>NZ_JBNDKS010000001.1:0-2064536 GCF_050435665.1 Paraburkholderia sp. GAS333
GACCGTGAAACGACTCCACGCCGATGATAGTGCGGATTGCCCGTGTGAAAGTAGGTAATCGTCAGGCTCCCCAGCAGCATCAGAAACCCCACCCCACAAAGGTGGGGTTTCTGCGTTTACCAGCACCGATTCAGCATCCTGAAAGCGTCGGGGAATGCATCTCACAGGCTGCAGAGGAATCCCGGCCATGGCAGGGGACTGCCATAGTAGCCATGTCCTGACACGTGCGGCCGGCCCATCGAAAGCAGTCCTCTGCCTTGTTCCGTCCCAGAAGCCGCTGCGGCTTATTACCTAGCATCGTCTTCCGGAATAGCGTGATAAACGCGCCTGAACTTTGATAAACGTTGTTCAGCGGTTATGTCCGAAACTGGCATCGAGCGCTAATGTGGCTGTCGCTTCGGCAAGACGAAGCCCTGGCCAAACGCCGAAGCTCCACTCCGTCTCCCCGCGTAGATACTCACCAGAGCATTCGCGTGTTGATGCCCATCCGCTCGCCTCAACACTTGATCGTGTCCGCATCCTGAGATACGAAAGTGGTGGGGCACAGGTAGAGCGCAGTCGTCGGTCTTGCGTCAGTGCAATGCACCGGGGGGCAAACGCTGCAAGCAAAAAAAACGCTAGCAATAAGCGCGGCTAAATTCCTGACGGCTCTCGGCATCTTGCATCGAGCACCCTATCCAGGCGCACATGCCAACGCGCTAGTCGACGTAGTTATCTGGCAGTCTGTTAGCGCTGTGGTCTGGCACGGAACCTCAAAAAACCTAGACGCAGTTGCCAATCCCTCAGCGCTAACAATCAGCGCTTCTCTCCTGATCCGCTAGATGACTGCGCACCGCCAGCCACCCGGTCGTGTCCCCGTCCCTAGCCTTAACACCTTACAACGAGGGCTTATCTCCCCTCGCCAAGAAAGCGCTGCGCCAACCGTACCCAATACGTCGAACCAATCGGCAGCAATTCGTCGTTGAAGTCGTAGCTTGCGTTATGCAGCATGCACGGACCCGCGCCATGTCCCGAATCTCTATGGCCACCGTCGCCATTGCCTAAAAACGCATAGCAGCCAGGCTTTGCCAGCAGCATGAACGAAAAATCTTCGGCGCCCATTGTCGGTTCCACCGCGTCGTCGACATTTTCGGCGCCCACGATCTCCTTCATTACCGTCGCCGCAAAGCGAGCCTCTTTGCTACTGTTAATCGTCGGCGGATAGTTTCTGTGGAAACGGACATTGACCGAGCAGTCGTAAGCGTCGGCGGTGCTCTCCGCGATCTTGCGCATACGTGTTTCGATAAGATCGAGCGTTTCGGTGGTAAATGTCCGTACCGTGCCCGCAATCCATGCGTCGTTCGGGACGACGTTCAACGCGTCGCCCGCGTGAATCTGGGTGATCGACAACACTGCGGTATCGAGCGGCTTTTTATTCCGCGTGATGATGCCCTGTAACCCGTTGGCAATCTGCACAGCGGTGAAAACCGGATCGCGGCCGTTATGAGGTAGTGCTGCGTGTGATCCTATGCCTTTGATTTCAATGCGAAATTCATTGCTCGACGCCATGATCGGACCTTCGGTCACACCAAAGTGTCCAGCGGGCATACCGGGCCAATTGTGGATACCGAACACCGCATCAACCGGAAATTTCACAAACAGGCCATCGTCGATCATGGCCTGAGCGCCGGCGCCTCCTTCCTCGGCCGGCTGGAAAATGAACACGATCGTGCCGTCGAATTCGCCATGTTTAACCAGATGCCGAGCCGCTCCGAGGAGCATGGCCGTATGGCCATCGTGGCCGCACGCGTGCATCTTGCCGTCATTTTTCGACCGATGTTCGAAACTGTTCAGCTCCTGGATCGGCAGCGCATCCATGTCGGCGCGAAGACCGATTGAGCGCGAACTATTACCACGTTTCAGCACGCCGACAACGCCCGTTTTGCCCAATCCGCGGTGAGTTTCAATACCCCACGACTCAAGGGTTTTAGCAACCAGGTCGGACGTCGCCGTTTCTTCGTAGCGCAACTCCGGGTGAGCGTGGATCGTTCGTCGAAGGGTCTGAATTTCGCCGTGAGCGGCTTGAATTTCGGGAATCAGTTTCATGATGGAGTGATTGATGCGCTGGTGCTTTGACTTGCGAGGGATCGCTCGGGGTCACATTGACCCGGGCACGTGATAATCGATTCTACGCCGAAGGCCTTTTTGGCGGCACCGTCCAGGCCGAACCCCAATGGACGTAAAATCCCGCATTGCTCCACCGCTTCTCGCTCCTGCTGATCCATACCCATGAATGCTCCGACTGAATTCGCGCGTGCTGTGTGCCCGCACGATTGTCCTGATACCTGCGCGATGCGTGTGACCGTCGAGAATGGGCGCGCGATCAAGGTCGCCGGCGATCCCGATCATCCGCCGACGCAAGGTGCGTTGTGTACCAAAGTTACGCGCTATCCCGAGCGTGTGTACCATCCGAACCGGCTGACTACGCCGATGAAGCGGGTCGGCAAAAAGGGTGAGGGCCGCTTCGAGCCGATCAGTTGGGATGAGGCATTGGAACTGGCGGCAACGCGTCTATCGGAGATCGCGAGCCGCGCGCCGGAAGCGATCCTGCCGTACAGCTACGCCGGCACGATGGGTCTCGTGCAAGGTGACAGCATCGCGCAACGGTTTTTTCACAAGCTCGGCGCGTCGCAACTGGACCGCACGATCTGCGCTGCGGCGGGTGCTGCGGGCCTGAAGTACACCTACGGCGCGAGCGTCGGCATGCTCACCGAGTTTTTTGCCGAGAGCGAAGTGATTTTGATCTGGGGATCGAATCCGATCGCGTCGAATCTTCATTTCTGGACGCGCGCGCAGGAAGCCAAACGTCGCGGCGCGCGTCTGATCGCAATCGACCCGTATCGCTCGTTGACCGCTGAAAAATGCCACCAGCATATTGCGCCGAAACCCGGCACGGACGGCGCTTTAGCGTTGGGCATGATCAATGTGCTGATCAATGAGGATCTGCTGGATCACGCGTACATTGCCGACCACACGTTGGGCTTCGACGAATTGAAGGAGCGTGCGCTGAGCTATTCGCCGTCGCGTGTTAGTGAAATTTGCGGTGTCGAAGAGCAGGAAATCATCGAGCTTGCACGACTTTACGGCAGCACAAAAAAAGCCGCGATTCGCATGAACTACGGTCTGCAACGGGTTCGCGGCGGCGGCAATGCCGTGCGCGCAATCGCCTGTTTGCCGTCGCTTACCGGCGCATGGCGGGAACGGGCGGGCGGGGCGCTGCTGTCGTCGGGCGGCTGGGCTCCGGTCGACTCACATGCACTTCAGCGGCCGGATCTGATGCCCGGTTGGCCCACCAAGCTCAGCCGCGTCATCAATATGAATGCAATTGGCGACGCGTTGCTGCATCCCGGCGACGCGGCGTTCGGCCCCAAGGTCGAAGCGATCGTCGTCTACAACTCGAATCCCGTCGCCGTCGCGCCGGATTCGGAGCGGGTCGCGGCAGGCTTCGCGCGCGACGATCTCTTCACGATCGTCCTCGAACATTTCCAGACCGATACCGCCGACTACGCCGACCTGCTGCTCCCCGCGACGACGCAACTCGAACACCTCGACGTGCACAAATCATACGGACACACGCACGTGATGCTCAACCAGCCGGCCATCGCCCCCGCTGCCGACGTGCGTGCGAATACCGAGATTTTCCGCGGCCTTGCGCGTCAGATGGGACTCGACGAACCCGCGCTGTTCGAAACGGACGAAGCCGTCGCGCAGGCCGCATTCCGCTGGGAAGACAAAACGCTCGAAGGCGCTGACTGGGACACGCTAAAGAACACGGGTTGGATCCAGCTGAACCTGCCCGACGCACCGTTCGCGGAGGGCGGCTTCAGAACGCCGTCGGGGAAGTGTGAGTTCTACAGCGAGCGCCTCGCGCAGCAGGGCCTCGACCCGCTGCCGGACTATCTGCCGCCGTACGAATCCGCAGACGGCGCGCCCGAACTCGCCGCCCGCTATCCGCTCGCGATGATTTCGCCGCCCGCCCGCAATTTCCTGAACAGCACGTTCGTGAATATCGAGAGCCTGCGTTCGACGGAAGGCGAGCCGCACCTCGATATTCATCCGGCCGACGCGCATTCACGCGAGATCGTCGACGGAAACCAGGTGCGCATTTTCAATGATCGTGGTTCGATGCAGGCGCGCGCTCGCGTCACCGATAAAGCACGTGAAGGGCTCGTTGTCGGGCTGTCGATCTGGTGGAAGAAACTTGCGCCGGACGGCCGCAACGCCAATCAGGTGACGAGTCAGGCGCTGACTGACCTCGGCGGATCGGCGACTTTCTACGACTGCCTCGTCGAAGTCGAACGCGTTTGAAAAGACGGAAAAAATCCCTGCAGCGCTCGTCCGGGGCCGGTTCGAGGCTGCAGTCTAACCAAGCTGCTTTTCGCGAATAGCAATGAGGTGCCCATGCTACGATGCGTTTTTAGCACGACCATTCGAAAATAAATCAGGAGACGCTGCATGGACAAAATCTGGCTGAAATCTTATCCGCCCGGCGTTCCCGCAGAAATCGACACGAATCGCTATTCCTCGGTTGCCGAACTGCTCGAGGAAGCTTTCCGCGAGCATCGCGCGAAACCGGCGTTCGTCTGCATGGGTAAGGAAATCAGCTACGGTGAACTCGACACGTTGTCGCAGAAGCTCGGAGCCTGGTTCCAGTCAAAGGGAATCGCCCGCGGCGCGCGCATCGCGATCATGATGCCGAACGTGCTGCAATATCCGGTGGCGATCGCCGCGATCCTGCGCGCGGGTTATGTGGTGGTGAACGTGAACCCGCTGTACACGCCGCGCGAGCTTGAACATCAGCTCAAGGACAGTGGCGCGGAAGCGATCATCCTGCTCGAAAACTTCGCGGTGACGTTGCAGCAGATTGTGCGCAACACGTCGGTCAAACATATCGTAGTCGCGGCGATGGGCGACCTGATGGGCGTCAAGGGCGCGCTCGTGAACTTCGTCGTGCGCAAGGTGAAGAAAATGGTGCCGGCGTGGAGCCTGCCGGGTCACGTGCCGTTCAACACCGCGATTGCCGAGGGCGCGCGCCAGAGTTTCAAGCCGGTCCAGCAAGGTCCGGACGACGTCGCGTTTCTCCAGTACACGGGCGGCACAACCGGCGTGGCGAAAGGCGCGACGCTGTTGCATCGGAACCTGATCGCGAACGTGTTGCAGTCTGAAGTCTGGCTCAATCCGGTTCGCGCGAATCGTCCTGACATCGATCAGTTCATCACCGTGGTCGCGTTGCCGCTGTATCACGTGTTTGCGCTAACCGTGTGCGGGCTGCTGACCATGCGTACCGGCGGCCTCGGCGTGCTGATTCCGAATCCGCGTGACATTCCCGGCACGATCAAGGCGCTCGAGGGTTATGCGATCACCACCTTCCCGGCCGTGAACACGCTGTACAACGCGTTTCTGAATAGCCCGGACTTCCACAAGCTCAACTTCTCGAAGCTGCTCGCCGCGAACGGCGGCGGCATGGCTGTGCAGGAAGCGGTGGCCAAACGCTGGTTCGAACAGACGCATACGCCGATCATCGAAGGCTACGGTCTGTCGGAAACGTCGCCGTGCGTGACCTGCAATCCGGCCACGGTCACCGAATACAGCGGGACGATTGGCTTGCCGCTGCCGTCCACCGAAATTTCGATCCGCGACGACGAAGGCAACGAAGTACCGCTCGGCCAGCCTGGCGAGATTTGCATTCGCGGACCGCAAGTGATGGCGGGCTACTGGAAGCGACCCGACGAAACCGCCAAGGTGATGACGCCGGACGGCTTCTTCAAATCCGGTGATGTCGGCCTGATGAATGAAAGCGGCTACGTGAAAATCGTCGACCGGAAGAAGGACATGATTCTGGTGTCCGGCTTCAACGTTTATCCGAATGAAATCGAGGACGTGGTCGCGAAGTTGCCGGGCGTGTTTGAAGTTGCCGCGGTGGGCGTGCCGGATCAGCACTCGGGCGAAGCGGTGAAGATCTTCGTTGTGAAGAAAGATCAGGCGCTGACCGACGCCGATATCCTCGCTTACTGTAAGACGCAACTGACCGGCTATAAACGACCGAAAATCGTCGAATTTCGCACGGAGCTGCCGAAGAGCAATGTCGGCAAGATTTTGCGCCGCGAACTGCGTGACGGACGCGTGTAAGCAGTAGCCATAAAGAGAAGCAGAAGGCCCCGGCAAACGGAAGTTTGCCGGGGCCTTCTGCTTTATTGAATGCGCTGAGCCAAATGAAGAGGTGGAGCACCGATAGACGAAAAAAAAGGCGCCCGAAGGCGCCTTTGAGACAAACTGCTTTTTTACGACTTATTAGAACTTGTGACGGATACCAACGCGCGCCGTGAACTGATTGTTCGTCGACGAATTGGACAGACCGTTGATCGCTGCGTGTGCTTCGACAACCTGACCTGCTGCGTTCAGCGTGTCGCCAACAGCGTGCTGATACACGCCGGTGATGTACACGTCGGTACGCTTGGACAGGAAGTAGTCCACGCCCACTGCGCCCTGGTGGTACTGAGCGCGGGAGTTGCCTTCGATTTGCGTGCCGCGCGTGTAGTCATACGCTGCGCCGACCAGCAATGCCGGGGTCAACTGATACTTGAAGTTGATTTCGCCGTTGTTGAACGTAGCCGTCTGGCCCGCGAACGGCGATGCGTACGACGCACCCAGGTTGCCGAAGCGAACGTTCGAGTACGTTGCACCGATCGTTGCTGCGCCCAGCGTGTAAGCGCCACCTGCGCCAACGACCTGGTACGTGTTCGCCGACGCGAAGCCCGTGTAGATCGCCGACGTCACAGCGTAGCTGGCAGCGGCCGTGCCCGTAGCCGGCGTGTTCGTTGCGATCGAGCCGCCGTTGTTGAACAGGCCGCCCGAAGCTGCCGGCGTGCGTGCGTTCAAGTAACCGACGCCCAATGCCAGGGGGCCGTTGTTGTAGCCAGCACCCAACGACCAGATCTGGTTGCTCGTGAAGTCACCAGCCTTGCCGCCGAAGCTATACGTGCCGCCGAACGTCAGGCCGCCGTAGTTGCTGCTCGTGTACTTGACCGTGTTGTTCGTGCGGTATGCGTTGTTGAAGTTGTCGAGGTCGCCCGGGTGAGCTGCAATGTAGCCGCCCCACTGATCACCTACCTCAAACGGACCGACGTAGTCGACGACGGAGTCGTACTGACGACCCAACGTGACCGTACCAGCCTGGCTCGACAGACCGACGTAAGCCTGACGGCCGAACATCAGACCACCTTGACCGAGCTTGCCGTTCGTGACGTCAAAGCCGTTTTCCAACACGAAGATTGCCTTCAGACCGCCGCCCAGATCTTCCGTACCGCGCAGGCCGAAACGCGAACCCTGCAGCACGCCGCTGGACATGTCGTACTTGTGATAGCCACCTGCGTTGGTATTCATGTTGATACCAACATCAATAATGCCGTACAGGGTCACGCTGCTCTGAGCATGTGCGACGCCCGCGAATGCGCCCAGTGCTGCGAGAGCGAGAAGCGACTTTTTCATCGAATGATCTCCAAGGATTACGAATCTTTTATACAAGGCGAATATTTTGTGTGGCTCTAGGGGCCTTGCTATTCCAACTTCGCGAGAAGTTGCACGTAATGTAACAAAAGGCATACATGGCACAAAGAAAAAGGAGATGGCCTGGAAGGCTCCTGTTTCGTTTACGCAACATGGTCTAAAATCTTGAATTAGCTGCCGATTTCATGCGAAATAGAGGTTCTCGCGAAGCCGGTTTTGCGTCGCAAAGCCTTGTCGCGCGGACCTGCCGGTTCGGCGAGGCAGTTGTTGAATCAGGGAGTGCTTAATGTTTCTGGACGAGTTGATTAGCGAGTTTGATCGGGGTTTACGCTCAATGACCGGCGTGTCGCGAATGAGTCGACCGTTGCCGGTTCCGCAAGAATCGGCGGCAACGGCGGAGGCGCCCGAATTGTCGCCAGCCGAGCGCGCGCATTCCGCAGGTTTGATGCGGGTGAATCATGTCGGCGAGGTTTGCGCACAGGCGCTTTATCAGGCTCAGAAACTCGCCACGAAATCTCCTTCGCTGCGCGCCGTTTTCAATCACGCCGCCATTGAAGAAGAAGATCACCTCGCGTGGACCGCGAAACGCCTCGAAGCGCTCGACTCGCGTCCCAGTCTGCTGAACCCGCTCTGGTATTCCGGCGCGTTGGCCATTGGTCTCGCTGCAGGGCGTTTGGGCGACCGTGTCAGCCTCGGTTTCATGGCTGAAACAGAGCGTCAGGTGGAGCAGCATCTCGACAGTCATCTGGACGAGTTGCCGGCCGCCGACCACGAGTCGCGCGCCATCGTCCAGCAAATGCGGACGGACGAAGCGGAGCACGGCAAAGCCGCGATCGACGCGGGCGGTATCGAACTGCCGTTTCCGGCGCGCGCGTTGATGCGTGCTGTATCGAAAGTGATGACGAAAACCGCCTATTACATATAGCGTTTAACCCGCTCGTTCTTATCTATTCTCAAGTGGGACGGCGCCGCGCGCGTCGTCCTCTCAATGCCCCTCAAATACCCTCAAGCATTTCCTAAATCCGCTTAACGATCTCTTTCATTCCGCGCTGTTCCCCCGCACTTTTCACGTATCACCTTCACAAGTTGCACTAGCTCATTCATTTATAACGGTTTTCCGTTTTATGCATGATGTGAAGGAGTCGCGCTAAGTCCTTGTTCTAACAAACAAAATCCTCTCGAAAAGCGCCGGTCTCCCTTGACCCCTGTTTAGCGTTACTCTAAAGTGGGAGACAGTGTGAGAAAGTGTATTTTTGTGTGATCTCACAAGCAGTTTCGGGTAGATTTTCACGAATCGGGCAGCCGGCGCAAAACGTGCCGCGAGCAACCAGATGCATGGGGAGCGGAGCAGGCGCTAAAAGCGCCGAATCCGGTCGACAGGGGAGAGCGAAGTGTTCCAAGGGGCGTCGGCGCTGACGCTCGATGCGAAAGGGCGGATGTCGATCCCTTCTCGCTATCGGGATGCGCTGCAAACACAGGCAGAGGGCCGGGTGACGATCACCAAGCACCCGGACGGCTGCCTGTTGCTCTTTCCGCGCCCGGAGTGGGAAATCTTTCGCGACAAAGTCGACAAGCTGCCCATGAACGCGGCCTGGTGGAAACGCATTTTTCTCGGTAATGCAATGGATGTAGATATGGACGGCGCAGGCCGCGTGCTGGTGTCGCCGGAGTTGCGCATGGCTGGTGGGTTGGAAAAAGAAGTGAACCTGCTCGGAATGGGCCGTCACTTCGAGTTATGGGACGCACAAACTTACGCCGCGAAGGAACAGGCGGCGATCGCCGAGGGCATGCCCGAAGCGCTGAAGAATTTCACGTTCTGATCGCGGCATACATATATGGCACCTGCGATGGGAAACGAATTGCAGCATCGCACGGTGCTGCTGGATGAAGCGGTCGACGCGCTGGTTAATCGCGCGGACGGCGTTTATGTGGACGGTACGTTCGGGCGCGGTGGTCACAGCCGCCTGGTGCTGGAGAAGCTCGGTGAATCGGCGCGTCTGATCGCGTTCGACAAAGACCCGCTCGCCATCGCCACGGCGCAGCAGATCGCCGATCCGCGCTTCGAGATCGTGCACGAGAGTTTTGCTTCACTGCGCTCGGCAATCGACGAGCGCGGAGTTGGGCGGGTGTCGGGCGTGTTACTGGATCTGGGCATTTCGTCGCCGCAAATCGACGATCCGGAGCGGGGTTTCAGCTTCCGCGCCGACGGCCCGCTCGACATGCGGATGGACCCGACGCGCGGCGAGTCTGCCGCTGACTGGCTGGCGCGGGCCACGGTGCAGGAACTGACGGAGGTGATACGAGATTATGGGGAAGAACGGTTTGCTTTTCAGATTGCAAAGGCGCTTGTTGCTCGCCGGGCAGAGTCCGACCGTCTTGGGCCTCTCGTCAGCACGGGCGAGCTTGCCCAAATCGTGGCTAACGTCGTCAAAACCCGTGAGAAGGGCAAGGATCCGGCAACCCGCACCTTTCAGGCTATACGGATTCACATCAATCAAGAGCTTGCGGAGCTGCAAGTCGTTTTAGAAGCAGCGTTGTCGCTGTTGGAGCAAGGGGGGCGGCTGGTGGTCATCAGCTTTCATTCGCTCGAAGACCGGATCGTCAAACGATTCCTGCAGGCGCACGCCAGTACGCCTGCAATCGATCGTCGTCTGCCGATTCGCGCCGTCGACCTGCCGAGCCCTCCGCTCAAAATCATCGGCCGCGTGTTCGCGAGCGACGCTGAAGTCGCCGCGAATCCGCGCGCCCGTTCTGCCGTGATGCGTGTGGCGGAGCGAATCGCGCCATGAATCGCCTCAACATCTTCCTGCTGATTATCGTGATGGGTTGTGCTTTGTCGGTCGTTAACGCGACCAATCAGCAGCGGCAGATATTTATCCAGTTGCAGCGCGCTCAATCGCAGGAGCGCCAGCTGCAGCAGGACTATTCCCAGCTTCAATATCAGCAGAGCGCGCTGTCGAAAACCTCGCGTATCGAGCAACTCGCCACCGACTCGCTGAAGATGCAATCGGTCACCACCGGCCGCACCCAATACCTGACGCTCGACCCGGGCGCCGTGAAGGCTGAAGATGCGCCGATCCCCACGTCCGCTCCGGCGTCGGCACCGGCAGCGAAAGGTCGCGGAGGCGTGCGATGAAAAAATCGTCGGCTCGCAAGAGCGTGGCTTTTTCGGCCAATCCGATCCTGTCGGTGCGTCTGCCGATGTGGCGCTCCAAGCTCGTCGTGTTCCTGCTGTTCATGGCGTTCCTCGCGCTGGCTGGTCGCGCGTTCTGGATTCAGGGGCCGGGCAACGCGTTCTATCAGAAGCAGGGCGAAATCCGCTATCAGCGCCGGCTTGAATTGCCGGCCACGCGCGGCAAGATTCTCGACCGCAACGGTCTCGTGCTCGCCACGAGTCTGCCGGTGCGCGCCATCTGGGCGATTCCCGAATCGGTGCCGGACGACCTCGGCGCAGACAAGCTGAATTCGCTTGGGCAATTGCTCGGCATGAGCAACAAGGAACTGCGCACGAAGCTGTCCGAAGATAAAAACTTCGTCTACGTGAAGCGCCAGGTTCCGGTCGACGTCGCCGAGAAAGTGGCCGCGCTCGACATCCCCGGCATTTATGCGCGCGACGAGTACAAGCGCTTCTACCCGGAAGGCGAGATCACGGCTCACCTGATCGGCTTCACTAACGTCGAAGACGAGGGCCAGGAGGGCGTCGAACTGGGCGACCAGAAGCTGCTCGCCGGTATGTCGGGCAGCCGCCGCGTGATCAAGGACCGCATGGGCCACATCATCGAAGATGTGGACGAACAGGTCGTGCCGCATAACGGCCAGGACGTCGATCTGTCTATCGACAGCAAGATCCAGTACATCGCCTACACGAACCTGAAAGCCGCCGTCGAGAAGTTCAAGGCGAAGGCCGGGGCGGCGATGGTGATCGACGTGCGTACCGGTGAAGTGCTGGCGCTCGTCAATTACCCGACCTACAACCCGAACGACCGCTCGCACCTGACCGGCGACCAGTTGCGCAACCGCATCCTGACCGACACGTTCGAGCCCGGCTCGATCATGAAGCCGTTCACGGTTTCGCTCGCGCTCGATCTGCACCGCGTCACGCCGACTACACTGGTAGATACGGGGGGCGGCCGCTTCGTGCTCGACGGTGCACCGATTACCGACGACAGCGGCTTCGGCGTGCTGACGGTGGGCGGCGTGATCCAGAAGTCGAGCAACATCGGCGCGACGAAGATCGCGATGCAGCTCAAGCCCGAAGAGATGTGGAACATGTACACCAGCATCGGTCTCGGTCAGGCGCCGAAGGTCGGGTTCCCCGGCGCGGCGGCGGGCCGCTTGCGTCCGTGGAGAAGCTGGCGCCGGATCGAGCAGGCGACCATGTCGTATGGCTATGGTCTGTCGGTGTCGCTGTTCCAGCTGGGCCGCGCGTACACCGCGATCGCGCACGACGGCGAGATCATGCCGGTGTCGATTTTCCGCACGCCAGGCGATCAACCGGCTACCGGTCCGCAAATTTTCGCGCCGACTACCGCGCGAGAAGTGCGCGCGATGCTCGAAACCGTGGTCGCGCCTGGCGGCACGTCGCCGGATGCGGCCGTGCCGGGTTATCGCGTCGGCGGCAAGAGCGGTACGGCTTATAAACACGGCGCTCACGGGTACGACCACTCCAAATACCGCGCTTCGTTCGTCGGCATGGCGCCGATGCCGAATCCGCGCATCGTCGTGGCCGTGTCGGTCGATGAACCGACGGCGGGTAGCCACTTCGGCGGTCAGGTGTCGGGTCCGGTGTTCTCCAGCATCGTCGGCGATACGCTGCGTTCGCTTAACGTGCCGCCCGATATGCCGGTCAAGCAGATGGTCGTGTCGGACGATTCGGCAAACGCTGCGCCAGGCGGCGCCGGCAATTCAGCCACGCCGTCCACGCCGACTGCCGCAAAGAAACTTTCCACCAGCGCCAGCGCGAAGAAGTTGACGATTTCCGCCGACGCCAGGAATCACCCCGGAGTGGTGCGATGAGCGCGCTGCGCAAGCAACATCCCGCGCACCGGCAGATCGCCGACGCCCTCACCTGGCTGCACGCTCGCGTGCAGCCAGGTGCGCATCTGCACGCCGACACCCGCTCGCTCGCAGTAGGCGACGTGTTTTTCGCCTACGCGGTAGATGGCGCGGATAACCGCGCGTTTATCGACGGCGCGCTTGAACGTGGCGCGGCGGCGGTGCTGGTTCAGCCCGAGGGCTTCAACGGTGCAATCGATCCGTCGAACACGCTCGCCGTGCCGGCGTTGAACGAACTCGCCGGCTCGATTGCGAGCGGCTGGTACGACGATCCGAGCGACAGCATGTTGACGGTCGGCGTCACCGGCACGAACGGCAAGACCTCGTGCAGCCAGTGGATTTCGGCAGCGCTGACCGCGCTGGGCAAGCGTTGCGCGATCATCGGCACGCTCGGCACCGGCTTGCCCGGTCAACTCGTGCACACCGGTTTCACGACGCCCGACGCGCCGCAACTGCAACGCAGTCTCGCTCAATTGCGCGACGCGGGTGCTCAGGCGGTGGCAATGGAAGTGTCGTCGCACGCGTTGCATCAGGGGCGCGTGAACGGCACCGCGTTCGACATCGCCGTGTTCACGAATCTCACGCAGGATCACCTCGACTACCACGGTACGTTCGACGCGTATGAAGCGGCCAAAGCGCGTCTGTTCGCGTGGCCGGAACTGCGCGCAGCCGTGATCAATCGCGACGATGCCGCCGGGCGCCGTCTGCTGGAAAGCACGCAAGGCCACGCGCGCACGATCGCTTACGGCCTTGATGCAACGCTGCAGGACGCGCCGCAAGCCGACGCGTTGCTGCTCGCGTCGAAGGTGCGGGCAACGGCCACGGGCACCGCGTTTCATCTGAGCACATCGGATTGGGGCGACGCGGACGTCGAAGTGCAAACGCTCGGCGCGTTCAACGTCAGCAATCTGCTCGGCGTGCTCGGCGCATTGCTCGCCGCCGACGTGCCGTTCCAGGCCGCACTCGCCGAGCTGGCGAAGCTCGAATCGGTGAACGGCCGCATGCAACGTCTCGGTGGCCGTCTGCAGAACGACGAGCCGCTGGTTGTAATCGATTACGCCCACACACCCGATGCGCTGGAAAAGACGCTCGAAGCACTGCGCCCGATGGCGGAAGCACGCGGCGGCGAACTCATCTGCATGTTCGGTTGCGGGGGCGATCGCGACGCGACCAAGCGTCCGTTGATGGGCGCGATTGTCGAAAAGCTTGCGGACGGCGTGGTCGTCACGAGCGACAACCCGCGCAGCGAAGATCCGCAATCGATCATCGAGCAGATCGCGGGCGGCATGAAAGACGTGTCGAAGGCGCGTCGTATCGAAGACCGCGCGAGCGCGATTCTGCAGGCCATTCGCAGCGCCGCGCGCGAGGACGTCATCGTGCTGGCCGGCAAGGGGCACGAAGCAACACAGGAAATCATGGGCAAGAAACGCGCTTTCTCCGATCAGGATCACGCCCGCCTCGCGCTCGCCGCACGCGCGACGCACACACGCGGAGGTGGCGAATGAGCATGTTCACGCTGCGTGATGCCGCCGCACTGATTCCCGGCGCAACCGTGACCGGCGACGACAGCATTGCGTTCGATCGCGTGTCGACCGACAGCCGCAGTGCGGGTCCCGGCGATCTGTTCGTCGCGATCAAGGGCGATCGTTTCGACGCGCACGACTTTCTGCCGGAAGTCGCGGCGCGCAATGTCGCTGCTGCAATCGTCACGCGTACGCCGGAAGGCTGGAACGTGCCCGCGATTCGCGTGAACGACACGCGCGTCGGATTGGGCGCGCTGGCTCGCGGCTGGCGTCGTCGGTTCAGCATGCCGCTCGTCGCCGTGACGGGCAGCAATGGCAAGACCACGGTTAAGGAAATGATCGCGTCGATCTTTGCCGCCGCGGTCGGTGCGGAAGCGCGTCTTGCAACCGCAGGCAATTTCAACAACGACATTGGCTTGCCGCTCACGCTGTTCCGTCTGCACGCTGCGCACCAGTTGGCCGTGGTCGAACTCGGCATGAACCATCCCGGCGAAACCTCGTTGCTCGCGAAAATCGCCGAGCCGACGGTGGCCGTGGTGAACAACGCGCAGCGCGAGCATCAGGAATTCATGGCGACCGTCGAAGCGGTCGCGCTCGAACATGCGAGCGTGATTCATGCACTGACGCCGGAAGGCATCGCCGTATTTCCCGCCGACGATGCGTACGCGAGCATCTGGCGCGTGGCGGCAACAGGCAATCGCATCATCGACTTCGCACTCAATCCCCCAAGGGGACTTGCTTCGCAGCGTAACGACGGCCGCACGACAGAAGCCGCAGTCACCGGCACGTTCGACGGCAACCAGCTCGCCATCGACACGCCCGAAGGCCACGTCGACGTCACGCTGCAAGTGCTCGGAGACCACAACGCGCACAACGCGCTGGCCGCGACATCGGCGGCATTGGCAGCCGGCGTGTCGCTCGACGCGATCAAACGCGGTCTCGAATCGTTCGGTGCAGTCAAAGGCCGCTTGCAGGTGAAGCAGGCCGTGCTCGGCACGCTCGCTGGCGCGACCGTGATCGACGACACCTACAACGCCAATCCCGACTCGATGCGCGCCGCAATCGACGTGCTCGCGTCGCGCACGTCACCGCGCGTGCTGGTAATGGGCGACATGGGCGAAGTCGGCGACAACGGTCCCGTATTCCACCGCGAAATTGGCGCCTACGCCAAGGAGCGCGGTATCGACGCGCTGTACGCGCTGGGCGACGCATCCCGCGACGCCTGCACCGCTTACGGCGCGGGCGCGCATCACGTGGCCGACGTTGGCACGCTGATCGCGCAATTGCAGCAGGCCGGTTTCGGTGCTGCTGCAACGCTTCTCGTGAAAGGCTCGCGCTTCATGCAAATGGAGCGCGTGGTGGACGCCGTAACGAGTCCACAACCCAACGCAGCGGGCTCGACGCCCGCCGCACATTGAAATAGAAGGACCGAAGCATGCTACTGGCGCTGGCGCAATGGCTGCAGAATGACGCAAGCTTCTTGCGCGTGTTCAGTTATCTGACATTCCGCGCAGTGATGGCGACCATCACTGCGCTGCTGATCGGGCTCGTCTGCGGCCCGGCGGTGATTCGCAAGCTGGCCGCGATGAAGGTCGGCCAGGCAGTCCGTAAAGATGGACCGCAAACTCACCTCGTCAAGTCGGGCACTCCGACCATGGGCGGTGTGCTGATTCTGCTCGGCATCGCCGTGGCGACGCTGTTGTGGGCCGACCTGACCAATCGCTTTATCTGGATCGTGATGCTCGTCACGTTCGGCTTCGGCGTGATCGGCTGGGTCGACGATTACCGCAAGGTGGTCTACAAGGACCCGCGTGGCATGTCCTCGCGCGAGAAGTATTTCTGGCAGTCGGTGATCGGCCTGTTCGCTGCGGTGTATCTCGCGTTCAGCGTGTCCGAAGCGACCAACGTGCGCGTGTTCGACCTGTTCATGGCGTGGGTGAAGAGCGGTTTGTCGATGAGTCTGCCCGCGCGCGCCGACCTGATGCTGCCGTTCGTCAAGTCGATCAGCTATCCGCTCGGCGTGTGGGGCTTCATCGTGCTGACGTATCTGGTGATCGTCGGCGCGAGCAACGCAGTCAACCTCACCGATGGCCTCGACGGTCTCGTGATCATGCCGGTCGTGCTGGTCGGCGCGTCGCTCGGCGTGTTCGCGTACGTGATGGGCAGCTCGGTCTATTCGAAATACCTGCTGTTCCCGCATATCGCGGGCGCCGGCGAATTGCTGATTTTCTGTTCGGCGATGGGCGGGGCAGGGCTCGCGTTCCTGTGGTTCAACACGCACCCGGCGCAGATGTTCATGGGCGACGTCGGCGCGCTCGCACTCGGCGGCGCGCTCGGCACAGTCGCGGTGATCGTGCGTCAGGAAATCGTGCTGTTCATCATGGGCGGCATTTTTGTCGCCGAGACGTTGTCGGTGATGTTGCAGGTCACCTGGTTCAAGTTCACCAAGCGCCGTTTCGGCGAAGGGCGGCGTCTCTTCAAGATGGCGCCGCTGCATCACCATTTCGAATTGTCGGGCTGGAAGGAAACGCAGGTGGTCGTGCGTTTCTGGATCATCACGTTGATGTTGTGTCTGTTCGGTTTGTCCACGCTCAAGTTGCGTTAAACGGGTAATAGGAAAGCAAGCGATGTTCGGCGAGAAGTTTCGGGATCGGCAAAAGCCGATGGTGCTCGTGCTGGGACTGGGTGAATCCGGTCTCGCGATGGCGCGCTGGTGCGCGCGGCACGGCTGTCGGCTGCGTGTGGCCGATACGCGCGAGGTGCCGCCGAATCTGCCCGCGCTCGAAGCGCACGGCGTCGCAGCCGATTTCGTCGGCGGACCGTTTTCGCCGGTGCTGCTCGAAGGCGTCGAACTCGTGGCGATCAGCCCGGGTTTGTCGCCGCTTGCCGCCGATTTACTGCCGTTGATTACGGCAGCGCGCGAGCAGGGCATTCCGGTGTGGGGCGAACTCGAACTGTTTTCGCAGGCATTGAAGACGCTCGGCGAAAGCGGCTACGCGCCGAAGGTGATCGCGATTACCGGCACCAACGGCAAGACCACGACGACGAGCCTGACCGGCCTGCTGTGCGAACGCGCCGGGAAGAAGGTGGCGGTAGCGGGCAATATCAGCCCGTCGCTGCTCGACAAGCTCACCGAAGCCATCGATCAGACCGCACTGCCGGACGTTTGGGTGCTCGAACTGTCGAGCTTCCAGCTTGAAACCGCACACACGTTTGCACCGGATGCAGCCGTGGTGCTGAACATCACGCAAGATCACCTCGACTGGCACGGCGGGCTCGATGCATATGCGGCCGCGAAGGGTCGCATCTTCGGTACACAGACCGTGCGTGTGCTGAATCGCGACGACTCGCGGGTCATGTCGCTGGCCAACTCGGCGGATGCGGAAGCGGAAGTCATCACGTTCGGCGTCACCGAGCCGAAGAACGACGGCGATTACGGCTTGCTGCGCGATAACGGCATGGTGTGGCTCGTCGAAGCGCACGATCGTGACGCGAGCGACGAACCTGCGCCGAAACGTCGCCGGAAGAATGAAGTGGTGAGCGCGCCGGACATCGCGTTCAAGCGCCTGATGCCGGCGGACGCGCTGCGCATTCGCGGCCTGCACAACGCGGCAAACGCGCTGGCCGCGTATGCGCTGGCCCGCGCAGTTGGTTTGCCCGGCGCACCGTTGTTGCACGGCTTGCGTGAATACCATGGCGAGCCGCATCGCGTGGAATTGATCGCGTCGATCGAAGGCGTCGATTACGTGGACGACAGCAAGGGCACCAATGTCGGCGCCACGGTCGCCGCGCTCGACGGCCTCGCGCAACGCGTGGTGCTGATCGTCGGCGGCGAAGGCAAGGGCCAGGATTTCGACCCGCTCGCCGCGCCGGTAACACGCTGGTGCCGCGCCGTGATGTTGATCGGCCGCGACGCGCCATTGATTCGCGCGGCGCTGGAACATAGTGGCATCGCGATGACCGATCACGCGACGCTCGAAGAAGCGACGCGCGCAGCGACCGCATTGGCTGAACCGGGCGACGCCGTGCTGCTGTCGCCGGCTTGCGCCAGCTTCGACATGTTCAAAAATTATGAGCACCGTGCGGCCGTATTCCGCAGCACGGTCGAAGATATCGCGGCCGAACGGGGGACGATGATATGAGCTGGTCGGAACGTTTCGGTTCGCGCGAGGCAACCGCAGGCGAGGCGGGCGGCGGCGCGCGCGTCTCGAGTGGCCGCACGGGCGGCAGCGGGCTGGCGAGCGCGGTCAACGGCGTGCGTCCGTTGCGCTCGCGGATGCTCGACTACGATCACTCGCTGCTGTGGGTGGTCGTCGCGCTGCTCGGCCTCGGCGTCGTGATGGTGTATTCGGCGTCGATTGCGATGCCCGATTCGCCGAAGTACTCGTCGTATCGCGATTGGGCGTTCCTCGTGCGCCAGATCATTTTTGTGACCATGGGCGCGGTGGTCGGCGTCGTGTCGTTCCGGATTCCGATTTCGACGTGGGACAAGTACGCGCCCAAGCTGTTCCTGATCTCGCTCGTCGCGCTCGTGATCGTGCTGATCCCGCACATCGGCAAGGGCGTGAACGGCGCGCGTCGGTGGATTCCGCTCGGCATCACGAACATGCAGCCGTCGGAAATCATGAAGCTCGCCGTGACGATCTACGCGGCGAACTACACGGTGCGCAAGCAGGAATACATGCACAGCTTCGCCAAAGGCTTTCTGCCGATGGCGTTTGCCGTCGGCGTGGTCGGCGCGTTGCTGCTGCTTGAACCTGACATGGGCGCGTTCATGGTGATCGCAGCGATTGCGATGGGCGTGCTGTTCCTCGGCGGCGTGAACGGCAAGCTGTTCGGCGGGCTGGTGGCCACCGCAGTGGGCACGTTCAGCTTGCTGGTGTGGGCATCGCCGTGGCGTCGCGAGCGGATCTTCGCTTACCTCGATCCGTGGGACGACCGTTACGCGCAAGGCAAGGCCTATCAATTGACGCACTCGCTGATCGCATTCGGCCGCGGCGAGTGGTTCGGCGTGGGTCTCGGCGGCAGCGTCGAGAAGCTCAACTATCTGCCGGAAGCGCATACCGACTTCATCCTCGCGGTGATCGGCGAGGAACTCGGTTTTGTCGGCGTGCTGGTCGTGATCCTGATGTTTTACTGGATCGTGCGCCGTTCGTTCGAAATCGGCCGTCAGGCGCTCGCACTCGATCGCACGTTTGCGGGTCTGGTGGCGAAGGGCGTCGGCATCTGGTTCGGCGCGCAGACCTTCATCAACATGGGCGTGAACCTCGGTTTGCTGCCGACCAAAGGTCTCACGTTGCCGCTGGTGAGTTACGGCGGCTCGGGCATTTTGCTGAACTGCGTCGCGGTGGCGGTATTGATGCGCGTGGATTATGAAAATCGTGTGCTGATGCGTGGGGGGAAGGTATGACCCCCACGCAGCGGTACACGATTTCGGCGAAGGCTAACTTCGTGCGCAACGCGCACGAAGTTAAGCGCAGCGGCCGAAGCCAAAACCGATTTTTCTTTCTGCTGATGTGCGGAGGCAAGGTATGACCGCTGTGCCGCAACGCACGCTGATGGTGATGGCTGGAGGCACCGGGGGACATGTGTTCCCGGGGCTCGCGGTCGCTCATCTGATGCAGGCGTGGGGCTGGAAGGTCGTCTGGCTCGGCAACCCTGCCGGTATGGAAGCCGCGCTGGTGCCGAAGCACGGCATTCCGATGGAGTACGTGCGTTTCGGCGGACTGCGCGGCAAGGGCATGAAGACCAAGCTGATGCTGCCGCTGAATCTGCTGCGCGCGTGCACGCAGAGCCTGTCCGTATTGCGTCGCGTGAAGCCGGATGTGGTGCTTGGCATGGGCGGCTACATCACGTTCCCGGCGGGTTTGATGACTGCGTTGAGCGGCCGTCCGCTGGTGCTGCATGAGCAGAATTCGATTGCAGGTCTCGCGAACAAGGTGCTCGCGAAAGTCGCGAAGCGCGTGCTGGTCGCGTTCCCGAATGCATTGCCGCACGGTGAATGGACCGGCAATCCGATTCGTGAGGAACTTGCGCGCGCGATTGCACCCAAAGCACGCTACGCGCAACGCAACGGTCCGCTAAATGTGCTCGTCGTGGGCGGCAGTCTCGGTGCGGCGGCGTTGAACGAAGTGGTGCCGCGTGCGGTCGCCATGCTCGCGCCGAACGAACGTCCGCGCATCGTGCATCAGGCGGGCGCGAAGCATATTGAAGCGCTGCGCGAGAACTACGCGGCAGCCGGTTTGCAAACGGGCGCGGATGTTGAACTCGTGCCTTTCATCGACGACATGACGAGCGCGTACGCGAAGGCCGATCTGGTGATCTGCCGCTCGGGCGCGATGACGGTGTCGGAGATTTCGGCGGTGGGCGTGGCAGCGTTTTTCGTGCCGTTCCCGTATGCAGTAGACGATCATCAAACAACCAATGCAGCGTTCCTCGCCGACAACGGCGCGGCGCTGGTCGTGCAGCAACGTGACCTGTCGGCGGAAAAACTCGCTGACTGGTTGCGCAGCCAGACGCGGGAAACTCTCGCGGAGATGGCGGAGCGTTCGCGCTCGCTCGCGAAACCCGACGCCACGGAACAGGTGGCGCAGATTTGCGCCACCGTGGCGGGTTCGATTTCGGGCGCGAGCCCAGAAGGAAAGCAATGAAACACATCGTCAAACATATTCATTTTGTCGGCATCGGCGGTGTCGGCATGAGCGGCATCGCGGAGGTGCTGGTCAATCTCGGCTATCAGGTGAGCGGCTCGGATCTGTCGAGCAACGCAATCACCGACCGTCTCGCGAAACTCGGCGCGCGGATCGCGATCGGTCACGCGGCGGAGAACATCGAAGGCGCGAACGCAGTGGTCGTTTCCACGGCAGTGCGCAGCGACAACCCGGAAGTGCTGGCCGCGCGTCATCGCCGGATTCCGATCGTGCCGCGCGCAGTGATGCTCGCGGAATTGATGCGCCTGAAGCAGGGCATCGCGATTGCCGGTACGCACGGCAAGACCACGACCACCTCGCTGGTGGCGAGCGTGCTGGCGGCGGGCGGCCTCGATCCGACGTTCGTGATCGGCGGCCGGTTGATCAGCGCGGGTGCGAATGCGCGGCTGGGCACGGGCGATTTCATCGTCGCTGAAGCGGACGAATCGGACGCGTCATTCCTGAACCTGTTCCCGGTGATCGAAGTCATCACGAACATCGACGCCGATCACATGGACACCTACGGCCACGACTTCGCGCGGCTCAAGCAGGCGTTCATCGAATTCACGCATCGTTTGCCGTTTTACGGCATCGCGGTGCTGTGCGTCGACGATCCGAATGTGAAGGAAATCCTGCCGTTCGTGTCGAAGCCGATCATCCGCTACGGTCTGGCAGCGGACGCGCAGGTGCGCGCGGTCAACGTGAAAGCGCAGGACGGCAAGATGCACTTCACCGCGCTGCGCGAAGACGCGGCGCCGCTCGACATCGTGTTGAACCTGCCGGGCGAGCACAACGTGCAGAACGCGCTGGCGGCCATCGCGATTGCGACTGAACTTGAAGTGAAAGATGCCGATATCCAGCGAGCGCTGGCGGATTTCAACGGTGTTGGCCGACGCTTCCAGCGTTACGGCGAAGTGCCGGTCGCGGCCGAAGGCAAAGCGACGGGCGCCTACACGCTGGTCGACGACTACGGTCATCACCCGGTCGAAATGGCGGCGACGGTCGCGGCGGCGCGCGGTGCATTCCCGGGGCGTCGTCTGGTGCTGGCGTTCCAGCCGCACCGCTTTACGCGCACGCGTGACTGCTTCGAAGATTTCGTGAAAGTGCTGTCGACCGTCGACGCGCTCGTGCTGACGGAAGTCTATTCGGCCGGCGAAGCGCCGATCGTCGCCGCTGACGGCCGCGCGTTGGCGCGCGCGCTGCGGGTGGCGGGCAAGGTCGAGCCGGTATTTGTCGATACGGTGGATGAAGTGCCGGACGCGCTCGCAGCAGTGGTGCGCGACGGCGATGTGGTGATTACGATGGGCGCGGGTTCGATCGGCGGCGTGCCGGGTCGCCTCGCGCAGGAAACCAAGGTGTGAGATGAGCAGTATTGATCCAAAACAATTCGGCAAGGTAGCGGTGCTGCTCGGCGGTGAATCCGCCGAGCGCGAAGTGTCGCTCACGTCCGGCCGCCTCGTGCTGCAAGGCCTGCGCGACGCCGGCATCGACGCGCATCCGTTCGACCCGTCCGAGCGTCCGCTCGCCGAGTTGAAGGCGGAAGGCTTCGATCGCGCGTTCATCGCGTTGCATGGCGGCTATGGCGAGAACGGCCAGATTCAGGGCGCGCTCGATTTCTACGGCATCAAGTACAACGGCAGCGGCGTGCTCGGTTCGGCGCTGGGTCTGGACAAGTTCCGCACCAAGCTCGTGTGGCAGCAACTCGGTATTCCGACGCCGCCGTTCGAAGCGGTCATGCGTGGCGACGACTACGAAGCGCGCGCGAAAGACATCGTCGCGAAGCTCGGCTTGCCGCTGTTCGTGAAGCCCGCGAGCGAAGGCTCGAGCGTGGCGGTGATCAAGGTGAAAACGGCCGACGCATTGCCGGCTGCGCTAATCGAAGCCGCGAAGTTCGACAAGATCGTCGTGGTCGAAAAGAGCATCGAAGGCGGCGGCGAATTTACCGCGTGCATCGCGGGCGATCTGGACCTGCCGGTGATCCGCATCGTGCCGGCCGGTGAGTTCTACGACTATCACGCGAAGTACATCGCCGACGACACGCAGTATCTGATTCCGTGCGGTATCGCGGCGGAAGAAGAAGCGCGTCTGAAAGTGCTGGCGCGCCGCGCGTTCGAGGTGCTCGGCTGCACCGACTGGGGCCGTGCCGATTTCATGCTCGACGCAGACGGCAACCCGTACTTCCTGGAAGTGAACACGGCGCCTGGCATGACTGATCACTCGCTGCCGCCGAAAGCGGCGCGCGCGGTGGGCATCAGCTATCAGGAACTGGTTGTCGGCGTGTTGGCGCTGACGCTTAATGACTAACCGGGGTGACCCGAAAGCAACACCATGTGGAACAACGTTCGCCAGCTCAATCTCGCCGCCAACACATTGCATGTGTTGCTGGTGCTCGTGCTGCTGGCGGCAGGCGCTGACTGGCTGATCCAGCGTCCGAATTTCGCACTGCGCGAAATCCAGATCGGCGGCGATACGGAGCACATCAATTCGCCGACGGTGCGCGCCGGTGTAGTAGGGCGGTTGAAGGGCAACTTTTTCACGGTCGATCTCGACGTTGCGCGTCAGGCGTTCGAGCAGATGCCATGGGTGCGTCATGCAAGTGTGCGCCGGGTCTGGCCGAATGCATTGGCTGTCACGCTGGAGGAGTACAAACCGCTGGGAACGTGGGGCAGCGATCAGTTGGTGAGCACCGATGGCGAGCTGTTCACCGCGAATCAGGGCGAACTCGAGCAGGATCTGCCCGCGTTCGACGGCCCCGACGGTTCGGCGAAAGAAGTGGTCGCGCGTTATCACGACTTTCAGAAGTGGTTTGCGCCGCTGGGCGCGACGCCCGACGAAGTGACGCTGTCGCCGCGTTACGCGTGGACGGTGAAGTTGTCGAACGGTACGCAGGTTGAGCTTGGGCGCGAACGCAATCAGGACACGCTGCTGGATCGCAGCAAGCGCCTGACGGCGGCGTGGGGCGCAGTGACGCAACGTTGGGGAAAGGATATCGAGTATGCGGACTTGCGCTATCCGAACGGTTTCGCGATTCGTGCCGCTGGCATGCGCTTTATCAGCGAACCCGACAAGGGCAAGAAGTAAACGGACATCACACGCAATGAGCACTCTATGAGTAAAGACTATAAAGATCTGCTGGTCGCCCTCGACATCGGGACGTCGAAGGTCGTGGCCATCGTCGCCGAGTTGAAGGGCGAAGGTCACTACGAGGTGATCGGCCTTGGCCAGAGCGAATCGAAGGGGCTCAAGAAAGGCGTGGTGGTGAATATCGAAGCCACCGTGCAGTCCATTCAGCGCGCGCTCGAAGAAGCCGAGCTGATGGCCGACTGCAAGATTACGAACGTGTTCACCGGAATCGCCGGCAGCCATATCCGCAGCTTCAATTCGAGCGGCATGGTGGCGATCAAGGAAAAGGAAGTCACGCAGACGGACGTGGCGCGCGTGATCGAAACGGCGAAGGCGATCAACATCCCGACCGATCAGCAGGTGCTGCATATCCTCACGCAGGAATTCATCATCGACGGTCAGGAAGATGTGCGCGAGCCGATCGGCATGAGCGGTATCCGCCTCGAAGTGAAGGTGCATATCGTCACCGGCGCAGTGAGCGCGGCGCAGAACATCGTGAAGTGCGTGCGCCGTTGCGGGCTCGAAGTGAACGATCTGATTCTGCAGCCGCTCGCGTCGTCGCTCGCGGTGCTGACGGAAGACGAGAAGGAACTCGGCGTGGTGCTGGTCGATATCGGCGGCGGCACGACCGACATCGCAATTTTCAGCGAAGGCGCGATCCGTCACACGGCAGTGATTCCGATTGCCGGCGACCAGATCACGAGCGACATCGCGATGGCGTTGCGCACGCCGACGCCGGATGCCGAAGACATCAAGGTCGACTACGGCATCGCCAAGCAGGCGCTTGCCGATCCGGACGAGATGATCGAAGTGCCGGGTCTCGGCGAGCGCGGTCCGCGCACGTTGTCGCGCCAGGCGCTGGCGGCAGTGGTCGAGCCGCGTGTCGAAGAACTGTTCTCGCTCGTGCAGCAGGTGGTGCGCGAGTCGGGTTACGAGGAACTGCTGAGTTCCGGCGTGGTGCTGACCGGCGGCGCGTCGATGATGCTCGGCATGGTCGAACTGGGTGAAGACATTTTCCTGAAGCCGGTGCGAATCGGCGTGCCGGAATACGCGGGCGGCCTTGCGGACGTCGTGCGTAATCCGCGTTATTCAACGGCAATGGGCCTGCTCGTCGAAGGACGCTCGCAACGTATGCGTGGCCGCAAGGTCGCCGTGCAGTCGGGCTCGATGGGACAGGTTTTCACGCGCATGAAAGACTGGTTCCTCGGCAACTTCTAACGGTTTTGCAGTGGCACAAGTAGTCGGATAAGCAATCGAACAAGCAGTGAAATAAGCAGTCGGATTCAAAGCAGGTTTGAACAAACACGCGCAGGTGCCGGCGACCAGCGCGCGACAGGAGGTTGCCCGATCTCCTGCCGGATAACGGCCGAGTGGCTGTACTTTTCTATCTTGACGGAGGCAACATGGAATTCCAGATGCTGGAAACCGAAACGAACGGCACCATCATCAAGGTGGTCGGAGTAGGTGGCGCTGGCGGCAATGCCGTTCAGCACATGATCAACAAAGGCGTGCAAGGCGTCGACTTCATCGTGATGAACACGGACGCGCAGGCTCTGTCGCGTTCGCGCGCCACCGCGGTGATCCAGCTCGGCAACACGGGTCTGGGCGCCGGCGCCAAGCCGGAAATGGGCCGCGCCGCAGCGGAAGAAGCACGTGAGCGCATCGCCGACGCACTGCGCGGCGCGCACATGGTCTTCATCACGGCCGGCATGGGCGGCGGCACGGGCACGGGCGCAGCACCCGTGGTCGCGCAGATCGCCAAGGAAATGGGTATCTTGACTGTTGGCGTGGTCAGCAAGCCGTTCGAATTCGAAGGCGGCAAGCGCATGCGCGTTGCAGAAGCCGGTTCGCAGCAACTGGAGGATCACGTCGACTCGCTGATCGTCGTTCTGAACGACAAGCTGTTCGAGGTGATGGGCGACGACGCCGAGATGGACAAGTGCTTCCAGTGCGCTGACGACGTTCTGAACAACGCAGTGGCCGGTATCGCGGAAATCATCAACGTCGACGGTCTGGTGAACGTCGACTTCGAAGACGTGAAAACGGTGATGGGCGAGCAGGGCAAGGCGATGATGGGCACGGCGACGGTTGCCGGTGTCGATCGCGCGCGTCTGGCCGCCGAGCAGGCTGTGGCCAGCCCGCTGCTGGAAGGTGTGGATCTGTCGGGCGCGCGTGGCGTGCTGGTGAACATCACGTCGAGCCGTTCGCTGCGTCTGTCGGAAACGCGCGAAGTGATGAACACGATCAAGAGCTACGCGGCAGAAGACGCGACCGTGATTTTCGGCGCGGTGTACGACGATGCAATGGGCGACGCGCTGCGCGTGACGGTCGTCGCAACGGGTCTGGGCCGTGCGGCGAAGAAGCAGCAATCGGCACCGATGACGCTGCTGCGCACCGGCACCGACAATCAGCCGATCGGCACGATGCAACACGCGGCTTACGCACCGGCAACGTCGCACGCGGCTACGGCCGACTACGGCGCGCTGGACACGCCGGCTGTGTGGCGCACGTCGCGCGATACGGCTGCGTCGCATGTGCAGGCGCTGCAGGAAAAGGGCGTCGACACGTACGACATTCCGGCATTCCTGCGCAAGCAGGCGGACTGAGCGCGCGAGCAGGCTTTCGTTGCCGCGCTGCAGTTGTTTTGCAGTGCAGCGCTGGCGGACGAATGCACGAGCGTGGCGGGTGAACGGCGAACAGGTCGCGTATCGTCAGATTCGCGGCAAGGACAACTGCCCTCTTCGGATTCGCGAAGCGGATTGGGCGACTGTCGCCGAACGGCGTAGCCTTAACGGGCTGCATGCCAATTTCACTGCGACACGACGACGTGCGAGCGTGCTTCGCATCGATGCAAAGGACTGAGCATGATTCAAGCAGGTGACAAGCTGCCCGACGCAACGCTCTTCGAATTCGTCGAAGATGAGCGGGCGGGCTGCACGTTGGGGCCGAACAGCTTCGACGTGCGCGAGCAGACGGCGGGCAGGCGCGTGGTGATCTTCGGATTGCCGGGCGCGTTCACGCCGACCTGTTCGGCCAAACATGTACCGGGTTATATCGAGCACGCCGGGCAGTTGCGCGCTGCGGGCATCGACGAGATCTGGTGCGTGTCCGTCAACGACGCGTTCGTAATGGGCGCGTGGGGACGCGATCAGCACGCCTCGGGCAAGGTGCGCATGATGGCGGACGGCAGTGCGGCTTTCACACGGGCGCTTGGTCTGGAGCAGGATTTGTCGGCGCGCGGCATGGGAATCCGTTCCCAGCGCTACGCGATGGTGGTCGACGACGGCGTGGTCAAGACGTTGAACGTCGAGGCTGCCGGCAAATTCGAAGTGAGCGATGCAGCAAGCATTCTTGCCACGTTGAGCTAGTTGCGCGGGCGTCGCCCTTCACCTTGGCAGCGCGCGGTTTTGTCGCGTTGTACGAGGGCAACGGGTGGTAAGACGCTTTTGTGACAGGCCGTTACGCGGGCCGACGACCGGAAACGCCTCCGTTCCGGGACGTCGGCCCGTCACGCTTTCCCTGACGGGCGCCCATTGGGTAATGTAGCGAAACAGATTGATACGTTCCGTGCAACGACGACCCCAAGGGTATTGGAGTATAATTCGTGCTATGGAATAAAAAGTCCCGATTGGGATTTTCAATCGAATAGAAGATCACCATGCTGAAGCAGCGCACTATCAAAACAATCGTCAAGACAGTTGGCATCGGCCTGCACTCGGGTCGGAAGGTCAATTTGACGCTTCGCCCGGCGGCGCCAGACACTGGCATCGTCTTTTCGCGCGTGGATTTGCCCACGCCGGTGGACATTCCTGCGTCGGCGATGGCAATTGGTGATACGCGTCTGGCTTCCGTGTTGCAGAAAGACGGCGCGCGCGTGTCGACCATCGAACATTTGATGTCCGCCTGCGCCGGTCTTGGCATCGACAATCTTTACGTCGACGTCACCGCTGAAGAAATTCCCATCATGGACGGCAGCGCGGGTTCGTTCGTGTTCCTGATCCAGTCGGCTGGAATCGAGCAGCAGAACGCTGCGAAGAAGTTCATCAAGGTCACCAAGCCGGTCGAAATTCGTGACGGCGACAAGTTCGCGCGTCTCGACCCGTACTTCGGTTTCAAGCTCAAGTTCACGATCGACTTCCGTCATCCGGCTGTGGATAAAACCGGCCAGGCGCTGGAAGTGGATTTCGCAAACACGTCTTACGTGCGCGAGATTGCCCGCGCGCGCACGTTCGGTTTTGCGCACGAAGTGGAAATGATGCGTGAGCTGGGTCTGGCACGCGGTGGCAGCATGGACAACGCGATCGTGCTCGACGAATACCGCATTCTGAACAACGACGGTCTGCGTTACGACGACGAGTTCGTGAAGCACAAAATGCTCGATGCGATCGGCGACCTGTATGTGGTCGGTCATCCGTTGCTGGCATCGTACGACGCGTACAAGTCGGGCCACGGTCTAAACAACGCATTGCTGCGCGAACTGCTGGCGCACGAAGATTCGTACGAAATCGTCACGTTCGACGACACGCAGAAGGCACCGCGCGGCTTTGCGTACGAGACGCAAACGGCGTTTGCGTAACGTCCCCTGTAGCAGATAGCAAAAAAACGGCCCTTCGGGGCCGTTTTTGTTTTCAGCGCGACTTCGACAACCTTAGCGATTTCTCCGATGCCGGGCCGCCATTCGCGCCAGCGCCTCCTGCAACGGCGACGGTTCAAGCGATTCGCTCAACGCATGCAGCGCATCGGCACCGACCGGCGTCATGCGTGCCTGCTTGACCGGCGGCGGCTCCTTGACCGGCTGAGGCCGCACGCGAATTCGCAGCGCATTGACCGGCCAGCCGCGCTGCTGCAAATCCGACAGCAGCCGTGGTTCAAGATGTCGCAGCCGCGCAGCGAGCGCGTTGTGCGCGGCAAACAGCGCCAGCACGCCGTCCTTGATAAAGCCCGGCTCCACGCTCGTCGCCAGATAATCGGGCAGCAGCGAGCGCAAATCCTTTTCCAGCGCGGCAATTTGCTCGACGCCCGCGCGCAGCGCCGCGTACGCATCCGTGCGATTCAGCACTTCGGCGACGGGCTGCGGGCGGCGCGCTTTGAACTGCTGCGGCGGCGGCCTTGAAAAGGACGGAAAACGGCTCATGTTTGTAAATAAGGGCGTGTTCGCACCCTATTGCGCGTTCACGCCGCGATTGTACCGCGCGGGATGCACGCCAGCCCGGCTCGAGTCGTACGGTCACAAGCCGACGCAGCGGGCATTGTCCACAAGGCCAACGTAGCGCCTCTGACACAGGCGCGGCCGGGGGCGCGTGCTAAAATGCCCGATTCGAATTCACTCTTGGACTAAGCCGCCGAGGCCCTTCCGACCCCGGAGCGCAGTGCACGATCGGTACGATCGGCACCGCGCAACCCAGCCGAAGCCGCGACGCAGACACCGATCCGATGACCACCGGTTTTCTACAGAAGATTTTTGGCAGCCGCAACCAGCGGCTAGTCAAGCAATATCAAAAGACCGTCGCGGCGATCAATGCGCTCGAACCGCAGATCGAGCAATTGACGGACGATCAACTGCGCGCCAAAACGGGTGAATTCCGCCAGCGCGTCGCGAGCGGCGAATCGCTCGACAAGCTGTTGCCGGAAGCTTTTGCGGTCTGCCGCGAGGCCAGCAAGCGGGTGCTGAAAATGCGCCACTTCGACGTGCAGCTGATCGGCGGCATGGTCCTGCACTACGGCAAGATCGGCGAAATGCGCACGGGCGAGGGCAAGACCCTTGTCGCTACGCTGCCGGTGTATCTGAATGCGTTGTCGGGCCGCGGCGTGCACGTCGTCACGGTCAACGATTACCTGGCACAGCGCGACGCCGAATGGATGGCGCGTCTGTACAACTTCCTCGGTCTGTCGGTGGGTATCAACCTGTCGCAGATGGACCACGAGGCGAAGCAGCAGGCCTACGCTGCCGACATCACGTACGGCACGAATAACGAATTCGGCTTCGACTACCTGCGCGACAACATGGTCTACGAGACCGACGCGCGCGTGCAGCGAGCGCTGAATTTCGCGGTGGTCGACGAGGTCGACTCGATCCTGATCGACGAAGCCCGCACGCCGCTGATTATCTCCGGCCAGGCCGAAGATCACACCGAACTCTACGTGCGCATGAATGCGCTGCCGCCGCTGCTCGAACGCCAGATCGGCGAAGAGAAGGCGGACGGCACCGGCGTCGAAAAGCCGGGCGATTACACGCTGGACGAGAAAGGCCGTCAGGTTTTCCTGACCGAATCGGGCCACGAAAAGGCCGAGCGTCTGCTCGCCGAGTGGGGCCTGATCGGCGAAGGCGAGAGCCTTTACGCGCCGCAAAACATCACGCTGATGCACCACGTGTACGCAGCATTGCGCGCACACACGCTGTTCTTCAAAGACCAGCATTACGTGGTGCAGAACAACGAAGTGGTGATCGTCGACGAATTCACCGGCCGTCTGATGTCGGGTCGTCGCTGGTCCGATGGCCTACACCAGGCCGTCGAGGCGAAGGAACACGTCAAGATCCAGAGCGAGAACCAGACGCTCGCGTCGATCACGTTCCAGAACTACTTCCGCATGTACGCGAAGCTGTCCGGCATGACCGGTACGGCGGATACGGAAGCGTACGAATTCAACGAGATCTACGGTCTCGAAACGGTCGTGATCCCGACCAACCGTCCGCCGAAGCGGATCGACAAGCAGGATCAGATCTACAAGACCGCCAAGGAGCGTTATGACGCGGTGATCCGCGACATCCGCGACTGCTATGAGCGCGGTCAGCCGGTGCTGGTCGGTACGACATCGATTGAAAACTCGGAACTGCTGTCGCATCTGCTGAAGCAGGCCGGTCTGTCGCACGAGGTGCTGAACGCGAAGCAGCACGCACGTGAAGCGGAAATCGTCGCTGAAGCGGGCCGTCCGAAGCGCATCACGATCGCCACCAACATGGCCGGTCGCGGTACCGACATCGTGCTCGGCGGCAATGCGGAAAAGCAGGCGTCGTTCCTCGAAAAGGACGAAACGCTCTCCGACGACGAAAAGCAGCGCCGTATCGCGAAGATTCACGACGAGTGGCAAGCGCTGCACGATCAGGTGAAGGCCGCTGGCGGTCTGCACATTATCGGCACCGAACGTCACGAATCGCGCCGCATCGACAACCAGCTGCGCGGCCGTGCCGGCCGTCAGGGCGACCCGGGTTCGTCGCGCTTCTATCTGTCGCTGGAAGATCCGCTGCTGCGCATTTTCGCGGGCGACCGCGTGCGCGCAATCATGGATCGCCTGAAGATGCCGGAAGGCGAGGCGATCGAAGCGGGCATCGTGTCGCGCTCCATCGAATCGGCGCAGCGCAAAGTTGAAGCGCGCAACTTCGACGTTCGCAAGCAATTGCTCGAATACGACGATGTGTCGAACGATCAACGCAAGGTGATCTACCAGCAGCGCAATGAATTGCTCGAAGCGAACGACATCACGGAAACCATCGGCGCAATGCGTCATGGCGTGATCGCCGATATCGTTCATCAGTTCGTGCCGGCAGGCAGCATCGAAGAACAGTGGGACGTGCCTGAACTCGAAGAAGTGCTGCGCAACGAATGGCAGCTCGACCTCGCGATTCAGGAAATGATCAACGAGTCGAATTCGATCAGCGCGGACGAAATTCTCGAAGCAGTCGAAGCCGCAGCGGACGAAGCGTACGAAGCAAAGGTCGAACTGGTCGGCCGCGAGTCGTTCAGCTCGTTCGAACGCTCGATCATGCTGCAAACGCTGGACCGTAGCTGGCGCGAACATCTGGCTGCGCTCGACCACCTGCGTCAGGGCATCCATCTGCGCGGTTACGCGCAGAAGAATCCGAAGCAGGAATACAAGCGCGAGGCGTTCGAACTGTTCGCCGCGATGCTCGACGCCGTGAAGCTCGAAGTCACCCGCGTGGTGATGAACGTGCAGATCCAGTCGCCGGAACAGTTGGAAGACGTAGCCGATCAGTTGGAAGAGCAGGGCGGCCATCTCGAGAACGTCGAGTTTCGTCACGCCGAGTTCGCTGAAGCGGCAGCCGCCGCCGCCCCGGTTGCTGCAGAAGCGGCCACCGCTGCGATGATCGGCGACGCGATGAGCCACGGCTCGTCGTCGCAAGTAACGGCCAACGTGAGCGCGGACAACGTGCCGAAGGTCGGCCGTAACGACCCGTGCCCATGCGGCAGCGGCAAGAAGTACAAGCAGTGCCACGGCAAGATCGTGTAATGCCGAAAGCGGCGCGCTCCCGAGCGCGCCGCGTCGTTTTACCCTGTGCTTCGCTGTAGTTTCGCATCAGATTTCGCGGTGGTTCGGCAACCTGCCCGAGCCATCAGTTTCCGTTTCCCTAATGCCGGCGCCTGCCGGCATTTTCTTCGACAGGTCGCGACCATGGCTGTCAATTTCCCTTCGATCGATCCCGCTCAACTCCACCCTGTCGCCGGCGTTTCGCTTGGCTGGGCGGAGGCGAATATCCGCAAGCCGAACCGCAAGGACGTGCTCGTCATTACCGTCGACGAAAGCGCGACCGTAGCCGGTGCGTTCACGTTGAACCGTTTTTGCGCGGCGCCGGTGACGGTTTGCCGTGAGAATCTGGAGCGCGTGCGCGGGGGCGGCAAGCCGATCCGCGCGCTGGTGATCAACACCGGCAACGCGAACGCGGGCACGGGTGAGCCGGGCATGCTGGCGGCGCGCGAAACCTGCGCCGAACTCGCACGTCTCGCGGACATCGCGCCGGAACAGGTGCTGCCGTTTTCGACAGGCGTGATTCTGGAGCCGCTGCCGGTCGACCGTCTGAAGGCGGGTTTGCCGGCCGCGCTGGCTAACCGCAAGGAAGCGAACTGGTACGACGCCGCGCAGGCGATCATGACCACGGACACGCTGCCCAAAGCCACCTCGCGCCAGGTCACGATCGACGGCCACACGGTCACGCTGACCGGGATCAGCAAGGGTGCGGGCATGATCAAGCCGAACATGGCGACCATGCTCGGCTTCCTCGCGTTCGACGCGGCTGTCGCGCAGCCGGTGCTCGACGCGCTGGTCAAGCACGTCGCGGACCGCTCGTTCAACTGCATCACGATCGATGGCGATACCTCGACCAACGATTCGTTCATCCTGATCGCTTCGGGCAAATCGAGCCTGCCGGCGATCACCTCCACCGATTCGCCCGCTTATGCAGCGTTGCGCGATGCGGTGACCGAAGTCGCCCAAACCCTCGCTCAGTTGATCGTGCGCGACGGCGAAGGCGCGACGAAATTCATGACCGTGCATGTCGAAGGCGGCTCGAACGTGGACGAATGCCGCAAGATCGCCTACGCGATCGGCCACTCGCCGCTCGTGAAGACGGCCTTCTACGCATCGGACCCCAATCTCGGCCGCATTCTGGCGGCCATCGGCTATGCCGGCGTGGACGATCTCGACGTCGGCAAGATCGATCTGTATCTGGACGACGTGCTGGTTGCCACTGCTGGCGGCCGCAATCCGGCCTACCGTGAAGAAGACGGTCAGCGCGTCATGAAGAAGAGCGAGATCGGCATTCGCGTCGTACTCGGCCGCGGCGATGCGCAAGCCACGATCTGGACTTGCGATCTGTCGCACGACTACGTGAGCATCAACGCCGACTATCGTTCGTAATCAGGTTTAATACGCGGCTTCGGCCGCTTACTTCACTGTCATGGACAAACTCGAACAGTTTTTGACCCGGGCCGAAGCTGTGCTCGTCCGCCTGGAAGCGATGCTTCCGCCTGCCGCGCCGGAAATCGACTGGTCGGCGGCGGTGGCGTTTCGCTGGCGCAAGCGCCAGGGGCGCGGCTATCTGCAACCGGTGCCGGCCATTTCGTCGATCACGCTTGACGACCTGCAGAACATCGATCGCCAGAAAGGTCTGATCGAGCAAAACACGCGTCAATTCGTGCACAAGCAGCCGGCCAATAATGTGCTGCTGACGGGCGCGCGCGGTACCGGCAAGTCGTCGCTGATCAAGGCTTGCCTGAACGCGTACGCGAAAGACGGCCTGCGTCTGATCGAAGTCGATAAGGACGATCTGCACGATCTCGGCGACATCGTCGATCTGATCGCGCAGCGGCCGGAGCGCTTCGTGGTGTTCTGCGACGACCTGTCGTTTGAAGACGGCGAGTCGGGCTACAAGGCGCTGAAGGTCGCGCTCGACGGCTCGATCGCCGCGCAGTCCGACAACGTGCTGATCTACGCGACATCGAACCGCCGTCACCTGTTGCCCGAATACATGAGCGACAACGAGACGTACAAGCACACGTCAGACGGCGAAATTCACCCTGGCGAACTGGTCGAAGAAAAGATTTCCCTGTCCGAGCGCTTCGGGCTGTGGGTCAGCTTCTATCCGTTCAAGCAGGACGATTACCTGTCGATCATCGGCCATTGGCTGAAGCATTTTGGTTGCGACGACGCTGAAGTCGAAGCGGCGCGCGGCGATGCACTGGTGTGGGCGCTCGAACGCGGCTCGCGTTCGGGGCGCGTGGCGTGGCAGTTCGCACGCGACTGGTCCGGCCGGAAGAACCCGGTATGAGCGACACGCAGAAAAACGCCGCCGGCCGCAAGGTGACGGAAGTGGCTGTCGGCGTGCTGGTTCAGCCGGATGGGCGCTATCTGTTGGCGCAGCGCCCGGTTGGCAAGCCATATGAAGGCTACTGGGAGTTTCCGGGCGGCAAGCTGGAGGCGGGCGAGTCAGTCGAAGCCGCGCTTGCTCGTGAGTTGCACGAAGAACTGGGTATCGACGTGAAGGCGAGCCACCTGTGGCATACGCTCGAACACGATTACCCGCACGCGTATGTGCGGCTGTTTTTCTGCAAGGTGACGCAGTGGTCCGGCGAGCCGCACGGTCGCGAAGGTCAGGCTTTTGTCTGGCAGACGTTGCCGGCGGACGTCGAGCCGCTATTGCCGGCGACTATTCCTGTGCTGGAATGGCTCGCGGCTGAAAAGAGCTGAAAGGCTGATCCGCGCGGTAGTGGGCGTTTGCTGGCGCATGCATCAGCAGCAGCGCCTGCCCGCACGGTATCTGGCTGCCACGGTAGCAGCCAGATCAGGGCCGAACTCAATGCGGGTGGAAATCCCCATCAGGCGTCTCATCCGACGACGCTTCCTGATCGGTCCCGCCAATCTTGTATTTCTCAGCGGCCCAGGCGCCGAGATCGATCTGCTTGCAACGGTCGGAGCAGAACGGACGAAAGCGGTTTTCAGGGGTCCAGCGGACATCCTTGCCGCATGTAGGGCATTTGACGACAGTAGGCATACGGTCAGGCAATCAATCGCAAACGGAACAAGTAACGAATATAGGGGCTTTTCGCGTCGGTTTAAAGGCGCGCCCCATGCGAAGCGAGTCTGCGGCGCGCGCTGACGCCCAGCTTACAGGCTACAAAGCGTGAGTTGGAAAGGCACGTCGACATCCACGGCACGCGGACGCAGATCGCCGTCCTGCACAGTGAAACGCACCCACAGCATGTACTTGTTGGCGCTTGCCTCGGGAATCACCCGCAACTCGGGCGACACGCGAACCTGCATCAGTTGATACGAGCGGCCGGACAGCATTTGCTGATAGCTACCCTGCATTGCCATGACCTTCGACGCCTGACCGGACTCACGCGCGAGCCGCAGCACGATGATGGCCGCATCGCGCAACGGCAGAAGCGGAGTGACCCACTTCGCGATGTCCTGACGACGCTGATCGGGATGGATCTGCTGCCACGCGTAGTAGGACGGCAAGTCAAACTTGCAGGTGCCACCGGGAATAATTGCGCGGCTGCGAATGCTGGCGAGCCACTCGTTGTCTGCAAGATGCTGGCCGGTCTTGCCCTGCATCTGCGAAAGTCCCGCCAGGGTCTGTTCGATTTCGCCGAGCACCGCTTCCAGGGCGTTCTGCTCGATTCCCGGATTGCCGCGAAACGGCGCCAGTGTTTGCCGTTGACGCTCGAGTTCCTTCATCAGATCGGACTTCAGATCTGCGCGACCCGCGACCTCTGAGATTTCGAACAACGTTGTCAGTGCGACGTGATGCTCTCTGGCGTCTTCCTGAGTCAGAAAGAACGTGAAGCGCTCGAACAGGTCTTCGAGGCGCAATAGCGTCCGGATTCGCTCGTTGAAGGGATACTCGTAAAGGATCAAGCGGGCTCGCCTCGGGCGTGGTCGGTGACGGGAATGCAGAACATTCTAATGCCGTGAGACTACCCTAGCAATCACGCACTTTTTCCGCGCGCTTTTGCAACTTTTTTCTCCTGTTTCCAGCGGTTTCTGCGTGCTTCGACGTGCGCTTCGATTCACCTTTCGATTCGTGCGCTGTCGCAAAACGCAGCAGCCGCTTTCACGTATTCGCGAGCGACAGGTACACGCGATGCTGCGCTTCGACCTGCGTTTCCAGCAATTCGAGCGGGGCGTTGTCGTTATCTATCACGTCGTCGGCGGCGGCGAGACGGGCTTCACGTGTAGCCTGACGCGCGATGATAGCTAGCACCTGTTCGCGGCTGAAGCCGTTGCGATTCATCACGCGCGCAATTTGTGTTTCTACACTGCAATCGACGGTGAGCACGCGGTTCACGCGATTTTTCCAGCTACCGGATTCGACCAGCAGCGGCACCACGATGATCACGTACGGTCCTTGCGCTTCGTGCTGTTCGCGTTCGGTCTCTGCACGAATCAGTGGATGTGTGATTGCTTCGAGGCGTTTGCGCGCGCCCTCGTCGCTGAAGACAAGCGCACGCATCTGGGCGCGATCGAGCGAGCCGTCTGGAGCAACGAACGCCTCGCCGAATTCGGCGGCAATCTGCGGCATTGCAAGACCACGCGGCGCGGTGATGCGATGCGCGATCAGGTCGGTGTCGACGAGCGGTACACCGTGCGCGGCGAACAGGTCTGCAACGGTCGATTTGCCGCTGCCGATGCCACCGGTCAGTCCCACGACAAACATGGTTCAGCCTCCCAGAGCCAGGTAAAGCGGCGTGCCGAAGAACAGCGTGAGCGCGCCACCCGCAGCGAGAAACGGTCCGAATGGCAACGGTTCTTCGAAGCGCATGCGGCCTCTCCATGTTGCCGCGAGGCCCACGACTGCGCCGGTCACTGCCGCGACCAGGACTATCTGCGGGAGCGCGGCCCAACCGAGCCACGCGCCGAGTGCCGCCAGTAATTTGAAGTCGCCATAACCCATGCCTTCAACACCACGCACCAGCTTGAATAGCCAATGCACGGCCCACAGCACCAGGTAGCCGAAGATAGCGCCGAGCACGGCATCGTGCAGGTTCGCAAACGTGCCGCCGAAATTGACGATGAGACCAGCCCAGAGGAGTGGCAGCGTCATCGAGTCGGGCAGCAGATGGGTGTCGATATCGATCGCGCTCATCGCAAGCAACGTCGCGCAGAGGCTAAAAGCGGCGAGCGCGATTAGAGTTGGACCGAACGTCGCGAGCGAACCGGTGGCAAGCGCTGCGGTTGCGATTTCAAGCAACGGGTAGCGCAGGCTCACGCGCGTTTTGCAAGCCGAGCAACGCCCGCGCAAGAGCACGTAACTCAGTACCGGCAAATTTTCCCACGCGCTCAGAACGTGGCCGCAATGAGGACATGCACTGCGCGGCACCCACAGGTTGTAGCGCGCCGGCAGACCGTCGTCTTCGGGCGGCTGTTCAGTGGACTCGCGGATTTCATCGCGCCAGGCACGCTCCAGCATGATCGGCAGACGATGCACGACCACATTCAGGAAGCTGCCGATCACAAGGCCGAACACGATCGCGAACGCAAATTGCAGGCCGCTAGGCAAGCTGCCGAACGCCGCGCCGAGAGCGCTTGTGAAGTGCTCGGGCAATAAGCCCGAGAGCAGGCTGGAAGAGGTTTCTGGCACGAATGAAAGAGGAGCCCGCATAGATAAGGGATGGATTCGGCTGCGATCCTACACCACGTTGCCGAGTTGAATAATGGGAAGATACATCGCGATTACAAGCCCGCCGACCAGCGCGCCCAGCACCACGATGACAAGCGGTTCGCACAAGCTGGCCAGTGTGCCAATCTTTTCATCTACCTGACGATCTGCGAGCGATGCTATGTCGATCAGCATGGTGTCGAGCGCACCGGACTCTTCGGCGACGGCGACCGGCTGCACGACCTCCGGCGGAAAACAGCGCTCCGCACGCATCGCTGCAGCTAGCCGCTCGCCGCGCCGCAAGCGCGCGGCGATTTCCGTGGTGGCGCGATCGAAAAAAGCGTTGCCGGTGGCATGAGTCAACGAGTCGAATGCATCGGCCAAAGGCGTTCCCGCCGACAGCAACGTGCCCAGCGCGCGGCTCCAGCGTGCCGCGCACAACGTGCTCAGCAACGGGCCAGCAACAGGCATTTTGAGCGACAGACGCGCGAACCGGATACGTGCCATTTCGGAACGCCGGAGCAGAAACGTCACGGCCGAAGACAATGCGAAGATCATGACGAACAACGGCACGCTCCAGCGCGCCGCGCCCGCCGATAACGCGAGCACGAACTGTGTCGGCGCCGGAAGCTTTGCGCCGAATCCGTCGAAGATCTGTTTGAAAGTCGGCACCACCCACACGAGCAATGCCGCGGTAATCGCCATTGCCAGCAACAGAATCGCAGCAGGATAGGTGAGTGCCGCGCGCACTTTTGCGCGTTGCGCGGCGGCGCGCTCGCGGTCTTCCGCGATACGGGCGAGAACGGCGGCGAGTGCGCCGGCTGCTTCACCAACTTCGACAAGCTGGCAATACAGCACGTTGAATTGCCCCGGGTGCCGCTGCAATGCCGCCGAGAAACGCAAGCCGCCGGTGATGTCGCGGGCCAACGCGCCGACTATTCGCGGCATGCCTTGCCGGTTCGAAGACTGCGCCTGCGCTAGCAGATCCAGCGCGGGCGCAAGCGGCAAACCCGCTCGCAACAAACTCGCGAGTTGACGCGTGAACAGGGTGACCTCTGTGGCGCGTGCTTTCGGACTCGATGCCGTTCCGTGCGCGGTCAGTTCAATGACGAACAGATGGTCGCGCTTGAGCATGGCGCGCGCGGCAGCAGCGTCCGGCGCTATGAGCGTGCCGTTCTTGTGGATGCCGTCGGCGTTGGCGCCTCGCCATTTGAAGTGCGTATCGGCAATGGACGGTCGATGTGTTGGCGTTGGGCTCATGCGACCTCGGTGGCAGCCAATGCCTCGGAGAGACTGGTAGTGCCGTCGCGCACTCGCGCCAATGCGGCGTCGCGCAAAGTGTCGACCTGTTCGGTTCGCGCGAGCCGTGCAAGCTCATGCGAGCCGGCGCTTGCCACGATCAGTTCACGCATGGCATCGGAGACGGGCATCACCTGATGAACGCCGACGCGTCCGCGGTAGCCGATACCGTGGCAGGCCGCGCAGCCGACCGCCGCGTAGGGCTGCCAGCCTTCGAGCTGGTCTTCGTCGAAGCCTGCCGCTCGCAGCGCGGCCGACGATTGTGACGCGGGCGCACGGCAAGCGACGCACAGGCGCCGGACCAGCCGCTGCGCCGTCACCATCCTCAGTGCGGCCGCCAGGTTGTACGGCTCGACGCCAATATCGATCAGACGGGCGACCGCTGCGGGTGCGTCGTTCGTATGCAAAGTCGACAGCACGAGGTGGCCGGTTTGCGCGGCTTTTACGGCGACGTCCGCAGTTTCGTGGTCACGGATTTCGCCGACCATGATGACGTCGGGGTCCTGCCGCAAAAACGCGCGGAGCGCTACCGCGAAAGTCAGTCCGGCCTTTTCGCGCACACTGACCTGATTGATGCCGGCGAGCTGAATTTCCGCTGGATCTTCCACCGAACACAGATTGGTCGCTTCACCATTCAGAAGATTCAGGAAGCAGTAGAGCGACAACGTCTTGCCGCTGCCAGTAGGGCCCGTGACGAGCACCAGACCGTGAGGCGCACGAATCGCGGCATCAAGCGTCTCGCGTTGGCGCGGATTCAGACCGAGCGTGTCGAGTGAAAGATCTGCCGGTAGTGCGTCGAGACGGCGCAACACCAGCTTTTCACCAAACAGCGTGGGCAGCGAATTGACACGATAGTCCTCGACGCGACCCGGCGACGTGGCGATGCGCAACCGCCCGTCTTGCGGCACTCGCCGCTCGGCGATATCCATGCGCGCCAGCACTTTCACACGCGTAATAAATGCGTCTCGCAGATGCGCGGGCGGCTGCGGAATTTCATGCAGCACGCCGTCGATTCGCAGGCGCACGCGCCAGCCGTGTTCCGCCGGTTCAATATGTAGATCGGATGCGTTGCGACGGGTGGCTTCCTGCAAGGTGTCGGTCAGGAGACGGACGGCGGGGGCGTTGTCGGGGTCCGCGTTGCTAGCTGAATTGGCGGATGGGTTGGCTACGGCGCGATTCGCGGCAGGATTCGCCGCATTGGCCTCGCCCGCGAACGCATGGGGTTTCGGCCTGGCCGCGCCTTCGCGGTCGAGCGAGCTCGACCGCGGCGAGGCAACTGCGTTAGGAAAAGACGTTTGCATGAGAGACCGGTGATGAGCCGCCTGTTGAACACGATGGCGTCATCTTCCGGCGAGGAGGTGGCTTAGTGCCACTCGGCCATTCGGCTAATGGCGCGAGTCTCGCCGCTATGCGAAGCTGGGCGAATCAGTCGTGGCCCCAAGCCGGGAAGCTAGCCCAGCAGCGCCTTACCGGCCTTTGCGCGTGCCGGCGGTTTAAACAGTTTGACGGTGCGAATCGCCTGATCGTCGCTGCGCATGACTTCGAGTTTGATATCGCCGATCTGCACGCACACGTCACCGTCGGGAATGTCTTCGAGAATTTCGAGGATCAGGCCGTTGAGCGTCTTCGGCCCGTCGGTCGGCAGCGTGATTTGCAGCCAGCGATTCAGTTCGCGCAACGGCATGCTGCCCGCGACGATGCATTCGCCGCTCTCGTTCCAGCCGCCGCGTGAATTGGCGCTACGGGGAATCGACGTCGTGAACTCACCGATCAGTTCTTCGATGATGTCTTCAGGCGTGACGAGACCCTGAAGTTCGCCATATTCGTTGACGACCAGCGCCGTGCGATGACGGCTCTCCTGGAAGTATTGAAGTTGCTGGAATACGGGCGTGCCGGAGGGAACGAAATACGGTTCGGCCAATAGTTCGCGCAGTGTTTCGCGCTCAAGCTCCTGGTTATGCAAGGCGGCCAGCGTCTTGCGAACATGCAGCACGCCCAGCACCCGGTCGATGTCGCCTTGATAGACGATCAGCTTGTTGTGATAGCAGGTTTCGAGTTGATGGAGGATCTGTTCGAACGGCGCATCGAAATCGAGTGCCTCGATACGGCGACGCGGAATCATCACGTCGTCGACGGAAATGTTTTCGAGGTCGAACAGGTTCAGCAGAATGCTGCGGTGCTTGGTCGGCATGAAGCTGCCGGATTCGAGCACGATGGAGCGCAATTCTTCGGTCGAGAGACGCTGGTCGCGTGCGCCTTTCGTGTTGATGTGCAGCACACGCAGAATGCCGTTCGCGAACAGATTGACGATCCAGACGAGCGGTTTGGCGACGCGCATCATCGGCGCGATCAACAGGCTCGCCGGCAGCGCGATTTTCTCAGGGAACGTTGCGCCGACGATCTTCGGCGTGATTTCCGCGAACACGATGATCAGGAACGCGACGATGCCGGTCGCGATCGACAGCACTACGTTGTTGCGTCCGAACGTATGCAATGCGATCGACGTAGTCAGTACCGGAATGATCGTATTGAACAGATTGTTGCCGATCAGCACGACGCTCAACAGTTGATCGGTATGCGCCAGCAGACCTTGAGTGGTCCTGGCGCCAAGTGCGTTCTTACTTGCAAGGTGTTTCAGGCGATGGCGGTTGATCGCCATCATCGCCGTTTCGGAAATCGAGAAGAAGCTCGAACAGACAAGCAGCAGAAAGACGGCGCCAATCTGCGCCCATAAGGGAAGTTGTTCCACGCGTCGTGAAGGATAGGGGAGAGGATGGAGAGAATATAGCAGAGGGGGCTGCGCGAGCCGCCTGAGCGGGCGGCGGCGGCCAAACAGCATTGCTCGCCGAGTGCATGTGCGGCCGACGCAAAAGCTGCGTTGAAAAACAAAAAACCGCCGAGCAAGCTGGGCGGTTTTTCGAGCCTTGAACTAACAAGGCAAATCTGGTCGGGGTGAGAGGATTCGAACCTCCGGCCTCTACGTCCCGAACGTAGCGCTCTACCAGGCTAAGCTACACCCCGATTTCTACTGCTGGACTCTTACGGTGTTTCAGTCTCGTTCAAGACTGTCTTGCCGTCGAGTAAGAACATAATTCTAGCAGGGTATCTTTAAAAATGGAATCAGGAAATGAAGAAATTGCTGCTGCGGCTGCTTGAGCTTCCTGTTTTGCGCATTCGAGCGTGTGATCCAAGGCGCCTGAACGGGTGATCGCCTCGAAAATCGTGTCGAAGCGATCCGTGCCGCCTTGTTCGATGGCTTCGCGCGCCAGCGCCGACTGCTCCGGCGTGCCGCGTTCGATCAGATAGATCAGCGGGAGCGTGGGTTTGCCTTCACGAAGATCGTCGCCGGCATTCTTGCCCATGGATTCAGCCGTGCCCGTGTAGTCGAGCCAGTCGTCCATGATCTGGAAAGCTGTACCGATCCGGCGGCCGAACTCCGCTGCGGCTGCCTCGATTTTCGCGTCCGAACCGGCCAGCACCGCACCGAGTTGGGCCGCGGCCTCGAACAGCTTGGCAGTCTTGTAGCGGATCACCTGCATATAGCGGGCTTCGTCGACATCGGCGTCATGCATGTTCAGCAGTTGCAGAACTTCGCCTTCGGAGATGACGTTGGTCGCCTCGGACAAAATCTCCATGACCCGCATCTTGCCCACGCCGACCATCATCTGGAAGGAGCGCGAGTACAAAAAGTCGCCGACCAGCACGCTCGCGGCGTTGCCGAACAGCGCATTGGCGGTCTGACGGCCGCGCCGCAGATCGGATTCGTCGACAACGTCGTCGTGCAGCAGAGTCGCCGTGTGAATGAATTCGACGACAGCGGCCAGTTCATGGCGATGTCCCGTGGTTTCACCCAGCGCACCGGCCACCAGCAACAGCAGCGCTGGCCGCAGCCGCTTGCCGCCGGCGCTGATGATGTACTCGGAAATCTGATTGATCAGCATCACGTCGGACGCGAGACGGTGCCTGATGACGCGATTGACCTGCTGCATGTCTTCGGCGATCGGAGCGAGCAGGCTGGCGGCGTTTGAGGAGGGGGTGGCAGTCGACGACATGATGGCTGAATTGGGTAGTGCCGCGAATTATAAGGCGAATCGCGACAGTTCCGGGTCGCAGGCTGCGGCGCGGCGCGTTCGAAGCCGCGTCAGAACCCGCGCGCCGGGCTGTGCGGCAGGGTGCGGGCATTATGCACGGCGGCTTGCAATGAGTTTTGACCGAGCAGCTAACTCTATGTATAATCACGGGTTTCCGCGCGCGGTGCGTGGAAAAAATGAACACAGAGTGAGGTTCTCAATGTACGCGGTCATAAAAACCGGTGGCAAGCAGTATAAAGTTGCCGTCGGCGAAAAACTTAAAGTAGAACAGATACCGGCAGACATTGACGCTGAAATCACGCTCGACCAGGTTCTCGCAGTGGGCGAAGGCGAATCGATTAAGTTCGGTACGCCGCTGGTCAGTGGGGCTTCCGTCAAGGCTACCGTCGTGTCGCAAGGTCGTCACGCAAAAGTGACCATCTTCAAGATGCGTCGCCGGAAGCACTACCAGAAGCATGGCGGCCACCGCCAGAACTATACCGAACTGCGCATCGACGCGATCAACGCGTAAGCGCACCGGTTAAGGAGCAAATCAAATGGCACACAAAAAGGCAGGCGGATCATCCCGCAACGGCCGCGACTCTGAATCGAAGCGTCTCGGCGTGAAGGTTTATGGCGGTCAGGCTATCAACGCTGGCGGCATCATCGTTCGTCAACGTGGCACGCGTATGCACCCGGGCGAAAACGTCGGCATCGGCAAGGATCACACCTTGTTCGCGCTGACGGACGGCCACGTCAATTTCTCGACGAAAGGCGCAGCGAAGAAGCACATGGTCAACGTCGTCCCGGCAGCAGTCTGAGTTAGTCAGGCACGGGCTTCAGGACCGAAAAAAGGCCCCGCGAAGTTAGCGGGGCTTTTTTTATTGCAGCGCTTTGCCGGATTCGCGACGGTCGATTGCCTTCGGTCCTATGCCGTTCGGCCAATTGATCAACGTGCGGCGGGCGCGGCAAAATAGCATTTCAAGCATCTGGCAGTACAAAGCAGCATTAAATCTAGCAGCACCATCTGGCAGTACACCACGGGACGGAGTTACGCATGAAGTTCATTGACGAAGCGAGGATTGAAGTCATCGCCGGCGACGGAGGGGATGGCAGCGCGTCGATGCGCCGCGAGAAGTTCGTTCCGTTCGGCGGCCCTGATGGTGGCGATGGCGGCCGGGGCGGCAGCGTGATCGCGATCGCAGACCGCAACATCAACACGCTGATCGACTACCGGTACGCGAAAAAACATCTGGCGCGCAACGGCGAAAACGGCCGTGGCGCGGACTGCTACGGCAAGGGCGGCGATGACATCACGCTGCGCATGCCGGTTGGCACGACCATCACCGACATGGAAACGGGCGAGCTGATTGCCGACCTGACCGAGCACAACCAGAGCGTGCAAATCGCGCAAGGCGGTGCGGGCGGTCTCGGTAACCTGCATTTCAAATCCAGTACGAACCGCGCGCCGCGTCAGAAGACCGACGGCAAGCCGGGCGAGCGCCGCATGGTGCGCCTCGAGTTGAAGGTGCTGGCCGACGTCGGTCTGCTCGGCATGCCGAACGCAGGCAAGTCGACCTTTATTTCGTCGGTGTCGAACGCGAAGCCGAAGATCGCCGACTACCCGTTCACGACGCTCGCGCCGAACCTCGGCGTGGTTCGCGTCGGGCCGAGCCGCAGCTTTGTGATCGCCGACATTCCTGGTCTGATCGAAGGCGCGGCAGAAGGCGCGGGTCTTGGTCACCAGTTCTTGCGACATCTGCAACGCACGGGCTTGTTGCTGCACATCATCGACCTCGCACCGTTCGACGAGGCGGTCGATCCGGTCGCGGAAGCCAAGGCGATCGTCAACGAGCTGCGCAAGTACGACGAACTGCTGTATGAAAAAACGCGCTGGCTCGTGCTGAACAAGCTCGATATGGTGCCCGAAGACGAACGCGAAGCACGTGTTTCGGCGTTCTTGGAAGGCTTCGGCTGGGAAGGTCCGGTGTTCGAAATCTCGGCGCTGACCGGCCAGGGTTGTGAAAACCTCTGCTACGCAGTGTTCGACCACATCGCCGCGCATTCGGATGCACAGCGCCAGGCGGAAGCCGAAGATCTCGCCGCCGACGTGCGTTTCCGCGAAAAGCCGGCAGCAGCGGCCGCGGCAGACGAGTCCAGCGTCGATCCGCAGGAATAAAAAAGCTCGAGCGCCGGCGGCCTCTGCGTGCTGCCGGCTTGCATCACGCGTTATCTTGGGAGACTGCGCACAATGCGTTCCGTCATCGCAGATTCACGGCGATTGGTAGTGAAAGTCGGTTCGAGCCTTGTCACGAATGACGGGCGCGGCCTCGATCATGCTGCGATCGGCCGCTGGGCCGCGCAGATTGCCGCGTTGCGTGCACAAGGCAAGGAAGTGGTGCTGGTTAGCTCGGGCGCCATCGCTGAAGGAATGCAGCGGCTTGGCTGGACCAAAAGGCCGCGCGAAATCGACGAATTGCAGGCGGCCGCGGCTGTCGGTCAAATGGGCCTCGCGCAGGTCTACGAAAGCCGCTTTGCCGAACACTCCATTCAAACCGCGCAGATTCTGCTGACGCACGCCGATCTTGCCGACCGCGAACGCTATCTGAACGCGCGCTCCACGTTGCTGACGCTGTTGCGTCTCGGCGTGGTGCCAATCATCAATGAAAACGACACGGTCGTTACCGACGAAATCAAGTTCGGCGACAACGACACGCTAGGTGCGCTGGTCGCCAATCTGATCGAAGGCGATGCGCTCATCATCCTTACCGATCAGCAAGGTCTTTTCACCGCTGATCCGCGCAAGGATCCGAACGCCACGCTGGTTCAGGAGGCCGATGCTGGTGCGCCGGAACTCGAAGCCATGGCGGGTGGTGCGGGTTCGAGCCTTGGCCGGGGCGGCATGCTGACCAAGATTCTCGCCGCCAAACGCGCCGCTCACAGCGGCGCGAATACGGTGATAGCGAGTGGGCGTGAGGCGGATGTGTTGTCCCGACTCGCATCGGGTGAAGCAATCGGCACGCAATTGATTGCACGCACGGCGCGGATGGCCGCCCGCAAACAATGGATGACCGACCACCTGCAGGTGCGCGGCCACGTGGTTATCGACGACGGCGCGGTTGAAAAGCTGACCGGTGGCGGCAAGAGTTTGCTGCCGATTGGTATTGTCGGCGTGCATGGCGCGTTTGCGCGCGGTGAGGTTATTGCCTGCCTGAACGCGGCGGGGCTCGAAGTGGCGCGCGGCCTGACCAACTACAGCAGCGCGGAGACGAAGCTGATCCAACGGCGTCCGAGTGGCGAGATTGAATCGGTGCTCGGCTACATGCTGGAGCCTGAATTGATCCATCGCGACAACCTGGTACTGGTTTAGTCACTGCCTGACCCTCGCGACGAGCACGTAAAAAAGCCGCTCCAACTTTCCGTGGAGCGGCTTTTTTATATTCAACGCGTATTCGGATTCACATCAGGCCAACCTGCCGGCGTCTCAATGGATCAACGAGGCTGCCGTGCGTTTGTAGCGAATGTTCTCAACGATCTGCTGCGCGTTGCCTGTCGGCATCTTGTTCGCGCACATGTAATCCTGATAGAGCGACGCCTGATATGCATTCAGCGTGCCGTTCTCAATGCGCCTGAATTCGTTCGCGACGGTCGTGTCCCAGCCATCGTGGTCCGCGTTCAAACCCGCGTACTGACGTGTCTCATACGTATCGCAGCGAATCCCTTCGTAATTCACGTTGCGCGCGCCGCTCGGGCTGGTCACCACCACGACATAGCGCACCACGCCGTCGGAACCGACGCTAACCGAAGTCCGGTCGATTGCGAATTGCAGCGGCGTGTTGCCCGACACTTCGAAAGGCAGCAAATTCGATTCTTGCGGCAGCGGCGGCAACGTGTCCACCTTGTTTTCAACCCAGGTGCCTTTCCGGTCCAGCAGATAGACGAATGTGCTGTCGTCTTTATTGGTGGGTTTGCTGGCGCAACCAGCCAGCAGGGCGCCGGTGGCGACGCACGCCACGACGAGTGCAATTGCTTTCAATATGGTTTCCTCGAAATACTGGCGCGGCTCGAGGAGCCGCGCCAGCAGAGACGGCCTGGACAGCCGCATGAAGTTGTTAATTGCGCACGCCCGGGCGGTACAGCGAGCCGAGGGTTTCGCTGGCCGATTCGTCTTCGTGTTCCGACTCGGCGTCTACTTCAGCCGCTGACCCGGAGCCCGGACCGCAATCGGGTGCGATCGTGACGTGAACCGATGTTTCGATGCTGACGGTGGTTATCGAAGTCACCGTCATTACCGTGGAATCCGGTGGACTTTCCATTGACGACGCTATCCGGGGATAACGAGGCCCATGGTGCCCGCCAGGTTTTTCCGCACGCGGCGCAGCCCGGCGCATGAAACGGGATAGCTCCGTCAGCGCCAACTGATACACATCCCGCTTGAACTCGATCACACAGTCGAGCGGCACCCAGTACTCGTTCCAACGCCAGGCATCGAACTCAGGGTGGTCGGTGGCGCGCAAGCAGATGTCGCAATCGCGTCCTACCATCCGGAGCAAGAACCAGATTTGTTTCTGGCCGCGGTAATGACCGCGTACTTCGCGCTTGATGAACTTGTCAGGCACCTCGTAACGCAACCAGTCGCGCGTGCGACCGATCACCTTGACGTGCTCAGGAAGCAGCCCGGTTTCTTCGTGTAACTCCCGATACATCGCTTGCACGGGGGTCTCTCCGTACTTGATGCCCCCTTGCGGAAACTGCCAGGAATGTTCACGGAGCCGTTTGCCCCAAAACACCTCGTTGTGCGCGTTCAAGAGGATGATGCCGACGTTCGGGCGAAAGCCTTCACGATCCAGCATACAACCACCTTCGAATCCTTTAAAATTGCTTTGATTATAAACAGATAACGGTCCCGACGCACCGAATCGGCCCAGAATGGAACGATTCGCCGCAAAAGGGCAGCGTTTGCGGTAGCCTGTCAGTCTTTCCGTGCCTTATCCCTTGTGCAAAAGGCTTTGCGCGGCGCGGTTTGTCCAGCCAGCGGCGCCGCGAACGGTATGCGTACCGGTTGTCGGACAAACCGTGCCGGCTCGCGCCGGGTCTGTGTCGATTTCCCCACCGTTTTCACCTTTCGGGCGGTCCCTCCGGAGCCGCCGCTTTTGGAAAATCTGAATGAAAGCTTCCCGTTTCTTTATCGGCACCCTGAAAGAAGCTCCGGCCGACGCCGAGATCGTCAGCCATAAGCTCATGGTGCGCGCCGGCATGATCCGTCGCGTGGCCGGCGGTATCTATAACTACCTGCCTGTCGGCCTGCGCTCGATCCGCAAGGTGGAAAACATCGTGCGCGAAGAAATGAACCGGGCAGGCGGGATCGAACTGCTGATGCCGTCGGTGCAGCCGGCCGAGTTGTGGCAGGAATCGGGCCGCTGGGAAAAATACGGTCCTGAACTGCTGCGCTTCAAGGACCGCAGGCAATCCGACTTCGTGCTCGGGCCGACGCACGAAGAAGTGGTGACGGACATCGCGCGGAACCAGATCAAGAGCTATCGTCAGTTGCCGGTCAACTTCTACCAGGTGCAGACCAAGTTCCGCGACGAAATCCGCCCGCGTTTCGGCGTGATGCGCGGTCGCGAGTTCATCATGAAAGACGCCTACTCGTTCGACAAGGACGCGGACGGTCTGCGCGAGTCGTATCGCAAGATGTACGACGCGTACGTGCGCATTTTCACGCGCCTCGGTCTGGACTTCCGTGCGGTGGCGGCGGACAACGGTTCGATCGGCGGCAGCGGTTCACATGAGTTTCACGTGATCGCCGATACCGGTGAGGACGCGATCGCCTATTGCCCGACCTCGGAGTTCGCGGCGAACGTCGAAGCGGCTGAAGCGCTGCCGCTGTACGCGGAACGTGCGGCTGCGGCCGAAGACATGAAGAAGACCGCCACGCCTGGTAAGGCGAAGTGCGAGGCCGTCGCCGAGTTGCTGAACATTCCGCTCGAACGCACGATCAAGTCGATCATCCTCGCTACCGAAAACGAAGGCGCCGAGCCGACCATCTGGTTGCTGATGCTGCGCGGCGACCACGATCTGAACGAGATCAAGGCAAGCAAGCTGCCGGGTCTGGCCGACTTCCGCATGGCAACCGAAGCCGAAATCGTCGAGACGTTCGGCACGCCGCCGGGTTACCTCGGTCCGATCAACACGAAAAGGCCGGTCAAGGTCGTCGCGGATCGCACGGTCGCGAACATGAGCGACTTCGTGGTCGGCGCGAACGAGGTGGATTTCCACATCACCGGTGTGAACTGGGGCCGTGATCTGCCGGAACCGGTCGTCGCCGACATCCGCAACGTGAAGAAGGGCGATCCGTCGCCGGACGGCAAGGGCGTGATCGACATCTGCCGCGGTATCGAAGTGGGCCACGTGTTCCAGCTCGGCACGAAGTATTCAGAAGCGATGAACGCGAATTGCCTCGACGAGAACGGCAAGCCGAAGCCGATGGAAATGGGCTGCTACGGCATCGGCATCACGCGCATTCTCGGCGCCGCGATCGAACAGAATTTCGACGACAAGGGCATCATCTGGCCGGAATCGATTGCACCGTTCGAAGTCGTGCTGTGCCCGATGGGCTATGACCGCAGCGAAGCCGTGCGCGAGCAGGCCGACAAGCTGTACGCGGAACTGGTCGAAGCGGGCGTCGACGTAATTCTCGACGATCGTGGCGAGCGCCCCGGCGTGATGTTCGCCGACTGGGAACTGATCGGCGTGCCGCATCGTCTGGTGATCGGCGACCGCGGGCTGAAGGACGGCAAGCTTGAATACCAGGGCCGTCGCGACGCTGAAGCAACGCTGCTGCCGGTCGAAGACGCCGCCCAAACGGTGATCGGAAAAGTCCGCGCAGCGTTGGCTCGCTAAGCGGAGCGGACGGTGGAGTACACCTTCCTGTCCGCGACCATCCTGCTGATTCTGATCACTGATCCGCTCGGCAATATTCCGCTGTTCATCAGCTGCCTGCGCAGCGTGTCGCCGGAGCGTCGCACGATCGTCATTCTCCGTGAGGTGGCGATCGCGTTTGCGATCCTGCTGGTGTTCATGGTGCTCGGTCAGGGCTTTTTGCGCGCAATGAGCCTGACCGACCAGTCGCTGCGGATCGGTGGTGGGATCGTGCTGTTTCTGATCGCGCTGCGGATGGTGTTTCCGCATCCGGACGGTCCGTTTGGCGGCGATTCACGCGGCGGCGAGCCGCTGATCGTGCCGCTCGCGATTCCCGCGCTCGCGGGTCCGTCGGCATTGGCAACGGTGATGCTGCTGACGTCGCAGGCGCCCGGCAAGACGCTCGAATGGATCGGTGCGCTGACCGTCACGATGATTGTCTGCGCGATCGTACTGATGCTGGCCGAGCGCATTCAGGCGTGGCTGGGCGAGCGTGCGATGGCCGCGTTCGAACGCCTGATGGGCCTGGTGCTGGTGGCGATCGCAGTGGAAATGATGCTCGGCGGCATCCGCTCCTTCGTGCATCAGCTTTGAATCGAGAGCAACGCGACCAATAAAAAAGCGGCCCATCTGGGCCGCTTTTTTACATCTATCGCTACTCGCGTAGACGCTTTAACTTCACGCGCCTTCGGTCAGCGCGCGGATAGTCGGCAGGTTGCGCCAGTAACCCTTCGCGTCCATCCCGCAGCCGAACACATAGCGGTCTGGCACTTCAAAACCGCAGTAATCCGGACGCAGCGGCTTCGCCTTCGGAATGATCTTCTCGCACAGCACCGCGCTCAGGAAACGCTTCGCGCCCATGGCCATGATGCGGTCGCGGATCGCGGCCATTGTCTCGCCTTCGTCGAGAATGTCGTCGAGCACCAGCACGACGCGATCCTTCACCGACTCGGCCGGCGCCACGCGCCATTGCATCTCGTTGCCGCCCTTGGTGGTGTTGCGGTAGCGGGTCAGGTGGATGTAGTCGAACTCGAGCGGGAAATCGAGGTGCGGCAACAGCATGCCGGTGAACACCGCCGCTCCGCCCATGACCGACAGCACGAGCGGGAAGTCCTCGCTCATCTCGTCGCGGATGGCGGACGCCATGCCGCTGATCGACGCGTTGACGTCGTCGGCCGAAACGATTTCTTCGGAGTGGCTAAAAATGTGGAGAGCTTCTTCGCGGTTCATGACGTCTGACGGGCGGTGACTGTATACATAGTGTGGGTGAGAAGGGCGGCACGCGGTACAGAACAAACCCGCATGAATCTGAAAGTTGCCGCGCGTTCCGTGATGCATCTACCAGAACGCGCGTCCGCCATCCTGTTCAAGCTTAGCGCATGCCGGGCAACATGCCCTTCATGCCGCGCATCATCTTCTGCAGATTGCCGCCCTTGAGCTTTTTCATCATGGTGCGCATCTGGTCGTACTGGTTCAGCATGCGGTTGACTTCCTGCACCTGCACGCCCGCGCCCGCAGCGATACGGCGCTTGCGGGTGGCCTTGATCAGATCGGGCTTCGCGCGCTCGAGCGGCGTCATCGAATTGATGATGCCTTCCATGCGGCGCATCTGCTTTTCGGCCTGGCCCATGTTGGCACCGGCGGCGGCTTGCTGGAATTGCGCGGGCAGCTTGTCCATCAGCGACGACAGACCGCCCATGCCCTTCATTTGCGTGAGTTGCGCGCGGAAATCGTTCAGATCGAAGTCGCCGCCTTTCTTGACCTTGTCGGCGAGCTTCTGCGCGGCCTGGACGTCGACGCCCTTCTGCGCTTCTTCGACGAGGGCGAGAATGTCGCCCATGCCAAGAATCCGGTTCGCCATCCGGTCCGGGTAGAAAATCTCGAGACCGTCGAGCTTTTCGGCGACACCGACGAACTTGATCGGCTTGCCCGTCACGTGACGCACGGAAAGCGCCGCGCCACCACGCGAATCGCCGTCGAGCTTGGTGAGGACCACGCCGGTGAGCGGCAGCGCGTCGCTAAACGCTTTCGCGGTGTTGACCGCGTCCTGACCGAGCATCGCGTCGACCACGAACAGCGTTTCCGCCGGCTTCAGTTCGCCGTGCAGCGCGGTGATTTCCGCCATCATCGCTTCGTCGATACCGAGACGGCCGGCCGTGTCGACCAGCAGCACGTCGTGGTAGTGGCGCTTGGCCCAATCCACCGCGGCGCGCGCGATGTCGACCGGCTTCTGATCGGGTTCCGACGGGAAGAAGTCTGCGCCGACCTGCTCGGTCACCGTCTTCAACTGCGCGATAGCAGCGGGGCGGTAGACGTCGCACGAAACGGTCAGAACCTTCTTCTTGTACTTTTCGCGCAGCAGCTTCGCGAGCTTGCCGACCGTGGTCGTCTTACCGGCGCCTTGCAGACCCGCCATCAGGATGACGGCCGGCGGCGTGACGGCGAGATTCAGTTCGACGGCCTTGCCTTCGTAGTCGCCACCGATCACCGCGGTCAGCTCGCGCTGCACCACGCCGACCAGCGCCTGACCCGGCGACAGGCTGCTGATGACTTCCTCACCGAGGGCCTTTTCCTTCACCTTGGCGATGAACTCGCGCACGACGGGCAGCGCCACGTCGGCCTCGAGGAGCGCGAGGCGAACTTCGCGCAGCATTTCCTGGGTGTTCGCCTCGGTGAGCCGGGCTTCGCCGCGCAGCGTCTTGACGACGCGCGCCATCCGTTGAGTCAGATTGTCGAGCATGGGGAGCGATGAACGGTGGTGCGGCCCGCGCAGCACGCGACGAGGAGACGTCGTGGAGTAGGGGCCTAGTGTAAACTTCGAATATGGATATTGTACTGTATGCCCTCACTGCGCTCCTCTATGGCGGTCTCGCCGTAGCTGGCTGGCGCTCGCACCGGCACGCCGCCGTGCGCCCCATGCTCGAGAGCGTGCCGCCGGTGCCCGCCGCGACGGACCCGACATCGGTTTCCGCGGCTTCGGGCATGAGCACGCCGGGACGCGCGTTGCTATTCGTCGCGCTGCTTGCGCATGGCGTGCTGCTGCACACCACCATCTTTCCGCAGAACGCGATGGTGTTCGGCTTCGCGTTCGCGCTGTCGGCGATGTTCTGGCTCGGCTCGGGCATCTACTGGATCGAGAGCTTTTTCTTTCCGCTCGACGGCTTGCGTCTGCTGGTGTTGCCGCTCGCCTGCATTGCCTCGCTGATGCCGCTCGCGTTCGGCGGCGTCCGCGTGTTGCCCTATTCGGCCGCGCCGATGTTCAAGCTGCACTTCCTGATCGCCAACATCGCGTATGGTCTGTTCGCGATCGCGGCGCTGCACGCAATCCTGATGCTGCTGGTCGAGCGTCGTTTGCATGCCATGCGCGGGGGTCTCGCGCAACGAAACGTGGCCGCCGCGAGCAACGGCTGGCTGTCGAGCTGGCTCGATACGCTGCCGCCGCTGCTGACGCTGGAAAAACTGCTGTTCCGTCTGATCGGCGCAGGTTTTGTTCTGCTGACGTTGACGCTCGTATCGGGCATCCTGTTCAGCGAGCAACTGGTCGACCGCGCGTTGCGGCTCGATCACAAGACCGTGTTCGCGATTCTTTCGTGGGTCATGTTCGGCGCGCTGCTGACTGCGCGCAAGGTATCCGGCTGGCGCGGCCGTGCGGCATTGCGCTGGGTGCTGGCGTCGTTCGTCGCGCTGTTGCTGGCGTACGTCGGCAGCCGTTTTGTTTTCGAGGTGCTGTTGCACCGTGCTGTAGTGTGAGCGTGTCCCCATGCGACAAATTTTTCTGCTGATCCTCCTGTTTATCGTCGGCCAATGGCTGGTGAAGGCACTGCGTCGTCATGACGCACAATCCGCGCAACGCACCGGGAGCGCCGGCGCGAACGATGCGAACGGCGCGGGTGCCAAAGGTGCAAATGGCGGCGCGCGTCCGGCGGAAGCACCGAAGCTCGCCGAGCCGATGATCCGTTGCGTCGAGTGCGGCGTGCATGCGCCGAAGAGCGACTCCGTTGTGGTAGCCGGCCAGCCGTTCTGCAGCGACGCGCATGCGCAACGTCACGGCGCGCGTCCGTCGGGCCGCGACGCTCGATGAGCGTCGAATTCACCGTCGACGCAGACGGTTGGGTCGCCGCCGCACGCAAACTGCCATCGCCGAATTTTGAAGCGCGGCCCGAAGGGGTCGTGCCGACGCTGGTCGTGGTCCACAACATCAGCCTGCCGCCCAATGAGTTCGGCGGCACGGCGATCGCCGAGCTATTCCAGAACACGCTCGACTGCGACGCGCATCCGTACTACGACGCGCATCTGCGCGGCGTGCGGGTGTCCGCGCATTTCGTGATTCTTCGCGACGGCACGCTCGAACAGTTCGTGTCGTGCAACGAACGCGCGTGGCATGCGGGCGCGTCGAATTTCTTCGGCCGCGAGCGCTGCAATGATTTCTCGATCGGCATCGAGCTGGAAGGCAGCGACACCACTGCCTTCGACGCGGCGCAATACCGCACGCTCGCGGCACTCGTGAGCGCGTTGAAGGCGCGCTATCCGGTCGAAGCGCTGGCCGGTCACTCGGACATCGCACCGGGTCGCAAGACCGATCCCGGACCCCACTTCGAGTGGTCGCGTCTGCAAGCCGACACCACGCTCGACGCTCGGTACTTCCCCTATCTCAAGTTTTCCGGGACGCGGTAAACACCCCTTTGCGTGATATCGCAGAACCCGACGAAAGCGCGGCGCAGCCGTGTTCTCCGGGGAGGCCGCTTCGCGCCGTGCGATCCGAAAAGTCAAGACTTACGGAGCAAATAAAACCATTTGATCTGTTTTGATTCTCCACTATACTTGGTGCCACAAACCGGGTTGTGCACTATATCTTGTGTGGTCTGTGCATAACTCTGTGAATAACCGAGTGTATAAGTCCGCGGCGCCCCGCTCTCCGAGCATGGCGCCGCAAGCATTCCAAGGCAGTGAAATATCCCTGTGGTGGAGCCGGTAGAGACCTCCGGCGTCATCCAGCAACATTCGGGAAAAGGGCACAGCAAGTGATCGCGACACACACCATGAAGACCGTTTTCAATTCGAATCAGGCTTCATCGCAGTCGCATCCCGCCACCCGGCCCAGCCGGCCTTTTTCCCGCGCCCCATTGCTTGCGTACATGTCTGCGCAGCGTTCGTTTTAATCCGCGGCACTCGCCGCACCATTTCCAGAACCAGGAGCTTTGCACATGCAAACCACCGACAACGCGACGACCCGCTACGAGGGCTCATCGACTGGCCAGGCGTTCGGCCAGGCTCAAGACGCCCAGTCGCTCGCGCCGCAGGCGACTTACGCCGACTACAAGGTGATCCGTCGTAACGGCAGCGTGGTGTCGTTCGAACCGTCGAAAATCGCCATCGCTGTGACGAAGGCATTTCTGGCCGTCAACGGTGGTCAAGGTGCGGCGTCGGCGCGTGTGCGCGAACTGGTCGAACAACTCACGGCGAGCGTGGTGCGCGCGCTGCTGCGCAGCCGTCCGAACGGCGGCACGTTCCATATCGAAGACATTCAGGACCAGGTCGAACTCGCGCTGATGCGCGGCGGCGAGCACAACGTCGCGCGTGCTTACGTGCTGTATCGCGAGAAGCGTACGCAGGCTCGCGGTCATGACGAGCTCGTCGCGGCCAGCGCGCCGGGTCTGAACGTAACCGACAACGGCGTCACGCGGCCGCTCGATCTGGTTGCACTGCGCAACGTGATCGAATCCGCCTGCGCGAACCTGGGCGACGCGGTGAGCGCCGACCCGATCATCGCGGAAACGGTGAAGAATCTGTACGACGGCGTGCCGATGACGCAGGTCTACGACTCGGCCATTCTCGCTGCCCGCACGATGATCGAAAAAGACCCGGCGTACAGCCAGGTCACCGCGCGCATCCTGCTGCACACGATCCGCCGTGAGATCCTCGAAGAAGAAGTCACGCAAGGCGAAATGGCCGAGCGCTACGCCGAGTACTTCCCGAAGTTCATCAAGCGCGGTATCGGCGCCGGCCTGCTCGACGACAAGCTTCAGCAATTCGACCTGAAGCGCCTGGGCGCTGCGCTCGACAACAGCCGCGACCTGCAATTCGGCTACCTCGGTCTGCAAACGCTGTATGACCGCTACTTCCTGCATCACGACAACGTCCGCATCGAAATGCCGCAGGCATTCTTTATGCGTGTCGCAATGGGCCTGTCGCTGAACGAGATCGACCGCGAAGCGCGCGCCATCGAGTTCTACAACATCCTGTCGAGCTTCGACTTCATGTCGTCCACGCCGACGCTGTTCAACTCGGGCACGCATCGCTCGCAACTGTCGTCGTGCTACCTGACGACGGTCGAAGACGACCTCGACGGTATCTATGAAGCGCTGAAGGAAAACGCGCTGCTGTCGAAATTCGCCGGCGGTCTGGGCAACGACTGGACGCGTGTGCGTGCACTCGGTTCGCACATCAAGGGCACCAACGGCAAGTCGCAAGGCGTCGTGCCGTTCCTGAAGGTCGTCAACGACACGGCAGTCGCGGTGAACCAGGGCGGCAAGCGCAAGGGCGCGGTGTGCGCGTACCTGGAAACGTGGCACCTGGACATCGAAGAATTCCTCGAGCTGCGTAAGAACACGGGCGACGACCGTCGCCGCACGCACGACATGAACACGGCGAACTGGATTCCCGACCTGTTCATGAAGCGCGTGATGGAAGGCGGCGACTGGACGCTGTTCTCGCCGTCCACCTGCCCGGATCTGCACGACCTGTTCGGCGCGGAATTCGAAACGGCTTACACGGCTTACGAAGCGAAGGTCGCGCGCGGCGAGATCAAGCTGTTCAAGAAGGTGCCGGCGGCGCAACTGTGGCGCAAGATGCTGGGCATGCTGTTCGAAACCGGCCACCCGTGGATCACGTTCAAGGATCCGTGCAATGTGCGTTCGCCGCAACAGCACGTCGGTGTCGTCCACTCGTCGAACCTGTGCACGGAAATCACGCTGAACACCAGCGACGCCGAAATCGCCGTCTGCAACCTGGGTTCGGTGAACCTCGTCGCTCACCTGAAGGAACAGGCCGACGGCACGCTCGTGCTTGACCACGACAAGTTGAAGCGCACCATCAGCGTGGCAATGCGCATGCTCGACAACGTGATCGACATCAATTACTACGCGGTCGCCAAGGCACGTAACTCGAACCTGAAGCATCGTCCGGTCGGCATGGGCATCATGGGCTTCCAGGACTGCCTGCACCTGCTGCGCACGCCGTACGCGTCGGAAGAGGCGGTCAAGTTCGCCGACACGTCGATGGAAGCGGTTTGCTACTACGCCTACTACGCGTCGACGGAACTGGCGCAGGAGCGCGGCCGTTACTCCACCTACCGCGGCTCGCTGTGGGATCGCGGCATCCTCCCGCAAGACTCGGTGAAGCTGCTGGCCGATGCGCGCGGCGGTTACGTCGAAGTCGATTCGAGCGAATCGATGGACTGGACCGAACTGCGTTCGCGTATCGCCCAGTACGGCATGCGCAACTCGAACTGCGTGGCGATCGCGCCGACGGCGACGATCTCGAACATCATCGGCGTGTCGGCCTGTATCGAACCGACGTTCCAGAACCTGTATGTGAAGTCGAATCTGTCGGGCGAATTCACGGTGGTCAACGACTACCTGGTGCGCGACCTGAAAGCACGCGGTCTGTGGGACGAAGTGATGGTCGCCGACCTGAAATACTTCGACGGCACGCTGTCGCGCATCGACCGCATTCCGGCCGACCTGCGCGCAATCTACGCGACCGCGTTCGAACTCGATCCGGTATGGCTGGTGGAAGCTGCGTCGCGTCGTCAGAAGTGGATCGACCAGGCTCAGTCGCTGAACATCTACATGGGCGGTGCGTCGGGTAAGAAGCTCGACGAGATCTACAAGCTCGCATGGGTGCGCGGTCTGAAGACTACGTACTACCTCCGCACGATGGCGGCGACGCACGTCGAGAAGTCGACGGTTGCGCACGGCGCGCTGAACGCGGTGAGCTCAGGTGGCAGCGAAGGTTCGGGCGGTGCAGCAGGTGGCGCGGCGGGTGGATTCGGTACGAACAACGGCGCGGTTGGTGGTGCCGCAGGCGGCTTTCAGGCTTCAGCGTCCACGCCAGCAGTCGGGGTTGAAGCAGCGCCGGAAGCGGATGGTCCGGTCTGCATGATGCGTCCGGGCGATCCTGGTTTCGAAGAGTGCGAGGCTTGCCAGTAAGTTGTCGGCAAGCAGTCAGCGAGCAGCAGGATCGCTGCTTGCTGACGGGTGTAGGTAATGACCCGCAGCAATACCCGCAGGTAACGATCAGCAAAAGTTGGTCGTAGTGGAAGAAGGGAAGACGATGAACGGCGAGTGGAATTGGAAGCGCGCCGTTCATCGTCGGTAGCGACATCAGCGACGCAGAGCAGCAGCACGCAGTCAGCAGCCGGCATCACTACCAAGCGCGCGACACAGGGCGCTCAGCAAACGCTTCGAGTGGTGGGTCGATCAACGGAATCGACCGCAAGCATCGCTCGACATGACATTGAACTTCACCTCGCTTCCACTGACGAACAGGCAAACGCGAGGCATGTGTCAGGCAACGCAAAGCAACTGCGAAGCGAGCGCGGACCACCGCGCAGAGCATCGCAAACGCAACGCTCCAGCAATCGCAAGACGTTGCGAACACGCTCCGCAATACAGATAGATAGAGCAGCGAAACGTCATCGCGACACGTTGCTCTTCGAGCTCGCGAAGCACGTCGACGACACACGTTCAACACGCTTCATCTGAGGCGTCACACACAGTAGGTTGAACAAAGTGTTGTATGAACGTAGCAACGCGAATCGAAAACAGGATTTTTCGCGAACGAACTCTTTTATCGCTCGTGAAAAGATGGTACAAACCGTTCTAAATTGATGGTGACATTTATGCTCAACTGGGATGACGAGATCACTGCCGTAACTCCCTCGAGCGGCGCGCAACAGAATGCGTTGCGCAACGCAGCGGGACCGGCTGTCGGTTCGCAAATCGGAACGCGTTCCGCTCCTCATGCTCCCTCGGACCGAAACGTCTTCGCGTCTCAAGACGTTTTCGAAAAAGGCATTGCCGCTGCTCACGCTGCCGGAACGGCAGCGGTTTCTGAAGCGCGAGTCAATGTCGCCGACAAGCGCATCATCAACGGCCAGACCGACGTCAATCAGTTGGTGCCGTTCAAATATAAGTGGGCCTGGGAAAAGTATCTGGCTGGTTGCGCCAACCACTGGATGCCGCAAGAAGTGAACATGTCGCGCGACATCGCCCTCTGGAAAGACCCGAACGGTCTGACCGAAGACGAGCGCCGCATCGTCAAGCGCAACCTGGGCTTCTTCGTGACGGCCGACTCGCTCGCCGCCAACAACATCGTGCTGGGCACCTACCGCCACATCACGGCGCCCGAATGCCGCCAGTTCCTGCTGCGCCAGGCGTTCGAAGAGGCGATCCACACGCACGCTTACCAGTACATCGTCGAATCGCTGGGTCTCGACGAAGGCGAAATCTTCAACGCGTATCACGAGGTTGCCTCGATCCGCGCGAAAGACGAATTCCTGATTCCGTACATCAACGTGCTGACCGATCCGGGCTTCAAGACCGGCACGCTCGAGACTGACCAGACGCTGCTTCGCTCGCTGATCGTGTTCGCCTGCGTGATGGAAGGCCTGTTCTTCTACGTCGGCTTTACACAAATCCTGGCGCTCGGCCGTCAGAACAAGATGACCGGCGCGGCGGAACAGTACCAGTACATCCTGCGCGACGAGTCGATGCACTGCAACTTCGGCATCGACCTGATCAACCAGATCAAACTCGAAAACCCGCAACTCTGGACGGCTGAGTTCCGCGCGGAAATCCGCGAGATCTTCCAGCAAGCGGTCGAACTTGAATATCGTTACGCAGAAGACACGATGCCGCGCGGGGTGCTCGGCCTCAACGCGTCGATGTTCAAGAGCTATCTGCGCTTCATCTGCAACCGCCGTTGCCAGCAGATCGGTCTCGATCCGCTGTACCCGAACGAGGAAAACCCGTTCCCGTGGATGAGCGAGATGATCGACCTGAAGAAGGAACGCAACTTCTTCGAGACGCGAGTGATCGAATATCAAACTGGCGGCGCGCTGACCTGGGAGTGATCCGGGTTCGTGTCGCAGACGCAATATCGATGGGGATGCCGTCGGCTTCGGCCGCGGCAATTTTGGCTAGGAGCTTAACCGCCTGATGCAAAGCTTGCCCGGTGCGTCGCGTGCCTTCGCGGCCCACAAATATGACTGGCACTTTGCGGACCCTTCAGTGGGATGGGCAAACTTCCCCCCGGAAAAAGCCGTTGGCGTTGTCGCCAGCGGCTCGATCAAGCAATTGCCGGCATTGAGATTCGATGCCGAACAGATCTGGCGCGCGGTGCCTTGTGGCACGGCGCGCCTTACCGCATTCATTAGCGTAAGCGCGCGGCACCTGCGTACGCCGATGAATAGCCCGCTTCGTAGCGCGCGCCCTGAGAAGCGTCCGCGGGAAGCGGGTTTTGACGAAGGGTGTAGTTTGAACTGACTCTCATCTGAAAACCTGAAGGAGAAAATGATGGCAACTGCAAAGAAAGCCGCCGCTAAGAAACCCGCAGCGAAGAAGGTTGTAGCTAAGAAAGCTGCGCCGGCAAAGAAGGCTGCACCGGCAAAGAAGGCCGCTCCGGCTAAGAAAGTCGCTGCAAAGAAAGTCGCAGTGAAGAAGGTTGCAGCAAAGAAGGCAGCACCGGCAAAGAAGGTTGCAGCGAAGAAAGCTGCTCCGGCTAAGAAGGTTGCAGCCAAGAAAGTCGCAGTGAAGAAGGTCGCGGCGAAGAAGGCAGCACCGGCCAAGAAGGCCGCTCCGGCGAAGAAAGTCGCTGCAAAGAAAGTTGCAGTGAAGAAGGTTGCGGCGAAGAAGGCAGCGCCGGCAAAGAAGGCTGCAGCGAAGAAGGCAGCACCGGCTAAGAAGGCAGCACCGGCCAAGAAGGCTGCTGCCAAGAAGGCTGCGCCTGCGAAAAAGGCTGCTGCGAAGAAGGCTGCGCCCGCTGCGAAAAAGGCTCCTGCTGCAAAGAAGGCTCCTGCTGCAAAGAAGGCTCCTGCTGCGAAGAAGGCTGCTGCTCCGGCGAAGAAGGCTGCTGCACCTGCCAAGAAGGCTGCACCTGCGAAGAAGGCTGTTGCCAAGAAGGCTGCGCCTGCACCCGCTGCGACTTCTGTCTCGAGCGCACCGGCAGCAACGGTGAAGACTGCGCTGAACCCGGCAGCGGCATGGCCGTTCCCGACGGGCAGCCGTCCGTAAGCCTTAGTCAGGCAGTAGTTAGCAGTAGAAGTAGTTCGACACGTCGCACGATGTGTCCGATGACCGGGTAGCACTCCCGTTTTAGCGAGCGCTACCCGGTCATGATCCCGTTGCTGGTTTCCGGCGACGGGATTTTTTTTGCGCGGTGCTTACATAGCGTCAGGCGTCATATATCGCGACGACGCATGTTGTTCAGGAAGGATCGAGCTGCAGGCGCGCGGACAAAGCGCGAAGAGTGCAGAGCGCACAAAACCTGCAGGCGAAAAAAGACGCATGCACAGGGGAGGGCATGCGTCTGAGGTCGTCGCGGTGGCGTTTCAGCCGGCCGCGCGAGAGGGGAAATGGTTAGAGCGTGATCTGCGCGCGACTATCGCGTGACACGCGAGACGCCGCCGCTCGACAGAATCCGCACACGGTCGCCGGCACGGAAGGTTTCGCCGGTGGCGGTTTGGGTAATCGCGCGAAGGTCGCCATTGTCGAGCCGCACGGTAATTTCGAGGCCGTCACGCATCGCGACGTTGTTCTCGATCGCGTTACCCGCGACCGCACCGCCGATACCGCCGATGATGCCCGTGGCCACCGAGCCGCGGCCGCCGCCGATCGAACTGCCCGCCAGCGCACCGAGCGCACCGCCGCCAACCGCGCCCAGCCCGCTAGGCTGGCCGTTGTTGGTGCTGATTCGCACCATGCGCACGCTGTCGACGGTGCCCATACGCACCGTCTGTTCGCGCTGTGCCTGCGACGAAGTGAAGACGTCGGGAGAACTACTGTTAACCGCGCACCCCGTCATGGCCACTGAACCGGCAATCAGGGTGGCTACCATCAGGCGACTCGTCGTTCTCATTACCTCGCTCCCATTGCTCAGCTCACGGCAGGTCGTATCCGAACGCCTGCTTGAACCGTTCGTTGATCTCCGCCCGGGTGGGCGCGTAATTTTGCGGCCCCTGTTGCTCGATCTTCAACGCACCCATCAGACTCGCAAGACGGCCCGTGGTCGCCCAGCCGAGCTTGTTCTCGATGCCGTACAGCAGACCGCCGCGGAACGCGTCACCGCAACCTGTCGGATCGAGCACCTGCTTCGCTTTCACTGCCGGAATCTCTTCGATGCCGTCGGCGTGATGGATCTGTGCGCCTTGCTCGCCGAGCGTGATGATCAACGCGTCGACCTTGCCGGCGATCTCTTCGATCGACCAGCCGGTCTTGTTGCTCACCAGCTTGGCTTCGTAATCGTTGACAGCTACATACGTGGCAAGTTCAATCATGCGCCGCAGCGTGTCGCCGTCGAATAGAGGCAAGCCCTGGCCTACGTCGAAGATGAACGGGATGCCAGCCGCCGCCAGATGTTCGGAATGCTGAATCATGCCGTCGTAGCCATCCGGCGCGACGATGCCGAGCGTGATGCCCTTCGCTTCGTCGGCGCGGTTCAGATGCGACTGCATCATCGCGCCCGGGTGGAACGCGGCGATCTGATTGTTTTCCAGGTCGGTGGTGATCATTGCCTGCGCCGTGTGGGTGTCGGGCACGACCAGCACGCTTTCAGTCGACAGGCCGAGTTTCTCGAAGCGGTCCATGTACGGCTGCGCGTCGACCGAGCCGAGCGTGCCCATGATGCGCGCGTCGCCGCCCAGCAGCTTCAGCGAGTAGGCGATGTTGCCCGCGCAGCCGCCGAATTCGCGGCGCATGGTCGGTACGAGAAAGCTCACGTTCAGGATGTGGACCTGATCCGGCAGGATGTGCTCCCGGAAGCGGCCCTCGAAAGTCATGATGTTGTCGTAGGCGAGCGAGCCGCAAATGAGCGTAGCCAAGGCGAACGTTCCTGTAAAAAACAATGAAGGGAAAAGAGTGGCGATCAGGCGGCGCCGCACGCGAAGCGCGGCGCCGCGTTCGCCCGGAAGGGCTTACTTGAGCGCGGCGAGTGCTGCGTCGTAATTCGGTTCGTTCTTGATTTCGCTGACGAGCTCAGCGTGCACGACCTTGTCGTTTTCGTCGACGACCACGACGGCGCGCGCCGTCAGGCCGGTCAGCGGGCCGCTCGTCACGTCGACGCCGTACGCCTGCGCGAACTCGTGGCCGCGGAACGTGGAGGCCGTGACGACGTTCTCGATGCCTTCGGTCGTGCAGAAGCGCGATGCCGCGAACGGCAGGTCGCCCGACACGACGATGACAGCCGTGTTGGTCAGCTTCGCAGCGGCTTCGTTGAACTTGCGGGTCGACGTTGCGCAGGTCGGCGTGTCGAGGCTCGGCACGATGTTCAGCACTTTGCGCTTGCCGGCGAAATCGGCGAGCGACAGCGGCTTCAGATCCTTACCCACCAGCGAGAAAGCAGGGGCGCTGCTGCCAACCGACGGGAACGTGCCGGCTACTTCGATCGGGTTACCACCCAGCGTGACTTGGCTCATGTTGATGTGCTCCGAAAATTCGTCAGGAATGACGGTGAACGCGCCCGGTCGTCGCCGGGCGCGCGAGGATGCGTTACGGATAAAAAATCTGTACGCGGAAATTGGAAGCGACCGCGGCGCCCGTGTCGAGATGCACGATCATGGTTTGCGTGGCATGCGCTGGCAGACCCGCCGCGATCAGCGTGCCGGGCGGCACATAGTCTTGCGGCCACAGCACGCGCCGGATCGCCACGTTGTTCTGGTCGTCGAGAAGGGTGAGTTCGATGGCCGGATACGCGAGCGCGATGTTGAGACGGTTGTGCAGCGGCATCCTCAGTTCGAGCTTGTGCGGGCCGTCGATCTGCCGCAGATCGGACGGCTCGACCAGCAATCCTTCGATGTTATGCGGCGGCGTGATCTGGCAGCCTAGCTCCGAGCAGACTTTCACGTAGAGCGCCTGCGAACGCGGAACATACACAAGCACTGTTTCGCGCTGCCACCACGCGAGTTGCACGAGCAGAGCGAGGAGCAGCAGAACGAGCAGCACCGAGCCGGCAATCGCCCAGCCCATCCGACGGGGTTTGGCGGGACGGGTTTCGCGCACCACAGGGAACGGATCGTCGCCGTCGTTGACCGGATTGACAGAGAAGGGTTCGCCGCCGGCTGCAACCGGAGACGGAGGAATGCCCGCGCCACCGCCGCCGCTTCCGCCCGACGCGGCCGTACGCGCGGCGGGAGCGTTCGGGCCCAGACCGACATCTGCGGCGCCGAAGGCTGCCGCTTCACCTATTTCAGCCGCAGTGGCCGCGGCCGCAGCGCCGAAATGCGGTTCGTTATCGGCAATGCCGTGCAATGTCGCCGACGGGTTCAGTAGCGGTTCGTCCGGCGGCGTTTCTGAAGGACGCTCGGTCCGGTGCCAGACGCGCGGCGCTTCGTCGATGGACGGCTCAGCGGGCGGCTCTTCGTCGGCCGGATAGGCGAAGGGATCGAGCGGAGCATCTGCCAGTACCGGTTCTTCGTCGGCGGGCGGAGGTGTAGTGAAAGCGCTGGCCGGCAGTTCCGGCTCAGTAGCATGGCGCGGGGTGACGGCAACGCCCGCGTCGGTGGAAACAGGCGAGAGCGGGAGGTTGCCGGCGTTGTGCCGCAGACGGTTGTCGATCGCGGCGTCGGTGGCGGGAGCCCAGGGGTCCCACGCTTCGGCGCTGAAGTCAGGACCTTTCGGACGGACGCCGGAAAGCGCTTCGATCGCCGCGGCTGCGGCGACCGGTTTGGCGGTGGAGAAGTCGCCGCCTTCGGTTACATCGAACAGGCTGCTCGACGCATCGAACACTTCCTGGCAATGCCCGCAGCGTACAAGACCGCGGCGCAGCGCGAGCTGCGCCGGTTGCAGGCGAAAGACGGTTTCACAAAAGGGGCAACGCGTCGCCAGGAGCATATTGAGCCGGTAAGCCAGAAGGCCGGTGGTTTGACAATACGCCTTATTCTAATGGCTTTCGCGGCGCGTTCCCGTTAGACATACCCAACCTTCGTGTTCGCGCCATACGCCGATATCGATCCACTGCGCGTAGACCTGCGCGACTTCGTCGGCCTGGCGCGCCAGGATGCCGGACAGTGCGATTCGTCCACCCGGTTTGACCTTCGACACCAGCATCGACGCCATCAGTTTGAGCGGATTCGACAGGATATTGGCGACCACGATATCGAACTCGCCGGCCGGGCATTCGTCAGGCAAACCATACGTGACGTCAGCGCGATTACGCTCGCTGTTGTGACGCGCCGATTCGACCGCTTGCGGGTCGATATCGATGCCGTACACCGGATTCGCGCCGCACTTCTTCGCGAGAATCGCGAGGATGCCGGAGCCGCAACCGTAATCGAGCACCGACTGTTCCGGCTTGACCGATTGCTCGAGCCATTCCATGCACAGCCGCGTCGTCGGATGGCTGCCGGTGCCGAACGCGAGGCCCGGGTCCAGTTCCAGCACGAGTGCTTCGGGGTCCGGCGCGTCGTGCCACGACGGCACGACCCAGATGCGTTCGCCGATCGGAATCGGATCGAACTGCGACTGCGTGAGCCGCACCCAATCCTGGTCTTCGACGACGCGCACGGTGAACGACGGTGCGTTCTCCAGACCAATCTCGTTGGCCGCGGCAGTCAGCAGCACGGCAGGCTCCTGTTCCGGCGCGACCAATGCAATCACGCGCGAACGCTGCCACGCCGTGCGATCCGGCGTGAGACCGGGCTCGCCGAACAACGGCTGTTCGTCGGGCGTGTCGGCGTCCGCATCTTCAACCGACACGGACAACGCGCCCAACTCGAGCAACGCGTCGGAGAATTCTTCCGCGTGCTCGCGTGCCAGCTCGGCGATCAGTTCCCGGTAGCTCATGACTTACGCTTCTTCCGGCGCGGCCTGCAGCTTCGCGGCCAACCGGTTTTCGAGGTAGTGAATGCTGGTGCCGCCTTCGACGAACTTCGCGTCCAGCATCAGTTCGCGGTGCAACGGGATGTTGGTCTGAATGCCTTCCACCACCATTTCCGACAACGCGATGCGCATCCGCTTGATCGCCTGTTCGCGCGTGGCGCCGTAAGCGATCAGCTTGCCGATCATCGAATCATAGTTCGGCGGCACGAAATAGCCATTGTAGGCATGCGAGTCGACGCGAATGCCGGGGCCGCCCGGCATATGCCACGACGTCAAACGACCCGGCGACGGAATGAACTTGAACGGATCTTCAGCGTTGATCCGGCATTCGATCGCATGACCCTTGAACTGGATGTCGCGCTGACGGAAGGCGAGCTTCTCGCCAGCCGCGATGCGGATCTGTTCCTGAACGATATCGACGCCCGTAATCAGTTCGGTCACCGGATGCTCGACCTGCACGCGCGTGTTCATTTCAATGAAGTAGAACTCGCCGTTTTCGTACAGGAATTCGAACGTACCCGCGCCAAGATAGCCCATCTTCTTGCACGCATCCGCGCAACGATCGCCGATGCGGTCGATCAGGCGACGCGCGATACCCGGCGCCGGCGCTTCTTCGATCACTTTCTGGTGACGGCGCTGCATCGAGCAATCGCGCTCGCCGAGCCAGATCGCGTTCTTGAACGAGTCGGCCAGAATCTGGATTTCGATGTGCCGCGGGTTCTCCAGGAATTTCTCCATGTAGACCTGCGGGTTGCCGAACGCACGGCCGGCTTCTTCGCGCGTCATGTTGACCGCGTTGACCAGCGCCGCTTCCGTGTGGACCACGCGCATGCCGCGGCCACCGCCGCCGCCGGCGGCCTTGATGATGACCGGATAGCCGACCTGTCGGGCAATCTTCACGATCTCTTTCGGATCTTCCGGCAACGCGCCTTCCGAACCCGGCACGCAAGGCACGCCGGTTTTGATCATGGTCTGCTTGGCCGTGACCTTGTCGCCCATCATCCGGATGGTTTCCGGGCGCGGGCCGATGAAGGTGAAGCCCGACTGCTCGACACGCTCGGCGAAGTCGGCGTTCTCCGACAGGAAGCCGTAGCCAGGGTGAATTGCTTCGGCGTCGGTCACTTCAGCCGCGCTGATCAGCGCGGGCATGTTCAGATAGCTCAGATTCGACGGAGCCGGGCCGATACAGACCGCCTCGTCGGCGAGCTTCACGTACTTGGCTTCTTTATCTGCTTCTGAATAGACGACAACCGTCTTGACGCCGAGTTCGCGGCAGGCGCGCTGGATACGAAGCGCGATCTCGCCACGATTGGCAATGAGAATTTTTTCAAACATAGCGGTTTTTCGACTCATCAATGGGCGCCGGGTTGAATGCAACACCGGCTGCCTCTGAGGATCGGTCGCGCACCCCGGACAGCGGGCACGCGGGCGGCAGGCGCAAAAAGCGCAAAGCGTGCCGCGTTAGCCGACCACGAACAACGGTTGGCCGTACTCGACCGCCTGGCCGTTTTCGACGAGGATTTCCTTCACCACGCCGGACTTGTCCGACTCGATTTCGTTGAGCAGCTTCATCGCTTCGATGATGCAGATCGTCTGGCCTTCCTTGACCGTGTCGCCCACCTGGACGAACGGCTCCGCGCCTGGCGACGGCGCGCGGTAGAACGTGCCGACCATCGGCGAGGTCACCACGTGGCCTTGCGGCGCGGCGACAGCCGGAGTAGCCGGAGCCGCAGCAGCCGGCGCTTCGCCGCCCATCGGCGGGGCCGGTTGCGCGTATTGCGGCGCGTACGAGGCGGACGGCTGGACGTAAACCGGCGGCGCGTTCTTGACGATACGCACCTTGCCTTCGCCCTCGGTCACTTCGAGTTCGGAAATACCGGACTCCGAGACGAGGTCGATCAGAGTTTTCAGTTTACGAAGATCCATCAGGAAGCCCCTTTCAATGCAAAAAGTGCCGGCGCTTGCGAGAGCCGGCTCAAATTAGTCGTGTTTGGATTCAGCCGCGCGACGAGCCGGCGGCGAGCCGGTCGAGCGCGAATTCGAGCGCGTACATATATCCCTTCCAGCCGAGGCCGCAAATCACGCCCTCAGCCTGGTCGGAGAAATACGAGTGATGCCGGAACGGTTCGCGACGATGCACGTTCGACAGATGAATCTCGACGAACGGGATGCCGACCCCCGCCAGTGCGTCCCGAATGGCCACGCTGGTGTGCGTGTACGCGGCGGGATTGATCAGTATGAAATCGGTTTGTTCAGTCCGGGCGGATTGGATGCGATCGACCAGAGCGCCTTCGTGGTTGCTCTGGAACGACGCGAGTTCGACGCCTGCGTCCGCTGCGCGGTCCGCCAGCGCCTGATCGATCTGCGGCAAGGTCACGCGACCGTAGACCTCGGGTTCCCGGGTGCCGAGAAGGTTGAGGTTGGGTCCGTGCAGTACCAGCAGTCGCGTCATGGTCGCTTCTTTTTCCGTGGAATTGGGCGCACTTTAGCGCTGATTAGAGAAACTTGTCTAGTTTTCCGGAGGTAAGGAACGTTAATGCGATCGCCGTGTCACGTCGCCGGGCGTGCATCTTCCCTCAAATTCGCGCGATTTGCGCGCATTTTTGCTCGTTCCGACGGTAACTGAGCGTCAAAAGAATGTGATATTTAAAGCGCGTCGAGCGTCTGTCGAAGGGTCGCAGGGTCGATTTGTCCCAATTTTGTCGACCGAACGTTACCCTTGGCGTCGATCACAACCGTGAAGGGCAAGCCGCCTGCATTGTTGCCAAACGCGCGAGCAAGGTCGGCGCCGCCGAAACCGGTGACGTAGACCGGATAGGCCACTTTCACCTTCTGCAGGAAAGCCTGTACGTTTTTGTCCGAATCGACACCAAGTCCGACGAACTGGATGCCTTTCTTCTTGTACTCGCGTTGAAGTTGCGAGAGAGCAGGCATTTCTTCGACACACGGCCCGCACCACGACGCCCAGAAGTTGACGACGATCGGGTGGCCCTTGAGCATGCTCAGCGATTGCGGCTTACCGTCCACGTTCGTGACTGCCGCGGCCCACAGCTGGTCGACCGCGCTCTGCTGGGAAGCGGGCTGCGCGGCGTGCGCAATTTCGGCGTCGCCATTCATCCAGTGATTGGCCAGCACACCGCCGCCCGCCGCGACGATCGCCACAACTGCGCCTGCCAGAATCCGTCTCGTATTCATTGTCGGTCAGTCTAATTAGTGGGGGAGGCAGCTTCGCTGCTGTCGAGCAGCGCCTGAACCGCCTGCAGATTCGCCCGCGCCGTGCGGCCGCGCGCGTCGGCCTTGACTGCGCCGCGCAGGTCGTCGGACTCGTACAGCGCGACGTGGATGCCCGCCGGTTCGGCGTCGCGCCCTTCGTTCAGGGGGCGCCACAGGAAGCTCAGCGTTTCGACGTAGCCGCGTCCCGCGAAATGCCGGGTCTCGGACACGTCATATTGAATGTTGGCGTTCAGAAAGTAGATCGCGACTTCTTTCGGGTTGTCGCAGAACACTTGCAGATGAATGTCCGAATGCTCGCCGGCCGTTCCGCCCAGCACGGCGCCGGTCAGATAGGGATGAAAGGCCGCGAGTCGCTCCATCCAGTCAATCGCGATGCAGCGCAGCCGTCGCAGGAGCGCCGGTTGGCTATCGCCCTGAAAGAGCGTCTGGTATTCGCGGATTTCTTCTTCTATCTGGTCGTTATCCGGCAGCCATTCGCCGGCAACGCGCGTCTCGCCGACAACCTGTCGGGCCGCTTTGCGCTTGGCCGTGGCGTAGTCCAGACCGTCTTCGGCGATCATGCGCGCAGCTGCTATGGCGATTTCCTCGCGCACGCGCTGCGGATCGAAATGTGATTTGCGAACCATCCGCCAATCATACTAGAGATTGATGACAGGCCTTTCCAGGCGGGCCGCCCGACGCACAGGCCGGGCGCAGCGTGGACAACGCTCGATGGGGAGAGCCGGGCGGCTCGGTTACAATAACGTCCTTTGCAGACGGTCGTTCCGGCCGCTTTTGCACCTCCATCCCTCGCAAAAAACGCCCGCGCGGCACGACAGGCTTATGCATATCCACATCCTCGGTATCTGCGGCACGTTCATGGGCGGTCTCGCGGTTCTCGCGCGCGGCGCGGGTCATACCGTGACGGGCTGCGACGCCGGCGTCTATCCGCCGATGAGCACGCAGCTCGAGGCGCAAGGTATTCGTCTGATCGAAGGTTACGACGCCGATCAGCTAAACGGCCTGAACGCCGACCTGTTCGTGATCGGCAACGTGGTCTCACGCGGCAACCCGCTGATGGAAGCGATTCTCGACCGCGGTCTGCCGTATGTGTCCGGCCCGCAATGGCTCGGCGAGCATGTGCTGAACGGCAAATGGGTGCTGGCGGTGGCCGGCACGCACGGCAAGACCACCACCAGTTCGATGCTGACCTGGCTGCTCGAAGACGCCGGTCTCAATCCGGGCTTCCTGATCGGCGGTGTGCCGTTGAATTTCGGCGTGTCGGCGCGTTTGACCGATTCGAGCTTCTTCGTGATCGAAGCCGATGAGTACGACACCGCGTTCTTCGACAAGCGCTCGAAGTTTGTCCATTACCGGCCGAAAACGGCAGTGCTGAACAACCTCGAGTTCGATCACGCTGACATCTTCCCGGATCTTGCAGCGATCGAGGCGCAGTTTCATCACCTGGTCCGCACGGTGCCGGGCATCGGCCGGATCGTGACGAACGGCCGTGAAGACGCGCTCGAGCGCGTACTGACGCGCGGTTGCTGGAGCGAAGTCGAGCGTTTCGGCGTGCAGGGCGGCTGGGAAACCCAGCCCGCCGAAGACGGCGTTCCCGTCGACGAACAATTTGCCGTGTATCACAACGGCGAGCGGGTAGGCGTGGTCGACTGGCAGGTGCAGGGCGAGCACAACCGCATGAACGCGCTCGCTGCAATCGCCGCCGCGCGCCATGTCGGCGTACCGCCCGCGCAGGCCGCGAAGTCGCTGGCGAGCTTCCGCAATGTGAAGCGCCGCATGGAAGTGCGCGGCAGCGTCGACGGCGTGACCGTGTACGACGACTTCGCGCATCATCCCACCGCAATCGACACCACCGTGGCGGGCTTGCGCGCGCGCGTCGGCCGCGACAATACGCGGATTCTCGCCGTGCTGGAGCCGCGTTCGAACACGATGAAGCTCGGCGTGATGAAAGCGCAACTGCCCGCCAGCCTCGCCGACGCCGACCTCGTATTCGGCTACGGCGCGCCGAACGGCCGCGACGCGCTCGGCTGGAACCTCGGCGAAGCGCTCGCGCCGCTCGGCGGCAAAGCGCAAGCCTTCGACAATCTCGACGCGCTGGTGAAAGCCGTGGTCCATGCAGCGCGCCCCGGTGACCAGATTCTGGTGATGAGCAACGGCGGCTTCGGCGGCGTGCATCAGAAACTGCTCGACGCCCTTTCTGCGCGAGGCGCTTCGTGATTCTTTATCTGCACGGCTTCCGCTCGTCGCCGAATTCGTTCAAGGCGCGCGTGCTGGCGGCGCGTCTGCTGGAACTGGGGCGCGGCGACGAATGGTGTTGCCCGATGCTGCCGGTTTCGCCGTTCGAAACGGTGGCGCTCGCCGAATCGCTGGTGGCGCAAGCCAAACCGAAGAACGTGACGGTGATCGGTAGTTCGCTCGGCGGCTACTTCGCGACCTATCTGGCCGAGAAGCACGGCTGGCCGGCTGTGCTGCTGAACCCGGCGGTCGTGCCGCAGCGCGATCTGAGCGCGTATCTCGGCGAGCAGCCGTTGTGGCACGGCGGCGGCAGTATCGTCGTCGAGCCGCATCATCTGGACGAACTGCGGGCGTTGAGCGTCGCGTCGGTCACGCGGCCCGAACGCTATTATTTGATGGCCGCCACCGGCGACGAAGTGCTCGATTATCGCGAAATGCTCGCGCACTATCCGGGCGCACGCACTACGCTGATCGAAGGGAGTGACCACGCGATCAGCGAATTCGCGCAATACGTCGACGACGTCCTGGCGTTTTGCGACGCCGAAGACGTCGAGCCGCCCGCGCCGCGCGAAGCAGCGTGAAGCAGCCTTAAGCGACGAAACACACCATAAGGCGACGAAAGACGACACGAGTGGCCATGCGGTAAAGACGGCCTCAGCGAATTTCGTCGGCTGACGGACAACAGAACGGCCTGGATGCAGCCGGTGACGACCTGGGTGCGACATGAGAAAGGACCCAGATCGGTATGACTGATGGTGATTGAAGCGACCACAAGCCGCCTCCAGCCAGCCGTCATCTGTCACCCGTCACCAGATTCAACCCGCAGGCGCGCGTATCGCGCCGCGGATCCACTACCACGAACACGTTGCCGTGCCGCGCACGCAGTGACCGATCGCCGAACAGGATCGGGCGCGCCGGCAGATGCAAGACAGAACGAGAGTATTGAGTGAACGTTTTCTTCGAGGAATCGGGCAGTTTCAAGGCGGGCAGCGTGCTGTCGCGCCAGGGCGATGCTTTTCAGGTCGAGTTGCCGGGCGGCCGCCGTGCCAAGGTGCGCGCGAAAGACGTGCTGATCGAATTCGAAAAGCCGAGCGCGGCCGAGTTGATGCAGCAGGCCGACACCATCGCGCAGGACATCGATCTGGACTTTCTGTGGGAATGCGCGCCGGAAGATGAATTCCCGTTTGCGACACTCGGTGCCGAGTACTTCGGCGAAAGCTTCGGTTCGATCGAGCGTGCGGCGTTGGTGCTGCGCATGCATGGCGCGCCGGTGTATTTCCGCCGCAAGGGGCGCGGCATGTATCAGCGCGCGCCGCAGGAACAGTTGAAGATGGCGCTGGCCGGGCTCGAGCGCAAGCGTCAGCAGGCGCTGGTGCAGCAGGGCTACGAAGATGAGTTGAAGGCTGGCCGTCTGCCCGACGCATTGGCCGGTAAAACCGCGCTCACGTTGCTGACGAAGCCGGACAAGAACACGATCGAATACAAGGCGCTCGAAAACGCGGCGGCCGCGCGTGGCATTTCGCAGGCGCGTCTGATGCTCGAATGCGGCGCGATTCCGTCCGCGCGGGCTTTGCATGAGGCGAAATTCCTCTCCGAATTCTTCCCGCACGGCACCGGCTTCCCGGCAGTCACCGCGGGCAGCCTGCCGGACGATCTGCCGGAAGCCAACGTGCAGGCGTTCTCGATCGACGACATCACCACGACCGAGATCGACGATGCGTTTTCCGTCGAGCATCTGGCCGATGGCCGCGTGCGGATCGGCGTGCACATCGCGGCACCGGCGCTCGGCATTCAACGCGGCGACGAGGTCGATGCGATTGCGCGCACGCGTTTGTCCACCGTGTATATGCCCGGCGACAAGATCACGATGCTCCCCGACAGTGTCGTCGAGGCGTTCACGCTGGCCGAAGGCGGCTTGCGTCCCGCGCTGTCGCTGTATGTGATCATCAATCGCGAGACGCAGGAGATCGTCGCGAGCGAAACGCGCGCCGAGCGTGTGTTCGTCGCGAATAATCTGCGTCACAACACGCTCGACGAACTCGTCACCGAAGAGGCTCTGGCCAACGGCACCGGCGAATATCCGCACAAGGACGACATCGCCGTGTTGTGGCCGTTCGCGCAGGCGTTGTTCGAAAAGCGTCAGACCGCGCGCGCCGGTTACGGCCTGCGACGCGAAGTGCAGCGCAATACCGACTTCAACTTTTACGTGGAAGGCGAGCACATCACGATCACGCCGCGTCGGCGCGGTTCGCCGCTCGACACGATCGTCGCCGAACTGGCGATTCTCGCGAACTCGTCGTGGGGCGCATTCCTGCACGACCACGGCGTGCCGGGCATCTACCGCACGCAGCGCGCGTTCGGCGCTCCGACCGGTCCGAAGCGCACCCGCATGCAGACTAACGCCGCGCCGCACGAAGGTCTGGGCGTCACGCAGTACGCGTGGAGCACGTCGCCGCTGCGCCGCTATACCGACCTCGTGAACCAGTGGCAGTTGATCGCCTGCGTGCAGCATGGCGTGACCGCGAAGCTGGCCGCGCCGTTCAAGCCGAAAGACGCCGACCTGTTCGCCGTCGTGCAAGGTTTCGACGATACCTACACCGCGTATGCCGATCATCAGCGCCGCATGGAGTATTTCTGGTGTCTGCGCTGGCTGAAACAGGAAAACCGCAAGCAGGTGGTGGCGTCGGTGGTGAAGGGCGATCTGGTGCGCCTCGAAGAGATTCCGCTGCTGCTGCATGTGCCGGGCCTCGGCGTACACGCACGCGGCACGCGTTTGCAGATGGAAGTGATGTCGATCGACGAGTTGACCGTCGAAGCCTCCGTGCGTCTGTTGCACGTGCTCGACGCGCCGACCGTGACGAGCGGCAACGAAGCGGAAGAAGCTGAAGAAGCGGACGAAAGTGAAGAAGAGCTGATCGACGCCGCCGACGACAGCGCCGAAGGCGAAGCCGAGGCGCAGGCCGAAGCCGACCTCGACGGTGAGGCGGGTGCAGTCGAAGAAGCCGACACTGACACCACGAGCGCCGCCGCCGATCAGCACATCGCGGAGCCGGGACGATGAGCACGAACTCAACACGCGACCGCTATGCAGTTATCGGCAATCCGGTCGGCCATAGCAAATCGCCGTTCATCCACGGACGCTTTGCCGCGCAAACCGGCGAGCCGGTCGACTACGGCCACCTGCTGGCTCCCGTCGATGCGTTTGTGCCGCACGTGCGCGCCTTCATCGACGCAGGCGGGCGCGGCCTGAACGTGACCGTGCCGTTCAAGCTCGACGCGCATGCATTTGCCGACACGTTGTCGCCGCGCGCGGCAGCGGCGGGTGCGGTGAACACGTTGCGGATCGATTCGACCGGAATTTACGGCGACAACACCGACGGTTTCGGCCTGGTCCGCGATATCGAAGTGAATCTCGGCGTGTCGCTGAAGGGCGCTCGCATTCTGTTGCTGGGCGCGGGCGGTGCGGCACGCGGCGTCGTGTTGCCGATGCTCGACCGGGCGCCGCATACGCTGACTATCGTCAATCGCACGGCGGCGAAGGCTGAAGCGCTGGTCGACCAGTTCGCGCAAGCCGCTCGCGACGCCGCATGCCGGTTGACCGGCGGCAGCGCGCGCGCGATCGACGCGGGCACCTACGACGTGATCGTCAACGCGACGGCGGGCAGTCTGGACGCGTCGTTGCCCGAGTGCGACGACCGCGCGTTCGGCAACGGCACGCTCGCGTACGACATGATGTACGGCGCGCATCCCACCGTTTTCATGGAGCACGCGAGCAAGCTTGGCGCGCGCGGTGCGGACGGCTTGGGCATGCTGGTCGAGCAGGCGGCCGAATCGTTCTACGTGTGGCGCGGCGTGCGGCCCGACGGCGCGCCAGTGCTGGCCGAATTGCGTGCGCTGCTGACGGCGCCGTCTCACGCGTAAATCTCCGACCTGGCCGAACTCTCCGATTCGAGGACTGGAAGCACGATGACAGCGACACGGCGTGCGAACCGGCCGGCTCCGGTGCGATGGGTGTTTTACTTCGGCGCGATGCTGGTGATTGCGTGGCTTGCCACGCAGGCTTATTACTTTGCGCAGATCGCGGTGTGGAATTACGTCAATCCGCAGTCGACCGCGTTCATGCGCTCGGACGCGTGGACTTTGCCGAAAGACCGGCCCGGTATCTCGTTGCAGCATACGTGGGTGCCGTACGACCAGATCTCGCACAACCTGAAGCGAGCGATCATCGCCTCCGAAGACGCGAATTTCGTCAACAACAACGGCTACGAAACCGATGCGATCCTGCAGGCCTGGGAGCGCAACAAAGCCAAGGGCAAGATTGTCCGAGGCGGGTCGACGATTACGCAGCAGCTCGCGCGGAATCTGTTTTTATCGCGTGAGAAGAGCTATATCCGCAAGGGCCAGGAACTGATCATCACGTGGATGCTTGAGACGTTGATGGACAAGGAGCGGATCTTTGAGATTTATCTCAATTCCGTTGAGTGGGGTAATGGGGTGTATGGCGCCGAGGCGGCGGCGCAGTATTACTTCAAGACGTCGGCCGGTAAGTTGACTGCGGGGCAGTCGGCCCGCCTGGCGGTGATGCTGCCGAGGCCCAAGTATTTCGATGACCATCGCGGGTCGGCTTATCTCGTGCAGAGGGCGAGGGTGATTGCGCGGCGGATGGGGGCGGCGGAATTGCCGGATTAAAGGGGCTGGTTTTGCCCTTGCAGGGTGGTGCTTTTGCCTTTGCCTTTGCCTTTGCCTTTGCGGCGGGTTGGCTGTGTTCTGTCGGTGTTGGCCTTTCCTTGCTTTCACGGTGGTCTATTAGCGCTGCCCCTGTGCGGGGCGGCACTCACTTTCTTTGCCGCCGCAAAGAAAGTAAGCAAAGAAAGCGGGCTCACACCGCTAGCTCATAAGCGGGTCCCCTGGCCTGGAGGGGGCAGTGGTGCATCTGGAATCAGTGCTCCCGCACACTCCGCGTTCGTGACAAGGCAGTCATGCTTCCGGCGGCGCTTCGCGCGCCGTCGCGGTCCTTCCCAAACCCCGCGCTCATGCTTCCGTGCAACCTCGTTCTGAGGGCACGCTATCCAATCGAATTGTGGTTTATGCGCCCCCGCGTTTCGGCAGGGGAGCACTGCGTTCCTGATCGAACAAGCATTCGGCAGAGCATCACGAGGCAACCCGATCGCACACCAACCAACGCGGGGATCGACCCATTCCGGCGAGCACTAGTGCGAGTCGGGAAGCATGACTGCCTTGTCACGAACGCGGAGTGTGCGGGAGCACCGATTCCAGATGAACCACTACTCCCTCCAAGCCAGGGGACCCACTTCATAGCTAGCGGTGTGAGCCCGCTTTCTTTGCTTACTTTCTTTGCGGCGGCAAAGAAAGTGAGTGCCGCCCCGCACAGGGGCAGAGCTAATAGACCACCGTGACATCAAGGAAAGGCCAAAACCGCACAGAGCACACCCAACCCCAGGCCACGCCAATCAAAAATCCCAATATATGAATCCACCATTCACATATTGGTGATTTCTCACAAACCCTCCTACAATCCAATCCAATACGCACCGCCCCCCAGCAGCGCCATAAAACAGCGCGCATCAAAGGGCGCGGAAAAAACAGCGCATGCAAAAAAATCGGAGACAAGGCCAACCATGCCCAATAGCTTGAGGCAGCACCCCCGCGCCCGCAGCATCGCGAGCACATCGAGCCCGAGCCGCATCTCCGGCCCCGCGCTGTAAGCGCAAAAAACCCATCCAAAAGCCAATCGCCATGAACAAAGCGATGCCCACCCACGCCGCGAGCGCGTCCGAAGCTGATCACGCGACTAGCGCCGGTCACGCGTCCAACGCCACGCCGCGTCCGGTTTCCGCGGTCAAAGCACCGCGAGCCAGCGTCCAACCGGCTTCCGTCGACTCCATCGCGCTGCCGAGCACCCTTCTGGACATCACGCCGCAACAGGCCGGCACGCAAACGCTACTGCGCGGCCTGGCGATTCTCGAAGCCGCCGCCGCCGGCGTGCGCGATCTCCGCACCTTCGGCGCGGCACTCGGCACGACTCGCAGCACCACGCATCGGCTGGTCAGCAGCCTCGTGCAGGCGCGCTATCTGCGGCAGGTGCAGGGCGGGTATCTGCTCGGACCGAAGCTGATCGAACTGGGCACCATCGCGCTCGAACAGATGCCGCTCACGGCAGTTGCCCGTCCGCACCTCGAATCGCTGGCGGAGCAGACGCTCGACACGATCCACCTCGGCGTGCGCGACGGCGACGACGTCCTCTACATCGACAAGATCCCGGGCACACGTGGCCTCGAAATGCGCTCGCGCGTCGGTCACCGGATGCCGCTGGCGTCGACGGGAATCGGCAAGGCGATGATGCTCGATCTCACGCCGGACACCTGGCAGTCGCTGTTCGATGCATCGCGCCGCGCACTGGCCGGCGTCACGTTCAAGCCGGATAACCGTCCCGACGCACCGACCTTCATGCAGCGCATGACGGGCTATGCAGCCGGCGGCTACACCTTCGATCTCGAAGAAAACGAAGCGGCGATCCGTTGCGTCGCGGCGCCCGTGCGCGATGCGTCGGGTGCGGTGGTGGCGGCGCTGTCGGTGGCGAGCACGATTCCGTACATGTCGCTCGAACGGATGGACGAACTGATTCCGGTCGTGCAGCGCGAAGCGCGCGCGATTTCGGAGGAACTCGGTTGGCGCGCACCGCAACCGGCAACCCGCAGGATCAAACGATGACACAAGCGGGTTCTTCTCAAATGGTAACGACTTCTCCCGCCAACGACGCCGTCGCGCATTTCCCGGACGCCGCGCTGATCGCGCTCGATTGGGGCACGAGTTCGCTGCGCGCGTATCTGTTCGACGCAGCGGGCCAAGTGCTGGCCACGCGCTCGTCGCCGGCCGGCATCATGAATTTGCCGCGCAGCGTCGAGCAGGGCGGTTTCGATGCCGCGTTCGACGACGTCTGCGGCCAGTGGCTCAAAGACGCGCCGAACGTACCGGCCATCGCTGCGGGCATGGTCGGCAGCGCGCAAGGCTGGCTGGAAGCACCGTATGTCGATGCGCCCGCCAACGCCGACGCATTGGTCGCGGGTATTGTCCGCGTGAAGGCGGCGTGCGGCGCGACGCTGCATATCGTGCCGGGCGTGCTGCAACGCGGCGAGTTGCCCAATGTGATGCGTGGCGAAGAAACGCAGATTTTTGGCGCGCTCGGCGAGGCCGCGAATGAAGTGGACCCCGCCGACAGCAACGCCCGCGCACTGATCGGCCTGCCCGGCACCCACGCGAAATGGGCGGTGGTGCAGGCAGGGCGGATCGAACGATTTCATACCTTCATGACCGGCGAAGTGTTCGCGGCGTTACGCGAACACACGATTCTCGGCCGCACGATGGTCACGCCCGATCGTCCGGATGCCGAAGCGTTTTTGCACGGCGTGAACATCGCGCGGGAAAAAGGCCAGGCTGGCGTGCTGGCGACCATTTTCAGCGCCCGCTCGCTCGGTCTTACCGGACAGTTGCCGGGGCAGAAGCAGCCGGATTATCTGTCGGGCCTGCTGATCGGCCACGAACTGGCCGGTCTCGACGCCGTGCTGGCGCAACAACAGGATTCACTGGCCGGGCAAAGCCTGCGTCTGATCGGCAACGAAGCGCTATGCGAGCGTTATCGCCTCGCGCTCGCGCAATTCGGCTGCACGCAGACTGAACTGGTCAAACAGGCGACCGAACGCGGTCTGTGGCGCGTCGCCTCGCAGGCGGGGCTCGTCAATCCGGCCGCCCAACCGGCGCTCGCCCGCTAACCGGCCGCACCGCCGCTTATGAAACAAGGAACCGACATGCAACCTCACATCAATCTGCCCGCTCCGTATATGCCGCACGCGGGTCTGATCGCGGCGTTCGAAGCCTGTCCGCTGGTCGCGATCATGCGCGGCGTGACGCCCGCCGATGCCGCCGAACACGGCCAGGCGCTGTACGAAGCCGGGTTTCGCATCGTCGAAGTGCCGCTGAATTCGCCGCAACCGTTCGACAGCATCGCCGCGATCCGCAAGGTGCTGCCGGCGGATGCGATCGTCGGTGCGGGCACGGTGCTGCATCCGAGCTTCGTCAACGATGTGAAGTCGGCGGGCGGCGAGTTGATCGTGATGCCGCATAGCGATCCGGAAGTCGTCGCCGCCGCCAAGGCGCAAGGCATGGCCTGTGCGCCGGGCGTCGCCACGCCGACCGAAGCGTTCATCGCGTTGAAGAACGGCGCGGACGTGCTGAAGATGTTCCCCGCCGAACAGCTCGGCTGCCAGGTCGTGAAAGCATGGCGCGCGGTGATCGCTGCCGAGGTGCCGCTGGTGCCGGTCGGCGGTATCACGCCGGACAACATGGGGCCGTTCCTCAGCGCGGGCGCGAATGGCTTCGGCCTCGGCTCGGCGCTGTACAAGCCGGGTCAGAGCGCTGCCGTGACCGCGTCGCATGCGAAGGCGTACATCAACGGCTTGCGGATCGCCCGCGCGGGCGCGAAGAAATGAAGCGGCTCGCCGGCAAAACCACGCTGGTCACCGGTGCCGGGCGCGGCATCGGCGCGGCGATCGCGCTTGCGTTTGCGCGTGAGGGCGCGTCGGTCGTGCTGGCGGAACTCGATATCGACACCGCGCAGCAAACGGCCGAGTCGATCCGCGCGCAAACCGGCGCGCGGGTGCTCGCGGTGCATACCGACGTGACGCAGTCGGCGTCGGTTCAGCAGGCCGTGAGCGAGGCCGAAAAAAACCTCGGTCCGCTCGACGTGCTCGTGAACAACGCCGGCATCAACGTGTTCTGCGATCCGCTGACCATGACCGACGACGACTGGCGGCGCTGCTTCGCGGTCGATCTCGACGGCGTGTGGAACGGTTGCCGCGCGGTGTTGCCGGGCATGGTCGAACGCGGCGCGGGCAGCATCGTGAACATCGCGTCGACACATTCGTTCAAGATCATTCCGGGCTGCTTTCCGTATCCGGTGGCGAAGCATGGCGTGATCGGGCTGACGCGCGCGCTCGGCATCGAATACGCGCCGCGCAACGTGCGCGTCAACGCAATCGCGCCAGGCTATATCGAAACCCAACTGACGCACGACTGGTGGAACGAGCAGCCCGATCCGGCCGCCGCGAAATTGGCCACACTCGCGCTGCCGCCGATGAAGCGTATCGGCCGCCCCGAAGAAGTGGCGATGACGGCGGTGTTCCTTGCATCGGACGAAGCGCCGTTCATCAACGCCAGTTGCATTACCGTGGACGGCGGCCGCTCCGCGCTGTACCACGACTGATTCATTCAGCAGATTCAAGCACCAGATTCACGCAGCACGTTTCACGCAACAAGAAAGTAGAAGGGCAAAAAAGTACACCGGACGACGCGCTGGCCGCGTGTGTCATACCCGGTACAAGAAGACGCGGCCGATACCTTCTCGTTATCAATTAGTCAGGAGACAAGCATCATGAAACGTAGAATTTTCCTCACGCTGATGGCAGCCGCAACGGGTGTGCTGTTCAACGCAACGGCCGCGCAAGCTGCTGATCCGGTGAAGATCGGCTTCCTCGTGAAGCAGCCGGAAGAACCGTGGTTCCAGGACGAATGGAAGTTCGCCGAAATCGCCGCCAAGGAGAAGGGTTTCACGCTGGTGAAGATCGGCGCGCCGTCGGGCGAGAAGGTAATGAGCGCAATCGACAACCTGTCGGCACAGAAGGCGCAAGGCTTCGTGATCTGCACGCCGGACGTCAAGCTCGGGCCGGGCATCGTTGCGAAAGCGAAAGCTGACGGGCTCAAGATGATGACGGTCGACGACCGCCTGGTCGACGGCGCGGGCAAGCCGATCGCTTCGGTGCCGCATATGGGCATCTCCGCGTACAACATCGGCAAGCAGGTCGGCGACGGCCTGGCGGCGGAAATCAAGAAGCGCGGCTGGGACATGAAGGACGTCGGCGCGATCGACGTGACCTACGAGCAGCTGCCGACCGCGCATGACCGTACGTCGGGCGCGACCGACGCACTGGTCGCCGCCGGTTTCCCGAAGGCGAACATCATCATGGCGCCGCAAGCGAAGACCGACACGGAAAACGCGTTCAACGCAGCCAACATCGCGCTGACGAAGAACCCGCAGTACAAGCACTGGGTTGCTTACGCGCTGAACGACGAAGGCGTACTCGGCGCGGTGCGCGCAGCGGAAGGCCGCGGCTTCAAGGCGGACAACATGATCGGTATCGGCATCGGCGGTTCGGACTCGGCACTCAACGAGTTCAAGAAGCCGACGCCGACGGGCTTCTACGGCACGGTCATCATCAGCCCGAAGCGTCACGGCGAAGAAACTTCGACGCTGATGTACGACTGGATCACGCAAGGCAAGGAACCGCCGATGCTCACGCTGACCACCGGCATGCTGGCGACGCGTGACAACGTGGCCGACGTTCGTCAGAAGATGGGTCTGGCTGCGAACTAAGCGGGTGGGTAACGCGGTTGTAATGCAGATGAAGTGAACTGCCGGCGCGTCATTTTCAGGGGACATCTCTGAACGCGGCGCGTCGGTGGCAGGAATAAAAGAAGCGGTAGAGACAGGCTGGGTTGAGTGCGTCCACGAGGCGTTTCACAACGCGGTTCATATGAAGCAGCAATAACTGCATGGGATTGGAGTCAGTGCTTTGCACCAGAAACTCTGATCTATTAGGAGGCGAAGTGTCAGCGACGCTACGTTTTGACAATATCGGCAAAGTCTTTCCAGGCGTGCGTGCGCTCGACGGTGTGTCCTTCGACGTCAACGTCGGCCAGGTTCACGGCCTGATGGGCGAAAACGGCGCAGGGAAGTCGACCCTGCTGAAGATTCTCGGCGGTGAATATCAGCCCGATTCGGGCCGCGTGATGATCGACGGAAACGAGGTGCGCTTCACGAGCGCGGCGTCTTCGATCGCGGCGGGAATCGCGGTGATTCACCAGGAATTGCAGTACGTCCCCGATCTGACGGTCGCGGAAAACCTGCTGCTCGGCCAGTTGCCCAACTCGCTCGGCTGGGTCAACAAGCGCGAGGCAAAACGCTTCGTGCGCGAACGCCTCGAAGCGATGGGCGTCGGCCTCGATCCGAACGCGAAGTTGCGCAAGCTCTCGATCGCACAACGGCAGATGGTCGAAATCTGCAAGGCGCTTTTGCGCAATGCACGCGTGATCGCGCTCGATGAACCGACCAGTTCGCTGTCGCACCGCGAGACCGAAGTGCTGTTCAAGCTGGTGCGCGACCTGCGCGCCGACAACCGCGCAATGATCTACATCTCGCACCGGATGGACGAGATTTACGAACTGTGCGACGCCTGCACGATTTTCCGCGACGGCCGCAAGATCGCTTCGCACACGACGCTCGAAGGCGTGTCGCGCGACACCATCGTCAGCGAGATGGTGGGGCGGGAAATTTCGGACATCTATAGCTATTCGCCAAGGCCGCTCGGCGAAGTGCGTTTCGCGGCGAAAGCGATCGAAGGTCACGCGCTCGCGCAACCGGCCAGCTTCGAAGTGCGGCGCGGCGAGATCGTCGGCTTCTTCGGCCTGGTTGGCGCAGGCCGCAGCGAACTGATGCACCTCGTGTATGGCGCGGATCGCAAGAAGGGCGGCGAACTGCTGCTCGACGGCAAGCCGATCAAGGTGCGCAGCGCGGGCGAAGCGATCCGGCACGGCATCGTGTTGTGCCCGGAAGACCGCAAGGAAGAGGGCATCGTCGCGATGGCGACGGTGTCGGAGAACATCAACATCAGTTGCCGCCGTCATTATCTGCGCGGCGGGATGTTCCTCAATCGCAAGAAAGAAGCGGAAACCGCCGACCGGTTCATCAAGCTGCTGAAGATCAAGACGCCGAGCCGTCGCCAGAAAATCCGCTTCCTGTCGGGCGGGAATCAGCAGAAGGCGATTCTGTCGCGCTGGCTCGCGGAACCGGATCTGAAGGTCGTGATTCTCGACGAACCGACGCGCGGGATCGACGTCGGCGCGAAGCACGAAATCTACAACGTGATCTATCAGCTTGCCGAACGCGGTTGCGCAATCGTGATGATTTCGTCGGAATTGCCGGAAGTGCTCGGCGTGTCCGACCGGATCGTCGTGATGCGCCAGGGCCGGATTTCCGGCGAACTGTCGCGCAAGGATGCAAACGAACAAGCGGTGTTGAGCCTCGCGTTGCCGCAAAGCTCGACTGCACTGCCCGGTACCGGAACTGAAACCGCTGCCCAGCAGGCGGCCTGAACATTATTCGGACGCAAGTCCGGCAACCCGTGGGGAACGGGAGGAGTCTTCATCATGCAAGCTAGAGAAAACCTCGCGCAGCAAGCCGCCAAAGGCGCGGCGGAAGCGCTGATTCCAGCGTCGAACGACAAGACGAAATGGTGGCAGCAGATCACCGAGTACAGCCTGATCGTGATTTTCGTCGTGATGTTCGTGACGATGTCGCTGACCGTCGATCACTTCTTCTCGATCGAGAACATGCTCGGCCTCGCACTGTCGATCTCGCAGATCGGCATGGTCGCGTGCACGATGATGTTCTGCCTGGCGTCACGCGATTTCGATTTGTCGGTAGGGTCGACGGTCGCGTTTGCGGGCGTGCTGTGCGCGATGGTGCTGAACGCGACCGGCAACACGTTCATCGCGATCATTGCCGCAGTCGCAGCGGGCGCGGTGATCGGTTTCGTCAACGGCGCGGTGATCGCGTATCTGCGCATCAACGCGCTGATCACGACGCTCGCGACGATGGAAATCGTGCGCGGTTTCGGCTTCATCGTGTCGCACGGCCAGGCAGTCGGCGTGTCGTCGGATACGTTTATCGCGCTGGGCGGTTTGAGCTTCTTCGGCGTGTCGCTGCCGATCTGGGTCACGCTGCTGTGCTTCATCGTGTTCGGCGTGATGCTCAACCAGACCGTGTACGGCCGCAACACGCTGGCGATCGGCGGCAACCCGGAAGCATCGCGTCTGGCCGGTATCAACGTCGAACGCACGCGCGTCTACATCTTCCTGATTCAGGGGGCGGTGACCGCGCTGGCCGGTGTGATTCTGGCGTCGCGTATTACGTCGGGCCAGCCGAATGCCGCTGAAGGTTTCGAGTTGAACGTGATCTCGGCGTGTGTGCTCGGCGGCGTGTCGCTGCTCGGCGGACGCGCGACGATTTCCGGCGTGGTGATCGGCGTGCTGATCATGGGCACGGTCGAGAACGTGATGAACCTGCTGAACATCGACGCGTTCTATCAGTACCTCGTGCGTGGCGCGATCCTGCTCGCCGCCGTGCTGCTCGACCAGTTGAAGAACCGTGGCTCGCGGGACTGATCCCCGAACCTCGTCACTTATCTAACCGCTCTTAAAGGAATCGAACGATGTCGTCTCCGGCCAATGCAAACGCCCGTCTCGCGGATACCGCGTTCGCGCGCTATCCGAGTCTCGTCGACCGCACGGTGTTGATCACGGGCGGCGCGACCGGAATCGGCGCATCGTTCGTCGAGCATTTCGCGGCGCAAGGCGCACGCGTCGCGTTCTTCGACATCGACGCGAGCGCCGGTGAAGCGCTCGCCGACCAGCTCGGCGATTCGAAGCACAAGCCGCTGTTCCTGACGTGCGATCTGACCGATATCGACGCGCTGCAAAAAGCCATCGCCGACGTGAAGGCCGCGCTCGGCCCGATCCAGGTGCTGGTGAACAACGCCGCGAACGACAAGCGTCATCAGATCGGCGACGTGACGCGCGAGTTTTTCGACGCGGGTATCGCGGTCAACATCCGTCACCAGTTCTTCGCGGCACAAGCGGTGATGGAAGACATGAAGGCGGCCAACAGCGGCGTGATCATCAATCTCGGCTCGATTAGCTGGATGCTGAAGAACGGCGGTTACCCGGTCTACGTGATGTCGAAATCGGCGGTGCAAGGTTTGACGCGCGGTCTCGCCCGCGACCTCGGCCATTTCAATATCCGCGTGAATACGCTGGTGCCGGGCTGGGTGATCACGGAGAAGCAGAAGCGCCTGTGGCTCGACGACGAAGGGCGTCGTCAGATCAAGGAAGGGCAGTGTATCGACGCCGAACTCGAGCCGTCCGACCTCGCGCGCATGGCGCTGTTTCTCGCGGCCGACGACAGCCGCATGATCACCGCGCAGGACGTCGTGGTCGACGGAGGCTGGGCGTGAGTTCGGGCGTGCCTTCCAGCTCGACCTCGCAAAAGGCGACGCTGCTGCTCGATACGAAATGCACGCTTGGCGAATGCGCGACCTGGTGCGCGAGCACGGATCGCTTCTACTGGACGGATATCGAAGGCGCGCGTTTGTGGCGCTACGATCCGGTCGACGGCACCAACGCGTCGTGGCCGATGCCCGAGCGGCTCGCCTGCTTCGCGTTGTGCGCAGACCCGCGTTTTGTGCTGCTCGGTCTCGCGTCGCAACTGGCGTTTTTCAATCTGACGACCGGCGAAATCCGTCCTGTCGTCGATGTCGAACCGGGCCTGCATACGCGAGTCAACGACGGACGTTGCGACCGTCAGGGCCGCTTCGTGTTCGGTACGAAAGACGACACGTCGCCGGCGCAACCGATTGGCGGTTTTTACCGGCTCAACCGCGATCTGTCGCTGGAACGCCTGCCGCTGCCGTCGCCCGCGATTGCGAACAGCATCGCGTTCAGCCCGGACGGCGCAACGATGTACTACTGCGATTCGCTGGCCTTCGAAATCCGCGCCTGCGACTATCATGCGGACGGCGTTATTTCCAACGACCGCCTGTTCTTCCGTCTGCCGGACCGCAGCGTCGAGCCCGACGGCTCGACCGTCGATAGCGACGGCGGCTTGTGGAACGCGCAGTGGGGCGGCCGTCGCGTGGTGCGTTATGGCCCCGATGGCGTCGAAACCGAACGCGTCGAGGTGCCGACCGCTCACACGAGTTGCGTCGCGCTGGGCGGCCCGCAACTCGACACGCTGTACGTCACGAGCGCGCGCGCCGATCTCGACGAAGCGGCGCTCGCGATCGATACTCACGCAGGCGGTGTGTTCGTGGCGACGCAAGCGCGCCACGGTTTGCCCGAGCCGGTGTTCCAGGGCGCGCCTGCATAGCGCAGAATGACGCAGCCGGCCACCCAGTCGATCGGGTGGTTGGCATCCGTAGTGATCCTGACCGAAATCCAGAAGTTGAAGTCGCAATTCCAGTGATTTTCAGTGGCAGCAAATCGGCAGCTTGTAGTTGGACCCTGAGGCGATCCGTACACAAAAAAATCGCCCTACCGCATCTGTCAGCAATGACACCAACGTCTCACGCCTCTCGATGGAGCCAGATATGACTGTTGCGAATCTTGTTTCCGCTTCTTCTCCTACCTCTCAGAGCCGGCGCTCGCGGCTGGCCGCGGCGGCCAATCCGGTGCTGGCCGGACCGAGCACGTCGGCGGTCGCGGTCGGCGAAACCAGTGCCGGCGACGTGGCATGCATCACGCTCGCCAATACGCATTTGCGCCTCGACGTTGCGCCGACTCTCGGCGGCGGCGTCACCCGTTTCGACTGGCGCAACGACGGTGCGCTGACGCCGATTTTCCGCAGCTGCCGTCACGTTTCCGCCGATACGCAACCGAACCAGCTCGCCTGCTATCCGCTGCTGCCGTATTCGAACCGGATCGGCGGCGGACAATTCAATGTCGGCGGACGGCGTGTCGAAGTACCGCGCAACCGCAACGACGAACCGCTGCCGATTCACGGGGATGGCTGGCTGTCGGCGTGGCAGGTGGCCGAGTCGGACCGCGAAAACGTGCGTCTGACGCTCGATCGCCGCGACGGCAAGCCGTACGCATTCCGCGCGAGTCAGACCTATACGCTGGACGGCCCGACGCTCGTGATTGCGCTGGAAATCGAGAATGCGGGGCGCGAGGCGCTGCCGTTCGGACTCGGCGTGCATCCATTCTTCGTGCGCGACGCGGATACCGAGTTATCGGCGGCGGCCGGCGGTCTCTGGCTTTCCGGCGACGACTGGCTGCCGGTGCGGCACGTGCCTGCGCCGCCCGCGTGGCAATTCGGCGTCGCGTATCCGCTGCCGGACACCATCGTCAACCACGCTTTCACTGGATGGAGCGGGCAGGCGGCGGTGGTGTGGCCGAAGCGGCGTCTGTCGCTGAATATTGCCGCCGATACCGATTACTACGTGCTGTACACGCCGCCCGGCGAAGATTTCTTCTGCTTCGAACCCGTGGATCACCCGATCAACGCGATGAATCTGGCAGGCGGCGCGAGCGAGAACGGCATGACGTTGCTCTCACGCGGCGAGCGTCTGACGCGGACGTTCCGGTTCACGGTGGAGCGGACGGGCTTGCGCTCGATGCCGGGAGCGCGGCGGCGGTCGTGACGGAGAAAGAGGCGAATGGGCGGGGTGTAGTCGTCGGTTGCCGGTTTTAGCGGCCAGCGCCGACGCCCGTCGCCGCGCGCGCGACCCGACCCGCCGCGCAGGACGGGTAAAATACGCGCCTCTTCCGATTACCGGCTCGCCGCGAGACTCACCATGTCCAATTTCATCCAGACACTCAACGACGCCTGGCAGCGCACGAACTCGCTGCTGTGCGTCGGCCTCGATCCCGAGCCCAGCAAATTCCCGGGCGCGCTTGCGAACCGGCCCGACGCGATTTTCGACTTCTGCCGCGCGATCGTCGATGCCACCGCGCCGTATGCGTCGTCGTTCAAACCGCAAATCGCGTATTTCGCCGCACATCGCGCGGAAGACCAGCTCGAGCAACTGATCGCGCACATTCACACGAATCATCCGGGCCTGCCGGTGATTCTGGATGCGAAGCGCGGCGATATCGGCAGCACCGCCGAGCAATACGCGCGCGAGGCGTTCGAGCGCTATCAGGCGGATTCGGTGACGGTGAATCCGTACATGGGTTTCGATTCGATCCAGCCGTATCTGGAACATGAAGGCAAGGGCGTGATCGTGCTGTGCCGTACGTCGAACGCGGGCGGTTCCGATCTGCAATTCCTGGAGACGGGCGGGCGTCCGCTGTATCAGGTCGTCGCGCAACTCGCGGCGGACAAGTGGAATGCAAGCGGCCAACTGGCGCTGGTGGTCGGCGCGACGTTCCCGAAAGAGATCGAGGTGGTGCGTGGGATCGTCGGCGATATGCCGCTGCTGATTCCGGGCATCGGCGCGCAAGGCGGCGACGTGCAGGCGACGGTCAACGCCGGCCGTACCGCGAATGGCACGGGCATGCTGATCAACTCGTCGCGCGCGATCATTTACGCGGGCAAGGGTGATGATTTCGCGGAAGCCGCAGCAAAGGCGGCGATGGAAACGCGTGACCGGATCAATGCGTTCCGGTGAGTGAGGAAGGGCTGCTGGTTTGAGGGCTTGCAGCCCGTTGGATGGGTAAGGGACGCAGCGGCAGAGACGGAGTTTCTTCTGAATTCTGAATTCTGAACGACCGGCGCCGAATCCGGCCCGGTCAGCCCACCGACCTCATCCGCCCGATCAAACCCGAATGCTGCGGATACTGCCGCTTCAGCACGTCGACATCAGCCAGTTCGAACTCGCTGAACTCGAACCCCGGCGCCACTGTGCAGCCCACTAGCGCGAACGTCGCCGGATCGGCGCACTCCGCCGCGAACCACAAGCCTGCGGGCACGACCGCCTGAAATACGGCTTCGGGATGCGTCAACGTATTGCCCAGCCGGTGCGTAACGAGTGCGCCGGTTTCGTCGAGCACGTGAACCAGCAACGGCTCGCCAGCATAAAAATGCCAGACTTCGTCGGACTTGATCCGATGCCACGCCGAATGCGCGCCGTCGCAAAGCAGGTAGTAAATCGCCGTCGATGCCGAACGCGCCGAGCCGTCGTCGCGGCTTATCAGCGCCTTTGACCGGTAAGTCTCGCTAAAAAAACCACCCTCGGGATGCGGCTTCAGATCGAAGCGCCGGATCAACTCGTCTTTGGCTGAATGCGAATCGGGCATCGTTTTCCGCCATGCAAAAGGAGAAGGGGACGCTTAATGCTCGCGCTCGTCGAGCAGCGCCAGCACGCCGCGCAACGCATGAGCGGCGGCCTGCACGCGAATCTGTTCGCGATCGCCCTTAAAAACCTTCGTCTCCACCGACGTATGCAGCCGGTTGCTCCAACCGAACGACACCATCCCGACCGGCTTGGTTTCCGTGCCGCCGCCCGGCCCGGCGACGCCGGTAATCGACAGGGACACCTGCGCGCGGCTATTGCGCAGCGCGCCTTCGGCCATCGCACGCGCCACGGGTTCGCTGACCGCGCCGTGCTTGTCGATCAGGTCGGGTGGGACGCCGATCATTTCGCTTTTTGCCTGATTCGAATACGTGACGAAACCGCGCTCGAACCAGCCGCTGCTGCCGGAGATGTCGGTGATCGCGGTCGCCACCATGCCGCCCGTGCAGGACTCGGCGGTGACGAGCATCAGGCGCTCATCGCGCAGACGGTTGCTGACGCGAATCGCGAGCTGGTGAACCACGGAATCGGTAGGCATGGTGTGTCCGGGAGACAGAAGATGAGACTACGCGCGGCTGGCGCTCAAACCGACATGCGCCACAACGCGATCACGAGCAATGTGAAAAACGCGGCGACCAGGTCGTCGAACATGATGCCAAAACCACCTTTCAGGCGGCGGTCGAAATAACCGATGGGCGGCGGTTTCACCATGTCGAAGAAACGGAACACGATGAACGCCCAAAGCTGGCCGGTCAGCGTGACGGGCGTGACCATCAGCAGCACTAGCCAGAACGCGATGATTTCGTCCCACACGACTTGCGACGGATCGGCGACATTGAGCTTTTTCGCCGTGAAGCTGCAAATCCCGATTCCGGCGATAAATCCCACCACGATCAGCACCGCCCACTCGACCACGGTGAGATAGCGGCTCAACACGGCAAACGACGCCCACGCGAACAGCGTTCCCATCGTGCCCGGCGCAACCGGCGACAGGCCGCTGCCAAAACCCAGCGACAGAATATGCAGCGGATGCGACAGCATGAAACGCGCGGTCGCGCGACGCGGACGGGGCCGGGGCGCGTCCGGCCCGGGCGCCTGGGGCGACGGGCCGCCGATGAGTTCGTCGGCGGGGCCGAGCGGGGGATCAGTCTGCATGGAAGTGATCGAAGCCTTGCAACGTCAGGTTGAGCGGCGTCCCGGCGGCGTTGCGCCAGTGGATCGCCGGGCGGTCTTCTGCCGCCTGGAGAGCGCTTATTGTACCGATGCGGGCGACCGCCACGGCCGCCTTCCGACCCGCCGCTTCGACCGACGCGCGCGCTTCGGCCGGCGCAGTGAAGCAGAGTTCATAGTCGTCGCCGCCGGCGAGCGTGCAACGCTGCTGAATTTCCGGCGACAGACGGCGCAGTGCGTCGGAGCGCGGAATGGCATCGATGTCGACCGTGGCCTCGACCGACGAGCGTTCGAGAATGTGCCGCAGATCGCCGGCCAGTCCGTCGGACAGGTCGAGCGCCGCGTGCGCGACGCCGCGCAGCGCGAGCCCGAGCGGCACCCGCGGCTCCGGGCGTTCGAGGGCGCGGCGAAATGTCGCAGCGTCGCCCGGATCAGCCGACCACTCGCCGCGTTGCACGCCAAGCCCGGCGCGCGCGTCGCCGAGTGTGCCGGAGATCCAGATGTCGTCGCCCGGTCTGGCTGCGTCGCGGCGCAACGCCGATTGCGGCGGCACGCTGCCGAACACCGTCACGCACAGATTCAACGGACCGCCGGTCGTGTCGCCGCCGATCAGCTCGCAACCGTAACGTTCGGCGAGCGCGAAGAGCCCTTCGCTGAATGCGGCTAGCCAGGCTTCGTCCGCTTTCGGCAAAGAAAACGCCAATGTGAAGGCCTGCGGTTGCGCGCCCATGGCCGCAAGGTCCGACAGATTCACAGCGAGCGTTTTGTGACCGAGCGCTTCGGGATCGACATCGGGGAAGAAGTGACGGCCTTCTACCAGCATGTCCGTCGATATCGCCAGCATCTCGCCTGCTCGCGGCGCGAGCAAAGCGCAGTCGTCGCCGATGCCGAGCGTCCCTTCGGTAGCGTCAGACGGACGAACCACTGCGGCCCGGCGAGCAAAAAATCGATCGATCAGCGAGAACTCGGAGAGCATGGCGGCCAGCAGAAAAGGAAGAAACGCCGCGAAAAGCGGCTAACGGCGTGCATTGTACGAAGTTGCTGCTGCATTGGGATTCAATCCGCATGCAACTTCTTGCGGGACTTTCGACAGGGCGACACGAATCGCCGTGGACGTTCACTCCTTTTAAGTCGCGGCAGTTGCACCCGTATTGAAGGAATCGCGTAGGCAATTGGGGCTACAATGCCGTCGAACATCTATTCTAATCTGCACTTCGAAGCCCGCCTTATGTCGAATCCCGTCAATAGCAAACTCCGCGAAGCCGCCCTCGATTACCACGAGTTCCCCACCCCGGGGAAGATCGCGATCGCCCCGACCAAGCAGATGATCAACCAGCGCGACCTCGCGTTGGCGTATTCGCCGGGCGTCGCATTCGCGTGCGAGGAAATCGTCGAAAACCCGTTGAATGCCGCGCGATTCACGGCGCGCAGCAACCTGGTCGGCGTCGTCACGAACGGCACTGCGGTGCTGGGTCTCGGCAACATCGGGCCGCTCGCGTCGAAGCCGGTCATGGAAGGCAAGGCTGTTCTGTTCAAGAAGTTTGCCGGCATCGACGTGTTCGATATCGAGCTGAACGAATCCGATCCGCACAAGCTGGTCGACGTGATCGCCGCGCTCGAACCGACTTTCGGCGGGATCAACCTCGAAGACATCAAGGCGCCGGACTGCTTCATCGTCGAGCGCGAATGCCGCAAGCGCATGAAGATCCCGGTTTTCCACGATGACCAGCACGGCACGGCAATTGTCGTCGCGGCGGCGATCACCAACGGTTTGAAGGTGGTCGGCAAGGACATCAAGAGCGTCAAGCTGGTGTCGTCGGGCGCGGGCGCGGCTGCGCTGGCCTGTCTGGACCTGCTGGTCGATATCGGCCTGCCGCTCGAAAACATCACCGTGACCGACCTGGCCGGCGTGGTCTACAAGGGCCGCGTCGAACTGATGGACCCGGACAAGGAGCGCTTCGCGCGCGAAACCGACGCTCGCACGCTCGCTGAAGCGATCGGCGGCGCGGACATTTTCCTGGGCCTGTCGGCTGGCGGCGTGCTGAAGCAGGACATGGTCAAGCAGATGGCGGAGAAGCCGCTGATTCTCGCGCTGGCCAACCCGACGCCGGAAATCCTGCCGGAACTGGCGCTCGAAGTGCGTCCGGACGCCGTGCTGTGCACGGGCCGTACCGACTATCCGAACCAGGTGAACAACGTGCTGGTGTTCCCGTTCCTGTTCCGCGGCGCGCTCGATGCAGGCGCGACGACGGTCACGCGGGAAATGGAAATTGCAGCGGTCAACGCAATCGCTGAACTGGCTCGTCAGGAGCAGAGCGATATCGTCGCGACGGCGTATGGCATTCAGGACCTGTCGTTCGGTCCCGAATACCTGATTCCGAAGCCGTTCGACCCGCGTTTGATCGTCAAGGTCGCACCGGCTGTGGCGAAGGCCGCGATGGAATGCGGCGTCGCCGAGCGTCCGATCGAGGACATGGAAGCGTACGAGCAGCATCTGCAGCAGTTCGTGTATCACAGCGGCACGACGATGAAGCCGATTTTCCAGTTGGCGCGTGGCGTCGAGCCGGAGAAGAAGCGCATCGTGTTCGCGGAAGGCGAAGAAGAGCGCGTGCTGCGCGCCATGCAGATCATCGTCGACGAAAAGCTGGCGAAGCCGATTCTGATCGGCCGTCCGGCAGTGATCGAGCAGCGCATTGCGCGCTTCGGTCTGCGTCTGGTCGCGGGTCAGGACTACACGATCGTCAATACCGATCATGACGAGCGTTACCGCGATTTCTGGCAGGAATACTACAAGATGATGTCCCGCAAGGGCATCACGCCGCAAATGGCGAAGCTCGAAATGCGCCGCCGCACCACGCTGATCGGCGCGATGCTGGTGGAAAAGGGCGAAGCGGACGGCATGATCTGCGGTACGGTCAGCACGACGCATCGTCACCTGCACTTCATCGACCAGGTAATCGGCAAGAAGGAAGGCGCCAAGGTCTACGCGGCAATGAACGGCCTCGTGCTGCCGAATCGCCAGATTTTCCTGGTCGACACGCACGTGAACGTCGATCCGACGCCGGAGCAACTGGCTGAAATCACGATCATGGCGGCGGAAGAAGTTCGCCGCTTCGGTATCGAGCCGAAGGTCGCACTGTTGTCGCACTCGAACTTCGGTTCGAGCAACGCGCCGACCGCGCAGAAGATGCGCGATACGCTGGCAATCCTGCGCGAACGTGCGCCGGAACTGCATGTTGACGGCGAAATGCACGGTGACGTCGCACTCGACGCGAATCTGCGCCGCGAAGTGCTGCCCGACTCGACGCTCGAAGGCGAAGCGAACCTGCTTGTGCTGCCGAACATCGACGCCGCCAACATTTCGTACAACCTGCTGAAGACGGCAGCCGGCAACAACATCGCGATTGGCCCGATGCTGCTGGGCGCGGCCAAGCCGGTTCACGTGCTGACGGCGTCGGCGACGGTGCGCCGGATCGTCAATATGACGGCGCTGCTGGTTGCAGACGTCATCGCTGCTCGCTGATCGTCGCGATCCGGGCAGGCATGGCGCTGTTTTTCGAGGCGCCAAGCGAAAAAAAGGCGTGCCCGCAATGGGCACGCCCGAGGGTAAGCAGGGGATAGCCACCCTAAAACCAGCTACTCACACATCAAATTTCAAAGACTGCAACTGGCCACGGCGCGCTAGCCGGGGAATAGCAGTGCACGCAGCCAACGTGCTGATTAGCCTGTCATGCACTACCAATTTGCGCAGTCGGGCTCAGTTTAGCTCGATCAAGCTAAACATTCTGTCAAAACTCGTCAAACACCCACCTGTAGCCTTTCCCGCGCGATTGGATGGCCTTAGGCTGCCCGGCTAACGTTGATTCCGGGGGCTATTAGCGATACCCTTACGACTTTCATGGTCGTCAAACTCGTGATCTAACAGCGGGGAACCTTGATACATGGCACGCAAGTGGCTGCGCATTAAAGGCGTGCTGTTCGGTGCTTTTACGCTGTACGCGTTATCCGGCTCCGTGCCTGGCGCGTTTGCCCGCGACTACACGGCGCCTGTCGATACGAACGCACAGGGCACGGTCGCGCTGGCTCAGTTACCGCGCGAAGCGGTCAATACATTGAACTTGATTGCTGCTGGCGGGCCTTACCCGTATGAGAAGGACGGCATCGTATTCGGCAATCGCGAACGGTTGCTGCCGGCCCATCGGCGCGGCTATTACCACGAATACACCGTTCCCACGCCTCGTGCGCACAATCGCGGGGCGCGTCGCATCGTCTGCGGAGGTCCGCTAAAGCGAACCGACAATTGTTACTACTCGGACGACCACTACACCAGTTTTAATCGTATTGTTGAATGACATCGGGATGAACGGCATGAGCGACAACGTCTACGCGCACGATACCGGAGTCGCGACGGATCTTTTCGCGGCCGGCGACGGCAATTTGTTCCAACGCGTCATGAAGATGCGCGCCGGCGAGCAGGGTCGCGATAACCAGAGCGAAGCTGGCACGGTGGTTTCATCGAACGAGGAGCCCATGAGCCTTTTCAAGACCGTACGACCGAACATCGTACAGTCGATCCGCGCGTTCCGCGTGCAGGATCTCGCTGACGAAGCCAGCCAGCTCGGCCAGCATTTTCTGTATGCGTACTGCGCGAACGCGGCGTCCAAACAGGAAGTGCTCGAAACCATTGCTACGTCGTTCCTGTTTCCCAAGCATTTCGGCAAAAATTACGACGCGCTTTATGACAGCCTGACCGATCTCGTTCATAAAGCCGGTACGCAGCCGGGCTTTGTGATCGTGCTCGACCAGTTGCCGGTGGCGCAGAAATTCGACAAGGAAGGGCGCGAGACGCTGCTCGACGTGTTCCGCGAGGCCGCCGAATTCTGGGCCGAGCGCAAAGTGGCGTTCCGGGTGTTTTACTCGTTTGCGTGATATTCCGCACAGATAGCTGCACGTTGCATGATGGAATAAGAAAAAAGGCCCGCCGATTGGCGGGCCTTTTGCTTTGGATGCTGATATTTCCGCGCAGCGCTGCACGAGAATCCAGACGACTTACCATCCGCCCCAACGCGCAGCCAACCCCGACAGAACCGCAATGCCCGCCGTTTCGGTGCGCAACACACGCGGTCCAAGGCCCACGGCGATAAATCCGTGATCGGTTGCTGCCGCTTCTTCCGCAGCGGAAAAACCGCCTTCCGGGCCGACCAGCACGGTCACGCGACCGCGCGGCGGCGTCGCCGGCAATGCTGCGAAGCTGATGCTGGCGCGCGGTGACAGCAGAATCCGCAGTTCACCTTCCGCAAGCTCGCGGGGCAGCGCGCCGAGCCACGTCGCGATCTCGCGCACGGGCATGACTTCGGGCAACCGGTTGCGTCCGCATTGTTCGCACGACGCGCGCACAATGCCCTGCCAATGCGCATGCCGCCGCTGCGCACGCTCGCCCGATAAGCGCACGACGCTGCGCGTCGTAGTCAGCGGAACGAAGCAGGATGCGCCCAGTTCGACTGCTTTTTCGATCAGCCAGTCCATTTTGTCGCCGCCGGCAATGCCCTGCGCGAGCGTTAGCTGATAAGGCGTCTCGACCTCGATCGCGCGAAATTCGCGGATTCGGACCGAAACCGACCGACGTTCGACTTCGACGAGTTCGGCGCTGTATTCGCCGCCCTCGCCATTAAAAAGCACGATCGAATCGCCGGACTGCAAGCGCAGCACGAGGACGTGCCGGACGACGTCATCGGGAAGCTGCATGACGTCGTCGGGATTGAGCGGGGTGCTGACGAAAAAGCGGGGCATCAGAAAAATACTCATTGGCTCAGGAAAGGTGGCGAGCGAGCGCCCAGCGGTAGCCGTCCAGATCTTCGACCTGGGCGAACCGGTCGCCCCAGAACTGATCCTGTGGCTCGCTCAGCGATTTTGCGCCGGCCGCCAGCGCCCGCGTATAAACCGCGTCGACATCGTCGACATAGACATAGAACGATTGCGGGGCGATCGCGCCCGCGCTTTTGGGTGTTTTCGCGGCCGAGCCGAACGCGCCTTCCGGCGCGAACATCACAATCAACTGCCCTTGATAGGTCATCTCGACGTGCATGACGACGCCGTCGTCCTGGACACTGTCGCGCACTTCGAAGCCGAACGCCGCCGAAAAGAACGCAGTCGTGGCGCGCGCGTCACGTACCGTCAGATAGGGGGTCAACCAGGGCACACCGGCTGGGCGGAGGGCGGTCATGGGGTTCTCCGATCTAGAAGGTTGGCGGAACACATGCTGCAAGGCTGGATGGGCGGTCGCGTATCGATGCTCCGATGGCGTCGCCTGACCAATCGCGCATTGTGCCCACACGTCAGATTGATGGCTTTAAGAATTGACTTAGTTTATCGCGCACGGCTCGCGATGCCGAGAACAGTCCTGCGTGGATTGCGGGATCGTAGTGCTTCAGCGAATCGATTTGACGATTGGCCAGGCGTTCGGCGATTGTTTCGGCGGGCAGGGCTGCGGGGTCGAGCGTGTTGCTCGCGGTTGCCATCATCCAGAGCGAGCCGTAGAGGGGGACGAAGGTGTTCATCGTGCGGAGGCTGCTGAATTCGGCGCTGAGGTCGTCGAGCAGGGCGGCAATGCGCTCTACATGCTGATACGGCGAGCCGAGATGGACCGACAGCGCGGCAAGTGGGCTCATCGCGCGCTTGAGTTGCTGGTAGAAGGGGCGTGTGTAAAGGCCGGCGGCGGGCGAGTCGGGCGGCGTCAGATCGAAGATCACAAGGTCGAATTGCGCCGACGCGGCCGCTGCCACGTAATGCGCCGCGTCGCCGATCACCAGTTCGACACGCGGGTCGTCGAAAGCGCCGCCGTGCACTTCGGGCAAATGCTCGCGCGTCAGGCGGACGACTTCCGCATCGAGTTCCGCCACCACGATCCGCTCGATCGACGGATGCCGCAGCAGTTGCCGCGCGGCGCCGCCATCGCCGCCGCCGAGCACCAGCGCGGCGCGCGGTGAAGGATGCGCGAGCGCGGCCGGGTGCACCATGCATTCGTGATAGATGAACTCGTCGCCGGTGGAGGTCATCGGACGGCCGTCGAGCGTGAAGAGGCAGCCAAGCTGCGGCGTGTCCCATACCTCGATCCGCTGATACGGCGAGTCGACTCGTTCGATCAGCCGCGCGTGCGGAAATCCGTAGACGGCGTCGGGACTCGGGTGGAACAGCAGCGGAGCGCTCACGGGTGGCGGGCTCTGTCACGAGCGCGGTGGTTCAGGGTTGTACGCAATTGTAAAGGGCCGTGTGGCGGCGGGCCGCACCTCGTGTATCGGACCACACGACGACGCGGCTTTCCGGGCCGGTCGCCGGTCACGTTCTGCTAGAATGTCTCGCTTTCAGCCTTGTCCGTTTGCTCTGCCCGTTTCGCGTCTCCTGGCGCCGCATCGTGCGCCGAAGCGAACTGGCATTCGAGCTTCCGGTCTTCAAGCGCGCACCGCTTTCTGACTCTGTCTCCGGACTCGACATGACGACCTCGTCTCCCGCAACCCCCTCCCTGATGGCCAACGCAATCCGTGCGCTGTCCATGGATGCCGTTCAAAAAGCGAATTCCGGCCACCCCGGCATGCCAATGGGCATGGCCGAAATCGGCGTGGCTTTGTGGTCGCGCCATCTGCGTCACAACCCGACGAACCCGCAATGGGCCGACCGTGACCGCTTCGTGCTGTCGAACGGCCACGGCTCGATGCTGCTGTACTCGCTGCTGCATCTCACCGGCTACGACCTGCCGATGGAAGAGCTGAAGAACTTCCGTCAAATGCATTCGAAGACGCCGGGTCACCCGGAATACGGCATCACGCCGGGCGTCGAAACGACCACGGGCCCGTTGGGTCAAGGTCTGGCGAATGCGGTCGGCATGGCGCTCGCCGAGTCGCTGCTCGCGACCGAATTCAACAAGGCTGACGCGAAGATCGTCGATCACCACACGTACGTGTTCGTCGGCGACGGCTGCCTGATGGAAGGCATCTCGCACGAAGCGTGCTCGCTGGCCGGCGTGCTGAAGCTGAACAAGCTGATCGCGTTCTACGACGACAACGGCATCTCGATCGACGGCGAAGTGGTTCACTGGTTCCACGACGACACGCCGAAGCGCTTCGAAGCGTACGGCTGGAACGTGATCCCGAACGTGGTCGGCCACGATGTCGACGCAGTCGACGCGGCGATCAAGCAGGCCAAGCTGTCGGACAAGCCGACGCTGATCTGCTGCAAGACCGTGATCGGCGAGGGTGCGCCGACCAAGTCCGGCAGCCACGATTCGCACGGCTCGCCGCTCGGCGACAAGGAAATCGCGGCAACGCGTGAAGCGATCGGCTGGAAGTGGGAGCCGTTCGTGATTCCGCAGGAAGTCTACGCAGCGTGGGACGCGAAGGACGCGGGCGCGAAGATCGAATCCGAGTGGGACAAGGCATTCGCGGCTTACGCGGCCAAGTACCCGCAGGAAGCGGCCGAATTCAAGCGCCGCGACGCGAAGCAATTGCCGGCTGACTGGAAGGAAAAGGCTGCCGCAATCATCGCCGGTGCGAACGAGCGCGCTGAAACCATCGCGACGCGCAAGGCATCGCAGCAGGCTATTGAAGGTCTGTCGACGGTTCTGCCCGAACTGCTCGGCGGCTCGGCCGACCTGACCGGCTCGAACCTGACCAACTGGAAGGCAGCGGTTCCGGTGCGTGTGAACGCAGAAGGCCGCGCAGCCGGCAACTACGTGAACTACGGCGTGCGCGAATTCGGCATGAGCGCCGCGATCAACGGCGTCGCGCTGCATGGTGGCTTCAAGGCGTTCGGCGGCACGTTCCTGACGTTCTCCGACTACAGCCGCAACGCGCTGCGCGTCGCTGCGCTGATGAAAGCACCGTCGATCTTCGTGTTCACGCACGACTCGATCGGCCTCGGCGAAGACGGCCCGACCCACCAGTCGATCGAACACGTTGCCAGCCTGCGTCTGATCCCGAATCTGCAAGTCTGGCGTCCGGCCGACACCGTCGAAACCGCGGTGTCCTGGACCCACGCGGTCGAACATCACGGCCCGTCGGTCCTGATCTTCAGCCGTCAGAACCTGAAGTTCTCGGAGCGCACCGACGCGCAGATCGCGAACATCGAGAAGGGTGGTTACGTGCTGCGCGACTGGAACGATGAAATCGTCGCACGCAAGATCATCCTGATCGCGACGGGTTCGGAAGTCGAACTGGCGCTGAACGCGGTCGAGCCGCTGGCGCGCGAAGGCATCGCGGCACGTGTCGTGTCGATGCCGTCGACCACCGTGTTCGACAAGCAGGACGCCGAATACCGCGAACGCGTATTGCCGCACGGCGTGCGCCGCGTCGCGATCGAAGCGGGCGTGACGGATTTCTGGCGCAAGTACGTGGGTCTGGAAGGCGGCGTGGTCGGGATCGACACGTTCGGCGAATCGGCCCCGGCTGGCGTGCTGTTCAAGCATTTCGGCTTCACCGTCGAAAACGTTGTAGAGACGGCTAAAGCCGCACTCGGCTGATTTCGCGCCGGCGTTGCCGTCCGCGTTCACGCCTCGGCTTGAACGCGCGGCAACGCAGCCAGTCAGACGAAACCTGGACGAATTTTTTTCAGCCATCAGGAGATAGACCATGACGATTCGCGTCGCAATCAACGGCTACGGCCGTATCGGCCGCAACACGCTGCGCGCCTTCTATGAAAACGGCAAGAAGCACGATATCGAAATCGTCGCCATCAACGATCTGGGCGACGCCAAGACCAACGCTCACCTGACCCAATACGACACGGCGCACGGCAAGTTCCCGGGCGAAGTGTCGGTGGACGGTGACTACCTGGTTGTGAACGGCGACAAGATCCGCGTGCTGGCTAACCGCAACCCGGCTGAACTGCCGTGGGGCGAGTTGAACGTCGACATCGTGCTGGAATGCACGGGCTTTTTCACGACCAAGGAAAAGGCGAGCGCGCACATCAAGGGCGGCGCAAAGAAGGTCATCATCTCGGCGCCGGGCGGTAAGGACGTCGACGCAACGATCGTCTACGGCGTGAACCACAACGTGCTGAAGGCATCGGACACGGTCATTTCGAATGCATCGTGCACGACGAACTGCCTGGCACCGCTGGTCAAGCCGCTGAACGACAAGATCGGCCTGGTGAACGGTCTGATGACCACGATCCACGCATACACGAACGACCAGGTTCTGACAGACGTGTATCACGAAGACCTGCGCCGCGCCCGCTCGGCGACGCACAGCCAGATCCCGGCCAAGACCGGCGCAGCGTCGGCAGTTGGCCTGGTGTTGCCGGAACTGAACGGCAAGCTCGACGGCTACGCAATCCGCGTCCCGACGATCAACGTGTCGGTCGTCGACCTGTCGTTCATCGCTGCACGCGACACCACGGTCGAAGAAGTCAACGCGATCATGAAGGAAGCCTCGGAAGGTTCGCTGAAGGGCATCCTCGGCTATAACACGGCACCGCTGGTGTCGATCGACTTCAACCACAACCCGGCTTCGTCGACGTTCGACTCGACGCTGACCAAGGTATCGGGCCGTCTGGTGAAGGTGTCGAGCTGGTACGACAACGAGTGGGGCTTCTCGAACCGCATGCTGGACACGGCTGTGGCGCTGGCTAACGCGAAGTAAGTTATCGCGCGCTGCATGCTCGGCGACACCGGTTTTCTGGCCGGTCGTCGTAGATAAAAAAGCCGCTCTTCGGAGCGGCTTTTTTACGTCTGTGGTGTCGGGAAATAGACGCCTGCGCGTTGCGCGGCGTTCGAAATATGCGTTTCGATCGCCTTGCCAGCGGCGGCGGAATCGCGTGTCTTCAGCGCATCCAGAATCGCGCGATGCTCGGTGTACGTAGACAACACCAGTTCGCGCCGGTAGAACGGCATCCGCTGGCTTTCCTTCATGATGTCCGCGCTGCTGCTCAGAATCGACTCGATTGCCGCGTTGCCGGCAATGTTCACGATCCGCATGTGAAAGTCGTAGTCGAGACGGGCGGCTTCGTCGAGCTCGTCACACGCGAGCGCAGTTTGCATGGCCGTGATGTTTTCTTCGAACCACGCGAGGTCGGAATCGCTGACCGCCAGCGCCGCCATCCGCGCGATAAAGCCTTCCAGTGCGAAGCGCATCTGATAAGTGTCCGGCAGCGACGACTGCTCCGCGAAACGCCAGGACTGCGCGGCTGCGGCCTGCGCACTTTCCACATAGACGCCCTTGCCCGGGCGAATCACCAGCAGGCCGAGCGCCTCCAGCGTGGAGAGCGCCTCGCGCAACGACGCGCGGCTGATCGACAGTTCCTCGGACAGTTGGCGCTGCGCGGGCAGCAGACTGCCCACCGGATAGACGCCCGCTTCAATCCGTTCGCGGATGGTCGCGATGGCGGCATCGGTAACGGTATGCGGGACGTTTTTCATTGTGGCTCACTGGGTGGCGCGGTCTGACCAGCATTCTAATACGCGCGTCGGGTGGCTGTATCGTCGGAACATTTGCTGACGCAATCCGACCCGAAACAGCTGGAAAAACAACGGGTAAACACTGTTTTATGATTCCTTGACGCCAGTATATCGGCTTCCTACTATTGCCCATAACAGTACTGGTCCGACCAGTCTGAACAGATGCAAATCTCAACCAGGAGGAAGCCGTGTTGAAATTTTTCAATTCGCTGTTTGGCCGGGTCGTCATAGCGCTGGTGGCGGGTATCGTGATCGGCGCGGTGTATCCGCATTTCGCGCAGTCGCTGCGTCCGCTCGGCGACGGCTTTCTCAAGCTGATCAAAATGGTGATCGGGCCGATCGTGTTCTGCGTGGTGGTCAGCGGCATGGCGCACGCGGGCGATCTGCGCAAGGTCGGGCGCGTCGGCCTGAAAGCGGTGGTCTACTTCGAGGTGATGACGACGATCGCGCTTGTGATCGGCGCCGTGCTCGCCTACGCGACGCGGCCGGGCGTCGGCATGAACATCAACCTGCATTCGCTCGATCCGGCGTCGCTCGCGACTTACACCGAGAACGCGAAAAGTCTCAAGGACACCGCGGGATTTCTGCTGAAGATCATCCCCGACACGGCCATCAACGCGTTTGCCACCGGCGATATCCTGCAAATTCTGGTGTTTTCGGTGCTGTTCGGCTCCGCGCTGTCGCTGCTTGGAAATAAGGCGCAGCGCGTGAGCAGCCTGATCGACGAACTCTCGCAAGTGTTTTTCCGCGTGATGGGTTTCATCATCAAGCTCGCGCCGCTCGGCGTGCTCGGCGCGATTGCGTTCACCACCGGCACCTACGGCGTCGAGTCGCTGAAGCAACTCGGCATGCTCGTGCTGGTGTTTTACGTGAGCTGTTTCGTGTTCGTCGCGGTCGTGCTGGGCATCGTCATGCGGCTCGCGGGCTTCAGCATCTTCAAGCTGATCCGCTACCTGCGCGAAGAACTGTCGATCGTGCTCGGCACCGCTTCGTCCGACGCCGTTCTGCCGCAGATCATGCGCAAGCTCGAATGGATGGGCGTCAAGGATTCGACCGTCGGCCTGGTCATTCCGACCGGCTACTCCTTCAATCTCGACGGCTTTTCCATCTATCTCACGCTGGCGGTGATCTTCATCGCGCAGGCCACGAACACGCCTCTGTCGCTGCATGACCTGATCGTAGTGGTGCTCGTATCGCTGGTGACGTCGAAAGGCGCGCACGGCATTCCTGGCTCGGCCATCGTGATTCTGGCGGCCACGTTGTCCGCGATTCCGGCGATCCCGGTGCTCGGCCTCGTGCTGATTCTGCCGGTCGACTGGTTCGTCGGCATTGCCCGCGCGTTGACCAACCTGATCGGCAACTGCGTGGCGACGGTGGTCGTGGCCGTGTGGGAAAACGATATCGACCGGGTGCGCGCGCATCGCGTGCTGAATCGCGATGCGGCTTTGCGTTACGTGCCCGCTGGCGAGGACCCGGGCGTTGAAGCGCTGAGCGGCGAGCGTGTGCCGGCAGTCTGAAGCCGGCGCTGGGGAGGCAGATGTGTTTCGTGGTCTGCCGCGAGTGTGGCGGCGGGAATCCGGGCCTGCTGCGCCGAAGTTGCGATTCGCTGCTGCCTCCGCCGCCTTTGCCACCGCTCCTGCTGCTGAGAACAGCGCGGTCGGTCCACCGCAACCTGCAACCCGACTGTCGACATCACCACCGTCCCGAATTCCGCGCGCCAGTGCAGCGCGCTTTCCGCACCGGCGGGCCCTGCAAGCACCGCCGGTTGTCCTTCATCTTTTCGCTGCCTGACTGAGACTATGGCTAATCCGATCCTCGACCCCAACGCTCCCGCCTTCACCCGCCGCTACATGAATCTCGCCGACCCGCGTCTGGGCGCGAAGGCGCTGTACGCGAGCGACGAATTCTTCGCGCCGAAAGAGCGCATGCTCGACCCGCAACCGGCGGTGTTCATCCCCGGCAAGTACGACGATCACGGCAAATGGATGGACGGCTGGGAAACCCGCCGCAAGCGCACCACCGGCCACGACCACTGCGTGATCCGCCTCGCGCGACCGGGCGTCGTGCACGGCGTGGATCTCGACACAAGCCACTTCACGGGCAATTTTCCGCCGGCTGCGTCGATCGACGCCTGTTACGCGGACAGCGACACGCCGCCCGATAACGCCGACTGGCAGACGCTCATGCCCGCGACCACGTTGCAGGGTAACCAGCATCACTACGTCGAAGTGAACGACGCGCGCGCCTTCACGCATCTGCGCGTGAATCTGTACCCGGACGGCGGCCTCGCGCGTTTGCGCGTGTATGGTCAGCCGAAACGCGACTGGGAACGCGTCGAGCGCGGCACGCTGCTGGACCTCGCCGCCATCGAAAACGGCGCGTATCTGGTGGCCGCGAACAATCAGCATTTCGGTCCCGCTTCGCAGATGCTGATGCCGGGCCGCGGCGTCAACATGGGCGACGGCTGGGAAACGCGGCGGCGTCGCGAGCCGGGCAACGACTGGGCGATCGTCGCGCTGGCGCGGCCGGGCGTGATCCGCAAGATCGAAGTGGATACGGCGCACTTCAAGGGCAATTTCCCCGACCGCTGTTCGCTGCAGGCCGCGTCGGTTACGGGCGGCACCGACGATTCGCTCGTCACGCAGGCGATGTTCTGGCCGCTGCTGCTCGACGAACAGAAGCTGCAGATGGATCACGTGCATACCTTCACCGACGGCCTCGCATCGCCCGGTCCGGTGACCCACGTTCGTTTCAATATCTTTCCGGACGGCGGCGTATCGCGGCTGCGTCTGTGGGGTGAAATCGCTTAACGGAGGGTTCGCCGATGAAAACATTGCAGCTGGAACGCCTGACGCGCGCGGCTTTCGCGCCGTTCGGCGAGGTCATCGAACTGGATGGCGCGCGTCATTTCGCGATCAATGGGGGTACGACCGAGCGCTATCACGACCTCGCTCGCGTCGACGTGACGGAGCAGGGCGGCCGACCGCTGATCAACCTGTTCCGCGCGCAGCCACGCGCCTTTCCGGTCGATATCACGATGATGGAAAGGCACCCGCTCGGCAGTCAGGCTTTCATTCCCTTACGCGACGAACATTACCTGGTCGTGGTCGCGCCCGCAGGCGAGTTCGACCCGGCCCAGATGCGCGCTTTCTGGACCGATTCGTGGCAGGGCGTGAGCTATGCAAAAGGCGTGTGGCATCACCCGTTGCTGGCGCTCGATCGGGTGAGCGATTTCATCGTGGTGGACCGGGGCGGCGAGCAGCCCAATTGCGATGAAATCTCATTAACCGAGCCTTGGCGGCTGGCGTTCGAGGTGAGCGAGGAGCTGATCGCGCAGGCGTAAATCCGGCTGCATCACAGCAGGCGCCGATCATGAAAAAAGCCCCGGCCGATTTGCATCGGCCGGGGCTTTCTTGTGTATTTGGCCGCGTCCTCCGACGCGGCCAAACCCGCATCAGTGCTTGCGATGCGGGCAATTTTCCTTCGTGCAGGCGCCGTAGAGCGCCAGTGCGTGTTCCTGCAGCTTGAAGCCGCGTTCCTTCGCAATGGACTGCTGGCGATTCTCGATTTCGGGGTCGAAAAATTCTTCGACGAGCCCGCAATCGAGGCACACGAGGTGGTCGTGGTGCGACCCTTCGTTCAATTCGAACACCGCCTTACCCGACTCGAAATTGCTGCGCGAGAGCAGGCCTGCCTGCTCAAATTGCGTCAGCACCCGATATACGGTTGCCAGGCCGATATCGAGCTCTTCGTGCAGGAGGTTGCGGTACACGTCTTCGGCAGTCAGGTGACGCACCGGGCTATGCTGAAAAATCTCAAGGATTTTGAGGCGCGGAAGGGTCGCCTTGAGCCCGATATTCTTGAGATCGGTTGGATTGGTCATGACAAGGGATCCCTAGAGTACAATGCTGGGCTCTCATAGTAATGTGTTTTTGCCGTTCTCTGGTCATCTTCGATGGAATGAAACTCGCGCGGCTCGTCTTCGGGCCCGCACGGTGAGTGAAATGATTTCAAAATCTCAATTGATCTACCGGGGGAGCCGAATGCGGGGTACCTTGATCGCTGTTGCGACTGTCGCGGTTCTTGCCGGATGTTCCACTTACGACAGCCTGACACAGCGTGTTGCCCAAAGCATCACGCCGTACCGGATTACAGTGGTGCAAGGCAATTTTGTTTCGGCAGAAGCTGCAGCCCAGATGAAAGTCGGCATGACCCGTGCGCAAGTGCGTCAGTTGCTTGGCACGCCTCTTCTGACCGACATGTTCCACGCAGACCGCTGGGACTACGTGTTCTATTTCAAGCGCGGCTCGACGGCGATCGTGCAGCAGCGCGACTTCGTAGTGTTCTTCTCGGGTGACATCGTTACCAGCTGGCAGGGTGGCGAAGATCTGCCGTCCAACCTCGAGTTGCTCGCCGAAATCGACGGCGACAGGCGCGGTGGCAGAAGGGCGGCTACGGCGACTGCCGCCAGTGCGGCGAGCGCGCCGGCGGCTACCGCTGCGGCGCCTGCTGCCGCGTCGGCTGTCGACGGTGCCGCGGCGTCCGCTGTTCCGTCCACGGACGCAAACGCGGAAGCCGCGCAGGCCGCCAATCGGGCGACCGGTGCTGTGCAAACGTCGCCGGGTAATCCGCGCTCGGCCGTGCCTAGCGCGCCGACCGCGAATGGCGGCGGCATCCCGTCGCAAGGTCCGACGGCTCAAGGCCAGCCGCAGTTCCAGTTCCATCGTCCGCCGCCGCCGCAACAGCCGGACAACAACAGCAATCCGGTGGGACCGACCGGTCCGCAAAGCAGCAACGGCGGCCCGACGCTCAACGCACCGCTTACCGCGTCCCCGGCCACTTCGTCGGGAACGGGCAGCTAATCGCGCTGTCCCTGTCTTAAGGCGGGCAACGCCGACGGGCGCTACGCCCGCCGGCTTTTCCGCTTTCTCATGATGTGCGCGGCGTGCGGGTGTGCTGCCTGCCGTCGCCACATTAGCCCGCCTCTGCCGGGTTGTACTTTCTTCGCATTTTTTGCACCCTCATCGCCATGAAAATTGCCATTGCTGGCGCATCGGGCCGTATGGGCCGCATGCTCATCGAAACCGTCCTCAACGATCCCGCCGCCACGCTGTCCGGCGCGCTTGTCCGTAGCGGCTCCGCGCATCTCGGCCAGGACGCGGGCGCGTTTCTCGGCAAACCCACGGGCGTTCTGCTGACCGACGACATCGAGCGCGTGTTCGCCGAATCCGACTATCTGATCGACTTCACGCGCCCCGACGGCACGCTGCAGCATCTCGAAGCGGCGCAGCGTCACAACGTAAAAATGGTGATCGGCACGACCGGTTTCGACAATGCGCAGAAAGCGCAGCTGCGCGCGGCCGGCGACAAGATCGGCGTCGTGTTCGCGTCGAACATGAGCGTGGGCGTGAACGTCACGCTGAAGCTGCTCGAATTCGCGGCAAAGCATTTCGCGACCGGCTACGACATCGAAATCATCGAGGCGCATCACCGTCACAAGGTCGATGCACCGTCGGGCACCGCGCTGACCATGGGTGAAGTGATCGCCGGCGCGCTCGGCCGTAATCTCGACGACTGCGCGGTCTATGGCCGCGAAGGCGTGACCGGCGAGCGCGATCCGTCCACGATCGGGTTCTCGGCAATTCGCGGTGGCGATATTGTCGGCGATCATACGGTGCTGTTCGCGGGTACTGGCGAGCGTATCGAGATCACGCACAAATCGTCGAGCCGTTTGTCTTATGCGCAAGGCTCGCTTCGTGCTGTACATTTTCTCGAGAATCACCAAGCGGGTTTCTTCGATATGCAGGACGTGCTGGGTCTGCGGTAAGCGGGCCTTACGCACAGGTCTTTCGGACAGGACAGGGGCATCGCGGCCCCTGTTCTGCTCGTGAAACCACTTTCTCCGGCGAGGTCAGATGGCAGGCAGCAGCGGCATCATCCATTACCTGCAATCCAGCGATGCGATTACGCACGGCGTCGCGTATGTGCTGCTGGCCATGTCGATCGCAAGCTGGTGCTTTCTGATCGTCAAAAGTTGGATTCTCACTCGCGCCAAACGTCAGGCTACGCATGCCATTACGCGGTTCTGGCAGGCGCCTACGCTGTCCGAAGGCGTCTCCGTGCTCAAGCGTACGGATCGCGAGCGCGTGTTCGCGCCGCTCGCCGAAGCGGCGCTCCACGCGGCCGAGGTCGACATTCCCGGTGCGTTGCTGGCTCGCGTCGAACGGAGCGAGCGCGTGCTGCGGGCGCTGCGCCAGGCGCTCAACGCGTCGCAGCGGCGGCTCGAGTTCGGGCAGGTGCTGCTGGCGTCGGTGGGCAGCACGGCGCCGTTCGTCGGCTTGCTCGGGACGGTGTGGGGCATTTATCACGCGCTTGGCAGCATCGCCGCGAGCGGGCAAGCGCAGATCGAGAACGTCGCCGGGCCGGTTGGCGAAGCGCTGATCATGACCGCCTTCGGCCTCGTGGTCGCGATTCCGGCGGTGCTTGCCTATAACGTGCTCGGGCGTCTCGTGCGGCAGTTGTCGGAGGAACTCGACGGCTTTGCGCACGATCTGCATGCGTATGTGTGTGCGCCGGCCGAGCAGGCTCAGCCGATGGTGCGGGCGCAGCAGGCGTCGACGCATCAGGCTTGATTGGCTGTTTCGATTGCCCGTGAGCGGTGCAACGAACCGAGTCATGGGAAAGTTCTCGCAAGCAACACCCACTCGCGAGTACGACGCCTCAAGACCCATCCAGAGCTAGCTCACTCTCGTAAAAGGAGGCGACATGGCATTCGGCGGACTCGAAAAAAAGCAGGCGGCCGCGCCCATGGCCGAGATCAACATGACGCCGCTCATCGACGTGATGCTGGTGCTGCTGGTGATTTTTATCATTACCGCGCCTTTGTTCTCGCACGCGATCCGGCTCGATCTGCCCAAGGTCGCGGCAGCGCCCGCGCGTCAGACGCCGCAAACCATTTCTCTCTCTATCGACGCTGCGGGCAAGCTGTACTGGAACGGCAGCGTCATCACGTCCGAGCAGATGCGCACGCGTTTCGCGGACGCCGGCAAGCAGGCCGAACAGCCTGAGATTCAATTGCGTGCGGAACGTTCGACCCGCTATGAGGTGATCGCCCAGGTGATGGGCGCGGCGCAGCAGGCGGGGCTGGAGCGGCTTGGCTTCGTCACGGATCCGCCACCGCCAGCCGGTGCGGCAGGCTCGCCGGCTACCGCGCACTGAATGCGCCGGCAGGCGCTGCGAGCGGTTTGCCCGGGGTGTCTGCCGACACGGCCCAGTCGTCGCGCTGATTGTGTCGAATCGTGTCGTCCTCCGGTGACGGTGTAGTACGACGCCGCGTCACTCTGCTGCGGTTGCCTTTGCCCCGCCCGGGCCCATCCGAATCCGCCCGAACCCGCCGCACTGGCGCAAACCGCGCGAAGACCGCCTGCCACACCACGCGGCGTACCCGTCCGCGGACGGTATAATCAGCCCTTTCCCCGTCGAAGGGGAATCGAAGCCATTTCATCCAGCAGAGCACCAAAGCGGCCGGTGCGAAAGCACCGACCCAGCGATCCCATCACACCATGCACGAAAAATACGTTCCCTCCGACGTCGAATCCGCCGCGCAAGGGCAATGGCGCGCGATTGACGCGTACAAGTCGACGGAAACCGGCGACAAACCCAAGTTCTACTGCGTCTCGATGCTGCCGTACCCGTCGGGCAAGCTGCACATGGGCCACGTGCGCAACTACACGATCAACGACGTGATGTACCGCTATCTGCGGATGAACGGCTACAACGTGCTGATGCCGATGGGTTGGGACGCGTTCGGCATGCCGGCGGAAAACGCGGCAATGGCCAACAACGTGCCGCCCGCCAAGTGGACCTACGACAACATCGCTTACATGAAGAAGCAGATGCAGTCGATGGGCCTCGCGATCGACTGGTCGCGCGAAGTCGCCACCTGCAGCCCCGACTACTACAAGTGGAATCAGTGGCTGTTCCTGAAGATGCTCGAAAAAGGCATCGCGTACAAGAAAACCGGCACCGTCAACTGGGACCCGGTCGACCAGACCGTGCTCGCCAATGAGCAGGTGATCGACGGCCGCGGCTGGCGTTCGGGCGCGCTCGTCGAAAAGCGCGAAATCCCGATGTACTACATGCGTATCACGCAGTACGCGGACGAACTGCTGAACGACCTCGACGGCCTCGGCTGGCCCGAGCGCGTCAAGATCATGCAGCAGAACTGGATCGGCAAGAGCTTCGGTGTGAACTTCGGCTTCCCGTACGAAATCGACGGCGAACAGAAGCTGCTGCGCGTGTTCACCACGCGTGCCGACACGATCATGGGCGTGACCTTCTGCGCGATCGCCGCCGAGCATCCGCTCGCCACGCGCCTCGCGCAAGGCAAGCCGGAACTGCAGGCGTTCATCGAAGAATGCAAGCGCGGCGGCGTGGCTGAAGCCGATGTCGCGACGATGGAAAAGAAGGGCATGGGCACGGGTTTCTACGTCACGCATCCGCTGACGCAGGAACAGGTCGAAGTGTGGATCGGCAACTACGTGCTGATGAGCTACGGCGAAGGCGCGGTGATGGGCGTGCCCGCGCACGACGAACGCGACTTCGCGTTCGTGAAGAAATACAACCTGCCGATCAAGCAGGTGGTCGCGGTCGAAGGCAAGGAATTCTCGACCGAAGCCTGGCAAGAATGGTACGGCGAGAAAACCGGCACGCTGATCAACAGCGGCAAATACGACGGTCTCGCGTACGAAGCAGCGGTCGACCAGATCGCAGCAGACCTGAAGGAACTCGGTCTCGGCGACAAGCAGATCACGTGGCGTCTGCGTGACTGGGGCGTGTCGCGTCAGCGTTACTGGGGCACGCCGATTCCGATCATCCACTGCCCGACGTGCGGCGACGTGCCGGTGCCGGAAAAAGATCTGCCGGTGGTGCTGCCGGAAGACCTCGTGCCGGACGGCACGGGCAATCCGCTCGCCAAGTCCGAAGCGTTCGTGAACTGCGCGTGCCCGACCTGCGGCGGCGCGGCCAAACGCGAAACCGACACGATGGACACCTTCGTCGATTCGTCCTGGTACTTCTACCGCTATGCGGCGCCGGACGCGAAGACCATGGTCGACGAGCGCACCGATTACTGGGCGCCGATGGATCAGTACATCGGCGGCATCGAGCACGCGATTCTTCACCTGCTGTACTCGCGCTTCTGGGCGAAGGTGATGCGCGACCTCGGCCTGATCAAGTTCGGCGAGCCGGCCAAGAATCTGCTCACGCAGGGCATGGTGCTCAACGAAACGTATTACCGCGAAAGCGATGCGGGCAAGAAGACCTGGTACAACCCCGCCGATGTCACCGTGTCGTTCGACGACAAGGGCCGTCCGGTCGGCGCTGTCCTGAATTCGGATGGTCAGCCGGTGGTGCTCGGCGGCGTCGAAAAGATGTCGAAGTCGAAGAACAACGGTGTCGATCCGCAATTGCTGATCGACCAGCACGGCGCGGATACCGCGCGTCTGTTCGTGATGTTCGCCGCACCGCCCGAGCAGCAGCTGGAGTGGTCGGGTTCGGGCGTGGACGGTGCGAGCCGCTTCCTGCGTCGCGTGTGGAGCTTTGGTCAGGGCAACGAGGCAGCACTGCGCGCGGGCGGCAAGTTCGACGCCGCGCAACTCGGCGAAGTCGACAAGACGCTGCGCCGCGAAATCTACAGCGTGCTGAAGCAGGCCGATTTCGACTACCAGCGTTTGCAGTACAACACGGTGGTGTCGGCGGCGATGAAGATGCTCAATGCGCTCGACAGCGCGAAGGGTGCGAACCCGGGCGTGATGCGCGAAACCTACAGCGTGATGCTGCGCGTGCTGTACCCGGTGGTGCCGCACCTGACCTTCCAGCTCTGGCAGGAACTCGGTTACGCCGACGAATTCGGCTCGCTGCTCGACGCCGCCTGGCCGAAGGTGGACGAAAAGGCGCTGGAACAGGCCGAAATCGAACTCGTGCTGCAGGTGAACGGCAAGGTGCGCGGCGCGATCACCGTGGCGAAGGACGCCACGCGTGAAGCAATCGAACAGCTCGCGGCCGCTCACGACATGGTCGCGAAGTTCAGCGAAGGCCGTGCCCCGAAGAAGATCATCGTGGTGCCGGGCCGTCTCGTGAACGTGGTCGTTTGACAGCCCACAAAAACATGTCGGCAGACAGGACGCCGCCGCGCGCGGCGGCGCTTGTCCATGCCGCGAAACTCACTGCGAACCGGGAGCCAATGTGACTCGCAGATCGTTTTTGACGCTGGCTTGCAGCGTACTGATGTTGTCCGCTTGCGGCTTCCAGTTGCGCGGCCAGCAGGATTACGCCTTTAAACGTTTGTTCGTGTCCGGCGGTTCCCCGGCGGCCTCCGCGCGACTCACGCGCATGGTGCAGGGCGGCAGCGACACGGTCGTCGTGACGTCGCCGGCCAACGCCGACGCGATCCTGAATTTGACCCAGGCTCGCGGCATCGCCACGCTGACGCTGAGTTCGCTGGGCGTGGTCCAGGAATATCAGTTGAATCTGACGATGACGTACACGCTGACCGGCAAGGACGGCACCGTGCTGATTCCGACGAGCGTGATCGCGTTGAACCGCGCGATGACCTACAGCGACCAGTTCTCGCAAGCCAAGGCCGCCGAGTCCGACATCCTGTTCGCCGACATGGAAAACGACGCGATCGACCAGTTGATCCGGCGTCTGGGCGTCGTGCATACGCTTACTCCGGCGCCGGGCCAGGGCGTTCCGGCAATAGCGCCGCGTGCGCCGTTGCCGCCGCCGCCGCTGTGAGCGTCCTTGCGTGTCTGATTTGCTGCACTTGTCCAACCTCGCCGATCGGTAGCCATGCAACTGCGACTTGACGCGCTCGAAGCGCATCTCGCCAAGGGACTTGCCGGACTGTACGTCGTGTACGGCGACGAGCACCTGCTCGCGCAGGAAGCGTGCGACCGCATTCGCGCCACCGCGCGCGCGGCCGGTTTCACCGACCGCTCGGTGTTCACGGTCGAGCGGAGTTTCGACTGGAGTTCGCTGCTCGGCGCGAGTCAGTCGATGTCGCTGTTCGGCGACCGTCAACTGGTTGAGTTGCGCATTCCGTCCGGCAAGCCGGGCAAAGACGGCGCTGACGCACTGAAAACGCTCGCCGCCGCCGTCAACGACGACGTGCTGACCATGGTCACGCTGCCGCGCCTCGATGCGGCCACACAAAAGTCGGCGTGGTTCATGGCGCTCGCCGACGCGGGCGTCGCGCTGAAAATCGATCCGGTCGAGCGCACGCAGTTGCCGAACTGGGTGGGTCAGCGGCTCGCCGCACAAGGTCAACGGGTGGTGGCGGGTGAAGAAGGGCGGCGCGCGCTGGCGTTTATTGCCGAGCGCGTGGAAGGCAATCTGCTTGCCGCGCATCAGGAAATCCAGAAGCTCGGGCTGTTGTATCCGGCGGGTTCGCTGAGCTTCGAGCAGGTTCACGACGCGGTGCTCAATGTCGCGCGTTATGACGTGTTCAAGCTGAACGAAGCGATGCTGGCGGGCGACGTCGGCCGTCTGTCTCGCATGCTGGACGGGCTGCGCGGCGAAGGCGAGGCGTCGGTGCTGGTGTTGTGGGCCGTGGTCGAAGAAGTGCGCACGCTGCTGCGGATCAAGCGCGGCGTGTCCGCCGGCAAGCCGCTGGCGATGCTGGTGCGCGAGAACCGCGTGTGGGGTCCGCGTGAACGGTTGATCGGCCCCGCGTTGTCGCGCGTGACCGAGGGCGCGCTGGAAAAGGCGCTGGCTCTGGCGGCGCGGCTGGATCGGCAGGTCAAGGGTTTGTCGGGCGGCACGCCGGGCAATCATCGTAATGATCCGCCGCCTGATCCGTGGGACGGGCTGTTCGAGTTGGCGATGTCGGTGGCGTCGCCGAAGACATCGCCGGTGCCGCCGCCACGACCTCGGAGCGCGGCTGGCGCTTCTTCGGCGCGAAGGCCAGTCTGAATTGCTGCAGCCTTGCAATAACACAAAGCGCGTTTTAGCAGGCTTCGCTCAGAACAGCCGGAGCGGCAGAGCGGCGCGGAAACATCGGCGTGCCCGTGTCGACGAATTCTCAAGCGCGATATTTTCCGCACGCTGAAATTCGACTCCGCCGACAACGCCAGCCGCCGCTCGAAGCAAAGCCCCTGTACCCGGCTTACAATTGTTTGATCTTTCGCTAATTCCGCTTATCCGCTGCACCTCGACGTGCGCGGCATCATGAGAATGACCATGGATATCGACCAGTACATGACCGACCTCGGTCGTCGCGCCCGCCACGCTTCGCGAGCAATGGCGCGCGCCTCGACGGCCTCGAAGAACGCGGCGCTCGAAGCCGTCGCGCAGGCTATCGAACGCGACGCCGCGTTGCTGAAAGAAGCGAATGCACGCGATGTCGCGCGGGCTCGCGAAAAGGGCCACGACGCGGCGTTCATCGACCGTCTGATCCTCTCGGACAAGGCGCTGAAGACGATGCTCGAAGGCTTGCGTCAGGTCGCGGGGCTGGCTGATCCGATCGGTGAAATCAGCAATCTGAAGTATCGGCCGAGCGGCATCCAGGTCGGGCAGATGCGCGTGCCGCTGGGCGTGATCGGCATCATCTACGAATCGCGTCCGAACGTGACGATCGACGCCGCCGCGCTGTGCCTGAAGTCCGGCAACGCGACGATTCTGCGCGGCGGTTCTGAAGCGCTGGAATGCAACACGGCGCTGGCGAAGTTGATCGGCGAAGGGCTGGAAGCCGCCGGTCTGCCGCAGGACGCGGTGCAGGTGGTCGCGACGTCGGACCGCGCCGCAGTCGGCAAGCTGATCACGATGACCGAATTCGTCGACGTGATCGTGCCGCGTGGCGGCAAGGGCTTGATCGAACGTCTGATCAACGAAGCCCGCGTGCCGATGATCAAGCACCTCGACGGCATCTGCCATGTGTACGTGGACGACCGCGCCGATCTGACCAAGGCGCTGAACGTGTGCGACAACGCCAAGACGCATCGCTATGGCACCTGCAACACGATGGAAACGCTGCTGGTCGCGCGCGGCATTGCGGCTGAAGTGCTGCCGCCGCTGGGCAAGCTGTACCGTAGCAAGGAGGTCGAGTTGCGGGTCGATCCGACCGCGCGTGCGATTCTCGCGGACGCGGGCGTCACGCCGCTCGTCGACGCCACCGAAGAAGACTGGCGCACGGAATACCTCGCGCCGGTGCTGGCGATCAAGGTGGTCGACAACCTCGACGCCGCGATCGAGCACATCAACGAATACAGCTCGCATCACACCGACGCCGTGGTTACCGAAGACCACGACCGCGCGATGCGCTTCCTGCGCGAAGTCGATTCGGCGAGCGTGATGGTCAACGCCTCGACGCGTTTCGCCGACGGTTTCGAATTCGGCCTCGGCGCGGAAATCGGCATTTCGAACGACAAGCTGCACGCACGCGGCCCGGTCGGCCTGGAAGGGCTGACCTCGCTGAAGTACGTCGTGCTGGGCCACGGCGAAGGCCGTCAATAAGGCCGTTGCAATCTGGCGTGCGTCTGCACAGGCGCAGCCAGTCACAAAGTTGTTCGGGGATCGCTGATGCTTTGGATCAAGACGTTTCACATCGTGTTGGTTGCCTCCTGGTTTGCCGGCCTGTTTTATTTGCCGCGCATCTTCGTCAATCTGGCGATGGAAACGGAAGCCGCTGCGACGGCGCGCTTGTTGATCATGGCGCGCAAGCTGTTTCGCTTCATGACGGTGATTGCGGTGCCTGCGCTGGCTTGCGGTTTGTACTTGTGGCTCGGAATCGGCATCGGCAGCGGGCAGGGCTGGATTCACGCGAAGGTCGGCGTGGTCGTGCTGCTGGTGATTTATCACGCGTTTTGCGGCGTACTGCTGCGGACTTTCGAACGCGGTGAGAATAAGCGCTCGGACAAGTGGTATCGGATGTTCAATGAATTGCCGGTGCTCGGCATGCTCGCAGCGGTCGCGCTGGTGGTGATCAAGCCGTTCTGACAGTTCGCAGCGGGTTGGTGCTGCAAAGAAAGAGGGCAGTTGCCGTTCATGTCGGCAACTGCCCTTTTGTCATTCTGGCTTCGCTCCGAAGCTCACGCAGAAGCCGTCACCCGTGCGAATCCACTCTGCGCCGATGAATCACCTCTTTCGTCTGTGACAGCTTTTCCAGTAACTCCGGTCCCCGGCTGAGCGCCACGCCCACCGCCAGAATATCGCCGATCGCCAGATGCGACACGCGCGAGGTCATCGGCGAAAAAATATCGGTGTCTTCGTCGACGTTGGCAAACAGGCCGACGGTCGCGAGCCGTGCAAGCGGCGAATTGCCGTGCGTGATCGCAATCACCTTCGCGCCGGCATTGAGCGCGGCCTTCGCGGCGTCGATGATGTCGCGTGTGCGGCCGGTGTTCGAGATCGCGACCACGACATCGCCTTCGCCCAGCAACGCCGACGACATCAGAAACGTATGCGGGTCCGAGTACGCGACGCTCGGCATGCCGAGTCGGAAGAACTTGTGCTGCACGTCGAGCGCGGCAATGCCCGAACCGCCCGCGCCGTAGAACTCGATGCGCCGCGCCTGCGCGAGCAGATCGATGGCCGCCGCCACGCTATCCGACGACAAATTGTTGCGCACCTGGATCAACGCGCCGATGGTCCGGTCGAGCACCTTCGCGGCGACGCCCGGCGTCGGCTCGTCGGGCCGCACGTCGCGGTAGACGGCGGGCACTTCGGCGGCAATCCCTTGCGCCAGCCGGATCTTGAATTCGCGAAACCCCGAAAAGCCTAGCGCGTGACAGAACCGCGCGATGGTCGGCTGGCTCACGCCTGCGCGCGCGGCGACTTCCGTCATCGACAGGTCGAGCACTTCACGCGGCGCCTCGATCACGTAGTCGGCCAGCTTGCGCTCGGACGGCCGCAACTGGTCACGCATCTCTTCCACCTGAGACAGCATCATTGGAAAACTCGCACTATGCTGAAGAATGCGTGGACTATAGCTGATTGGCGAAGAAGCTACAAAAACTACATATTTGGTTCTAGGTGTTATCCCTAGTTTCGATTAAATAAGCGCTGACTGGCGGCCAGTAAGGCGCTCGACGATATTCCGCGATGCGGCGGCGCAGCAGGAAACGACGTTGCGATCGTGTAGTTTTTCTACTAAGATGGCGTCGTCGGTTGAACCGACGCCCCCGCGATACCTACCTGGCAAAGTGCGCATGCGCCTCGAGCACCTCACGCACCTGAAGCCAGCGACGAAGGAGCTCCGATGGTTTCCCCGCATTCGCAATTGTTGAAAGTCACGCAGCGCGTGATCGAGCGCAGCAAGCCCACGCGCGAGGCGTATCTCGCCCGCATCCAGCAGGCTCAAGGCAAGTTCCCGGCGCGCGGCGCGCTGTCCTGCGCCAATCTGGCCCACGGTTTCGCCGGCATGGAAGGCAACGACAAGCTCGTCATCAAGCAGATTCGCGAGCCGAACATCGGCATCGTGTCCTCGTACAACGAGATGCTGTCGGCCCACGCGCCGTACAAAAACTACCCCGACATCATCAAGCAGGCCGCCCGTGAAAACGGCGGCGTCGCGCAAGTGGCGGGCGGCGTGCCGGCCATGTGCGACGGCATCACGCAGGGCAACGCGGGCATGGAACTGTCGCTGTTCTCGCGCGAAGTCATCGCGATGGGCACGGCGGTTGCGCTCACGCACAACATGTTCGACGCGGCGCTGTGCCTCGGCATCTGCGACAAGATCGTGCCGGGCCTGCTGATCGGCGCGCTGCAATTCGGCCACATTCCGACCATTTTCGTGCCGGCCGGCCCGATGGGCAGCGGTCTCTCGAACGACGACAAAGCCAAGACGCGCCAACTGTTCGCGACCGGCCAATGCGGCCGCGACGCGCTGCTCGAAGCCGAAGCCGCCGCGTATCACAGCCACGGCACCTGCACGTTCTACGGCACCGCGAACAGCAATCAGATGCTGATGGAAGTGATGGGCCTGCATCTGCCGAGTTCGGCGTTCGTGCACCCGCATACGCCGCTGCGCGACGCGCTGACCGCGCAGGCCGCGCGCCGCGTGCTCGATCTGACGGTGGAGCGCGGCAACTACATGCCGATCGGCCATGTGATCGACGAGAAGGCGATCGTCAACGGCATCGTCGCGTTGCTGGCGACGGGCGGCTCGACCAATCACACGCTGCACCTGGTCGCGATTGCTCGCGCGGCCGGCATCGTGATCGACTGGGATGATTTCGACACGCTGTCGCAAGCGGTGCCGCTGCTCGCGAAGATCTACCCGAACGGCAAGGCCGACGTGAATCACTTCCACGCAGCCGGCGGCGTGGCGTTCCTCGTGCGCAATCTGCTGGAAGGCGGCCTGCTGCATGAAGACGTAAACACGGTGGCGGGCAAGGGCCTGACGCACTACACCGAAGAACCGAAGCTGATCGACGGCAAGCTGCAATGGGTGCCGGGCGCGCAGGCCAGCGAAGATACGACCGTGCTGCGCGGCATCGGCGAGCCGTTCCAGCCGGACGGCGGTCTGCGTCTGATGCAAGGCAAGCTGGGTCGCGGCGTGATCAAGATTTCGGCGGTGGCCGCGGCGCACCGCAAGGTGAAGGCGCCGGCGATCGTGTTCGATTCGCAGGAAGCGGTTCAGGAAGCATTCGACAAAGGCGAGTTGAAGCGTGACTTCATCGCCGTGGTGCGCTTCCAGGGCGCGCGCGCAAACGGCATGCCCGAACTGCATCGTTTGACGCCGCTGCTGGGTGTGTTGCAGGATCAGGGTTTCCATGTCGCGCTGGTCACGGACGGCCGTATGTCCGGGGCATCGGGTAAAGTGCCGGCCGTGATTCATCTATCGCCGGAAGCGTTGCTGCAAGGCCCGATCGGCAAAGTGCGAACCGGCGACATGCTGGTGATCGACGCCGAAGCGGGCGTGCTCGACATCGAAATCGACTCAGCCGAATGGGTCGCGCGACCGAACGCCGAGCCGCAGCATCAGGCAGAAAACGAAGTGGGCTTTGGTCGCGAACTGTTCGGCGTATTCCGTGCAGCGGCGGCACCCGCGGAGCAGGGCGCGTCGGTGTTCGGCAAGATGGTGGGCGAAGGCACAGGCTCTCACGCGAGCGCGCACGGTGCCTCGCACACGGCCCAGCACACTGCGCACAAAGCGCATACCGAAAAACACACCAGCACTACGCAAGCCAGCTAAGTGTTGCTGAAACAAGGAGTCTGACTATGACGGCGAAAACAGTAAGCGAGATCGTGCGCCTCGGCCCGGTGATTCCGGTGCTCGCATTCGACACGGTCGAACAGGGCGAACACGTGTCGCGCGCACTGCACGCGGGCGGCGTGAAGGTACTGGAAATCACGTTGCGCACCGCAGCCGGCCTGGAAGCGATCGAGCGTGCAAGTCAACTGGCCGAAGACATCGTGGTCGGCGTCGGCACGATCACGAAGCCCGAGCACTGCGCTCAGGCGAAGAAGGCGGGCGCGCAGTTCGGCGTGTCGCCGGGTCTGACGAAAGACATGCACCAGGCTTCGCTGGATGCGGGTCTGCCGCTGCTGCCGGGCGTCATGACGCCGACCGACATCATCACCGCGCTCGAACTCGGCTATGAAATCGTCAAGTTCTTCCCGGCGCAGCAAGCCGGCGGCGTGCCGATGCTGCAAGCGTTCCACGGCCCGTTCCCGACGCTGAAGTTCTGCCCGACGGGCGGCATCACCGCTGAGACGGCCACGCATTTCCTGTCGCTGCCGAACGTGGTGTGCGTCGGCGGATCGTGGTTGACGCCGAAGGCCGCGCTGGCTGCCGGCAACTGGGACGAAGTCACGCGTCTCGCGCGTGCTGCGAGCCAGCTGGCTGCGCCTGCTCATTGAGCAGGAAGCGCTTTAGCCACCTTTAGGTCGCTTTAGTTGGCTTTAATCGCCATTCGTCGCCGGATCGTGGTCCGGTGACAAAGGAGCCTCGCCGATACAGCCGTTCAGGTTGTAACGCCGAGGCTCCTTTTTGTTACGAGCACAGGATTCGCGCGCGTTTTCTGATAACAAACAGTAAAATTCAGCGTCCGCGCGGCCAGCCCGGTTTTCAGGCATCGCGCAGGTTGCCGTGAGACGAAGTGTTGGCTGCGTGTTCTGCACTCTGAGTCAATAACGCAAAAAAGGAGGGGCTTCATGGGAGCTTTCCACGGCAGCATGCTGCTGGTCATCGCGGTGATCGCCATCGCATTGCTGATCCTGCTGATCACGCGCTACAAGGTTTATCCGTTCCTCGTTCTCATCATTGTGTCGCTGCTGCTGGGTCTGGCGGCGGGCATGCCGATGGCGACCATCGTCAAATCGTTCGAAACCGGCAACGGCAATACGCTCGGGCACATCGCGATCGTGGTCGGCCTGGGCACGATGCTCGGCAAGATGATGGCCGAATCGGGCGGCGCCGAGCGCATCGCCACCACGCTGATCGACTTCTTCGGCGAGAAACACATTCACTGGGCGATGATGGTCGTCGCCGTGATCGTCGGCTTGCCGGTGTTCTTCGAAGTCGGCTTCGTGCTGCTGATTCCCATCGCGTTCAACGTCGCGAAACGCACCAATAAATCGCTGCTGCTGGTCGGCCTGCCGATGGTCGCGGGTCTGTCCGTCGTCCACGGGCTGTTGCCGCCACACCCGGCCGCGATGCTCGCGGTGCAGGCGTATCACGCGGATATCGGCCGCACGATTGCTTATGGTCTGATCGTCGGCATTCCGACCGCGATCGTCGCGGGTCCGCTGTTTGCGTTGCTGATCAGCCGCTATATCAAGCTGCCGAAAGAGAACGCGCTGGCTGCGCAGTTTCTCGGCGGCGCTAATGGCGACGATGCGGCGAAAGCGAATGCACCGAAGCGCGAACTGCCGAGCTTCGGCATCACGCTGTTCACGGTTCTGCTGCCGGTGATCCTGATGCTGGTCGGCAGTTGGGCCGATCTCGTGTTTGCGCCGAAAACCTTGCCGAACGATCTGCTGCGCTTCTTCGGCAATTCGGACGTCGCACTGCTGACGGCCGTGCTCGTCAGCTTCTGGACCTTCGGTGCGAAACGTGGCTTCACGCGCGACCAGATCCAGAAGTTCTGCGGCGAATGTCTTGCGCCGATCGCGGGCATCACGCTGATCGTGGGCGCGGGCGGCGGCTTTGGCCGCGTGCTGATGGACAGCGGCATTTCGAAGGAAATCGTCAACGCGGCGACGTCGGTGCATATGTCGCCGCTGCTGTTCGGCTGGCTGGTCGCAGCGCTGATCCGCCTTGCAACGGGTTCGGCCACGGTCGCGATGACGACGGCCTGCGGCATCGTCGCGCCGATCGCGGCAGCCGGTGCGGTGCAGGTCCGGCCGGAATTGCTGGTGCTGGCCACCGGCTCGGGCTCGCTGATCTTCTCGCACGTGAACGACGGCGGTTTCTGGCTGATCAAGGAATACTTTGGTATGACGGTGGGGCAGACCTTCAAGACATGGTCGCTCCTCGAGACCATCATCTCGCTGATGGGTTTGGGCTTGACGTTCGCGCTAGCGGCGGTTGTGTAAGGAGTTTTTGATGATTTTGATCGCAATGGGCGTGTCGGGCGCCGGCAAATCGAAGATTGGCGAAATGCTGGCGGAGCGCCTGCACTGCGCATTCACCGACGGCGACGCGTTTCACAGCGCCGCCAACAAGGAAAAGATGCACCACGGCATTCCTCTCACCGACGAGGACCGTTGGCCGTGGCTGAAAACCATCCGCGCGGCGATTGTGGAAAAGCAGAAGGCGGGCGAGACGGCGGTGTTCACGTGCTCGTCGCTGAAGCGCTCGTATCGCGATGTTCTGCGCGACGGCGACAAGGACGTGTGCTTCGTTTATCTGAAGGGCACCCGGGCTGTGCTCGAAGAGCGTTTGACGACGCGCACCGGGCATTTCTTCGATCCGTCGCTGCTGCAAAGCCAGCTTGATACGCTCGAAGAGCCGGGTTCGGATGAAGCGATCACGGTGAGCATCGAGTTGACGCCCGAAGAGATCGTCGATGACGTGCTCAAGCAGGTCGAGCAACGGTGAGTTTGCTAACTCGCTCGTTGTAGAGCCGTAAAAAAAGCCGCTCCTCGGAGCGGCTTTTTTTTCGTGCCGCCTCGTGTGAAACGAGGCGGCCATGTGCAAAGCAGGCGCGTTTAAGCGATACGCTTCGCCAGTTCGACCGCTTTGCCGATATACGAACCCGGCGTCATGGCGAGCAAACGGTCCTTCGCGTCTTGCGGAATCGCGAGACCCGTGACGAACGTTTGCAGCGCTTCACGCGTGATGCCCTTGCCGCGCGTCAGTTCTTTCAACTGCTCGTACGGGTTTTCGATGCCGTAACGGCGCATCACGGTTTGCACCGGCTCGGCCAGCACTTCCCAGCAGTTGTCGAGGTCTTCGTTCAGACGCTGTGCGTTCACTTCGAGCTTGTCGAGACCGCGGATCAGCGAGTCGTACGCGAGCAGCGAGTAACCGAACGCGACGCCCATGTTGCGCAGCACCGTCGAGTCGGTCAGGTCACGCTGCCAGCGCGACACCGGCAGCTTGTCGGCGAGATGGCGCAGCGTGGCGTTCGCCAGACCCAGGTTGCCTTCGGAGTTTTCGAAGTCGATCGGGTTGACCTTGTGCGGCATCGTCGACGAACCGATTTCGCCGGCCTTCGTGCGCTGCTTGAAGTAACCGACCGAGATGTAGCCCCACACGTCGCGGTCCAGATCCAGCAGGATCGTGTTGGTGCGCGACAGCGCGTCGAACAGTTCGGCCATGTAGTCGTGCGGCTCGATCTGGATCGTGTACGGATTGAACGTGAGCTTCAGACGCTGCTCGACGACTTCGCGCGAGAACGCTTCCCAGTCGAACTCGGGATACGCGGACAGATGCGCGTTGAAGTTGCCGACCGCGCCGTTCATCTTGCCGAGCAGTTCGACCTTCGCGACGCGGTCGATCGCGCGCTCGAGGCGCGCGGCGACGTTGGCGATTTCCTTGCCGAGTGTGGTCGGGCTGGCCGGCTGGCCGTGCGTGCGCGACAGCATCGGCTGTTCGGCGTGAGCGTGAGCCAATGCGACGAGGCGCTGATGCACCGAGCGCAGCGCCGGCAGAATGACGTGCTCGCGTGCGCCGGCCAGCATCAGGCCATGCGACGTGTTGTTGATGTCTTCCGACGTGCACGCGAAGTGGATGAACTCGCTCGCGCGTTCCAGTTCTTCCTGACCCTTGACCGATTCCTTCAGCCAGTACTCGACCGCTTTCACGTCGTGATTCGTCACGCGTTCGATTTCCTTGATGCGCGCGGCGTCGTGCGCGGTGAAGCGCTCGGCGAGTTGCAGCAGGAATTGTTCGGACGCTTCGGAAAAACGCGGCACTTCGGCGAAACCGGCGCGCGACAACGCGATCAGCCAGTGGATTTCAACCGTCACGCGATTGCGCATGAAAGCGGATTCCGAGAGCCAGTCGCGCAGGGCTTCGGTTTTCGACGCGTAACGGCCGTCGAGCGGGGAGAGCGCGTTGAGCGCGAACAGGGTGTCGGGGCGGGTGTCGGACATGATGGAGGCGTGAGCGCTGAAAGAGCGGGAGAAACTGCGGGAATCGCGAATTTTACCACCGGACGGCGGCTGTCCCGATTTTGCGGTGATGCCTGCGAGGCGGCGAGCCGCGGTGATATCGGCCGCCGGAAACGGCGAGGCGGCGGGCGGCGCGTTGGAGCCGCAGACCTCACGGCAGGCGCGGAACGCAGCTTGACGCGGTGGCCCATGCGAGCGACATGGCCCAGGCAAACCAGATTTGCGCGGACCAGACTCGTAGACACCCGCACAAAACGCCCCGCAATCGCGACAGCCGCGCCCCCCGACACCCTCTAGAATGCTGACTTCTCCCCACCCGCAGGCAGCAGGCCCCGCATGGAACTGAAATGGCTCGAAGACTTCGTTTCGCTCGCGGAAACGCGTAGTTTCAGCCGCTCGGCCGAGCTGCGCCACGTCACGCAACCTGCGTTTTCACGACGGATTCAGGCGCTGGAAGCATGGCTCGGCACCGAGCTGATCGACCGCTCGGTGTATCCGACGCGGCTGACGGCGGCGGGGCAGGTGTTCAACGAGCAGGCGCTTGCAATGCTGTCGCAATTCCACGAAGCGCGCGCTTTGTTGCGCGGACACACGGCGACACCGCAAGCGACCATCGAGTTCGCGGTGCCACACACGCTGTCGCTCACTTACTTCCCGCGCTGGCTGCAGCGGATCGAAGCGCAAATGGGCCCGATCCACACGCGGCTGCGCGCGCTGAACGTGCACGACGCGGCTTTGTCGTTAGTGGAAGGCGGCTGCGATCTGATGATGGGCTATCACCATCCCAGTCATCCGGTGGCGCTCGACCCCGGGCGCTACGACATGCTGACGCTCGGCAACGAGCCGATCAGCCCGTTCTCCGTGCCGGGCCGCGCGGGTCGTCCGCGTCATACGTTGCCGGGCACCGCCGATGCGCCCACGCCGTATCTGTCGTACACGCCGAACGCATATCTCGGGCGCATGACCGAAGTGATCCTCGCGAACGCGCCGGAGCGCCTCTATCTGGATCGGCTGTATGAAACGGACATGGCCGAAGGGCTCAAGGCGATGGCGCTGGCCGGCCACGGCATCGCGTTCCTGCCGCACAGCGCCGTGGAAGACGCCGTCGCCGATGGCAAGCTGATCCGCCTCGATCGGGCGACGCGCGGCACGCCGGAAGGGCAGCTTACGTTGAGCATGGAGATCCGCCTGTACCGCGACAAACTTGCGGCCAAAAGCGACGACGCGCGGCAGATACTCGTACGCCAGTTGTGGGACGTGGTATCCGAAGAGTTAGGGCACAGCACAGCCTGAAAACCTGCACGCTCACGACGCGAATTTGCGGCTTTCCGAACGTTATGCAAAAAAAACATAATCGGATAAGGAAACGGCATTGGATTTCAAAACGGCGTTTTTCGACAATGCACGTATTCGATCAACGCCGGAGCGTTCATGTCTTCCCAGCCGCAAGCTGTCCAATCCGCATCATCGTTGCAGTCCGTTCCTTCCTACCTCAATAGCGACAACCTCGGCCCGTGGGGCAACTACCTGCGTCAGGTCGACCGCGTCGCGCCGTACCTCGGCTCGCTGTCACGCTGGCTCGAAACCCTCAAGCGCCCGAAGCGCATTCTGATCGTCGACGTGCCCATCGAGCTCGATAACGGCACCGTCGCGCACTTCGAAGGCTATCGCGTGCAGCACAACGTTTCGCGCGGTCCAGGCAAGGGTGGTGTGCGGTATCACCAGGACGTGACGTTGTCGGAAGTGATGGCGTTGTCCGCGTGGATGTCGGTGAAGAACGCGGCCGTGAACGTGCCGTACGGCGGCGCGAAGGGCGGTATCCGCGTCGATCCGCGCACCTTGTCGCGTGGCGAGCTGGAGCGCATGACGCGCCGCTACACGAGCGAAATCGGCATCATCATCGGACCGAACACCGACATTCCCGCGCCGGACGTGAACACGAACGAGCAGATCATGGCGTGGATGATGGACACGTACTCGATGAACCAGGGGCAGACGGCCACCGGCGTCGTGACCGGCAAGCCGATCACGCTCGGCGGCTCGCTGGGCCGTCGCGAAGCGACTGGCCGTGGCGTGTTCGTGGTGGGCAGCGAAGCGGCACGCCGCGTCGGCCTCGATATCGAAGGCGCACGCATTGCGGTGCAGGGCTTCGGTAACGTCGGCGGGATCGCGGCGCGCCTGTTCCAGGAAGCGGGCGCGAAAGTGGTCGCGGTGCAGGATCACACCGGCTCGCTGTACAAGTCGACCGGCATCGATGCGCGCGCATTGCTCGAACACGTTGCGAAAACGGGCGGCGTGGGCGGTTTCCCCGAAGCGGACGCCGTAACGAACGAAGAATTCTGGACGGTCGAATCGGACATCCTGATCCCGGCCGCGCTGGAAAATCAGATCACCGAGAAAAATGCCGGCAAGATCAAGACGAAGATCGTCGTGGAAGGCGCCAACGGCCCGACCACCACGGCAGCGGACGACATCCTGCACGATCGCGGCATCCTCGTGATCCCGGACGTGGTGGCGAACGCGGGCGGCGTGACGGTTTCGTACTTCGAATGGGTGCAGGATTTCTCGAGCTTCTTCTGGACCGAAGACGAGATCAACCAGCGTCTGGAGCGCGTGATGCGCGAGGCCTTCACCGCGGTGTGGCAAGTGTCGAGCGAGCAGAAAGTCTCGGTGCGGACGGCGGCGTTTATCGTCGCTTGTAAGCGGATTCTGGAAGCGCGCGAACTGCGCGGCCTGTATCCCTGATCCTTATGTCTGAATAACGGCCGGCCCGCCCACAAGCGGGTTTGCCGTCGATTCCTGGCTGAACGCCGTCCACGAGACGGCGTGTTTTACCTGGCGGGCGGCATCCTATCGGTGCCGCCCGCCTTCGCATATCCGGAAAGCCTGACCGGATGGCCCTGAAAACGGCGCAAAAACCCTTAGCGGCGCGCACGCAACAGCAGGGCTAATTGCGATACTTTCAGAATAATTACTTTGCTAAACTGGCGCCGGTTCTTGCCAAGGAGATCACAACATGAAGGTTAAAAAAGCTGCGCTGCTGCTCGCGACACTCGGTCTGTTTACCGTTGGCGCGCAAGCGCAGGACGCCGGCACACTGAAAAAGATCAAGGACACGGGCGTCATTTCGCTGGGCCATCGCGAATCGTCGATTCCGTTCTCGTATTACGACGACAAACAGAATGTGATCGGCTACTCGCAGGAGTACGCGCTGGCCGTGGTCGAGGCAGTGAAGCAGAAGCTGAACATGCCTAACCTGAAGGTGAAGCTCACGCCGGTCACGTCGCAAAACCGTATTCCGCTGGTGCAGAACGGCACGGTCGACATCGAGTGCGGTTCGACCACGAACAACCTCGAGCGCCAGCAACAGGCTGCGTTCACGAACACGATTTTCGTGATCGGCACGCGCATGATGACCAAGAAAGACTCCGGCATCAAAGACTGGGCCGACCTGAAGGGCAAGACGGTCGTGACGACCGCCGGCACCACGTCCGAGCGCCTGCTTCGCAAGATGAATCAGGAAAAGAGCATGGGCATGAACATCATCAGCGCGAAGGACCATGGCGAGTCGTTCCTGACCTTGTCCACGGGCCGTGCCGCTGCGTTCATGATGGACGACGCATTGCTCGCGGGCGAGCGCGCGAAGTCGAACAATCCGGGCGATTTCGTGATCGTCGGCGCGCCGCAATCGCGTGAAGCGTACGGCTGCATGCTGCGCAAGAACGACCCGGAATTCAAGAAGGTCGCCGACGACGCGATCGCCAAGGTCCAGACCTCGGGCCAGGCCGATGCGATCTACAAGAAGTGGTTCGAATCGCCGATTCCGCCGAAGGGTTTGAACCTGAACTTCCCGCAAAGCGACGACATGAAGGCGCTGTTCAAGAATCCGAACGACAAGGCAATCGACTAAGTCGATCAAACCTTAGCTGTCTTTTTGAAACGCTGAACGAAACGGAAGGGGCCACGCGCTTCTTCCGTTTCTTTTTGCTGGAGTCTTGCTCATGTCATATCACTGGAACTGGGGCATTCTGCTGAGTCCGGTCTCCACCGGCGAGCCGACCACCTATCTGGGCTGGCTGTTTTCAGGTTTGTGGGTGACGGTGACCGTGTCGTTGTCGGCATGGGTCATCGCGCTGATCGTCGGTTCGTTTTTCGGCGTGCTGCGGACGGTGCCGAATAAATGGGCATCCGGCATCGGCACACTTTACGTCGCCATTTTTCGCAACATCCCGCTGATTGTGCAGTTCTTTATCTGGTATCTGGTGATACCGGAGTTGCTGCCTGTATCGATGGGCAACTGGTTCAAGCAACTGCCGCCCGGCGCGCAGTTCTTTTCGTCGTCCATTCTGTGCCTGGGCCTGTTCACCGCCGCGCGCGTGTGCGAGCAGGTGCGCTCGGGCATCAACGCGCTGCCGCGCGGCCAGCGTGCCGCGGGTCTGGCAATGGGCTTTACGCAATGGCAGACGTATCGCTATGTGCTGCTGCCGGTTGCGTACCGGATCATCGTGCCGCCGCTCACGTCCGAGTTTCTGAATATCTTCAAGAACTCGGCGGTCGCGTCGACGATCGGTCTGCTCGATCTGTCCGCGCAGGCGCGTCAGCTGGTCGACTACACGTCGCAGACTTATGAGTCGTTTATCGCCGTCACGGTCGCGTACATGCTGATCAACCTGGTCGTGATGCAACTGATGCGCTGGGTCGAAGCCAGAACCCGGTTGCCCGGCTATATCGGAGGCAAGTGATGCATCATTTCGACTGGAGCGGTATTCCGGGCGCGCTGCCTACGCTGTGGACCGGCGCTGTCGTCACGTTCAAGATCACGCTGATCGCGATCGTGTTCGGCATCATCTGGGGCACCATTCTCGCGATGCTGCGGCTGTCGTCGTTCAAACCCTTCGAGTGGTTCGCGAAGGGTTACGTGACGATCTTCCGTTCCATCCCGCTGGTGATGGTGCTGCTGTGGTTCTTCCTGATCGTGCCGCAAGTGCTGCAGAACGTGCTCGGGCTGTCGCCGGATATCGACATCCGCCTCGCGTCGGCGATGGTCGCGTTCTCGCTGTTCGAGGCCGCGTATTATTCCGAGATCATTCGTGCGGGCATTCAGGCGGTGCCGCGCGGGCAGGTCAACGCCGCGTTCGCGCTCGGCATGAGCTATTCGCAGGCCATGCGCCTGATCGTATTGCCGCAGGCGTTCCGCGCAATGGTGCCTTTGTTGCTCACACAAGGTATCGTGCTGTTTCAGGATACGTCGCTCGTCTACGTGATCAGCCTCGCCGACTTCTTCCGCACCGCCACGAATATTGGCGATCGTGACGGTACGAACATCGAAATGGTACTGTTCGCGGGCGCGTGTTATTTCGTGGTCTGCGTGATCGCGTCGAGCCTCGTCAAAGGTCTTCAGAAAAAGGTCGCAAGATGATCTCCATCAAAAATGTTTCGAAGTGGTACGGCCAGTTTCAGGTGCTGACCGACTGCACGACGGAAGTCAAAAAAGGTGAAGTGGTGGTGGTGTGCGGGCCGTCGGGCTCGGGCAAATCCACGCTGATCAAAACCGTCAACGGCCTGGAGCCGTTCCAGAAGGGCGAAATCGTTATCAACGGCCAGTCGCTGACGGACAAGAAAACCAATCTGTCGAAGCTGCGTTCGAAGGTCGGTATGGTGTTCCAGCACTTCGAGCTGTTCCCGCATCTGTCGATCGTGCAGAACCTCACGCTCGCGCAGGTGAAGGTACTCGGCCGTTCGAACGACGAAGCCACCGCGAAAGGGCTGAAGCTGCTTGATCGCGTGGGCCTGCGTGCGCATGCGGACAAATTTCCGGGGCAGTTGTCGGGTGGTCAGCAGCAGCGTGTGGCGATTGCGCGCGCGTTGTCGATGGACCCGATCGCGATGCTGTTCGACGAACCCACTTCGGCGCTCGATCCGGAAATGATCAACGAAGTGCTCGATGTAATGGTTGAACTCGCGCAGGAAGGCATGACCATGATGTGCGTCACGCACGAAATGGGCTTTGCGAAGAAGGTCGCGCATCGCGTGATCTTCATGGACAAGGGCTTGATCGTCGAAGACGACCGCAAGGAAGATTTCTTCGCGAACCCGAAGTCGGATCGCGCGAAGGATTTTCTGGCGAAGATCCTGCACTGAGATTGAGCTTGATTACGCGGCCGGTGTTGTCTGGCCGCTTGCTCAGAATGAAAAAAAGCCGCTATTTATAGCGGCTTTTTTTGTGCGCGACTTATTCGGTCAGGATTCGAACGCGGCGGTATCGTCTGCGGCTTCGATGTCGATTTCATTGGCCGCCAGCGTGTCTGCTTCGGACACTGTCGGCGTGATCGATGCCGCAATCGTCGTGGCCGACGCGGATGCATCCAGCGCCGGATTGCGCAGCTTTTCCAGCACCGACGCCGGCACCGGCACATTCACACGGTCGATCACTTCGCCGTGCTGGAACATCATCAGATCGCCCGGTTCGAACGCGGTCCACACTTCGTTGTCGGTCAGTGGCTTGGTCGCAATAACTGCGACGCGGTCTTCCGGCGTCGTGTATTTGGCGAAATCGATCGATACATCCGCGTCGACCAGATGCGCGGTCGAGAACGGCCAGCGCCGCACGATGTAATGCAGATGCGTCGAGCAATGCGCGAACAGCGCCTGGCCGTTCGACATCAGAAAATTGAACACGCCGAACTGTGTGATGTCGCGCGTGATCGTTTCGAGCGCGGCGAACAGTTCGGCGAGCGGCGGCTGCTGCGCCCCCGGAAAAGCCTTGCGCAAGCCTTCCAGCAGCGCGCAGAAAGCGAGTTCGCTGTCGGTCGTGCCGACCGGCTGATACACGCCGGTCAGTTCAGGCGCGTACTCTTTCAGATCGCCGTTGTGCGCGAAAATCCAGTGACGTCCCCACAATTCGCGCATGAACGGATGGCAGTTTTCGAGCAGGATATGCCCCTGCGTCGCCTTGCGGATATGCGCGATCGTGTTCTTCGATTTGATCGGATAACGCTTGACCATCTCGGCGATCGGCGACGTGGCCGACGATTGATGGTCGATGAACAAACGGCACGCTTTGTCTTCGAAGAAGGCGATGCCCCAGCCGTCGGCATGGTGATCGGTGACGCCGCCACGCGCCGCAAAGCCGGTGAAAGAGAACGTGACGTCCGTCGGCGCGGCGCAGTTCATTCCGAGAAGTTGGCACATGTTGCAGGTAAGCCTGTGAACGGGGCGAGCCGTTACAATGATGATTTTCCAAGCATATCACCGAGCCAGAAACGCCAAATAGCAAAATTGACGTGTGTTCAGGCCGCAACAAGGCGGTTTGACCGGGTCGATTGGCTTTTGCCGCAGAGTCTCGTCCCCACTTGCCATGACCGCTTCCAACGTTTCCCTCGACTCCCTCACGCTCGCCCGTCCGGACGACTGGCACCTGCACGTTCGCGACGGCGAGATGCTCGCCGCCGTGTTGCCGGACACCGCGCGCCAGTTCGGCCGCGCGATCATCATGCCGAATCTGAAGCCGCCGGTGACGACCACCGCGATGGCGCAGGCGTACCGCGAGCGGATCATCGCCGCGATTCCCGAGGGCGCGAAATTCGAGCCGCTGATGACGCTGTACCTGACCGACAACACCCCGCCCGACGAAATCCGCCGCGCGCGTGAGAGCGGTTTCGTGCATGGCGTGAAGCTGTATCCGGCGGGCGCGACGACCAACTCGGACGCGGGCGTCACCGACATCATGAAGTGCGCAAAAACGCTCGAAGTGATGCAGGAAGTGGGCATGCCGCTGCTGGTGCACGGCGAAGTGACGGATTCGCAAATCGATCTGTTCGACCGCGAGAAGGTGTTCATCGACCGCGTGATGACGCCGCTGCGCCGCGCGTTCCCGGCGCTGAAGGTGGTGTTCGAACACATCACGACGAAAGACGCGGTCGACTACATCCGCGAAGCCGGTGCCGCGCCGGACCTGCTGGGCGCGACGATTACCGCGCATCATCTGCTGTACAACCGCAACGCGATTTTCCAGGGCGGCATTCGTCCGCATTACTACTGCCTGCCGGTGTTGAAGCGCGAGACGCATCGCGTGGCGCTGGTCGAGGCGGCGACGTCGGGCAATCCGCGCTTCTTCCTCGGCACCGACAGCGCGCCGCATCCGAAGGGTTTGAAGGAGCACGCTTGCGGCTGCGCGGGCTGCTACACGGCATTGCACGCGCTCGAGCTTTATACCGAAGCGTTCGACAAAGCTGGCGCGCTCGACAAGCTCGAAGGCTTTGCGAGCTTCTTCGGCGCGGATTTTTACGGTCTGCCGCGTAATACCGAGGAGGTCACGCTGCTTCGCGAGGAGTGGGTATTGCCGGCGGAATTGCCGGTTGGCGATACGCCGGTCGTGCCGTTGCGCGGCGGCGAGTCGATTGGTTGGCGGCTGGTTTGAGGTCGCCGTTTTGAGGTCGCATTAAATGCTGGCGAGTGAGGCGGGGCTTCCAGCGGACGAGGACGCGGCGAAGTCGGAATTTGCCGCCATCGACTGGTCGAAGCCATGGTTCGCGCAGTTTGCCGCAAGAGGTCAGCGCTGGCAGCAGGCGGCGCTGACGAGCTACGCCGCCTTGCTCGCCGAAATGAACGCCGACGCCGCCGAGATGCGGCAGATCACCGGACGCGGGCAGCGGCTCGCGTTCATTGCGCAGGACGATCTTCCGCCCGGCGCTTCGTACGAAGCGCATATCGCGTCGACCGGATGCGTGCCGACGCGCCACAACCTGCATGATTTCTTCAATGGTTCGATGTGGTTTGCGTTTCCGCGCGTCAAGGCCGCGTTGAACGCGCGGCAGTCGACGGCGATCGACGTGTTGGGCATCGGCCCGACTCGCGGCGGCGTGCGCGATACGCTGACTTTATTCGACGAAAACGCGTTGCTGTTTGCTTGCGCTGATCCTTCGTTGAGCGCTGCTCTAAGAGGATTCGACTGGCAAACGTTGCTGGTGGCCGGGCGAGGCGCATGGGGCTCGCGTTGCGAAGTGCGATGCTTCGGACACGCGTTGCTGGAAAAACTGATCGCGCCGTTCAAGGCCTGCACGGGACATGCGTGGATCGTCGACGTGCCGTCCGCGTACTTCGAGTGGAGCAGGGTGGCGCGGGACGCCTACCTCGATGAATCGGTCAGCGCGGCGTTGCTGAACACCGACGCACTGACAAGCCGCATGTTTGCGCCGCTTCCTGTGCTCGGCATTCCGGGCTGGTGGACGGAGAACGAATCGCCCGCGTTTTACGACGATACGTCCGTGTTTCGCACGGGACGGCGTAATCGCTAATAGCTCTGGCTCGCTACCGGACTTCACCCCGTCCTTCCGCACAATCTTCCCGCAAGCCCCTGGCCATTCGGCTATTTCATCCGTCAAACCGGCTTGCCTGCATCGCAGATGTTAAAATGCGCCCCAGCAAAGCAGGCCAGGCAGTCGCGGCCTCTGCGGCTTCGGTCAAAGAGGGCGAGGAAAGTCCGGACTCCACAGGGCAGGGTGATGGCTAACGGCCATCCGTGGCAACACGCGGAACAGGGCAACAGAAAGCAAACCGCCGATGGCCCGGCGCAAGTCGGGATCAGGTAAGGGTGAAACGGTGCGGTAAGAGCGCACCGCGGCTGCTGCGAGGCAGACCGGCACGGTAACCTCCACCCGGAGCAATTCCAAGTAGGCAGGCTAGCATCTTCGAGATGCAGGACGGGGCCCCCGTCACGTCTGCGGGTAGGAAGCTTGAGCGCGTCAGTAATGGCGCGTCTAGAGGAATGGCTGCCACGCGCGTCGCGTTTTCGGACGTTGCGCGTGCACAGAATCCGGCTTATCGGCCTGCTTTGCCACCTGACAAAAAAATGCCGGCGTCCATTGGGACGCCGGCATTTTTATTTGGTGGACCTTTGGGCTCGCTTCACGCACGACAGCGCTGCCCGCCAAGCCTTAGCTCGCGACGATTTCGAACGAATGCGTCAGCTCGGCCGTTTTCGCGATCATGATCGATGCCGAGCAATATTTGTCGTGCGACAGATTGATTGCGCGTTCCACCGTCGCCGGATTCAGATTCTTGCCGGTCACGGTGAAGTGGAAGTGGATCTTCGTGAACACTTTCGGATCTTCGCTGGCGCGCTCGGCCTTCAGCGTGACCGAGCAACCGGCGATTTCCTGACGGCTTTTCTTCAGGATCATCACGACGTCGTACGCCGTGCAACCGCCCGTGCCGAGCAACACCATTTCCATCGGACGCGGCGAGAGGTTGCGACCGCCGCCTTCAGGCGCGCCGTCCATCGTTACCAGATGACCGCTGCCCGTTTCGGCCGCGAATGCCATCCCGTCTTGCCCCATCCAGCTTACTTTGCATTCCATGCTGTGCTCCACCGCGCTTCACAAATATCGAGACGGCATTGTAGCCCGCCATCTGCGGATCCGCCCGAAGCGACTTTTCCTCAAAGTTATGCCGGATGATGGCTTGCATGCTGCGGTGCGGCATGTTCAGCGAATTCGGGAATGCCCTAACATCTTTAGGGGTTTTGCTCTAGAAAATTCCCGTGGACGAGTCCGGCAAACCCGCCCTTATCTCTTGATCGGCAAGGGAATTTGCGGTCCTGGCGCTTATATTTCAAGTTGTCACATTATGAGAAGGCATTTCGCAATGCAAATGTTCTTGCGTCGCACAAGGCGGACTCGTATAATTGCTCTCATTGGTTGCAGTTGCTCTGCAACTTCCGCTGTCTCCTCCACCTCCTCCTTTGGTGGATTAAACCCGAACCGATAGTTCGGGTTTTTTTTCGCCTACGTTTTATGGGCTACCGGTCGCTTTCCCGACCCGCCCGATCAGGTTTCGGGCACGGAAAGGGCGCAAAGGGGCTTCTCCAGAGTCCTTCAGCCACGGCCGCTTCTCAAAAAACGCCGCACATTTTGACTTGCTGCCGCAAAGTCCTTTATAATTCAAGGCTTTTCCGCATTCGCGCCCGCGGAGGAAGAACCAGGGAGAGCCTGCACGCGCCTCGATGCGCACACTACAAGCAGGAAAAAACATATTGGGCGCAGCAATTTTTTTGGATCGATCATGAAGACGTTTTCCGCAAAAGCCCATGAGGTTACGCGTGAATGGTACGTGATTGACGCGACGGATAAGGTTCTCGGGCGTGTCGCCAGCGAAGTGGCACACCGTCTTCGCGGCAAGCACAAGCCAGAATTCACTCCCCACGTCGACACCGGTGATTTCATCATCGTTATCAACGCAGGCAAGCTGAAGGTCACGGGCAACAAGGCTACTGACAAGAAGTACTACCGTCACTCGGGTTACCCGGGCGGTATCTATGAAACGACGTTCGGCAAGATGCAAGAACGCTTCCCGGGCCGTGCGCTCGAGAAAGCGGTCAAGGGCATGCTGCCGAAGGGCCCGCTCGGCTACGCGATGATCAAGAAGCTGAAGGTCTACGCTGAAGCAACGCATCCGCATTCGGCACAACAGCCGAAAGCGCTCGAGATCTAAGGGGAGCCCACATGATCGGTAACTGGAATTACGGCACGGGCCGCCGCAAGAGCGCCGTCGCACGCGTGTTCATCAAGGCAGGCAAGGGCGAGATCATTGTGAACGGCAAGCCTATTGCCGATTACTTCTCGCGCGAAACGTCGCTGATGATCGTGCGTCAACCGCTGGAACTCACGAACCACGGCGTCACGTTCGACATCAAAGTCAACGTGAACGGTGGCGGTGAAACGGGTCAAGCCGGTGCGGTTCGCCACGGCATCACCCGCGCGCTGATGGACTACGACGCAACGCTGAAGCCGGAACTGTCGAAGGCTGGCTTCGTTACGCGTGACGCTCGTGAAGTCGAACGTAAGAAGGTCGGCTTCCACAAGGCACGTCGCCGGAAGCAATTCTCGAAGCGTTAATCGTTTCGGGTGCGAACCGGCTCTCGGGCCGGATCGCTGCAAAAGCCGCCAACGCTTTCGCGAAGGCGGCTTTTTTTATGGTTTCACCGGTTTGGATTGGCCTGTGGCCACGCCGAACAAGGCGCTGGAGCAATGATTCGTGCCGCTCAGGTCAGCTTTGTGGCGACAATCTTGTAATGCATTGATTTTGCTCAAAGCACCCATTGCGTTTGTGGGCTTCAGCACGATATTGAGAACAGCCCTACAATAGTGGTTAGAAGCTTTTTGGAGAGTTCGAATGAACGCAGTCACCGATACACCCGTGACCGAGATGCCCGCCCCCTTCGTTTTTACCGACGCAGCGGCTGACAAGGTCAAGCAACTGATCGAAGAAGAAGGCAATGCGGACCTCAAACTGCGCGTTTTCGTGCAGGGCGGCGGCTGCTCGGGCTTTCAGTACGGTTTTACGTTCGACGAAGCCGTCAACGAAGACGACACCGTCATGAACAAGAGCGGCGTCCAGCTGCTGATCGACTCGATGAGCTACCAGTATCTGGTCGGCGCTGAGATCGATTACAAGGACGACATCAATGGTGCGCAGTTTGTCATCAAGAACCCGAACGCTTCGACCACCTGTGGTTGCGGCTCGTCGTTCTCGGTTTGATGGCTGATTAAGCGACTGGTTGTGCAAAAAAACGGGACCGCGAGGTCCCGTTTTTTATTGTCTCTACGCCATACAACGGCGCGATTCCCGAAGTATCACCGCGGATAAATTGCCCCCAGCACGCGCTCCGCAGACGCCCCCGTGACGGCAGGCAAATTGCCCGGAAGACGCGCCACGCAACGCATCGCCAGCCAGGCGAAGGCCAGCGGCTCGACCTGGTTTGGCGGCACGCCGAGCGCATCGGTCGTCAAGACGGGCACGCCGCTTACGCCGCTATCTTCCAGCGCCTGCTGCAACGCCCTCAGGATCTCAGGATTGCGGGCCCCGCCGCCGCAGACATAAACCGCCCGCGCGTCCGATGCGTGCCGCTCGATTTCGCGCGCAACGGTCACCGCCGTCAGCGCGACCAGCGTCGCCTGGACATCAGCGGGATCGAGGTTGGCGAACGGCTGGAGCTTTGCGTCGAGCCATTCGGCATTGAACAGGTCGCGCCCGGTGCTTTTGGGCGGCTGTTGCGAGAAAAACGGTTCGTCGAGCAAAGCATTCAGCAACGTGCGATCCACCTGGCCACCCGCCGCGAAATGCCCGTTTTCGTCGAACGGCTTGCCGAGATGGCGCTGCGCCCATTCGTCGAGTAATGCGTTCGCGGGCCCGCAGTCGAAACCGCGCACGCTACCGGTCGCGTTCAGAATCGTGATATTGCTGATCCCGCCGAGATTGCAGACCACCCGCGTCTCGTCTTTCGCACCAAACACCGTCGCATGAAAGGCGGGCACGAGCGGCGCGCCCTGACCGCCGGCCGCGACGTCGCGGCTGCGGAAATCGGCGACCACGTCGATGTGCATCATTTCCGCGAGCAGCGAAGGGTTGTTGATCTGCCGCGTATAACCCTTTTCCGGCCGATGCCGCACGGTCTGCCCATGCACCCCGATCGCTCGAACTTCCGAAGCGGAAACGTGGATGCCGCGCAGCAGTTCGTGGCAGCAAACGGTGTAGCGCGTGGCGAGCGCGTTAGCCGCCAGCGCCTCGCGCTCGATTTCGTTGTCGCCCGGCTGTTGCAGCGCGAACAGCGCGTCGCGCAAACCCGCCGCGAAGCCGACGAAGGCCTCGGCCAGCACCTCGGGCGGGCGCCCTTCGGCGAACCTGACGGCGATTCCGTCCACTCCGTCCATGCTCGTGCCGGACATCAGTCCGAAGTAGATGCCGTCTGCCGTGTCTTGCGCCACGTTGCTGCTCCTGTCGAGGGTTCGTTGCGATCCGTTTTAGCAGATTATCGACGCGAACGCGGTCGAATTTAAGCGCCGAAACGCCATGACCGTGGCTCTCTGTGCAGAAATCGCGCGCCTGCGGACCGTTTGCGTCCGAGTCAGTGGGCGCGGCGGTCTGCATCTATGGGACAATCCTGTTTTTTCGCGACTTCACGTTTCCAGCATGAGCACCGAGTCCACCAAGCCCAATTCAGCGCCCGCCCTTCCGATCACCGACGAAGTCCGGCACGCGCTCGCCGTCACCAAACGCGGTGTCGACGAGCTGCTGATCGAAGACGAATTCGCGCAAAAACTCGCGCGCAGCCAGGCGACTGGCAAGCCTTTGCGCATCAAGCTCGGGCTCGATCCGACTGCACCTGACATCCACATCGGCCATACGGTCGTGCTCAACAAGATGCGCCAGTTGCAGGATCTCGGTCACACGGTGATTTTCCTGATCGGCGATTTCACGTCGCTGATCGGCGATCCGTCGGGCCGTAACGCGACGCGCCCGCCGCTCACGCGCGAGCAGATCGAGTCGAATGCGAAAACGTATTTCGAGCAGGCCGCACTCGTGCTCGACCGCGACAAGACGGAAATCCGCTACAACAGCGAATGGTCGATGCCGCTCGGCGCCGACGGCATGATCAAGCTCGCGTCGCGCTACACGGTCGCGCGCATTCTCGAGCGTGAAGATTTCACCAAGCGCTTCCAGGGCGGCGTGCCGATCTCGATTCACGAGTTCCTGTACCCGCTGATGCAAGGCTACGACTCGGTTGCGCTGAACGCGGACCTCGAACTCGGCGGCACCGACCAGAAGTTCAACCTGCTGGTGGGTCGCGAGTTGCAGAAGCAGTACGGCCAGGAACAGCAGTGCATCCTGACGATGCCGCTGCTCGAAGGCCTCGACGGCGTCGAGAAGATGTCGAAGTCGAAGAACAACTACATCGGTATCAGCGAAAAACCGAACGACATGTTCGGCAAGCTGATGAGCATTTCCGACGTGCTGATGTGGCGTTACTTCGAACTGCTCTCGTTCCGTCCGATGGACGAAATCGCGGGTTTCAAAAAAGAGATCGAAGCGGGCCGCAATCCGCGCGATTTCAAGGTGCTGCTCGGCCAGGAAATCGTCGCGCGCTTCCACTCGCAAGCCGATGCCGAGCGTTCGCTCGAGGACTTCAACCATCGCGCGAAGGGCGGCGTGCCGGACGACATTCCGGCCGTGACGCTCGCCGGCGCGCCGCTGGCTATCGGTCAGTTGCTTAAGCAGGCGCACCTGGTGCCGTCGACCAGCGAAGCGCTGCGCAATATCGAGCAGGGCGGCGTGAAGATCGACGGCACGACGGTGTCGGACAAAGGCCTGAAGGTCGACGCGGGCGAGTACACCGTGCAGGTCGGCAAGCGCCGCTTCGCACGCGTCACGCTGACGGCCTGATGTCGCGTTCACGCTCGAATCGCCGATGATCGCGCTGATCCAACGGGTGCGGCGTGCCGAAGTGCGCGTCGCCGACCGGGTGACCGGCGCGATCGAAGCCGGACTGCTCGCGCTGGTTTGCGCCGAGCGCGGCGACACCGAGGCGGCCGCCGACCGGCTGCTCGCCAAGGTGCTCGGCTACCGCGTGTTTAGCGACGCGGCGGGCAAGATGAATCTCTCCGTGCAGAATCTCGATGGCGCAGGGCGCGCGGGTGGACTGCTGCTCGTGTCGCAATTCACGCTGGCCGCTGATACCAACAGCGGTCTGCGTCCGAGCTTTACGCCAGCTGCGCCGCCGGACGAGGGCAAGCGCCTGTTCGATTACTTTGTAGCGGCGGCGCGCGGGAAGCATCCCATCGTCGAAACCGGCGAGTTCGGCGCGGATATGCAGGTTTCGCTCGTCAACGACGGGCCAGTCACGTTCTGGTTGCAGACGAACGCCTGAGTTTTACCTCGGCTTCCCGTTGTATCGAAGCGCGTTTCGTTTGCTGTCTCCCGATGTGCACTATCGCGCGCACATCAACCCTCCAGCCGCTTTTTGCGACAATAGCGGCTCGGACCAGATGGTCCAGCAACCGGCGAACGGCGCCCACTTCCATCTCATGACTACGCAGATTCTGTTCATCCGGCACGGCGAAACCGACTGGAACCGCATCAAGCGCATTCAAGGTCACATCGATATTCCCTTGGCGACGACCGGCGTGGAGCAGGCGCAGCGCCTCGCACGCCGTATCGCTGACGAGGCGAAGCAGGGCGCGCGGCTCGACGCGATCTATTCGAGCGATCTGCAACGCGCGCAACAAACTGCGCAGCCCATCGCCGATGCGCTCGGCTTGACGCTGCAACTTCGCGAAAGTCTGCGCGAACGCAATTACGGCGCGTTCCAGGGCCATGACAGCGACGAGATCGCGCTGCGTTTTCCCGACGAATACGCACACTGGCAAACCCGCGACCCTGGCTTTGGCCCGCCCGAAGGCGAGTCGCAGCGCGCGTTTTATCATCGCGTGGTGCATGCAATCGAGCCTCTGATCGCGGCGCATCCCGGCGGCCGGATTGCGTGCGTTGCGCATGGCGGCGTGCTTGATTGCGTGCGCCGGTTTGCGTGCCAATTGCCGCTCGATGCTCCGCGCGATTACCCGCTGCTGAATACGAGCGTGAATATCGTGGATTTCGATGACGGCCACGCGAGCATTGTTTCGTGGGGCGATGTCTCGCATCTCGACGCACCGGGCGCGGACGATGGATTCAGGAAGAAAGTGTCGGAGCCGGGGCGCTGATCGAAGCGTGGGTTTGAGTTTCGAGGTTGGGGGCGCGTTTGCCGTTAGACGTTGAGCAGCTTGCGTAGAGACTTACGGTAGCGGGTTCGGCCGGTTGCGCTTAGGCCGCGCGCTCCATTTGCGGTTGTCGCACATCTCATAGGTCACCAAGGCCGCAAGCTCAAAGCCTACGCTTCCGGCCAGCCGTGAACTCGCATCAATCAGCTTCCTTTGCCCCAGCCGCAACCCGCCGACGCGCCCGCTTGGACACGCCATTCACCAGCGCCCAGCGAATTATCGGCGCGACAAGCCTAACCCCCGGCCGCGTCAACGCACGACGAACCGCTGCGTAACGCTCGAATCCCAACATGTTTTGCGCCCAGTCCGGCAGAAGATCGACACCGGCATTGAGCATCAACACGCCCGCAGGCCGCATTGAAGCGCTTGGAGCCGGCGCATTCATCAGAATCCTGACGAGTTCGCGAGTACGCCCGCTCGCGACCAGCTCGGGCTGCATGGCCAGCAGGTAAGCGTCGATCTCAGCGCGCGAGCGGGGAATATCCGAAGCACCGAGCATTTCGGCGATGCGCGCTGTTTCCGCGAAATACTGGTCTTGCGCGGCAACCGGCAGCTGCGGGTTCACGTAGCGCAAGTGAGCGGTCATGAAACTCGACACTTCAGCGACATGCACCCACGTCAACAGCGCGGGCTCGCTGGCACGATAAGGACGGCCGTCGGGCGCGACGCCGGTCACGCCGAGATGAATGCGCTTCACACGTTCTATCAGCGCGAGCGCATCGTGCCGGTTGCCGTAAGTCGTCCCCGCGATAAACGTAGCGGTGCGGCGCAAGCGCCCGAGAATATCGGTGCGGAACGTGGAGTGATCCCACACACCGGCGAGCGCCACGGGGTGCAAGGCCTGAAGCAGCAGCGCGCTGATTCCGCCGGTCATCATCGATGTGAAATCGGCGTGGACTTTCCAGCACACGGAGTCGGGGCCGAACAGACCGGGATCTCCTGGCGGCGACGAGTAGTCGAGTACGGGGCCGCTGCCGCTCGTCAGATGCGTGACACCGGCGGCGAGTTTCACGCGCAGGCGGCGCGTGAGCAATTGTGCGAGGCCGTTGGGCGAGCCGGATTGACTGGTCTGGTCGGACATCCTGATCGGCCTCGCGCTACGCCTGTATCACTTCGCGGCCGAGTCCCAGATGCCTGGCAGCGCGCTCGATGAATCCGGCGCGGAGAGGCCGAAATGCCGATAGGTCAGCAGCGTGGCGACGCGGCCGCGCGGCGTACGTTGCAGGAAACCTTGCTGGATCAGATACGGTTCGAGCACGTCTTCGATCGTGTCGCGTTCTTCGCCGATTGCCGCCGCCAGGTTGTCGACACCGACCGGGCCGCCGTCGAACTTGTGCAGGATCGCTTCGAGCAGCTTTCGGTCCATCAGGTCGAAGCCGACGCCGTCGACGTCGAGCATTTTGAGCGCCGCGTCGGCCACCTGCGCGGTGATGTTGCCGTCGGCTTTCACTTCGGCGAAATCGCGCACGCGACGTAGCAGGCGGTTCGCGATACGCGGCGTGCCGCGTGCACGCTTGGCGATTTCGAACGCGCCGTCCGGATGAATCTGCGCGTTCAGCAGCGAAGCCGACCGCGTGACGATGCGAGCCAGTTCTTCGGAGTTATAGAACTCGAGCCGCGCGACGATACCGAAGCGGTCGCGCAGCGGATTGGTCAGCATGCCCGCGCGCGTCGTTGCGCCGACCAGCGTGAACGGTTGCAGATCGAGCTTCACGCTGCGCGCGGCCGGTCCTTCACCGATCATGATGTCGATCTGATAGTCCTCGAGCGCCGGGTACAGAATTTCTTCGACGACCGGCGAGAGCCGATGGATTTCGTCGATGAAAAGAACGTCGTTTGCTTCGAGGTTGGTCAGCAGCGCGGCGAGGTCGCCCGCGCGTTCGAGCACCGGCCCGGAGGTTTGCCGTAGATTGACCCCCATCTCACGCGCGATGATGTGCGCGAGCGTGGTTTTGCCCAACCCCGGCGGCCCGAACAGCAACACGTGGTCGAGCGATTCGGAACGGCGTTTGGCGGCCTCGATGAAGATTTCGAGCTGGCCGCGCACTTTTTCCTGCCCGACATATTCTTCGAGCTGACGCGGGCGCAACGCGCGCTCGAACGCTTCTTCGTTCGATGACACGGGCGTGGCCGCGATGATGCGCTCAGCGGCGAGTTTGTCGGTTTCGATCATGGGTTCATTGTACCGCGCGCCGTCCGTGGCGAAACCCGGCCGAATGGCCAGGGTGCGTTCGGACGAGGCTTGTGGGAAGCTTTATTCACGCCGCCCGAACGTTCATGCAATGAGCCTTGCGGCGCTCGCTTCAACCCTTCGACAACGCCTTCAATGCCAGCTTGATGCCCTCGGAAACCCCGGTACCGGCAGGCACGTTCTTGACCGCGGCCAACGCTTCTTTTTCGGAGTAACCCAATGCGAGCAATGCGTTCAGGATATCGGAAGCATGGTCGGATGCCGACGCCGCGCCCGCCATCGCGCCCAGGTCGGCGCCGAGCTTGCCCTTCAGTTCGAGGAGCAGCCGCTCCGCCGTCTTCTTGCCGATGCCAGGCACGCGAGTCAGGCGCGCCGCGTCCTGCATCGTGACGGTCTGCGCGAGTTCGTGCACGCTCATGCCCGACAGCACCGCGAGCGCCATGCGTGCGCCGATGCCGGAGATTTTCAGCAGTTCGCGGAAGGTCGCCCGTTCGTCGGCGGTGCCGAAGCCGTATAGCAGATGCGCGTCTTCGCGCACGATCATCTGTGTGAGCAGGACGATGCGTTCGCCGGTGGAGGGCAGGTTGTAGAACGTGCTCATCGGCACATCGACTTCGTAACCGATACCGTTGCAGTCGACGAGCAGGTGCGGCGGGTTTTTTTCCAGCAGAACGCCGGCAATGCGACCGATCATGGCGAATTCAATCTCAAAAGAAAGGGCGAGTGTAGCGCAGCCGATGAGCGGCGCGGCGGCCGAAATTGCGTTGACCGCCGCATATCGGGACCATAGACTGAGGTCCCTTTTGGCGGGTTCTCGACCCACTTATCCTGAAGGAGCTTCCATGCTGAGCCTCACCACTCTCGCGCTGTTTGCCGGCGCGTGCCTCGCGTTGACCGTTACGCCCGGTCCCGACATGTTGCTGATTGCGTCGCGCAGTGTGAGTCAGGGGCGTTCGGCGGGCTTTGCGTCGTTGGCGGGCATTCAGGCTGGCACTTACTGCCACGCGTTGGCAGCGGCGTTCGGTCTGTCGCAACTCTTTCTCGCCGTGCCGTTGGCGTACGACGTCGTGCGTTTTGCGGGTGCCGCGTATCTGCTGTATCTCGCGTGGAAAACGATTCGAGCGCAACGCACGGTGCTGTCGCCGGATGCGTCGATGAAGCGGTATCCGGTTGGCCGGATCTTCCGGCAGGGCCTCTTCACGAATCTGCTGAATCCGAAAATGGCGCTCTTCGTGCTCGCGCTGTTTCCGCAATTCGTGCGACCAGAGGCGGGTCCGTCGCGTTGCAGATCATGATGCTGGCGACCGTGCTGAATCTGATCGGATTCTGCGTGAACGGCACCGTGATTCTGATGGCGAGCAAATTGAGCCGCACTTTGTCGGCAGGGCGGTGGCCGTCGCGAGCGCCGCAATATGTGCTGGGCACTGTGTTTGCGGGACTCGCTTGCCGCCTGGCGCTGGCGAGCCGCAACTGATAACGCCGCGTTATCCGACCAGACGCCCGCGCCGCACGCGCAATCCCTTCTTCGCCAGCGAAGGCGCAATTCCTCCCAGCGTGCTCAGGGTCGTGCCTCCGTGCGCATGGCAGATAGCCATGCCGAGCGCGTCGGCGGCGTCGGTGCTGGGGACGCCTGAGAGATTGAGCAGCCGCACCACCATCTGCTGCATCTGCTCTTTGGTCGCGCGGCCGTAGCCCACCACGGCCTGCTTCAATTGCAGCGCGGTGTATTCGGCGACCGGCACGCCGCCCGCCACCAGTCCGCAGATCGCCGCGCCGCGCGCCTGGCCGAGCAGCAACGTGGACTGCGGATTGACGTTGACGAACACTTTTTCGATCGCCGATTGATCCGGCGAATGCTGGCGGACCAACGTTGATATGCCGTCGAAAATAGTGCCCAGGCGTGAGGGCAGATCGGCGTCGGCAGTTTTGATGATGCCGCTCGCGACGTAACTGAGCTTGTGGCCGCTTTGATCGATCACGCCGAAGCCAGTGACGCGCAAGCCGGGGTCGATGCCGAGAATTCTCATGAAATGCTGCGAATGCAGTAAAAACCAGGTGCTTGCGATACTACAACGAACGCGCCAGATGACGGACGGTGTTAAGCGTTGTCAGCGGAATAAAAACTGCTGCGCGCATGGTCAGGGGGATCGCAGATGAAGCGCTATCGGAATCTCAGCGGCGACTCAGCCGTCGACGCATATGAAATTGGCGATGATTTCGTCGCCGTTCGCTTCAGGCCGGGTGTCGTGTATTGGTACACGGAGGAGGGGATCGGCGCGCAGCATGTCGCTGTGCTGAAGCGTCTCGCGTTGCGCGGGAGAGGGCTGGGCACGTATATCAGTCAGCATCGGGAGGTGAAAAACGGCTACGCGAAGAAGGAGCCGGATGATGATTGATGGTGCGCGCGTATTCAAACTGCGATGAGCGTCGATGTGCAACTAACTGCCTTAGCCGGGCCATCGCAACTAACTGACCCGTGCCTCAGGCACTGCCACTGCCGCGACGGTGGTCAGTTGGCCGGGGCAAATCAGCAGCTAGCCGGCTCTCGCTTCCTCAAAAGCATCCCATCAAAAAAACAGCCCGATGGAAAACTCCATCGGGCTGTTTTTCTTCGTGTTTTAGTCCGGTAGCGCCACCTGAAAAATCAGGCAGCCGTCACCGAGACCCAATCTCAATGCCGGAAGTGCCGCACGCCGGTCAACACCATCGCGATGTTGTGCTCGTCCGCTGCGCCGATCACTTCGTCGTCGCGCATCGAGCCGCCCGGCTGAATCACGCACGTCGCGCCCGCGGCAACAACCACGTCGAGACCGTCACGGAACGGGAAGAACGCGTCCGACGCCACCGCCGAACCCGCCAGCGTCAAGCCGGCGTTCTGCGCCTTGATGCTCGCGATACGAGCCGAATCCACGCGGCTCATCTGACCCGCGCCGACGCCGAGCGTCATGCCGTTCGCGCAGAACACGATCGCGTTCGACTTCACGTACTTCGCCACGCGCCATGCGAACAGCAGGTCGTCCATTTCCTTTGCCGTCGGCTGACGCTTCGTCACGACACGCAATTCGTCCGGCTGCACGTTCTTCGAATCGAGCGATTGAACCAGCAGGCCGCCGCCAACACGCTTCAGATCGAACGCGTTGTGGCCTTCGCCCAGCGCGATTTCCAGCAGACGCACGTTCTGCTTGGCCGCGAACACCTGACGCGCTTCAGCGCTGAACGACGGTGCAATCAGCACTTCGACAAACTGCTTCGCCACCGCTTGCGCCGCCGCCGCATCCACTTCGCGGTTGAACGCGATGATGCCGCCGAACGCCGAGGTCGGATCGGTCTGGAACGCCTTCGAATACGCTTCGTTTGCGTCCGCGCCCACTGCCACGCCGCACGGATTCGCGTGCTTGACGATCACGCAGGCCGGCACGTCGAAAGTCTTCACGCATTCCCACGCTGCGTCGGAATCGGCGATGTTGTTGTACGACAGTTCCTTGCCCTGCAACTGGTTGTAGTTCGCCAGTGCGCCGGCCGGCACGCTCAGGTCGCGATAGAACGCGGCGCTTTGGTGCGGGTTTTCGCCGTAGCGCAGGTCCTGCACCTTGTCGAAAGCGAGGTTGAACGTGGCCGGATACGTGTTGCGCGACGAGTGCTGCAGTTCGTCGGTCAGGCTCGTCAGGTAGTTTGTGATCGCGCCGTCGTACTGCGCGGTGTGTGCGTACACCTTGGTGGCCAGACGGAAATTCGTCTTGTACGACACCGCGTTGGCGTTCGCGCGCATTTCGTCGAGCACGACTGCATAGTCGGCCGGATCGACCACGACGGTCACGTCGCGGTGATTCTTCGCCGCCGAGCGCAGCATGGTCGGGCCGCCAATGTCGATGTTCTCGATGGCGTCTTCGAGCGAGCACTCTTCTTTCGACACGGTCTGCACGAACGGGTACAGATTCACGACCAGCAGGTCGATGGTCGGAATGTCGTGCTTTTCAAGCGCTGCCATGTGTTCCGGCAGGTCGCGGCGGGCAAGAATGCCGCCGTGCACCTTCGGATGCAGCGTTTTCACGCGCCCGTCGAGCATTTCCGGGAAGCCCGTGTAGTCGGCGACTTCGGTGACGGAGAGGCCTGCGTCCGCGAGCAGTTTCGCGGTGCCGCCGGTCGACAGGATCTTGATGCCGAGGTCCGACAGCGACTTGGCGAAGTCGACGATGCCTGACTTGTCGGAAACGGAGATGAGCGCTTGCTTGATCATGATGAAGACGAAAAGCCGAAGAAAATCGTGGCGGGGCGCCGAAAAACTACAACAAACCGTGCTGTTGCAGCTTCTTGCGCAGCGTATTGCGGTTGATGCCGAGATACTCGGCGGCCAGCGACTGATTGCCGCCGGCCTGCTCGAGCACCACTTCGAGCAGGGGTTTTTCTACGCATGAAATAACCATGTCGTAGACGTCATGCGGATTCGAGCCGTCGAGATCCTGGAAATAGATTCCCAGGCTGTCGCGGACAGATTGTTCGATATTGTTCTTGCTCATGCTGCTAGTTTGTCGGTTGGGTCCTCGCCCGTTTGGTCGAGCGATTCGTCGACGTAGACGAGGCGGTCTGAGATCGCCTTTTGTGCGTCAAAGAACTCGTTGACGGCGAGGAGTTGTTCGCGCGTGGTGTCCAGCGTATTCATGCGATGCCGGAACACATTGGCGCCAGAAAGGCCGCGAGTGTACCAGCCGATGTGCTTACGCGCAGTGCGAACGCCCGTAAATTCCCCGTAGAACTCGTAGTGATCTTCGAGATGCTCGTTCATGACCTGCTGGATTTCGTCGATGCGCGGCGGCGGCAGCAACTCGCCCGTTTGCAGGAAATATTCGATCTCGCGGAACAGCCACGGGCGCCCCTGCGCGGCGCGGCCGATCATGATCGCGTCGGCGCCGGTGGCGGCCAGCACGTCGCGGGCCTTTTGCGGCGACGTAATGTCGCCATTGGCGACGACCGGAATGTGCACCGACGCTTTCACGGCGGCGATGGTCTCGTATTCCGCGTCGCCCTTGTACAGGTCGGCGCGCGTACGGCCGTGCACGGTCAGCATCGAAATGCCGGCGTTTTCGGCCAGATGCGCGACTGAAAGCGCATTTTTGTTGTCGCGGTCCCAGCCGGTGCGGATTTTCAGCGTGACGGGCACCGCGTCGGGCCCGACGCCCACCGCGCCGACTACCGCCTCGACGATGCGCTGCACCAGCGGCTCGTTCTGCAGCAGCGCGGAACCCGCCGCCACGTTGCAGACCTTCTTGGCTGGACAACCCATGTTGATGTCGATGATCTGCGCGCCGTTGGCCACGTTGTAGCGGGCCGCTTCGGCCATCATCGCCGGATCGGCGCCGGCGATCTGCACGGAAATCGGCTCGACCTCGCCGGTGTGATTCGCGCGGCGCATGGTCTTTTCGCTTTTCCACAATTGCGCGTTCGACGCGACCATTTCCGACACCGCATAGCCCGCGCCCAGCCGTTTGCACAGTTGCCGGAACGGACGGTCGGTCACGCCGGCCATGGGCGCGACGAACAGGTTATTACGCAGATTGTGGGAGCCGAGAGTGGGCATGACGTGGACGCGCGCGTAACCGACCGTCGATTTTTTGACAATCGGAGAACCGCGAAATGCGAGGGAAAACCGCTATTTTAGCGTTAACAGCTAGCCGGCATCGGACTTGAGTCGGTCGTAACTCATTAAATCTTCTATGAAAGTGCCGGATTTCATAGACTTGGTGGCGCTCGCGGCGCTTTCTTCTGGCTGCTTAAAAAGGCAGCGCCGCGAGCGCGGACGGCATATTCAGCGACGTTGGCCGAACATCATCTGGCGGGCGAGCGCGGTTTTCACCGGCGGCACGAATTCGAGCGCGGTGAGCGCCAGGCCGCGCATGATCGCGAGCGGGGTCGAATCGACCGTGAAGAGGCGCGCGAGCGTGTCGGTGGCGCCGATCGTCATGCGGCGGTCGAGCGCACGGCGTTGGGCGAAGGCGGCGAGCGCAACCGGCGTGGGGCCCTCCGCCGACAACGCGTCGGCCAGCGCATGCGCATCGCGCAAGCCCAGATTGAGGCCCTGACCCGCCACCGGATGCAGCGTCTGCGCCGCATTGCCGATGGCGACGATGTGGCCGTTCACCAGCGTATCGACCGCGTTCAGCCCCAATGGGAACGACGCGCGGCCGCGAATCTGCGTGAAGCGGCCCATGCGGTCGCCGAATGCCGCGCCTAGTTCGCGCAGGAATTCGTCGTCGGAGAGTTGCGAGCGGCGCGCGGCTTCGTCGGGCGCGCAGCACCAGACCAGCGCGTAATCCGCGCCGCGCACGCCGCCCATCGGCAGCAACGCGATCGGACCTTGCGACGTGAAACGCTCCCACGCGACATGCGGCTGCGGCGCCGAAACGGTGACGGTGCCGACCAACGCGGTTTGGCCGTAGTCGCGGGTGCCGGTGGTTGGCTTCGTGCTACGGGCGCTTCTGTCGGTGCTCGCGGCGAAGTCGGTGTCCTTGCCGTCGTCGGCATCATCCGCGCCGTGTGCGCTCAGCTTGCCCGACTTCTGATCGCCGAACAGGCCGCCTTCCGCATTCACCAGAATCCGCGTCCGCAGTCGGCGCGTGACGCCGGCGGTTTCGATCGGCAGCGTGACGCCGTCGTCCTCCTGGACGGGCGTGGACGCCGAGGTCGAGCGGAACCAGTGCACCGGGCTTGCGTGCACAGCCTCGGCGAGCCCGTGCACGATCGACCCGTAGCGCAGCACATAGCCGAGCGCAGGCAGGCCATGCTCGCTGTGATCGATCAGCGTGCGCCCAAAGTGACCACGCTGCGAAACGTGAATGCGCTGGATTGCGGTAGCGTCGGCGGGCCAGCGCAGCGGCTCCAGAATCATCCGGCTGCCTTGCGACACGGCGATTGCCCGCGGATCGGCGATCGAATCTTCCGGCTCGCGTGCGTCGATCAGCGCGATCTTCAGCTCTCGCGTCACGCTGCGGCGCGCGAGCCAGCCGGCCAGCGCCAGCCCGACCGGACCGGCGCCGACAATCGTCACGTCGAAATCGAATGCCTGGCGGGCCGATGCGGGTTTCAGAATCACCGTCGACTGGGAAACGTCGTTCATCGCCGATTACTTCCCTGTTCCATGCGCCGCGCGCGCTTCCTGCATCAGCGCTTCGATTTCACCGGCCTCGACTGGCACGTCGCGCGTGAGCAGTTCACAACCCGTCGGCGTGACGACCGCGTCGTCCTCGATGCGGATGCCGATGTTCCAGTAGCGCTCCGGCACGCCCTCAGTCGGGCGGATGTATAGACCCGGCTCGATGGTCAGCGTCATCGACGGTTGCAGCGTGCGCCACGGCAACGCGCCCGCTTCGTCGCGCGGCGCACCGCGTTCGCGATAGTCGCCGCAATCGTGCACGTCCATGCCGAGCCAGTGGCCAGTGCGGTGCATGTAGAACGGCGCGTAGGCGCGCTCGGCGATCACGTCGTCGACCGAAGCGAATTTCGCGCGATCGACGATGCCGGTGTCCAGCAGCCCCTGCGCCAGCACACGGACGGCTGCCTGGTGCGGATCGTCGAAGGTAGCGCCGGCGCGCGTGGCATCGACGGCGGCGTACTGCGCGGCCAGCACGATGTCGTACAACTCGCGCTGCGCAGGCGAGAAGCGGCCGCTGGCCGGGAACGTGCGCGTGATGTCGGACGCATAGCCGTCGAGTTCGCACGCGGCGTCGATCAGAATCAGGTCGCCGTCCCGCGCAATCGTGTTGCCGGCCGCGTAGTGCAGCACGCAGGCGTTCGCGCCCGCCGCGACGATCGACGTGTAAGCCGGTGCCTGCGCGCCGAATTTGCGGAACGTGTACAGCAATTCGGCTTCGAGTTCGTATTCACGGACGCCGGGATGGCACGCGGCCATCGCGCGCCGATGCGCCTGCGCGGAAATCTGTCCGGCGCGGCGCATGATCGCGAGTTCGTGGTCGTCCTTGAACAGGCGCATGTCGTCGAGCAAGGGCAGCAGATCGCGCGCCTCGGCGGGCGCGGCGATGCCGCCGCGGCCTTGCGCGCGAACCGCGTCCAGCCAGCCGCGCACCTGTTCGTCCAGTTTCGCCGACGTGCCGAGCGCATAGTGCAACGAGGGTTTGTCGGCGAGCAGTCGCGGCACTTGCGCGTCGAGCTCACCGAACGCGAATGCGGCGTCGAAACCGAAGGCGGCACGCGCGCCTTCCGGGCCGAACCGGAAGCCTTCCCACGTTTCCCGCTCGACGTTCTTCTCGCGGCAGAACAGGATCGACGTGGGCTCGCCGGGCGCGGCGCTTGCGTCGAGCACCAGCAGCGCTTCGGGCTCGGTGAAGCCGGTCAGATAATAGAAGTAGCTATCGTGCCGGTACGGGTAGTCGGCGTCCCGGTTGCGCACCGCTTCCGGCGCGGTCGGAACGATGGCGACGCCGCCGCCCGCCGCGCGCAGCGCAGCGAGTACGCGCTCGCGGCGCGTGCGGTAAACGTCGATGGCGAGGGTGGGTTCGGTCGGCTGGTTCATCGTGCGATTGTAGCGCCCAATGCGCGGAGTCATTTTGCGCAAATACAGTTGGCGGGACGGCCGCCGGCATGTTGCAATCCGTCCACAGCGAGTCTCCACGCGGGTTGCGAAGCGGTGGCGCTGCGCTCGTGATGGCCTCCGAGCACTTATACTTTCGCCGGATTCAAGAAAAGGCAGATGGTCATGATGAAACTCATCGGTTCGCTCGCCAGTCCGTTCGCGCGTAAAGCGCGGATCGTTCTGGCCGACAAGAGGATCGACTACGAACTGGTGCCCGAGAATGTCTGGGCACCGGATACCCAGATTCACACCTTCAATCCGCTCGGCAAGGTTCCTTGCCTCGTGATGGAAGATGGCGAAGCCGTGTTCGATTCGCGGGTGATCTGCGAATACGTGGATACGCTGTCGCCGGTCGGCAAGCTGATTCCCCCGTCGGGGCGTGAGCGGCTCGAAGTGCGTTGCTGGGAAGCGCTCGCAGACGGCGTGATGGACGCAGCCGTGCTGATCCGCGCCGAAAACACCCAGCGCACGCCGGAGCAACGCGTGGATGCGTGGGTGGCGCGGCAGCAGCGCAAGATCGAAGAAGGTCTGGTGGCGATGTCACAGGGGCTGGGTAGCAAGACCTGGTGCGCGGGCAATCACTACACGCTCGCGGATATCGCCGTGGGCTGCGCGCTGGCTTATCTCGACTTCCGCATGCCGGAGTTGAACTGGCGCGAACCGCATCCGAATCTGGACAAACATTTGCAGAAGCTGTCGCAGCGGCAATCGTTTATCGATACGGTGCCGGCGGCTTGAGGGTCGAAGGTTGACGGAGCGCTGAACCGGCTGGTCCTGGCTCCTGGAAATCTGGCTTGAAGAGTGTGATGGAATTGAAAATGCGCCTGCTCTGCAGGCGCATTTTTTATGCGGGTTGCTTGGTGGGTCCGGTGTTTTGCAACGCGAAAGTTGCGACTCGGAGGTTGCAACCTGCAACTCGCGCTCGCCATGCGTTGCGCATGACGAGCACGTTTCCCTGCGGCTTATTTCCCGTTGCGTCGCCGCGTAATGCCCGGCCCGAACGCGAAGCCGAACGCGAGCAACAGCAGCGAAACCGCCAGCACCGTGTTATTTCCGCTCGTCACGTACGGCGTGTTGCCCGATGTGCCTTGTACGGAGACGTCGAGCGAGCCGATCGTGTAGGGCGCGAGCCGGCCGATCACCCGGCCGTTTGCGTCGATCGCGGCGGTCATGCCGGTGTTGGTCGCGCGCAGCATCGGCCGGCCAGTTTCCAGCGAGCGCATGCGGGCAATCTGCAGATGCTGGTCGAGCGCGATCGTGTCGCCGAACCACGCGAGATTGGTCGAGTTGACCAGCACGCCGGCGGGCGTCGCGCTTTCGCGAATATTGCGCGCGATCTCTTCGCCGAAGATGTCCTCGTAGCAGATGTTCACCGACACCGGCTGGTTGTGCACCATGAACGGTTTCTGCACCGGCGCGCCGCGATAGAAGTCGCCGAGCGGAATGCTCATCAGATTGACGAACCAGCGGAACCCCCACGGCACGAATTCGCCGAACGGCACAAGGTGATGCTTGTCGTAGCGATACACGTCGTGCGAACCCGGCGTGACGCCGAACAGGCTGTTCGTATAGTCGATCACCTGGCCTTCCGGGGTGATCGTGCCGCCAATCGCGCCGAACAGGATCGACGTGCCGGTGGAATCCGCGAACTCGCGCACCGCCGACGCAAACGGCGCAGGCAACTGCTGCGCGAGCACCGGAATCGCGGTTTCCGGCGTGACGATCAGGTCGGCGGGTTTCGACGTGATCATCTGCTGATACTGATCGATGGCGGCGCGCATGCCCGCTTCCTCGAACTTCATTTCCTGCTTGACGTTTCCTTGCAGCAGACGCACCTTCAGCGGCGCGTTGGACGGCACGGTCCACTGGACCAGCGGAAGCAGCAGGCCCGCGACGATCAGCGCCAGGGCGACGACAGCCGGAACCACGATGGCTGCGGCGTTTGGTTTTGCGGGCGCGCCGTCAATATCGGCAGTACCGTCGACGCTGCTCGCGGCCCGGCGCGAACGCAACAACCGTAACAGCGTCTGGGCGATCAACGCGGCCACCAGCGCCAGCATCCAGCCGACGCCATACACGCCGACCACAGGCGCAAACCCGGCCAACGGGCCATCCACCTGCGCATAACCGCTCGCGAGCCACGGAAAGCCGGTGAACACCGTCCCGCGCAGCCATTCGCCGATCGCCCACGCGCTCGCGAACGCCAGCGCGCCATGCCAGGTGGGCGAGAACGGCAGATCGTCAGCCGCCGAGCCGTGTCGCGCGTGACCCGCGCAGAACGACCAGACCCCGGCTGCCAGCGCCGGATAAACCGCCAGATACAGCGAGAACAGCACGAGCGCCGCGCCTGCGAGCGGCGCGGCCATGCCGCCGTAGTAGTGCATGCTGACGTACAGCCACCACACGCCGGTCACGAAGTTGCCGAAACCGAACGCGCCGCCTGTCAGCGCGGCGCTTTTCCAGCTGGTCGTGCGCGTGAGCCACGCGAAGAAGAACGCGAAGATGGCGAGCTGGAGCCAGCCGCCGTGCGGCGTCGGCGCGAACGAAAGCGTGTTGGCCGCGCCAGCGACGAGCGCGACGAGGTAATGCCAGCGAGGCAGCTTGCGACTGCGCGCTGCGTCGGGGGACGCATCGGCGGCGGAAGCGTTCACGCCGGGGCGCGAACGGGTAGTAATCGGGTCGGCCATTGTTGCGCGGTCGGCGTGAGTAGTTGGGAAAGTGAAAAGGCTGCGAAGGGACTGCCGGGACGTGCTGCCAGGAAGCGGGAAAGCCGTCGATGAGCAGCCGGCGGGCAGACCGAAAGCAGCCACGAGGCAGCCGCGTGAAACTTACGCGAACCCACGCGGCCAGCAGCCGGATCAGGTCTGCACGTGCTGCGCTTCGCGCTCGCGCTGACCAGCCAGCGGATCGCGGCGCACCAGCAGCATGTGAATCTGGCGGGCATCGCCGCGCAGAATCTCGAAGATCAGATCGTCGAGGCGGACTTTTTCGCCACGATGCGGAACGCGCCCGAAGTGATGCGTGACGAGTCCGCCGATCGTGTCGACTTCGTCGTCCGGATAGTGCGTGCCGAATGCCTCGTTGAACTGCTCGATCTCGGTCAGGGCACGCACTCGGAACCGGCCGTCCGGCGACGCGATGATGTTGCCGCTTTCCTCGTCGAAATCGTATTCGTCCTCGATGTCGCCGACGATCTGTTCCAGCACGTCTTCTATCGTAATCAGACCGGCCACGCCGCCGTACTCGTCGACCACCACCGCGAGGTGATTGCGATTCACGCGGAAGTCGTGCAGCAGCACGTTCAGACGCTTCGATTCGGGGATGAACACGGCGGGGCGCAGCATGCCGCGCACGTCGAACTCTTCTTCGGCGTAGTAGCGCAGCAGGTCTTTGGCCAGCAGCACGCCGATGATGTTGTCGCGATTGCCTTCGTAGACCGGATAGCGCGAGTGCGCTTTTTCCAGCACGTAGGGGATGAATTCGGCGGGATTGTCCGCGATGTTGATCGCGTCCATTTGGGCGCGCGGCACCATGATGTCGCGTGCGCTGAGTTCGGTGACCTGGAACACGCCTTCGATCATCGACAGCGAGTCGGCGTCGATCAGGTTGCGCTCGTGCGCATCCTGCAGAATTTCCAGAAGTTCGGCGCGCGAGTCGGGCTCGGGCGAGATGAAGTCGGTCAGACGCTCGAGGAGTGAGCGCTTTTCCTGCGGTTTGTCGGTTTGTCTTCGACTGGGATACGTGTCGTTCATGGTAGTGCGCCCGGCAAGACTGGACGCGCTGTTGCGGAGCATTAAGGATACACCAGGCACATGGCGGAACCGTGTTCCGACGGGCTGGGCGATGGGTGAAACCGGGGTGCAGCGGGTTGAAGCGGCTTTGTCGTGCTCTGTCGCGATGGACAGCGCGTGGGTCAATCCTAACTGATTACGCGCGGAAAAGCGTTTCTGAGCAAAAAAGTGGCGCGGATGGGAGCTTGTTCGCGGAGGTGAGGTGCGGGAGGAGCGGTGTGGGCGATGGCGCGCTTTGGGCGCATGCTGAGCAATACGCCGTGCCGTTACCCGCTCGATTCTTAGCGCTGGACCGAACGCGCTGCACTGTTCGCGGCACGGCCTTCGTCAGTGCGCTGGAGCTTGCTTTGTCGCGGGATCGGCGAAGGACTGTCATTGGCCGACCATCGCACGTCGCAGCAACGCGACGCCTTCAGCTCCCCGTTGCTGCGGCGCCCGACGCCCCGGACTGCCGACCCGCTTCATCGCTTTCCTCGCGACAACGCTTGAGCAGCGCTTCAAGCGCACGATCCGGCATTCCGCTCTCACGCAACGCGTGAACGGTACGGCTGACGTAGTCCAGCGTGGTTCCATAGCGGCCGCACGCGCAACCGAACACGGTCTTGACGACGTCGTCGCGCAACTTGCCGGTGTAGCTTGGCACGTCGCGGCGCATCACGAACGCGAGCGCGTCGACGCGCCGGCCGTCGGCGAGCACGCACGGCAGCCACGCCGGACGATACGAGCCCATCGCCATCTCCCGGCGCCACAGCGCGTCGAGATGCGGCGCCGAGCCTTCAGCGGCCAGCCGGAACGCGATGCCGGTGCATGAACCGCCACGATCGAGCGCGAGCACGAGACCCGGCTGCTCCGGCGTGCCGCGATTCACGCGCGACCACAAATACAGCCCACGGTGATAGCCATGCACCTTCGAACGGGTGGCCTCGACGGTGGGCAAGCCGGGATTCCAGATCAGCGAGCCATAGCCGAACAGCCAGAGATCGCTCTTGCGGTCCCAGTCACGTAGCGTGCATTCGAGCGACGCGCGCAGTTCGTCGTCCGTCAGAAGCCGCGACTCGCCGAGCGCCGGCGGATAGTCCGGGCAGGGTTGTCGGAGGTCGGCTTCTGGGGAGAATGTGCTCACGGTATGGTTCGAACGAATGGTCGGTGAAGGGTGATCGAAGCCTATTGATAAGGATCTGGAAAGCCGAGCTTGCCGAGAATCTCGGTTTCGATCGCTTCCATTTCCTCGGCTTCTTCTTCGACTTCGTGGTCGTAGCCCTGCGCGTGCAGCGTACCGTGCACCAGCAGATGCGCGTAATGCGCGACGAGCGGCTTGCCCTGCTCGGCGGCTTCTTTCTCGACCACCGGACAGCACAGGATCAGATCGCCCGATACCGGATCGTCTTCCGATTCGGCGTACGCGAAGGTCAGCACGTTGGTCGAGTAATCCTTGCCGCGATACGTGCGGTTCAACGTGCGGCCTTCTTCGGCGTCGACGAAACGCACGGTCAGTTCGCCGTCCGCGAAAAGCGCCGCCTTGATCCAGCCGGCCACCGTGGCGCGCGGCAGCAACGCCTTGTGTTCCGGGAAGGCCTTGGCGGCGGGGAATTGCAGATTCAACGTCAGTTTCGGGGCGCGGCTCATGCGGTTTCTTGGTGAGGCGTGTGGATCAGAAGCATGCTCGATGGACGCAAATCAGCGGGAATCCGCCGGGCTGGCGACTTTCTGCGAATGCGCATCGTACGCCTCCACAATTCGCGCGACCAGCGGATGCCGCACCACGTCAGCGCTGGTAAAACGCGTCATGGCGATGCCGCGCACGTCAGTCAGCACCTGCTGCGCTTCGATCAGCCCGCTCTTGTGGCCGCGCGGCAAGTCGACCTGGGTCGTGTCGCCGGTGACCACGGCCTTCGAGCCGAAGCCGATCCGCGTGAGGAACATCTTCATCTGTTCGGGCGTGGTGTTCTGCGCCTCGTCGAGGATGATGAACGCGTGGTTCAGCGTGCGGCCGCGCATGTACGCGAGCGGCGCGATTTCGATCATCTGCCGCTCGAACATCTTGGCGGTTTTGTCGAAACCGAGCAGGTCGTACAGCGCGTCGTACAGCGGACGCAGATACGGATCGACCTTCTGCGCCAGATCGCCCGGCAGGAAGCCGAGACGCTCGCCCGCTTCGACGGCGGGGCGCGTCAGCACGATACGCTTGACCTGATCGCGCTCCAGCGCATCCACCGCGCAGGCGACGGCCAGGTACGTTTTACCCGTACCTGCCGGCCCGATGCCGAAGGTGACATCGTGCGAAACGATCTGCTTCAGATACTCGCGCTGCATCGGCGTACGGCCGCGCAAATCGGCGCGTCGCGTGTACAGCTTCGGACCGAGTGCGTCGAGGTCGTCATCGGCTGCCTCGGCGGGCTGGTCGAACGGATGGTCCGGGTTGCCCGCGAAACGCGGATCGCCGGCTTCGTCGCCATGGGTGCCGTTCGGACGATGCCGCGCCGGATGACGCACCTCAACCAGCGCAAGCTGGATGTCGTCGACCGACAGCGGTTCGCGCGCGTTGTTGTAGAAGTTCTCGAGCGCGGTGAGCGCGAGTTTCGCGCCGCGCCCGCGGATCGTGATGCGGTGAGCCCGGCGTTGCAGCGTCACGTCGAGCGCCTGCTCGATCTGCCGCAGATTTTCGTCGAGCGGTCCGCAGAGGTTGGCGAGCCGCGCGTTGTCTTCGCGCGGTGCGGTGAATTCCAGATGCTGCTGAGCGGTCTTCAAGGCGGAGGTTCGATCCTGTCGGTTTCGATACGCGGTTGGGATGTGTCGCTTAGTGCTGCATTCAGTGCGTCGTGGCGGGCGCGTCGTCATGCACCAGCACGAGTTCGCCACGCAGCGAATGTGGGTACGCATGGACGATTTTCACGTCGACCATCTGGCCGATCAGCCGCGCGTGCGACGCCACCGGCGCCGGGAAATTCACCACGCGGTTGTTTTCGGTGCGGCCCGCGAGTTCGTTCGGGTCTTTGCGCGCCGGGCGCTCGACCAGAATGCGCTCGATCTTGCCGACCATCGACTCGCTGATGCGCTGCACGTTTTCTTCGATCGTCGCCTGCAAGTGGTGCAGACGTTTGAGTTTCACCTCGTGCGGCGTGTCGTCGTGCAGATTCGCAGCCGGCGTGCCGGGACGCGGGCTGTAGATGAACGAGAAGCTGGTGTCGTAGCTCATCTCGTGAATCAGCGACATCATCTTGTCGAAGTCTTCTTCGGTCTCGCCGGGGAAGCCGACGATCATGTCCGTGGACAGCGACAGGTCAGGACGAATAGCACGCAGCTTGCGGATCACCGACTTGTATTCGAGCACCGTGTAGCCGCGCTTCATCGCCATCAGGATGCGGTCGGAGCCGTGCTGAACCGGCAGATGCAGATGGCTGACCAGCTTCGGCACCTTTGCGTAGGTGTCGATCAGGCGTTGCGTGAATTCTTTCGGATGCGACGTGGTGTAGCGAATCCGCTCGATGCCGGGGATATCGGCGACGTATTCGATCAGCGTCGCGAAGTCGGCGATTTCCGACGAACCGAGCGTCAAACCGGCGCGGTACGCGTTCACGTTCTGGCCGAGCAGGGTGACTTCGCGCACGCCCTGGTCGGCGAGACCGGCGATTTCGGTCAGCACGTCGTCCAGCGGACGCGACACTTCTTCACCGCGCGTGTACGGCACGACGCAGTAGCTGCAGTATTTGCTGCAACCTTCCATGATCGACACGAACGCGCTCGGGCCGTCGACGCGCGCCGGCGGCAGGTGGTCGAACTTTTCGATTTCCGGGAACGAGATGTCGACCTGGGCGCGGCCGCTTTCGCGGCGCTGGTCGATCATTTGCGGCAGACGGTGCAGCGTTTGCGGACCGAACACCAGATCCACATAGGGCGCGCGCGCGACGATCGCAGCACCTTCCTGGCTCGCCACGCAGCCGCCCACGCCGATGATCAGATTGGGATTCGCTTCCTTCAGCTCACGCACCCGGCCGAGGTCGGAGAAGACTTTTTCCTGCGCTTTTTCACGCACCGAGCAGGTGTTGAACAGGATCACGTCCGCATCTTCGGGCGTGTCGGTCTTCACGAGGCCTTCCGCCGCGCCGAGTACGTCGACCATCTTGTCGGAGTCGTACTCGTTCATCTGGCAGCCAAAGGTCTTTACATAAACTTTCTTGGTCATCGAATTTCGCCGGTCGCAGTGGTTAACCTGGGGGCGTCGGTAAAAGGTAAAGGGGGCGAAACGTAGGGGCGGTGCTTTGGGCCACCCGGGCCTGCTTTGGAACCTGCGCGTAGTCGCGGTTGGCAGGCTCTACACGTTTGCAGCGTAACGCAACATTATAGCCCTTCACGGGATGCGGTTTTCTCCGCTGCGGCAGCGCGCGGCCGCTCCGGCGGCAAGCCCAGCAGGCTTTCCAGTTCGTCCGACACCTGCGCGAAACGCTCGCTGAGAAAATCCAGCAGCACGCGTACGCGCGGCGCCATGAAGCGGTTGCGGTGATAAAGCGCGTGCAGCGGCGCGTCTGGATAGCGCCACTCCGGCAACAGGATTTTCAGACCGTCGGCGCGCAGATCCGCTTCCACGTCCCACATCGACTTGATCACGATGCCGTAGCCGCGCAACGCCCATTCGCGGGCAACCGCGCCGTCATTGGTCTCGCGCGCGGTTTCGAACGGCACCGTGTAGTTCTGCTCCTCGTCGCCGCGCGTGAAGTGCCACTCGTTCGCCCAGCCGGATGCGGTGCCGAGCACGATGCAATCGAAATTCGCCAGATCGTGCGGATCTTTCGGCTCGCCCTTGCGCGCAATGTATTCCGGCGACGCGCACAGCACACGCCGGTTCGGCGCGAGCTTGCGGGCGACCAGCGAACTGTCCTGCGGCACGCCGAAACGTATCGCCAGATCGATATCTTCCTGCACGAGGTTCGACAGCGAATCGGACAGCGTCAGCGCGAACGTCACTTCGGGGTAGAGCGCGTTGAATTCGTCGAGCCAGTGCATCAGCAGATTGCGGCCGAAGTCGGACGTCGCCGAAATTCGCACTTTGCCACGCACCACGCCTTGTCCGGCTTGCAGCGCGGCCTCGGCGTCGTCGAGCGACTGCAGCGCCTGGCGGCAGCAATTCAGATAAAGCCGGCCCTCGTCGGTGAGCCGCAACTGGCGGGTGGTGCGCTCGAACAGCCGCGCCCTCAGGCCGGTTTCGAGCTTGGCCAGGCGCGCGCTTGCGGCGGCCGGCGTCAGGCCCATTTTGCGGCCCGCCGCCGACAGGCTGCCCTGTTGCGCGGCTTCAACGAAGAGGCGGATGTCACCAAGGTTGTCCATCGTTCGTGCTTTCAAAAAGAATTTGAAAATGCTTCAAATGCTACGCCAATTATCAAATCGACGCTCCGCACCGACAATGCACTCCTCGAAAACCCTGATGCCGCGCGCGCAAGTGTCGGCATTCCCGAGGCAGACGCCATGCAACTCGACCACGCCACCATCGTCACCGCCGATCTCGACACCGCCCGGCATTTCTTCGTCGACATCGCCGGACTGACCGAAGGCGCGCGCCCGCCGTTTTCGGTGGATGGCTACTGGCTGTACGCAAACGGCCGTCCGGTGCTGCATCTGATCGACTCGACGATGCCGGCTGCCGCCACGCAGAGCCGGGTGGCGCCGCGGATCGACCACATCGCTTTCCGGCTGGACGGCGCGGCCGAATGGCAGGCGTTGCTGGAGCGCCTCGACGCGGAAGGCGTCGCCTATCAAACCGCGCAGGTCCCGCAAATGGGCGCGCAGCCCGCCGAACGGCAATTGTTCGTGGCGCTCGCGCCGGGCGTCGTCATCGAATTCGTGACGACGCTGATTCACGCTCAACTTTAAGACTGGAGAATAAAAATGCCCATTCCGTTACTCGCGCTGGCGATCAGCGCATTCGCAATCGGCACGACCGAATTCGTGATCATGGGCTTGCTGCCCGAGGTCGCGCGCGATCTGTCCGTGTCGATTCCGTCGGCGGGGCTGCTGGTGAGCGGCTATGCGCTCGGCGTCGCGGTCGGCGCGCCGCTGCTCGCGGTGCTCACGAGCAAGATGCCGCGCAAGCTCGCATTGCAGTTGCTGATGGGCGTGTTCATCGTCGGCAATACGCTGTGCGCGGTGGCGTCGGACTATTCCGTGCTGATGATCGCGCGCGTCGTGACATCGTTCGCGCACGGTTCGTTCTTCGGGATCGGCGCGGTGGTGGCAGCGTCGCTCGTGCCGACCGAAAAGCGTGCCAGCGCGATTGCGCTGATGTTCACCGGCCTGACGCTCGCGAACGTGCTCGGCGTGCCGTTCGGCACCTTCATCGGACAGCAGTTCGGCTGGCGCGCGGCGTTCTGGATCGTCAGCGCGTTTGGCGTGCTGTCGCTGCTCGGCGTGACCGCGCTGGTGCCGAATCGTCACGATTCCGGGCCCGTCGGTCTCGGTCACGAAGTGCGCGTGCTGAAAGACCCGCAAGTCTGGACCGCGCTCGCGATGACGGTGCTCGGCTTCGGCGGCGTGTTCGTCGTGTTCACGTATATCGCGCCGATTCTGGAGCAGGTGAGCGGCTTCTCGCCGCGTGGCGTGACGCTGATTCTGGTGCTGTTCGGCGTGGGTCTGACGATCGGCAATACGGTCGGCGGCAAGCTCGCGGACCGCGCGCTGATGCCGTCGCTGATGGGCATTCTGGTCGCGCTGGCCGTGGTGATGGCGATTTTCGCGCGCACCAGCCATTCGCAGGTGGCCGCCGCGATCACGATTTTCGTATGGGGCATTGCCGCGTTCGCGACGGTGCCGCCGTTGCAGATGCGCGTGGTCGAGAAGGCAGCCGCCGCGCCGAATCTCGCGTCGACGCTGAACATCGGCGCGTTTAACGTGGGCAATGCGGGCGGCGCGTGGCTCGGCGGCCTGGTGATCAACCACGGCCATTCGCTCGATACGCTGCCGTGGGTCGCGGCGGGCGTCAGCGTGGTGGCGCTGTTGCTGACGTGGTTCGCCGCGCGGATGGATGCGCCGGTGTCGAAGGCGGCGCAGCAGAGTGTGACAGTGCGCGAGCACGTCTGACACCGAGATTTCGCGACGAGGGAAGAGGGCGCAACCGGCCGATGTCGTATAGGACGGTTGTGCCTTCAACCCTGTAAGGCCCGGTTACGCATGCTCCGCACGACTGACCAGGAGCCTTCAATCTAGCTCCTGTCCATATGAAAAATCCGCACAAGCTTTGCCAGAATCGCCCTCCGCAATACTGATAACAGTGTGAAGATAACTTCGTTGGGCGTGGGCGGACGCGATGCTATCTTGCTTCCACTAACCGCATGCGTTGCCGTCCGGCGGCGCTTTGGAGGCAATCATGCATTCCCCGCTCGCGCTGGTCCGCGATCCCTCGATCGACGCCGATGCGTCGCCGCGCGCCGCCGAACCCTTCGACGCACTCGAGCACCTGGTCGGTGTCAATCTGGCCCGCCTGCGTGCCGAGCGGCAACTGTCGCTCGATGCTTTGGCCCGCGCGTCGGGCGTGTCGCGGGCCATGCTCGCGCAGATCGAATCGGCGCGCAGCGTGCCGTCCATCAAGGTGCTGTGTAAGGTGGCGGCTGCGCTGAAGGTATCGGTGGCGGCGTTCTTGCGGCGTCATGCGACTAACGGCTTCGAGCATCTGCCGGCCGAGCGCTCGCAGCGCATCGTTAGCTCGAACGGGCGCTATTCGGCGCGGCCGCTTTATCCCGATGCCGAACCGACCGCCGCCGAGTTCCACGAATTGCGAATCGCGCCGTTGCACACCGAGGCGGGCACGCGCCGCGCGCCGGGCACGACGGTGAATCTGGTGGTCAGCGAAGGCACGCTCGAAGTCAGCGTTCACGATCAGCGCCAGTTGCTCGCAACCGGCGACGCCATCGTGTTCGATGCCGATCAGCCGCATAGTCTGCGCAATCCTGGCGACACTGAAGCGCGCGCTTTTCGCGTCACGCTGAAGGCGGAGACCCCGCCGCGCTGGGACGTGCCCGCGCTGCACGAGACGCGGCATGAAACGCAGCCGGAAGCTCAGACCCAGGCGACGCCACAGCGCGAAGCGACACCCGTTTGAGCACAATTTCAGGCTGATGATAGCTTGTCTCGAAATAGAGCTTCCTGTCAGGCCGTGGTCTGTCGCGCAGCAGCCCATGCGCGACTGTTGTAAGCTTTGCCAGCCGGTCGATCCGGCAATCAGTGCGTCTTCAGGGCGGGGTGAAATTCCCCACCGGCGGTATGCCGGCAGCGCGAAAGCGTGAGCCGGTGAGCCCGCGAGCGCCCGCATCGTGCGGTTTTTCTCAGTGCATCGAGGACCGCAGCGGGGTCAGCAGATCTGGTGAAAAGCCAGAGCCGACGGTCACAGTCCGGATGAAAGAAGATGTGCAGATAGTCATGTTCGTTGTCGTGTCGTCGCCCGAGGTTCAGGCGACGCGTGAGCGTCGCCCCGCTTGAATCGGGCGGCGTTCAGCGGCGCGTCTTTGTCTGTTTGCAATGCCCTGAAACGTTTTTCGCCCCACTTTTGCGATGAGCGTTTCAACTATGTCTTTTGCTAAATTTCCTGCTCCCTTGACGATTGCCAGCGATGCAATCGACGATCTCCCGCTACTCGCCACCGAAGCTGTGCCGCCCCGCATCGCCGCCGCGTTGCAGGCCATGCGCGACGGCCGCGCCGTCGTCCTTCAGGATGACGACGATCGCGAGAACGAAGCCGATCTGGTGGTATCTGCCGAGCGTCTGTCGGTCGAAACCATGGCGTTGCTGATCCGCGAGTGCAGCGGCATTGTTTGCCTGTGCCTGCCCGACGACACAATCCGTTCGCTCGAGCTTCCGCCGATGACCACCAACAACGCGAGCCGTTACGGCACCGCGTTCACGGTGTCGATCGAAGCGCGCGAAGGCGTGACGACGGGCGTGTCGGCGGTCGATCGCCTGACGACGATCCGCGCCGCGATTGCCGACGCGGCGAAGCCTGCCGATATCGTGAGCCCGGGCCACGTATTCCCGTTGCGGGCGATGCCCGGCGGCGTGCTCGCGCGACGCGGTCACACCGAAGGCACGGTCGATCTCGCGGTCCTCGCAGGTCTGAAGCCGGCTGGCGTGCTGTGCGAACTAATGAACGCGGACGGCACGATGACGCGCGGTGCCGACGTCGAACGTTTCGCCGCACAACACAATCTGCCGATGCTGACGATTGCGGAGCTGGTGGCGTTTCGCGAAGCGCTGGCGCGGGTGCGCGAGCGTGAGGTGGAAGAGGTTTGATGAATTGATTGGCGTTAAGCACCGCATGTGAGCCACAGACACGCGGCGCAAACACAAAGGCCGAATCTGATAGACAGATTCGGCCTTTTTTATCGCTGCAACTCGACGTGACTGCAATTCAGGCTACGACTGCACGTCCCCGAAATCCCCACGCACGCCGGCCTCGATCAGCGCGGGCAACTCGTCCATATGTTTCATGATGCGTGTCATGCCCATTTTGCGCAGCGCGTCCGCATAACCATCGGGGATGTGGCTCGCGCCGACGAACGCAATCGTCTTCATTCCCGCCGCGCGCGCCGCGTTCAAGCCCGCCACGCTATCTTCGACGACGATGCAGCGTGACGGCTCCACGCCCAACGTCTGCGCGGCAAACAGATACACATCGGGATAAGGCTTGGGCCGCGCGACCTGTTCGGCGCTGAAAATCCGCTCGCCGAAAATCTGCTGCAAACCGGCTCGCCTCACCGACGCGGTCACGCGTGCCATCCGGCTGTTGGAGACGACCGCCGCGGGCAACGTCACGCGTTGCAAGGCCTCGCGCACGCCGTTGATCGGACTGAGCGACGCCGCGAGTTCGAGTTCGACGGCGTGATCGATGGTGTTGAGAAAATCCGCGGGCAACGTGATGTCGAACGACTTCTCGATGCCTTCGAGAAAGCGCGAGGTTTGCTGACCGAACGCCGTCTTGACGACCGGTTCGAAGTCGAGGCCGGGGAAGGTGCTGGTCAGCGTTTCGAACATCACGCGGTCAGCGATGATTTCACTGTCGACGAGTACGCCGTCGCAGTCACAGATGAGGTGGTCGATCATGCCTGAAATGCAGAAGCGGGAAGCGCGTGAGCCGAAGAACGGCAAGCTCATGCGCGTTGATTGAAAGCATCATGATACGTGCTTTGACGTCGCCCCCATGGCGGCGACGTCTTGCCGCCGCTTTCATTCGCGCGGGCAGGTTCAGGCGGCGACTTTGCGGTCAGCCAGTCAGGGCGTGTCGGCCCATGCTTTCGCCGCGCGAATCGCGCGCTTCCAGCCGTCGAGGCAATCCCTGACATCGGCGTGCGGCAGCGCGGGCGTGAAGCGGCGGTCGAGCTTCCACTGGCTGTGCAGTTCGTCGACGTCCTTCCAGTAGCCCACCGCGAGGCCCGCCAGATAGGCCGCGCCCAACGCGGTCGTTTCCGGCACCTTCGGACGCACCGCGTCGACGCCGAGAATATCGGCCTGGAATTGCATCAGCAGATTGTTCGCGCACGCGCCGCCGTCCACCCGCAATTCGCCGATGCGAATACCCGAATCGGCTTCCATCGCCTTCAGCACATCGAGCGATTGATAGGCGATCGAATCGAGCGCCGCGCGTGCAATGTGCGCAGAGGTCGTGCCGCGCGTCACGCCGAACAGCGTGCCGCGAGCGCGTGCGTTCCAGTGCGGCGCGCCGAGCCCGGCAAACGCGGGCACCAGATACACGCCGTCGCAATGCGGCACGCCGCGCGCGAGCGTTTCGATTTCTGCCGCGTTCTTGATGATGCCGAGGCCGTCGCGCAGCCACTGCACCACCGCGCCGCCGATAAATATGCTGCCTTCGAGCGCGTAGTTGATCTTGTCGCCGATCTGCCAGGCGATCGTCGTGACGAGGTTGTTCTTCGATTCGATCGGCTTGTCGCCGGTGTTCATCACGAGGAAGCAGCCGGTGCCGTAGGTGTTCTTCACCATGCCCGACTCCGTGCACATCTGGCCGAAGAGGGCGGCGTGCTGGTCGCCGGCGATGCCCGCAAGCGGGATCTTCGACGCGAATACCGTGGTCTTGGTCGGCCCGTAAATTTCCGACGAAGGCCGCACCTCCGGCAACATGCTGCGCGGAATATCGAGCGCGTCGAGCAACTCGTCGTCCCACTTCAGCGTGTGAATGTTGAACAGCATCGTGCGCGACGCGTTGGTCACGTCGGTGACGTGCAGGCCGCCTTTCGTGAAATTCCACACGAGCCAGCTATCCACCGTGCCGAACGCGAGGCGGCCTTGCTTGGCTTTCTCGCGCGCGCCTTCGACGTTGTCGAGAATCCAGCGGATCTTGGTCGCCGAAAAATACGAATCGACCGGCAGACCGGTTTTCGCGCGGACTTTTTCTTCGAGACCTTGCTCCTTGAGCTGGTCGCAGAAATCGGCGGTGCGGCGGTCCTGCCAGACGATCGCGTTATAGACCGGATGGCCGGTTTCGCGATCCCACACGATCGTGGTTTCGCGCTGATTCGTAATGCCGATCGCGGCAATCGATGCGCCGTTCATGCCCGCGCGCGTGACGGCTTCGGCGGCGACGCCGGCCTGGGTCGACCAGATTTCCTGCGGATCGTGCTCGACCCAGCCCGGATGCGGATAGATCTGCTGAAATTCTTTCTGCGCAATCGACACGACATTGCCGCTGCGGTCGAACAGCATCGCACGCGAGCTGGTGGTGCCTTGGTCAAGCGCGAGGATGTACTGATCCTGCATTGTCTCTTCTCCATGCGTTTTGCAAATCCCCGGACTGCTCACCGGCGATGGTAACGGCTCGTTGTTTTAAGCGGACTGCAAAACAGTGTGTGATTGTGCGTTTGCGGGTGCGTGCGTTTGTGTGCGTTTGCGCGCGCGTGCCTGATTCGTGCGTTCTGGCCCGGTTCGTTCGGCGAGAAGGCTGCTGTGAAGTGATCCGGTTCGCGCCGGCCGTTCGATTGCCTGAGGGCGATCGAACAACCAGCTTGTGTCTGAACCCGGAGCCGCTTGGCGCTCACGCACGCGTCCTGCCCGCATCACGCCGACCCGCCGACCACGCAACTAAGCGCTTTGCCGCACCGGTTGGCGCGCGAACCAGCCGTCGATAGTCTGCGTGACCGAATCGAGCGTGCCCGGCTCGACATGCAGACCGAGTTTCGAACGACGCCACAGCACATCCTGAGCGCTCCGCGCCCATTCGACATCGCGCAGATAGATCAGCTCGGTTTCGTAAAGACCCGGCGCGAACGCGTGACCGAGATCGGCCAGCGAGCGCGCGTTGCCGACTACCTGCTTAACGCGCGTACCGTAAGCGCGCGCGAGGCGATGAGCGAGATCGGCGGGCAACCACGAATGCTGCTGCTTGAGTTCGGTCAGGAAACGCTCGAAATTCGCGTTCGGAATATCGCCGCCGGGCAATGGCGCACCGACCGTCCACGCGGGCGTTTCGTTGCGCAGCGCGCCGGCCAGCTTGTCGACGGCCTCTTCAGCCAGCTTGCGAAAGGTCGTGATTTTACCGCCGAACACCGACAGCAACGGTGCTTCGCCGGCAGGTGCATCGAGTTCGAGCGAGTAGTCGCGCGTGACCGCCGACGGGTTGTCCGCGCCTTCATCCTCGAGCAGCGGACGCACGCCCGAATAGGTCCAGCGCACATCGGCGGGCGAAATTTTCTGCTTGAAGTAGCGGTTGATCGAGTCGCACAGGTACTGCGTTTCTTCGGCGTTGATCGCCACTTTCGACGGATCGCCGCGATATTCGAGATCGGTCGTGCCGATCAGCGTGTAGTCGTGTTCGTACGGAATCGCGAAGATGATCCGCTTGTCCGGGTTCTGGAAGATGTACGCGTGGTCGTGTTCGAACAGGCGGCGCGTGACGATGTGGCTGCCTTTGACGAGCCGCACGCTATGCGACGACTTGCGGCCGAGCGCGCCGTGGAGCAGTTCGCCGACCCATGGACCAGCCGCGTTCGCGATAGAAGCGGCGCGCACGTCGAGCGTCGTGCCGTCCGCGCGCCGGAGTTGCGCGCGCCATTCGCCGCTCGCGCGCACAGCGCTGACCAGCCGGGTGCGCGTGAGGATGGTCGCGCCGTGTTCCTGGGCGTCCAGCGCGTTGAGCACGACCAGCCGTGCGTCGTTGACCCAGCCGTCCGAATAGACGAAACCGCGCTTGATGCTATCGACCAGCGGTGCGCCGGCCGGATGCTTCTGCATGGAAATGCCGCGCGAACCCGGCAGCAGTTCGCGTTTGGCGAGATGATCGTACAGAAAAAGTCCTGCGCGGATCAGCCAGGCCGGGCGCAGATCGGGCATGTGCGGCATCACGAAACGCAGCGGCCACATGATGTGCGGCGCGGCGCGCAGCAGCGTTTCGCGTTCCTGCAGCGCTTTGCGCACCAGCCCGAACTCGCGGTATTCGAGGTAGCGCAAGCCGCCGTGAATCAGCTTGGTACTCGCCGACGATGTGTGCGCGGCCAGATCGTCCTGTTCGCAGAGCAATACCGACAGGCCGCGGCCCGCTGCATCGCGAGCGATGCCTGCGCCGTTGATCCCGCCGCCTACGACGAGCAAATCGTATTTCGAGCCTTGCGTCACCTGCTGGGTCCTTGCGTTGAATCTGGAATGGGGGCTTGAAGAAGCGTAGTGAACGAGACTCGCGAACAAGTCGTGTTCGTTTTCGAACTTTAATGAACATATTCGAAAAAGTAAAGTTCGGTTGGGTTACTCGGGCAGGCTGAGAGTTATCTCGGACAGTGGCGTAACACCCGGCCGCGGACGATACTCTCGGGCAGCAGCCATTTCGAGGTGAATCAATGCGTGGACTTTCGATGATCGGCGCGGCAGCGCTTCTAGCGGGATGCGTCAGCTCGCCAAGCCTGGAGGGCACTCGGGGCGCGACGTCGTTCGGGGCGTTGCAGCAGATGTGCAGTCCGCAAACGGTCGACTACGGCCCCGACGCGCAAAACGTCTATGCGGCGTTTTTCGATGCGTATGTGGCGAACCGGCGTGGGAGGTTGTCGAAGGAGGATTTCTGCGCGTTTCAGGCGTCGATCGCGCAGCGCCATGCGAGCGAGGGCATGAGCACCGATCCGCAAGTGCGCAATCAATGGGTGGATTTTTTCACCGCTCAGCGGGCTAAGGCGCTGAGCTGGCGGTCGACGGTCGATCCGACTTTGCGATCGGGCTGACGGGCTGTTGCGGCTCAAGCCGCAACAAAACGGCCGCCACTATTGACGGCCTGCTCGCACGAAGAATACGAAGCAAACTAAAAAGGCTGAAAGCGCGTGACGCAATTTCAGCAGACGCTTCTGCCTTGCAGCGATGGGTGAGCGGACGGATAACCGGCCAGCCGCCGCTTTGGAAGCAGCGTCCGCGCGCCCACGCAATCAGAAAAAATCAGAAATGTCTCAGGAAAGCCGCTTGATTGCCCGCAATGCGCTATCGCCGGTTTCCGTCACGCGCCATTGTTCGTTTCCCGATGCGAGCCGTTCGAGTTGCACTAACTGGCGTTCGAGTAGCGCGTCGAGTTCTTCTCGCGCCATGTCGACCTGATTGGGGGCGTCTTTGACGAGCAACAACGTGGCGAATTCATGCGGACTCAGCATCGTTCTCTCCATGTCAGACAAACGCGGACAGCCTTGCCGGCAACTGGCGAAGGGCCAGTGAGTCCGCTAGAGGATCAGGCGGGAAGTACGGCTTACACGACAGATTCACGCAACCGGCGCTACGCAGAATGCGGAACGCACGCCGGGGAACTGGAGTGTAGTCAACCGCACGTTAAACACCAAAGCGGCCCCAGAAAATTTTCCCTTTGACAAAGCGGGGCGCGGGCGGCGGTTTGCAGTCGCGGCCCGAAGCTTGATTTCACTCGAAGTTTCGCGTGCGCTGCAGCATGGCCGATAGCGGCAGACAAACTATCCGGCGACGTACACCTGGCAGTTGGCGGCGGTGAGCGTTTCGGTCATGTCGGGCGGCGGGGCGATGTCGGTGAACAGCGCGTCGATCTGATCGAGATGACCTTGGCGAACCAGCGCGGGGCGGCCGAATTTCGAGTTATCAGCGGCGAGGAAGACGGTGCGTGCATGCTGGATGATTGCTTCGGCCACGCGCACCTCGCGGGTGTCGAAGTCACGCAGCGTGCCGTCCGTTTCGATGCTCGACGTGCCGATGATCGCGAAATCCACCTTGAACTGGCGGATGAAGTCGATCGCCAGTTCGCCGACGATCCCCTTGTCCCAAGGCCGCACGATGCCGCCTGTCACCAGCACTTCGCAATCCGGATAGCCGCTCATCATGCTGGCGACGTTCAGATTGTTGGTGATCACGCGCAAGCCGCGATGCCGGTTGAGCGCGCGGGCGACTTCTTCGGTCGTGGTGCCGAGGTTGATGAACAGCGACGCCTGGTCGGGAATGTGAGTGGCCACTAGCGCCGCAATGCGCCGCTTCTCTTCATGGAACATCCGCTGACGCGCCGTATACGAGACGTTCTCGGAACTGGTGGGCAGGCTCGCACCGCCGTGATAACGGCGCAGCAGGTTCATGTCGGCGAGCCAGTTGACGTCGCGGCGGATCGTCTGCGGCGTCACATCGAAGTGGGCCGCGAGGTCATCCACGGTTACGAAGCCGTCGCGTTGCACCCACTCCAGCAGTTCCTGTTGCCGGGCGTTGAGAGTCAGGCGGGGGTCTCGGGTCATGGGTCTCGAAAACGTGGGTTTTTATCGGCGCTGCATGCCGCCGGCGCGATACGCTGAGCCGGAAGCCGCGTACTGCGTGCACAGCGCGGGAACGGGGATGGAGCGTATTGTAAGACCATCGACCGCGTTGTCCGCCAACTCATGCGACATCCATAAGACCTGCGGTGGTCAAGAACGCGCGGGCCGCGACCCATTCAGACAATTTGCGCATTTATTCATTAGATAAATGAATTTGTTTTTTGGGCCGGTTCGCGCTGCAATCCGGGGTTCCGCGTTTTACGCGAGCCTTACCCGCCTTTTACACGTTCCCATGGTTTCCGGCGTTTTCTCAAAGCCGGGCCGCGCTTTTGAGAGTGCTCGACATGACTGGCTTCAACTGGCAAAACCCTTACCCGACACCGCGTCTGCCCGTGTTCGCGCGCAACATCGTTTCGACTTCGCATCCACTGGCCGCGCAAGCCGGCCTGCGCATGCTGTGGAAAGGCGGCAATGCCGTCGATGCCGCAATCGCAGCGGCCGCAGCCATCACGGTTGTCGAACCGGTTTCTTGCGGCCTTGGCGGCGACGCGTTCGCGCTGGTCTGGGACGGCAAGAAGCTGCATGGTTTGAACGCGTCGGGCGTGTCGCCCGCAGCGTGGAACGTGGATTACTTCAAGCAGAAGTACGGCGAGGAAAACGGTCTCGCGAAGCAACCCAAGCGCGGCTGGGACGCGGTGACGGTGCCGGGCGTGATCGCTGGCTGGGAAGCGCTGCATCAGAAATTCGGCACGTTGCCGTTCGCCGATCTGATGGAACCGGCGATTGAAATCGCCGAGCGCGGTCACGCGGTGGCGAGCATCGTCGCCTATAAGTGGGCCGCCGCCGTGCCCGAACTGAAGGACCTGCCGGGCTTCGCGCAAACCTTCATGCCGCGCGGACGCGCGCCGGAAGTGAGCGAACTCGTGCGCTTCCCCGGTCACGCGAAGACGCTGCGCAAGCTCGCCGAACAAGGCCCGCGCGCGTATTACGAAGGCGAGATCGCCGAGCAGATCGCCGCATTTGCGCGCGAAGGCGGCGCGGCATTGACGCTCGACGATCTGCGCAACTATCGCGCGGACTGGGTCGAGCCGATCGGCAAGGAATATCGCGGCCACACCGTGCATGAGATTCCGCCGAACGGGCAGGGCATCGCGGCGCTGATCGCGCTGGGCATCCTCGAAAAATTCGACGTGAAGGAAATGACCGTCGATAACGTCGAGTCGCAGCATTTGCAGATCGAAGCAATGAAGCTGGCGTTCGCCGACGTGTATCGCTACGTCGCCGACCCGCGTTCGATGGACGTCACGCCCGAGCAGATGCTCGACGACGCGTACCTGACGTCGCGCGCGAAGCTGATCGACCACAAGCGCGCGACGCAGTTCGATTTCGGCATGCCGAAGGCGGGCGGCACGATCTACATGTCGGTGGCGGACGAGCGCGGCATGATGGTCAGCTTCATCCAGTCGAACTACATGGGCTTCGGCTCGGGCATCGTCGTGCCGGATAGCGGCATCGCCATGCAGAACCGTGGCTGCGGCTTCTCGATGGACCCGAAGTCGCCGAACGTGGTGGAAGGCGGCAAGCGGCCGTTCCACACGATCATCCCGTCGTTCCTGACGCAGCAGGTGAACGGCCAGCAGGAAGCGGTAATGAGCTTCGGCGTGATGGGCGGCGACATGCAGCCGCAAGGGCACTTGCAATCCATCGTGCGGATGCTCGACTACGGTCAGCAGCCGCAGGCCGCATGCGACGCGCCGCGCTGGAAGGTCAACCGCGATTTCACGATCGACATCGAATCGACGCTCAATCCGAAGACGGCCGAGGCGCTGCAGAAGCTGGGCCACGTGATCAAGTCGGTCGACGATCCGTATATGGATTTCGGCTCGGGCCAATACATCTGGAAGCTCGATCGCAACGAGCCGGAGCGTGGCTATGTGGCGGCTAGCGATAGTCGTCGTGATGGGCTGGCGGCTGGGTTTTAAGCGATTCGCGTGGTGCGGGTGCGGTTGCGGCGATGGCGGGTGAGAGGGTTGATTGGGCTCGCTGCCTTCGTCCGCATTCGGCGGCTGCGCGGTTGCTTCCGGTTGGGTGTCGCTTGCAGGTAGCGGGGCGCTCAGAACTGTTACGCGACGGCTGCGTCTCTCCAGAGCCACGCGCGCCAAGGCTGCCCGAGCGCGGTTGATGCAGCAGTTCAACCCGCCGGCGCTCACAAGCGCACTACCGAACTTCGACCCAAAGCGCCCCTATTGCACGAAAAACAAACCCGGAGCGCGACCCCGTGCTCCAGGTTCACCGCTTGTCACCCAAGCCACAGCCGGGCGCTCGCACGCGTCATCAGGCATCAAGCATCAGATAAAAGCAGGAGACATCATGCAAACCCCCCCGTCGCCACTGGCGACCGCTTCCCCTCATGCCGCGTCGGCCGCAACGCTTTCTAAAGCGGTAGTGCGGCGGATCGTGTTTTCATCGTCGGTCGGCAACGCGCTCGAATGGTTCGACTTTCTGGTCTACGGCTATTTCGCGACGATCATCGCCAAACAGTTTTTCCCGATGCAGGACGAGTGGCTCTCGACGCTGCTCGCCATCGCGACCTTCGGCATCTCATTCCTGATGCGCCCGCTCGGCGCCGTGGTGCTCGGCATCTACGGCGACCGCAAGGGCCGCAAGGCAGCGCTGACGCTCGCCATCGCGCTGATGATGGTCGGCACCTTCGCGATGGCGGTGATGCCGCCGTATGCGTCGATCGGTCTTGCCGCGCCGCTGTTGATCCTGCTCGCGCGTCTCGTGCAAGGCTTCGCCGTGGGCGGCGAGTTCGGCAGCGCGACGGCGTTCATGGTCGAACACAGCGCGTCGCGTCGCGGGTATTACGCGAGCTGGCAGTTTGCTAGCCAGGGGCTGGCGGCGATCACCGCCGCCGCTTTTGGCTCGCTGCTGACCGCGTGGCTGCCGCCCGAGCAACTCAATAGCTGGGGCTGGCGGATTCCGTTCGTGTTCGGTTTGCTGGTCGGGCCGGTGGGTTACTACATCCGCTCGCATCTGGACGAAACGCCGGAATTCCTCGCGATGCAAAAGGCGCGAGAAGGTCGCGAAGCGGCCGGCGAGCGGCCAGCCGCGAGTGAGGTGAAGGACGCTTCGTTCGCGAACCAGTGGGTCAACCTGCTGCTCGCGATCGGCATCGTCGCGCAGTCGACGGTCGGCGTGTACGTGTTGCAGCTTTATATGCCGATGTATGCGGTCAAACAGTTGCATATGTCGGCGGCGGCGTCGTTCGCCGTGGTCGTGCTCAACGGCAGCCTGCAGTTCATCCTGTCGCCGGTGATGGGCGCGTTGTCCGACCGCATCGGCCGGATTCGCATCATGCTGACCACGTCGATCCTGATGGGCGTGCTGATTTATCCGATGTTCGCGTGGCTCCAGTCTCATCCGACGATCGGCTCGCTGATGTTGCTCCAGGCTGTCGCCGGTATTTTCAAGGCCGCTTACTCGGGACCGATGCCCGCATTGATGTCCGAAATCTTCCCGACGCAAGTGCGCTCGACCGGTCTTTCGATTGGTTACAGCATCGGCGTGACGATCTTCGGCGGCTTTGCGCCGACGATTGTCGAAACCTTCATCCATTTGACCGGCGACAAACTCGCGCCAAGTTATTACGTACTGCTGGCGGCGGTGCTGTCGGGCATCTCGCTGATCATCGTCGCGTGGCGCATGCGCGGTGTGCGCGTGACGCGAGGCGCCCAGCCTGCCTGAAGACGAAGGCCGCAGTTCGCACCACAATCATTACGGGGTGTGACAAACCAGACTCAAGCCAGCTTCCGAGCTGGCTTTTTTTTGCCTGCCGCGCGCGACGTGTGGCGCCAACCGAAGCTTTCTCCTACTTGCAAATTGGAACTGGAACCCTCCGGCATGGTCTGTGCTGGGTTATCTGCAGAGTTGTGAAACACCGGCTAAGATGCAAGATACAAGGGGTTAACTCTAATTCAAGGCGCTGTATCCGACATGGCGAAACGCCTTCGTGCGAGCGGGCGTCACGAACGCGCTCCACGAGTCGGTACGGTTTTCGGAGCAAGACACGATGCACACAGAGCTGAACCATGTCATGCCCTGGCGGATCGAGGACATCGACCTCACCCGCATTGATCGGCAGAAGGCTGTCGCGAATGAAGACCTGCTTTTACTGCTTTGCGCGTCTTCGTTTATTGAAAGCGGCACTGATCTTTACACCAGCAATCTGAGCACTTTTTTCCACGACGACCCTGAAGTTTCTGCCTGGCTCAATCACGAATGGGAGCCGGAAGAAATGCAGCACGGGCGCGCGCTGAAGACATATATCGCGTACGTGTGGCCCGAATTCGACTGGGACACTGCGTTCAGTCAATTCATGGAAGAGTATTCGCTGACCTGCTCGGTGGAAGATTTCGAAAAGACCCGGGCGCTCGAAATGGTCGCGCGCTGCGTGGTGGAAACCGGCACGGCCACGTTGTATCGCGCGATCGGCGAATGTTCAGACGACCCGGTGCTCAAGCAGATCACCGACAACATCCGCACTGACGAAGTCCGTCACTACAAGCACTTTTTCAAGTTCTTCAAGAAGTACAACAAGATCGAAGGCAATGGCCGGCTCGCGGTGCTCGGCGCGTTGATGCGCCGTGTCATGGAAATCAAGAACGAAGATTCGGAGATCGCGTTGCGGCATGTGTTCGCGGTTCGCTATCCTGAACGAATCAACGACTCGGCGTATAACCGCGACCGCGCGGCGCGAATCAATGCGTTGGTGCGGCGCAATCTGTCCGCTGATATGTGCGTGAAGATGCTGCTCAAGCCGCTTGATCTGCCGGCGCGGATTCAACCGGGCGTGCACTATCCGCTCGCGAAGATTACGCAGCATGTGTTCTTCCGCTGAGCTTTCGATTTAAACGCGAAGATGAATGACAATGGCCCGCTTCTTCGCGGGCCATTGTTTTTTCGAGGCATGATTGAGCTTCGTCAATTTCAAACCGGATCGATAGCATGAGCGATTCTCCCGCCCCCCAACGTCCGCTCGATCGGCATGTGTTCGATGAATGGCCCGACGCCGTACGCGCGTTATTCGACGGATCGTCGCTTGAAAGCAAGACGGGCTTCACGGCGTCGCTGCTGACGGTGGATGCGAACGGTCATGTGCGGACGTCGCTGCTGGGTGTCGGCGAGTTGTACGCGCCCGATTCGCGCACGCTGTGCTTCGCTTTGTGGCCGCAGGCACGTGCGACGCGCGCGATTACACAACACGGCCGAGCCGCGCTGAGCTTCGTTTGCGATGAGGCTTTCTATCAGGTGCAACTGCGAGTTACGCCGCTCGCGGCGGTGACTGGCGACGACAGTGGACTGGTCTATCTGGCCGGTTCGATCGACACAGCGGAGGCGCAGAGCGTGCGATATGCGCGTCTGACGAGTGGTGTGACGTTTGAGCTGGAAGGGGAGAGGAAGGCGGTGCTCGATCGATGGGAACGGCAGATCGAGCACCTGAAACAAGCCGCTGCTGCGGCTGGCCGGTAACGCCAGGTTGAACGGCGACGGCTTAAAAGCAGACGTTGCCGGGCCTAAGCGTCCCGGCAACGCCTTTGAGAGACTTACCGCCCGCGCTGACCGCTGCGGGTCGGCTGACCACCACGCGGCGCGTCGTTACGCGGCTTCGCACCGCCCAGCAACGCACCCGGATTGCTGCCTTGCGGCTTGCCACCCTGCGGCTTGCGCGGCGCATGTTGCGCAGCGCTGCCTTCGTGGGCGACAGCACGCGGCCGATCGTCATGACGCTGACCGTCGCGGCGAGCTTGACCACCCTGGCCACCATTGCCACCCTGACCTGCCGGCTTCGCACCCTGCGGACGCGGCTGCTGACCATTCGACGGACGTTGTCCCGAACGTTGCGCGGGCTTTGCAGCCGCAGCGCCATCACGCTTCGGCGCACCTTGCCCCTGACGCGGCGAACGACCGCCACCACCGCCACCGCCGCCGCCCTGGCCGCGACGCAGAATCGGCTCCGGCTTCGCGGTCGGGTCCGGTTCGAAACCGGCGATCACTTCTTGCGGCACCGGGCGCTTGATCAGCTTCTCGATGTCCTTCAGCAACTGCAGTTCGTCGACGCAAACCAGCGACACCGCCTCGCCCGTCGCACCGGCACGACCGGTACGGCCGATACGGTGCACGTAGTCTTCCGGCACGTTCGGCAGATCGAAGTTGACCACGTGCGGCAGTTGATCGATATCGATCCCGCGAGCCGCGATGTCGGTCGCGACCAGCACCTGCAGCGTGCCGTCCTTGAACTCGGCCAGCGCGCGCGTACGCGCCGACTGGCTCTTGTTGCCGTGAATCGCAAGCGCGCTGATACCGTCCTTGCTCAACTGCTCGGCAAGCCGGTTCGCGCCATGCTTCGTGCGCGTGAACACCAGCACCTGGAACCAGTTGTGCTGCTTGATCAGATGCGTGAGCAGCTCGCGCTTCTTGTCGCGGTCGACCGGGTGAATCTTTTGCGCGACCGTTTCCGCCGTCGTATTGCGGCGCGCCACTTCGATCAGCGCCGGCGAGTCGAGCAGGTTGTCGGCGAGTGTTTTGATCTCGTCGGAGAAGGTGGCCGAGAACAGCAGGTTCTGGCGCTTCGGCGGCAGCTTGGCCAGCACACGCTTGATGTCGTGGATGAAGCCCATGTCGAGCATCCGGTCGGCTTCGTCGAGCACGAGAATCTCGAGATGCGACAGGTCGATGGTTTTCTGCTGCATGTGGTCGAGCAAACGGCCCGGCGTCGCGACGACGATGTCCACGCCGCTGCGCAATGCGCCGATCTGCGGATTGATGCCGACGCCGCCGAACATGACCGTCGACTTCAGCTTCAGATACTTGCCATATGCGCGCACGCTTTCCTCGACCTGCGCGGCGAGTTCACGCGTCGGCGTGAGGATCAGCGCGCGCACTGCGCGCTTGCCCGAAGCCGTGGCGACGGCGGGCATCGAATGGAGACGCTGCAGGATGGGCAGCGTGAAACCGGCGGTCTTGCCGGTGCCGGTCTGCGCGCCGGCCAGCAGATCGCCGCCGTTGAGCACAGCCGGGATTGCCTGCGTCTGGATCGGAGTCGGAGTGGTGTAGCCGAGTTCGTTTACAGCGCGGACCAACGGTTCGGACAAGCCGAGGGAATCAAAAGACATAAATGCTCTTTGCAATGCAGTTTCGCGAATGGCACATCTGGGTGCTGGCCGGCATCGATGCCGCATGAACACGCCTGTACGGCGTGTTCGAGGCCAAAACCCAGTTCCGTTCGCTGAGAAATCGGCGGCACGCGCAAATGCGTGCCGAATGCTTCAACGCGCTATGCAGACACGTTGACTGGCGTTAAGTTGCATTTCGCCGCCGTGGGGGTGTCACGCGACATAGCGCGCAACACTGACGAATTGACACAGACTGCCTGCCAGAACGAACAGGTGCCAGATACCATGTCCATGCCGGATGCGCTCGTCGTTGATGAAGAAGTAGATGCCGGCGCTGTAGATGACCCCGCCGGCCACGAGCCAGGCGGTACCCGCTGCCGGTAAGGCATGCAGCAGAGGGTGGACGGCAACGAGCGCGAGCCATCCCATCAGGACATACAGCACCATCGAAACGCTGCGGGTGCGTCGCCCGAGCGTCAGTTCCTGCACGATACCGAGGACTGCGAGCCCCCAGCTTACGCCGAATAACGACCAGCCCCATGGCCCGCGCAACGTGACAAGCGTGAACGGAGTGTAGCTGCCGGCGATCAGCAGGTAGATCGCCGAATGGTCGCATTTCTGCAGAACCGCTTTCAGACGCGGGCTGCGCACGCTGTGGTAAAGCGTCGAGATAGCATACAGCACGAACAGCATCGCCCCGTACACGCTGAAGCTGACCACCTTGTACGCGTCGCCGGCGAGCGCGCCCATCGTGACGAGCGCAACAAGCCCAGCCACCGACAGCACGGCGCCGACGAGGTGGGTAATGCTGTTGAAACGCTCACCGACATGCACGGCTCATCCTCCTGCGCGATTTCATAAGGGTAAATACCCACATGATACCGGTCCCGCGACGGTCCTGAAAAAACGAAGGGCGCGGCCGCGTTTCCGCAGGCCGCGCCCCAGGTGCAACTGGCGCTGGTTAGTCGAGCGGCGCCGAACGCAGATCGGACACTTGCTGCGGCGAAACAGGCGTGCCGTGGTTGCCCCACGACATACGGATGTACGTCACAACCGCCGCCACTTCCGTGTTCGACAACGCTTGCGCGAACGGCGGCATGCCGTACGGATGCGGGTTGGCTTCCGTGCTCGGCGGATAACCGCCGTTCAGCACCATGCGGATCGGGTTGACCGCCGACGGCATCTGGATCGACTGGTTGTTCGCGAGCGGCGGGAACGCCGGCGGTTGGCCGAGGCCGTTTTCCGCGTGGCATTTCGCGCAGTTGTCAGCGTAGATCTTCTGACCTTGCTTCAACAGTTCGCCGCCGAACTTTTCCGACGTTTCGAGCTGCAGCGGCTCCGGCGCCTCGCTCTTCTGCGGAATCGTCTTCAGATACGTCGCCATCGCCTTGATGTCTTCGTCCGTCATGTATTGCAGGCTGTTGTGAACCACTTCAGCCATCGGACCAAACACCGCGCCGCGGTTCGACACGCCGGTCTTCAGCAGGTCGGCGATGTCCTGGAGTTCCCAGTCGCCGAGACCGGCTTCACGGTTCGACGTAAGCGACGGTGCGTACCAGTTCTGCAGCGGGATCAGGCCGCCGGCGAACGCCGCCGAACTGACCGGACCACCCATTGCGTTGATCGACGTGTGACACATGCCGCAATGGCCCAGGCCTTCGATCAGGTATGCACCACGGTTCCACTCGACCGACTTGGTCGGGTCCGGCTTGAATTCGCCTTCACGGAAGAACAGCGTGCGCCAGCCGATCAGCATGTTGCGCTGGTTGAATGGGAATTTGAGTTCATGCGGACGGCTCGGCACGTTGACCGGCGTGACCGAGCGCAGGTACGCGTAGATCGCGTCCGCGTCGGCGCGCGTGACCTTCGTGTAGCTGGTGAACGGGAAGCCCGGATACAGCAGGCTGCCGTCTTTCGAGCGGCCGGTGTGCATCGCGCGGTAGAAGTCGTCCTGGGTCCACTTGCCGATGCCGTACTGGTCGTCGGGCGTGATGTTCGGCGTGAACATCGTGCCGAACGGCGTGGCCATGGGCAGACCGCCGGCAAACTGCTTGCCGCCGCGAACCGTGTGGCAGGCGATACAGTCGCCGGCGCGCGCGAGGTACTCGCCCTTCTTGATCAGGTCGGCCTGGTCGGCGGGCGCTGCCGCCATGGCCTCGCCGCTGTGCATGTGGTCGCCGCCCGACCACAGGACGGGAACGAGTGCGGCGGCCGCGACTACCACGACTGCCGAGAGGGCGAACAAAGACTTGCGTTTCATTTGAATGTCTCTCCCGGCGGCTTATTGAGGTTCGCTGCCGCAGGCAAGCGGAGTCTTCATCGAGCGAGCCGGAGCCGGCACGGGGTTCTGTGGAGCCTGCTGCGTGGCAAGCCACGAAGCGACGGCGTTCACGTCGTCGTCGGTGAGGCGGGTGGCGATGGTGTGCATGCAATCAGGCGCGATGGCATGTCGCGAGCCCGAGCGCCACGCGCCGAGCTGCGCGCTGATGTAGTCGGCGTGCAGGCCAACCAGACCCGGGATAGCCGGCTCCATACCCGTGAGCGCCTTGCCGTGGCAAGCCGCGCAGGCCGGAATCTGTTTTCCTGCGTCGCCGTTCAGCACGATCTGCTGGCCGCGCGCCAGCGTGGCCGACGACACCGTCGGTTTGGCCGGCGGCGGGTAGGGCGGACGCTGTTGCGAGAAGTAAGTGGCGATCTGATGAAGATAGTCGTCCGAAAGGTACGTGACGAGGTAATTCATGGGCGGGTACTTGCGACGCCCTTCGCGGAAGTTCTGCAACTGGTTGAACAGATAGTCGGCCGGCTTGCCCGCGAGGCGTGGGAAGTAGTCGTTGTCGGTGCCTTGACCGTGAGTGCCGTGGCAGGCCGTACACCCTTGCACGCGCGCTGCCATCGTGTCAGGGGCCTTCGGTTGAGTCTGCGCTTTTGCAGCGCTATAGACACCCGCAGAGCCGATCAGCAACAGGGCCAGCAGCGGGCGGAAAAGGCGTCTAGAAGACACGCGTAACTCCATCAGAACGGGGACCTGACCGAACTTCGAGGCGGTTCGGTGTTAAGGGCAGCCGGCGCTGCGGCGACGCAGCATTCTATCATTGGCGACTAATAGTGACTATTTGCCGCAGGAGAGAATGCCCCGGCTGTTACAACCATGCGACAGATTGTCGCGTGAACAGTTTGCAGCCAAGTGTCGCTGCAACGGTACACCCACAGTCTCAATTTTGTCCACGCGATCCATGTTGCAATGGTCGTGCCTTTTGCCGTTCTCAACAATGCGGGTTGAACCGATGCCCGCGAGCGCTATCGAAGCGTACACTTCCGGGCTCGCCGGCCGCTCACCGGTGCGGGTCAGCCCGCGTCGACACTCACTGTTCCCCTGTTCATCAGCTATCGGTATTACATGAAGCTATTCCAATTTTCCCGTTCGGCGCTGCGTGCGTTGATGCTCGGCGCCGCGGCGCTGGTTGTGACGTCCACGGCTTTTGCGCACGCGCATCTGATGTCGAGCGAGCCGGCTGCGAACGCCGAAGTCGCGGCCCCCGCGGCCGTCACGATTCATTTCACCGAGCCGCTCGAACCGGCTTTCAGCAAGATCACTCTCGACGATGCCAACGGCAAGGAAGCGGTGCCCAATGCATCTGAAGTCGATGCGAAGGACGCGAAGGTTATGCGCCTCGCATTGCCGCAGTTGACTGCGGGCCGCTACGCGGTGCATTGGGTTGCGGTTGCCACGGACGGCCACCGTACTCAGGGTGACTTCGCTTTCAACATCAAATGAGCTTCGACGGACTCTGGATCGGGCAGGTCGCCATGGCCGCGCTCATGAATATCGCGTTTGCGTTCGCCGTCGGTTCGGCGCTGCTGGCCGCGTGGCTCGCCAAGGACGCGCAGCAGAAGGTCTCGCCCGCGCGCCTCGCGTGGTTGCGGGCGCAACGTTCCATGCTGATCGCCACCGTCGTCCTAGTGCTCGCGGATCTCGGCTGGCTGCTGTATCAGGCGGCGTCGATGGCCGGCGTCGCGTTGCCCGCCGCTTTCGGCGTGCTGCCCACCGTGCTGACCCAAACGCACGTCGGCTATGGCTGGACCGTTGCGTTCGTCGGTGCGCTGATGTTGCTCGGCACGGCCATGGCAAGCCACACGGGCATGTTGCGCAACGCGCTGCTGTGGCTGGCGGTGATCGTGGTCGCGGCGGGCAAGGCATCGCTCGGTCACGCGGCCGATGCCGGGATCGCCTCGGCGGCGATCGGCATGCAAACGCTGCACGTGCTGGTCACGAGCGTGTGGGGCGGCCTGGCAATCGCGGCGGGGCTGACGGTGCTGCCCGCGCTCGGTACGTCGACGGCGCGCGGCATGTTGATCCGCACGGCGACGCAGGTGTCGAACGTGTCGGTGGTGGCGGTCGTGCTGGTGCTGGTGTCGGGCGTCTTCAACGCGCTGCGTGGTTCGGGTGGATCGCTCGAAGCGATCCAGTTCAGCACCTGGGGACATGTGTTGACGCTCAAGCTCGCGCTGGTCGCGCTGGCGCTTGTGCTTGGCGGTCTGAACCGTTTCTCGGCGCTGCCGCGCCTGCGCCGCACGGCATCGACGATGGACGCGCACACGTTCGTCAACGTGCTGTACCTCGAAGCACTGGCGATGATCGGCGTGTTCGTCGCGGCGGCTGTGCTGTCGCACAGCGTGCCGGCGTTTGCGTCGTTGGGGTAGGAGTAGTTCGCCGGCGTGACGTGACGGGCGTGCCGTGGCGTGTGCTGCATCGCATGCTGCGAAGACCGCGCGCTGCCTCGCATGCTGCGAAGACCGCGCGCTGCCTCGCGCATGCGTCCGACATGCATCAATTCTGCAACTGGCGCGGCGCTCGCTTCGGCCACGCCGCGCGACAAACCTGCTCATCCCATTCACCGCAGAAGCCACAAGCCAAAAAAAAAGCGCCGCACGGCAAAAGCCGGCGGCGCAATACACACGGTCGCCTGGCGGTGGCCAGCATCCGTTACTGCCTCTTCAGGCGGCGCGCACGTCGCGTCTCACCCGTTCCAGAGTCTCCTCCGGAAACATTTCCTGTTGCAGTTCGCCTGCGTCGCTGAACCATTGGCAGATCAGCCAGTTGCCCGGCGCGAATAGCACCGGTCCGCTCCATGTCGCGGTCATCGGATGCCCGCCGGACCGGAGCTTCAGAATTTCGCCGGGCCGAAACACCGGTTTGGTCCGTCGGGCGAAAAAGTCGGTCAATCGCATGATCGGCTTCGCGTGGCGACGCGCTTACCGCGCTTACTCGACGCCGAGCCGATGTCCGACGATCGGCGCGCAGAACAGCGCGACCGCGCAGCCAGCGGCCTTGCCTTCCAGTTCGGCGCCGGCGGCGCGCGAGCCATACATATGCGTGAGCAGATCGAAAAGCTGCGGCAGGCAGTACACCACCGCGGCCGCAATAAAGCATTTCTCGATTACCGAGATGCGCCAGCCGCGTTCGTATGCCAGCACCGCGCCGAGTATGCGCAGAACGCCGAACATCACCAGTGCGCCGACAGCGGCCTGTTCGCGGATCAGATAGTCAGGAAGGAATTCGCCCATGATGTTCCCCGGATACATGTTGTTTGCATCCATTTGAGCAAGGAGTGGGCCATGTGTATGTCTGATGCCGAACAAACGGCGCGAAAGCCTTTGTAGATAAGGCTTTGCGAGGAGTGGTGCGAACCTCGGAGAAGGCCGTGAAACGGCTGTTCCAGCGGCTTTGGTCCGGGATGTTACGTTACTGCGAGCCCCCGCGCGTCACGTCGCCGTAACGCGTGCGAGGGGTCTTAAAACTTCGCAAATGGAGCCGAAAAACGCCCTCAGCGAATCCGCTCGATCTTGCCCACGAGGAACAGATACGACAGCGCGCCGACCACGCCGACCGCGCTCATGAACATCAGCGCGGGCTTGAAGTCGCTATTCCTGACGATGAAGCCGATCACCACCGGCACGCAGATCGACGACAGATTGCCCATCAGGTTGAACATGCCGCCGGTGAGGCCGAGCAACTCCTTCTTCGCCATCGACGACACCAGCACCCACGTGATCGACGAGAAGCCGCTGCCGAAGAACGCGATCGCCATGAACAGGATCACCATCGCCGGCGTCTCGACATAGTTCGCGCCGACGATCGCCGTGGACAGCAGCAGCCCCGTCACGATCGGCACCTTGCGCGCGACCGTGGCCGACACGCCGCGCCGGATCATCCAGTCCGACAGCAGCCCCGAACCGAGGATGCCGACGAACGCGGCGAGAAAAGGCACGGCTGCCATGAAGCCGACCTTCAGGAAGTCCATGTGCCGGTACTTGACCAGGTAAGTCGGGAACCAGGTCAGGAAGAACCAGAGCGTCGACGTCACTGCGATCTGGCCGATGTACACGCCCCACAGCTTGCGGTTGCCGAGCACGGCACGCCAGTCGGCGGCGGTGTAGCGGGTGCGGCCTTGACGCGGGTTGCCCGACGCGCCCGATCCGCTCAGGTCGACCAGGCCGCCGCCCGCGCGAATCATGTCGAGTTCGGCCTCGTTGATCCCGCTGGCTTCAGACGGCTCGCGATACAGCGCATACCAGACCAGCCCCCATACGACGCCGATCGCGCCCGTCAGGAAGAACACGCCTTGCCAGCCGAAATGTTGCTGTGTCAGCACGAGCGCAGGCGTCAGGAGTGCCAGGCCGACGTACTGGCCGGACGTATAGCTGGCAATGGCGCGGGCGCGCTCGCTATCGGGAAACCAGGTCGTGACGACGCGGTTGAGCGTCGGATAGGCGGGCGCTTCGAGTGCACCGAGCAGCACGCGCAGCGACAGCAGCACCGCGAACGCGCTCGCGAAGCCTTGCAGGATCGTCGCGAGCGACCAGAGTCCGATGACCAGCGCGAGCAGAAGCCGCGGACGCGTCCGGTCGACCAGCATGCCGCCGGGAATCTGCAGCAGCGCATACGACCAGCCGAACGCGGAGAACACCAGGCCCATTTGCGCAGGGTCGAGTTGCAGGTCTTGCGCGATGGCGGTGGCGGCGATCGACAGATTGCTGCGGTCGAGATACGTGATGACCACGGTGATGAACAGCATGGCGAGCAGGCGATGGCGCTTGCCGGTCGCCTGCATCTGGATGTGGGTTGTCTCCACTGAGGTGAGCCTCTTGATGTTATTTCTGGCGGCGCTCACGGCCGCTGCAAACGGAATCGCTCGCGGGTTGAAACGCGGTGCGAAGCGTGTTGCCAACCGCCTCGCGCGATAAAAGCGAAACGCCGCCCGCAGGCGGCGTTGGTTCAGGCGATTACCATTCGGCGACGCTGCCGTCCTCATGGCGCCACACCGGATTGCGCCAGCGATGGCCGACCTTGGCCATCTCGCGCACCTTCTCTTCGTTGACCTCGATCCCAAGGCCCGGGCCTTGCGGAATCGACACGAAGCCGTCTTCGTACTTGAAGACTTCCGGGTTCTTGATGTAGTCGAGCAGGTCGTTGCCCTGGTTGTAGTGAATGCCCAGGCTCTGTTCCTGGATGAACGCGTTGTAGCTCACCGCATCGATCTGCAGGCAGGTGGCGAGCGCGATCGGCCCGAGCGGGCAGTGCAGCGCGAGCGCGACGTCGTACGCTTCGGCCATCGACGCGATCTTGCGGCACTCGGTAATGCCGCCCGCGTGCGACGCGTCCGGCTGGATGATGTCGACGTAACCGCCCGCCAGGATGTGCTTGAAGTCCCAGCGCGAATACAGGCGCTCGCCCAAAGCGATCGGCGTGTTGGTCTGATTCACGATGTCACGCAATGCTTCCGCGTTTTCCGACAGCACCGGCTCTTCGATGAAGAGCAGCTTGTACGGGTCGAGTTCCTTGGCCAGCACCTTCGCCATCGGCTTGTGCACACGGCCGTGGAAGTCCACGCCGATGCCGATGTTCGGGCCCACGGCCTCGCGCACCGCCGCCACGTTGTTGATGACGCCTTGCACCTTGTCGAAGGTGTCGATGATCTGCAATTCTTCCGAGCCGTTCATCTTCACGGCCTTGAAGCCGCGTTCGACCACGGCGCGCGCGTTGTTTGCGACGTCGCTCGGACGATCACCGCCGATCCACGAATACACCTTGATCTTGTCGCGCACCTGGCCGCCCAGCAGCGCGTGAATCGGCACGCCGTGGTGCTTGCCCTTGATGTCCCACAGTGCCTGGTCGACGCCGGCGATTGCGCTCATCGTGATCGGGCCGCCACGGTAGAAGCCGGCGCGGTACATGACCTGCCAGTGGTCTTCGATCAGCAGAGGGTCTTTGCCGATCAGATAATCGGACAGTTCTTCGACCGCCGCCGCGACTGTATGCGCGCGGCCTTCGACGACCGGTTCGCCCCAGCCGACGATGCCTTCGTCAGTCTCGATCTTCAGGAAGCACCAGCGCGGTGGGACGATGAAGGTTTCGAGCTTGGTGATTTTCATGGTGTATGTCTCCTGTGTCGGCCGGAGTTAGCGCTTTAGCGCTTACTCCGGCCCCATGCCTGTGGTAAGTCGGCCGGAGTTAGCGCTTTAGCGCTTACTCCGGCCCCATGCCTGTGGCAAGTCGGTCAGAGTTAGCACTTCAGCGCTAATTCCGGCCCCATGGCTATGGCCGGTTGATAAGAGTCGGCGCTTCGCGCCTGCGAAGATTCGAGGATTCTTATGCTACAACAAAACCCCCCATAAATACTATTAATAGTATTATTCGCCAAATAGTGGCCAGCACACGCTGCCTCCAATCTCAGACCAACCCCCAAATCGGTACGCCGGGAGAAAGCTATTCAGCACGATCTGCATGGGCGCGTCGCCCATTTGCTGGCCACCGCGATTCTGCGCGGCGACTACGCGCCCGAGTCGATCCTGCCGCGCGAGGCGGAGTTAATGGAGACATTCGGCGTGAGTCGCACGGTGTTGCGCGAGGCGCTGCGCACGCTGACGTCGAAAGGGCTGATCGAATCGCGTCCGCGGGTGGGTACGCGCGTGCGGCCGAAGCCCGCGTGGAATCTGCTCGATGTTGACGTGCTCGACTGGTATTCGCGGGTGGCCGAGCCGATGGCGTTTGCGCTGAAGCTGCAGGAAATGCGCGAGATGATCGAGCCTTACGCAGCGGGGCTGGCTGCGTCCTCGTACTCGGACGACACGTTCCGCGCGCTGGAGTCCGCCCATGCTGCGATGGTCGGCGCGCGCAACGTCGACGAATGGGTGCGTGCCGATCTGCAATTCCATTTGAGCGTGCTCACCGCGTGCAGCAACGAGTTGCTGATTCCGTTGGGTACGCTGATCGAGCGAACGCTGGAGGCGCAACTTCGGTTGAATGCGAAGCGCGCGGATGTGTTCAATGCGTCGCTGGCTGAGCATACGGCGGTGTTCGAAGCGATTCGCACACGGGATGCGGACGCGGCGAGGGCGGCAATGGCGGGGTTATTAGGTGTGACGCGTGGGCGGATCGAGGGGTAGGGAAGGACAGCAGCGCTGACGTCGGTCGGGCTATTGAAGCGAGCCAGGCAAAGCGTGCCAGGCAAAACCGGGCCACACGCCGCCAATCCCGGATTTTCCCCACGGCTCGCTTCCTCCGCTCAATCCATCGCCGCATGCGCCACCGATGCATCCGGCGCCCTATGCGCGGGCCGGATCAGCAGCAATAGCGGAATCACCAGAAGCGTCGCCAGGAACATCAGCTTGAAGTCGTTCAGATACGCGATCATCGACGCCTGCTGCGTAATCGACACGTTCAGTACCGCGAGGTCGTAATTCGAGCCGCTGTTCAGCATCGGCTGGACCGCCGGATTGAACGGCGTGATGTTCGCGGCAAGGTCGGCATGCGAAATCTGTGTGTTGCGCGTCATCAGCGTCTGCACGATCGAAATGCCGATACTGCTGCCGATATTGCGCATCAGGCTATACGTCGCCGTGCCGTCCGCGCGCAACGCGGGCGTGAGCGTCGAGAACGTGAGCGCGCTCAGCGGCACGAAAACCAGACCCAGCCCGAAGCCCTGAATCACGCCGGGCCACACGATATCCGATGCCGACAGCACGATCGTGTAATGCATCATTTGCCAGAGCGCGAACGCCGAAATCACGAAGCCGGACAGCAACAGCAGCCGCGCGTCGACATGCTTCAGCAGGCGCCCCGCGAACAGCATCGCGATCATCGTGCCCGCGCCGCTCGGCGCGGTGACGAGGCCGGTAGTGGCGACCGGATAGTTCATCAGGTTCTGCAGCATCGGCGGCAATAGCGCGCGCGTCGCGTACATCACCGCCCCGATCACGAAGATGAAGAACGTGCCGGTCGCGAAATTGCTGTCCTTCAGCAGCTTGTATTTGAAGAACGACTTTTCGCCGACCGTCGCCGTGTGCACGAGGAAAAACGCAAAACTGAGCGACGCCAGCAGCGCCTCGATGACGATTTCGGTCGAACTGAACCAGTCGAGCTGCTCGCCGCGATCGAGCATCGCCTGCAACGCGCCGATCGCCAGGCCGAGCGTGATGAAGCCGAACGCGTCGAACTTCACGTCGTGTTTCGGCTCGCGGCTCGGCAGGAAGGTCGCCACGCCGAACAGCGCGAACGCACCGATCGGCACGTTGATAAAGAATACCCAGCGCCAGTTGTAGCTGTCGGTCAGCCAGCCGCCGAGCGTCGGCCCGAGAATCGGCCCGACCATCACGCCCATACCCCACACGGCCATCGCCTGGCCCTGCTTTTCGCGCGGATTGATGTCGAGCAGGATCGACTGCGACAGCGGCACCAGCGACGCCCCGAAAACGCCTTGCAGCAAACGCGACGCGACGATTTGCGTCAGCGTTTCCGACAAACCGCACAGCGCCGACGACACCGTGAAGCCGCCGATCGCGACGATCAGCAGCCGCTTGACGCTGAGCCGGTCCGACAGCCAGCCCGTGAGCGGCGTGGCAATGGCCGCGGCGACGATGTACGACGTGAGAACCCAGGTGATTTCATCCTGCGACGCGGATAGCGTGCCCTGCATGTGCGGCAGCGCGACGTTGGCGATCGTGCTGTCGAGCGTTTGGATCAGCGTCGCGAGCATGATCGAGAGGGTGATCATCGGCCGGTTGAGGGGCGCGGTTGCGCTCGCAGGCGTGGTGGCGGATGACATGGCTGGGCGGGGTCGTCGATATAGTAAGCATGCTTAGTATATGAGCGCTGCAAATCCTCGCAATCGGGATTTATGCGGAGACTGAATAACGCATGCTCCGATGCTGACGGTTCGGAGCGCGCTCGTATAATTCGCGCATGAAAACCCAACTCGAAGAGCGCTTCGGCTTTCTGATTTCCGACGTCGGCCGCCTGACTGGCAAGCGTTTCGACGATCTCGCGAAGTCCTCGGTCGATCTGACGCGCGCGCAGTGCCGCGTGCTGGCCTACCTCGCGCATTACGGCGACGTCAACCAGGCGCGTCTCGCTGATTTACTCGAAGTCGCGCCGATTTCGGCGGGCCGTCTGGTGGACCGGATGGTGGAGGGTGGCTGGATCGAGCGGGTGGCGAATCCGCAGGATCGCCGGGAACATCAGGTGCGGATGACGCCGAAGGCCGAGCGGACGCTCGGCACGGCGCGCAAGGTGGGCGACGAGGTTGCGCTCGAAGCGCTCGACGGTTTCAGCGATGAAGAAGCGAAGCAGCTGATCGCGCTATTGCAGCGCGTGCGCGGGAATTTGAGCCGTCTTGTCGACAGGTGACGCGTCGATCGATGCGCGTGCGTTTCGTTGCCTGCGCCGCTCGGGGCGCAGGTCGTGCGGCCAAGGCAAACCAATGCCGCCAGGCCGTTATTTCGAATCCGCGCCCGAAGCTGCCCCTGACGGCGGAACCAGTTCATAGCAGGCGGGCGACGCCGCGGCTCGCGCCTTCGCATCCGTTTGCTGCGGGTCGATACATTTGAACGCGCTCTGATCGCGCTGGACGAAAATCGTGTCGCCCGGTCCGCTGCTGCTTTGCGCGTTGTTCACCACGGCGACGATCTTGTAGCCATCCTGAAGCAACGTCGACAACGTAAGCGGCGAACTGCGCCACTGGTTGTCAGCCGTGGACTGCGCGTGGACGGTGAGCGCGGAAGCCGCGCCGAACAGCGTGATCGAGACGGTAGCCGCGGCAAGCGCGGCGGTGCGGAACGTCATCAAGAAACCTCCTTGAAGTTGCAGAGTCGTTGCGGTTTTCGACAGCCGGACGGCCAAAACAAAAAAGCCGCTGAACCTTGCGGATCAGCGGCTTTTTCTTGCAACTGGTGGCGAATCAGGGACTCGAACCCCGGACCTGCGGATTATGATTCCGTCGCTCTAACCAACTGAGCTAATTCGCCGAAAGAAGCGAGATTATGCAGGGCGAACTGAGGGTCGTCAACCCCCAGTTCGCAATTTTTTTAAAATGCTTCGGCCATCAGGCGCGCGAGGGGTGTCAGTCCTTCGCGTAGATGTCCGAGTCCTTGGTCTCCTTGACGAACAGCATGCCGATCACGAAGGTGATGAGCGCAATCACGATCGGATACCACAGCCCTGAGTAGATGTTGCCTTTGGTCGCCACAATCGCGAACGCGGTGGCCGGCAGGAAGCCGCCGAACCAGCCATTGCCGATGTGATACGGCAGCGACATCGACGTATAGCGGATTCGCGTCGGGAACATTTCCACCAGCATCGCCGCTATCGGCCCGTAGACCATCGTCACGTAGATCACGAGGATCGTCAGGATCACCACGCTCATCGGCCAGTTGATCTGCGATGGATCGGCCTTTGGCGGATAGCCGGCGCCCTTCAGCGTCGCGGCGAGGGTTTTGTCGAACGCCTTGCCTTGCTCCTTCGCGTCGGCGGCGCGGCCGTTGAACGTGTTGACCACCGTGTCGCCGACCTTGATCTGCGCAATCGTCCCGGCTGGCGCCGCGACGTTCTCGTAGTTCAGGCCGGCTCTGGACAGCGCGCCCTTGGCGATATCGCAGGAACTCGTGAACTTCGCCGTGCCGACCGGGTTGAACTGGAACGAGCACTCGGCCGGATCCGCGATCACGACGATCGGGGCGCGCGCGGTTGCGGCTTCCAGCGCCGGGTTGGTGAAGTGCGTGAGCGCCTTGAACAGCGGGAAGTAGGTGAGCGCGGCGATCAGCAGGCCCGCCATGATGATCGGCTTACGGCCAATCCTGTCCGACAGCGAGCCGAAGAACAGGAAGAACGGCGTGCCGATCAGCAGCGCGATCGCGATCATGATGTTGGCGCTGCTGCCGTCGACCTTCAGCGTCTGCGTCAGGAAGAACAGCGTGTAGAACTGACCCGTGTACCAGACCACGGCCTGGCCGGCGGTCAGGCCGATCAGCGCAAGAATCACGATCTTCAGGTTCTTCCATTGTCCGAACGCTTCAGACAGCGGCGCCTTCGACGTCTTGCCTTCAGCCTTGATGCGCTCGAACACCGGCGATTCATGCAGTTGCAGACGAATCCACACCGACACCGCCAGCAGCAGGATCGACACGATGAACGGAATGCGCCATCCCCATGCGCCGAACGAATCTTCGCCCATGGCCGTGCGCACGCCGAGAATCACCAGCAGCGACAGGAACAGGCCGAGCGTGGCGGTCGTCTGGATCCACGCGGTGTAGAAGCCGCGGCGTCCCGGCGGCGCGTGTTCGGCCACGTAGGTTGCAGCACCGCCGTACTCGCCGCCGAGCGCGAGGCCTTGCAGCATCCGCATTGCAATGAAGATCACCGGCGATGCAATGCCGATCGACGCATAACCCGGCAGAAAGCCGACCAGGAAGGTCGAAAGACCCATGATCACGATCGTCACGAGGAACGTGTATTTGCGTCCGACCATGTCGCCGAGTCGCCCGAACACGATCGCGCCGAACGGCCGGACCGCGAAACCCGCGGCAAAGCTGAGGAGCGTGAAGATGAACGCGGCGGTCGGATTGACGCCCGAGAAGAAGCTCTTGCTGATGAAGGCCGCGAGCGAGCCGGCCAGATAGAAGTCGTACCACTCGAAAACCGTACCCAGCGACGATGCGAAGATCACCCGCTTCTCATCGTGCGTCATCGGCACGTGCGAGATTTGCCCGCCAACGGTAGCCATATGTCGTCTCCAATATTGATATGCACGCGGTTCGCCGGTGAAGGCGTTCCCGTGAAGCCGATTATTGGAGTGGAAACTTACGGCGTACTGACGTGTCGGGGTGAAAAGGTGCGCGGGCTAATGAAGTTGGTTTTCTGTCAATTGTCGCTAAGTTGACTGCAAAAAGTCGCTAACCTTCTGCTATGTTGTCTCAAAGTCGGTGTGCTGGAGTTGGTCCGTCAGCCGCCGTTAGGGTAAGTCCCGCCCCGCTGGTGTTCATGCAAACTGACGCGTACGAGCGTTCCGGCCAGCCTCGGCGACTGTTGGTAGACGTTATCGTCGATGGTCAGCTCACCGCCGTGCATCGTCGCAATTTCGCGGACGATCGCGAGTCCCAGTCCGCTGCCATCCCCTTCGCGGCCGAGAATCCGGTAGAAACGCTCGATCACCCGCGAGCGCTCGGCGACCGGAATGCCCAAGCCGGTATCTTCGACTTCCAGATGCACGAGCCGAGCCGCCGCGTCATGCCGGACCCGGACCGTGATGCGCCCGCCGGGCGGCGTGTAGCGGATCGCGTTGTCAATCAGGTTCGACAGCATTTCGCGCAGCATGACCGGGTTGCCGTCCACCTCGACCGGCTCGTCGGGAGCTTCGTAGCCGAGATCCATCTGCCTCGCGAGCGCTGCCGGCACCCACTCGCGTACCGCGCTGCGCGCCACCTCGGTCACTTCGACCGGCGTGAAAATCTGCCCGGACATGCGGTTTTCCGCGCGAGCCAGCGCCAGCAACTGCGTGACGAGCCGCGCCGCCTGTTCCGAACTGGTGGCGATCTGCTCGAGCGAGCGGTGCACTTCCGCCGACGCATCCTGGCGCAGCGCCAACTCCGCCTGCGTGCGCAAACCGGCCAGTGGCGTTTTCATCTGATGCGCGGCATCGGCGATAAAACGCTTTTGCAACTCCATGTTCTGTTCGAGGCGCGTCAGCAGATCGTTGAACGACGTCACCAGCGGCTCGATTTCCGGCGGCGCGCGGCGCGCTTCGAGCGGCGACAGGTCATCCGGCCGACGTGCGCGGATGTGCGCCTGTAGCGCGTGCAGCGGCGCCAGTCCGCGCGAAAGGCCGAACCAGACGAGCAGGATCGCGAGCGGCAGGATCACGAACTGCGGCAGGATCACGCCCTTGATGATGTCGTTGGCAAGCTCGCTGCGCTTGTCGAGCGTTTCGGCGACCTGCACCAGCACGGGCTGCGCGCCGGGCGTCTGCGGAAACTCGACGGTCGTGTAGGCAACGCGGATGTCGTTGCCGCGCAGCACATCGTCGCGGAATTCGACGATGCCCGGCTGTGGCCGGTCCTCTTCGTGCGGCAGCGGCATGTCGCGCTCGCCGCTTACCAGTTCGCCGCGCGTGCCGAGCACCTGATAGAACACGCTGTCTACATTGTCGGCGCGCAGAAAATCGCGGGTGGAGTCGGGCAGCGACAATTCCGCCACACCGTTGATCGGGTGAATCTGGCGGGCGAGCACGTACGCGTCGGTTTCGAGCGCGCGGTCGAACGGCCCGTTCGCAATCGATTTCGCCACCAGATAGGTGATGGCCAGGCTCATCGGCCAGAGCAGCAGCAGCGGCGCGAGCATCCAGTCGAGAATCTCGCCGAACAGCGAGCGGGGACGGGCTTCGGCGGCGGCTTCGGTTTCGTCGGGCGGGGCGAACGGGTTGGCGTAGCGCTCGTCGCGCGCCTCGTCGAGATCCGCCGCGTGCGCCGGAGCGCGGTCTGCGCGTGCGGACATGGGCGCCTTCTATTTGTAGTGGTGGCTCGCGGGCATCGCGACGGACGGCGACGACGCGGGCGGCTCGGACGTTTCCGGCGCGGCGGGTTCCGTCATTGCCGCGGCGTTGGAGGCACTCGCGGCTGCCGCTTTTTCGAGGCAGTACCCAAGACCGCGCACGGTAATGATGCGCACGCCGCTCGGCTCGATTTTCTTGCGCAACCGGTGCACATAAACCTCGATCGCATTGTTGCTGACTTCCTCGCCCCATTCGCAAAGATGGTCGACGAGCTGTTCCTTCGACACCAGCCGGCCGATCCGCTGCAGCAGCACTTCGAGCAAACCGAGTTCGCGCGCCGACAGGTCGATCACCTGCTCGTTGATATAGGCGATCCGGCCAACCTGGTCGAACGCGAGCGAGCCGTGCCGCACGACGGTCGGGCCACCGCCCGCGCCGCGCCTCGTCAGTGCGCGCACCCGCGCTTCGAGTTCGTTCAATGCGAAGGGCTTGGCCATGTAGTCGTCCGCGCCGAGATCGAGTCCCTTGACGCGTTCGTCGACGCTGTCTGCGGCGGTCAGGATCAGCACCGGCAGGTTGGAGTTGCGCGCACGCAGGCGACGCAGCACTTCGAGCCCGGACATGCGCGGCAGGCCGAGATCGAGGATCAGCAGGTCAAAACTTTGCACGGAAAGGGCGGTATCGGCCTCGACTCCGTTCTTCACGTGATCGACGGCATAGGCCGATTGGCGGAGTGATCGAACCAGACCGTCCGCGAGTATGCTGTCGTCTTCGGCAATCAGAATTCGCATGATTCGCCAACCTGGCGTTGCCGGCACCATGGATAGCTCCAGGCGCGGCGGTCTCCAAAGATTTTTGTGGGTAGTCTGGGCAGCGAGACAGTAAAAATGCGCGTTCGCATGAGAATCGCGCTTGCCAAAACTACTGTTTTTTTATACAGTGTCTGAGTTTCGTGTGCTGTCCTTTCCGAGTGGGTTGAAACTCGGGGCCGCACACCTGCCTCAGACGCCGTTCATCATAGCAAAGGACGATTCATGGAAGAAAGCAAGAAAGGCTCGGCTGGACTGACTGCTGAAAAGAGCAAGGCATTGGCTGCCGCGCTTGCGCAGATCGAAAAGCAGTTCGGCAAAGGGTCGGTCATGCGGCTCGGCGCAGGTGAGGTAGTCGAAGACATCCAGGTGGTTTCAACCGGATCGCTCGGCCTCGACATCGCGCTGGGCGTCGGCGGTTTGCCGCGTGGCCGTGTGGTCGAAATCTATGGTCCGGAGTCGTCGGGTAAAACCACGCTGACGCTGCAGGTCATCGCTGAAATGCAGAAGATCGGCGGCACGGCGGCGTTTATTGACGCGGAACACGCGCTGGACATCCAGTACGCGCGCAAGCTCGGCGTGAACGTGAACGACCTGCTGGTCTCGCAGCCGGACACCGGCGAACAGGCGCTCGAAATTGCTGACGCACTCGTGCGTTCGGGTTCGATCGACATGATCGTGATCGACTCGGTCGCGGCACTCGTGCCGAAGGCTGAAATCGAAGGCGAAATGGGCGACTCGTTGCCGGGTCTGCAGGCGCGTCTTATGTCGCAAGCGCTGCGCAAGCTCACCGGCACGATCAAGCGTACGAACTGCCTGGTCATCTTCATCAACCAGATCCGTATGAAGATCGGCGTGATGTTCGGTAACCCGGAAACCACCACGGGCGGTAACGCGCTGAAGTTCTACGCGTCGGTGCGTCTCGATATTCGCCGTATCGGTTCGATCAAGAAGAACGACGAAGTGATCGGCAACGAAACTCGCGTGAAGGTCGTGAAGAACAAGGTGTCGCCACCGTTCCGTGAAGCGATTTTCGACATTCTGTACGGCGAGGGTATTTCGCGTCAGGGCGAAATCATCGATCTGGGCGTGCAAGCCAAGATCGTTGACAAGGCCGGTGCGTGGTACAGCTACAGCGGCGAACGGATTGGTCAGGGCAAGGACAACGCGCGTGAATTCCTGCGCGAAAATCCGGACATCGCTCGCGAGATCGAAAACCGTATCCGCGAATCGCTGGGCGTGAATGCCATGGCAGAAGCCGTAGCCGGCGGTGCAAGCGCCGAAGTCGCGGACGAAGAAGAGTAACCATCACGTGATACGCAAGGGCCGGCCGTTGTCCAACACAGGACGCCACTCGGAAGGCCCGCGTGATGAAGAGGACGATTCGTTCGACCCGTTCGAATCGTTCGACGCACATGATCGCGCTGCTGGCCATAGCCCGCAGCGCGCCCAGTCTGAATCCACTTCAGCATCAGTTTCGGACCCATCCGAAACCACTTACACCCGCTCGCGTCGCGAGCCTGGCGCAGCCAAGCTGGGCGAAGACGAAGCCAAAAAATCCCAACGCCCGGCACGTTCGCTAAAAGGACGCGCACTCGGCTATCTGTCGCGCCGCGAATATAGTCGCGCCGAACTCGCCCGCAAACTGAAGCCATACGTCGAAGAAACCGATTCCCTCGAAACGGTGCTCGATACATTGGAAACGGAGAACTGGCTTTCCAACTCACGTTTCGCGGAAAGCCTGATCCACCGGCGTTCGTCGAAACTGGGCGCCAGCCGGATTCTCGGCGAACTGAAACAGCACGCGCTCGACCAGACGCTGGTTGAAGACGCCAAGGCCCAACTGCGCGACACCGAACTTGCGCGTGCTCAAGCCGTTTGGAGCAAAAAGTTCGGCGAACTCCCCCAGACACCCGCCGAGCGCGCCAAGCAAATGCGCTTCCTAGCATCGCGCGGTTTTTCCGGTTCAACGATCGGAAAAATCCTTAAGGGCATCGAAGACGAGTAGGACGGCCAGTAGGGCGACGAATCGCCGCGTTGACTTTTGGCGAGGTAGGAGTGAGTCATTGCGCATTCCGACCTGTCCCAAATACCCAGTATGCTAAAATTCTTGGGTTTTCCAATCCGGCCTTTCCTTCCCGCATGCCGCTCTCCACGCCAGTGTCCCGTCAGTTGCGCCATCGTCGCGCAATCAGAGCGGAAGCTTTTGAGCGAGCCGATGGTCTGTGGGATGTGGAAGCGTGCTTGACCGACGAAAAGCCACGCGATGTGGCCCTTGCGTCGGGCGTCCGGCCCAATGGTCAGCCGATCCATGAACTCTGGCTTCGCATCACCATCGATCGCAAACTCAATGTCGTCGACGCCGAAGCGTCATCCGACTGGGTGCCCTATCCTGGTTTGTGCCAAGTCAACAATCCCGCCTACCGTGCCCTCATCGGGCTCAATCTGCTCCATAACTTTCGTCGCGATGCTGCCCGTTTGCTCGGCGGCACGGCTGGTTGCACCCATCTCACCGAGTTGTGCGCAATCCTGCCGACCGCCGCGATTCAGGCATTCGCCGGCGACGTGTGGAACACCAATGACAGCACGTCGGGCGCGGGCGGAGGTTCAGGAGACGAATCGTCTAACAGCACAGGCGATCATTCCAACGACAAACCGCCATTCCAGCTGGGACGCTGCCACGCGCTGCGTTTCGACGGCGAGGCGGTGCAACAGTTTTATCCGCGCTGGTATGGCCACGCACCGTATTCCACGGAACGCGCGGCATCGTCAGGCGACGGGGCAGTCCGCCATGCAACACGAGGCGGCGACGCGTCCGGCATGAACGACGGCAGCGGAAACGATGTTCAACCCAACTCTCAGACTGAAGGGAATCACGCATGAAGATTCACGAGTACCAGGGTAAGGAAATCCTGCGGAAATTCGGCGTCGCGGTACCGCGCGGCAAGCCGGTCTTCTCGGTGGATGATGCGGTCAAGGCCGCGGAAGAGCTCGGCGGCCCGGTATGGGTCGTGAAGGCTCAGATCCATGCGGGTGGCCGTGGTAAGGGCGGTGGCGTGAAGGTTGCCAAGTCGCTGGAACAGGTTCGCGAGTACTCGGAACAGATCCTCGGCATGCAGCTCGTCACGCACCAGACCGGTCCGGAAGGCCAGAAGGTCAACCGTCTGCTGATCGAAGAAGGCGCTGACATCAAGAAGGAACTGTATGTCGGCCTGGTGATCGATCGCATCTCGCAGAAGGTCGTCGTGATGGCATCGAGCGAAGGCGGCATGGACGTCGAAGAAGTCGCGGAAAAGACGCCTGAGCTGATCCACAAGATCGCCGTCGATCCGGCAACGGGTCTGAAAGACGCAGAAGCCGACGAGCTCGCCACGAAGATCGGCGTGCCCGCCGCTTCGCTGCCGCAAGCACGCGCCATCCTGCAAGGCCTGTACAAGGCAACGTGGGAAACCGATGCATCGCTCGCCGAAATCAACCCGCTGATCCTGACCGGCGACGGCAAGGTCATCGCACTCGACGCCAAGTTCAACTTCGATTCGAACGCACTGTTCCGTCACCCGGAAATCGTCGCGTATCGCGATCTGGACGAAGAAGATCCGGCTGAAGTCGAAGCGTCGAAGTTCGACCTCGCGTACATCTCGCTCGACGGCAACATCGGCTGCCTCGTGAACGGCGCAGGCCTCGCCATGGCAACGATGGACACCATCAAGCTGTTCGGCGGCGAACCGGCGAACTTCCTGGACGTGGGCGGTGGCGCCACGACCGAGAAGGTCACGGAAGCGTTCAAGATCATGCTGAAGAACCCGAACCTGACTGCGATTCTGGTCAACATTTTCGGCGGCATCATGCGCTGCGACGTGATCGCGGAAGGTGTGATCGCGGCGTCGAAGGCCGTGTCGCTGAAGGTGCCGCTCGTCGTCCGCATGAAGGGCACGAACGAAGACCTCGGCAAGAAGATGCTCGCTGAATCCGGTCTGCCGATCATCGCGGCTGACAGCATGGAAGAAGCGGCTCAAAAGGTCGTCGCGGCTGCTGCGGGCAAGGCGTAAGTCAACCCCGAGCGCGTTTACCAGGATTACGAATGGCGGCGCGTGAGTGGCGCAATAGCGACGCGGGCGAGAATATTCCGCCCTCGCGGTGCCACCGCGTGACGCCAAACGAACAGAGGTTTATACATGTCGATTCTGATTAACAAAGACACCAAGGTCATCACGCAGGGCATTACCGGCAAGACCGGTCAGTTCCATACGCGTGCTTGCCGTGAATATGCAAACGGCCGCGAAGCGTACGTTGCAGGCGTGAACCCGAAGAAGGCCGGCGAAGATTTCGAAGGCATTCCTATCTACGCAAGCGTCGCTGAAGCCAAGGCTGAAACGGGCGCGACCGTGTCGGTGATTTACGTTCCGCCGGCAGGCGCTGCTGCTGCCATCTGGGAAGCAGTCGAAGCCGACCTGGATCTCGCAATCTGTATCACGGAAGGCATTCCTGTCCGTGACATGATCGAGCTCAAGGCACGTATGCGCGCGAAGAACAGCAAGACGCTGCTGCTCGGACCGAACTGCCCGGGCACGATCACGCCGGACGAACTGAAGATCGGCATCATGCCGGGTCACATCCACCGCAAGGGCCGCATCGGCGTCGTGTCGCGTTCGGGCACGCTGACGTACGAAGCAGTCGGCCAACTGACGGCAATCGGCCTCGGCCAATCGTCGGCAGTCGGTATCGGCGGCGACCCGATCAACGGTCTGAAGCACATCGACGTGATGAAGATGTTCAACGACGATCCGGATACGGACGCCGTCATCATGATCGGCGAGATCGGCGGTCCGGACGAAGCGAATGCTGCTGAGTGGATCAAGGACAACATGAAGAAGCCGGTGGTTGGCTTTATCGCCGGTGTCACGGCGCCTCCGGGCAAGCGCATGGGCCACGCCGGCGCGCTGATCTCGGGCGGTGCAGACACGGCTGATGCCAAGCTGGAAATCATGGACGCATGCGGTATCAAGGTCACGAAGAACCCGTCGGAAATGGCGCGTCTTCTGAAGGCGATGCTGTAAATCTGAATTCGCGCGCGTTATCTGCATGCGATACCGGCGCGTTTTTTGATACGCTTACGAAGTCCTTTCGTGAACGTGCGGTCTGAAAAGCGGGGGAGTGCAAACTCCCCCGCTTTTTTTCGTCCGCGCGTCAGATTCCTTCCTATTCTTTCAGTCATGCTCGAATTCTTTGCCACCCTGCACTGGGGCGCGGTCTTTCAGATCATTGTCATCGACATCCTGCTAGGTGGCGATAACGCCGTCGTGATCGCGCTGGCCTGCCGCAACCTGCCGCCGTCGCAACGCTTCAAAGGCGTGCTGTGGGGGACGGCGGGCGCGATTGTGCTGCGCGTGGCGCTGATTGCGTTTGCGGTGGTGCTGCTCGACGTGCCGCTGCTGAAGTTCGCGGGCGGTCTGCTGCTGTTGTGGATCGGCGTGCGGCTGCTGGCCCCGGCACACGACGCGCATGAAAACGTCAAGCCGGCCGACAAGCTGATCTCGGCGGTCAAGACCATCATCGTCGCGGATGCGGTGATGAGCCTGGACAACGTAATCGCAATCGCCGGTGCGGCGGAAGCGGCTGAGCACGAGCACAGGTTGGCGCTGGTGATTTTCGGGCTGGTGGTGAGCATTCCGCTGATCGTGTGGGGAAGTCAGCTGGTGCTCAAGCTGCTCGATCGCTTTCCAGTCGTCATCATGTTGGGCGCGGCGTTGCTCGGCTGGATCGCGGGCGGCCTGATCATCAACGATCCGGCTGGCGATCGCTGGCCGATTCTCGACACGCCCGTCGCCGAATATGGAATGAGCGTCGCGTGTGCGTTGTTCGTGCTGATCGTCGGCTATCTGCTCAAGCGACGGAACGCGAATCGCGCGGCAGCTTGATACTGCCGCGAGATTCACAACATTAGCCATTCGGCTGACTGTCGGTTGCGAGCCTCGCTGGCTACGATTGAAACGCCTGTCCCCACACCGCGGGCCAGGCGTTTTTCGTTTCAGGAGCCAGCCGATGATCGTCACCTTGCCGTATTCCCCTTATTCCCACGCCACGCTTTCCGCGCGCTCCGCCTTCCGGCGAGCAAACTGGCCCGCGCGACTGGCGAGCGCGTTTCGCCGCTTCGGCGTCGGCTTCACCTTGATCGAACTGATGATCGTGCTGGCGATTGTCGGCGTGATTGCCGCATACGCGATTCCCGCGTATCAGGACTATCTGGCGCGCAGCCGGGTGGGCGAGGGCTTGTCGCTGGCGTCGGCGGCGCGAATTGCGGTGGCTGAGAATGCCGCGAGCGGCAATGTGTTCAGCGGCGGTTTCGCGTCGCCGCCCTCCACGCGCAACGTCGAGTCGATCCAGGTCGACGACACCACCGGCCAGATCACGATTGCCTTCACGACGCGCGTGGCCCCCGCCGGATCGAACACGCTGACGCTCGTGCCGTCAGTGCCCGACAACGCGGACGCGCCCACCGCACGGGTCGCCTTGAGCAAGGATGCGGCCCAGGGCGGCGCACTCACGTGGGAGTGTTTCGCGGGCGGCAAAACCGCGTCTTCGCTGCCTGCGCCTGGTGCAGGACCCGCTCCCGCCGATGCGCCCACCCTCGCGTCGAATCTCGCCCCGCCGGAATGCCGTTCGTGACCGGAGGCGGCAGATGATGCCGGATGACATGCGAGAGGGCGGAACGTCGTAGGAAGAACGTAAAGCGCTGATTTTTGGCCTATTTCAGCCCGGCCGGCGCACAGCAGGAGGAATTTTTTGTATAGTGCGCCGGTTGCTGACGCCCTCCGGTTAATCGATGCCCACCCCTTTCGCGCGGTACCTGTCTCTCATTCTGTTGGCTCTCGCGTTGGTGCTGCCTTATGCAGTCGTCAACCACACGTATCCGATTCCGACCTTCTACGCCGAATTCACCGCACTCGCGCTGTATCTGCTGACGGGGGCGGGCGTCGTGCTGCTGGTCGCGACCGCGAAGCCGCGCGTTGCGTTTGCGTCGCCGGTTGTTGCGCTGGTGCCGTTGCTGTTCGGGCTGTTGCTGATCACGCAATCGATCGTGTTGCCGGTAACGCAACCGTCGATGAACTGGCTCGGCGGCGGTTTCCTGCTGGCGGCCTTCATGGCGACGCATGCCGGTTACGGCTTTACGCGCGTCAAGCTCGGCGATACGGCGTTGCGCTGGGCGGCCGGGGCGTTGATCGTCGGCGGGCTGTTTGCGGTGTTCAGTCAGGTGATCCAGTTGTTTCACCTCGAGACGCGCGTGTCGCCGCTCGTGGTGGCCTATAACGTGACCGTCGAGCGTCGGCCGTTCGGCAATATGGCACAGGCGAACCACCTCGCTACCTACATTGCGTTTGCGATGGCGGGCGCTCTGTTCCTCGTGCAGACACGCCGCCTCGCCGTCAGCATCTGGCTGCTCGTCTCGACGATTTTCGCCGTTGGCCTCGCGCTTACCGTGTCGCGCGGACCGTGGCTGCAAATGGGCGTGATCGTGGTGGCGGGTTTCTGGATGGCATTCGCGCAGACCCGCAACGAGCCGCTGCTTCGCCGCAGCAACCGCGAGTGGATCATTCCGATCGCGCTTGCAGTGCTGTTCTTCGTGGTCAACGCGGTGATCCGCTGGGCTAACGTGCGCTATCACCTCGAACTCGGGCAGTCGGCCGCAGAGCGCATGAAGGACGCGAGTCAGATCGCGCCGCGTCTCGCGCTGTGGAAGTACGGCTGGACGATGTTCAAGACGCATCCGCTGCTAGGCGTGGGTTGGGGCGAGTTTCCGAGCTATCAGTTCGAGTACGTGAAGAAACTCGGTGGTGTCGAGATCGCTAATAACTCGCACGATATTTTCATCGACCTGCTCGCGAAAACCGGCCTGATCGGCGTCGCGATCGTGCTGTTGGGGCTGGTGGCGTGGCTTGTGCGCGTGGTGCGCGCTCCGCAAAGCGCGGCGCGTGTATTCGGCATCGCGCTGATCGGCGTGCTGACCATGCATGCGCTGGTCGAATATCCGCAGCAGTACATGTTCTTTCTGTTGCCCGCGATGTTCGTGTTCGGCGTGCTCGAAACGCGGCCGTTGCGGTTCGTGCCCGCGCGGCTGTCGTTCGGTGCGTTTGCGGTGGTGGTGTTTGGCGGGCTGGCGGCGCTGTATCCGGTGTATCGCGATTACGCGCGTGCCGAGGTGCTGTATTACGGTTCGCGTCCCGCCGAGCAATATGCGGCGGATCCGTCGTTCCTGTTCCGCGCGTGGGGCGAATACGGTATGGCGACGCTTCAGCCGATGAACGGCATGAACCTGCAACACAAACTCGACATGCACAAGCAGGCGATTGCGCTGCTGCCGGGCGAAACCGTGCTGCGACGTTATGCGGTGCTGCAGGCGCTGGGCGGCGATACGGCGGGCGCGCTCGACACGGTCGACCGTCTGAAGATTTTTTCTGAAGAGTTGAAGGACTGGCCGTCGCAGCTGGGCTTTCTGTACGAGCTCGTGGACGAACAGAAATCGCTGGCCGGTTTCAAGGACGAACTGGTCAAGCGCTTTGGCACGCCGCCGTCCAACGTGAATCAGGACGACGACAGCGACGACGATTGAGTTGTCGCTATCTGCACCGCAAATATAAAGAGCAGGCGGTAACAGGCGAGCGGGGCGATGACTTAAGCGGTCATCAACCCGCGACCCAATCCCCCGATTTCCCACCGTGCTTCTCCAGCACTTTCACATCGGTGATCGTCATCCCGCGATCGACTGCCTTGCACATGTCGTACACCGTCAGCAGGCCGACTTGCACGGCGGTTAGCGCCTCCATCTCCACGCCGGTCCGGCCAAGCGTTTCGACCTGAACCGTGCAGTGCACGCCGGGCAGCGTTTCGTCGAGTTCGAAGTCGACCTTGACGCGCGTCAGCGCGAGCGGATGACATAGCGGGATCAAATCGGCGGTGCGCTTCGATCCCTGGATCGCCGCGATTCGCGCGATGCCGATCACGTCGCCCTTTTTGGCATTGCCGTCGCGGATCAGCGCGAACGTTTCGGGCAGCATGCGGATCGAGCCGCGCGCAATCGCGATGCGCCGCGTTTCCTCTTTACCGCCGACATCCACCATATGCGCCTGGCCGGCAGCGTCGAAATGAGTGAGTTCAGGCATGGTTGGGCTCCTTAAGAGGGCGCCTATCATAGCAGCGCGGTCGCGGCGTGCCACGAGCGCGTTCCCGTGGTACGCGCAAAACCGCAAACCGCAAACCGCAAACCGCAAACCGCAAACCGCAAACCGCAAACCGCAAACCGCAAACCGCAAACCGGAAACCGCAAACCGGAAACCGCAAACCGGAAACCGCAAACCGGAAACCGCAAACCGGAAACCGCAAACCGGAAACCGCAGCGGCAGCCCTGCAGCAACCAAAGCGGCAGGCAGTGCAACGGTCTTGCAAAAAGCCCGCAACAGTCACGCAACAAGCCCGCCGAATCGCGCACACGACTGACTACAATTGCCTCATGCCCGCTATCTTAGTCCGAGCGGCGGGCGTCGCCTTTTGACTCCGTGCTACCGACCCTGCGATGCGTCCGAAACGGTTTCTTACTGCGTTATTGTCAGTCGCGCTCGCGACCCCGCCGGGCGCGTTCGCCCAATCGTATTCCGCTTCGAGCATCGCGCTCAACACGCCCGCCGCGCAATCCGCCGACTCCCCGCTGGTGAGCGGCCCAACCGGTTCCTATGCCGATCCCCACGTCGATCCTATCGTGCCGCCCGACATCGCGCAGGGCGTATTCGGCGTCTACGGCGGCGCGCAGAGCCGCTTCTCCGGCAATTCCGGCGTTACGAACTGGCGCAACCCGGTCGCCACGCAACAGTTGCCCGACCTCGGCAGCGGCGGCGCCGGCACGCTCACGCCGCAAGCCGAGCGCAAGCTCGGCGAACGCGTCATGCGCGACGTGCGCCGCGATCCCGACTACCTCGACGACTGGCTGGTGCGCGACTATCTGAACTCCGTCGCCGCGAAACTGGCTGCGGCGGCGAGCGCGCTTTATATCGGCGGCTATCGGCCGGACTTTGATCTGTTCGCGGTGCGCGACACGCAGATCAACGCCTTCTCGCTACCCGGTGGCTTTATCGGCGTGAACACGGGCCTGATCGTGACGACGCAAACCGAGTCGGAACTGGCGTCGGTCCTCGGTCACGAAATGGGACACGTACTGCAACGTCACATCTCGCGGATGATCACCGCCGGCGAGCACAGCACCTACGCCGCGCTCGCCGGCATGCTGTTCGCGGTGCTGGCGGGCGTGCTCGCGCACAGCGGTGACCTCGGCAGCGCGATCGCGCTCGGCAGCGAGGCGTACGCGGTCGACAACCAGTTGCGTTTCTCGCGTTCCGCCGAGCAGGAGGCCGACCGCGTCGGCTTTCTGCTGCTTGCAGGCGCGGGCTACGATCCCTACGCGATGAGCGCCTTCTTCGGCCGCCTCGATCGGGCGGCGATGAGCGACATGGGCGTGCCGGCCTACGCGCGCACCCATCCGCTGACTGGCGAGCGGATCGCCGACATGGAAGACCGCGCGCGACGGGCGGCGTACCGGCAGCCGCATCAGTCGCCGGAATACGGTTTTGTGCGCGCGCGTGCGCGACTGCTGCAGGATCGCTCGCGCAGCGAATACGCCGACGAGATTTCGCGGATGCGCACCGAAATCGACGACCGCACGGCGCTCAACGTCGCGGCCAACTGGTACGGGATCGCGTTCGGTCAGATGCTGCTCGAACGATACGACGACGCGGCGGCGTCGCTCGCGGCATCGCGTGCGGTTTTCGCCAGCGGCGAGCGGAGCGAGGGCGAGCCCGTGCGCAGTTCGCCGAGCCTTGACGTGCTGGCCGCCGACATCGCGCGTCGTGCGGGCCACGCGGACGAAGCCGCCCGTCTCGCCGAATTCGCGCAGCAGCGCTGGCCGCAGTCGAACGCCGCGATCGACATGCATATCCGCACGTTACTGACCTTGAAGCGCTACGCCGATGCGCAGGTGCTCGCGCAAAAGGAAACGCGCGCGCACCCCGACCAGCCGGCGTGGTGGCTCTATCTGGCGCAGGCCAGCGCGGGCAGCGGCGATGCGTTGACGCAGCATCGGGCGATGGCGGAAAAATTTGCGCTGGAGGGAGCGTGGCCGTCGGCGATCCGGCAACTGAAGGACGCACGTGACCTGAAGACAATCGCCTACTACGACCTCGCGACCGTCGACGCAAGACTTCACGAGATGGAGAGCCGTTATAAGGAGGAGCGGCTCGACGAAAAGAGCTAGCGGGTTCTGCTATTGACTGAGGTTGTCGGCACCGGTTCGGCTGGCCAGCGCCGCGTAAAGTGCCGACAAAACCTCACACCCGCGCTGCCGGACTCGCCACGAAGCCGAACCGCGCGGCGACGTCGGCACGCCGCACGGAAGTCAGCGGCAGGCTGGTGCGCCTGTTCCAGTGGAATTCGCCGCTCAACGAATCGTCGGCAAGCGTGGCGTGTTCGGAGAAAATGTCCAGATCGTGATCGTGCAGCACGGCGATTCTGGCTGGAGCCTGAGCGTCGCCAAACAGAATCCCGCCTTCTTCATCGACGAACACGGCGGCCGGTTCGAACGCGCCGCCCGCCTGGTCCCGCAACGTGAGCGCGCCATCGGCATCCGCCGACAGTCGCACCACCCACGGCGTGTACCCCAACTCGACATACACCCGCTGCGGTCCATTCTGGAAATACCACTGCCCATGCTCGTCGGCATCGTAATTCCGGTTGATGAAGCCGAGCAATGCGTCGTGCCGGATCGGCGTACCCGGCGAGCCGCTCGCCTGAGCCGCTTCGTCGCGCATGCGCCAGTTGCCGCGCCGGTCCAGCATCAGCCAGCCGGTGCAACTGGGAACGTTCGGCCACTTGGCCAATGCCTGCCTGACGATGTCATCCATGATCGATGTGCCGCTCCAGATAACCGAGCACGCGCCGCGACAGCCAGTCGATACGGCCCGGGAACGGCCCGGTCATAAAGCCGGCGTGGCCGCCGTGCTCGGGTTGATCGAGTTCCACCGCCGCCGACACCTCCCGCGGCGACGGCAACGCCTCGGCCGGCAGGAACGGGTCGTTGCGCGCGTTCAGCACGAGCGTCGGCACTTCGATGTGCGGCAGCAACGGGCGCGTAGTCGCGGTGCTCCAGTAATCGTCGGTATCGCGAAAACCGTGCAGCGGCGCGGTCACGACGTTGTCGAACTCGTACATCGTGCGGCTCGCCAGCATCGCGTCACGGTCGAACAGACCCGGAAACTGGGCCAGCTTCTGCTCGGCTTTGCGTTTGAGCGTTTTCAGGAAACTGCGTGTGTAGACGAGGCCAAAGCCCTGCGACAACGCGCGGCCACCGGCATGCACGTCGATCGGCGCCGAAATCGCGGCAGCCGCCGAGACCACCGACGCGGCCCCGTCGCGCTGCTCGCCAAGCCAGCGCAGCAGCACGTTGCCGCCGAGCGATACGCCTGCCGCGACGATCGGCCCGCGATGCATGGCGCGCAGGCGTCGCAGCACCCAATCGACTTCGGCGCTGTCGGCGAGATGGTAGAAGCGCGGCAGGCGGTTTAGCGAACCGCTGCAACTGCGAAAGTGCGGAACGACGCCGTGCCAGCCGTACTGCTGCGCGGCCGACATCAACGACGCAGCATAATGCGACGCCGAACTGCCTTCGAGACCGTGAAACAGCACGAAAAGGGGAGCGTCGGACGCGGGAACCGGCGGCGCGGACACAGCCTGGCTGTCATGCACGACCCAGTCGAGATCGATGAAGTCGCCGTCGGGCGTGTCCCAGCGTTCACGTCGGAACGACACCGATGGCCGGCGCGCGAACAGCGACGGAACGATGGTCTGCACATGCCGGTTCGGCAGCCAGAGCGGCGCGCGGTATAGCAGATCGACGGTTGCCTCGACGGCAGCCTCGGCGACGGCGCGGGCCGTGCCGGAGGAGAGAGGTTTATTGGGCGTCGAACTCATGCCGGCGTTGGAGCAAAAAATGAAAACGCGAGCCGGAAACGCGGCCCCGCATCAGTGCAGCGAACCCTGGCCATGCCGCATCTTGGTGGCGAATTGGCTGGCGGCTTCGTTCGGCATCGGGCTCGCGTGAATGTGCGCGATGCGCCACTCGCCGCGTTCGTGGACCATCACGTAGGTCGTAAACACCATGTTGGGCGTGGCTTTCGGGTCGGCCGGACGATGCGCTTCGGCAATCGCATAGACGACGGTGCCGAGGCTGTCGTACACGCGAATATCGAGCGGTTCGATCGAAACGGGCGCGGTTTCGAGCTGGATCTGCAAGCCGGCGCGAATGCTTTCCAGGCCGTGCAGGTGGGAGCCGTCGGCGCAAATGCAGCTAACGAACTCCTCGTCGATCCACAGGCCCATCAAGCTGTCGATATTGACCTCGGCGATGGCCTGATAGTAGGCGTTCAGGGTATCGGCGGCGGCTTCGAAGATATGGGCAAAACGTGGCATGGCTCGTCAGTCTCTTGTGCGCGGCGCGCGGTTGCGGGGCAGCGGTCAGCGGAACAGTCCGGCGCACCGGACTTGTCGCCCCCCGGCGCCAGCATGTTCGCGCCGTGAGGCACGAACATGACGCGACGCGCTTAAGGGGCGTGCGGTACTGCAAGCAGCGAGTGTGGTTGATCGGCTCAGCGTTGCGCGAGCAGCATGCCGCGCAAATCGCCGAATACCTGTTCGGCGCTCAGTTGCTTGAGGCAGTTCAGATGACCGAGCGGACACTCGCGCTCAAAACAGGGGCTGCATTCGAGATGAAGCCATTGTACCTTCGCAAGCTCCGACAGGGGCGGGGTGTGGCGCGGATCGGTCGATCCGTACACGGCCACCAGCGGGCGGCGCAGCGCGGCTGCCACGTGCATCAGGCCGGAGTCGTTCGTGACCACGGCGTTGGCTCGCGAGATCAGCGCGCAAGCTTCGCCCAACGCGGTTTGCCCGCACAGGTTGCGCACGTTGGGCGCTTTCTCGGCGATGGCCTGCGCGAGCGGCGCGTCTTTCGGTGAACCGAGCGCGACGATCTGCGTGTATGGGAACGACTGGCCGACCATCTGCGCGAGCGCCGCGAAATGCTCAGGCGGCCAGCGCTTGGCCGGGCCATATTCGGCGCCGGGGCAGAACACCAGCAGCGGCACGCGCGTGTCCAGATTGAAGCGCGCCGACACGCGCGACGCTTCGTTCAGGTCCGCGTCGAGCCGGGGCATCGGCAGGTCGTCGGGAATCTTCGCGCCGGGCGCGTAGGCGAGGGCGGCGTACTGGCCGACCATCGGCGGGCGCTCGTCCTTGCGCGGATTCGCGTGACGTACGTTCAACAGGCCGTAGCGGCTTTCGCCGGTGTAGCCGATGCGCAGCGGAATGCCCGCCATCCACGGAATCAGCGCGGATTTGAGCGAGTTCGGCAGCACGTAAGCCGCGTCGTAGCCGACGTCGCGCAAATCGCTCGCCAGTTGCCAGCGGCGCAGCATTTGCAGTTTGCCGTGCGCGAGGTCGGTGGCGTAGACGTCGCGGATTTCCGGCATGCGTTCGAGCACGGGCGCGACCCACGAGGGCGCGACCGCGTCGATGACGATGCGGGGATGCAATTTCACGAGGCGCGCAAACAGCGGCTGCGCCATCAATGCGTCACCGATCCAGTTCGGTGCGATAACCAACGCGCGACGCATCAGAGTGAGTGTCCGGTGTCGAAACGAAACGCTGCGCGCGCAGTGCGCGTGGCGTTCGGATAGGTAAAAGGGGAAAAACCGCTTGCCGCGTGATGCCATTCCGGCCATGCCGGTGGCACCGCGACTGCGGCTTTGCTGCTGTGGTGCGCGTGACGTCGAGTGTGTTCTAGCGTGGGCGTGCCGGCGGTCGGGGCGTGTTCGAGGCCGATTCGTATAAAGCTGAATCGGACAACGGAACAGACGGGCGACGACACGAACTACGAAGTCAATGTCGAACCAGACATCGCTCCGCTCATCCGGCAGTAACCCGCCGACCTGACAACCCACGCACTTCAAATCGAGGCCGAAACCTCACCGCTCGACAAACAGCGCCGCCAGTCACAACGCACGATGAGCCGGGTTCAGTGACCCCGGACCACTTCGCCGTCGCGCAGTTTGTACCGCGTGCTGCAATACGGGCACTTCGCTTCGCCGTGCGTGACGTCGATAAAGACGCGCGGATGTGCGCTCCAACGCGGCATGTTCGGGTTCGGGCAGTAGGCCGGAAGGTCTTTTGCCGACAGTTCGACCAGCGGCATTTCCTTGATTTCGCTCATGGGACTTTCTCGTTGTATGCAGGGTGCGGGCGTTGCGCCGGGATCCGGCACCAGCCGTGAGGCCAGGCAGAAAAACCGGCGCAGCGCGCGTTAGATCTTGGTGAGCCAGTGCGCGTACTTGTCGCTCTTGCCGTTCACGATGTCGAAGAAGCCCGACTGCAGCTTCTCGGTGATCGGACCGCGCGAGCCCGAGCCGATAGTACGGTTGTCGAGTTCGCGGATCGGCGTGACTTCGGCAGCAGTGCCGGTGAAGAACGCTTCGTCGCAGGTATAAACCTCGTCGCGCGTGATGCGTTTTTCGATGACCTGGATGCCCGCGTCGCGCGCCAGCGTGATGACCGTGTCGCGCGTGATGCCGTCGAGGCACGACGACAGGTCCGGCGTGTACAGCTTGCCGTTATTCACGAGGAAGAAGTTCTCGCCCGAACCTTCCGACACGTAGCCGTCGACGTCGAGCAGCAGCGCTTCGTCGTAGCCGTCGGCGATGGCTTCCTGGTTGGCGAGGATCGAGTTCACGTACCAGCCCGACGCCTTCGCGCGGACCATCGACACGTTCACGTGATGGCGCGTGAACGACGACGTCTTCACGCGGATGCCCTTCGCGATGCCGTCTTCACCGAGGTAAGCGCCCCACGGCCACGCGGCGATTGCCACGTGAATGGTGTTGCCTTTGGCCGACACGCCGAGCTTTTCCGAGCCGACCCAGATGATCGGACGCAGATAGCACGATTCGAGCTTGTTTTCGCGGACCACTTCGCACTGCGCGGCGGCGAGCGTTTCGTGGTCGAACGGCACGTCCATCTGGAAAATCTTGGCCGAGTTCAGCAGACGCTTGGTGTGCTCCTGCAGACGGAAGATCGCGGTGCCGCCGTCGGCCGTCTTGTAGGCGCGCACGCCCTCAAAGACGCCCATGCCGTAGTGCAGCGTGTGGGTAAGCACGTGGACCTTGGCATCGCGCCAGTCGATGAGCTTGCCATCCATCCAGATCTTGCCGTCGCGGTCGGCCATTGACATACGATTCTCCAGCAGTGCGTTATGAGTGCCCTCAGACCTGACGCTGCGCGCAGGCTCCCCGTGGAGCAAGAAAACCGGGGTGGCCCGTTGGTTTCCCGTGCGGCGTGCTGCCCAAGGGAGACTTTCTTCGGGGCCTAATCAAGAGCGTTATTTTAGCGTCTTTTGCACACGGAACGGGCATTTGGCCGCAGGCCCGGCGCTATAATCCGGCGCACGCATAAATCAAATCCGGATACGCCAGCGGGTGTCTGACTTTCCTGGCGTCGACCTCCCTTCGTTGCCGCGCCTTGCGCGGGCGCGCCACGCCTGATGCCTGCTCGTCTGTCAGATCTCGATCGCCGTGCCTTCCGTCAGGGCGCGCGCGACTACGCACCCACGCTGATGGCGATTTTCTCGTGGGGGCTGGTCACCGGCATCGCGATGAGCAAGTCGGTGCTGACGCTGCCGCAGTCGCTCACCATGTCGCTGCTGTGCTACGCCGGCTCGTCGCAATTGGCGGTGCTGCCGCTGCTCGCCGCCAAACTGCCGATCTGGACCGTGCTGCTCACAGCGGCCATGGTCAACACGCGTTTCGTCATTTTCAGCGTCGGCCTCGCGCCGCATTTCTCCTATTTGCCGATGTGGCGGCGCATCGTGCTCGGCTATTTCAACGGCGACGTCATCTATCTGCTGTTCCAGAAGAAGAGCTTCGCGCCGGGCTACGTGCCGGGCAAGGAGGCTTACTACTGGGGCATGGCGCTGTCGAGCTGGCTGTCGTGGCAGGTGTCGTCGATTGCGGGCATCCTGCTCGCGAGCCTGATCCCCGATAACTGGGGGCTGGCGCTGGCGGGCACGCTGGCCTTGCTGCCCATCATGGTGTCGGCGATCGCGACGCGTTCCACGCTGGTGGCGGTCGCGATTGCGGGCGTCGTCTCGCTGCTCGCTTTCGACCTGCCGTACCGGCTCGCGCTGCCGCTTGCGGTGATTGCGGCGATCGTGGCCGGCAGCGCCGCCGACCTGATGGTCGAGCGCGCCGATCTGCGCCGCATCCGCAACAGCGCCGGAGATTCCCGATGACATCCACGCAAATCTGGCTCGCCATTTTCGGCATGACCTTCGTCACCGCTTTGACACGCGCGATGTTTCTAATCGGCGGCGAGCGCACGGTTTTGCCGGGCCGTGTGCAACGGATGCTGCGCTACGCCCCGGCCGCGGCGCTGGCCGCCGTGGTGTTGCCCGACGTGCTGGCGACGCCCGACGGCCTGTCGTTCGCGCCGTCCAATCACGAGTTTTACGCGACGCTGGCTGGTCTCGGCTGGTTTTTGTGGCGGCGCACCATGCTCGGCACGATTGTCACCGGAATGGTCGTGTTCACTCTGTTGCGCGTCTTCATGTAATTGGAACGATTGAAAATGTTGCGTCGCACCACGGCAGGCTTATCTTCAAATACGCGTCATTCGCCCAGTTGCGGGTCAGAAGGCAGTTTGGATCGGTTAAAATGCTCGTTTCCGGGTTGAGCGCGCCGGTGCAGGGCGCGAGAACTGCGGCCATGCCGCCCGCGCCCGATCCTGTGGAGCCGCCGTTGTGCAAAAGCGCTGGAGTCTGCCGCGCTTGAAGCGCGCGCGTCGCCCGTCACCGCCTTCTCATCAACTCGCACACACACGCCCATGAACAAGGTATTGCGTCTCTCCGATCTGATCGCCGAAGGCAAGTTGTCCGGCAAACGCGTGTTTATCCGCGCCGATCTGAACGTGCCGCAGGACGATCAAGGCAACATCACCGAAGACACCCGTATCCGCGCCTCCGTGCCGGCTATCAAGGCGGCGCTCGACGCAGGCGCGGCCGTGATGGTCACCTCGCACCTGGGCCGCCCGACCGAGGGCGATTTCAAGCCGGAAGACTCGCTCGCACCGGTCGCCAGGCGCCTCGCCGACCTGCTCGGCCGCGACGTGCCGCTGGTGGCGAACTGGGTCGAAAACGGCGTGAACGTGGCGCCGGGTTCGGTCGTGCTGCTGGAAAACTGCCGCGTCAACAAGGGCGAAAAGAAAGATTCCGACGAGCTCGCGCAGAAAATGGCGAAGCTCTGCGACATCTACGTGAACGACGCGTTCGGCACCGCACACCGCGCCGAAGCCACCACCCACGGCATCGCGAAGTACGCGCCGGTCGCTTGCGCCGGTCCGCTGCTCGCGGCTGAACTCGAAGCGCTCGGCAAGGCGCTCGGCGCGCCGAAGCGTCCGCTGGTGGCGATCGTCGCCGGCTCGAAGGTGTCGACCAAGCTGACCATTCTGAAGTCGCTCGCCGACAAGGTGGATCAGTTGATCGTCGGCGGCGGCATTGCCAATACGTTCATGCTGGCTGCCGGCCTGAAGATCGGCAAGTCGCTGGCCGAAGCCGATCTGCTCGAAGAAGCCAAAGCCATTATCGAATCCGCGAAGGCCCGTGGCGCCTCGGTGCCGATCCCCGTCGACGTGGTGACTGCGAAAGAGTTTTCGCCCACCGCCAAGGCCGAAATCAAGGCAGTCGCCGATGTTCAAGACGACGACATGATCCTCGACATCGGACCGGAAACCGCGAAAACGCTCGCCTCGCAGCTCGAAAAGGCCGGCACGATCGTGTGGAACGGACCGGTCGGCGTGTTCGAATTCGACCAGTTCGGCAACGGCACGAAGACGCTGGCAGACGCGATCGCCAAGTCGGGCGCGTTCTCGATTGCAGGCGGCGGCGACACGCTCGCGGCCATCGCCAAGTACGGCATCCAGGAAAAAATCAGCTACATCTCGACGGGCGGCGGCGCCTTCCTCGAGTTCCTCGAAGGCAAGAAGTTGCCGGCTGTCGAAATCCTGGAATCGCGGGCTTAACGTGACGACGCGCTCCCCCTCGACAAAGTCTGCTAAAACGCGCGGCGCCAAACCGGCGCGCGGCACCGCAGCAACGACGGCAGGGGAGCGCGCAGTGCGCTCCGCCGCCACTCCGGCGGCGTCTGCAGCGTCAGTTGAAGCAGAACAATCCGGCTCGTCTCTCGCGCTCGCGGAGTTGACCACGGCCACCATCGACGAAGCAGCGGAATCGTCCGCTGACCCTGTTGCGCAGAACGCGCCGTCGCAGGCTGAACTCCCGCACGAACACGCAGAGCTCGCGCCCCCACCGGCACCCCCCGTGCTGGTCTCGAACACCGCCTTTACCAATAAAGCGACGCTGGTTTCAACCGGCGCGCAACCCCTCGCATCATCTTTCGGTGCGCAGCCTCCGCATCCGACTCGCAGCGCTTTTCCCAGCGATCCCATCCAGACGAGGAGACTCATGCATCGCGCTACCAAGATTGTCGCTACCATCGGACCGGCTTCCAGCACGCCGGAAGTCCTGCTGCAAATGATTCAGGCAGGAGCGGACGTGGTGCGGCTCAATTTCTCGCACGGCACCGCCGACGACCACCGCCAACGCGCCGAATTCGTGCGCGAGGCGGCCCGTCAGGCCGGCCGCGAAGTCGCCATCATGGCGGACCTGCAGGGCCCGAAAATCCGGGTCGGCAAATTTGAAAACGGCAAGATCATGCTCGTTGCCGGCGAGCCGTTCATCCTCGACGCCGAATGCGAACTCGGCAACGAACAACGCGTCGGTCTCGATTACAAGGACCTGCCGCGCGATCTGAAAGCAGGCGACGTGCTGTTGCTCAACGACGGCCTGATCGTCCTGAACGTCGCACGCGTAATTGGCAGCGAGATTCACACGATCGTGAAGATCGGTGGCGAGCTGTCGAACAACAAGGGCATCAACCGTCAGGGTGGCGGTTTGACGGCCCCCGCGCTGACCGCGAAAGACATGGAAGACATCCGCACGGCGATGTCGCTCGGTGTCGATTACGTGGCCGTGTCGTTCCCGAAGAACGCGACCGACATGGAAATGGCCCGGCAACTGGCGAACATCGCCGGTGCGCCGTACGGCATCAAGCCGAAGATGATCGCGAAGATCGAGCGCGCCGAAGCGATTCCGGCGCTGCAAGGCATTCTCGACGCGTCGGACGGCATCATGGTCGCGCGCGGCGATCTGGCGGTGGAAGTGGGCAATGCCGCAGTGCCGGCGCTGCAAAAGCGGATGATCCGCATGGCGCGCGAGTCGAACAAGTTCGTGATCACCGCGACCCAGATGATGGAGTCGATGATCTACGCGCCGGTGCCGACCCGCGCCGAAGTGTCGGACGTCGCGAACGCGGTGCTCGACGGCACGGACGCGGTGATGCTGTCGGCGGAATCGGCGGCGGGCAAATACCCGGTGCAGACCATCGAGACGATGGCGGCGATCTGCGTCGAAGCCGAGAAGTCGGAACAGTCGGAACTGGACAAGGATTTCCTCGACCGCACGTTCACCCGCATCGACCAGTCGATCGCGATGGGCGCGCTGTTCACGGCGTTCCACCTCGGCGCGAAGGCGATTGTCGCGTTGACCGAATCCGGCTCGACCGCGTTGTGGATGTCGCGTCACTGGACCCACGTGCCGATCTTCGCGCTCACGCCGCGAATCGGCAGTGAGCGGGCTATGGCGCTGTACCGCAACGTGACTTCGCTGCATCTGGACACCAACACCGACCGCGACACCGCGTTGCAACAGGCGCTGGAAACCGTGGTGAAGAAGGGTTACGCGTCGCACGGCGACATGGTCGTGCTGACCGTCGGCGAGCCGATGGGTCAGGCTGGCGGCACCAATACGCTGAAAATTGTGCGGGTCGGCGAGCCGTATTGAGAAGTGACTGCTTGATCGGCGCAGGGTCGATTGAGCGGTGCAGACTGACATGCCCCGCGAGAGGCGGCACACAGGCTTCAATTGCGTCTGGAAGCGCCAGGAACGCTCGACGTTTTAAGCCATCGTGTGACGGGCATGCAGTTTGCACCGCGGAAAAATCGCCAAATAGATGCCGACGGCACAAGAATTCGTTTCAATCTATGGAGTTAAAGCATGCCTCTCGTATCAATGCGTCAACTGCTGGACCATGCCGCCGAAAACGGTTATGGCCTTCCGGCATTCAACGTGAACAATCTGGAGCAGGTGCAGGCCATCATGGCAGCGGCCGACAAGGTCAATGCCCCGGTCATCATGCAGGCGTCCGCGGGCGCACGTAAGTACGCTGGCGAAGCGTTCCTGCGTCATCTGATCGAAGCAGCGGTCGAGTCGTATCCGCATATTCCGGTCGTGATGCACCAGGACCACGGGCAGTCGCCGGCGGTCTGTATGGCGGCGATTCGCAGCGGTTTCACCAGCGTGATGATGGACGGTTCGCTCGAGGCCGACGGCAAGTCGGTGGCATCGTACGAGTACAACGTGGACGTGTCGCGCAAGGTTGTTGAAGCGGCGCACTCCATCGGCATCACGGTCGAGGCTGAACTGGGCGTGCTCGGTTCGCTCGAAACCATGCAGGGCGACAAGGAAGACGGCCACGGCGCGGAAGGCAAGATGACCCGCGAGCAATTGCTGACCGACCCGGAGCAGGCAGCCGACTTCGTCAAGCTGACGCAGTGCGACGCACTGGCCATCGCGATCGGCACGTCGCACGGCGCGTACAAGTTCAGCAAGAAGCCGACGGGCGACATTCTGTCGATTCAGCGCATCAAGGAAATTCACCAGCGCATTCCGAACACGCACCTGGTGATGCACGGTTCGTCGTCGGTGCCGCAGGAATTGCTGGCTGAAATCCGCGAATTCGGCGGCGATATGAAGGAAACCTACGGCGTGCCGGTCGAAGAAATTCAGGAAGGCATCCGTAACGGCGTGCGCAAGGTCAACATCGACACCGACCTGCGTCTGGCGATTACCGGCGCGATCCGCCGCTACATGGCGACCAACCCGGGCAAGTTCGATCCGCGCGATTATCTGAAGCCGGCGCGCGAAGCGGCGATGAAGGTTTGTATCGACCGTTACATGCAATTCGGCTGCGAAGGCCAGGCTGGCAAGATCAAGCCGCTCTCGCTTGATAAAATCGCGGAGAAGTACAAGTCGGGCGAGCTGGCGCAGGTCGTCCGTTAAGCTGTAACAGGCTCTACACCTGGCCATCCGGCCAGGTTGTCGTTAGATCGCCGTTCCCGCATCATCGGGGGAACGGCGTTTCCCTTTTGTTCCGGTCACACTTTTTGCCTCACTTTTAGCGAACCACGACGATGTCTACCCTCTACGAATCTACGCTCCACTCGCTGCCGCTGCTCGGCCGCGGTAAAGTCCGCGACAACTATGCGGTGGGCAACGACCGGTTGCTGATCGTCACGACCGACCGTCTGTCGGCGTTCGACGTCATCATGGGCGAGCCGATTCCGAATAAGGGTCGCGTGCTCAACGAAATGGCGAACTTCTGGTTCGACAAACTCGCGCACGTGGTGCCGAACCATCTGACGGGCGTCGCGCCCGAATCCGTGGTCGCGGCCGACGAAGTCGAGCAGGTGAAGGGCCGGGCGGTAGTCGTCAAGCGCCTCGAGCCGATTCTGGTCGAAGCGGTGGTGCGCGGCTACCTGGCCGGCAGCGGCTGGAAAGACTACCAGGCAACCGGTTCGGTGTGCGGCGTCGAACTGCCGCCGGGTCTGCAAAACGCACAGAAGCTGCCTGAGCCGATCTTCACGCCGGCAGCCAAGGCCGAAATGGGCCATCACGACGAAAACATCACGTACGACGACATGGAGCGCCGCATCGGCACCGAACTGTCGGCGACGATCCGCGACATCTCGATCAGGCTGTACAAGGAAGCGGCAGACTACGCTGCGACCCGCGGCATCATCATCGCGGACACGAAGTTCGAATTCGGTCTGGACAACCACGGCAAGCTGTACCTGATGGACGAAGCGCTGACCGCCGACTCGTCGCGCTTCTGGCCGGCTGACCAGTATCAGGTCGGCACCAACCCGCCGTCGTTCGACAAGCAGTTCGTGCGCGACTGGCTCGAAACGCAGGCGTGGGCGAAAGAACCGCCGGCGCCGAAGCTGCCGGACGACGTGGTCACGAAGACGGGCGAAAAGTATCAGGAAGCGCTCGAACGTCTGACCGGTCAGAAGCTCGCCTGACTACGCGCTTGTCGTATCAGTACCGTTCGAGAAACAGGGAAGCCGTAAGATGAGTGAAGCTCAAACTGCCCATACGCATGGCGCGCCGGTCGTCGGCGTGCTGATGGGCTCCAGTTCCGACTGGGAAGTCATGAAGAACGCCGTGGCGATTTTGCAGGAATTCGGCGTGCCGTACGAAGCGAAGGTTGTGTCGGCGCACCGTATGCCCGACGAAATGTTCGCCTATGCTGAAAGTGCGCGTGAGCGCGGCATCCGCGCGATCATCGCGGGCGCGGGCGGCGCGGCGCATCTGCCGGGCATGCTGGCCGCGAAGACCACGGTGCCGGTGCTCGGCGTGCCGGTCGCGAGCAAGTATCTGAAGGGCGTCGATTCGTTGCACTCCATCGTGCAGATGCCGAAGGGCGTGCCGGTTGCGACGTTTGCGATCGGCGAAGCGGGTGCGGCGAATGCTGCGCTGTTCGCGGTGTCGCTGCTCGCCGGCACGAGCGACGAATACGCGGAGAAACTGGCTGCGTTCCGCGTGCGCCAGAACGAAGCGGCTCACGCAATGGTATTGCCGGCGCTGTAATCGCGCGGGCTGATTGATATAAGACGTCCCCTGTCTGACCCCCGGCCGGGTGCCTGCTTTCTCGAGGCCCACCCGGCCGCGACCGACCACTAAGATGAACCCAGACAACACACCGGTTTCACCGATTCTGCCAGGCGCATGGCTTGGCATGGTCGGTGGCGGCCAGCTCGGCCGCATGTTCTGTTTTGCCGCCCAGTCCATGGGCTATCGCGTCGCCGTACTCGACCCGGACGAAAACAGTCCGGCGGGCGCCGTCGCCGATCGCCATCTGCGCGCGGCTTACGACGACGAAGCGTCGTTGACCGAACTCGCGCGGCTGTGCGCGGCGGTGTCGACCGAATTCGAGAACGTGCCGGCCGCGAGCCTCGACTTTCTCGCGAAGACCACGTTCGTGAGCCCGGCGGGCCGCTGCGTGGCCGTCGCCCAGGACCGGATTGCCGAGAAGCGATTTATCGCGTCGTCGGGCGTGACGGTGGCGCCGCACGTAGTGATCGAGTCGTCGGACGCGCTCGCCGCGCTCGACGACGCCGCACTCGAAGCCGTGCTGCCGGGCATCCTCAAAACGGCCCGCATGGGCTACGACGGCAAAGGCCAGATTCGCGTACGCAATGCCGAAGAAGTGCGCGAGGCGCATGCGTCGCTCGCCGGTGTTGCCTGCGTGCTGGAAAAACGCCTGCCGCTGAAGTTCGAAGTGTCCGCGTTGATCGCGCGCGCTTCGAGCGGCGCGTCGGTGGTGTATCCGCTGGCGCAGAACACGCACCGCGACGGTGTGCTGTCGCACACCATCGTCCCCGCGCCGGACGCAAGCCCGACGCTGGTCGAGCAGGCCCAGCAAGCCGCGCTGCAAATCGCCGAGAAGCTTGGCTACGTGGGCGTGCTGTGCGTGGAGTTTTTCATCCTCGAAGACGGTTCGCTGGTCGCCAACGAAATGGCGCCGCGTCCGCACAATTCCGGCCATTACACCGTCGACGCCTGCGCGACCAGCCAGTTCGAACAGCAGGTTCGCGCGATGACCGGCATGCCGCTCGGCGACACGCGTCAGCACTCGCCGGCAGTCATGCTGAACATTCTCGGCGACGTGTGGTTCCCGGACGGCCCGAAGGGCGCGGCGGTCACGCCGCCATGGCACGAAGTCGCGGCGATGCCGGCGGCGCGTCTGCATCTATACGGCAAGGAAGAAGCCCGCTGTGGCCGCAAGATGGGTCATATCAACTTCACGGCGGCATCGCTCGAAGAAGCCCGCACGGCTGGGCGCGATTGCGCGCGGCTTCTGCACATCATCACGAGCTGACGCGAGCACCATGCCGGATCAACAGAAACCCGCTGAAGGCGCCGCGAGCGCATTGCCTGTGAGCGCCGCGCAGATCGAGCACGCGGCTGCGTTGCTCGACGCGGGTGGTCTGGTCGCATTCCCGACCGAGACCGTGTACGGACTCGGCGGCGACGCCGAGAGTCCCGATGCCGTCGCGCGCATTTACGCGGCGAAGGGCAGACCGGCGAATCATCCCGTCATCGTGCATCTGGCGCCGCAGGGTGATCCGAATTACTGGGTCGAGCATCTGCCCGCTGAAGCGCAGCGTCTGATCGACGCGTTCTGGCCCGGCCCGCTGACGTTGATTCTGAAGCGAGCCGCGCGAATTCCGGCAGCGGTCAGTGGCGGGCAGGATTCCGTGGGGCTGCGTTGCCCGTCGCACCCGGTGGCGCAAGCGCTGCTGGAAGCGTTCAGTGCTTTGCGCGGCGGACATGGCGGCGTGGCCGCGCCGTCGGCGAATCGCTTTGGGCATGTGAGCCCGACCACGGCGCAGCATGTGCGCGACGAGTTCGGCAGTTCGATTCACGTGCTCGACGGCGGCGCGTCCGATGTCGGCATCGAATCGACCATTCTCGATTTGTCGCGCGGTTTTCCCGCGCTATTGAGACCGGGCCGCGTGACGCCGCAAGATATCGCCGACGTCCTCGGCGAAGCGCCGCGTCTACCCGATGGTTCGGATGCAACCGCACCGCGTGCTTCCGGCACGTTGAAAGCGCATTACGCGCCGCGCACGCCGTTGGCGCTGTTGCCCTTCAACGCGCTGGAGCCGTTGCTGATCGCGCGTGATGCGGGCGAGCGCGTGGCGCTGGTGGCGCGCGCGTCGCGTGCCGGTCATTGGGCCGATGCCGAAGGCGTGCATTTCATTGCCGCGCCCGAAGATCCGCACGTCTACGCGCGTGAGTTGTATGGCTTGCTGCGCGCGTTGGATCGAGCGAACGTCACGCAGATTCTGATCGAGAAGTTACCGGATACGATCGAATGGATCGCGGTGAACGATCGTTTGGGACGTGCGGCAGCGGCTTTCGAGGCGCAGAGCTGACGGCGTTGGGTTTCATCGCTCGTGATGGCTGGCGGCGATTCGTTTTTTCAAATGAGTCGTTAGTGGGCCACTGGTAGCCGACTGGCCATACACGCAACCAGGCATTCCCGCGACATTCGCACTAACCGTCCACCGCAATAAAAAACGCCCGGCATAACTATGCCAGGCGCTTTCGATACACCAGGTACTGCGCGCCATCAGGCGCGCGTCCCTCATTCCGTTACTTACCCAAACCGCTCGCAGCAATCTGCGTCTGAACGTACTGCGCGAACAGCGCGTGCGTGTGCGTGCTCGGGTGCACCGTATCGGCGAACATGTAGGTCTGGTCGGCGCCGGCCACCGTGTAGGTTTGCGGCGAGCAGAACAGCGACGAACCGAACTGCGCACCGTACTCGGCCGGGGTAAGACCGTTGGTCGCCGCCGGATTCGCCGTACCGTAGGCCGTTGCGTTCGCGACCATGGTGGTGAGGTTACATGCCGTGCCGGTGTTCGACACCGTGAAGCCCAGCGCCTTGTAGTTCGGCAACTGCTGATCGAGCCACGTGAACGCGTCGGCGACGATCACCTTGCCGGTTCCCAGGAGGCCGTAGGCCGTCAGGGCCTGAATCAGAATGCCGTTGTAAGCCGCAGTGACCCCTGACAACAGCGCAGCCGCGCCAGGCGTTGCTGCTTCGGCGGCGACGCCGAGCGGCGTGTTGCCGATGTCCGGCACCGTCGACACCACCACGTGGGTTGCACCCGAAGCAACGATGGTATTGATTTGCGCAGCGAGCGCGGCAGCGGCTTGCGCGATCTGCGGGTTGGCCAATTGCTGCAGGTAGCCGGCGATGAACGTCACCTGACCTGCCTGCGTGTTCGGCAACGTGCCGGCCTGCACCAGCAGCGGGTATTGCGTCTGCAGCGCTGCGCCGAGGGCAGCCAGGCTTCCGGTGGTATCGGCAAACTGGAAGATGTCGTTCGCGCCGCCGTTGATCAGCACGAGCTGGTTCGAATTGAAGCTCGTATGCGCGCTCAGGTAGTTCTGCACCTGAGTCACGACCGGCACCGTCGTGGCCGCCGCATTGTTCGGCGCCCAACCTTCGCCTTCAGCATTGACGACATCCGAGCCGCCCTGCGCGTAGCCCAGGCCGCCCGTTGCGGTCAGCGGCTGACCGAAGCCGCCGAGGTACGCCGCCGTCAGCGTGTCGCCGTAGTATTCGGCGACCTTCTGCGTCCACACTTCGCCTGGGTTGGTCGTGAAGCGGCCGCCGCCGAAGCTCGCCTGAATCACCGGTGCATAGGTGCCGACGTCCGACAGGCTGTCGCCGAACGACACCACCTGCAATTTGACGCCCCCTGCCGGCGTGCTGCTGCTCGAATTGTTGTTGTCGCTACCGCCGCCGCAGGCAGCGAGCATCGCGAACGCGGCGCTTGCCACGGCGATCTGTTTGACACGCAACCATTGCTGTTTCTTCGATGCTGTTTGCTTCATGTTGACTACATCTCCTCGTATGTGTGGCCTTTGCGCCATGTGTTGCAGGCAGCGTCCACCGCGTCGGCGGCGTGAGCGCAGCTTACAGAATTTTTCACGGTCTGCGCGGCGTTTGAAACGCAGCTTGATGGTTTTCACCGATGCCGGATTGATCACCCGTTTGGTCGCTCGATGCAGGATTCATCAGCGGCGAGCCGGCGGCGCGGCGCGCATGATAATTCGCTGCCCACGCGGGCGGCGCGAACAGCGCGCGCCACTTGTTGCGCCAGCCGCGCACGCTCGCGAAATCGGCGGCCATCGACGCCCATTCGTGAAACGTCGCCTTCAGCGGGTTATAGGTGTGAAGCGGCTCGACGATGCCGTACACCGGCGCGTCGTGTGAATCTTCGTCGACATAGCTGCCGAACAGGCGATCCCAGAGCACCAGCACGCCCGCATAGTTCCGGTCGATATAACGGTCGTTGCGCGCGTGGTGCACGCGATGAATGGACGGCGTATTGAACACGTATTCGAGCCAGCCGAGCTTGCCGATGGCCTGCGTATGCACGAAAAACTGGAAGCCGAGATTGATCAGCACGATCGCGACGATCTGCTTCGGTGGAAAGCCGAGCACGGCAAGCGGGATCCAGAACAGCCACATGCCGGCGACCGGATACATCAGGCTCTGACGGAACGCGGTCGAAAAATTCATCCGCTCCGACGAGTGATGCACGACGTGTGCGGCCCACAGCCAGCGCACCCGATGGCTGCATCGATGGAACACGTAGTAGAGCAGGTCTTGCGCAACGAACAGCACGATGAACGACACCCACGTCGCCGGCCATGTGTGGATGCGGTAGTGCTCGTAGAAGAAAGCGTAGACGGGGATGATGGCGAGCCACGCGAGCTTGTCGGCGGCCTGCTGCATGAGGGCGAGCGCAGCGTTGCACAGCGTGTCGCGCCAGCTATAAAGCTGCGCGCCCGGCCGTGTGCGCCGCAGGTGCCACGCCTCCCAGCCGATGCATGCGAGAAAGACTGGCGCCATGGCGAGCAGCAGCAATTCGGCATCGAATTGCATGGTGTCTTCCTCCGTGGTCCCTGACCGCTGCGTGGTCGCAGCGGGTGGTGTCGTTGTCGTTCGAGTGTGCCGCGCGATGCCCTGCGTTTGCGCGGCTTATGCTGCATGTTGCGTGTTTGCCGCGCGTTTCACACGCGTGTCAAACACTGCCCGACAGCGTACACGCTCAGGACGTTGCCGCGCGCGCCTTCGCTAGAATGAATCCTCAGTGGCTCGCGCGCTTGCGCGGGTTTTTCCTGGGCTTGCTGCGCGGCTCTTCGACGGGATCGGCGACCTTGGTAAAACCTTGCGACGGCCCTTCATAGACCCATTCGAGCAACGCGTCGTGCGCGGCGCGCGCGGCTTCCGAATGCGGATCGTTGATCAGGCTCACGACCACGTAACTGTTACCGTCCGCCGATGCCACATAGCCTGCAATTGCACGCACGTCGCGCAACGTGCCGGTCTTGATGTGCGCATTGCCGCCCGCGCCGCGATTGGTCAGGCGGTTGCGCATCGTGCCGTCGACACCCGCAATCGGCAGCGACTCCACGAATACCTGCGCGACCGGGCTCGCGTTGGCCCGCTGCAGCAGATCGGCGAGCGACAGCGCGGTGACGTGTTCGTCGCGCGACAGACCCGAGCCGTTGTCGAGCGACAGGTATTGCATGTCGACGGCATCGCGGCGCAAAAACGCCTCGATTGCACGAGCCGATTTGGCCGGCGTCGCCGGCGGTTTTTCTTCGGCTGCGCCGATCGTCAGGAACAGATTGCGCGCCATCGTGTTGTTGCTGAACTTGTTGATGTCGCGAACGATGTCGGACAGCACCGGCCCCTCGTGCGTCGCCACGAGTTTCGCGCCGAACGGCACCGCGCCTTCGCGCGTCGCGCCGGTGAAGGTGCCGCCGGTCTGCTGCCACAGCGCGAGGAAACCGCCTGCAAAAAATGCCGAGTGATCGAGCACCGCCACGTTGATCGTGCGCGGATCGCAGCGCATCGAGTAGTCGCCGGTGAACGATGCGACCACGGTGCCGTTCGGCTGCGGCGTCACGGTCGGCGAAACCGAGGCTGCGTCGCCACGGCACGGGCCGTTGACTGCGCGCATCTGGTTGTCGATCTGCAATTGCGACAGCGCGGGCAGCACGTCGATCGTGACCTTGCCGTCGGGCGACGGCGTCAGCGTGAACGACAGCGATTTAAACGCGTAGAGCAGCGGATCGGGGCCGACGTTGTAAGGCGCGGTGGCGTCGTCGTCGAACGGCGGCAGGTCGCGAGTGGACGGATCGAAGTAGCGCTTGTCGAGCACCAGCGCGCCGTCGATTCCGTTGATACCCGCCTTGTGGATCTTCTGAACGAGATCGATCAGTTCTTCGGGCACGAGCTTCGGATCGCCGGTGCCCTGAATGTACAGATTGCCGTGCAGCACGCCGTTGCCGTCGAGCGTGCCGTCCGCGTACGCGCTGGTGCGCCAGCGGTAGTCGGGGCCGAGAATCGACAGGCCGGAATAAGTGGTGACGAGCTTCATCGTCGACGCGGGCATCATCGGCTTGCCCGCGTTCAGCGCGAGCAGCGGCGTACGGTCGCCGACTTTTTCCACCACCACGCTGATCGACGACAACGGCACATGCGCGCGCTGCAAGCCTGCCATGACCGGTTGCGGCAACACCGTCGTAACGTTGACGCTGGGATGCACAGCCTTGACACGAGCCTGCGCGGCAAGCGGCAGCACAGCGCCCGACGTGAGCGTGGCGCAGGCGAGCAGCCATGCCGCCGCATGCGGCGCAATCTGTGCGGACGCGGGAACGGTGGAGGCAGAAGAGCGACGTGGACGCTGCGCCAGGCGGCGTGCGATAGAGAACAGAAAAGCGTGCGTCATGAACGGGCGAACAAGCAAAATGTCGGGGCGTGGGGCACGCGGCCATCCGGGTTGTGTCGGCGCATGGCGGGACGCGTCAGTTCAGCGGCTGCATCGTGCGCAAGTGGTATTGGCCAACGCGCCGACGCGTCGAAGAAATGACGCATTTCGCATACGCGAGCAGCACTCGCAAACCGCAATCGCCGCCGCGCGACGCAAAGCGCCCATTGTAGTGACATGCCGCCAGGCTGAGGTGAAAAAAGCAGCACGCGCCGCGGATGGCGGGGGCGGGCGCTAGAATGCGGCATCATCAAATGTTTCGGAACGGACAACCATGCGCATTTTGCTAGTCGAAGACGACCGGATGATCGCCGAAGGCGTGCGCAAGGCGTTGCGCGGCGAGGGTTTCGCGGTCGACTGGGTGGAAGACGGTGAATCGGCGATCCGCGCGGCGTCCGGGCAACCTTACGATCTGGTTCTGCTCGACCTCGGCCTGCCCAAACGCGACGGCCTCGACGTGCTGCGCACCTTGCGCGCGCGCGGCCATGCGCTGCCGGTGCTGATCGTCACCGCGCGCGACGCGATTGCCGATCGCGTCAAAGGGCTCGATGCGGGTGCCGACGATTACCTCGTCAAACCTTTCGATCTCGACGAACTCGGTGCGCGGATGCGCGCGCTGATTCGCCGTCAGTCGGGCCGCAGCGATTCGACGATCCGCCACGGCAATCTCACGCTCGATCCCGCGTCGCATCAGGTCACGCTCGACGGCGCGCCGGTCGCGTTGTCCGCGCGCGAATTCGCGTTGCTCGAGGCGCTGCTCGCACGGCCCGGCGCGGTGCTGTCGAAAAGCCAGCTCGAAGAAAAAATGTATGGCTGGGGCGAGGAGATCGGCAGCAATACCGTCGAAGTCTATATTCACGCGCTGCGCAAAAAACTCGGCGCGGAACTGATCCGCAATGTGCGCGGCCTGGGCTACATGATCGCGAAGGACGCCTGAGCCGATGCGTTCGATTCGCCGACAGTTGCTGGTCTGGTTGCTGGCGCTCGTGCTGCTCGGCGTCGGCATTGCAGGATGGCTGATTTACCGGCAGGCGCTCGCCGAAGCCAACGAACTCTTCGATTACCAGTTGGAGCAGATCGCCGCCGCGCTGCCGTCCGAACCGTTCTCGCAGGTGCTCGGTTCGCGCGATACCGGCGACGAAGGCATCGTGCTGCAAATCTGGAATCGCAATGGCGTGCTCATGTACTACTCGCGGCCGAGCGCGCCGCTCGCGCCGCGCGCCGAGCTGGGGTTTTCGACGGAACATACCGAACGCGGCGAGTGGCGCGTGTATGGCGCGATCGTCGGCGATAACGTCGTGCAGCTTGCGCAGCCGGTGTCGGTGCGCAACCGGCTCGCGGCCAACGTCGCGTTGCGGACGCTGTGGCCGCTGATCGTGCTGCTGCCGCTGATGGGCATGGCGGTGTGGGTGATCGTCGGGCGCGGGCTCAGGCCGTTGCGGCGCGTCACCAGCGCGCTCGACGCGCGTCATCCCGAAGCGCTCGATCCGTTGCCGGATCAGCGTCTGCCGCTCGAAGTGCAGCCGCTGGTGCGCGCGTTGAACGGCCTTCTGCATCGGCTCGCGACCGCGTTGGATATCCAGAAAGCCTTTGTCGCCGATGCCGCGCACGAATTGCGCACGCCGCTTGCCGCCGTGCAGATTCAGGCGCAACTCGTCGGTCGCGCAAAGGACGATGCCGCCCGTAGCGATGCGCTCGCCGATCTTCAGGCCGGCGTCACGCGGGCCACGCGGCTTGCCGAGCAGTTGCTCGCGCTCGCGCGTTCCGAACCGGACGGCCTGGCGGTAGCCAACCCGATCGATTTGCGCGCGCTGCTGCAGGAGTGCGTGGTGGCTTACGCGCCGCTTGCGGAGAATCGCGGAGTGGATCTGGGCATCGAGACGAGCGACGCCGCGACCGTTACCGGTGACGCCGACGCGCTACGCGTGATGTTCAATAATCTCGTCGATAACGCCGCCAAGTACACGCCGCACGGCGGGCGCGTCGACGTCAGTCTGCGGGCGGAGGGCGGGCGTCCGGTGGTGCGCATCGCCGACAGCGGCCCGGGGATCGAACCCGCCGACCGCGATCGCGTGTTCGACCGGTTTTATCGTGCGGGCGCGGGTGCCAATCGCGCGCGCACGGACGTTGCCGGTAGCGGGCTGGGGTTGGCGATCGTGCGCCGGATCGCCACGCAGCACCACGCAACCGTCTCGCTCGATGAATCGTCGGCGGGTGGATTGCAGGTCACCATTCGCTTCTGAAAAACGATGCTGTTTCTCACGCAAAAGCCGTAAAAAACCTTGATTAAAGGCGACGCTCTATCGCAAATAAGGTTCCTCCGATTGCTTAAGACTCTTTTAAGTGACAGCACGTACGCTCCTTGACATCCCCAAAGTCTCTTTTCTCCAGTCAGGAGTGCACGATGAACGCGAAAACCTTGTCCCGCAGCGCTGTTGCAGTGGCTATTGCCGTTGCGCTTTCCGCCGGCTATGTGGCGGGTCATCGCGATCTGCCCGCGCCGCAGGTGATCTCGCCCGTGCAGGCCGCCATGATGCCAGCCGAAGCCGCCGCCAAAACCGGTATTCCCGACTTCTCCGGTCTGGTCGAAACGTACGGCCCAGCCGTCGTCAACATCAGCGCGAAGCACGTGGTCAAACAGGCGGCGCTGCGCGGCAATGGTGGTAACGGCCCGAGCGCTGGCGGCAACCAGTTGCCGATCGATCCGAGCGATCCGTTCTATCAGTTCTACAAGCACTTCTTCGGCGGTGTACCGGGCATGCAGGGCGGCGACGGCGGTGGCGACGCTCAGGATCAGCCGAGCGCGAGCCTGGGTTCGGGGTTCATCGTCAGCAGCGACGGCTACATCCTGACCAACGCGCACGTGGTGGACGGCGCGAACGTCGTCACCGTGAAGCTCACCGACAAGCGCGAATTCAAGGCGAAAGTGGTCGGCGCCGACAAGCAGTCCGACGTCGCCGTGCTGAAGATCGACGCGGGCAATCTGCCGACCGTGAAGATCGGCGATCCGCGTCAGAGCAAGGTCGGTCAGTGGGTGGTCGCGATCGGTTCGCCGTACGGCTTCGACAACACCGTGACCTCGGGCATCATCAGCGCGAAATCGCGCTCGCTGCCGAACGAAAACTACACGCCGTTCATCCAGACCGATGTGCCGGTGAATCCGGGCAATTCGGGCGGGCCGCTGTTCAATCTGCAAGGCGAAGTGATCGGCATCAACTCGATGATCTATTCGCAGACCGGTGGCTTCCAGGGCCTGTCGTTCGCGATTCCGATCAACGAAGCGATCAAGGTCAAGGACGACATCGTCAAGACCGGCCATGTGAGCCGCGGCCGTCTCGGCGTCGCCGTGCAGGGGATGAACCAGACACTCGCCAACTCGTTCGGCATGCAGAAGCCGAACGGCGCGCTGGTCAGCTCGGTCGATCCGGGTGGCCCGGCTGCGAAGGCCGGCTTGCAGCCTGGCGACGTGATCCTGTCGGTGAACGGCGATCCGGTCAACGATTCGTCGGATCTGCCGGCGCAGGTTGCGGGTCTGGCTCCGGGCAGTTCGGCCACGGTGCAGGTGTGGCGCGACAAGGCCACGAAGGACCTGAAGGTGACGATCGGTTCGTTGTCGGATGCGAAGGTCGCGTCGAACAAGGCCGATGAGCCGACGCAGTTGCAAGGCCGTCTCGGCGTGGCCGTGCGTCCGCTGACGCCGGAAGAGAAGAGCGGCGCGTCGGTGTCGCATGGTCTGCTGGTGCAGCAGTCGGGCGGCGCGGCGGAAAGCGCCGGCATCCAGCCGGGCGACGTGATTCTGGCGGTCAACGGCCGGCCGGTCGCGAGCGTCGATCAGCTCAAGCAGATGATTTCCAGCGCCGGTAACAGCATCGCGCTGCTGATCCAGCGTGACAACGCGCAAATCTTCGTGCCGGTCGATCTCGGCTGATGACACCGCGCTGAACAGGCGGTGCGGCCGGCCGCATCAATGGCAGTTTGACCGACGCATCACCCGTTTCAGCCCGCGATTGAAGTAACGCTTGCCGGTCCGTTTGCACTTACTGCAAACGGACCGTTTTCTTTTGGGCGGACGAAAACCGGGGGCAGCGGCGGCTTCGCTGGCCGCAAGCCGCGACGCGCCAGCGTTTCCAACCAGCGCCCCGTTCCGCAGACCGCCTGGCATGCAGGTTGCGTCTGCCTTGATCCGGGCCCATCGAGGCATACCGGACGACAAGGACCTTAACAAGGAGCGAACCGATGAAAACCCAACGCAATCAGCGAAGGATCGTAGCCGCTGCGGTATGCGCAGCGCTCACGCTCGGTCTGGCGGGCGGCGCGTATGCACAACAGGCAAGCGACACGACTGGCGGCAGCACCACCGACCAAAGCAGCGCGGGCAACGACAACGGCGGCGGCATGCCGCAAACCCAGCAGCAAGGCGATGTCTCGTTCGTGTCGGGCGGCGTCGGCCTCGACGAGTCGAAGGCGCTGCAGCAGGCGCAAAGCCACTGGCCGCTATCGCTGCGCTTCACCGGACCGGGTTCCGAGTTCGTCGCCGACGTCAAGGTACGCGTGGTCGACGCGCACAACACCGAGGTGCTGAACACGTCGTCGCGCGGGCCCTATATGCTGGTCAAGCTGCATCCCGGCCACTACACCGTGCACGCGCAATACAAGGATCGCGACCAGTCGAAATCCGTGACCGTCCCGGCCAGCGGCAACACCAAGGCCGCGTTCTACTGGGGCGCGAAGTAAGCGGCTGAACGTTCCGGCGACGCTGCGGCCGCCGCGGAACGCCGTGCAGCGCTGCCGCGCAATCGGCGGAAGTTTGGCCGATAATGAAGCCACGGGCGCGTCCCGTGGCTTTTCTGTTGGATCACACGCAACCTGCCGCACACCATCACGGAGCGAGACATGAGCGATGCCCAGACCCCTCACGGTAGTACCGGCGCGAGCACGGGCGGCCACTCCATCTCGATCAGCGGCAATAGTCACCGGGTGCGCGTGATACACGGCGGCGTGACCATGGCCGACACGCAGGCAGGTTTGACGCTTTCCGAAACCGGTCTGCCGGATGTGTTCTATTTTCCGCGCGAACACGTGAACATGGCCCGGCTCGAACGTTCTGCACATACGTCGCATTGCCCGTTCAAAGGCGACGCGTCGTACTTTCATCTGCGTACCGAAGACGGTTTGATCGAAAACGCCGTGTGGAGCTACGAAGCGCCGCTCGAACCGGCTATGCAAATCAAAGGGTATCTCGCGTTTTACTCATCGCGCGTCGACCGCATCGATCAGACATCCTGATCCCGTGGTCGCGCGTTTATCGGGGAGGCTGGTATGGAGCTGAACGACGTATTACGGATTCCGCTTGCGCCGTCCGACGTCTGGGCGGCTTTGCAGGATCTCGCGCTGTTGCGCGCCAGCCTCGACAATTGCGAGTCGTTCACCCGTCTTTCCCACGGCGAATACACGCTGACCATGACCGTGCCGCTCGGTCCGCTGCGCGCGCGTTACGACGTGCGCGCTCATGTGGCGGGTCAGGATTCCGGTCCCGCCGATGCGCAGCGCCGCACGATCAACTTCAAGGCCCGTGCCGAGGGCATCGGTGCGTTGCGCGGTCAGATTGAAATGCGTTTGCGCGCGGAAGAGGGCGCGCACGGCGCGGGTCGGGAGCGTGGCACGCGCATCGAGTACACGGTCTGGGCGACGGCGTCCGGGCCGCTTGCCGAACTCCCGACGCGTCAGCTGGAGAACGCGCTGCGTCAACTGGCCGAGGATTTTTTCACCGAATTCAACGCGGTCGTGCGGGCCAAGCATGGACAAGGTCCGAACCGGGCGCGTGGATCGGCGGGGCGTCGGCAGCATGTGTTCCTGCGACCGATCACGCTGGGCGGCATCGCGCGCCGCTCGCGCACCGAGCACGACAACGCGCTGGCCGGACGGACGGCTAGCGCATCGCACGGTGTCTCGCGTGGTGTATTGCCGGGCGTGTCGCGCCGGTCGACGGGACCCGGCGCGGTGCCGAACTGGGCGTGGGCCGCGATGATCTTCGTGGTCGCGCTGCTGTTGTACGTGGCGCGCTGGATCAGCGAGCACTGACGACGCGTCGCGTTGTTGGTAACGGCGTGGCAAACCGCGCAGCCAACTACGCCGTCTTCCTGCGCAACGCCGGACTCAACCGCAGCGAATCGAAAATCCCTTCCAGCATCTGCTGCGCGTGCGCGCCGAAATCGGTGGCATCGGGAAGAAACAGCATGTCGCGGAGCGATCCGCTGACAAACGCATGCACCATTGCGGCCGCCAGCTTCGTATCGAGATCGGCGGGCAGCTGCCCCCTGGAGATCGCGTTGCGCAGACCCCCTTCGATCTTCAGAAGCCCTTCGCGCATATTGGTCTGATAGCGCACCATCACCGGTCCCATCTCCTCGACCAGCTCACACTTCAGAAACAGGATGTCGAATACGCGCCGGCGACGCGGGTCGTTAGCCGTATCGCGCAGACACACCACGCAGATTTCCATCAACCGCCCAAGCGGGTCGGGCTCGTTAGGGTCCTGCGACGCGGCCTTGAGTTCGTCCAGCGGCAGCAGCACGCGGTCGAACATTTCGGTGAAGAGATCGCTTTTGTGCTCGAAATGCCAGTAAATGGCGCCGCGCGTGACACCGGCAGCCTGGGCGATGTCGGCTAACGAGGTGCGTGACACCCCTTTCTCGAAGAAAACCTGTTCGGCCGCATCGAGAATGCTCGCGCGGGTCTCCTGCGCCTCTTCTTTGGTTCTTCTGACCATGTTGGTAAGACCTGCCCTGACGGTGGGGTTTTTGCCGGATGAGCGTTATTAAGTCAATCCGATGACAATCTGTCTGCTAAATGGGCAAATAGCGTTGTGATCTTGCGGGTCCCCGCCTGCAAGAATAATAAATGCACTTTTACGTGCATTCATGAACGTATATATAATAGCAGCCCACGATCGGATAGCCCAAGCCGTGACGACCGGTTAATATCCGTCACTGTTGCCTTTCAAACGCTTTGCGCCGTGCCTGAACGGCGGCGCCGCGCGGCATTTCCCGGTTTGGCGCATTCACATAAGGATGCCCCTGCAGGTGCGGTTCGCATCCACGGGCTTCCGGTCGAGCGTCGCAAGACGCATGTGTGCGCTGTCGTCCCCGGGGTAGGGATGCGCGCACTTTTTCATTCTCAGTCTTAGACAGAGGTCGCTCCATGCGCGTCGAACGGGTTCCATTCCGCTTAATCAGTGCCGCGACGGCTGCCGTATTGCTGGCAGCGTGCGGACAAAAACAATCTGCCCCGCCGCCACAAACGCCCGAAGTCGGCGTCGTCACTCTCCAGCCGACCACGGTGTCAGTGGTCACCGAGCTGCCTGGCCGCACCAGTGCCTTCCTCGTGGCGCAAGTGCGCGCGCGGGTCGACGGCATCGTGCTGCGCCGCGAGTTCACGGAAGGCAGCCAGGTCAAGGCCGGTCAGCGGCTGTACAAGATCGACCCGGCGCCGTACATCGCCACGCTGAACAACGCGAAGGCAACCCTCGCGAAGGCGCAGGCGAACCTCGTGTCGGTCACCGCGCAGGCCAACCGCTATAAGGTGCTGGTCGCGGCAAACGCAGTCAGCAAGCAGGACTACGACAACGCCGTCGCCTCGCAAGGCCAGGCGGTCGCCGACGTCGCAGCGGGCAAGGCAGCCGTCGACACCGCGCAGATCAACCTCGGCTATACCGACGTGACCTCGCCGGTTACCGGCCAGATCGGCGTGTCGCAAGTCACGCCGGGCGCTTACGTGCAGGCGAGCGCCGCGACGCTGCTGGCAACCGTCCAGCAACTCGATCCGGTCTATGTCGACCTGACGCAATCGAGCCTCGACGGTCTGAAGCTGCGCCGTGAAGTGCAGGAAGGGCGTCTGAAGACGACCGGTCCGAACGCCGCGCAAGTCTCGCTGATTCTCGAAGACGGCCGCACTTACTCCGAAAAGGGCAAGCTGCAGTTCACCGACGTGACGGTCGACCAGGGCACCGGCTCGGTCACGGTTCGCGCGATCTTCAAGAACGCCGACAAGGTGCTGCTGCCGGGCATGTTCGTGCGTGCGCGCATCGACGAAGGCGTCAACCAGAATGCGATCGTCGTGCCGCAAATCGGCATCACGCATGACCAGAAGGGTCAGCCGACCGCGCTGGTCGTCGGTGACGACAACAAGGTGGTGCTGCGTCAGCTCGTGACCAACGGTACGTACGGCAACAACTGGGTGGTCGCAAGCGGCCTCAAGTCAGGTGAGCGCGTGATCGTTCAGGGCACCGACAAGGCACGCCCGGGTATGCAGGTCAAGCCAGTTGCCGCGCAACTTCCCGCCACCCCCGCTTCCGACGCAGCCGCTCAGGGTGCGCCGGCCGCCAGCGGTGCTGCGCAGACGGCTCAACCCGCCTCTGCTGCATCGGGCGCGTAATAACAGGGAGCCCGCCTCATGGCAAAGTTCTTCATTGATCGCCCGATTTTTGCATGGGTGATCGCCATTATTCTGATGCTCGCGGGTATCGCGTCGGTCTTTACGTTGCCGATCGCGCAATACCCGACCATCGCGCCGCCGGCCGTGCAGATCAGCGCAACGTACCCGGGCGCATCGGCGAAGACGGTGGAAAACACCGTCACGCAGGTGATCGAGCAGCAGATGAGTGGTCTCGACCACTTGCTGTACCTGGCGTCCACGTCGGACGACTCGGGTACTGCAACCATCACGCTGACGTTCGCGGCCGGCACCAATCCTGACATCGCGCAGGTGCAGGTGCAGAACAAGCTGCAGCTCGCCACACCGCTGTTGCCGCAAGCCGTGCAGCAGTTGGGCACCAAGGTCACGAAGTCGAGCAGCAGCTTCTTGCTGGTCATGGCTTTCGTGTCCGAAGACGGCAGCATGAGCAAGTACGACCTGGCCAACTACGTCGCGTCGAACATCCAGGATCCGGTCAGCCGGATCGACGGTGTGGGTACGGTGACGCTGTTCGGCTCGCAGTACGCGATGCGGATCTGGCTCGACGCGAACAAGCTGAATAACTTCGGCCTGACGCCTGTCGATGTGCAAACCGCACTGACCGCGCAGAACGTGCAGGTCGCGGGCGGTTCGCTCGGCGGCACGCCGTCGGTGCCGGGTCAGGTGCTGCAGGCCACCATCACGCAGGCCACGCTGCTGAACACGCCTGAACAGTTCGGCAACATCCTGCTGAAGGTGAACACGGACGGCTCGCAGGTGCGTCTGCGCGATGTGTCGCACATCGAGCTGGGCGGCGAAAACTACAACTTCGACACCAAGTACAACGGGCAGCCGACGGCCGGCTTCGGTATCCAGCTCGCCACCGGCGCAAACGCGCTGGCCACGGCGAAGGCGGTACGCGCGAAGGTCGCTGAACTGTCGAAGTACTTCCCGCACGGCCTGGTCGTCCAGTATCCGTACGACACCACGCCGTTCGTGCGCCTGTCGATCGAAGAAGTGGTCAAGACGCTGCTCGAAGGTATCGTGCTGGTGTTCCTGGTCATGTACCTGTTCCTGCAGAACCTGCGCGCCACGCTGATCCCGACGATCGCCGTGCCGGTGGTGCTGCTGGGCACGTTCGCGGTCATGGGCCTGGTGGGCTTCTCGATCAACACGCTGTCCATGTTCGGGCTGGTGCTGGCCATCGGCCTGCTGGTGGACGACGCGATCGTGGTGGTGGAAAACGTCGAGCGGGTGATGCAGGAGGAGGGCTTATCGCCTCGCGACGCAACCCGCAAGGCGATGGACCAGATCACCGGCGCGCTGGTCGGCGTGGCGCTCGTGCTGTCGGCGGTGTTCGTGCCGGTGGCGTTCTCGGGCGGTTCAGTCGGCGCCATTTACCGGCAGTTCTCGCTGACGATCGTGGCGGCGATGGTGTTGTCCGTGCTGGTCGCGTTGATTCTGACGCCGGCACTGTGCGCGACGATTCTGAAGCCGATTCCGAAGGGGCACTCGGAAAAGACCACCGGCTTTTTCGGCTGGTTCAACCGCACGTTCAACAAGAGCCGCGACAAGTATCACTCGGGCGTTCACCACGTGATCAAGCGCTCGGGCCGCTGGCTCATCATCTACATGGTGGTGATCTTCGCGGTGGGTCTGCTGTTCGTGAAGCTGCCGAAGTCGTTCCTGCCTGACGAAGACCAGGGCACGATGTTCGTGCTGGTGCAGACGCCGTCGGGTTCGACCCAGGAAACCACCGCGCACGCGCTGAAAGACGTGTCCGACTACCTGCTCAACGACGAGAAGTCGATTGTCGAATCCACCTTCACGGTGAACGGCTTCAGCTTCGCCGGTCGTGGTCAGAATGCGGGTCTCGTGTTCGTGCGGATGAAGGACTACGCGCAGCGTCAGCACTCGGACCAGAAGGTCCAGTCGCTGGTGGGTCGTCTGTACATGCATTTCGCCGGCTACAAGAACGCGATCGTGTTCCCGGTCAATCCGCCGTCGATTCCTGAACTCGGCACGGCAGCGGGCTTCGACTTCCAGTTGCAGGACCGCGCGGGTATCGGCCATGAAAAGCTGATGGAAGCACGGAACATGCTGCTGGGCATGGCTGCGAAAGATCCGACGCTGGCTCAGGTGCGTCCGAACGGCCTGAACGATACGCCGCAGTTCAAGGTGAATATCGATCGGGAGAAGGCACAGGCGCTCGGCGTTTCCGTGTCCGATATCGACACGACGTTCTCGATTGCGTGGGCCTCGGCGTACGTGAACAACTTCCTCGATACCGACGGCCGGATCAAGAAGGTCTACCTGCAAGGCGACGCGCCTTTCCGGATGAAACCGGAAGACGTGAGTGCGTGGTTCGTGCGTAACAGCGCGGGCGCGATGGTGCCGTTCTCGGCTTTCGCCAACACGGAGTGGATCTACGGTTCGCCGAAGCTCGAGCGCTACAACGGTATTTCGTCGGTCGAAATCCAGGGCGCAGCGGCACCGGGCAAGTCGACCGGTCAGGCCATGACGGCCATGGAAGCGCTCGTGGCGAAACTGCCGGCGGGTATCGGCTACGAATGGACCGGCCTGTCGCTGCAGGAACGCCAGTCGGGTTCGCAGGCGCCGATTCTGTACGGCATCTCGATTCTCGTCGTGTTCCTGTGTCTCGCGGCGCTGTATGAAAGCTGGTCGATCCCGTTCTCGGTGATCATGGTGGTGCCGCTCGGCGTGATCGGCGCACTGCTGGCCGCTACGCTGCGCGGGCTCGAGAACGACGTGTTCTTCCAGGTGGGTCTGTTGACGACGGTCGGGTTGTCGGCGAAGAACGCGATTCTGATCGTGGAATTCGCCCGCGAACTGCAGCAGGGTGAAGGAATGGGGCCGGTCGAGGCCGCGCTGGAAGCGGCGCGTCTGCGGTTGCGTCCGATTCTGATGACCTCGCTCGCGTTCATTCTCGGCGTGTTGCCGCTCGCTATCAGTAACGGCGCAGGTTCGGCGAGCCAGCACGCAATCGGTACCGGCGTGATCGGCGGGATGTTGACGGCGACCTTCCTCGCGATTTTCATGATCCCGATGTTCTTCGTCGTGATCCGCGCGAAATTCGGCGGTGACAAGGAAGACCCGGATGCGGCGCTCGCACACTACAACCAGCACCATCCGCATGATCCGCAAGCTGGCGGCTCGGCGGCTGATGAGGGCTCGGGCAAGGACGGACATTGAGATGCAAAAACACTCTTTGATTGCAGTGGCGGTCGCGTTGTTCGCCACGGGTTGCACGATGGCGCCGCACTACCAGCGCCCCGATGCACCCGTGACGTCGACCTTCCCGAGCGGCGGTGTGTACGACACGCAGCCGGGCGCGACCCAGCCGGGTCAGCAGCAACAGCCCGGCTCGACCAGCACGGCGCGCAGCGCCAATGGTCAGGCCGCCGCCGACATCGGCTGGCGCGATTTCTTCGTCGATCCGCGCATGCAGCAGCTGATCGAGATCGCGCTGAAAAACAACCGCGATCTGCGTGTGTCGGTGCTGAACATGCAGGCGTCGCAGGCGCAGTACCGGATCGTTCGCGCCGGCCTGCTGCCGACGCTCGAAGCCGCGGGCTCGGGAACCCGGCAGCGTACGCCGCTGGATCTGTCGTCGGTTCCTGAGACGATTACCAGCACGTATTCGGTCGGTCTGAATGCGTCGTGGGAAATCGACTTCTTCGGGCGCGTTCAGAGCCTGAAGGATCAGGCGTTGGCGACCTACCTGGGCACGACCCAGGCGCGCAAGGCAGCGGAAATCGCGCTCGTCTCGCAGGTGGCGAACCAGTACCTGACGGTGCTCGAGCTCGACGATCTGCTGAAGGTCACGCAGGACACGCTGAAGACCGCGCAGGACTCGTACCGCATCACCAAGCTGCAGTTCGACAACGGCACGGGTTCGGAACTCGATCTGCGTCAGGCGCAGACGGTGGTCGAAACGGCCGGCGCGAATCTGCAGGCGCAGGCGCGTTTGCGGGCTCAGGCCGAGAACGCGCTGGTGCTGCTGCTGGGCGAGCCGTTGCCGGCTGACCTGGCGCCGGGTCTGAAGCTGAACGACCAGAATCTGCTCACGGATATTCCGGCGGGTCTGCCGTCCGATCTGCTGACGCGTCGTCCGGACATCATGGAGGCCGAGGAGAATCTGCTCGCGGCCAACGCGAATATCGGCGCGGCGCGGGCAGCGTTCTTCCCGCAAGTCACGCTGACGGGCAGTGTCGGTACGTTGAGCCCGACGTTGGGCGGTCTGTTCAAGCCGGGTTCGGCTGCGTGGAGTTTCGCGCCGTCGATCACGGTGCCGATTTTCGAGGGCGGCCAGTTGAAGGCCAGCCTCGACGTCGCGAACATCCAGAAGAACGTCCAGATCGCCACGTATGAAAAGGCGATCCAGACGGCCTTCCGCGAAGTGGCGGACGGACTGGCGGCGCGCGGCACGTACGATCAGCAGATCCAGTCGCTGGAGCGCAATACGTTTGCGGAACAGCGTCGCCTCGATCTGTCGAATCTGCGCTATACGAACGGTGTCGACAGCTATCTGTCGGTGCTGACGGCGCAGACCGATCTGTACACGTCGCAGACGTCGCTGATTACGGCACGGATGGAACGTCTGCAGAACCTGGTCACGCTGTACCAGGCGCTGGGCGGCGGGTGGATCGAGCATACCGGCGATCAACCGCGTCCGGCCGATGCACCGGTCGACTACGGCGCAGCGAGCGCGCCGGTGGCGGCTTCGGCGGCGACGGCGGGTTGAGTTAAGGTAAGTCTTGCGCGGGCGGCTGCGCGGAGTGGGTTCAGTTTTAACGAAACCGTTCTGCGCAGTTAGCTGAAGCGGAGCAGAAATAGAAAAAGCCACGGCATGCCGTGGCTTTTTCTATTTCTGCCGCCATACGGGTATGCGTGACGCCGCAATTCGCAGCGGCGCTACCGTGCGTCGTTAATGCAAATCCACCGCGCGCAGCATCTGATCTCCCTGCGCTTCATTCCCTCCACGTCCGTCGAAATCATGCCCCGCGCTGCGAATCTCGCAGCGCGCCTTCTTCTCGCTCTTCACGCCGTTGAAGATCAGATTCAGCACCACCGCCGACACCGAAGCCAGCAGAATCCCGCTATGCAGCAGCGGCGACAGCGCAGGCGGCAGCTTCGAGAAAAAGTGCGGCGACACCACCGGCACCAGACCCAGCCCGATACTCACCGCGACGATGAACAGGTTGTGGTGGTTCTTCACGAAGTCGACCTTGGACAGCACCTTGATGCCGTTCGCCGCGACCATCCCGAACATCACGATACCCGCGCCGCCGAGCACGAACGCCGGCACCGACGCGACCACCTGCGCCATCTTCGGGAACAGGCCGAGCAGCACCAGAATCACGCCGCCCATCGCGCAGACAAAGCGGCTCTTCACGCCGGTCACGCCGATCAGGCCGACGTTCTGCGAAAACGACGTATGCGGGAACGAGTTGAAGATGCCGCCGATCAGCGTGCCCAGACCGTCAACACGCAAGCCGCGCACAAGCGTCTTCTGATCGACCGGGCGATCGACCATGTCGCCGACCGCGAGGAACATGCCGGTCGATTCGATGAAGGTGACGAACATCACGGTGACCATCGTCGCGATCGACAGCGGGTCGAAGTGCGGCAGGCCGAAGTGGAACGGCATCACGAAGCCGACCCACGGAGCGTGCGTGACGCCGTCCATGTTGACGCGGCCGAGCGCGAGCGCAATCACGAAGCCCGCGACGATCCCGAGCAGTACCGAGATGTTGGCGAGAAAGCCTTTGGCGAACTTGTTGATCAGCAGGATCAGCATCAGCACGACCAGCGACAGACCGAGGTAGATCGGGTTGCCGTAATCGGGATTGCCCACACCGCCCGCCGCCCAGTTGATGCCGACTTCCATCAGCGACAGACCGATCACCGAGATCACCACGCCGATCACCACCGGCGGGAAGAAGCGCAGCAATTTGCCGACCATCGGCGCGAGGATGATGCCGACCACACCGGCCGCGATAGTCGAGCCGAAGATATCGAGAATGCCGAGCGAAGGATTTGTGCCGATCGCGACCATCGGACCGACGGCGGCGAACGTGCAGCCCATGATGACGGGCAAACGGATGCCGAAGATCCACAACCCGAGGGTCTGGATCAACGTGGCGATGCCGCAGGAAAACAGGTCGGCGCTGATCAGGAACGCGATCTGGTCTTTCGGCAACTTGAGAGCGGCGCCAATGATCAGCGGCACCGCGACCGCGCCGGCGTACATCACCAGAACGTGCTGAATGCCGAGGGTGAGCAACTGGGCTGCGGGCAGTCTCTCGTCGCACGGGTGAACCGTGTTCGATTGCATATCTCTGTCTCCACCAATCTGTTTTGGGAATGACTCCAAGGTATCGGGGACGAAAATGTGCAACAAGACCACTGGGGCCTATTCCGGCATTCCCGGTGACGATATGCGTGGGCGTCGATTGAAAGGGGATTTAAAGGTGCGTGAATCTCGCCGACCCGCTCAGCCCCTTGCAGCGGCGATTCAGCGTTGGCCGCCCCGTATGTCCTCGCCGATGGGATATGTGTGAGAATCAATGAGGTGTATCCCGCTCAGCGCATAGTCCTGTTTTGAGGTGGCTCGTCCGGTGACGGGGTTAACCCGCTATTCTGCTTTTTCGGCGGGCGTTCGGGAGACTTTGCAAAGGGCGGCGCGCATGTGAAAACCGACGCGTTTTGCGGGCATTTTCCCGATGTTTTTTCGTGTGACGGCACGCATGATTTTCCGCCTGTCGCGTGGCCTTTCATCGCTCCGTTTTCGTTGATTCACGCTTACCTCACTTTCAACACATCGCTCATGAGTTTTCTCGGCATCGATCTCGGCACCGGTTCCCTCAAAGTGGCAATCGTCGATCGGCAAGGGCGCGAGCAGGCCGTCGCGAGCGTCGCGTACGCACTCGAAACACCGCATGCGGGTTGGGCCGAGACATCGGTGCAAACCTGGTGGCGCGCGTTGTGCGATGCGATGGCGCGTCTGCCGGACGATTTGCGCGGCGACGTGCAGGCCATTGGTTTCTCCGGGCAGATGCACGGCGTCGTATTGATCGATGAAAAGCACGAAGCAGTGCGGCCCGCGATGCTGTGGCCCGACACGCGCGCTCTGGATCTGCTCGCGCAATGGCCCGAGCCGCAGCCGAATCCGGTCGCGCCCGGCATGGCGGGGCCGCTGTTGCGCTGGATCGTGCTGCACGAGCCGCAGTCGGCGAGCCGTACGCGCTGGGCGTTGCAGCCGAAAGACTGGCTGCGCGTCGCGTTAGGCGGCGCGGTGGCCACCGATCCGTCGGACGCCTGTGCAACCGCGCTCGCCGATCCCGCCGGCGTGTGGGACGCGGCGCTGCTGGGGCGGCTCGACATTCCGCGTGAATGGTTCGCGCCGCTGGCGCCATCTTATGCAGCGGGCGGCGTGTTGTCGGACGAAGCGGCGCGCGCGTTGGGTCTGCGCGCGGGAATCGTGCTCGCGACCGGCGGCGCGGATACGCCGTGCGCCGCGCTCGGCAGCGGCCTCGCGCACGACGGCGACGCGTTGCTGACCACCGGCACTGGCGGCCAGATCGTCGTGCTGTCCGCACAATCGCCCACTGCGGTGCGCGGCTTGCATCGCTATCGGGCGGCGAGCGATCACTGGTACCGGATGGCGGCGATGCAGAACGTCGGCATTGCACTGGAGCGTGTCCGCGGATGGCTATCGTATGAATGGACTGATGCTTACCGGGATGCATTCGACGATGCCGACGCCAGCGCCAGCCTGACCTTTCTCCCGTACCTCACCGGCGAACGCACACCATGGCTCAACCCGAGCGCGCGTGGCGGCTGGCTCGGCCTCGCGCTCGACCACACGCCCGGCACGATGATGCGTGCCGCGTTCGAAGGCGTCGCATTTTCACTGCGTGCCGGGCTCGACGCGATCCGCGCGAGCGGCGCGTCGGTGACAATGCTGAAGCTCGCGGGCGGCGGTTCCGTCGATCCCCGTTGGCGTCAGTTGCTCGCCAATGCGTTGAACGTCGAGCTATATGCGGTGGATTGTCCGAATGCCGCGCCACGCGGCGCTGCCATTCTCGGCGGTCTCGCAAGCGGACACTGGCACGCGGACGATCTCGCCACGCTTGCGCCAGGCGCGACGCGTGTCGCCGGTCCGCGAGACGATGCGCAGCTTGCCGAGCGTTACGCACGTTTCCTCGATCTTTATGGCCGGGTAGAAAGCTGGTTCGGCGACACATCGCCGCGCTAGCCTGCGCAATGTCCGGGATGGACAATGCCGTGACGCACTTTGCAATACCATTACGCTTTTCGCACGTTAAGTTGAAGCGCGGAGGTATCGGCGGCATGGGGAGGTACGCTGCCTATGTCGATCACTGAGCCGTCATCGCCTGGCTTTACGCGAGCGGCGAACAGCGTGCGAGCCCGGCGTCAGATGCCAGCGTGCGAAGCAGGCGCACGTAGAACGCAGCAACAGCCCGACACCCACGCGCCGCGCGGCAATCGCCCGCGACGCGTTGCATTCACAGACTCACAGGAGCATTCACGATGAAAACGAAAGCAGCAATTGCATGGAAAGCCGGCGCCCCGTTGACGATCGAGGAAGTCGATCTCGAAGGGCCGCGTGCCGGTGAAGTCCTGATCGAAGTGAAGGCAACGGGCATCTGTCATACCGACTACTACACGCTGTCGGGCGCAGACCCCGAAGGCATTTTCCCGGCGATTCTCGGCCACGAAGGCGCCGGTGTGATCGTCGACACGGGTCCGGGCGTCGGCACGTTGAAGAAGGGCGACCACGTCATTCCGCTGTACACGCCGGAATGCCGCCAGTGCAAGTTCTGTCTGTCGCGCAAGACCAACCTGTGCCAGGCCATCCGTTCGACGCAAGGCAAGGGCTTGATGCCCGACGCAACCTCGCGTTTCTCGCTCGACGGCAAGCCGCTGTTTCACTACATGGGCACGTCCACGTTTTCGAACTACATCGTCGTGCCGGAAATCGCGGTCGCGAAAGTGCGTGAAGACGCGCCGTTCGACAAGATCTGCTACATCGGCTGCGGCGTGACGACCGGCGTCGGCGCGGTCGTGTATTCGGCGAAGGTCGAAGCGGGCGCGAACGTGGTGGTGTTCGGTCTCGGCGGCATCGGGCTGAACGTGATCCAGGGCGCGAAGATGGTCGGCGCGGACAAGATCATCGGCGTCGATCTGAACCCGGGCCGCGTCGAACTGGCGAAGAAGTTCGGCATGACGCACTTCATCAACCCGAACGAAGTCGAGAACGTGGTCGACCATATCGTGCAACTCACCGATGGCGGCGCGGACTACTCGTTCGAATGCATCGGCAACACGAAGGTGATGCGTCAGGCGCTCGAATGCACGCACAAGGGTTGGGGCCAGTCGTTCATCATCGGCGTGGCGGCGGCGGGCGAGGAAATCAGCACGCGTCCGTTCCAGCTCGTGACCGGCCGCGAGTGGAAGGGCTCCGCATTCGGCGGCGCACGTGGCCGCACCGACGTGCCGAAGATCGTCGACTGGTACATGGAAGGCAAGATCAATATCGACGATCTGATCACGCACCGTCTGCCGCTCGAACGCATCAACGAAGGCTTCGATCTGATGAAGAAGGGCGAGTCGATCCGCTCGGTCGTGCTGTACTAAACCAGGAGCGTAGCGATGCTTGAATTATTGTCGTCGCACGCGAGCCACGGCGGCGAGCAGCGCTTCTACCGGCACGCATCGCAGACCATCGGTCTGCCGATGCGTTTCTCGGTGTACCTGCCGCCGCAGGCTTTGCAGCCGAACGCGAACGTGCCCGCGCTGTTCTACCTCGCGGGTTTGACCTGCACCGAAGAAACCTTTCCGATGAAGGGCGGCGCGCAGCGCTTCGCCGCGCAGCACGGCATCGCGCTGATCGCGCCGGACACGAGTCCGCGCGGTGCGGGCGTGCCGGGCGAAAGCGCGGCGTGGGACTTCGGCGTGGGCGCGGGTTTCTATGTCGATGCCACGCAGGAACCTTGGTCGAAGCACTACCGGATGTACTCCTACGTGCGGGACGAACTGCGCGAAACGGTGCTCGCGAATCTGCCGGTGGACGGCGCGCGGCTCGGCATCTTCGGGCATTCGATGGGCGGTCACGGCGCGTTGATGCTGGCGCTGAAGAATCCGGAGATTTACCGGTCGGTGTCGGCATTCGCGCCGATTGCCGCGCCGACGCGCTGCCCATGGGGCGAGAAGGCGTTCGGCGGTTATCTGGGTGACGACCGCGAAGCGTGGAAGCAGTACGACGCGAGCGAACTGGTCGCGCGCGCGTCGCGCAAGTTCGCAGAAGGGATTCTGGTGGATCAGGGTCTCGCGGATCAATTCCTCGCCGAGCAACTGAATCCGGATGTGTTCGAAGCCGCTTGCCAGGCCGCCGGTCAGCCGCTGACGTTACGGCGTCACGCGGGTTACGACCACGGCTATTACTTCATCTCGACGTTCATCGAGGATCACCTCGCGCATCACGCGAAGGTGCTGCTCTAGGACCGGGTAGACCGACGACGGCGGCGCGCAGATGCATCAGCCGCCGTTATCGGAAAACCTCACTCGCGGCCTAGCGCCGCCGCAACAAACTCCCGCCATACACCACCGCCGACAGCACGGTGATCCAGAAGCTCGTCGGCCAGTCGGTATAGAAAGCCAGCGTCAGACCCAGCCACGCCTGCACCAGCGCGAATACCGCAGCAAGCACGAGGCCGGTCGACAAACGCGTCGTCATGTTCTGTGCGGCCGCAGCTGGGCCGACCATCAGCGTGAACACCAGCAACACGCCGACGATCTGCGTACAGGCGGCGACAGCCAGCGCGGCGATCGCGAGAAACAGCACCGACACGCGGCGCAGCGACACGCCTTTGGCCTCGGCCAGTTCCGGCTGCAACGACGCGAACAGCAAGGGCCGCATGATCACGGCCAGCGCGCCCAGGCTGACCACGCCCAACGCCGCGAGCACGACCAGCGTCGACGAATTCACGCCGAGCACGTTGCCGAACAGCAGCGCCGTGACCTGGGTCGCGTACGCGGTGAAGAAGTGCAGAAACAGCAAGCCGAAGCCGAGCGACAGCGACAGGATCACGCCGATCGCCACGTCGCGCCCCGCGAGACGCTCGCCGAGCGCGCCCATGCCGATGCCCGCCGCGAGCGTGAAGCCGATCATCCCCCAGATCGGGGAGATGCCGATCAGCACTGCGCCGGTCGCGCCGGTGAAGCCGACGTGCGACAGCGCGTGGCCCGCGAAGGTCTGTCCGCGCATCACCAGAAAATAGCCGACCACGCCCGCCAGCACCGCGACGATCCCCGACGCCGCGAATGCGTTCACCATGAAATCGTATTCAAACATCGTGCTTGTGTCCGTCGCGTGAGTCGTGGTGTGAGTGGCCGTGCGACTGGCCGTGGTCGTGCGAATGCCCGTGGGAATGTGAATGCGAGTGGCCGCCGGCTTCGTCGTGTTCGTGCTCGTGATCGTGTTTTTCCACTTCGACGTCGCCCGACATCACGAAGATGCGGCCGTTCACGCGCATCACGTCGATCGGCGAGCCGTAGAGGCGCGACAGCACGGGACGCGTGATCACCTCGTCGACGGTGCCGAGCGCCGCCACGCCGCTGCCGAGATACAGCACGCGGTCGAGCGAGTTCAGCAGCGGATTCAGTTCATGTGCGGAAAACAGCACGGCAATGCCGAGTTCCCGCTGCACGCGCCGCACCAGTTCGACCACGCTCTTCTGATGATGCGGGTCGAGGCTGATCAGCGGTTCGTCCAGAAGCAGCAGCTTGGGATTGCCGAGCAGACACTGCGCGAGCAGCAGCCGCTGACGTTCGCCGCCCGACAGTTCCGACAGAGGCCGTTCGGCCAGCTTCAGACCACCCACCAGATCCAGCACGCGCTCGACGTCCGCGCGGGTCGTCGCGTCGGCGTGCGGCAGGCCCCAGCGATGACCGTCGGCGGCCATCGCGACGAAATCGCGGCCGCGCACGCGCCGTCCCGCGAGCGCGCTGCGCGTTTGCGGCATATAGCCGATCGACGCGTTGCCGCGCTCCACCGGCTGACCGAGCACGCGGATCGAGCCGTGCGCTGCCGGCACGAGGCCGAGCACGGCGCGCATCAGCGTGGTCTTGCCCGCGCCGTTCGGCCCGAGTACGCCGATAAATTCGCCCTGATTCACCGAGAAGCCAGTGTCGCGCAAGATCGTGCGGTCGCCGAGTTCGAGGGTCACGTGGTCGAGTTCGAGCACGGGCGCTCCGCTGGAAGCCCGGTCTGCTGCGCCCGTAGGCGCATTGGCGGCCGCGCTGGCTGCCGGATTAGCTGGCGCGATGCGGCCAGTCGAAGTCATTGGGTTTTTCCTTTTACGCCCGGAGCCGTGGCCGCCGCTTTTGCACCGTTCGCGTCGCCCGCAGCCAGCGCCGTGCCCAGCGCGTCGAGCTGCGAGAGCATCCACGTCTGATAGGTCTTGCCGGCCGGCTGGGTTTCGGTGACGCTCATCGTCGGCACCTTCGATTGCTGCGCGAGCTTCAACATACGTTGGGTCAGGGCCTCGGTTGCCTGGCTGTTATAGATCAGAACGCGCACCTGCTTCTCGCGCAGATCGCGTTCGAACGCGGCGATATCGCTCGCGCTGGCTTCGGTGTCGTTCATCGCCGCGAGCTGGAAGCGCTGGTTGCGCATGCTCAGCCCGATCGCGTCCGACATGTAGCCGAACACCGGTTCGGTCGCCGTGACCGGCAGGCCCGCATAGCGGCCATGCAGATCAGCGACTTTGGCGTCGATCGGCTTCAGCGAGTCGAGAAACTTCGCGAGGTTCGCATCGTACGCCGACTTGTGCGCCGGGTCAGCCGCGACCAGTGCGTCGCTCACCGCGCGCGCCACTTTCGGCATGGTCGCCGGGTCGTACCAGAGGTGCGGATTATCGCCGCCTTTCCTGCCGGTGAGGTCGGCGGCGACGATGACCGTGCGCTTCGCTCCCTTCGACGCGGCCAGCAATTTTGCCATCCACGGATCGTAGTCGGCGCCGTTGTAGACCACAAGGCTCGCATGCTGCAACGCGCGCGCGGTCTTCGGGCTGGCTTCGAACAGATGCGGGTCCTGGTCGGGGTTGCTGAGGATGCTCGTCACGTCCACGCGATCGCCGCCCAGTTGCTGGACCACGTCGCCATAGAAGTTTTCCGCGGCGACCACCGGGATTTTCGGGTCCGCCGCGAACGCGCTGTGAGCGAGCGCGAACACCGCCGCGCCTGCGGCCAGATACTTCGACAGTTTCAGCGCACGGTGCGCCCCGATCCACTTCGAGCCGATCTTTTTCATCGTTGTTTCCTGCTGCGTGAGAGTTGAATGAATCACAGAGGTTGAAATGGGGCGCCCGGGCCGCGGCGAAGGCGGGCGATTGCGCGGTCCGGGTGCGTGGATCGACGCGCGGTTTTGTGCGCGGTAGTGGCCGCCCAAAGCGGCGGCGGCCCTTCGTTCAGGCTCGCTGCCGAGCGTGCCGCGATGCAGACCGCCGGGCGCGTCATTTTTCGCCACGTTCCCGTCATGCCGACGCCCCCGCAGCCCGTTCCGCCCGCGCGCACAGCGCACACAAACCGCTCAGTTCGATCACCTGCCGGCGTACCTCGAATCCATGCGCGGGTTCGCTATGCGACAACTGATCGGCGAGGTCGTCGCCGGGAATCTCGACGGTCGCGCCACAACCGTCGCACATCAGAAACTGGCTGCGATGCGGCACGCCGATCTCGCAACAGGCCACGAACGCATTCTTCGACTCGATCCGGTGGACGAAGCCGTGCGCGAGCAGAAACTCGAGCGCGCGATACACCGTGGTGGGCGGCATCCGGCCGCGCTGCGGTTCGAGCGTGTCCATCAATTCGTAGGCGCCGATGGGCCGCTCGCTCGCCACGATCGCCGCGTATACCTGACGACGCAGCGGCGTCAGCGCGAGCCCATGCAACGCGGCGTGCGCTTCGGCGTGCGCGAGCCGCACGGCGCGGTGTTCTGCAATCGACATGGCCATCGGCGTGGGCCTCCCCGGCAAGCGGCAATGAGTGAGCAACGGACGCTTCGCTGGCTGCCCAATCGAAGCAAGGTCGGAATGATATAACGTATCTCGATTTTTTGTCAGCGGGTCGCGCAGAAATGCGGATTGGCAGTCCGCGATTTCTCGTACTAATTTGGCTGAGGGCATGCAATGCGCGTAGGAGGCCTTCCGCGCTGCACCATCGAAATCTGTCAGAGCGCCTTGACATGACCCGGTCCGTATCCGATCATTCGACCACAAGCAGAGCAATTGTTCGCGCAATGAGCGTTCGCTCACCGCGACTCAAGAATCTCGACAAGCAGAACGAACCGGAGACAGGCAGTGGCGGCACGATTGCAAGACAAGGTGGCGATTCTGACGGGCGCGGCAAGCGGAATCGGCGAGGCGGTGGCCAAACGGTATCTGGACGAAGGCGCGCGTTGCGTGCTGGTCGACGTGAAACCGGCCGACAGTTTCGGCGACGCGCTGCGTGCCGCTCACGGCGACCGCGTGCTGACCGTCAGCGCTGACGTCACGCGCCGCGACGATATCGAACGCATTCTGGCGAGCACGCTGGAGCGTTTCGGTCAGGTCGACATTCTGTTCAACAACGCGGCGCTGTTCGACATGCGCCCGATCCTCGACGAATCCTGGGACGTGTTCGACCGCCTGTTCGCGGTCAACGTGAAGGGCATGTTCTTCCTGATGCAAACCGTCGCGCGAAAAATGGTCGAGCAGGGACATGGCGGCAAGATCATCAATATGTCATCGCAAGCCGGGCGGCGCGGCGAGGCGCTCGTGTCGCACTACTGCGCGACCAAGGCCGCCGTGCTCAGCTATACGCAGTCGGCGGCACTGGCGCTCGCGCCGCACAAGATCAACGTGAACGGCATTGCGCCGGGCGTCGTCGATACGCCGATGTGGAAAGAGGTCGACGCGCTGTTCGCGCAGTATGAAAACCGGCCGCTCGGCGAGAAGAAACGCCTGGTCGGCGAAGCGGTGCCGCTCGGGCGCATGGGTGTGCCCGACGATCTGACCGGCGCTGCATTGTTCCTCGCATCGGCGGACGCTGATTACATCACCGCACAAACCTTGAACGTCGACGGCGGTAACTGGATGAGTTGATTGCAGGCGCGAGCCTTGCTCATTTCACCGTCATTTTCGTAAAACAGACGCAGCACCACATAACGTACGAGAAAAAGGAGACATCACATGAAACCAGCCTTCAAATCCGCGCTGAAAGCGGCGAGTGCCGGCGCTGTCGCGTGCTTCGCGTTGAGCGCATCCGCGGCGACGGTGACCATCGCCACGTTGAACAACCCGGACATGATCGAGCTGAAAAAGCTCTCGCCCGCATTCGAAAAAGCGAATCCGGACATCAAGCTGAACTGGGTGATTCTCGAAGAAAACGTGTTGCGTCAACGCGCGACGACCGACATCACCACTGGCAGCGGCCAGTTCGACGTGATGACGATCGGCGCGTACGAAACGCCGCAATGGGGCAAGCGCGGCTGGCTCACGCCGCTCACGAATCTCCCCGCCGATTACGATCTGAACGACGTCGTGAAGACGGCCCGCGACGGCTTGTCTAGCGGTGGTCAGTTGTACGCGCTGCCGTTCTACGTCGAAAGCTCGATGACGTATTACCGCAAGGACCTGTTCGACAAGGCCGGCCTCAAGATGCCGGATCAGCCGACCTACGACCAGATCGCACAATTCGCCGACAAGCTCACCGACAAGGCCAACGGCCAGTACGGCATCTGCCTGCGCGGCAAGGCGGGCTGGGGCGAAAACATGGCGTATGGCACGACGGTCGTGAACACGTTCGGCGGACGCTGGTTCGACGAGAAGTGGAATGCGCAGCTCACGTCGCCGGAATGGAAGAAGGCGATGACGTTCTACGTCGATCTGCTGCGCAAGGACGGCCCTCCGGGAGCCAGCTCGAATGGCTTCAACGAAAACCTCACGCTGATGTCGTCGGGCAAGTGCGCGATGTGGATCGACGCGACGGTTGCAGCGGGCATGCTCTACAACAAGAACCAGTCGCAGATTGCGGACAAGGTCGGCTTCGCGGCCGCGCCGATCGCGGTCACGCCGAAGGGTTCGCACTGGTTGTGGGCCTGGGCGCTCGCGATTCCGAAGTCGTCGAAGCAGGCTGATTCGGCGAAGAAGTTCATCACGTGGGCGACCTCGAAGGAATACATCGAACTGGTCGCGAAGGACGAAGGCTGGGCCTCGGTGCCGCCGGGAACGCGTCAGTCGACTTACGCGCGCCCCGAGTACCAGAAGGCCGCACCGTTCGGCGCATTCGTGCTGAAGGCGATCGAAACAGCGGACCCGGATCATCCGACGCTCAAGCCGGTGCCGTACACCGGTGTGCAGTTCGTCGGGATTCCTGAGTTCCAGTCGTTCGGCACCGTGGTCGGTCAGAGCATCTCCGGTGCGATTGCCGGTCAGATGACGGTCGATCAGGCGCTGGCAGCAGGCAACGCCACCGCGGATCGCGCGGTCAAGCAGGCCGGCTATCAGAAGTAAGCCGCCCGGATCGGGAAACCCGCCACACGGTTAATGTGGCACGCGCCGGCTGACGCCCGTCAGCCGGCCCACGCAGCACAGCGGACCTGTTCCGCCGCGTGCGGACGTTGTGGCGTCGCCAGATGCCGCAGCAGTTCGCGCGGCCGATGCAAACAGTCCGCGCATTACCGAACAGGTGGTCAATCATGCGTCCTTTGCGCCTACCTCTCATGCATGCCCATCCCCAGACAGAAAAAGAACGTGAAGCCCGCAAGGCCAATTCAGCACGCTGGCTAGCCACGCCGTCGGTCGCCGTGCTGGTGTTGTGGATGGCGATCCCGCTCGCGATGACGATCTGGTTTTCGTTCTCGCGCTACAACCTGCTGAATCCGGATATTCGCGGTTTTGCCGGCTTCGACAACTACCGGTTCCTTGCCACCGATCCTTCGTTTCTCCCGTCGATCGCGCATACGCTCGAACTGATCATCTCCGTGCTGGTGATCACGGTGGTCGGCGGCGTGCTGATGTCGATTCTGTTCGACCGCAAGTTTTACGGCCAGGGCGTTGCGCGGCTGCTCGCCATCGCGCCGTTCTTCGTGATGCCGACCGTCAGCGCGTTGATCTGGAAGAACATGATCCTGCACCCGGTGTATGGCCTGATCGCGCAGGGCATGCGCGCGATGGGCATGCAGCCGATCGACTGGTTCGCCGACTACCCGCTGATCGCGGTCATCATGATCGTCGCGTGGCAGTGGCTGCCGTTCGCGTTCCTGATCCTGTTCACGGCGATCCAGTCGCTCGACCAGGAGCAGAAGGAAGCTGCGAAGATCGACGGCGCGGGGCCGTTCTCGATGTTCTTCTACATCACGCTGCCGCACCTGAAGCGCGCGATCGCCGTGGTGGTGATGATGGAAACGATTTTCCTGCTGTCGATCTTCGCCGAAATCTACACGACCACGGGCGGCGGTCCGGGCACCGCGACCACCAATCTGTCGTACCTGATTTTCTCGCTGGGCCTGCAACAGTTCGACGTCGGTCTTGCGTCGGCGGGCGGCATTCTCGCTGTCGTGCTGGCTAACATCGTGTCGTTCTTCCTCGTGCGGATGCTCGCGAAGAACCTCAAAGGGGAGTACGAAAAATGAGCCACGTTGCCTCCACTCCGGCGTCGTCGACGACGCCCATGACCGTGCCGGCCAAGTCGCCGTTCGATGTGATCCGCCGTGGCATTCCTGGCGTGATTGCGTGGCTCGTCGCGCTGCTGCTGTTTTTCCCGATCTTCTGGATGACGATCACCGCATTCAAGACCGAGCAGCAGGCCTATTCATCGTCGCTGTTTTTTATTCCAACGCTCGATAGCTTCCGCGAAGTGTTCGCGCGCAGTAACTACTTTTCGTTCGCGTGGAACTCGATTCTGATTTCCGTGGGCGTTACGGTGCTGTGCCTGATTCTCGCCGTGCCCGCTGCCTACGCGATGGCGTTCTTCCCGACGCGCCGCACGCAGAAAGTGTTGCTGTGGATGCTGTCCACCAAGATGATGCCGTCGGTCGGCGTGCTGGTGCCGATCTATCTGCTGTGGAAAAACAGCGGGCTGCTCGACACGGTGTCGGGTCTGGTGATCGTCTACACGCTGATCAATCTGCCGATTGCGGTGTGGATGTCGTTCACGTACTTCGCCGAAATTCCACGCGATATTCTCGAAGCGGGGCGCATCGACGGTGCGGCGACGTGGCAGGAAATCGTCTATCTGCTGATGCCGATGTCGCTGCCGGGGCTTGCATCCACCGCGCTGCTGCTGGTGATCCTGTCGTGGAACGAAGCGTTCTGGAGCATCAACCTATCGAGTTCGAACGCCGCGCCGCTGACCGTGTTCATCGCGTCGTATTCGAGTCCTGAAGGGTTGTTCTGGGCCAAGCTGTCGGCGGCTTCGCTGCTGGCGGTCGCGCCCATCCTGATCGTCGGCTGGCTGTCGCAGAAGCAACTGGTGCGCGGCCTTACATTCGGGGCGGTGAAATGACCGCAGGGACGAATGCACGCAACCTCGCGCTGATCTGCGATTGCGACGGCGTGCTGATCGACAGCGAAGCCGTGGCAGCGCGCATGCTGGTGCATGAACTGGAAGCACGCTGGCCCGACACCGATGTCGAGCCGGTCGTGCTGCCGCTGCTTGGCCTGCGCATCGAAATGGTGTTGCAGGGCACGGCGGCGCAACTCGGCAAGAGCCTCAGCGCCGACGATATCGACGCGATCCGCCGCGCGGTGGAAGCCGCCGCGATGCAAGCGCCGACGGTAGACGGCATCGAGGCCGCGCTTGCCCAGGTGCCGCTGGTGAAAGGCTGCGCGAGCAACAGCTTTCGGCCGTACGTGGAGACTGTGCTGAAGCGCACCGGCCTCGTGCAGTTTTTCGATGACCGGCTGTTTTGCGCGGATGCCGTGCCGAATCCAAAGCCTGCGCCCGATGTCTATCTCGCGGCGGCACAGGGTCTCGGCCTCGCGCCGGCCTTGTGCCTCGTCGTCGAAGACAGCGTGACGGGCGTGACGGCAGCGACGGCTGCGGGTATGACGGTGCTGGGTTTTATCGGCGGTGGTCATGCGAGCGACGCGCAGATCGATAAGCTGCATGCAGCAGGCGCACGCCACGTCTTCGACGATATGCGCCAGTTGCCGGATCTCGTCGCGCAATGGACGTTGAGCACGGCGGCCGCCGCGCCGTGAACGCGGTGAGTGCGGCGACACAAGTAGGCGCATCGAAGTGGGTGGCGGGGCCAACATAAGCACATAAGCAGTTCATATCGCTGAAGCATCTGGCAGGCAGCACTCAGAAGCAGCACTCAGCAAAGCACAGTACAGAGCAACATACGGAGACACATCATGGCAAGCGTAACTCTGCGCAACATCAGGAAGGCTTACGACGACAACGAAGTGATGCGCGACATCAACCTCGACATCGCGGACGGCGAATTCGTCGTGTTCGTGGGCCCGAGCGGTTGCGGTAAATCGACCTTGATGCGGATGATTGCCGGCCTCGAAGACATCAGCGGCGGCGATCTGACCATCGACGGCGTGCGCGTGAACGACGTTGCACCCGCCAAGCGCGGCATCGCGATGGTGTTCCAGTCGTACGCGCTGTATCCGCACATGACGCTGTACGACAACATGGCGTTCGGCCTCAAACTCGCGGGCACCAAGAAGCCGGAGATCGACGCGGCGGTGCGCAATGCCGCGAAGATTCTGCACATCGACCATCTGCTCGACCGCAAGCCGAAGCAGCTGTCAGGCGGGCAGCGTCAGCGCGTGGCGATCGGCCGCGCGATTACGCGTAAGCCGAAGGTGTTCCTGTTCGACGAACCGCTGTCGAATCTCGACGCTGCTTTGCGCGTGAAAATGCGCCTCGAATTCGCGCGTCTGCATGACGAACTGAAGACCACGATGATCTACGTCACGCACGATCAAGTCGAAGCGATGACGCTGGCCGACAAGATCGTCGTGTTGTCGGCGGGCAATCTCGAACAGGTGGGTAGCCCGACGATGCTGTATCACGCGCCGGCCAATCGCTTCGTCGCGGGTTTCATCGGTTCGCCGAAAATGAACTTCATGGAAGGCGTGGTGCAGTCGGTCACGCACGACGGCGTGACGGTGCGCTACGAAACCGGCGAGACGCAGCGCGTCGCGGTGGAACCCGGCGCGGTCAAGCAGGGCGACAAGGTGACGGTGGGGATTCGCCCCGAGCATCTGCATGTGGGCACGACCGACGACGGCATTTCGGCGCGCACGATGGCGATCGAATCGCTTGGCGATGCAGCGTATCTGTACGCGGAATCGGGCGTTGCGCCGGACGGTCTGATCGCGCGGATTCCGCCGCTCGAACGTCATACCAAAGGCGAGACGCAAAAGCTCGGCGCCACGCCCGAACACTGCCATTTGTTCGACAGCGAAGGGAAAGCATTCCAGCGTAAGATCGTCGAGGTGCTGGCCGCGTAACGATGAACCAGGCGGCGGGCACGCAGCTTTCTGTTTAGCTTTCCTCCACATCATGCTCAGGAAACGCTCATGCCCGCCTACGTCGTCATTACGCGCGAGAAGACGCTCGATCCCGCCAAGCTCGAAGAGTACAAACAGGTCGCGCCCGCTGTGTTCGAACAACATCCGGTGATGATGCTCGCGAGCCACGGGCGCAAGGAAGTGGTGGAAGGGCCGGCCATCGAGGAGATTCTGATTCTCGAATTCACCGGCTATGACGAGGCGCTCGCCTGGTATCGCAGTCCCGCGTATCAGCAGGTGAGTCAGACGCGGCTGCAGGGCGGCGATTACCGGATCATCATCACCGAAGGGTTGCCGCTGGTTTAGGGTTTCACACCCGGCGCGTGGCTCAGGCTTCCAGCGCGGCCCGCGCGCACAGTTCATCGGTCACCAGCCCCGACAGCCAGCCGCCTTTCAGCACGGCGATCAACGCTTCGCGCTTGCGCTGTCCACCAGCAAAACCAATCGTCGGACGGCGCGGCGGCGTGTCGAGCGCAATGCTCGTCACGCGGCGGCCTGTAGGCGATTCGACATGCGCGCCCGCCGAGTCGATCGGCAGGCCAAGCATTTCGGCCACCGCGCCGTTCTGCATCAACTCCTTCACTTCCGCCGACGTGATGAAGCCGTCTTCGTGCAGCGGACATTTCGGCCCGATATTGCCGATCCCGACGAACGCGACATCGGCCTCTGCCGACAGCGATTCGACGATCCGGTACAGCCGGTGATTGCACCATTGCGCGCGCTCGGCCTCGTTATCGGCGAGCAGCGGCGCGGGCAGCAGAAAATGCTTGCCGCCGGTCTTCTCGGAAATGTGCAGCGCGACGTCGTAGCGGTTCGAGGAGCCGTCCTGGGCGATCGCCCCGACCATTGATACCAACCGGTGCTGCGGACGGTCCAGTTGCGCGATCTGATCGACGGCGGCCTTCAGCGTCCGGCCGCTGCTCACGGCGACCACCATCGGTTTTTCCGCGCCGAGGTAGCGCTCCATCACCTGCGCGCCGGCCACGGCCAGCTTGCGGTCGACCTCTTCGGCGGCATCGCCGTCGATCGGCACGACTTCGCACATGGTGAGGCCGTAGCGCTTCGACAGTTGATCGGCGAGTGCGAGGCAGTCGGCGAGTTTGTGATCGACCCGCACGCGGATCAGGTTCTTTTCGACGGCGAATGCGACCAGCCGTTGTGCGACCGGGCGCGACACCTGCAGCTTCTCGGCGATTTCGTTCTGGGTATTGCCGGCGACGTAGTAAAGCCACGCCGCACGGGTTGCAAGATCTAGTTTTTCTGTGGACTTGGGCACGGTAACGGTTCGCTTGAAGTGCGCCGATGATAGCAGCCGGTCCCGACTCTCAACGGGGCCGGCTGCGCTGACCGGTCAGGCGAGCGGGGCTCGCGCCGGGTCGAATAACGGACGCACGTGGCGATAAAGCGCGCGATACGCTTCGAGCCGCGTGCGCAATTCCGCATGACGGCGCGGATTCGGCGTGAACTCCTTTTCGATGGGCGGTTTGGTCAGCACGGTGGCCGGATCGCCGCCCGCTGCCAGCCAGCCGAGACGCGCCGCGCCGAGTGCTGCGCCGGTTTCGCCGCCGCCGTGTTTGCGGGTGGCGGTGTCGAGCGCGTCGGCCAGCAATTGCGCCCAGTAGTCGCTGCGCGCACCGCCGCCGAGCAGCGACAGCGCCTTCGCTTCGGTGCCGGCGGCGCGTAACGCGTCGAGGCCGTCGGTGAGCGCGAGCGTCACGCCTTCGAGCACCGCGTAGCCGAGTAAGGCGCGGTCGGTCGCGTGATTCATGCCGAAGAACACGCCTTGCGCGTACGGGTCGTTGTGCGGCGTGCGCTCACCCGACAGATACGGCAGGAACAGCGGCGCGGTGGTCAACGCATCGGCGGGAAGCGCCTCGATTTCGGCGAGCAACGTGGGTTCGTCGGTGGACGTGAGCTTGCAGACCCAGCGCAAACAGCTCGCCGCCGACAACACCACGCTCATCTGATGCCAGCGGTCGGGAATCGCGTGACAGAACGCGTGCACAGCGGACGCCGGATTCGGCCTGAAGCTGTCGCCGACCACGCACAGCACGCCCGACGTGCCGAGCGACACGAAGCCGTCGCCCGGCTGCGTCGCGCCGATGCCGATCGCGCTGGTCGCGTTGTCGCCGCCGCCGGCCGCGACGATCACGCCGTCGCTCAAACCGAATTCGCGCGCGACCGAGGGCAGCAATGTGCCCGACGGCGCGCTGCCTTCGGCGAGGCTCGGCATCTGCGCGCGCGTCATGTTGCACGCGGCGAGCAGCGAGTCGGACCAGTCGCGCTTAGCGACGTCGAGCCACAACGTACCGGCTGCGTCGGACGGATCGGACACCTTGCCGCCGGTCAGTTGCAGACGCAGATAGTCCTTCGGCAACAGCACGCACGCGGTCTGCGCAAAAATCTCCGGCTCGTGACGCGCGACCCACAACAGCTTCGGCGCGGTGAAACCCGGCATCGCCAGATTACCGGCCACACTGTGCAGATCGGGCGCGCGTTCGGTCAGCTCGGCGCATTCCTTGTCGCTGCGCATGTCGTTCCACAGAATCGCAGGGCGCAGCACGCGGTCCTGCGAATCGAGCAGCACGGCGCCGTGCATCTGCCCGGACAGGCCGATGCCGCGAATCTGCGCGAACTCATCGGGATGCTTCGCGCGCAATGCGGCGAGCGCCGCGCGCGTGCCGGTCCACCAGTCTTCGGGATTCTGCTCGGCCCAGCGCTGATGCGGACGCGAAACGGTAAAAGGGGAGCCTGCGGTGCCGATCACGCGTCCATCGGACGCTAGCAGCAGGACTTTTACTTCGGACGTGCCGAGGTCGATGCCGAGATACATGGGCGCGGAACCTTCGTCGTTAGAGATGCACTACTTTAGCCGCACATGACGCGCGGTGCCATGCGCATTAAGCCTGGCAGCGCGCGTGAATCAAGGTGAATTGAAGCGCCGCGCTCAGGCTGCGCCGCGTTTGGCGAGCCACACGTCGACGCGCGCGAGCGCGCCCGCCAATGCGGATTCCAGTTCGGGCGTCTGCGCCATGCTGCCCCACAGCGACCGGTCGGCGGCGAAAGCTTTCAGCGGATCGGGCGCCGCGAAGAAAGCGTGCGCGACGCTGTCGTCCATCACGCCGTCCTGATACTTGTACGGCAGCTTGCCGTGATGCCAGCGTTCGAGAAAGCGGAAGAACAGCGCGGGCAGCATCGCTGTCGCAGCGGGTGTGACGCCGCGTTCGAAACATTCGGACAGCGTCGGCGCGATGAAACCAGGCAGCTTCGAAAAGCCGTCCGCCGCGACGCGCTGATTCGTGTCCTGGATATAAGGATTGCCGAAGCGTTCCAGCACCACGTCGCGATAACGCTCGAGATCAAGCGGACTCGGTGTGAGGCACGGGATCACGTCTTCGCTCACGTAGTCGTAGGCGAATTTCTGGATGTCGGTGTCGAGCGTGCCTTCGTGGATGTAGTTCAGCCCGACCAGCGTGCCGGCCCACGCAATGCAGCTATGCGTCGCGTTCAGGATGCGGATTTTCGCTTCCTCGTACGGCATCACCGAGTCGACCAGTTCCGCGCCGACCTTTTCCCACGCGGGGCGTCCAGCGATAAAACGGTCTTCGATCACCCACTGGATAAACGCTTCGCCCATCACCGGACACGCGTCGTCGACACCGGTCGCGGCCTTCACGCGCTCGCTCACGTCGGGCGTAGGGCGCGGCGTGATGCGGTCGACCATCGAACTCGGGCACGCGGTGTTGTCGTCGAACCATTGCGCGAGTTCGTCAGCACCGCGCCGCTCCAGAAACTCGCTCATGCCCGCGTGAAAACGCTCGCCGTTGCTGCGCAGGTTGTCGCAGGTTTGCAGCGTGACCGGACCCGCGCCGCGCTTCATGCGCGCGTCGAGAATCGCCGCGAGTGCACCGTAAATCGTCGTGTGGCCGCCTTGCAGATCGGCGGCAAGGTCGGCATTCGCGGTATCGAGTTCGTCTTCCTCGTCGAGGTAATAACCGCCTTCGGTGACCGTGAACGCAATGATCTTGCAGGCCGGATCGGCGCCGGCTTCGATCAGCCCGTCGAGGCTTTCTGTCCATGGAACCACGCGTTCGATCGAGCGGATTGTCTCGTAAGCGCGCTCGCCCTGAGGCGTGACGGTCTCGAGCGTATAGACGCCGTTTTGCGCAGCGAGCGCGTCGAGCACGGCGTTCATGTCGCCGCGAATATTGCCGACCGTGAGCGACCAGTGCGGCTCGCCCGCCACCTTCGCCTCGTTCAGCCGATGCAGATACCACGCCTGGTGCGCGCGATGAAACGATCCCGCGCCGATGTGCAGGATCACGTGGGCGGCCGTGCCGCTGCTTTGCCCGCTGTTCATGTTCGTCTCCTGAATGTCTCGCACGACACGGAGCGTGCGTTTTTTCTTAAGATGGAGCATTTGCTCTGCATGTGAGCGAATGATCGTACCCGCTGAAACGAATGTCAAGGCGAGTGCATGGGCTTTTTTGTGGCGCAGCGCGGCGTGGCGGGGTTTGCAGCGGGGTTCGGCGACGCCGGTCGCCAGATGGGGCGTACATCGACGGGCGCATTTAAGCGTATTGCATTGCACCAAAATTGACATTGGACGCGTCGGGAGTAACCCGAATGCAAAAAAGTATTGGTCCGCGGTCTCATTTCTAGTGGTGGATCGCGCGTTTGAAGGTTACTTTTCGCTCTACAAGATGAAGCTCAGCGGCGCCCCGGCGAACCGCATCATGGAGGCAGACAGTGCAACCCGATCTCGAGATCGTGGCCGTACGCCGCGACGAATCATTCAAAGTGTGGTCGCATGGTTATCCGTACCGGACGGTGCGCTGGCATTTTCATCCGGAATACGAAATTCATCTGATCGTGGCGACCACCGGCAAGATGTTCGTCGGCGATCACATCAGCAATTTCGCGCCGGGCAATCTCGTGCTGATGGGCCCGAACCTGCCGCACAACTGGGTCAGCGACGTGCCGGAAGGCGAGTCGATTGCGCAGCGCAATCTGGTCGTGCAATTCGGGCAGGAGTTCGTGTCGAGCTGTATCGACAGCTTTCCCGAGTGGCGGCAGGTCGACACCCTGCTCGCGGATTCACGGCGCGGGCTGTCGTTCGGCACGCAGACCAGCGCGGCGATCCTGCCGCTGTTCCACGAGTTGCTGGCCGCGCGCGGATTGCGCCGTCTCACGCTGTTCATGACGATGCTCGACATCCTGATGAACGCGGAAGACCGCGAGACGCTGGCGAGCCCCGCTTATCAGGCGGACCCGACGGGCTTTGCATCGACCCGTATCAATCATGCGCTTTCCTATATCGGCAAGAATCTCGCGAATGAACTGCGCGAGTCCGATCTTGCGCAACTCGCGGGCCAGAGCGTGAGCGCTTTCTCGCGATATTTCCGGCGGCATACCGGTCTGCCGTTCGTGCAATACGTGAACCGGATGCGCATCAATCTCGCGTGTCAGTTGCTCACCGACGACGAACTCAGCGTCACCGATATCTGCTTCAAGGCGGGCTTCAATAACCTGTCCAATTTCAACCGGCAGTTCCTTGCGGTGAAGGGGATGGCGCCGTCGAAATTCCGTCGCTATCAGCAACTGAACGACGCGAGCCGGGATGCATCCGAAGAAGCCGCCGCGCGCGGCGCGGGTATCGACGATGCACCGGCCATCGTGCTCGCACCCGGCCTGCCGCCCACGGTTGCCGCTGCGTATCCGCCGCTGAAGCGCGCCACGGGCGCGCAGCGGGCGACTAACTGATTCATGTAGTCCACGTAGTTCGCGCGTCTGGCCCGTAGCCGAAGCGCTTTATCTCACCTCGCGTTCGACACGTATCGCGCTGTCCCACGACAGCGTGAGGGACGCGTTCAACCTTAATAACGGAGACAAACCATGACGCAATTCCCTCAACTGCCTTCACAGCGGGCCACGTTGACGAGCTTCGCGCGCAACACGGCGGCTTTCGCGACGCTCGCATTCGGCCTCTCGTTGATCGCCGCGCCCGCTGCGCAAGCCGCGCCGCTGAAAATCGGCATGACGTTCCAGGAGTTGAATAACCCGTATTTCGTGACGATGCAGAAGGCGTTGAACGACGCGGCCGCATCGATCGGTGCGACGGTGGTCGTCACCGATGCGCATCACGATGTCAGCAAACAGGTCAGCGATGTCGAAGACATGCTGCAAAAGAAGATCGACATTCTGCTCGTGAATCCGACCGACACGACCGGCATTCAATCGGCGGTGACGTCGGCGAAGAAAGCGGGCGTGGTTGTGGTTGCCGTCGACGCAAACGCGAACGGCCCGGTCGATTCGTTCGTCGGTTCGAAGAACTACGATGCGGGCGAAATGGCCTGCGATTACCTCGCGAAATCGATTGGCGGCAGCGGTGAAGTCGCGATTCTCGACGGCATTCCGGTGGTGCCGATTCTCGAACGCGTACGCGGTTGCAAAGCGGCGCTCGCGAAAGCGCCAGGCGTGAAACTCGTGGATACGCAAAACGGCAAGCAGGAGCGTGCGACCGCGTTGTCCGTCACCGAGAACATGATTCAGGCGCATCCTAATCTGAAGGGTATTTTCAGCGTGAACGACGGCGGCTCGATGGGCGCGTTGTCGGCAATCGAATCGTCCGGTAAGGACATCAAGCTGACGAGCGTCGACGGAGCGCCGGAAGCAATCGCCGCGATCCAGAAGCCGAATTCAAAATTCATCGAGACGTCCGCGCAATTTCCGGCTGACCAGGTGCGTATTGCACTCGGCATTGCGCTCGCGAAGAAGTGGGGCGCCAATGTGCCGAAAGCGATTCCCGTCGACGTGAAGATGATCGACAAGAGCAATGCCAAGGGTTTTAGCTGGTAACGCGAAGTCCGGTTGCCGCGCGTCGTTTGACGCATGGCAACCGGCGGCAAAGGAGGACCCGATGGACACCATTCTTAAACTCGACAACATCACCAAAAGCTTTCCGGGTGTGAAGGCGCTGCAAGGCATTCACCTGGAAATCGCGCGCGGCGAGATTCACGCACTGCTCGGTGAAAACGGCGCGGGCAAATCGACGCTGATGAAAATCCTGTGCGGTATTTATCAGCCGGACGAAGGCACGATCACGATCGAAGGCGAGGCGCGTCACTTCACGAACTATCACGACGCAGTCGCTGCGGGCGTCGGCATCGTGTTTCAGGAGTTCAGCCTGATTCCGTATCTGAACGCAGTGGAGAACATGTTTCTCGGCCGCGAAATGAAGAACGGTTTGGGTCTGCTAGAACGCGGCAAGATGCGGCGCGCGGCGGCGGCGATTTTTCAGCGGCTCGGCGTGGCGATCGATCTGTCGGTACCGATTCGCGAGCTGTCGGTCGCGCAGCAGCAGTTTGTCGAAATCGGCAAGGCGTTGTCGCTGGAAGCGCGCATTCTGATTCTCGATGAGCCGACCGCGACGCTCACGCCTGCCGAAGCGGAGCATCTGTTCGCGATCATGCGCGACCTGAAAAAGCAGGGTGTCGCGATGATTTTTATCTCGCACCATCTCGAAGAAATTTTCGAAGTGTGCGACCGCATTACTGTGTTGCGCGACGGCCAGTATGTCGGCATGACCGAGGTGGCGGAGTCCGACGTGGGACGTCTCGTGCAGATGATGGTGGGACGCCGGATCGAAAGCAGCTTTCCGCCGAAGCCGCCGTTGCGGGCCGATGCGAAGATCGTGCTGGATGTTCAGAAGCTGCAATTACTGAAGGACAGCCCCGAGTTGAGTTTCACGCTGCGTGAAGGCGAAATTCTCGGCTTCGCGGGACTCGTCGGTTCGGGCCGCACGGAAACCGCGCTCGCGGTGATCGGCGCGGATCCGGCCTACGTGAAGGAGATTCGCATCAACGGCGAGTCCGCGAAGTTGTCCGACCCCGCCGACGCTTTGCGTGCGGGCGTCGGCATCCTGCCGGAAAGCCGCAAGACCGAGGGGTTGATTACCGACTTCTCGATCAAGCAGAACATCTCGATCAACAACCTCGGCAAATATCGATCGATGCGGTTTTTCATCGACCAGCGCAGTGAAGCGCGCGCGACCGCCGACATCATGAAACGCGTCGGCGTGAAAGCGCCGACGATGCACACCGAAGTCGCAACGCTCTCCGGCGGCAATCAGCAGAAAGTCGTGATTGCGCGCTGGCTGAATCACCACACCAACATCCTGATCTTCGACGAACCGACGCGCGGCATCGACGTCGGCGCCAAAGCCGAAATCTATCTGCTGATGCGCGAACTCACCGGGCGTGGCTACTCGATCATCATGATCTCATCCGAATTGCCGGAGATCGTCGGCATGTGCGACCGCGTCGCCGTGTTCCGGCAGGGACGCATCGAAGCGATGCTCGAAGGCGACGCGATCGACTCGAACGCCGTGATGACTTATGCCACTGCCGGCGCCCTTGGAGCACCCCATGAACACGCCTAATCCTTCTTCTTCGCCGAAGACTTCCACGGTGAGTAGCGACACACCGGGTGCGCCTGTGCGCTTCACCTGGGCCGCGTTGAAACGCTCCACGTTGTTCTATCCGTTCATCGGATTGCTGGTCGTGTGCATCGTGATGGTCTTTGCCAGCGACAGCTTTCTCTCCGCGGCGAACATCGAGAACGTGCTGCGCCAGGTATCGATCAACGCGATCATTGCGGTCGGCATGACGTGCGTGATTCTCACCGGCGGCATCGACCTCTCGGTGGGCTCGGTGATGGCATTGGCGGGCACGCTCGCCGCGGGTTTGATGGTCGCCGGCATGAACGCCGTCGCCGCGCTGGCAGTGGGCATCGCGGTCGGATTGGGATTCGGCGCGGCCAACGGCTTCTTCGTCGCGTTCGCGGGCATGCCGCCGATCATCGTCACGCTGGCGACCATGGGCATCGCTCGCGGGCTTGCGCTGATCTACACCGGCGGTTATCCAATTGACGGCTTGCCCGACTGGGTCAGCTTCTTCGGCAGCGGCAAGATTCTCGGCATTCAGGCGCCCGTCGTGATCATGGCGGTGATCTACGTGATCGCGTGGGTGCTGCTCGAACGCATGCCGTTCGGCCGCTACGTCTACGCGATTGGTGGCAATGAACAGGCCACGCGTTTGTCCGGCGTACGCGTGGCGCGCGTAAAGCTGATCGTCTACACGATAGCGGGTTTGACGTCCGCGTTCGCGTCCATCGTTCTGACCGCGCGTTTGATGAGCGGCCAGCCGAACGCGGGCGTCGGCTTCGAACTCGATGCGATTGCCGCTGTGGTGATGGGCGGCACGTCGATATCCGGTGGGCGCGGTTCGATCATCGGCACGTTGATCGGCGCGCTGCTGCTCGGCGTGCTGAACAACGGCCTGAACATGGTCGGCGTGAATCCGTATGTGCAGAACGTGATCAAGGGCGGAATCATTCTGCTCGCGATCTACATTAGCCGCGACCGTAGAAAGTAAATTCCCCTCGACTCCTTTTAGCAGGACCATGCAATGACGACACAATCCGACAAAGAGAACATGACCGCCATCGTCTGTCACGCGCCGAAAGATTATCGCGTCGAACAGGTGTCGAAACCGAAGGCCGGCACGCACGAACTGGTGATCCGCATTGCAGCGTGCGGCATTTGCGCGAGCGATTGCAAATGCCATTCCGGCGCGAAAATGTTCTGGGGTGGCCCGAGCCCGTGGGTAAAAGCGCCGGTGATTCCGGGGCACGAATTCTTTGGCTATGTCGAAGAAATCGGCGAAGGCGCAGCCGACCATTTCGGCGTCGAACCGGGTGACCGCGTGATCGCCGAACAGATTGTGCCTTGTGGCAAGTGCCGTTATTGCAAATCCGGCAAGTACTGGATGTGCGAAGTGCACAACATTTTCGGTTTCCAGCGCGAAGTCGCGGATGGCGGCATGGCCGAATACATGCGCATTCCGCCGACCGCGATTGTTCATAAGATTCCCGACGGCATTTCTCTCGAAGACGCCGCGATCATCGAGCCGTTGGCGTGCGCGATTCACACGGTCAATCGCGGCGATCTGCAACTCGACGATGTGGTGGTGATCGCAGGCGCCGGTCCGCTCGGATTGATGATGACGCAAGTCGCGCATCTGAAGACACCGAAGAAACTGGTGGTGATCGATCTGGTGGAAGAGCGCCTCGCGCTGGCACGCGAATACGGTGCGGACGTGACGATCAATCCGAAAGAGCAGGATGCGCTCGCGATCATCCATTCGCTGACGGACGGCTACGGCTGCGATGTGTATATTGAAACGACCGGTGCGCCGATCGGCGTCAACCAGGGGATGGACCTGATTCGCAAGCTCGGGCGTTTCGTGGAGTTTTCAGTGTTCGGTGCGGATACGACGCTGGACTGGTCGGTGATCGGCGACCGCAAGGAACTCGACGTACGCGGCGCGCATCTGGGGCCGTACTGCTATCCGATCGCAATCGATCTGCTGGCGCGCGGACTCGTCACGTCGAAAGGCATTGTCACGCACGGCTTTTCGCTGGAAGAGTGGGACGACGCGATCAGGATTGCGAATTCGCTCGATTCGATCAAGGTGCTGCTGAAACCGCGCGCGTGAGTTTTTGCGCGGTACAAAGCGCGTGCACCAGCGGACTATAAAACGGAGACTGTATGAACTACGTGATCGGCATCGACATCGGCACGCAGAGCACCAAGGCGCTGCTGGTCGATCAGCATGGCACGATCGTCGCGCAACATGCGTCGGGCTATCAGCCGGATACGCCCAAGCCGCTGTGGGCTGAACAATGGCCGGCCGTGTGGTTGAAGGCGGTGGTGGAATGCATCGCCGCTTGCGTGGGCAAAGCGAAGCAGGCGGGCGTCGCGGCGAAGTCGATCAAGGCGGTGTGCGTGAGCAGTCTGTACGGCGGCTCGGGTATTCCGGTCGATAACGAAATGCGGCCGCTCGCGCCGTGTCTGATCTGGATGGATCGGCGTGCGACGCGCGAGGTCGAGTGGGTGCGCGCAAACGTCGATCTCGAACGGCTCTACACGATTACCGGCAACGGCGTGGACAGCTACTACGGCTATACGAAGATGTTGTGGCTGCGCGATCACGAGCCGGACGTATGGGCGAAAACGCGCTATTTCCTGCCGCCGAACGCGTACGTGATCTACATGCTGACGGGCGAGGTCGCGGTCGATCATAGTTCGGCGGGCAACATCGGCGGCGTCTACGACATCGCGAAACGCGACTGGTCCGACGAAGCGCTCGACATGCTCGGCATTCCCGCGACGATGATGCCGGAGCGACTGGTCGATTCATCGGACGTGGTGGGTGGCCTGTTATCGCAGTGGACGGAGCAACTCGGACTCGACACGGGCACGGCGATCGTCGCGGGCGGCGTGGATGCCGCGATGGCCACGTTTGCGGCCGGCGTCACGCGGGCAGGGCAGCATGTCGCGATGATCGGCACGAGCATGTGCTGGGGCTACATCAATCAATCCGTCGATGCGCGTCATGGGTTGATCAGCATGCCGCACGTCTTCAACGGCCAGCACGATATCTACGTATTCGGCGGTGCGATTACGGCGGGCGCGTCGGTCACCTGGTATCGCGAGCAGTTCTGCCAGGCCGAGATCGAAGCCGCGCGCGCGATGCCGCATGGCGACGCGCATCGTTTGCTGGAAGAGTCCGCAGGCAAGGTGCCGGCCGGTTCGGACGGCGTGATGTTTCTGCCGTATCTGATGGGCGAACGCAGTCCTGTGTGGGACGCAAAGGCGAGCGGCGCGTTCGTTGGCCTGAGCCTCTTTCATACGCGCGCGCATCTGTACCGCGCGGTGCTGGAGGGCGTGTCGTTTGCGTTGAAGCACAACATCGAGGCAGGGCGCAAAGGCGCGCAATCGCTCGATGACAAACTGATCGTCGTCGGCGGCGCCGCGCATTCCGATTTGTGGATGCAGATTATCGGGGACATCACCGGCTATCCGGTCTACACGATCGAGCAGGATGTCGAAGCGGCGATGGGCGCGGCGTTACTTGCAGCGGTAGGCGTCGGCCTTGTTTCGCGTGAAGACGCGCAGCGCGGCTGGGTGACGTTGGTCGAACGCGCGCAACCCGATGCTGTGCGAATGACGTTATACGAGCAGCGCTTTGGCGTTTATACGGACCTCTATCCGGCGTTGAAGCCGGTCATGCATCGGTTGCAATCATCATGAATGCTACTTTCGATTTTTCTGGCCGCTCGATTCTCGTGACGGGTGCATCGAGCGGTATCGGCCGCGCGACTGTCGAAGCGCTGTGCGCTGCGGGCGCGAATGTCGTGGCGGCAGCGCGTAACGTGAACGAACTCGCACGACTCGCGGAGGAAACCGGTTGCGAGCCGCTGGTGCTGGACGTCGGCGACGAGGCTGCAATCGACGATGCGTTGGGTTCGCTCGATGCATTCGACGGCCTGGTGAATTGCGCGGGCATTGCGTTGCTGGAGCGTGCGGTGGATACGACGGCTGCGAGTTTCGATCGGGTGATGGCGGTGAATACGCGCGGCGCGGTGCTGGTTGCCAAGCATGTCGCGCGCGGGATGATCGAAGCTAAGCGCGCGGGCAGTATCGTGAACGTGTCGAGTCAGGCCGCGCTTGTCGCGCTGGACGATCATTTGAGTTATTCGGCTTCCAAGGCGGCTATGGACGCGGTGACGCGCGCGCTTTGTATCGAGTTGGGGCCGTTCGGGATTCGCGTGAATAGCGTTAATCCTACGGTTACGTTGACGCCGATGGCGGTGCTTGCGTGGAGTGATCCGGTTAAGCGGGATCCTGCTTTGGCGGCGATTCCTTTGCGGCGGTTTGCCGAGTCGGCTGAGGTGGCTGCGGTGATTCTGTTTTTGTTGAGTGAGGCAGCTTCGATGGTGAGTGGGGTGGCTTTGCCGGTTGATGGGGGGTATACGGCGAGGTGATTTTTTGTTTTTTGTTTTGGGTAGGTTCTTTGTGGTGTTGGCCTTGTGGTCACGGTGGTCTATTAGCGTTGCCCCTGTGCGGGGCGGGGCTGAGCTTTTTTGGGCTGCGCCCTTTGGCGGTGTGCTTCGTGGCGTTGGCCTTTCCTTGTGATCACGGTGGTCTATTAGCACTGCCCCTGTGCGGGGCGGCACTTACTTTCTTTGCCGCCGCAAAGAAAGTAAGCAAAGAAAGCGGGCTCACACCGCTAACCATTAAGCGGGTCCCCTGGCTTGGAGGGGGCAGTGGTGCATCTGGAATCGGTGCCTTCGCACACTCCGCGTTCGTGACAAGGCAGTCATGCTTCCCGACTCGCACTACGTGCTCGCCGGAATGGTCGGTCCCCGCGTTGGTTGGTGTGCAATCGGGTTGCCTCGTGATGCTCTGCCGAATGCTTGTTCGATCAGGAACGCAGTGCGCCCGTGCCGAAACGCGGGGGCGCATAAACCACAATTCAATTGGATAGCGTGCCCTCAGAACGAGGTTGCACGAAGCATGAGCGCGGGGGTTTGATAACTACCGCGACGGCGCGCGAAGCGCCGCCGGAACAATGACTGCTTTGTCACGAAGGCGGAGTGTGCGGAAGCACTGATTCCAGATGCACCACTGCCCCCTCCAAGCCAGGGGACCCGCTTCAAGGCTAACGGTGTGAGCCCGCTTTCTTTGCTTACTTTCTTTGCGGCGGCAAAGAAAGTGAGTGCCGCCCCGCACAGGGGCAGCGCTAATAGACCACCGTGATATCAAGGAAAGGCCAACACCACGAAGCACACCACCAAAGGGCGCAGCCCAAAAAAGCTCAGCCCCCGCCCCGCACAGGGGCAGTGCAAATAGACCACCGTGATCACAAGAAAAGGCCAACACCACCAACACCACATTCAAAACCAGAACCCACCGCACGAGGCGAACCCAACCTACAACATCGTCCTAACCTGCCAAAGCTCAGGAAACAAAACCACATCCAGCATCTTCCGAAGATAAACCGCGCCGTTCGTCCCGCCAGTCCCCTGCTTAAATCCGATAATCCTTTCAACGGTAGTGACATGCCTGAACCGCCACTGCCGAAAAGCATCCTCGAGATCGACAAGTTCCTCGGCCATCTCATACAACTCCCAATGCTGCGAAGGATTCCGATAAACCTCCAGCCACGCCGCTTCAACCGAAGCATCATGCACAGTAGGCTGCGTCCAGTCCCTCTCCAGCCGCGAGGCTGAAATCGCGAACCCGCGCCGCGCCAGCAACCTCACCACTTCATCATAAAAAGACGGCGCTTCGAGCGAAGCCTTAACCTCAGCAAACACATCCGCCCGATGCGCATGCGGTTTCAACATCTGCGCGTTCTTATTGCCGAGCAGAAACTCGATCTGCCGATATTGATAAGACTGAAACCCGGAAGAACTTCCCAGATAAGGCCGCATGGCCGTGTATTCGGACGGCGTCATCGTTGCGAGTACACTCCACGCCTGAACGAGTTGCTCCATGATCCGCGACACGCGCGCAAGCATCTTGAACGCGGGCGGCAACTCGTCGCGATGCACCGCCTTCAACGCGGCACGCAACTCGTACAGCGCGAGCTTCATCCACAACTCGCTCGTCTGATGCTGAATGATGAACAGCATCTCGTTGTGATCCGGCGACAACGGATGCTGCGCATCCAGCACCGTCCCGAGCGACAGATAATCGCCGTAACTCATCGACTCCGAGAAATCGAGTTGCGCGTCGTGCCAGCCATCGCCGGAAGTGGCATCGTCAACTGAACGGGTAGAGGAGTCGGCGGCCGTTGCCTCACGTCCATGTCCAAACGGACAGCCTTGCGCAGCTTTTTCTTCCGGCAAACCCGGCGTTTGCATGTGATCGGTCATGACAGGCTCCTCAAGTCACCGCACCGCGCGCGGCGAATTCAGGCGCACGCCAGGTTTCCTGCGTGAGCACTTCGCGCAAGGTTTCAACCGCATCCCACACATCGACAAAGCGCGTATAGAGCGGCGTAAAACCGAATCGCAACACATGCGGCTCGCGATAATCGCCGATCACACCACGCGCGATCAACGCCTGCATCACCTCATAGCCATGCGGATGTTCGAAGCTCGCATGCGAGCCGCGTTGCGCATGCTCACGCGGCGTGACCAGCTTCAACGGAAACTCGCTACAACGCGCTTCGACCAGTTCGATAAACAGATTGGTCAACGCGAGCGACTTCTGGCGAATCGCCTGCATGTCGGTTTGCAGGAACACGTCGAGCCCGCATTCGACCAGCGACATCGACACCATCGGCTGCGTGCCGCAAAGAAAGCGGCCGATGCCGTCGTCCGGTTGATACGCCGGTTCCATCCTGAACGGCGCGCGATGTCCCCACCACCCGGACAGCGGCTGCGCGAAATCGTTTTGATGCCGCTTCGGCACCCACACGAACGCGGGCGAACCCGGTCCGCCGTTCAGATACTTATACGTGCAGCCGACCGCGTAATCCGCGTTGACGCCGTTGAGATCGACCGGCACCGCGCCCGCCGAATGCGCGAGGTCCCACAGCGCGAGTGCGCCCTTGTCGTGGATCAGTTGGGTCAGCGCGGCCATGTCGTGCATGTAGCCGGTGCGGTAGTTCACATGCGTGATCATCGCGATGGCCGTGTCGTCGCCGATGGCGGCAGGCAACTCGGAAGGATCGTCGACCAGACGCAATTCGTAGCCCCGGTCGAGCTGCTCGATCAGGCCTTGCGCGATGTACAGATCGGTCGGGAAATTCGAGCGCTCGGACACGATCACGCGACGCTTCGGATCGCGCGCATTCGCGACCCGTACGGCTGCGGAGAGCAGCTTGAACAGGTTGATCGAAATCGTATCGGTGACGACCACTTCGCCGTCGTCGGCACCGATCAGCGGCGCGAGCTTGTTGCCCAGACGGCGCGGCAGTTCGAACCAGCCGGCGTTATTCCAGCTGCGGATCAGGCCTTCGCCCCATTCGGCGGCGATCACGGTCTGCGCGCGTTGCGCGGCGGCGGCAGGCGGCACGCCGAGCGAGTTGCCGTCGAGATAGATGGTGGTCGGCGACAGCGCAAATTGGGCGCGCAGCGGCGCGAGCGGATCGGCGCTATCGAGCGCCAGTGCTTCGTCACGATGGTTCATGGCGGTTCCGTGGGTGAATTCGTTCAGATTCGGTGAAAAGTTCGATTGGGAATGCGCGCGCGGCGCTTGATACGTTTCGGGGCGACGTGCCGGGCTTAAGCGTCGGGGCCAGGCCTCCGACCTAAGCCCCTGACCTAAGTCTCAGATCGAAGCCCCAGACCTAAACACGGGCACTAAGCCCCCGGCGGCGCCTCGGCCCGCGCCCCAGGCAACGCGCGTAAAACCGCCCGCACCGGACTCGCGTCGAGCGTGGTCAGCTTCAGCGGCAGCGCGATCAACTCATAGTCGCCGGGCGCGACCGCATCGAGCACGATGCCTTCGAGAATCGCCATGTTGTGCGCGCGGATTCGATGATGAGCGTCCATCGTCTTCGATTCCTGCGGATCGAGCGACGGCGTATCGATGCCGACCAGCTTCACTCCCTTCGACGCGAACAGGTCGATCGTCTCGGGCGCGACCGCGCAAAACGCGCTATCCCAGGCGGCAGTCGGCGCATTTCTGTAAGTCCGCAGTAAGACGCGCGGCGGCAGGTTCTCGAGCGACCCGGCGAGGTGTTGTGGCATCACAACAGGAGATACCCCTATGCAGTGAATCACCCTGCATAAACCGAGATAAATATCGAGCGGCACCTCGCCGATTGCCGCGCCTTCTGCGTCGTAATGCAGCGGTGCGTCGGTGTGCGCGCCGGTGTGCGGCGACAGCGTCAGCCGCGCGACGTTGACGGGCGAGCCCGCCTCCATGCGCCATACGCGGTCGATCGTGACCGGCGTGTCGCCTGGCCAGACGGGTGTCGCGGTATCGACGGCGGGGGTGATGTCCCAGAGTGTTTGCATGTCTCCATCTGCGGAATATGTCTATCCGGGAATGATAGGTGTCTTGCCGTGAAATGTGATTGCGAAAAAATCACCTTCTGAGCCCTGTCTTGGAACATAATTTGATTCAAACCGGAAAGGGAGACCGAATATGAACGCGATCTCGCTCGACGCCACCGATTGCCGTATCTTGACGGTGCTTCAGCAAGAAGGACGGATCAGCAATCTCGACCTCGCAGAGCGCATCTCGCTCTCGCCATCAGCCTGTCTGCGGCGCCTGCGTTTGCTGGAAGAGCAGGGCGTCATCGAACATTACCGCGCGTGTCTGAACCGCGAAGTTCTGGGTTTCGAACTGGAAGCGTTTGTGCAGGTGTCGATGCGCAACGACCAGGAAAACTGGCACGAGCGCTTTGCAGAGGCAGTGCGTGACTGGCCGGAAGTGGCCGGCGCGTTTGTCGTCACTGGCGAGAGCCATTATTTGCTGCGCGTGCTCGCACACAACCTCAAACACTATTCTGATTTCGTGCTGCAGCGGCTGTATAAAGCGCCCGGCGTGATGGATATCCGTTCGAATATCGTGCTGCAGACGCTGAAGGAAGATTCTGGCGTGCCGGTGTCGCTAGTGGCGAAAACCGGCGGGCATAGCGCGGCGCATAACGATCGATGAGGGTGGGCGTCGCCGGCCGAGAAGGCGGGCGCCTCGGCGGGCGGCTAGCCTCGCTGGACGCAAGTATCCCAATGCCGCCGATGCGACTCATGCCACTGAACTGACGGGTGCCCGCTATTACGCGGCACCCGCAAACGCCTTCACAGCGTTTTAAGCCCGTGAAACTGTCCGTTCTGAAACACGAGCGGCGCAATCTCCGCGGCATTCTCATGCACGCCGCAGCGCTCCACTTCGCCGACGAAAATCACGTGGTCGCCTTCTTCATAACGGCTGCGGTTATGGCATTCGAACCACGCGAGCGCACCATCGAGCACGGGCATACCGGTATCGCCTTCCGCGTGCGACACACCTTCGAAACGGTCGCCCTTCAGGGTCGCGAAGCGCTTGCACAGATCGAGCTGCGTCGCCGCCAGCACGTTGATCACGTAGTGACTATTGGTGCGGAACACCGGCATCGACGCCGAGCGGGTGGCGAGACTCCACAGCACCAGCGGCGGATTCAGCGAAACCGAGTTAAATGAACTGGCGGTGATGCCGATCAACTGGCCGGATGCCGAACGCGTTGTAATAACGGTGACGCCGGTGGCGAACTGACTGAGCGCCTGTTTGAAGGCGGGCTGGTCGAAATTGGGCGGGCTGGCGTGCTTCATCGGGGGGAGGTTCCTGGCGCCAGTCGGGTGAAACCGGGGCTGAACCCACCGCGCGCGCGGTTGAAAACAAATGATTCGAAAGTCATAGTGAAAATCGTCGATTAGCCCCAATTTTAACTGCAATCGCGGCGCGCAGGCCGTGACCCCAGCCGGAGAAGGGGAAACCCGTTAAGCTGCAAAATCCTGCCGATGGCACGAGCGTTGCGGCAAAGCAGGACCGGCATGGCCGACTATCAAAGATCAAGGAGCAGGCAGCATGAGTCAGACAGGCGAAATCGCCACCCTCGGTGGCGGATGTTTCTGGTGCCTCGAAGCGGTGTATCTGAGCGTCGATGGCGTGAATTCGGTGCAATCGGGCTATGCGGGCGGCCAGACGCAGAACCCGACCTACGAACAGGTCTGTGACGGCGTGACTGGCCACGCCGAAGTGGTGAATGTCGACTTCGATCCGTCGAAGATCAGTTACCGCGAGATTCTCGACATTTTCTTCGCGCTCCACGATCCGACCCAGTTGAACCGGCAGGGCAACGACGTGGGCACGCAGTATCGCTCGGTGATTTTCACGAACTCCGACGCGCAGCGTGAGACCGCGTTACAGGCAATCCGCGAAGTTGGCGAGCAGCGCATTTACGACGGTCAGATCGTGACGCAGGTGTTGCCGCTCGATGGCAACTACTGGCCGGCGGAGGCGTATCACCAGAACTATTTTGCGCAGCATCCGAATCAGGGGTACTGCTCGTTCGTGGTGGCGCCGAAAGTGGCGAAGTTTCGTCAGAAGTTCGCGCATCGGATTAAGGCGTAGGGGTTGGGGTTGTAGGTTTCAGCGTGCGATTCTGGCGCTGATCGCTACGACGAGGGCGTGCATGGGATGAGCCTTGGTAAAAGCCGATGGTGGGCGCCCCCGGCTGTCTGCACGGCACCCGCCGTCCTCGAAACACGACGCGAGCACCCACTCGCAAAGCGGCGGGCGCGATCCGATCGCACATGATCGCGCCCGCCGCACAGCAACCTGCCTTAACGCGTGTCCCGCTCCGCTTTACTCCGGTTCGTCACCGGGCTCTCCATCACTTTCCCGGTCGCCAGCGTCTTCCTGTTGCGGCCGCCCCTCAGCCTGCTCCCGCTCTCGAACCAGCCGCGCATACGCATCGATAATCGCGCGCGCCAGCTCCAGACAGCTTAACGGCGCCGATCCTTCCGCCTTATTGTTGATCGCGATCACCACCGGCTGGCCAGCCAGCGCATAGCGCGCGGCGAGTTCGGCCAACGCCGCGCGCGTGGCCGGGTCCTGATCGATCAACTGGTTGAACGGTTCGTACTTGGCTTTCGCCTGCTCGTATTTGAAGCCGCCGTGCAGACTCCAGCGCACGATCAGCGGTCCGGCCGGGGCGCCGGCCGCCGGATCGCCGGCCGCCGGTTCGCCGTCCAGCAGCGCGAGCGCCGCCGCCTGGCGCTGCGGATCCGGCATCCGCGCGTGAATGCCCACGCAATAGCGCACGCCCGCCGCTTTCAGCGTGCGGATAAAACGCGGCGTCAGCAGGCTCGCATCGCGGATTTCGATCGCGTAGCGGGTGTCGTTGGGCAGCGTCGGCAGCGCCATCAGAAATTCGCCCAGCCGTTCGATGAATACTGCCGGCTGCGCGAGCATCTGATCCGGTAGCGGCGACAACTGGAACACCAACGCGCCCGCTTTCGCGCCGAGTCCCTCGATGCAGGGCGTGACGAACTCGTCGATCGCCATCTGAGCGTCCAGAAAGCATGGATTCAGCGATACCGGCTCGCCGCGTTCGGCGCGCACGGTCGCGTCGGTGATCGACATGGGCGCCTTGACGATGAAGCGGAAGTGCTCCGGGACCTGCTGCGCGTAGCGCAAATACTCGGTGACCGACAGCGCCTGATAAAACGACCTGTCGATGCTGACGGTCTTCAGCAGCGGATGCGCGCCATAAGCCGTGAGGCCTTCACGCGACAGTTTGCTGTTGCTGTATTCGTCGCCGTAGACGATGCCGTTCCAGCCTGGAAACGACCAGGTCGACGTGCCGAGGTGGACTTGCGGTGGCAGTTCGGCGGCGAGCGCGAGCAGTTCGGGCGAGGGCGGGGCAGCGAGGATTTCGCGCGTGCGGCGCTTTTTCGGGGAATCGGCGGGAGAGGGGAGTGCTTCGGTTCCAGTGGCGGCGCTTTCGTCTTCCTGCCAGAGCGATGCCGCTGCGGCAGGTTTTGCGCGTGATTGACGCCGTGCTTCAGGCTGCGTCGACGCGGCAACCGTGGATTGCGCGTCGGCGTCGGCGGAGGCCGCCGCCACAATCCCCGCACGGCCTCCGGCTTTAGCCTCGACAGATGTCGCGTGCTGCGGCTTCACGGTCACCGTCGTCACCGTCGCCGGCCTGGCCGCCACCTCCGCCCGCTCCACCGGCATCCCAAACAGATCGACCTGCACAGCCTCATGCCCGGCGTCGACAGCATCGCCATCGCCGCCTTGCGGCCCGTCAGTTTCGTTTGCCCCGCTCTGATCCATCTCTATCCGACCTGCTGTTCAAAAGATTGCGCCATGTCGCCGCTTCACCCACTCGGTTCGCGACGACGGCGCAACCGTATCACAGCGCCTTCTCGTACATATAGCGGCGCGACCACGGCAAGGTTTTCGCGCTGCGGCCGGCTTTGCGGCAGACCACCTGATAGATCGACACGTCGTCGGTTTCGAACGCGTACGCGCAACCGGCGAGGTACACGCGCCAGATGCGGAATTTTTCGTCGTCGACGAGCGAGCGGGCTTTTTCCGCGTTCGCCTCGAAGTTTTCCGCCCAGATATCCAGCGTGTGCGCGTAGTGACGGCGCAGGCTTTCGACGTCGACCGCTTCCAGTCCGCCGCGCTGCATCGCTTCGAGCGCGAGGCTGATGTGCGGCAGCTCGCCATCGGGAAACACATAACGGTCGATAAACTCGCCGCCGCCGAGTGCGGTTTCGCCGCTGTCCGAATCGCTCGATGTGATGCCGTGGTTCATCGCCACGCCGTCATCGACCAGCAAATCGTGGATCTTTTCGAAGTAGCCCGGCAGATTCTTGCGGCCCACGTGTTCGAACATGCCGACGCTGGTAATGCGGTCGAATTGCCCTTGAACATCGCGATAATCCTGCAGACGAATTTCAATCTGGCCTTCGAGGCCTGCTGCTTTCACGCGAGCGGTGGCGAGATCGAACTGGTTCTGCGACAGCGTCACGCCCACGCATTTCGCGCCGAATTTCTGCGCCGCGCGCAGCACGAGCGCACCCCAGCCGCAGCCGATATCGAGCAGACGCTGCCCCGGTTGCAACTGGATTTTCGTGAGGATGTGATCGATCTTCTTGATCTGCGCGGTCGCGAGATCTTCTTCGCCGTTCTCGAAGTAGGCGCACGAGTACACCATGTTCTCGTCGAGCCACAGCTTGTAGAACTCGTTCGAGACATCGTAGTGATACTGGATGGCCTTCTTGTCCGACGCCTTCGAATGATGAAAGTAGCGCCGCACGCGCGCCAGCTTGCTCGCGCTGGTGACGGTATTGCGCGCCAGCTGATAGCCGATATTGATGATGTCCGACAGTTTGCCTTCAATGTCGATCTTGCCCTGCACGTAAGCCTCGCCGAGATTGTCGAGGCTCGGTTCGAGCAGATACGGCAGCGCCGTCGCACTTTTGACGTGTAGCGTGACCTGAGGCGCGGCGAACTGCCCAAAGTCATGTTGCTGACCGTCCCACAGCACGAGTCGTGCAGGCAGGTTAGCCTTGGTCTTTACATCTTCTACCCACTGCGCCAGCTTCTTCTCCCAGAACATGTGATCTCTCCGTGTCCGTTGAATTAAAGCAAAGCTTGTGCGGATCGCGACTCAGCGCGGCTCGACTCCTATGCCGCAGACGCAATCCTGCCGGTGCGCGCTGCTGCGTTGGCGGCGCGCTGCCGACGTTATATTCCGATTCAAGGCGATAGGCGGGAGATTTGCCAGTCGCCGTTTTCAGTTTCGCGCGTATAGAGCAGACGGTCGTGCAGACGCGACGGCCGGCCCTGCCAGAATTCGATTGCTTCGGGGACCAAACGATAGCCGCCCCAGTGCGATGGACGCGGTGGCTGGTCGCCGTATTGCAGGCTGATTTCGCGTTCACGTGTTTCGAGCTGCGAACGGCTTTCAATTACCTGACTTTGATTCGATGCCCACGCACCGATACGCGAACCGAGCGGACGCGACGCGAAATACGTATCGCTTTCTTCTGCACTGGTTTTAACGATGCGCCCCTCGACTCGCACCTGGCGCTCGAGTTCGATCCAGTAGAACAGCAGGCTCGCATACGGATTGGCTGCGAGTTCGCGGCCCTTGCGGCTTTCGTAATTGGTGAAGAACACAAAGCCGCGTTCGTCGACACCCTTGATCAGCACGATGCGCGCCGATGGCCGGCCACGCGAGTCGACGGTAGCCAGCGTCATCGTATTCGGTTCGGGCAGTTTGGCGTCTACCGCCTGTTCAAACCAGGTGTCGAACTGGCGAAATGGATCGCGGTCGACATCGGCAACGTCCAAAGAACCCAGCGAATAGTTTTTTCGAAGTTCGGCGAGTGAGGTCATGTTCTTATGCGAACGCTACAGTCAGGCAAGTATAGCTAAGGAGAAAATTCTTTGCGCGCAGGCAGGTCAAGCGCTTGCGCTTTGCACGAACGGATACTGCGTACTCCGATGATGATCGCCGATTCGTGCGCCGCAACGTGTACGGCGATGCGGCTCGGCGCGTTCAGGCAAAATACGGTCTGAGTGCGTTTTGGGGCGATTCAGAATCGACCCGGACGCCGCCAATTTCCGTTTTGCCAGTCTTCAACGAGTCCCGCCACCATGTCCAGCACCACCGCGCAATCCGACGCGCAGTCCGACGCGTATGCCGATATTACTACCAGCCTCGACGCGAGTGAAAGCGCCGACCACGCGCGGCGTTTCGGCGGCATTGCGCGCCTGTACGGCGCGCCCGCGCTCGCCGCGTTCGAAGGCGCACATGTGGCGGTGATCGGCATCGGCGGAGTGGGGTCGTGGGTGGCGGAAGCATTGGCGCGCAGCGCCGTTGGCACGCTGACGCTGATCGATCTCGACAACGTGGCCGAGAGCAACACGAACCGGCAGATTCACGCGCTCGACGGCAGCTACGGGAAACCGAAAGTCGAAGCCATGGCCGAGCGCATCAAGATGATCAACCCGTACTGCGACGTGCGGCTGATCGAAGATTTCGTCGAGGCGGATAATTTCGACGCGACCTTAGGCGGCGGTTTCGATTATGTGATCGACGCCATCGACAGCGTGCGGACCAAGACCGCGCTGATCGCATGGTGTGTCGAGCGCAAGCAGCCGTTGATCACAGTGGGCGGAGCAGGTGGTCAACTCGACCCGACGCGCATTCGCATCGACGATCTCGCGCTGACGATCCAGGATCCGTTGCTGTCGAAAGTGCGCGGACAGTTGCGCAAGCAGCATGGTTTTCCGCGCGGGCCGAAGGCGAAGTTCAAGGTGAGCGCGGTGTATTCCGACGAGCCGTTGATCTACCCCGAAGTGGCCGTCTGCGATATCGACGAAGAAGCGGAGCACGTGAGCACGTCGCCGGGACACACGGGGCCGGTCGGTCTGAATTGCGCGGGGTTTGGTTCGAGCGTGTGCGTGACGGCGAGTTTCGGCTTTGCCGCGGCCGCGCATGTGTTGCGGGCGTTGGCGAAGCAGGCGGCCGGTTGACGGTTCGGCCGAAGTTCCAACCGGCGTTTCAAGCGAAGCGACCATGAAAAGCAAAAGGCGGTGAAAGCGACATGATGTCGCTTTCACCGCCTTTTTTACGTGCTATCGCTTCCCGACAGACCGCACGCGAATCAATACAGCGATGCGCTCAACTTGCGCCGCCATTGCGACACCAGTTCCGGCTGATGCGCGGCCAGATCGAACACGGACAACATCGTCTTGCGGCCGATATCGTCGCGGAACGTGCGGTCGCGTTGCACGATTGCCAGCAGATGTTCGAGTGCTTCCGAATACTTGAGTCGGGCGATCAGCGCGCTGGCGAGATCGAAGCGGGCTTCGAGATCGTCGGGCGCGGCGGCGACTCTGGCTTCGAGCGCGTCCGTGGGCGGCAGGTCGGCGGCGGCATCCAGCGCGTCGAGGCGCGTTTTGATCGCGTTGAAACGTGCGTCGATACCCTGCGTCGTTTTCGGCGACAGCAGATCGACTTCGTTGCGGACTTCGTCGATACGATTGTCTTCGAGCAGCAGTTCGATGCGATCCAGGCGCGCTTCGTCGAAGCCCGGGTCGTAGGCGAGGGCGGCTTGCAGCGCGTCGTACGCATCGTCGCGACGGCCTTCGGCCAATGCGGTCTGCGCTTCGAGGCGCGCGGCATCTGCACCTTGCGGCACGAGCCGCTCGATGAATTCGCGCAACTGGCCTTCCGGCAGCACGCCGACAAACTGGTCGACCGGGCGGCCGTCGGCAAACGCCATCACGTGCGGAATGCTGCGTACCTGGAAGTGCGCGGCCAGTTCCTGATTTTCGTCCACGTTCACTTTCACCAGCTTCCATTTGCCGGCGGCTTCGGCCTCGAGCTTTTCGAGCATCGGGCCCAGGTTTTTGCACGGGCCGCACCACGGCGCCCAGAAATCGACCAGCACGGGGGCCAGTGTCGACGCCGCGATGACGTCCTGTTCAAAAGTGGCCAGAGTGGTGTCCATTGCGTCCTCGTCGATAAAACGGTTTGTCACTAAATGGGGCCGAACAGCGCGGGTTCAATGCGTCGCACGCTTGCCCACGCGAGCGTCGGGGTTAATCGGCGCGATTCGTGCCCGGGTTCGTTATTTACGCTCCGGCAGCGGAATCCATTCGGTTTCGCCCGTCACCTGGCCCATTTCCTGATGGGTCCACGCGAGCTTCGCGGCTTCGATTTTCTCGCGTGAACTCGCGACGAAATTCCACTCGATAAAGCGCTCGCCGTCCAGTTTTTCACCGCCCAGCAGCATCGCGCGCGCGCCGTTCGTGCTTGCCAGCGTGACGGTTTCGTCGAGCGCGAGCACGGCCATCTGGCCGACTTCGAGCGGCGTGCCGTCGATTTCCAGATCGCCGTCCACCAGATAGACGCCGCGTTCCTCGTGTTCCGGTTCGAGCGCGAATGCACCGCCCGGCGCGAATTCGGCGGCGACGTACAGCGTGCCGGAGAACGTCGTGACCGGCGACTCCACGCCGAACGCCGTGCCCGCGATCACGCGCAGCGTGACGCCGTTGCGCTCGACCACCGGCAACGTGTGGGCAGCGTGATGCGCGAACGACGGCTCGACTTCTTCGTCGTCGAGCGGCAGCGCGACCCAGGTCTGGATGCCGTGCATGGTCAGCCCGCTCGCGCGATCTTCGGCGGGCGTGCGTTCCGAATGGACGATGCCGCGTCCGGCCGTCATCCAGTTGACGTCGCCGGGGACGATTTTCTGCTCCGAGCCGAGGCTGTCGCGATGCATGATCGAGCCTTCGAACAGATACGTGACGGTCGCGAGGCCGATATGCGGATGCGGCCGCACGTCGAGTCCGACGCCGGGTTCGAGGGTGGCGGGGCCCATGTGGTCGAAGAAGATGAACGGGCCGATCAGACGCGCGGCCATGGCGGGCAGCACGCGCCGCACGGTCAGGCTGCCGACGTCGCGCAGATGCGGTTTGAGGACGGCTTTGATCGAGGAGGACATGGCAGGCTCGGCTGAAATGGTGGGTGGAAATCTTGCTGAATGGACGATTCTACTGCGCAGCGCACAATGCCGACGCCTCGCTCCGCGCCCGCGCTCCGGAATCGATGGCAACGGCGATGACCGCCGATGTAAGGCTCCGTTAAACTGCCGGATTCAACAATCGGATGGAGACCGGGATGTCGCCCAGGGATCTGCTGCTCGCGCTGATCGTCGTGATCGCGTGGGGCGTCAATTTCGTCGTGATCAAGGTGGGTCTGCATGGCGTGCCGCCGATGCTGCTCGGCGCGCTGCGCTTTACGCTCGCCGCTGTGCCCGCGGTGTTTTTTGTGAAGAAGCCTAATCTGCCATGGCGCTGGTTGTTCGCGTACGGCGCGACGATTTCGTTTGGCCAGTTCGCGTTCCTGTTTTCGGCGATGTACGTCGGCATGCCGGCGGGGCTTGCTTCGCTGGTGTTGCAGGCGCAGGCGTTTTTCACGCTGATTTTCGCGGCGATCTTCCTGCACGAGCGCTTCCGTTTGCCGAACCTCGTGGGTCTGCTGATCGCGGCAGCCGGTCTCGCTGTAATCGGTTTGCAAGGCGGTCACGCGATGACCGCCGCAGGCTTTGCGCTGACCTTGTGCGCGGCGTGTTCGTGGGCACTCGGCAACATCGTCACGAAGAAGGTCGGCAAGGTCGATCTCGTCGGACTGGTGGTGTGGGGGAGTCTGATTCCGCCGCTGCCGTTTTTCGCGGCGTCGTATGCGTTCGAGGGGCCGCAGCGGATCGCCGCCGCTTTGTCCGGCATCAGCGCGATGTCGATATTCGCGATCGTCTATCTGGCGTTTATCGCGACGCTGATCGGCTATGGATTGTGGAGCCGTCTGTTGTCGCGCTATCCGGCGAGCCAGGTCGCGCCGTTTTCGCTGCTGGTGCCGATTGTCGGGCTGGCGTCGGCGTCGTTGCTGCTGGGTGAGCAATTGTCGATGGCGCAGGTCGGCGGTGCGTTGCTGGTGATGGCGGGGCTGGCGGTGAACGTGTTCGGCGGATGGGTCGTGCAGAGGCTGACACCGGCACGCTGAGTTTTTTGCTGCGCAGCATGTAGCGAGCAACGTGCGATGTGCAGCTTGCAACTTGCAATGTGCGACGTGCGCATCATGCCGCAGCGCGCATCGACAAAAAACGGCCGCATCATCACTGATGAGCGGCCGTTTTTTCTTTGCCTCGTGCGTTATCAGAAGCCGGCTTCAAGTCATCCGGTTTTTCGCCAGCGGCGGATTTGCCGCGAAATAACGCTTGATGCCGTTCATGATCGCGTCGGCCATCTTGTCGCGATAGGCGTCGTCGTTCAGGCGTCGCTCCTCGTCCGGGTTGCTGATGAACGCGGTTTCCACGAGGATCGACGGAATGTCCGGCGCCTTCAGCACCGCGAATCCCGCCTGCTCGACCGAGCCCTTGTGCAGCTTGTTGATGCCGCCGATTTCCTTCAGCACGAAGTTGCCGTAGCGCATCGAGTCGCGAATCTGCGCCGTGGTCGACATGTCGAACAGCGCGCGGTTGACGGTCGCATCGGCGGACTTGATGTTGATCCCGCCAATCTGATCCGACGAGTTCTCCTTGTTCGCCATCCAGCGAGCCGCCGCGCTCGACGCGCCATGGTCCGACAACGCGAACACCGACGACCCCTTCGCCTCGGGCGTCGTGAACGCATCGGCGTGGATCGACACGAACAGGTCCGCGCCGACGCGCCGCGCTTTCTGCACGCGCACGTTCAGCGGCACGAAGAAGTCGGCGTCGCGGGTCATCATCGAGCGCATGTTGGGCTGGGCGTCGATCTTCGCGCGCAGCTTCTTCGCGATGTCGAGAGCGACGTGCTTCTCATAAGTTCCGCCGCCGCCAATCGCGCCGGGGTCTTCGCCGCCATGACCCGGATCGATCGCGACGGTCAGCAGGCGCACCGTGTTGCTCTTGCCGGACTTCGGCGTGGAGAACGCGTAGGTGTCGTCGCTGCTGTCGTCGTTGTCGCCGCCCAGGTTGTTCGGCTTGCTGCTGCCTTTGTTGCGCGCAATCGCGGCGGGCGGCGAGAGCGGAACAGCCGGCTTGCCGGCAATGATCGGTGCCGAAGGCGTGGGAGCGACATGCACGGGTGGACGTGGCACGCCCGGCGCAGGTGCTGAGCCGCTGTTAGCGCCGCCGTTGCCGTTCTGCGCGTAACGCTCGAAGAAAGCCTCGCTGTTATCCGCGGCGGGCGGCGTCGTGCCGGGACCGCTCAGCGTGGCGGGCGGCACGCCGTTCTCTTCGTTGAAAGTCTGCTGCTTGTGTTCGGTTTGCGCGAGCAGATCCATCAGCGGATCGGGCGCGACTGCGGGATACAGGTCGAACACCAGCCGGTACTTGTACGCGCCGACCGGCGGCAACGTGAACACCTGCGGCTTCACCGAGCCCTTCAGATCGAACACCATGCGCACCACGTGCGGCTGATTCTGTCCGACCCGCACCGCCGAAATCTGCGGATCGTTCGGCGTGATCTTCGATACCAGGTCTTTCAGCGCCTGATCCAGATCGAGGCCGCTCAGATCGACCACCAGACGGTCTGGCGCCTGCAACAGCTGCTGCGTGTTTTGCAGCGGCTGATCGGATTCGATCGTCACCCGGGTGTAGTCGCGCGCGGGCCAGACCCGCACGCCGAGCACCGAACTGGCCAGGGCCAGACGCGGCGCGACGAGTCCGAGTACGAGCGTGGACGCTCCCGCCCGCAGAATCTGCCGACGCCGCCAGTTATGCGTGGCGGTAGCCGCGGATTCGATCGAGCGGAACGGTTTGATCAACATCTTTCGAGACATGCCTTTCCTGATTCGCTGTATGCCCGTGCGACGAGCACGCGTCCGTCGTTCTCGCTGTCCAGATCGAGTGAGAAGACGAGATCCGGCACTCCCAGAAGGGGCCCTGCGCGCTGCGGCCACTCGACGAGGCAGATAGCGCCGCTGTCGAAGTATTCGCGAAAGCCCGCATCGGCCCATTCGGCCGGATCGGTGAATCTATAGAGATCGAAGTGATACAGCGCGAGTTCCCCAGCAGGGCGTTCTAGCGCATAAGGTTCGACGAGCGTGTACGTGGGACTGCGCACGCGGCCAGTGTGACCGAGGCCGCGCAAGGTCGCGCGCACGAGGGTGGTTTTGCCGGCGCCGAGGTCGCCGATGAGTTGGACTTGCAGCCCGTGGAATGCCGTGCCGCCGTTCGCGTCCGGCGCGTGTTGGGAATGCTGCGCAGCGTCGCGAACGCTTTCGATCGCCTGTGCGAAGCGCTCGCCGAACGCGTGCGTGGCGGCTTCGTCTGCGAGCGCAAAGCTGCGTTCGAGCAGAAGATTGGCGGACGGCAGAATCGCGTGATCGGGATTGGCAGGCATTCTCGTAAAATGGCGTGATGAACCGAAGTCCGGAGTCCCCTGAGTCCACTGTCACCAGCGCGCATTCGTCCATCGCGACGAACGCTGCGGAGAGCGCTCGTCATTACGATGACGCAGCGCTGAATGCGCTCGCGCTGAACATCAAAAGCTGGGGCCGTGAACTGGGATTCGGGGCGATCGGCATTAGCGATACCGATCTCTCCGCGGCCGAAGCGCCGCTTGCAGCCTGGCTGGAAGCGGGGTGCCACGGCGAGATGGATTATATGGCGAAACACGGCATGAAACGCGCGAGGCCCGCTGAGCTTGTGGCCGGCACGCGACGTGTGATTACCGCGCGCATCGCCTATTTGCCCGCCGAAACGTTGAACGGAGCGGCGCACGAAAGCGGCTCGGGCGGCGGCCTGAGCGCGCAAGACTGGCGCTCAGCCGAGTATGCGCGGATCGCAGACCCGTCGGCGGCGGTGGTGTCGGTCTATGCGCGCGGCCGCGATTATCACAAGGTGATGCGTAATCGCCTGCAACATCTCGCCGAGAAAATCGAAGCGGAGATCGGTGCATTCGGCTACCGCGTATTTACCGATTCGGCGCCGGTGCTGGAGGTAGAACTTGCGCAGAAGGCGGGCATCGGCTGGCGCGGCAAGCACACGTTGCTGTTGCAACGCGACGCCGGTTCGCTGTTTTTCCTCGGCGAAATTTACGTCGATGTACCGTTGCCGACCGATGCCGAAACGTCGCCCGACATCGCGCCTGAAACGCCGGGCTCGCATTGCGGAAGTTGTACGCGTTGCATCGGCGCGTGTCCGACCGGCGCGATCGTCGCACCTTATAAGGTCGATGCGCGGCTGTGCATTTCTTATCTCACCATCGAACTGAAGGGCAGCATTCCGCTCGAGATGCGGCCGCTGATCGGCAATCGTGTGTATGGCTGCGACGACTGTCAGCTCGTGTGTCCGTGGAACAAGTTTGCGCAGGCCGCGCCGGTCGCCGATTTCGACGTGCGGCACGGACTCGATCGCGCGTCGCTGGTCGATCTGTTCGCATGGACCGCCGACGAGTTCGATACGCGAATGCAGGGCAGTGCGATTCGCCGCATCGGCTACGAAAGCTGGTTGCGCAATCTCGCAGTGGGGATGGGCAATGCGTTGCGTGCATCGCCGGAGAGTTTGAATACGCAGGCGCGCGACGCCATCGTGCACGCGTTGCGACAGCGCGCCGACGACGCTTCGGACTTGGTACGCGAGCACGTGCAATGGGCGCTGGAAGCGGCGTAAAGTTGAGCAGGCAATAGCACTGCATGCTGCGGTGCCATCTCGCACAACCGAGCCGCCACGATAGTAAGGAGCAGGCCATCATGTTCAATGCAGTGATCCACGCGCCGTTCGGCAAGGTCGGCATTCGTCTCGAAGGCGAAGCAGTGCGCGAGATCGTCTATCTGCCGGACTCGATGGCGAGCGTTGCGCCCGACTCGCCGCTGGCGAAGCAGGCCGCCGCGCAGATCGAGCGATATTTCGAGCGGGCGTCCGCGACATTCGAGTTGCCGCTGGCGCCGGTCGGCACGGCATTCCAGCAGCGCGTGTGGCAGGCGATCTGCGATATTCCGACGGGCGTCGTGCTGACCTACGGACAGGTGGCAAGGCAGCTCGGCAGCGCGCCGCGCGCGGTCGGTCAGGCGTGCGGCGCCAATTTTTTCCCGATTGTGATTCCCTGTCATCGCGTGGTGAGTTCGAGCGGCATCGGCGGATTCGCGCATCACGGCGATGACGGCTTTTTCCGCAACGTCAAGCGCTGGCTATTGGCGCACGAAGGCATTCCGTACGCATGAGCACGAGCATGGGCACGACCGATTCCCTGGCCGACGACACGAGCGTCGTCGCGTCTCCTCTTTATCTGGCAAGCGCCGCCTCGATCGATGCGTTCTGCGACGCGCTGTGGCTCGAGCACGGCCTGTCGCGCAACACGCTCGACGCGTATCGCCGCGACCTCCGGCTCTTTTGCGAATGGCTTGCGCAGACCCGCAATGCGTCGCTCGACACCGCCAGCGAAGCCGATCTCAACGCCTATGCCGCCGCGCGGCACGCCGACAAATCGACGTCGTCGAACCGGCGGCTCTCGGTGTTTCGCCGCTACTACGGTTGGGCGGTGCGCGAGCATCGCGCGCAGGCCGATCCGACGCTGCGCATCCGCTCGGCCAAACAGCCCATGCGTTTTCCGTCGACGTTATCGGAAGCGCAAGTCGAAGCGTTGCTCGGTGCGCCGGATATCTCCACGCCGCTGGGTCTGCGAGACCGGACGATGCTCGAGTTGATGTACGCGAGCGGCCTGCGGGTGACCGAACTCGTCACGCTGAAGACGGTGGAGGTCGGCCTGAACGAAGGCGTAGTGCGTGTGATGGGCAAGGGCTCGAAGGAGCGGCTGATTCCGTTCGGCGAAGAAGCGCACGGGTGGATCGAACGCTATCTGCGCGAGGCTCGCCCGGCGCTGCTCGGCGCGCGTTCGACCGATGCGCTGTTCGTGACGAGCCGCGCCGAGGGTATGACGCGTCAGCAGTTCTGGAACATCATCAAGCGACACGCGGTGGCCGCCGACGTGCATGCGCCGTTGTCGCCGCACACGTTGCGGCATGCGTTCGCGACGCATCTGCTGAATCACGGTGCCGACTTGCGCGTCGTGCAACTGCTGCTCGGTCACACCGATATTTCGACTACGCAGATTTACACGCATGTGGCGCGGGAGCGGCTGAAGTCGCTGCATGCGATGCATCATCCGCGAGGATGATGCGCGCACTTCCAGACGCAGGCTTCAGATAAATTCGCGCAGCCGGTGCTTGAGAATCTTTCCCGTCGACGCAGCCGGCAACGCGGCAAGCACCTTCAGTTCGGCGGGCCGCTTGTACGGTGCAAGCCGCTCGCCGCACCACGCGATCAACTCAGCAGGCGTGACTGTCGCCCCGGCGGTCAACTCGACGAACGCGAGCACTTCTTCGTTACCCTCGACCGCGCGCCCGATCACTGCCGATTGCACCACTTGCGGATGCGCGTTCAGCACATGTTCGACTTCGGCCGGATACACGTTGAACCCCGAGCGGATGATCAACTCCTTGCTACGTCCGACGATATGCAGCGCGCCGTCGGCATCCTGCCGCGCGAGGTCGCCGGTTTTCAGCCAGCCGTCTTCGGTTACGGCCGCGCGTGTCTGCTCAGGACTGCGGTAGTAGCCGAGCATCACATTCGGACCGCGCACCCATAATTCGCCGATCTCGCCCGGCGCAGCTTCGACACCGTCGAGTCCGACAAACTTCACGTCGACGCCAGGAATCACTTCGCCGACCGAGCAATCGCTGCGCGGTGCGTCGAGCATCGTATGAGAAACCGTGGGACTGCTCTCGGTCATTCCGTAGCCGTTGTGCAGCGTCAGACCGTAGACGGATTCGACCTGCGCTTTCAGCGCGGCGTCGAGCGGTGAGCCGCCCGAGTACGCAAAGCGCAACTGCGGCGCGGACCACGCGTGGCCGTGCGTCTGCAGATGTTCGAGCAGCTTGGCGTGCATGGCCGGCACGCCCTGGAAGATCGACACGCGTTCGTCTGCGAGCGCGCGGCGCACGGCTTCCGGCGAGAAGCGCGGCGCCAGCCGCAAGGTCGCGCCCGCATGCAGGCTGCCCAGGCACACCGATGCAAAGCCGTACACGTGCGAGATGGGCAGCACCGCGTAGACGACATCGTCGGGACCGACTTTGCGCAGACGGCTCGACACGGCCGCGATGTACAGCAGATTGCGGTGCGACAGCATCACGCCTTTCGGCGCGCCGGTGGTGCCGGTGGTGTAGATGAGCGCGGCGCACTGGCGGTCGTTCGCGGCTTCGACGGGCTCGGCCTGCACGGCGTCGTCCACCGAATACGACCATGCGCCGATGTCCGGCGTGATGGCGGGCGCTTGAGTTGCCTGATGGCGTTGCGCGTGCTGCTGGGCATCGACGGAGCTTTCCACCGCATACGCGACCACGCGAGGTTGTGCGTGCGCCCGGATCGAATCGAGTTCGGCTGCGGAAAGCCGTGCGTTCGACACCAGCGCCCATGCATCGAGCCGCGCGGTCGCGAACAGCAACACGATCTGCACGATGCTGTTTTCCGCGACGATCATCACGCGATCGCCGCCGCGCACGCCCCATTCGCGCAGCAGCGCGGTGGCGGCGTCGACGGCTTGCAGCAGTTGCGCGCTGGTCAGGCGGCGCGCGTCCTCGATCAGCGCGACGTGTTGCGGATCGCGTGCGGCGGCGAATGCCGGAATGTCTGCGATGCGCGCGGGCAGACCGGCCAGCAGCGCGGGGATGTCGATGGTGGAACGGGTTCGTGAATCAATCTTCAATGCTGTCTCCTTGTCGACCCGAGTTAGCGCTTTAGCGCTTACTCGGGTCCCATGCCCTTGGCGGTCGACCCAGAGTTAGCGCTTTAGCGCTTACTCGGGTCCCATGCCCCGGCGGTCGACCCAGAGTTAGCGCTTTAGCGCTTACTCGGGTCCTCTCCGGCTACGATTCGATACCGGCATACAGTGCGCCGGAAAATTTATCGAACGATCGTGCCACAAGCGCCCACCCCGCACAATTGGCCGTTCGGCAAATAGCCGTTGCGCAAACTCGCCATTACAATGCGCCGATGAGCAAATCCAGACACGTCTCCGAAACGCCCGCCACGCAGTTCCTGCGCCGTCACGGCGTCACTTTCGGCGAGCATCCTTACGAGTATGTCGAGCACGGCGGCACCGGGGAATCGGCGCGCCAGCTCGGCGTGGACGAACATCATGTGGTCAAGACCCTCGTGATGGAAGACGAGCACGCCAAGCCGTTAATCGTGCTGATGCACGGCGACCGTACCGTCAGCACCAAGAACCTCGCGCGGCAGATCGGCGCGAAACGCGTCGAGCCGTGCAAGCCCGAGGTCGCGAACCGACACTCAGGGTATCTGATCGGCGGCACCTCGCCGTTCGGCACGCGCAAGCAAATGCCGGTGTATGTCGAGTCGACCATTCTGGAGATGGACAAGATCTGGCTGAACGGCGGGCGGCGCGGCTTTCTGGTCAGCATCCAGCCGAAGGTGCTGACCGACCTGCTGGCGGCGAAGGCGGTTCAGTGCGCGAGCGTCGATTGACGTTTGTCTGAATGTTTTCCGGGCGCGCACGTTGGGTAGAATGTGCGCCGCTTTGCGCCCTGTTGTCTGTCGGCGTTTCCTTTGCGGTCGACGTGTCGGGATTCTCCGAATGTCGGACCGCCGATCCTTATAAGAGTCCCCAGATGCAAAACCTGATCGTTGCTGTCGTTGCCTACCTGATCGGTTCGATTTCGTTCGCCGTCGTCGTAAGCGCTGCGATGGGCCTCGACGACCCGCGCTCGTACGGCTCGGGCAACCCCGGCGCCACCAACGTGCTGCGCAGCGGCAGCAAGAAAGCGGCGATCCTGACGCTGCTCGGCGACGCGTTCAAAGGCTGGCTGCCCGTGTGGTTCGTCGTGCACTTCGGCGCGCGTTACGGGCTCGACGACACGTCGGTCGCGATTGCGGCAATCGCAGTGTTTCTGGGCCACCTGTACCCGATTTTCTTCCGCTTCAAGGGCGGCAAGGGCGTGGCGACCGCGGCGGGCGTGCTGCTCGCGATCAACCCGATTCTCGGCGTCGCTACGTTGCTGACCTGGCTGATCGTCGCGTTCTTCACGCGTTATTCGTCGCTGGCCGCGCTGGCTGCCGCCGTGTTTGCGCCGATTTTCGATGCCTTTCTGTTTGGTCCGCACATCATCGCGCTGGCTATCGTGGCGATGAGTTCGCTGCTCGTTTGGCGCCATCGCGGCAACATTGCAAAGCTGGCGCGCGGGCAGGAAAGCCGGATCGGCGATAAAAAGAAGGCGAGCGCCCCAGCGGCAGGCAACGATCTGTGACGGTAGAGGGGCGCCGCGCGCCCCTCGTTGTCAGTTGCAGATACAGCAGAACTCGCAGACTCAGTCGCGGAAGTTATTGAAGTCGAGCGGCGTATCGGTCACGTCCTTGCGCAGCATCGCGATCACGCTTTGCAGATCGTCGCGCTTGCCGCCGGTAATCCGCACCGCGTCGCCCTGAATGCTCGCCTGGACCTTGATCTTGCTGTCCTTCACGAGGCGCACGATTTTCTTCGACAGATCGCCCGACACGCCTTTCTTGATCTTGATGACCTGCTTGACCTTGTCGCCGCCGATCTTCTCGATCTTGCCGTAGTCGAGGAAGCGCACGTCCACGTTGCGCTTGGCCATTTTCGACAGCAGTACGTCCTTTACCTGACCGAGCTTGAAATCGTCGTCCGCGTATGCGGTGATTTCGCTTTCCTTGTGCTCGACGCGCGCGTCCGACCCTTTGAAGTCGAAGCGCGTTGAGATTTCCTTGTTGGACTGTTCGATCGCATTCTTGACTTCGATCATGTCTGCTTCGCAGACGACGTCAAACGATGGCATTGCATTCTCCCAATAGTGCTGCGATGCGTGAGGCGGCCGGTCGGCTGCTCACGGGGCACTCGCTATAATCACGGACCGGACGTCATTTTACCGACGCCACTCCCTTTTGCCCAAGACCGCCGCGCAATGCCGCGCGGGCGAGGGCTGACCTGGCCTCGTTCGTGGTCTCTTTCGTCGTTTCATTGCTCTTATTCCGATGTCCCAATCCGATTCCGCCGCGTTCATTGCCGGCTATCCGCTGAAGGCGCACAACACCTTCGGCTTCGATGTCCGTGCGCAGTTTGCGTGCCGGATCGAACGCGAAGAGCAATTGATGGTCGCCGTGCGCGATCCGCGCGCCGCCGGCCTGCCGCGCCTCGTGCTGGGCGGCGGCAGCAATGTCGTGCTGACCGGCGACTTCGGCGGGCTGGTGCTGCTGATGGCGATGCGCGGCCGCGAGGTCGTACGCGAGGACGACGACGCGTGGTACGTCGAGGCAGCCGGCGGCGAGCCGTGGCACGAGTTCGTCGCGTGGACTTTGTCGCAGGGCATGCCCGGCCTGGAAAACCTTGCGCTGATCCCCGGAACGGTCGGCGCCGCGCCGATCCAGAATATCGGCGCATATGGGCTGGAAATGTGCGAGCGGTTCGCGTCGCTGCGGGCCGTGGAGTTGGCCACCGGCGAGGTCGTCGAACTCGACGCGCAGGCTTGCCAGTTCGGTTACCGTGACAGTTTCTTCAAGCGGGAAGGGCGCGAGCGCTTCGTGATCACGTCAGTGACGTTCCGCTTGCTAAAGGTCTGGCAGCCACGCGCCGGGTATGCGGATCTGGCGCGAGCACTGGCGGCAGGCGCTTCAGCCTCTGCTGCGCCGGGTTCAGATGACGCGCTGCCGACCGCGCAGGCTATTTTCGATGCGGTGGTAGCCGTGCGTCGCGCGAAACTGCCTGATCCGCTGGAGCTTGGCAATGCCGGGAGTTTCTTCAAAAACCCGGTCGTGGATGCCGCGCAGTTCGACGCGCTGAAGCTCCGGGAGCCGGAGGTCGTGTCTTATCCTCAGCCGGACGGCCGGGTGAAGCTCGCGGCGGGCTGGTTGGTCGACCGGTGCGGTTGGAAAGGCCTTGCGATGGGCGCGGCGGCGGTGCATGAGCGTCAGGCGCTGGTGCTGGTGAATCGCGGCGGCGCGAGCGGCGCGGAGGTTTTGGCGCTTGCGAAAGCGGTCCAGCGCGATGTGCTGGCGCGATTTGGGGTCGAGCTGGAAGCCGAGCCGGTCTGTTTGTGAGTTGCAGCGCGGGCGGCGTGGAACGAACCGGCGGCGCGCGCGGGGCTTCGAGCTTGGGTGTCAACGCCGCTTTTGTGCCGCGATGGGTGACGCCGTGATGTGCGTTCCGAATACAAGAGGCACGAAATCGGTGCCAACGGGCGCTGCGACGCCCAGTGGTCGTTCTGATCCTTGTTGTCGCTAACAACGGTGCCTCGCAGAGCGGAGGGAGCATGCTGACTCAGCGCGCCTGCATCGGCATGCAGCCGCCCGCTCCCGACCAGACATTTGTGCGGCGGCAATGAAAAAGGCGCCGGGAGTTTCCTCCCGGCGCCTTTTTCACGTTGTCGTTCGAGATCAGCCGCGCAACGTTAGCCCAATCTCAAACCAACTTCTTTAGTCACGCTGACGGCGTGCGTTCTCAGCAATCCGCATACGCAGCGCGTTCAGCTTGATGAACCCGCCAGCGTCAGCCTGGTTGTAAGCGCCGCCGTCGTCGTCGAACGTAGCGATCGTCTTGTCGAACAGCGTTTCCTTCGAATCACGCGCCACGACCGACACGCTGCCCTTGTACAGCTTCACACGCACCCAGCCGTTGACCTTTTCTTGCGTGTGGTCGATCAGCACCTGAATCGCGCGACGCTCCGGGCTCCACCAGTAGCCGTTGTAAATCAGCGACGCGTAGCGGGCCATCAGGTCGTCCTTCAGGTGAGCCACTTCACGGTCGAGCGTGATCGACTCGATGCCGCGGTGCGCCTTCAGCATGATCGTGCCGCCCGGCGTTTCATAGCAGCCGCGCGACTTCATGCCGACGTAACGGTTTTCGACCAGATCCAGACGGCCAATGCCGTGCTTGCCGCCCAAACGGTTCAGTTCGGTCAGCATTTCAGCTGCCGACAGACGCTTGCCGTTGATCGCAACCGGATCGCCGTGTTCGTACTCGATGTCGAGGTATTCAGCCTGGTCCGGCGCCTGTTCCGGCGACACGGTCCAACGCCACATATCGGCTTCGGCCTCGGCCTTCGGGTCTTCCAGGTGACGGCCTTCGAACGAGATGTGCAGCAGGTTCGCGTCCATCGAATACGGCGCGCCGCCTTGCTTGTGCTTCATTTCGATAGGAATGCCGGCCTTTTCTGCATACGCGAGCAGTTTTTCGCGCGACAGCAGATCCCATTCGCGCCACGGTGCGATCACCTTGATGCCGGGTTCGAGTGCGTAGTAGCCGAGTTCGAAGCGAACCTGGTCGTTACCCTTGCCGGTTGCGCCGTGCGACACCGCTTGCGCGCCGGTTGCGCGGGCGATTTCGATCTGGCGCTTCGCGATCAGCGGACGTGCGATCGACGTGCCCAGCAGGTATTCGCCTTCGTAAATCGTGTTCGCGCGGAACATGGGGAACACGTAGTCGCGCACGAATTCTTCGCGCAGGTCTTCGATGAAAATGTTTTCCTGCTTGATGCCGAGTTGCAGGGCTTTCTTGCGCGCCGGCTCCAGCTCTTCGCCCTGGCCGATGTCGGCCGTGAACGTGACGACTTCGGCGTCGTAGTTGTCCTGCAACCACTTCAGGATGACGGAGGTGTCGAGGCCGCCCGAATAGGCGAGCACGACTTTCTTGATATCGCTCATGGTGAACTCGTAGCTGGAAAAAGCGGGAAATCAGGCGCACCGGCGGGTCCGGAGCGCGGAAAAACGCTATTTTGACACTAAACCGCCGGGTGCCCGCGTTTTTGGGACAGTGCGGTGATGCAAGCCGGGTTCACTGGCAACCGTGGACTCCGGCTCGCTGCATGGCGCTGACGTGGACGCTTGCCTCGTAACCAAGGCCCCGTCGCGCTTCACGCAGGTGCTGGAAGGGCTCGCTCAGTGATTCAGCTTGCCGAGCAGCAGGAATTCCAGCAACGCCTTTTGCACGTGCAGACGGTTTTCCGCTTCGTCCCACACGACGCTCTGCGGACCGTCGATCACTTCAGCGCTGACTTCCTCGCCGCGATGGGCGGGCAGGCAATGCATGAAGAGCGCGTCGGAATTGGCGCGCGCCATCATGTCGGCGTCGACGCACCAGTCTGCGAAGGCTTTCTTGCGTGCTTCGTTTTCGGCTTCGAAGCCCATGCTGGTCCAGACGTCCGTCGTGACGAGGTCGGCGCCCGCGCAGGCCTCGTTCGGATCGTCGAACTCTTCGTAGAACGGCGCGCTCTCGGCGGCGACCATCGCGCGGTCGAGCTTGTAGCCCGGGGGCGTGGACAGGCGCAGTTTGAAGCCGAGAATTTGCGCAGCTTCGATCCACGTGTACAGCATGTTGTTGGCGTCGCCGACCCACGCGACCGTTTTGCCGCGAATCGGGCCGCGATGTTCGAAGAACGTGAAGATGTCCGCGAGCACCTGGCAGGGATGATATTCGTTGGTCAGCCCGTTAATGACCGGCACGCGCGAGTTCTCGGCGAAGCGCTCGATGATGTCCTGCCCATACGTGCGGATCATGATGATGTCGACCATGCGCGAAATGACTTGCGCAGCGTCTTCGATCGGTTCGCCGCGGCCGAGTTGCGTGTCGCGCGTGCTCATGAAGACGGCGTGACCGCCGAGCTGGAAGATGCCGGCTTCGAACGACAGGCGTGTGCGAGTCGAATTTTTCTCGAAGATCATCGCCAGCGTGCGGTCGTGCAGCGGGTGGTAGGTCTCGTAGTTTTTAAACTTGCGCTTGAGAATGCGTGCTCGTTCCAGCACGTATTCGTAGTCTTCCAGCGAGAAATCCTTGAACTGCAGATAGTGGCGAATTTTCTTGGCGGTCATGAAACAAATACGGCGGTCTCACCCGGCAGGATTGCCGGACGGCGCCGCCGTCGTTTGTGGTAACTCAATGCAGCATAAAGGATTTTGCCCCGTTTGACGAGTCGGCCAAAAGGCCGGGTAAGCAGGGTGAAAGCCTCGGAAGTGTGTCGGCCGGGGCTTGTGTGCGCTGCGGAAAAGGGTCCGCTGCGCTATAATCTGCCGGTTATCTCAAAGCCCGGCAGGCAGCTATTTTGCTTGCGGGACACGGCTCGCGCGGTTCGGAAAGTCTGCTCGCGGTGCGCCGTCATGACAAACGCCGGGGCGGCGTTCCGCTGGCCTCGGGCGGTTTCTGGCGGCACGATTCGCCATCGTGGCGTATGCGGCGAGTTCAGGCAGTTGAACCGGCTTGCCGCCGGCTTTGCCGTCATCCGCTGGGCAGTCACACAGGTATTCCTACATGGCCGAAGCACCAACCGAATATTTCATTCAGGGCATCACGTCGAAAGGAAAAAAGTTTCGGCCGAGCGACTGGTCGGAGCGGCTCGCGGGCGTGATGGCGTGTTTTGGTCCCGGCGCGAGAAAGGGGCCGAACGCCTACATGCAGTATTCGTTGTACGTGCGGCCCACCATGATCGGCGACCTGAAGTGTGTGATCCTCGATTCGCGCCTGCGCGATATCGAGCCCATGGCTTTCGATTTCGTCCTCAATTTTGCAAAAGACAACGACCTCGTCGTAACCGAGGCGTGTGAGCTGGAGCTCGAGCACGTCGCGCCGCGGGAAAAGCGGCATGTGATCTAAACCGGGTCCGCCCGGTTGGATCTGCAAAAGCAAAAACCCGCCAGAAGCGGGTTTTTTTGTGCCCGGAGCGAGGGCTCCAGGTGGGCGGTCTGTTGAGCTGCAATCCACTGGTCTCGTGGACCAGGCGGGCGCAAAGTCCCAAGCAAAAAAGCCCGCCGAGGCGGGCCTTTCTGTGCAGCGGAAACAGGAGTTAGCCCACCGAAGCGGGCCGACCGGAATTACTGAGCTGCGGCCGCTTGCAGACCCTTGATGGCTGCAGCGAGGCGGCTCTTATGGCGAGCTGCCTTGTTCTTGTGAACGATGTTCTTGTCGGCAATGATGTCGATGGTCTTCGACGATGCCTGGAAGATTTCAGCGGCCTTAGCCTTGTCGCCGGCGTCGATCGCCTTGCGAACAGCCTTGATAGCCGTGCGGAACTTCGAGCGCAGTGCCGAGTTGTGCGAGTTTGCCTTGGCGGCCTGGCGGGCGCGCTTGCGTGCTTGTGCGGAGTTTGCCATGACGGTTCCTTATCCTGTTCCTGTTTCCAGTACCTGACCTTCAAGTGGTGAGGTGCTGCTTTTAGATCCGAACTCTTGGAAGCGATTGCCCAAGAGCGCAAAAAGTGTCGAAAAATCGATCGAACTACGCGAAGGCGGGCTCGGATTTTCTTGGTGCCGGACGGTATTTAGCAGGGGGCGTGGTGCCAACCCGCGGTGTCCGCGATGTCATAAAACACCGCCCGAAAATTGAGCGAGCTCTTCGAAGCCGACGATTATAGCAACAAAATCAGGCACGTGGCAACGGGAAAGCTTGATGACCGCTCCGTCGCCCGTGTAGCGCGAGGTCCAGCGACGTGCAAGAGGAGTGGGGAGCCGCTGTGGTGCGGGCGAGGCGCTGATCATGCCCCCAAGCACTGGTTGGGTTGGTACGCTTGCCGAGGCAATCCCCGAAAAGCCGCAAAAAACGGCGTAGACCGTAAATCCAATCGAACGTCTGTGCAGCAAATCGGTCCGAATCGCGTCCCGGCTCGTCGTCCGCACTTGCGGCACCCGTATAATAAGCGCCCCATGAATCTACTCCGAGCCTTGCTGACGGTCAGCGGCTTCACGCTGCTGTCGCGCGTGACCGGACTGGCCCGCGAAACGCTGATCGCTCGTGCGTTCGGCGCCAGTCAATTTACTGACGCGTTCTACGTCGCCTTCCGTATTCCCAATCTGCTGCGCCGTATTTCCGCCGAGGGCGCGTTCTCGCAGGCCTTCGTGCCGATCCTCGCCGAGTTCAAGAACCAGCAGGGTCATGACGCCACCAAGGCACTCGTCGACGCCACCTCGACCGTGCTGGCCTGGGCGCTGGCCGTGCTGTCGGTGATCGGCGTGCTGGGCGCGTCCGGCGTGGTGTTCATCGTGGCCTCGGGGCTCGCGCATGAAGGCCACGCGTACGCGCTCGCCGTCACGATGACGCGCATCATGTTCCCGTACATCATTTTCATTTCGCTGACGTCGCTGGCGTCGAGCGTGCTGAATACGTACAAGAGCTTCTCGTTGCCCGCGTTCGCGCCGGTGCTGCTGAACGTGGCGTTCATCCTCGCTGCGGTGTTCGTCGCGCCGCGTCTGCAAACGCCGGTCTACGCGCTCGCGTGGGCGGTGATCGTCGGCGGGCTGTTGCAGTTTCTGGTGCAGTTGCCGGGGCTGAAGAAGATCGACATGGTGCCGCGCATCGGCTGGAATCCCTTGCGGGCGCTCGCGCATCGCGGCGTCAAGCGGGTGCTGTCGAAGATGGTGCCGGCCATGTTCGCCGTGTCGGTTGCGCAGATCAGCCTGATCATCAACACGAATATCGCGTCGCGCATCGGCCCCGGCGCGGTCTCGTGGATTAACTACGCCGACCGTCTGATGGAATTCCCGACCGCGCTGCTGGGTGTCGCGCTCGGTACGATCCTGCTGCCGAGTCTGGCCAAGGCGCACGTCGACGCCGATCCGCACGAATATTCGTCGCTGCTCGACTGGGGGCTGCGGGTGACGTTCCTGCTGGCCGCGCCGAGCGCGGTCGCGCTGTTCTTCTTTGCCGAGCCGCTAACGGCCGTGCTGTTCCACTACGGCAAATTCGACGGCCATTCGGTCGTGATGGTAAGCCGCGCGTTGGCCGCCTACGGCGTCGGGCTGATCGGCCTGATCCTGATCAAGATTCTCGCGCCGGGCTTCTACGCGAAGCAGGACATCAAGACGCCGGTGAAGATCGGCATCGGCGTGCTGATCGTGACGCAGTTGAGCAACTACGCGTTCGTGCCGATGTTCGCGCACGCGGGCTTGACGCTGAGCGTCGGGCTCGGCGCTTGCGTCAACGCGTTGCTGCTGTTTCTTGGTCTGCGCAAGCGCGGCATCTATATGCCGTCGAATGGCTGGCTGAAATTCTTCGTGCAGTTGCTGGGCGCCTGTCTAGTGCTGGCGGGCGTGATGAGGTGGCTGGCAATCAGTTTTGACTGGATCGCCATGCACGATCAGCCGCTCAACCGGATCGTGCTGCTGGGCGCGTGCCTCGTGCTGTTCGCCGCGCTATATTTCGGTATGCTTTGGCTGATGGGCTTCAAGTACGCGTATTTCAAAAGGCGAGTGAAGTGATCACGATGACGCGAGTTCTCGACTATTTCAGCACGCTCGTGGCCGAAGACGAAAGTCTGCCGTTGACCGAAGCGGCGCTTTCGCTCGCACAGGACGCTTATCCCGATCTCGATCTGCAAGCCACGCTGGCCGAGATCGACGAACTCGTGCTGCGCCTGCAACGACGCATCCCGGAGAACGCCGATCCCAGGCAGAAGGTCGGCATTCTGAACCGGTTCTTCTTCCGCGAGCTGGGTTTTGCCAGCAATCTCAACGACTATTTCGACCCCGATAACAGTCATCTGAATGTCGTGCTCAAGCGTCGTCGCGGCATTCCGATTTCGCTGGCGGTGTTGTATCTGGAGATGGCCGAGCAGATCGGCATTCCGGTACGCGGCGTGTCGTTCCCCGGGCATTTCCTGTTGCGCGTCACGACGCCCGACGGCGACGTGATGCTCGACCCGACCAGCGGTCATTCGCTGTCCGAGTCGGAGATGGTCGACATGCTGGAGCCGTATGTGGCGTCGGCGGGGGAGTCGGTGAGCAGGGCGCTGCGGATGCTGCTGCAACCGGCCACGAGTCGCGAAATCCTCACGCGGATGTTGGGTAATCTCAAGGCGACCTATCTCGAGACCGAGCGGTGGCAGCGCCTGCTGGCTGTTCAGCAGCGTCTCGTAATTCTGTTGCCGGACAATATCGAAGAAGTGCGCGATCGTGGTTTTGCGTATGCGCGCCTCGATTATCTGCGGCCCGCGCTCGAAGACCTCGAAAACTATCTCGGCGACCGTCCCGATGCGGAAGACGCGATGGTGGTGGAGTCGCAATTGCACGAGTTGCGTCAGCGGACCCAGCAGGACGATCGCGACTAGTCGCGCGAGGCTTTCAACGCGCAAAGCCGCGCACGCACCAAAATGAAACGCCTGCTCATGATCGATTCATGAGCAGGCGTTTTTGCATTGGCGCCTTATGAGCCGAGCCGAGCGGGCACGGCAATTACTTTGGCTGCATCCGTATCGCCCCGTCCAGACGAATCACTTCGCCGTTCAGCATCGGGTTGTCGAAAATCTGCTTGGCCAGCATTGCGTATTCGGCTGGTTTGCCTAGGCGCGGCGGGAACGGCACCATTGCCCCGAGAGCGTCCTGCACTTCCTGCGGCATGCCGAGCAGCATCGGTGTTTCGAAGATGCCAGGGGCGATCGTCATCACGCGGATCGCGTTGCGCGACAGGTCGCGTGCAATCGGCAACGTCATGCCGACCACGCCGCCTTTGGATGCCGCGTAGGCCGCCTGGCCGATCTGCCCGTCATAGGCCGCCACCGACGCCGTGTTGACGATCACGCCGCGCTCGCCGTTCGCATTCGGCTCGTTCTTCGACATGGCCGCGGCGGCGAGCCGGATCATGTTGAAGGTGCCGATCAGATTGATCGAGATGGTGCGCACGAACGAGTCGAGCGGATGCGGGCCGTCTTTGCCGACCGTCTTGACCGCGGGCGCAATGCCCGCGCAATTGATCAGCCCGCGCAGTGTGCCGAGCTTGACGGCGGCTTCCACGGCCTGGGTTGCGTCGTCTTCGCGGCTCACGTCGCATTTGACGAACACGCCACCGAGTTCCTTCGCGAGCGCCTCGCCAGCGTCCTGATTCAGGTCGGCCAGCACCACCTTGCCGCCGTTCTCGACGAACAGGCGAGCTGTGGCGGCGCCGAGACCCGATGCACCGCCGGTGATCAGGAACACATTGTCACGAATCTCCATCTCTTCTCCTTTGCTACGGTTGTTCAGTCGTGGCCAGATCGAATATTTTTTCGATAGTCGATTGTAGCGGCTGTGTTGCGATGCAGAAAGCGAGCGATCGGAGCGCGGAATGCGGAGCGCTGCCGATACGGAGGTCTAATTAAAGTTGAGCTTATGGCGTCAAAAAATGGCGGCACGTGCATTTGAGGTGCATCGCCTGTCGCATGCGGCAATAAAAAAACCCGCCAGCATGGGCGGGTTTTTTTGTCGAACAAAACCGGAGGGATTACTTCAGCGCGTCGAAAGCGCGTTCACGAATTTCGTCGACGCTGCCGAGGCCCGAAATGCGACGGTATTGCGGTGCTTTCAACGAAGTCGCCGTATCGCCGTTCTTTGCCCAGCCGTTGTAGTAGTCGATCAGCGGCTTGGTTTGCGCTTCATAGACTTGCAGGCGTTTCTTGACCGTTTCTTCCTTGTCGTCGTCGCGCTGGATCAGCGGCTCGCCGGTCACGTCGTCAACGCCTTCGACTTTCGGCGGATTGAACTTGACGTGGTACGTGCGGCCCGACGCTGCGTGCGAGCGGCGACCGCTCATACGCACGATGATTTCGTCAAACGGAACGTCGATTTCCAGCACGTAATCGATCGCAACGCCCGCCTGCTTCATCGCTTCCGCTTGCGGAATGGTGCGCGGGAAACCGTCGAACAGATAACCGTTCGCGCAATCGGCCTGCTGCAGACGTTCCTTCACCAGGTTGATGATGAGTTCGTCCGTGACCAGCTCGCCGGCGTCCATAAAACGCTTGGCTTCGAGGCCCAGCGGCGTGCCTGCCTTGACGGCCGCGCGCAGCATGTCACCGGTGGAAATCTGCGGAATACCGAATTTTTCCTTGATGAAGTTTGCCTGAGTGCCCTTACCCGCGCCGGGTGCACCCAAAAGGATCAAACGCATGTGATATCTCCAGATCTATGTGAATTCTTTGAAGACGCTGCAGCCATCCGGCGATTCGCCGAGGGACCCGCATCGACTGCCGTTCGACTCTCGCGCTGCACGTCGAAACACGACGGCGCTGCAGGAGAAAACCGGCGCGACCGGGGCAAACCCTGACGCTCGCTTGTTGTAGGAGGCGCGCACAACCGTCCGATTATGCCATGGGTTTTTGCGGTCAAGACCCGAATAAAGCCCTTACGCGCGCGAGATCGGCGGGGGTGTCGACGCCAGGGAGCGGCACGTCCTGGGTGACAAGCACGGCAATTCGCTCGCCATGCCACATCGCGCGCAACTGTTCGAGCGCTTCGACCTGCTCGATCGGCGAGATTGCGAGAGTGGGGTACGTGCGCAGAAATTGCGCACGATACGCATACAGCCCGATGTGCCGGTGAACCACCGCCGGAGCAGGCGGCGCGGGCATCGACGCGACATTGGGCCAGTGCGGCTGATAAGCGTCGCGAGCCCAGGGAATCGGCGCGCGCGAGAAATACAGCGCTACGCCGCGAGCGTCCAGCACGACCTTGACGACATTCGGGTTGAAGATTTCGGCGGGGTCGACGATCGGGTGCGCGGCGGTAGCGATCGCGCAACCGCTGCTGGCTGCAAGGTGCGACGCCACGCCGCATACGAGGGCCGGGTCGATCAGCGGTTCGTCGCCCTGCACGTTGACGACGATCGTGTCGTCGCTCCAGCCGAACTGCGCGGCGACTTCCGCGAGACGGTCGGTGCCCGACGGGTGATCGGCGCGCGTCAACACGGCTTCGAAGCCGTGGTCGCGGGCGGCGTCGAGCACTTCTTGCGCGTCGGACGCGACCAGCACCTGCTGTGCGCCCGATTCGCGTGCGCGTTCGGCGACCCGCACCACCATCGGCTTGCCGCCAAGGTCCGCGAGCGGCTTGTTAGGCAGACGCGTCGAAGCGAGCCGGGCCGGTACGACGGCGATGAACGGGGGGGCGGTGGTGGAGTTGGCTTGAGTCATCGGCGAGATGAGCAGGGAGGTGATCGGGAAGAACGGCGGAAAGACGGATCGCGGTGAAGCCGTGTCAAACGACCCGGCAGACAGCGCGGGCGCGTACGGCTACGACGGCAAACGACGGAGAAACGAACGGTGGATCAACGCACGCGGCTTAACGAAGCGAAAGAGGCGTCGCGTCATTTCTGCGAACGCCGTTTCGTATCGCCTCGCGTATCGACCGGCTCAGGCCACCGAGCCCGGATTCAGGTCGACCGGCGTGCCTTCGACAGTCTGCCGCGCTTCGTCGACGAGCATGACGGGAATGCCGTCGCGGATCGGATATGCGAGCTTGTCGGCGTTGCAGATCAGCTCCTGGGCGGAACGGTCGTAGCTGAGCGGGCCCTTGCAGATCGGGCAGACGAGAATTTCAAGCAGGCGAGCGTCCACGGACTTTCTCCACAACTAATGCGATGAGGCGATGATCGAGCGCGGCTTCGACCGGGACAACCCAGATGCGCGCATCGTGCCAGGACCCTAATTTTACCGCATCCTTTTCCGTTATCAGGATCGCGTCGGCGTCCACGTCGGTGAAAGGATTGCGCTCGAACGCGTAGTGGTCGGGCAGCGCGCGCGTAGCGGGGGTGAGGCCGGCAGCGCGCAGCGTCGCGAAAAAGCGCTCTGGCGAGCCGATGCCGGCCGCGGCTAGCACTCGGTCGCCGCTGAATTGCGCAAGCGGACGGCGCAGCGCCGGGTTATCCAGATGCCACGCCTCGGCGGGCGCGAGTTGCAGCGCGAACGTATTCGGCCAGGCGGGCAGCGAGCGCGCGTAGGGATCGTTGATCAGCGTCGCGTCGCGGCGGCGCGACAGCGGCTCGCGCAACGGACCCGCCGGCAGCAGAAAACCGTTGCCGCCGAGCCGGTGATCGAACACCACCAGCTCAGCGTCGCGCGCGAGGCGGTAGTGTTGCAGGCCGTCGTCGCTGACGATCACGTCGACGTCGCGATGCCTGGCGCGTAGCGCCTGTGCAGCGGCCACGCGGTCCGGGCAGACCCACACAGGCGCGCCGGTGCGCCGCGCGATCAGCAAGGGTTCGTCGCCGCCGACGGTCGCCGCCGACGTCGCCGTGACCGGTGTCGGCCCCTTCACGCGCGCGCCGTAGCCGCGCGACACCACGCCGGGCGTGAAGCCCGCGGCGCGCAACGCCTCGACCAGCGCGATCACGGTCGGCGTCTTGCCGGTGCCACCGACTGTCACGTTGCCGACCACCACCACCGGCACGCCAACGCGCACCGATTTCAGCCAGCCCAACGAAAACGCGGCGCGGCGCGCGGCGGCAATCGTACCGAACACACACGCGAGCGGCGACAACGCCCACGCGAGCGGTCCGCGCTGTTGCCATTCACGCGCGAGGCGTGCTTCGAGGCGGTCGTTGAATTCGCTCATGGGCGAGCCATGCGAACAGACGGCGCACTTCGGGCCGATACTCGGGCCGAAACAGAAGGACAACTCGCCGGCGTGGAGGCGCCATGCGCAATACGCGGGGTCTGCATCAACGCGGTTCTCCGGACAATCGAAAAGTAGGGCGAAAAATGAGGCAACCAGGGCTTGAACGAGGACGTCGGTATTTTGACGCCCGACGCTCGCATGCAGTGTGCCGCAATGGCAGGTTTCGCGGGCGTCTGGCATGCCGTGGAACCCGCCACTCTAGCGCGCGGGCGTCCGGCCCGGCAAGTCGTGGCACAGAGGAGGCGCGGCGCTTCGGGACTGTCCGCGCTAACCGCAGCCTGTGGATAACTTTGTGGAGAACCTCCCATTCGAGGGGCCGAGAGGGCCGTTCCGGGCGCTCCGGATCGGTAAGGCTTCTCATTGGCGGAATATAAACTCCATATAAATCAATGGGATGCTTCGAATTCATGCGCCCTGGCGGGCGATTTGGCGGACTTCGCCTGGCGACTCCCGCCATGTGGACACTTTTAACAATTCAGCGGACAAGCTGGACGCGGATGGCCGCTCGGTCTATCGTCTGTCCGGCCAGTCACAGATACTCCCTCGCATGAATCCCGAAAGCCCTTTTGCTTCGTCGGCCGCGCCCGGCGGTGAAGTCGTCGTTCCCGTTTCCGCGCTCAACCGCGCAATCGGCTCGATGCTCGAACGCTCGTTTCCGCTCGTGTGGGTGGCGGGCGAAGTGTCCAATTTCACGCGCGCCGCGAGCGGTCACTGGTATTTCTCGATCAAGGACGCGCAGGCGCAAATGCGTTGCGTGATGTTCCGCGGACGAGCGCAATACGCCGAATTCACGCCGCGCGAAGGCGACCGCATCGAAGTGCGCGCGCTGGTCACGATGTACGAGCCGCGCGGCGAATTGCAACTGAATGTGGAAGCGGTGCGCCGTACGGGCCAAGGGCGTCTTTACGAAGCGTTCCTGCGGCTGAAGGCGCAGCTCGAAGCCGAGGGGCTTTTTGCCGCCGAGCGCAAGCGCGCGCTGCCGACGCATCCGCGAGCGATTGGCATTGTCACGTCGCTGCAGGCCGCCGCGCTGCGCGACGTGCTGACCACGCTGTCGCGCCGCGCGCCGCATATTCCGGTGATCGTTTATCCGGCGCCCGTGCAGGGCGTAGGCGTCAGCGGCAAGCTCGCGGCGATGGTCGACGCAGCCAATGCGCGGCGTGAAGTCGACGTGCTGATCGTATGCCGTGGCGGTGGCTCGATCGAAGACTTATGGGCATTCAACGAAGAAGTGCTGGCGCGGGCGATTGCGGAGAGTGCGATTCCGGTAGTGAGCGGCGTCGGTCACGAAACCGATTTCACGATCGCCGACTTTGCCGCCGACGTGCGCGCGCCGACACCGACCGGCGCGGCCGAACTCGTCAGCCCGCAACGCGTGCTGCTGTTGCGCGAACTCGACCAGCGGCACGCCACGCTCGCGCGCGGTTTCGGTCGAATGATGGAGCGGCGCGCGCAGCAACTCGACTGGCTTGCGCGCCGGCTCGTGTCGCCCGCGGAACGTCTCGCGCGACAACGCACGCATTTGCAGCAACTGAGCGTGCGGCTCGGGTCCGCCGGCGCGCGTCCCGTGCGCGATGCAAGAGCGCGGTTTTCGCTGCTGCAGATGCGCTGGCAACGCTGGCGTCCCGATCTCGCCGCGCATCGGGCGAAGCTCGGCAATCTCGCGCAACGTCTCGACGCGGCATTGTTACGCCAGCATGAACGTCAGCTTGCACGTGTCGACTCGCTTGCTGCACGGCTTGAAGTGCTGAGTCCGCAGCGGACGCTGGAGCGCGGTTACGCCGCCGTGCTCGATGCGCAAAACGGCCGCGCGGTGCGCGCGCCGTCGTCGTTGAAGCCGGGGCGGCGCCTGACCGTGCATCTCGCCGAGGGCTCGGCCGACATCGCACTGGCCGACGTGCAAGCGCGTCTTACCGACGGTTTCTGACACTTTGCCGACGACCTGAGCACGCCCGATCCGCACACGTGACAAAGCAGGCACACGACGTGCGGATACCCTCGAATACGCTTCATGCACGGCTCGTTTACCGATGCCGGGCATAAAGTCCGTTGGTTTGCGGGGTTATTCCAACTCGCCTACAATCGAGTGCTCAAAAGCGTTATCCGCAAACTCCCCCACAACAGATACAGACACAAGGAAAGCACCATGGAACATACGCTCCCGCCGCTGCCGTTCGCGAAAAACGCTCTCGTCCCGCACATGTCGGAAGAGACGCTCGAGTTTCACTATGGCAAGCACCACCAGACCTATGTGACCAACCTGAACAATCTGATCAAGGGCACGGAGTTCGAAAACCTGTCGCTCGAAGAGATCGTCAAGAAGTCGTCGGGTGGCGTGTTCAACAACTCGGCTCAAGTGTGGAACCACACGTTCTTCTGGAACAGCCTGTCGCCGCAAGGTGGCGGTGCTCCGACCGGCGCACTGGCTGACGCGATCAACGCCAAGTGGGGTTCGTTCGACAAGTTCAAGGAAGAATTCGCCAAGACCGCAGTCGGCACGTTCGGCTCGGGCTGGGCATGGCTGGTGAAGAAGGCTGACGGTTCGCTCGACCTGGTGTCGACGAGCAACGCTGCTACGCCGCTGACCACCGACGCAAAGGCACTGCTGACGATCGACGTGTGGGAACACGCGTACTACATCGACTATCGCAATGCGCGTCCGAAGTTTGTTGAAGCGTACTGGAACATCGTCAACTGGGAATTCGCGTCGAAGAACTTCGCGTGAGATCGACGGTTGCGTGTCTCGCGTGACGGCTGACTTTCACGCAGGCGCCAACGGCTGGCAACAGCAGTAGTACGACAGAAAGCCCTCACATGTGAGGGCTTTCTGTTTTTCTGGTCCGCGATAATGGCTGGATGAGTCAACCGTAGCGCGACGCCTGGTCGATTAATAGCAACACAGTCAGGGACACGATGGACCGCAATCAGATTCTGGAACTCGCGATGGCACGGCACCTCGCGGGCGCGTTCGGCGAAGCGCGCGAACTGTACGAAAACGCGCTCGCCATCGAACCGGGCGACGCCAATGTGATGTTCCGTCTCGGCGTGCTCGACATGCAGACGGGTGCCCACGACAGCGCGCTCCGCTGGCTCGACCAGGCGTGTAAGCTCGTTCCCGATAACGCGAAATACCACTTCGTTCGCGGCCATGTGCTGACCGCTGCGCAACGTCTGGACGAAGCGATTGGCGCGTACCGGCAATCGCTCGCAGTCGACCCGGCTTCCGCCGACGTGCTGTGCGCATTGGCGTCGGCGTTGCAGTCGAGCGCCGACTATCCTGCCGCCATCGAAGCCTATACGGCAGCGCTCGCACTCGAACCCGCGCACGCCGACGCGCTCAACAATCTGGCCAACTGTCACCGTCAGCAGGGCGACACGAAGGCCGCTGAAGCTGCGTATCGACGTGCGCTTGAATTGCATCCCGACGACGCCAATGCGCTCACCAATCTTGGTACGCTGCTCGAATCAGGCGATCGTCAGGAGGAAGCGCTTGCATTGCTGGAAGCGGCGGTGCGTGCGGCTCCCGCGTCGGCTTACGCGCTGGTGAATCTTGGCGTCGCGCTTCAGCAGCGGGGCGACCCCGCAGAGGCTGCCGGACTGCTCACGCGTGCGTTGGAGTTGGACCCGGCGGTTCCCGAAGCGGCCTACAACCTGGCCAACGCGCTGCACGCGCTCGGCAGGCGGCGTGAAGCCGCGCTTCACTATCAAAAGGCGATCGCGCAAACACCCACGCACGCGGATGCCCATAACAATCTGGGCATCGTCTATCAGGAATCGGGCGCGCACGACGAGGCGGAGCGCGCGTTCGATACGGCGATCCGCTTGCGTCCCGGCTTCGTGGCGGCGCTCAACAATGCCGCGACGCTCAAGCGCACGCTTGGGCATGTTGCTGAAGCCGAGGCTCATCTGCGAGAAGCGTTGAGTGTCGATCCCACGCACTCCGTCACGCATAACAATCTGGGCAATGTGCTGAAGGACCAGGGGCGGCTCGACGATGGTATCGACAGCTATCGGCTAGCGCTCGCGAGCGACCCGGACAACGTGATCGCGCACAGCAATCTCGCGTATGGGCTGAGTTTTCAGGCGGAGCATCCGCAGGCTGTGCTGGACGAATGCCTACGCTGGTCCGAGCAACATGAGATGCGTTATCTCGACACCCATCAACCGCATGCGAACGATGCAACGCCGTCGCGGCGTTTGCGTATCGGCTACGTGTCGCCGGATTTCCGCGACCATTGTCAGACGTTGTTCACGTTGCCGCTGCTGTCGCATCACGATCACGCGCAATTCGAGATCTACTGTTATGCCAGCGTGACGCGGCCCGACGATCTGACACAGCGCGTCGCGTCGCACGCCGACGTTTGGCGCGATGTGCGCGAACTCGACGACGCGCGGCTCGCGCAAGTTATCCGCGATGACTGCATCGACATCCTGATCGATCTGACCATGCATATGGCGGACGGCCGGCCGTTGCTGTTCGCGCGGAAACCCGCGCCGGTGCAGATTGCGTGGCTGGCCTATCCTGGAACGACCGGCATGCGCTCAATCGATTACCGGCTGACCGATCCGTGGCTCGATCCCACCGGAACGGATGACCAGTACAGCGAAACTTCGATCCGTCTGCCTGATTCGTTCTGGTGCTACGACCCGCTGACGGACACGCCGACGGTCAACGCGTTACCCGCGCTAACCAATGGGTATCCGACGTTCGGCTGTCTGAACAACCCCTGCAAGCTGAGCGACGCGACGTTCAGGATGTGGGGCGGTGTGATGCGCGAAGTGAAGGACGCGCGACTGCTGCTGATGGCGCCGGATGGCCCGGCTCGCGTGCGTCTGATCGAGCGGCTCGGCGCAATGGGAATCGATGCCGGACGAATCTCTTTCACTCCCTTCCAGCGCCGCGCAGAGTATCTGCGCACCTATCACCGGATCGATGTCGGCCTCGACACGTTCCCGTACAACGGCCATACGACCAGCCTCGATTCGTACTGGATGGGCGTGCCGGTCGTTACGCGGGTAGGCGAAACGGCGGCCGGGCGCGCCGGGCTGAGCCAATCGGCAAATATGGGACTGCGGGATCTGGTTGCCGAAAGCGATGAACGGTTTGTCGAGATCGCAGTTGGACTGGCGCGGGATCTAACTCGATTGAGCGGACTACGAGCGGGCTTGCGCGCACGCCTCGAAGCGTCGCCGTTGATGAACGGCATGCGCTTTGCTGAGCATGTGGAGAAGGTGTATCGCGACGTGTGGGCGCGGCGGTGTCGTCAGACCTGCACCTGACCAAAAGTTTGTCACAGTTGGTAACTGAGCCATTCGTCCGCAGTCGTGGTTGGCTGTTTGCGCTTGGGGCCGTTTATGCAGGCGTACTGTCTGGCCGGTTCAGGGCTGCGTAGACGCCGTGCCGTCCGAATCCTGAGTCCCCGACATTTTTCCATGCCGATGCCCCCGGCCTCCGCCGTTCGACTTTGGCGAGCTTGCTGCCACGGCGGGTGCAGGCGGATGGTTGATGTACTGGAAATTGTCCGAGATGGCGGCGGTGGTGCTGGAGAAGTTCGTGGCCGGATGCTGGATCACGTCGCTCTGGACGGCCTGATCCGCTTGGGCGAAAGCCGGCGAGGCACAGATCAAGGAGGACAAGGACGCGACGCAAGCCGCGCGTACAGCGAAAACTAGCCGGTTCATTGAGTCATCCTTTGTTTCGTTGACGGCCGCCGACGTGGGGCGCAACACGCATGGGCGGCTTATGGCACAGGTCGTCGGAAATCGGGTTTCGCGCGTCGCGGCGAGCGGTTCGTGCAGCATTTTTTGCCACCTGGCTCGCAGCGAGTTTAGGCGGCCTGATGCAGAATTTGATTGCCGCCGCACTTACAAGCGTTACCCGATATAACGCAAACGAGAGCGTCGGCGATTCGGGTATGCTCGCGGCTCGTGCGGCCCACGTGCGCGGTGCAGCAATAAACTTTCTGTAACGATCCAGTAACCACGAACCGGGCCGATTGGCCTAACGTTTGAATTCCGATCCTCTGAAGCGCACCAGTATGATTTCCAGCACTAAATCCATCAGTCTTGCGATACCGGCCGTCATCGTTGCGCTCGCGCTCGGCGGCTGCGCGGTGGCACCGCCCAGCGGTCCGAGCATTGTCGCGCTGCCGCACAGCGGCGAGACGCTCGGCCAGTTCCAGCAGAACGACTATGCATGCCGCGACTACGCGAACCGCTCGACGGACCCGAACGGCACGGCGTCGCAGGCAGCCACCACCAACAGCGTCAACAGCGCGGCACTCGGTACGCTCGGCGGCGCGGCAATCGGCGCGCTGATCGGCGCTGCCGCTGGCAACGCGGGTGCGGGAGCGGCAATCGGCGCAGGCAGCGGCTTGCTGATCGGCGGCTCGAACGGCGCCAACAGCGCGCAATATTCCGCAGCGGGCTTGCAATCCCGCTACGACACCGCTTACGCACAATGCATGACGTCGAAGGGTGAGACGATCCAGCCGCGCGGTTACTACGCCGCGCCGCAACCGGTTTATGTTGCGCCGCAGCCGTATTACGCTCCGCCGCCGCCGGTCATGTACGCGCCGTATCCGTACTAAATCTGCATTGATCCGCATTTGTCGGCATTAGTTGGCAATTAGTCAGCGGAAAGATCTGCATATTCGCTTCGCTGTACGCCGTTTCGAAAGCCCGGCAACGCGCTGTAAAGATTCCGTCATCTCTGGCGTAAACACGCGACAGGATGGCGACAGCGCCGTCAGCAAAGGGCGTAGGTTTGGATGGAGTGTGTGACCGCCGCTGGTCGGCGGTCTTGCACGGTCAGCAACATCCAGCTTATCCCTGCCTGCACGCGACGTTTTTACTCCGCCACTCGACGCGGAGCGCGCCCGGCACGGTGCAAAAAAACGAGGCGATTATGTGGAGACCCAGAACCGGCACATCTGATCCGAGTGTGGCGACGCGGGTGTGCGCGTGGCTGTCCATAGCGTTGATCGTCTCAGTGTTCGTGTCGTGCGGGGGCGGCTCGGGTTCTGGCGGTTCGGCCGGCTCGTCGTCGGGTTCGGGAGGTGGCAGCGGAGCCAGCAATCCCACTGGTGGGTCGACCAGCGGCACAGGAACCTCGTCGACGGGCTCCGGCCGCAGCGGTAGCGGGACGACTACCGGCACGGGCAGCGGCACTGGCACCGGTTCTTCCGGAAGCGCTGGCGGTTCGGGCGGATCATCCACGTCAACGATCGTTTTTGCCACCGATGTTCTGACGCATCACAACGATCTCGCACGCACCGGTCAGATGCTCGCCGAGACATCACTGACTCCTACCAACGTCAATTCCGCCAGCTTCGGTAAAGTCGCGTTTCTTGCCGCCGACGGCAAGGTCGACGGACAGCCGCTGTTCGTCACCAGTCTGTCGATTGGCGGTGCGTCGCACGATGTGGTCTACGTCGTCACCGAGCACGATAGCGTCTACGCATACGACGCCAGCACCTTCGCGCAGCTATGGAAGGTCTCGCTGGTCGGCAGCGGCGAAACACCGAGTGACGACCGGGGCTGCCAGGACATCACGCCTGAAATCGGCATTACGTCGACGCCGGTGATCGACCGCAATCGCGGCACGAATGGCGTGCTCTATGCCGTCGCGATGACGAAGGACGCTAGCGGCGGCTACCACCACCGACTCCATGCGCTCGATCTCGCCACCGGCGCCGAGGTGCTTGGCGGTCCGACGGAAATCGCGGCCACTTTCCCCGGCAATGGCGCGGGAAGTGTCAACGGTGTGATCACGTTCAATCCGTCGCTGCATTCGGTGCGCGCCGCGCTCACGCTGGTCGGAGGAACCGTTTATATGGGCTGGACGGCGCACTGTATGTCGGGCGCATATAACGGCTGGCTGATGGGATATAGCGCCGACACGCTCAAACAGACCAGTGTGCTGAACGTGGCGCCGAACGGCAGCCAGGGATCGGTCTGGATGGCGGGCTCGGGGATGGCATCGGATGGCACCTCGCTCTACGTCGTGGACGGCAACGGCACGTTCGGCACCACGCTGAATGCGCAAGGATTTCCCGTCGATGGCGACTACGGCAACTCGCTGATGAAGCTGTCATTGAGCAATTTGCAGGTGACCGATTATTTCGCGATGGACAACGTCGTCGCCGAGGCCGCCGCCGACAATGACTTCGGCTCGGGTGGCGTGATGTTGCTGCCGGATCAGACGACCGCGAACGGTGTCGTAAAACATCTCGCGGTGGCGGCGGGTAAAGACAACCTGATCTATGTTGTCGATCGCGATTCGATGGGCAAATTCAATCCGACCACCAACAATATCTGGCAGGAGTTGATCGGTACGCTGGCGGGCGGTATCTGGGGATCACCGGCTTACTACGCGGGCGTGGTGTATTACGGTGGCTTGAACGACAACCTGAAGGCGTTGCCGGTCACGGGGGCGCTGTTGGCGACGACCGCCGCGTCGAAAAGTCCGACGACGTTTGCCTACCCCGGTGCGACGCCGGCGGTGTCGGCGAACGGCGCGAGCAACGCAATCGTGTGGGCCGCAGAAAACGGCACAACCGGCGCTTTGCATGCTTACGAAGCGAGCAATCTCGCACGCGAGTTGTACAACAGCAACCAGGCCGGAACGCGGGATCAGTGGGGTGCGGGCAATAAATTCATTACGCCGATGATCGCGCGAGGAAAGGTTTATGTGGGCGCGACCAATGGGGTGGCGGTGTTTGGATTGTTGTGAGGGTTGTAGGGCGGGAGTGGATCGCAGCGGGTGGGAGAGGGCAGGGAGTTGGTCGCCCGGACCGCGCAACATGAGCATCAAGCAGGTGATGCGCAGGCCAGAGGTGGCGAAGCAAACATGCTTCGCTGCCACGTTTTCTAAGGTCTGGTGGGCAGCGCACGAGCGCCAGCCGTTATGCCGTTCGGCTTACTCAGCAACGACCCACGTCACCTTGGCCGACCGTACAAGCCCTCTTCATTGCGAATGGGGCCTTACCTATTGATGCCGCCCCTAGTTCCGCACTCACATTGCGACGACCGCCGCTGACTTTCTCTTGCTGTCGACATAAATCACGCAATGTGAGCCGCTTTACTATGAGTCGCTCGCTGTGGCTGCCTTGCGCGGACGCCGGCTTCGCGGCGCGGCTTTTCGCGCGGCCTTCTTTGCGGCAACCGGAGCCTCCTGCACATCGTTCGACGGCGCGGTCGGCTCAGCAGGCACGGCGATCTCGGGTATTTCATCGATTGATCGCGGCGCGCTTTTCTTCGCTTTCTTCGCGGCTGTTTTGCGCGGTGCTCTTGTTTTGCGACGTTCAGCGGGCTTGTCGTCTGCTTCCTGGTGCTCTTCGCTCCCAGCGGGGAGCGCTCCGGCGATGGCGTTCTCCGATTCAACCGCGCCTCGTTCTGGCGCGAATGAAGAGGCTTCCGACGCTACCGAAGCCGCATCCGGTTGTTCGAAAACAGGCTCGCTGGTAGACCAATCCTGCTCATACCGTTCGCTTTCCCCCGGTTGAACGTCGATCGCCTGCTCGGCGATGGTCCGCTCGTCGTGAACGGCTTCCTGCTGGCCACGGCCTTGCTTGCGATTGCCACGGCCACGGCGCCGAGGCTCATGCTTGGCAACTGTCTCGGCCACCACTGCCTCAGCAACCTGCGTTTCATACAACTGCTCGGTCGATTCGGCCTCGACCGGCTCATTCATATTCTCGCCCGCAGCACTCGCAGCGTTACTCCGATACACATACGCACCCGACTTCTCATCACGGCCAAATTCGAGCAGCCCACGCGCGTGCGCTTCTTCGAGCAGATTGCCGAACGCGCGGAAACCGTAGTACGTCTCGTTGAAGTCCGGCTTCCGACGCTTGATCGCGTTCTTCAGCACCGACGCCCAGATCTTGCCGCTGTCGCCGCGCTCCGACGCAAGCGCGTCGAATGTTTGAACTGCAATTTCGACCGCTTTGGTGCGCCGCTTTTCCAGGTCGTCTTTGTGACGGGGCTTCTCCTCGCCCGGCGTGCGTTTGGCCGCCTGCTGAGCATCTTTGGGCGGACGCGTGGATTCCCGTTTGGCGACCGCCCGCTGGCTTTCGCGCACGAGGTCGTCGTAAAAAAAGAATTCGTCGCAATTCGCGATCAGCAGATCCGACGTGGATTGCTGCACGCCCACGCCGATCACCTGTTTGGCGTTTTCGCGAAGCTTCGACACCAGCGGCGAAAAGTCCGAATCGCCGCTGATAATCACGAACGTATTGACGTGAGACTTCGTGTAGCAGAGGTCGAGTGCATCGACCACGAGCCGGATGTCGGCGGAATTCTTGCCCGATTGGCGAACGTGCGGAATTTCGATCAATTCGAAATTGGCCTCGTGCATCGCGCCTTTAAAACTTTTGTAGCGGTCCCAGTCGCAGTAGGCTTTTTTCACGACAATGCTGCCCTTGAGCAACAGACGTTCGAGCACCAGCTTGATATCGAACTTGTCGTACTTCGCGTCGCGCACGCCTAGCGCGACATTTTCGAAGTCGCAGAATAGCGCCATGCTGACGGTTTCGTTGGATGACGCCATGTATATCTCCATTGAAGCGATCGTCGAACTCGACGAATCGCGACCATGATAGCGATTCCCGCGAAGGTGAGCAGAATTTGTGGCACTTGCGCACCGACAGGTTCAGCAAAAGCATGTGGAAATTTCAGTGCTGCCGGTGAGCATCGTTCCTTGACTGTCGCAAGTTTCATGGCATGACGCGGCGACTCACCAACCCTACATATCCCGATAACGACTGGGGTCGCCGAGCGCAGCGCGTGTTTCCAGCACGTCGTCGATCAAGCCATATTCCTTGGCCTCGTGCGCGGACATAAAGTTGTCGCGATCGGAGTCTCGCGCTACTTCTTCGACGCTGCGCCCGGCGCGCTCGGCGGTTATTGCATTCAACCGCTCTCGCAGATAAAGCACTTCTTTCGCCTGAATTTCGATGTCTGCCGCCGTGCCCTGGCTGCCGCCGGATGGCTGGTGAATCATGATGCGGGCGTTCGGCAATGCATAGCGCTTGCCGCGTTGGCCCGCGGTCAGCAAGAAGGTGCCCATGCTCGCAGCGAAGCCTGTGCAAAGTGTCGATACTTCAGGCTTGATGAATTGCATGGTGTCGTAAATGGCAAGGCCGTCGTACACCGAGCCGCCCGGCGAGTTGATATAAAAGGAAATATCCTTGTCGGGGTTTTCCGATTCCAGAAACAGCAGTTGCGCGACAATCAGACTAGCCGATTGATCATTCACCGGGCCGACCAGAAACACGATGCGTTCGCGCAGCAGACGGGAATAAATGTCGTACGCACGTTCGCCGCGGCCGGATTGTTCGATCACGGTAGGTACAAGGCCGAGACCGGTGATAAAGGAATGGCTGGAATGCATAGGTGCCTCGTTATAAGCGGCGCGACGCGAATGCCTGATAGCAGCGGCCGATTTGAAACCACGCGCCCCATGCGCCGGTTATTGCTCATTTGACGAAGGAGAGGGCTGCGATGTGACAGAAATATTTTTTTCGTTTGTTGTCACATCGTCGCTAGCCAGATCGTCAAGCTGGGTAGAACATCAAAAGTCAGAAACAAAAGGACGGCACCGAATCAAGCGGGCAGCATTTTTCACCACCACGAATCTGGAGATCTACGCATGATGGAACAGGGAAACGACAAGGCATCCAGTTTCGAGGCAGCGCGCGCCCGCCTGATTGCGCTGGCGTACCGAATGCTCGGCAGCCGCGCCGAAGCGGAAGACGTAGTTCAGGACGTCTGGCTCAAGTGGCATCTGGCCGATACACGAGCGGTGCAAACTCCCGCTGCTTGGCTCACCACGCTTACCACCCGTACGGCAATCGACCGTTTGCGGCAGGCGCAGCGCGAACGCGCGTCTCAGGCTTCGGGTTGGCTACCTGAGCCGTGGCTCGATGAGGTTGCGCCGTCGGCGGAAGAGTTGGCTTTGCGGGCGGCGGAGATGTCTTATGGCGTGATGCTGCTGCTCGAACGTCTTAAGCCCGACGAACGCGCTGCGTTCGTGCTGCATGAAGCTTTCGACTGCGATTACGCAGAGATTGCGAGCATTCTTGAGCGCACGCCGGGCGCTTGCCGGCAGATCGTCCATCGGGCCAAAGCGCGTCTGCAACGCGCGGGTGCACCGTCACAACGCCCTGATCCTGCCGCGCATGCACAGATCGTAGAGCGGCTGCGCACAGCGCTGGAGGCGCGGGATCGAACAGATCTGTTGCGGCTCTTTAGCGACTCGCCTGAAATTGTCAGCGACGCGCCCGTTTGCGCCGCTATGTCCGCGCGCGAGCCGGCTTCGGCAGGGTGGGTGGACACCGTTACGTCGCTTGCGCGGCAGGCGAACACGGCCGAGGTGGTATCTGTGCAGGGAGCGATGTGCGTCGTGCTGTTCTTCGAAGGCGACGTGGTCGGTCTGCTCGACGTGTGGACAGACGGCGTGGTGGGGTCGACGAAGATAATCTCGTTGCGCATCGTGACCGGCGAGGAGCGTCTGCAAGCGCTAAATCGCGTGGTGGGTCGTGCGGCAGTCACGCAACTGCTCACACGAATCCAGCAAAATCCCGCTCCGTCAATTCCGGTGAGCGGCGACTTCCCAGTTGATGTCTACGCATAGCACCTGTGTGCCGTGCGGCGTGTGGGCCGCGATCGAAGCTGTCACGCACAGGTGGGCCTCATTGATCGACAGATAGGGGGGAGTGAGATGCACCTGGCCGGGCACGCGCATCGCCTGAATAAAGTACGGTCGACGTTCCCAACTCGCACCTTCCGAATGCAGCAGCGGGCGGAAGCGTTTGGCGCGTTGTGAAGTGCGCCCCGGTGGCAGTACGTTATCGCCGATTTGGCGGCCTGACCCGTCCAGTACGAAGCAGCGGGCTGTTTCGCCGAGCGTAAGTAGCGGTGCGGTTGCTGCTGAAATCGAGTCCCCGGCAACCAATTGTGCGGCTGCGGTTTCAAGTGCGGTGACGTAGGGTGCGAGTCGCGTGGATTGTGCGCGTTCGCGTGCGGTGACCCGTTCGCGAAGTGCTGCGGAAAGCGAGTCCATCAAACCGGCCGCCGCTTGCGGTTTAACCGGCTCGACACTCGGACCCGCAAAGAATGCGCCCTGGACAAAGTCCACGTTGCATTCGAGCGCGATTAGCGCGTCGCGCTCGGTGGTGAGGCCGCCCATCAGCACAAGTTGTCCGGATTCGTGCAGCAGCGAAACGAGGCCAGGCAGCACGCGTTCGATATGCGAGTGTTCGCTGGCTTGCGCGAGAATGCAGCGATCGAGTGTGACGATGTCCGGCCGCAGATTCCACACGCGGTCAATGTTCGAATGCTTCGCGCCAAAGCCGTCGAGCGCGATCAGAAAGCCGGATTTGCGCAGCGCATCGATGATTTCGGCGAAGCGCGTGGTTTCACCACCTGCCTGTTCGGACACCTCCAGCACCACGCGCTGAGGCGGCAAGCCGAGGGCTTTGAGGCCGGCAAGCAGCGCATCGCCGTAGCTCGTGTCCATCAGCGCCGCTGGGTGCAGGCTCAGAAAGAGCCATTCGTCGTGGCTGTCGAAGGCGTTGAAATTGCCGAGATGCAGCGATTCGGCCAGCCGGCCGAGTTCCAGCAGGTCACCGCGTCGGGCGGCCTGCGTGAAAACTTCGTGCGACGGCACCTGCTGCGCATGTTCGTCGTGGGCGCGCAGCGACGCGTGGTACCCGATCGCACGCCGGTGCGACACCGAAAAAACCGGCTGAAACACGCTGAATACGGTGTAGCCGCCGTATAGAACGGTGCGCCGGGAGCCTTCGTCGCCTGCTACCGGGCGCGGCGGCTGAAAGCCGGGAGGATCGAGTTCGATCATGCTCATCATGTCAGTCGTGTGGAAGTGCTGCGCGGTTGCATGCTCGACACAGATCGGCACGCGCAAAACGTGAGTTTACAGGATAGCCGAGCAAGAACTGTGCGCGAGCGGGAAACACAACATAGCGTGCAAGTTCCGCAGTCTGATACGACGATTGCGCGCGAGCGTGGGCAAGGAGGAGTAGGTTCGCACTTTGCTGGTGCGGTTCCCGCCCCGTTGCGGGTCGAAGTGGGAGGAGGTTCGGGGCGAAAGCGCGACTGGACGATGCCGCTAGAAAAGGGAGTTTAAAAGGGCGGTTCGAACGCGCAGATCAAAGGGCAGCGCTCAGGGTGGACTGAAGGTCGCTTGAAAACGGGTCGAGCGCGCGGTGCGAAAGCGCGTGACGCCCTAGGCTGTCCGCCACTCGACCCGGAACCAGCACCCTCAAGCAGCACCCCTTGAAGCAATAACCCTCGAAGGCAACTCCCGAATGCAACCCCAAACCAGCCATCCCAAACCAGCACTCCGGAACCAGCCGCCCTGAAGCAGCAACCTTTGAAGCAGCAACCCTTGAAGGCACCCCTCGAAGCAGTCACCCCAAACCAGCAGGCCCCCACCCCTCAAGTCCGCTCCGACGGATCCGTCTTCCTCACCGGCGTGCGGATATCCGGCGACAACTGCGCAAAGATCCACGACGAGCCCGCCGTGATAATCCCAACGCACAAAAAGGTCGCATGAAATGCAGGCAGAGAATTGATCGCCGTCACTCGCTGGAGCAGGCCCGTGAAGGTTGCGAGCAACGCGCCTGCGACAGTCACGCCGAGACTCATCGACAGCATCTGGACCAGCGAAAACAGGCTATTGCCGCTGCTGGCGCCTCCGGTGCCCAGGTCTTTGAGCGTCAACGTGTTCATCGCGGTGAACTGGATCGAGTTGACGGCGCCGAACAGCGCGAGTTGCACCAGCCGCAGCCACAGCGGCTGATTTGCGCTCGTGAGCGCGAAACTCGCCATGGCGACGCCGACCAGTACCGTGTTGACGATCAACACGCTGCGGTAGCTGTACTTAATGATCAACTTCGTCACGAGTCGTTTGGACGCCATGCCGGCGGCGGCGACGGGCAGCATCATCAGGCCGGCTTCGAACGCGCTATAGCCGAGACTCACCTGCAATAGCAGAGGAATCAGATAAGGCATCGAGCCGCTGCCGATTCGCGCGAACAGATTGCCCAGCAGCCCGACGCTGAACGTGTGAATCTTGAAGAGATCCAGCGAGAAAATCGGTGAGGGCTCGCGTTGTGCATGCAGACCGTACGCGACGAAGCAGCCGAGACTCAGAATCAGCAGTACCAGCACGGTGGCGTGTTGAATACCGAATTCCGTGCGGCCGTCGAGCGCAAACGAGATCGCGATCATGCCGACAATCAGCAGCAGGTAACCCTTCAGGTCGAACTTGCCGGTGTCCTCGTTGCGGCTGTCCGGCATAAAAATAAACGTCGCGATGCAGCCGATAATGCCCACCGGCACGTTAATCAGAAAAATCCAGTGCCACGATGCGATTTTCACCAGCCAGCCGCCGAGCGTCGGGCCAATCAGTGGTCCGATCAAACCAGGTATCGCAACGAACGACAACGCGGGCAAATAGCGTTCGGCCGGAAAGGTGCGCAGCACCGCGAGCCGTCCCACCGGCAACAGCATCGCGCCTCCCACGCCTTGCGCGATGCGGAAAATCACCAGCTGGTTCAGCGTGTGCGCGTTTGCGCACAGCAGCGAGCCGACCGTGAACACGAGGATCGCGCTCATGAATACGCGCCGGGTGCCGAGTTTGTCGGCGAGCCAGCCAGACACCGGAATCATGACCGCCATCGTCAGCGAATAGGCGATCACCACCGATTGCATACGCAGCGGCAATTCGCCGAGGCTCGTCGCCATCGCGGGCAGGGCGGTGTTGACGATGGTCGAATCGAGCGTCTGCATGAAGAAGCCCGTGGCGACAACCCACAGCATCACGCTGAGCGAGCGGGCCGGAGGGGCGGAGGAAGCGGCGGCAGGCGGAGTCGGCGTGGACATGGAGGGCGCGGGGCGCGTGCGGGCAGGCTGGGATTCGTATTCTAGGGAAAAGTGCGGTGCCGCGCAGCGTGGGGGAGGGTATTCCATGCCAACCGGGTCAATCCCCGGCCACACAAGCCGCGCATCAGATCAGGTTCGGCCGCTTGCCCGACTTGCGGCTCAATCAAGCTACGTTAACTACTGGCGTCAATCGCCTTCCAACTCCGCCGCCGCGCGAAAAAACGCTTGCGCCTTGGGATCATTCCCAAACGCCACATGAATCCTGATCCAGGGGCTGACTTCCATGTTCGGCCGAAAGTGGCTGCCCGGCACCACGGTCACGCCCATGGGGGCACCGCATTCCACCAGCCGCTCAGCATTGCCGACATGGGGCACCCGCGCCCACACAAACTTGCCGCCCACCGGCTTGTCGAAAATCTCCCAGCCGGCATCTTCGAGCGTGCGGATGGTCGAGCCCAGCGCGTCGCGCATCCGGCGTCGCAGGCGCTCCAGATATTTGCGATAGGCGCCGCGCTCCAGCATCGCCACGGCCACTGCTTCGGCAAAGCGCGAGCCGCCAATGCTGGTCAGCATCTTGATGTCGACCAGATCCTTGATGATCGCGTGGCTCGCGACCACGCAGCCGATTCGCAGCGACGACGACAGCGTCTTCGACAACCCGCCCACGTAAATCACATGCTCGAGCTGGTCGAGCGTCGCGAGCCGGTCGGTGAGTTCGGTCTGGAAATCGGCGTAGATATCGTCTTCGATGATCGCGAAACCATGCTCGCGCGCCAGTTGCAGGATGCGGAACGCCACCTGCGGAGCGACCGTCGTGCCGGTCGGATTGTGGAACACCGTGTTGATGAACAGTAGCTTGGGCCGGTGCAGCTTGAGTTGCGTCTGCAGCACATCGAGATCAGGACCGTTCCGTGTGCGCGGAATGCCGATCAGATTCACGCCGTGCAGCTTGAACAGCCCGTACAGATTGTAGTAACCAGGGTCTTCGACAAAGATCGTGTCGCCGGCCTTGAGCATGTAGCGCATCAGCAGATCGAACGCCTGGCTTGCGCCATTGGTGATCAGAATCTGCGAGGTGTCGGCCTGAATTCCCAGCAGGCCGATGCGGCTTTGCAGGTGTTCGCGCAACGTCAGATTGCCCAGCGGCGTAGCGTAATCGACCATGCTCGCCGGATCGGTGCGCGACACGTGACGAATGGCCTGCGCAATGCTCTCCATGTCACGCCAGCCTTCGGGGATAAACCCGCTGCACAGCTTGAGCGTCTCGCCCGGATGGTTGAACTGCTGCAGCAGATGTCCCGATTCGTCCTCGGCGCGGCGCGGGTCCGAGGTGCCCTGACAGTGCGGGCCAACCGGCTGACGGTCGGCCACATAGAAGCCCGAACCGTGGCGCGAATCGACATAACCCAGCGACACGAGCCGGTCATAAGCCTCGATCACGGGGAAACGGCTCACGTTGAAATCGGCGGCGAACTGGCGAATGGATGGCAGCTTCGAACCCGGATGTGTCGCGCGAGACCGGATCCAGCCCATGACGCCTGTGACGATCTGCTCGGTCAGCGGCACGCCGTTTTCACGATCAAGCTGGATTTCGAGTTTCATGCTGCTTGTTCCTTCCTGTCCTTCCTTCACCCAACGACGCCTGCCCACGCCAACTGTCCGTTTTTTTGACTGAACAGTTCCGATGAAAGTGTTCGGAAGTGTGCATGGGTATCCGATCATCGCACGTCAATAATTCCTGCAACAGAAGAAAATTCCTTGAAGGAGAACAGCGATGCGTGAAGTCCGGATTTTCGAATTGGAACAGGGTGAGCCGGTGGCGGCCTGGCGTGTCGCGCGTCCGTCAACCTTCAAGGTGATCTCGGGCGAGATCTGGCTGACCGTCGAGGGTGGCAGCGAGGATCACTGGCTGCGTACCGGTGAATCGATCGAGTTGCCGCGCGGATCGGTTGCGTGGATCAGCGCGAGTCAATGCGGCGCGCGGTTTGCGTTGGCGAGCGGTTCCGAGCGCACGATGCCGAAGCCGATGTTCGGATTGTCGACTCTGAGCCGGCTGCCGCGCTGGCTCGGCGTCGCCTGACCTGACCAGATAACGCCAAAGCGCAGCACGCGGTCAGCCGTCAGTGTCCGCTTCGTATTCCCCGATGTACCTCGCGCGCGGCCGGATCAAACGTCCATCGCTCGCCTGTTCCATCGCATGCGCAATCCAGCCGACCACCCGTCCCACCGCGAACAGTGTGAATGCGGCCCCGGTCGGCAGTCCAAGCACGCGTTCGATCGCCGCCAGCGCGTAATCGACGGTCGGCTCCGCGCCGGTCGTGTCGTGCACGGCGCGCGCGAGCTTCGTGACTTCGGCCATCGGCGAGCGCGCGGGCGCACAGTCCGCGAGCAGGTCGAGCAGGAGCCGCGCGCGCGGGTCGCCGTCCGGATAAAGCGGATGGCCGAATCCCGACAGCCCCGGTCCATAAGAGCCCTGTTCGTGCAGCGCGAGACGGTTTGCCAGATAGCGATCGAGATCGGGCGCGCGTGACGCTTCGTCGAACAGCGCGGCAATGCGCGTCGTCTCGCCGCCGTGTTTCGGACCGGCCAGTGCGGCCAGCCCTCCCGCCACCGCGCCGAACAGATGCGTTCCCGTCGACGTAATGCAGCGAACCGTAAAGGTCGATGCGTTCAGTTCGTGATCCGCGCACGCGACCAGCGCCGCGCGCAATAGGCTGATTTGCTGGCGGTTGCGCACATTCCACGCCGCAGCCAGTTGCCGATGCAGCGGTTCGTTCGACGGCGCCGCCGAGATCATCGCCGCCGCCAGCAGCCGCATGACGGCGCAAGCGGTATCGAGTTGCGCATCGCGGCCGAGCGCCCAGACCCGCGGCATGTGCGCCGCCGCGGCAGGCAACAGCACGAGCGCGCGATCGAGCGGCGTGCTGTCGCTCCACAGCTTGAGCCAAGCTGCCCATTGCGCGGCGGCGAGCGGCGCGGCGGGCGCATCGGCGATCCGGCGTGCGCTGCAATCCCACAGCAACGCGGCGATCTCTTCCAGCGAAGCCGTGCGCGCCAACGTCATCGCGTCGTGCCCGCGATACAGCAGACGCCCCTTCGCCACCAGCGTGATCGACGATTCGAGCACGGGCACGCCCCAGTCCAGCACCTTTTGCGCGACCTTGCCGGCGCGCTTGCCGTCCTGCTTGCGTCGCGCGAGACGCCGCACTTCGGCGGCATCGTAGAGCCGGTGCTTGCCCTGACTATCCGCCGACGAACTCAGCATGCCGCGACTCACGTACGCGTACAGAGTCGGCAGGCTGATGCCGAGCGCGGCGGCAGCTTCAGTGGCGTTCATGAAGTTTGCAGTTGGCATGAAAACGCTTAAGAACCGAAGAAATCAATATATGTTGATTATCATAATCAAGATTGATTGGCGCTGAACGGAATTCTAGACTCGGTTCACTTTCCTCCTGTGCCGACATCATCGCCATGACGCCTGAACTTGCCCTCAAACATATCTGGACTGTCGCCGGATGCGACCCGACTGCGCTGAGATCCGTCACGCTCTCCGGCGCCGATCCGGGCTTGCCGTCGGTCTATCAGGTCGGCAACCTGGCCTCGGCGACGATCGCCGCGACCGGGCTGGCGGCCGCCGAATTTCATCGCTTGCGCACGGGTCGCCGGCAACACGTCACGGTGCAGACGCGGCGCGCGCTGGCGTCGTTTCGCAGCGAGCGTTATCTGCGGATCGACGGTGGGCCGCCGCCTGTGTTGCGCGATCCGGTGACCGGCTTTTACGAGACGCGCGACGGCCGCTGGATTCAATTGCATACGAATTTTGCGCATCATCTGCACGGGGTTCTGCAGGTGCTTGGCTGCGACAACGATCCTGCTGCGGTAGCCAAAGCCATTCGCGGATGGGACGGCGCGACGCTTGACCAGACGCTGGCCGATGCGGGCCTCTGCGCGGCGCTGATTCGCACGCCCGACGAATGGGCCGCGCTGGATCAGGCGCAGGCGATTGCGGGCTTGCCGCTGTTCGAAATCGAACGCATCGGCGATGCGCCGCCGGAGGCGCCGCGCCAGGCAGGTGCAGAACGGCCGCTCGAAGGCGTGCGTGTGCTCGATCTGTCCCGCATCATCGCGGGGCCGGTGGCAGGACGTGCGCTCGCCCAGCATGGCGCGGACGTGTTGATGATCAACGGTCCGCATCTGCCGAACATTGCGCCGCTGGTGATCGATAACGGGCGCGGCAAGCGCTCGGCGGTGGTCGATCTGCGCGATGCAGGCGGGCGCGAGACGTTGCGCGGGCTGGCCGAACGCGCCGACGTGTTCTTGCAGGCTTATCGGCCAGGCGCGCTGGCGGCGCGCGGCTTGGGTCCCGAGGAACTGGCGCGGATCAGGCCGGGGATCGTGTATGTGTCGGTCTGCGCGTATGGATACGAGGGGCCGTGGGCGCAGCGGCGCGGATTCGACAGCCTCGTGCAGTCGGCGAGCGGGATTGCTTTCACCGAACGGCAGGCGGCGGGCGGCGACGCGCCGAGGCATTTACCGTGTCAGGCGCTGGATCACGCGACCGGCTATCTGGCCGCTTTCGGCGCAATGGCCGCATTGGCGCGACGCGCGACCGAGGGCGGAAGCTGGCATGTGCGCGTGTCGCTTGCGCAGACCGGGCGCTGGTTGCAGTCTTTTGGAACGATGCCTGACGGCTGGCAAACTCCGGATGTCACCCTCGACGACGTGCGTGACTGTCTCATGACCGTCGATTCCGAATTCGGGCGCGTGTCAGGGGTGAAGCCTGCGGAGGAACTCAGTGAGACGCCTGCGTACTTTTCGTTGCCGCCGGCGAGGGTGGGGGCGCACGAGGCCAGGTGGTGGTGACGATTCGAGGCGGCGCGGCTCTTACACGTTAGCTGTTGAGCGGAGACAGGATGCGCCAGCGCGCGTAAGCAGGCCGCGCATCCTCTGCAAACCTCTGCGCGCCTGCATCCGCGTCGCCAGCGCCAACCGCTACTACTTCCTCAACTCCGCCACAAAATCGTAGTAATCATTGCGGCAGTATGTATCCGTCAATTCGATCGCCCGCTGGTCGGCGGTGTAGCCGACGCGCGTGATCAGCAGCAGCGCCTCGTTCGGCGCAATGCTCATCTGCTGCGCGATTTCCTCGTTCGCGTTGACCGCGCGAAAATGCTGCAACGCGCGAACAATCGAAAGACCGCGATTCTCCAGATACGTATAAAGCGAATCGCCAATGGCCTGCGGATCGGGAATCACCGCAGACGGAAACGTGGAATTTTCCACCGCCATCACGATGCCGTCGGCCAGCCGCAAGCGACGCAGCCGCGTCACCGCCGCCGCGGGCGACAAGCCCAGCTGGATCACCTCGTCGCGATTGGCCGGCGAAATCTCGCGCGACAACCACTTCGAACTTGGCGTGAAGCCACGCCGCCGCAGCATTTCGCTGAAGCTCGACAGGCGCGACAGCGGGTCTTCATAACGCGGCGTGATGAAACTGCCTGCGCCCTGGGTGCGTCGAATCAAACCTTGCTCGACGAGCAATGCGATTGCCTTGCGCGAGGTGATCCGCGAAACGCCGAGCGCTTCGGACAGCACGCGTTCCGAGGGCAGCGCTTCGCCGGCATTCCAGCGGTTTTCGTGGATGGCGGAGCCGAGCTTGCGAGCAAGTTGCAGGTAAAGCGGCGTGTCGTTTTCCGGGTCCGGGCGCAGATCGCGCCAACGGTCTTCCGAGGCAGAGGTCATGGGGCTCACGCAAGATGGGCAAGCGGCAATTCTATGACATCGGCGTGCCACGTTATAGCGGGCTTTTGCCAGGTGCCCCGTCGAATGCTCGTCGAGCGACTAAACTCCTCGTGATGATTTTCGCCGCGCGACGGGTTATCGGGACGTTCCAGAACATCTGGACAGGCTCCGCGCGGCGTCGTTTTGCATCGAGCCATTTCGAGGAGTCAGCATGACAAGCGATATCGCAGGCGTGAGCCTGCCCGACGGCGAGCGCGTTCCCGCATTGGGGCAGGGCACGTGGGAGATGGGCGAAAACCCGGCGCGGCGCGCGGCCGAAATCGACGCACTGCGCTGCGGTATCGAACTCGGCATGACGCTGATCGACACGGCGGAAATGTACGGCGACGGCGCGACCGAATCGCTGCTCGGCGAAGCGCTCGCCGGTTTGCGCGATCAGGTCTTTCTCGTGAGCAAGGTGTATCCGCATAACGCCAGCCGGCGCGGCGCGATCGCAGCGTGTGAACGCAGCCTGAAGCGTCTGAAGACGGATCGGCTCGACCTCTATTTGCTGCATTGGCCAGGCTCGGTGTCGCTCGCGGAAACCGTCGAAGCTTTCGAAGCGTTACGCGACGCGGGCAAGATCCGGCATTGGGGCGTCAGCAATTTCGACACCGGCGACATGGAAGAACTCGTCGCGATGCCCGGCGGCGAAGCGTGCGCGACCAACCAGATTCTTTATAACGTCGCGCGTCGCGGCCCGGAGTTCGATCTGCTGCCGTGGATGGCCGGGCGCAAGATGCCGGCCATGGCTTACAGCCCGGTCGACCACGCCCGTTTGCCGAAACGCTCGCCGCTCGACGATATCGCCGATGCACGTGGCGTGTCGGTGTTTCAGGTGGCGCTTGCGTGGGTGTTGCTCAGACCCGGCGTGTGCGCGATTCCGAAGGCGGGGAGCGTCGAGCATGTGCGCGACAACCATCGCGCGTTGCAATTGCGGCTGCAGGCTGATGAACTGGCGGCTCTCGACACGTACTTCAAGCCGCCGCGCAGCAAGCGGGCGCTCGAAATGCTGTAAGCGCCGCGTTAGCTGCGGGTTGAAGGCACAGCGACGGCACAGTGATTTCGCTGTGCCGCGACCTGATCAGGTACAGGCGTGGTGGAGGTGCACGGAACCGAGCACCGCGACTTCCGCCGACGTGTGCTTGAGTGCGTCGGGGTCGACCTGGGCGGCGTCTGCGAGGAAGTCGTCGATGATCGACGAGACTTGAGTGTTGGGCAGGCACAGCGACACGCGCTGTGTTTCATTGGGCGGCAGCGTGCCGCGCTGACCGAGGAACAGCACCCCATACTGATAACCGTGGATGATGCCGCGAATTGCGCCGACACATTGGCCTTGCGCGACGTTGTCGTTTTTCTTCTGACAGGTTTGGGCGAGCCAGTAAGCGGAGAAGGTGGGGTCGACGGGCGGAGCCGCTTGCGACATGGTGGGCTGCATAGGTTGCGCCGGGGTTTGCGCCTGAGCCAGCGAAGTCAGGCCCAAGGTCAGGCCCAGCGCGGCAGTCATGAACAGGCCGCTGGCCACGCGTGCTGCGGACGGGGAGACATTTCGTTGCATGTGGTGGGCCCTCATATCGAACGTTGAATGTGATATGAGGCTCGTCGCCTCAGATTGGTTCCACAACAGTTGTGCGCGACCGGTTGATTTGTATTCCAGCTGTTCGCGAGCGGGGGGTATGTGACGGTTTTGTGAGTGCTGGAGAGCCCGCTTCGCCTGCGCGTATTGCCTGTTCGACAGCTTACCGGAGGCCGGCTGCCGCGCGCTTAAGGGGATTCCCGAATCGGGATGCTCGCTGGACCTCGGACCGGCCTCGGGCGGTGATGCTCGACCGGGGGATCGAGACATCACCGCCGATGCCAGCGGATCGCGAACGGTAGTGCCGGGCATGTTGCCGGCGAGAGCAGGGCGCGGGGGCACCCTGCCAGGAGACCGGGCAACTGTTAGTGCCCGTTTCCTCCGCCATTGCCACTGCCGTTACCGCCGCCACCCTTACCTCCGTGACCGCCGCCGAAGCCTCCGCCAAAGCCACCGCCGAAGCCGCCACCGAAGCCTCCGCCAAAACCACCGCCTTTGCCACTGCCAAAACCACCACCGAAGCCACCGCTCTTGCCACCGCTCTTGCCACCGCCCGGGCCGCCGCTGGAGCCACAACCGCAGCCTGCGCTACCACTGCTGCCGCTGCTACTTCCGCTGCTGCCGCTACTTCCGCTACTTCCGCTGCTTCCGCTGCTTCCGCTGCTGCCACTGCTGCCGCTGCTTCCGCTGCTGCCACTGCTGCCGCTACTTCCGCTACTTCCGCTACTTCCACTGCTTCCACTACTCCCCCCATTACCGCCACCGCTATTTCCTTTCCCGCCTGCGCCTGCTCCCGCTCCTGCTCCCGCACCGGAGCTGCCGCCGCCGTTCCCAGCACCCGCTCCGCCGCCGCTGTTGCCGCTCGCGCCCGCGCTCGCCGCGCCGTTACTGCCGCTGCCGCCGCCATGGTGAGCGCATCCGCCGATGTTGACGCTATTGCAGTCGCGCGGCGCGAATAGTGCAGCGGCATCGTCGGCGGCGGTGGTGTCGCCGGGCGCCGCGCCCGTGGCCACCGCGTCGGGCGCGGCGCCGTTGTCCGGTGCGGCTTGTGTCGAGCCCTGCTGGCTGCCGCCAGGCAACGGCGTGTCGGCGAGCAGCATCCACTCGGGGATCACCTCCGTCGATGCCGGATACGCCACGCCCGTCGCCAGCGCAATCACGCCAGCCGCGACAGCTGTACTCCGAAGGATCCCGAAATAATATCGATTGGATTTTCTGGTCTTCATCACGTCTCTCCCGAGGGAACAACGGTGCCTCGTTACCGTCCTCTCTCACGCTGATTCCGCAGCGGCGGACCTGTCTGACTGCGGGCCTCGCCGCCCCCGGGTCGTTTGGGTCTGTTCGCTCACTGCTGCCAACCCAAACGGTGCCTGATTCGCCGACGCGCGCCCCGGCGCGTCAGTCCTGCGTTACCTCTTTTACCGCTACGATTTCCGACTCTTTTACCGCATCGCGTGGCGCTGAACGGCACGCGCACAAACGCATGCCGCCGCGGATCTTCCGCGCTGTCCGGCTTCAAATGTCTGGACGATACTTAGCGATAACCATGCCACTGGCCGCAAAGCCTTGCGGCGACAGGTACCGGATGAGCATGTGCGATGCGCACGATGAAAAAACGCATGAAAACGTTTCGGCGATGAAACGCGCGGCCAGAAAGCCGCGTGAATCGCCTGGCGCGGGGCTGGGACGAACCGCGCTACTCGTTACCCTTGCCGGCCCTGGATGCCATCGTGGACACGATCCCGGACGCATCGCCACTCGCGCTTTTACGCGAGACGCGCTTAAGCGCGCGCAATTCTTCCACCGGAATATGGCAGCGGATTCGATGCACGGCATCGCCATCGCCATCGCCATCGGCATCGACGAAAGGCGGGGGTTCCTGCTCGCAGATCGCGCCGATCTTGCGCGGACAGCGCGTATGAAAGACGCAGCCGGAAGGCGGCGAGACCGCGCTCGGCAGGTCGCCGGACAGACGGATGCGCGCCTGCCTGTTCTCGCCGTCGAGCGCCGGAGCCGACGACAGCAGCGCCTCGGTATAAGGATGATGCGGTCCGTCGAACACCGCTGCCGCCGGGCCGATTTCCAGCAATCTGCCGAGATAGAGCACCGCGATCCGGTCCGACAGATAGCGCACCACATGCAGATCGTGCGAGATGAACACGTAACTGACGCCGCGTTCTCGTTGCAGATCGGCGAGCAGATTGAGGATCGCAGCCTGCACGGAGACGTCGAGCGCGGAAGTCGGCTCGTCGCAGACCACCACGCGCGGCTCGCCTGCAAACGCGCGCGCGATCGCGACGCGCTGCTTGAGTCCGCCGGACAACTGCCGCGTGCGCGAGTCGAGATAACGTTCGGGCAAACGCACGGCCTCGGTCAACGTGCCGAGCCGTTCGTCGACGGCGGCGCCGCGCAACGGCGTGAGCCGCTTCAACGCGCGGCCAATCAGGCGCTTCACCGAATGCGCGCGATTGAGCGCCGAGTCGGGATTCTGGAACACGATCTGCATTGACTTGATCTGTTCGTCGTTGCGTCGCGTGACGCGCGCGGCGAGCGGCGCGCCGTCGAGTTCGAGCACGCTGCCCGCGTCGGGCGTGAGCAGGCCGAGCATCAGCTTCGCGAGCGTCGTCTTGCCGCTGCCCGATTCGCCGACGAGGCCGAGCGTCTCGCCGCTGGCAAGATCGATTGAAATGTCGTCGAGGGCGAGGAGCGGTGTGCCGCCTACGTGGAATGTCTTCGAGAGTTTCTGCGCGCGCAGCACGGGGCGTAACGGCTCGCCAGGTTTGCCCGCAGCAAAAGCCGCAGCGTCATGGACAGGCAACGCTTGCGGCGTCGCGCGCGGTAATTCGATCGCGCGTTCGTGGTAGTGGCAGCGCGACATCTGATCGCCATGCGCCGCATTCAAACGATGCGGCGGCGGCGCGTCGCGACGGCACCGGTCGTCGGCGAGACGGCAGCGGTCCGCGTAAATGCAGCCTTGCGTGACCGAACCCGGCAACGGCAGGCTGCCCGCAATCGTGTCGAGCCGCTCGCTGTCCTTGCTGCGCCCGGTGGTCGGCAAACAGCGCAACAGCCCAACCGTGTACGGATGACGCGGCCGCGCGAACACATCTTCAGTCGCGCCTTCTTCGACCAGCTTGCCGGCGTAAAGCACGCCGACGCGCTCGCACATTCGCCCGATCACCGCAAGGTTATGGCTGATGAACAGCACGGCGGTGCCGAGTTCCTCGCGCAACTGCGCCACCAGATCGAGCACTTCCGCTTCGACGGTCGCGTCGAGCCCGGTCGTCGGCTCGTCGAGAATCAGCAGCGCCGGGTTCGATGCCAGCGCCATCGCGATCACCACGCGTTGCTGCATGCCGCCCGATAGTTGATGAGGATAGCTGTCCATCACGCGCTCGGGCGCGGCGATGCGAACCCGCTTGAGCATGTCGAGCGTGCGCTGCAACGCTTCGTCGTGCGCGATGCCGGTCGCTTCGAACGCCTCGGACACCTGCCGCGCGACAGTCAGCGATGGATTCAGCGCGCGCCCCGGGTCCTGATAGACCATCGACGTCGTATTCGCGCGCATATGGCGCAGCGCGTCGGCATCGAGCTTCTGCACGTCGTCGCCAGCGATGAGGATCTTGCCGGCCTTCACCTTGCCGTTGCGCGGCAGATAGCGCACAGCCGCCATCGCGACGGTCGATTTGCCGCAACCCGATTCGCCGACCAGTCCGTACGCTTCGCCGCGTCGGACGCGAAACGAGATGTCCTGAAGCACTTCGCGGTCGCGTCCGCGAATCCGGTACGTAACGGTCAGGCCCACGACGGTCAGTGCGTCCGTGCGGTCGCTCTTCGATACGTCGAAGGCGGCGAACGCGGCTGAAGAGGAGGGCGTCGGTTGGCTCATCGGTCGAGTACGCCTTGCACGCTGTCGGCGATCAGATTCACGCCGACCACCAGTGAAGCAATTGCGGCCGCCGAGAACACCACGGTCCACCATGCGCCGCCCGCCATCAGCGTGTACGACTCGGATAACGCGAGTCCCCAGTCGGCGGACGGCGGTTGAATGCCGAAGCCGAGAAACGACAATGTGGCGACCGCGAAGATCGCGTAGCCGAGCCGCACGGTGGCTTCGACGACGATCGGCGGCAATACGTTCGGCAGAATCTCGACGAACATGATGTACAGCGCGTGCTCACCGCGCAGTTGCGCAGCGGCGACGTAGTCCAGATGCCGTTCGGCGAACACGGCGGCACGCACGGTGCGCGCGGTGATCGGCGTGAACGTGATGCCGATCACGAGAATCACCGTGAGGTTCGACGCACCGACCGCCGCCAGCGCGAGCAGCGCGACGATCACGAGCGGCAGTGCAAGCACGGCGTCGATCACGCGCCCCACGATGCTGTCGACCCGGCCTTCGAAGTAGCCGACGATCAACCCGAGGGCGGTGCCCGCCGCCGTGCCGAGCACGGTCGCCAGCGGTGCAATGGTCAGGATGTCGCGCGCGCCGACGATCACGCGCGAGAACACGTCGCGGCCCAATTGGTCTGTGCCGAACCAGTGTGTGTGATCGGGCGGCGTCAACGAGTTGAGCGGATCGGATGCGTAAGGATCGATGCGCACGATCCATTGGCCGCCAAGCGCGCACACGATCCACCACAACACGATGAGTGCGCCCACGACGAATGTGGGCGAGCGCAGCAATTCGCGCAACTGCGCGAAGCGCGGTTCTGTCGAAGCAGCCTGAGCCGGCGGCGCGGCTTGCGGAGTGGTCGCGCTCATTCGGCGCTCCTCACACGCAGACGCGGATTGAGCAGCACATGCAGCGCATCGGCCACGAGATTGGCGACGGTGTAGACCACGCCGATAGTCAGCACGCCCGCTTCGAGCATCGGGAAATCCTTGGCCTTCGCGGCGTTGTAGATCAGCGAGCCGATGCCCTGATAGTGGAACAGCGTCTCCACCACCACGAGTCCGCCGATCATATAGCCGAGTTGAGTTGCGGCGACCGTGATGGTCGGCAGCAACGCATTACGCAGTACGTGTCGCCAGATCACGATGTGCCGCGGCAGGCCTTTGAGGATCGCGGTGCGCGTGTAGTCGGCATCGAGCGCCTCGACGGTGCCCGCCCGCGCCATCCGCGCGATATAGCCGAAGAAGACGAACACCAGCGGCAGTATCGGCAGAATCAGATGCCTGAGTTGTTCGAACACGCTGGCTTCGGGTGGATACGACGCTTCGATCGGCAGCCATTGCAGCCACACGCCGAACACCAGAATCAGCACGATCGACGACACGAATTCCGGCACCACCGTGGCCGACAATCCGGCAATGCTGATCGTGCGATCGAGCCAGCGTCCCGCGTGCATCGCCGACCACACGCCGCCCGCAATCCCAAGCGGCACCACGACGATAAACGCGAGCAGGCCGAGCTTCGCCGAAGCGCCAAGCGCGGCGGCAATAAACGGCCCAACCGGTTCGCGGTACGCATACGAAAGCCCCATATCGCCGCGCAAGAAATGCGAAATCCAGTCGACGTACTGCGTGAGCAACGGACGATCCGCGCCGAGTTGATGATTGAGCGCGGCGACCGCGCGCGCATCGGCGAGCGGACCGAGTACCGCGCGGCCGATATCGCCAGGCAGCAGCTGACCGCCCGCGAACACGATCACCGACAGTAGCCACAACGTGATCAACGACAGTCCGACGCGCGTCGCCAGAAAACGCACGGCGCGGCCCGCATGGCCATTCGACGGACGGGAAGTGGAAGGGGTCACCGTGGACGACATCGTGATCTCCTGCCAGGCATCGCCTGCGCTTACGCGCTGAGCACCGCGCGGTCGAAATACAGTTGCGCGAGCGCGGTGAAGCGCACGCCGTTCACGCCTTTACGCATCGCGATCAGTTGATCGTAGAAGAACGGAATGATGACGGGCGTCTCGTCGAGCAACAGCGTTTGAATCTGCCCGGAGATTTTCTTCTGCGAGGGCAGATCGATTGCCGCAACGAATTGCGCGACCAGTTGATCGTATTGCGGATTCTTGAAGTGCGCGGCGTTCCATGTGCCGGTGCTGGTGAGCGGCGCGTTCAGGAACACGTTCGGCACGCCGCGATGACCGTAATCGGTAATGCCGAGCGGCGAGTCGAGCCAGTCGGATTTGCCCGGCGTGCCGGCGCCGTAATACAGCGACTGACTCTCGATTTTCAGATTGATGCGCACGCCGATGGCTTTGGCCGCGTTCTGCACGACCACCGCGAGATCGGGAATCTCCATGTACTTTTCGGTGGTGAGCGTAACGTCGAAACCGTTCGGCACACCGGCTTGCGCGAGCAGTTGCTTCGCCTTCGCGATATCGATCTTGCGCTGAGCGACGCCTGCATCGGATGACGGAAACACCGGCGCAAACGGACTGTCGTTGCCGAGTTGCGCGCGGCCTTTGAAGAGGCCGCGCACCAGCACATCGCGATCGATCGACAACGCCAGCGCCTGGCGTACGCGTTTGTCCTTGAACAGCGGATTGTCGTTGCGCATATGAATCTGCCGGTGCGCGCTCGACTTCACTCCCACGGCCTTGTATTCCGGGTTGTTCAGAATGCCTGCGCCGCCCTGCACGGTGAAGGTGCCCATCACGTCGGCCTGATGGCCCTGCAGCGCGAGCAATTGCGCCTGTTCGTCGGCGTAGAACGAGAACTGTACGCGTTGCGGTAACGCTTTCTCGCCCCAGTAATCGGGATTGCGCACGAACGACGCGCCGACCTTCGGCTGATACTTCTCGAACCTGAACGGACCGGTGCCGATGAAGGTCTTTTCATAACCGCCCGCGTAGTTCGCGGGCAGGATCACGGCGTTGTAATTGTCCGAGGAAACGTAGTACGGGAAGTTGCCGTTCGGCGCATCCAGATGGAAGGCGACCGTGTGCTCGTCCACGACTTTCGCGCCGCCTTTGGACAGCACGCCCTTGAGCACGGAGAGCGCCGCCGAGCCGCTCGCAGGATCGGCGAGGCGGTCGAAGGTGGCGACCACATCCTTCGCGCCGAACGGCTGGCCGTCGTGAAACTTGACGTTCTGGCGCAGCGTGAAGGTCCACACGTCGCCTTTGTCGTTCGGCTTCCAGGACAACGCGAGCGCGGGCTTCAGCATCAGCTTTTCGCCGTCGTCGTCAATCAGGAACTCGCCGGTCTGGTTCAGCAGCGCGAGACTCGCGGCGTCTGTCACGGTGAGGGGATCGACCGCGCCCGCAGGCGTCAGATGAGCCACGCGGATCGTCTGGTTGCCTGCACCCGCCGCGGCCTGAGCCTGCGCGCGCGGCACGTTCAGCAAACCGCCGCCCGCCAGCGACAAACCGATCACGCTCGCATAGCGCAGCAGCTCGCGGCGCGTGATGCGGCCGGCAAGGAATTCGTCGATGGCGTGGTGGCCGTGGGTGCCGTGAGCATCGGCAGCAAGGCGGGCTGCGTCGAGTGCGAGAAGTCGGTCCGCGGGAGTTTTCATCGATGGAGTGTCCAGTCCGTTCTGTTGCCGGTTCTGAAGCGTCGCGTCGCCGACGCAAAATACGCCATGCGACGAACGCGAGTGCAATGGCGACGTCGGCATGCGACATCGAAAAATCAAAGCCTGCGCAAAGCCGCTTCAGTGTAAGCGATTGCCTTGCGATGCGGCACGCTCGCAGCGTCGACCGATTGTCGATTGGCGGATAAAAGAGCCGCTGTGTATCGCCATCACAACGGTTGCGGCTCGACGATCCACGCGAGTCTTGCGGTCATGACGACTGCACGCACGCGCCGCTGGCATCCTTACCGGTTACGCCGCGCGGCACTGCATGATCACGCGTTGAAATTACCGCACGAGCGCATCCGGACGACGCCAGCGATGGAACAGCACCGAGCCGATCCAGCACGCCATGAACGCCGCGACAATGCCGTAACCGAGCGCGCCGAAGCGGTCGTTGACGCTGGCGACCGCATCCCAGAGGCCGCCGTTCAGGCCGAATTTGTCCGACAGCAATCCCAATGCCTCGACGCCGCCGATCACGATTGCCACCACCGCCGACACGAACGTGATGCTCGCGTTGTAGTACAGCTTGCGTTTCGGGTCGTCCATGGCCCAGCCGTACGCGTGGACCATCAGTACGTTGTCGGTCGAATCGACCAGCGTCATGCCTGCCGTGAAGAGGGCGGGAAATACGAGGATCGAATACAGCGGCAGACCCGTGCCCGCCTGCGACGCGGCGATCGCCAGCAAGCCGATTTCGGAGGCGGTGTCGAAGCCGAGGCCGAACAGCACGCCAACCGGGTACATGTGCCAGCTTTTCGTCACGAGCCGGAACAGCGGGCGCAATGCACGCGACAGCAGGCCAGCGGGCGCGATCGCATCGTCCGGTGCCTGAACAGCGGTTTCGACGTCATGTTGAACATGGCGATAACGACGCCACACGTCACGCAGAATCACCAGATTGACGGCCGCCAGCACCAGCAGAAACGTGGCCGACACCAGCGTGCCGATCGTGCCACCCACGGCCTTGAAAGTCTCGAAGCGGCCATGCAGCGAATGCGTGGTCCACGCAATGCCGATCGTCGCGAGAATCACGATGGTCGAATGCCCCAGCGAAAACGACAGCCCCACGCCGAGCGGCTTCTTGCCGGTTTGCATCAGTTTGCGCGTGACGGCGTCGATAGCCGCGATGTGATCCGCGTCGACGGCATGGCGCAGGCCAAAACCATAAGCGAGCAGCGCGGTGCCCAGCAGCAGCGGGTAATGGCGAAACGCGATCAACGCCCATGCCCAGGCGCCGAGATTGGCGGCGATCAGCACGGCATACAGCGTGAACAGGCGAGGGCGCAGCGAAGCGGTTGGCGTCATGAGTCGCGTGGCAAGGAGTTAATGGTCGTGCGGATGCTTGTGAATCGGATCGACCCAGAACACGGTTTCGGGCGCCTCCACCGCGTCGATGTTCAGGTTGACCACCACCGCTTCGTTGTCGCTGCGCACCAGCACGCATTCGAGCGGGTCGTCGGTGCTCGCATTGATCTCCTGATGCGGCACATACGGCGGCACGAAAATAAAGTCGCCCGGACCGGCTTCTGCGGTGAATTCCAGATGCTCGCCCCAGCGCATGCGCGCCTGGCCGCGCACCACGTAGATCACGCTTTCGAGCGCGCCGTGATGATGCGCGCCGGTCTTCGCGTTCGGGTGGATCGTCACGGTACCGGCCCAGATTTTCTGCGCGCCGACCCGCGCGGCGTTGATCGCGGCCGCGCGGTTCATGCCCGGCGTCTGCGCGGTATTGCTGTCGAGCTGATCGCCCTTGATGACCTTCACGCCGTGCTCACGCCAGTCGACCGGCGCTGCGGGCTGATCGTCGCGGTAATGCGGGTGTTCGTGATCCTGGCTCATGGTGTCTCCTCCCAAGCATGGTTCCTGGCGGTCCCGGCATTGTTCGGCGCTTCCTGTGTTCAGGTCGGCGCCGTCTGGCATTTTTGCATGTTCAAAAAGTGCTGTGTGGATAAGGCGCGGCGGCGGTCGTAGGGACGAAAAAAAGCCCGTTCGCAAGGAACGGGCTTGGGGTCGCCGTGCTGATGCATCGACGTTGCGCTGCATTGCAACGTCGATGCTTCGACCGCGGCTTACTTCTGCTTCGCGTTGATCACGGCTTCGGCGACGTTGTTCGGCGTTTCAGCGTAGTGCTTGAACTCCATCGTGTACGTGGCGCGGCCCTGCGTGGCCGAGCGCAGCGATGTCGAGTAGCCGAACATCTCCGCGAGCGGCACTTCGGCGCGCACCAGCTTGCCGCCACCGCCGGCGATGTCTTCCATGCCCTGCACGAGCCCGCGACGGCTCGACAGATCGCCCATCACGTTGCCCATGAAGTCTTCCGGCGTTTCCACTTCGACTGCCATCATCGGTTCGAGCAGTACCGGCTTGGCCTTGCGCATCGCTTCCTTGAAGGCCATCGAACCGGCCATGCGGAACGCGTTTTCGTTCGAGTCCACGTCGTGGTACGAACCGAAGGTCAGCGTCACCTTCACGTCGACCACCGGATAGCCCGCGAGCACGCCGGCCTTCAGCGTTTCCACGATGCCCTTGTCCACCGCCGGAATGTATTCGCGCGGAATCACGCCGCCCTTGATCGCGTCGACGAATTCGTAGCCTTTGCCCTGCGCTGCCGGTTCGAGCGTAATGACCGCGTGACCGTACTGACCGCGACCGCCCGACTGCTTGACGAACTTGCCTTCGACGTCCTCGACCTTGTTGCGCACCGTTTCGCGATATGCGACCTGCGGCTTGCCGACCGTGGCCTCGACGCCGAATTCGCGCTTCATCCGGTCGACCAGAATTTCCAGGTGCAACTCGCCCATCCCGGAGATGATCGTCTGGCCGGATTCTTCATCGGTCTGCACGCGGAACGACGGGTCTTCCTGAGCAAGGCGGTTCAGCGCAATGCCCATCTTTTCCTGGTCGACCTTGGTCTTCGGCTCGACGGCCTGCGAAATGACCGGCTCCGGGAAGATCATCTTTTCGAGGATGATCACGTTGTTCGGATCGCACAGCGTGTCGCCGGTCGTCGCTTCTTTCAGGCCGACTGCTGCGGCGATATCGCCCGCGTAGACTTCCTTGATTTCCTTGCGCTCGTTCGCGTGCATCTGCAGGATGCGGCCGAGGCGCTCCTTCTTTTCCTTGATCGCGTTGTAGACGGTGTCGCCCGAATTCACCACGCCCGAATAGACGCGGAAGAAAATCAGCTGGCCGACGAACGGGTCGGTCATGATCTTGAACGCGAGCGCGGAGAACGGATCGGTGTCGTTCGGATGACGCTCGATCTCCTTGTCGTGCTCGTCGTGACCGGTAATCGCGGGCACGTCGACCGGCGACGGCAGATAGTCGATCACCGCGTCGAGCATCGCCTGCACGCCCTTGTTCTTGAACGCGCTGCCGCACAGCATCGGCACGATCTCGTTCGCAATGCAGCGCGCGCGAATGCCGTGCTTGATTTCTTCTTCGCTCAGCGCTTCGCCGCCGAGGTATTTGTCGAGCAGTTCCTCGTTTGCTTCGGCGGCGGCTTCGACCATCTTGTCGTGCCATTCCTTCGCGGTAGCCGCGAGTTCCGCTGGAATATCGCGATATTCGAACTTGATGCCCTGGTTCTCTTCTTCCCAGTAGATCGCCTTCATCTTGACCAGATCGACCACGCCCTGGAAGTGTTCTTCCGCGCCGATTGGAATCTGGATCGGCACCGCGACACCTTTCAGACGATCGCCGATCTGCCGCTGCACGCGGAAAAAGTCGGCGCCTACGCGGTCCATCTTGTTGACGAACGCAATGCGCGGCACCTTGTACTTGTTCGCCTGACGCCACACGGTTTCGGATTGCGGCTGCACGCCGCCGACCGAGTCGTACACCATGCATGCGCCGTCGAGCACGCGCATCGAGCGCTCGACTTCAATCGTGAAGTCGACGTGGCCCGGGGTGTCGATGATGTTGATCCGATGTTCGGGGTAGTTGCCGGCCATGCCCTTCCAGAAGGCGGTAGTCGCCGCCGACGTGATGGTGATGCCGCGCTCCTGCTCCTGTTCCATCCAGTCCATCGTCGCCGCACCGTCGTGAACCTCGCCGATCTTGTGGGTCACGCCGGTGTAGAACAGGATGCGTTCAGTGGTGGTGGTTTTGCCGGCATCGATGTGAGCGCTGATGCCGATATTCCGGTAGCGCTCGATGGGAGTCTTGCGGGGCACGTGAACCTCCTTGGAATGGCGCGCCTGAAACGCTGGCCGGACGGCAGTTTGTGCTACCCGGCGAGCCTGGGTGCTGCTTTACTAAGATTACTAGGATAGCGCGTCGGCTAGTCTTTTGCAGGAATCTTGCCAGCGGGGCGCAAGCGCCTGCTGGCGGGGGTTTGGCTACGCGGCCGCGTTGGGCTGACCTGGCGCGCGATGACGCGATGCGCGCACTTCGCCTGATCCCGCAACACGCGTTGCCGCGGCGCGCGAATGCAAAAAAGCCGGCGCCTCGCAAAAGGCACCGGCTTTTTCCGTGACCGCTGAAACCGGATCGGCTTATTGCTGTTGCAGCGGCGGCAGACCCTGAATCTTCATGCCCGGTTTGATGCCCTTCGACGTGAACCAGCCCTTCGGCATTTCCAGCGCAAACTCGCCGTTGTTCTTCGGGCAGTGATTGTCGGTTGTCTCGGCCTGCATCTCGTCGATGTCGGTGATCGTGCCGTCCGCGCGCATGAACGCGATGGACAGCGGGATCAACGTGTTCTTCATCCAGAAGCAATGCACGGCATGTTCGTTGAACACGAACAGCATGCCTTCGTTCGGACCGAGATTCGTGCGATACATCAAACCTTGTTCGCGATCCGCATCGTTCGCGGCAACGGCGGCGTCGATCACGAACATGCCGGCGGTCAGCTTCACGCGCGGGAATTCGCTGGGCTGCTTCGCGCCAGGCGGCATCTGCTGCGCGTGAGCGGGAGCAGCAGTAGTTGCAACGAACGACAACGCAGCGAGCGGCAATGCAACGGCAACAGCGAAACGCGCAATCAACGAGCGCAGGGGAAATCGCACGGCAAGACTCCTTGCTTGGAATTTAATCAGCGAATGTTACGCGAGCGCGTCAAAAACAAAAAGGCAGATCGCCTTTCGGTGATCTGCCTTTCAACGCCGTAAGAACGGCAATGAAGCTAGTTCTTGACTGCGTTTTTACAAACTTATTCCGAAGCTGCCGAAGCTGCTGCAGCAGCTGCTGCCTTCTTGTGCGACTTCTTGTGAGCCTTCTTCGTGGTCTTCTTTGCCGACGAAGCTGCTGCAGCCGGAGCTGCCGAAGCTGCTTCCGGTGCCGAAGCTTGTGCGAATGCTGCCGTTGCGAAGAGGCCAGCGACCAGAGCGGCGATCAGTTTGTTCATTTTGTAAATCCTCAGCTTTAGTTGATTAACCAAATGACCCGGTTATATGTAGAGTCATGTCGGTAAACGTGCCATCCACCTTTCGGTTGACAGCCGCATCGAACAAATTTTCGGTGCGTCTGTTTAGCGCTCAGACTCCCTGCTCGTACCGCAAGAACGGCTTGTGCAAAGGCCCTTAAGGCTGAATGCCGGATAGCTTCGGGCGGCATCTGCGTCGAATAACGCGTGAGCTTGCGCGGCGGTTGACGTAATTTTTGTGGAAAATTCATAAGACGGCGATGCGCTGCGAATGAGCGTCCCGAGGCTTATCGCGCGCGCTCGTGTTTCACGTTTTTTTACCTTCGTTTCACGCGTGTTTTTGTTTGCGGATACAACGGGTTAGGTCGTGTCGCGAAGAGAAAACGCGTACACGTAGTGACTATTCGTGCGTGACGGGCCGGGCGGCCGTCGCATTGTTTTTAAATGTAAGGGAGTGTTAGACGACACCTTCCCAAGGTGCTTTCGACGACAACTCGACGCTTTCTCCAGGCTGAAGTCCAAGCGAAAAAATATCGAGCGCGCCCACACCGACACGCACGAGCCGCAGCGTCGGAAAGCCGACTGCTGCCGTCATGCGACGCACCTGGCGATTCTTGCCCTCGGTGATCGACAGTTCGATCCACGTCGTCGGTATCGCGGCGCGAAAACGGATGGGCGGTGTGCGGGCCCACAGCGATTCGCCTGGCTCGACAAATTCCGCGCGACACGGCCGTGTCACGTAGTCGCCGAGATCGACACCGCGCGCGAGTTTTTTCAGCGTGGCCTGATCGACCGCGCCTTCGACTTGTGCCCAATAACGTTTGACCAGTTTGTGACGCGGCTCGGCGATGCGCGCTTGCAGGGCACCGTCGTCGGTGAGAAGGAGCAGGCCTTCGCTGTCGGAATCGAGCCGGCCCGCAGGATAAACATCCGGCACCTTGACCCAGTCGGCCAGCGACGCGCGCGTCTCGTGCGGCGAGAATTGGCAGATGGTGCCGAACGGTTTGTTCAGAGCGAGAAGGCGCATAAGAGAAACGGATAGAAGTGATGCGAAAAACGCTCGCGGCGCGCAGCGCTCCGATGTCGTTCAGAACGTGCCGCGCCGTCTGCTGAGCGAAAAGCGGACGCCGGAATCATAAAGCATTCGCGATTCGGGCCAATCCTGACTCTTATATAGAACATAAGATGCGAGCCGCGCCTCCGCCGACCCCGGTCCATGTTGGAAAACCCCGAGCCGCCGTGGCCGCGCCGCTGCGGGAGCGTGGGCTAGAATAGCGGCCAAGCTGCTTGCGGCAGTCCGGCATTGCGCTTAGCGAGGAGCACCCATTTTCGCAGTCTTCCATCAGCTTTCTGCATAGCCTTCACTGGAGTCCGATCATGTCGTATCAGCACATCAAGGTTCCGACCGGTGGTGACAAGATCACTGTCAACGCCGATTTCTCGCTCAACGTTTCCGACCAGCCGATCATTCCGTTTATCGAAGGCGATGGCACGGGTATCGACATCACGCCCGTGATGATCAAGGTGGTGGACGCCGCGGTCGAGAAAGCCTACGCGGGCAAGAAGAAAATCCACTGGATGGAAATCTACGCGGGCGAGAAGGCGACCAGGGTGTACGGGCCGGACGTGTGGCTGCCGGAAGAAACGCTGCAGGTGGTCAAGGAATACATCGTGTCGATCAAGGGACCGCTTACGACGCCGGTCGGCGGTGGTATCCGTTCACTGAACGTCGCGCTGCGCCAGGAACTCGATCTGTATGTATGCCTGCGGCCGGTGCGCTATTTCAAAGGCGTGCCGTCGCCGATGCGCGAACCCGAGAAGACCGACATGGTGATTTTCCGCGAGAACTCGGAAGACATCTACGCGGGTATCGAATGGCCGGCCGGATCCGAGCAGGCGAAGAAAATCATCAAGTTCCTGCAGGACGAGATGGGCGTGAAGAAGATCCGTTTTCCGGACTCGTCGGGGATCGGGGTCAAGCCGGTGTCGCGCGAAGGCACGGAGCGGCTGGTGCGCAAGGCGATTCAATATGCGATCGACAATGATCGCCGCTCGGTCACGCTGGTGCACAAAGGCAACATCATGAAGTACACCGAAGGCGCGTTCCGCGACTACGGTTATGCGCTGGCGCAGAAGGAATTCAACGCGGAGCTGATCGACGGCGGTCCGTGGATGAAGGTCAAGAATCCGCGGACGGGCGGCGACGTGGTCGTGAAAGACGTGATTGCCGATGCGTTCCTGCAGCAGATTCTGTTGCGCCCGGCCGAATACGACGTGATCGCGACGCTGAACCTGAACGGCGACTACGTTTCGGACGCGCTGGCGGCGCAGGTCGGCGGGATCGGGATTGCGCCGGGTGCGAATCTGTCGGATTCGGTCGCGATGTTCGAAGCCACGCACGGCACCGCGCCGAAGTACGCGGGCAAGGACTATGTGAATCCGGGTTCGGAGATTCTGTCGGCGGAAATGATGCTGCGCCACCTCGGCTGGTTCGAGGCGGCCGACCTGATCATCGAGTCGATGGAAAAATCGATTCTGCAAAAACGCGTCACATACGACTTTGCGCGCCTGATGGAAGGCGCCACTCAGGTGTCGTGTTCGGCATTCGGTCAGGTCATGATTGAAAACATGTAAGGCTTGTGCGCTGAATTAATCTATTGCGCATAAATAACCCCGGCGTCGGAAGGCGGCGGGGTTATTTTTTTGTCCACCGATTTGCCTACGTATTTACCCGTCTTTAATGCAGGTGCTGTTTGCGCGTTGTAGTAGTTTCTACGACCGATTTTAAATCGCGCAATGAGTATTAGACGTAGCTGTGCCCAATAATTGGGAGTCGCGTTCGGTCGATAAAAATCGGCGGCAATTAGAAACGTTTCTCCAAAAAAGAAACCCGGCACGAAGCCGGGTTTCAAAGGACAGGTAACGAACAGTTTTAGGCGGGAGCCTGAATGTTCGATGCCTGCTTGCCTTTCGGGCCTTGCACGACCTCGAAGGTTACCTTTTGGCCTTCCTTGAGGGTTTTGAACCCATTCATCTGGATGGCCGAGAAGTGTGCAAACAGATCTTCGCCGCCTTCATCAGGCGTGATAAATCCGAAACCTTTTGCGTCATTGAACCATTTGACCGTACCAGTTGCCATTCCAACTTCCCCTGTAACTCATGTCACTACCACGAGCCCTCGAAAAGCTCCGTGACCGCGTTATGCAGCCACTCCCTCCTCACAAGCTCACCATCGGCATTTTTTCGAATTATGGCTCAGTGAAAAAAGTGCCAGCTTGATTGTTGAGGCTCTTTATTCGAGTGTCAAGAAAATTTTGAGATGCCGTTGTCGCGTTGCAAACAGGCCAGTTTCCAGGGTTTTTACCGCTTCCGTTATGTGCGGTTGCGCAAGCGGGACCGCTTGAAAAGTCGCATAATCGACTCACATGCTGTGCTAAGGGTCAGCCGGGCTGGTCTGGCTTTGACGAGCGTCCCAACCGGCTCCGGCAGGTTGTGCGATACTCGATCCGACTGCGGTGCAACACGGCCGCGCTGCATCAGGATAGGGGCCGGCTCCGCAATCGGCTCGTCGAATCGCACGCATGACGGAGTTTCACCCATCAGGCGGTAGCGAACGGGCTCATCGGCCGGTTGGCCGGGTTTTGACAGGATTGCGGGCCTGTCCTAGTTGTTTAGAATGGGTGTATGGCGATTATCCCGGACAAGCAGGACGGCACCGTACTGGAGCGGCAGGAGAAGAAGCTCAAGCCGCCAGCCATGTACAAGGTGGTGCTGTTGAACGACGACTTCACGCCAATGGAATTTGTCGTGATGATCGTGCAGGAATACTTCAATAAAGATCGTGAAACCGCAACACAGGTAATGTTGAAGGTGCATCGCGAGGGCAGGGGAGTTTGTGGGGTCTATACGCGGGACATCGCGTCGACCAAAGTCGAGCAAGTCGTTACCCACGCACGGCAGGCCGGGCATCCGCTGCAGTGTGTGATGGAGGAAGCATGATTGCCCAGGAACTGGAAGTCAGCCTGCACATGGCGTTCATGGAAGCACGCCAGGCGCGGCACGAGTTCATAACGGTCGAACATCTTTTGCTGGCACTGTTGGACAACCCAACGGCGGCGGAAGTGTTGCGTGCATGCGCGGCCAATATCGAGGATCTGCGCCAGAACCTGCGCAACTTCATTCATGACAACACGCCGACCGTGCCTGGCACGGACGACGTCGACACGCAGCCCACGCTGGGTTTCCAGCGTGTGATCCAGCGCGCGATCATGCATGTTCAGTCCACCTCGAATGGCAAGAAGGAAGTGACCGGCGCGAATGTGCTGGTCGCGATCTTCGGCGAGAAGGATTCGCACGCGGTGTACTACCTGCAACAGCAGGGCGTGACGCGTCTGGACGTGGTCAATTTCATCTCGCATGGCATCGCCAAGACGAGCAGCACCGACGCCGCGAAAGCGAGCGACGCGAATGCCGAGTCCGACGAGGCCGCCGCGCAGAAAGAAACGCCGCTCGCCCAGTTCACGCAGAACCTGAACCAGATGGCGAAAGACGGCCGCATCGACCCGCTGATCGGGCGAGAGTCGGAAGTCGAGCGCGTGGTCCAGGTGCTGTGCCGTCGGCGCAAGAACAATCCGCTGCTGGTCGGCGAGGCGGGCGTCGGTAAGACGGCGATCGCCGAAGGCTTGGCGTGGCGAATTACGCGCGGCGAAGTGCCCGATATTCTGGCGGATGCGCAGGTGTATTCGCTCGACATGGGCGCGCTGCTCGCCGGCACCAAGTATCGCGGCGACTTTGAACAGCGCCTGAAGACGGTTCTCAAGGAATTGAAGGAACGTCCGCACGCTATCCTGTTCATCGACGAAATTCATACGCTGATCGGCGCAGGCGCTGCGTCGGGTGGCACGCTGGACGCGTCGAATCTGCTGAAGCCGGCACTGTCGTCGGGCACGCTGAAGTGCATCGGCGCGACCACGTTCACCGAGTATCGCGGCATCTTCGAAAAAGACGCGGCCCTGTCGCGTCGTTTCCAGAAGGTCGATGTGACCGAGCCGACCGTCGAGCAGACCGTGGCGATCCTGCGTGGTCTGAAGTCGCGTTTCGAAGAGCATCACGGCGTGAAGTACTCGTCGGGTGCGCTGTCGGCGGCGGCTGAGTTGTCGGCACGCTTCATCACGGATCGTCATCTGCCGGACAAGGCGATCGACGTGATCGACGAAGCGGGCGCGGCGCAACGCATCCTGCCGAAGTCGAAGCAGAAAAAAACCATCGGCAAGAACGAGATCGAGGAAATCATCTCGAAGATCGCTCGTGTCCCGCCGCAAAGCGTGTCGCAAGACGACCGCAGCAAGCTGCAAACGCTGGATCGCGATCTGAAGAGCGTGGTGTTCGGACAAGATCCGGCCATCGACGCGCTGTCGGCTGCGATCAAGATGGCGCGTGCTGGCCTCGGCAAGCTGGACAAACCGATTGGCGCATTCCTGTTCTCCGGCCCGACCGGTGTCGGCAAGACCGAAGTGGCGAAGCAACTGGCGTTCACGCTGGGTATCGAGTTGATCCGCTTCGACATGTCGGAATACATGGAGCGTCACGCTGTTAGCCGGTTGATCGGCGCGCCTCCGGGCTACGTCGGTTTTGACCAGGGCGGTCTGCTGACCGAAGCTGTCACGAAGAAGCCGCATTGCGTGCTGCTGCTCGACGAAATCGAGAAGGCGCATCCGGACATCTACAACGTGCTGCTGCAGGTCATGGACCATGGCACGCTGACAGACAACAACGGTCGCAAGGCAGATTTCCGTAACGTCATCATCATTATGACGACGAATGCGGGCGCTGAGGCAATGGGCAAGTCGGTGATCGGCTTCACGAATCGTCGGGAAACCGGCGACGAAATGGTCGACATCAAGCGCATGTTCACGCCTGAGTTCCGTAACCGTCTGGACGCGACGATCAGCTTCCGTTCGCTCGATGAAGAAATCATCATGCGTGTGGTCGACAAGTTCCTGATGCAACTGGAAGATCAGTTGCACGAGAAGAAGGTCGACGCGCTCTTCACCGACGCGTTGCGCAAGCATCTCGCCAAGCACGGTTTCGATCCGCTGATGGGAGCGCGGCCGATGCAGCGTCTGATCCAGGACACGATCCGTCGTGCGCTGGCCGACGAACTGCTGTTCGGCAAGCTGATGAACGGCGGCCGTGTCACGGTCGACGTCGATGCGGAAGACAAGGTTCAGTTGACCTTCGACGAACATCCGGCGCCGCGCAATCCAAATCCGGAAGCGGTGGAAGTCGAGTAAGGCTTAAGCCGTCTCAGGTTGCGCCAGAAAGCAAAACGGCACGGGTTGAAAAACCCGCGCCGTTTTTTTTTTGCGCTCCGGTTTGGAAGCTTCGGCGTCGTTCGAAGAACGATGCCGAAGCAGCAATAGCTTAGTGCTTGCCCGTGCTGCCAAACCCGCCCGCGCCGCGCTCGCTCTGCTCGAAGTCGTCGACGATATTGAACTCGGCCTGCACGACCGGCACGATCACCAGTTGAGCGAGACGCTCCATCGGATTCAGCACGAACGTCGTTTCACCGCGATTCCAGGTCGAGATCATCAGTTGACCCTGGTAGTCCGAGTCGATCAGGCCGACCAGGTTGCCGAGCACGATCCCGTGCTTATGGCCCAAACCCGAACGCGGCAGGATCAGCGCCGCATAACCCGGATCGCCGACGTGAATCGCGAGACCCGTCGGCACCAGTGCGGTTTCGCCGGGTTTCAGCGTCAGCGGTTCGTCGAGACACGCGCGCAGGTCGAGGCCCGCGCTGCCGGTCGTCGCGTAGGCGGGGAGTTGATCGCGCATGCGCGCATCGAGAATCTTCAGGTCGAGTTTCATGCAGATTGGAAATGTTTTTGAGGGTTAGGGCTGAGTGGTGTTCGAGCCGAGCTGGAACGCGTCGGCGAGAAGTTCGTAGGAGCGCAAGCGCGCGCGGTAGCTGCCGGCAACCGTCAGCACCATCAATTCGTCGGCCTGGAACTGTTCCTGCAAAGCATGTAGCCGTTCGGTGACCGTTTCAGGCGTGCCGACGATGCTGCGGGGTTTCTCGCGCGCGATCACGAGTTTTTCTCGCTCGCCGTATTCCTGCGCAACGCCTTGTTCAATCGACGGAATCGGCTCGTTGAGTCCATATGCCATTTGCACACGACGCAGATCGACGGCTTTTTCCAGGTCAGCGGCTTCCTGTTCCGTGTCCGCGCAAATGACGAAAACAGCGGCGGCCAGATACGGCTGCTGCGATTCCTGGCTCGCCTTGAAGCGCTCGCGATAAGCGAGCGCCACCTGGTGCCCGAAATGCGCATTGATGAAATGCGCGAACGCGAAGCGAATACCGAGTTGCGCGGCGAGCAAGCCGCCGAATTCGCTGGAACCGAGCATCCACAATTGCGGACGCGTTTCGATTTGTGGCTGCAGCAAAACGCCTTGCGCGATGTGATCGGGCGGCAACGTGCCGTGCATGAGGCCGACCAGATCGGCCACTTGCTGCGGAAAAATGTCGCCGCGATTGTAGTCGCCGGCCGCAACCGCTTGGGCCGTGCGGATGTCGCCGCCCGGCGCGCGTCCCACGCCGAGATCGATGCGATTCGGGAACAGCGCCTCGAGCATCATGAATTGCTCGGCGACCTTGAACGGGCTGTAGTACGGCAGCATCACGCCGCCGGAGCCGAGTCGGATGCGCCGGGTCACGCTGCCCAGGCGCGCGAGCATCACTTCGGGACATGGGTTCGAGACCCCGCGCAAGCCGTGATGTTCGGCGCACCAGTAGCGGGTGTAGCCGAGGTTGTCGGCGAGTTGTGCGAGTTCGACGGTGGCGGCGATGGCGTCCGCCACCGAGTGCCCGGCGATCACGGGCGTTTGATCGAGCACGGAAAGTAGCGTCATGTCAGTACTGCTCCTGAGGATTCAATTCGCTGAGCGTGCGCGGACTGACGCACACGCTTTTCACGTAGCGGCGGCTTTAGCGAATCAGACTCGTATCGGGCAGACGCTTCGCAATTTCCGCGATCAGTGCGCGCGCGAGCGTCTGCTTGTCGGCGCGTGGCAGCTTGGTGGCACCAGCTGCTTCGAACAGAATCACTTCGTTATCGTCGAGACCGAAGGTCAGTGGGCCGAGGTTGCCGATTAGCAGCGGCACGTTTTTCCGGACACGCTTTTCTTCGCCGTGGACTTCGAGGTCGCCGCTTTCTGCTGCAAAACCCACCGCGAACGGCGGATGCGGCAACCTCGCGACCGAGGCCAAAATATCCGGGTTCTCGACGAACGAGAAGGTCGGCAACGCGCGGTCGGCGGCCTTCTTGATCTTGTGCTCGCTGACGTGATCGACGCGCCAGTCAGCCACCGCGGCCACGCCAATGAAGATGTCGGCGTCGGACACCGAGCGCATTACCGCGTCGTGCATCTGCTGCGCGGTTTGCACGTTTTCGCGGAACACGCCCCATGGCGTTTCGAGCGCGACGGGACCAGCGATCAGATGCACGTCCGCGCCCGCCTGTTGAGCGGCGCGCGCCAACGCGAACCCCATCTTCCCGCTCGAACGATTGGTGATGCCGCGCACCGGATCGAGCGGCTCGAAAGTCGGGCCGGCGGTCAACAACACACGCTTGCCCGACAGAATCTTCGGCGAGAAGAACGACGCGATCGCTTCGTAGGTCGCCGCTGCTTCGAGCATACGGCCATCGCCGATTTCGCCGCACGCCTGCGGGCCCGAATCGGGACCGAGCACTTCGACGCCATCCGCGCGCAATTGCGTGACGTTGCGCTGGGTCGCCGGGTTCTGCCACATTTGACGGTTCATCGCCGGAACGACGAGCAGTGGGCAATCGCGCGCGACGCACATCGTCGACAGCAGATCGTCGGCCATGCCGTGCGCAAGTTTGGCGAGGAAATCGGTGGAGGCGGGCGCGATCACGATCGCGTCCGCTTCACGTGACAGATCGATATGCGCCATGTTGTTCGGTACGCGTCCGTCCCACTGGCTCGTGTAGACCGGACGGCCCGAGAGCGCCTGCATGGTGACGGGGGTGATGAACTGCGTGGCCGCTTCGGTCATGACGACCTGGACCGTTGCGGCCGCCTTGGTCAGGAGGCGCGTGAGTTCGGCGATCTTGTAGCAGGCAATCCCGCCCGACATGCCGAGGACGAGGTGTTTTCCTGCGAGTTCTGCGGTTGCCAACGAAAGCCTCCGACAAAGCGTGGTGGCGGGCAGCGGGGCGGGGTATCGATGATGCACCCCGCGCCGCTGCGTGTTTCAAACCAGGGCGTAAGCGCGGCTGGACCCGAAAAGGCACCGCACCGCCTCAAGCCAACGGCGTCAGCGTGATGAGCCGCGTACGCGCCGCAATTCGTCGAGCACGAGCAGGATCGCGCCGATCGTGATCGCGCTGTCGGCGAGATTGAACGCCGGCCAGTGCGAACCGCGCAGGTGGAAATCGAGAAAGTCGATGACGTGGCCGTACGCGAGCCGGTCGATCACATTGCCGAGCGCGCCGCCGAGAATCAGCGAGAGCGCCGTGCAGAACATTTTCTGCCCGCTATGCCGCTTGAGCAGATAGCAGATCACGATAGCGGCTACCACGCCGAGCGCGGTGAACGCCCAACGCTGCCAGCCGCCCGCCATCGCGAGGAAGCTGAACGCCGCGCCGCGGTTGTAGACGAGGATCAGGTTGAAAAACGGCGTGACCTCGTGCGGAACACCGTACGCGAACACCTTCTGGACCGCGATTTTCGTCAACTGATCGAACAGGATGACGATGAGCGCGATGCCCAGCCAGGGTGCCAGCGAACTGCTTGCTGCAGACGTTTTCGACGGGCTTTTCGACATGCTTCTCGCCATTATGCCGCGCTCCTCGTTTCACCATTTCCGAACAGATTGCTGAAGCAGCGGCCGCACAACGTGGGGTGTTCCGCGTTCGCGCCGACATCCGCGCGATAGTGCCAGCAGCGCTCGCACTTCAGATACTTCGACGCGATCACTTCGACGCCTTCGTCCGCTTCGCTATCGACCTTGACGACGTTAGCCGCCGACGTGATCAGCACGAACTTCAGGTCGTCGGCGAGGCTCGCGAGCGCGTCGTAACGCGCGCCGCTCGCGCGGATTTCGACTTCGGCCTGCAACGACGAGCCGATCAGGTTCGCGACGCGCGCTTCTTCCAGCGCCTTCGTCACGTCGCTGCGTGCCGCGCGCAGGAGCGTCCACTTGTCGAGCAGTTCGCCTGCGTCCGGTACGGCCGGGAATGCGTGATACGTCTCGGTGAAGATGGTTTCGCTGTTCGGCTGGAACACCTTCCACGCTTCTTCGGCGGTGAACGACAGGAACGGCGCCATCAGACGCAGCAGGCCGTGCGCGATGTGGTACAGCGCGGTCTGTGCCGAACGGCGTGCGACCGAGTCGGCCGCCGTGGTGTACAGGCGGTCTTTCAGCACGTCGAGGTAGAAACCGCCGAGGTCTTCCGAGCAGAACGTCTGCAGCTTCGCGACCACCGGGTGGAACTCGTACTTGTCGTAGTGCGTGAGGATGTCGTTCTGCAGATTCGCCGACAACGCGACTGCATAGCGATCGATCTCGAGCCAGTCTTCGACCGGACGCGCGTGCTGCGCGAAGTCGAAGTCCGACAGGTTCGCCATCAGGAAGCGCAGCGTGTTGCGAATCCGGCGATAGCCTTCCGTCACGCGCTTCAGGATTTCTTCGGAGATCGCGAGTTCGCCCGAGTAGTCGGTCGATGCAATCCACAAACGGATGATTTCCGCGCCGAGCCGGTTCGCCACTTCATGCGGATCGATACCGTTGCCGAGCGACTTGCTCATCTTGCGGCCTTCGCCGTCGACGGTGAAGCCGTGCGTCAGCAGCGCGTTGTACGGCGGACGGCCGTCGATCATCGACGCGGTCAAGAGCGACGAATGGAACCAGCCGCGATGCTGGTCCGAACCTTCCAGATACAGGTCGGCCGGGAATTGCAGCTCGTCTTTGTGCGAGCCGCGCAGCACATGCCAGTGCGTGGTGCCCGAATCGAACCACACGTCGAGCGTGTCGCGGTTCTTTTCGTACATGTTCGCGTCGTCGCCGAGTAGTTCACGCGGATCGAGCGATTGCCATGCTTCGATACCGGCCTTCTCGACACGTTGCGCGACCTCTTCGAGCAATTCAAGCGTACGCGGATGCAGTTCGCCGGTTTCCTTGTGCACGAAGAACGCCATCGGCACGCCCCATTGACGCTGACGCGACAGCGTCCAGTCCGGGCGGTTGGCGATCATGCTGAACAGACGCTGCTTGCCCCACGCCGGATAGAACGCAGTGTTTTCGATACCTTCGAGCGCGGTTTCGCGCAGGGTCTTGTCGGTGTCGTTCGGCTTCACGTCCATGCCGGCGAACCACTGCGACGTCGCGCGATAGATGATCGGCGTCTTGTGGCGCCAGCAGTGCATGTAGCTGTGCAAATACTTCTCGGTGTGCAGCAGCGAGCCGGCGCTTTGCAGCGCTTCGACGATCTGCGGATTCGCCGCCCAGATCGACAGTCCGCCGAACAGCGCGAGCGATTCGATGTAGCGGCCGTCGCCCATCACCGGGTTGATGATGTCGGAGTCGGACATGCCGTGCGCCTTGCACGACACGAAGTCTTCCACGCCGTACGCGGGCGACGAGTGCACGACACCCGTGCCGGATTCGGTCGTCACGTAGTCGCCGAGATAGACCGGCGCCGTGCGCTTGTACGACGGATGCGCGGATGCCAGCGGGTGGTTGAAGCGCAGATTCACGAGCTTCTCGCCCGTGGTGGTCGCGATGATCGTGCCTTCGAGCTTGTACTGCTTCAGGCAGGCTTCGACGCGCTCCTGAGCGAGAATCAGCAGGCCGCGCGGTGTGTCGACCAGCGCGTAGACGATTTCCGGGTGCAGGTTCAGCGCCTGGTTGGCGGGAATGGTCCACGGCGTGGTGGTCCAGATCACGATGCCGCCTTCATTGCGCGGCAGCGCAGCCAGTCCGAACGCCTGTGCGGTCTTTTCCGGTTCGGCGAAGCTGAACAGCACGTCGATGGTCGGATCGGTCTTGTCCTTGTACTCGACTTCCGCTTCAGCCAAGGCCGAGCCGCAGTCGAAACACCAGTTGACCGGCTTCAGGCCGCGGAACACGTAGCCCTTTTCCATGATCTTCGCGAGCGCGCGGATTTCGCCGGCTTCGTTCGTGAAGTTCATCGTCTTGTACGGATTGTCCCAGTCGCCGAGCACGCCGAGACGGCGGAAGCCGACCTTCTGCTTCTCGATCTGCTCGGTCGCGTAGGCGCGCGCCTTCTGCATCACTTCGGCGGCCGGCAACGACTTGCCGAACTGCTTTTCGATCTGGATTTCGATCGGCATGCCGTGGCAGTCCCAGCCCGGCACGTAGACCGCGTCGAAGCCCGCCAGGTTGCGCGCCTTGACGATCATGTCCTTCAGAATCTTGTTCACCGCGTGGCCGAGGTGGATGTCACCGTTGGCATACGGAGGGCCGTCGTGCAGGATGAACTTCTTGCGGCCTTTGCTGGCGGCGCGGATCTTTTCGTAGATCTTGCGTTCCTGCCATTCCTTGACCCATTGCGGCTCGCGCTTGGGCAGATCGCCGCGCATGGGGAACGGCGTGTCGAGCAGGTTCACCGGGTAGCGTGACTGCGGTTTCGAATCGGCTTTCTTGTTGCTCATGATGTGGTCGCGGTGAATTCGTTCTATGCGCAGCAGGGCGCGGGGTTGCGCACGATGCGCGAGGGCGTTGTTGGGCGCGCCCGGCAGGCATGTCGTGATCCACGGACGCCTTTCGATGCGCGCAGCGACGGACGAGGCGGCGTTTGGCACGCACGCCTCGTCCGCGGCGGCTATCTAATTCGGTCGGTGGCCGAGGTGGCGAAACCGGTGGAGCGGCTGCCCGGCGCACCCGCGCCGGCGGCCGCGAACCACGCGCGCGCATTGACGACGTCGCGCGCGATCGCTTTGGTCAGCGTTTCGAGGTCGACATACTTTTCCTCGTCACGCAGCTTCTTCAGGAATTCGACGCGCACGAGTTTGCCATACGCGTCGCCGTGCCAGTCGAGCAGGTGCACTTCGAGCAGCACGCGGCCGGAATCGTCGACGGTGGGACGCAGGCCGAGGCTTGCGACACCCGACAACGGTTCGGCGGCGACACCGTGCACGCGCACGACGAAAATGCCGGCGAGCGCCGGGCGCTTGTGCGCGATCGGCAGGTTGAGCGTGGGGAAACCGAGATCGCGACCGAGTTTCATGCCGTGCACGACATGGCCGCTGATCAGATAATCGCGGCCCAGCGCAGAGCGGGCCGCGTCGAGGTCGCCCGCTACCAGGGCCGCGCGTACGCCGGAGCTGGAAATGCGCGCACCCGTCGGATCGGCAACCGTCGCCATCTGCTCGACTTCGAAGCCGTATTGCTGGCCCGCTGCCTTCAGCGACGCAAAATCGCCCGCGCGCTTCGCGCCGTAGCGGAAATCGTCGCCGATCATCACCCAGCGTGCATGCAGCCCGTTGACGATGATCCGTTCGACGAACGCATCCGGCGACTGGCTGGCAAAAGTGTGATTGAAATGCTCGACCACCACCCGATCGACACCATTGGCGCGCAACGCTTCCAGCTTGTCGCGCAGCAACGCGATGCGGGGCGGCGCGCCGGCCGGATTGAAGAACTCGCGCGGGTGCGGCTCGAAGGTCATCACGCAGACGGGCAGGCCGCGCGCATCCGCTGCTGCGCGCACATGGGCGAGCAGAGCCTGATGGCCGCGGTGGACACCGTCGAAGTTGCCGATGGTCAGTGCGCAGGGCGCACGGCTTTCGGCATTGGGAAGACCGCGGAAGACTCTCACGATAGCGGGTTGGAGTAGGGCGGCTGAGGTGCCGCAAAACAAACGATTATAAACGCTCAGCGCAACAGACGGCTCGCGCGTCGCGATTCAGGTGTTGCCGAATGATAAAATCCGCAAATGAAAAAACTCGTCATCCTGATTTCCGGGCGGGGAAGCAACATGGAAGCGATCGTTCGGGCCTGCTCGAACGAAGGCTGGCCGGCGCAAATCGCCGCCGTGATTGCCAACCGTCCTGATGCCGCGGGCCTTGCGTTCGCGGCGTCGCACGGTATTGCGACGGCGGTGGTCGATCACCGCCAGTTCGCCGACCGCGACAGCTTCGACGCTGCGCTGGCGGAACAAATCGATGGTTTCGCGCCGGATCTGGTCGTGCTCGCGGGCTTCATGCGCGTGCTCACGGCCGGTTTCGTCGATCACTACGCCGGGCGCATGCTGAACGTGCATCCGTCGCTGCTGCCGAGCTTTCCGGGCCTGAAAACCCACCAGCAGGCGCTCGACGCGGGCGTGCGGCTGCATGGCGCGTCCGTGCATTTTGTCACGTCGCAACTGGATCACGGGCCGATCGTCGCGCAATCGGCGGTTCCTGTGATCGCGGGCGACACCCCCGCCACGCTCGCTGAACGCGTGCTGGCAACCGAACATATTATTTATCCACGCGCGGTGCGCTGGTTCGTCGAAGGGCGTCTTGCCCTTGATGGCCTGCGTGTCACGCTTACGCCGTCAGAGCCGCAATGGCTCTTTGCCGGTCACACCGCCGGAGAGGGCGCATGAGATTACATGGTTTTTTGATTGGACAAACTGAGACTTTGCTGGCTGAAGTCCTGAAACTGAACGGTCCCGCCGACGCGACGACCAGCCGCTTTTTCCGCGCGCATCCGAAGCTCGGGCACGGCGAGCGTGGCGTGATCGCCGAGGCGGTTTTCGCCGTGCTGCGTCGCCGGATGGAATTTGCTCACCTCGCCGAAAGCGGCGCGGGCAGCCAGGCGCGCCGCATGGCGCTGCTGGGTCTGATGCAGACGGCGGGGCGCTCGGCGCTCAAGCCGTTCGTGACGGAAGCCGAATCGAAGTGGCTCGAACAGGTCGCGATGATCGACCCGGAAAGCCTGCCGTTGCGGATTCGCCTGAACCTGCCCGGCTGGATCAGCGAGGCGCTGAGTCAGCGTTTCGAACCTGCGGAACTCGCGCAACTGGCGGCCGCGCTGAACTACCCGGCGCCGCTGGATTTGCGCGCGAACCCGATCAAGGCGAGCCGCGACGACGTGCTGAACGCGCTGTCGAAGGCCGGTATCGAGGCGGGCGCAACGCCGTTCGCGCCGTTCGGCGTGCGTGTGGTCGGCAAGCCGCCGCTCACCAAGCTCGACGCGTTCCAGCACGGCTGGCTCGAAGTGCAGGACGAAGGCAGCCAGTTGCTGTGCTCGCTGGTCGCGCCGAAGCGCGGCGAGATGATCGTCGATTTCTGCGCGGGCGCGGGCGGCAAAACGCTGGCACTGGGCGCGGCAATGCGTTCCACGGGCCGTCTTTACGCATTCGATATCTCCGAGCGCCGTCTCGCCAAGCTCAAGCCGCGCCTCGCGCGCAGCGGGCTGTCGAACGTGAATCCGGTGCTGATCGACAGCGAACATGACGCGAAGATCAAGCGCCTTGCGGGCAAGATCGACCGCGTGCTGGTCGACGCGCCCTGCAGCGGCTTGGGCACGCTGCGCCGCAATCCTGACCTGAAGTGGCGTCAGTCGCCGGAATCGGTTGCGGAACTGGCGCCGAAGCAGTCGTCGATTCTGGCGAGCGCGGCGCGTCTCGTGAAGAAGGGCGGCCGTCTGGTCTATGCGACCTGTTCGATTCTGGAAGCCGAAAACGAAGGCGTCGTGCAGAAATTCCTCGCCGATCACCCGGATTTCGCTCTGGTGCCCGCGCGCGACGTGCTGGCCGAGCAGCGGATCGAACTGGAAATGGGCGACTACCTGTCGCTGTGGCCGCACCGCCACGCCACGGACGGCTTCTTCGCCGCCGTGCTCGAGCGTCAGAGCTAAGCATCACGTCTGGCTGTTTGCCGGCTCGCGCCGGGTTCATTCGTTGAACCAGCGCGGGCCGGCGATTTCGGCAACATCATGGAAGAACGCATCTTTTCTCACATGTTCGGCGACCTTGTGCACGACTTCGGCCAGCCCGTGATGTTGTGGCAGGTCGGCATCCTGCTCGCGACGCTCGGCATCGCGTGGCTGCTTGCGCGTGCGGTGCGCCGTACGCTGGACGCGCGCCGTGAGACGCGTTACCAGACTTTGCGCTTCGGCGCGGAAAGCCTGAATCGCGCTTGGTTTCCGCTGCTGGGCGCGCTGCTCGTGTGGCTCGCCCGAGCCATCACCGGCCAGTTCATGCATACCGCGCTGCTGAACCTGGCACTCGTGCCGTTGTTCGGCATCGCATTGATTTACATCGTATTTTTCTTCGCGCGACGAGTTTTCAGCCGCGACGGAGAGGTGCACCCGTGGCTCTTCCTCGTCGAGAAGGTCGTTTCGCTGGTCGTCTGGGTCGCCATGGTGCTTACCGTGATGGGCATTCAGGACGACGTGATCGCGTGGATGGGCAGCGTCCATTTCCGGATCGCCAACGCGCGCCTGACGCTGCTGTCGCTGACCACGGGCCTGCTGTGGGTGGCGATCACGATGATCGTCGCGATGTGGCTCGGCTCGACCTTCGAAGACCGCCTGATGCGCGCGACCACGCTCGACGCCAATCTGAAGGTGGTCGTGGCGCGTGTCGGCCGGGCGGCGTTCGTGCTGGCGGCGGTGCTGATTAGCCTGTCGCTGGTCGGTATCGACATTACCGTGCTGGGCGTTTTTGGCGGCGCGCTGGGCGTTGGGCTCGGGTTCGGCATGCAGAAAATCGCGAGCAACTACGTGTCGGGCTTCATCATTCTGCTCGACCGCTCGCTGCGGATCGGCGACACGATCAACGTGAGCGGCCTGCAAGGCATGGTCACGCAGATCCGCACGCGCTACACAGTGGTGCGCGGACTGGACGGCATCGAAACGCTGATTCCGAACGAAAAGCTGATCACGGATGTCGTGCAGAACCAGTCGTCCTACCTGACGCGCGGCTACGCGAAACTGGCGGTGCAGGTCGCCTATTCGTGCGATGTCGAGCAGGCGATGGCCTTGCTGGCCCGCGCCACCGAAGGCGTACCGCGTGTGTTGCGTGAACCGGCGCCGACGCCTTATCTGGCGAGCTTCGGGCCGGACGGCGTCAACCTTGAACTCGGCTTCTGGATCGAGGACGCAGCCACCGGAACGTCGGGCGTGCGCTCGGCCGTGAACCGAAATATCTGGCGACTGTTCTCGGAACACGACATCGCCATCCCGTTCGCGCAACGCGAAGTTCGGATTGTCGGCAACGTGCGTGACGCAATGCCACAGCCGGTAACAATGACCGCTCCAGCGGCCAATCAGGCGGACAGCGCCCACTGACAGGCGTCCGGAGAGAGGCGGCGGACACTTTATTTGCCGCCGCCGACCTCTATCCTCTTGATGCCGAACAAAAAATCCCTATTTGTTACAAACACTTGGAACGCTTCAAGTAGAATATCGTCCAATCCCGCTGTATGCTTTCACTTTCTTGACACGCGCATTTTGCGCGTGCCTCGTGTCTCTCGTTCCACAGGTAAATTGCCTTGTTGAATTCTTTGCTCGATTTCCTTGCCCACGGTCTGTTGCACTTCTCGTGGTGGCAACTCGTCGTGTACACGCTGGTCGTGACACACATTACGATTATTGGCGTCACGGTGTATCTGCATCGCTGCCAGGCGCACCGCGCGCTGGAACTGCACCCTGTCGTCAGTCATTTTTTCCGTTTCTGGCTGTGGATGACCACGGGCATGCTGACCGGCCAATGGGCTGCGATTCACCGTAAGCATCACGCCAAGTGCGAGACAGAAGAAGATCCGCACAGCCCGCAGACGCGCGGCATCTGGAAGGTGCTGCTCGAAGGCGCGGAACTGTATCGCGCTGAAGCGAAAAATGAAGAAACGATGCGCAAGTTCAGTCACGGCACGCCGAACGACTGGATGGAACGCAACGTGTACACCAAGTACCCGATTCTCGGCGTGAGCCTGATGATGGTGCTGAACGTCGCACTGTTCGGCGTTGTGGGCCTGACGATCTGGGCCGTGCAGATGGTGTGGATTCCCTTCTGGGCAGCGGGTGTGGTCAACGGTCTGGCGCACTTCTGGGGTTATCGCAACTTCAATTCGACAGATGCGAGCACCAACATCTTCCCGTGGGGCATCATCATCGGCGGTGAAGAGCTGCACAACAATCACCACACGTATGCAACGTCAGCCAAGCTGTCGAACAAGTGGTACGAGTTCGATATCGGCTGGATGTATATCCGCATCATGTCGGCGTTCCGTCTGGCCAAGGTCAAGAAGGTTGCACCTACGCCGCGTCTGACTACCGGCAAGCTGGTGCTCGATCAGGACACGCTGCAAGCCGTGCTGGCTAACCGTTACGAAGTCATGGCCCGTTACGGCAAGGCGCTCAAGCGCGCTTATCGTCAGGAATTGGCTCATTTGAAGGAAGTCGGCGCGCGCGAAAAGTATCTGGTCATGCGCGGTGCCCGTAGCTGGTTCCACAAGGAAGAAGCGGGCCTCGACGAGCCGCAGAAGCGTCAGTTGCCGCAGATCTTTGCGAACAGCCAGAAGCTGAAAACGTACATCGACATGCGCAATGAACTCGCGGCAATGTGGGAGCGCTCGAATGCATCGCGCGACCAGCTGCTGGTGCAGTTGCAAGACTGGTGTCACCGCGCTGAACAGAGCGGTATCAAGGCACTTCAAGACTTTGCGACGCGCCTGCGCCGTTATGCTTGATCGCGAAATCTATTAAAATTTCGTTACGTCACAAAACCCCGCGTTGGCGGGGTTTTGCTTTTTGGGCCGCGGAAACTGCAACATCTTTCGATTGACAGTCCGCGGCGGCAGAGCGAAGGCAGAGGAGATCATGGATCAGCAGGCGATCAGGACCGTCGAATACGACCGGCCGCAAGCGCAGGGCACGTCCTGTGGGATCGGGCAGGCGTGGGCGAAGGTGCCCGACATGCCGTCGGCGGAGGAAAAGCAGGCGTTGAAGGCGCGTATTCGCGCATTGCTTGAGCGCGAGAAGGCGGTGCTTGTCGCTCACTATTATGTCGACGCAGAATTGCAGGAACTTGCCGACGAAACCGGCGGCTGTGTAGCCGACTCGCTGGAAATGGCGCGTTTCGGGCGCGATCATTCGGCGCAAACGCTGGTCGTTGCCGGTGTACGTTTCATGGGCGAGACCGCGAAAATTCTCAGTCCGAATAAGCGCATTCTGATGCCGGATCTCGATGCGACCTGTTCGCTCGATCTCGGCTGCCCAGTCGATGAATTTTCGGCTTTCTGCGACGCACACCCGGACCGCACGGTGGTCGTCTACGCGAACACGAGCGCCGCGGTGAAGGCGCGCGCGGACTGGATGGTGACGTCGTCGATCGGACTGGAAATCGTTGCCGACCTGCATGCTCGCGGCGAGAAAATCATCTGGGCGCCGGATCGGCACCTTGGCAGCTATATCCAGAACAAGACCGGCGCAGACATGCTGCTGTGGCAGGGCTCATGTCTCGTTCATGACGAATTCAAAGGCATCGAACTCGATCTGCTGCGCGCCGAATATCCCGGCGCGAAAGTGCTGGTGCATCCGGAGTCGCCGGCCAATGTGGTTGAGCAGGCGGACGTGGTCGGCTCGACCACGCAACTGATTGACGCCGCTCAGAAACTCGACGCCACGCATTTCATTGTGGCGACCGATCTCGGCATTCTCCACAAAATGCAGCTTGCCGCGCCGGGCAAGACGCTGATCGCCGCGCCCACGGCCGGCAACAGCGCGACGTGCAAGAGTTGCGCGCATTGTCCGTGGATGGCGATGAACGGCCTCGCGAATCTGGCCGATGTGCTCGAACGAGGCCGCAACGAGATTTTCGTCGATCGCGCGATTGGCGAGCGAGCGCGTCTGCCGATTGACCGGATGCTGGATTTTGCCGCACGTCATAAGAAACGTGTGCAGGCAAGCGGTGACCTCGCACGCGACGCGCAACTGTATTCGAACGTGGGAGCAGCGTGATGGGGGCGGTTGACGCAGTAGTGCAGGATAAGTTCGACGCGGTTTCGCCGTTGTTCGCTGAAATTCACGCGCAGTATGGAGCGGCCTTCGACGCGGCTCTGGCGCGCAACGTCGCCGACGCATTGGCTGAAGACGTTGGCGCAGGCGACCAGACAGGCCGCCTCGTCCCCGCCGACGACGTGCGCGACGCGCGCATCATCGTGCGTGAGGATGCCGTGTTGTGCGGCGTGCCCTGGTTCAATGCGGTGATGCGTGAGGTCGATCCGCGTATCGACGTGCAGTGGCGTTATCGCGAAGGCGACCTGATGACGGCCGACACCCCCGTCTGCGAACTTCGCGGACCGGTGCGCGCGCTGCTGACCGCTGAACGTAATGCGCTGAATTTCATGCAATTGCTGTCGGGCGTCGCGAGCGCAACGCGCCGGTACGTCGATGCAATCGCGCATACGCAAACGCGCGTTCTCGATACGCGCAAGACTTTGCCGGGTTTGCGGCTCGCGCAGAAATACGCGGTTCGCGTGGGCGGCGGGGCGAATCAGCGGCTCGCGTTGTACGACGGGATTCTGATCAAGGAAAACCATATCGCGGCCGCCGGCGGCGTGGGCGCGGCGATGGACGCGGCGCTGGCGTTGAATGCCGGCGTGTCTATCCAGATCGAAGTCGAGACGCTCGAGCAACTGGAGATCGCGCTGGCGCATCGCGCGCAATCCATCCTGCTGGACAATTTTTCGTTCGACGCCATGCGCGACGCGGTTCGCATCACAGCAGGGCGGGCGGTGCTGGAGGTGTCTGGCGGCGTGAATTTCGACACGGTCCGGACGATCGCGGAAACGGGGGTCGATCGCGTGTCGATTGGCGCGTTGACCAAAGACGTGCGAGCTACGGATTACTCGATGCGGATCGTTTGATCCGTAGGCCGTAGGTGGCCGCGATTAACGTTAATCAAAAGGCCGTCGCCGAATCCATTCGGCGACGGCCTTTTCGTTTTAGCTCACTGGCCTCACACGTTCCGATTGCGTACGTACTCGGGTGATAGAACCGTCGGCAGCGCCTTAGGCAAGGTGGCTGGCCAGTCACGGCTAAAGTGCAGGCCACGGCTTTCGCGCCGTGAGCGCGCGCTTTCGACAATCAGCGACGCTACATCGACCAGGTTACGCAATTCAAGCAGGTCGCGACTCACCTTGAAGTTTGCGTAATACTCGTGGATCTCGTCGCGCAGCAGAGCCAGCCGGTGTTTTGCGCGCGCCAGCCGCTTGTCGGTACGCACGATGCCGACGTAATTCCACATGAGCCGACGCAGTTCGTCCCAATTGTGTGCGACCACGACTTCTTCATCTGGGTCGGACACGCGGCTTTCGTCCCAGTCCGGCAGCGGCGCGTGGACGGCGGCGCTGAAGCCTTCCTGCTCGATGGCCTGCGCGGCGGAGCGGCCAATCACCAGGCATTCGAGCAGTGAGTTGCTGGCGAGCCGGTTCGCGCCATGCAAGCCCGTGCACGAAGTTTCGCCGACGGCATACAAGCCCGCGAGATCGGTGCGACCCGCCAGATCGGTGACGACGCCGCCGCACGTGTAGTGCGCAGCCGGCACAACCGGGATCGGCTCTTTGGTGATGTCGATGCCGAATTCCAGGCAGCGCGCCAGAATCGTCGGGAAGTGCTCGTGCAAAAATTCCGGCGACTGATGGCTGATGTCGAGATACACGCAATCGATACCGCGCTTCTTGATCTCGAAATCGATCGCACGCGCGACGATGTCGCGTGGTGCCAGCTCGGCGCGTTCGTCGTGCTGCGGCATGAAACGCGTGCCGTCGGGCAGCTTCAGGATGCCGCCTTCACCGCGCACCGCTTCCGAAATCAGGAACGAACCTGCATACGGATGAAACAGACAGGTCGGGTGGAACTGGATGAATTCCATGTTCGACACGCGACAGCCGGCCCGCCAGGCCATCGCGATGCCGTCGCCGGTCGCGGTGTCGGGATTGGTGGTGTAGAGGTAGACCTTGCCCGCACCGCCAGTGGCGAGCACGGTGTGCGGCGCTTCGATGGTCACGGTACGACCGCTTTGCAGGTCAAGTGCGTAAAGCCCATGGCAGCGACGGCCCGGCAGACCGAGGCGGTCCGACGTGATCAGGTCGATCGCGTAGTGATCTTCGAGGAGTGTGATGTTCGGATGGCGGCGCACGCGCTCACTGAGCGTGGCGACCACGGCGTGGCCAGTTGCGTCCGCGGCATGAATGATCCGGCGATGACTATGACCGCCTTCACGCGTCAGATGAAAGCCGAGTTCGGCGGCATCGTCTTTGGTAAAGGGCACGCCTTGCCCGATCAGCCATTCGATCGCAGCACGCCCGTGCTCGACGATAAAGCGCGTTGCCGCTTCGTCGCACAGGCCGCCACCGGCAATCAGCGTATCGCGAACGTGATTTTCGATGCTGTCTGCCGAGTCCAGCACCGCAGCGATGCCGCCTTGCGCCCAGTCGCTCGCGCCTTCGGTCATCGATCGCTTGGCGACCACCGCAACCCGCCGCGTCTCCGCCAGGTTGAGCGCGACGCTCAGGCCAGCCAGACCGCTTCCGACAATCGCCACATCGAATTCCATTACTCACATCTCCGTCTATCGTTTTTCCATGACGGCGCGCTATGCGCTCGCCGCTAAAACGAGAAAGGATACGCGTCGCAAGGTCCGAGCGAAAGCTGGCCGAACGGCATAAGACTATTCGCGAGAGCAAAGGGGGAGGCCGAAACGCAAACACCGGCAGAAAACAAAAAAGCCTCGCATAAATGCGAGGCTTCTCTGTTGTCTTTTGCCTTCGTCTGGCTGGAGCCAAGATTATTTAATCTTGGTTTCCTTGTAGTCAACGTGCTTACGGACGACCGGATCAAATTTCTTGATCAGCATCTTTTCCGGCATGTTGCGTTTGTTCTTCGTCGTCGTGTAGAAGTGACCCGTACCTGCGGTCGATTCCAACTTGATCTTGTCGCGTGCGCCTTTCGCCATGATTTACTCCTTAGGCTTCACCGCGTGCGCGCAGATCTGCGAGCACAGCGTCGATACCGTTCTTGTCGATCAAGCGCAGACCGGCGTTCGAAATGCGCAGACGCACGAAACGGTTTTCGCTTTCCACCCAAATACGGCGGCTTTGCAGGTTCGGAAGGAACCGGCGCTTGGTTTTGTTGTTCGCGTGGGAAACGTTGTTGCCGCTCATCGGCGCTTTCCCAGTTACTTGGCATACGCGTGCCATGAGAGCACTCCTAATACGCTAATTCTGAGTTCGAACGCCGTGAAAGTTTCCCGAAAAGAGCCGCGCTTAAGTGTGAGAACTAGAGACGCTTGACCTTTCCGGAACGCCTTAATGGCTTCGGAACAGGGGGTTGGAAATAGGCAAACCGGAATTATAGCGGAAAAAAAGCCGCAAAATCAAACCTTATTTGCGATGCCGGATACGACGATACGCAGCCGAGGTCCCGGTTCTGTCCCCGTCAAGGCCAGCCGGCGCGGGCGAACGAGTAAACGTCGTCGGCTCCAATCACGAGATGATCGACCAGTTGCACGTCGATCAACGCAAGCGCGTCGCGCAGCGTATGCGTCAGGCGGCAATCGCTTGCGCTTGGCTGCACGGCGCCGGAAGGGTGATTATGCGCAACGATCAGGCTGGCCGCATTAAGGCTCAACGCGCGCCGCACAATTTCGCGCGGATACACCGCCATGCGCGTCAGCGAGCCTTGTGCGCTTTCCTCGCACCGGATTAGCCGATGCCGGGCGTCGAGAAATAGCGACACGAAAACCTCCTGCGGACGTCCGCCGATTAGCAGGCGCAGGTAGTTTTCCACGTCTTCAGGCGAATTCATCAACTCGCGTTTGCGCATTTTATCGACTAGCGAGCGGCGGGCCATTTCCATGATCGCGAGCAGTTGCGCCTTTTTCGCTGGCCCCATGCCGCGGATGCCGTCGAAATCCGTGTAAGTCGCGTCGAGCATGGCGCGCAGCGAGCCGAAACGGTCGAGCAAAACCTGCGCGATGCTGAAAACGTCGTGATCGGGCAGTCCCGAGCCAAGGACCAGCACGATCAGCTCGGTGTCCGATAGCACGCCCGCCCCTTGGTTGATCAGCCGTTCGCGCGGCATGTCGTTTTTATGCCATTTCCCGCGTAGCAGGGATGTCTTCGTCTGTGCCCGCGTGTGGGGCGGCGGCGCTTGTGGCGGCAACGCTTGCTGCAACACCGTATCTGCTGGCGCCTGGTCGATCGTACTGCTGTGATCGTGCATATATATAGAGTCCTCCGCTGTGGGCATGGCTGCAGCGCAATGCCGCGGACATGCCCCTACGCGCGCGACGGAGCCAAGCCGTCGCCCGCTATGTGGCTTACAATAGGCGCTTTGCGCACGGCACCCCCGACGGTTTGCCACACGCGTCGACTGCGCCAGCGGCGCACGCGTGCAGCGCGCTTCGACTGAGCGAGCATTGCATGAGCATCATCGACATTTCCGAAGTGAAACCGGGTTCACACGTGACGCTTCACTACCGGCTTTCCCTTGCCGATGGCGCCGAAGTCATCAACACTTTCACCGACAAGCCGGCCACGCTGCTGCTCGGCGCCGGTCAACTGGCGCCGCCGCTGGAAGACATTTTGCTGGGTTTGAAGGTCGGCCACCATTCGACCTTTCAGCTAGAGCCGGGTCAGGCGTTCGGTCCGCGTAATCCGGAGTTGATCCAGCGTGTGTCGCTGGCTACGCTGCGTGAAAACAGCATGATCGGAGAGGATTTTTCGCCGGGTGATCTGGTCGAATTCAACGCGCCAGGTGGCGGCCGTTACGCCGGCGTGCTGAAAGAAGTCGGCGAGACGTCGGCCCTGTTCGATTTCAACCATCCGCTTGCCGGCCAGGCGCTGGCGTTTGAAGTGAAAATCATCGGGATTCTGTAAACATGAGCATCACGGACACGACTCTTGCCGAAACCGAGATCCTGCTGGCACAGCCGCGCGGGTTCTGCGCCGGTGTCGATCGGGCTATCGAGATCGTCGAGCGCGCCATCAAGCTGCACGGTTCCCCTATCTACGTGCGTCACGAAATCGTCCATAACGCGTATGTGGTCGAAGACTTGCGCAAGAAGGGGGCGATTTTTATCGAGCGGCTCGAAGAAGTGCCGCCCGGCAATACGGTGATTTTCAGTGCGCACGGCGTGTCGAAGGCCGTGCGTTCGGAGGCGGAATCGCGCGGTTTGCGTGTGTACGACGCCACGTGTCCGCTGGTGACCAAGGTCCATATCGAAGTCGCGAAGATGCGTCAGGACGGCTTCGACATCGTCATGATCGGCCACAAGGGTCATCCTGAAGTCGAAGGCACGATGGGTCAGGCGGGCGAGGGCATGCACCTGGTCGAAGACATCGAAGACGTGCAGGCTTTGCAGTTGGCCGATCCGGAGCGCATCGCGTTCGTCACGCAAACCACGCTGTCGGTCGACGACGCCGCGCAGATCATCGGCGCGTTGAAGGCCAAGTACCCGTCCATCCGCGAGCCGAAAAAGCAGGACATCTGCTACGCGACGCAAAACCGCCAGGACGCCGTCAAGTTCATGGCGCCGCAGTGCGATGTGGTAATCGTGGTCGGAAGCCCGAACAGCTCGAACTCCAACCGTCTGCGCGAACTCGCTGAAAAACTCGGCGTGCCTGCCTATATGGTGGATTCGCCCGATCAGATCGATCCGATCTGGGTCGAGGGTAAGCGGCGTATTGGCGTTACTGCTGGCGCTTCGGCGCCGGAGGTGCTGGCGCAGGCGGTGATCGCCCGTTTGCGTGAGCTTGGCGTGCGTAATGTTCGCGCGCTCGAAGGCATCGAGGAAAACATCGCGTTTCCGCTGCCGCGCGGGCTAGGTCTGCCAGCCTGAGTCTGATTGCCTGACAATCAGCTAACGTAACTGAAAGAAAAGCGCACCTGAGGGTGCGCTTTTTTTATGTCCGCAATTTGGCAAAAGCATAATAAATAAAGTGCCAGATCATGGCGGAGTGCCGATTTTGGTGTCTTTGCGCACAAATTATTTTGAATCGACATTCAACTTTTTATCAAATCTCTATTGGTCGGTCCCCGTTTAATTCAAGCTAAACAAGTCGCACCGATTTTTGATGCACTAGGATAGTGCGTAGTCTTCGATAAATCCGCAAACGTATTACTTAACAAAAAGCGCGCAGTTATCGGGCATTGGGCGAATTCGCTGCAACACTTGATGTGACGGGGTTCAACCATGGTGCAACTGATGCACGAAAAACAGTCGCAACCCGGTTGCGCCTTTTTGAGGAATTAGCTTCCAAAATAAGGTTGCAATGCAGGAAAACCCTGTCGTTTCAACAATATTGCCCATCGCAAAATTGGAGTTACAATGCGCGCGTTCTCAAGGCCTTAAGGTCCCGAACAATGGATTTTGCAAGGCGCGGGAGACCTACTTAATGCGAGTCAAATTTGCTTACGCCGTGTCGATCGCGGCCGCAGTTGCGATGTTGACCGCGTGCGGCAAGAAGCAGGACGGCGAGGCGGGAGCGGGAGCATCGGCGGCGGTGGCGGCATCGGCTCCGGCGCCCGTGAGTGAAGCGACCATCGTGAAGATCGGCCATGCTGCCCCTTTGACGGGCGGTATCGCGCATCTGGGCAAGGACAACGAAAACGGCGCGCGTCTCGCGGTCGAGGAAATCAACAAACAGGGTTTGACGATCGACGGCCACAAGATTCAACTGGAGCTCGACGCGCAGGACGACGCGGCGGACCCGAAAACGGGCACCGCAGTCGCGCAGAAGCTCGTTGACGATCACGTGGTCGCGGTAGTCGGGCATCTGAATTCGGGCGTGTCGATTCCGGCGTCGAAGATTTATAGCGACGCGAGCATCGTGCAGATCTCGCCGTCGTCGACGAACCCCGCGTATACACAACAGGGATTCAAGACGACCTACCGGGTCGTCGCGACCGACGCGCAACAGGGACCGGCGCTCGCCAATTACGCCACGAAGGCGTTGGGCGCCAAACGCATCGCGATAGTCGACGATGCAACCGCCTACGGTAAGGGGCTCGCGGACGAATTCGCGAAGACCGTAGAAGCTAGCGGAGCGAAAGTCGTCGCACGGGAAGCGACGAACGACAAGGCCACGGATTTCCGGGCCATCCTCACGAAGATCAAGAGTGTTCAGCCGGACGTGATCATGTTCGGCGGCATGGACGCGACGGGCGGGCCGTTCACCAAACAGGCGGCGGCGCTCGGTATCAGGGCAAAAATCCTTGGCGGCGACGGCGTGTGTACCGACAAGGTGGGTGAGCTGGCGGGAACCGCCGTGCAAAACCTGGTCTGTTCGGAGGCAGGACTTGCGCTTTCGAAAATGGACCGGGGAGCGGACTTCGAGAAGAAGTACGAGGACCGCTTCCACACGCCGGTGCAGATTTACGCGCCGTTCACGTATGACGCTGTGTACGTGATCGTCGATGCAATGAAGCGCGCTAATTCGATCGAGGCGCCCAAGGTGCTGGCTGCGATGCCGTCGACCGACTACAACGGGGTAATCGGTCACATCGCGTTCGACGACAAGGGTGATTTGAAAGAGGGCGCCATTACGCTTTACGACTTCAAGGACGGCAAGAAATCCGTTCTCGACGTGGTAAAGATGTGATGACGGAACGTTCAGCCTGACGGCACCGAAACCACCCAACGGTGCCGTTTTTGCATCCGCTTAAGGCGAGCCGGCAATCGCATCACGGTTGCAGGGCAAACCGGCAGCAGATAACCCTTACCGGTCTTTTACATCAGTACCCGCAGTGCCATTGAGTTTCCGTGCAGCATCACCGCCCACCGGCTGATGAAGAACGCGAATCCAGTCGCACGGGCTAAGGAGCATTAAATGGATATCTTCATCCAGCAGGTCCTCAACGGGCTGGTGCTAGGCAGCGTCTATGCCATCATCGCACTGGGCTATACGATGGTTTACGGCATTCTGGGCATCATCAACTTCGCTCACGGCGACGTGTTGATGGTCGGCGCGATGGTCGCGCTGTCAGCCATAGGCGTGCTGCAGAACCACTTCCCCGGCCTCGGCAACGTGCCGACGCTGATCATTGCACTGATCATCGCGGCGGTTGTCTGCGCGGCGGTCGGCTATACGATCGAGCGCGTGGCCTACCGGCCGTTGCGTAAAGCGCCGCGTCTCGCGCCGCTGATTACCGCAATCGGTGTGTCGATCCTGCTGCAGACGCTGGCCATGATGATCTGGTCGCGCAACCCGCTGCCGTTCCCGCAGCTTCTGCCGACCGATCCGCTGAACGTGATCAAGGCCACTGACACCACACCCGGCGCCGTGATCTCGATGACTGAAATCGTCATCATCGTGGTCGCGTTCCTCGTGATGGGCGGTCTGCTGCTGCTCGTGCACAAGACCAAGCTCGGCCGCGCGATGCGCGCCATCGCCGAGAACCCGGGCAATGCGTCGCTGATGGGCGTGAACCCGAACTTCGTGATCTCGGCTACCTTCATGATCGGCTCGGCGCTCGCCGCACTCGCCGGCGTGATGATCGCGTCCGAATACGGCAACGCACACTTCTACATGGGCTTCATCCCCGGTCTGAAGGCCTTTACCGCGGCGGTGCTCGGCGGCATCGGCAACCTCGGCGGCGCGATGGTGGGCGGCGTGCTGCTCGGCCTGATCGAACAGCTCGGCGCGGGTTACATCGGCAATCTGACCGGCGGTGTGTTCGGCAGTAACTATCAGGACGTGTTCGCGTTCATCGTGCTGATCATCGTGCTGGTGTTCCGTCCGTCGGGTCTGCTCGGCGAACGTGTGGCGGATCGCGCCTGATCCAGGGAGAAAAAAACATGACTTCGATTCAACCCATCGAGCCGTCCACGACGCTCATCCCTGAAAAGAACCGCACGAAGACGTGGACCGTCGGCATCATCACCGCGATCTTCGTGATCGCGGCGCCGATGATCATCGGCACGGCAGGCGGCAACTACTGGGTCCGCGTGCTCGACTTCGCGATGCTGTACGTGATGCTCGCGCTCGGCCTGAACGTGGTGGTCGGCTTCGCCGGCCTGCTGGACCTGGGCTACATCGCGTTCTACGCGGTCGGCGCTTACGTTGCCGCGTTGCTCAGCTCGCCGCATCTGTCGACGCAATTCGAGTGGATCGCGCATCTCGCGCCGAACGGGCTGCATGTGCCGTTCCTGATCATCGTGCCGTGCGCGATGGCGGTGGCCGCGCTGTTCGGCGTGCTGCTCGGCGCACCGACGCTGCGTCTGCGGGGCGACTACCTCGCCATCGTGACGTTGGGCTTCGGGGAAATCGTGCGGATTTTCATGAACAACCTCGACCGTCCGGTGAACATCACCAACGGCCCGAAGGGGATCACGGCGATCGACCCGGTGCATGTCGGCGACTTCAGCCTCGCGCAGACGCACTCGCTGTTCGGCATGCAGTTCCCGTCGGTGTACTCGTACTACTACCTGTTCGTGATCGCCGCGTTGCTGGTGATCTGGATCTGTACGCGTTTGCAGCACTCGCGTATCGGCCGTGCATGGGCCGCGATCCGCGAAGACGAAATCGCCGCGAAGGCGATGGGCATCAACACCCGCAACGTGAAGTTGCTGGCGTTCGCGATGGGCGCGTCGTTCGGCGGTCTGTCGGGCGCGATGTTCGGTTCGTTCCAGGGCTTCGTGTCGCCGGAATCGTTCACGCTGCCGGAATCGATCGTGGTGCTGGCCTGCGTGGTGCTGGGCGGTATGGGCCACATCCCGGGCGTGATTCTCGGCGCGGTGCTGCTCGCGGTGCTGCCGGAATTCCTGCGCTCGACGATGGGTCCGTTGCAGAACATGATCTTCGGCCATGAAATCGTCGATACGGAAGTGATCCGTCAGCTGGTCTACGCACTCGCGATGGTGCTGATCATGCTGTACCGCTCGGAAGGCTTGTGGCCGTCGCCGAAGCACGAAGACAAGATCGCGAAACTGTCGAAGCGCAGCGGCAAGAAGCCGGTGCGCGCGTAAGGCACCAAAGGAGAATAACTATGAGCGACAACATTCGACTTTCGGTGAAAGGCGTCAACAAACGCTTCGGCGGTCTGCAAGCTCTGTCCGACGTTGGGCTTGAGATCAAGTCGGGCCAGATTTACGGCCTGATCGGTCCGAACGGCGCAGGCAAGACGACCTTCTTCAACGTGATTACCGGCTTGTACGTACCGGATTCGGGCGAGTTCAAACTCGACGGCACGCCGTACACGCCGACTGCCGTTTATCAGGTGGCGCAGGCGGGCATTGCGCGGACGTTCCAGAACATCCGTCTGTTCGGCGGCATGACTGCGCTGGAAAACGTGATGGTCGGCCGTCACGTGCGTACGAAGCACGGCCTGATCGGCGCGGTGTTCCAGACACCGGCCGAGCGCAAGGAAGAGCGCGAGATCAAGGAACGCGCAATCGAACTGCTCGACTACGTGGGCATCGCGCAGTACGCGGACTACACGTCGCGCAACCTGTCGTACGGCCATCAGCGTCGTCTGGAAATTGCGCGTGCATTGGCAACGGACCCGAAGCTGCTCGCACTCGACGAACCAGCCGCCGGCATGAACGCAACGGAAAAAGTCGAGCTGACCAAGCTGCTCGACAAGATCCGTTCAGACGGCAAGACGATTCTGCTGATCGAACACGATGTGAAGCTGGTGATGGGTCTGTGCAACCAGATGACGGTGCTCGACTACGGCAAGGTGATTGCGCAAGGTCTGCCGCAAGACGTGCAGAAGGATCCGAAGGTGATCGAGGCTTACCTCGGCGCGGGAGTTCATTAATGGCTGCGACTATGGCAACGAGTGCAAATACCCCGATGCTCAAGATCAAGGGGCTGCAGGTCAACTACGGCGGCATTCAGGCCGTCAAGGGGATCGATCTGCAGGTGGAGCAGGGCGAACTGGTCACGCTGATCGGCGCGAACGGCGCGGGCAAGACCACGACGATGAAGGCGATCACGGGCCTGAAGCCGTACACGATTGGCGACATCGAGTACATGGGCCAGTCGATCAAGGGCATTCCGCCACATGTGCTGCTGAAGAAGGGCCTGGCGATGGTGCCGGAAGGGCGCGGCATCTTCGCGCGGATGTCGATCGTCGAGAACATGCAGATGGGTGCCTATCTGCGTACGGATACGGACGGCATCAAGGCTGACGTCGACCGCATGTTCGGTTTCTTCCCGCGTCTGAAGGAACGTGCCGCGCAATACGCGGGCACGTTGTCGGGCGGCGAACAGCAGATGCTGGCGATGGCGCGCGCGATCATCTCGCGTCCCAAGCTGTTGTTGCTCGACGAGCCGTCGATGGGTCTGTCGCCGATCATGGTCGAGAAGATCTTCGAAGTGGTGCGCGCGATTTCCGCTGAAGGCATGACCGTGCTGCTGGTCGAGCAGAACGCGCGTCTCGCGTTGCAGGCGGCCAATCGCGGCTACGTGATGGACTCGGGTCTGGTCACGATGTCGGGCGACGCGAAGCAGATGCTCGACGATCCGAAGGTGCGCGCGGCGTATCTGGGCGAGTAAGCCGGTTCTGCTGCACTGAGGTACTGACGAAAAAAAGCCGCATGCGTGTGAAACGCATGCGGCTTTTTCTTTCTGGGTACGAGCGGCGGTTTATCAGGCCGTGGCCGTGGCCGTGGTCGTCGCCACCGGATCGGCCAGTTCACCCAGCCGCTTCCCAAGACTGACCACCGGATCGGCGCGATAACCGAGCGACTCGTAGAACGCCATCAGATCCGTTTTTGCCGACAAAATCTGCAAGTTCAACTTCGGGCATCCAAGGCCGGTCAACGTCTTCTCGACATGGGCAATGAGACGTGTGCCAATGCCATGACGACGCAGCGACTCATCGACCGCGAGCGAATACATCCAGCCGCGGTGCCCGTCGTAACCGCCCATCACCGTGCCGACGATACGCTCGTCAAACACAGCGACAAAGAACAGTTCAGGCTGGGTCGCCAGCTTGTTCGCAATCGACAGATGCGGATTACGCTGCGGCCGCGTCAGGTCCCGATACTCGGGGAACGCCTGTTGCCACAGCGCGATCACGGCATCGGTGTCGCTCGCGTCGAAGCGGCGGATCGATAGTGTCGCGTTTGTCGTCATACGCGTGGTCCTGTTGGATTACAGCGAGTCGAGGATCGACCGCAGCATCGTCATCATCTGGTCGATTTCTTCGTTCGTGACGTTCAGCGCCGGCATGAAACGCAGCAGGTTCGGACGCGCCGCGTTCAGCAGCAGGCCGTCGGGCTGCATGTCGCGTGCTTTCTCGACGATCAGCGGACCGTTGTCGTTGTCGAGCAGCAGCGCGCGCAGCAGGCCCTCGCCGCGCTCGCCCTTGAAGCCGCGTTCCGCCGACAACTCCAGCAGCTTCGAGCGCAGATACTCGCCACGTGCGCGCACGCTTTCGAGGAAGCCCGGCGCCGTCAGTTGCGAGATCACCGAGTAGCCGACGGCGGTCATCAGCGGATTGCCGTTGTAGGTGCCGCCCTGATCGCCCGCTTCGAATACCGCCACTTCAGCCTTCGACAACAACGCTGCCAGCGGCACGCCGCCGCCGATGCCCTTGCCGAGCGTCATGATGTCCGGCTCGATGCCCGACAGTTCGTAGGCGAACAGGGTGCCTGCACGGCCGCAACCGCTCTGCACTTCGTCGACGATCAGCAGCAGGTTGTGCTTCTTCGTCAGTTCGCGCAGTTGCTGCATGAATTCTTTCGTCGCGGGAATCACGCCGCCTTCGCCCTGGATCGGCTCGAGCATCACCGCGACGGTCTTCGCGTTGATCAGCTTTTCAACCGACGCGATGTCGTTCAGATCCGCCTTCGGGAAACCCGGCACTTGCGGTGCGTAGATCGTGTCCCAGCCCGGCTTGCCGCTCGCCGACATCGTCGCGATCGTGCGGCCGTGGAAGCTGTGATCGAACGTGATGATTTCGAACGCGCCGTCCTTGAACTTCTTGCCCCACTTGCGCGCGAGCTTGATCGCGCCTTCGTTGGCTTCGGCGCCGCTGTTCGCGAAGAACACCTTGTCGAAGCAGCTGTGTTGCGTGAGCAGACCGGCGAGCTTCGCCATCGGCTCGTTGTAGAAGGCGGGCGACGGGTTCAGCAACAGCTTCGATTGCGTGTTCAGTGCTTCGATCATGCCGTCGTTGCAATGGCCGAGGCTATTGACCGCCCAACCCTGAATGAAGTCCAGATATCGCTTGCCGGTATTGTCGTAAAGCCACGAGCCCTTGCCGTGCGTGAAAACGATTTCGGGCCGGTTCGTGATGTACATCAGCGACTCGATCGGATACTCATTGAAATTCATGACGGCAAGCTCCAGACAACGGGGGTGAAGGGTAGATGACGGGTTGGCCTTGCAACAAAAACAACGGCCGGAAAAACAGAAAAGCCACGGCATGCCGTGGCTTTCATGATTCGAACAGCTTGCGCCTTGTGTAGCGCGAATCCGTGACGAAGCCAGCGGCGTCCCTAGGGGAGCGGCGAGCGGCGACGTCGGAGTTCGGACTGGATGCGGTTCATGCGCGAAAGAATACGACAAGAAAAGCGCCGGTGTAAACCACGAATTTGCACAAAAGCGCGACAGGGCGGATTTTTGCGCGCCTGTCGTCAGGCTGACACGTTTTGCGCGAACGGCCTGTCCGGTGCTTCGAACAGGCCGTTTTTTGCTCTGGCCAAGATCATGCGTCGAGCAATCTTTACTCGACCCGTGCGCTTAAACCGCGTTCGCGAGATCGGCTGCGCTGGTGAACGAGTCCGCGTAGAACTCGTCTTCCGGCAGCTGGTGGTGCTGCGTGAAATCGCGTTGCGCCGACTCGACCATCACCGGCGCGCCGCACGCGTACACCTGAAACGCCGACAGATCGGGCAGATCTTCGATCACCGCGCGATGCACGAAGCCGACGCGGCCGGTCCATGCGTCGCCCGCGTCCGGTTCCGACAGCACCGGCACGAACTTGAAGTTCGGAATCTCACGCGCCCATTGTTCGGCGAGTTCGAGCAGATACAGGTCTTTCTTGCGACGCGCGCCCCAGTACAACGTCATCGGGCGATTCAGGTTCTTGAACACCGCGTGCTCGACGATCGCCTTCAGCGGCGCGAAGCCCGTGCCCGATGCCAGCAGCACGATCGGCTTGTCCGAATCTTCGCGCAGGAAGAACGTGCCGAGCGGTGCTTCGAAGCGCAGGATGTCGCGCTCTTTCATCGTGTTGAACACGTGGTCGGTGAATGCGCCACCCGGCATATGGCGGATATGCAGTTCGATCGGGCCTTCGGTATGCGGCGCGTTCGCCATCGAGTAGCTGCGACGCTTGCCGTCTTTCAGGATGAATTCGAGGTACTGGCCGGCCAGATACTGCAGACGCTCGTTGGCGGGCAGTTGCAGCTTCACGACCACAACGTCGTCGGCTTTGCGCTCGATCGCGTTCACGCGGCACGGCAGCTTCTTGACCTGCACGTCGCCGACACCGGCCACTTCGCGGATGTCCACTTCGAGGTCGGAGCAGGCGGTCGCGCAGCACAGCAGCGCGAGGCCGCGCGTCTTTTCGTCGTTCGACAATGCCGACGACGAATGCGCGCCCTGTTCGATTTCGCCGCTGACCACGGCGCCCTTGCACGAACCGCAAGCGCCATTCTTGCAACCGTACGGCAGGCCGATGCCCTGGCGCAACGCGGCGCTCAGCAGCGGTTCGTCCTGTTCTACCTGAAACTGCCGGCCGCTTTGCCGGAGCGTGACGTTAAATGCCATAGAGTGTTCGAAATCGTAAAGTCGGGAATCGTTATTGGAGCATCGCAGCCGTCGTATCCATCGCGCGATACCCGGGGCGCTGATACCTGGCGAGCCTGACGGCTACAATGCGTCCACCATGAAAGCGACACGAAACTTCCGCCGGCCGCGCGTGTTAATCGTAGGTTGCGGCGATGTCGGCATGCGCTGCGTGCCCCTGTTCCAGCCACACGCGCATGTTTTTGCGCTGACCAGCCACGCCGCACGCTGCGCCGAATTACGCGCGGCGGGTGCGACGCCGCTGGTCGGCGATCTCGACGTGCGCCGCAGCCTCAAACGGCTAGCGGGCCTCGCGCCGACAGTGCTGCACCTCGCGCCACCGCAAAAAACCGGCGACGACGACAACCGGACCCGTGCGTTGCTCGCTACGCTCGGCGCGCGTCGCGCTGGCGTGTTGCGGGCCTCGTCGGCATCCGGGAGCACGCCGGTAGGGCGTTTGCGCCATGTTCGTGCTCACTTTCGCGCCTCGTGGGCGGAATCTGAGACAGCCGGTATTGTACCCGACAGGGGGTATCCGACCGCCTCTTTGCCAGCACCGGTCAGGCTGGTCTACGCGAGCACGACGGGCGTCTATGGCGACTGCGGCGGTGCGTGGATCGACGAAACGCGGACGGTGCAGCCGGCCAACGGACGCGCCAAACGGCGGGTGTCGGCGGAACGGCAATTGCGGCGGGCGGCCGCGCGCGGGAGCATCGTTGCCAGCATCGCGCGCATTCCCGGCATTTACGCGCGCAACCGTCTGCCGCTCGCACGGCTCGAAAAGCGCACGCCGGCGCTGAGCGAGACCGACGACGTCTACACCAATCACATCCATGCCGACGATCTGGCCGCGATCCTCGTGCGCCTCGTCACGCACGGCAGGCCGTCGCGGGTGATCCACGCGTCCGACGATTCGTCGCTAAAAATGGGCGAATACTTCGATGAAGTGGCCGACGCATTCGGCCTCGCGCGTCCGCCGCGTATCACGCGCGCGCAGGCCGAGGAGCAGATCGATCCGAACCTGCTGTCTTTCATGCGCGAATCGAGGCGGCTCGCGAACCGGCGTCTGAAAGACGAATTGCGCGTGCAATTGCAGTTTCCGAGCGTGGAGGATTTTTTGCGCGAGTGTGGGAAGGGCTGATTCGAGGGCCGGCGCAAGGACTGACATGCTCGGCAGCGATATATCCGTGGTCTTAGCCATGACGGTCGGCGGCGCGTTGCTTCCTCAAAGAAGCCGCTGAACCCGCGCGCCGCGAAACAGCAAAAATCAGCACGACAAAACCCGGCGTCCCGAGCCATACCCGGTTAATGGTGGTCCAGTCTGGTGGCCCCGTCGCACTGCTTCAACGCATTGGCCTCGCACGGCCTACCGACTCTGACTCAAGCTCAGACTTCCGTTCAAGCTCAGGTCAGCGTCGGCAAAAATTCCAGCAGCAGGAAACACAGCATCCCGCCAATGAGCGCGCCGATCAGGTTCGGATGATATTTGTGCCGCATCCGCATGACGACTGCCAGTCCGCCGACGAGCAGCAGTCCAAGACAAATAAAAGCAATCATCACCTGCGAGATCGCGGTAGTGCTGTCGATATGCATGGCGCCCCTCCTTGAAACCCTTTGTAGTCATTTATGAAATGAGTATAGGGCGCGCTGTAAGGAGAAGCATGTTGCAAAGCAGCAGTCGACGCATCGCGCGGACAGCCGCAGAGCCGCCACCAGCAAGCTTTTCCTGTCACATCAACGTGTTGCGAAGGTCGCGGCGCGGGCCTACCGGTTTACCCGCTCCGTAAAGAACCGAGGTCGTTTTCGTCGAGCCATTGCCATGCGCCGGGCGCCAATGTGGACGGCAACGCCAGTCCGCCGACCCGCTCGCGATGCAACGCTTCGCAGCGGTTGCCCGAGGCCGCGATCATCCGCTTGACCTGGTGGTATTTGCCCTCCATCACGGTGAGCGCCAGCGAGTGATCGTCGCGTGCTTCGGCGTCGACGGCGGCGACCGGTTTGGTCTCGCCGTGCAGCATCACGCCCGCGCGCAACGCCTGCAATTGCGCGTCGTCGATCGGGTGTCGCGTGGTCGCGACGTACACCTTCGGCACCTTGCGTTTCGGCGACGTGAACAGGTGCACGAACTTGCCGTCGTCGGAGAGCAGCAGCAGGCCGGTGGTGTCCTGATCGAGCCGGCCGACGCATTGCACGCCGCGCTCGGCGAATTGCGGCGGCAGCAAGCTGAACACGCTCAGATGATGCTGTGGATCGCGCGAACATTCGTAGCCGGCGGGCTTGTTCAGCAGCAGATACGCATGCTCGCGAAACGGCCACTCGACACCGTCCACGCTGAAGCGGAACGCGTCGTCGAGGGTGGGGAGGTCGGCGTCGGCATCGGTGCAGACGCTGCCGCCGATGCTCACGCGAGCGCCGGCGACGAGCGCGCGGCATTGACGTCGCGAGCCGAAACCTTGGGTGAAGAGGAGACTTTCGAGATTCATGGCGAGCGAAGAATAACACCGCAAGAAGCGGGGCGCCCCGCGACGCAGGACGGACGACGATGGTCGCTCCATCCCGTCGTAGGAATTCCATCATGCAGGTGACTTCGCCGTCTTCGTCCACTTCGCCCAGGATCCGTTTACCGCGCGCGTTCCGGCGGCTCGCGTGGTCGAATCTGGCCGCGCAATCCGCCGAGCAGATCAGTCTCGCCGCTGCGCCGCTCGTCGCCGTGTTCGCGCTCGGCGCCGATGCGCGCGATACCGGTCTTCTGCAAACCGCGCAGACGCTGCCGTTCCTGTTGCTCTCGTTGCCGCTAGGCGTATGGGCCGACCGCCGCTCGCGCCGCACGCTGATGACGCTCGCCGAAAGCGTGCGCGTAGTCGCGATGCTCTGCGTGCTGTTGCTCGTGCTCACCCATGCCCTGTCTCTGCCGATGCTCGCCGCGCTCGGCTTTGTCGCCGCGACCGGCACGGTGGCGTACAACGTCGCGGCGCCTTCGCTGGTGCCGTCGATCGTGCCGCGCGAAGCCTTCGCGAGCGCGAACGGCCGGCTTGAACTCGCGCGCAGTGTTGCGTATTCGGCGGGACCGGCGCTCGGCGGACTACTGGTCGGCTGGATCGGCGCGGGTTGGGCGTACGGCTGCGCTGCGGCGATGTCGGCGACGGCCGTCGCGCTGCTGGCGGGGCTGCACGAACCGCAGCGCGCAGTCGCGCCGCGTCGTCATTTCATGCTCGAACTGCGTGACGGTACGCGCTTCGTGCTGCGCGACGCACTACTGCGTCCGATGCTCGCAACGGCGGTGTTTTTCAACCTCGGCTTCTTCATCCTGCAGGCGGTGTATGTGCCGTATGCGGTGCATCGGCTGGGGCTGTCGGCGTCGGCGGTGGGCGTGACGCTCGGCGCTTACGGTGTCGGCATGGTGTGCGGTGCGCTGGCTGCGCCCGCCATCGCGCGACGGCTGGCGTTCGGGCGTGTGCTGATCATCGGGCCGTCGTGCGGATTGCTGGCATCGCTCGTGATGGTGGCGACGCTCGTCGCACCGTCGTTCTGGCTAGCGGCGGCGAGTTTCTTCCTGCTCGGCGCGGGCCCGATTCTGTGGGTGGTCGGCAGCACCACGCTGCGCCAGGCGATCACCCCCGAACGGATGATGGGACGCATGTCGGCGTTGATCAGCACCGCCACCTACGGCGCGCGGCCGGTGGGTGCGCTGCTCGGCGCGGTCATCAGCGCGCGCTGGAGTGTCGATGCGTGTCTGGTCGCGGCGGCAGCGGCATTTCTGGTGCAGGCGCTGATCATCTTCACGTCACCGGCGGCGCGGCTTGCCAGCATCCCGGAGGAGGGCGCGGCAGTCTGCTGAAAATGGATTTTCATGCGGCGCGTGTGTTGCCGATCGCAGCTTAAGGCACCGCCAGGCGCCGCCCCGCAGCGTTTCGACAACGCTTCGCCAGACTCGTACCGCTAGGTGAAAACCCTCAAAAATGAAAATGTATTTTTGTCCGACGAGTTTTTATGTAAATATAATTTCATCCAATTCAGATCAAGCCACGGCTCTGCCACGCTCGTATGAACCATCGCCCGTCTGCTGCTTCCAGTCCCGCCGAACAGGCCATCGCCGCGCACATCGCGAAGGCGATGCCGACGCTGACGCCGATTCACCGGCGCATGGGCGAATACGTGCTGGCCAATCTGTTCCGCGCGGCCACCATGCGGATCGACGAACTGGCGAGCGTGGTCGGCGCGTCGGTGGCGACGGCCAACCGCTTTGCCCGCGCGCTCGGCTTCGACGGCTATCCGCAGTTTCGCGAGGCGCTGGTGCGCGGTTTCGAAGCGACGCTCGCACCGGTCGAGCGCTTGCGCAGCGCGCAGGAATCGCTGGCGCCCGGCGACGATCTGGTCGACGCGTCGCTCGAACAGGCCGCCAGCAATCTGAACGCGACGCGCACAGCGATCGACCGTGCCGCTGCCGATGCCGCCGTCGAAGCGATCATCGCGGCTCGTCGCGTGTTCGTGCTCGGTTACGGCGCGAGCGCGTTTCTCGCCGGGCTGATGGAGCACGGGCTGACGCCATATCACGACAACGTGCAGTCGCTCGCGCTGATGGGCGGTCCGACGCATGCGGCGCGCCGTCTGTTTGCATCGAACGAAGACGATCTCGTGATCGGCATTGCGTTTCCCCGTTATGTCGAAGACACCATCGAACTCGCGCGCCGCGCAGCCAGCCGGGGTGCGCGCGTGCTGGCGCTCACCGACGGCCCGCATTCTCCGCTCGCGCAATTCGCGAGCCTTTCGCTATACATCCGCGCGGACCGGCGGCTTGCGTCGAATGCAGATTCCGCGGTGTTGGCCGTGATCGAAGCGCTGTGCGACGCGGTGGCGTATCGCGCGACGCGTTCGGTCCAGGCGGCTGCCGAAGTCAGCGAATTCGTGCTGCCGTGGCTGGTCGATTCACAAGCCGGTTCACAAGCCGGTTCGGCTGCCCCGGCCAATAAACCGGTGATCGCAGCACCTCAAGCCACTCCCCGTAAAACTCGCACTCCCCACAAGAAATAATGAATTCCAACGCAGTCATTGCCATTCATGGCGGGGCAGGCACGATCCTGCGCGCGTCGATGTCGGCCAGCGCCGAAGCTGACTACCACGCCGCGCTGCATGCGGTGCTGAGCGCCGGGCAACGCGTGCTCGCCGACGGCGGCAGCGCACTCGACGCCGTCAGCGTCGCCGTGCGTCTGCTCGAAGACTGTCCGCTGTTCAACGCGGGACACGGCGCGGTGTACACCGCAGCGGGCACGCACGAACTCGACGCCGCGATCATGGACGGCAGCACGCTGGAAGCCGGCGCGGTCTGCTGTGTGAAGCGCGTGCGCAACCCAATTCTGGCGGCGCGCAGCGTGCTCGAACACAGCGAGCACGTGATGTTCACCGGCGAAGGCGCGGAAGCATTCGCCGCCGCGCAAGGGCTCGAATTCGTCGATCCCGCCTATTTCGATACCGAAGCGCGGCATCGTCAGTGGATGCTGGCGCGCGGTCAGCAACGCGCAATGCTCGATCACGACGGCGCGACGCTCGCTGCCGGCGCATCGTCATCGGCAGCGAACGACGAACCGACGCCGCACGAGCCGATCGATCCGAACCGCAAGTTCGGCACGGTGGGTGCAGTGGCGCTCGACATTCACGGACACCTCGCGGCTGCGACGTCGACGGGCGGCGTGACCAACAAGCAGGTCGGCCGGGTCGGCGATACACCGCTGATCGGCGCAGGCTGCTACGCGGACGACGCCACCTGCGCGGTATCGACGACCGGCTCCGGCGAGATGTTCATGCGCATGGTCGCTGCGTACGACGTCGCCGCGCAGATGGCGTATCGCCAGGTGTCGTTGCAGGACGCCGCGCACGACGTGGTGATGAACCGGCTGCCGAAAATCGACGGACGCGGCGGTCTGATCGCCGTCGACGCGCAGGGCAACGTCACGTTGCCGTTCAACACCGAAGGCATGTATCGCGGCTTCGCGCGGCTCGGCGAAACACCTGAGACGGCGATTTACCGCTGAGGCGCGTGCCTGCGTCCTTGCCTGCATTTCCATCGAACCTCGCCCGAACGAATCATCGCGTGAGTGCGCGTTAGCTCACGCCAGTCGCGTCCGTATTCAAGGAACCACCGTGCCTACAGCATTGCCCACCAGCCATTCGCCTATCGACACCATGCCGCCGCAGCGCGTGCTTGCGGTCGACGATCTGTCGGTCGCGTTTCGCCGCGGCGACGCGACCTTCAATGCGGTGCGCAATCTGTCGCTGACGGTCGAGCGCGGCGAGACGCTGGCGATCGTCGGTGAATCGGGTTCGGGTAAATCGGTGACTTCGCTCGCGTTGATGCGGCTGATCGAGCAGGGCGGTGGGCGCCTTGCCGGCGGCAGCGTCATGTTCCGGCGCCGCGACGGCAGCGTGCTCGATCTCGCGAAAGCGTCGAACGGTACGATGCGTTCGATTCGCGGCGCCGACATCGCGATGATCTTCCAGGAGCCGATGACGTCGCTCAATCCGGTGTTCACTGTCGGCGATCAGATCAGCGAGGCGATTGCGCTGCATCAGGGCAAGAGCCGCAGCGCCGCGCACGCAGAAACGCTGCGTCTGCTGGAACTCGTGCGGATTCCCGAAGCGCGGCGAGTGGCGGCGCGCTTTCCGCATCAACTGTCGGGCGGCATGCGGCAGCGCGTGATGATCGCGATGGCGCTGTCGTGCAAACCCGCGTTGCTGATCGCCGATGAACCGACCACCGCGCTCGACGTGACGATTCAGGCGCAGATCCTGCAACTGATTCGCGGCTTGCAGGACGAGATGAACATGGGCGTGATCTTCATCACGCACGACATGGGCGTGGTCGCCGAAGTGGCGGATCGCGTGCTCGTGATGTATCGCGGCGAGAAGGTGGAAGAGGGCGCGTCGGACGCGCTATTCGCCGCGCCGTCGCATCCGTACACGAAGGCTTTGCTGGCGGCGGTGCCGCGCCTCGGCGCAATGCAGGGCACCGATCAGCCGGCGCGTTTTCCGATTCTCACCGTCGAACAGGCGAGCCTCGGCACGACCGATCAGGCGGTGCGCCCCGCCGCCGCGGTGGCGAAAGAAGCACAGCCGCTGGTGCTGCACACCACGCCGCCGATTCTGCGCGTGCGTGATCTCGTGACGCGCTTCCCGGTCAGAAGCGGCATGCTCGGCCGCGTGACGGGACGTGTGCATGCAGTCGAAAAAGTCAGCTTCGATTTGCGGCCTGGCGAAACGCTTGCGCTAGTCGGCGAATCGGGTTGCGGCAAATCGACGACGGGCCGCTCGCTGTTGCGGCTGGTCGAAAGTCAGAGCGGGTCGATTGAATTCAACGGCCGCGAAATCAGTTCGCTGACCGGCCCCGCGTTGCAGGCGCTGCGTCGCGATATCCAGTTTATTTTTCAGGACCCGTTCGCGTCGCTGAATCCGCGTTTGACGGTCGGCTTCTCGATCATGGAGCCGCTGCTCGTGCACGGCGTCGCGCAAGGTGAAGAAGCGCAGGCGCGCGTCGAATGGCTGCTCGAAAAGGTCGGCTTGCCGCGCGAGGCGGCGCGTCGTTATCCGCATGAATTTTCAGGCGGTCAGCGGCAGCGGATCGCGATTGCACGCGCGCTCGCATTGAATCCGAAAGTCGTGATCGCCGATGAATCCGTGTCCGCGCTCGACGTGTCCGTGCAGGCGCAGATCGTCAATCTGATGCTGGATCTGCAGCGCGAGCTCGGTGTCGCGTACCTGTTCATTTCGCACGATATGGCGGTGGTCGAGCGCGTCAGTCATCGCGTGGCGGTGATGTATCTCGGCCAGATCGTCGAGATCGGGCCGCGTCGCGCGGTGTTCGAAGCGCCGCAGCATCCGTACACGAAGAAGCTGATGGGCGCGGTGCCGGTGGCCGACCCGGCGCGCCGTCACGCAAAACGCCAACTCGCCGTGGATGAAATTCCCAGCCCGATTCGCGCACTGGACGACGAGCCGGTCGTCGCGCCGCTCGTCGCGGTGGGATCGGATCACTACGTCGCACAGCATCGCATTGGCGGCGCTTACTGAAGTGGATCGAGCCACGCAGTCTGAAGCAATCCGAAGCACCTTGAAGCAAAAAACCAAAGCAAAACGATTTTTTCGCAGCCTCTCAACCTGATTTATCTAGCGGCCTGGAGCCAATCTCATGAACCTGCTGGTCCCGTCTTCTCCGTTTCGTTTGCGCGCGCTGATTAGCGGCGGCGCGGTGGTGTTCGCGATGCTCGCGGGCAATGCGGCGCACGCCGACACCCAGGCCGTGATGGCCGTCGCGTCGACCTTCACGACGCTCGATCCGTACGATGCGAACGACACGCTGTCGCAAGCCGTTTCCAAATCGTTCTATCAAGGGCTGTTCGGCTTCGACAAGGACATGAAGCTGATCAACGTGCTGGCCGACAGCTATGAAGCGAGCCCCGACGCGCGCGTCTTTACGTTCAAGCTGCGCCACGGCGTGAAGTTCCAGGACGGCACCGACTTCAACGCGGCGGCCGTGAAAGCGAACTTCGACCGCGTGACCGATCCGGCGAACAAGCTCAAGCGCTACAACATGTTCAGCCGTATCGACAAAACCGAAGTGGTCGATCCGTACACGGTAAAGGTCACGCTGAAGACGCCGTTCTCGGCGTTCGTCAACGTGCTTGCGCATCCGTCGGCGGTGATGATTTCGCCGGCCGCGATGAAGAAATACGGCAAGGACATCGCGTTCCATCCGGTCGGCACGGGTCCGTTCGAACTCGTGAAGTGGGACCCGGCAGGCGATCTGACAGTGAAGAAGTTCACCGGTTACTGGAAGAAGGGTTACCCGAAGATCGACGCGATCGACTGGAAGCCGGTGGTCGACAACAACACGCGCGCCGCGCTGATGAGCACCGGCGAAGCGGACTTCGCGTTCCAGGTGCCGTACGAACAGGCCGCGCAATTGCAGTCGAACCCGAAGGTCGATCTGGTCGCCGCGCCGTCGATCATCGAGCGCTATATCAGCCTGAACGTGAACCAGAAGCCGTTCGACAACCCGAAGGTGCGCGAAGCGCTGAACTACGCGATCAACAAGGACGCGCTGGTCAAGGTGGCGTTCTCCGGTTATGCGACGCCGGCTGAAGGCGTCGTGCCGCAAGGCGTCGACTACGCGACGAAGCTCGGCCCATGGCCGTACGATCCGGCGAAGGCGCGCGCGCTGCTGAAGGAAGCGGGTTATCCGAACGGTTTTGAAACGACGTTGTGGTCCGCATATAACTACTCGACCGCGCAGAAGGTGATCCAGTTCGTGCAGCAGCAACTCGCGCAGGTCGGCGTGAAGGCGCAGGTCGAAGCGCTCGAGGCGGGGCAGCGCGTCGCCAAGGTGGAAAGCGCGCAGGACCCGGCGAAGGCGCCGGTGCGGATGTACTACATCGGCTGGTCGTCGTCGACGGGTGAGGCTGACTGGGCGATTTCGCCGCTGCTCGCGTCCGCGTCGTTCCCGCCGAAGATGATGAACACCGCGTACTACAAAAACGATACGGTCGACAGCGATCTGAAGCAGGCGCTCGAAACCACCGACCGCACGCAGAAGACCGCGCTCTACACCGACGCGCAAAAGCGCATCTGGACCGACGCGCCGTGGATCTTCCTCGTGAAGGAGAAGGTCGTGTACGCGCGCAGCAAGCGTCTGTCGGGTGCGTACGTCGCGCCGGACGGCTCGTTCAATTTCGACGAAATCGCGATCAAGTAATCCGATGAGTGCCGCGTCCGTTGCGTTGACGATTCAACGCGGCGGACCGCGTCACCGCATTGGCGTCACACGCGATTCTTCGCAATCCGCATCACTGCAGGATAGGGTTTCATGCTGAACTTCCTCGTCAAACGTCTCTTTGGCCTGCTGCCGACGCTCTTCATCGTCGCCGTGCTGGTGTTTCTGTTCGTGCATCTGCTGCCGGGCGATCCGGCGCGTCTCGCCGCCGGTCCCGAAGCGGACGAAGCCACCGTCGCGCTGGTGCGCTCGGATCTCGGTCTCGACAAGCCGATGCCGCAGCAGTTCGTCAATTTCTTCGTGCGTATCGCGCACGGCGATTTCGGCATCTCCACGCGCAGCAAGCGGCCCGTGAGTCAGGAGATCGCCGAACGCTTCATGCCGACGCTGCTGCTCACGCTCGCCAGCATGGTGTGGGCGGTCGTGATCGGGATGGCGCTCGGGATCGTCTCGGCGGTCTGGCGTAACCGGTGGCCCGACCGGCTCGGCATGACGCTCGCGGTGTCGGGCATTTCGTTTCCCGCGTTCGCGCTCGGCATGCTGCTGATGGAGATTTTCTCGGTGAAGCTCGGCTGGCTGCCGATTGTCGGCGACGGTTCGTGGCGCAGTTACGTGCTGCCGTCGCTGACGCTCGGCGCGGCGGTCGCGGCGGTGATGGCGCGCTTCACGCGGGCGTCGTTCGTCGAAGTGATGCACGAAGATTTCGTACGCACGGCGCGCGCCAAGGGCGTGCCCGAGCGGCTCGTGATCGTCAAGCACTGCCTGCGCAATGCGATGATTCCCGTGATCACGATGATGGGTTTGCAGTTCGGCTTTCTGCTCGGCGGCTCGATCGTGGTCGAAGTGGTGTTCAACTGGCCGGGCCTCGGGCGTCTGCTGGTGGATGCCGTGTCGATGCGCGACTATCCGGTGATTCAGGCCGAAGTGCTGTTGTTCTCGCTGGAATTCATCATCATCAATCTGATCGTCGACGTGATGTACGCGGTGATCAATCCGACTATCCGTTTCAAGTGAGGCCCGCATGAGCATCTCTGCAACCGAGGCGAATGCGGCGCGCGCCGCTATCGTGGAAAGCGCGATCCGTACACCGTGGAGCGAGTTCTGGCGCAAATTCCGCAAGCAGCACGTGGCGCTCGGCGCCGGCATTTTCGTGCTGCTGCTGATCGTGGTCGCGATTGCCGCGCCGCATATCGTGCCGTACGACCCGGAGAATTTCTTCGACTACGACGCGCTGAATGCGGGGCCGTCCGCGGCGCACTGGTTCGGCGTCGATTCGCTGGGCCGCGATATTTTCAGCCGCATTCTCGCGGGTTCGCGCATCTCGCTTGAGGCGGGCTTTTTGTCCGTCGCGATCGGCGCGGTGATCGGCACGTTCTTCGGCCTGCTCGCCGGTTACTACGAAGGCTGGTGGGACCGCATCACGATGCGCGTGGCCGACGTGCTGTTCGCGTTTCCCGGCATTCTTCTGGCAATCGGCGTGGTGGCGATTCTCGGCAACGGCATGATCAACGTGATCTGCGCGGTGGCGATTTTCAGCATTCCCGCATTCGCGCGGCTGGTGCGCGGCAACACGCTGATGCTCAAGCAGCTCACGTATATCGAGGCGGCGCGCAGCATCGGCGCGTCGGACTGGACGATCATCGTGCGGCACATTCTGCCGGGGACGATTTCGTCGGTGGTGGTGTACTTCACGATGCGTATCGGCACGTCGATCATCACGGCGGCGAGCCTGTCGTTTCTCGGACTCGGTGCGCAGCCGCCGACGCCCGAGTGGGGCGCGATGCTCAACGAAGCGCGCGCGGATATGGTCACCGCTCCGCATATCGCGCTGTTTCCGAGCCTGGCGATTTTCCTGACCGTGCTGGCGTTCAATCTGCTCGGCGACGGTCTGCGCGACGCGCTCGATCCGAAGCTCGACCGGCTATGAACCCCGCACCGCATATCGGCACGCTGGCGAGCGGGCCGCTCGGTACGATCGCCGATGTCGACGGCGTGACGGTCGGTCATTGCACGATCGACCAGCATGCGTTGCAAACCGGCGTCACGGTCATTCGTCCGCATCGCGACGATCCGTTTGTTCATAAGGTGCCCGCTGCGGTGTCGGTGATCAACGGCTTCGGCAAGAGCATCGGGCTGGTGCAGGTTGAAGAACTCGGCACGCTGGAAACACCGATCGCGTTGACCAATACGTTCGGCGTGGGCGCGGTGGCGCAGGCGCAGATTCGCGCGGCGATCCGCGCGAATCCGCAGATCGGGCGCGAGTGGTCGACGGTGAATCCGCTGGTGTTCGAATGCAATGACGGCTACCTGAACGATATCCAGGCGCTCGCCGTCACCGAACAGCATTTCAACGACGCATTCGATTCCGCCGATACCAACGTCGCGAGTGGCTCGGTCGGGGCCGGGCGGGGCATGTCGTGCTTCGATCTGAAGGGCGGGATCGGCAACGCGTCGCGCGTGGTCGAGGTGGCGGGGCGGCGGTACACGGTCGGCGCGCTCGTGCTCGCGAACTTCGGGCGTCTGCCGATGCTGACGATCGACGGTACGCCGCTCGGGCGCATGCTGACCGAACGCGCGGCTGAAGCAGCAACGTCTGAAGCAGCGGCGCTCAGCGCCAAACCCGAGCAAGGCTCGATCATCATGATCGTCGCCACCGATGCGCCGCTCGACGCGCGTCAACTGAAGCGCCTTTCTTTGCGCGTGGCAGCCGGTCTTGCACGCACCGGCTCCGTGTACGGTCACGGCAGCGGCGATATCGCGCTGGCGTTTTCAACCGCCTACACGGTGCCGCACGACGCCGATTCGATCACGCTGCCGCCGCTCGTCGCCGATGCGCGTCTCGATCCGCTGTTCCGCGCGTGCGCCGACAGCGTCGAGCAGGCGATTATCGATGCGTTGTGGAGCGCGACATCCGTAACGGGTCGCGACGGACATCGACGTGTGTCGTTGCACGACAGCGTGCCCGACCTCGCTCAACTACTGAAGCTCACCGACTAGCGAATCATGAAAGTCCTCATTTCCGCCGATATCGAAGGCGTGGCCGGCGTATTCCACCCTGAGCAAACCCGCGCGGGCAACGGCGAATACGAAGCCGCGCGCCGCTGGATGACGCTCGAAGCCAACGCGGCAATCGAAGGCGCATTCGCGGGCGGCGCGTCGCAAGTGTGGGTCAACGATTCGCACGGCGGCTTTCGCAACCTGCTGCCCGATCTGCTCGATCCGCGCGCGCAGGTCGTGCTCGGCAAACCCCGTACGCTCGGCATGATGGCCGGGCTCGAATACGGCGCGGCGCTGGTCTTCATGATCGGCTATCACGCGATGGCGCAAACGCGCGGCATCCTCTCGCACACGATCAACAGTTTTGCGTTCGCACGGATCGCGTTCGACGGCGTCGAGTTGGGCGAAGCCGGTGTGTACGGCGCGCTGGCTGAAGAATATGGCGCACGTGTAGCGCTTTTATCCGGCGACGACGTTTTCGCCGAAGAAACCGCGCCGCGTTTTCCTGATGCACGCTTTGTCGTCACGAAGAGTGCGACCGGGCACGCGAGCGGCGTGACGCAATCGCCGGCGAATGCGCGCGAGGCGATCCGCAGTGCTGCTTGCGACGTGGTGCGGCAGCACATCGCCGGCGGTCACGGGCCGCATGCGGTCCGCCTGTCGCAAACGAAGCCCGTCGATTGTGAACTGCGTGTGCAGACCAGCGCGCTGGCCGATCTGTTCTGTCAGTGGCCGACGCTCACACGCATCGACGCCGTGACGTTGCGCTTTAGCGCGGCATCGGCAGAACATGCTGTGCGGATGCTGAACTGTCTTTCCGCGATGTCGTTCATGCTGCGTTAGGGCTAGCGCAAGTCCAGGCCCAAGCCTACGCGGCCATTTCACTCCGCTTACGTTTCGCTCCGCAAACGCGCACCCAGACGGCACGTTTAGTGAGGACGCGTTACGCTCTGGCATTCTGGAGCGACTGTCCTTGTCACTGAGTTCTCACTGAGCGGAGTACAGCATGGGTAAGCAGACGATTGCGGATTATCTGGCGAAGACACTGGCGGCAGCCGACGTCGAGCGCATCTGGGGCGTCACGGGCGACAGCCTGAACGGCCTGTCCGACAGCTTGCAGCGGGTCGGCTCGATTCGCTGGATGCACACACGTCACGAAGAAGTCGCCGCCTTCGCAGCGGGCGCCGATGCCGCCGCGACCGGCAAGCTCGCGGTGTGCGCGGGCAGTTGCGGGCCGGGCAATCTGCATCTGATCAACGGGCTGTATGACTGTCACCGGAACCATCAGCCGGTGCTGGCGATTGCCGCGCATATTCCGTCGTCGGAAATCGGGCTGGGGTACTTCCAGGAAACTCATCCGCAGGAATTGTTCAAGGAGTGCAGCCATTACGTGGAACTGGTGACGAACCCGTCGCAGTTTCCGCGCGTGCTGGCCCGTGCAATGCGCACCGCCATCGAAGAACGCGGCGTCGCGGTCATCGTTTTGCCGGGCGATGTCGCGCTCGCCGAAGCGCCCGAAGAAACGCCCGCGTGGGCCGGGACGCTGGAGCGCTCGACGGTGGTGCCGTCCGACGCCGATCTCGAGCGTCTCGCCGATCTGCTGAACCAGGCGGGCGGCGTGACGCTGCTATGCGGCAGCGGTTGCGCCGACGCGCACGACGAAGTCGTCGCCTTCGCCGATCAACTCGGCGCGCCGACCGTGCACGCGTTGCGCGGCAAGCAGTACGTGGAGTGGGACAACCCGTTCGATGTCGGCATGACCGGGCTGATCGGCTTCAGCTCCGGCTATCACGCGATGATGTCGTGCGACACGCTCGTGATGCTCGGTACCGATTTCCCGTATCGCAACTTCTATCCGTCGCACGGCAACGTCGTGCAGATCGACCGGCGCGGCTCCGCGCTCGGCAAGCGCGCGCCGTTGAAGCTCGGGCTGGTCGGCGATGTGAAGGCGACCTTGCAGGCGCTGCTGCCGAAGCTCAAGCGCAAGACCGACCGGCGCTTTCTCGAGAACGCGCGCAAACATTACGCAGACACCCGCAAGGGCCTCGACGATCTCGCGCGGCCGTCGGACCCGGGGCGCGCGATTCATCCGCAGTATTTGACCAGCATCATCGACAAGGTGGCGAATGAAGACGCGGTGCTGTGCGCCGATGTCGGCACGCCCACGTTATGGGCCGCACGTTATCTGACGATGAACGGCAAGCGCAGTCTGCACGGCTCGTTCAATCACGGCTCGATGGCGAACGCGATGCCGCAGGCGCTCGGCGCACAGGCGGCCGACCCGGGGCGTCAGGTGATATCGATGTCGGGCGACGGCGGCCTGTCGATGCTGCTCGGCGACCTGCTCACCGCGCGCCAGCTCGATCTGCCGATCAAGGTCGTCGTGTTCAACAACGGCACGCTCGGTTTCGTCGCGATGGAGATGAAGGCGGGCGGTTATCTCGAGAGCGGCACCGATCTCGCCGCCACCGACTTCGCGGCGATCGCGCGCGGCGCGGGGATCTACGGCGTGCGGATCGAGCATTCGGAAAATATCGAAACGGCGCTGCGTGAAGCGTTCGCGCATCCGGGCCCGGCGGTGATCGACGTGGTGACGGCGAAGCACGAACTGGCGATGCCGCCGAAAATCCAGTGGGCGCAGGCGAAGGGCTTCAGCCTGTATATGTTGAAGGCGGTGCTGAATGGTCGCGGTGACGAGGTGGTCGAACTGGCGACCACCAATTTGCGCTGAGCTTTGAATCAACGCTGGAAGATGCGTGATCGACCTTCACGCATCATCCAGCGCGCGATCACTGCTGCCGGCTCAATTCACGCGCGGCACGGTCGATCACATCGGCAATCGCTCCCGCATGCGATACCGGCGCGAGGTGGCTCGACGCCATCGGCACGATTTTCGCGCCCATCCGGTCGGCCATGAATCGCTGCACATCGGGCGACACCGCGCGGTCTTTTGTGGTCAGCACATACCACGACGGCTTTTCCTTCCAGCCGACCTGGCTCACCGTTTCGCTGAACGCTTTCCCGCTGATCGGCACCTGTGCAACCGACAGCACGCGCGTCAGATTCTCGGGCACGTCCGCCGCGAAATCCGCGTGATAGCGGGTGCGGTCCAGCCATAAGAAGCCGCTTGCGTCCGCGTTGATCGCCTGGCCCGCAGGCATCTGCGCGCCGCGTTTCATCAGATCGACCGTCGATTCGTGCAGGTCCGGCGCAATCGCCGCAATGTAGACGAGGCCCGCGACGTTCGGCGCGCTGGCGCCCGCTTCGGTAATCACGACGCCGCCCCACGAATGACCGACCAGCATCGTCGGGCCGTCCTGACGGGCGAGCACGCGGCGCGTGGCGGCGACGTCGTCGGCGAGCGAGGTGAGCGGGTTCTGCACCGAACTCACGTGATACCCCTTCTGCTGCAAGCGGGCTACCACGCCGTTCCAACTCGATCCGTCGACGAAAGCACCGTGAACCAGCACGATATTGCGCACGGGGCCGCTCAAAGTCGCGGCGGGCTTAGCGGGAGAGGCGGCGGTGGCAGCGGGGGCGGGTGTGGCAGGCGTCGCTGCCGGCGTGACGGGTTCGGGCGCAGCAGGCGTGACGGCCTCGGTGCCCGGCTGGTCCGCCGGTTCCGCTGCGGGAGCCGCGGTTTGCGCGAAGGCATTCATCCCCGCGAAACACAGAGACCAGACAGCGGCGCAAAGCAGGCGTTTGGGCGACATGTTGAATCTCCGGGGGCTGACTTCTCGACTAGGGCAACATACCGAAGCACCGCCCGGGTGACAATCACTATCCTCGCCGTTAAGTGCGGCGCAGTACCAACGGAATGCAACGCAAATCAGGTCCCTATTTCACGCGGGTTGGTCCCAGTATTTAGGTGATGACCGGGCAAGGTAAAATTTGCGGTTTTGCCTGGACGGCCTCCGAGTCTGCCGGGCTGATTGACATCCAAACACTGGGGCGCAAGTTGAATAGTGCACAGCAGCAAGAGGGCCTGAAGCGCGGGCTCAAGAATCGCCACATCCAGCTTATCGCGCTGGGCGGGGCGATCGGCACGGGCCTCTTTCTCGGCTCGGCCAGCGTGTTGCAGGCAGCCGGTCCGTCGATGATTCTCGGCTACGCGATCGGCGGCATCATCGCGTTCATGATCATGCGTCAGCTGGGCGAAATGGTCGCGCAGGAGCCGGTCGCCGGTTCGTTCAGCCATTTCGCGTACAAATACTGGGGCGATTTCCCGGGCTTTCTGTCGGGCTGGAATTACTGGGTGCTGTACGTGCTCGTGAGCATGGCCGAGCTGACGGCAGTCGGCACCTATGTTCACTACTGGTGGCCGGGCGTGCCCACGTGGGTGTCGGCGCTGGTGTGCTTTGCCGCGATCAACGCGATCAACCTCGCGAACGTCAAGGCTTACGGCGAAACCGAGTTCTGGTTCGCGATCATCAAGGTCGTGGCGGTGATCGGCATGATCGTGTTCGGCGGTTTTCTGCTGATTAGCGGACACGGCGGCCCGCAAGCGTCGATCACCAACCTTTGGAGCCACGGCGGCTTTTTCCCGCACGGCTTCCACGGTCTGTTCATGATGCTCGCGGTGATCATGTTCTCGTTTGGCGGGCTGGAGCTGATCGGCATTACCGCCGCTGAAGCCGCCGATCCGCAGAAGAGCATTCCGAAGGCCGTGAATCAGGTGATCTACCGGATTCTGATTTTTTACATCTGCTCGCTGGCGGTGCTGCTGTCGTTGTATCCGTGGAACCAGGTGGCGGCGGGCGGCAGCCCGTTCGTGATGATCTTCTCGCAGATCGGCTCCACGCTGACCGCGAACGTGCTCAACGTGGTCGTGCTGACGGCCGCGCTGTCGGTCTACAACAGCGGCGTCTACGCGAATAGCCGCATGCTCTACGGTCTCGCCGAGCAGGGCAATGCGCCGCGCGCGCTGATGAAGGTCGACCGGCGCGGCGTACCGTATATGGCGATCGGTTTGTCGGCGCTGGCTACCTTCACCTGCGTGATCATCAACTATCTGATTCCGGCCGAAGCGCTCGGGCTGCTGATGGCGCTGGTCGTCGCCGCGCTGGTGTTGAACTGGGCGCTGATCAGCCTGACGCATCTGAAGTCGCGCAGGGCGATGGTCGCGGCGGGCGAGAAGCTCGTGTTCAAGTCGTTCTGGTTCCCGGTCAGCAACTGGATCTGCCTCGCGTTCATGGCGCTGATCCTCGTGATTCTGGCGATGACGCCGGGTCTGTCGGTGTCCGTATGGCTCGTGCCGGTGTGGCTGCTGCTGATGTGGGCAGGCTATGTGTTCAAGCGCCGGCGCGCGGCCGCGCACGGCGGCGCGGGCGTGGCAGGGCATTAAATGTCTGCGTGATAGCGCTGGTGTGGGCGGTTCCGGGCTTCGGCAGCCGGGACCACTCACCCCCGGCAGCGAAGCGGCATCTACATGCACCGCTTCTGCAGTTTTACGTTCGGCCTGCCCAGGCCGACGCATTTATTCAGGCAATCACACTATCGGCGACGCAATGTCGCCGATTTCCGTTTACGGCCACTTTACGGCCCCTTAAGCGCGGCCAGGACTGCGCGCAATAGTCTGCGAAAACGCGCCTGAAAACCCCTCCGCATTTCCCCGATAGGCGAAGTGGATGTGCCCGAGCGCACAGATTGATTTGGCGGAGCCGGTAATCTCAGTCCGAACGTGGGACCTGAGCATCGGCGGCGTGGCAAAAAATACTTAAAACCTGTTGTGAGACGCTCAAGCGGGGGTGTCGGCACAGCCCTTCGCATTGCCGTGCTATCCGGCGATGCGACGCCGGGCTTGCCGCTCGGGCCGCCGCCTTCCCAATGCCAGTCATCCGGTTTCCCGTACGTCCCGCGCCTGCGCGGGCATGAAGTCGCGATCACTCGCACGTTTTATCCTGTGTACCGAACAAGGGGACGTCATGTTCAATGCAAGCGCCGTGCGCGCGAAGTCGGGATTGAGCCTCAGTGCGGGCGCCGTGCTGCTGCTTCTGGTCGCGGTGGCCTGCCTCGCGCTGCACGTCGTGCACATCGTCGCGAAGTTCCGCGCGAATCCGGCCGATGCGTTCAGCGATTTCAACCTCTATCTCTACGCATTCAACGCTGTGCTGGACGACCCGGCGAGCCTCTACGATCACGACAGCCTCGTGACGTTCCTGCAGCAGATCGGCGCGCGCTCCACGGGCGACGACGTGTTCTACGCGTACCCGCCGCAGTTCGCGCTGTTCTTCTCGCCCCTGTCGTTGCTGACGCCGCTGGCCGCCAAACTTGTCTGGTTCTGCGGATCGGTCCTGCTGTTTGCAGGCGGGCTGTGGATGCTCGTGAAAATGGCCTACCGTGGCACCGAACGCGGTGTCGGCGTGTTGCTGGTTGCGATCGCGCTGCTGAGCTTTCCGCTGATCGAAGATACCTACGACGGCCAGTCGAACGAATTGCTGTTCTTTCTGCTGGTCGCCACGTTTTTCCTGATCGAGCGAGGCAATCGCTATGCCGCCGGTCTCTTTCTCGGCTTCGCGATCGCGATCAAACTGACGCCCGTTGCGGTCGCCGGCTTGCTGCTGTTGCGCCGCGAATGGCGCGTGGTGATCGTGACGATCGTCGTGTCCACGGTGCTGACGTTGCTTACCGCTGCGCAGTTGGGCTCGCGCGTTTTGTGGCACTACTTCATGTCGGACATGGCGCGTCTGAACGGCATGACCATGGCGATGGGCGGGGGCGGCGCGCCGAGCAACAACTCGTTGCGAGGCGCGTTGCAGACGCTGTCGACGAATGCCGGCATGCCGGTCTCCGACGGCATGCTCGCGATTATTTCCGCGGTGTTCGTGCTGGCCGTGTGCCTGTTTTCCGCGTATCTGGTAATTCGCCGCCATCGCGACAGCCGGATGGACTACGCGCTCATCTGCATGACGATGTTGATGGTGTATCCGGTACTCGAATCGATCCACATGGTGCTGGCGCTGATCCCGCTGCTGATTCTGCTGGGGAGCGCTTTCGAGCCGCGAGCCGGGCGGCTTTCGGCGATAGGTCTGAAAGTGGAGATGCTTCTGGGCGCGGTTGCCGTGGTGTTGCTGTTTTTCTCAGCGAGGTTTGTGTCTTATACGGTCGCGTCGATGATCATTTATCTGCTTTGCGTCGCGCGATATTTTTCACCGTCGATGAAGTCGTGGCGACGGAAATCTCATCACGTGCGGCGGCTTGCATGAGCGGTGCCGGCGACATCCACTGAGATTTTTTGATGCGAAGGGATTTTGCGATGTCTTCCGGATAGTTGAAGGTCCGAAAGATTTTTGATGGTGCCCAGGGCCGGAATCGAACCGGCACGCCTTGCGGCGGGGGATTTTGAGTCCCCTGCGTCTACCAATTTCACCACCTGGGCAGGTCCTGCAGCGTACGCGCTAGAACACGGCGCGCAGCGAAGACGCAGATTATGGCCGAAAATTCGGCGACGGGCAAGCCAGTTGCCCCGGTCTTTTGCTTCGGGCCCGTCGAAGCGGTCAAACCGTACGGGAAAACCGTTCGAGCGTCTGCCGTCCGAGGTAGCGGTCGAACACCATCGCGATGTTGCGCACGAGCATGCGTCCGGCCATCAGCACGTCGAGACGGCCGAAGCCAATCGACACCAGGCCGTCGTCCTCGAAGCTGCGCAGGCGCTCCAGTTCCGGCGCGAACGTGTCGGCGAAGTGGATGCCATACGCGGCTTCGAATTCATCGAAGCGCAATTCCAGGTTGCACATGAGTTGCGTGATGACGTCGCGGCGCAGACGGTCGTCGGCGGTAAGACGCACGCCGCGTGTGATCGCGAGGCGCCCCGAGTCGATTGCGTCGGCGTAGGCGGGCAGGTCCTTTGCATTTTGCGCGTACACGTCGCCGACCTTGCCGATCGACGATGCACCGAAGCCGATCAGATCGCATTCGGCTCGCGTGCTATAGCCCTGAAAATTGCGATGCAACGTGCGCTGTGCCTGCGCACGCGCGAGTTCGTCGGTGGGCAGCGCGAAGTGATCCATGCCGATGTACACATAACCCGCGTCCGTCAGACGTTCGACCACTCGTTGCAGCAGCGCAAGCCGTTCGGTGGGCGAGGGCAGCGTTGCCGGGTCCATCTGACGCTGCATCTTGAAGAGCTGCGGCATGTGCGCATACGCGAATACCGACAGACGATCAGGCGCGAGTTCGATCATTGTGTCGAGTGTGCGCGTGAAGCTGTCGACCGTTTGATGCGGCAGTCCGTAAATCAGGTCGACGCCGATCGAATGAAAGTGCGTGTCGCGTGCGGCCTGCATCACCGAGGTCGTCATTTCGAGCGGCTGAATACGGTTGATCGCCTTCTGCACGACCGGATCGAAGTCCTGCACGCCTAGGCTCAAACGGTTGAAGCCCAACTCGCGCAAATGCGCAATCGTGTCGGGCGACGCTTCGCGCGGATCGACTTCGATCGAATATTCGGCGTCGTCGTCGGGCAGCAGCGTGAAGTGCTCGCGCGTGGCGGCCATCAATTCGGCCATTTCATCGTGCGACAAAAAAGTGGGCGTGCCGCCGCCCCAATGCAATTGCGATACCGGACGCTGTGTGTCGAAACATGCGGCCTGCAACGCCATTTCACGCTTCAGCCGGTCGAGGTACGGACGCGCGTGCGCGCGGTTTTTCGTGGCGACCTTGTTGCAACCGCAGTAGAAGCACACGGTGTCGCAAAACGGAATGTGGAAGTACAGCGAGAGGTCGGTTGCGTACTCGCCCGGGTCGGCGGCGGCGCGTAAATAATCGGCGGGGTCGAAGGTTTCGCGGAACTGCAGCGCTGTCGGATAGGACGTATACCGTGGACCGTTCGCGTTGTACTTGGCGAGCAAGTCGGGGCGAAATAGCGTGTTGGCGGTGGTCATGAGTGGCTCGAATGAGTCGGCCACCGAGGAAGAGGCGAGAGCAGGCGGCATCGCCCGGACCCGATCGAACAGCGCAGACGTCTCTTGAACATGGCCTTTCGGAGCTTTCGAGTTTAAGTGAGCGGCGGCTGGCCGGATTGTGTAAAAAGGTCGCACAAAAAATCAGCCAGGCAGGCGATGGCACAATGCCGGTCTGGCAATGCGTTGCCTGTTTTCGAGTTCAGGAAAAATGTCGTGAGTGATGTTGTCCAAAGCGGTATTCAAAGCGGTTCACAGGGTGTGCCCGAGGGCGTCCTGAATCGCGTGACGAAGCGCGCGTCTCCATTCGATTCCGCCGATCACGCGTGCCGCCCCGATTGCGGCGCGTGCTGTATCGCGCCGTCGATTTCGAGTCCGATTCCGGGCATGCCGCACGGCAAGCCGGCGGGCGTGCGCTGCGTGCAACTCGGCGACGATCTGCGCTGCGCGATTTTCGGCCAGCCGGAGCGGCCGGCGTGCTGTTCCGGCCTGCAACCGCAGACGGAGATGTGCGGCTCGAACCGTACGGAAGCGCTCGCGTGGCTGACGCAGCTGGAAGTGATGACTCGGCCGCAATCCGGACAAGTCGCAGCCGGCCAGTAACGCGAGTCGCATCGACCTGTCGCCGCCGCGTGCGCTTATTCATTCACTCACTCACGACGACATAACCACGCGACGCCGCAACGACATGACCCAACGCAACCGCATGCCCGAAACATCTTCCACTGGAGATTCCGCATGACTCGACCCGCAGCGCCGACCCGGCGCCGCTTTCTGCGCGCCGCGCTGACAAGTTTTAGCGCGCTCGGCATTACCGCCTCGCTCGCGGCATGTGCGACGCCGATGTTCCCGTTTATTCCTAAGGACTACACGTTCTCGCATCAGCAGGTGCAGGACGCGGTACAGCGCAAATTCCCGTATCAGCGCACGGTTTCGCAGGTGTTCAATGTCGCGCTGACGAATCCCGTGGTGGGTTTTCTGCCCGATACGAACCGGGTGTCGGTGAAGCTCGACGCACGTTTTGCGAGCCCGTTCATGCCGCAACCGGTCGACGGCGTGTTCACGCTGTCGAGCGAACTCGCGTACGACGCGACCAGCAAATCGATCGTGCTGAGGTCGCCGAATGTCGATAACGTCAGCGTGACTGGCGAGGCGCAGGCCTACACGCAGCAGATCAACGCGGCGGCCGCCGTGCTCGCGCAGCAGCTGCTGACCAACTACCCGATCTACACATTCAAGCCAGAACAGCTTCAATTTGCCGGAGTTAATTACGAACCCGGTACAATCACAATCCTTACAAACGGCATACGCGTGCAAATCGTCGAAAAATGACGTGGTGCGCGGCCGTCGGGGCCGCGCCTGGAGTGTCGACCCCTGATCGTTTCCGACAAATCTACCGCGATGGGGTCACGGATGGACTGGCTACTGGCTTGCAAGGCGCTGATTCTGGGTGTCGTCGAAGGGCTGACGGAATTTCTGCCGGTGTCGAGCACCGGGCACCTGATCGTGGTCGGGAGTTTGCTGAATTTCACCGACCAGCACGCAAAAACTTTCGATGTCGTTATCCAGCTCGGCGCGATTCTCGCCGTGTGCTGGGAATTCCGGCGGCGCATCGGCACGGTGCTGATCGGCCTGCCGACCAGACCGGAAGCGCGGCGCTTCACGCTGAACGTCATCATCGCGACGATTCCGGCCATCGTGCTCGGCCTGCTGTTCGAAAAAAACATCAAGGCGGCGCTGTTTTCGCCGGTGCCGGTCGCGCTCGCGCTGGTGGTCGGCGGCGTGGTGATTTTGTGGGCGGAGGCCCGTCAGCGGGCGCGCGGCAAGACCGAAGCGCGCGTGACCAACGTCGACGACCTGAGCCCGCTGGACGCGCTCAAAGTCGGCCTAGCCCAGTGTTTCGCGCTGGTGCCGGGCACCTCGCGCTCGGGCGCGACTATTATCGGCGGGATGCTGTTCGGACTCGAGCGGCGGGTCGCCACCGAGTTTTCGTTCTTTCTCGCAATTCCGATCATCTTCGGCGCGACCGCTTACGAGCTTTACAAAGACTGGCACCTGCTTTCCGCCGACGCGCTCGGCAGTTTCGCGCTCGGTTTCGTGGCGGCGTTCGTCAGCGCGTTTATCTGCGTGCGCTGGTTGCTGCGGTATATCGCGTCGCACGATTTCACCGTGTTCGCGTGGTATCGCATCGGCTTTGGCCTGTTGATCCTGCTGGTTGGCTACAGCGGCGCGTTGAGCTGGGCCGATTGAGGCCTTCTCTCTGATTTTTCGCACCATGAAAAAAGGTCCGCATTAGCGGACCTTTTTGCTTCCGGCGATCAATTCGCCGATGCGCGCGCGTTCTTATGCCGCCGCGCGTTTGCGGAACACCAGATCCCACACGCCGTGGCCGAGCCGCAGTCCGCGTCGCTCGAACTTCGTCACCGGACGATATTCCGGGCGCGGCGCATAGCCGTCAGCCGTGTTGTCGAGCGCGGGGTCGGCGCCCAGCACTTCGAGCATCTGCTCGGCGTAGTTCTGCCAGTCGGTCGCACAGTGCAAATACGCACCCGGCTTCAGACGCGACACCAGCAGCGCGACGAACTTCGGCTGGATCAGCCGGCGCTTGTGGTGGCGCGCCTTGTGCCACGGGTCCGGGAAGAAAATGTGCACACCGTCGAGGCTGTCCGGCGCGATCATCTGTTCGAGCACTTCGACCGCGTCGTGCTGAATGATGCGGATGTTCGACAGCGACTGCTCGCCCATCAGCTTCAGCAGCGCGCCGACGCCCGGTTCGTGGACTTCGACGCCCAGAAAGTCGTCGTCGGGACGGTGCCCTGCGATTTCAGCGGTGGTCGCACCCATGCCGAAGCCGATTTCCAGCACGCGGGGCGCCTGGCGGCCGAACACCGTGTTCCAGTCGGGCTGCTCCGGCGTGTAGGGCACGACGTAACGGGGGCCGAGTTCGTCCATCGCGCGGCGCTGGCCGGTCGATACGCGGCCAGCGCGCGTGACGAAGCTGCGGATGCGACGGTGGTGGAGGGCATCGCCTTGCGGGGCGTCGTCGGCGGCGGGTTGGTCAGCGGCTTCGCTGGAGGGCGCGGGAAGTTCGTCCGGCAGGCCGGTGTCGTTTGGATCGTGGATCATCGTCGATGCTGCTATGAGTGAGGGCTTTGCGGCTTGCGTGGCGTGGTGCCGGATGCGGCCTGCTCGCGTGGGTGCGGCCGGGCTGTCAATCGGGTTGTTGATTCACCCGATCAGGGCCATCTTGCTCGCGACTCGCTATGCCGGGCCGCCGCCACTACAAAAAAGCCGCCTTCATGGAGGCGGCTCATGCTGGATCCGCTCAAGATTCAGCGGAAGGTGGAGCGGACATTGCAAGTGCGCGTAAGGTAGCACAATCGAAAAGGGTGCGTCCAGACGGACAACCGCGCGGAGCGTGGCGGAAATGGTCGCGTTTCTCTAATCCTGGCCAGTTTTTTTGCGGATTAATCGCCGGTTTTCAGTTGCAGCGATGCAGACGGGCGTTTTGTTTTGAGATGGACGCGCAACATGCACGACGAGCCGGTTTTCCCGGTACAGCAAAGCGGGAGCGGCGAATGTGGCGACAGCGGAGGGATCTGCACAGCGACTTTCGCAAACCCCGCCGAAGAATCTCAATTGGCCGAGGCTGGAAGCGTTACTGGAGCGGGCGATGGGAATCGAACCCACGGCTCTAGCTTGGGAAGCTAGGGTATTACCATTATACGACGCCCGCAGAACGCACGATTCTACTCGGGAAAGGGCGAACAGCGCAAACTACGCCGCCCGCCGCTTTCCCGCAGACGCATCGATCAGTGTCGTCAGATCACGAAGTAGGTCAGTTGAACAGCGGCGCGCGTCACCACCATCAGCAGCACCTGCACGATCACGAACAGCAGAATCGGCGACAGATCGATGCCGCCCAATTGCGGCACTACGCGGCGCAGCGGGTTCAGGAACGGCGCGGTCAGTTGATAAAGAATCGGCATGGCCGGCGAACGCGGGTTGAGCCATGACAGCAGCGCCATCAGGATCGTCATCCAGATAATCAGATTCAGCGCCCATTTAATGACCGTCAGCACCGCGACGATCATCAGCGTCGGCAGAAGCGCCCGTGGGTCGGCGCCGGTCAGCATCACCATCAGCACGACATAGACGATTGCCGCGAGCAACGCCGCGACAATGCTCGCCCAGTCGATGTTCTTGGTGCTCGGCAAAATCCGCCGCAGCGGCAGCACGATCCAGTTCGTGGCTTGCAGGACGGCGTTCGTCACCGGGTTGTACGGTGGCATACGCACCACCTGGAGCCAGGCGCGCAGCAGCAGCGCCGCGCCGAACAGCGTGAAAACGGTATTGAGCAGAAAGCGGGCGATATCGCCAAACATCTCGTGTCCTTATGCTTCTGATGACGGCCGTCGACCGGCCGCGGGATGCCGGCGTGACCGATCGGTGCGCGCCGGCGGTTTCATTTGAGTTACGTGCGCCTTTTCCGGGAAAAGGCGCGTCACACGACGTCTCGATCAGCCGGCCGCCGCGCCGTCCCGCCTAAGCGGGGTGCGGCCCGGTCAGCGGCTAACTGAATTACATGCCGGAATTTTCACTTCTGTCCGCGCGACATCACACGGAAATCTTGATCTCGCTGATCAGGATCGTTCCGTTGCCGCCGTCGGTGTAATTGGGGATATCGGCGGTCAGTTGCTCGGCCGCCGGCTTGAACACCTTGTAGAAATCGTCTGCGCTATCGAACAGAAAGTGGCCCGCGGCCACGTAAGGCGGCGGTGTTCCCGGCGGCCCGGCGTTGATGCCGACATCGACCGACCAGCCCTTCAGCGACGGCCCGAACAGCTTCGCCGCGAGCGGCATATGCGTGACGCAGTAATAGTCCACGTCGAAGTGGCCGTTTTCCCGATACGGATAAAGGATGCTGACCTTGATCATTGTGCGTTCTCGTCTGTTGGTCCCGAAGCGCGGCGCCAGCGGATTCTCGCGCGGCGCCGGACGTCACATTATCACGGCTTACTTGACGCTTGCACCTGCCGCAGCCTGATTCAGAGCGCGCGCGAGCGAATCTTCCACCACTTCCGCGATCGAGCCGATCGCCGAGGGCGGTGTCGCGCGACGTTCCGCGAGTGCGACCGCGCGGCGGGTCAGCAAACCGTACAGCGCCGCGTGATCGCCGCCGAGGCCTTCCAGCAGCGTCAACTGTTTTTCGACCACGCCTGTGTCGCCGCGTGACACCGGACCCGCCAGCGCGTTGGGCAAACCCTTGTCGCGGGCGGTTTCGATGGTGCCGGAAAGCATCGGCAGCAGCGCGCGCAACGCGTCGTCTTCGGCGAAACCCAGTGTGCGCCATAACGCGACGCATTCGGCCAGGCTGCACAGCGCGAAACTTGCGGCATAGTGCGCGGCGGCGTGATACAGCATGCGGCCGCCCGCCGGAATCGACAGCGGATGGCAGCGCAGCGCCGTGGCCAGCGCTGTCAGCGTGTCTTTCAACGCGCCGTCGGCCTCGATCGTCACCGAGCAACCGGCGATTCGGTCGAGGTCGGCGAGGTCGCCGCTAAACAGGTAAAGTGGATGGAAACCACCGATTGAAACACCCTGATCGCGAGCCGGCGCCAGCAGTTCGACCGGCGACGCGCCACTGCAGTGCACCAGCGCCTTGCCGTGCTCGTGCGCAGCGGCGTCCGGGCCGAACCGCAGTGTGTGCGCTGACGTACCGATGCTGTCGTCGGGAACGGCTAAAAACACTACATCAGCGGCGTCGACGACCTGTTGTGGATCGTCGAATGCCACGCAATGCCCGATTTGACTGGCAAGCCGGCTGGCCGAGGCCGCCGAGCGGCTCGCGACGGCGGTGACCGGGTAACCGGCGCGTGAAAAGCTCAGCGCAAGACACCGCGCGAGCCGCCCGGCGCCGATAAAACCGAGGCGCGGCAAAGGGGACTGGGACATGATTACCGGCTCCAGACGGAATATCCGATGAACGGGAATGCAGAAGTATCGCGCATCCGGCAACAGGCAGCGTCACGGCACGCGATTTCCTCTGATCAATTTGCAGGCGATATGGCGGCTGCGGGCAGGTATCTGGCGGCGCGGCACTCGTAGGCCTGGAAACTGCTCACAATCTTCTGAACACGTTCTACTGACGTTTCTTCTACTGACGTTTCATCCGAAAGCCGGCTTTGCAGTTGCTGTTTCTGGGTAAATTCGTTTCGCAGTCAGATTCGGGAGGTTCACATGAGTATTTTTTCTTACCGAAAGCACTTGCGGTTCCTGACACATGCACAGCGCCGTCGCTGGTGGGATCAGAAGAAACGATTGACGCCGCGAGTGCGGATCAGCGGCGCGTATGTCCCGCCGAACGTGTCGCGCGAATTTGCTTACGTGAAAGTCGGCTGAACCGATAGCGGACGGTGGTGAGAATGCCCGGCGAGATTTCGCCGGGCATTTTTTATTGGATTTTTCATTCGCATCGTCAGGATTGAAGCGAATTTGTAATCAAAGATTACTGAAAAGTGCGCGTGTAAAGCCTGTAATTGTGTGAAGTAAAAGAATCGCCTGCGTTAGATCCGCTAAACCCTTGATTTTCCAATGGGTGCCCCCCAATTTTTGACAATGTCGCAGCAAAGAGAAAGGGAGCCCGATGTGGCTAATTGCAATTTGCAACAAATGCGAACAGATGGTCCCGGCCTTTTTCGATACATTGAATTCATAGCATGCAAGGCATGCGAAGTCGGCGACCTTGGTGGGCCGCGCTAGGAGAATAGAAGTGAAAAAGATCGTTCCGTTTGTCGTTGCCGCAGCACTCGGCTTGGGAGTCGCCGGTGCCGCCGAGGCGCATGTTTCCGTAGGGATCGGTATCGGAATTCCGGTCGCGCCGGCTTATCCGGTTTATGCCGCGCCTCCGCCGGTCTATTACGCGCCGCCGCCGCCGGTCTATGCACCGCCTGTCGTGTATGCTCCGCCGCCGGCAGTCGTCGTGGGCGGGTATTACGGCGGTTATGGCCGTCCGTATTATCACCATGGCTACTATCGCGGTTATTACGGCGGTCACGGATACGGCCACGGCTACTATCGCCGCTAATTGCATAGCCCTTTCTGAAAGATGTGTTGAAGGCGTAACGCCGGCTTGAATGCCGGGTTACGCCGTTGTTGTTTTTACGTTTCGATTTTAATAGGGCGTCATTGCTCAGGGATGGCGCCCGGCGTACGAGTAACGTTCCAAAGCACCAGTGAAGCTGGGAGAATGGCTGTTTCGCCAACGCTTTGGAGAATCCCGCCGTGCAAGTGCTTCCCGCTCCCACTTTCGACGACGTACTCGACGCCGCAGCGCGTCTCGAAGGCGTCGCTCACCGCACCCCCGTTCTGACCTCGAGCACGTTCAACGAACGCACGGGCGCGTCGGTGTTCTTCAAGTGCGAAAATTTTCAGCGCATGGGCGCGTTCAAATTTCGCGGCGCTTATAACGCGATCTCGCACTTCGACGCGCAGCAGCGCGAGGCGGGTGTGCTGACCTATTCGTCGGGGAATCACGCTCAGGCGATTGCGCTGTCGGCGCGCCTCGCGGGCATTCACGCGACGATCATCATGCCGCACGACGCACCCGCCGCCAAAGTCGCCGCGACGAAAGGGTACGGCGGCGAAGTCATTACCTATGACCGCTACACGGAAAACCGCGAAGAAATCGGCCGACGCCTCGCCGAAGAGCGCGGCATGACGCTGATTCCGCCGTACGACCATCCGCATGTGATTGCCGGGCAGGGCACGGCGGTAAAAGAGCTGATCGACGAAACTGGTCCGCTCGACGTGCTGGTCGTTTGCCTTGGCGGCGGCGGATTGATTGGCGGCAGCGCATTGTCCGCAGCGGCTTTGAGTCCCGAATGCACGGTGATCGGCATCGAGCCGGAGGCGGGCAATGACGGTCAGCAATCGCTGGCGCGTGGCGAGATCGTGCATATCGACACACCTCGTACGATCGCCGACGGCGCTGCATCCACACACCTCGGCGACTACACGTTCGCGATTATTCGCAAGCTGGTCGCGCGGATCGAAACGGTCAGCGACGCGCAACTGGTCGAAACCATGCGCTTTTTCGCGCAGCGCATGAAGATTGTGGTCGAACCGACCGGCTGTCTGGCTGCTGCGGCCGTGCTCAACGGCGTGGTGCCGGTGAAGGGCAAGCGCGTGGGCGTGGTAGTGAGCGGCGGCAACGTCGATCTGGAAAAGCTCGCGCAGTACCTTGCGTAATCCCATCGCCTTGGCGCTGCTAAACGGTGCCGGGCAAAGAAAAACGGCTCGCCGGATTGATCCGCGAGCCGTTTTTTTATCTGGTCTTAGCTATCAGCCAACTACCTGCGCCGTCTGAAGAATCAGATCGCGGTATCCATTAACGATCACGCTATACGAGAAATACGCGAACAGCAGCGCGGACAACACATGACATCCGCGGAGCAAACCGGCACCCGCGCGTTTGCGCCCATGACTGCCGAGTCCGCAGATAAAGAGCGTCCAGCACAGCCCGCCGAGGAAGAAGCCGCCGAGAAACACCAGCGCCGTCGTTGGACTCGTCGCGCCGGCTTTGGCGATCAGCGCCCCGCCGACAGCCGCGAACCACAGGATCGCCGAGGGCGACGACACGGCCAGCAGCACCCCGCGCAAGAATCCGCGCCACGGGGACCGATGCGGCGCAGCGGCATCCGCTTCGCCAGCCACCGCCGGCGCCGACGCGGGGAACATCGCCTCACGCGCCATCTTCCAGGTAAGGAACAGCAGAATCGCCGCCCCGCCGATCCACACGACCCAGCGCACCGATTCGAATTGCAGCAGCGCAGCCATGCCGGCGAGCGCGAGCGCCGCGTAAATCAGATCGCCGACGCATGAACCGAGGCCGAGCCAGAAGCCAGGCTTGAAACCGTGCGACAGCGTCAGCGAAATAATGGCCACGTTCACCAGGCCGATATCCAGACACAGCGACAACGACAGAAAAAAACCATCCGACATCATTGAAAAGGCGTGCATCCGTGCAACTGCTCCATCAGTTTTGTTATTGGTCTTGTTGTACGGCTCGCCTTACAGGCCCAACTCGTTCCACAAGGTATCGACGCGCTGTTTGACCGCATCGTCCATGACGATCGGTCGGCCCCATTCGCGATCGGTTTCACCGGGCCATTTGTTGGTCGCGTCGAGTCCCATCTTCGACCCGAGCCCCGCCACGGGCGATGCGAAATCGAGATAATCGATCGGCGTGCGGTCCACCAGCACCGTGTCGCGCACCGGGTCGATGCGCGTGGTGATCGCCCAGATCACTTCCTTCCAGTCGCGAATATTCACGTCTTCGTCGACCACGACGATGAACTTCGTGTACATGAACTGCCGCAAGAAGCTCCACACGCCGAACATCACGCGCTTGGCGTGGCCGGGGTAGCTCTTCTTCATCTGCACGATCGCCATGCGGTAGCTGCAACCTTCGGGCGGCAGGTAGAAGTCGGTAATCTCGGTGAACTGCTTCTGCAACAGTGGCACGAACACTTCGTTCAGCGCGACGCCCAGCACGGCGGGTTCGTCAGGCGGTTTGCCGGTGTAGGTCGAGTGATAGATCGCGTCGCGGCGCATCGTGATCCGCTCGACGGTGAAGACGGGGAACCACTCCTGTTCGTTGTAGTAGCCGGTATGGTCGCCGTACGGGCCTTCGAGCGCATGCTCATAAGCCGCCGACGCGCCCTTGGCCGGACGTGGCGGCGCACCAGCCGGGGCAGGCGAGGGCGTGCCTTCCTGCGGATAGATGAAGCCTTCGAGCACGATTTCGGCGCGGGCGGGCACCTGCAAGCCATCGACGCCGGGCGTGAGGCACTTCGCGAGTTCCGTGCGACCGCCGCGCAGCAACCCGGCGAACTGATATTCGGACAACGTGTCGGGCACCGGTGTGACCGCGCCGAGAATCGTTGCCGGATCGGCGCCCAGCACCACGGCTACCGGATACGGCTTGCCCGGATTCTGCAGCGCGAATTCGCGAAAATCGAGCGCACCGCCGCGATGCGCGAGCCAGCGCATGATCAATTTGTTACGTCCGATCAACTGCTGGCGATATATGCCTAAATTCTGTCGAGTCTTATTCGGACCTTTTGTGACGGTCAGGCCCCATGTCACCAGCGGACCGACGTCGCCCGGCCAGCAAGTCTGAATGGGCAGTTTGCCGAGGTCGACATCGTTGCCTTCCCAGACAATTTCCTGGCAGGGCGGCGCGCTCACCGTCTTCGGCGCCATATCCCAAACCGCCTTCGCCAGCGAGAACAGTTTGCCCGCGTCCTTGAGCCCTTTGGGCGGCTCCGGCTCCTTCAACGCAGAAAGCAGTCGGCCGACATCGCGCAGCGACTCCAGCGCTGCGCCGTCGCCTTCACCGGCTTGCGCGTCGACACCCATGCCGAGCGCGACGCGCCGCGGCGTGCCGAAGAGATTGCCGAGTACCGGGAACGCATGCTCCTCCTTGTTCTCAAACAGCAGAGCCGGACCGCCGGCGCGCAGAACGCGGTCGCACAATTCGGTCATTTCCAGGTTGGGTGAGACTTTTTGCGAGACACGGCGCAGTTCACCGATTGTCTCGAGACGGCCGACAAAATCACGCAGGTCTTTGTATTTCATCTGGTGCGGTTCAGAGCCGCTTCAATGCCGGCTGGGCGGCAAAAAAGTGGCGGAAAAGAAGGGCGCAGCAGGTTTCACGGCGCCGGAACGATTGTCGATTTTACCTGCGTTGGATAGCGCACGTAGATTAGCCGAACGGCCTAGACCGAACGGACAATTTGAGATGCCCCAAAAGGCGCATGCTGAGCCGTTCTTCACGGTCTGAACACTGTTCATTATTACAAATAGTTATACATTTGCCGTTCTATAGTGTTGACGATCTATAAAACCCTGCATAGAATCCGTCCACATTGGTTGCAGGGCGTGAACCTTTTACCACTGCCCCCGGTCCCTTTCGACGCAACGCGTCACCGATTACCGACCCCCCTGCACGGTACTGACGGTATTGACGGCCTTTTTGAGGGCCCCACCAGCGTCCGCTGACGCTGGTTTTTCGCGTGGGAGCCACCGCTTGCATTTTTCGAGATGCAGCGGGTCATTCTTCCCGAATGGCTCCCCACAGACGGTATTTGCCGTTTCCCGACATCGTTGCTGCCCTAACCAGACAGAGCGCGCGGTGTCTTGACTCTTCGAACATGTAGTGCCGCCATTTTTATTCGGCGGAGTTCGCGGATCATGCAAGATGGGAGATCTGAATGAACGCCTGGTTATCGTGGCGTCCCGATGAGCGTATCGCACAGGCTGTGCGAGGAGTGCTGCGTCGCGGGACGCGAGTGAGTCATCATCTGTTTAGCATCGTCGGCGCTGTTGCGGTCGTTATGGCCGTCACCCTCTGGCTGATGCCTACGCTGCGCGGCACCTTGGCTGCCAAGCTGATGCCGGTTATTTCCGCCGCTGTGCAAGCTGGCCCTGCGCGTTTGCTGCAAGGCAATCCGCTACCAGCTTTCGGTCCGCCGGCAAACGCGTCGTCGTCTGACGAGTCGCTGTCGGTCAGTGCCAATACGAGCAATTCCGACGCTCCCAGTGGCGTCACCGGCACCAACGTCAGCTTCACCACCAGCAACACCAGCGTCGACAGCGCTATCGACAATTCCGGTTCGGCCGGTATGGGTGTCGCCGCTCTGAACGGGCTCGATCCGCGCACCATGCAAAGCGTCACCGCGCTGGCTCGCCTGATCCCGGCCCAACGCGTTTCGGCCGATGCGCGCGACGATCGCGTGCTGGTATCGAGCCGCGAGCAGGATCTGGTTGCGTCGTACCTGGCGCGCCGTTATCGCGTCGCTCAGGAGCCCGTTAGCGAGCTCGTGAAGGCCGCGTTCGACACCGGCCGTGAAGTCGGCCTCGATCCTCTGCTGCTGCTGTCCGTGATGGCAATCGAATCGGGTTTCAACCCGTACGCCGAGAGCGGCGTCGGCGCGCAAGGCCTGATGCAGGTGATGTCCAAGGTGCACTCGGACAAATTCCAGTATTTCGGCGGTGAAGGCGCGGCGCTCGAACCGGTCGCGAACATCAAGGTGGGCGCGCTGGTGCTGAAGGATTGCATCGCACGCGGCGGTTCGCTGCCGGGCGGCTTGCGTCTGTACGTCGGCTCCAGTTCGCAGGACGACGGCGGCTACGGCGCCAAGGTGATGGCCGAGCGTGGCCGTCTGCGCGACGTGGCACGGGGCCGCAAGGTGCCGATCAACGCACCGCAGTCGCCGACGCCAGTTCTGACCGCGTCGGCCAATACGGCTCAGGCGGCAGCGAGCAGCGCCAAGCGGGTTCAGGTGACGCTCGACGGCGGTCACGCGCTGAACGCGCCGGCAAAGTCCTCTGCAGCCGATCAGGACGATGCGAATGCCACGAAGCACGTGGCGTCGGCCTCGGAGCTGGGCGCCTGATCTGACTACGTGGCGGTCTGGCAGCTTGAGCTGGATAGCGCGTCGCAAAAACTCGGCAGCAACAAAAAAGGACACTTTCGAGTGTCCTTTTTTGCGTTTGGGGAGTGATGCTGTTCGTAAGCCTATTGCTGCCCGAACAGCTTCGCCAGCCGATCCACTGCCTCTTCCAGCTTCGGATACGCAGTTGCATACGACAAGCGGATGTACTCCCTCGGCGCGTGTGTGCCGAAATCCATACCCGGTACCAGCACCACGCCCGCGTCGTGCAGCATGGCCTTGGTGAGCGCGGCGCTGTCCCCGGCTGCCTTATGCGCGACCGTACGGCAATCGGCATAGACGTAGAACGCGCCGTCGGGCATGACCGGCACCGAGAAACCGAGCGATTCCAGAGCCGGTGCAATGAAGTCGCGGCGGCGCTTGAACTCGAGCCGCCGCTCTTCATAGATGGCGATGGTTTCCGGCTCGAAGCAGGCGAGGGCCGCGTGCTGCGCGAGCGCCGACGCGCAGATGAACAGGTTCTGCGCGAGCTTTTCGAACGCGCTAACCATGCCGGGCGGCACCACGAGCCAGCCCAGACGCCAGCCGGTCATGTTGAAGTACTTCGAGAAACTGTTGACGGTGATCACGTCGTCGCCGAACGAGAGCGCCGAGACGGGCTTTGCGTCGTAGCTCAGGCCCTGATAGATCTCGTCGACGATCGTGAAGCCGCCACGCGCCCGCACCGCCTTGACGATGCGTTCAAGTTCGGCTGGCTCGATCGACGTGCCGGTCGGGTTCGACGGCGAAGCGAGCAGCACGCCACGAGTGCGCTCGTTCCAGAGGCGCTCGACGTCGCTGGCGGTCAGCTGGAAACGTTCGGCCGGGCCGCTCGGCACCATGACCGGCTTGCCTTCGGCGGCGATCACGAAATGACGGTTGCATGGGTAGCACGGGTCCGGCATCAGCACTTCGTCGTCGCGGTCGACCAGCGCGGCGCAGGCCAGCAACAACGCGGCGGATGCACCCGCGGTGACGACGATTCGCGCCGGATCGACGTTCACGCCGTAGAACTCGGCGTAATGCGCGGAGATCGCTTCACGCAGCGCGTGCAGGCCGAGCGCATTGGTGTATTGCGTGACGCCCCGGCGCAGCGCGTTTGCCGCAGCCTCGATTACAGGCTCGGGTGCCGTGAAATCGGGCTCGCCGATTCCCATGTGAATGATGTCGCGCCCGTCGCGCTCGAGGAGCGCGGCCTCCTTGGCCAGTTCCATCACATAGAACGGCTGGATGGCGTCGACGCGGGCAGCAAGCCGCACGAGGGGTTCGGTCACGGAGTTCATACGATCAAATCCAGTTCAGAGCAAAAGCAGGACGGCGTTGCGTGCCCGATTACGGCTGATCGGGGTTCCCCGCGCACCAGCTCAGACATGCGCAACGCGGCGTCCTTTCCAGCGGTTCGACTCGCTACAAAAAAGGCGCATGACAGGGTGTCCCGTCATGCGCCTGACGCTTACGACTTGCGAGCCGCCTGCGTTTCAGCTGCGCGCAATTGCGCGGACAGCTTGTCCAGTACGCCGTTGACGTACTTGTAGCCGTCCGAGCCGCCGAATGTTTTGGTCAGCTCGACTGCTTCGTTGATGATTACGCGATAGGGAATATCGACGTGATTCTTCAGTTCGAATGCAGCGACCAGCAGAACAGCGCGTTCGACCGGCGACAGTTGTTCGATCGGACGATCCAGGCACGGTGCGATGTCGGCGGACAACGCGTCCGAATCGCGGATCACGCCGCGCAGAAGCGCGTCCAGATGCTCGCGATCGGCCTTGTCGAAACCTTGGGCGCCGCTCAGCTGCGCTTCGATTTCGCTGGCGGGCGAACCCGACAGCAGCCACTGGTAAAGCCCCTGCGTGGCTAGTTCGCGGGAGCGTCGGCGTGCGCTCTTCATGCTTCGTCCTCTTCTTCGTCTTCTTCCTCGTCGTCGCCGCCGAGTTGTTCGAGCGCGACCGAGAGGTTCGCCATTTCGACGGCCACGCGCGCTGCGTCACGACCCTTTTCGGTCATGCGGGCAACCGCCTGTTCGTCGTTTTCGGTGGTCAGCACGGCGTTCGCGACCGGAATGCCGAAGTCCAGACCGATACGCGTAATGCCCGCGCCGCTTTCGTTCGACACCAGTTCGAAGTGATAGGTCTCGCCGCGAATCACCGCGCCGAGCGCGATCAGCGCATCGAATTGCGCGCTTTCGGCGAGCTTTTGCAGTGCCAGCGGGATTTCCAGTGCGCCCGGTACCGTGACCAGCAGCACGTCTTCGCCGGTCACGCCGAGGCGTTCGAGTTCTTCGATGCACGAGTCGGCGAGGCCGTTGCAGACGGGTTCGTTAAAACGCGCCTGGACGATGCCGATGCGCAGTCCGTCGCCGTCGAGATTCGGTTGATATTGTCCGATTTCCATGTGACTTCCGTAGTGTTTTGAGTGGGCGCCAGGCGCGTGAATGGTCGGGTCAGCCTTGCGGGGCTTGGGCTTTGCTGCCGGGCATTGGGACGAAGCCGGTGACTTCGAGGCCGTAGCCCGACATGCTGCCCAGCTTGCGTGGGTTCGACAGAACCTGCATCTTGCCGACCCCTAGCTCGCGCAGAATCTGCGCACCGATGCCGTAGGTCTTGAAGTCGACCGGGCGGCGTTTGAGCGCCTCTGCTTTTTCCTTCGAGTCGAACGCCTTGAAGACGTCGATCAGATGGTCTTTCGAATCGCCGCAATTCAGCAGCACGATCACGCCGCAGTCGCGTTCGGCGATTTCTTTCATGGCCGCGTCGAGCGTCCACGAGTGAGTGGATTCGCCGACTTCGAGCAGATCCAGCACCGACAGCGGCTCGTGCACGCGCACCAGCGTGTCCTGATCCGTGCACGGCGTGCCGCGCACCAGCGCGATGTGCGGCTGGCCGCTCGGCTGGTCGAGATACATGACCGCGCGGAACGCGCCGTGCGCGGTCTGCATGGTGCGTTCGCAAATGCGCTCGACGATCGACTCGGTCCGGCTGCGATAGTGGATCAGATCGGCAATCGTGCCGACCTTCAGACCGTGCACCTTGCCGAATTCGATCAGATCCGGCAACCGAGCCATCGTGCCGTCGTCGTTGATCACTTCGCAGATTACCGAGGCCGGCGCGAGGCCCGCCAGCGCGGTGAAGTCGCAGCCCGCTTCGGTATGACCGGCGCGCACCAGCACGCCGCCCGGCTGGGCCATGATCGGAAACACGTGGCCCGGCTGGACGATGTGCTCCGGCTTGGCGTCCGGTGCGACCGCGGCCGCGATGGTGCGGGCGCGGTCGGCCGCCGAAATGCCAGTGGTGACGCCTTCCGCTGCTTCGATGCTGACCGTGAACGCCGTGCCGTACTGCGTGCCGTTGCGGTAGGTCATCAGCGGCAGGTTGAGCTGTTTGCAGCGTTCCTGCGTCAACGTCAGGCAGATCAGGCCACGGCCGTAACGCGCCATGAAATTGATCGCTTCCGGCGTGACGAACTCGGCGGCGAGCACGAGGTCGCCCTCGTTTTCGCGATCTTCTTCGTCGACGAGGATCACCATCCGGCCGGCTTTCAGTTCGGCGATGATCTCTTGAGTGGAGGCGAGCGTCATGTTGGCGAGATTTTCGGGAAAGCGCGTATTTTACGCCACGCGCGGGTCCAAGTCGCCTCCGACGGATGGCATAGGCCGTTTGGCCGACTGGCGATGGGATATCCGGGGTTGCTATGCTCGTTCAAACGATCGGCGTGCGGGCCGGGTGCAATCGGAGCGGACTGCCGCCAGGCCTTTGCTGGCGGGCTGTCGACGGGCGGTCTGCTCGCGTGGAGCGACGCGTTTGACGATCCGCTCCGGGGGTAGGTCACAGACGCCAGCTCGCGGATAAAAGGACATCGAAGTTCGATGAAGCCGCCATAAGCCGCATCTGCGGACCGAGGGAGGCGACAGCGAGGCTCACACGTTCCGCAAGACATGGCGAGCGCCGTCCGGCTCCCGGCCGCTGACAGAGGCAAGAGGCCACAGGCCGCCCGCTCGATAGCCAGCGGCCCTAGCCGAAATCATGGCGTCACGGAACCAGCCACAGCGCCGCGGCATAAATCACGAGCGACACGACGAACGTAATCGCCGTGTAGCCCATCACGCGCTGAATGCGAATGCCTGCAATCGCCACCACCGGCACGGCCCAGAACGGTTGCAGCATGTTGGAGACGTTTTCCGCCATCGCCACGCCCATCGTGGTGCGGGGAATCGACGCGTGCAAGCCGAGTGCGGCGGGCAGCACGAACGGCCCCTGAACCGCCCAGTGGCCGCCCGCGCTCGGTACGAGCAGCGTGATGATCAGCGAACTGAGATAGCTCCACAGCGGCAGCGTGACCGGTGTCGCGATCACCACGAAAGTCTTGGCGATGGTGGCCGCGAGCCCGGTCCCCGTCATGATGCCCATGATGCCGCCGTACATCGGGTATTGCAGCAGCATCGAGCCGGTCTGCCGCGCGGCGCGGCGGATCGCGTCGGCGTACGCAATCGGCGTGCGCTGCAACGCGAGGCCGACCAGCAGGAAGATCAGGATCGTCGTGTTGATGTCGAGTTCGAAGCCCTTGGTGTGCCACGTCATGGCCAGATAACCGACGCCCAGCAGCAGCATGATCAGGGTGCCGAACATGGATTGTTCGACCCGCGCCGCGAACGAGGTCGCAGCGGACTGGCGGGCGTGGGGATCGGCATCGGCATCGCTGCCGCTATCGCCTTGCGGGCCGGTTTGATTGAACGCGACGACGTGTTCGGCTTTGGGGTGAATCCAGATGAATACGGCGGTCATCACGACGACCACCAGCACGGTCGGAACCAGCACGAACGACGCGAACACCGTCTCGCTCAACGGAACGACCTGGCCGGTCGCTTTCTCCACGAGATTCAACGCGTTGCCGTGCGACGCCTGCGATAACGCAATCGAACTCGACAAACCGCTATTGCAGATCGACCACGCCGAATAGCTGCCCGCGACGAGCCATGCGAAATCCACCTTCACCCGCCGGGCGATCTCACGTGAAAGCAGCGCGCCGACAATCAGCCCGAGTCCCCAGTTGAGCCATGCACAGATGCCGACCACGGGGAACACCAGCAACGCCGCCCGAGCCGGTGTCTGCACGCGTGAAGCCATGGCGCGCAAGCCGCGCTGCACGATCGGAGCTTCGGCGATTGCGTAACCTGTCGCGAGGATCAGGATCATCTGCAACGCGAAGCCGAGAATGTTGAATGTGCCGCCGTACCAGGAAGTCAGCAACGTCGGCACGGAGGCGTGCGGCGCGAACGCAAAGGCCAGCAGACTGACCACCACCGTCAAGCCAATTGAAAGCACGAACGGGTCCGGCATCACCTGTTCGAATATATACACGAGGCCGCCTACGACGCCCTGCCGAGGCGCGGCCGTGTCCGTCACCGTGCCCCCGTAACCCTTCTTTTCCATGGTCTCGCTCCGCTGATACGCGGGCGTCGATTGCTCACGCAACCCGACGCCAATCCGATAAATACAGTTCGCTTACGCGCAGCGATTTGCTGCGACGACGAAACATAATCGAATTTGGAATTTCATGTTTTTTCGCGGGACAGGTGGCTGTTTTCGCGAAAAGGATGCGGAGAAGGGGCACGTCTGAATTACATCAGTTGGCAGCGTTCGCGCGATGCGCGAGTCGCATCAATTTCAACGCAGGGGGAGGGTAGGAGAGTTAAAGACTTCGTGGCCGCGAACCGGAGGAGCGCGTCGGGTGTGAGACACCAGAAGAGAAGGCGGGCAGCTTCGATTCGTTTTTAATTGGCGAAATCTGCAACACGCTGCTGGCCCTTCATTCCATCCACCGGACATCGAGCAGATAAAACAGAAGGCCAGCTTCAACCCGACTGTCAGACCTTGCGCAGGTCCTGACCCGTCGACAGCATCCGCTCCACATACCGCGCAATCAGATCGATCTCCAGATTCACCTTCGCCCCTACGCGCAGATGCTTGAGCGCAGTCACCTCGACCGTGTGCGGAATCAGGTTGATCGAAAACTCGCACCCATCGTCACGATCCTTCACCGAATTGACGGTCAGACTCACGCCGTTGACCGTGACCGATCCTTTAAACGCGAGATAGCGGCCAATCTCACGCGGCGCGAGCACGCGTAATTCGTGCGACTCGCCAACCGGCGCGAAATGCGTAACCGTACCCAGTCCGTCGACGTGACCTGACACGATATGTCCGCCCAGCCGGTCATGCGCACGCAGCGCCTTCTCCAGATTGACCTCGCCGGGTTCGCCGAGACCTGCCGTGCAGTTGAGACTTTCGCGCGACACGTCGACTTCGAACGAATGCGCGGTCTTCGCAACCACCGTCATGCACGCGCCCTGGATCGTGATGCTGTCGCCCAGTTGCACGTCGCCGAGATCGAGGCCGCCGGCTTCGACGTTCAGGCGCACGCCCGCGTCGCCATCCGTGCCCAGAGGCTTGACTGATTCGATGCGGCCCACTGCCGCGACGATTCCTGTAAACATCGTGCTAGTCCTTGATCAATTCGAAACGGGGGAGGACGCTGGATCGTCGCCGGGTTCTGCGGGGCTGGCTTGCGACGCCGCCAGAGGCGCAAAGCGCGCGAGAATCCGCAGATCGTCGCCGATCCGGTCCACTGCGTGAAAATTCAGTTTGACGCGGCCTTCGAGCGTGTCGGGTGCGTGCAGGTTGAACATGCTCATCGAGTCCATGCCGAGCAGGTTCGGCGCGAGATACACGAGCAGTTCGTCGACGCAACCTTCGCGCAGCAGCGAGCCGTTCAGTTTATAGCCCGCCTCGACGTGCAATTCGTTCACGTTGCGTTCGCCGAGCGCCTTCAGCATGCCGGGCAGATCGACCTTGCCGGCCGCGTTCGCCATCTGCACGATCTCGGCGCCACGGTCGCGCAATGCATTGGCGCGGTCGGTGTGACGCTGGTCGAGATTGCCGCAGAAAATCAGCGTGGGTGCACCGGCCAGAATCTGCGCGTCCGGCGGCACATCGAGCTGACTGTCGATCAACACGCGTTGCGGCTGACGCGGCGTATCGACCGCGCGCACCGTCATGCGCGGATTGTCTTCCCTGACCGTGCCGATGCCCGTCAGAATCGCCGATGCGCGAGCGCGCCACGCGTGACCATCCGCGCGTGCCGCTTCGCCGGTGATCCACTGGCTGACGCCCGACGGCAAACCGGTGCGGCCATCAAGCGACGCCGCGACTTTCATGCGAACCCACGGACGGCCGCGCGTCATCCGCGACACGAAGCCGATGTTCAGTTCGTGCGCTTCCTGCGCAAGCAGGCCGCAACGCACTTCGATGCCGGCGTCGCGCAGCATCTTCAGCCCACGCCCGGATACCTGCGGATTCGGATCTTCCATCGCCGCGACGACGCGCGCGACCTGCGCTTCGATCAGCGCGTTCGCGCACGGCGGCGTGCGGCCGAAATGGCTGCACGGTTCGAGCGTCACGTAAGCAGTAGCGCCGCGCAGATCATGGCCGCGCGAGCGCGCGTCCTTCAACGCGCGAACCTCGGCGTGATCCTGACCGGCCGGTTGCGTGAAGCCTTCGCCGATCACCTCGCCGTTCTTGACGAGCACGCAACCCACGCGCGGATTCGGGTCGGTGGTGTACATGCCGCGCTTGGCCAACGCAAGCGCGCGTTCCATATGGACGAAATCGGTTTGCGAAAACATCGGTGTCCGGTCGGGTGCGGTGGCTAGACTAGGTAGAGCTTCGTATTCAGCAAGGTGCGGCTCGCGCCGCGTTTCTTCAACCCGCGAGCGACGCGAATGCGCTGCGCGCTGCGTCGATCGTCGCGTCGATGATCGCGTCGTCGTGCGCGCTCGACACGAAGCCCGCTTCATACGCCGACGGCGCGAAGTACACGCCCGCGTCGAGCATCTTGTGGAAGAACGCGTTGAAGCGCGGCACGTCGCTCTTCGTGACATCGGCGAAGCTGCCCGGAACCGAGTCCGTAAAGTAGATGCCGAACATGCCGCCGAGCGAATCCGCCGAGAACGGCACCTTCGCTTCGCGCGCGACTTGCGACAGACCTTGCGCGAGACGGGCGGTGCGCGCGGCCAGCGTGTCGTAGAAGCCCGGCGCCTGGATCAGTTGCAGCGTCTTCAGACCGGCGGCCACCGCGATCGGATTGCCCGACAGCGTGCCCGCCTGATACACGCCGCCGAGCGGCGCGAGGTGAGCCATGATGTCGCGACGTCCGCCGAACGCTGCGGCCGGCATGCCGCCGCCGATCACCTTGCCCAGACACGTCAGGTCCGGCGTGATGCCGTACACCTCTTGCGCGCCGCCGAGCGCCACGCGGAAACCGCACATCACTTCGTCGAAAATCAGCACCGAGCCGTACTCGGTGCATAGACGGCGCAACGCCTGCAGGAATTCGGGCGTGGCGCGCACGAGGTTCATGTTGCCCGCCACCGGCTCGACGATCACCGACGCGATCTCGTTGCCGAACGCCTTGAACGCCTCTTCGAGTTCGGCGACGTTGTTGTATTCGAGGACCGTGGTGTGCTTCGCGATGTCGACCGGCACGCCTGCCGAGGTCGGATTGCCGAAGGTCAGCAGACCCGAACCGGCCTTGACCAGCAGGCTGTCGGCATGACCGTGATAGCAGCCTTCGAATTTGACGATACGGCTGCGATTCGTGAAGCCGCGCGCGAGACGCAGCGCGCTCATGGTCGCTTCAGTGCCGCTCGACACCATGCGGACCTGTTCGATCGACGGCACCAGCTTGCAGATTTCCTCGGCGATTTCCACTTCAGATTCGGTCGGCGCGCCGAACGAGAAGCCGTTGCCCAGCACGCGCTGCACCGCCTCCAGCACTTCGGGATGGACGTGGCCGAGGATCATCGGGCCCCACGAGCCGATGTAGTCGATATAGCGCTGACCGTCCGCGTCCCAGAAGTACGGGCCTTGAGCGCGCTCGACGAAACGCGGCGTGCCGCCGACGGAACGGAAAGCGCGGACCGGCGAGTTCACGCCGCCCGGGATGGTGCGTTGCGCGCGTTCGAAGAGGATTTCGTTATTGGACATGGCGATGGCTGAATAGAGGTTGCGCAGCGGCGCGGGTTGCCGGTCGGCGTTTTGCGACGCTGGGATAGGTGGAGAAATTGTACCGGAGTCAGCGTCAACGGGTTTTGCGGGCGGGCTTGCCCGGGTCGGCTGTGGCGGTCGTATTCGCGGCCTTGCTCGTGGCTTTGCTCGTGGCTTTGCTGTGGGCCTTATGCGCTGTGACTTTGCTGGAGTGCGTCGGGCCTGTCTGCGGGACTGGCGGTGAGACGGGCGGCGGCTTGCGCGTTCCGGTCAGCTCGCGCCAGCGCTTTTCCAGCGCGCCTTCCGCGATTGGTTTGATCACCGTGCCGGAGCTTTGCGCATCCCATGTCTGCACCGAGAACGGGTGCACGCGCAACGCTTCACGAGGAATCACCGGCGCCTGATGCGCGTCGACCAGCCAGTCGTAGACGAAATCGATACACAGGCGATAACCGCGTTTGGTCGCCGCGTCCGGGACCTCGTACGGCGCGCGCGTCACGTAGCCGGAGCCGAAGATGCCTTTCGGTTCCTGCGCGACGCGGTGCAGGAACACCCGGTCGCCCGGCAGGATGCTGCGTGCGAATCCGCAGCCCCACACGTCGGTCACCGCGACGCCGGAGGCCACGCGTTTCGCGACGTCGGGCAACTCGGGCCACGGCCACTTCTTGGGGCTCCAGATCAGCAGGAAGGCGGTCATTGCACGTCGATACAGAATGGTGGACGGGGTGCCGCGAATACCTTCGTCCGCGGCCCGCAGGGTTCAGGCGGCAGCTTAACCGATCGACCGCGCGGCCGCCGCGGCCAGTTGACGCTGCGCGCTCTGACGCGCAGGAGCGCAGCGCGGCAAGGCAAGGCGAGGCAAGGCGAGAAGGCGAGGCGAGGCGCGCTCGGGTGGATTAACCGTCGCGTACAATCGGGCCTTCAGCTTGTCGCTTTCCCGTTCCACCGTTCGTGCCGACGATGACGGCGCGGCGCTTCATCCGGATTCCCGATTTCCATGTCTCACGTCACCCAGAGCCGGCCCGATGGCCGGCTGATCCTGTTGCTCGGTGCGCTTGCCGCATGCGGGCCGATTTCCATCGACATGTATCTGCCGAGCCTGCCGACCATCGCGCAGGCCTTCGCGATCAGCACGGGCGCGGCGCAAACCACGCTCACCAGTTTCATGTTCGGCTTTTCGATCGGCATGCTGCTGTACGGACCGCTGTCGGATACGTATGGACGGCGGCCGGTGCTGCTCGGCGGCATCATCATGTATGCGCTGGCGAGCGTAGCGTGCGCGCTGTCGTTTTCGATCGGCTCGCTGGTGACGTTCCGCTTCGTGCAGGCGCTCGGTGCGGGCGCGGCTTCGGTGCTCGCGCGTGCGATTGCGCGCGATGCGTATGGTCCGACCGACGCCGCCCGTGTGCTGTCGATGCTGGCCATCGTCACGTCGATCGGTCCGTTGCTTGCGCCGTTGATCGGCGGACAGTTGCTGCTGATCGGCGGCTGGCGCGTGGTGTTCGTCGTGCTGACGCTGTTCGGTTCGGTGTGCGCGGTGACCGCGTTTCTGAAGGTGCCGGAGACCTGGCCGCCCGAAAAGCGCGCGCAGTCCGCGTTGCTGAAGTCGTTCGGCGCGTACGGCAGATTGCTGCGCGATCCGGTCGCGTGGGGGCACATGTTGTGCGGCGGGATGGCGTTTGCGTCGATGTTCGCTTACATCACCGCGACGCCTTTCGTGTACATCGAATATTTCCACGTATCGGCGCAGCATTACGGCTTTTTGTTCGCGCTGAATATCGTCGGCATCATGTTCGGCAATTTCATGAATACGCGGCTCGTCGGCCGGCTCGGCGCGCTGCGGATCATTTCGTTTGCGGCCACCGTCAGTTGCGTGGCGTCGCTATTCGTGAGCTTTGTCTCGCTGACAGGGCTGGGCGGCTTGTGGTCGATCGTGTTCGGGCTGTTCTTCGTGGTCGGCGTGGTGGGGGTGTTGTCCGCAAACTGCACGACCGATCTGATGCACCGTTATCCGATGAATGCGGGTGCAGCGGCCGCCGTATTCGGCGCGGTGCAACTCGCGCTCGGCGCGTTGTCGAGCCTTGCAGTCGGGCTCTGGCAGGACGGCTCGCCCAAAGGGATGGGCATCGTCGTGGGCGTCGCGGGCGTGCTGTGTTACGTCGGGCGAATCCTGGTAATCAGATGGCACGGGGCCAAGGCGCCTGTCGCCGCGGTTTGAACGCTGGCCTTTTCCGTGTTCGCGCGCCTACCACAGGCGGGTAGCGCGCGTGCATCCGGCGCGTCTGCGGAAAACACCAGGTGTTGCGTCCGCGCGACCGTGCGCGGCAAATTGCATTGCTATGATGGAGTTACTGTTCCTCGGAGCGGCAATCATGGCGATCAGAGATTTGATGAACGGCGAACGGCAACATGCTGCTTTCGCCGAAGCGCAAAAGCTGGCTGACAGCGGCGTCTATCACGATTACACGGACATCGAATATGTGCTGCGCTTTGATTACGGTTTGTCGGATGTGTCGGCACTCCTCGACAGCCAGTTGATGCATCGCGACCTGAATCGCCGTTGCGCCGACGCGCGCGAGAAGCTGGATCTGCTTAGCGTGTGATGGAGGCTGCGTCGAGCGATAAGGCGGCTTCGTCTATCGAAGCGGCTCTGGGCGCACTGAGCGCTGAGTCGTGCATCGCCTGATGTTCCATGCATTGAAGCCGCGCGCTTTGAGCGACCATGGCCGCATCCCGCATGCGAATCCGGTAATGCTCGCGCTTTCGTTGAAGCGAGCATGCCATGTGCGCTGCGTCGTTTCGCGTGCAGCGATATGCTGCTGACTCCCCGTCACCTTTTGGAGTGGTACCGATGGCTGGTAGTCAGAACGAATCGCGTCTGCCGCACATGGAGAATCCCGCTACGCTGGCAAAGCCCGGCGGTCATTACAGTCATGTGGCAGTCGCAAATGGCTTTGCTTTTGTCTCCGGGCAATTGCCTATCGATGCACATGGCGTGAAGCTGGCCGACTCGTCGTTCGAGGTTCAGGCCGAGCAGGTGCTGGCCAATGTGCGAGCCGCTCTCGAAAGCGCGGGTAGCAGCGTCGCGCAACTGGCGCAGGTGCGCGTCTATATCGTCGATGTCGAGAACTGGGCGAGCTTCAATCAGATCTACGCGAAGTGGGCAGGGGACGCGCGACCGGCCCGTGCCGTCGTGCCGGTTCCTCAATTGCACTACGGTTTCAAGATCGAGGTCGAGGCGACCGCGGTTGTTTAAGTGCGCTTGATGCGTCCCATGCGTCTAGTGCACCACCAACCCGTTGAACTGCGCATTCGCCACGCCGCCCGCGATATTCACGCCGATATTCCCGCTCACCGCAGCCATGGCGCCTGTGCCGATTTCGGCGATGGCGCTGCCGGTCATCCGGGTGACTGCGTGGATGTTTTGCTGTGTGGCGATTTCCGCTTGCGGCGTCGTGATCAGCGCGATCTGGTTTGTCTGCGCGTTCAGCGCGCCTGCCGCTAGGTTGACGCCGATATTCCCGCTCGCGCCGCGCAGCGCGTCCGCACCCACGGTCGCGGACGAGGCCCCCGCCTTTACGCTGCCAGTTATGTCCTGCAACGTGGATAATTTTGCTGCGCCGAATACGGCGGAGCTGTCGTCGTCGGACGATGCTGCGGAGGCGCTCGCGCACGCGGCTGTGCAAATGACGGCGATGGCTATCGAACGGATTTTCATGAGCTTCTCCTTCACATGCGCGCGATTGGCGCGAATAGCTTTGATATCGACAGCGGCATTGCAAAGTGAAGGGAGGGCTTTTACCGAGTGATGAAGCCTGTTTCTGGCAAACGGGTGTTTGGATTTTGGCGGATTGGTGGTCACTGGTCTTATCGGCCCGTCCTCGAGATCATGGTGTCGGATGACTGGCGGAAATCTTTCAGGAAGTCCCCCCTTTCCTGACTTGCGACATACTGGATATGACGGTGGCAATGTCGATGGAATGAATGCACGCCAGGGATCTTGGCCTAAGTCGAAAGCCAGAGTCGCGCGGCTCTACAAATAGCCAGGAATTCCTCCTTTGCATTTCTCTAGCGCCTGGGTGCTGTTTCCCGTAATGCCGAACCGGTACTTGCAATAGTCGGCAAAAACGGCGCGATCAGCAACGCGCAATTGGTCGATTTGCACGTCATCCCCCTCGTTAGCAAACGGGTCGTGAAACTCCATTTGTAACGTTGGATACCACTTGATAAAGAAAGTCGTCTGCACATCCTCGTCAAGATACGACTTAACGTAGCCCGTATACATGACCGCTGTCATGGCGACGCAGGCACCCAGGATTACGCCTGGCCACTTTCTCGCTCCATTCATGGCGCACTTAGTCCTGTCAATTTCCGAAGCTCTTTGACAAGCGATACGCCGACGTTTCCTGGGCAAATCTTGCCCTCCCCTAGTTGCCCAGGAAATTCGCGATGGCCACCAAGCGTGTTTATGTAAAAGAACTCCCGCAGAATGCCGATAAAGCGATTGACGGCTTGCTTTTGCTTATCGGGTACCTGGGGACGCTTGTTCAAACCGACTGCATCAAGAAATTTTCGAACCGTCGCAACGCCATCGCGCCCTTCTTCGGAATCCGTCAGGTTTTCCAGCAGCACAATACCAATGACACCGGTGTTGTGGTTATGTACATTCTCGCCCTTGAACCGAATATCTCGGCCCTCAAAAATATTGCCGTAACAATCGAGGGCGTAGTGATATCCGATATCGTCACTCGGTGTAACGCTTTTGCCCATCTGCATGTCTTGAATCTCTTGCAGTTGAAGAGCGGCGGGACCGCATGAAAAACTTCGTCCGGCATGGTGAATGGCAATTTTGCTGTAGTCCCAATCGTTAGTCATGCGCGACGAACGATTTTTGTGCGCAGCCCAATCCGAACGTTCTATGAGATTCATCCCTCCTTGGCGGGCACGATTGATAATTGCTTGTCGCGTCGCCGCGCGATCATCCACAGAAATAGAGACTGTCTCCTGTTTCTCACCTTCCGACGCGGTTTGTGTCGAAGTCCAGTGCTCGATTTTGTAGTCAGCCAAGGTCATGTCTCCTGCCGAGGTCTCAGGTCGCGTCTCGGTGAAGAGAACAAAATGTGAATGTTGACCGGCTGTTCGCCTTCTGTCTTGATCGTTGCATAGCCTTGTCCATCCGTCTTTCCGGACAGCATCTTGCCGTCGATCTCCGCTACAAAGGCACGATTGGCCGTGGGATTACCCGTTGTCGCGTCCCAGACGAAAATACGGCGCACAAACTTCAGCTCGTCAGGAGGCAATGACGCATACGGGCAAGCTTTTGTTGCCACTGCCTGCGCGCTATTAGATTCACCCGCGTCGGTACCCGCATCGCCACCGGTGTTGAGAAAAATTCCCGGATTGCTACCGGCAATTACCCTGTTCTTTTTGCACGGGCACAGCACCAGGTCGCCTTCAACAACGACGTCTCGTCCTTGTTCCGACATGCCCTTGCCGGTGCCAAATATCTTGAACGTTCCCTTGCAGTTCCCACATGTCGCCTCATCACTGCTCAGTGCGACTTTTTTGCCATCGTCGTGAATGGTAGATGAATAAGCCATAACAAAGCCGCGCGTCGTTGTTGGGTCGCCATGCCGTACCGCCGCCTTACGCATGAATTTTTCTTCCGTCCTTGACGCCGTTGCGCAAACCGAAACCGTTCCGGCCGCCGAGCGTGGTATGCGAATCGTGGGAAACGAAAAAGTAGGTGATTTCAGTGCTCTGCTTTTCTTGCATATTCACGTCTCCAATATGAACGAACAGAGCGCCTGATATGGGCGTGTCTCTCGAGAGTAACAGCCGTGCTCCAGATGTTTTGTCAAAAGTCGTCAAAGTTGACTCGTGCCAATGAATCGTGCTGTTGGTTTTTTCATGTCTCAAATAAAAAAGCCGACCCTTGGGAGGTCGGCTTTGATGCTGGTTTTCCCTGTCTGTCAAAAAGGTGAGGCGTGCGCCGTGGCAGGTCGGCGCTAGTTTTTACTCGGACGAGGGTGCCGCTGCCTTCTCAACGGTCAGCGGACCAACCAGACTCGACAGCTGATCAATATCCTTGTGCGCATGCGGCTTATTCACATGGCTTCCCAAAGTTCGCGATGCCGACGATGTGTAACCGCAGGCGAAACCTGCTCACCAGACATAGGCGGATTCTGTCGGAATGTGATGATTGCGCGCCGGTCTTGACTCGCAAGAGCATTCACCGCGCGCACCCTGAAATTTTGCTGGATGATGGACCAACTGTTAGGCCATAAAAAACAAAACCCTGCGAATCATAAAATTCGCAGGGTTTTGTTTTTGGTTCTGGCGGAGGCGGTGAGATTCGAACTCACGGAAAGATTGCTCCTTCGCCGGTTTTCAAGACCGGTGCCTTAAACCGCTCGGCCACACCTCCAAGCCTTAAATTGTAACCTGAAAAAACCTCGCAGCGGAACTCCGTTGACCCGCAATTACTGCGGATCTTTCAGAAACAGTTCTTGCAGATCGTTCAGGAACGCCTGGCCAAGCGGCGTCGGCGCAATTTTTTCGTGGTCGCGCGTGATCAGTTTGCGGCGCTCGGCTTCCTGCAAAGCCGGTTCGATCGACGTCATCGACATACCCGTGCGCTCGATGAACTGATGCACCGGAAAGCCTTCCACAAGCCGCAGCGCGTTCAGCATGAACTCGAACGGCAGATCGCGCGGTCCGACTTCGTGTTCTTCCTGCACGGCGGTGCCGGCTTTGGCCTGTTCGATAAACGTAGTGGGGTGCTTGTACCGCACCTGACGCAGCACGCGATTCGGAAACGACAGCTTCGTATGCGCGCCTGCGCCGATGCCGAGGTAGTCGCCGAAACGCCAGTAGTTCAGATTGTGCCTGCTCTGCCGATGCGGCTGCGCATACGCCGACACCTCGTAGCGCCCGTAACCGGCGGCCACCGTGCGTTCGTGAATCCAGTCCTGCATGTCGGCGGATGCATCGTCGTCGGGCAACGCGGGCGGAAATTTCGCGAACAGCGTGTTTGGTTCGAGCGTCAGGTGATACAGCGACAAATGCGGCGGCGCGAACGACAACGCCGTTTCGATATCGGCCTGGCATTCGGCGAGCGTTTGCCCCGGCAGCGCGAACATCAGGTCGAGATTGAAGTTGTCGAATGTGGTCGACGCGACTTCGACCGCGTGACGCGCCTGCGTCGAATCGTGAATCCGTCCAAGCGCTTTCAGATGCGCTTCGTTGAAACTCTGAATGCCGACCGACAACCGGTTCACGCCGCTCGCCCGGAACTGCGCGAACTTGTCGGCTTCGAACGTGCCGGGGTTGGCTTCGAGCGTGATTTCGGCGTCGGCGTCGAGCGGCAGCAGCGCGCGTATGTCCGACAGCATCCGGTCGAGCCCGGCCGCCGACAGCAGGCTCGGTGTGCCGCCGCCAATGAACACCGTATGCACCTGGCGTCCCCAGATCAGCGGCAGTGCCAGTTCGAGATCGGCGCGCAACGCGTCGAGATAATCGTTCTCCGGGAACGTGTCGCCCTTCCACTCGTGCGAGTTGAAATCGCAATACGGACACTTGCGCACGCACCACGGAAAGTGCACGTACAGCGCCAACGGCGGCAGCGACGTCAGCCGGATGCTGCCCGGCGACGTGAATGCCTTGATGACGCCGTTGCCGATATCGGCGGGCGCTGGCTTGATCGGAATCACGCTTCCTCCGTGAGCCGCGCGAGCAGTTGCCGCAACGCAATCGCGCGATGGCTGCTGGCGTTTTTCACCGCCGGTTCCAATTCGGCCGCGCTCGCGTTCAGCGACGGCAGGAAGAAGTACGGGTCGTAGCCGAAGCCGTTCTCGCCGCGCGGCGCGTCGAGAATTTCGCCATGCCAGCGACCTTCGGCGATCAGCGGCTCGGGGTCGTCCGCGTGACGCACGAACACCAGCACGCAGTAGTAGTAGCCCCGGCGGTCGCTTGCGTCCTGCAATTCGGCAACCAGGCGCGCGTTATTTGCCGCATCGCTTTTCTCGCCGCCCGCGAGTTGTGCGAAACGTGCCGAGTAGACGCCCGGCGCACCGCGCAGCGCGCGAACGCAGAGACCGGAGTCGTCGGCGAGTGCGGGCAGGCCGGTGAGCTTCGCCGCATGACGCGCTTTGGTCAACGCGTTTTCGACGAACGTGGGATACGGCTCCTCCGCTTCCGGCACGTTCAACGCGCCCTGCGGAATCAGTTCGATGCCGGCCGCGCCGAGCAGCGCCGCGAATTCGCGCAGCTTGCCCGCGTTGTTCGACGCAAGCACGACTTTCTTCAACGGAGCGTCTGCCAGATTCGCGCCGCCGTTGCGGCTAACCTCACTCACTCTTTTGCTCCAGCGCTGCTTTCTGCATGCCGATCAGCGTGTTGATGCCGTCGCTTGCCAGATCGAGCAGTGCGTTCATTTCGTCGCGCGAGAAGGGCACGCCTTCGGCAGTGCCCTGGATTTCGACGAAGCCGCCCGCGCCCGTCATCACGACGTTCATGTCGGTGTCGCACTGCGAGTCTTCGTCGTAGTCGAGATCGAGCACCGGCAGGCCATCGTACACGCCGACCGAAATCGCGGCGACGTAGTCGGTGATCGGCGAGCTTTCGATGCGGCCCGTGGCCAGCAACTTCGCGACTGCATCATGGGCGGCCACGAAGGCGCCGGTGATGCTGGCGGTGCGCGTGCCGCCGTCGGCCTGGATCACGTCGCAATCGATATGCAGCGTACGCGCGCCGAGCTTCTCGAGATCGAACACCGAGCGCAGCGCACGGCCGATCAGGCGCTGGATTTCCTGCGTACGGCCGGTCTGCTTGCCGCGTGCCGCTTCACGGTCGCTGCGGGTATGTGTGGCGCGCGGCAGCATGCCGTATTCGGCGGTGAGCCAGCCCTGGCCGCGATCGCGCAGGAACGACGGCACGCTCTCGGCAATGCTCGCCGTGCAGATGACCTTGGTATCGCCGAATTCGACCAGCACCGAGCCTTCCGCGTGCTTCGTGTAATGGCGCGTGATGCGCACGTCGCGCAGCTGATTGGCCAGGCGGCCGCTGGGGCGTTGGGTGTCGTTGGTCATGTTGGGATCGGTCTGGAGAAATGCGGAGGGAAAGCGCAATTTTACAGCCGATCGGGCGCAGCGGTGAGCCGCGGTCGTCTGCGCGCCGTGCCGGTCAATGTCGACGCGCGGCGGTGGCTGACAGTGCGAGGGAAGCGCGAAGCCGACGAAGTGTGTTCCACGACGCTCGACAACGTCAGTGACGCACCCGACACAAACGCGCGCTCGCCCGCATGTGCGCTCGCTTTCGGCAGGGTGCATCCGGCAAAAATGGGATAATACGGATTCTCCGCCCCGCGTCTCGTACACGCCGGGCGATTCATCTCTTCGGCGGGCCTTCAGCACCCGTCCACAATCGCGAGAATTACGATGATCTACAGCATGACTGGCTATGCGAGCGCCACGCGCGAACTCGTCGCGGCCTCGGGTACAGGCGGCGTGAGCGTGTCGGTCGAACTGCGCACGGTGAACTCGCGCTTTCTCGATCTGAACTTCCGCATGCCGGAAGACGTGCGCGTCTGCGAACCGACGTTGCGCGAAATGCTGATGCACAAACTGTCGCGCGGCAAGGTGGATATCCGTATCAATCTGCAACGCAGCGAGCAGTCGGCCAACGCGGGCTCGGTCAATACCGAGGCGCTGAAGCAACTGGCGCTGCTCGAACGCACGGTGTTGTCCACTTTCCCGGAAGCGGGCCGTTTGCGCACCGGCGAAATTCTGCGCTGGCCCGGCGTGCTCGCCGAAAGCGGTGTGGCGCCGGACGTGCTGCGCGACGCAGTGCTCGCGTGCGGCAAGCAGGCCATTGCCGACCTGATCGACGTGCGTGCGCGTGAGGGCGCGCAACTGGCGACCATGCTGATCGCCAACGTCACCGAAATGGAAGCGATTGTCACGAAGATCACGCCGCTCGTGCCGGAGTTGATCGCGAAGCATCAGCAAAAGATTGTCGAACGCCTGCAGGAAGCGCTTGGCATCGCCGCGCCGGAGTCGGCCGCGACGACCGTCTCGCGTGAAGAAATCAACGAGCGGATTCGCCAGGAAGTGACGATGTACGGCATCCGTATCGACATCGCCGAAGAACTGACGCGCCTCACGGCTCACCTGAACGAAACGCGTCACGTGATCGAGAAGGGCGGCAAGGTCGGCAAGCGCCTCGACTTCATGATGCAGGAGCTGAATCGCGAAGCGAACACGCTCGGCTCGAAGGCGGCGGCGAAGGAACTCGCCGATTCGTCGATGACCCTGAAGCTGCTCATCGAACAGATGCGCGAGCAAGTACAGAATCTGGAATAAAGCTGGAGCACCCACACATGACCGACCACACACGCGAAAGCGGCGCACCGCGCAACCCGTACGCCGGCGCTTATCCCGGCAACCTGTTCATGGTCGTCGCGCCGTCGGGCGCGGGCAAGTCGACGCTCGTGAACGCATTGCTCGCAGGCGACGACGCGATCCGTCTGTCGATTTCGTACACGACGCGGCCGCCGCGTCCGAAGGAACAGGACGGCGAGCACTATCACTTCACCACCGTCGACGACTTCATGAAACGTCACGACGAAGGCGAATTCCTGGAAAGCGCGGAAGTGCATGGCAACTACTACGGCACGTCGCGCGTGTGGATTCAGGAGCAGATGAAAAGCGGCCATGACGTGCTGCTCGAAATCGACTGGCAGGGTGCGCAGCAGGTGAAGAAGCAGTTTCATAACGCGGTCGAAATTTTCATCTTGCCGCCGTCGCTCGACGCGCTCGAAGAGCGTCTGAAAAAGCGCGGCCAGGACGAACCGAACGTGATTACGCGACGCCTGCTGGCAGCGGGCAGCGAGATGGCGCACGCGGCCGAAGCGGAGTACGTGGTGATCAACGAAAACTTCGATCGCGCGTTGAGCGAACTGCAATGTCTCGTCGCCGCAACGCGTTCGCGCTTCGCGTCGCAATACGCGCGCCACACGCAGCTTTTCGTGCAGCTCGGGATTCATCTGCCGCACGCGTGAGCTTGGGCGTTGTGTCGAGCACATAAGGTAGAATAAGCAACATACTGAGAAGGAACCCAACATGGCCCGCATTACCGTCGAAGACTGTCTCAAACAGATCCCGAATCGTTTCGAACTCGCGCTCGCCGCGACCTATCGCGCGCGTCAGCTCGCTCAAGGCCACACGCCGAAGATCGAAAGCCGCGACAAGCCCACCGTCGTCGCACTGCGCGAGATTGCAGCCGGCCAGGTTGGCGTCGAAATGCTGAAGAAGGTGCCGGTTTAACCTGCACGGTTTCGTTTTCGACGCATTGTTGCGAGTTGTCGCGAGTTGTCGATTTGCTGCACCTGTCACACGCTTTAGCTTCACTTCATTGTTTTAACGCGCAGACCCAGGCGTCCAACCCCAACCCGCTACGGAGGCGACCATGAGTGCTACCCCGCCCACCGCTACGGAAGTGGATCACGACGCCGACTCTCCCTCGTCTGCGCGCAAATATATCGACGCGGTCCTCGAACAGTCGTTCCGCCATCTGTTCGGGCCGACCGCCACGCCGGAGCAACCGCGCCGGCATGACGTCGTCTCCATTGCCAAACTGACCTCGCTCCTTTCCGGCTATCTTCAGCCGGAAGAGATCAAGGACATCAAGGCGGCTTTCCATTTCAGCGACGAAGCTCACCTCGGCCAGTACCGCCAGAGCGGCGAGCCTTACATTACGCATCCGGTTGCGGTTGCGGAAATGTGCGCCGGCTGGAATCTGGACGCTCAGGCCATCATGGCAGCGCTGCTGCATGACGTGATGGAAGACCAGGGCGTGACCAAGGCCGAACTCGCCGAGCGATTCGGCGCGAAGGTCGCGGAACTGGTCGACGGTTTGTCGAAGCTGGACAAGATGGAGTTTCGCAATCGCGAGGAAGCGCAGGCGGAAAACTTCCGCAAGATGCTGCTCGCGATGGCGCGCGACGTCCGCGTGATTCTGGTGAAGCTCGCCGACCGGCTGCACAACATGCGCACGCTCGGCGCGGTGCCGCCGGCCAAGCGCCGTCGCGTGGCGCGCGAGACGCTCGATATCTACGCGCCCATCGCGCACCGGCTTGGCCTGAACAATACTTATCGCGAACTGCAAGACCTGAGCTTCGCGAACTTCAATCCGCATCGGTACGCTACGCTCGAAAAGGCCGTCAAGTCGGCTCGCGGCAATCGGCGCGAGGTGGTGGGCAAGATTCTGGAGTCGGTGCAGCGCGCAATCGCCGACGCGAAGATCGACGCCGAAGTCACGGGCCGCGAGAAAACCATCTTCAGTATCTACAAGAAGATGCGCGACAAGCAGTTGTCGTTCTCGCAAGTGCTCGACGTGTACGGTTTCCGCGTGGTGGTCGAGAGTGCGCTGGAGTGCTACACCTGCATCGGTGCGCTGCATGCGTTATACAAGCCTGTGCCAGGCAAGTTCAAAGACTACATCGCGATCCCGAAGGTCAACGGTTATCAGTCGCTGCACACCACGCTGGTCGGCCCGTTCGGTGCTCCGATCGAGTTCCAGGTACGCACGCGCAAGATGCACGAGATCGCCGAAGCCGGCGTGGCCGCGCACTGGCTGTACAAGAACGGCAGTGCCGACCTGAACGATGTGCAGAAACGCGCGCATCAATGGTTGAAGTCGTTGCTCGACATTCAGAGCGAAGCGGGCGATTCGAGCGAATTCCTCGAGCACGTCAAGATCGACCTGTTCCCGGACGCGGTCTACGTGTTCACGCCGAAGTCGAAAATTATGGCGCTGCCGCGCGGCGCCACCGCACTCGATTTCGCGTATTCGATCCACAGCGACCTGGGCAATCAGTGCGTCGCCGTCAAGATCAATAACGAATTGCTGCCGTTGCGTACCGAGTTGAAGAGCGGCGATATCGTCGAAGTCATTACCGCGCCGTATTCGAAGCCGAATCCTGCGTGGCTCGGTTTTGTGCGCAGCGGCAAGGCGCGTTCGGCAATCCGCCATTATCTGAAGACAATGCGCCTGAACGAGTCCGTGCAGCTCGGCGAGCGTCTGGTCGATCAGGCGCTGAAGAGCTACGGGTTCGCGTTGTCGGACGTTACGCCGGAAGCGTGGGAAAAGCTCGTGCAGTGGACGGGCAACAAGAATCGCCAGGAAATTTTCGCGGACATCGGCTTGGGCCGGCGTGTCGCGGCGGTGATGGCCAAGCGCATCGAAGTGCTGATGAGCGGCCGCGACGCCGACGACGACGGCTCGCGTTCCGGTTCGAATGCGCCGCATGCGCCGCCGGTCGTGATCACCGGCACCGAAGGTATGTCGGTGCAACTGTCTGCATGCTGCCGTCCGATTCCGGGCGACGACATCATGGGCTACATCGGCATCGGCCTTGGCATGGCGATCCACACTACGGATTGCCGCGTCGCGCAGCGCATCCACAAGCGCGATCCGGGTCGCTGGATCGACGTGGCATGGGCGCCGCAACCGGGGCGTCTGTTCGACGTCGCGGTGAAAGTGCTGGTCAAGAATACCAAGGGCGTGTTTGCCCGCGTGGCTGCCGACATCACGTCGGCGGACGCGAACATCGTCCACATCGCGATGGACGAAGACCTGTCGCAGGAATCCACGGTGCTGCGCTTCGTGATCCAGGTCAGCGACCGGGTCCATCTGGCCAATGTGATGCGCCGGGTCCGCACGAATCCGGACGTCATGCGTATCGCGCGTGAGCGGCCGAGCGAGGAGGGGCATCACCGTCACGATGGCGGGATGCGAATCGATCGCGAGAGGGCGGACTACTGATCGTCCGAGATAAAAATCCGGGTTCGCTTTAGCGTGCCCGGATTTTTTTATCCTTCTTTTTTTCCAGCGCGCAGCTTTTCTCTGATCTGAACGCTCCGGTTGCAAGCGGGTCTCACCTGAAATTTCCAGGAGAACGCGTATGAACGTAGCCGACCTCGATGACATGGCGCTCGATTATTGGGTCGCCCGCAGCCTGCACGACTTCGTGCGCGAAATCTATTTCACCGACAGTGGCGAAACTGTCGCGATTCGCGGCAATGACCGAGGTCGTCCATGGGATGGAAGGTTCACGCCGTCCACGTCATGGGAGGCGGCCGGCGCGGTGCTGGAGCGCGCCCAGCGACTGGAAATGCACGAGCGGACCGAAGCCGACGCGGCATATTGCGTGGCGACGTTTGAGGGCAGTCATCGGACGGCAGAAGGTCGCGGTGACTCGCTGCGTGTGGCTTTGCTCAGGGCGTTTGTCGCAAGCCGGTTTGGCGCGAGCGTGGAAGAGGTGTTTCGCGAGCCGCAAGCGTTGGCGGGCGACCGGGTTCATCGGATCGGCGAGCCGTTGCCGTACGGTTCGGTCGAAGACGTTCCGAACCCCGATGGGCAGATTGGTGATATTCAATCACCGCCACGGTAATGGTGCCCGGAATCGCCAGTGAGCGCGATAGGGCAACGCGCTTCCTCTGCTAATGGCATGTGCAAAAGCGTCGGACAAAAAACAAAGGGCCTTCCGATCGGAAGGCCCTTCATAGGTGGTGCGGCTGGCAGGATTCGAACCCACGACCCCTTGGTTCGTAGCCAAGTACTCTATCCAACTGAGCTACAGCCGCACGCAAAACGGAAATGCATTACTGCAATGAAACTTGGGTGATGCCGAGGACTTTCTGGAAGAAAACCCTCAAATTAGTTGGTGCGGCTGGCAGGATTCGAACCCACGACCCCTTGGTTCGTAGCCAAGTACTCTATCCAACTGAGCTACAGCCGCACACAGAAACGAGATTATAGCCAATGGTTTTGGAAAATGGAAGCCTGTAACTGCGATTTGTCTCAAGGCCCTGATCGTGTACCCTTGATAGGCAGTCGTTTGCCGCTGTCAATGCACCATCAGCACCATCTGGATCATCATGAACAAGGCCTTTGTCAAAGAGTCGAGTGAAGAGAATGACGACGATCTCGACGTCGCCCAGCCGGAAATCCCTGCGGGTACCAAGAACTACATCACGCCGGCCGGCTATCGACGCATGCGTGATGAGCTGTTGCATCTGATCGACGTCGAGCGGCCGGAAGTGGTGAGGCTCGTGTCGTGGGCGGCGTCGAACGGCGACCGCTCGGAAAACGGCGATTACATCTATGGCAAACGCCGTTTGCGCGAAATTGACCGGCGAATCCGCTTTCTGACCAAGCGGCTCGACCTTGCCGAGATTGTCGACAGCAGCAAACAGGAGAATATCGATCAGGTTTTCTTCGGCGCGACCGTGGACTATTCGACCGAAGACGGCGAGGACCGTACGGTGACGATCGTCGGTGTCGACGAGGTCGATCTGGATATTGGCTACGTGAGCTGGATTTCGCCGATTGCGCGCGCGTTGCTAAAAGCAAAGGTCGGCGACACAGTGACGTTGTACACGCCGGCCGGCCCGCAGCCGATCGATATCATCGACGTCAAATATCCGCCGCCTGATCCGGGCGGCTGAAGGGCGTCCGCGCATCGAGCGTATCGTGCGGGGAAAACGCAAAACCCACACCAATCAAACCGTCTCGATCAGATCGGATTCTTTGCGCAGAGCAGGGTGCTCTCCAGCGCCTGCCGGTGATTCCGCCAACAGCGCGCGCACCTGCTCCAGCACGCCATTGCGCTTCCAGGTCAAATACCTCGCATAGCAGGTCTGCTGCGGCGGAAAGTGCGTGGGCAGGTACATCCACCGCTCGCCGGTACGCTCGATCCACAGAATGGCATCGATGACAGCGCGCGAGTCGGCGGCCGGTCGGCCGGTGGCCTTTTGCGCGCCCGGTTGCGAAAACAGGTGTTGAATGCACGCCCATTCGACGTCTGACAGCCGGTTCATCTTTGTCTCCTCCTCGAATTGTGCGACGCGACATTAAAAAAGGCGCCGCGGACGGCGCCTTCGACCCGGCGAGTTGTCTCGCGGGTTTTTAGAAGCGGTGACGCAGACCTGCAGTCACGGCAATCTGTTTGTTGCTGCTCGACGCGGAGCCGAGGCCATTGATATTGGCGTCGACAATCGCGCCCTCGTTGGTTTGCTGATAAACGCCTTGCAGATACACGTCCGTCCGCTTGGACAGCGCGTAGGCCGTTTGCAGATTGAACTGGTTCCAGTGCGGACTCGTGCCGGCCAGGCTTCCGCGGGTATAGGTGTAGGCGCCCGCGATGCTGACCGCTGGCGTCAAAGAGTAGCGCGCGTTGGCTTCAAAATTCTGGAAGCGCGCGCTGTTGCTGGGAAAGCCAATCCCGCCCGATTCACCCGACGCCCCCGCGCCGATGCCTACGAGGCTGCCCAGGTTCGTCTGCGAATAGACGAGGCCGAGAGTAGCCGGCCCAATCGCGTAGTTCGCGCCCGCGCCCCACGTTTGCTGGCGGCCGGCGAAGAACGTGTTGTCGCCGTTGACCGCACCACCCGAGTTGAACGCCGCCGCAGCGCTGGCGGCGCCGTTGCTGTTCAGTTGCATGTAAGCGCCGGCGAGGTTCAGGCCGCCCCAGTTGTACGACACGCCCGCACTGTACGCGCGGTTGTTGGCAAAGCCGTCGGCCTGATTCGAGAAGCCATACAACGCGCCGAACTGGAGGCCGCCATAGTTAGCGCTCTGATATTTGACCGAGTTATTGATGCGGAACGAGTTGTTCAGGTTGTCGTTGTCGAACGGGTGCGCGAACTGCGTGCCGCCGTATTGTGTGCCTGTCAGCGTCAGCGGGCCGACGTAGTCGACCATGCTGTCATATTGGCGACCGAGGGTCACAGAGCCGAAATCGGAACTCGACAGCCCGACAAACGCTTGCCGCCCGAACAGGCGACCGTTTTGCCCGAGGGTGCCGTTAGCGATGCTGAAGCCGTTTTCCAACGTGAAGATCGCTTTCAGGCCGCCGCCCAGATCTTCAGAACCACGCAGACCGAACCGGCTGCCGTTGACCTGGCCGCTAGTCATCTGCCAGTTGCTGTGGCCTTGCTGATTATTTGTGTAAGTGATGCCGGCGTCGATCAGGCCGTATAGCGTCACGCTGCTTTGAGCCTGCGCAGCGGATGCAAAAACGCCCGCAAGGGCCGCGACCATGAGTGTCTTCTTCATTTCGTAACTCCGAGAACGATAGAGATACTGAACCTGGCTTTGGGAAACCTTGAGGCGGGTGCTCGCGAGAGATGGACTCGTATTTGAATCGCGCCGATCAGTAAGCGCGTCGGTTTCCGGTTAAGCAGAGTGTAAAGAGACACTCCGCGAAACGGGCATTCCGATTTCCGCAATAAAGTATTACGTGATTGGAAATTATGGATAAAATCCGCGCGGCCCTTATAAATAAAGGCGTGCAGCGATTTTGAAGGAAAGAAAAGCAGAGGAGATTTGAGGCGCGTTGCTCATTTGCGACACTAACCGATGCGAAAAAGCAACGCAATTAAATCAAAAAGGCGATTGTTGTTAATGCTGCAATAGATGCTTGTTAATTGTGTGAATAATGGAATTTCGCCGGGCGGCTATACTGAAAGTTCTGCTTTTCGAAGCAGACTTTTTCGTTGACGAAAAAGATCTCCAAACCTTTGTCAGCGCGACTTCATCGTCGCGCTTTTTTTTGGTCCATTTTTGGCGTCAGTGACGAACGTCAGTGCGCGGGCGCTGTGCCGTCGACATCGGTCCAGTCTTCCGATGCGGGGAGACTCCAGTCTTCCATCACGTAGCGACGCGCGTCCATTGGCGACGACAGCAGGTTTTGCCAATGATCCCCGTGCCACATCGGATCGAATTCGAAAGCAGACGATGTTTCCGCAGTTGACGAAGCGCTGGAGGCAGCCGTCTTCGTGTGCGATTGAGTGAGCCAGGTGACGAGGCGGCGAATTTCGGTAAGCAGCATGGCAATCTCCTCATACTCGTTACTACCATTACGCTTCCAATCATGCCGACGTGAATGCGGCGTCACCAGTCGGAAAAACACTTACTAAAAACATATTTTGTTACATTTTATTGGAATGGCCGAAATTATTTCCGTCACTCGGCGTGAACTAAAGCAATTCAAGTAACAACGACCTGGGTGGTATTCGCCAGTTAGTTAATATTATTTTAGGGCGCGAGTCGCATTACATTGGCATCAAGTCTGCTAGGTGAAGATTGAAATTCAGTTGAAGGAGATTATCGGATCTCCATATAATGATGAAGCAAAGTTTTAGTTGCCTATTCCGGTGTGTTTAAGCCGTCGAGTCTCCATAGATCATAAAGCAAAGCAAAAGAATTATCTGGCCTGATGACGCCCCCGATTTTGATAGATCATCAAGGGATAATTGGAAATGGAACCGGTTATCGTCAAGTAGTGCAACGATGCTAAGGACTTTGGCTTCATTGCATCCGATTCGGGGCGACGACGACCTGTTCGCGCACTTCTTGGGAATTCGGGCGGAAAGCTTTAAATCGCGCAAGGAACGTCAGCGCGTTTCCTTAGACCTTAGGGCCAGTTCCAGGAGCAAGCAGGCAGTGAACATTCAGCCGCAGTCAAAGCGCGAAGCCGCACGCGGGTGAGGTACGAGCAGGGTGTGAGGAAGCTCTTTCTACAAGGCGAGAGCTTTATTTTTTCCCGCAGGCTTTCGTTAAAAGTGGCTTGCGCGATTATCCAACCTGAAATCCTCTGGTTGAAAAACAAATCGCACAAACCGATTTTGTCCAGATTTTATCTGCCTGCGCCAAAAGATAATAAAACCCGATTAACTGGCGAACGGTGAGTCGCCCGCCAATACCGGTTTCGTGCATCAATCTCACCGCTCAGAGCTATGTAATCCGGGTAAGCCGTGGCCAACTGGTGCATACTTGCTGCCAAGTCACGCGTCTAAAGTATCCCTTTCATGTCTGAACAGCTTTTGCCGGAACCGGCCCTGGATGTACCTATTGTCTTCGTCGATCTCGAAACCACTGGCGGTTCCACCAGCGAGCATCGCATCACCGAAGTCGGTGTCGTCGAAGTAGGGCCGGCCGGTGTGTCGCGCTGGAGTAGCCTGGTCGACCCGCAGCAGCCCATCCCGTCGTTTATCCAGCAACTCACCGGCATCACGAATGCAATGGTGCGCGGCGCGCCCACGTTCGAGGCCATCGCGCCCGCATTGTTCGAGCGACTGAACGGCAAGCTGTTCATTGCGCACAACGCCAGCTTCGACCGGGGTTTTCTGCGTGGCGAATTTCGCCGCGCCGGGATCGCGTTCGATCCTGACGTGCTCTGCACCGTACGTCTGTCGCGTGCGCTGTTTCCTGCTGAAAAACGTCACGGACTGGACGCGCTGATGGAGCGTCATGCGCTCGTGCCGTCTGACCGCCACCGCGCACTGGCCGACGCCGATCTGATCTGGCAATTCTGGCAACGTCTGCATGGTCTCGTGCCGATCGACGTGTTGCGCGCGCAAATCGAGCGCACCACACGGCGTTACCGGCTTGCCGGCGATATCACGGAAGATCTGCTCGACACCGCGCCGGCGGGCTGCGGCGTCTATGCGTTTTATGGCGAGGAGGACGCGCCGCTGTATGTCGGGCGAAGTGTGCGCGTGCGGCAGCGGCTACGTTCGCATCTGACCGGCGAGCGGCGTTCGTCGAAGGACATCCGGCTGGCGCAGCAGGTGCGGCGGGTCGAGTGGCGTGCGACCGGTGGCGAATTGGGCGCGATGCTGGTCGAGGCGCAGTGGATCGCGACGTTGCGTCCTGGCCATAACCGGGTGCCGCGTGTCGCCAAGAGCGATCCCACCGATGCGCCGTGGCCGTTCCAGGGACCGATCGTTTTCGAGGAGCGAGAGGAGGCGTCGCAGGCACGGACTTTCCATGTCGTCGACCGTTGGCGGTACGTGGGGCACGCGTCGTCGCTGGATCAGGCGACCGAGTTGCACGCGACGAGTATCGCGGGGCCGTTCGAACTATCGACGTATCGGCTCTTGCAGAGTCATCTGGCGCGCGGACTGCGCGTGATGCCGCTTAGCGTGACGAGTGTCGCACCGGCGTTGTCGAGTCTCGACTGATTGTCGTCGCCGGTTTAAGGCCGACGCAATTTTTTCAATTCGGGGCGCGGCGTTTGAGGCAAGTAATTCGCCCCAAACGCCGCGCCGCTTCGTTTCATGCGCAGCTGGGATCAACCGGTCGCGCCGACACCACCCGTTTCGCAGACGTGCCCCAACGCGTGGTTCAACGCGCTCGAATGAGTCGAGTCGTAACGCGTCAGCGATTTCCAGCTAGCAAGCGATTGAGCGACACGCGACGGACAATCTTCCGTCGCGCGAATCGGCTGCACGCGCGCGAGGCCGGCGACGAGGGATTGCGTCAGCCGGTCCAGTTGCGGGCGGGTGCTGGTGGCGAGGTCGGGAGCGGGTCCTTGCGGGGGCTGCCCGTTGCGCCATGTGGCAAAGAGCGCATTCTGTACGTCCTTGCTGGCGTCGATCTGGTCCTGGAAGAACGCTCGCGCGAAAGCTGGATCGACATTGGCGGCCACGGCGCGTTTTTCCACATCGGCGAGCAGCGCATTTTCGCGCGGTGTATCGGTGATCGCCTGATGGTTGGCCCATTTCCAGCGAGCCACCGGTTCCGCGAGCGCGAGGCGCTGCGAAGCCAGTGCGATCAGATTGGTGAGCGCGGTGTCGTCGCCATCGGCGACAGCGGGGGCGGGCGCGAGTGCAACACAGGCGGCTAACGCGAGCGCGCATGATGCGCCGAGGCGAAACGATCGGTTCATGGAGATTGAGGGAGGCCGGGGGCGACCGCAGACGAAAACAGGAAGGATAAATGATGCCGGCCGTCAGAACGTTTTAGTTAAACGAAAGTTGGCAGAGGGGGCGTCAGCGGCACGGCGGTTTTCAGCCGAGCAAAATCAGAAGCGCGAGTGCGCGCCAAAGGATTGCTGGAATCAGACGAGCCGATTCAGCGTCATGATGTGGACGTAAAACTGCGCAATAGGGCGCGTACAGTCACCGCACGCTCGACGTACGGACCGCGATGCTGCATCGCGCCACCGCGCAATTACTTCGAATCACACGATTTACGTTGTTCGTCGAAAAATGCGCGAACGTGCTCCGGCAGTTCGGCACCCAGAAACTCGACGCCAGCGGGTTCCGGATCCGGGCAAAAGACTTTATCCGGGGTCGGAATCTTCGTTGGTTTGGCATCCATGATCTTTCTCCTTTACAAACTGATTATCGGCCTCAGTCCCCACTTCGCACCAGTGTCCGATGTGCGTCGTATCTTCTCTGTTGCTTTAACGGCACAAGGCAACACTTCAACAGAGTGTTTGAATAAAATTTATCGTCTTGCTGCAGCTGCGCGGTTTTCTTCCGGGCAAATCAAATCGCTTCAATTCCCTCGCTGTTTCCTTCCCAGCCTTGCCCCGTGGGCTATCCAGTCAATTGATCCGTGTTGCTCAAACCCCATGCGCATCACATCTTTCATGTGAATAAATCATGGTGCTATTGGTGCAATGCGGCATCGGCAGAATTTCCCTCATAACTGACTGAATGTTCGTTATTTACCGTTCAGCTCGGTTGATGAGTTTCGGCCGCGATTCTTTCGTAAACGATCCATTTGCAGAATTCGTTGACGGGTCCGAACACTTTTTAAAGATTTTTAGCGCGAATTAACTAACTTGTGAGTTTGTTTTGAATTGGAGCGAAAGAGGGTGCTCGTGGTTTTATGCCAAAACCTCGTCAATGGATGACAAACAGGTCGGCAAGGTAATTGCCACCTAAGCTGGAAGCGGTGATCTGTCGCGTTACGTGCTTTGGCTAACTAACAGGCGCTGCGCGCGAGGCCAAGATGTCAATTTCGCCGCTCACGGAGATTGCTATGGAAAACGCCGTCTATTGGAAAGGACGTCAGGTCGGAATTGAATGTGCGGGCCGGATTTCGTGGTTTTCGTCGGCGCCGCGAGAAGCGATTGCTGAGTATTCCGCGCCTCGACCTAAGCCGATGGTGGGAGAAGAGTCAGTCGTGGCCCGCAATCTCGTGATGACGCTGGCCTACGATCGGTTTGACCGCCAGGGTTGAGTGGGGCGGTCTGCGTTTCGCTGGCCGTGTCCGGCCTCGTGCGGCGCGAGTATCAGGGCATGCGTGTTGATGGGTGCTGTCGCTGCGCGTGAAAGTTTGAAGTTTCCGGCCGACGCTTTGCCTCGGTGGGGCTCGACAGAGAGTGCTGTTGTTGGCGTGACGTGCCTCGGGAAAAACAGCATAGAACTTCCCCGTGCAATCCGAAGCAGAAAAGCAAAAAGCCCAGTCACGAGGACTGGGCTTTTCGCTTGAATCTTGTGGTGCCGGAAAGAGGAATCGAACCCCCGACCTTCGCATTACGAATGCGCTGCTCTACCGTCTGAGCTATTCCGGCATCAGGAGAAACGAGATTATAGGGACTTCTTTACCGGCTTGGCAAGCCCCTCTCGCTCACTTTTTTCATTTTTTTGCTTCGAGGTGATATCGGGTCACGCGATCGACCTCATTCTTCGAGCCAAGGAAGACCGCAACACGCTCGTGCAGGCTCTTCGGCTGGATGTCGAGAATACGTTTTTCGCCGTTGGTCGCAGCACCGCCTGCCTGCTCGACGATAAATGCCATCGGATTCGCCTCGTACATCAGACGCAGCTTGCCCGGCTTGTCCGGCGTGCGCTTGTCGGCGGGATACATGAAGATGCCGCCGCGATTCAGAATGCGATGCACGTCGGCGACCATCGAGGCGATCCAGCGCATGTTGAAATCGCTCTGACGCGCGCCTTCCTTGCCTGCCTTCAGTTCGTCGACGTATTGCTCGACCGGCGGATACCAGTGGCGCTCGTTCGACGCGTTGATCGCGTACTCACGCGTTTCGACCGGAATGCGCATGTCGCTTTGCGTGAGCACCCACGAGCCGAGTTCGCGGTCGAGCGTGAAGCAGTTCACGCCGTTGCCGGTGGTCAGCACGAGCACGGTTTGCGGACCATACACCGCATAACCCGCTGCAACCTGCTGCGTGCCGGGTTGCAGGAACGATTGCTCGGTGGGCTGCTGGCCGTCCGGGCAGCGCAGCACCGAGAAGATCGTGCCGATCGACACGTTGACGTCGATGTTCGACGAGCCGTCGAGCGGATCGAACACCAGCAGGTATTCGCCCTTCGGATAGTTCGCTGGGATCGGGAAGAACTGTTCCATTTCCTCGGACGCCATGCCGGCCAGGTTGCCGCCCCATTCGTTCGCTTCGAGCAGGATTTCGTTCGACAGAATGTCGAGCTTCTTCTGCACTTCACCCTGGACATTCTCGCTACCCGCCGTGCCGAGCGCGTCGCCGAGTGCGCCCTTGCTGACGTGATAGCTGATCGCCTTGCACGCACGCGCGACGACTTCGATCAGCAGGCGCAGGTCGGCCGGCAGGTTATTGGTCTCGCGCTGCTGTTCGATCAGGTACTTCGAGAGAGTGGTACGACGTTGCAAAGCCATTGCTGTACTCCGGGAAGGCTAGAGGAATGAGTCGATTTTAACCGCTGCGTGTGTCGGGCCCGTGCTTTTGAGTACGAACCTCACGTGACGATGGCTCCGTGCTCAGCATGGCACGGCAAAATTGCGCCCGCCGCTCAGGCTTTGCGGCGCATTGATGCGGATGCTCCATCGCCCGCTGCGTGGTTCGAATAGTCGGCCAGATGGCTAACGCGCAGCCGTTGTGCAGGTTGCGCGCGCAGCGATATTCACGACTTCGGGACGAAAAAAAAGCCGGCAACCCGTGCCGGCCTTTCGAAGCGACTGCTATTTGTAGAAGGCTTTACGCCAGCGCCTTCTCGACGATTTCGCGCACGTCGCGCGATTTCACCTGCGCGGCCACTTTCTCCAGCGCCGCGCGCATGCCGTCGCGCAAAGCCGGCGTGAAGCGGCGCCACAATTCGAGCGAGCGGGCGAGTCGTGCAGCCACTTGCGGATTGATCGCATCGAGCGCAATCACCTGATCGGCCCAGAACGCATAACCCGAGCCATCTTCAGCGTGGAATTGCGCCGGATTCGCCGCGCAGAAGCTGAAAATCAGCGAGCGTGCGCGATTCGGATTTTTCAGATTGAACGCCGGATGCGCCATCAGCTTGCGCACGATATCGATCACCGGACGCTGCGCGCTGCCGCGCTGCGTGGCCTGCAGCGCGAACCACTTGTCGATCACGAGCGGTTCCTTTTCGAAGCGCTGGTAGAAATCGTCCAGTGCCTGCTGCGCCTCGGCGCTGCCGCCCTTGGCTGCGGCCGCATTGAGCAGCGCGGAGAGCGCTGCTGCACGGTCGGTCATGTTGTTCGCGGCGTCGTATTGCGCGGACGCGAGGCGCACGGCTTCGGCCGGATCGTCCAGTTCCGCGAGATACGAGAGCGCGAGATTTTTCAGCGCGCGATGGCCGGAAGCTTCGGGCGTTGCTTCGTACGCGCCCGGCGTGCGGTGCTGTTCGTACACCTTCAGCCAGTCGTTCTTGAGCGCGTTGGCGAGACGTTTGCGCACGAACTGGCGAGCCGCGTGCACGGCGGCCGGATTCGATTCGCCCATCTGCTCGGCCAGATACGCTTCGGAAGGCAGCATCAACGCGAGTTCGCGGAACGACGGCGACAACGATTCGTCGGTGAGCACACGCGCGAACGCGGCCACCACCGAGTCGTCGAGTTGCAGCGCAGCGCCCGTAGCAGCGCGCTCGGCCAGCGTCAGCAACTCGCGCGTGGCGAGGCGCTGACCGGCTTCCCAGCGGTTGAACGGATCGCTGTCATGCGCGAGCAGGAACGCGAGTTGATCGGCCGAATAGTCGTACTCGACGATCACCGGTGCCGAGAAATTGCGCAGCAGCGACGGCAGCGGTTCCTGCGCGACGTTGACGAACGTGAAGGTCTGTTCGGTCTGCGTGAACTCCAGCACGCGCGTGGTCGCCGCCGACGCCTTCGCTTCGCCTTCCAGTTGCAGTGGCAGATCCAGACCGTCCTTGCCGATCAGGCCGATCGCGAACGGAATCAGCAGCGGACCCTTTTGCGTTTCGCGGGCGGCCGGTGCGGCATCGCCGTAACCCTGGCGCAGCGTCACGCTGTAGCGCCGCTGCGCGGCGTCGTAACGGGTACGCACGGACACGCGCGGCGTGCCGGCCTGGCTGTACCAGCGCTCGAATTGCGCGAGATCGCGGCCGTTTGCGTCGGCGAGCGCGTGACGGAAATCGTCGCAGGTCACTGCCTGGCCGTCGTGCCGCTTGAAGTACAGGTCCATGCCCTTGCGGAAGCCGTCGCGGCCGAACAGCGTCTGATACATCCGCACGACTTCCGAGCCTTTCTCGTAGACCGTCATCGTGTAGAAGTTGTTGATCTCGACGTAGCTTTCCGGACGCACCGGGTGCGCCATCGGACCCGCGTCTTCGGCGAACTGCATCTGGCGCAGCACGCGCACGTCTTCGATACGCTTGGTGGCGCGGGCAGCTTCGTCGGTGGCGCCGCCCGCCATGTCCGCCGAGAACTCCTGGTCGCGGAACACCGTCAGGCCTTCTTTCAGGCTTAGCTGGAACCAGTCGCGGCAGGTCACGCGGTTGCCGGTCCAGTTGTGGAAATACTCGTGGCCGACCACCGCCTCGATGTTCGCGAAGTCGGTGTCGGTCGCGGTTTCGGGGTTCGCCAGCACGTACTTCGTGTTGAAGATGTTGAGCCCCTTGTTTTCCATCGCGCCCATGTTGAAGTCGCTCACCGCGACGATCATGAAGCGGTCCAGATCGAGTTCGAGCCCGAAACGTTCTTCGTCCCAGCGGATCGAGTTGATCAGCGAGTCCATCGCGTGACGGGTCTTGTCGAGATCGTGCGGCTCGACCCACACCTGCAACAGCTTTTCCTTGCCCGAGCCGCTCTTCACGCGTTCTTCGAGCGCGACCAGCTTGCCCGCGACCAGCGCGAACAGATAACTCGGTTTGCGGAACGGGTCTTCCCAGCGCGCGAAGTGGCGGCCGTCCGGCAGTTCGCCTTCTTCGAGCAGATTGCCGTTCGACAGCAGCACCGGGTAATCGGCCTTGCTCGCGCGCAGCGTGACCGTGAAGGTCGCCATCACGTCCGGCCGGTCGAGGAAGTAGGTGATGCGGCGAAAGCCCTCGGCTTCGCACTGGGTAAAGAAGTTGCCGCCCGACACATACAGGCCGGACAGCGTGGTATTCGCGGCCGGATTGCAGATGCTGGTGAGCGTCAGTTCGAAGTTATCCGGCACGTTGTCGAGCAGCAGGCCGTGGTCGTGCGCATGCGCGTTCGCGAACGGCTGGCCGTCGATCTCGGCGCTGACGAGCTCCAGCTGTTCGCCCATCAGCTCCAGATGCAGCGCGCGCGATGCGTCCGGATTGCGGCGCACGCGCATCGTATTCCTGACAACCGTACGGTCGGGGACCAGATCGAACTCGAGGGCGACGGTGTCGATCAGGAAGGCGGGCGGCGCGTAATCGGCGCGGCGGATCACATTGGGCGTTGCGGTATCGGCCATGGCATTCTGTAGGGTAGGAACTCGAGCGGTCAGGCGCGCAAGGGCACGTGAGCCGGGCTTGTCGAGCCATTGTACAAAGCCTCCGGGAATCGTGCGGAGCGAACTTTTTACCGGCTCGCCAGGTCAGCGTAATATCGGCGCGCGCGTGGAATAACGATCGACGCGCAGGTGGAATAAAAAAGGCCGGCGCGTCGTTGAAATCGGGTGATGACGGGCGCAATGCGCACAATCCAGAAGCAAACTCAAGGCCTTACGAGGTAGACCATGAATATCAATCGATGGACCCGTCGCGCGACGCTGCTGCTGGCGACGTTGACGGTGCTGCTGTCCGGCTGCACGACGTACGTGACCACCCAGGTCACCGCATTCTCCGACTGGACGAGCGGCGACGCGAACCGCACCTTTGCATTCACGCGGGCGCCGGGTCAGCAGAGCAATCTCGAACTCAGCACGTACGAGCGCATCGTCGCGGGTGAACTGGCGGTGCACTCGTTCCGCGAAGTCGACAGCGATCAGGCGCGGTATCTGGTCGGGCTGTCTTATGGCATCCGCTCGGACATGGTGACGGTTGCGGAGCCGGTGTACTACAACCCGTGGCCGTCGCCTTACTGGGGACGGCCGTTCGACCCGTGGGGTCCGTGGGGGCCGTTTCCGACCGCTTACGTGAATCAGAGCTATCCGATCTTCACGCACCTGCTGGGCGTGCGCATTACTGAGCGTGTCAGCGGCAAGGAGGTTTATAACGTGACCGCGCGCAATTCCGGCGCGGAGTCGTCACTGGTCAGGGCGATGCCGTATCTGGCGCGCAGTGCGTTCGCCGATTTCCCGCTCGGCAACGGCGCGGTGCATACGGTGAAGATTCCGTTGGGTACGGGCGGTGGCCCTGCACCGGCGAATGAAATGGCGGCGGCGGGTGCGGTGCCGGCTTCGGCTCCGGCCGCGGCGTCGGGAGCGAATGCCGCGCAGTAGAGTGGTGCCTCTGATCCGCTGATCAATACGCGCTACGGCGCAACAGGAAAAAGGCCCGGCAGGTGTTTCTGCCGGGCCATTTTTATGGATCAAGATAACGATAAGCGCGCTAAGGACATAGCGTGAAGACCCGTCAAACTCCAATCCCAAAGCAAGCCTGCGCGCCCGGCATCGCGAACAGAAGCGCCGCGATGCCGGGCAAGCGTTTGCCCGGCGGACGATGGACCAAACAGTCGTCATCCTGAATCGCGAACACGTTCCACTCATTCCACCATTCGCGCAAACGATTCAGATTGCATATTTACGCGTCTATCTTGTTTTGCATAAAACGTAGCGCTGACGACACGTTTATAAAGAGATAACTCTAGACGGCTGATTTAACCTCAAATATTCAGTATGATTCGGCCCGCTGAGCAAACAGGCCCGATCAAACACAATCGGTCTAAATAATTCCAGCCAGCTGCCGTTAATTCGTTGAGCTCCTTATAACAAGACTGGACAACACTGGATTGCCCCCTGAAGACTTCCGCGTCGCACGACGTGACGGCTGCTGATTCCGTCACCCGCCAGGGCTTCTCTCCGTTTCCACGCACACATCCAAATGCCCGATCTGAACTGGACCATTCCAGTCGGTCGTTGGTCTAGCTGGCCGGCAACCGCATCTGTCGCTCCCGCGATTGGCTTTATCGAGCCAATGGTGCGGCGTCGGCTGAGCACGCTGTCCAAAGCCGCGTTAAAGGTCGCGCACGATTGCGTCGCACAGGAACCCGCGCGCGTCGTATTCGCTTCGCGTCACGGCGAATTGCGCCGCACCACCGAGATTCTGCACAGCATGACTGCGGCCGAGCCGGTATCGCCGACGGCATTCAGCCTGTCGGTGCTGAACGCGATGACGGGCATATTCGGCATTGCTCGCGGCGATCGCTGCGCAGCGAGTGCCATGTCGGCGGGGCCGCAAACGCTTGGCTATGCGTTGCTGGAAGCGCACGCGCAATACACGACGCAACCGGGCTCGCCGGTATTGCTCGTCTATGCCGATGAGCCGGCCGATCCGGCATACGGCCCAATCGAAGGCGCCGCCGCAGCAGGCGCGCTGGCCATCCTGCTGGATCAGGAAGGGGCGACCGGTGACATCGAATGTTCTGTGCGCCACGCGGACGACACCCATCCCATCGACCAGCACACGCACTTCGCCACTCAGGCGGAGGCATTGCTGCACTGTCTGAACACCCGTCAGCCCGCGTGCTGGCGAAGTGCTGACGCCCTCTGGCATTGGACCTGGCATGACCGCGCGGTTTGACTACCTGTGGCGCCTCTTCGCGACCGCGATGGCGCTGATCGTGTTCGGCATCTGCGGCGTGCTGTTTTCGATGCTGGTGTTTCCGCTTGCGTGGGCGTGGCCGCATCGAGCGTCGCGCCAGCGCGCGGTGGCGGGCGTGATCCACTGGTTTTTCCGCGCGCTGGTTGCCGTGTTGCGCTGCGCCGGCGTGATGGAACTCGACGTGGCGGGTGCAAAAGCGCTGCGTGCCCGCGGTCCGTCGATTGTGGTCGCAAACCATCCAACCTATCTCGACGTGATGGTGCTGCTTTCGCTCACGCCGCGCGCCTGTTGCGTCGTCAAGAACGCGCACTGGAGCAACCCCTGTTTCTGGGGGATCGTGCGCTCGGCGGAATACATCAGCAATGCGGACCCTTCGCAGCTGATCGAGGCCGGCGCGCAGCAACTGGCCGCCGGTTACACGATGATCATTTTTCCCGAGGGCACCCGCAGCCCCGCGCCGAACCGCCTGCATGCGTTCTCGCGCGGCTTCGCGCATATGGCGCTGAAGGTCGGTACGCCGATCGTGCCGGTGCTGATCGACTGCGATCCGCCAGTTTTTACCAAGCAGATGCGCTGGTACGACGTGCCCGCGCGTGCATTCCGGATGCGCGTGAACGTGCTCGAGCCGCTCGGCATCGGGCAATTCGTCGAGCATGACACCACTCCGGCTCTCGCGGCGCGCAGCGTGACGAACGCTGTCGAAGCCCACATTACCCAGCACCTGTTCGACTATGGATTCTTTAAAACTCGAAATTAAGCAGCTCCTGATCGAAGCCCTCGATCTCGAAGACCTGAGCCCGGCCGATATCGACGACGATGCGCCGTTGTTCGACACCGACGGCATCGGCCTCGATTCGATCGACGCGCTCGAGATCGGCATCGTGCTGCGCAAACAATATCAACTGACCATCGCAGCCAACGACGAACGCACGCGCGAACATTTCCGCTCGATCAGCACGCTGGCCGCGCTGGTCGAGAGTCAGCGCGAAGCGGCGCAGGCTGTGAACGAAACCACAAAAGAAAACGGGGAATAACCATGTCCGATACCGAGATCCTTGAACGCATCCGCGCGATTTTCGAAGAAAACTTCGCCATCGAACCCGAGCGTGTCACGCCCGAGGCCCATCTGTTCGAAGACCTCGATCTCGACAGCATCGACGCCGTCGATCTCGCGATCAAATTGCAGGAAATGACCGGCCGCCGCATCAAGCCGGAAGAGTTCAAATCGGTACGCACGGTCGGCGACGTGATCGCTGCGGTCGAATCCCTGCTCGCGGCTCAGGACTGATGGCGGCAGTGCGCTCACGAATGCCGGCGGGCGAACCGGAGGCGGGCGCGCCCGGGTCCGGGGGCGTGTCCGGCAAGCGGCGTCATTGGGGCAATGCTGTCGTGCAGGTGCTGCTGAAGCTCGCGTATCCGGTGCTGATCCTGTGCGCGTGGCGCTGGGACGCGCCGCGCCTCGTCGGCTGCGTGCTGTTTGCGCTGCTGTGGCTGCAGCGTTGGGTCGGCAGCGGACCCGTGGCGGCTTCGCTACGGCGCCTGTCAACGGTCGACTGGACCGTGGCCGGTCTTCTGAGCGTGGCGTCGGCGGCGATCGTTGTAACGAGCAGCGAGGCGTTGTTACGGCTGTATCCGTCGCTCGTCAATCTCGGTTTGCTGATCGCATTTGGCGCGACCCTCGTGCGCGGCCCGTCGATGGTCGAAAAGTTCGCGCGGCTCGGCAATCCCAATCTGCCGCCGGCGGGCGTGCGCCATACGCGTCGCGTGACGCAGGTCTGGTGCGCGTTCTTTATAGCGAACGGCGTGTTTTCCGCTTACACCGCGTTGTACTGGAGCCGCGCAAGCTGGGCTTTGTACAACGGCGTGATTGCCTACGGGCTGATTGGCGTGTTGCTCGTGGCTGAAATTATCTGGCGTTATCTTGTGGTGTTGCCGCGAGCGGCGCGTTCGGAGGCGCCGTGATCGATCTGCACGATCTGTTGTCGGCAACCGGCGACGCCGGTTTGCCCGATACCCCTGTTTGTTTCGACGGCCATGCCTTGCTGGGCCGTGCCGTATTCCGCGCGCGTGTCGCTGCGCTGATCGCGCTGCTGCAAAGCCAGCCTGCGCAACGCTACGCGCTGTGTATCGACGATCCGTTCGATTTTGCGTGCGCGTTGTTCGCACTGCTCGCGTGCGGCAAGGAACCGGTAATCCCGGCCAATGCTACGCCGGGTTATCTCGCGGACCTCGCACACGCCTACGAAGCGATGCTGACCGATGCGGACGTGGCGTCCATTGCACAGCACCTGAGTACGGACGAGATTGCGGCGCGCGCTTACGCGATCGACCCGCAAGCTCCGCTGACGCTGTACACCTCGGGCAGCAGCGGCAGTCCGAAGCCGATCCGCAAGACCCTTGCGCAGTTCAACGCCGAAGTGCATACGCTGGAGAAGCAGTGGGGTGCGCTGGTCGGCGACGCGACGATACTCGCGAGCGTGCCGCATCACCATATTTACGGCCTGCTGTTTCGCGTGCTCTGGCCGCTTGCTGCGGGACGTGCATTCGACCGCTCGACCAGTCTCGAACCGTTGCATCTGCAAAGCCGGATCGGGCAGGGGAATGGGCGAGCGAGCGTCGTCGTATCGACGCCTGCGCAACTGTCGCGTTGGCCCGCGTTGCCAGGCTTCGCCGCGTTGACGCCCGCGCCGCGTGTGTTCTTTTCATCGGGCGGCCCGCTCGCGTACGACGCCGCGTTGCAATACGCCGCGAGTTACGGCGCCGCGCCGGTCGAAATCTACGGCAGCACGGAGACTGGCGGTATCGCGTGGCGGCGGCAGGATCAGACCGATGCGTGGCAACCGTTGACCGGTATCGACGTGCGTCGCGACGACGACGGCGCGTTGAGCGTGAGTTCGCCGCATCTCGGTCACGCCGACTGGTATCGCACCGACGATCAGATTGCCTGCGACGACGAGGGCCGCTTCCGGCTGCAAGGCCGGCTCGACCGCGTGCTGAAGCTCGGCGGCAAGCGCGTGTCGCTGACCGAACTGGAAACGCGCCTCGCGCTGCATCCCTATGTTGCGCAAGCGGCGGTCGTGCCGCTCGAACGCGGATCGCGCGAACAGGTGGGCGCGCTGGTGGCGCTGACCGAAGCGGGCTGCGAAGCGTTGCGGGACGAAGGCCGTGTGCTGTTCGCGCGCGGCTTGCGGCGGCACCTCGCCGGTTTCTTCGATGTCGTCGTGCTGCCGCGTCAGTGGCGCTTCCGGCTCACGTTGCCATTCGACGCGCGTGGCAAGCTGCCGGCCAGCGCGGTCGCGGCGGCATTCGCGGCGCGCGCCGAAGGCATGGAAGTGCTGGCTGAAGCGCGTAGCGGCGACACGCTGTACTACGAGTTGCGCGTGCCGCCTTCGCTCGTGCATTTCGCCGGTCACTTTCCGGGACTGCCGATTCTTCCTGGCGTGATTCAGGTCGACTGGGCCGTGCGTCTCGCGGCCGATCATCTGCCGGACGTTCGCGCGGTCGCGTCGGTCGACCGGCTGAAGTTCATGGCCCCCGTCGCGCCGGGAGCCGTGCTGAAACTCACGCTCGCTCACGATGCCGCGCGTCGTCGCGTGCAGTTCGTATATCGCGTCGACGGCCGCGAATGTGCGTCGGGCGTGATCGTCTACCGGGAGCCCGTGTGATGAAGTTCGCTCCTTGCATCGTCATTCCGATTTACAACCACAAGGACGCGATCGGCGCGACCGTCGCTCATCTGGCGGTTCACGGCCTGCCGATTGTCGTCGTCGACGACGGCAGCGACGACGCGACCCAGCAGGTGCTCGCCGCGCTCGCACATCAGTACGCCGGGCAGTTCGTGCTGCTGCGTCTGCCGCTGAACGGCGGCAAGGGCGCGGCGGTGATGGCCGGGTTGCGCGCGGCTCGCGGCGCGGGCTACACGCACGCGTTGCAGATCGACGCCGACGGCCAGCACGATGCCGCCGACGTACCGCGTTTCATCGATGCGTCGCGCGCCGAACCGGCGGCGGTGATCCTCGGCCGGCCGGTCTACGACGAGAGCGTGCCGAAAGCGCGTCTCTATGGCCGCTATCTGACGCACGTGTGGGTGTGGATCGAAACGCTTTCGCTGACGATCCGCGATTCGATGTGCGGCTTTCGCCTTTATCCGCTGGCGCTGGCTTGCGAGTTGATCGACCGGGTGCAGTTACCCACGCGCATGGACTTCGACATCGAGATTCTGGTGCGCCTGCACTGGCGGCGCGCAGCGTTCCGTTCGATTCCGACGCGCGTCACTTACGCCGCCGACGGCGTGTCGCATTTCGACGTGCTGTGGGACAACGTGCGTATCAGCCGCAGCCACACGCGGCTTGTGTGCGGGATGCTGGCGCGGTTGCCGATGCTGCTCGCGCACAAGCTGATGCCGCGCCGCGGCTTGCCTGCCGACGACGCGCATCCGCGACATGACCCCGGTGCGCAGGACTGGTGGCGAATCGCGGAACGCGGCAGCCATCTCGGCATGGCGCTGCTCGCGCTCAGCTGCAAGCTGTTTGGCCGGCGCTTCACGGCGCTCTGGCTGCATCCGGTCGTCGCGTATTTTCTGCTGACGGACCGTGCCGCACGCGAGGCGTCCGGCAACTACTTCCGGCATCTCGGCGCGGCCAGCGCGCAGGACGGGACTCCGCGTCCCGGCTGGTGGTCCGCCTACCGGCACATGCTGGCGTTCGCGCAATCGGGCTTCGACAAACTCGCCGCGTGGTCCGGGCGGGTCCATGACGGCGACGTGACGTTCGAAGACCGTTCGGCATTCGATTCGCTCGTGGCGAGCGGCAAGGGCGCGCTCGTGATCGGCGCGCATCTCGGCAATCTGGAGATGACCCGCGCACTCGCCGCGCAAGGCGCGCACGCGAAGGTCACGGCGGTCGTCTATACGGGGCATGCGCGGCGCTTCAATAGCGTGCTGGCGTCGGCGAATAGCGAATTCAGGCGACATCTGCTCGAAGTCAGCGACTTCGGTCCTGAGACCGCGATGCTGATGCAGCAGCGCGTCGATGCCGGCGAGCTGCTGGTGATCGTCGGCGACCGGGTGCCCGCGCACGAAGCCGGCCGCACCACCGACGCGCAGTTCCTCGGCGCGACGGCGCCGTTCGCACAAGGCCCGTACGTGCTCGCGCACGCGTTGGGCTGTCCGGTTTATCTGTTCTTCTGTCTGAAAGAGCGTGACGGCTACAAGCTGTATTTCGAGCCGTTCGCCGAGCGCATCGAGTTGCCGCGCCGCGAGCGCGCCAGCCATCTGGCGACGTGGGCGCAGCGATACGCGGGACGCCTCGAACACTATTGCCGCAAGGCACCCTATCAATGGTTCAACTTTTTCGATTTCTGGGCCAGCCCCAAACGAGGCGCGAATGGCCGAACATGATCTGATCGACGTGCATGCTGCACACGCAAACCTGGATGCACACAGCACCACCATCGTATTCGGCGCGCGCAAGCTGACGATCGAAGAGGTCGTCGCGATTGCGCAGCAGCGCACACCGGTCGCGTTGAACACCGATCCCGAATGGCGCGCGCGGATTCAGCGCGGCGCAGATTTTTTGCGCCGTCATCTCGCGGCGGGCGCAACGGTGTACGGCGTCAATACCGGCTACGGCGACGCGTGCGTGGTCGATGTGCCGATGGAACTGGTCGAAGCATTGCCGCTGCAACTCACGCGTTATCACGGCTGCGGAATGGGTCAGTATCTCGACGACGCACAAACGCTCGCGGTGATCGCGGCGCGGCTCAACTCGCTCGCCTATGGTTTCTCGGGCGTGCGTCCGGTGTTGCTCGAACGGCTGGCCGATCTGATCAATCATCGCGTGCTGCCGCAAATTCCGTCTGAAGGCTCGGTGGGGGCGAGCGGCGATCTGACGCCGCTGTCTTATGTCGCCGCCGCACTCGCCGGCGAGCGCGATGTGAAGTTCGACGGTGCGTTGCGCAACGTGCGCGACGTGTGGGCCGAACTCGGCATCGCGCCGCTGTCGCTTGCACCGAAAGAAGGTCTCGCGCTGATGAACGGCACGGCGGTCATGACCGGCCTCGCGTGCCTCGCGTTTGCCCGCGCCGATCATCTGACACGGTTGGCCGCGCGTCTGACGGCGCTGTCGACCGTCGCGCTCGACGGCCGCGCCGCGCACTTCGACGCAACCTTGTTCGACGTGAAGCCGCACGCAGGCCAGGCCGAAGCGGCCGGATGGATTCGCGACGATCTCGCCGGTCGCGACGATACGCCGGGGCATCGTCTGCAGGATCGCTATTCGATTCGCTGCGCGCCGCACGTGATCGGGGTCGCGCGCGATGCGCTGACGTGCGTGCGCCGCGACGTCGAAAACGAATTGAACAGCGCGAACGACAACCCGCTGATCGACCCGGACAACGAACGCGTGCTGCACGGCGGCAACTTCTACGGCGGCCACATTGCGTTCGCGATGGACGCGCTGAAAGTCGCGGTCGCCAATCTCGCCGATCTGATGGACCGGCAACTGGCGCTGCTGGTCGACGTGAACTTCAACAACGGTTTGCCGCGCAACCTGTCGGGTGCCGCGCCTGCGCGCGCGCCGATCAATCATGGCTTCAAGGCGGTGCAGATTTCGTCGTCCGCATGGACCGCCGAGGCGTTGAAAAACACCATGCCCGCGAGCGTGTTTTCGCGCTCGACCGAGTCGCACAACCAGGACAAGGTGAGCATGGGCACGATCGCCGCGCGCGATTGTCTGCGTGTGCTGGAGTTGACTGAGCAGGTGGCGGCCGCGCATACGCTGGCCACGGTGCAGGCCGCGCAGCTGCGGTTGCGAATCGACAGCGCGACGCCGGTGCCCGCGCCGCTGCGGGCATTCATCGACCGGGTGGCCGCGCAGTCGCCGTTTGTCGACGAAGACCGCGCGCTGGAACGCGACCTGCGCGCGCTGACTTCGCGTATCGCCGCGTGCGAACTGCTCGACGACTATCGCAAAGGAGCACGCGCATGAACGCGACGTCAAATGTGCTGAGTGCGAGCGCACCGGTGGAAGTGGCCTTCCACGATGTCGACGCGATGAACGTGTGCTGGCACGGCAATTACCTGAAGTACTTCGAGATTGGCCGCGCGGCGCTGCTGCGCGCGTTCGACTACGACTATCGCGAGATGCAGGCGTCGGGCTATGTGTGGCCGATCGTCGAGGTGCATCTCAAGTACGTGCGGCCGGCCGTGTACGGTCAGAAGCTCGACGTGCGCACGCAACTGCTCGAACACGAAAACCGCCTGAAAATAGGCTATGAAATTGTCGATTGCGAAACGGGTACGCGTTTGACGAAGGGTTACACGATCCAGGTCGCGGTCGATGCCGCGACTCAGGAGCTGCAATTCGTCTCGCCGCCCATCGTATTCGACAAGCTGGAGCGTGTATGGCAACGGTGAATGGGCGGCGCGCGGCGATGGTGCTCGTGATCGCGCTGGCTGGCGCGGCGGCGTTACCGTTGTCGGCATCGGCATCGGCATCGGCATCGGCATCGGCATCGGCATCGGCATCGGCATCGGCATTGGCATCGGCATCGGCATCGGCATCGGCATCGGCATCGACCGTAACCGCCGGGAACCCCGCGCTGGTGTCGCAGATCGCGGCTCATCTCGCGCAGGCGAAGGGCATTCGTGCGCAATTCACGCAGACGCAGACGCTGGCCGCGATGAAGCAGCCGCTCGTCAGCAGCGGCGCGTTGCTGTTCTTTCGCGAACGCGGCGCGATCTGGCAGATCGACACACCGTACAAAGCCACCTACGTCATCACCGACGCAGGCGTCACGCAGTTGAACGCCGCCGGCCAACGCGTGAGCACTCGCAGCGCGCAAGGCGCGCGCGGCGTCGCGCAGGTGTCGAAAATGATGCGCGCGATGCTCGGCGGCGATCTGTCGGCGCTGTACTCTCAATTCGACGTGCGGGCCGATGGCTCGCCGGCGCAATGGCGCATGCGGCTCACGCCGAACCAGCCGCAGATCGCCCAGGCCATCAAAAGTCTCGAGATGGACGGCGGCGATTATCTGCAAAGCCTGCGCATCACGCTCGCGAACGGCGACGTGACGAAGCTCGACTTCATCAACAGCGTGGCCGTTGCCGAACCTGCGCCGGCTGAGCGCAGCCTGCTCGGAGCGCCTTGATGGGCGCGCGGGATTTACGCAGCGAGCCGCGTCAGCGGTCCGCGGTGCAGAGTTGGGGCGTACTCGTTGTATGGCTGCTGCTCGCGCTGAGCGCCGCAGCGTATTGCGGCTGGCGTTTCACCGAAGCGTCGCCGTTGCAGACCAACCTGCTCGCACTGCTGCCCGAGACCGAAGCCGACCCCGTCGCCGAAAAAGCGGTCGAGACGCTGGCGAGCGCGCTGGGCGATCGCACCGTGCTGCTCGTCACCAGCAACGACGACGCGCACGCGAAAGCGGCGGCGAAGCAACTCGGCGCATCGTTGCGCAACAGCGGCGCGTTCAGCTCGGTGACGGCGGAATTACCGCCATTCGATCTCGCCAAAATCGCCGATTTATACATGCCGTATCGCTTCGGCCTGCTGTCGGCCGACGACCGCGCGGCGCTCGCCGCAGGCGGCTCGTCCGCGACGCTCGGCGACACGCTCGCGCAACGTCTCTACAACCCGTTGCGCGGCGGCCTGACCACGCCGCTCGCCGACGATCCGTTCGGCTGGCTCGAACACTGGCTCGGCGGCTTGCCGCTCGCCACGTCGAATCTCGACGTCGAGGACAACCTGCTGGTTGCGCATCGCGGCGCGGCGACCAGCGTGCTGATCGTCTCCACGCTGCGCGGTTCGGCGTACGAAACCGGCACTCAACGCGCGGTTCACGCCGCCGTCGGCGACGGCGAACGCGCATTGCACGCAGCCTTCCCCGACGTGTCGATTGCGCGAGCCGGCGCGGTGTTTTACGCGGAGTCGGCGCGCAGCGCATCGGAGCGCGAGGTGCATCTGATCGGCATTGCCTCGTTGTGCGGGATTGCGCTGCTGCTGATGTCGGTGTTCCGCTCGCCGCGTCTGTTGTTGCTCGGTTTCGTATCGACGGCGCTCGGCATCGTTTTCGCACTCGCGGTGACGCTGCTGGTATTCGGCAAGCTGCATCTGCTGACACTGGTGTTCGGCGCGAGCCTGATCGGCGAAGCGGTCGATTATTCGATTCAGTACTTCGTCGTCTATCTCGGCGCGCGGCGCGACTGGGACGCGCGGCACGGTGCGAGAACCGTCCGTCCCGCGCTGGGCGTCGCGTTGATGACGAGCCTGCTCGGCTACGCGATCCTGTTGTGGGTGCCGTTCCCCGCGCTCAAGCAGATCGCCTGTTTCGCGATGGTCGGCATCTCGACCGCGTTCGCCTCGGTGCTGTGGCTGCTGCCCGCATTGCTGACGCGCGCGCCGACGCGCAGCCCGCGCCGTCTGTTCGCCCGCTCGGCGCATCTGCTGATGCGCTGGCATCGCGTGATCGGCGGAAAGCGCGCGTGGCTCGTCGCCGCCGTGCTGCTGCTCGCGGCGACTCCTGGCTGGCTGCGGCTGACCAGCGACGACGATATCCATCTGCTGATCCAGCGCGATCCGTCGCTCGTCGCGCAGGAAGACAAGGTGCGCGAAGCGGTGGGCGTCGACAACAGCGCGCAGTTTTTCGTGGTGCGCGGCGACACGGCGGAAGCCGTGCTGCAACGGGCCGAAGCGCTGGGCGCAAAACTTGACGCGTTGAACAGCACGCCTGAGCGGCTGAGCGGCTATCAGTCGGTCGCGCAGTTCGTGCCGTCCGCGCAACAGCAGGGCCGCGACCGCGAGCTGCTCGCGGAGCATGTGTTCGGCGACCCCGCCGCGTTGCGCGCGACGCTGCTGCGTGCGGGCTTCAAGGACGATGTCGCCGATGCGTGGCTCGCCGCGTACGCGCAACCGCAGCCGCCGCTCAGCATCGGGCGATGGCTGGCCGCGCCGTGGTCGCAACCGTATCGCCATTTGTGGCTCGGCCAGGTCGGCTCGATCACGAAGTCGTATGCGGCTGTCGTGATTCCGCAAGGGGTGACGCCGCACAACACGCCCGCGCTGATCGCGCTCGCGCAGGCATTGCCGGGCGTCACGTTCGTCGACAAGGCCGCCAGCGTGTCGAAGCTGTTCGGCGAATATCGCGTCGATAGCGGTTGGTGGCTCGGCGGCGCGCTCGCGCTCGTGTTGCTGCTGCTGACCTTGCGCTACGCATCGAAGAACGCGTCGCTCGCGGACCGTTTGCGCGGCGGCATCACCACGACGCTGCCGGTGCTGCTCGCGGTCGGCGTCACGCTCGCGGTGTTCGGCTACCTCGGCATGCCGCTCAATCTGTTCAACTGGCTCGCGCTGATGCTCGTGCTCGGCGTCGGCGCGAACTACGCGGTGTTTCTGCGCGAAGGCTGTCTGCGTGCACGCGCCGATCTCGGCGCGGTGTGGACCGGCGTGCTGTTGTCGGCGGCGACCACGCTGCTGTCGTTCGGCATGCTCGGCATGAGCGAGATGCCCGCGCTGAAGAGTTTCGGCACGACGCTCGCGCTCGGTATCGCCGTGTCGGTGCTGCTTGCGCCGATCGGCATGCCGGTGGAATCAAGGAGAGGGCGATGAAAGCGCCGTCGGTTTATCTACATGCGCTCGGCATGATCAATGCGCTTGGCGCCGATGTCGGCGAGATCGTTCACGCGCTCGCGGCCGCGCGTTCGCCAGGCATGGGGGCCGTGCGTACCCGAACCGGCGACGCGTATGTGGGCAGTGTGCTCACGCCGCTGGATCTCGCGCCGTCCGCGGCGCTGGCGCACTACGATTGCCGCAACAATCGCCTGCTGCTGGCGGCGCTCGCACAGATCGCACCCGCCATCGATGCCGCGCGCGAACGTTACGGCGCAGACCGCATCGGTGTCGTGCTCGGCACCAGCACTTCTGGCATTCAGGCTGCGGAAGCCGCGTTGACGCTTCAGGCGCAAGCCGGCCGATTGCCCGGAAACTTCGACTACCGGCAAATGGAAATCGGCACCGCCGCGCCGTTCGCCGCCGCCGCGCTTGGCGTGCGGGGGCCCGCTTTCACGATATCGACCGCGTGTACATCGAGCGCCAAAGCATTCGCGTCCGCGCGACGGTTGCTGCAATTGCAACTGTGCGACGCGGTCGTGGTGGGCGGCGTCGATTCGTTGTGCGAGTTGACGGTGCAGGGATTCGCATCGCTCGAATCGACCAGCAGTGCACGCACGAATCCGATGAGCGCGAATCGTTGCGGGATCAATGTCGGCGAAGGGGCGGCGGTTTTTCTGCTGAGTCGCGATGAAGCGGCGGTGAGGCTCGCGGGCGTCGGCGAATCGAGCGACGCGTATCACATTTCGTCGCCGGACCCGGAAGGCGCGGGCGGCGAACTCGCGTTGCGGGAAGCGCTCGCCGACGCGGGCATTGGCGCTTCGGCGGTGGCGTACGTGAATCTGCACGCGACCGCGACGCGCAAGAACGACGACATGGAAGCGAAGCTGATGGCGCGCGTGTTCCCGGACGGCGTGGCGACCAGCGGCACCAAGCCGTTGACCGGGCATCAACTCGGCGCGGCGGGCGCGACCGAACTCGGCTTTGCATGGCTGACGCTCGCCCGCGACGACGTGCCGTTGCCGCGTCATCTGTGGGACGGCGAAGCCGATTCCGCGTTGCCTGCGCTGGATCTGGTCGAAAGCGAACGCTTCCTGCCGCGCAATGGCGGCACGCAACACGTGATGAGCAATTCGTTTGCTTTTGGCGGCAGCAATGCCAGCCTGATCCTCGCCCGGTGACGCTTATGACGACTACTACGTTAATTAACGAGCCACTCGGCGACGAGCAACTGGCACGGCAGCCGGTCGAGGCGATCATCCCGCATCGCGGCACCATGCTGCTGATCGACGCCGTCGACCGTTTCGACGAACAGACGCTGAGCGCGCACGCCACCGTCGACCCGCACGCGTGGTACGCCGATGCCGACGGCGCGATGCCCGCGTGGATCGGCATCGAATTGATGGCGCAGGCGATTGCCGCGCACGTCTCGTTGCTGGCGATGCGCAGCGGCGGCCGCGCGCGACCGGGCGTGCTGCTCGGTTCGCGCAGCTACAAGGCGTTGCAGCCGGTGTTCGCGGGCGGCGCGCGTCTGTCGATTCACGTCACCGAGTTGCTGCGCAGCGAAGAAGGACACGGCGCTTACGAATGCACCATCCACGACCGCGATGTGGGTTGTGCCGAGGCCGTCATCAAGGTGTTTCAACCGCGCGATTTTCAGTCATTCATTGAGGGGAGTTTCAGTTCATGAGCCGGCGCGTTCTGGTTACCGGCGCAAGCCGCGGCATTGGCCGCGCGATTGCGTACAAATTGGCGGCCGACGGTTTCGCGGTCTCCGTGCATTGCCGCACCGGACGCAGCGAAGCGGACGCCGTCGCGACGGGCATCGCCGCCCAGGGCGGCACGGCGCGCGTGTTGCAGTTCGACGTGCGCGAACGCGCTGCGTGCCGTGAGGTGCTGGAAGCGGATGTCGCCGCACACGGCCCGTACTACGGAATCGTGTGCAGCGCGGGCGTGACCCGCGACGCGGCGTTTCCCGCGCTCACCGAGGAAGATTGGGACATCGTGATCGAGACCGGTCTCGACGCGTTCTACAACGTCGTCCATCCGCTGACCATGCCGATGGTGCGCGCGCGCAGCGGCGGGCGCATCGTCACGATCGCATCGGTATCGGGCGTGATGGGCAATCGCGGCCAGGTCAACTACAGCGCGGCGAAGGCCGGTCTGATCGGCGCGACCAAGGCGCTCGCGGTGGAACTGGCGACGCGCGGCATCACCGTCAACTGTGTCGCGCCGGGTCTGATCGACACGGGCATGCTCGATCAGATGCCGCTCGACCAGGCATTGAAGACCGTGCCGATGAACCGCGTCGGCGAACCGGCCGAAGTGGCGTCGGTGGTGGGCTTCCTGATGTCCGACGCGGCTTCGTACGTGACTCGCCAGGTGATCGGCGTGAATGGCGGGATGGTGTGATGAAGCGCGTCGTCATTACCGGCATGGGCGGCGTCACCGCCTTCGGCGACCACTGGGACGCCATCGAAGCGCGCCTGAAAAGCGGCGAAAACGCGGTACGGCGCATGGCCGAATGGGATTACTTCGAGTCGCTGCATACGCGGCTCGCGTGTCCGTTGCCCGGCTTCATCTTGCCCGCGCATTATCCGCGCAAGAAAACGCGGTCGATGGGACCGGTTTCCATGTACTCGGTGCGCGCAAGCGAGCTGGCGCTTGCCGACGCCGGTCTCGCCGACGACCCGAGCATCGCCGACGGCCGCATGGGCGTCGCGTATGGCTCGTCGTCGGGCTCGGTGCAACCGATCCGCGCCTTCGGCACGATGCTCGAAACCGGCTCGATGAGCACGGTCACATCGAACAGCTACGTGCAGATGATGCCGCACACGACGGCGGTCAACGTCAGCCTGTTCTGGGACCTGAAAGGGCGGATCATTCCGACCTCGTGCGCGTGCGCGTCGGGCAGCCAGGCGATCGGCTACGCGTACGAAGCGATCCAGACCGGCAAGCAGACGCTGATGCTGGCGGGCGGCGCGGAAGAACTGTCGGGCCCGGCGGTCGCGGTATTCGACACGCTGTACGCGACCAGCACCCGCAACGACGAACCGCATCTGACGCCGCGTCCTTTCGACGCCCGGCGCGACGGTCTCGTGGTCGGAGAAGGGGCGGCCACGCTGGTGCTCGAAGAGTACGAACATGCGGTCGCGCGCGGTGCGCGGATTCACGCGGAGATCGTCGGCTTCGGCTGCAATTCGGACGGCGCGCACATGACCCAGCCGACCGCCGAAACGATGGCGCTTGCGATGCAGTTCGCGCTGCGTGATGCGCAATTGCCACCGGAAGCGATTGCCTACGTGAACGCGCACGGCACCTCGACGGATCGCGGCGACATCGCCGAAAGTCACGCCACCGCGCAGACCTTCGGCGCGCGCATGCCGATCAGTTCGCTGAAAAGCTACGTGGGTCATACGCTCGGCGCATGCGGCGCGATTGAAGCGTGGTGGACCATCGAGATGATGAAGCGCAACTGGTATGCGCCGACGCTGAATCTGGAGAACGTCGACCCGGCCTGTGCGTCGCTCGACTACATCGCCGGCGCGGCTCGCGAGATCGACGCCGAGCATGTGATGAGCAATAACTTCGCATTCGGCGGCATCAATACGTCGCTGATTTTCAGGCGCGTTCGATGAGCGTGCCGCTGCAAAGAGTGGTGATCACCGGCATGGGGATCGTCTCGTGCCTGGGCAATACGCTCGACGACGTAGCCGCCGCGTTGCGCGCGGGCCGTTCGCGACTCGAGCGGATCGAGGCATGGCGCGAGCGCGGTTTCGGCTCGCAAGTGGCGGGCGTTGCGTCGGTGGCGAACGAGCCGCCGTTCGATCGCAAGCTCGAACGCTTCATGGGCGACACGGCGCGCTTTGCGTGCCACGCAGCGCGCAGCGCCATCGACGACGCAGGACTCGCGACGTCCGCGTTGCGTTCGCCGCAAGCGGGTGCGGTGATCGGCTCGGGCGTCGGCACGATGTCGAGCTATGACGTGGCGCTCTCGATTGCCCACGCGCGCGGCGTCGAAAAAGTGCCGCCGTATATCGTGCCGCACGCGATGAGCAGCACCGCATCGGCGAATGTCGCGCAGGCATTTGGGCTCGAGGGAGTGAGCTATTCGCCGTCGTCGGCGTGCACGACGTCGGCGCTCGCGCTCGGCCAGGCGATGCAGCTGATCCAGACCGGCCGACAGCAGATCGTGCTGGCCGGCGGCAGCGAGTCGCTGCACGACAACATGACGCTGATGTTCGACGCGATGGGCGCGTTGTCGCGCGGTTTCAGCGAGACGCCGGAAGACGCGTCGCGTCCTTACGACATGCAGCGCGACGGCTTCGTGATCGCGTCGGGCGGCGGCGTGCTGGTGCTCGAAGCGCTCGATCACGCGTTGGCGCGCGGTGCGCGCATCTACGCGGAGCTGAGCGGTTACGGCGATTGCACGGACGCAGCCGGAATGGTCGCGCCGCGCGCGGGTGGCATTGCGCGGGCCATGCGCAGTGCGTTGAACGAAGCGGGCCGGCGTCCTGATTACATCAACACGCACGCACCGTCGACGCCGCTTGGCGATCTGGAAGAACTGCGCGCACTGAACGACGTGTTCGGCGCGGAATCCGGTGAGGGCGTGCCGGCTTTTTCGTCGACGAAAGGGATGACCGGGCATTCGCTCGGCGCATGCGGCGCGCACGAGGCGATCTACACGCTGCTGATGATGCGCGACGGGTTTATCGCGGGCACGGCGGACAAGGGCGCGCCGGTCCCCGAAGTGCTCGGCATGCCGCTTGTGCGAACCACCCACAACGCGCGTATCGACACGGCGATGTCGGTGTCGTTCGGCTTCGGCGGCAGTTGCGCGAGCTTGATGTTCGATGCGTGGAAGGGCGATTAAACGGTGCAAGCCGGCTTAACTTCAGGGACAACAAAAGTGATAACGACAACAGTAAAGAAGCTGGCCGCATTCGGTGCATTCGCGATCGTCGCGGCGACGCAAACGGGCTGCGCCACGCAGGTGAAATCGCTGCCGCTGTCGTCCGCTGCGAGTCAGTCGCACGATGGCGTGCAGGTGTACTTCGGCCAGCAGAATCATCCGGCGGTGGGGCGTCAGTTGGGCGACGTGAACTATTCGGTGCGGGTTGCGCGCAATGTCGCGACCGCCGAGCAGGCATGCTCGGACGCGCTCGCCGAAGGGATGCACAGGCTGCGTGAAGCAGCACGCGCGCAACACGCCAATGCCGTCATCGATGTATCGACGCGCTTTCACAGTACCGAAAGCACGTCACCCGACGCCTTCACGTGCGGCGTCAGTTCGAGTGCCGCCGCAGTTGCGGTGCGCGGACGACTCGTCGTACTGGAAGCGAATTAAGCTGCAATCAAATAGAACTCATCAACGCAATAACGACTACCTGGGGGTCTCAATGAAACGCCATCTGATGTTTGCCGCATTGTTTGCTTCTGTCGCTACGCTCACCGCCGCGCCGGCTTTTGCACGCGACACCGTCTCTACCTATCCGATCGATCAGGCATTGCATAGCGAGCCGGGCAAGGTCGGCGACGACGTCGCCCTGTATTTCGCCGGACAGTCGCATCCGCGCGTCGACAAGACGATGGGTGAATTCTCGACCAACAAGAAGACCAATGCATTCGGCCGCAGCGACCTGGATGCATGTCAGCACGTGTTCCTTTCGGCGGTGCAGGAGTTGCAGGAGCGCGCGCGCAAGGAAGGCGGCAACGCGGTGATCAACATCAAGAGCAACTACAAGAAAGACGTGCGCGAGAGCGCGACCGAATACACGTGCGGAGCAGGTGCGATGGTCGCGGGCGTCGCGCTGAAAGGCGACGTGGTGACGTTGCGCAAGTAAGGCGACAGCGGATGCCGGAGTAACAGCAAGGCGGCGAGTCGCCGCCTTCGTCTGTCAATCGTGCACTGTGCTTCGCGCGCTTTAACCTGGCTTGACCGCCGCGACATTGACGAGCGTCTCACGACGCTTGCCGGGTCGCGGACGGTATAGCCCGAGCCGTTCGAGCAGACCGAAATCTTTCGCGCGGCTCCACCACAGGTACGGCAGCGAGATGTTGTGTTTGCCGAACCGGAAGCCGCCGTGGCGAAGCATGTCGAGATAACCGTCGGCGCTTTTTTGCACCTGCATCGGATGACGGAACAGCAGCCGGATCACCCACGATTTGATATACGCGTCGGTCGATTCCGCGAACAGCAGAATGCCGCCCGGTTTCAGTATGCGGTGGAATTCGGCGAGTGCGCGTTCCTGTTCGACCAGATGATGAAACGTTTGATGACAGAACACGATATCCGCGCTGGCGTCCGGCAACGACAGCTGCGCGCAGTCACCGTGCATCAATTCGATATCGGCAACCAGCGGACGGCACGCATTGGCCGCAGCGGCTGCCAGCGTCAGCGAAGGCTCATGAAAATCGATCCCGACTATGCGGCGCGGCTTGAACGCTTCTGCAAGCAGGCGAAACGAAATGCCTTGCCCGCAACCCACGTCGACGATGACCGGCGCGACGGGCAACGGAGTGCCGATCAGGCCTTTCAGATCGTTGATCGCGACTCTCAGCACATGATGTTCCCATGTGTGGGTCCGCAGAAACCAGGTGCCGAATGCCGTCTCCGGGACGAACGGCACAGTGGATGATTCGGATGACGACATATCGCGTTTTCCTCGGGGAGATTTTTTGATCCTGCTGGCAGGCGCGATTGTAGCGAGAACTGAAGATACAGCGAAACGCTGTACATAACTTATAAACAATCGAGGGAAGAATTGAGCAAACATTTGGCAATGCCGTCGTCGGTCGACGTCGCGATTATCGGCGCGGGACCGGCGGGCGCGGTTGCTGCTGCGCTGTTGCGTAAGGCCGGCCGTTCGGTGCTCGTGCTGGAGCGCCAGCATTTTCCGCGCTTCTCCATCGGCGAGAGCCTTTTGCCGCAAAGCATGGCTTATCTGGAAGAGGCCGGCATGCTGCAGGCAGTGGTCGAGGCCGGTTTTCAGTACAAGAACGGCGCGCATTTTATTTATCGCGACAAGTCGTCCACGTTCGATTTCCGCGACAAGCATTCGCCCGGTTGGGGCACCACGTATCAGGTCGAGCGTGCCGCGTTCGACGACATCCTGATTCGCTGCGCGGCGCAGCAGGGCGCCGACGTGCGCTTCGGTCAAACGGTGACGTCGGTTCGCACGGGGGACGCGCCGGTCGTCGAGGTGGTCGACGAGGCGGGCAATGCTCATCAGATCGAAGCGCGTTTCGTGCTGGATGCGAGCGGCTTTGGCCGTGTGCTGCCGCGTCTGCTGAATCTCGAAGCGCCCACCCGGATGCCTACGCGCGCCGCGCTTTTCACGCATGTCCGCGACGGTATTCCGGTCGACGCGAGCGACCGCAACAAGATCTGCGTCGCCACGCACCCGGAGCGCCGCGACGTGTGGTTCTGGATGATTCCGCTGGCGGGCGGCCGCTCGTCGGTGGGATGTGTCGCCGAGGCGAGCTTCCTCGGCATGCCGGAAGCGGAGCGCGAAGCGGCGTTGCGCACGCTGATCCAGCAGGAGCCGACGCTGAACCGGTTGATCGGCAACGCGCCGTTCCTGATGCCGGTGCGGCATATCGGCGGCTACTCGGCGAACGTCGAACGTCTGCATGGGCCGGGTTACGCGTTGCTCGGCAATGCGGGCGAATTCCTCGATCCGGTGTTTTCGTCAGGGGTGACGATTGCGCTGCGCTCGGCGCAGCTTGCCGTGCAGACCTTGAACCGCCAGCTCGATGGCGAGCCGGTTGACTGGGCGACCGCTTACGACCGGCCGTTGCGCAAGGGGATCGACGCGTTCCGCGCGTTCGTCGAACGCTGGTACACCGGCGAGTTGCAGGACATCATTTACTACCCGGAGCAGACGCCGTCCATCCGCCGGATGATCAGCGCGGTTCTGGCGGGCTATGCATGGGATGAATCGAATCCGTACGTGGCCGATCCGGTCCGCCGATTGACTGCGTTGCATGAGGTTTGCACGCAGCGGTGACGATGCAATGCCGACGTTGAAATGAAAACGGCGCTTCCGTGAAACGAAGCGCCGTTTTTTATTGGCCCGCGTGAGCGGGATCGGGCCAGATCAAGCCGCGATCCTCGCCGCGCCTGTCGCGTTCTGCCGCCCCGCATCCCGTCGATGCACCCGCTTGCCCGCCGCATACGTTTCATAAATCGCGCGGTCGTCGCCGAGCAGTGCAAACGCGAACAGCAATTCCTCCAGCGACTCCGTACGCGCGGTACGTCGCGCGAGCAACGGCGTCGCCTGCGGATCGAGCACCACGAAGTCCGCTTCCGTCGACGGCTTCAACGTGCCGACCTTGTCCGTGAGATCGAGCGCCTTGGCTGCGCCCGCAGTCGCCAGATAGAACATCCGCGTGGCCGTCAGATGATGGCCGCCGAGGCGCGCGACCTTATGCGCTTCGTTCATCGTCTGCAGCATCGAGAACGACGTGCCGCCGCCGACGTCGGTCGCCAGCGCGACCGGCATGCCCGCTTCGTCGGCCTTGTCGAAATCGAACAGGCCGCTGCCGAGAAACAGATTCGAGGTCGGGCAGTGCGACGCGACCGTACCGGTCTGCGCCATGCGTTTGCGGTCTTCCTCGTCGAGGTAGATGCAATGGCCGTACACCGCGCGGCGGCGCAGCAGGCCGTAGTGGTCGTAAATGTCCAGATAGCTGCGGTGACCCGGAAACAGATCGGCGACCCACTTCACTTCGTCGGTATTTTCCGCGACGTGGCTCTGGATGAAGATGTCCGGGTGCTGACCCGCCAGCACGCTGCACGCTTCCAGTTGCGCTTCGGTCGAGGTCGGCGCGAAGCGCGGCGTCAGCGCATACATCTGGCGGCCGCGATTGTGCCAGCGGCCGATCAGCTCGGCGCTGTCGTCATAACCCGATTGCGCGGTGTCGCGCAAAAACTCGGGACAGTTGCGGTCCATTAGCACCTTGCCCGCCACCATCCGCAGATTGCGCGCTTCGCTTTCGGTGAACAGTGCGTCGGCGGATTCCTTGTGGACCGTGCAATACACGAGCGCCGTCGTCGTGCCGCAAGCCAGCAGTTCGTCGACGAAGAAGCTCGCCGTGTCGCGCGCGATCGCGGGGTCGCCGAAGCGCCGCTCGGTCGGGAACGTGTACGTGTCGAGCCACGGCAACAAACCCGGCGCCGGCGACGCGATCATGTCCGTCTGCGGATAGTGGATGTGCGTATCGATAAAACCCGGCACGATCAGCTTGTCGCGCATCTCCTGCACCTGCGTGCCGGGCGCGAGTCGCGACGCGAGCGCCGCATATGCGCCCGCCGCGACGACATGGCCGTCTTCGACGATCAGCAGACCGTCTTCGTTGAACACCGCCGCGTCGGGCGATTGTGCAGGGTCGCCGTTGAAGGTCAGCAATTGCGCGCGGAACGCGGCCTGGCCGGATTGGCCCGATTGAGCCTTCACGGCCGGGTTAGTCGATTGAGTCATGGAAAAACCGTCTCCAGATGTGTGAACCGGACAGCGCGGGCGGCGCTTCGGTCACGCGCTTTCGAGAAGCCCGTGACGCCGCCGGCTGTCCATTACCAGCCCGTCATTGCGGGCCGCTTTGATGCCAGTGCGCGTCGAGCTTCGCGATCAGTTCGCTGCGTTGCTCAGGCGTCACGAACGACGCTTCGAAGCTGTTGCGGATGATCGTGTAGACCTCGGCATCGTTGAGCTTCAACGCGTCGATGATGGCGAAATAGTTGGCGTTCACGTAGCCGCCGAAGTAGGCCGGGTCGTCGGAGTTCACCGTGACGGCGACGCCGCGATCGAGCAGGTCCTTCAGCGTGTGCTTCGTCATGTCGTCGAACACGCAGAGCTTGAGGTTCGACAGCGGGCACACGGTCAGCGCGACGCGCGTATCGGCAAGACGCGTGACCAGCGCGGCGTCTTCGATGCTGCGCACGCCGTGATCGACGCGATCCACTTTCAGCAGATCGAGCGCTTCGTAGATATACGACGGCGGGCCTTCTTCACCCGCATGCGCGACGAGCTTCAGACCCAGCGCGCGCGCCTTGGCAAACACGCGCTCGAACTTCGAAGGCGGATGGCCGCGTTCCGACGAATCCAGCCCGACGCCGATCAGACGATGCTTGTACTGGTCGAACAAAGGCCGTGCTTCTTCGAACGTGGCGAGCGCATCGTCTTCGGACAGATGGCGCAGGAAACACAGGATCAGCTTGCTCGTCATGCCGCGCTTTTCCGCGTCGGCGAGCGCGCGTTCGATCCCCGCGACCACAGTCGCGATCGCGACACCGCGTTCGGTGTGCGTCTGCGGATCGAAGAAGATTTCGCTGTGGATCACGTTGTCGGCGAGGCAGCGTTCGACGTACGCCATTGTCATGTCGTAGAAGTCCTGCTCGTGCAGCAGCACGCTCGCGCCCGCGTAGTAAATATCGAGGAACGATTGCAGATCGGTGAACGCATAGGCGGCGCGCAGCGCGTCGATCGAGTCGTACGCGAGCTTCACGCCGTTGCGTTCGGCGAGCGCGAAAATCAGTTCGGGTTCGAGCGAGCCTTCGATGTGAATGTGCAGTTCGGCCTTCGGGGCACGTGCAGCTTTTTCAATCAGCGTCGTGGAGGGTGCAGTCGTTGTAGTCATGATGAATTTGCGTTTGTTAGAGTCGGTTCGCCGGATGCGTTCGATTCAGCCCGAAGCGCTGGTCAGTTCGATCAACCCGTGCCATGCGTCAAACCGTCTGCTGGGTCGCGTGGTGCGTGCCCGCGTTTGCCTCGACCGCCTGCAACACCTGCGCGGCCGCCGAAATCGCAATGACTTCCGGCGACTTGTCGACGATTCCGTCGACGCCGAGCGGACACTTCATCCGCGCAACCTGCGACGGGTCGATGCCGCGTGCGGCCAGCCGATGTTCGAACTGCTTGCGCTTGCTATGCGAGCCGATCATGCCGAAGAACGCGAAATCGCCACGCCGCAAGATGCGCTCGGCCAGGTCGAGATCGAGCGCATGGTTGTGCGTCATCACGATGAAGTACGTGTTCGGCGTGGCCTGGTCGATCGCTTCGTCGGGCGCGTCGTTGGCATCGATCTTGAGGTTCGGCGCGTGCAGCGATTCCAGCGGCGGAAACTGCGCGTCGCGTTCGTCGACCCAGCGCACGGTGCAGGGCAGCGTGGCGAGCACGCGAACCAGCGCGGCGCCCACGTGACCGGCGCCGAACAGCACGACGGAGAAGTCGCCTGGCGCGATGGTTTCGGTGAGCAGCGCACCGCTGTCGTCGAAGCCTGCGCCGTCCCACAGCAGACAGTCCGCCGCGTCGACGCCCGGTTCGGGGTCGGACAGCATCACCGCATCCGGTGCGGGGCCGAATGATACGCTACGCACCGTCGAAAGGCCGGCAGCCGTGCGTTTCGCGAGCGACGTGATCCAGCCGAGGTCGGCGATATCGAGCCGTTCGAACGCGAGAATCACCGCGCCGCCGCAGCATTGGCCGAGGCTCGGACCGAGCGCGAAACGCTCGAGCCGGCGCATATGCGGCGAGCGCATGCCGTCGCGCAACACCTGGCGCGCGGTCTCGATGGCTTTCCACTCGAGATGGCCGCCTCCAATCGTATATTTCGCCGATTCGCGCGTGACGATCATCCTGGTGCCGGCTTCGCGGGGCGCCGAACCTTCGACGCGCGCGACCGTCACCAGCACGGCGGCGTCGCCGTGAGCGAGGAGGTGCTGCAGGTCAGGTAGCCAGGCTTGCATCCGGCGGTTCTCCATACTGGGCCGCGCGGGGCGTCCGTGCGGCGGGTTGCTTGTGGCGTGATGCGGTTGTGTTGCTTCAGTATTGCCTGGGTGTCGCGTTATGCCGTTGGGCTATTCGGGTTGCTTTCCTTGTTGACCGTTTCCGTCAGGCGGTCGTGTCCGTTGTGACCGGCTCCGCTGCATGGTCTTCACTCGTGCTCGCGGATTGCAACGCGTCCAGCGCATCGAGTATCGCTTCGGGTGTGGCGGGCGCTCTCAACAATGGAGCACGTTGCGCGCCCGGCACAGCCGCTGCGATGGCATCGCGGATCGCCAGAAACACCGAGAACGGCAGTAGCAAAGGCGGCTCGCCGACAGCCTTCGAACGGAACACGGTCGGCTCGGCGTTCTGATTCTGGTAAAGCTGCACGCGAAACGCGGCGGGCGTGTCGCTGACAGCGGGAATCTTGTACGTGGACGGCGCATGCGTCATCAGACGGCCATCGCGGTTCCACCATAGTTCTTCGGTGGTGAGCCAGCCCATGCCCTGAATAAAGCCGCCTTCCACCTGACCGATGTCGATAGCGGGGTTGATCGACTGACCGGCATCGTGCAGCACGTCGGCGCGCACGAGTTTCCATTCGCCGGTCAACGTGTCGATCACGACTTCGGACACGGCCGCGCCATACGCGAAGTAATAAAACGGGTGACCGGTCAGCGTTTTCGCATCCCAGTGTACTTTCGGCGTCGTGTAGAAACCGTCCGACCACAACTGCACGCGCGCGAGATACGCCGCGCCGACCAGCTGTTCGAACGGCATCGCGCCGTCATTGACCGACACCGTGCCGTGCGCGAACTGCACGTCGTCCGCGTGGCCGCCGAGTTGCTTCGCCGCGAGTTCCGCGAGCCTTAAGCGAATCGTGCGCGCGGCGGCCTCGGCCGCCTTGCCGTTCAGATCGCTGCCGGTGGACGCCGCTGTCGCCGACGTATTCGCAACCTTGGACGTGTCGGTCGCCGTGACCCGCACGCGCGACAACGGCAAGCCAAGCTGATTGGCGACCACCTGCGCGACCTTGGTGTTCAAGCCCTGGCCCATTTCGGTGCCGCCGTGATTCACGAGCACCGAGCCGTCCTTGTACACATGCACCAGCGCACCGGCCTGATTCAGAAACGGCACGTTGAACGAAATACCGAACTTGACCGGCGAAAACGCGAGCCCGCGCTTGAGCACCGGACTGCCTGCGTTGAAGGCCGCAATGGCCTCGCGGCGCGCGCGATAGTCGCTGGTGTCGAGCAGCTCGTCGGTGAGCGGGGCGATGATGTTGTCCTCGACGCGCTGCCCGTACGGCGTCGTATCGCGTTCGCCGATGCCGTAATAGTTGGCGAGCCGTACGTCGAGCGGATCGCAGTTCAACTGACGCGCGATGCTGTCGAGCATCACTTCCATCACCAGCGCGCCTTGCGGTCCGCCGAAACCGCGAAACGCTGTGTTCGACTGCGTATTGGTCTTGCAGCACAGCGCGACGATATCGACGTCGCCGAGGTAGTACGCGTTGTCGAAGTGACACACGGCGCGGGTCGCGACGGCACCTGAAAGATCGGCGGAATAGCCCGCGCGCAACGCAATTTCGACGCGCGCGCCGAGGATCCGGCCGCTGTCGTCGAAACCCGCTTCGTATTCGTAGACCGCGTCGTGGCGCTTGCCGGTGATCATGAAATCGTCGTCGCGATCGGCGCGCAACTTGACCGGACGACGCAGCCGTTTTGCCGCCAGCGCCGCGACGCACGCGAACAGCGCCGATTGCGATTCCTTGCCGCCAAAGCCGCCGCCCATCCGTCGGCATTCGCACACGACGTTGTGCGCGGGCCAGTCGAGCATATGTGCGACGACCTGCTGCATTTCGCTCGGATGCTGCGTCGAACTGTAGACGAGCATGCCGTCCATTTCCTTCGGCACGGCGTACGCGATCTGTCCTTCGAGATAGAACTGTTCCTGGCCGCCGACTTCGAACGTGCCTTTGATCTTGTGCGGCGCGCTCGCGATTTTCGCGTCGGGATCGCCGCGCTTCAGATGCAGCGGCGGCAGCACAAACTGTTTCGCGGCTTTCGCATCGGCGGGCGTGAGGATCGCTTCGAGCGGCTCGTAGCGGATCACGTCGTCGCTTTTCGCGAGCGCCGCCGCGCGGCGGGCGAGCTCATGAGTTTCCGCGATCACCGCGAACACCGGCTGGCCGAGATACAGCACTTCATCGACCGCGAGAATCGGGTCGTCGTGCAGCACCGGGCCGCAATTGTTTTCACCGGGGATGTCGTCGGCGGTCAGCACCGCGACCACGCCGGGCGCTTTCCTGACCGCGTCCAGATCGATCGACACGATTCGGGCGTGCGCATGGCGCGAGAGCCCGAGCGCCGCGTGCAGCGTGCCGTGCAATTCGGCGATGTCGTCGGTGTAGGTTGCTTCGCCGCTCACGTGCAGCGCGGCCGATTCGTGCGGCAGAGAGACGCCGATGGCAGTGTCGTCGCTGGATTGGGCAACGGCGTGCTTAACGGCGTGTTCAACGAAAGTATCGGTGCGGTTCATCACGGCGACTCCTGCGCGACCGGCGCCTCGTGCGCACCGAGGTCGAACGCGAACGCATTCACGTCGAACAGCGCGAGCGGCGCGTCATTGCGCGTTTCCAGATGAAAGCGCCACAGCAGGTTGCGCGCCACCTTCAGCCGGTACGCGCTCGACGCGCGCATGTCGGTGAGCGGCTGGTAATCGGCGACGAGTGCGTTCATCGCCTGGCGCGCTGTGCTTTCGTCCCATGTTGCGCCGTTCAGCACGGCTTCGGTTTGCGCGGCCCGCTTCGGCGTGGCCGCCATCCCGCCAAACGCGATGCGGGCTTCGCGGATCGTGCCGTCGTCGCCGAGGTGCAGCGAGAATGCGGCGCAAACCGCCGAAATGTCCTGATCGTAGCGTTTCGACACCTTGTAAGTACGAAACCGCAGATTGCCCGCCGGACGCGGCACGCGCAGCGCCACGATAAACTCTCCGGCTGCGAGCGCGGTCTTCTGATAGCCGAGATAGAACGCGTCGAGCGGCAGCGTGCGCGTTGTCGGGCCGTGGCGCAGCACGATTTCCGCGTCGAGCGCGAGCAGCGCCGGCATCGAATCGCCAATCGGCGAGCCGTTCGCGACATTGCCGCCGAGCGTGCCCGCGTTGCGGATCGGCCGCGACGCGAAGCGCGTCCACAGTTCGGCGAGTTCGGGGTAGTCGGCGGCGAGGGCGGCGTATGCGTCTTCCAGCGTGACGGCCGCCCCGATGGTCAACGTCTGCGCATCGCGCTCGATGCCCTTCAGTTCGGCGACGTTGCCGATGTACAGGATGTCGCCGAGATCGCGGAACTGCTTGGTGACCCACAGGCCTACGTCGGTGCTGCCCGCCAGCAGCCTTGCCTGGGTGTTGGCCGCGCGCAGCCGGGCGAAGGCGTCGAGCGAAACCGGCGCGTGAAAAGTGTGCGTGCCGAAGGCCGCGCCGCGCGTGTCGGACGCGTGGTATTCGAAGGTGTCTTTGCGTTGCAGCCCGGTTAATGCTTCGGCGACGGCCTCGCGGTCCAGCGCCACGCGCGGGTAATGCGGATAGTCGAACATTTTCTGCGATGCGTCGACAATCGGCCGGTAGCCGGTACAGCGGCACAGATTGCCGGACAGCGCTGCGTTGATTTCGTCGCGGGTGGGGAGGCCTGCATCGGCGGGCTGGTTTTCGTACAGCGCCCACATCGACATGATGAAACCGGGGGTGCAGAAACCGCACTGGGAGCCGTGGCAATCGACCATCGTCTGTTGCACCGGATGCAGCGTGCCGTCGGCGGCGCGCAGGTCTTCGACGGTGAAGAGGGCGCGGCCGTCGAGCGTCGGCAGAAACTGGATGCACGCGTTGACCGCTTTCAGCGCCAGCGCGCCGCGCGCGTCGAGTTCGCCGACGACCACCGTGCACGCGCCGCAATCGCCTTCCGCGCAGCCTTCCTTGGTGCCGGTGCAATGCAGATCCTCGCGCAGGTGCTGAAGCACGGTGCGCGTCGCCGGGACGCCCGCGACCTCACGGACGGACCCCTGGTGATAAAAGCGGATGGTTTGCGTTGTCATGGCGAATCCGAAAGACAGTGCGGACCGGGCGCGCGTTACGCATGGGGTCGTGCCAAAGCCGGCCTCGCGCACGTAGATCGCCATCCAGATCCGAAGATAGCATTACATCGTCTCGAAAATATTTCCCATGTCGCATGAAGCTTATTCGGCGGCGCCCATGCAATCAGTACGATTCGCGGCGCAGCGATAAGTTGCGATACGGCGGAAATGGCGCAAAGCCAAGTAGGGCGGGGGATGGGGGCGTGACCGGCGCGCGGCGCGACGGTGGATTGCTTGGGTCAGGCTTTTGTCAGACGCAAAGAACGAACAGCCGCGCAACCCACTGAGCCAATAAAAAACGCCGGATTTCGCGTTGCCCGTCAAGGGTGCGAAATCCGGCGTTTTCTCAACGCATCAAATGCGTTCAGGCGAACCGGCGGCGATTACGCACGAGGCTGAGCGCCAGCGGAATAAACGCGACCACGAATGCGACCAGCGCCCACATCGGCAGCGTCAGGCCGAGAATCGGCGGATAGGCGGTTTCACACAGCCCGGCGACCTTGAACACGCCCGGCAGCCAATGCGCGGGGGGCAAGCTGTCGACTACCGGCTGCAACGCGTCGAAGCCGCAGCTGAAACCCGGATTGGCCTGCACATAAACGTGCCGCGCGGCGGTCACGATGCCCGCCAACGCCGACAACGCCGCCATGGTTTCCAGCAGCCGTACGCCGCGCCAGCTATTGAAACGCGCGCCGAGGAACGCAAAAATCGCGATCAGCAGGAAAAAATAACGCTGGATGATGCACAACGGGCACGGGTCTTCGTGCAGGAAGTATTGCAGGTACAGCGCACCGCCCACCAGGGCGACGCAGATCAGGCCAAGCAGAACCAGCAGGGAGCGCTCGCGGCGCAGCATCGCATTATCGTTATTCATGGATCGGTAGCGGTCTGGAAACCAAAAGGGTCGGGTGCCCGCGATTCTAGCGCGAACCCCCGCCCCGGCGCTTATCGCACTATTACGGCGTAACCCGGTCGTCAGCCTCGATTAGCGGATCGCGTTGAGCACCGCTTCGGCGCCGCGGCCGATCGCCAGCAGCGAGTCGTCCGCATGCGGCGCGGCCGCGAGCATCAGCCCGACCGGCGCGTCGCCGCGCAGATGGCAGGGCAGCGACAGCGCGCAGCTATCGAGGAAGTTGAACGCGCTCGGATTGCGCAGGATCAACGCATTGGTACGGCCGAACGCGTCGTCGTCGTGAATCAGATCGGCTACGCGAGGCGGCACGACCGGCACCGTCGGCGCAACCACCGCGTCGAAGCGCTGCCACAGCGTGCGGGCGGCTTCGTCGAGCATCGCTTCGCGCTCGGCGAGCAGGTCCAGATAGTCGATTGCGCTGGCCGGTTGGCCTTTCAGAATCCGCACCAGCACGCGCGGATCATATTGTTCGCGATGCTTTTCCAGCAGCGGACGATGCCACGCATACGCCTCGATCGGCGAAAAACCGAAACGGTTGATCTCGGGCAGACGGTCGAGCGGCGCGAACCGCACCTCGCTGACAATCGCGCCGGCCGCTTCCAGATGTTTGAGCGCGGTGTCGATTGCGGCGGCGACTGTCGGCTCGACACCATCGGTGACGAAATTAGTCAGCACGCCGAGGCGCACACCTTCGAGCGGCCTGGCTGCCGGAATGCGCGGCTCCAGCCCCGCCAGCATCCGGTCGACCAGCGCGCAGCACGCCACCGACACGCCGATCGGTCCGAACGAATCGAGCGTCGGCGAAAGCGGCACGCCGCCCTGTTTGGGGATGCGCGACGCGGTCGGTTTGAAGCCGGTCAATCCGCAGAGCGCGGCGGGAATGCGAATCGACCCGCCGGTGTCGGTGCCGAGCGCGACCGCCGCCATGCCGTCCGCGACCGAGGCCGCCGCGCCCGACGACGAACCGCCCGAAATCCGCTCGTCGCCTTTGATGCCGCGCCGGTACGGCGACAGCGGGTGTCCGTAGTGCGGATTCAGGCCGAGCCCGGAGAACGCGAACTCGCTCATGTTGGTCCGCCCGACGATGACCGCGCCCGCCCGCTTCAGGCGTGCGACGGCCACCGCATCGGCCTTGGCCGGCGGCGCGTCGGCGAGCGCGATCGAGCCTGCGCGGGTCGGCTGTCCTTCGATGTCGAACAGGTCTTTCACCGACACCGGAATCCCGGCGAGCGGCGACAGCACCGTGCCCGCCGCGCGCAGACGGTCGTGCGCGTCGGCGGCGGCGCGGGCGTTATCGGCGTCGACATGCATGAAGGCGACCGCGCCCTGGCCGGCCGGATCGGCGATCCGTTCGAGCGCGGTTTCGACGAGCGCGCGGCTCGTGGTGCGTCCGGCGGCGAGGTCGGCGCCAAGCTGGGCAAGCGGCGGGAAGGGCGTGAATTCGGTGGCCATGATGTCGGTGGAAATCCGGTTGAATGGCGTGAAGCCGGTTGGTCGATGGAAAAAGGGTTGGGGTGCCGAAGATGACGCTTCGAATCAACCCATTCTATGAAATGAGCCGGTTCAAAGCCGCCTGAAAAACGTCGCGCGAAACGACTCGATATGCTTTTGCACCGCCTGGCGGGCGCCGTCGGCATCGCGCTCGCGCAGCAGACGGAACAGTTCGAGATGCTCGTCGTGGACGTCTTCCAGATGATGCGGCGCGGACAGCGAAATGAACCAGAAGCGCAGCGAGCGCTCATGCAGACCGCGCAATATCTCGGCGAGCACCGGGTTGCGCGCGGCCGCAGAGATCGCCAGATGAAACTCGCGGTCGATGTCCATCATGCCTTCCACGTCGTGCGCGGCGACGCACACGTCCGAACGGTCCAGCAGCGCCTGCATCGCGTCGTAATTGGGTTGCTGCGCGTGGCGCGCGGCCAGTTCGACGCAGTAGCTCTCGTTGACGAGCCGCACGTCGATGATCGCCAGCACGTCGTCGAGCGAGACCGGCCGGACCATCACGCCTTTTCTCGGCATGATGGTCAGCATCCCTTCGTGCTCCAGCCGGTGCAGCGCCTGATGAACCGGCGTTCTGCCGATGCCGGTCCGCGCCATCAATTCCGCTTCGTTGAGCACCTCGCCCGGCCGCAGCCGCATCGTGATGATCTCGCGCTTGACGAACGCATACGCCTGCCCGGCGAGGCTCGCGACGGTGTTGTCTGCTTGACGGGATAGGTCGGGGCCAGAAGTCATAGGCAAAAAAGTGTGATCAGGCCAAAAATCTCGGCCAAATATTATTGTGATATTTCACAGCCGTCCAATTAATCAAAAATATCGCGGGACCGGCAGGTCGAATCCGGCCCCACACTCAGACGGCCAAATTCAATGCCCTAAAGGCTTCACGCGAATCAAGCGTGGCTTTTTCGTTTGTTACACTGCGCCTTCGCAACATTACTTTTTGTAAGGGCCAGTTTATGCATCAGGGCATCGGTTTCATTCAGGATCTGGCGGTCGTGATGGCGCTCGCGGGCGTCGTCACGGTGCTGTTCCATCGCCTGAAACAGCCGGTGGTGCTGGGTTATATTGCCGCCGGGTTGATCATCGGTCCGTACACGCCGCCGTTCCAGTTGATCCACGACGAGCAGACCATTCAGACGCTCGGCGAACTCGGCGTGGTGTTCCTGATGTTTTCGCTCGGCCTCGAATTCAGTCTGCGCAAGCTCTTTCAGGTCGGCGCGACGGCAATCGTCGCGGCGCTCTCCGAAATCGTGCTGATGCTGTGGATCGGCTACGAGATCGGCCGCGCGTTCGGCTGGAATTCGATGGATTCGCTGTTCCTCGGCGCGATTCTGGCGATTTCGTCGACCACCATCATCGTCAAGGCGCTGTCCGATCTGGGCCTCAAGCGCGAGAACTTCGCGCAACTCGTGTTCGGCATTCTGATCGTCGAGGACATTCTCGCGATTGCAATGCTGGTGCTGCTCACCGGCATCGCCCAGACCGGGCAACTGAGCGCCGGGCTCGCGATGGTGACGCTCGGCAAACTGCTGCTGTTCATGACGGTGTCGCTGGTGGTCGGCCTTCTGGTGGTGCCGCGCGTGCTGAACTACGTGGCGCGCACGCGTAGCGACGAGATGCTGCTGGTGTCGGTGCTGGGCTTCTGCTTCGGCTTCTGTCTGCTGGTCGTCAAGCTCGACTACAGCATTGCGCTCGGCGCGTTCCTGATCGGCGCGATCATGGCCGAATCGCGCCATCTGCATCGCATCGAGCATCTGATCGCGCCGCTGCGCGACGCGTTTTCCGCGATCTTCTTCGTGACGATCGGCCTGATGCTGAACCCGGCCGTGCTGCTCGACTACGCGTGGCCGATCGCGGTGATCACGGTGGCCGTGATCTTCGGCAAACTGATCTCATGCGGGCTCGGCACCTTCCTCGCGGGTAAGGACGGGCGCACCGCGATGCGGGTCGGCATGACCGTTTCGCAGATCGGCGAGTTCTCGTTCATCATCGCGTCGCTCGGCTTGACGCTGAAGGTGACCAGCGCGTTTCTGTATCCGATCGCGGTGGCCGTGTCGGCGCTGACCACGCTGTGCACGCCGTATCTGATCCGCGCCGCCGATCCGCTGACGCGCCGCCTCGGCCACGCCGTGCCGCCGATGCTCGCCAACATGTTCGGCCTGTACGGGCAATGGCTGCGCAGCCTGAGCACCGGAACCGACGAACCGACGCTATTCAGCATGACGCGGCGGATCATTCTGCAGATCGCGGTCAATCTGGCTCTGGTCGCTGCGATCTTTCTGATCGTGTCGTATAGCGCGCCTTATTCGGCGAAGTTTCTTGGGCGCTGGCTGAGTTCCGAACCGATGCAGCGCGTGGTGCTGTGGAGTCTCGCGCTGGTGGTGTCGATGCCGTTTCTGGTCGCGGTGTATCGCAAGACCAAGTCGCTCGCGCTGCTGCTCGCCGAAGTCAGCGTGCAACCGGCGACGGCGGGGCGTCTCACGAGTGCGTTGCGTTACGCGATTTCTGACCTGGTGCCAGTGGTGTCGATGGTCGGCGTCTTCCTGCTGGTCGCGGCGCTCTCGGGCAGCATTTTGCCGCCGACCGGGTTGCTCGCCGCGGTGCTGATCTGCGCTGCGCTTTTGCTGGCGCTGGTGTGGCGCTGGTGTGTGAAGATTCATGCGTCGATGCAGATTGCGTTGCGCGACACGTTCAACGAACAGCCAGATCCTTGAGTTGCGGCGCGGTCTGGCTCGTTCCGACAGTCTCTGGCGGATCCCGCTTCGCCGCGCCCGCCGCCGCAAAAAAGCAAGTTCCCCACGCCACGGGCCAACAATGTGAGCAATTGTGTGCGGGTTTGCCGGGCTAGCGGGGCTGGCGGATAATCAGGGCATATTCATTCGTTCGCGTGGAAGGCGCCTGTCTGACTGTCATGAGCGAAAACAAACCTGAAAACGCCGGTACGCCCGGCAGCCCATCGTCGCCTGCGCCGTCCGGTGCCAATGCCGGCGTTCCCTCCAGCGCCGCTCCCGGCGTGCCGACGCCAGGCACCACGCCGGTCGAACCGGCGGCTTCGCTACCTCCGTCACATGAAGATGCGATCCAGTCGCCGATGAAAGACATCGCCGCAAAATCGGCGGGTGAGGGCGCCACGGCTTCGGCATCGCCGGTTTTGCCCGTTGCGCCGGCGACGGGCACGGCGCGCTCCACCTCGTTACCAGACGACGCATCGGCCAATGCGCATCTCGCCTCAACTCCGTCGGAAGCGGCGGAGGAGGCGGCTGTGAGGTCGTCGACCGACGATCCCGATAGCGCGTCTGCTGTCACGCCAACCGACCCGCAAAGCGCCCGTCAACGTGATGCCGCCGAAGCGCGTAGCTCGGCTGCGGCGTCCACGGCGAAGCAGGAGGCGGCGGTTCATGAACGTGACGCACGGCATGGCCGCGGTCATTCCGAATCCGTCACGTCGACGAATGCCGAACCCGCCGCGGCGACGAAAACCGTCCCGCCCGTTGCGCCGACCCTTGCCAGCAGCGACCCGATTGCCGGCGAACTGACCACCACCATCGAGGCCGAAGACGTTGCCGCGACGGAAGCCGACGCAGCGCCTGCGTCGCGTCCCGCTGGCGCACCGCCGCCCGGATTCGGCGCGGCCCCCGATTTCACCGCGACCAATCCGCCGCCGCCCAACGCGTTGCCGCCGTCGCCGCCGCGCTATCTGAAGCAGAACGATTCGGCGTGGACCGTGTTCGGACGAATCATCGCGGCGCGCGCGCGGCAGCTGTTCGATCGCGCCGGTCAGCGGATCACGCAGCGCACGTTGCGCATCGGCGTGTCGGCGCGGATCTTCCATCCGGAACCCGGCGCGAAGGGTTTGCGCGGCAAGACACTGCAGTACCTGGAAGAGTCGATCGCACATTGGGTGATGTCGCGCGACGTGCTCGTGTTCATGATCCCGACGGTCGGTCATCAGGGCATGCTGCATCCGAGCAACATCCGTTTGCGCGACTACGCAAAGCATCTCGACGGACTGCTGCTGCAAGGTGGCGCCGACGTGTCGCCGCAGTCGTATGCCGAAGCGGCGACCAGTCACGAATGGCCGGGCGACCGCGTGCGCGACATGTACGAACTCGAACTGCTGCATGAGTTCATCGAGTCGGGCAAGCCGGTGCTGGGCGTGTGCCGTGGATGTCAGCTGATCAACGTTGCATTCGGCGGCACGCTGTATCAGGACATCGCCACCGATGTGCCGACAGCGGGCGCGCACGTCAATGAGAACTACGATCAGCATCGTCATGGAATCCATTTCCCGGACGGCTCGACGCTGGTCAACATGTTCCCGGGCCGCCGCGACGCGATCGTCAACTCGATCCACCATCAGGCGGTCAAGACGCTGGGCCGCGATCTCAATATCGAGGCTGTATCGGCATCGGACGGCATCATCGAAGCCGTGCGTTACCGGCGCGCACCTTTCGTGATGGGCGTGCAGTGGCATCCCGAGTTTCATCGCGCGGGCGGCCCGGAATTGCTCGATTGCACGCCGCTGCTCGACACGTTCCTGCGAGTCGCGCGCGAAACGCGTTTTTAACGCGGTGATTTTTTAGGCGCGGCCTCGGACTCGGGCCGCGCTTGCATTTCTACCTTGCACCTTCCCTCGCGCGGATAAAGCTTTAGTCAGGTTGACGCCTGACTAAAGCTTTGGTTTATTCCGGTCTGATTCCCGAGAGCGCGATAGCCAGCAAAGAATTTTCGCAAGCGCCCGACATCCCGATATTGCGGACTCGCTGAGAGCCGCATTCACGCGAATCTACGTGGTGGGTGGATTCGTCCGCACTAGGGCGGATCGCGTTATTTTGGCCGCATCCGAGCCAATTTATTTCGCGACAGGCTATGCATTTACACGGAATGATCCGGCGCCTGTTTATCTTGATTTGAGCCTGATCCAGGCCGTATCTGAGTGCTTCGCTTAACGGCCGATCCGCGCGATAATCGCCGGCTGTTTTGGAATCAGCCTGGAGCAAGGACGTATGACGTATCCCTCAATCGTGCGGCGCGCCGCGTTGCTTGCGACCTCGTGCGCATTGTTGCAACACGCCGGTCTCGTGCTGGCGATGCAAACCGACGAGACCGCGCCGCTCGCCGGCACGCGCCCGGCCATGAGCGCGCTAACGCCGCAGCCTGACGCAGCCACCGCGGCTTTGTCCAACGCGACGGCGAGCACTCCCGACGCGGCCACCGATGCGCAAGGCAACGTCGCCGAGCTCATGCGGATGATTCACGACGAAAAGCTGAGCGAACTGCGCACCACGTACAACGGCAGCTACGGCGCGAGTCTGTTTTTCTATCCGGATGATATGGCGTACTACGTCGCGTTATTTCAGGACAAACATTTCTGGCGCGTGATCAAGACCGGCGATGCCGAGCGGGCCGAGGCCATTTACTCTGGCTTTGCGAAGCAGACGGTGCAACTTGCAGATATCGAGATTCGTCGCACGCAGTTGCAGGCGCAGAAGGCGTACATCCAGGACGTGATCGCGTTGTCTGAGGATCGCGCGAAGCGCTTGCAGGCCGATCTGAATGTGGCGCGCACGCAGCAGGCGAAGGTCGATGATTACCAGCGTCAGACGCAAGGCGAAGCGGCTGTGCTGAGCGCGGAAAAGGCGAAGGCGCAGGCGCAATTGCGGCAGGTGCAAAGCGAAGTTTCGCAGTTGCAGCGGCAGACCGAATCCGGATTGCCGATCCAGAAGTGACGGCATGAACGCAAAAAACCCGGTTTCTGTGACCGGGTTTTTTATGCCGCGACCTTTTTGCGGCGGTGCGTATGAGCGGGCTTACTTCGAGAACTGCTCGGGGATATCCGTCACGCGACGCTGAGACATACGTCCCGACCATCTCGTACCGCCCGGGTCTGTGAGATCGGCGGACGTTGCAATGCGTGAGCGCTGCACGATAGGGCGGAGATGAGTTGCCGCGGACATCGTCACCGACTCGTATTCGTCGATACCGAGGTCTGCTGGCATGAGCGGCGAATAGTCGCCCGCGGCCGACGGTGCTGGCGATTTGCGCGACGCGATTTGCGGCACGGCGATGCGTGATCGGTCATGACGCGTTGTAGTGACGCGGACTTTTCGTTCGATGCCGTGGCGTGCGTTTGCGCGCAGGCTGGGCGACTTTCCGCCGAGTGTATGTGTGCTGCTGTTGCGACGCGCGATGGCGTCGTCGCGGGAAACGTCTCTTGATGCCGAAGCCGGGGCTACCACTGCTGCAGACGCAACGACAGGCTTCGCCTCCACACGAGCTAACGTGGTGCTACGAACCTTCGCGCTCTCTTCGCCGGCATGCGGCCCGGTAGTCGCTGCCGCTTCGGTCGCCTGACGCTTAGCCGGCTCCGATCCCGGACTGACGATCGCCACATCGGCAGACTTAACACTACTGGCCGGATAGCGCTGCTGCGGATGACCGAACGCCACCCACGCAAGCACCGCCACGCCGCCAATCGCGCACGCGCCGCCCGCTACCGCACCCAGGCGAACCGAGCGGCCATTCGGCTGGCGATACACCGGCGCTTCGATCGTTGTGGAATGAATCACACCCTCGTCGACCACGCGAGCGGTCGGCTCGCGGGCGGCTGCATCCACGGTTGCACGCTTGAGGGCAGACGCCGAAGACGCCAGACCCGCCGCCGCACGCCGCGCATCCAGCGGCACCCATTTGCAGAGCGAGAGAATGGCCTGATCGGTGAGGCAGAACGTATGCAGGACGGCGGCATAAAGCGCCTTGAGTTCCGCTCTCCAGTTGCGCGGCGGTGGAAGCAACGCCCAGTCGCGGCCGAACGACGTCGGGACATGGCGAAGCGGGCGCACGCGCGGCATGGCGACGGCACCTTCGATCAGGGTAAGCGGAATGGTGGACATGGTCTCTTCCAGCGCCTCGTAGTAGGGCCGCCGGCTGGCGGTTGCGGGGTCTGCGGGGGACTCGGGCCTCGGGGCGGTACGGGTAACGCGTTCTGTGCGCGGCTTATGGAACCTGAAGGAAACACGGCGGGCCGGACGCGGACAAGTGCCGCGCTCGACTCCCGTTGCAAGTTCCGTGAACGCTATACGGCGAAGCCATCGAGTGCGGAAGATGATGCCGGGGCGCTGCCCCTATATTGATCAGACAGCTCTGAAAAGAGGCAAGGGAAAGGGCCGATCATGCGCAATGCGCCGCTGTTCGGCGCCCGGCAATCGACCGCACGCGTCGTTGTCTAACGATCCAGCCGATACACGTAACGCAACGCGGTGATATCCACGCCGCCCATCCGGTCCGGTTCGGCGCCGGCAAACTGCCAGCCCTGCCGTTCATAGAAACCGATGGCGGGCGTGTTGCCTTCGAGCACGTACAGATACAACTGCGTCTCGCCTTGAGCGCGCGCCCAATCCTCGGCGGCGCGCATCAACAGCTTGCCTGCGCCGATGCCCTGATATCCCGGCAACGCATGCAGGTTATCGAGCAGCACGCCCCACGCCGATTCCGGTTGTCGTTCGACGCACATGAAACCGACAGCCGTGCCGCCAAGCTCGGCGATCAGCACGATACGGCGTTCGCCACCCGGCGCGCCGAGCCGTGCTTCCCAATACGCGGCACGGTCGCGCGTGACTTCACCGTCGAGAAACGCGTCGGGCAACAGGCCGCGATAGGTGGCCTGCCAGCTGGTGCTGTGGATCGATGCGATCAGCGCGGCGTCGTCGAGGGTCGCGGGTCGCAATGAAAGGGTGGGGACGGAGGTGGTTCGCATCGGAGATCGATCAACGGAAGTGCCAGGCCGCAAAGTCTACCGCGCCGCCTGCGGATATTGTCCGTAAGCTTTCTGTATGCATTTCGCGGCAACATCATCAAAGCCAACATTAGATGGTGTGAACACGGCGCGATTTACAACGTTTACCCTGATTCCGTACTGATCCACGAGGCATGAAAATGCAGCGCCCCCGGCGCGTTACTTTTTGAGTCCGACAGCCGGTCCCGCTTGCCACATGCAACGGTTCGTTTCAACTGCCCGACGCCACCGCTCCACCTGGCGGCGGGCTTATCAGAGAAAGTCATGTCTACTGCGTCACACGCCACTTCCGCATCGGAAGAATCCAAGGTCAAGACAGTTTTCCGCGTGGTCAGCGGCAACTTTCTTGAGATGTACGATTTCATGGTCTACGGCTATTACGCGTCGGCGATTGCCAAGACCTACTTCCCGAGCGGCAATGAATTTGCCTCGCTGATGCTGTCGCTGTCCGTGTTCGGCGCGGGCTTCCTGATGCGCCCGCTCGGCGCGATCATTCTCGGCGCGTATATCGACCATCACGGCCGCCGCAAAGGCCTGATCCTCACGCTCGGCCTGATGGCGCTCGGCACGCTGACGGTCGCGGCGATTCCAGGTTACGCGACCATCGGCATACTCGCGCCGGTTCTGGTGCTGTTCGGGCGGCTGCTGCAAGGCTTCTCGGCAGGCGTCGAACTCGGCGGCGTGTCCGTGTATCTGTCGGAGATCGCGACCAAGGGCAACAAGGGCTTCTATTGCTCGTGGCAGTCGGGTAGCCAGCAGGTCGCGGTGGTGTTCGCCGCACTGATCGGCGTGATGCTCAACAAGCTGTTGCCCGCCGAGCAGATGTTCGCCTGGGGCTGGCGCGTGCCGTTCCTGATCGGCTGCCTGATCGTGCCGTTCCTGTTCCTGATCCGTCGTTCGCTGCAGGAAACCGAGGAGTTCAAGGCGCGCAAGCATCGTCCGAGCATGGGCGAGATCATGAAGTCGATGGCCGCGAACTGGGGCGTCGTGCTGGGCGGCATGGGCATGGTGATCATGACCACGGTGTCGTTCTACATGATCACTGCGTACACGCCGACCTTCGGCAAGGAAGTGCTGAAGCTGTCGTCGATCGATACGCTCGTCGTGACGGTCTGCGTCGGCTTGTCGAACCTGGTCTGGTTGCCGCTCGCGGGCGCGCTGTCGGATCGGATCGGCCGCCGTCCGGTGTTGCTGACGTTCACGATCCTCACCATTCTCACCGCGTATCCGGCGCTGCAATGGCTGGTCGGCGAGCCGTCGTTCGCGCGTCTGCTGGCGGTTCAGTTGTGGCTGTCGTTCCTGTACGGCAGCTATAACGGCGCGATGGTCGTGGCGCTGACCGAAGTGATGCCGGTCGAAGTGCGTACCGCCGGTTTCTCGCTGGCGTATAGCCTGGCGACGACGATCGGCGGCTTCACGCCGGCTATCGCAACCTTGCTGATCCACGTCACGAATAACAAGGCGGCGCCGGGCCTGTTCCTCGGCGTGGCGGCGATCTGCGGGCTGATCGCGACGCTGGTGCTGTATCGCACGCCGGAAGCGCGCAACCAGTATCGGGCGGCGTAGCGGCTGGCATTGGCCGCCCGGCTCGGGCGTCTGTCCAGATAAATAAAAACCCCGCGTTCGTGAGAACGCGGGGTTTTTTGTTGAGTCGGGATGAGCCTGGATCAGCTTTCGCGCAGTTGCTTCGCCACCGCATTCACGACCTCGCTCCATGCACCGGGACGTGGTTGCCGCACCAGCGCCGCGCCCGGATACCACGGGCTCCGCGCGTCGCCGTCGAACCAGCGCCAGTCGGCGGCGAACGGCAGCATCAACCACAGCGGCTTGCGCATGGCACCGGCGAGATGAGCGATCGACGTATCGATCGACACGACCGCGTCGAGCCGTTCGATGATCGCGGCGGTATCGGCGAAGTCGCCGATCCGTGTGTCGAACCGGTGAATCGACGCCGTGCGCGGATGCGCGTCCAGCGCCGCGCGCTCGTCGGCGCTCAGCGCGGGTTGCAGCACGATCCAGTCGATGCCGTCGAGCGCGAACAGCGGATCGAGTTCGGCGAGCGGCATCGAGCGGGTTTCGTTTTGCTGTACGCGTCCCGACCACGCAATGCCGATCTTCCGCTTGGCCTGACCGCCGAGCGAGCCCCGCCATTTGCGGCCATAAGCGGGGGGCACGCTGAGATAGGGCGTGCGCGACGGAATCGTGTCGAACGTCGTGCCGAGCGCAAGCGGCAAGCTCAGCAGTGGGCATTGCAGATCCGCAGCCGGACGCGGCGAACCCTGTGCAATCAGCGTAACGCGCCACGCCTGCGCGACGGGCGCCAGCAACGGCAGCAATGGCGGCTGCACTTCGAGCACGACGCGCGCGGCGCGCTGCGCGGCCAGCGGCACGAAGCGCACGAACTGCAGCGTGTCGCCGAAACCTTGCTCGGCGTGGATCAGCAGCGTGCGTTGCTCGATCGGCTCGCCATGCCAGCGCGGTAAGGTCTGAATGACCGGCTGCGCCATCGCCTGCAAACGCCATTCGTATCCTGGCAGCCCGCGCGCGAAATTTCCCTGCGCGAGCCAGGCGAGCGCGCGGTTCATGTGCGCCGACGCGAGATCGGGGCGCAGCCGCAACGCCTGATCGAAGGCGCGCACGGCAGGCGCATGCGCGCCCAGCGCCTGGTGCGCCGTGCCCAGACTCAACCACGCGAGCGCGAACTGCGGATCGAGCCCGACCGCGCGCTCCAGATACGGCAACGCCTGCGCGTGACGCCCCAGCGACGCAAGCGCGTTGCCCATCCCGAAGATCGCGGGCGGCAGATTGGGCTGCAACGCGAGCGAGCGCTCGAACGCAGCAACCGCTTCCGCATGACGGCCGGTGGCGTCGAAGGTATTGGCGAGATTGAAGTGCGCAGCGACGAAGCGCGGCTCGGCGGCCAGCGCCTCCTGGAAGCATGGAATCGCCTCGCTGGCGCGCCCCAGCGCGTTCAGCGACATCCCCATGTTGTTCAACGCGCCCGCGTGCCCGGGGCGTAGTTCGAGCGCGCGCTGGAACGACGCGATAGCCTGCTCGTGACGCCCGAGCGCGTGCAGCGCGTTGCCCAGGTTGTTGTGCGACGACGCATCGTTCGGTTGCAGACGCAGCGATTTCTCGAACGAGTCGGCGGCGTCTTCGTGACGTCCCACCGACGCGTAAGCATTGCCCAGGTTGTAATGCGCCATCGGAAACGACGGCGCGAGCGTCAGCGCATTGCGAAACTGTTCGATGGCGTCGTCGATCTGACCCAGCGCCTTCAGCGCGTTGCCCAGATTCAGTTGCAGCGCGGCATCCTCCGGGCGCAGGTTCACCGCGCGCCGCACGAGGGCGGCGGCTTCGGCGTGCTGGCCCTGCTGGTGGCGCAGAACGCCCAGCAGATGCAACGCATCGACGTGCGAGGGATTGCCGTCGAGCGTCGCGCGATAGTCGCGTTCGGCGTCGTCGAGGCGGCCGTCACGATGCGCCGCGTAAGCGCGGTCAAAAACTTGTTGCATGACGGGGGGATGGCATTTCGGTGAGGCAGAGGCCGCATTTTCCCACACTCGGCGGAGTGCGCCCGAAATCGGCCTGGCGGGAGAGGGCGCTGGCGGCCGCAAAACCGCGCCAATGATGCAGCGCACCTTTGACCCCAAATTCAGCGGCGTACACTAGAGCGCACTGTTGTCTGCCGGAGTTCCGCATGGACGCTGCTGCAACCGATGCGTCGCCAGTGCTGATCGTCGGGGCCGGTCCAACCGGACTTGCCGCTGCGATGAGCCTCGCGCGCGCCCACATCCCCGTTCGCCTGATCGACAAGGCGCCGCAACCGAACCCGTATTCGCGCGCCATCGGCATCCAGGCGCGGACGCTCGAACTGCTCGAACAGCACCGGCTGATCGAACCGTTTCTCGAACTCGGTCATCGCGCGCGTATCGCCAATCTGTTTTCGAACGGCATGCGGCTCGCGCAACTCGACTTCGATCCGCTGCACACGCGCTATCCGTATCTGCTGTTTCTCGATCAGTCGGTGACCGAGCGTCTGCTCACCGAGCATCTCGCCACGTACGGCGTGACAATCGAGCGGGGCGTCGAACTGACCATGTTCTCGCAGGGCGCGGCGAGCATTCAGGCGACGCTGCGTCGCGCGGACGGCCATACCGAGACCGTGCGCCCGTCCTACATGATCGCCGCCGACGGCGCGCATAGCTCGATTCGCCACCGGCTGGGCTTGAGCTTCGAGGGTAAGACGTTCGAGCAGACTTTCCTGCTCGCCGATCTGCACGCCGAAACCGACTGGCCCGAAGACGAATTCCATATCTTCGCGTCGGGCGAAGGTCTGGTGGCGCTGTTTCCGATGGGGCACGGCCGGCATCGTCTGATCGCGGATCAGGCGACCGAACCCGCCGCCGTGGCCGCGCCGCCGACGCCTGCTGTGCTCGGCGAGCCGCCGCTCGATCAGGTGCCGCCGCCGTCGCTCGAACAATGCAAGGCGTTGATCGCCCGGCGCGTGCGGGAGCGGGTCGATGTATCGGACCTCGCGTGGTCGTCGTATTTTCATCTGAATAGCCGGATGGTCGACAAGCTGCGGGTCGGCCGCATTTTCCTCGCCGGCGATGCCGCGCATGTGCACAGCCCGGCCGGCGCGCAAGGGATGAACACCGGCATTCAGGAAGCGTTCAATCTCGGCTGGAAGCTCGCGCGCGTGCTGAACGGCGCGGCGCCGGACCGGCTGCTCGACACGTATCACATGGAGCGGCATCCGATCGAGCGCGACGTGCTGCGGCAAACCGGTTTCATCACGCAGATGGCCGAGGCCGATCACGGTCCGCTGAAGCTGCTGCGCGAGCGCGTGATGCCGGTGCTCGCCGCGCTAGGGCCACTGCGGGACGCGGCGCGTGCGACGATCAGCGAGTTGTCGATTCAGTACCGGCGCAGTCCGCTGACGCTCGAACGGGTGCTCGACGGCGGCCCGCGCGCGGGCGAACGCGCGCCGGATGCGCTGGTGCATGTGGTCGACGGCCCGCTCGGACGCGCGCCGGGTGTCGGGTGCATTTTCGATCTGCACGATCCGGCGTTTTTCTCGCTGTTTCTGCTGGTGCCACCGTTGCCGGTAGACGACACGCCACTGGATCCAGCCGCCAAACATGCGCCTCCATCGGACCCGGAACTGGAGCGGCTCACCGCCGAAGTCGAGCGATTGTTGCCGGGCGCGGTGCGGATCTGGCGCATCACCGATACGACCGGCGATGGCGGGCCTGCGCTGTCGGAGTCGTACGGACGCACGCGGCCGTCGTTCTATCTCGTGCGCCCGGACGGCTATATCAGCGCGCGCGGGCGCACCGGTTCCGATCTGCACGGCTTGTTGCGGCATGTCGAGGCGTGGTTCGCGGTGGGCGGCGAGATACCGGAGCAGGCGGCGCTTTAAAGAAGCCGCCTGACGCGTGCTGTGCGGCTGTTCAGGCCGGCGAGGGCGCGGCGGGCATCAACTGGTCCCGATGTTTGACCAGCGCTTCCCTGACGAACGCCGACATCGCCACGTCGTTCCCGTCCGGTTGATCCAGCGACGTCAGCAACGCTCGCCGCATGCGCGGCTCCCAGAAGCGGCGGATGTGATCGGCCACGCCCGCCAGCGCTTCGTCGCGATCCGGCATCGAATCGAAGAAATCGCCGATCCGGTTCGCCATGTCGATCAGATTCTGATTGTCCATGCGCTATCTCACTTGCCCGAACCGGCGTTGGTCAACTCGCGCTGCTTCAGCAGATCGAGCTGCTCGCTGTTGAAGCGCGAATAGTCTTTCTGCCATTGCGACGGCTGTTCGACCGGCATCACCTGCACCGCGGTCACCTTGTATTCGGGGCAATTGGTCGCCCAGTCGGAGCTGTCGGTGGTGATCACGTTCGCGCCCGATTCGGGGAAGTGGAACGTCGTATAGACCACGCCCGGCTGCATCCGCTCAGTCACTTTCGCGCGCAGCACGGTTTGTCCCGCGCGCGATTCGATGCCGACCCAATCGTCCGTCTTGATGCCGCGCTCCTCGGCATCGTGCGGATGCAGTTCCAGCCGGTCCTCGTCGTGCCAGCGAGAGTTCTCGGTCCGGCGCGTTTGCGCCCCCACGTTGTATTGCGACAGGATGCGGCCGGTGGTCAGCAGCAGCGGGAATTTACGCGTGACCTTTTCCGGCGTCGCGATGAACTTCGTAATCACGAACTTGCCCTTGCCGCGTACGAAGGTGTCGATGTGCATGGTCGGCGTGCCGTCCGGCGCGTTCTCGTTGCACGGCCATTGGATGCTGCCGAGTTCGTCCAGCCTGCGATACGACACGCCGTGGAAGGTCGGCGTGAGACGCGCGATCTCGTCCATGATCTGCGACGGATGCGTGTAATCCATCTCATAGCCGAGTGCTCGCGAGAGCATGACGGTGACTTCCCAGTCGGCGTAACCGGGCACTGGCGGCATCACTTTGCGTACGCGCGAAATGCGGCGCTCCGCGTTGGTGAACGTGCCGTCCTTTTCGAGGAACGACGAACCGGGCAGCAGAACGTGCGCGTACTTGGCGGTCTCGTTCAGGAAAATATCCTGCACGACGATGCATTCCATCGACGACAACGCCGCCGACACATGATGCGTATTCGGGTCCGACTGAACGATGTCTTCGCCCTGGCAATAGAGACCCTTGAAGGAGCCATGCACGGCGGCGTCGAACATGTTCGGAATACGCAGGCCGGGTTCCGGCTGCAGCGTGACATTCCACGCTTCTTCGAACAGCGTGCGCGTGACCGTATCGCTGATATGCCGGTAGCCGGGCAATTCGTGCGGGAACGAGCCCATGTCGCACGAACCCTGCACGTTGTTCTGACCGCGCAACGGATTCACGCCGACCCCTTCGCGGCCGATGTTGCCGGTCGCCATCGCGAGGTTCGCGATGCCCATCACCATGGTCGAGCCTTGCGCGTGTTCGGTGACGCCGAGGCCGTAGTAGATCGCCGCATTGCCACCGGTCGCGTAAATGCGGGCGGCTTCGCGCACGTGCTGGGCGGGAACGCCGGTCAGCGGTTCGGTGGATTCCGGCGCATTTTCGGGCAGTGCGACGAAATCGCGCCATTGCTCGAACGCGCGTGTCTCGCAGCGCCCGGCGATGAACGCTTCGTTCAGCAGCCCTTCGGTGACGATCACGTGCGCGAGCGCATTGACGATCGCGACATTGGTGCCGGGACGCAATTGCAGATGATGCGACGCCTTCACATGAGGCGTATCGACGATATCGATTCTGCGCGGATCGACGACGATCAGCTTCGCGCCGTCACGCACGCGGCGCTTCAGACGCGAGCCGAACACCGGATGGCCATCGGTCGGATTCGCGCCGATCACCATGATGACGTCGGCTTTGTCGACCGAAGCGAAGGTCTGCGTGCCCGCCGATTCGCCGAGCGTGGCCTTCAGGCCGTAGCCGGTCGGCGAATGGCATACGCGCGCACAGGTGTCGACGTTGTTGTTGCCGAACGCGGCGCGCACGAGCTTCTGCACGAGATACGTTTCTTCATTCGTGCAACGCGACGACGTAATGCCGCCGATCGAATCGCGGCCGTGCTTCGCCTGGATTCTGCGGAACTCGGAGGCCGCATAAGTGAGCGCTTCTTCCCAACTGACTTCGCGCCACGGGTCGGTGATCTTCGCGCGGATCATCGGCTTCGTGATGCGGTCCTTGTGCGTCGCGTAGCCCCATGCAAAGCGGCCTTTCACGCACGCGTGGCCTTCGTTGGCCTGGCCGTTTTTATGCGGCACCATCCGCACGACCTGGTTGCCTTTCATCTCCGCCTTGAACGAGCAGCCGACGCCGCAATACGCGCAAGTCGTCACCACCGAATGCTCGGCCTGACCGAGCTTGATGACCGACTTCTCCTGCAAGGTCGCGGTCGGGCACGCGGCGACGCACGCGCCGCACGACACGCATTCCGATTCCATGAACGGCTGGTTTTCGCTGGCCGCCACGCGCGATTCGAAACCGCGTCCGGCGATGGTCAGCGCGAAGGTGCCCTGCGTTTCCTCGCACGCGCGCACGCAGCGATTGCAGACGATGCATTTCGACGGGTCGTACGTGAAGTACGGATTCGACTCGTCCTTTTTGTCCTTCAGATGATTCGCGCCGTCGAAACCGTAGCGCACTTCGCGCAGACCGGTGACGCCTGCCATGTCCTGCAATTCGCAGTCGCCGTTGGCGGGGCAGGTGAGGCAGTCGAGCGGATGGTCGGAGATGTACAGCTCCATCACGTTACGGCGCAGCGATTGCAGCCGGTCCGTTTGTGTGCGGACTTTCATGCCCGCTTCGACCGGCGTCGTGCACGAAGCCGGATAGCCGCGCTTGCCTTCGATTTCGACCAGACACAGACGGCACGAGCCGAACGGTTCGAGCGAATCGGTCGCGCAGAGTTTGGGCACGTTTACGCCCGCTTCGACCGCCGCGCGCATGACCGAGGTGCCTGCCGCAACGGTGACGGACTGACCGTCGATTTCAAGCGTGACGTCGAGGTCGGCGTGGCGTGCGGGCGTGCCGTAGTCGGTGTCGTCGAAGAAAGAACGCGGCGCGCGCTGTTGCGTCATTGCCTGTGATTTGCACGCGCAATTGCCTGAGCCGCAGCCGCCAGCGCCATTGCCAGTTGATGAGTTGATCGCGTCGGACATGGTGGTCTCCTGGTCAGGCCGCTTTGGGCGCGTGATGATCGACGCGGTTGGACGCGTTCGCATTCGCGCCGGCATCGGCGAGACCAAAGTCTTCGGGGAAATGATCGAGCGCGGACAGCACCGGGAACGGCGTCATGCCGCCCATCGCGCACAGCGAGCCGGACACCATCGTGTCGCACAGATCGCGCAGCAACTGCACCTGTCGCGTGGACGTGTCGCCGTTGCGAATCCGCGCGATCACTTCGACGCCGCGTGTCGAGCCGATCCGGCACGGCGTGCACTTGCCGCACGATTCGAGCGCGCAGAAGTGCATCGCGTATTGCGCGAGTTCCGCGAGATTCGACGTGTCGTCGTGCACGACCAGCCCGCCGTGGCCGATCACCGCGCCGACTGCTGCGTAGGCCTCGTAGTCCATCGGAATATCCCACTGGCTTTCCGGCAGGTACGTGCCGAGCGGACCGCCCACCTGCACTGCGCGCGCTGGCCGGCCGCTTGCCGTGCCGCCGCCGAAGTCGTCGAGCAATTCGCGCAAGGTCACGCCGAACGCGAGTTCCACGAGACCGCCTTGCTTCACGTTGCCTGCGAGCTGGAACGGCAGCGTGCCGCGCGAGCGTCCCATGCCGAAGTCTTTGTAGAACGCCGCGCCGCGCGCGAAGATGATCGGTACGGTGGCGAGCGTGATGACGTTGTTGATCACGGTCGGTTGTCCGTGCAGGCCGACGAGCGCGGGCACCGGCGGCTTCGCGCGGACGATGCCGCGCTTGCCTTCGAGCGATTCGAGCAGCGCCGTTTCCTCGCCGCATACGTACGCGCCCGCGCCTTTCGCGACGAACAGTTCGAAGCGGTGTGCGTCCGATCCGAGCACGCTGTCGCCGAGCCAGCCGGCGGCGCGTGCATTGTCGATCGCGGCCTCGAGCGTGGCGATCGAATGCGGATACTCGCTGCGCACGTAGATGTAGCCGACCGTCGCGCCGGTCACGACGCCCGCGATCAGCATCCCTTCGATCAGCATGTACGGATCGCTTTCCATCACGAGGCGATCGGAGAAGGTGCCGGAATCGCCTTCGTCCGCATTGCAGACGATGTACTTCTGCGCAGCTTGCGCGCCTCGCACCGTGCGCCATTTGATGCCGGCGGGGAAGGCCGCGCCGCCGCGTCCGCGCAAGCCCGATTCGATCAGCGCCTCGCAGGCGGCGTCGCCGTCGGTTTGCAGCGCGCGGCGCAGGCCTTCGAGGCCGCCATGGGCGACGTAGTCGTCGATGGAAAGAGGGTCGGTGATGCCGATGCGAGCGAACGTCAGCCGCTGCTGCTTCTTCAGATACGCAATCTCGTCGACCACGCCGACGCAACGCGGATGCTCGCCGCCGGTCGTGAAACCTGCGTCGAACAACGCGGTCACATCGCTTGTTTCGACATTGGCGTAGCCGATGCGGCCTTCGGCGGTCGCTACTTCGACGAGCGGTTCGAGCCACATCAGTCCGCGCGAACCGTTGCGAACCAGTTCGATATCGACGCCGCGCCGCGCGGCTTCCGCTTCGATGGCCTGCGCCAGCGCGTCGGCACCCAGCGCCAGCGCCGCCGAATCACGGGGAACGTAGATGCGCGTCATGCCGTCACCTCCGCGCACTTGCTGGCGGCGGCGAAGATCGCATCGAATTTCTCCGGCGACACCCGGGCGTGCAACGTGCCGTTGATCGTCAACGCGGGCGACAGCGCGCATTGGCCGAGGCAATACACCGATTCCAGTTCCACCGTCGCTCCCTGCCGATGTTCAGCGTCGAAGCGGCAACCGGTGTGCGCCTCGATATGCTGGGCAAGCGCTTCGGTGCCCATGCTGCGGCATGCTTCCGCGCGGCACAACTGCACGGTGACGGGCGCGGCGGGTTCGGTACGGAAGTGGTGGTAGTAGGTGATGACGCCGTGCACTTCCGCGCGCGACAGGTTCATCGCACGCGCGAGTGGCGCAACGGTGGCGGGCGGCACATAGCCGAGTTCGTCCTGAATCGCGTGCAACACCGTCAGCAGGGACACACCTGGCTGCGCGTGACGCTGCACGACCTGATCCGGCGCGATGGCGTGGAAATCGTCCAAAGGGGGGCTCCTCCAAAGTCATATATGCACTTGTTATTCATAATGCGTGCACTTATGCTTCTGTTGTTTGATCAGCTATTGCTGAAAGATAGGCGGGGTAATCCGCCGATGCAATAGGAACGGATTGCACATATATGGTACGGATCGAGTGTCAGGTTCAACTGGTGGTGAAGGGCGTAGATGGCCGCGAGGCCAGCCTGTCGGACGTGGTGCCGTTACTCGCGTTAGTGGACGAGTCCGGCAGCATCGCGCAGGCGGCGCAGCTTAAGGGTTTGTCCTACCGGCATGCATGGGGTTTGCTGCGCAGCATCGAAGAACGGCTGGGCGGCCCGCTGATCGCGAAGGAGCGCGGGCGCGGTTCGGTGCTCTCCGAACTCGGGCAGGCCGTGCTGCGCGCCCAGCGTCTGTGCGGCGAGCGGCTCGATGCCAACATGCAGGCGCTGGCGAGCGAAGTAGCGAGCGACCTGAATCGCTGGCTAGCGCCTCCCGCCGACGACGTGCGCATCCACGCGTCGCATGGTTATGCGGTGGCCGCGCTGGTCACGGCGCTGGTCGCGAACGATCTGCCGGTCGACATCAAATACCGCGACAGCGCCGACGCCGTGAGCGCGCTGGCTCGCGGCGAATGCGATCTGGCGGGCTTTCATCTGCCGCTCGGCGAATTCCGCGCCGCGTGCGCCGACACTTACCGGCGCTGGCTCGATCCGCAGCGTCACGTGCTCGTGCATCTCACGCGACGCAAGCAGGGGCTCTTCCTCGGCAAGAACAATCCGAAGCGGATCGGCGGGCTGAGCGACCTCGCGCGCGACGACATTCGCTTCGTCAATCGTCAGCCGGGCTCCGGCACGCGAATGCTGCTCGATCTCGCGCTGCGTCAGGTCGGCGTCGACCCGGATCGGGTCAACGGTTACGCGTCGACCGAACTCACGCACTCGGCGATTGCGGCGTTCGTCGCGAGCGGCATGGCGGACGTGGGTTTCGGCGTGGAACCCGCCGCGTATCATTTCGGGCTGGAGTTCATGCCGATCGTCGACGAGGACTATTACTTCGCGTGCGACCGCGCGAACCTGGAGCGCGCGCCGTTGTCGACGGTGATCGGCTTGCTGCGCAGCAATGCATTTCGCGGCAATGTCGCGCTGCTCGAGGGCTACGACCCGCAGGATTGCGGCCGGCTCGTGGATGTTGAAACCGGTCTCGGCGAGGCGTCGGCGTAAGAGGTTGTAAACATAAAACTGCCTGCATCGCTGCGCGGGACGCCGGTTTCGGATACTCTTTACGCTTCCGTTCCCGCCTTAACCGCGCGCCCACAGCGCGAAACGATATGAAAGTTCTTCTACACGCTTGTGCCGCCGTTGCGACGGCTGGTGTGCTTCTCGGCACCGCTTCGGTTGGTTTTGCACAGAATTCGCCCGGCGTGCCGGGCGGCATCCTGAACGACCAGTTCCGTCTCGCCGAACATCCGCAGATGCCGTTTGCCGCGTCGGCGCCTTCAGACAAGTATCAGTCGGATAAGAAATCGGCCATGCGCAAGCGCGGCGATAACGGCGATCCGAACGGCTGTAACCTGCAGTGTCCTAAAGACGAATAAGTTTTCTCAGTTTTCTCAAACAACAACGCCGGCAAGTTGCCGGCGTTGTTGTTTTTGCGGCCGCTGTGTCTTGTGCCGCTGCCGTTTCGCGGTCGACGTTCTGTCGGCTCACGCTCAGGGTTTGGCGATATGCCAGACGTCCTTGAAGCCGTCTCCCTTTGCATCTCCGGCCTGCTTGTCCGCTGCGTAGCGATACAGCGGATGGCCCTTGTACGCCCATTGCTGCGCGCCGTCGGCACGCGGAAGCAGCGACCAGTCGCCGGACGGCTTGTCGCCCGAGGTCGCCGTGGCCGCCGGCCAGTTGCTCATGCAGCCGCCGGTGCACGCGCTGACGCCGGGCGTGACGTCCTTGTCGAACGTATAGAGGGTCATGCCGTCCGCATTGACGAAGCGGCCGTTGTTCACTTTCGGGGCTTCGGCGAACGCGCTTTGTTGTAGAACGGCCAGCACGAGCGCCACGGCTGACGCGGCGAAAAGGGTCCTCTTGCGCATGATGCAGTCTCCTGGGGTGGCAACGTGTGATCTGAGTATAGGTAGCGGGCGAGGGACTCGCGGGCTGCATGCGACGAATAAACGGGCGGCGAAGGTGGAATATTCCGAACCACGGGATGATTTCGATATGGTGCCGGCAACGGGTTAAGTTGGTGTGTGATTTTCTGGTTTTGACGTTATTTATATTTCCTTGGCGTCTCGTGGATTTTATTAATTGATTTTGTGAATTTTCCGTTCTCATTTCGGAAGATTCTATTTGATATTTTTGTGATGGGATTATAGATCGTGTTGATTTGAGTAATTTCCCATATCGAAATGGTTGAAAGGTGATGTAAGCGAAAAATTCTGCTTAAGCTATGCCTGTAAGGGCTTTAAAAGCCGTAGGTTTTGAAAAATATAGTAAATAACCACGCACTATGACGAAACCATGAGGGCGTATTTATTATATAAGATAGAACTGTAAAATTACGCAAAGACCGATTTTTAGATTATTCGAAATGCTATGATCCGTTCGCTCACAGCGTAAAGATTTTTACCGAGTGGCTATTAATCACGTTATTCAACAAAGGTAATAAAATGCAAAAGATCAATCGCAACGAACTGGCTAAGTCGGCAATCGCTGGTGGCTGCTGCAAGACGGCTAACAAGACGGCGACGGTCGCTGCAACGCCGGTGAAGGTGACCGTTTTGGTCAAGGCGTAATTGTCAGCGTGCCGGGAAGAACCTCCCCGGGGACTTCCCGGCATGCATATTAAGTTGGAGTGAAACATGGGGTCGTGGGCCTCCGCGTCAGCCATGCTGAGTTCACTGCGCAGCAGTATTGTGTATGTAGCGCACAAGATCAGGGGCGAACTGATCGCTCGTATGCCGTCTTCGGCAATAGAACCATTTGCCGCTGTCGTCTGGAAAATTCGCAGCCTCTTTAGCGCAAACGCGCGCTGGAACGGCCTCGCGCGTTGCGAGATCGGCCGCGAGGTGCTGGGATTGGCGTCGCTCAACACTAGCCGTGTCGCATCCGGCAGTTTACGTGAGGCTCTGATCGACCAGCGGATTTATTACGGGCGGCTGTCCCGCGGTCGTGAGAACTGGCCTGATCTCCAGAACGTGTCTGCCGCGCTGGCAAAAAGAATCCGGCAATTTCAGGCTGAGCATCCCGGCCGTCCCGTCATCGTGTCGCCTTTTCATTACGTGTCGCAATACGCGAACATCTACGTTGTCGACGATCTGCGGGCCGCACTGGGCCTTGAGTCGATTGCGGTGGTATCCGGCGTGCCGCGCGACATGTACGGCGACGACGCGTCGCTCATCCCCGGCGTCACCGTGCTCTACACCTATGGCGACGACGACCGCAACGGACTCGGCTTGCGTATGGCCCGCACGTTGAGGCGCAATGGCGTCGCGGTGCTGTTTGCCGACGTGCCGCCGTTCACGTTGTACCGTTTTCCGATGGAAACAGTGGGCGTGTCGATATTCGGACGCGACGCGCGTATTCACAACGGCGTGTTTCGCCTGGGCACGTCATTCAACGCGGTTCTGCTGCCGTTCTATCTGCGTTTCAGAAACGGCCGCTTCAGCGCAGAAATGTTCGAACCGTTTTCTCTAGCCGAGCCGGGCGCGCCGCAGCAACTCGCCCGATGTATCGAGGCAGCAGTGGCCGACAACTATTCGGACTGGCTCGTCGCCGGACATCCGTCGATGTACTCGTTCTCGCCAACGCGCTAGCCATCAATTCGCCCGGCAAAACAGCCGTCCAGCATGCGGGTCCCGAGTAGACCCAACACCGTGCTGGCTGGCACCCGGCAGCAACGACGCTATGGAACCAATCAATCTTCCCCAATTCAGGGATGTCTCGTGGCGCTGGATCGCGTACGGGACATCGTCGATCGTGGCCGTCGCCATCGTGTTCGCTTTTTTTCACGAAGTCGAATTGAAGCAGGACGTGCGCGCGGAAATTGTGTCGCCGGCCGAAATCAAGATTCAAGGACTGACGGGACTCGTGTCGGACATCTATGTGAACCGCGCGTCGCGCGTCGCGCAAGGGGCGCCGCTGTTCCGTCTCGAGCGCGATCTCTCGCTGGCGAGCAACGGTCTGCAACGCCGAGCTTTCGACGAACACGACCGGGACGAGCAGCTTCGTACGAGCGAAGCGCAATACAGCCAGCGTAAAGCGGACCTCGCCGCGCAACGGGATGCGGCACGGCTTGCGTTGCAAAGCCGGCGCGCGGAAATTGGCGCGCTCGACGAGCAGCTTTCGCAAAGCCGCCAGTTATCCGACGAAGCAGCGCGCAAGCTCGAGCGGCTGGAGTCGGTCTCCGACTACGTCACCGCCGACCGCATCGAACAGGCGAGTGCCGACACCCATCAGGCGAAAGTCGCGCTCGCGCAAACCGCCGCGCGGCGTCAACAGCTCAGCGCGGATCTCGGCGCAGCGATCGGCACGCAAACCGGCCTGGGCGCGCAGCTCAACGAACTGGACGCGCGCCACGCCCGCGAGTTGCAGGACATTCGCATGCGCTTCGAACAGACTCGCCAGGACGCGACCATCTCCGCGCCGAAAGGCGGCATCGTGACTTATTCCGCGCTGGTTCAGGGCCGCACGCTCGCGCCGCAAGACGTCGCCCTCGTTATTTCCACCGGCGAGAAGGGCGTGCTGCGCGCGGCGTTGCGCATTCCGTCGCGGCGGCGCGGGTTTGTCCGCGAAGGTCAGATCGTGCGGCTCAAGTTCGACGCGTTCCCCTATGGGAAATTCGGCAGCTATGAGGCTCGAATCGATTCGATTTCGCGCACCACCGTGCAATCGGCGATGTCGCCGGCAGGCGCGTCGGAGCCGCGTAGCTCAGACGGCGACTACATGGCGTGGGCCACGCTGAGCGGCGACAAATTCACTTTCGAGCGGCAACACTTCGACATCCTGCCCGGCATGGCCGCGACGGCGAGCATCGTGATCGAGCGACGCACCATCGCCGAATGGGTGCTCGCGCCGCTATACCGCGTGCTGCGAGGCTGACCATGCGTGCTATCTATCAAAACGAAGTGGCCGAATGCGGCTACGCCTGTCTGGCCATGGTGCTGACGCATTTTGGGCGCGCCACCGAAGTGCGCGAGTTGCAGGCATTCCAGCCGGTCTCGGCCAACGGTTTGTCGCTGATGGACCTGTACGACGTCGCGGTCGAACACGGTCTGTCGGTGCAGGCTTACCGCTTCGATGCGGGTCATCTGTCGGACATCAAGCGCGGTTCGATCCTGCACTTTGGCGGCGCGCATTTTGTGGTGTTCGAGAAATGCTCGCGTGGTTACGTGCAGGTGATCGACCCGGCCACCGGCCGTCGGCGCATCTCGATGGACACGTTCGTGGCGAACGTGTCCGGCTACCTGCTCGAATGCGCGCCCACGCCGGAGATGCCGCGCATCCGCGACAAGTCACGCGTGCCGGCCGCGTTTGTCCGCCTGCGCGCGCTGAATCCGCAGTTGCGCGCGCAAATCGGCAAGGTGATCTTCGTCGCGCTCGGCAGCCAGTTCGCCATTCTCGCCATGCCGTACCTCGGCAATCTGGTGCTCGACGACGTCGTATCCGCAGACAACCTGAATCTGCTGAACGTGCTCGTGCTGACGTTCTCGGGCATTTTCATCGTCGGGGCGCTGAGCCAGTACATTGAAACGTACCTCGTCGAACTGTTGCATGGCCTCGTGCAGATGAACATGGCCGAGGGGCTGTTGACCAAACTGCTGCGCAATCCGATTCCGTACTTCGAGAAGCGTCATGTGGGCGATCTGTTTGCGCGCGTGAAAGCGCAGGACGAGATCAGTTCATACGGCACGCGCACGGTGATCATGCTCGGTATCGACCTCGCGGTCGGCCTGCTCGCGCTCGCGCTGATGCTCGTGCAAAGCCGGCAACTGACTGCGATCGCGCTGCTGATTTTCGTGCTGTACGTGGCCGTGTCGTTCGCACTGTTTTCGCGGATGCGCGACACGCACGCGCTCGTGCTCGAAGAGTCCGCGCGCTGCGACGACGCGCTGATCGAAACGATCCGCGGTGCTTCGCTGATCAAGCTGTCCCAAGGCGAAACCCGCCGTACCGCGATCTTCATGTCGAAGTACCGCGCGTACGTTGCGGCGCTCGTGCATAACAGCCGGCTCGGCAGCGCGCGCGACGCGATCCTGGGGCTGGTCAATTACGCGGACACGATCGTGGTCACCTGGTTTGCCGCGCGTCTCATGCTCGGCGGCGGGATCTCGGTCGGCGTGTTCTATTCGTTTTTGATCTACAAGTCGTTGCTGTCGGAGCGCTTTGCACGATCGATCAATGCAGGGTTCCAGTATTTCATGCTGAGCGTGCCGGTCGCGCGCGTGAGCGATATCGTCGACGGTGAGCCCGAGCGGTACACGCCAGCCAGCGATACGCACAAGACCGTCGAGGTGCGGCAATTCGAGCGCATCGACGTGCGCAACGTCACGTTTCGCTATGGCGTGTCGGATCAGCCCGTGCTCAGCAATGCGAATCTTGTCATCAGCAAGGGCGACAAGATCGTGATTACCGGCTCGTCCGGTAGCGGCAAGTCCACGTTGTTCAAACTGCTTGCGGCCGCCGAGCCGATCCAGGAAGGCGAGATCGCGCTGAACGGCATCGCGTGGCCGAATCTCACCGTCGACGAAATCCGCCGTCACGCTGTTCATATGCGGCAGGGCGATCTGATCCTGCATGGCTCGATCGCCGACAACGTGTCGCTGTTCGCCGGCAACCCGGACGAAGCGCGCATTCACGCATTGCTCGACGACGTCGGCCTGTTGCCCGACGTGATGCGTTTGCCGATGCGCACGCGCACGATCATCAGCGACACGATCGCGAATATTTCCGCCGGGCAACGGCAGCGACTGCTGCTCGCGCGTGCGCTGTATCAGCCGCGTGAGTTGTTGTTGCTCGATGAACCTACTTCAAATCTCGATCCCGTTTCGGTGCGCCACATCGTTGCGTTGCTACAGCGTCTCGAACGGACTGTCGTCGTAATTACGCACGACATGGCGCTCGCGGCGGCGTTCGACACGCGTTACCGCCTCGTGGATGGCGAACTAGTCTGCGAGGCTCGCGCGGAGGCGTCTTTCAATGAATAAACACACACTTGCCGGCTTGCTGCTTGCGTCGGCCTGCGCGATGCAGATGAGCGCCGCGGCTGCCGTCGACCTGCTCACTGTCGCCGAGCAGGCCGCCGACCACGACGCCGATCTGGCTGCCTCCAGGGCCGGCTCAAAGGCCGCACGGCAGGCGCTGCCGAAGGCGCGCGCGGCGTTGTTGCCACGAATCGAGGGCGGCTGGGGGCGCGCGTACAACAACATCAAGACGGAAGGTTTCCCCGGCGAAAGCTACTGGCAAAACGGCTGGACCGTCTCGTTGACGCAGCCCGTGTTTGACTGGAGTCTCTGGACGACATACCGGCAGGCGGACTTCGTCGGCGCACGCGGTGCCGTCGAGGCCGCGCGTGCCGAGCAGTCGGCGATTCTGCAAGCGGTGCGCGCGTACTTCGACGAACTCGCCGCCGAAGACGAGCAGGCGCGCGCCAACGACTACACAGCGGCGCTCGAGTTGCATCTGGACCAGCTTCATCGCAGGCAGTCGGCGGGCGAGGCGACCGTGATCGATCTGCAGGAGGCCGAGGCGGCGCGCGAACAGGCTCAGTTGCAGCAACTGGACGCTCGTAGCGACCTCGAGTTGAGGCGGCTTTCGCTCGAACACATCACGGGGCAGCCGTTTGTGGCGCTGTCGCGTTTGTCGGATGCCGCAACGATGCCGCGAATCAGCCCCGAGAACCGGGAAAGCTGGGTCGCTCAAGCTGAGGCTCATGACTATGTGGTGCAGTTGAAGCAGATCGACAAACGCATTGCTGCGTTTGAGGTCGAGAAGGCTCGGGCCAGGCATCTTCCGGTCGTCAGCGTGACGGCGAGCCACACGCCGGCGGGCGCGGGCGCTGGCTATTCCCGTCCGACTACGACGTCGAGCGCGATGTTGTCGGTGACGATTCCGATTTTTGAGGGCGGCGAAACGGACGCGATCATCGACGAAACGCTCGCGCTCGAAGACAAGGCGCAGGACGAACTGCTGGGCGCAACCCGGGTGGCGGGCGCGACGGCGCGTGAGAACTGGGCGCGTTTCCGCGACAGTCTCGCGCGTGTGGAGTCGCTGACGCGGCTCGTGCAGACCTCGCGCGCCACGCTCGCCGCGACGCAGACGGGCTACAAGGTGGGCAGCCGGACGAGCGCGGACGTGTTGCGGGCATCTGAGTCGCTTTACTCGAATCGGCGGGATCTGATTCGGGCGCGTTACACGGCGATTGTCGCGCTGCTGCAGCTAAAGGCGGCAACGGCGACGCTGGATCTCAATGAGGTCGCGCGGGTGAACGAGTTGCTGGTGGGGGCGGGGGGAGTTGCTGCTGATGCGAGCGCGCGGCGGTAAGGTGAGGCGGCTCGACTGCGTGCTGGCTGGACGCTAGATGCAAAACAAAAAACCCCGAGAGCGTGAGCTATCGGGGTTTTTTATAAAGCACAGTGCTGTGCGATGTCTGGTGGAGGCGGCGGGAATCGAACCCGCGTCCAGAAGCACTCTACGACTAGTTCTACATGTTTAGTTCTGTCATTTGATTTAACCCAAGTGACGCGGACGAACACGCTGCACTAAGGCGATTCACTAATTTTTCGACCCGGATGTCGTGACGCCACCAAGGCTTAACTGACGTATATGACCTCTGTCGGTATTGCTACCGGTCTTGCGACTCTAGCCCGTCAGTGAACTAGGCAGAGGACGGCGGCCCTTAGGCTGCCAGTGCGAACGTTTCGTCGTTTGCAGTTACGTTTTTCCCGCTGATTTACGAGGTTACGGGGCCTCGACATGCCCTAGCCGCTTCGCAACCCCTGTCGAAACCAGGTCGCCCCCGCGGTTCGTTGCTCAAAATTTCTGAACCAAAGAAGATTTTACAATAGATTGACGGGCGCGTCCCGACTCATTGACCTGTCGAGACGCGGCGCCGCATTTCCTTCAACCGATATCGCGCAGCAACTTCAGCAATTCGACCGGCGAATCGACGACATGCTGTGCATGCCACTGGGTTGGCGGGATGTCGTCGCCACAGTAACCGTACGCTGCCGCAATGGTTTTCATGCCCGCGGCGAACCCGGCCTGCACGTCGCGCAGGTCATCGCCGACATAGACAATGCGCTCCGGTATCACGTCAAGTTCGCGCGCCGCGTGCAGCAGCGGCGCCGGGTGCGGCTTCGAGTGCGGAGTCGTGTCGCCGCTCACCACGCAACCCGCGCGCTCTTCAAGGCCGAGTTGCGCCACCAGCGGCTCGGTAAGCCGCGAAACCTTGTTTGTGACGATGCCCCAGCGCACGCCGCGCGCGTCGAGATCGTCGAGCAATTCGGGGATGCCGGGGAACAGCGTCGTCTCGATGCACAAATCCGCTTCGTAATTGGCGAGGAACTCCTCGCGCATCGACGCGAACTCGTGATCGTCGGGGCCGATTCCGAATGCCGCGCCGATCAGGCCACGCGCGCCAGCCGATGCCAGTGGACGCAGGTTTTCCAGCGGCACCATGTCGAGTCCGCGGTCATGGCGCATCTTGTTGACGGCGGCCGCGAGATCGGGCGCGGTGTCGGCTAACGTGCCGTCGAGGTCGAAAAGCACGGCTTGGCAAAGGCCAAGGGCGTTGTCGGTGTCTTCGCGCTGGGGCAGGGGAGTGGGATCGCTCATTGTCTGGTCGGGTCAGGCGGGTCGGGGCGGATCAGGCGTCGCGGCGGCAGGCGAGCATGTAGTTCACGCTCGTGTCGGCGGACAGCGTGAAGTGCTTGCTGAGCGGGTTGTACACGATACCTTTGATTTCGGCCGTGCGCAGGTCGGCGGCCCGCACGAAGCTCGCCAACTCCGACGGGCGGATGAAGCGCGCGTAGTCGTGCGTGCCCTTGGGCAGCATCCGCGCAATGTATTCCGCGCCGATCACGGCGAACAGGTACGACTTCACGTTGCGGTTCAACGTCGAGAAGAACACCCAGCCACCGGGCTTCACCAGCGTCTTGCACGCTTCGACAATCGCGGCGGGTTCGGGTACGTGCTCGAGCATTTCCATGCAGGTAACCACGTCGTACGTGCCGGGTTCGCGGGCGGCGAGCGCCTCGGCAGCGATTTCTTCGTAATTGACGGTTACACCACTTTCAAGGCTGTGAAGGTCTGCCACTCCCAAAGCTTGGGTCGACAGGTCAATTCCTTTTACATGAGCACCCAAACCAGCCATCGACTCGGACAGGATGCCGCCGCCGCAACCGATATCCAGCACCTTTTTGCCTGCAATGTGCGCGTGGGTATCGATCCAGTTCAGGCGAATGGGATTGAGTTCGTGCAACGGTTTGAATTCGGCATTCGGGTCCCACCAGCGATGCGCGAGGTCGCTGAATTTCTGTAGTTCGTGGGGATCGGCGTTGGTCATGGCGGAAGCTGCCTCGATGAGAGCGGTGAGCGGGCGCTCGAGGATAAACCCTGAGTATATAGGGCAAGGGCCAGGGCGGCAAAAATGCGGGCCGGGTCCATCAGGTGCGGGCGGGTTGATACGTGTACTAGCCGGAAGTTTGTGTCACCCGTCGCTCAGCGTTAGCGCGCAAGCATAAAAAAAGCCCCGCCAAGGCGGGGCTTTTGAGGCTGCGGTACTTGAAAGCTTACTGCTTTGCGGTACCGACCACTTCGACTTCCACGCGACGATCCGGTGCGAGGCAGGCGATGAGTGCCTTCTTGTTCTTCTGGTTGCAACCAGTCGTGACCGGGTTGCGCTTGCCCTTACCTTCCGTATAGATACGGTTGGATTCGATGCCCTTGCTAACCAGGTATGCCTTCACAGCTTGTGCACGACGCAGCGACAGACGGTCGTTGTAGGCTGCCGAACCGATACGGTCCGTGTAACCCGTTGCGACGACGACTTCCAGGTTCAGGCCGCCAATCTTCGATGCCAGTTCGTCCAGCTTTTCCTTGCCAGCCGGCTTCAGGATTGCCTTGTCGAAGTCGAACAGCGTGTCAGCTTGATACGTAATCTTTTCGCTGGAGATAGCCGGTGCAGCAGGTGCGACCGGAGCCGGCGGGGTCGGAGCCTGAGCAACCAGCGCGCCATCGCACTTTGCGTTGGCAGTTGCCGGGGTCCAGAATGCATCGCGCCAGCAAAGTTCGTTCGTGCCGTTCATCCACACGTATTCGCCGGTACCATTCACCCAGTTATCGTTCGTAGCTTGTCGCGACGCCGGCACCGACTGTGCCATGGCGGATGCAGCCATAACCGCGGTAGCTGCAATGAACGCGAGCTTTGAAAGTTTATTCATATTTCTCCTCTCGAAATTGAGATTACCGCAGGTTTACTGCGAGCCTGTTGACGAAGACAAGTCATACATTGCTCGAAGTATAACATTGGTGCAGAACAAAAAACGTCGTGTGTAGACTTCGAGCAGCGTCTAACTCTTTGTGCGTTGGCATTTTGCCATATCGTTCCCTTCCGACGATAAAAAAATCCGCCCCCGATCAATTCACCCTTCAAATGTGGTGCATGCGCAACAGAAGCAATCGCGCCGGAGGCGCCGCCAGTCTTGGCTGAGCGGCGGATTGCCCCACGCACGAATCGCGCCTGAAAGGTGTAAAAAATGGTGAGTCCAGGCGGCTGTCGTGACTGCCCTGCTAATAGGTATACGTACCCTCGGCGGGAGCGGATTCGCGGCATGTTAGAATCGCGTGATGTATTGCGCCTGCAATGCTTACGCGAAGGCGCGGTTAATCCCGCGTCTTGGCACGTAAAAGATACGGATAATGGATCAATTCGCCAAAGAGACTCTGCCAATCTCCCTAGAGGAGGAAATGCGCCGTTCGTATCTCGATTACGCGATGAGCGTGATCGTGGGGCGTGCGCTTCCCGATGTTCGCGATGGCCTGAAGCCGGTTCACCGGCGCGTGCTATACGCGATGCACGAACTGAACAACGACTGGAACCGTGCTTACAAGAAGTCGGCGCGTATTGTCGGCGACGTCATCGGTAAATATCACCCGCACGGCGACACGGCTGTTTACGACACCATCGTCCGCATGGCGCAGAACTTCTCGCTGCGCTACATGCTGGTGGACGGCCAGGGCAACTTCGGTTCGGTCGACGGCGACAATGCCGCCGCGATGCGGTACACCGAAATCCGCATGGCGAAGATCGGCCACGAACTGCTCGCCGACATCGACAAGGAAACGGTCGACTTCACGCCGAACTACGACGGCAGCGAAAACGAGCCGGCCATTCTGCCCGCGCGTATTCCCAATCTGCTGATCAATGGCTCGTCCGGTATTGCGGTCGGCATGGCCACCAACATACCGCCGCACAACCTCAACGAGGTTGTCGACGCGTGCCAGCACCTGCTGAAGAACCCCGAAGCCACGATCGACGAACTGATCGAGATCATTCCGGCGCCCGATTTCCCGACCGCCGGCATCATCTACGGCGTGGCCGGCGTGCGCGACGGCTATCGCACCGGCCGTGGCCGCGTGGTGATGCGGGCCCTCACGCACTTCGAGGAAATCGACCGCGGTCAGCGCATGTCGATCATCGTCGACGAACTGCCGTACCAGGTGAACAAGCGTTCGCTGCTGGAACGCATCGCCGAACTGGTCAACGAGAAGAAGCTCGAGGGCATTTCCGACATCCGCGACGAGTCCGACAAGAGCGGTATGCGCGTCGTGATCGAGCTGAAGCGCGGCGAAGTGCCGGAAGTCGTTCTCAACAATCTGTATAAGGCGACCCAACTTCAGGACACCTTCGGCATGAACATGGTCGCGCTGGTCGACGGCCAGCCGAAGCTGCTGAACCTGAAGGAAATGCTGGCGTGCTTCCTGTCGCATCGCCGGGAAGTTTTGACCCGCCGCACAGTATATGAACTGCGTAAGGCGCGCGAACGTGGTCACGTACTGGAAGGCCTGGCTGTCGCGCTCGCCAATATCGACGAGTTCATCGCGATCATCAAGGCCGCGCCGACTCCGCCTATCGCCAAGCAGGAATTGATGGCGCGTCCGTGGGATTCGTCGCTGGTGCGCGAAATGTTGTCGCGCGCCGAGACGGATAACGCGTCGGCCGGCGGTCGCGAAGCCTATCGTCCTGACGGTCTGAACCCGTCGTTCGGTATGCAGACCGACGGTCTCTACCGTTTGTCCGACACCCAGGCTCAGGAAATTCTGCAGATGCGTCTGCAACGCCTGACCGGTCTGGAGCAGGACAAGATCATCGGCGAGTACCGCGAAGTGATGGCGCAGATCGCCGACCTGCTGGACATTCTGGCTCGCCCGGAACGCATCACGGCCATCATCGTCGACGAACTCACGTCGATCAAAGCCGAATTCGGCGACGCGCGCCGCTCGAAGATCGAGCTGAACGCTACCGAACTGAATACCGAAGACCTGATCACGCCGCAGGAAATGGTCGTGACCATGTCGCACGCGGGTTACGTGAAGTCGCAGCCGTTGTCCGAATACAGCGCGCAGAAGCGCGGTGGGCGCGGCAAGCAGGCCACGGCAATGAAGGAAGACGACTGGATCGACACGCTGTTCATCGCGAACACGCACGATCACATTCTGTGCTTCTCGAATCGCGGTCGCGTGTACAGCGTGAAGGTCTATGAAGTTCCGCAAGGTTCGCGGAACTCGCGGGGCCGTCCGATCATCAATATCTTCCCGTTGCAGGAAGGCGAAAAGATTACGGTTGTCTTGCCGGTCAAGGAGTTTTCGGCCGACAAATTCGTCTTCATGGGCACCGCGTTAGGAACGGTAAAAAAGACGCCGCTAGAAGCCTTTGGCCGCGTGTTGCGCAAAGGTATTATTGCGGTCGGTCTGGATGACGGCGATTACCTGATCGGCGCAGCGATCACCGACGGTCAGCACGACGTCATGCTGTTCTCGGATTCGGGCAAGGCGGTTCGCTTCGACGAGAACGACGTGCGTCCGATGGGCCGTGAGGCACGCGGTGTGCGTGGCATGCAGCTCGAAGACGGGCAGAGCGTGATCGCGTTGCTGGTGGCCGGCGACGAGCAGCAGTCGGTGCTCACGGCTACCGAAAACGGGTTTGGCAAGCGTACGCCGATCATCGAGTACACCCGTCACGGGCGCGGTACGAAGGGCATGATCGCCATCCAGACCTCGGAGCGCAACGGCAAGGTCGTCGCCGCCACGCTGGTCGATCAGGAAGCGCAGATCATGCTGATCACCAATACCGGCGTGCTGATCCGTACGCGTGTGTCGGAAATTCGGGAAATGGGCCGTGCAACCCAAGGTGTTACACTCATCAGCCTTGACGAAGGGACCAAGCTTTCCGGTCTGCAACAGGTTGCTGAGGCGGAAGCAGAGGGTGATGTGGAAGGCGACGCCGAAGGTCCTGCCGAAGGCGGTAGCGGCGGTGAAGACGGTGGCGCAGCCTGATCGCGTCGGCAGTTTCAGTCTCAGTTAATGGTTGAAAGCTAAGCTGCGCAGGAACATTGGCGCGCCGGATCTGCATAGGTCCCGCGCATCTCCTGCGCAGCGCGCAGTTCAAGTTAATTTCTCTCAGGGAGTAATGATGCAAAAACGATTCAAACAGCTGATGTTGCTGGCTGCCCTCGTGCCGACCTTCGCTATGGCTCAAGCTCTGCAAAGCCCGGCTCCGGCGGCTCCGGCTGCTGCTGCAGCACCGGTTGATCCGGCCAAGCAGGCTGCTATCAAGGACCTGCTGGACGCAATCGACGCACAGAAGCTGGTTGGCGCAATCGGCAACAGCGCGCAAATGCAAGCCAAGCAACTGGTTCCGGCCATCCTGTCTGACGCGTTGAGCGAAAACAAGTCGATGACGGACAAGCAGAAGCAGGCTTCCGTCCCGGCTCTGCAAAAGAACGCCGTGCCGAAGCTGGTTGACGGCGCAGGTCAAGTGTTCGCAACCGACGGTTTCCGTCAAGACGCGATGCAAGCTCAGTACGACGCATACGCGAAGTACTACAGCACGTCGGAAATCAAGGATCTGACGGCGTTCTACAAGAGCCCGACCGGCCGCAAGTTCATCCAGGTTCAAGACCAGGTTGGCCGCGACGTCGTGAACGGCTTGATGCAAAAGTACATGCCGCAATCGATCAAGGCTACGCGTGACCAGGCAGACAAGGAAGTCGCCGCGGTCAAGCCGGCTAAGTAAGCACCAGGTCGAAAGGCTGCGCTGACATCGCGCAGACCGCTATTTGAAGGGCGTGCCAGGCAGGTTGTACGGTGTGCCGGGTTTGGCGGGTTGGCGATGACAATGCGATAATGGCTGTTTGCGCACACGCGCAGACGGCCATTTTCTTTTTCGACGCGAAATTTGCGGAAACACGGAAAAACGCTGCAGCAAATCCGTTTCTGAATAGCCGCGCTCACGAACCCGCGTCGTCAGATTCACATGGCCTGCTTCATCGTGGTGACCTTCCCGGTTGCCACCTTCGCCGACTTTTGCGCGATCTTTCTTGTTTCGCGCCTGCTTCCAGGACTTCACGATGCGCGTCTTTAATTTCTCTCCCGGTCCGGCCGCCATGCCTGAAGAAGTGCTGCGTCAGGCGGCCGACGAGATGCTCGATTGGCAGGGCAGTGGCATGAGCGTGATGGAAATGAGCCATCGCGGCAAAGAATTCATGTCGATTCACGAGGAAGCGCTGACCAATCTGCGCGAGTTGCTCGACGTGCCGGCGAGCCACCGCATTCTGTTCCTGCAAGGCGGTGGCCTGGCCGAAAACGCAATCGTGCCGATGAATCTGCTCGGCGCCAACCCGCGTGCAGATTTCGTCGTTACCGGTTCGTGGTCGCAGAAGTCGTTCAAGGAAGCGCAGAAGTACGGCACCGCGCACCTGGCCGCGAGCGGTCAGACGGCGGACGGTTTCACGCGTGCGCCCACGCGCGCGGAGTGGAATCTGTCGGACGATCCGGCTTATGTGCATCTGTGCACAAACGAGACCATTCACGGCGTCGAGACCTTCGAGATTCCCGACCTCGGCGACATTCCGCTGGTTGCAGATGCGTCGTCGCACATCCTGTCGCGTCCCATGGACATCGCCAAATATGGCGTGCTGTTCGGCGGTGCGCAGAAAAACATCGGCATGCCCGGCGTGACGGTGGTGATCGTGCGCGAAGATCTGCTCGATCGCGCGCAGCCGATCTGTCCGTCGGCGTTCGAATGGAAGACCGTCGCCGAGAATAATTCGATGTACAACACGCCGCCCACCTATGCGATTTACATCGCCGGGCTCGTGTTCAAGTGGTTGAAAAAGCAGGGCGGCCTTGCCGCGATGGAAGCGTTGAATATCGAGAAGTCGAAGCTGCTGTACGACGTGATCGATTCGAGCAGCTTCTATCTGAACAAGGTCGAGCGTGGCTCGCGCTCGCGAATGAACGTACCGTTCTTCCTCGCGGACGAGTCGCGCAACGATGATTTCCTGGCCGGCGCGAAAGCCCGGGGAATGGTGCAGCTAAAGGGCCACAAGTCCGTCGGCGGCATGCGGGCGTCGATTTATAACGCCGTCCCGCTCGAAGGCGTCAAAGCGCTTGTCGAATACATGAAGGAATTCGAACAGCGTAACGCCTGAGTCAGATTGACTGACAGGTGTGCGTATCCTTTCCAGCACGCATTTGTGCAGCAGCTACCGGCAGGGCCGTTTTCACGCATGGACGACGAACTTAATACCCGACTCAAACCTCTGCGCGAGCGCATCGACGCGCTCGACGCGCAATTGATCGCGCTCCTCAACCAGCGCGCCGCGGTGGCGCTCGAAGTGGGCGAGGTCAAGAAGCATTTCAACGCGCCGGTGTTCCGGCCGGAGCGCGAACAGCAGGTGATCGCGCGTCTGCAGGACATGAGCGAAGGGCCGCTCGCGAGCGAGCACATCAGCGCGATCTGGCGCGAGATCATGGCCGCAAGCCGCGCGCTCGAGAAGACCATCAAGGCCGCGTATCTCGGGCCGGTCGGCACGTATAGCGAGCAGGCGATGCACGAGTACTTCGGTCAGTCGATCGAAGGCTTGCCGTGCCCGGCGATCGACGAAGTGTTTCGTTCGGTCGAGGCGGGCGCTGCCGAATTCGGCGTCGTGCCGGTCGAGAATTCGACCGAAGGCGCGGTGTCGCGCACGCTCGATCTGCTGCTGCAAACGCAGCTCACGATCGGCGGCGAACTGGCTTTGCCGATTCACCACAATCTGTTGACGCTGAGCGGCAATCTCATTGGCGTGAAGCGCGTGTGCGCGCATGCGCAGGCGCTGGCGCAGTGTCAGCGGTGGTTGTCGACGAACGCGCCGCATCTGGAGCGGCAAGCGGTGTCGAGCAATGCCGAGGCCGCGCGCATGGCCGCGGAAGATCCGACGGTTGCGGCAATCGCCGGCGATCGCGCGGCGACCCACTATGGTCTGCAAGTGGTGAACGCGCTGATTCAGGACGATCCGCATAACCGTACGCGCTTCGTGATGATCGGCAAGCAGCCGTCTGGCGCCAGCGGTTATGACCAGACTTCGCTGATCGTGTCGGTAGTGAACGAGCCGGGTGCAATGGTGAAATTCCTTGAGCCGCTCGCGCGCCACAGCGTGTCGATGACGCGTTTCGAGTCGCGTCCGGCCCGCGTCGGCACGTGGGAGTATTACTTCTATATCGACGTCGAAGGTCATCGCGACGATCCAGCCGTGTCGGCCGCCCTCGTCGAACTCGGCGAAAAAGCTGCGTTCCTGAAGATACTCGGGTCGTATCCGCGCGCCCGGTAATCGCCGGGCAAGCCGCGGAACAGGCGGCGCGCACAGGCGCGTCGCAAACAACAGCATTCGGGCGACGACACGCCGCCCAGCCGCACAATCACTAATTCATAGTCGTTCGGAGATATTCATGACAGCGTCTTTCGGTCCTTCCTACGTGCGCGCGATCGCGCCTTACATCGCCGGCAAGCCGATTTCGGAAGTGGCCCGCGAGTTCGGTCTGGACGAAGCGACCATCGTGAAGCTGGCGTCGAACGAAAATCCGCTCGGCATGCCCGAGTCGGCGAAAAACGCGATGGTGCAGGCCGCCAGCGAACTCGGCCGCTACCCGGACTCGAATGGTTTCGAGTTGAAGGCCGCGCTCAGCGAGCGCTACGACGTGCCGGCCGAGTGGGTCACGCTGGGCAACGGCAGCAACGACATTCTCGAAATCGCTGCGCATGCGTTCGTGGAAAAGGGTCAGTCGATCGTCTTCTCGCAGTATTCGTTCGCGGTCTACGCGCTCGCCACGCAAGGCGTTGGCGCACGCGCGATCGTCGTGCCGGCCGTCAAGTATGGTCACGACCTCGACGCAATACTTGCCGCAATCACCGACGACACTCGCCTCGTTTTCGTCGCGAATCCGAATAACCCGACTGGCACGTTTATCGAAGGCGCAAAGCTCGAGGCGTTTTTCGACAAGGTGCCGCGTCACGTCGTCGTGGTCCTCGACGAGGCGTACACCGAATATCTGCCGGAAGAAAAGCGCTACGACTCGATTGCGTGGGTGCGCCGTTATCCGAATCTGCTGGTGTCGCGCACGTTCTCGAAGGCGTTTGGGCTGGCTGGTCTGCGCGTCGGCTTTGCAATCGCGCAACCTGAACTGACCGATCTGCTGAACCGCCTGCGTCAACCGTTCAACGTGAACACGCTGGCACAGGCGGCTGCAATCGCCGCGTTGAACGACAAGGCGTTCCTCGAGAAGAGTGCGTCGCTTAACGCGCAAGGCTATCGGCTGTTGACTGACGCATTCGACAAGCTCGGCCTCGAATACGTGCCGTCGGACGGCAACTTCGTGATGGTGCGTGTCGGCAACGACGATGCGGCCGGCAATCGCGTGAATCTGGCGTTGTTGAAGCAGGGCGTGATCGTGCGTCCGGTCGGCAATTACGGGTTGCCGCAATGGCTGCGCATCACGATCGGCCTGCCGGAAGAAAACGCAGCATTCCTCGCGGCGCTCGAAAAGACGCTCGCTACCGCGTAAGCGGTAATCCTTGACCCGCGCGCTTGTCGGCACGACTTGCGCGCCTTTTGTGTGATCGACGTGGCCGCGTTTTCTTTTAACAAGCTGGTGATTTTTGGTGTCGGCCTGATCGGCGGATCGCTTGCGCGCGCATTGCGCGAGCGCGGCGAGGCTGACGGCGAGCGCACCGTGATAGGTGTGGGGCGTTCGTCGGCTTCGAGCGAGCGTGCGCTGGAGTTGGGCGTGATCGACGGCGCAGCGGCGTTGAACGACGATGCCGCGTTGCGCGACGCGCTGTCCGGCGCCGATTTCGTATTGCTCGCGGCTCCGGTCGCGCAGACGCAGCCGCTGCTCGAACGCATCGCGCCGTTTCTCGACGCCGGCACGATCGTCACCGATGCGGGCAGCACGAAGTCGGACGTGGTCGCCGCAGCGCGCGCGGCGCTCGGCGCGCGGATCGGCCAGTTCGTGCCGGGGCATCCGATTGCGGGTCGGGAGTCGAGTGGGGTCAATGCCGCGTTGCCTGATCTGTACGTCGGCCGCAATGTCGTGCTGTGCCCGTTGGCCGAGAATTCGCCGCAAGCGGTCGAGCGCGTCGCGGCCATGTGGAGTGCAACCGGCGCGCTGGTCCGCGAAATGACGCCTGAGCAGCACGACCGCGTGTTCGCGTCGGTCAGTCATTTGCCGCACGTTCTGTCGTTTGCGCTGGTCGAGCAGATTCTCAATTCGCCCGACGCCGCGCTGAAATTCTCGTTCGCGGCAGGCGGTTTCCGCGACTTCACGCGAATTGCCGCGTCGAGCCCGGAAATGTGGCGTGACGTGTGCGTCGCGAATCGCGCGGCGCTGCTCGACGAGTTGGACGCCTACACGGCCGTGCTCGCACGTTTGCGCACGGCAATCGAATCCGCCGACGGCGCCGCGCTCGAAGCCGTGTTCGTGCGCTCACGGGTCGCGCGCACCGAGTGGCAGGAACAACGCGCAGCCAGCGTCGCCCAGAGCGACGCATCGAAATAACCGGAAACTGGACTCAATCATGGAATTCCTCGATCTCGGACCATTTTCTCGTGCGTCCGGCACGGTTCGACTGCCTGGCTCGAAGAGCATTTCGAACCGGGTGTTGCTGCTCGCAGCGCTTGCCGAAGGCGAGACCACGATCACGAACCTGCTCGATTCCGACGACACCCGCGTGATGCTCGACGCGCTCGAAAAGCTCGGCGTACGTCTGAAGCGTGATGGCGACACCTGTGTCGTGACGGGCACGCGCGGCGCGTTCACGGCGCGCTCGGCCGATCTGTTCCTAGGCAATGCGGGCACGGCGGTACGTCCGCTGACGGCTGCGCTGGCAGTGAATGGCGGCAACTACCGGATTCACGGCGTGCCGCGCATGCACGAGCGGCCGATCGGCGATCTGGTCGACGGCTTGCGTCAGATCGGCGCGAAGGTCGACTACGAAGAGAACGAAGGCTATCCGCCGCTGCGGATTCGCCCCGCGCAAATTACCGCCGATGCACCGATCCGCGTGCGCGGCGACGTGTCGAGCCAGTTCCTGACCTCGCTGCTGATGACGCTGCCGCTGCTGCGCACCGAAAGCGGCGTGAGTACCGTGCAGGTGGACGGCGAGCTGATTTCGAAGCCGTACATCGAGATCACGATCAAGCTGATGGCACGCTTCGGCATCGAGGTGCAGCGGAACGGCTGGCATCAGTTCATCGTGCCGTCTGGGCAGCGTTATCAGTCGCCGGGCACGATCATGGTGGAAGGCGACGCGTCGTCCGCGTCGTATTTCCTCGCGGCCGGCGTGCTGGGCGGCGGTCCGTTGAAAGTGGAAGGCGTGGGCCGCGCGAGCATTCAGGGCGACGTCGGTTTCGCCGATGCGCTGATCAGGATGGGCGCGAATCTGCAGATGGGCGACGACTGGATCGAAGTGCGCGGCGTCGGCAACGACAATGGCAAGCTCAATCCCATCGATATGGACTTCAACCTGATCCCCGACGCGGCCATGACCATTGCGGTCGCGGCGCTGTTCGCGGACGGCGCCACCACGCTGCGCAATATCGCGAGCTGGCGCGTGAAGGAAACCGACCGGCTGGCCGCGATGGCCACCGAGCTGCGCAAGGTCGGCGCGAAGGTGCAGGAAGGCGAGGACTACCTCGTCATCGAGCCGCCTGAAAAGCTGATTCCGAACGCGTCGATCGATACCTACGACGACCACCGCATGGCGATGTGCTTCTCGCTCGTGAGCCTGGGCGGCGTGCCGGTGCGGATCAACGATCCGAAGTGCGTCGGCAAGACGTTTCCTGATTATTTCGAGCGCTTCATTGCGCTCGCCCAACCCTGATTCGCCCCCGAATCGACTGAAGTGCGACTTTTTCGATGAAACCGACCCGTCCCTTTCACCAGACGCCCGTCATTACGATTGACGGCCCGAGTGCCTCCGGCAAAGGCACCGTGGCGGCGCTGGTAGCCGCGAGCCTCGGCTTTCACCTGCTGGATAGCGGCGCGCTGTACCGGCTCGCCGCGCTGGCGAGCATTCGCTACGGCGTCGCGCCGGACGACGCCGACGCGCTTGTCAAACTGATCGACGACCTCCACATCACCTTTCGCGAGGGGCTGGCGCAGCTCGACGGCGTCGACGTATCGGCGGAAATTCGTGCAGAGGAAGTGGGCAGCCGGGCCTCCGGGATTGCCGTCCACGCACCCGTGCGAGCCGCTCTGGTGGCGCGTCAGCGGGCTTTCCGCAAGGAGCCGGGGCTGGTTGCCGACGGTCGCGATATGGGCACGGTGATCTTCCAGGACGCTGCGCTGAAGGTGTTCATGACGGCCAGCGTCGAGGCCCGCGCGGTACGCCGGTATAAGCAATTGATCCAAAAAGGATTTTCTGCTAATATGGATGACTTGCTCCGGGATTTGCGTGAGCGCGATGAGCGTGACAGTCAGCGCGCAGCCGCGCCACTCAAGCCCGCAGCGGATGCAAAGCTGCTTGATACCTCGGCATTGTCGGTCGACCAGGCGGTCGAACAAGTGGTGCAGTGGTATGAAGCTTTCGTCCCGCACGGCTGATTGAAGTTGCGTTGATGTTGTGGTTTGAATCAGCCGCGGGCGCAGTAGAAGTCCGTTGTCAGTAGGTGCTTCACGCTTGTTGTGAAGCGTTGTATTAACCCCTTAACCCCGCGTGGCATTCGCTTTCTTGACCGTTTTTGCTGACCGTTCCGGTCGGCCGGGCACCGCGAAACCATGCAAATTTCGATTTTTATGTCCGACCTGCAAACCTCTACCCCGAATACCGAATCTTTTGCGGCTCTGTTCGAAGAGTCGCTGACCAAGCAAGACATGCGCGCCGGCGAAGTGATCTCCGCCGAAGTCGTGCGTGTTGACCACAACTTCGTGGTCGTCAACGCTGGTCTCAAGTCCGAAGCCTACATCCCGCTCGAAGAGTTCCTGAACGACGCGGGCGAGGTAGAAGTGCAGGCGGGCGACTTCGTTTCCGTCGCGATCGACGCGCTGGAAAACGGCTATGGCGACACGATCCTGTCGCGCGACAAGGCGAAGCGTCTGGCTTCGTGGCTGTCGCTGGAAAAGGCTCTCGACAACAACGAACTCGTGACCGGCACGATCACGGGCAAGGTCAAGGGCGGCATGACCGTCATGGTCAACGGCATCCGCGCGTTCCTGCCGGGTTCGCTCGTCGACACGCGTCCGGTCAAGGACACGACTCCGTACGAAGGCAAGACGCTGGAATTCCGCGTCATCAAGCTCGACCGCAAGCGTAACAACGTCGTGCTGTCGCGCCGTGCTGTGATCGAAGCGACCCAAGGCGAAGAGCGCGCAAAGCTGCTCGAAACGCTGAAGGAAGGCGCGATCGTGGAAGGCGTGGTGAAGAACATCACCGACTACGGCGCGTTCGTGGACCTCGGCGGTATCGACGGCCTGCTGCACATCACCGACATCGCATGGCGTCGTGTGCGTCACCCGAGCGAAGTTCTGTCGGTTGGCCAGGAAGTTACCGCGAAGATCCTCAAGTTCGACCAAGAGAAGAACCGCGTTTCGCTGGGTATCAAGCAACTGGGCGACGATCCGTGGGAAGGCATCTCGCGCCGTTACCCGTCGGGCACGCGCCTGTTCGGTAAGGTCACCAACATCACCGACTACGGCGCATTCGTCGAAGTTGAATCGGGCATCGAAGGCCTGGTTCACGTGTCGGAAATGGACTGGACGAACAAGAACGTTGCACCGTCGAAGGTTGTGCAGCTGGGCGACGAAGTCGAAGTCATGGTTCTCGAAATCGACGAAGACCGCCGCCGTATCAGCCTCGGCATGAAGCAATGCAAGCCGAACCCGTGGGACGACTTCAGCCGCAACTTCAAGAAGGGCGACAAGCTGCAAGGCGCAATCAAGTCGATCACCGACTTCGGCGTTTTCATCGGTCTGCCGGGTGGCATCGACGGTCTGGTTCATCTGTCGGACCTGTCGTGGTCGGAAACGGGCGAAGAAGCAGTTCGCAAGTACAAGAAGGGCGACGAAGTGGAAGCAATCGTTCTCGGCATCGACGTCGAGAAGGAACGCATTTCGCTGGGTATCAAGCAACTCGAAGGCGACCCTTTCAGCAACTTCGTTGCAATGAACGACAAGGGTTCGATCGTCGACGGCGTGGTCAAGACGGTAGACGCAAAGGGTGCAGTGGTTCAGCTGTCGACGGAAGTCGAAGGCTACCTGCGCGCTTCGGAAATCGCACAAGACCGCGTGGAAGATGCTCGCAACGTGCTGAAGGAAGGCGACAAGGTCAACGCGATGATCATCAACATCGATCGCAAGTCGCGTGGTATCAACCTGTCGATCAAGGCCAAGGATTCGGCTGAGCAACAGGAAGCGATCCGCGGCCTGGCTTCGTCGGACTCGAACTCGGCTGCCACCGGCACGACGAACCTCGGCGCGCTGTTGAAGGCCAAGCTCGACGGCCAGAACCAGTAAGCCTGAGAGGTCTGCTGCAGTATGACCAAATCGGAATTGGTCGCCCAGCTGGCTACGCGATTTCCGCAACTTGTTCTTAAAGATGCGGATTTCGCGGTGAAGACGATGCTTGATGCGATGTCGGAGGCGCTTGCCAACGGTCATCGCATCGAAATTCGCGGCTTCGGCAGCTTCGGCCTCAACCGCCGTCCTTCCCGCGTCGGGCGTAATCCGAAGTCGGGCGAGAAGGTGCTGGTACCTGAGAAGTACGTACCGCACTTCAAGCCGGGCAAGGAATTGCGCGAGCGGGTAGATCGCCGCGCGGGTGAGCCGTTGAAGGCCGAAGAGCCGGATGACGATCTGTAATGCTTCACTGTGTGGTTTGCAGCGTAGCGTTGGAAGCGTCAGCGGCCAAAGCCACAGTCGGCAAAAGACCAGAAAAAGCGCCTTAGGGCGCTTTTTTTTCGTCTGTACGTTTGGCGACTGGTTATCCTGGAATTTCGCTTTATGGCTCGCAGGTTGGCGTTCTCGCGTCGGCCAGTTGAAAAATGCGCAGCCGCACGGCCAGCCTTTGCCCGAATACGTTCGTTAGCAACGATCAACTCCGGTAAGGCCGTTATCCGCCAGTTCCTGCCCAGCCGCGAGGGCTTCAATTACAATACGGGTCACTTCGGCGCGGGCAACACCCCTGGCGCGACGCGTCATCAGGCCGGCGTCACTCCGCAATTGCCGTCAAGAGACCTACTCATGAAATTTATCGTCTGGTTGATCCGTGTACTGGTGTTCGTGCTGCTGCTCGTGTTGGCACTCTCCAATACACAACCTGCTACGCTGAATTTCCTCGCTGGCTATGCGTGGTCGGCGCCCTTGATTCTTATTGGCCTCGCGTTCTTCGTCGTGGGGTTGCTGGCTGGGCTGGTGTCGGCCATGCCTGCCGTGGTGCGCTTGCGCATGGAGAACGGCCGGCTCAAGCGCGAGTTGCGCGTGGCGCGTGAAACCCCGGTAGTGGTCGAGCAGCCGCCCATGCCACCGCTGATCTGATATTTCTTCTGCCGCGCGCTTTGAGCGCGGCTTTCCGTTCCTGCTTTCCAGCACATTTGCATTAATCGCATGGATCTAGACTTCTGGTGGCTGCTTGTCATACCCGTCGCGTTTGCGTTCGGCTGGATGGCTGCACGCTACGACCTCAAGACGCTGCTGTCCGAAAGCGCCAACCTGCCGCGTTCCTACTTTCGCGGCCTGAATTTCCTGCTCAATGAGCAGCCCGATCAGGCGATCGACGCGTTCATCGAAGTGGTCAAGCTTGACCCGGAAACGGTCGAATTGCATTTCGCGCTAGGCAATCTGTTCCGGCGACGCGGCGAAACCGATCGCGCGATCCGCGTGCATCAGAATCTTCTGAGCCGCGCCGACCTGCCGGTCACCGAGCGCGATCACGCGCTGTACGAGTTGGGTCAGGACTTCCTGAAGGCGGGTCTGCTGGATCGGGCGGAAGAAACGTTCCGCTCGCTCGAAACCGGCGACTACGCGTTGGGCGCACAGCGCGCGCTGCTGACCATCTACGAAATCGAGAAGGACTGGGTGAAGTCGATCGACACCGCCCGTCATCTGGAAACGATGGGTGCCGAATCGCTCGACAAGGAAATTGCGCAATTCCACTGCGAACTCGCGCAGGAAGCGTTGCAGCAGAAAAACCCGAACGAGGCCCGCCGTCAGCTTGGCTTCGCGCTCAAGGCGAATCAGACCAACGTGCGCGCCACGATTCTGTTCGGCGATGTCGACGCAGCCGGTGGGGCGCAGGAAGCGGCCATCGCGCAGTGGCGGCGCGTCGAGGAGCAGAATCCGGCGTACTTGCCGCTCGTCGCCGAGAAGCTGATGAAGGCTTATGAGGCGTTGGGCCGTGCGCAGGAAGGCGCCGATCTGCTGACGACCTGGGTGGACCGTTATCCGACCAATGATCTGCTCGACGTCGCCTATCAGCACGTCGCATCGTTGCGCGGACCCGACGCGGCGCATGCGCTCGCGCGCGCGCAGATGCAGAAGTCGCCGAATCTGGCGGGCATGACGCGTCTGCTCGAAGCACAGCAAGCCGTCGCGGAAGAACCGCGACGCAGCGAACTTGAACTGATGCGAACGCTGATCCGTCAGCGCACCAAAAATCTGCCACGCTATACGTGCCAGAATTGTGGTTTCAGGGCGCGGCTTTTCTATTGGCAATGCCCCGGCTGCAGCGGTTGGGAGACCTACGCTCCCCGCCGCGTCGAACCGATTACGGCATCGAGCTGACCGGGACGGCATGATGACCCCTGCGACCGCGCCGGCGTTGACCCGTGCTGTCGCCGCGCAGCGCCGCATCGCCGTGCCTTGACGAGGCGAGGGCGAGCGCGGCATCGAAGGCGCGGGCGGAATTCGCCACGGGTTCATCATCGGCATCATCACCGAAATCTTCTAGCGGAAAGCGTATGAAAATTACCATCATCGGCACTGGCTATGTGGGCCTCGTTACTGGTGCGTGTCTCGCCGAGATCGGCAATGACGTGTTCTGTCTCGACGTCGATCCGCGCAAGATCGAAATCCTCAACAACGGCGGCGTGCCCATCCACGAGCCGGGCTTGCAGGAAATCATCGCCCGCACGCGCGCGGCTGGCCGCATCACGTTTTCGACCGATATCGAAGCGAGCGTGGCGCACGGCGACGTGCAGTTCATCGCCGTCGGCACCCCACCCGACGAAGACGGCTCGGCCGATCTGCAATACGTGCTCGAAGCGGCCCGTAACATCGGCCGCACGATGAACGGCTTCAAGGTAATCGTCGACAAGTCGACGGTGCCGGTCGGCACGGCTCAGCGCGTGCGTGCGGTGGTCGAGGAAGAACTGGCCAAACGCGGTCTCGCCAACAGCGAACAGCACCGCTTTTCGGTCGTGTCGAATCCCGAGTTCCTGAAGGAAGGCGCGGCCGTCGACGACTTCATGCGTCCCGACCGCATCGTGCTCGGCGTCGACGAAGACGAAGCCGGTCAGCGCGCGCGCGAAATGATCAAGCGCCTGTATGCGCCGTTCAACCGCAATCACGAACGCACGCTGTATATGGACGTGCGCTCGGCGGAATTCACGAAATACGCCGCGAACGCCATGCTTGCCACACGCATTTCGTTCATGAACGAAATGTCGAATCTGGCGGATCGCGTCGGTGCGGATATCGAATCGGTGCGTCGCGGGATCGGCTCCGACCCGCGTATCGGCTATCACTTTCTATATGCCGGTTGCGGCTACGGCGGCTCGTGCTTCCCGAAGGACGTGCAGGCGCTGATCCGCACGGCAAGCGAAAGCGGTCATAACCTGCGTATTCTCGAAGCGGTCGAGGAAGTGAACTACAGGCAGAAAGACGTGCTGGTCCAGAAGGTCACGGCCAAGCTCGGCGAAGACCTGAGTGGCCGCACATTTGCCGTGTGGGGTCTCGCGTTCAAGCCGAATACCGACGACATGCGCGAAGCGCCGAGCCGTCGCGTGATCGCGGAACTGCTGGCGCGCGGCGCAAGCGTGCGCGCATACGATCCGGTCGCAGTGGACGAAGCGCGCCGCGTGTTCGCGATGGATCTGCATGACGCGCCCGAGCAGCTCGCGCGCCTGACCTTCACGGGCACGCAGGACGAAACGCTCACCGCCGCCGACGCACTGGTGATCGTGACCGAATGGAAAGAATTCAAGAGTCCGGATTTCGTGCATCTGAAATCGGTGCTGAAGTCGCCGCTGATTTTCGACGGCCGCAACCTGTACGAACCGGACGCGATGACCGAACTCGGCATCGACTATCACTCGATTGGACGCCCTTATGCCCAACCCTCTGAACTTCCGGCCAATGCCTGACGCCGTGCCCGCGACTCCGGCATCCACACCGGCACCGGAACTCACGGTAGTGCCGCGCCAGCAACTCGGCGCCGCGCGCGTGCTGGTGGTCGGCGACGTGATGCTCGACCGCTACTGGTTCGGCGATGTAAACCGTATTTCGCCGGAAGCGCCGGTGCCGGTGGTGCATGTGCAGCGTCAGGAAGACCGCCTCGGCGGCGCCGCGAACGTCGCGCGCAATGCGGTCGCGCTGGGCGCTCAGGCTGGGTTGCTCTGCGTGGTCGGTCATGACGAGCCGGGCGAGCGCATCGTGCAACTACTCGACGAGAGTGGGGTCACGCCGCATCTCGAACGCGATCCGGCGTTGCTCACCACGATCAAATTGCGCGTGCTGTCGCGTCAGCAGCAGCTGTTGCGAGTCGATTTCGAGAACTCGCCCGCGCACGAAGTGCTGCTCGCGGGCCTCGCGCGATTCGACGAATTGCTGCCGTCGCACGATGTGATTCTGATGTCCGATTACGCGAAGGGCGGTTTGACGCACGTCACGCAGATGATCGCGAAGGCGCATGCCGCGGGCAAACCGGTGCTGGTCGATCCGAAGGGCGACGACTGGGAGCGCTATCGCGGCGCGACGTTGATCACGCCGAACCGCGCCGAATTGCGCGAAGTGGTCGGTCAGTGGAAATCGGAAGAAGACCTGATCGCGCGGGTGTCGAAGCTGCGCGCCGATCTGCAATTCAAGGCGCTGCTGCTGACGCGTTCGGAAGAGGGCATGACGCTCTTCTCTGACGACGGCATCCTGCACGCATCGGCCGTAGCACGCGAAGTGTATGATGTCTCGGGTGCCGGCGACACCGTGATCGCCACGCTCGCGGCCATGCTGGGCGCGGGTCTCACGCTGGTCGAGGCGGTCGGGCTCGCCAATCGCGCGGCCGGTATCGTGGTCGGCAAACTCGGCACCGCCACCGTCGATTACGACGAACTCTTTCATTGATGCAGCCCGCCGGGTTCCTTCGATATGCGCCGTCCGGCGGCATGAAGAGGAATTCGCGGGGCGTCAGCTGAAACCAATTTAAGCAGGCCATCATGACTCTCATCGTCACCGGCGCGGCCGGTTTTATCGGCAGCAACCTCGTGAAGGCGCTCAACGAGCGCGGCGAACAACGCATCATCGCCGTCGACAACCTCACGCGCGCGGACAAGTTCAAGAATCTGGTCGATTGCGAAATCGACGACTATCTCGACAAGAACGATTTTATCGAGCGGTTCAAACGCGGCGACTTCGGCAAAGTACGCGCGATTTTCCACGAAGGCGCCTGCTCGGACACGATGGAAACCGACGGCCGCTACATGATGGAAAACAACTTCCGCTACAGCCGCGAAGTGCTCGAAGTCTGCCAGGCACAGAACATCCAGTTCCTGTACGCGTCGTCGGCGGCAACTTATGGCGGGTCGAGCCGCTTTGTCGAAGAACGCGAAGTCGAGCAGCCGCTGAACGTGTACGGCTATTCGAAGTTCCTGTTCGACCAGGTGATCCGCCGCGTGCTGCCTACCGCGACAAGCCAGATTGCGGGCTTCCGCTACTTCAACGTTTATGGCCCGCGCGAAACGCATAAGGCGCGCATGGCGTCGGTCGCGTTTCACAACTTCAACCAGTTCCGCGCCGAAGGGAAGGTCAAGCTGTTCGGCGAATACAACGGTTATGCAGCCGGCGAGCAGACGCGCGATTTCGTCTCCGTCGAAGATGTCGTGAAGGTCAACCTGTTCTTCTTCGACAACCCGGACAAATCGGGCATCTTCAATCTCGGCAGCGGCCGCGCGCAGCCGTTCAACGACATCGCGAGCACGGTGGTCAATACGTTGCGTTCGTTGAATAACGAGCCGGCGTTGCCGCTTGCGGAGCAGGTTCAGCGCGGGCTGATCGAATACATTCCGTTCCCCGACGCGTTGCGCGGCAAGTACCAATGCTTCACGCAAGCCGACCAGTCGAAGCTGCGCGCAGCCGGTTATGACGCGCCGTTTCTGAGCGTGCAGGAAGGTGTCGACCGGTACGTGCGCTGGCTGTTCGGCCAGGTGTAAATAATTCGGATACCTCTTTAAACTGGAATCTCCCGGTTGACGATGTTCGCCAACCGGTTGTACGAGGGAGATTCCATATGTTTCGAAAAATTCTGGTTACCGCGGCCATGCTGGCCGCCTTCGGTCACGCGTACGCGGCGGTCGACGTCAACACGGCTAACGAAGATGCGCTGCGCGGCATCAAGGGCATCGGTCCGGCCAAAGCGAAAGCCATTCTCGACGAGCGTACAGCGCATGGTCCGTTCAAGGACCCGGCCGACCTCGGCAAGCGCGTCAAAGGCATGGGCGGGCATACCGTCGAGCGCCTGCAGGCGGAGGGTCTCGCTGTCGGTCCGGCTGGCGCGGCTGCTAACGCGCAGGCTGCGGCGACTTCACAGGCCAAAGGCACGACCGTTTCGGCCGATACGTCCAAAGCCAACTCCGCCAACCCCACGGTGGTCGTGAAGAAATAGCGTCGTGCGGGCTGCGTCCGCGGCCCGCTGCCATTTGTTTCCCCCTTCATGGTCGGAGTGAAGCAGCACACTCCTTCAGCTGTCATGCAAATGACTGGCTCCCGCGGTACTCAGCCGCGGGCTTTTTGCGATCCGGTTCCCGTTGAATCTGTCTTCGCGTGTCGACGCGGCGCTCAGCATGGGAGACAAGCGGACTCGTGCATCCATGCGAGCAGCAGGGCCGCCCGGCAACGACGGGCACGGTAGTTTAGAATCGACAGATTGCAGACTCCCCGCAGCGACAGCACCCGAACCGATATGGCTTACAAAACGATTGAAGATACGATCGGCAATACGCCGCTCGTGCAGCTGGTCCGGCTTCCCGACGACGAAATCCGCAGCCGCAATAACGTGATCCTTGCCAAGCTCGAGGGGAACAATCCTGCTGGGTCGGTGAAAGACCGTCCGGCGTTGTCGATGATCAAGAAAGCGGAAGCGCGCGGGCGTATCAAGCCGGGCGACACGCTGATCGAATCGACCAGCGGCAACACCGGTATCGCGCTGGCCATGGCGGCGGCGATCCGTGGCTACAAGATGGTTCTGATCATGCCGGAAGATCTGTCGGTCGAGCGGCGTCAGAGCATGGCCGCCTACGGCGCGCAGATCATCCTGACGCCCGTCACCGGCGGCATGGAATACGCGCGCGACCTCGCCGAGCAGATGCAGCGCGAAGGCAAGGGCATCATCCTCGACCAGTTCGCGAACCCGGACAACCCGGCGGCGCACGTCGAAGGCACGGGTCCGGAAATCTGGCGCGACACGGAAGGGCGCATCACCCACTTCGTTTCGTCGATGGGTACGACCGGCACGATCATGGGCGTGTCCGCTTATCTGAAGACGCAGAATCAGGCGATCGAGATCATCGGTGCGCAGCCGGAAGAAGGTTCGCGTATTCCGGGTATCCGCAAATGGCCGGAAGCTTATCTGCCGAAAATTTTCGACCGTAGCCGCGTGGATCGTGTCGAGAACGTGAGCCAGGCGGCTGCTGAGGCAATGGCGCGGCGCATGGCGTCGGTCGAAGGTATCTTTGCTGGCATCTCGTCGGGCGGAGCGTGTGAAGTGGCGCTGCGTATCGCGCGCCAGGTCGAGAATTCGACGATCGTGTTCATCGTTTGCGATCGCGGCGACCGTTATCTGTCCACCGGGGTGTTTCCTGCGTAAGTAGGCCGTGTGGGTCAGCGTTACGGTAGTCAAATAAAAAGCGCCGGTCAGTTAAAAACTGACCGGCGCTTTTTTGTACGACTCACGCCTGGGGCGCACCCGGCGCCTACCATTCAAACTATTGCGAAGGCGAAGCCGCGCTCGACGAAGCGCCGTTCCCGTTGCTGATCGCATTCATCGCGTCGCTGGCCTGCATCTGCTGCTTGATACGCTGCCCCAACTGATAAACCGCCAGCGCATAAAAGAAACTGCGGTTATAGCGCGTCAATACGTAAAAGTTCTTCAGACCCAGCACGAACTCGGTGCCGCGTCCCGGAGACGGCAGATCCACCACCGTCACCGGCGTGCCCGCTTCGGCCGCGACATCGACATCCGGCTGATTCAGCAGCAAGCCGGCGCGCAGCAGCTGCGAGAGCGGCCAGCGCGGTTCAGGCTGACCATCGGCGGCAGCTTGCGCGACGCCCAGGCTGCCCGCGTCCGAGCCGATTTTCCACACTACCGGCCGGCCGCTTTCCCAACCGTTCTGACGCAGATAGTTCGCTACGCTGCCAATCGCATCCGCCTGATTGGTGCGCAGGTCGATCTGCTTGTTGCCGTCATAGCTCACCGCATATTTGACGATGCTGCTCGGCAGGAATTGCGGAATACCGATTGCACCCGTGTACGAACCGAGCACGGTGGTCGGATCGATTTGCGAATCGCGTGTCCAGACCAGGTAGTCTTCGAGATTCTTGCGGAAGGTCACCTGACGATCTCCGCGATTCGCCGTAGCCGGGTAGTCGAAGCTGAGCGTGGTCAGCGCATCGAGCACGCGGAAGTTGCCCATGAAGCGGCCGTAAATCGTCTCCACCCCGAGAATGCCGACGATCACCTCAGGCGGCACGCCGAACTCCTCGTACGCGCGTTGCAGCGTGGCCTGGTTCGCGCGCCAGAAGCGCACGCCCGCGTTGATTCGCACCGGGTCGAGGAAACGCGACTGATAAACGCGCCAGTTCTTGACCGTGGGCGACGGCGACGGCGTCACGAGCTTGACCGCGGTCGCCGAATAACTCGCACCGGCAAACAGCGCGTGCAGCGCGGCCGGATCGAAGTCGTAGCGCGCGACCATATCGTCGATGAACACGTTGACGTCGGGATTGTTCGCGTAGCGCTGCGGGATGATCTCTTCTTCGAAAGTTTGCCCTTGCTGCGCGGCCGGTTGCGGCTGGCTTTGCGCAACCAGCACCGGCGGTTTCTTGCCGACGCTTTGCGCGACAGCCGGACTGGTTGCCATGAACATGCACGATGCAACGGACAATGCGGTGGCCAGCGTGCTGATGCGTAGCCGGTTTCGTGCGGACAGAGCAAGCTTGACGGTCATAGTGTGCAAAGAGGCAGAGCGAAAGAGACGGGAAAAAGGTTCGGGGCAGTATACCCGACGCCTTCTGCAAAACCGCGTCTAACACGCTGCGGGAAAGTCCCAGCGGCGGTGCCGCATTGCCATCGCATCGCAGCCACGTTCGGCGCGACGTCGTGTGGTAACTTGATAAATGTTGGCGCGCCGAGGGCGCGCGCCCCCTGGATGGAGACACGCAGCGCGCGCTTCGAACGCGCGGCGCCGCAGAAGAAAACATGGCAACAGGTTTTTATTCCCACGCCGATTGTCTGCTGCACGACATGGGGCAATGGCATCCCGAATGTCCCGCGCGTCTGCAGGCCATCGAAGATCAACTGATCGCAAGCCGCATCGACTCGCTGATCGAGCGCGAGTCGCCGCCGCTCGCCGACGAAGCCGCGCTGCTGCGCGTGCATACGCAGGCGCATGTCGATTACATCCGCAGCCGTTCGCCCACTGAGGGCATCGCCGAGATCGATCCCGATACGACGATGAATCCGCATACCTGGCAGGCTGCGTTGCGCGCGGCGGGCGCGGCCGTGGCGGCGACGGACGCGGTGATCGAAGGCCGTTACGACAACGCCTTTTGCAGCGTGCGCCCGCCTGGTCATCATGCCGAGCCGGCTCGCGCGATGGGCTTCTGCTTCTTCAACAACGTCGCGATTGCCGCGCGTCACGCGCTCGACGTGCACGGCATGCAGCGCGTCGCGATCATCGACTTCGACGTGCATCACGGCAACGGCACCGAAGCGGCATTTTCGGGCGACCCGCGGGTGTTGATGTGCAGCATCTTCCAGCATCCGTTCTATCCGTTTACCGGTGCCGACAACCAGGCGCCGAACATGTGCAACGTACCGATGCCGGCGCGCTCGAAAGGCATGGCCGTGCGTGAGGCGATCGACATGCTGTGGCTGCCGCGTCTGCATGACTTCAAGCCGGAGATGCTGTTCATCTCGGCGGGCTTCGACGCGCATCGCGAAGACGACCTCGGCAACATGGGTCTCATCGAAGACGATTACGCGTGGATCACCGATCAGATGCGCGAGATCGCGAAACGCTATGCGCGCGGGCGGATCGTCAGTTGCCTGGAGGGCGGATATAACCTGTCGGCGCTCGGGCGCAGCGTGGTCGCGCACGTGCGGTCGCTGGCGGGAATCTGAGCCGGCGTGCGCGCCGCGGGGTCGGGGCAAACGCAATGAGAGCAAAGAGGAGCCAGCCATGAACGCTAACGACGCACGCAACGCCTCGCTGGTCGAGGTCGAACACGACGCGTACGGCGTCAAGGGCGTCGTGAGTCTGACGATGAACCGGCCCGACGCTTTCAACGCGTTATCCGAAGCATTGCTCGACGCGTTGCAAAACGCGTTGAACGGAATCGCGCAATCCAGCGACGCGCGTGTGGTCGTGATCGCCGCAGCAGGCCGTGCGTTCTGTGCGGGACACGATCTGAAGGAGATGCGCGCGGCGCCGTCGCTGGCTTATTACCAGGCGCTATTCGCCCGCTGCACGAAACTGATGATGACGATCCAGCGGATGCCGCAACCGGTGATCGCAAGAGTGCAGGGCATTGCGACGGCGGCGGGCTGTCAACTGGTCGCGATGTGCGATCTGGCGGTGGTGGCGGATACCGCGCGTTTTGCCGTGTCCGGCGTGAACCTTGGGCTGTTTTGCGCGACGCCTTCGGTGCCGTTGTCGCGCAATCTGTCGCGCAAGGCGGCGCTTGAAATGCTGCTGACCGGCGATTTCATCGATGCCACCCAGGCGAAGCAGCAGGGCCTCGTGAACCGCGTCGTTCCGTCAGATGCGCTCGATGCGGAGTTGGCCAGGCTCGCCGCCAGCATCTGCGCGAAACCCGTCGAGGCGGTGAGCGCGGGCAAGGGGCTGTTCTATCGTCAGCTCGAGATGGGGATTGAAGCGGCGTATCAACTCGCCGGTCAAACGATGGCCTGCAACATGATGGACGACTCCGCGCTGGAAGGCGTGCAGGCGTTTATCGACAAGCGGGCGCCGGACTGGAAGCGCTAAGCGCTTCTGCTATCGCGTGCTGCGTCACGCAAGCGCGACGGTCGTGACTATCGCGACCATCGCCCCCGGGCAGCAGCCATTGCGCTCGATTCCGTTGCCCAAGAGCTAGCGTCCCTCACGCCCGAACCAGCCGCCTCTCGATCCAGTCGATCAACCCACCGATCACCCGGTCCCGATCCATATCGTTCATCGTCTCGTGATAACTGCCTTCGTGCAGCGTGAGCGTCTTGTCGGGCGACCCCGCATGCTCGCCGAATTCGCGGCTGCCTTCGGGCTCGGTGAGTTTGTCCTCGGTGCCGTGAAACACGAGCAGCGGCATGCGCAGCGCTGCACGTCCACGTTCGATGCGCGCCATCGCCAGCAGCAACTCCGCGCCCGTGCGCGCCGGAATCGCGCCGTGATGCACGAGCGGATCGTTGCGATTGGCGTTCACCACCGGCTGAAGACGCGACAGCAACGCGGCGTCGATTTTCATCGCCGGAAAGCCGGGGTAGAGGCGGCTGATCACGTGACTCAACTTGAGCATCCAGCCCGGCACGTCGCGTCCGGGCGCAAGCGCCGGGCTCGACAGGATCAGGCCGTTCAGGCGGCGGCCCGTCGCTTCGAGCCGGTCGATCGCGTAGAGCGCGGCGACCGCGCCACCCATGCTGTGTCCCATCAGAAAGAGCGGGACGCAACTTTGCGCGGCCTCGTCGAGCAGAGCCTGGGCGTCCAGCAGATAGTCGTCGAAACGCTTCACATACGCCCGCTTGCCGGGCGCATGGCCGTGACCGCGCAGATCGATGGCGACCAGCTCGATGCCGACCGCGTTCAGCCTTGCGGCCAGCGCCGCATATCGTCCGGCGTGCTCGGCCAGCCCGTGCACCAGCGCGATCGTGGCGCGCGTCTGCCCGATTGCCGGCCAGCGATACAGCGGCAGGTCGACGCCGTCGGCTGTCGTCACCGAGGAGCGCGGCAGCACGGCGGTGTTGCGGCCCACGTTGACGCCGCTCGTGCGCGCATCGCCGTTGCTGCCTGAGCTATTTCGAGATGTCTCCATGATCACGGCGTATCCTGATTTTTTGGGTGGCCCGATCATAGTCGCAGTCGCGCCCGATGCGCGAACATCTCGCGTTTAACCTCCCTCTAATGCTCACAGGTTATGAAAAGATCGGAATTGATTATTAAAGGGAATGTCGGCGCTGCGGTAGAATTGCCGCCTCAAATCCCAATAAAAGCAACGGCGGCCGCTTGTCGGGAGCGTACAACGCTCGCGGACAGTCTCCGCCGTTTCGTTTTTCCATGATCGAAATACGCAATGTTTCCCAGCGCTTCGCTGGGCCCCGGGGCTGGGTCGAGGCGCTGCACAACGTCAATCTGTCGATCCCGGCGGGCGAGGTGTTCGGCATCATTGGCCGCAGCGGTGCGGGCAAAAGTACGCTCGTGCGCACCATCAACCTGCTGACACGCCCGTCCGAAGGCAATATCGTCGTCAACGGACGCGATCTGACCACGCTGCCCGCCGCGCAATTGCGCGAGGCGCGCCGCGAGATCGGCATGATCTTCCAGCACTTCAATCTGCTGTCGTCGCGTACCGTGTACGAGAACGTCGCGTTGCCGCTCGAACTCGCCGGCATGAAGCGCGATGAAATCGAAGCGAACGTGCTGCCGCTGCTCGACCTGGTCGGTCTGTCGGCGCAGAAAGACCGTTATCCGGCGCAGATCAGCGGCGGCCAGAAGCAGCGCGTCGGCATTGCGCGCGCGCTCGCGAGCAAGCCGAAAGTGCTGCTCTCCGACGAAGCGACGTCCGCGCTCGACCCCGAAACCACTCGGGCGATTCTCGACCTGCTCAAGCGCATCAACCGCGAACTGAACCTGACGATCGTGTTGATCACGCACCAGATGGACGTGATCAAGCAGGTCTGCGATCGCGTGGCCGTGCTGGACGCGGGGCGTGTGGTCGAAGAGGGCAAGGTGATCGACGTGTTCCTGCAGCCGCATCACGAAGTCACGCGCGCGCTGATCGGCGACGTGATCGCGCAGGAGCTTCCGCCTGCCATGAAGGCGCGCGTCGCCGAACGTCTGAAGACGGGCAGCGGCCACTTGTTGCGCCTCGCGTTCACCGGTTCGGGCGTCGACCAGCCGATTTTGTCGGAAACGATTCGCCGCTACGAACTCGACTTCAACATCCTGCACGGCCAGATCGACGAGATCCAGGGGCAGGCGTTCGGCTCGCTCGCGGTGCTCGCGGGCGGCGAACCGACGAAGGTGGCGCAGGCGCTGACGTATCTGCGTGAACAGGGTGTGGTGGTGGAGGAGCTTTCGCATGTTGAGTGAAATGTTCGATATGTTCGTCCAGTCGTTCTGGGAAACGCTCGTGATGGTGGGCATTTCCGGACTGGTCGGCGCGGTGGTGGGCTTGCCGCTCGGCGTGTTGCTGTATCTGACCGACCGTCAGGGTGTGCTGGAAAACGTCGCGCTGAATCGCGTGATGGGCGTGGTCGTCAACGCGGTCCGTTCGACGCCGTTCATCATCCTGCTGGTCGCGGTGATTCCGTTCACGCGTCTGGTGGTGGGTTCGTCGATCGGGACGGCGGCTGCGGTCGTGCCGCTGACCATCGCCGCCGCGCCGTTCATCGCGCGGCTGGTCGAAACCGCGCTGCGCGAAGTGGATCGCGGGCTGATCGAAGCGGCGCAGGCAATGGGCGCGACCACCAGCCAGATTGTCTTCAAGGTGCTGTTGCCGGAATCGCTGCCGGGCGTCGTCGCCGGGTTGACGATCACGTTCGTGTCGCTGGTCGGCTATTCGGCGATGGCCGGTGCGATCGGCGGCGGCGGGCTGGGCGATCTCGGCATCCGCTACGGTTATCAGCGTTTCCTGCCGGAAGTGATGCTGACCGTCGTGGTGATCCTGATCGTGTTCGTGCAACTCGTGCAGTCGTTCGGGGACTGGCTCGTGCGTCGTCTGAGCCATAAATAAATCAACAAGGGTTATCGGAACCCGCTAAAGAGCCACTCAGAAAGGTCCATCATGCAACGTCGTTTCATCCTCAAGCTGGCGGCCGCGCTGTTCACCGCGTTCGGTGCCGCGTCGCTGTTCGCGACGGCAGCCCACGCCGACGACACGATCAAGGTCGGTGTCACCGGCGGTCCCCACGCGCAGATCATGGAAGTCGTGAAGACGGTCGCGGCGAAGAACGGGCTGAACATCAAGATCGTCGAATTCTCCGACTACGTGCAGCCGAACGCTGCGCTTGCCGGCGGCGATCTCGACGCGAACAGCTATCAGCACGACCCGTACTTGCAGGCGCAGGTCAAGGATCGCGGCTACAAGCTGATCCGTATCGCGGATACCGTTACGTACCCGATGGGCGTCTATTCGAAGAAAGTGAAGACGCTCGCGGAATTGCAGCCGGGCGCCAAGATCGCGGTGCCGAACGATCCGACCAACGGCGGCCGCGCTCTGTTGCTGCTGCAAAAGCTTGGCCTGCTGAAGTTGCGCGCCGAAGCCGGTCTGAAGGCGACGCCGCTCGACATCGTCGATAACCCGAAGAAGCTGAAGATCGTCGAACTCGACGCCGCGCAGATTCCGCGCTCGCTGAACGACGTGGACGCCGCCGCGATCAACACAAACTTTGCGATGGAAGCGGGTCTGAAGCCGAAGCAGGACGCGATCGCGATCGAAGACCCGAAGGGCCCGTACGTGAACATCATCGCGATCCGCGAAGCCGACCGGAACAAGCCGTGGGTGGCCAAACTGGTCGCGGCGTATCATTCGCCCGAAGTGAAGCAGTTTATCGACACGAAGTTCGGCGGCTCGGTGATCACCGCCTGGTAGGCCGCCGGCTTACCGACGCAGCAACAGACACAGCAAGACAAGACGGCAATGCGAAATTAGAGTCATAAGTCGGGACCCGGGGTTGTCGCCCGGGTTTTTTCGAGATTAAAATAGAACGATCGTTCGATATTGCCGTCACGCCACTGAGGAGCGATATCCTCCTGCTAAAGCGCCCGCGAGAAGGCTGTCATAAGGGCAGTCGTTATAATGTTCGTTGGGTTGACGTATTCGTAACTTTGGAGCGTGTGCATGAAAATCCTGGTGCCAGTCAAGAGAGTGGTCGATTACAACGTGAAAGTCCGTGTGAAATCGGACGGCACGGGTGTCGATATCGCGAACGTGAAAATGTCGATGAATCCGTTCGACGAAATCGCCGTTGAAGAAGCCGTGCGCCTGAAAGAAGCGGGCGTCGCGACCGAAGTGATCGCCGTGTCCGCAGGCGTCGCGCAATCGCAGGAAACGCTGCGCACCGCGCTGGCGATCGGCGCGGATCGCGCGATTCTGATCGAATCGACTGAAGAACTGCAGCCGCTGGCTGTCGCGAAGCTGCTGAAGGCGCTGGTCGACAAGGAACAGCCGCAACTGATCATCCTCGGCAAGCAGGCGATCGACGACGATTCGAACCAGACCGGCCAGATGCTCGCCGCGCTGGCGAATCTGCCGCAAGCGACGTTCGCGTCGAAGGTGGTCGTCGCCGACGGCAAAGCGACGGTGTCGCGCGAAGTCGACGGCGGTGCTGAAACGCTGTCGCTGACGCTGCCGGCCGTGGTCACGACCGATCTGCGCCTGAACGAGCCGCGCTATGTGACGCTGCCGAACATCATGAAGGCGAAGAAAAAGCCGCTGGAAACGATCAAGCCCGAAGACCTCGGCGTTGACGTTGCGCCGCGCCTGAAGACGCTGAAAGTCGCCGAGCCGCCGAAGCGCTCTGCCGGTGTGAAAGTGCCGGACGTGAAGACGCTGGTCGAGAAGCTGAAGACCGAAGCCAAGGTGCTGTGAGGGAGACTGACGAAATGACGAATCTGGTAATTGCAGAACACGACAACGCGTCGATCAAGGCCGCGACGCTGAACACGATTGCAGCGGCGCAGAAAATCGGCGGCGACATTCACGTGCTGGTGGCAGGGCACAACGCGCAAGCCGCTGCTGATGCGGCGGCGAAGATCGCTGGCGTGAGCAAGGTGTTGCTGGCCGACGCGCCGCAACTCGAAGCGGGCCTCGCGGAAAACGTCGAAGCGACCGTGCTGAACATCGCGAAGGACTACACGCACATCCTCGCACCGGCGACCGCTTACGGTAAGAACATCGCGCCGCGTATCGCCGCGAAGCTCGACGTCGCGCAGATCAGCGATATCACCGCTGTGGATTCCGCCGACACTTTCGAGCGTCCGATCTACGCGGGCAACGCGATTGCAACGGTGCAATCGGCGGATCCGATCAAGGTCATCACGGTTCGCTCGACCGGTTTCGACGCCGTCGCAGCCGAAGGCGGCAGCGCAGCGGTCGAGAAGCTCGAAGCGGCAGCCGACAGCGGCATCTCGCAATTCGTCAGCCGCGAAGTGACGAAGCTGGACCGTCCGGAACTGACGTCGGCGAAGATCATCGTGTCGGGTGGCCGCGGTCTGGGCAACGGCGAAAACTACACGCAGGTTCTCGAACCGCTGGCCGACAAGCTGAACGCGGCGCTCGGCGCATCGCGTGCGGCGGTCGATGCAGGCTTCGTGCCGAACGACTATCAAGTCGGCCAGACCGGCAAGATCGTCGCGCCGCAACTGTACGTCGCGGTCGGCATCTCGGGTGCGATCCAGCATCTGGCCGGGATGAAAGACTCGAAGGTCATCGTCGCGATCAACAAGGACCCGGAAGCGCCGATTTTCAGCGTCGCCGATTACGGTCTCGTGGGCGATCTGTTCACGGTCGTGCCGGAACTGGTTAGCGAACTCGGCTAATTATCGCGGCATCATCGCGCCGTAGCGTCGGGTAAAAGGCGTCTGGCAGCACACGAAGGGCGCAGGACCGATCAAGTCCAGCGCCCTTTTTTTATATCAAGGCAGGAGGAGAACTGAAATGAGCTATACGGCGCCCATCAAGGACATGCTGTTCGTGATGAAAGAACTGGCCGGTCTCGAAGATATCGCGACGCTGCCAGGTTTCGAAGACGCGAACCTGGACACGGCGCAGGCCGTGCTCGAAGAATCGGCAAAGCTGTGCGGTGAAGTGCTGGCGCCGTTGAACGTCGAAGGCGATCGCAATCCGAGTAGCTGGAAGGACGGCGTGGTCACGGCAACGCCCGGCTTCAAGGAAGCGTTCCGGCAATTTTCCGAAGGCGGCTGGCAAGGCGTGCAGCATCCGCTCGACTACGAAGGCCAGGGTCTGCCGAAATTGATCGGCACGCCTTGCGTCGAAATGCTCAACGCGTCGAATCTGTCGTTCGCGCTGTGTCCGCTGCTGACCGACGGCGCGATCGAGGCGTTGCTCACCGCCGGCACCGAAGCGCAAAAGCAGACCTACGTGCCCAAGCTGATTTCTGGCGAATGGACCGGTACGATGAACCTCACCGAGCCGCAAGCAGGCTCCGATCTCGCGCTGGTACGCACACGTGCCGAGCCGCAGGGCGACGGTTCGTTCAAGCTGTTCGGCACGAAGATTTTCATCACGTGGGGCGAGCACGATATGGCGAAGAACATCGCCCATCTCGTGCTGGCGCGCACGCCCAATGCGCCCGAAGGCGTCAAGGGTATTTCGCTGTTCATCGTGCCGAAGTTTCTGATCAACGAAGACGGGTCGCTCGGCGAGCGTAACGACGTGCATTGCGTGTCGATCGAACACAAGCTCGGCATCAAGGCGAGCCCGACGGCGGTGCTGCAATTCGGCGATCACGGCGGCGCGATCGGGCATCTGATCGGCGAAGAAAATCGCGGTCTCGAATACATGTTCATCATGATGAACGCCGCGCGTTTCGCGGTGGGCATGCAGGGCGTCGGCGTGTCGGACCGCGCTTACCAGCACGCGGTGGCGTACGCGAAAGACCGCGTGCAGAGCCGTCCGGTGGACGGATCGGCGAAACAGTCGGTGGCGATCATCCAGCATCCGGACGTGCGTCGCATGCTCGCGACGATGCGCTCGCTGACCGAGGCGTCGCGCGCGCTGGCGTATGTGGCCGCAGCGCATTGCGACATTGCACATCGACACGCGGACGAAGCGACCCGCGCGGAGCATCAGGCGATCTACGAATATCTCGTGCCGATCGTGAAGGGCTGGAGCACGGAGTTGTCGATCGACGTCACGAGCCTTGGCGTGCAGGTGCATGGCGGCATGGGCTTCATCGAAGAAACGGGCGCCGCGCAGTATTACCGCGACGCCCGCATTCTGCCGATCTACGAAGGCACGACGGCGATTCAGGCGAACGACCTGATCGGCCGGAAGACTTTGCGCGACGGCGGCAAGGTGGCGAAGGCGCTGCTCGCTGGTGTTGCTGCAACCGTCGAAGCGTTAGGTGCGCAACAGGGCGCCGCGTTTGAGTCGATGAAGAAATATCTGGCGCAAGGCCACGATTCGCTGAGCGCCGTGGTCGATTTCGTCGTGGCCAACACGAAGACAGATCCGAACGCGGTGTTTGCGGGCAGTGTGCCGTATCTGAAACTGGCGGGCGTCGTGCTGGGCGGCTGGCAGATGGCGCGTGCGTTGCTCGTGGCGGCTCAGAAGCGCGATGAAGATCCTTCGTTTTATGGCGCGAAGATCGCGACCGCGCAGTTCTACGCGGAGCATGTGTTGCCGCAGGCGTCGGCGCTGGAGGCGTCGATTGTCAGCGCGAAGGGCGGCGAGAGCGTGCTGGCTTTGTCGGACGATCAATTCTGATTTTTCGGCGATTGTGGCCGGAGATTTCGGCCTTGGCTTAAGCTGAACTTGGCTTGGAAACGAAAACGGCGCCTCGAATATTCGAGGCGCCGTTTTTTATTACGACGATTCCGGTGTCAGTTGCTTTCAGGCATAAGCCGGGCGGTGCGCACCGCCGGTCTCGCCAAGGTAGCGATGCACCGACAGATCATCCGCCTTGATCGCTGGCTGCTTGCCTGACATCACGTCGGCCAGCAACTGGCCCGAACCGCACGACATGGTCCAGCCGAGCGTGCCGTGACCGGTGTTCAGGAACAGGTTCGACACTGGCGTGCGGCCCACGATCGGCGTGCCGTCCGGCGTCATCGGGCGCAAACCGGTCCAGAACGTGGCCTTCGACGTATCGCCGCCGCCGGGGAACAGATCGTTCACGCACAGTTCCAGCGTGTCGCGGCGCGCCTGGCGCAACGACTTGTCGAAGCCAACGATCTCCGCCATGCCGCCCACACGAATGCGGTCGTCAAAACGCGTGATCGCGATCTTGTACGTCTCGTCGAGCACCGTCGACACAGGCGCCGCTGCTTCGTTGACGATCGGCGCAGTGATCGAATAACCCTTCAGCGGATAAACCGGAATCTTCACGAGGCCAGACAGAAACTTCGTCGAATACGAACCGAGCGCGACCACGAACGAATCCGCGCGAACTAGCTCCGCGCCGCATTGCACGCCGGCGATACGGTCGCCCGCCATCGCGAGCGAGTCGATCGGCGTGTTGTAGCGGAATTTGACGCCCAATTCTTCGGCCAATGCTGCGAGGCGTGTGGTGAACATCTGGCAGTCGCCAGTTTCGTCGCCCGGCAGACGCAGGCCGCCGGTCAGCTTGTGCGACACGGCCGCAAGCGCCGGTTCAGCCTGAGCAAGCTCAGACGGCGACAACAACTCGTAGGGCACATTGGCTTCCTTCAACACGGCGATGTCTTTTGCCGCGCCGTCGAACTGCTGTTGGGTACGAAACACCTGAAGCGTGCCGCCCGTGCGCCCTTCGTATTGAATGCCCGTCTCCGCACGCAATGCCTGCAGGCAGTCGCGGCTGTATTCCGCGAGGCGCACCATCCGGCCCTTGTTCACCGCATAGCGCGACGACGTGCAGTTCTGCAGCATCTGCCACATCCACTGCAACTGGAATTGCGTGCCGTCGAGTCGGATCGCGAGCGGCGCGTGTTTCTGGAACATCCACTTGACGGCCTTCAGCGGCACGCCGGGCGCAGCCCACGGCGATGCGTAGCCCGGCGAAATCTGACCGGCGTTCGCGAAACTGGTTTCGAGCGCCGGACCTGCTTCCCGGTCGATCACGGTCACTTCATGGCCGGCACGGGCCAGGTAATACGCGCTCGTGACTCCGACAACGCCACTGCCCAAGACGACGACTCGCATAGCTGCTCCAGGTATTCAAGAAAGTTTGAAGGGCAATACGCTCGTCGATTCGTTGGAATTTTCCGACTCACGTCGATTCACGAGGTATAACGCGGATCGCCCAGTGTTAATCGCTATACTATTAACAGTCAGGCAGGTTTTGTTATTGTATTTTCAGAATTTTCAGCAAAAACACTATGCGAACACAGCGCCAACCGATCCGCGCACTCGACAAGCTCGATCACAAGATCCTGCGGCTTTTGCAGCAGGATGGCCGGATGGCCATGAAAGACCTGGCGGAACAGGTCGGGCTGTCGGTCACGCCATGCATTGAGCGGGTCAAGCGCATGGAGCGCGACGGCGTGATCACCGGCTACCACGCGCGCGTGAACCCGGCTGAGTTGGGCGCTGCGCTGCTGGTGTTCGTCGAGATCACGCTGGACCACAAGAGCGGCAACATGTTCGACCAGTTCCGGCGCGAGGTTCAGAAGATCCCCGAGGTGCTGGAATGCCATCTCGTGTCGGGCGATTTCGACTATCTGATCAAGGCACGCATCGGCGAAATGGCTGACTACCGGAAGCTGCTCGGCGACATCCTGCTGCAGTTGCCCGGCGCGGTGCAGTCGAAAAGTTATGTGGTGATGGAGGAAATCAAGGAAACGTTGACCATCTCGGTACCCGATTGAATGGCGGTTTGCGATGTGAAGTCAGGCTCGACAAACAACGTAAACACTGTATATTTATACAGGTGTTCTGCGCTGTTTTTTTGCAACTTCAATCGTGACCGACTCCGACCTCTACTCCATCCAGGAATTTCCGATCGCTCCGCCCACGCCTAAAAAGGGGCGAGGGGCAGTGACGAATGTGCAAGGCCGCTATGAAGTCGATCAGCGCGAGGTTGTGGACGACGGCTGGCTGCACGTTGCAGAAGTAGAAGGCGACGAGCCCAAAGTCTTGCGTACCCAGATTTTCGAAGAGCGGGCCAAGACTATTCTCACGCGCAATTCGTCGCCGGATATCCCGTTTGGCGTGTCGTTGAATCCGTATCGTGGTTGCGAGCACGGTTGCATTTATTGCTTCGCGCGACCTACGCACAGCTATCTGGGGCTATCGCCGGGGCTCGATTTCGAAAGCCGGATCTACGCAAAGATCAACGCGCCTGAATTGCTCGAGCGGGAGCTATCGAAGAAGTCGTATGTGCCGGAGCCGATTGCGTTGGGCGTTAACACAGATGCCTGGCAACCTGCTGAGCGTGATCTCAGGTTAACGCGCAGGGTCGTCGAAGTGTTAGCCGAGCGTAACCAGCCGTTTGCTGCCATCACGAAGTCATCGCTGATCGAGCGCGATATCGACATCCTCGCCCCGATGGCCGCGCGCGGGCAATTCATGGCCGCGATTACGATTACCACGCTGGACGCGGAGATTGCGCGCACGCTCGAACCGCGCGCGGCGACGCCGTCGCGCCGGTTGCGGACCATCCGCACGTTGAGCGAGGCAGGCATTCCAGTCGGTGTCAGCATTGCGCCGGTGATTCCGTTTGTCACCGAGCCAGACATGGAGCGCGTGCTCGAAGCTTGCGCGGAAGCGGGCGCGAGCAATGCGAGCTATATCGTGTTGCGATTGCCGTGGGAAGTCGCACCGTTGTTCAAGGATTGGCTTGCTGCGCACTTCCCCGATCGGGCCGACCGTGTGATGAGTCGTGTGCGCGATATGCGGGGCGGCAAAGACTACGATTCGAATTTCGCCACGCGCATGAAAGGAGAAGGTTTGTGGGCCGATCTGCTCAGGCAGCGGTTTCACAAGGCGGTACGCCGCCTGGGGTTGAATCGGCGCGATCGGGGCATTCTCGATATGTCCCATTTTCGCCGGATCGAGCCGCAAAAGGCCGAGGAGCCGGCGCGAGTCAATTCACAAATGAATTTGTTCTAGCGCGACTCGGGTGCCGGCTGGTTACTGGGAAAGTTCTTTAGCCGCCTCGACCTGATTTTCGAAATAGGTCTGGAACGTAATAGCGAGGGCGGTCATCAGCAGAAATGCACCGATCAGTAGCGAAAAGATCACGATGAAGATGACCGTCCAGCCGGATTGGCTTTTTTGTTGAGTGTGCGCATTGAACTGCGCGTCCCATTTTTCATCGGGGCGCAGCCCGTAGACGATTGCAGCGAGAAACGCCGAGAGTACGGACACGGTGCCGAAGAAGGCCAACACCCAGCCCGGCATCGAGGCCCGTTCGCTAGCGACCAGCAGCAATACGCCGGGAATGCCCATTAGCGTGCCGACCACATGCGCCCAGCCGTAGAAGTCGCGTTTGCCATACAGATAGAACCGATGAGCGCCGAGACTGCCCAGGAAGAACGCCAGTGCGGCGGTAATTGTCTTGGATCTGAAGCGCGTGGAAGCTGAGACCAGGGTGGACATGGAGTAGGGCGTGGGCAGAGTGGCAGGTGGTCGAAAGGAGTGGCACACCCGGTTCGGCGTGGACCGACGCGCATTCTACGCCCGCCTGGTGGGAGCGGTCACAAGGCGGGCGCGATAGGTAGTAGTGGAGGTGGTGAATGTCGCGTGCGAGGTTGTTGCGAACGGAGGGGCGTTTTGGCGAGGCCCGCTGGAGTGGGCCTCCTTGTCGTAGAGATCGTCAAGACTAGGGTGCTGCGTACGTCACGCGGTAAATCGCGCCGGCGTAATCGTCGCTGATTAGCAATGAACCGTCGGGGAGCGGCAGGACGTCGGCGGGGCGGCCCCAGACGTTTTCGCCTGGCTGGAGCCATCCTTCGGCAAAGACTTCCTGATGCGCATTGCCGCCATCCGGGTCGGTGATGACGCGCACGACGCGATAGCCGACCTTTTTGCTGCGATTCCACGATCCGTGCTCGGCGATGAAGATGTTGTTCTTATAGGCAGCCGGAAACATCGCGCCGGTATAAAAGCGCATGCCCAGCGCGGCAACGTGTGCGCCGAGTTTGACCACCGGGGGAGTAAATGCGCTGCACGGATGATCTTTGCCGAACTCGGGGTCGGGCGTGTCGCCGCCATGGCAATACGGGAAGCCGAAGTCCATCCCGGCGCGCGAAGCGCGGTTGAGTTTGTCGTTGGGAACATCGTCGCCCATTTCGTCACGGCCGTTATCGGTGAACCATATTTCGTGCGTCACTGGATGCCACGCAAATCCGACCGAATTGCGTATACCGCGCGCTACGACTTCGTAATGACTGCCGTCCGGGTCCATGCGGCCGATCATCCCGAATTTGTTGCGGTCTTTCAGGCAGACATTGCAGGGCGCGCCTTGCGGTACATACAGCTTGCCGTCCGGACCGAAGCCGATGAATTTCCAGCCGTGATGCGTTTCCGTGGGCAGCGTGTCGATGACCACCGCGGGTTTGGGGGGATCATTCAGGTGCGTATCAATTGCATCGAAGCGCAGTATTTTCGATACCGCCGAGACGTAGAGCGCGCCATCCCGCCACGCCACGCCGGCCGGACTTTCCAGGCCTGATGCGATCACGTGGCGCCCCGTCACGCGGCCGTTTTGCAATTCGAGCGCGTAGACGTGGCCGTCGAGGCTGCCTATATAGAGAATGCCTTTCGGCGAAAGCGCCATCGCGCGCGCGCTCGGCACGGCGTCCGACAGGACTTCGATGTGAAACCCCGTGGGCAACTTGATACGCTCGACCGGTAGCGCGGCGAACGCCGATAATGCATGTCCGGCGACCAGCGACGCGGCCGCGCAACGCAAAATCCGACCGTGCGAAGCGCGTTGGAAAGAAGCAAGTCGAACGAAAACGAGAAAAAAAGCGAGCAAAAACGCAGTCGATGGCAGCAGTTTCACGGGCGCTCCGTCAAGTATTTCGGGCGTTTCGGCGTGGTCCTGGACCTTCGTCCGGACGGCCGGCGCAACGCGGTTACTCAGTTTATCGCCGTAAGTGTTTGTTATGGCGTCGGTTTCCCGCTATAATCGCGTGTTTCAGTCGTTCCGAACCCCGGTTTTCAAGGATTCTAGTATGGTCATCATCCGCTTGGCTCGTGGCGGCTCCAAGAAGCGCCCGTTCTACAACATCGTCGCAACCGATTCGCGTAACCGTCGTGACGGCCGCTTTATCGAGCGCGTTGGTTTCTACAACCCGGTCGCTACGAAGGGCGAAGCCCTGCGTATCGCTCAGGATCGCCTGACGTACTGGCAAGGTGTTGGCGCACAACTGTCGCCGACCGTCGAGCGTCTCGTGAAAGAAGCGCAAAAGGCGCAGCCGGCTGCTTAATGGTAGCTAGCATGCGTATCGTCGTCGGTTCGGCCGGCGGCTCGCGCAGCTTGCGTGAGCAGTCCGATGCGCCAGTTGTTTTACTGACGCAGACGTCGAAGCTGGCAGCGAGGTGTTGTTATGTCTGAGCGTGATTCCGGCAGTCCAGATCGCGTGAAGGCAAAAGCGGCAGGTCCGCGCGCGAAGACGTCTGATCAGGCGCCATTCGGTGCATTCGTCCGCAAGCCGGTCGAGCGAGCCGAAGGCAAGGCGAAAGCCAATGCTGCAAACTCTGGTTCCGCTGTAGCAGAAATGCGCGCGGAAACAGTGGAAAGCTGGCCGGCCGACGCGGTCGAGGTTGGCGCTATCGTCGATGCTTACGGCCTTAAGGGCTGGGTCAAGGTAGCTGCTCATGCAGATGCCGGGCATGGCGGCGATGCCCTGCTGAGTGCGAAACGCTGGTGGCTTCTAAAAGGTCACGAGCGCAAATCGGCGCCGTCATTGCAGGCGAAAACGCATAGCGACAGTGTGGTTGCCCATCTGGGCGGCGTGACTGACCGCGATGTGGCACTGGCACTCCGCGGTACCCGCATTTATATCAGCCGCAGCGAATTTCCGGCTCTCGAAGCCGACGAATTCTACTGGGTCGACCTGCTCGGCCTGGATGTGGTGAACGTTGCCGGAGTCAATCTCGGCAAGGTTGCAGACATGATCGACAACGGTGCGCATTCGGTGATGCGTATCGAATATCCGGCTACTGACAAAAATGGCAAGCCGATTGCCGGTGAGCGCTTGATCCCGTTCGTCGGCGTCTTTGTCAAAACGGTGGACCAGGCGGCGAAGCAGATTACCGTCGAGTGGGAAGCCGATTACTAAATCATTCGCTGAACGGAGAGAGCGATGCAGTTCGATGTCGTAACGCTCTTTCCTGACATGTTTCGCGCGCTGACCGACTGGGGTATCACCAGCCGAGCCGCGAAACAGGAGCGCTATGGGTTGCGTACGTGGAACCCGCGCGATTTCACAACCGACAACTACCGCACAATCGACGATCGCCCGTACGGTGGCGGCCCCGGCATGGTCATGCTGGCCAAGCCGCTGGAAGACGCGATCGGTGCCGCGAAGGCGGCTCAGGCAGAGCAGGGCATCGGCGCATCGCGCGTCGTGATGATGTCACCGCAAGGTGCTACGTTGAATCACGACCGTGTCATGCGGTTCGCTGCCGAGCCCGGTCTGATCCTGTTGTGCGGGCGCTACGAAGCGATCGATCAACGTTTGCTCGACCGTTTTGTCGACGAAGAAGTCAGTCTTGGCGACTTCGTGCTGTCGGGCGGCGAATTGCCTGCCATGGCATTGATGGACGCAGTCGTACGTCAGTTGCCCGGCGTGCTGAACGACTCGCAATCGGCCGTGCAGGACAGCTTTGTCGACGTGCTGCTTGATTGTCCGCATTACACACGTCCCGAGGAATACGACGGCGTGCGTGTGCCCGATGTGCTGCTCGGCGGCCATCATAAGGAAATCGAGGCGTGGCGTCGGCGCGAAGCCTTGCGCAATACGTTGAACAAGCGGCCCGATCTGATCGTGAAGGCCAGAAAGAACAAAATGTTGAGCCGTGCCGATGAGGCATGGCTTACGAGTCTCGCAAAAGAAGAGTCGAAGGCGTAAAGCCGCCGGTCTTTCGAGCGGACACCAGGCGGCGCCGCGCATGCGTGCACGGTGCCAGATGTGAACCCATCCTCTATCGGGGCCGTCGCCAAGCACGTAAGGAAACTGAGTGCGAGGCAGGTACGAACGCCGACAAGATGGATCTAGGAGTCAGTCATGAATCTGATTGCAATACTCGAGCAGGAAGAAATCGGCCGCGCCCTCGGCGAGAAGACCATCCCCGAATTCGCTCCGGGCGACACGGTGATCGTCAGCGTGAACGTGGTTGAAGGTACGCGTAAGCGTGTTCAGGCTTACGAAGGCGTCGTTATCGCCAAGCGTAACCGTGGTCTGAATTCGTCGTTCATCGTCCGTAAGATTTCGTCGGGCGAAGGCGTCGAGCGTACGTTCCAGACGTACTCGCCGCTGCTGGCAAGCATCGTCGTGAAGCGTCGTGGCGATGTGCGTCGTGCCAAGCTGTACTACCTGCGCGACCGTTCGGGCAAGTCGGCTCGAATCAAGGAAAAGCTGGTCTCGAAAGACCGCGCTGCTTCCCAAGCGTAAATGCTGTAAGAAAAAGCACCCCCTGTGGGTGCTTTTTTGTTTGCCAGGTCAAAATAGCGGCATACCCCAATCCGCCTATTCGAGAGACCCGTTGACCCGTCCCGTCTTTGAGCCCGAATCACTGCCTGTCGTCGCGACGGGCTCCCATCTGTCGCCGGTGACCGGCGAGCGTCTCACGCCCGATGGCCTGCGCGCACGCTTCGAGCAAAACCTCGCGTGGACGCCGGAGCCGATCATCGAAGCGCCGTGGCGCGATACCCACGCCGATCCCCGCGTTGCTGCCGTGCTGGTGCCGCTGGTGGTCCGCGAAAGTGGGCTGACGGTATTGCTGACGCAGCGTGCCGATCATCTGAACGATCATGCCGGGCAGGTGAGCTTTCCTGGCGGCCGTCACGAACCCTTTGACGACGACGCCACCGCGACCGCCTTGCGTGAAGCGCAGGAAGAGGTCGGCCTGGCGCCTTCCCGGGTCGAAATTCTTGGCGCATTACCCGACTACCTGACCGGCACCGGCTTCTGCGTGACACCTGTGATCGGTCTTGTCCATCCGCCGTTTGCGCTGAAAATGGACGCCCTCGAAGTGGCCGAAGTCTTCGAGGTGCCGCTCGCTTTCCTGATGAATCCCGCGAATCACGAAGAGCGCGTGTTCCGTTACGAGGGCGGCGAGCGCCGCTTCTTCGCGATGCCTTATCCGCGCGATGAATCGACAGTGGTCGACGAAGGCGGCGGCGCGATCGGTGGTCACCATTTCATCTGGGGTGCGACGGCGGCCATGCTGCGCAATCTGTATCGCTATCTTGCTGCGTAAATCAAGTCGGTCTGTGCAGTTGTCGCGTGTTTGTCAGCGCCTGCGCTCAGTCGCATCCGACCCTGTGCTATCGTTATAAATCAATCGTAAAACTTAAAAAGCACGGCGCATCGCATGACTTTTTTCTCCGTATTGCTGGCTCTGATCATTGAACAGGTACGTGCACTGTCACCGAATAATCCGGTGTCCGCGCTGCTTCAATACCACGCGGAGTCGGCGGCGCACGGATTCGATGCCGGCAAGCCCAAGCACGGCTTGCTCGCGTGGCTCGTGGTGGTGGTGCCTTGGACGCTGGTCGTCGCGCTCGTCTACTACGTGCTCTATCACATTCACTTTGCGCTGGCGTTTCTTTGGAACGTCGCGGTGTTGTATTTCACGCTCGGCTTCCGGCAGTTCAGCCACTATTTCACGGACATCCACCTCGCATTGAATAACGACGACGTGCCGCGTGCTCGCGAAATTCTCAACGAGTGGACCGGGCTCGATACCGTCGACATGCCCGTCAGCGAAATCGTGCGTCATACGCTTATTCACGCGGTCGTGGCGTCGCATCGGCATGTGTTCGGCGTGTTCTTCTGGTTTCTGATTCCGGTTGGGCCGGCGGGCGCGGTGCTCTACCGGATCGCCGAATATCTCGCGCGCGCGTGGGCACAGCCGGGCGACGAGCGTACCGCCGCGTTTTCGAGTTTCGCGCAGCGTGCGTTCTTCGTGATCGACTGGGTGCCGTCGCGGCTGACGTCGTTGGGTTTTGCGATTGTCGGCAATTTCGAGGACGCGATTTATGCGTGGCGCAATCACGCGCGTCAGTGGCCGGACGCTAACGACGGCGTGTTGCTGGCAGCGGGCAGTGGCGCGTTGGGCGCACGTTTGAGCGGGCCGCTGGCCGAGCCGTCAAGCCTTGACGCGCTGGCTACCGGCGACGGCGGTCCGATGCAGGTTGGCGACGATTGCACGCCGCGTACGCTGCAATCAGCGGTGGGGCTGGTGTGGCGCGCAGTAGTGCTGTGGATGATTCTGCTGCTGATGCTGACCATCGCGGTCTGGCTTGCCTGAGATCGGCTGGCCAGCGTAGCGCAATAAAAAACCGGGCATTGCCCGGTTTTTTATTGCTTCATCAGCATTCGAATCACACTCTCAATCGTCCCGAGGATCACGCTCCGTCCCACACTGCCAGCACACGGTGAACTGCGCTTCCAGCGCTTCGCCGCACTGACGGCACCGCCAGCCCGGAGACCCCGCCGCCGGACCGTGCCGCGCTGCTTCGATCAACCTTCGCGCGATCGCCTCGTCGCGCTCATCGACGAGCCACAATTCGGGCGCGCATTGATCCGCCGGGATATCGCCGAGAGCGCCGTTCAGATACCGGTTGTGCAACTCGGACGCGATGCCCGCCGTCGCCAGCACGTTGACCCAGTGCTGTCCGGTAATCAGATTCGGCGCGCGCATCAGTTTCATGTCAGCGGACGATCTGGCTGGCTTCGTGAACCAGTTGCGTATAGAGCGTATGCCGTTCGCGGCGGATGCGGCCATCGGCGACGGCTTCGAGAATCGCGCAGCCGGGCTCCTGCAAATGGTGGCAGTTGTAGAAGCGGCAATTCGGCAGCAGCGGCCGGAACTCGGGGAACGCGCGTTCGAGCCGTCCTTCGGTCAGGTGATGCAGGCCGAACTCCTGAAAACCCGGCGAGTCGATCAACGCGCCGCCTTCGCCATCCGCGCTGTCGGGCAGCGGGTAGAGGCGGGTGAACGTCGTGGTGTGACGCCCGCTGTTCAACGCGGTCGAAATTTCGCGCGTGGCGACTTCGGCGTTGGGAATCAGCAGATTGACGAGCGTCGATTTGCCCATGCCGGACTGGCCGAGCAGCAGCGTCGAATGACCATGCAGATGTTCGATCAACGCAGCACGCGCCGCGTCGGGCTGCGTCTTGATCGACACCTCGACGACCGTATAACCCAGCGCGCGATACGACTCGAGCCGCTTGCGCGCACCCTCGAGCGCGATCGTCACGTCGATCTTGTTCAGCACGATCAGCGGCTTCAGTTCGTTCGCTTCCGCTGCAACCAGCGCGCGGCCGAGCAGGTCCTCGCTGAAGTGCGGTTCGGTGGCGAGCACGATCAGCAACTGATCGAGATTGGCCGCGAACAGCTTCGACTTGTACTGATCCGAGCGATACAGCAGATTGCGCCGCTCGCCGATTTCGACGATCACGCCTTGATCCGCTGACGCCGACTCGTAAATCACACGATCGCCGACCGCTATTTCGCTGCGCTTGCCGCGCGGGAAGCATTGCAGCATCGGACCGCCGTCTTCGGGCGCGACCAGGTAGTGGCGGCCATGCGCGGCTACGACGAGCCCGCCTACGCGCGTGCCGGACTGGGCGCGCGCCGCCTTCTTCGGGGAGCGGCCGCTCATGCGTGACGCATCAGTCGGTCGATCCGCTGCGATGCCGGCGGATGCGAGTAATAAAACGCGGTGTAAAGCGGATCGGGCGTCAGCGTCGACGCATTGTCCTCGTACAGTTTGACGAGCGCGTTGACGAGATCTTGCGCGTCGGTTTGCGTGGCGGCGAAGGCGTCGGCTTCGAACTCGTGCTTGCGCGAGCTGAGGCTGCCGAGCGGCGTCACGAAGAACACGAACACCGGCAGCGCGAGGAAGAACAGCACCAGCGCAAGCCCGCTATTGCCGCCGATCAGCGACGGCCGCACGCCCAGGCCCTCGTAGAACCACACGCATTGCGTGAGCCAGCCGAGCAGCGCGAGCATCACGAGGCTGATCGCGAACGTGACCAGCATGCGTTTGATCACGTGACGGCGCTTGAAGTGACCGAGTTCGTGCGCGAGCACGGCTTCGATCTCGTTGCCCGACAGACGCGCGAGCAGCGTGTCGAAGAACACGATCCGCTTGGCCGCGCCGAAGCCGGTGAAGTACGCGTTGCCGTGCGCGGAACGGCGGCTGCCGTCCATCACGAACAGGCCCTTGGCCGCGAAGCCGCAGCGCTGCATCAGCGCTTCGATGCGGCTTTTCAGCGCTTCGTCCTTCAGCGGCTCGAACTTGTTGAAAAGCGGTGCGATAAACGACGGATACAGCACCAGCACGAGCATCTGGAACGCGACCCACACGACCCACGTCCACAGCCACCAAAGGCTGCCGGCCTGATTCATCAGCCACAGCACGACGAACAGCAGAGGCAGGCCGAAGGCGGCGCCGAGCAGTACGCCCTTCAGACGGTCGACGAAGAAAATGCCCTTGCTCATCCGGTTGAAGCCGAAGCGCTGTTCGACGACGAACTGCCGGTAATACTCGAACGGCAGGTCGATCACGCTGGTGATCGCGATCACGGCCGCGACCAGTGCGATCTGGCCGGCGTAGCCGCGGCCGATCCAGTCGGAGATGGCGAGGTCGAGTGCCTGCACGCCGCCCAGCAGCGTGAGACCGATCAGCACGGCTGCGCTGACGACGATCTCGATCATCGTCAGACGGGTGCGCTCGATGGTGTAGTCGGCGGCGCGCTGGTGGGCGGCGAGCGCAATGGTGCCGGCAAACTGGCTTGGCACCTGCTCGCGATGCGCGGCGACGAAGCGGATTTGCCGCGACGCGAGCCATAGTTTGGTGCCGACCATCGCGACGACGGCGATGACGAACAGAACGGTGAAGTACAGGGTGGGCATCCGGGGATTCCGTGGTATCTATGCGAGAATTATATGTTTCTTCCCGCCTCGCGGCGGGGGGCGTTCAAACCGGCGCTCCAGCCGGGCGCCAGAACCAAATCTCATACGAACAATTTCCGTGGCAGGCGGCTTTTACAGCGGCCGTTTGCCCGGTCATCAGGGTTGCCTTCATGACTGACATCCTCGCATCCACCGAACAGCCGCTCGTACGCAGCGACATGAATCTTGTCTGGCTGGACATGGAAATGACCGGGCTCGAGCCCGACTCCGACCGCATCATCGAAATCGCGGTAGTGGTGACGAATTCGACGCTCGACCGGCTGGTCGAAGGCCCGGTGCTTGCGATTCACCAGAGCGACGAAACGCTCGCCAAGATGGATCAGTGGAATCAGAACACGCATGGCCGCTCGGGGCTGATCGACCGTGTGAAGGCGTCCACGGTGAGCGAAGCCGATGCCGTCGAGCAGATTCGCGAGTTTCTCGGCCAGTACGTGCCGCCGGGCAAATCGCCGATGTGCGGCAACTCGATCTGCCAGGACCGTCGCTTCATGGCGCGCTGGATGCCGGAACTGGAGCAGTTTTTCCATTACCGCAATCTCGACGTCAGCACGCTCAAGGAATTGTGCCGTCGCTGGCAGCCTGCGATTTACAAGGGTTTCCAGAAGCGCGCGATGCACACGGCGCTCGCCGACATTCACGAGTCGATCGACGAACTGAAGTACTACCGTGAGCATTTCCTGATTCCGGCCGCGCCGGAAGCTTCGGGTAGCGCTGAATAAGCGCGTAGTTTGATGCAGCAGCGGTGCTTGTCGTTGGGCCGCCGCCGCTGCTGACGCCTTTTCGTGAGAGGTCGGGAACCAGCTTTCCCGGCCCACTCCGCAGCCGCGAACCGCCGGATTACGTTTAACCCTGCTGCGGCGCGCGCACCGCATTTTTCGGCCGGAACGCCTTCACCACGTCTGGACTGGTTTCCACATACGGACCGCCAATCAGGTCGATGCAGTAGGGCACCGCCGCGAAAATGCCCGGCACCTTCACCGCGCCGGTTTCGGCATCGCGCAAACCTTCCAGCGTTTCCTTGATCGACTTCGGCTGACCCGGCAAGTTGATGATCAGCGCCGCGTGATCCGCCGTTTCGCGAATCACCGCCACCTGGCGCGACAAAATAGCCGTGGGCACGAAGTTCAGGCTGATCTGCCGCATCTGCTCGCCGAATCCCGGCATGTCTTTGGTCGCAACCGCGAGCGTCGCTTCGGGCGTCACGTCGCGGCGTGACGGACCCGTGCCGCCAGTGGTCAGCACCAGATCGCAGCCCACTTCGTCGACCAGTTCGGTCAACGTCGCGGAAATGGTCGGCGCGTCGTCCTGAATCAGACGCGTGACGACCTGCCACGGCGACGTCAACGCCGTGCCGAGCCATTCCTGCAACGCCGGAATGCCTTTGTCCTCGTAAACGCCGGTGGACGCGCGGTCGCTGATCGACACGAGGCCGATCACGATTTCGTCGGGATGATTGCGTTGGATAGCCGCGGGTTTAATCGTCGCGGTCGTCATCGTCGTCGTCCAGCGGGTGGTCGGCGTCGGAATCGGACTGTGCCGACGGGCCGTCCGCGTTCTTGATCCACTGGAACAGTTCGCGGAAGTAGCGCGGCGGCTTGCTCTGCTGCGCTTCCTTGCGGGCGTTGCGGATCAGCGTGCGGCCTTGCTGCGGGTCGGCGTTCGGGTGCTGGCGGATGAAATCGGTCAGTGCGGCGTCGTCGGCGAGCAGTTTTTCGCGGGTGCGTTCGATCCAGTGCAGCTTGGCCGTTTCGGCCTTGTTGACGCCGTTGTAGGTGTCGAGCGCGGTGCGCAGCGCGGCGGTTTCGTCGTCGAACAGCGAGCGCATCACGCGCCCGACGTACTGCACCTGGCGGCGTTTGCCTTCGTGATCGGTGATGCGGCGTGCTTCGCGTACGGCGTCGTCGAGCTTTTCGGGCATCGGCATGCGCTTGAGCGCGTCTTTGGGCAGCGCGATCAGCGCCGCGCCCAGCTCCTGAAGCTCGTGCATTTCGCGCTTGAGCTGGGACTTGCTGGGACGGTCGTAGCCGTTTTCGTCGACTTCCGGTTCGGCGGACTCGATGGGTTGAATGCGGGTTTTGCGTGTCATACCGATATTGTAGCGTGCCGGGCACCGCCGAACTCGCAAAGCGGCGGCAATCGGGGCTTCGCGGGTTGCGCGAGCAGCCGCGCGGCCCTTTAGCCGATCGCAGGTAAATGCCAGGCAGGCGTGGGCAATGCACTCGCAATTCACGGGGCCAAAGTGCGGCTCATGTGCGGCGAGTGCCCAACCAGACACCCCGCTGAAACTCCAGACATTCCCCGCGCCAAATCCCCATGCAAATGCGAAGTGATTGCCAGGTACGGCGTCGCGTACCTTGCTATGATCGCGGGATGCTTGGTCACGCGTGCGCGTGGCATGTGCAAACACTCAAGGGCCGCTCGGCCCCGAACAGGATGGCAACGACAATGGCAGCAGACATGGACGTCAAGCAGCGCTTTTTTCCGCATACCCAGGATGAACTGAAGGAAATCGCCTCGGACATCCTTCGTCACGCGAAGTCACTCGGCGGCACCGACGCGGCAACCGAGATTTCCGAAGGCGACGGCCTGTCCGTCTCCGTGCGGCGCGGCGAAGTCGAGACGATCGAACACAACCGCGACAAGATGGTCGGCGTGACGGTGTTCATCGGCAACAAGCGCGGCAATGCGAGCACCTCCGACTTTTCGTCGCAGGCACTGAAAGACACGGTCGCGGCCGCCTACAACATCGCGCGCTTCACGGCGGAAGACGATTGCGCCGGTCTCGCCGAAGCCGAACTGCTCGAAACCGATCCGCGCGATCTCGATCTCTATCACCCGTGGAATCTGTCGGCGGATGAAGCGGTCGAAATCGCGCGTCGCTCGGAAGACGCCGCGTTCGCCACCGATCCGCAGATCAAGAACTCCGAAGGCGCAAGCGTCTCGGCGCAGCACTCGCAGTTCGTGCTGGCCACGTCGCGCGGCTTTATGGCCGGTTATCCGTACTCGCGTCACTACATTGCGTGCGCGCCGATTGCCGGCAGCGCCCGCAACATGCAGCGCGACGACTGGTACACGTCCACCCGTAACGCCGCCGATCTCGCCGATCCCGAAGCGGTCGGCCGTTACGCGGCGCAACGCGCGCTCTCGCGCATCGGCGCACGCGGTCTCGATACGCGCAAGGTGCCGGTGCTGTTCGAAGCGCCGCTGGCTGCGGGCATCCTCGGCGCATTCGTGCAGGCCACGAGCGGCGGCGCGCTGTATCGCAAGACGTCGTTCCTCGTCGACAGCCTCGGCAAGCCGGTGTTCGCGCCGCACATCCAGGTGGTCGAAGACCCGCACGTCGCGCGTGCCATGGGCAGCGCGCCGTTCGACGAAGAGGGCGTGCGCACGAAACAGCGTTCGGTCGTGAAAGACGGCGTGGTGGAAGGCTATTTCCTGTCCACGTATTCCGCGCGCAAGCTCGGCATGCAGACCACCGGCAACGCGGGCGGCTCGCACAATCTGTCGTTCAAAAGCTCGAACACGCGTCCCGAAGACGATTTCGAAGAGATGCTGCGCAAGCTCGGCACGGGCCTGTTGTTGACCGAACTGATGGGGCAGGGCGTGAACTACGTGACGGGCGATTATTCGCGCGGCGCGTCGGGTTTCTGGGTGGAGAACGGCAAGATCCAGTATCCGGTCGAGGAGATCACGGTGGCGAGCACGTTGCAGGAAATGTTCCGCCATATCGTCGCGGTCGGCGCGGATACGATCACGCGCGGCACCAAGCAGACGGGTTCGGTGCTGATCGAACGGATGACGATTGCCGGACAGTAAGCGGTTTTCACCGCGAGCCGATTGAACGCCCGGCAGCAAATAAAAAAACGCCACGCAATATTTTGCGTGGCGTTTTTTTTCGTGTTCCCGGACCTGGCGAGGCTTCCGGCTTCGCGTCGGTTTCGCGTCGGCTTCGCGCCCGCGAAACCTCAGGCGCCCTTGCGCTTATACGTGACGAACGCGTAATCGAAGTCATTCGGTGCGTCCGCGCGATGCGTCTCGTGCGCGACTTCTTCCCACTCGTTTTCGTCCAGCTCGGGGAAGGTGGCGTCGCCTTCGAAATCGGCGGAAATTTCGGTGACGATCAGCTTGTCCGCCTGCCGCAAGCCTTCCGAGTACAACTGCGCGCCGCCGATCAGAAACGCTTCCGGTGCCTGATCCTGTGCGGCCAGCGTGAGCGCGTCTTCGAGCGTGGTGGCGGCGTCGCAGCCCTGGAAGCGGCGAGTCGCATCCCGTGTCACGACGATGTTGCGGCGTCCAGGCAACGGCCGCCCAATCGATTCATGCGTCTTGCGGCCCATGATGATGGGCGCGCCCATCGTGGTGCGCTTGAAGAACGCGAGGTCTTCGGGGAGTCGCCAGGGCAACTGGTTGTCGCGGCCGATCACGCCGTTGTTGGCGCGAGCGACGATCAGGGTGAGCGTCGTCATCGAATGGAAAAGGGAAATGTAATCCGGACGATTCTACCTGACGCGCCTGACGGGCCGCCGCCATCGTCAAGGCGGCCCGTCCCGCCGAAGCGCCGGCTTCACGCCGGTGCCGGTTCGTCGTCGCCGGGCCCCGCTTTTTCGTCGACGGCGCTTAACTCGCGCAGACCATGCTGACCCATCAGCCGGTACAGCGTCACACGCGAAATGTTCAGATCCGCCGCCGCCTCGCTCAGCCGATGCCGATGGCGCAGCAACGCCGCTTCGATCGCGCGTTTCTCGGCGGCCTCGCGTGCCTGCGACAGCGTCATGGTCTGCTGCTCCGTGAATTGCGCGAGATCGAGGTCGTCGGCGGAAATCAGTTTGTTCTCCGCCATCACGATCGCGCGGCGCACACGGTTGATCAGCTCGCGCACGTTGCCGGGCCAGTTGTAGTTGTACAGCGCCTCGATCGCGGATGGCGCGAAGCCGCGAATCTTGCGCGCGCTGTCGGTCTTGAACTTGCCCAGAATGTGATGCGCGAGAATTTCGATGTCCTTGCCGCGCGCGCGCAGCGGCGGCTCGTCGACGCGCAGCACGCACAGACGATGGAACAGGTCGGCACGGAAGCGTCCGTCGCGCATCGCGTCTTCGAGATCGACGTGGGTTGCGGAAATGATCCGCACGTCGACCGGAATCGATTCGCGGCCGCCCAGCCGTTCGATCTTGCCTTCCTGCAGGAAGCGCAAAAGGCTCGCCTGACTTTCGAGCGGCAGATCGCCGATTTCGTCGAGCAGCAGCGTGCCGCCGTCGGCGGCTTCGACGCGTCCTATCTTGCGCTGATTCGCGCCCGTGAACGCGCCGCGCTCGTAGCCGAACAGTTCGGATTGCAGCAGATGATGCGGAATCGCTCCGCAGTTGATCGCCATGAACGGCGCTTTGCGGCGGGGCGAGCGCTCGTGAATCGCGAGCGCGGTCAGTTCCTTGCCGGTGCCCGATTCGCCCGAGATGAACACGCTCGCGTCGGTGTTCGCCACCTTGCGGATCGTGCGAAAGAGTTGCTGCATCGCTTCGCAGGTGCCGACCATTTCGTCGTCGCCGGATTCGCTGACGGGCGGCGCGGCTTCGGGGTCGCACAGCGTCATCATGCCGAACGCGTGGCCGACCAGATAGTCGACCGTCGCGTGGGCGACCGGCATTTTGACGTAGTCGAAACAGTAGTGGCGCACGAGCCGCCGCACCAGCGGATCGTTGAGCCGCTCGCGGGTGGCGAGCGCGATCCAGCCGACCTGCTGCTGGCGCAGGCTGGCTTCAAGCCCGGCCAGATCGCGCGGCGGAAAGCTCGCCAGATCGACGATGCCCGCGCAGGCCAGATCGGGCTTCACCAGCCGCCCGAGTTCATGGGCCGAACGCGCTGCCGAAACATGCCAGCCGCGGCTTTTCAGATGCGCGATCAGCGTTTCGTCGAGCGTACGCGCGACGTAAATCAGCCGGCGTTCGGCAGCGGCATGCTCCGCCGCCGCGCTGGTCTCTGCCGCTTTCGGTTGCGCGCGGCAAGGGGTGACGTCGGCGGACATAGCGGCAGCCGTTCCACCCGGCACCGCGAGCGACAGATGCGTACCCGCCGCGGCTCCCGCCACCTTTACAACATGGGTCAGATGAGGTGATTGACGCACGGACGACCTCGCTTTGTGATCACGTCAGAAGGTGTAGGGAAACCGCACGCCGACCACGAAGTTCGGCGCGTCGGGCGTCATGCCGACGGAAACCGAGCCGTTGATCGTCAGGTGCTTGTTCACGACGTGGTTCAGGCCGAAATTCATCGCTGCTGCCGTGGTTTCGCTGCCCGGCACCTTCGAGTAGGAGCCGCCCGGCGCACGCGTTTTCGATTCGGGTTCGAGCGCCATCGTGAACGAGATGCTGGCCGAATCCTTGTCCGAAAAAGCGAGCGCCACGCCGCCGCCGAACTGCACGACGTCGCCGAGCTTGACCGTGGCCGGCTCGGTTTGTCCCTGCACGGAGGAGATGTCCGCGAACGAACGCGCGATGTTGTAGGTGTACGAAAGACTGCCGAACAGCACCACCGGGTCGTAGGTCTTCAGCACCGAGACGCCGGCCGTGACACTCCAGAAACCGGTGCCGGTGGGCAGCTCGGTCGGCGCGACCAGATTGGTGTTGTTCGCGTCGATCTGCACGACTTTCTGGCCGAACGGCGAGGTGCCGGTGGGCGCCTTGAAGCGCAGGCTGCCGACCACGTCCGGCATGCTGTTGGTCTCTTTCAGGAACTGGTAGTAGATCCCGAAGTTGACGTCGCCGATCGCGTTGCTGCTCACCGACGCGTCCGACAGCGTGCTGGCCGCGCCGCCCGCACCGCCGACGATGAAGTTGCTATGCCGGTACACGTACGGCACGTCGACATCGACGCTGATCCGGTCGGTCAGGCCGTAGCGCGTGTCGAGATCGGCCATCACCTGGTGCGACTTGGTCTGACCCAGGTTGATGTTGCCGAGGAAAATCGCGTCGAGTGCGAGGAAGCCCGACAACTGCAACTGGCGGCGATCGTAGTACGTGTCGCTGAAGCCGAGGTCCATCGTCAGCTTGTGGTCGAATAGCGGCGCGTGTTCGCGTTGCACGACGGCCTGCTCGGCTTGCGTGCGCGTCGGTTCGGCGGCTTGCTGGGTCTGGCCGACGGTGCCGCTGCGGCCGCTGCCGTCAGTGGCTTGCGGCAGGCCGCCCGCGCTGCTGCCGCTGTTGCCGCTGCTGCCGCTGCTGCCGTCGGGCGGCGGCGGGTTGACGGGCACGCCGGTCGCCGTGCCCGTGTTGCCGCCCGGCGCGGGTGTGCCGGGATTGACCTGCGCGAGCGGCGGCAACGGCATGGGCAAGCCGTCCGCGCCGGGTTGTTCCGCCACCGCTTCGCTGCCTGCGGGCGCACCCGCACCCGGTATGCCGCGCCCGCGTTGCGACATCTCCAGATCGGTGACCTGACGTTCGAGTGAATGAATCTGCCGCTGCTGCTCGTCGACGACCCTCATCAACGTATTCAGCCGATCTTCTACGGATTGCTGCGCCAACGCCTGAGCGGCCGCGCCTTGTGAAAACGCAAACAGCATGGCGGCGGCCGGAATGGCCGCCAGCGCCATGCGCGGCGCCCTGATCGATGAAAGTCTTGTCATTTTGTGCTCCCCCGGTGTTCCGGCCGGGCGCTGCCTGCTGGTCTGGCGAAGGCGTTGCGCGGCCGTATCTGTACTGCTCTTGCTGCGTTTGCTGCTTGTCTGGCGGGTGGCGGCCCGCCGTTTTTTCTCCTGTCGGGTGCGGTCTATCTCCTGTTTTGCAGTGCTTGTAGTACGCCGATCTGGCGGAGCATGGCGGCCGACATCTGCTGCGTCTGCAGATGCAACTGAAGCGCATTGGCGACCTGCTGGTTGTTGCCTGCAATCTGGAGTAGCTGGGCGATCTGGCCGTTGCCCGGCGTGATGGTCTGGGTGGCGAGCCCGGCCGGCGTTTGCAGCGCGACCTGCACGCCGTTGCTGCCGAACGAGATGCCGGCCTTGACCGAGCCGTTGCTATTGCTGGCCGCAGCCGATGGGGCATTGGCGGTGCCCGTCGACGGCAGCGCGCCGCTGGTGAAGTCGATCGTCGCGGCGTTAAAGCCGCTGTTGCTGTCGCCGGCAACCTGCGTGACCTGCGACACGCCGTTGACCGCGATGCTCTGTCCGCCGTTTGCCTGCGCGTTGGGATTGGCCCCCGAATCGCCGTGTGCATTGCCCGTCACGCTGGCCAATGTGCTGACCGTGCTGACGAGCTGACCGGCCGTATTGCGCACCGCGCCGAGCGTCCCCTGCGCAAGCGCGTTCACGCCGTTGGGCAACTGCCATTGCGAAAGCACGTTCAGGACGAAGCCGGAAATCATCGTGGCGCCGACGTATTTGCCGGTCTGTCCGGCGAGCACGTCGTCGTCGACCATCTGCACCTTGACGGCGGCGGAGGCCAGGTCGCGAGAACCGGCTGACGAAGCGAGCGCTTCCGGCGCCGCTGGCGAGCCGATGCCCTGTGATGCATGAGCACTGCCGGTTGCGCCGAATGCGACGGCGCAGAAGGCAAGCCCGAGCTGTGTGAGATGTTGCTTCATGGTTGGGTCAGAACAGGTCTGCCTTGATCAAGCCATACTCGACAAAGGGAGTCGCGGCGGTGCCGTTAGCCAGCGCGCTGGCGCGCAGCTTGAGCGCGAGCGACTCGTTGTCCTGCAACAGCGGGGAATCCTCCCTGAAGGGTTTGCCGAGGACCGCGAACACGAGACCGTTCCAGGTCTTCGCGAAATCCTCTTCGAGCACGATGCGATTGCCGAGCGCCGGGTCCGCGAGAAACACGCGGCCGTTCTCCACATGCTTGACGATCACGAAATGCTCGTATCCGTCAATGTTCATCAGAACCATCACGGGAATCTGCAGATGGGTGAGCGCGTCGGTGTTGACCCGGAAGCCGCGGCCGCGCAAGCCGATGGTCTCGACGAACTTCTTCATGTCGAGCATCGAGAAGCCGTTCTTGACTACGACGTCGGGCGTCGAGAAAACCATCATCCGGCGGATCAGTTCGGTTTCCGGAATGTCGATTCCGTAGCCGAACTTGAGAAGGGTGGCGAGCGCTGCCGCGCCGCAGCTGTAGTCGAATTGCTGGCTGACGACGTGGCTGTAACGAATGTCCTTCATCGAACGGATCGTTTTCGTCAACGGCACGCCCACGAGCGTGGACGTGTCGATGCTCGACTGTGCGTAAGTCTGGTCCACGCACAGAGTGCAGCCTGCCAGCGCTACGGCCAACAGCCGTCGCGCCGGGAACCCCTTGAACCCGGACATACTGGTCTCCTGCTTTTATCCGTGCCGGCCGCCCTGGATGGCGGCCGGCACGTCCCTCCCGATGTGCTTCTGGCTTTTTGTGCCGGTCAGCTTATTTGCCGCTGTTCAGCGCTGCGATCGCAAGGCCGTTGTGTTGCAGGTTGCCCGCGCCGCCCGCGATGTTCACGCCGATGTTGCCCGACGCCATATAGAGCGAGTTGGCGCCCAGCGTCGCGGTGCCCTGGAATTGACCGGCAACCGCCATCGTGGCGGATTGCGAGTTGTCGTCCGTGGCGACCATCGCGGTGGTCGAGACATCGCCTTGCGTCTTCGTCGTCACAGCACCGGCGAGGCTGTTGTTCTGCACGTTGCCGATACCCGAGGCCACGTTCACCCCGACGTTGCCCGACACGCCCGACAGCGAGCCATCACCGATCGACGCGTTCAGATTGAAGTTGTTGATCGTTGCGTTGCCGGCCGACGCTTGCGAGCTGAAGATCTGCGCATTGCCGAACACGTTGCCGACATCGACCGAGGCCAGCGACGTGTCGTTGCTTTGCGCATTGCTGATGCCTTCCGCGATGTTGATGCCGAGGTTGCCCGACACGCTGTTGGCTGCGTTGGTGCCGGTGGTCGCGGTCAGCGTGCCCGGAGCCTGGGTGTTGGTGTATTGCGTGACGTAGCCGCTGGTCGTGTCGTTGGTCGTCTTCAGGCTGGCGTTGACGTCCCATTTGGCGCCGTAGGAGTCGCTCGACGAGGTATGGCTGCTCGAATGACCGGACGACTGTTCGGCGACTGCCGCATAGCCCGAACCTTCGTTGGCGTTGAAGCTCCACACCTTGCCTTGCCCGGATGCTTCCGACGCTTCGAAGCCGCCTGCGACGCCCGACGAGTTCGCGTAGCTCGATTCGCGATAGCCGGCCTGCAAGCCTGCGCCCGCGCTGAACGAGGCGCCGTCGCGCGACGAATGTGTGGTGTAACCGCCGCCGATCGAGCCGCCCGCCGCAATATGGCCGCCGGAATTCGACGCCGTGTGCGAGAAGCCGCCGACGATGCCCGAAGCCTGCTGGCTGCCTTCATAGCCGCCGCCCGATACCGACTTGCTCTGGCTGCCGTACACATAGCCGCCCGAGGCTTCGAACGATTGCGAGCCGGACGAGTGCGTCGTATGCGACTGGGTCGTCGTGAGGCTGGCCGTGCCGCTGGTCTTGATCGAGGCATCCGTGTCGTTGTAGGTCTTCGTGACCGCGCCGACCGTGTAGCTTTGCGCTTGCGGGATCAGCATCGCCTGCACGTTGACCGACTGGGTGTTGTTGATCACCGCGCCGGCCGTGCTCGACACGTGGACGCAACCGTACAGTCCGACCAGACCTTCGACGCCGACTGCTTCGCCGATCATCGTGGCATTGAACAGGTAGACGGGCTTCGCAGCAAATGCGCTGCTGGATGCGGCGACGAGTACGGCTGCAGCAATAAGAGTGCGCTTCATGATTCGCTCCGATACTTTAAGTGTGGTCAGTTAAAAAAAGTGCCCGCCGGGGGACGGAGCACAAAACTGTTTGCCGTTGCATTACCGGCGCCGGCTGCCTGGTTGATCTGCACGATCCCGTTGACGTTCCTGAAGGCATCGCTGGAGATGTTTGCCTCGCGGACGCTATGAACCCCGATGGATTGACCCAGACTTCCGTTTTTCGGGGCCGTCGCGGATAGCTCCCCATCCGAGACGGTCTCGACTCCGAGCGCGCCAGTCCCGATCTGGGTGCTGTTGCGCTGCAGATTCCCTGCTCCGGCCGACTGGTTCACCAGCACCGCACCGGATGTGTTCGAAAAAGCGTTGGCTTCGATCGTGGCTCGCGCGCTGGTGACCTTCGCGGCCCCGGACGCGCTTTGCACGCTCGCGTTGTCGTTGCCGGCGATCGAGCCGCCGGTCGTGATCGTCACCTGATTGGCCTGGGCGTTATCGATCCCCGCCGTCTCGTTGACGGTGAACGCGCCGGTCACACCCGCGCCCGCACCGTTGCCGATGGTCGCGTCGGCGCTGACGCGGGGCGCCGATTGCGCATGCGCGTGGCCGGCTGCGAGGGCCGCGCCGCTCAGGCACACGCAGAGGGCCAGCCGCAGCGGATCGAACTTGAGCGAGTTCATTTCAGACCTCCGAGCGTGCCGCTGAGCACGTTCGACAGAGGCGCCAGCGCGCCGGTCACCGACGACGTAATCGTTCCGCCGATGCCCGCGGCGGGCGCGCCGATCGAACCGGAATTCAGCGCGATGTTGTTGCCGGTCGCGCGGCCGCTGAGGATCTGTGTGACTGCCTGCATGCCGGTGCCGCCGAGCACGCCGTTGTCGGCGACACCGCTGGACCCGTGCGCGTTCGTCAGATCGGTATCGCCCACCAGTTGGGCGATGGCCGGATTGAACGAGTTGGCCGGGAAAGTGGTGGCGCGCACTGCGACCGGGTCCTGGTCGCGAGGCACGGACACAAAGGCGTCGCGCGGCGTCACGGTGCGTTCGACGATGATGTCGCCGGGATTCGTGACCTGCTGCGCCTGAGCGTCGATGGCGAAGCAGAGGGCGAACAGGGCGGCGATGCCGGCCAGCGCGGCGGGAAACCTGTCGCGGGTTCGCGCAATGCGCAGTGTCAAGGCGAGGGCGGGCGACGCCGCCCGCGACCTGTCGGCGCGCGGCGTCCTGATGAGGGTGGTCATTTCTCGGTCCTTTTATTCTGTTCGCTGGTCGCGGCGGTTTAATCGGCGCCGTCTGTTTGCATCGTTAATTTGTTCGCGCTACTTTCTTTGGTACGTGGCGACATTGCCCTGGGCATTGCGTGCGGCGTCGACCGGAATCGGCATCGGTGACGGCGGCGCGATCTCATCCCACAGCGTCACGCTGCCGTTGCCGCGCATCAGTTGCGGTGTCGCGGCGACCATCACCATGCCGAGCGCGCCGCCGCGTTGACGCGAGAGCATCTGGTCGTCGAGCGAAATATCGTTCATCGATGCACCATCGACCGGCATGGTCAGCGCGTAGCTGGCGAGCGGGCTGCCTTCGGCGAGAGCGTCGGCGCCGGTGCTGGACGAGGCCAACGCAGCGGACTGCATGCTCGTGAAGATGAAGTGAGCGTGGCTGGCCGGATCGGCGGATTCCGCCAGCATGGCGGTTCCGGCCTGGGTGGCCTCCTGTCCCTGGACGCCGCCGGACAGGGCGCTCAGTGCAAGCGCCGTGAAGAGGGCGGCGCACGGCACGATATTGTGTAGATCAATGCGGAAAACGAATCGCATGATGTGTCTCCTTGGTGCACAGCATTTAGCGAAACGTGTGCCATCGCTCGCAATCCATTGATGGATCGGGATGCGACCCGAAAAGCAGGGAGTAACGATTCGGAAATCGGTCAAAAACGTTTCAACGCTGAAACGGGAGGCACAAAATACCTATAATTTGTTAATCGCGCCGCTACGGACTATCTGCGGGTGAACGCCAGGAAAAGCGCTTCCACTAATGTTTTATTTGTCGGTTTAATAATTGATTTATGCCGTGAATGCCTTGCTGGGCAAGGGTCCCTGATTAAATTCGCATAATTGTTTTCCAAGCGGCGCGCGTATAGTAAGCTCTCGAAAAGAGCTTCAGATTTAAAAAAGCCCACAAATGGGCCGTCTCAAACACACACGCCGCTTTCTTGGGGATCAGCTGTCCGCACGGAATGGAATGGCCGTTCGGTATTTGCTATTTGCGAATCCCGAACGAGTCAGCGTGTCTGAATCGAGATTCAGGTGCGTGCGTCGTCCTTAACGTTCGTTGACGAGAGGATCTGAATAATGGAACCCGCAACGCGGCAACTGATTTACGTTTCGCGCGATCCAAGCGCGGAACTGCATACTCGCTTTCACCAGCGCGGCTGGCACGTTGAAGTCGTAGGGTCGGCGCGCGACGTGCGCCGGGCAGTTCGCGCCGGAATGGCAGCGGGCGGTTTGCTCGATCTTTCCAGCGATTTCCAGCCGCACGAAATCGCCGCTTTCGAATCCTGTCTGACCATGCCGAATGTCGGCTGGGTTGCTGCTACTACGCCGGGCCAATTGCAGGACGCCGCGTTGCGCCGTCTCGTTCGCGATTACTGTTTCGATTACGTGACCGTGCCTTATTCGGGCGACCGGATCGTCGATTCGGTCGGGCACGCTTACGGGATGATTTCGCTCGGCGAACCTGCGTCGAACGATGCGTCGCAAGGCGCGGAAGGCGAAATGGTCGGCTCGTGCGACGCGATGCTCGCGCTGTTCCGCTCCATCCGCAAAGTGGCGATGACGGATGCGCCAGTGTTTATTTCCGGCGAATCGGGTACCGGCAAGGAATTGACGGCCGTCGCGATTCACGAACGCTCGGCACGCCGCAACGCGCCTTTTGTACCGATCAACTGCGGCGCGATTCCACCGCATCTGTTGCAATCCGAACTGTTCGGCTATGAACGCGGCGCGTTTACGGGCGCGAATCAGCGCAAGATCGGGCGAGTTGAAGCCGCCAATGGCGGCACGCTTTTTCTCGATGAAATCGGCGATTTACCGCTTGAAAGCCAGGCGAGCCTGCTGCGGTTCCTGCAGGAACGCAAGGTCGAGCGGCTGGGCGGACACGGCGCGATCGATGTCGACGTGCGCATCATTTCGGCGACTCACGTCGATATGACCGCCGCGATGATCGAAGGGCGCTTTCGCTCGGACCTGTATCACCGGCTTTGCGTGCTGCAGATCGACGAGCCGCCGCTGCGCGCGCGCGGCAAGGATATCGAGCTGCTAGCGCGGCATATGCTGGAACGCTTCAAGAAAGATGCGAGCCGGCGTCTGCGCGGCTTCGCGCCGGACGCGATCGCGGCGTTGCATAACTATGGCTGGCCGGGCAATGTGCGCGAGCTGATCAACCGGGTGCGCCGTGCAATTGTGATGTCCGAGGGCCGGGCGATCACCGCGCGCGATCTCGAACTGGCCGAGTATGTGGAGATCGTGCCGGTGTCGCTTGCGCAGGCACGGGAAGCCGCCGAGCGGCAGGCAATCGAACTGGCGTTGCTGCGTCATCGCGGACGGCTTGGCGATGCCGCGCAGGAACTCGGCATTTCGCGCGTCACCTTGTACCGTCTGCTGTGTTCGCATGGCATGCGGCATATGGAAGGCGAGCCGATGTCGTCGCCACATGGGGATTTGCCGGCGTCGGTGCCACATCTTTGAAAGCGTTGGCGGCGCTGACCTGGTTTGCGTTGAGCCGCCGCGGTCACATGTTCACTCGCTGATCATCCGAATTTCGGGGACGCGCGGTCATCGTCGACAAGATGGCCGCGTATCGCGCCCGCTAGTCTTTTCGTTTCGTTTCGCTTCGATATTTCCCCACTCGCGAGCCTCGACCGGGCGCTCGCGCGCCGCGCTTGTTAAAATCGGGTTTTACGCTCAATCCCCGTGGCGCGCGGTCGGACTCTGGTCCGCGCCTCGTCGAAGGAACCTGCATGAAACAATATCTCGACCTCGTCCGCACGATCCTCGACACCGGCACGTGGCAGGAGAACCGCACGGGCATCCGTACCATCAGCATGCCGGGCGCGATGCTGCGCTTCGATCTGCAGCAGGGCTTCCCCGCGGTCACGACGAAAAAGCTGGCGTTCAAGTCGGCGATCGGCGAACTGGTCGGATTTCTGCGCGCGTCGCGCAGTGCCGCGGATTTCCGCGATCTCGGCTGCAAGGTGTGGGACGCGAACGCGAACCAGAATCCGCAGTGGCTGGCCAACCCGTATCGTCAGGGGCCGGACGATCTCGGCGATGTCTACGGTGTGCAATGGCGTCAATGGCCGGCGTACAAGGTGCTCGACGCCGGCGCAAGCGCGCAACTCGCCGATGCGACCGCGCGCGGTTTCCAGGTGGTCACCGAATTCGACGAAAACGGCAGCCCGAAGGTGCTGCTGTACAAGGCGATCGACCAGTTGCGCCAGTGTCTGGACACGATCATGCAGAACCCCGCCGACCGGCGGATTCTGTTTCACGCGTGGAATCCGGCGGTGCTGGATCAGATCGCGCTGCCGGCGTGTCATCTGCTGTATCAGTTTCTGCCGAACGTGGCGAAGCGCGAGATTTCGCTGTGCCTGTATATCCGCAGTAACGATGTCGGGCTGGGCACGCCGTTCAACCTGACCGAAGGCGCGGCGTTGCTGCATCTGGTGGGGCGTCTGACGGGGTACACGCCGCGCTGGTTCACGTACTTTATCGGCGATGCGCACATCTACGAGAATCAGCTCGATATGTTGCAGCAGCAACTCACGCGTGAGCCGTACGAGAGTCCGGCTTTCGCGATTTCGGACCGCGTGCCGGATTACGCGAAAACCGGCGTGTTCGAGCCGGAATGGCTGGAAAAGATCGAGCCTTCGGATTTCTCGCTGGTCGGTTACAAACACCATGAGCCGTTGACCGCGCCGATGGCGATCTGATACCGGACAGAGGCGCGGCTATCCTGGCCGCGTAGAAGAAAAAACCCTCGCGATGTGAGTCGCGAGGGTTTTTTTATGCAGCGTGTGACAGCGTTGGCTAGCCTTTGTGATGCTCGTCGCGGTTGCCGCCGCCGGTATGTTGCTCGGCGTGTTGCTGTTGCTGCTGCTGCGGGCGTTGCTGCTGTATCTGCTGATGCTGCTGTTGCACACGTTGCTCCTGTTGTTGCTGAGCCTGCTGCTGACGTTGCTGTTGCATGCGCTGCTCCTGTTGCTGCTGAGCCTGCTGCTGGCGTTGCTGCTGCACACGCTGCTCCTGTTGCTGCTGAGCCTGCTGCTGACGTTGCTGTTGCATGCGCTGCTCCTGTTGCTGCTGAGCCTGCTGCTGACGTTGCTGTTGCATGCGCTGCTCCTGTTGCTGCTGAGCCTGCTGCTGACGTTGCTGCTGCATGCGCTGCTCCTGTTGCTGCTGAGCCTGCTGTTGACGTTGCTGCTGCATACGCTGCTCCTGTTGCTGCTGAGCTTGCTGCTGACGTTCCTCCTGCGCTTGCTGCATCTGCTGCGGAGCCCGCTGCTCGGCACGCGGCTCCATGCGCGCCTGTTGCTGTGCCTGCATTTGCGCCTGCTGCTGCATCGCCGGATTTTCACCGGGATGCGGAGCGCCACGCGGTTGCATACCTTCGGCCTGACCGCCTGGCCGCTGCTCGAACCCCGGCCGTGCTGCCTGTTCCTGCTGCCCACCCGGCCGCTGTCCTTGCTGCGCCTGCTGCGCCATCGGCGTATGAGGCTGCGTCCACGCAGGTTCGCGGCGCCCATTCTCAGCCGCCTGCTGACCTGCCTGCTGCGGCATCCCGTGTTGCTGCGCGAAAGCGCCCGGATTGCCGCCGCCGTTCGCTTGCGGCGGACGAGGCACCCCGTTCGACGGACGCGCCATCTCCCCTGACTGCGCCCGTTGATTCCCCATCTGCGCCGCCATTTGCGGTGGCATCCCCGGTCGCTGCTGCACTTCACCGCCGCGCTGCTGCGCCTGTCCCGGCATGACGCCTGGCCGCTGCTCAGCCTGCTGCATACCACGCGGTCCGCCAGCCGCCGGCATACCAGGCGCACCCGGTGCCCCCGGCGCAGCCGCCATCCCCGGAGGATGTCCCGCGATATGCGACTGGACCACCCGCACGTTTTGCACCGGCAACGCGCCCGGACCGCCTGCCATATGCGCTGGCACCGAAGTCCGCACAATCGGCTGACCCGCACCCGGCACCCGGCCGCCGCTCTGCGCGAAACGTTGCGCGAGGCTGTCGTGATACGCGGCCGGCATCGCCGGATTGCGCGTCGCGACCACCGGACGCGCCATCACCGCCGCCGGCGGCCGGTAATTCGCGTTTCGCAGACCCGGCCCGAAGCTCTCGCGCACGGGCGCGATTCCCGGTCCGCCCGGGTTGATCCGCGCGTTGCGCCATTGCTGCGGATCGACCTTCTGCGCGAAACGCCCAACCGGCTGACCGTGCACGAAAGCGGTCGCCGGCACAGCCGTCAAACCGCCGCGCGCGTGATAGTTGATGTACGTGTTGTGAATGTCGACGTTGCGGTTGTAGTTGTTGACGATCGTCGTCCGGTTGACACGGTTGTAGTACCCCGGGCTCCAGTGATCGTGACCGCCCCAATGCGGATGCCACGGCTCGCCGGGGCCGAGCGGGAACCACGCGACCCCCGCCGCGAGCGCGCCGCCGACCGCGAGACTCACGCCCCAGTCGACCGCGCCGCTGCCGCCTTCGTCATCGCCGACGAACGCGACCAGCGCCGGTGCATAAACCGGCTGAACATCGGCTTCGACCGGTCCCGGCACCCATGCCCACGTGTCGTCGACCTGAGCCCAGCGGCCATAGTGATACGGCGCGAAGCCCCACGGTTCGTCGTCGACCCAGGTCCAGCCCCACGGCGCCTGCCATACCCAATGGCCGTCGTGGTAGGGCGCCCAGCCGGCGGGCGTCGCACGCGGCACCCACACCTCGCCGTATTGCGGACTGTTGCGCCACGTGCCGTTGGCATCGAGATCCTGATAACCGGGAATGTCGCGCGACACATATTGCGCCGACACCGAACGGTCTTCGGCGGCATCGCGCGTGGCGGCCCACTGGTCGAGGCTGTCGAGCCCCGGCACGCCGTTGTCGGCTAGCTGTTGCAAGCCGGTGCCGCCGAAGCGCACCTGCTGGCCCGCCGCGACCGGCACCTGGCCGGCGTCGCCGTAAACGGTCGCGCTGCCACTGCGCACGGTCACGGTCGTGCTGCTGCCGTCCGGCGCGACGTCGACACGATAGTCGCCGGGACCGTTCAGCCCGAGCGCGAGATTCGGCGTGTCGATTTCGTACGACGAGCCCGGCGCGAGTTCGCGCACGCGGGTCGACAGCGTGCCTTGCGCGACTTTGAGCTGCGCGGCGTTGTCGTCGAGATTGAGGACGTCGAGACTGGTGGACGGCCCGAGGCGCACCGCCGTCGAGCCAATGTGCAATTCGGAGCGCGCGTTCTGATCGTTCCAGAGCTGGTCGCCGGTGGTGAGCGGGCGGTTGATCTGTGCGTACGACCAGTCGGTGGCGCCGGCGGGTTCGGTGGTCACGGCGCCCGCCGTGTAATTCAGCCGCGCGACGCGGCCCGGCGGATCGGCGTTCGGGTTGCTCGCGGCGAATTCCTGAGGCGAGGGCTGGGTCGGCAACTCCTGCGCGAAGCCCGCCTGCGCGGCCAGCAGGAACGCGGCGGTGGCGATCAGCGTGTAGCGCGTCAAGCCCTGACTGCGACGATTCGAATGACGGTGGTGGGTGACTGTTCTCATGATTTATCTCCGACGGACGCGGCCGTTTGCCATGTCCGTGAGTCACTTTACCCGTGGCGTTTGTTTCAAGGCCCGCAGTTTTGTAAGGCTCTCATATAGGCGTGTAACAAAAGGTCTCGGCAACGCTTTTCGTCGAAGGATTAACGGGTTGTCGAGCGTGCCAGCCGCGTCGTGGCGAATGGTTTACGCCGCGAGAAAAGCATCGAAGTGCCGATGCCCGTCCGGTGTGATCCGCAGAATTCGCGGCCGCTCGGTGCGCTCGACCCAGCCGCTGGCCGACCACGTATCGAGCAGCGCCGCGCCGAGTGCGCCGCCGAGATGCGGCCGTCGCTCGCTCCAGTCGGGGCAGGTGCAGGCGAAGCGGCGCCGGCGGCTTTTCTGCGCGGACGTATCGATGCCCCATTCGGCGAAATGCCCGGCGCCGTCGGGTGTGGTTTCGAGCGACGTGCCGTGCAGCGTCAGCAAGCCGCGCTCGACCAGCTTCTCGAACACCCGCACCGACAGTTCGCCCGCCATGTGGTCGTAGCAGGTGCGGGCGTAGCGCATGTCGAGCGGCACCGTGCGCACCGGGCGCGGCGCGGCCCGTTGCGGCGCGCTGACCTGCGCGACGTTGGCGAGCGCTTCGATCGACGCAGCGATTTCGGGCGTCGCGATCCGGAAATAGCGATGCCGGCCACGCACTTCAAGCGCAAGCAGGCCGCCGTCGGTGAGACGCGCGAGATGCGCGCTGGCCGCCGACGGCGACAGCCCCGCGATCATCGTCAGTTCGCCGGCGGGGCGGGCGCTGCCGTCCATCAGCGCCCACAGCATCGCGGCGCGGCCGGGGTCGGCTAGCAGCGCGCCGATCCGGCTCAAGCCGGGGAAATGGTTTTGTTCGTCGGAAAGGGTGGCGGACATGGGCGTCTCCAATGGGCGGCGCGAGTGGGGCGCCATGTGATCCACTTTAGCGGGCTTGGGCATTCGATGTTTCAGCCTGGCGTGAACAATGGAATCCTTCGGCGATGAAAGTCCGGCGGGATCGGGCAGCCGGGAGTCTTTCTGCGTCGGCCAGGTCCGCCAGGCTAAAATTCACGCCTGTCTTTGCCGGATCGGAACACGTTGTCATGAAAATTTTTCTCGCCGTCGCCGCCACCATTCTGCTGATCACCGCGTGCGCCCAGGGTGGAGCCGGATCGAATGCCGGCTCGGGGTCGGGCAGCATCAGCATGTACGGCACGATCGACGAAGGCATCTCCGTGCGCAAATAAGCGCGGACAAACGTCGCTCCACTCAGGCCACCTGAAAGTCCTCAGGAAGAATCCGGCCCGTTTTCACAACAATCCCGCGTCACAACCCATGTTGACTCGCGACGCAAGCAATATTGCGCTCGTATAATCGCCTCCTTTCAATGCATCCGATTGACCGGAGTCAACATGAGCACCCCACCCGTAGCGCCGCTGGACCGTTCGGAAACCACTTTCCGCTTTCTCGCCGAACCCAGCTCGGTCAACTTCGGCGGCAAGGTGCACGGCGGCGCGCTGATGAAGTGGATCGACGAAACCGCGTACGCATGCTCGGCGGTGTGGTCGGGACGCTATTGCGTGACGGTCAGCGTCGGCAATATCCGCTTTCGACGGCCGATTCTGGTTGGCAACCTCGTTGAATTGCGCGCGCGGGTCGTCGCGACGGGCCGCACCAGCATGCATATTCACGTGTCGGTGCAGGCGGGCGATCCGAAGGGCGGCGAGCTGCTGCAAACCACGGATTGCCTGGTCGTGATGGTCGCGGTCAACGAGAACGGTCATCCGGTACCGGTGCCGGCTTTCGTGCCGCAGACGGATGAACAGAAGCGCCTCGCCAAATACGCGATGGACGTGAAGGAAGCGCTCGACGCGATCGTCGAACTGAAGCCGGAAGAAGTGGCGCAGGGGAAGGTTTAAACGACGCGCTGGTTCGACTGGGGAATTGACCGCACGAACGTGAAGTTCTGGCGGCCCTGAACCTGAACCTGAGTCGTTTTCGAGTAATGCCCAGATCGTCGCCGTGCAAGTGGCGAATCGTTCACCACTTGCACGATTCACTCAGCGGAAATCCCGCTTAATTTCCCACCATCTCGTTCGGGCGAACCCACTCGTCGAACTGCGCTTCGGTGACAAAGCCGAGCGCCAATGCCGACGCCTTCAGCGTCGTGCCTTCCTTGTGTGCCTTCTTCGCAATCTTTGCGGCCTTGTCGTAGCCGATGTGCGGATTGAGCGCCGTCACCAGCATCAGCGATTCGTTCAGCAACGTTTCGATACGGTCGTGATTCGGCTCGATGCCGACCGCGCAGTTGTCGTTGAAACTGAGCGCGCCGTCGGCAAGCAGACGCACCGATTGCAGCACGTTGTGCGCGATCATCGGACGGAACACGTTCAACTCGAAGTTGCCGCTCGCACCGCCGATGTTCACCGCGACGTCGTTGCCGAATACCTGCGAGCACAGCATCGTGAGCGCTTCCGATTGAGTCGGGTTGACCTTGCCCGGCATGATCGAGCTGCCCGGTTCGTTTTCCGGAATCGACAGTTCGCCGAGGCCGCAACGCGGACCACTCGAGAGCCAGCGGATGTCGTTGGCGATCTTGTTCAGGCTCGCCGCGACGGTCTTCAACGCGCCGTGCGCGAACACCAGCGCGTCGGCGGCGGCCATCACTTCGAACTTGTTCGGCGCCGACACGAACGGCAGGCCGGTTTGCTTGCCGATTGCCGCCGCGACCTTGTCTGCGAATTGCGGATGCGCGTTCAAACCCGTGCCGACCGCCGTGCCGCCCTGTGCGAGTTGATACAGATGCGGCAGCGCCGATTCGACGTGCTGCATGCCGTGATCGAGCTGCGCGACATAGCCCGAAAACTCCTGGCCGAGCGTCAGCGGCGTCGCGTCCTGCAGATGCGTGCGGCCGATCTTGACGATATCGGCGAACGCTTTTGCCTTGCCGTCGAGCGTGGTGCGCAACGTCTTCAACGCGGGCAGCAGATGCTTGACGATCGCGTCGGCGGCGGCCACGTGCATGGCGGTCGGGAACACGTCGTTCGACGACTGGCCGCGATTCACGTCGTCGTTCGGATGCACCTTGCGCGCTTCGCCGCGCTCGCCGCCGAGCAACTCGCTCGCGCGATTCGCGATCACCTCGTTGAGGTTCATGTTGGTCTGCGTGCCGGAGCCGGTTTGCCACACGGCAAGCGGAAATTCACCAGCGTGCTTGCCGGCGATGATCTCGTCGGCTGCTTCGATAATCGCTTTGGCCTTGCTTTCGTCGAGCACGCCGAGGCTCGTGTTCACCTCGGCGGCCGCGCGCTTGATGATAGCCAGCGCAGTGATCAGTTCGGGCGACTGCTTCTCGGTCGAAATACGGAAATTCTGCAGCGAGCGCTGCGTTTGTGCGCCCCACAGACGAGCGTTCGGCACCGCGATTTCGCCGAACGTGTCGCGCTCCATGCGTACGTCTTCAGTCATGTTCAACTCCGGTTCTCAAAGTTCTGCGTTGACGGGCAATAGGGAGAATAGACCCGTTAACGCATTCCGGTATAACCCGGCCTGTGGATCGAAAATGTAGGTGCGGCTGATGCCGTCTTCTGTATCGGTCCACACGAGCGGCGACGGTGGTGCGCCGATCGAGTGGAGATAAGCAAGCTGCGCGTCGTCTGCGAGCGTGACGCGATAGCTTGCCTCCGGGGATGTAGCGCGCGCGAAAATCTGCGCGACCTGTTCGGCGAGTGGCGGACTGTGAATCACCAGCGCCAGTTCGGTATTCAGATTGGCCGAGCGGGGGTCGAGATTCATCGAGCCGATCACCAGAATCTTGTCGTCGACCACGTAGGTCTTGGCATGCAGACTGGCGCGCGATTTCGAGCCGGTCAGACGCGCGGTCGGCGTGTCCTGTTGCGGCTTGAATTCGTATAGTTCGACGCCTTGTTGCAGCAACGGCACGCGAAACGGGCTGTAACCCGCCTGCACGGCGACCGCGTCGGTCGCGGCCAGCGAATTGGTCAGGATGGCGACACGCACCCCGCGATGCGTCAGTTCGGCCGCCGCCTTGACGCCCGTCTCGTGCGGTACGAAGTACGGCGAAATAATCAGTAAATCCTTGCGCGCGTCGCGCGTCAGTTCACCCAGGCGCTGCATCGGCGGACTGATGTAATCGGGCGACGGATGCACGATCTTCTCAGGCGAGTCCGCCTTGAATTCGGCGGGCGCCCAGGTCAGGCCGAGTTGCTCGCCGGCAATCTGCTGCGCGAGCGGCGTCGCGTTCAGCGGTTTCGCGTTGTACGGATCGGCGTTGGTGCGCCAGTGCGCGCGCAGGTCGTCGCGCGTGGCGTCGAGCTCTTTCTGGTCGAACTTCTGCTTGTTCAGCACTCGCAGCGGATAGGAGATGCTGCTGTTCCAGTAGTCGTCGAAGCTCGCGGAGATGTCGGCGGTAATCGGGCCCGCGGCCAGCACGTCGAGATCGCGGAATTGCAGCGTTTCGCTCGCGCTGAAATATTCGTCGCCGAGATTGCGGCCGCCGACGATCGCCAACTGGTTGTCCGCGATCATCGCCTTGTTGTGCATGCGGCGCGTGAAATGGCCGATCTGCGTGAACAGATTCGTCGTGCGCTCGAACACGCCTTCCTGCGCGCTGCCGAACGGATTGAACACGCGAATCTCAATGTTGTCGTGCGAATTCAGCCCCGCCATGATGCGGTCGATGTCCTTGAAATTCAGGTCGTCGACCAGCATCCGCACCCGCACGCCATGATCGGCCGCATACAGCGCAGCGCCGAGCAGCAGCTTGCCGGTGGTGTCCTCGTTGGCGATGTAGTACTGCATGTCGAGCGTTCTGGTCGCCGAGCGAGCTAGCGCTATGCGCATCTGCAACGCGTCGGTGCCGTTCGACAGTACGCGGAACCCCGATTGGCCCGGATGCGCGGCTTCGAGCGGCGCGAGCGCGGTGCTCAGTGGCGTGGTTTCGCTGACGGGGAGTGCGTGGGTGATCTGTCGATCGAACGCGGTGGCGGGAGGCTTGGTGGCGCAGGCGGTCAGACATGCCGTCGCGCAGAGCAGCAGGAAAAAATGTCTCGTCGATTCCCAGGTGAACGGCTTCCGGGGTCTGCTGAGCGCGCACTCTGGCTGCTGTGCGTCGTGGTTCTGGTTGTGATGCCCCGGCACGCTGTCTTCCCTTGGTTGGTACGCTTTTCGTGGCGGCAGCGTAGCTCACGCTGACGAGAAATGCATTCTAAGGGATTCTGCGAGTGGGGTTTTTTTGGCGGGCAGGGTGGGGATCTGGCGAGGAAGGGAAGCGTGCGAAGCGTCTTGAAAGGTGCCTGATTCGACGCGTTATTGGGCGCGTTATTCGGTCTGTCGGCGGGTTGTTCTGCGCGGACGCAGAGGCAGCTCGAGCCAATTAAACGAACGCGAGCTTTGCAGTAGGGCAGCCGAAGTGACCGCCGTCCAGTGTGCGCAGCGAGCCTGGATGTTTTCTGGTCGCGGCCATCGCTCGATGCGAGACCGCGACCACCGAATGCTGTTCAAGAGTCCGGTTTATGCGGACAGGGCTTGCCTGAACGGCTTACCCGCGCTTCGCGTCCAGCACGCGCTCGCCATCAGGATGCGTCGAGCCTTTCGCCGGACGTCCGGCCCAATGTCCCGCGAGCAGCGAACCCGACAGGTTGTGCCACACCGAAAACAGCGCGCCGGGCAACGCGGCGATCGGCGTGAAATACAGCTTGCCGAGCGTCGCGGCGAGGCCCGAATTCTGCATGCCCACTTCGATCGCGAGCGTCCGGCAGACCGCTTCGTCGAAACCGAGCAGGCGGCCGCCCCAATAGCCGCCGAGCAGTCCGATGCCGTTATGCAGCACCACGCCGACCATCACCACGAGCCCGACCGACGCGATGCTCTTCTGCGTGCCGCCCACCACCGCGCCGATGATCAGCACGATCGCGACCATCGAGATCAGCGGCAGAATCGGCTCGATCTTGCGCACAAATTTCCCGAACAGATGATTGATGATCAGACCGACCACGATCGGCAACGCGACGATCTGCAGGATGCTCATCAGCATGCCGTGCACGTCGACGGAGATCGACGCATCCACGTAAAGACGCGTGAGCAGCGGTGTCGCGAACACGCCGACGAGGGTCGACAGCGCGCTGATCGTCACCGACAGCGCCACGTCGCCGCGCGCCAGATAGATCATCACATTCGACGCCGTGCCGCTCGCGACGCTGCCCACCAGCACCATGCCTGCGGTCAGATCCGGCGGCATGCGCAGTGCCTTGGCGATCACCCATGCGGCGAGCGGCATCACGAGGTAATGCAGCACGATGCCGGCGATTACCGGCGCGGGCCGCGTGAACACGCGCTGGAAGTCGGCCACCGACAGCGTGACGCCCATCGCCAGCATGATGATGGTGAGAAGCGTGGTGACGTGCGGCGCAATGCCGGCGAACGAGGCCGGCGAGAAGTAGGCGGCGACGGAGACGAGCACGGCCCAGAGCGGAAACAGACGAGTGACGCGGGCAAGCATGACGGGTGGTCCTTGGTTATGTTTTATCGCGAGAAGTCGGGGTGAGGCGGGGTAAATCGGGGTGTGTCGAGCGGGCCGTCCTGCAGGACGGCGGGCCTTCGAAGTCTGCCGCGACGAAGCGGCGAGCCGGGCGGGCCATGGATGAGCCTTGTGGCGATGCTGGCCTTTGTGAGGCGTGCTAGCGGGTTCCGGCGCCTGGATGCGGGTGTGCGCCACGGTGCCGGGACCGGCATTTTACCTTTTGCGGCGGATGGGCTTGGGACGGAGGCTCGACAGGATCTGGCGGGGGCCCGGCGCGAAGCGCGCTCATGCGTGCAAACGGGCGCGAACCATTGAAGCCGGATTACTGAGCCACGCCTGTTCGCACCGCCTCACTCAATTTAAACCGTCAATTCAAACCGCCGGTTCAAACCGGCCCCGCCGACGGAGCATCGGCCGCTTGCGGCGACACGTGCCGCAGGCTCAGCTTGTGAAAGCGCAGCGTCATCAGCACCGCGACGCTCGCCAGGCCTGCCGCGAGTCCCCACCACAGCCCGCGTGCGCCGAGACCGAAGTGAAACGCCAGCGTGTAGCCGGTCGGAAAACCGATCACCCAGTAGCCGAACGCGGCGGCGATCATCGGCACGCGAGTGTCCTTCAGCCCGCGCAGGCAGCCGGACCCCACCGTCTGCATGCCGTCGACGATCTGGAAAATTGCCGCCACGCCCAGCAGCGAACTCGCCAGCGCGACCGTGGCTGCGTTGGCCGGATCGTCGAGATGCAGGTAAAGGCCGACGATCCAGCGCGGCGCGGCGATCAGCACCATGCCGGACAACGTCATGAAGCCGACGCCGAGCGCGAGCGCGACAAAACCCGCATGGCGCGCGGCCAGCGGTTGCCCCGCGCCGGACCAGTAGCCGACCCGCACATTGGCCGCCTGGCCGATCGCGAGCGGCACCATGAACGCGACCGACGCCACGTTCAGCGCTATCTGATGCGCGGCCAGTTGCGACTCGCCGAGCAGGCCGACCATCAGGCCGGTGGCGAGAAACAGCATCGATTCGACGCCGTAAGTGATCGCGACCGGCCAGCCGATCCCGAACAGTTCACCCATCAACGGGACCTTGGGCCGTGTCGCGACGACGAAATGGCGATAGCGCGGCCGCAGATGCAACAGCGCCATCAGCACGATCGCGCTCAGCCAGACGGTGATCGACGTCGCCGCCGCCGAGCCGAGAAAGCCGAGCCGCGGCAAACCATACGCGCCGTGAATCAACCCGTAGTTCAGAAACGCGTTCACGACGACGCTCGCAATCGACACCCACAGCAGCCGTTTCGCCGCGCCGATCGCGGGCAGGAACGAGCGCATCAGGCCGACGCCGATCAGGCTCGCGGGCGCGCCCCAGCGCAGCACCGCCGCATATTCGCCGACGTTGTGCGCAAGCAGCCCGGGTTCGCCGAACGCGAGCAGGATCTGCGAAGCGAACGACAGCAGGATGAACGCCGGCACGGACAGCAGCAGCGACAGCACAAAGCCGGTCCAGTAGATGTCGGGCACGCGGCCGTCGTCCTGCGCGCCGCGCGCGTGCGACACGCTCACGCTCACCGATGTCAGCACGCCCTGCAACAGCGTGACCACGACGAAAAACAGGTTCGCACCGAGGCCGCCCGCAGCAAGCGCGTCGGGGCCGAGCGAGCCGAGCAGGATGGTGTCGGTGACGCTCATCGCCATTTGCGACAGTTGCGCGATGGCGAGCGGAGCGGCGAGCCGCGCGGTGTCGGCGGCGTGGCGGGACAGGGTCGGCGGCCTGGCGGCCAGCCGGGAGAAGCCGGATTGAGTCATGAAAGCGCCTGACGGCGGAAATATCCAGATTGGCGACAGTGGGTGGCTCGGTGGCCGGCCGGGGCTGCTGGCTGGCGGCGAGTCGCGGCAGGGCGGGTGCGGGCCGTACAAGCTTCGATAAAAAGCCGGCGTAGTGAGCGCTCGCTCGACGCAGCGCAGAAATTGATTGTCTGCGCTCGTCGTTGCGGGCCTGCTTGCCGTGTCCGCCAGTGTCTGCCCGGTGTTTCCCGCTGCCGGTCGTGCGATGAAACGCGCGTTATGCCGGTTTGTCAGCCGCTTGTTTGCCTGTCGAAACCAACAGCTTATGGGTTGCGTCCGGCGATGTCGATCGAAGAAGCACGATTCTGGTGCGCGCCGTCCTACAGCTTTCCGGATTGTCAGGCCGCGTCAGTATGTGCCCGGAGACCGGTCAGGCCTCGTGTACCGCAATACGCGTATCGCCGAGCAGCACGACCTGGCCCGCGCGGATCTTGCAGGTTTTACGCGTCTCGACCCGGCCGTCGACGGTGACTGCGCCGTCGGCAACCATCATTTTTGCGGAGCCGCCGCTGTCTGCGAGACCCGTTATCTTCAGGAGATTGTGCAGTTCGACGTAGTCGCCGGTGAGCGTGAAATCGAGGTTGGGCATGGCGTTTGCGCCTCCAGGCAAAGGGTTCGCATCATAAGCCACAAGCTTGCCCTGAATGAAGCTCGCGGTGTATGCCGGCCTCGGCTGGACTAAGGTACGCAGTTGTTATGCGATTGTCAGAAAGTGAAACCTTCCGTAACACTGGTCGTACATCGTCGATTTCACTCGTAAAGTGGACTCATGTAGCAAAGCCTGCTGAATTTACAGCAGCGTGAAGACCGGGTGGCGTCGGTGGCAAGCAGCGGGAAAACATCCTGCGCGAGCCGGACCCTAAACCCATACGCCCGCGTCACAACAACTTTAGAGAGGATTAGCCATGACCCAGATTCGTTCGCTTCTGATCGGTACCGCCCTGACCGCCTTTGCCGCGACTGCTGCCGTTGCGCAAACCGCACAACCCGCCGCAGGGGCGGGCGACCAGCCGCAAGCCCAGATGCAGCAAGGTACGGACGCCGCTCAGGGCATGCAACCGGCGACTCCTGCGCCGACGCGTCTGACCGCGTCGGGCTCGACCGATCCGCTGGTGCAAAAGCGTGACGCCAACGCGAAGGCCAACGCCGAATATCGTGCGTCGAAGAAGGCGTCGAAGGCTGAAATGAACGACCAGCAGAAGGCGGCGAAGGCGCAATACAAGGAGCAGGTGCGCGACGCCAAGATCAACAAGAAGGCTGATAAGCAGGCCGCCAACAACGAAATGAAGATGAACATGGAAGGTCAGGCATCGGCTCAGACAGATGGCGCCGATGTGAAGCACTAATAGACGCGAAGCGTGCTGTCGGCTGACGACGGCATGCTTGGACGACTTCGTGTGACGCATCGCATAAAAAAGTTTGAGGGAGGTAATCGCATGAACATCACCAGAACCACGCAAAACAGGATTTATGCCGCGTTGATCGCGGGTTGCCTGTCGTCGGTGGCATTTGCTCAGGCGAGCGGGCCGGCTGCGGCTCCTGTCACCCATGCGGACAAGAAGGCCGCGAAGGAGCAGTCGAAGGCGGACAAGAAAGCTTCGGTCGCGCAGGCCAAGGCCGACCAGAAGAAGACCGATGCCCAGGCCGACGCCGACAAGGCGAACGCTGACGCCAATGTGAAGGACGCGAAAAAGCAGCAGTAGTTCGATGCTGCCGATCCCACAAAAATGGCCCGTTCGCTTGATGCGCGCGGGCCATTTTTTACGTTAGCTTTTGACCCGCCTAGCCGATTTTTCCGCGCTTCCGTCAGTCGAAACGCGCTCTGCACGAGCTGGCACTGCGCGTCCCGCGAGCCCCAAAAAACCACACCCGATTCACACAAAAAAAGGGTCGCTTGTCGGCGGTAGTTGTATGGATATACAGTATGCGTCGCCATCCTCGATTCCATCCAACGCCCAAATCCACTGTGCTCTCCGTCGCCGAATCGCCTCCGCCGTCCCCATCGCTCGATAGCGCCGCCTGGCTGGCGAAGCTGAACGTTGCGCAACGCGAAGCCGTCGAGTATGGCGCGGACATGCCCAACGCTCCACCCGGCGCGTTGCTCGTCATCGCGGGAGCGGGCTCCGGCAAAACCAATACGCTGGCGCATCGGGTCGCGAATCTGGTGGTGAAGGGCGCCGATCCGCGCCGCATCCTGTTGCTGACGTTTTCGCGCCGCGCCGCTCTGGAGATGACCCGCCGCGTCACGCGTATTGCCGGTGCGGCGCTCGGTACGCGGGCCGCGCTCGCGCAGGGGCTCACCTGGTCGGGCACGTTTCACAGCGTCGGCGCGCGCCTGCTGCGCGAATACGCCGAACTGATCGGCCTTGCACCGGCTTTTACGATCAACGACCGCGAGGATTCCGCGGATCTGATGAATCTGGTGCGCCATGAACTCGGTTTGTCCGCGAAAGAGCGGCGTTTTCCGGCCAAGGGCACGTGCTTCGCGATTTATTCGCGCGTCGTCAATACGGGTGCGTCGCTTAGCTATGTGCTCGAAAACGCGTTCCCGTGGTGCCGCGAGTGGGAAGCCGATTTGCGCATGCTGTTCGCGGCTTATGTCGACGCCAAGCAAAAACAGAGCGTGCTCGATTACGACGATCTGCTGCTGTACTGGTCGCACATGGCCGCCGAGCCCACCATTGCCGCTGATCTGTCGGCGCGCTTCGATCACGTGATGGTCGACGAGTATCAGGACACCAATCGCCTGCAGGCGTCGATCCTGCTCGCACTGAAGCCGGACGGGCGCGGACTGACCGTAGTCGGCGACGACGCCCAGTCCATCTATTCGTTTCGCGGCGCCACGGTTCGCAACATTCTCGATTTCCCCGCGCATTTCGATCCGCCCGCCAAGCAGATCACGCTCGAACGCAACTACCGGTCAACCGAACCGATTCTGGCCGCGTCCAACGCGGTGATCGAACTGGCCAGTGAGCGCTATACGAAGAATCTCTGGACCGACAAGGCGTCCGCGCAGCGCCCGCGCCTCGTCACCGTCGCCGACGAAGCCGATCAGGCGCGCTACATCGTCGAGCAGGTGCTCGAAGCGCGCGAGCAGGGCATGAAACTCAAGTCGCAGGCGGTGCTGTTCCGTACCGCGCAGCACAGCGCAACGCTGGAGATCGAGCTGACCCGGCGCAACATTCCGTTCGTCAAATTCGGCGGCCTCAAATTTCTCGATTCGGTGCATGTCAAGGACGTGCTGGCCGTATTGCGCTGGGCGGAAAATCCGCGCGACCGTGTTGCGGGTTTTCGCGTCGTGCAATTGCTGCCGGGCGTGGGGCCGGCGACCGCCGCGAAGGTGCTCGATGAAATCGTCGCGCGTGCGGGTTCCGGCAATCCCGCCGATACGGCCGGCGGCGCGCTTGCCGCTTTCGCCGCGCCGGCTCGCGCGCAGGAAGACTGGAATCCGTTTGTCAGGCTGATGTCGAGCGTGTACGGGCGGCAGACGCCTTGGCCCGCCGAGTTCGAGATGGTGCGGCGCTGGTACGAGCCGCATCTGGAGCGCAATCACGAAGACGCCGCGATCCGTCACGCGGATGTGTTGCAGATGGAAAGCATCGCGGCGACGTATCCGTCGCGCGAACGGTTTTTGACGGAGTTGACGCTCGATCCACCCGACGCAACCAGCGGCGAATCGGGCGTGCCGCTCATCGACGAGGATTACCTGATCCTGTCCACGATCCATTCGGCAAAGGGGCAGGAATGGCGCAATGTGTTCGTGCTGAATGGCGTCGACGGCTGCATTCCGTCCGATCTCGGCACGGGCAGCGAAGAAGAAATCGACGAGGAGCGCCGTCTGCTCTACGTAGCGATGACGCGCGCCAAAGAAGATCTGCATATCGTCGTGCCGCAGCGTTTCTACGTGCATAACCAGACGCATATGGGCGACCGTCACGTGTGGGCGTCGCGCACGCGCTTCATTCCCGCGCACCTGATGCCGTTGTTCGACGCTTACGCTTGGCCGCGCGTGCCGGTGCCGAGCGCGCCGACGGCGACGGGGCTCGCTGCGGCCGCGCAGGCGAAGATCGAGATCGCGGCGAAGCTCAGGAAGATGTGGGATTGACGAGGCCGGGAATGTGGCCGGGGGTTAGGCGAGCAGGCTGAGGCGACTCGAGAGGCAGGTACCGGCAGGCCGGCGCGAATTGGGGACTTGGGGGCTCCATGCGCCGGGGCGGCAATGTGTGCGGCTCGATTCTGCGCACGGACTGGGGACGGCCATTTGGCACACGCAAGCGCCGATATCGGCCGGGGCGACTGCGATGCGCCGAATGCGCATGTGTCCTGCCCCCGCGACGTTGCTGCGCTTACCGCGACTGCCTTTGCTGTTGTTGCTGCGGCGCCGGTCTCGGCGGCGTGAAGAAATTGCGCAGCCATGCCGCCATCCGCGAAAACACGTCGTACGGTTCTTCGACAAAAATTTCCGGCTTGAGCAGGCGCAGATATTCCATGATCTGTTGCGCTTCCTGCTTCTGGAACGAACCGTGCGAAATGCCCAGACGCAACAATCCGCGCAATTCGCCGAGCTTTTCGCGGGCGGTGCTGCCCACGCTCACTTCGCACGCCACCTTGGCCTCGTAGACACGCTGACGCAACGATTCCACCAGCCGCCATGCCGGGGTCTGCATGGTTTCCTCGAGTGCCTGAATGTCCTGCGCCGCGCTCTTGATCTGCGACGCGAGCGGGTCGATCAGCGTCGCGTCGCCTTCCGCTTCCTTGACGATCGCCGCCGCCCAGTCGCGACACTGCTTCGCGAGTTCCTCGGGTGTCCACTCCGAACGCGCCGCGAAGCCGAAGCCGAATTCGCCGGCCTGCCGCATCAGGATCGCGACGACGTCCGGGAATTCCTTGTCCAGTGTGCGTTTGGCCCACGCGTATTGACCGCCCTGCAGCATTCGCTGAACCGCGTGTTCGGTCAGCGGCACCATGTTGTCGAGCAGTTTGGCACGCAAGAAGTCCTCGAACGACGGCGTCGCGAACTGCGGATCGAGCTTCAGCGATACCCGCAGAAAGGCGTCGAAATCCTTGCGTAGCGACGCAAGAGTTTCGTCTTTGAGCTTGAGGGTGATTTGACCCATGTGTTATCCCGTTTGGTCCTGCCGCGCGGTCTTGTGATGCCGTCGGCCGCACGCGTATTCCGGGCGGCGCGACGCCGGAAGCCGACGCGGTTTATTCCTGCAGTTGCCGCGTGAGCAGCGGGACGTACCCGATGTCGATGCGCGGACCTCGATTGCATATCGGCGGATTCGGCGGGAACTTGAGGGAGGGCGGGCGACGGGCGGGCGGTTTAGAGGGGGATGTCGGGGCGGGTAGGTAGGTTTTTAGGTGGATGCAGGCGGGGGCGTCGAGGTCTACGCCTGCTCCGAAGCCCAAGCCACGAACCGCCACCTCCCAGCCGGACATCGCCACCCAAACTAACTTCGCGCCCTCGCATCGGAAAGCCAACGCCGCGCGTTTATTTAAGCACGACACATTGCCAGACAAAAAACACCGTCAGACCGACCGCGATCGTCAGGAGCGGCCGCCGCGTCACCGCGCTGACCACGACAGCGGCAAGCGCGCCGACCAGTTGCGGATTGCGCCAGGTCAACTCGGCGCTGGTGCCGTGCGGCGAAACCGCCATCGGCACGATGATCGCCGTCAGCACGGTAACGGGGACGAAACCGAGCGCCGTGCGTACGAGCGGCGAAAACACCAGCCGGTCGCCGAGGACGAAAACAGCCGCGCGGATCACCCACGTGATAAGCGCCATACCGAGGATCAGGACGACGTAGTTCATCGCGATGCCTCCGCAGTTTTCCGCGCGCCGCGCGGCGACGAATGCGACGTGGATAACAGCACGCCGATCGCAACGCCCGCGAACACGGCGCCCAGCAGGCCGAGTTTGTACGGCCACGTTTGCCAGAAAAAAGCCAGCGCGCCGGCGGTCGCGGCCGCCGCGATATAGCGCAGCGCGACGAGTTGCGGAACGACGATCGCGATAAAGGTGGCGACCATCGCGAAATCGAGTCCGAGCGATTGCAGGCCCGGAAACGCCGCGCCGAACAGCAGCCCGCCAATGGTCCAGAGCTGCCAGTTGAGGTACATCGCCAGTCCAGCACCGAAAAAATAGTGCGGGCCGACCGTGCCGGGCTCCTTGTGCCGGTAATGTTCCCAGGCGACGGCGAAGACTTCGTCGGTGAGCAGCGCACCGAGTGCCCAGCGCCAGCGGGTCGACAGATGCGCGACGTGCGGCGCGAGCGTCGCGCTGTACAGCACGTGACGCAGATTGACGACGAGCGTGGTCGCCCAGATCACCGCAAAGCTCGCGTGACCGGCGATCAGACCGAGCGCGATGAACTGCGCCGAGCCGGCGAACACGACGAGCGACATCAGCTGTCCGTGCCAAAGGTGCAGCGGACCGGAGGCGACGAGCGTGCCGAAGATGACGCCGAATGGGGCCGCGCCGACCATCATCGGGATGATGTCCCGAGCGCCGGCGGCGAGTTCTTTCAGGTGGCCCGGGTGTGCGGCCGGGCTTGCGGTGGGATGGCTCAAACTTGTCTCCTTGGTTCGAGGAGCTTAGCTGCGAGCGGGTGGGCGAGGCTTGTACGTTCTTGCGGTGGAGCGGGGCGGCAAAAAGCGCAAGCCCGCGCGAAGAATGGAAATTAGATGAGCAGATGGCTGGAGAGCGTTGGCGCGCAGAAAAGAAGGCGTGCTTCGAGACCCTTGTTAAGGCCCGATGGCCGCTATCGCACCCTTCAAGCCCCTTGCCAACGCCCCGGCGGCACCCCAAACATCCGCCGGAAATGCCGCGTGAAGTGACTCTGATCGGTGAAGCCGCTCGCGGCCGCCACATCGGTCACGGAGACGCCGGCCCGCAGCGGAGCAAGCGAGCGCTGCAAGCGCACCTGGTTACGCCACGCGTGAGGCGGCAAGCCGGTGGTCTGCGTGAAAAGACGCGCCGCGTGAAACGGCGACAAGCCCGCTGCCAGCGCCATTTCGGCAAGCGTCACCGGTTCGAGAAGATCGCCTGTCAGCCGTTCCTGCATGAGCGCCACGCGCGCGTCGTCGGTTGCGACGGGCGACGGTTCGGGCTGCGTTTGCGCGTAACGGACCAGCAGCGTGGACAGCGCGTCGAGCATCGCGGTTTCGGCGGCAAGCAGATCGTCGCCCATTTCGAGCAGACGGTGAGCGTGCGCGAGCCGCTTCGCCAGATCGTCATCGCGGATCACACCCGGCGCGAACCACGGCAAAGCTTGCGGCTTGTCGCCCAGTTCGTTGGCAAGTTGCTGGATGAAGTCGACCGGCGCATAGATCACGCGATATCGCCAGCCTGCGTCCACCGCCTTCGAGCCGGTATGCAACTCACCCGGATTGATGATCGGCACTCCGCCGACTTCGGCCACATAGTCTGAGCCGCGATACCGATAACCTTCCGCGCCCGCAGTAATCACCGGAATCGTGTACGCGTCGTGCCAGTGCGGTGCGAATTCGTGATCGTGATATTCGGCGGTGAGCAGGTCCGCGCCGGGCAGAAGCGGCGTGCGCCAGTAGTGGGCGGAGTCCTGAAAACGATGGGCGGCGGTCATGGCGAAGATCGGGTGGGACCGATCAGTGTAGCGCGTCGCGCCGGCTCGCGGCGCGCTTGAGTTGCGTGCATGCGGATGCCTGGCCGCCGGGCGTCATCACTTGAGCGGGATCGTGGTGCCGGCCGGCATCGGCACGGCGCTGACGCTGTTTTTCGCACTACCGCTGACGACGCGGTCGCTATAAGTGAGATACACCAGCGTGTTGCGCTTGGTGTCGACCACGCGCACTACATGCAGCGATTTGAAAATCAGCGACATGCTGACGGAAAACACGTCGGCCTGTTTCTTCACAGGCCCGGCGAAATGAATGTCGGCCACCTGACGGCACGCGATAGAGGCTTCGGTCGGGTCCTCGGCGATGCCGAGCGTTCCCTTCACGCCGCCCGTGCGCGCACGCGACACATAGCAGGTCACGCCCTGAACCACGGGATCGTCATACGCTTCGACGACCACGCGGTCCGAACCCGTGACGCGGAAATTGGTATTGACGCTGCCGACTTCTTCACTGTGGGCCAAAGGCAACAGAAGTGCGGTGGCGGCAGCAAGCACGATGCGCGACAAAGTCGATTTCATGAGATGGCCGGATATGAGCGCGAGGGTTGGGCGCAAATCGGATGCGAGTCGGGTCAAGTCGAGTGCGAAATTTGCGCCGGGAAGTTGCCATCGTATAACGGCGTGCGCATGAGGAGGCTGGCGTTACCGCGACAGGATGTACGTCGTCGCGCTTTTCCGAAGCAACTGCGTAAGCGCGTAACAACTTTTGCGCGGCCCCGAATTGCGATCCAAAGTCGGTCGCAGGGTGGTGCAGCAAATCTGTGGGCAAAAACAAAAAGGCCCGCACGAATGCGGGCCTTTTAAAATTTTGGCTCCTCGACCTGGGCTCGAACCAGGGACCTACGGATTAACAGTCCGGCGCTCTACCGACTGAGCTATCGAGGAACAGCAGTACAACTTGATCTACATTAAAAAGCCCGTCTTGGTTAACGGGCCTTTGCAATTCTTGGCTCCTCGACCTGGGCTCGAACCAGGGACCTACGGATTAACAGTCCGGCGCTCTACCGACTGAGCTATCGAGGAACAGAACAACAACAGCAGAGAAGCGAAATTGTAGGGGCAGCTTTTGCGCCTGTCAATACCCTGTGTTCATCTCGTTTAAATTTGAATCTTGCAGGGTCTTGACCAGCTAGTGGCCGGCTACGAAGCTCAGCGCGCGAGCAGTTCCAGCTTGTCCTTCACGTCCTTGAATTCTTCGGCTTCCGGAAGTGGCGGTTTGGTCTTGGTGATGCTCGGCCAGTTCTTCGCCAGATCGGCATTCAGCTCGATGAAGTTCTGCTGGTCGCCCGGCACGTCTTCTTCGGCATAAATGGCGTTCACCGGACACTCGGCCACGCACACGGCGCAGTCGATGCATTCATCGGGGTCGATCGCGAGGAAGTTGGGACCTTCGCGAAAGCAGTCCACCGGGCACACATCGACACAGTCGGTATAGCGGCACTTGATGCAGCTTTCGGTCACAACGTGAGTCATTCAGGCAGCTCCTGCATGCAGAATCAGGGGAGGCGAAAACGCCAAAAGCGCTATTGTAACGTAACGTCAAGAGGCGCATATAGCATCGGGCTACGCCTTTTATATGTTTTCGTGATTAGTTTATAGCCTTGGCGCGACAGGCTTTTTCGAGGTAAGCGGTGCGGCAGCCCGCCGCCGCGCAGAAGTCAAGCGCATTCGGGTAACATGCGTCAATTCGGCGCGCACGGGGCGTGCCGCAAGCGCATGGGTTGAGTCAGGCCTTCCGTTTTCAAGCGGTTAGTTCGCACCATCATGATTATTACTTCGCTGCTCGATACCGATCTGTACAAGTTCACGATGATGCAAGTGGTGTTGCATCATTTTCCCGCCGCGAATGTGGAGTACCGCTTCCGCTGCCGCACACCGAATGTCGATCTCGTGCCGTATATCGGCGAGATTCGCGATGAAGTGCGCAAGCTCTGCGAGCTGCGCTTCACCGACGACGAGCTCGACTATTTGCGGCGCATGCGCTTCATCAAGGGCGACTTCATCGAATTTCTCGCGCTGTTTCATCTGAGCGAGAAATACATTTCGATTGAAGCGTCGCCGAAGGGCAATGGCGAAATCGACATCGAAATCAAAGGGCCGTGGCTGCATACGATCCTGTTCGAAATTCCGATGCTCGCGATCGTCAACGAGGTCTATTTCCGCAACACGCAGCAAAAGCCCGACTACAGCGAAGGGCGCGGCCGTCTGGTCGAGAAGATCAAGCTGCTGGGCGCGCGTCCGGAATTCGCCGACTGCAAGATTGCCGATTACGGCACACGCCGCCGCTTCTCGAAGCAATGGCACGAGGAAGTGACGCTCACATTGAAAGACGGCCTGGGCGAGCAGTTCGCGGGCACCAGCAACGTCTTTTACGCGATGAAGCACAACCTCACGCCGCTCGGCACGATGGCGCACGAATACCTGCAGGCATGTCAGGCGCTCGGTCCGCGTTTGCGCGACTCGCAAACCTTCGGCTTCGAAATGTGGGCGAAGGAATATCGCGGCGACCTCGGTATTGCGCTCTCCGACGTGTACGGCATGCAGGCGTTCCTGCGCGACTTCGACATGTACTTCTGCAAGCTGTTCGACGGCGCGCGTCACGACTCGGGCGACCCGTTCGATTGGGGTGAGCGCCTGCTCAAGCACTACGAGGCGAACCGCTGCGACCCGCGCACGAAGATCCTTGTGTTCTCCGACGCGCTCGACATTCCGAAGGTCCTGCAACTCTACGAACGTTTCCGCGGACGCTGCAAGCTGGCATTCGGCGTGGGCACGAATCTGACCAACGACCTCGGCTATAACCCGCTGCAGATCGTCATCAAGATGGTCCGCTGCAATGGTCAGCCGGTGGCCAAGCTGTCGGATTCGCCGGGCAAGAACATGTGCGAGGACAAGGCCTATCTCGCGTATTTGCGGCAGGTGTTCGGCATTGCCCAGCCTGAAGAGGACGTTGCGAAGTAACGTCGCTTCACGCTTGCTTCAAACTGTTTTACACATGCTTCGAGTCGCGCGGTGACCAGTTTCACCGCGCGTCGAATGCAGCGCAACAGGCCGTTCGGCCAGGGTGTTCGCGCGAAGGGCGGCCGGTATAATCCTCGTTACATCGCACGGCTGTGACACGAGGATTTCGCATATGGACACATCGATTGCCCGCCGCAACATCCTGGCGCGCATCCGCGCAGCGCAAGGGCGTGAGCCGGAGCCGTCAGCTTCCGAACGCGAAGCCGCAGCGGACTATCTGGCGCGTCATCCCGCAGGTCCCCGGCCGGAGATGCCCGGCGATCTGGTCGCACGTTTCATCGAAGAAGCGCAGAAGATGGCTACCACGGTCGAGTCTGTCCAGACCTTGGCCGACGTTCCAGCCGCCGCACATCGCTACCTCACACAACTTGCTTTGCCGCTGCAGGCTATCGCGTGGCAAACGCTTCAAGATCTGCAATGGGCCGAAGCGGGCCTGAGCGTCGAATTCCGCAAACCGAAAGACGGCGATGTAGTCGGTCTCACCGGCTGCTTCTGTGCGACTGCCGAGACCGGCACGCTCGTGCTGCTGTCGGGGCCGCAGACTTATGCATCGGCCGGACTGCTGCCGGAAACGCACATTGCCATCGTGCCTGCTTCGCGCATTGTCGCGGGCCATGAAGAGGCGTTTGGCCTGATCCGCAAAGAGCGCGGCGAGTTGCCCCGTGCCGTCAATTTCGTCTCCGGGCCGTCGCGCACGGGCGATATCGAACAGACCATCGTGCTGGGCGCGCACGGCCCTTATCGGGTACATGCCATCGTCGTACAGGATGCTTGAAGCGCGACTGCAGCAGGGCTTCGGCGCGCGCGCGGTCGGGGTTGCCCGCAACGCCTTTAACGCCCGCGAGCCAGGGAATCTGAAGGGGCTGGCAGGGTCGGCGGCCATCTTGCTCGCTGCTGTATTGATGCTGGCGGGATGGTCTGAACCAGCCTCTGCCGCCACGCTCGACGGCGCAAAGCTCTCGGCCCTCTGGGGCTTGCCCTTTGCGGGCGTGCTGCTTTCCATCGCGCTATTTCCACTCGTCGCGCCAGCGTTCTGGCATCACCATTTCGGCAAGATTGCCGCCACGTGGGCGCTCATTTTCCTCGTTCCGTTCGGACTGCAGTTCGGCGCTGGCGCGGCTTTCGGCTCGCTGGTGCACGCCATGCTCGACGAGTACGTGCCGTTCATCGTTTTGCTGACCGCGCTTTACACGGTGGCGGGCGGCATCTGCGTGCGCGGCAATCTGCACGGCTCGCCGCGCCTGAACACGGCGATTCTTGCGCTGGGCACGCTGCTCGCAAGTGTCATGGGCACGACCGGCGCGGCCATGCTGCTGATCCGTCCGCTGCTGCGCGCGAACGATAACCGGCGGCATGTGGTTCACGTCGTCGTGTTCTTCATTTTTCTCGCGGCGAACGTCGGCGGCTCGTTGTCGCCGTTGGGCGACCCGCCGCTGTTCCTGGGCTTTCTCGAAGGCGTCAATTTCTTCTGGACCACGACGCATCTCGCGCTGCCGATGCTGTTCGTCAGCGGTGTGCTGCTGGCCGGCTTCTATGCGCTCGACTCGTACTACTTTCATCGGCGGGAAGAGGAACACTCGCGTTTTGTCGATCCGACACCTGACGGCTTGCCGTTCGGTATCGACGGCAAGATCAATTTTCTGTTGCTCGCCGTCGTGATCGGACTCGTGCTGATGAGCGGTTTGTGGCGCCCGCAGGTCACGTTCGACGTGTTCGGCACACACGTGGCATTGCAGAACGCGGTGCGTGATGTCACGCTAGCTGGCGTCACTTTGCTGTCGCTCGCGTTGACTCCGCGTGCGGCTCGCGCGGGCAACGACTTCAACTGGGCGCCAATCGAAGAGGTGGCCAAACTGTTCGCAGGCATCTTCGTGACGATCGTGCCGGTCATCACGATTCTGCGTGCAGGCGAGGCGGGCGGATTCGCGGGCCTTGTCCATCTGGTCAACGACCCGTCCGGCCAGCCGTACGACATCCGCTATTTCTGGGCGACCGGCCTGCTGTCTTCGTTTCTCGACAATGCTCCTACCTACCTCGTGTTCTTCAACCTGGCCGGCGGCGACGCGTCGACGCTGATGACCACGGGCGCCACCACGCTCGCCGCGATTTCCGCGGGTGCCGTGTTCATGGGCGCGAACACCTACATCGGCAACGCACCAAACTTCATGGTTAAGTCCATCGCGCAATCGCGCGGCGTGCGCATGCCGAGTTTTTTCGCCTACATGGGTTGGTCCGGTGCGATATTGCTGCCGCTTTTTATCGTCACCGGATGGCTCTTTTTTTGATGCCGCGATAATTCCGCTCGAAGCGCTATATGGAGAATTGAAATGCAGAAAATCCTCGTCGCCCGTTCGATCTTTCCCGATGTGATCGAGCGGCTCAAGCAGCATTTCGAGGTCGACTGGAATCAGGGCGACGTGTTGCCCGCCGACGAACTGAAGCGCCGTCTCGCGGATAAAGACGGCGCGCTGACCGCGGGTGAGCCGATCGACGCCGCCGTTCTCGCTGCGGCCCCGCGTCTGCGCGTGGTGTCGAACATGGCGGTGGGCTACAACAACTTCGACTTGGCTGCGTTTAACGCCGCGAACGTGCTTGGCACCAATACGCCGGACGTGCTGAACGAATCGACCGCCGACTTCGGCTGGGCGCTGATGATGGCGACGGCTCGCCGTATCGCCGAATCGGAGCACTGGCTGCGCGCGGGCAAATGGCAGAAGTGGACGTACGACGGTTTTCTCGGCAGCGACCTGTACGGCTCGACGCTCGGCGTGATCGGCATGGGCCGGATCGGTCAGGCGCTTGCGCGTCGGGCAAAGGGCTTCAACATGCAGGTGATCTATCACAACCGTTCGCGCGTAGCGCCGGAGATCGAAGCCGGGTTGAACGCGACCTACGTATCGAAAGAAGATTTGTTGCGGCGTGCCGATCATGTCGTGCTGGTCTTGCCGTACTCGAAGGAAAGCCATCACACGATCGGCGCGGCTGAACTCGCGCAGATGAAGCCGACCGCGACGCTCACGAACATCGCGCGCGGCGGTATCGTCGACGATGCGGCGCTCGTCGAAGCGCTTCGATCCAAACAGATCGCGGCGGCCGGTCTGGATGTATTCGAAGGTGAGCCGAATCTGAATCCTGATCTTCTGACCGTGCCCAATATCGTGCTGACGCCGCACATTGCCAGCGCAACCGAAAGCACGCGTCGCGCAATGGCGAATCTCGCCGCAGATAATCTGATTGCCGCGTTGGGTGAAGGTCCGCGCGCGGGTCGTCCGCCGAATCCGATCAACCCTGACGTTATCGGCAAGGCGCGTTCATGACCATGGTTCTGGTGGCCGCCGTCGCGGTACTGGCGGTCGCGCTGATAATCGCGCTGGCGTTGCTGATGCGCGCTCCCAAACGCGCTGACGACGAGGAGCAGTTCGAGCTGCTGCATCAGCGTATCGACGTCGCCGCCGATACGCAGGCCCATGCTTATGAGCGGCTTGAACGGCAACTGCGTAACGACATCACCGAAGCGGCGCGCGTGTCGCGTACCGAGCAGAGCAGCGGTTTCGCGCACTTTCAGCAGACGCTGGCGGCGCAATTCAGCAGCATGACGACGGTGCAGGGCGGCAAGATCGATGGATTCGCGCAGCAACTCGACGCGGTGCGTCAGAGTTTGCAGGTCCAGGCGCAACAGGCACGTGACGAACAGGGGCGCTCGCTGAAGCATTTCGGCGACACGCTGAGCCTGCAACTCGGCCAGTTGACCGAGGCGAACGACCGGCGCTTTGCCGAAGTGCGCGCGACCATCGAGGCGCGGCTGAAGGACATCGAAGCAAACAACTCGGTCAAGCTCGAGGAGATGCGGCGTACCGTCGACGAAAAACTGCACGCCACGCTTGAACAGCGTTTGGGCGAGTCGTTCAAGCTGGTGTCCGACCGGCTGGAGCAGGTGCATCGCGGTCTGGGTGAGATGCAGACGCTCGCGGCGGGTGTCGGCGATCTGAAGAAGGTGCTCACCAACGTCAAAACGCGCGGCACGTGGGGCGAGGTGCAACTTGAGGCGTTGCTCGAACAGTTGCTCACCGCCGATCAATACGCAAAAAACGTGGCGACGGTGCCGAAGAGCGCGGACCGCGTCGAGTTCGCGATCAAATTGCCGGGACGCGCGGAGCAGGGCGGCGTGAATATGCCGGTCTGGTTGCCGATCGACGCCAAGTTTCCGCGCGAGGACTATGAGCGTCTGATCGAAGCGCAGGAGCGCGCCGATCCGGTCGCGGTGGAAGAAGCATCGCGCGCGCTCGAAGCGCGAATCCGCGCCGAAGCGCGCACGATCGCGGAGAAGTACGTGTCGCCGCCGCACACCACCGATTTCGCGCTGCTGTTCCTGCCTACCGAGGGGTTATACGCTGAAGTGTTGCGCCGGCCGGGCCTGAGCGACATGCTGCAACGCGACTATCGCGTGACGATTGCCGGACCGACCACGCTGACCGCGCTGCTCAACAGTTTGCAGATGGGTTTCCGCACGCTCGCCATCGAACAACGGTCGAGCGAGGTGTGGCAGGTGTTGGGCGCGGTGAAGACGGAGTTCGGCAAATTCGGCGACGTGCTCGCGAAAACCAAGGCGCAACTGGAAACGGTCACGCGTTCGATCGAAGCAGCGGAAACGCGTACCCGCGTGATGACCCGCAAGCTGCGCGACGTCGAGGCATTGCCGGGCGATGAGGCGAGCGGGTTGATCGGCGATGCGCTGTCGGGGGTGGACCCAGAGGAGCAGTAAGGCTGAGTTTTACAGCCTGGTTAAAGGCTAACTCACGCGCCGGAGGCCAGCTTATCGAGCGCGTCACCTGAGACTCGCACCACGCGCCAGTCCGGCAACACGGTGGCGCCCATCTTTTTATAGAAATCGATGGCCGGCTGGTTCCAGTCCAGTACGGTCCATTCGAATCGGCCGCATTGCCGTTCCACCGCGAGAGCCGCGAGTCGTTGCAGGAAAGCGCTGCCCAAACCGCTGCCACGTTGCGAAGGTTGGACGTAGACGTCTTCGAGATACAAGCCGCGCTTGCCGACGAAGCTCGAATAATTGTGGAAGAACAGCGCGTAGCCGACGAGCCGTCCTTCGTTCTCCGCGACCAGCCCTTCGATCGACGGGCGCGAGCCGAACAGCGCGTCGCGCAGACCGTCTTCGGTCGCGACAAAGACGTGCGTGAGGTTCTCGAATTCCGCCAGTTCGTAGGTCAGTGCGAAGATGGCACTGGTGTCCTCAGGCGCGGCGGCGCGGATCGTCGCGAGCATTTACGCCTCTTCGGGGGCGTCGGTCAGGTGAATCTCGATGCCGCCAAAGCGCGATGCCACCCAGTTGTACGCGTGGCAAGCGATCCACAGCAGCACGAAGCCGAGAATCGCGTTCAGCAGCAGCGCGCTGAACACCGTGCTCAATTCCACCGACCCATAACGAATAAATGCAACCAGCACGCCCAGCAGCACGATCGGCACCGAGAACGTCAGGTACACGAGGATAAGTGCTTTGGCTGTCTGTCCTGGTGCAATAAACGAAATCTGTTTTTTCATGTGAGTCAAACCCGTGTGTCGTGGTCGTGGTGTTAATAGGTGTTGCGGGTAATGCGGGTGAAGCTGGGGTGTGTTGCCAATGCTGCTATGTTGCGCGACGCGCCGTGTGCGGCCCGCTCAGATAAGCCCGTCGAACAGCATGATATCGACGCGCTCACCTTCGGCAATCTCGCCTTCGTCGTGCCCGAGCACGATAAAGCAATTGGCTTCGCTCATCGAACTCAACACGCCGGAGCTTTGCGATCCGGTGGGCGTGACGTGCCAAATGCCTTGCTCATCCTGTTCGGCGACGCCGCGCTGGAACTCGGTGCGTCCGACGCGTTTGCGGATCGCCTGACGGCTTTTAGCGTGGATGACCGGCAGCGGTTGCGGTGTTGCGCCGGACATCAGCAGCAATGCTTCGCGCACGATCTGATAGAACGTCACCATCACGGCGACCGGATTGCCGGGCAAGCCGAAGAATAGCGCAGGCAGTCCGACGCCTGGCCGCTCGCCGGACCAGATGCGGCCGAACGCGAGCGGACGGCCTGGCCGCATGGCCATGCTCCAGAACGCGACGTCGCCGAAAGTTCGCAGCAGTTGTCTGGTGAAATCCGCTTCGCCGACCGACACGCCGCCCGAGGTCAGCACCACGTCGGCGCTGGCCGCGGCGCTGCGCAACGCGGCTTCGAGCGCGGCGGGTTCGTCACGCACTACGCCGAGGTCGAGCGTGTCGACGTTCAGCCGACGCAGCATCGCAAACAGCGTATAGCGGTTACTGTCGTACACCGAGCCGGGATCGAGTGGTTCGCCGAGCGAGCGCAATTCGTCGCCGGTCGAGAAAAACGCGACGCGCAAACGCCGCCGCACGCTAACTTCGCCGATGCCGAGCGACGCCAGCAAGCCGAGGTCCGACGCGCGCATGATGCGGCCAGCCCGTAACGCGACCTGGCCACGGGCCAGATCTTCACCGGCCAGGCGCCGGTTCGCGCCCGCGGCGACCGCGTTGGCCGCGAAGCGGATCGACGTGGCGTCGGCGTTGCGTTCGACCAGTTCTTGTGGCACCACCGTGTCGCAATCGGCCGGCATGCAGGCGCCGGTCATCACGCGGACGCATTGATTGACGCCGATGCCGCCTTCGAACGGATGCCCGGCCAGCGCCTTGCCGACAATCGTCAGCTGGACCGCGGACTCATCCGCAGAATTGCCCGTTGCCAATGCTGCGCGTTTGAACGCATAGCCGTCCATCGCGGAATTGTCGTGCGACGGCACGTTGATCGGCGAAACGATATCGGTTGCGAGCACGCGGTCGAGCGCGTCGCGCAACGGCACGCGCTCGACGGCCGTGACGGGCGAGACCCACTGACGAACAATCGCCTGAGCGGCCGAAACGGGTAGCGCATGAGGATCGTACTGCGCGATGCAGCGGGAAAATTCGATAAGCGTGGTCATGAAGAGCGGGACGGCGCAACCGGAGGCGGGAGCAGCAATTGCCGTATGGCCGAAGCGGGATTGTCAACCGGGGCCTCAATCACGTTCGAGGTCGGCGAGTTCTTGTAGCGAATTGATATTGTAAAACGCGCGCTCGTCGCCAAAGACGACTTCCACCGCCCTGTGGCGTGCGTACCACGCGCGAACCTTACGCTCTCCGGCGTCCAGAAACGCGGCGAGGTCGTCGGCGAGGGTGGTGCGCAGCAGCGCAAATACGGGATGCAGCGACTTCTGGCCTTTTTCGTCGACGGTCGTGACGGTCGCGATATCGGCTTGGGCCGAGTCCATTGCCAGAGCGAGGCGGGCGGCGAGGTCGGCGGGCAGCCACGGGGAATCGCAAGGGGCGCTCAGCACGTACGTGGTGCCGGCCGCGCGCAGTCCGGCGAGCAGGCCGGCCAGCGGTCCGGGAAAACCGGGCAGCGTATCGGCAACGACGGTGGCGCCGAACGGCGCACCAAGTGCGGCGTAAGTATCGGGATGGCGATTGGCGCTGATCAGCAGCGCGCCTGTTTGCGGCGCGAGGCGCTTCAAAACGTGCGCGGCAAGCGGCTCGCCGCGCAGCAGTTGAAGTCCTTTATCGACGCCGCCCATCCGCATGCCGCGCCCACCGGCCAGCAGCAGGCCGGTGATTTGTGCGCGGGACGTTTCCATGCGTGGGCCGCCCAGATTAGCCGCCGATGTACGACATTTCAACGCGGCGGCCCGCCTGTTCGCGCGCTTGCGCCGCCTGGCTGCCGCGCAACTGCGAATAGCGGTCGCTGCGGCCCTGCCAGATTTCGGCGACGGCGGTGGCGATCTCGGCATCGCTCGCACCACTGCGCAGCAACGCGCGCAAATCGTGACCGGACGACGCGAACAGACACAGGTACAGCTTTCCTTCGGTCGACAGACGGGCACGCGTGCAATCGCTGCAAAACGCACGGGTGACGCTCGAGATCACGCCGATCTCGCCGCCGCCGTCCACGTAGCCCCAGCGCTGGGCGGTCTCGGCGGGACTATGCGCGTCGAGCGGAGCGAGCGGGAAATGCTGGGCGATTCGCGTGACCACGTCGGCGGACGGCAGCACTTCGGTCATGTTCCAGCCGTTCGACGTGCCCACGTCCATATATTCGATGAAGCGCAGCACCGCGCCCGAGCCTTTGAAATGGCTCGCCATCGGCACGATTTCGCTGTCGTTGGTGCCGCGTTTCACCACCATGTTGACCTTGACGGGCGCGAGTCCCACCGCCTGCGCCGCGGCAATGCCGTCGAGCACATCGGCAACCGAGAAGTCGGCGTCGTTCATGCGGCGAAACAGGGTGTCGTCGAGCGCGTCGAGGCTTACCGTGACGCGGGTCAGGCCGGCGTCTTTCAGACTGCGCGCCTTGCGCTCCAGCAGCGAGCCGTTGGTGGTCAGCGTCAGATCGAGCGGGCGGCCGGTTGGCGTGGTCAGTTGCGCGAGCCGCTCGATCAGAAACTCCAGATTCTTGCGCAGTAGCGGTTCGCCACCCGTCAGCCGGATTTTTTCGACGCCATGCGCGACGAAGAGTCGCGCCAGTCGCTCGATTTCCTCGAAGCTGAGCAGGGCGCTATGCGGCAGGAACGCGTAATCCTTGTCGAACACCGCGCGCGGCATGCAATAAACGCAGCGGAAGTTGCAGCGGTCCGTTACCGAAATACGCAGATCACGCAGCGGACGCGACAGCGTGTCATGCAATACGCCGCTAGGCGTTTGCACTGGGCCGGAGATGACCGGCGCCGCGCTGAAATCGGCAACTGGGATGATGCGTCGGGACATGGATTGCTTCGCTTGGTGCTTGCTCTGATGCTTGAATAGAAAGCCAATTATTCATTCTATCGGAAATGCTTCCGATGACAGGCGGGCTTCCGAGCGCGTCGGGTATACGGGGATGGGCATATCCGGGCGCGTTTGGGATTTCGCTCTGCGTCCATCTTCACGCTCATAAAAGCAAAAAGCCCGCCTGTGAAGGCGGGCTTTTTGACTAAGGCAGAGCAGCTTACTGCGGATGCTTGCCCGTTTCGACTTGCTGCATCGGTGCGTTGTCGACCGGCGGCAGCGACTTGCGCTCACGAACCACACGGGCCGGCTTGACGGTTTGTGCAGCTACATCCTGCGCGGCGCGGAGCTTGTCGGCGTCGGTATTCACCCAGACGAGGCCGGCCTGTTCGAGCACGGGCTTCAGGGCTTCAGCCGACACGCTGGCTGCGCGGGGCGCCTGCGTTGCCTGCGGCGCTGCGGCGACAGGCGCCGGCTCGACCACTGCCGGTTCTGCTACCGGAGCAACCGCGACGACTGCAGCCGGTTCTGCTGCTGCGACCGGTTGCGCTTCGACGATCTCGGCTTGCGGCGCCGGCGCAACTGCCGGTGCTTCGACCACGGCGGCCGGAGCCGGTGCAGCCTGCGCTGCGACTACCGGCGCCGGTGCGGCTTGCGCCTCGACAGCCGGGGCCACGACGGGCGCCTGAACCGGAGCTTCGACACGCGCGACCGGTTCGACCAGCGAAACCGTTTCGCTAGCGGCCGGAGCGGCTTGCGCAGCTTCGACCGGCGCGGCGGCTTGTGCCACCGGCTCAACTGCCACCGGCGCAACTGCCACCGGCTCAACTGCAGCCGGAGCTTGTTCGACCGGCACCACGGTTTCCGACTTCGCAGCCTTCTCGACAGCCAGAGCCGGCGTTTCGGCCGACGCGTGCAGTTCGGTCACCACGGCGGTTTCGGTCGCGACAGCGGCAACCACCACTTCCACCGGCGTGACTTCCTGCGCCTTTTCGTTCGATTCGACGACATCGGCCTTGTGCTCGACCGGCTGATGAGCCGCGCGCACCGGTGCTTCATCGCTGACGTTCGACGAGTCGCCTTCGGCTTCCGCAACGTCCGCTGCGAGGTTGCCGTTCACGTCCTCTTCACGCTCACGACGACCACCACGACGGCCGCGACGGCGACGACGACGCTCTTCACCCTCACGCGCCACGGCTTCCTGATCGACTGGAGCACCGTTTTCGCCGAGTGCGGCCTGATTGCGGGCAAGTTCTTCCGCTTGCGCGTCGGTTTGCGTCAGTGCGTCAGCGGTTTCGGCTTGCGGCTTGCGGCGCTCACCACGTTCAGCACGTTCGCCACGCTCACGACGCTCGCCGCGTTCCTGACGTTCGCCACGTTCAGCGCGCTGTGCTGCGCCTTCCGCGGTTTCCGTGCGATCGTTACCACGAGTGTCGCGGTCACGGTTTTCGCGGCCTTCGCGCGGCTCACGAGCCTCGCGCGGTTCACGGCCTTCACGGGCCTCGCGCGGTTCGCGTTGCTCGCGTGCTTCACGCGGCTCACGGTTGCCACGCGGCTCGCGTGCTTCGCGCGGTTCACGGCCTTCGCGTGCCTCACGGCCCTCACGCGGTTCGCGTTCCTGACGTTGCGACGGTTGCTGACCTTGAGCCTGACGACCACCGGTCGCGCCTTCGGTACGGCCTGCCGCATCGCGGCCGGCTGTGCCGCTACGGCGATTGCGGTTGCGGTCGCCGCCGCGTTCGCCGGTGCGCTCACCGCGTTCCGTGCGCTCGCCGCGTTGCGGACGCGCCTGCTTTTCGGTCGTAGCCGGTGCGACAGGAGCGGGAGCCGCCGACTGCACGCCAAACAGGTTCTTCAGCCAGCCGATGAAGCCGCCGGTAGCCGGAGCCACCGCGACCGGAGCCGGGGTTGCCGCCGGACGAACCGGCGCGCTCGGTGCCGGCTTCTCAGGCGTGATGCCCTTGACCGCCGCTTCCTGCTTCGGCTTCACTTCTTCGGTGCGCTTGCTGTAACCCGTTTCCGATTCCAGTTCGCGTGCCGCTTCTTCGGCCATCTTCCACGACGCGCGCGGGTCGTCGAGGCGTGCATCGTCGTGACGCAGGCGCTCGAGCTTGTAATGCGGCGTGTCGAGATGCTTGTTCGGAATCAGGACGACATTGACCTTGAAACGCGACTCGATCTTGTTGATTTCGGCGCGCTTTTCGTTCAACAGGAAGGCGGTCACTTCGACCGGCACCTGGCAATGGATCGCCGCGGTGTTTTCCTTCATCGCTTCTTCCTGAATGATCCGCAGCACTTGCAGCGCGGACGATTCGGTATCGCGGATATGACCCGTGCCGTTACAGCGCGGGCAGGTCACGTGGCTGCCTTCCGACAGCGCCGGACGCAGACGTTGACGCGACAGTTCCATCAAGCCGAAACGCGAAATCTTGCCCATCTGGACGCGCGCACGGTCATGCTTGAGCGCGTCTTTCAGGCGTTGCTCGACTTCACGCTGGCTCTTGGCCGACTCCATGTCGATGAAGTCGATCACGATCAGGCCGCCGAGGTCGCGCAGACGCAACTGGCGAGCGACTTCGTCGGCGGCTTCGAGGTTGGTGCGTGCAGCCGTTTCCTCGATATCGGCGCCCTTGGTGGCGCGTGCCGAGTTCACGTCGATCGCGACCAGCGCTTCGGTGTGGTCGATCACGATTGCGCCGCCCGACGGCAGCGGAACCGTGCGCGAGTACGCCGTTTCGATCTGGTGTTCGATCTGGAAGCGCGAGAAGAGCGGCACGTCGTCGTGATACCGCTTCACCTTGCTGACATTATCCGGCATCACGATATCCATGAAGGCGCGGGCCTGGTCATGGATTTCGGTGGTGTCGATCAGGATTTCGCCGATGTCCGGCTGGAAATAGTCGCGGATCGCGCGGATCACGAGGCTCGACTCGAGATAAATCAGCATCGGCTGACCGTTCGAGCCGCTTTGCGACGCGGCTTCGATCGCGCGCCACAGCTGCATCAGGTAGTTCAGGTCCCACTGCAGCTCTTCGGCGCTGCGGCCAATGCCGGCCGTGCGCGCGATGATGCTCATGCCTTCCGGCAATTGCAGTTGCGCCATGGTTTCGCGCAGTTCCTGACGGTCGTCGCCTTCGATACGGCGCGACACGCCGCCGCCACGCGGGTTATTCGGCATCAGAACCAGATACCGGCCGGCGAGCGAGATGAATGTGGTGAGAGCCGCGCCCTTGTTGCCGCGTTCTTCCTTTTCGACCTGGACGATCAGTTCCTGACCTTCTTTCAGGGCGTCCTGGATACGGGCGGAACGCATGTCGACGCCGTCGCGGAAATACTGACGGGCGACTTCCTTGAACGGCAGAAAACCGTGACGGTCTTCGCCGTAGTTGACGAAGCACGCTTCGAGCGACGGCTCGATGCGGGTGATGATGCCTTTGTAAATATTGCCTTTGCGCTGTTCGCGCCCGGCGGTTTCGATGTCGATATCGATGAGTTTTTGCCCATCGACGATGGCGACGCGCAGTTCTTCCTGCTGCGTCGCGTTGAACAACATTCGTTTCATTGAACGGCTCCAGAGCGGCTTAGCCTGCCTCCGGCTGCGCGGTTGTCAGTCGCGAGAGCCATGAGGGCAGCGGCATGCCGCGCCTTATTGTGTTTTCACAAGCACGCTGGAGCGGGAAAAATGGCGGGAGAATTGCCTGAGAGGGCCCGGCCCCATTAAAAAATGGACGCGAGGCCGCAGGGCACATGCGAACACGGCTTCAAATAATGACCCGACACGCCGCGGGTTCTGCCGGCAGACCTTCATAAGCCTTCGTCCACTCGCGCCGGTGCGCCAACTGGGCGCGTGACCGGAGGGTCGGAGGCTGCGGTCATGCCGCAGCGGGAAGTTCGCGCAGGCGGCGCGTCTTTTCCTGCTGGGGGTGTCTCGCCTCATTTTGACGTCGCCATGTCTTGTACTTTCTACAAGACGCCTCGGGCGCACGCCGTATTTTCGCAACTCGCAGCTTCTACAACTTGGCGTCATACCGCCGGATACCGAAGCTGAAAGTTAAATTCTTTTTGACCAAAATTCCGTTACCGTCGAAGCTGACCTTGACCGAACGCGCCTGTGGGCGCCGTCCCTGCCGGGCACTGACTTCGTGCGTGCAACTTGTTGCATCTCATTTGAGGGTGAGCAACCAGACCCCGGCGCAAGTAAAATAACGGTTTATCGCTTGCACCTGCGCAACCTGCCCGAATTCCGGTCACTGCGCCGGCCGCCGCAGACTGCTGGGCAAATTATATTCAGAATGAAAGAGTTAGGCAAAATATCCCAGAAATCGGTCGCAAGCGACCAGGTCTCCATCATCGAGATCGACGACAGCGCGGCCGGACAGCGCATCGACAACTTCCTCTTGCGCGTCTGTAAAGGCGTGCCCAAGAGCCACATTTATCGAATTCTGCGCAGCGGCGAAGTGCGCGTGAATAAGGGCCGGATAGACGCTCAGTATCGCCTGGAGCTTGGCGATCTGGTGCGCGTGCCGCCTATTCGCGTCGCGCAGCCGAGTGAAGCCGCCGCGCACGCGCATGTGCCGAGTGCGGATTTCAAGATTATTTTTGAAGACGACCACATGCTGGTCATCGACAAACCGGCCGGCGTGGCGGTGCATGGCGGCAGCGGCGTGGCGTTCGGCGTGATCGAGCAAATGCGCGAGGCGCGTCCGCAGGCGAAATTCCTCGAACTGGTGCATCGGCTGGATCGGGAAACCTCCGGCATTCTGATGCTGGCCAAGAAGCGCAGCGCGCTGGTCAACCTGCACGAACAGATCCGCGAGAACAAAATGGACAAACGCTACTTTGCGTGCGTTCATGGCGACTGGGCGGCCGATTGGGGCCGTCGCCGCGCGGTCAAGGCGCCGCTGCACAAGTATCTGACCGCCGACGGAGAGCGCCGCGTGCGCGTGCAGCCGGACGGTCTGGCGTCGCATACGGTGTTCAATCTGATCGACAGCTGGCCGGAGTACGCGTTGCTCGAAGCGGAACTCAAGACGGGCCGCACACATCAGATTCGCGTTCACTTGCAGCATCTGGAACTGCCGATTGTCGGCGATGCAAAATACGGCGACTTCGCGTTGAACAAGGAACTGGCGCGCACCAATGCCAAACCCGGCTTGAAACGCATGTTCCTGCACGCTTACCGGCTGAAGCTCGCGCACCCGGCCACCGGCGTGCCGATTCAGTTCGAGGCGCCGTTGCCGGCCGAGTGCCGCAGCTTCGTCGCGCAGCTCAACGAATTACGAAATGGGTCAAACCCGGAGACAACACCGAATGGCTAGAGAGCAATTTGATCTGATCGTGTTCGATTGGGACGGAACGTTGATGGATTCGACCGCGCACATCGCGCGCAGCATCCAGTCGGCGTGCCGCGATCTTGGTTTGCCAGTGCCCGCGCACGAGGCCGCGAGTTATGTGATCGGCCTCGGCTTGCGCGAGGCGCTGCAGATCGCTGCGCCCACGCTCGATCCGTCCGAATACCCGCGTCTGGCCGAACGTTACCGCTTCCACTATCTGGTGAAGGATCAGACCACGGAGCTTTTTGCCGGCGTCCGCGAAATGTTGCAGGAGCTGCGAGATCAGGGTTATCTGCTGGCGGTGGCGACCGGCAAGAGCCGGGTCGGGCTGAACCGGGCGCTCGACCAGTCGCGTCTGACCAGCCTGTTCGACGGCACCCGTTGTGCCGACGAGACGTTTTCGAAGCCCCATCCGGCCATGCTGCATGAGCTGACTCGCGAACTGGGGCAGGATCCCGCGCGCACGGTGATGGTCGGCGACACGACGCACGATCTGCAAATGGCGATGAACGCGGGCGTCGCGGGCATCGGCGTGACGTATGGCGCACATCCGGCAAATTCGCTGAACGCGATGTCGCCGAAATTCGTGGCGTCGAGTGTGAGCGATTTATCTGGCTGGTTGCGGGACAACGCATGAGCACCCATGCGAGCGAAGCGGAGGCCGTCCGCATTTGCGCGGCGGACGACCTGGTTGACGGCGGCGCAGGCGTGAGGCGCGCGGCCAGGCTGGGAGGCGGCGACGCCGTGGTGTTCTTCGTTCGCTACGACGGCCGTGCATATGGCTATCTGAACCGTTGCGCGCACGTGCCCATGGAACTCGACTGGGCTGAGGGACAGTTCTTCGAATCGTCAGGCTTATACTTGATGTGCGCGACACATGGCGCGATTTACGCGCCTGATACCGGCAAATGCGTGGGTGGCCCGTGCCGGGGCGGCAAATTGCGCCCTGTCTTGGTCGAGGAGCGGGATACGCCGGAAGGCCGCGCCATTTTCTGGCTGCCCGACGGCGAATTGCGCCCTGCCACGCCCTGATTTTTCCCTCTTTTCGATCCTCCACTGCTCCGCATGTCCGACAACCTGACTCCCGACCCAAAAGATCTGTCCCCAACAGGTCGCTCCCGTGTGCCCGCCGATGAACCCGGCTGGGAAAGGGCTGCGCTCGAACGCATTGCAATGGCGGCGATCAATGAGCAACGCGCTGCGCGTCGCTGGAAGATTTTCTTCCGGTTCGTGTTCCTGATCGTATTGATACTCGTCGTATGGGGCGGGCTGGTGTTCTCCGGCGATAAAGTCGCAACCACCGGGCGTCACACTGCAATGGTGTCGCTTGACGGCGAAATCTCCGCTGATACCAATGCGAACGCCGAAGATATCAACACGGCGCTCGAGAGTGCCTTCGACGATGCCGGTACGGCGGGGGTGATCCTGAGCTGCAATAGTCCGGGCGGCAGTCCGGTTCAGGCGGGCATCATCTACAACGAAATTCGGCGATTGCGTGTCAAATATCCGTCAATTCCGCTTTACGTCGTAGTGGGTGATATGTGCGCGTCGGGCGGTTACTACGCGGCGGCGGCGGCTGACAAGATTTACGTCGATAAGGCAAGCATCGTCGGATCTATCGGCGTGTTGATGGACAGTTTCGGCTTCACCGGTTTGATGGATAAGCTGGGCGTTGAGCGTCGCCTGCACACATCGGGTGAGAACAAGGGCTTTTTCGATCCGTTCTCGCCAGAAACGCCGAAGATGGACGCACATGCCCAAGACATGCTCGATCAGATTCACGCGCAATTCATCGACGCGGTACGCCAGGGGCGGGGCAAGCGTCTGCATGAAACGCCCGACATGTTCTCCGGTCTGTTCTGGACGGGTCAGAAGAGTGTGGAGTTGGGCCTCGCCGACGATTTCGGCGACGCCGACTATGTAGCGCGTGAGCTTTTCAAGGCGCCGGATATCGTCGACTACACGGTAAAGGAGAGCATTACCGACCGCGTGGCACGTAAGTTCGGTGCGGCGGTGGGTAACGGGGCAGTACACGCAATGGCGCTCGGCGGGAAGTTGAGCCTGCGTTAATCGGTGTGACAGCGAAAAAGCCCCGCGCAATCAATCGAATTGATCGCGCGGGGCTTTTTGTTTGTTGTTTGGATTTTGGTGTGTTTATCGCCGATTCGGCGCCGATCAGACGGCTAAAATCAGGAAAATAGCCGGTCGCTTATGCAGATCGATCGCTGACTTCTTCTTCCAGTCGGCGACAGTGCGGCTGGCGATCGTCTCTGTTTCCAGGGTTAAATCAACCGCGACGCAAACCAGCGTGGACGGCGCGCAAGTCGCCAGTAAAGTGTCGAGCAGCGCGCGATTCCGATAGGGCGTCTCGATAAAAATCTGCGTTTGCTTGCCCTTGCGCGATTGCTGCTCCAGGTCGCGCAGACGCTTTGCGCGTTCAGCGGCATCGACCGGCAGGTAGCCGTGAAACGCAAAACTTTGACCGTTGAGTCCGGACGCCATCAAGGCCAGCAGAATCGAGCTCGGTCCGACAAACGGTACGACCTTCACGCCGCGCTCGTGTGCGCGACGCACCAGTAGCGCGCCCGGGTCGGCAACCGCCGGACACCCGGCTTCGGAAACGAGGCCGGCGTCGGTGCCGGCCAGTAGGGGAGCCAGCAGCTTGTCGATCTCACCAACCGGCGTGTTGACGTTCAGTTCCCTAATTTCGATTTCCTGAATCGGCCGCTCGGTGCCGACCTTCTTCAGAAAAGCGCGTGTGGTTTTCGCGTTTTCGCCGATGTAGTAGTGCAATGAAGCTGCGCGGGCGCGCACGGGGGCGGGGAGAACGGCGCCGAGCGCGTCGGCATCACCCTCGCCGAGCGTGTTTGGAATCAGATAGAGCGTGCCGCTCATTGCGCCTCCAGAATTGGATAGCCGGCTGCCAGCAGCATGCTCGACAGGGTAATTAGCGGTAGGCCGACGAGCGCGGTGGGGTCGTCGGAGTGGATGGCTTCGAGTAATGCAATGCCGAGGCCTTCGGATTTCGCGCTACCCGCGACGTCGTAAGGCGTTTCGGCTCGCAAATAGGCTTCCAGGGCCGCGTCCGGCAGGTTGCGGAACTGAACGCGGGTGATTACATCCGCAGTTTGTACGGTACCGGCCGCGCTGTCGAACAGGCATAGGGCACTATGAAACAGCACTTCGCGGCCGCGCATTGCCTGTAACTGGGCGAGCGCCTTTTCGTGCGTGCCGGGTTTGCCGATCTGCAGGCCGTCATACGTGGCGACCTGATCGGAGCCGATCACGAGCGCGGATTCATTTTTGCCGAGTTCGCTCGCCACTTTGCGCGCTTTGGCTTCTGCGAGCCGCAATGCTGTGACTTCGGGCGTTTCGCCGGCGTGCGGAGTTTCGTCGATCGCGGGAACGACGACATCGAAAGGCGCGCGCAGGCGCTCGAGCAGTTCGCGACGATACGGCGAACTCGACGCCAGAATCAGGCGCGGCGGGCGATTGGGGGAATCTGGCATGGTCAACCAACGGCTAGAAAGACAGGGCGTACGGGCTTGCGCGGAGTGCGCACGCATACGGGCTTAAGTGTTTGACTCGAAAAGACAAAACAGATATGATTTCGGGCTTTTCATCAGTATGCTTCCGCTTAGGCGGGTCTCGGTGCGTTCAATCAGGCTTCGTTATGAGCCTTGTTGAATCCAGCGCCGCGGCTTGGCGGGTAGGCTTGCAAACCGGTTTTACCTCGCGGCTTATCGCGGTTTAGCCCCGGCGAAATTCTCGCCGACGCAGGAGCGCACATGACTCAACATCCTGGCAACCCTGCTGGTCCGTCCGACCCGCATGAAATCGATCTGTTCGAATTTGCGCGGAGTGGGCGTCAGGCCGCGGGTGTCGTGCGCGTCTCGCAACTGCCGCGCATGTTAAACGAAGTCCCGGCAGAAGCGCCAGAGCGCGATACCGCGTTCACCTGGCAAGCCGAAGGAGCGACGCAGCCGGAGTTGCAGGATGACGGCACTGAGGGTCCCCAGCCGTATTTGAGGTTGGCGATTCACGGCGCGGCATGGCTCGAATGCCAACGGTGCATGACACCGTATTCGCAGCCGTTCAACGTCGATGCAACTTACCGGGTCGTCAACACTGAGGCGGAAGCCGAAGAGTTTCCGCTCGACGAGGATGAAGTCGAAGTGATCGTGGGCTCGCGCCAGTTCGATCTCATCGACTTGATCGAAGAAGAGTTGCTGCTTTCCTTGCCACTCGTGCCCAAACACGAGGTTTGTCCCGAAGTGCACGAGAGCCTCGTCTCTGGTGTGGCCGGTGCCGAAGGCGAGGGCGACGAAGCTGCGTTCGACGAAGCCAGTGAGGGCGATGAGCCCGAGCGGCCCAATCCGTTCGCGGCGCTCGAAAGTCTGAAGCGCGGTGAGCCGGGCGACAAGAAGCACTGAACAGTTGCAGGGAAGCGCGAGGCGGGCGCATTGGCCATTCGGCCTATGGCGGACACCGTATCGGGCTGTGTTAGAATTCGGAAAATTTTTAGGAGTTAGTCATGGCAGTTCAGCAAAACAAGAAGTCGCCGTCCAAGCGCGGCATGCACCGTTCGCACGATTTCCTGACGGCAGCGCCGCTGGCCGTGGAACCGAGCACGGGTGAAGTGCATCTGCGTCACCACGTTAGCCCGAATGGCTACTATCGCGGTAAGAAAGTCGTCAAGACGAAGAACGACTAATCGTTTCACTGCGTTGCGCCCTTTGGCGTTTCGCGTGGCGATCGGCTCGCTTGACATTTTCCCGGCTCGGCAAAAAGGCGGCATTCGTTTGCCGCTTTTTTGTGTCGATCGCAATTGGCGCCCTGGCGCTTGTCGCGGTCCCATTCAGGGCGCCTGAAATTCGTCGCACTCCATGACAGTAAAGCTCACGATAGATTGCATGGGAGGCGACCACGGCCCGTCCGTGACCGTTCCCGCAGCCGTTAACTTCGTGCGTTCGCATCCCGACGCACAATTGCTGCTCGTCGGCATTGAAAGTGCGATTAGTGCGCAGTTAAAGAAGTTAAAGGCGCAAGACCTGCCAGCGCTGACTGTCGTACCCGCATCCGAGATCGTCGCCATGGACGATCCGGTCGAGGTCGCGCTGCGCAAGAAAAAAGATTCGTCCATGCGCGTGGCGCTGAACCGCGTCAAGGAAGGCGAGGCGGAAGCCTGCATTTCCGCCGGCAACACCGGCGCGCTGATGGCGGTCTCGCGTTATGTGCTGAAAACGCTGTCGGGCATTGAACGCCCGGCCATCGCGTTCGCCATGCCTAATCCCATTGGCTATACCACGATGCTCGACCTGGGCGCCAACGTCGACTGCGAGCCGCAGCATCTGCTGCAGTTCGCCGAGATGGGGCATGCGCTCGTGTCGGCGATCGAAGGTAAGGAGCGGCCTACCATCGGGCTGCTCAACATCGGCGAAGAAGTTATCAAGGGTAACGACACCATCAAACGTGCCGGCGAACTGCTGCGCGCGAGTACACTTAACTTTCACGGCAACGTTGAAGGTAACGACATCTTCAAAGGTACGGTCGACGTCATCGTTTGCGACGGTTTTGTCGGCAATGTCGCGCTGAAGACGTCGGAAGGTCTCGCGCAGATGCTGTCCAACATCATCAAGGAAGAGTTCGGCCGTTCGTGGCTCACCAAGGTGATGGCGGTGCTGGCATTGCCAGTATTGATGCGCTTCAAGAAGCGCGTCGATCATCGGCAATATAACGGCGCTGCGCTGCTCGGTCTGCGCGGACTGGTGATCAAAAGCCACGGCTCCGCCGATGCCTACGGGTTTGAGTGGGCTATCAAACGCGGGTATGATGCCGTCAAAAACGGCGTGCTGGAGCGCCTTGCGCGAGCGATGGAAGAGAACGCGGGTTCTCTCGAACAGGCCGCGCGGGATGCAAGCGGCGCGGGTAACGCAAGCCCGATTGCCGGCCAGCCTGCCGAGCCCTACGCTGCGCAATCCTCGAAGGCATAATGGCTCAATCCACAATTTATTCCCGCGTGCTGGGCACCGGCAGCTATCTGCCGCCCAACCGCGTCACCAATCAGGATCTGGCTGAACGTCTCGCCAGACAAGGCGTCGAGACGAGCGACGAATGGATCGTTGCCCGCACCGGTATCCATTCGCGCCATTTCGCCGACCCTGATGTCACGACCAGCGATCTCGCCCTGATCGCGTCGCAGCGCGCGATCGAAGCAGCGGACATCGATCCGCAGTCCATCGATCTGATCATCGTCGCCACCTCCACGCCGGACTTCGTGTTCCCGAGCACGGCCTGCCTGTTGCAGAACAAGCTCGGCATCAAGAACCACGGCGCAGCGTTCGACGTGCAAGCCGTCTGTTCCGGTTTTGCGTATGCGGTCGCGACGGCGGACAGCTTCATTCGCAGCGGCCAGCATCGCACGGCGCTCGTGATCGGCGCGGAAACTTTCTCGCGCATCCTCGACTTCAACGATCGCACCACCTGCGTGCTGTTCGGCGACGGCGCGGGCGCGGTAATCCTGCAGGCGTCCGAGGAACCAGGCGTGCTCGCCAGCGCATTGCACGCCGACGGCAGCCACTCGAACATTCTCTGCACGCCGGGTAACGTGAACGGGGGCGTGGTCGCCGGCAGCGCGTTCCTGCACATGGACGGCCAGGCGGTGTTCAAGCTCGCCGTCAACGTGCTCGAAAAAGTCGCTGTCGAAGCGCTCGAAAAAGCCAATCTGAAAGCGGAGCAGATCGACTGGCTGATTCCGCATCAGGCCAATATCCGCATCATGCAAAGCACTTGCCGCAAGCTCGGCTTGCCGCAGGAACGCATGGTCGTCACGGTGGGCGAGCACGGCAATACGTCGGCTGCGTCCATTCCGCTCGCATTTGACGTCGCAGTGCGCGACGGCCGCATCAAGCGCGGCCAGAACGTGCTGATCGAAGGCGTCGGCGGCGGCTTCACGTGGGGCGCGTCGGTTATCCGCTACTGATAGCGGCGACGCATCGACGGGCGCCGTTTGCGGCGTCCGCGCTCCGGCGCGAGTTCGCGCCGTGCAGCACCCACATCTGACTAATCCGATTTAGGGGACGATATGAAATTTGCGTTCGTTTTTCCTGGGCAAGGTTCGCAGACCGTCGGCATGCTCAACGCATTTGCCGATCACGCGATCGTGCGTGAGACGGTTCAGGAAGCGTCTGACGCGCTCAATCAGGATCTCGGCAAGCTGATCGCCGAGGGCCCTGCCGACGATCTGAACCTCACCACCAACACCCAACCCGTCATGCTGACCGCCGCGTACGCGATTTATCGCGCGTGGGAGAAGGCGGGCGGCCCGAAGCCGGCTATCGTCGCCGGCCATAGCCTCGGCGAATACACCGCGCTGGTCGCGGCGGGCGCGATTGCATTCCGCGACGCTGTGCCGCTGGTGCGCTTTCGTGCTCAGGCGATGCAAACAGCAGTGCCGGTCGGCGAAGGCGGTATGGCCGCGATTCTCGGTCTCGACGACGACACCGTGCGCGCGGTTTGCGCCGAAGCTTCGGTGGCAGGAGTTGTCGAGGCGGTGAATTTCAATGCGCCGGCTCAGGTCGTGATCGCGGGCCATAAGGCGGCGGTTGAAAAAGCGTGCGAGGTGGCGAAGGCGAAGGGCGCGAAGCGTGCGTTGCCGTTGCCGGTGTCGGCACCGTTCCACTCGTCGCTGCTCAAGCCGGCGTCGGACCAGTTGCGCGAATATCTGGCGAGCGTCAATGTGCAGGTGCCGGCTATTCCCGTCATCAATAACGTCGACGTCGCTATCGTCAACGAGCCGGCCGGAATCAAGGATGCGCTGGTGCGCCAGGCGGCCGGCGCCGTGCGTTGGGTCGAAAGCGTTCAGGCAATCGCGGCGCAGGGCGTTACGCACGTGATCGAATGCGGTCCGGGCAAGGTTTTGTCGGGTTTGACCAAGCGGATCGACGGCAATCTGGTCGGCGCTTCGGTGTTCGATCCGGCATCGCTCGAAGAAACCCTCAAGCTCGTGACCGCAGGCTGAAGGCCGTGCCGACGGCAGGCGCCGGGTTGACTGGCGGCTGCAAACGGCACTGCGCTTCAGCATCAGGAATCAATCAGCCCTCCGAAGGGCATTCGGACTGACAGATGGAAAAGACTCTCGACAAGCAGATTGCAATCGTGACCGGTGCGTCGCGCGGCATTGGCCGTGCAATCGCCATGGAACTGGCGCGCCAGGGCGCGACGGTGATCGGTACGGCGACCAGCGAAAGCGGCGCTGCCGCCATCACTGAAGCATTTAACGCAGCTGGCGTGAACGGCCGCGGTGCCGTGCTCAATGTGAACGATTCGGCTGCAGTGGATGCGCTGATCGACGGTACGGTTAAGGAGTTCGGCGCGCTGAACGTGTTGGTGAACAACGCCGGCATCACGCAGGATCAGCTCGCCATGCGCATGAAGGACGACGACTGGGACGCGGTGATCGACACCAACCTGCGTTCGGTGTTCCGTCTGTCGCGCGCAGTGCTTCGCCCGATGATGAAGGCGAAGGGCGGTCGCATCATCAACATCACGTCGGTGGTCGGCTCGTCCGGCAACCCTGGCCAGATCAACTACGCTGCAGCAAAAGCGGGCGTTGCAGGGATGACGCGCTCGCTCGCACGCGAGATCGGCAGCCGCGGCATCACCGTGAATTGCGTTGCACCGGGCTTTATCGATACCGACATGACCAAAGGTCTTCCGGAAGAGCAGCAGACCGCGTTGAAGACGCAGATTCCGCTGGGCCGCCTGGGCAGCCCGGACGATATCGCGCACGCTGTCGCGTTCCTCGCATCGCCGCAAGCGGGCTATATCACCGGCACTACGCTGCATGTGAACGGCGGAATGTACATGTAGTAACCAATTTCGGTTACTATCCGCGCCTTGATGCGTTTGCAAAAGCGTAAGGCGCATGCCTTGACAGGAACCCGACGCGCCGCTTTTTTGCCGGGTCAAACCTGATAAAATGCGCGCACCTGTATTTTTGAACTTCTTTTCCCTTGGAGGGGTTAATGGACAATATCGAACAGCGCGTCAAGAAGATCGTCGCAGAACAACTGGGCGTTGCAGAAGCTGAGATCAAGAACGAAGCTTCGTTCGTGAACGACCTCGGCGCCGACTCGCTCGACACCGTTGAGCTCGTGATGGCCCTCGAAGACGAATTCGGCATGGAAATTCCGGATGAAGAAGCCGAGAAGATCACCACCGTTCAGCAAGCGATCGACTACGCTCGCGCGAACGTCAAGGCCTAAAGTCATTCGCGCCTGCGTTTCTGCGTTGGTGGCGTATGACGCCCTGCCGTGTCGCTTGCCGACGCCAGCAGGGTTGGCGCTTTTTGCCGTGCAGGAGCCTGCGATGTTGACAGCGCAACTTTCCGCGCGATTGCCGACTTAACAGCCACAGGGCACACAGGGCAAATTCCTGTGGCCGCTGTGGCTTTTGCTTTTGTCATCTATGAAAAAGGGGTTACCGTGAGCCGCCGTCGTGTTGTTGTTACAGGCCTGGGGCTGATTTCGCCTGTTGGCAATAATGTTGCCGACGGCTGGGCCAATCTGGTCGCCGGCAAGTCGGGTATTGCCAATATCACGAAGTTCGATGCGTCGAACTTCTCGACTCGTTTTGCCGGCGAGGTGAAGGGCTTCAATATCGAGGACTACATCCCCGGTAAGGAAGCACGCCATATGGATACGTTCATCCATTACGGCGTGGCTGCAGGCATCCAGGCGATGCAGGACAGCGGCCTCGAAGTCACCGACGAGAATTCGGAGCGTATCGGCGTAATCGTCGGTTCGGGCATCGGCGGTCTGCCGATGATCGAAGTGACGCAAACCGAACTGCTCAACCGCGGTCCGCGCCGTATTTCGCCGTTCTTCGTGCCGGCATCGATCATCAATATGATCTCCGGCCACCTGTCCATCAAGTTCGGCATCAAGGGTCCGAATCTCGCCATCGTGACTGCATGTACCACGGGTCTGCATTGCATCGGCGAGGCTTCGCGCCTGATCGAATATGGTGACGCCGACGTGATGATCGCGGGCGGTGCGGAATCCACCGTGTCGCCGCTCGGTATCGGCGGCTTTGCGGCGGCGCGCGCGCTGTCGCAACGCAACGACGATCCGGCCACCGCGAGCCGTCCATGGGACAAGGATCGCGACGGTTTCGTGCTGGGCGAGGGCGCCGGCGTGATGGTGCTCGAAGAGTACGAACACGCGAAGGCACGCGGCGCGAAGATTTACGCCGAAGTCAGCGGCTATGGGATGAGCGGCGACGCGTATCATATGACCGCGCCACTGGAAGACGGCGATGGCGCACGCCGCTGCATGCTGGCCGCGTTGAAGAACGCGGGCATCAATGCGGATCAGGTGAACTACCTGAACGCGCACGGTACGTCCACGCCGCTCGGCGATCTGGCTGAAACGACCGGCATCAAGCGCGCATTCGGTGACCACGCCAAAGACATGGTCGTGAACTCGACCAAGTCGATGACGGGTCACCTGCTGGGCGGCGCTGGCGGTCTGGAATCGGTGTTCACCGTGCTGGCCGTGCACAACCAGGTGTCGCCGCCGACCATCAACATCTTCAATCAGGATCCGGCCTGCGATCTCGATTACTGCGCAAACACCGCGCGGGAGATGAAGATCGACGTCGCGCTGAAGAACTCGTTCGGGTTCGGCGGCACGAACGGCACGTTGGTGTTCAAGCGCGCCTGATCGCCAGTAACGGGTGACGCGTCAGTCGACGACGCCGGCTTTGCCGGCGCTTCCCTCCGAATCGGCACCGTTCGAAAGAGCGGCGCAGCGAATTGTGCTGCGCCGCTCTTTTCTTATGCGCGCCGCGTTGGGGATAGTCGTTCTGATTGCGATCCTGGCCGTCTACAGCGTCGCCGCGCCGCGGTTAGGCGCATGGCAGGCGGTTCCGTTGACGCTTGCCGTGGCGGCCTTGCTCGCGCTTGGCGCGGCACGACACAAGCGCGTACAGCCCGTAGCACTGAAAATCGACCGGGACGGATTGTCCGCGTGGAATCGGGCGGGCGCGCTGCTGGTTCAAGGCCGTATTTCCGGCTGCTCCCAGTGGAGCAACCGTCTGTTAATTCTGGCGCTCGTGCAGGAGGATGGCCGTAAGCGCTCGCTGCTACTCACCGCCGACGCATTGCCGGCCGGCGCTTTCCGCGAACTGTCGGTGCTCGGCCGTCGCGGCGCCGGTGCCTGACTGTAACGACTGTAACCGCTGTTACCGGAGTAACGTGCCCCAATGATGGGGACGCTACAATGGTCCCCCGCCATGCGGCCTATAGTTAACGGATTTATCAGGTGAGCGAAAAAGAAATTGACCAGGTGCTGGTCGAGCGCGTTCAGAAAGGTGACAAGGCCGCGTTCGAGCTTCTGGTCTCCAAATACCACCGCAAGATTCTCCGGCTGATCTCGCGTCTCGTTCGCGACCCGGCCGAAGTGGAAGACGTGGCGCAGGATGCCTTTATCAAGGCATATCGGGCGTTGCCGCAGTTTCGCGGGGAATCGGCGTTTTATACGTGGTTGTACCGGATTGCGGTCAACACGGCAAAGAACTACCTTGCCACCCAGGGGCGTCGCGCACCGACCTCGACCGAAGCAGATGCTGAAGAAGCTGAAACTTTCTCCGACGCCGACCAACTAAGGGATATCAACACGCCTGAGTCGATGTTGATGAGCAAGCAGATCGCTGAGACGGTCAATGCTGCGATGGCGGTTTTACCGGAAGAGTTGCGCACCGCCATTACTCTTCGTGAAATTGAAGGTTTGAGCTACGAGGAAATCGCCGAAATGATGGGTTGCCCAATTGGCACAGTCAGATCACGAATTTTCCGCGCTCGCGAAGCCATTGCGGCAAAATTGCGTCCGTTGCTTGACACACCTGAGGGCAAGCGCTGGTAAACACCAGCCGGCCAGCCGGGGCACGGGTGCAATATCTGGATTAGTGGTGTCACTACGGGGTATTCGTAAGATGGGGAGCATCATGGGGTCGGTCTCGATGCAATCGCAAGCCAGCTCGCGCGGCGAGCGTCTGTCCGCTTTTGTCGACGGTGAGCTGTTCGGCGAAGAGCATTTGAATCTGGACAAGTTTATTTCCGAGCTGGACGGTGCAGATCGCACTGCCTGGTCGGCTTATCACCTGATCGGCGATGCATTGCGCTCCGACGATCTGGCAATCAGAACCGAGGCAAGCAGCGCGTTCATGAGCGGTTTCGCCGCTCGTTTCGACAACGAGCCGCATGTGCTCGCGCCTGCCGCCATGCCGGTCGCGCGTCGTCTGCTGGCATTGCGCCGCCGGGTCGTGCCGGCTTTCGCTGTCGCCGCTGCCGCTGCTACGTTGACCTGGATTGTCGTGCCGCAACTTCAGGGCGTGCCGGGAGTGCCGGGTTCGCAGATCGCGTCGATCCAGTCGCACGGCGATTCGCTGCAACGCGTGGCAATGGCGCCGGCTACCAACGTCCAACCGGTCGCGCAAGATGCCAACATCATTCGTGACGCCAGTCTCGATCAATATCTGGAAGCTCACCAGCAATTCGCTCAGCAACCGGTTATGCCGGGTTCGATGCCGCTGATTCGCGCTGCCGCTGTTTCTACGCAAGGCCAATAGTTTGATGCAGACTCCGCGGTTGAATAAAACGACTATCTGGGGGCGGTTGCCGGCATTCCTGTTCTGCGCAGCCGTATTGATGTCCGCCACACCGCGGGTATTCGCACAAACCGACGATCCGCTCGTCGCCCGTCGCACGGCCGCGGATCTGCTCGATCGGATCCATCAGGCCGCGCAGCAGCAGAACTACGAGGGCGCGTTCGTCTATCAGCGGGGTAATTTCGTTCAGACCTCGCGAATCGCGCACTATTCGACCCGTTCGGATGGAGAATTCGAGCAGCTCGAAAGCCTCGACGGCAAGCCGCGCAAAATGCTGCGTCATAACGACGATCTCTACACGTTCGTGCCTGAACGGCATTTGCTTGTAGTCGAGAAGCGTCAGAACAAAGACTCGTTCCCCGCGTTGCTCGCAGTCAGTGGCGAGCAGGTGCTTTCTGTTTACGAGCCGAAACTGCTGGGTGACGACCGCGTGGCGGGCGTCGACAGCCAGGTAATCGAACTCGATCCGAAAGACGGCTATCGATTCGCTCACAAACTGTGGGCAGACAAGAAGACGGGCCTGTTGCTCCGCACGCAGACTCTCGACGCCGACGGGCAAGTGCTCGAACAACTGTCGTTTTCGCAAATCAGCATTGGCGTGCCGGTCGACAAGGCGGGCATTATCAATGGCATTCGTAACACGGTGGGCTGGACGGTGGTGCGTCCGCCGATCGAACCGATCGATATGGCCGCGCAAGGCTGGCAGATCAATCCCACGGTTCCGGGTTTTCGTATGATCCGTCAGTTGCGCCGTCCAATGGCCGCGCGCGAAGCGGGGCAGCCGACCATCCCGGTCGACCAGGCGGTCTTTTCCGATGGTCTGGCGGCGATTTCGGTGTTCGTTGAGCCGGTCGAGAACAATACGCGCAAGGAAGGCGCGGGCAGCACCGGCGCGACGCACGTGCTGGTCAAGCGTCGGGGCGACTTCTGGATTACTCTGCTGGGTGAAGTGCCCCAGAGCACATTGCAGCAATTCGCGTCTGCCATAGAATACAAAGCTCCGAAGTAATCCCTCCGAATCCTGAATCCCTCGGCTCGCTACGATATGACGACTTTCTCGGTGCGTAAATTCCTCGCTGCCGCAATGGTGGCGGCGTGTTTGCCGCTCGTACCGCATACGGCGTCGGCGGCTTCCGCTGCCAATCTGCCCGACTTCACTGACCTCGTCGACAAGGTGGGTCCTGCTGTCGTCAACATTCGCACGACCACTCGTGTGTCGAGCGGTGGCACTACCCGCGGCGGCTTGCCGCCGGGCATGGACGACGGCGATATGTCGGAGTTTTTCCGGCGCTTTTTCGGCATTCCGTTGCCGCAGTCGCCGCAATCTCCGGGCGCGCCGCGTGGCGGGGACAACGGCGACAACGGCGGTAGTGGCGGCAGCCAGGACGCACCGGATAACAGTGATCCTGAACAGAACAGTGGCGTCGGTTCAGGCTTCATCCTGTCGGCGGACGGTTACGTGATGACCAACGCGCACGTCGTCGACGACGCGGACACCATCTATGTCACGCTGACCGACAAGCGCGAGTTCAAGGCAAAGCTGATCGGCGTGGACGACCGCACCGACGTCGCCGTCGTGAAGATCAGCGCGGCCAATTTGCCGACTATCACCATCGGCGATTCGAACAAGGTTCGTGTGGGCGAGTGGGTGGTCGCGATCGGTTCGCCGTTCGGGCTCGAGAATACGGTGACGGCCGGGATCGTCAGCGCCAAGGGGCGTGACACGGGCGACTATTTGCCGTTTATCCAGACTGACGTGGCCGTCAATCCGGGCAATTCGGGTGGCCCGCTGATCAACATGCAGGGCGAGGTGATCGGCATCAACTCGCAGATTTACAGCCGTACCGGCGGTTTCATGGGCATTTCCTTCGCGATTCCGATCGACGAGGCGATGCGTGTGGCCGATCAGTTGAAGAATTCTGGCAAGGTCGTGCGTGGCCGTATCGCGGTGGCGATCGGCGAAGTCACGAAGGACGTGGCTGACTCGCTCGGTCTGCCGAAGGCGCAGGGCGCGCTGGTCAGCAGCGTCGAACCGGGTGGCCCGGCGGATAAGGCTGGCGTGCAACCGGGCGACATCATCCTGAAGTTCAACGGCCATTCGGTCGACACGGCCACGGATCTGCCGCGCATGGTTGGCGATACGAAGCCGGGCACGAAGTCGACGATCACGATCTGGCGCAAGGGTCAGACTCGCGATTTGCCGGTTACGATTGCCGAAATGCAGCCGGACAAGGCGGCCAAGACGGACCAGAAAAAGCCGCAAGCGCCGAAGCAGCGTGCCACGAACGTGCTGGGTGTGGCCGTTAGCGACATTCCGGCTGATCAGATGAAAGCGCTGAAGCTCCACAACGGCGTGCAGATCGATGCCGTGGACGGTCAGGCGGCGCGTGTCGGGCTGCAAAAGGGCGACATTATTCTGCGAGTGGGCGACACGGACATCACGAGCGCGAAGCAGTTCGACGACCTGAGTTCGCATCTCGATCCGCAGAAGATGGTCGCGCTGCTGGTTCGTCGCGGCGACAACACGCAGTTCGTGCCGATTCGTCCGCGCAGCGCCCAGAAATGACAGAAACGGCACCGCTCACGCTCTACGGGCGCGCGTGGTGCCATCTTTGTGAAGACATGCGCGCCGCGCTCGAGCCTTTGCTGGTTGAGTTCGACGCGCAGGTGATCGTTGTCGACGTCGACGCGGATCCGTTACTGGAAGCCCGTTATAACGAATTGGTGCCGGTTCTGGTCTGCGACGGCGTCGAACTTTGTCACTATCACCTCGACGTCGCGCGGGTTCGCAGTGCACTGGCCGCGCGTGTTGCAGTGGCGCCCTGACACCGCTCAGGACTTCAAACGGCGCGAAAATGCGTGCCGTTCTTATCAGGTTTCATGTCTCTCCTGAGCCGTCTTTTCCGCCCGGTCTTCGCAAGATGCGCCGGGCGATGGCCTTTTCGGCTAAAATAGATAGGTTTTTCACCTACTTACAAGGCGTGCTCCGCTATTGTCCGAGCGCGCCTTTTTTGCTTGATCGGCACTGAATGGATCATATTCGTAACTTCTCGATCATCGCGCACATCGACCATGGCAAGTCGACGCTCGCCGATCGCATCATCCAGATTTGCGGTGGCTTGTCCGACCGCGAGATGGAAGCCCAAGTGCTTGACTCGATGGATCTCGAGCGCGAGCGCGGCATCACCATCAAGGCACAGACCGCCGCATTGACGTACCGTGCCCGTGATGGGCAGGTCTACAACCTGAACATGATCGACACGCCGGGCCACGTCGACTTCTCGTACGAAGTCAGCCGCTCGCTGTCCGCATGCGAAGGCGCGTTGCTGGTTGTCGACGCGAGCCAGGGCGTGGAGGCGCAAACCGTCGCCAACTGCTACACGGCAATCGAACTCGGTGTCGACGTGATTCCGGTGCTCAACAAAATCGACCTGCCGGCCGCGAACCCCGAAAACGCGATTGCCGAAATCGAAGACGTGATTGGCATCGACGCTACCGACGCGACGCATTGCAGCGCGAAGACCGGTTTGGGCGTCGAAGATGTCATCGAGGCGTTGATCGCGAAAGTGCCGCCGCCAAAGGGTGATCCGGAAGCGCCGCTGCAGGCTTTGATCATCGATTCATGGTTCGACAACTACGTCGGTGTTGTGATGCTGGTGCGTATTGTCAACGGCACGCTCCGTCCGAAGGACAAGATCCGCATGATGGCGACCGGCGCGCAATATCCGGTCGAACACATCGGCGTGTTCACGCCGAAGTCCAGAAATCTTGAATCGTTGTCGGCCGGGCAGGTGGGCTTTATCATCGCCGGCATCAAGGAACTGGCTGCCGCGAAGGTGGGAGACACGGTCACGCTGGTGAACCGGCCCGCGGCCGAGCCGCTGCCTGGCTTCAAGGAAGTGAAGCCGCAGGTGTTTGCCGGTCTCTATCCGGTTGAGGCTAACCAGTACGACGCGCTTCGTGATTCGCTCGAAAAGCTGAAGCTGAACGACGCTTCGCTGCAATACGAGCCGGAAGTTTCCCAGGCGCTCGGTTTTGGTTTCCGGTGCGGCTTCCTTGGCTTGTTGCATATGGAGATCGTGCAGGAACGTCTCGAACGCGAGTTCGACATGGACCTGATCACGACGGCCCCGACCGTGGTGTATGAAGTCCTGCTGCGAGACGGCACGATTCTCATGGTCGAAAATCCGGCCAAGATGCCGGAGCCACCGAAGATCGAAGAGGTGCGCGAGCCGATCGTCACGGTGAATCTGTACATGCCGCAAGACTACGTCGGTGCCGTGATCACGTTGTGTACGCAAAAGCGCGGCAACCAGATCAACATGCAGTACCACGGCCGTCAGGTTCAACTGACGTACGAAATTCCGATGGGCGAAGTTGTGCTCGATTTCTTCGATCGTCTGAAGTCGATCTCGCGTGGTTACGCGTCGATGGACTACGAGTTCAAGGAGTATCGTGCGGCCGACGTCGTGAAGGTCGACATGCTGATCAACGGCGACAAGGTCGACGCGTTGTCGGTGATCGTGCACCGTTCGCAAAGCCAGTATCGGGGCCGCGAAGTGGCGGCGAAAATGCGCGAGCTGATTCCGCGTCAAATGTACGACGTCGCGATTCAGGCCACCATCGGTGCGAACATTATCGCGCGCGAGAACATTAAAGCGTTGCGTAAGAACGTGCTGGCAAAATGCTACGGCGGCGATATTTCACGTAAGAAGAAGCTGCTGGAAAAGCAAAAGGCAGGCAAGAAGCGAATGAAGCAGGTGGGCTCGGTCGAGATTCCACAAGAAGCTTTCCTCGCGATTCTGCGTGTCGAAGACAAATAAGTTGAATAACGGAACCCTATGAATTTTGCGCTGATTCTTTTTGTGCTCGTCATTTTGACGGGCGTCGCATGGGTCGCGGACAAACTGGTTTTCCTGCCAAAACGGCGCCGCGCGGCGGAAGCCGCAGTCGCCGAGTTCGACCGTCAGCAAGCACGTATCGGCGAGCGTTTCGCCGACGAAAACGCAGCGCAAACGCGGGCTCGTCTGCGTGACGACAAGCTGCGTCAACCGTGGTGGCTCGAGTATTCGGCGAGCTTTTTCCCGGTGATTCTGGTGGTGTTCGTGGTGCGCTCGTTTGTGGTCGAGCCGTTCAAGATCCCGTCCGGTTCGATGGTGCCGACGCTGCTGGTCGGCGACTTCATCCTCGTCAATAAATTCGAATACGGTATTCGTTTGCCGATCACGAATACGAAGATCACGGAAGGCAGCCCGCTCAAACGTGGCGACGTGGTCGTGTTCCGTTATCCGAAAGACGAATCGGTCGACTACATCAAGCGCGTGATCGGTTTGCCGGGCGACGTGGTCGCCTATCAGGACAAGCAACTCACGATCAACGGCAAGCCGGTGCCCGAAACGCCGCTGCCCGATTATCTCGACGACGAACGCATGGGTTATGCGAAGCAGTTCGAAGAAGATCTCGACGGCCGCAAGAACGCGATTCTGAATAATCCTGCAGTGCCGCCGTTCATCGTGGGCGCCGAAGATTATCCGTATCGCGACAACTGCACGTACAACGCACGCGGTGTGATCTGCAAAGTGCCGCCGGGCAATTACTTCATGATGGGCGACAACCGCGATAACAGCGCGGACAGCCGTTACTGGGGTTTTGCACCAGACCGCAATATCGTCGGCCGCGCGTTTTTCATCTGGATGAACTTTAGCGATCTGAAGCGCATCGGCACGTTCCACTGAGTCGTCGCGCACCGATTGCCCCACACGCCGCGCGGTGAACCGATCATCGGTCACATCAGTCGCGGCGTGTTATCACGCCACTTTAAGAAGTCGCGGTAACGTCGCTTCACCACGCTTTTTCCGCAGGTCGCCCGGCGTTTTCGCCGGGTCAGGCGCCCGCGTTATACTCTGCCCATGCCCCTATCTCCGTTGGAAAGCCGTTTGCGCTACGAATTTCGCAATGCGGAATTGTTGCGCCAGGCTTTAACGCACCGCAGTCATAGCTCCACGCATAACGAACGGCTCGAGTTTCTCGGCGACTCCGTTCTAAATTGCGCGGTGGCTGCGCTTTTGTTCCAACGTTTCAGCAAGCTGGACGAGGGCGATCTGTCGCGCGTCCGTGCCAATCTGGTCAAACAGCAGTCGCTTTACGAAATCGCTCAGGCCCTGAATATTTCTGAGGGCTTGCGGCTTGGCGAAGGCGAGTTGCGCAGCGGCGGTTTCCGCCGTCCGTCAATTCTTGCCGACACGCTCGAGGCCGTGCTGGGCGCGGTGTTCCTCGATGGCGGCTTCGACGCCGCGCAGACGGTCATCAAGCGTTTGTACGTGCCGATTCTCGATCACATCGACCCGCGTACGCTCGGCAAGGACGCGAAGACGTTGTTGCAGGAGTATCTGCAAGGTCACAAGATCGCACTGCCTACCTACACGGTGGTGGCGACGCATGGTGCGGCGCACAATCAACAGTTCGAAGTCGAATGCACGGTGCCGAAGCTGGACGTAAAGGTGTCCGGTTCCGGCGCGAGCCGTCGCGCGGCGGAGCAGGCTGCCGCCAAGAAAGCGCTCGACGATGTGATGGCCGCGGCGCCCGCCCTGGTTACCAAATCCAAGCGTTCGAAGAGTGCGCGTGCGGCGAAAAATGCCGAACCCGAGATCGTTCCAGGCGTCACCGGCGTGCAGGCCGCGCTGGATTTGCGCACGCCCGATCGCAAAAGCGAACGTGCTGAGCGGGCCGCCGCACGCGGTGAGCCGCGCGCAAACGCTGCGACGGCCGCAACCGAAGCCGCCGCCGAGCGCTCCACGTTGACGGTCATAGGCGCACCTTTGGCCGTGATCCGTGCCGCTCATGTCGAATACAGCGGGCAGGACAAAGCCGAGAAGCTTGAGAAACCGGAGAGAGCAGGCTCCCACGCAAGCGACAAACCCGCTGAAGCCAAAGCCGAAATCAAGGCCGAAACTGCATCCCCGCGCGGCGCAGACAAGCCCCGCGGCCGTGAAGCTACAACATCCGGTGCGGCCGTATCCACGCCGGGCGCACCGGCACCAGCCGAACACGAACCCGGCGTAGCCGACGCGGTGCAAACGCGCGTCGCCGACGCGGGCCATTGATTGCCATCGGCGCGCTATTTCCGCGTGTCGATCTGAACTTGCCGTAGCCCGAATATGAACGCTCCCACTCCCACTGATTTTCGCTGCGGCATGGTCGCGATCGTCGGCCGCCCTAATGTCGGCAAGTCCACGCTGATGAATGCGCTGGTCGGCCAGAAAGTCAGTATCACGTCGCGCAAGGCGCAGACCACGCGCCACCGCATCACCGGCATTCATACGCTCGAAGATGCGCAGTACATCTTCGTCGACACGCCCGGTTTCCAGACCAAGCACAGCGGCGCGCTGAACCGTTCGTTGAATCGCGCGGTCACGTCCACGCTGACCTCGGTGGATGCGATCCTGTTCGTGATCGAAGCCGGCCGTTTCGGCGCGGACGATCAGAAAGTGCTCGACCTGATTCCACCGTCGGTCCCCACGCTGCTGATCGCGAACAAGCTCGATCGCGTGTCGGATAAAGCTTCGTTGTTCCCGTTCATGCAGCAGGTCAGTGCGCTGCACAAGTTCAGCGAGATCGTGCCGCTGTCGGCGAAAAACATCGACGACATCAAGCGTCTGATGGCGACCGTCAAGCCGTTCCTGCCGGAAGGCTCGCCGATCTACGGCGAAGACGATCTGACTGATCGCAGCGAGCGCTTCCTTGCCGCTGAAATCCTGCGCGAAAAGGTGTTCCGCTGGACCGGCGACGAGCTGCCGTACACGAGCACCGTGCTGATCGACAAGTTCGAAACCGAAGGCCGTCTGCGTCGCATTTTCGCGACCATCATGGTCGAGCGCGACACGCACAAGGCGATGATCATCGGGCAGAAGGGCGCGAAGCTGAAGCAGATCAGCACCGAAGCGCGCCTGGATATGGAAAAGCTGTTCGACGGCCCCGTGTATCTGGAAACCTTCATCAAGGTGAAGAGCGGTTGGGCCGACAACGAAGCCGGGCTCCGTGCGTATGGGTACGAATGACGCGTGGATGACGCTGAATTCCGACGCAGCCCCGGACGACCAGGAGCCGGCCGCGCCGGCTCGCGAGCCATCGTCCAAACCGGCTCGTAGCATCAAAAAAACTTCCAGCAAAAGCGCGTCCGCCGGCGAAGGCGAGGCGCGCAAATCACCGACACCCCGCGCGCCGCGCACTTCCGCCTCCATCTACAAGATCGCGGAGCAACCCGCGTTCGTTCTGCATAGCTATCCGTACCGCGAGACCAGTCTGATCATCGACGTGCTGTCGCGTGATCACGGCCGCATTGCGCTGGTCGCGAAGGGCGCGAAGCGTCCTCACTCCGCGCTGAGAGGCGTGTTGCAGACCTTCCAGCCGCTCGCGTTGTCGTGGTCGGGCAAGTCCGAAATGCGCACGCTGACGGGCGCCGAATGGGTCGGCGGCATGTTGCCTTTGACAGGCGGCGCGCTGCTCTGCGGCTTCTATGTCAACGAACTGCTGGTCAAGTTCTGCGCGCGCGAAGACCCGCATCCGCAGCTATTTCACCACTACGTTGTCACGATGACGCGTCTCGCGCACGACGAACCGCCCGTGCAGGTGCTGCGTTCGTTCGAGCGCGTGCTGCTGCGCGAAACCGGCTACGCAATGGCGCTCGATCGAACCGTCGCGCGTAGGGCCGTGGTGGCCGAAGGCCGCTATGTGTTCGATCCCGAGCGTGGCGTGCGCGAAGCGTCCGACGAGTGGCCTTTGCAATGGCCGGTGATTTCGGGGCAAACCTTGCTCGATATGGAACAGGACGATTACCATCGAGCGCAGACCGTGGCGCAAAGCAAAACGCTGATGCGCTTCCTGCTCAACACCTACCTTGGCGGCACGCCGCTCGCGACGCGCCAGATCCTGATCGACTTGCAGAACTTATGAGCTTCTTTCTTACGTCGCCGAATGTGATTGACCTGGGCGTGAACATCGATCACGTCGCCACGCTGCGCAACGCGCGCGGCACGTCTTATCCCGATCCGATCCGCGCAGCCTTGATGGCCGAAGAGGCCGGCGCGGATGTCATCACGCTACATTTGCGCGAAGACCGCCGTCATATCGTCGACGCCGATGTGCGCAAGCTGCGTCCGTTGCTGAAGACGCGGATGAATCTGGAATGCGCTGTCACGCAGGAGATGCTCGACATCGCGTGCGAAGTGCAGCCGCACGACGTTTGCCTCGTGCCGGAAAAGCGCCAGGAGTTGACGACCGAAGGCGGTCTCGACGTCGCCGGTCAGTTCGAAGCCGTGCGTGCCGCGTGCAAACAACTCGCCGACGCGAACTCGCGCGTCTCGCTGTTCATCGACCCGGAAGAGACGCAGATTCGTGCAGCGCACGAAGCGGGAGCGCCGGTGGTCGAGTTGCACACGGGCCGTTACGCGGAGGCCCACGATCCCGCCGAACAGCAACGTGAATTCGAGCGCGTGGTGCGTGCGGTCGAATTCGGTGCGACGCTCGGCATCAAGGTCAACGCGGGCCACGGCCTGCACTACACCAACGTGCAGCAGATCGCGGCGATCGACGGCATTGTCGAGTTGAACATCGGCCATGCGATCGTCGCGCACGCGATCTTCGCGGGCTGGGAAAACGCGGTGCGCGAGATGAAGGCGATCATGGTCGCCGCGCGTCTCGGCGCGCGCGCCTAAGCCCGGCGGCTTGCATATGGCGATCTACGGCATCGGTACCGACATCGTTCAGGTCAGCCGCGTGGCCGCGGTGATGACCCGCACCAACGGCCGTTTCGCCGAGAAAGTGCTCGGCCCGGACGAACTTCGCGTCTATCACGCGCGCACGGCCCGCTCGGCTGCGCGCGGTCTCGCGTTCCTCGCCACGCGGTTCTCGGCGAAGGAAGCGTTCTCGAAAGCGATCGGCCTCGGCATGCGCTGGCCGATGACCTGGCGCGCGCTGCAAACGCTGAACAAGCCGAGCGGCGAGCCGATGGTGGTCGCATCGGGCGAGCTGGCCGAATGGCTCGACGCGCGCGGCATCACGGCGCGCGTAACGATTAGCGACGAGCGCGATTACGCGGTGTCGTTCGTGATTGCGGAGACCGGGCAAGCGGGCGATAAGGCCGGCACACCGAGTCTTCCGAACGCTTCGGCCGCCATCGAATAACCCTTCTCTGAACGCGGCCCATGCAGGTCGCGTCTCTTCCTGTTCCAAGCTTTTTTCTGGCGAAATCCGATGAAAATCATTCCCGGACCGGTGATGCTCGACGTGGTCGGCAAAACGCTGAACGACGACGACAAGCGCCGCCTTGCCCATCCGATGACCGGCGGTGTGATCCTGTTCGCGCGCCACTATGAGAGCCGCGAGCAACTGATTGCGCTGACCGATTCGATCCGCGCGATTCGCGACGATCTGCTGATCGCCGTCGATCACGAAGGCGGCCGCGTGCAACGTTTTCGTACGGACGGCTTCACGGTGCTGCCGTCGATGGGCAAGCTCGGCGCGCTGTGGGACCGCGACGTTCTGCACGCCACGAAGGTGACGACGGCGGTCGGCTATATCCTCGCGACGGAATTGCGCGCGTGCGGGATCGACCTGAGCTTTACGCCGGTGCTCGACCTGAATTACGGGCAGTCGCAGGTGATCGGCGACCGGTCGTTCCACAGCGATCCGCGCGTGGTGACTTTGCTGGCCAAGAGTCTCAATCACGGCCTCGCGCTGGCCGGCATGAGCAATTGCGGCAAGCACTTTCCGGGGCATGGTTTCGCGCACGCGGACTCGCACGTCGCGATGCCGGTCGACGATCGTTCACTCGAAGCAATCATGCGTGACGACGTGGCGCCGTATGACTGGCTCGGTTTGTCGCTGGGTGCTGTGCTGCCCGCGCACGTGGTTTATCCGCAGGTCGATTCGAAGCCGGCGGGTTTCTCGCGGATCTGGCTGCAGGACATTCTGCGCAAGAAGCTGCGCTTCGAAGGCGCGATTTTCAGCGACGATCTGTCGATGGAAGCCGCGCGTCAGGGCGGCACGCTGACCGAGGGCGCGACCGCCGCGTTGCAGGCCGGCTGCGACATGGTGTTGATCTGTAATCAGCCGGATGAAGCGGAGAAGGTGCTGGATGCGTTGCGATTCACGCAGTCGAAGGAATCGCGGCGGCGCATCGAGCGGATGCGGCCGCGCGGCAAGGCGCTGAAGTGGAGCAAGCTGGTTGCTGATCCGCAGTATCTGGACGCGCAGTCTTTGCTGCGTAGTGTGTTTGCTTGAGCCTGGCTTTGTTTGTCCCTTTGCGGGCCACTTCAGCAAAATAAAAAACGGCGCCTTGATTCGATCAAGGCGCCGTTTTTCGTTAGCCGGTGCTGATTAAGCGCCGACTCAGTTCAACCTCATCCGCTGAAGCTTGTTGTACAGCGTCTTCGGACTGATGCCCAGCAGGGACGCCGCCCGATGCCGCGTACCGCCGACTGCGTCGAGCGTCGCGCGAATCAGCATTTCTTCGACGTCCGCGAGCGGCGTGCCGACCGTGACCTGCACGCGGCTGCCGTTCAGATCGCGACCGTTCGGCGAGCCTGCGTCGTCGGCGCGCAACGATTCCAGCACGTCGCCCGACGCGTGATAGGCCCGCCGCACGCGCTCCTGCAATTCGCGCACATTGCCCGGCCATTCGTAGGCGAGACATTCGCGCAGGAAGTTCGGCCCAACCTGCTTCGCGCCCTCGGACGCGCCATGTGCAGCGGCCTCGCGATTCAATTCGTCGACCATCGCCTGAGCGATCAGCGCCGGATCTTCGCCGCGTTCGCGCAGCGGCGGCAACGTCACCGCAGCCGCTTCGAGGCGCAACGCCAGATCCTCCATCAGACTGCCGTCGGCCACGGCGGCGCGCGGCGACTTGCGAGTCGACGCGATCAGGCGGAAATCCGTCGCCACCTGGTTCGTGCCGCCGACCCGCATGAAGGTCTGCGAATCGAGCGCGCGGAGCAGCGCTTCCTGCTGCGCATGCGGCAATTCGGCGATTTCGTCGATAAATAGCGTACCGCCGCTGGCCTGTTCGAACAGACCGGGTTCGCGATGCTCGGCGCCGTTGAACGCACCGCGTTCGTGGCCGAGTAACAGGCTCTCCAGTGAGCGTTGCGCGCCGCCGTTTGCCGTGCCCCGGCAATCCAGCGTAACGAACGGGCCTTTGCGACGGCGGCTCATGTCGTGCAGCGTGCGCGCCGCGATCTGCTTGCCCGTGCCGGGTTCGCCGGAAATCAGCACAGCAGCTTCGGTCGGCGCAATATGTTCGATCGTGTCGTAGACGTGCTGGACCGCGCCGCTGCGGCCAAGCATCGAACCGAATCGGCCCAGCTGACGCAGCGATGCACGCAGCGTCTGCACTTCTTCGGTCAGTTCGTACGGACGCGGAATGCGTGCGAGCAGACTGCGCAGGCGCGGAATGTTGACCGGCTTGAGCAGGTAGTCCCAGATGCCGTGCCGCAAGCCCTCGATGGCGCTTTCGACGGTGGCATTACCGGTCATCACGATCACCGGCAACGCGCCGCCGGGAGGATGCGCCGGCAGGTGCTGCAACAGGTCGAGTCCGCTGCCATCCGGCAGATTCAGGTCGACCAGTACGACGTCGGGGATAAAGCGCGTCAGCGCCGCGCGAGCCTCGGCAATCGTGGTCGCGGTATCGACGGAAAAGCCGTCGGCCGAGAGGATGGCGGACAGGCCTGACAGGCTATTAGGATCGTCTTCAACAATCAGGGCGTGTGGCATGGCGAGCGCTATTTTGTAGATGGATGGAATGCCTGGGGCACCGTAGCAGCAGGGATTCACTTGCTGGCTGGCGCGCGCCCGGGCGCGATGGCTGGCCGATGTGGTCGAACGACGCGTCGCGCGGCCAGCGTTCGCCTGTGCAACCCGCAAGTAACGGGGCGGCAGGCGGAAGCACGGCGTCAGGCATCCAGTGATGCCGGGTGCGACGGATGGCGATTCGACTCACGTAACTCTGGTCCTTGGATTTTCTGGGCTTGGCAAGTACTCGCCCCTCCGGTGCTGTCTCGTATCTGACTGGCATGGCGGGGCGTTTGCGGTTTTGCGGTTCCTCACCGGTTAGTCAGAAATCCCGGTTGCTGTCGAAAAAGCGGCGCACTTCGTGTTCTGCCTCTTCGCGGGTCTTGCCGTAACGTTCCTGAATCAGCCCCGCAAGTTTGTCCGCGCGACCTTCGGCCTTGGTGAGCTCGTCGTCCGTCAATTCGCCCCATGCCGTCTTCGCTTTACCGACCATCTGCTTCCACTTGCCTTCAGCAATATCGTTATTCATGGTTCTCTCCCAAAGTGAAGAAAATATTCCATATGGCTTCCCTTCAATTCGAGCATGAACCATGCCAACGCAATTTGCTTAGAATTATCAACGGTTTGTCCGATGAGTCATGGGAAGTTTGCGAACATGGGATGGCAAATTCTGGACAGCCGCCGGTAAAGTTTTCCTCAACCATACACGGCGGCACAAAAAAGAAAAAGCGCCCAATTTGGGCGCTTTTTTTTGGATTTATTTCTCAGCGGCGGCGTTGCGCCGAAGCTGGTTTCATCTAGCGGACTTTGACGCGCAAATTATGCGCGGCTGCGGTACTCGTGGGTACGCGTGTCGATTTCGATCTTGTCGCCGATGTTGCAGAAGAGCGGCACTTGCAGTTCGAAACCGGTGGTCAGCTTGGCGTTCTTCAGAACCTTGCCCGACGACGTATCGCCCTTGACAGCCGGTTCCGTGTAGATGATTTCGCGGACCAGCGTGGTCGGCAGTTCGACCGAAATCGCTTTCTCGTTGTAGAACACGACTTCGCAAGCCATGCCGTCTTCGAGGTAATGGAGGGCGTCGCCCATCATTTCGCCTTCGACTTCGAACTGGTTGTAGTCGGCGTCCATGAACACGTACATCGGGTCGGCGAAGTACGAGTACGTCACTTCCTTGCGTTCCAGCACGACGACGTCGAACTTGTCGTCAGCCTTGTACACGCTTTCCATGCCTGCGCCGGTCAGCAGGTTCTTGAACTTCATCTTGACGACGGCGGAGTTACGGCCCGATTTGTTGTATTCGGCCTTTTGCACGACCATTGCGTCTGCGCCGATCATCACGACGTTGCCGGTGCGGAGTTCCTGTGCGGTCTTCATAAAAAACTGTCCTGTACGAAATGAGTAGCTTCAACTGTTGCTCAACGGCATACGGCGCAAGCGGCTTCGGCGCTTCGTTCACTGGATACCGCGCCGCATGCGAGCGGTGCGGTGAACCGTAAGTGTGAGAAGCGTGGCCGGCTTGCTGCGAGGACCGGTAGCGAGGCCGCAGCCCCATGAGTTCCACCGATCCCAGACAATCCGTTACCTGCTTTTACCCGGTGCGGGCGTGTACACGAGTGGCGCCGATCCACAACATACGTCCCTTTTTTGACATTTCCGCCATGCCACCGAAGCTGAGCGACGCGGCTTGGCGACATGTCTTGCATCTTTCGATGCCGTGCGGCCCATGAGGCCGATGAAAAAGGCCTGACGGTTTGACTAGGTGCGTTGTTCTGATCGGGCCGCGCTTGCGTCGTCGGCCGTTGGATAACCGCTTATTTTAACTGAGTTTTTGCGAACAAGGCCAGATTTCCAGCGAGGTCGCCGACTTGGGCGAGTTCGCCGGCCCATTCGGCTGCGCGCTGCGTTAGCGCCGGCTGGTAGCGCTGGAATTCGGCCCAGTCGGGGCGGCCGGCGCCGTTCCACGCGTGCCAGAAGCGGGCCAGCGCTTCGCGGGCGTCGTCGGGCAAGGTGCGGGCGTAGTGGGCGAGCGCGGCGTCGAGCTTGGGCAGATGGGCGTCGTCGGCTTGCGGATAGATGTGCCAGACGAATGGTTTCTCGGCCCACTGGGCGCGGACAAACGAGTCTTCGCCACGCACGAAATTGACGTCGCTCGCCCACAGCAGCGCGTCGTAGCCGGGTTGATCGGTGAAGGCGAGAGCATGCGCGCGCAGGCTGCCGAGTGTCGAGTGCGAGCCTGCGGCAAACGACGGCAGTCCGAAAAAGCGCGCCACCGCGCCGGATATGCGGCCTTCCGGCACCAGCAGGACGACCGGGGACGCGCTGTCGCGCCATTGTTCGAGCAGGCTGTCGACGGCGAGGTTTTCGTAGGCAAACAGCGAGATCACGGTCGTGCCGGCGGCCGGCGGCGCGTGGCCGGTGGTGTCGAGCCACCACGCTTCGCGGGCTGCCGGGGATGCCTCGAAGGCCTCGCGCGCTGCGTCGAGCTGCGGTTCCTTCAGGACGCCGCCCGTGCCTGGGCCGAGTCCCGGGAAAAAGAACGTCTTGATCAACGAATAGCGGGGATGCGGCGAAGGCCGCAGATGAAAGTCCGCGACCCAATCCTCGGCACTCAGATATTCGAGGTTGAGCCACACCGGCGCGCGCTCGCGCTGGGCCATCGCGGCGACATAGATGGACGGCAGTTCGCAGGCGAAAGCTTCGATCACCACGTCGGCTACCTCGACCGTATCGCCCGCATGCGACGGCTCGTGCCAGTGCTCGACGACGATTCCGTCGACCGTCTGCCGGGCGCGATCCAGCGCGAGCGCCGGGCACAGTTTCTGGAACGAATGCAGATCGTCGACGAACACGCGCACCTGCCAGCGGTGTTCGTCCGCGAGTTGGCGGGCGAGCCGCCAGCACACGCCGATATCGCCGAAATTGTCGATGACCGCGCAGAAGATGTCGCAGGAAATCGCCGCGGACGGCGCGGCGGGTTGTTCGGGGACTTGTTCGCTGGCGGGGGAGGCGGGAGAGGCTGAGGACATGGCGGCCTGAGGGACGGGGTTCGAACGCGCGCGGAATGTTCTAAACTGGCGATTCTAAAGCCTTCGTTCACGATTGCGCGCGCCGGTCCGATTCGCGCGCGGCACGCAGAGCGAGGCCTCGCGAGACTGTCCCCACCCCAATCGATCCTGCATGACCGAACCCGAAGCCATCGACGCTTTCGAGCCCAAAAAGGTGCTCGCCCAACTGCCGCATCTGCCCGGCGTCTATCGTTATTACGATATGCACGGCGCAGTGCTTTACGTGGGCAAGGCGCGCGATCTCAAGAAGCGCGTGTCCAGCTACTTCACGAAAACGCAACTGTCGCCGCGCATCGCGATGATGGTGACGCGCATCGCAAAAATTGAGACCACGGTCACGCGCTCTGAGGCAGAGGCGCTGCTGCTTGAGAACAATCTGATCAAGGCGCTCACGCCGCGTTACAACATCCTGTTCCGCGACGACAAGTCTTATCCATATCTGAAGCTGACCGGGCACAAGTTTCCGCGTATGGCCTACTACCGGGGCTCGGTGGATCGGAAGAACCAGTATTTTGGGCCGTTTCCAAGTGCGTGGGCGGTGCGCGAGAGCATCCAGATCCTGCAGCGCGTGTTCCAGTTGCGGACCTGCGAAGACTCCGTGTTCAACAACCGCACGCGGCCTTGTCTGCTGCATCAGATCGGACGCTGCACCGCGCCGTGCGTCGCGTTGATCAACGAGGAAGACTACGCGCGCGATGTGTCCAATGCGTCGCGATTTCTGCTCGGCCGGCAAGGCGAAGTGATGAAGGAACTCGAGCAGAAAATGCACGCGTTCGCGAGCGAGCTGAAGTTCGAGCAGGCGGCGGCGGTGCGTAACCAGATGAGTTCGCTGTCGACGGTGCTGCATCAGCAGGCAATCGAAGTGGGCAGCGATAGCGACGTCGACATCCTGGCGGTGGTCGCGCTCGGTGGCCGCGTCTGCGTGAATCTCGCCATGGTGCGCGGCGGGCGGCATCTGGGCGACAAGGCGTATTTTCCCGCGCATGTGGAAAGCGCGTTGACCGCGGACGAGGGCGGGCTCGATGACGAAACAAATGCGGCGGTGGGTGGCGGCGCGAGTGGCGACACGCAAGTGGCGGGCGAGGCCGATGCGCTGATGCTCGCGCAAGAGCTGCCGCCTGAGGATGACGAGGGCGACGACGCGGAGTCAGTCTTTAGCGCCGAAGACGCCGAAGCCACTGAAACCGCCGAAGAACCCGACGCCGAAAATCCCCAGCCCGCCCAACCTCGCAAAGGCCGCGCATCCGGTGGAATCGAATCGGAAGTCCTCGAAGCGTTCATCGCCCAGCACTACCTCGGCAACCGCGTTCCGCCCGTGCTGGTGGTCAGCCATGCGCCGGCCACGCGCGAACTGGTCGACGTGCTGATCGAGCAGGCCGGCCACAAGGTGACCGTGTTGCGTCAGCCGCAAGGACAACGGCGCGCGTGGCTCTCGATGGCCGAACAGAATGCGCGGCTCGCGCTGGCTCGCCTGCTGTCGGAGCAAGGCTCGCAGCAGGCCCGTACGCGCGCGCTCACCGACACGCTCGGCATGGAATGCGACGACCTCGCGCATCTGCGCATCGAGTGTTTCGACATCAGTCACACGATGGGCGAGGCGACGCAGGCGTCGTGCGTGGTGTATCACCATCACAAGATGCAGTCGTCGGAGTACCGGCGCTACAACATCACGGGCATCACGCCGGGCGACGATTACGCGGCGATGCGCCAGGTTCTCACGCGCCGTTACGAGAAGATGGTCGCGCAAGCCGCAGCGAATGCCGCCGACGAAGCCGCCGAGCTGCAAGGCGACGCGGCCGCCGACCCGGCGCAAGCGTCCGATGCCGCCGAACCCGTCGCGGCGGGCGGCATCCTGCCGACCATCGTGTTGATCGACGGCGGTAAGGGGCAGGTGGAAATCGCGCGCCAGGTGTTCACGGAGCTGGGGCTTGATACCGGCATGCTGGTCGGCGTCGCGAAAGGCGAGGGGCGCAAGGTCGGCCTCGAAACGCTGATTTTCGCCGACGGCCGTGCGGCGCTCGAACTCGGCAAGGAAAGCGCCGCGCTGATGCTGGTCGCGCAGATTCGCGACGAGGCGCACCGTTTCGCGATCACCGGCATGCGCGCGAAGCGCGGCAAGACGCGTCAGACATCGCGGCTCGAGGAACTCGAGGGCGTGGGGGCGAAGCGGCGTCAACGATTGCTCGCGCGGTTTGGCGGATTGCGTGGCGTGGTCGCGGCGAGCGTCGAGGATCTGGCGAGTGTCGAAGGGATTTCGCAAGCGCTCGCCGAGCAGATTTACCGGCAGTTGCATTAGGCGAAGGCTGGCCGGGTGGCGCGTCGAGGGTGGCTGTGCTGAAGAGCGCGGGCGGCAGGCGTGGGAGCGAGGCACGCGGTTGCCGAAGCGGACTGCGGTTGTCACTCATTGCCGCTCACGGCTCCCTTCCAGCCCGCACGCGCGCCCCCAAATAACCGTCATCCAGCCCTCGGAATCCCGTACCCACCAAGCCCCGCCCGCCGCTTTGCTTGTGGCAGGCCTTGTGACACGGCACAATTGCATCTCCCTCGCCAGACGTTGCGCCTGCCCATGCCGTTCAATTTCCCGATTTTCCTGACTTGGCTGCGGATCGTTCTGATTCCGCTGGTCGTCGGTGTGTTCTATCTGCCGGACATGATGATGAGCCCCGCGCACCGCAATCTCGCGGCCGCGACGATCTTCATCCTGGCGGCGCTCACCGACTGGTTCGACGGCTTTCTGGCCCGCAAATGGAATCAGACCTCGGCGTTCGGCGCGTTCCTCGATCCGGTCGCCGACAAACTGATGGTGACCGCTGCGTTGCTTGTACTCGTGCAACTCGCGCGAATCGACTCGGCTATCGCGCTGGTGATCGTCGGACGCGAAATCGCAATTTCCGCGTTGCGCGAGTGGATGGCGCAGATCGGCGCATCGAAGAGTGTCGCGGTGAATTCGCTCGGCAAGCTCAAGACCGTCTGCCAGATGGTGGCGATTCCGATGCTGCTGTTCTACGGGCCGTTGCCGTTCGGCGCCGGCGTATCCGTCGACACCCGTGTGTGGGGCCTGTGGCTCATCTATCTCGCTGCGTTCCTGACGATCTGGTCGATGCTGTACTACATGAAGCTCGCGTGGCCGCAAATCCGTGAACGGGGCGGGGTCGCCTGAGTTTTAATCGCGGCGGGAACGGTTGTTGAGGGTGAGCGAAGAGGGCGCAGAAGTTCGCCCAAACGGGGCAGGAGTACGAGTCAAAAATTTTATTTAAAAAAGATTCGCAAAGGGGGTTGACGCTTTTCGGTCGTTTCTCCATAATCTCGTTTCTCCGATGCACGCAGTTTGAAGCGACGGAGCAGAAGCAAGACGGTTGCTGCAAATTGGCAGCAGTAACCAGCAGGATAGGTGGTGCAAGCAGCACAATGCGGGAGTAGCTCAGTTGGTAGAGCGCAACCTTGCCAAGGTTGAGGTCGCGAGTTCGAGCCTCGTCTCCCGCTCCAGATTTTTGAAGCACCGCGTTGTTTGGCTCAGTAAAAAGTGCAGCGCGTTGTGAAGCAGTTCAATGCGGGAGTAGCTCAGTTGGTAGAGCGCAACCTTGCCAAGGTTGAGGTCGCGAGTTCGAGCCTCGTCTCCCGCTCCATACATTAGGGGAAGCAACGCTTCCCTTTTTGTTTGATGGGTCGGCCATCTGGCCTGATCGCCCAACAAACAAATCTGCGAGCCTGCAGCTAGGTTCCAGTCCGCTTGCGGCGCGATAGCAAAGCGGTTATGCAGCGGCCTGCAAAGCCGTTTAGGCCGGTTCGACTCCGGCTCGCGCCTCCAGTAGTTGATGTAAAGAAAAGCCCCGACAAGTCGGGGCTTTTCTTTTTTCTGCTGCGTGTGAGATGCAGATTCGCCATAGCGATCTGATTATCGCCATGCGTGTTGCACCCGGTGTTCACCCGCAACCACGCCCGCAATCGACCGGGCGACCCCTCGCGCGGATATAGTGGCGCACCCAGACCCCCACTCCCACTTCGACACCATGCGTCCCACGGACATCCGCCGCCGCTCCTTCTATCTGCGCGCGATCTACGCACTCTGTCTGCTTGGCGCGACGTGGACGCATCTGCAGGTGGCGTTAGTCCATGGGCTCGATTGGGACTACGGCGGCGCCGCGCCATTCACGCGCATCTACTGGACTTCGCTGCTCTTCATCGATCCGTTCACCGCACTGCTTCTGCTCGTCATGCCGAGGATAGGGCTGATACTCTGCGTCGCCGTCATCGTGACGGACGTGGCGCACAATTCGTGGTTCGCGCTGCATCATCCGGTGCGGATGGATCTGTATCTTTCGCAGATCGTTTTTCTTCTGTTCGTCGCGTTCACTGTGCGGACCGCCTGGCGTGGAGCCCCAAGCCGGCGTGCCCGACGCTTTCCTGCGTGACCGTTTGTTCACCGAGGCTGAATGTACCTACAACTCGCCGGCACCAATGTGCGACTGCTTGGCTCGATGCATCTGTTTCCCGCGACCAGCCGGCGGACGCCGCCATGGATCGCAGAAGCCTATGACTGGGCCGAAGCGCTCGTTTTCGAATCCGATCCGCCGACAATCCTGCCGTTCCTGAAGGCTGACTCACAGCCCGGCGCGGGCGAGTTGCAGCCGTTCGTTTCCGCCGATGCCTGGCGTCAACTCCAGGCGCTGTGGCCCGCCGAAGGACCGTTGGCGCCGCTCACCGCGTTGCGTCCATGGGCCGCGCTGATCGTCGCGCCAACACTGTTCCAGCAGGTCGTCGAAGGCGTCGAGCCGCGCATGATGCGCTCGGCGCTCGCGCAATCCAAACCCTACGAGTATCTGGAAACAGCGGACGATGTCGCCGCCGCGCTCGAATCGATTCCGCTGCAAGCGGTCGGCGCAGCGCTTGATCTGCTGATGGCCGATCGCGATGAACCGCAACGCACCCTCGAGCGCATGCACGCGGCATGGCTCGACGACGATCTCGACGCGGTCCAGCAGGTTGCCGTCGAATCGCCGATGTTCAATTTGCCGGGCATCCGCGAGGCCATTCTCGATATGCGCAATCGTGCATGGGCCGCGCGCCTGACGCAGCAAACAGGGCGGCCCGAGCGAACCTTGGTGGTCGTCGGCGCGCTGCATCTGTGTGGTCCGGGCAATCTGATCGAATGCCTCGCGCATCCCGTCGAGGCGGTTTTCCAGGCGGATGACGTCTCCGGGAAAATCCTGGGCACGTCGCGCGATCCGACGTGAAACGCCCCGCAGTCAAGGCTCCCGTCGATCGTCATCGACGGAACTCTGCAAGCTCGCCTCAATCCCATCGTAAAGAATGCCGCTATACACTGACGGCCCACGATTTCGGTCATCACGAAGGACACTGAGAACACGACATGCATGTTCCATCGACGCCCAGCAATGAAAGCGCCCGCATCGACACATTGCGTGCGCTGCAAATTCTCGATACCTCGTCCGAAGAGCGCTTCGACCGCCTGACCCGGCTCGCCAGGCGGCTGTTCGGCGTGCCCATCGCGCTCGTGAGCCTCGTCGACACGAACCGCCAGTGGTTCAAATCGTGCGTCGGGCTGTCGGCGACCGAGACGTCGCGCGACGTGTCGTTCTGCGCGCACGCGATTCTCGGCGATGAACTTTTCCTGGTGCCGGACGCGCTCGCCGACGAGCGTTTTCACGACAACCCGCTCGTGACGGACGATCCGAATATCCGCTTCTATGCGGGTTGTCCGCTGACGGTGGCTAACGGTAGCAAGCTGGGCACGCTGTGTCTGATCGACATCAAGCCGCGCGGCCTCGATGCCGAAGAGCGCGAGTTGCTGCTCGACCTCGCGCATATGGCCGAGCAGGAACTGGCGGCCGTGCAACTGGCCACGCTCGACGAACTGACGCTGCTGTCGAACCGGCGCGGTTTCGAAGCGCTCGCGCAACACGCGCTGAACGTCTGCAAGCGGATGGATAAACCCGCGTCGCTGCTGTTCTTCGACCTGAACGATTTCAAACTGATCAACGACACGTTCGGACACGCCGAAGGCGACCGCGCGTTGCAGACCTTCGCCGAAGTGCTGCGTACCGCGCTACGTGAGAGCGACGTGATCGGGCGGCTCGGCGGCGACGAGTTCGTCGCGCTGCTGACCGACACCGGCAGCACGGAAACGCACGAAGTGACGCGCCGTCTCACGCAGTTGCTCGACGCGCGCAATGCTGAGGAGCGGCGCGGCTATCAGATCCGCTATAGCGTCGGACAGACGTCTTATGATCCGGCGCGCCATGTGTCGATTGCCGAACTGCTGGCCGCCGCCGATGCAGCGATGTACAGCCACAAGCAGGCGTCGAAGGCACGCGGCGCGCAGCGGGGTTGATGCTCGTGCACGCCGCCCGGCGCTCACCCGCTGGCGCGCGGCATGGCCGTGGGCTGACGCGCGCGGCATAATTGCGCATCGTTCGCCGCCGCTTCTGGCGGCGCGTCTTTTTTCGAAAGTATCCGATGACTGAATCACAGCAAACTGCCGCCGCGCGGCTCGCGCAACTCGAATGGCGCTGGAAGTCCTTCACGGACCTCACGAGCGTCGAAGTGTATGAAATGCTGGCTGCGCGCAGCGCGGTCTTCGTCGTTGAACAGAATTGCGTGTATGGCGATATCGACGGGCTCGATATGCAAGCGTGGCATCTGTCGGCATACGGGCCTGCAACCGACGCTGCAACAACGCCGTTGGCCGGTTATCTCCGCGTCTTGTTGCCCGATGCCGACGACGCCGATGTGCGTATCGGTCGTGTGCTGACCACCGCGCCGTTCCGCGGAATCGGGCTGGGCAATGCGATGCTCGAACGGGCGCTCACGCACATCCGCGCACAATGGCCCGGTACGCCGATCCGTCTGCATGCGCAGGCGCATCTGCAAAAGTTTTACGGCGCGTTTGGCTTTGCTCCCGTATCGGAGATCCACGACGAAGATGGCATTCCGCATGTGTGGATGCGCTCGGCGTGAGCTTGTGCTGAAGGGGCGCGGATGAGGGTTGGCGTTGGCGGGATAGCAGCGCTCCCGTCCGATTACCGTTTATAAAGCGCCGCTGCGCTCTACAAACCAGCGTGGTTTAGACAGGCTTCTTCACGCAAGCCGGTTTCTGCACGATGCAGGTCCACCTCGGCGTCCGTGCCTGCAGCCGTCAACGGTGACCGCCAATCGGCGTCGACTCCCCAGGCGCCGCCATCGCTCTCCCTGACTTCGCACGCCGCTCATTGCGCAGCCGTCCGCGCGCCGACAGCCGCATCCAGTGACGCAGTGCGATCAGTGCGCCGATCACGCTCATCATCGAACCCGGAATCCATAGCAAGAGCCCGCCGATCTGCTGATCGCGCATCGGGCTCAGCCATGTGAACGCGCGGCCGCAGATCGAATAGATCGGATACAGCTCGTGCGACGTAAAAAAGATAAACGCGCCGAGAATAATCTGCGGCGGAATCGCGGCGATCACCACCAGCACGCGCTTGCCGGGCGACAAACGCGCGGGCGGCGCAGGGCGCGGATCGAGCACGAGGCACCAGAACAGCAGCCCGTCGATCGCCATGCTCCAGTTCATCACGCGATAAAGCCGCCAGTCGAGCATCGCGACGAAATGAATCGGCGACATCAGCCAGAAGTAGATCAGCCCGACGAACAGCGTGACTGCCACGACCGGATGCATCACCACGTCGAGCAGCTTGCGTACCACGAGGTTGTCGAGCGCGGGCCGCACGAAACGCTGCCGCCACGCGAACGGAATCCCCGCCCGCAACGCCGCGCCCGGATACGACAGCGCAATAAAAAACGGCCCGAGATGATGCAGCACCAGATGCTGCAGCCGATGCATGAAGAACTCATGCTCGAAGAAATAATCGAGCCGCGTATGCAGCACGACATACAGCGCCACCAGCCCGAACCAGAAGGAAATGCGCCGCGCGATCGACAGCTTCGCTTTGCGTGCGCCGCGTACGAACAGGATCGCGGGCACCAGCAGCGCGATCACGACGGTCGGCGAAAACTCCCACGGGTCGAGCCAGTAGAGCAGGTTCATCGCCGCGAATTACTTGGTCTGGGCCGGCGACTTCACGACGAACGGCGTGTCGAGCGTTTCGCCGTCGGAGAACTTCAGTTGTAGATGAACCGTGTCGCCCGGCGCGACCTTGTGCTTCGCGTCTTCGAGCATCACGTGGTAGCCGCCCGGCGAGATCGCGACCTGGCCGTGCGCGGGCACGGTCAGCTTGTCGACCATCACCATCTTTTGCGACGAGCCGTTCGACACGGTCTGATGCAGCATCGCATCGCCATAGTCGTTACTCGAAATGTCGACGAGGTCGACGGGCTTGTCGCTGGCGTTCACCAGCGTCGCGTAACCGGCGGCGGGCAGGTTGTTCGGCAGCCAGCGGACCCATGCGTCCTTGACGCTGATCGCGTTGGAACCGGCGGCTTGCGCAGCCCCGGCGATACCGAACGAAAGGGCGAGGGCGCAGCCCAGCGAAGCGAACGTTTTGATCTTGATCGACATGAATGAACTCGGGAAAGGTCAGGAACGGTCATCAATGATACGTCGCAGGTCCTGCGCGATCGTATCGGGCGTGTCGTGATCGGTAGCCAGCAGGCGCGCGTGGCCCTGGCTGTCGAACACGTAAACGGCGGAACTGTGCGTCACTTCGTAATTGCCGCTCGGGTCGCGCTTTTCCATCTGATACGCGACGCGGTAGCGTTTGGCCAGCGACTCGATCTGCCAGTCGCTGCCGGTCAGGCCTTCGGCGTGTTTCGGATCGAACGCGCCGACGTAATCGTGCAACGCCCGTGGCGTGTCGCGCGCGGGGTCGACGGTGATGAACAGGATGCGGACTTTCTGCGCGTCGGGGCCGAGCTTGCCGAGCACCTGCATCAGGCGGCCCATCGTTTCGGGGCACACATCCGGGCAGTGCGTGTAGCCGAAGTAGACGAGCGAGGTGCGGCCCTTGAACGAATCGCCGTTGACGGGCTTGCCGTCGTCGCCGGTGAGCGTGAAGTCGAGATCCGGCAGATGGCCGGTCACGTTGGTCAACTGCCAGGACTCGCTGCGATGCGTGCAGCCTGCGAGCGCGGTCAACGCGCCGATCGTCAACGACATTGCGAAGCGCCGTGCGAACCGTTGGCGGCGCGACGGCGCGGCGAGGTTCGTTTGCGGTTGACGCGATGACAGGATCGGGAACAAAGCAGGGCTCAATGACTCGATTGAATAGTGGCGCGTGACGTGGTGTGTGAACGGCGTCGCCCGATTTGCATGCTGCGATGGCGGACATCGGGCGCATTACGAGTCCGCCATAGTGTGCAAATATGGTCATGACGACAAGCGCCTTTGTGGCAGGGACTGTATAACAAAACCCCTGGCAACGCCGCGCACCGCTCATGACGCGTGCGTCGCGGGGCAATTTGACGCACACCGCTGAAAGCGTGCTGAAGCCGGATTGTTCCATTTTTGAATGCAATAGCCGAAAGCTCGGGCGCGCGTGGTCCCGCCGGGCTTGAACCGAAGCTTACTTTCTCGAAAATTTGACCGATGCGCGGTAAGATGCGCACACTTTTCCGGCCGCAGAAGGCTGAAAGGCGAACCCAATCGATGCAAGCACTTCCGGCTGTTCTGTCTCCTGGCGAGACAGCATTTTTCTTCGATTTCGACGGCACGCTCGTCGAACTCGCGCCCACGCCGGACGGCGTGCTGGTGCAACCGCGCGTGATCGAGTTGCTGAGCGCGCTGCGAAGCCTGACGAACGGCGCGGTCGCGATCGTGTCGGGCCGTGGCATCGACAGCATCGACAGTTTTCTCGGCATGCCCGATCTGCCGATTGCCGGTTTGCACGGCGCCGAGCGGCGTGACGCGAACGGCGATACGCAACGTATCGGCTTCCACGACGAGCGGCTTTTGCGCATGGAGCAGGTGCTTGCGCAGGTCGTCAACGAACATCCCGGCATGCTGCTCGAGATCAAGGGCGCGGCGCTCGCACTGCACTACCGGAACGCGCCCGATCGCGAACAGCTTGCGCGCGAGGCGACCGAACGGCTGGTCGCCGACTATCCCGATGCCTATGTGCTGCAGCCGGGCAAGATGGTCTACGAAATCAAGCCGAAGGATGTCGACAAGGGCCGCGCGATGCGCGCGTTCCTCGATGAGCCGCCTTTCGTCGGCCGCACGCCGGTATTCGCCGGCGACGATCTGACCGACGAGAAAGGTTTTGCGGTCGTCAACGAACGCGGCGGCGTGTCGATCAAGGTCGGCGCGGGCGAGACGATGGCGCATTCGCGAATCGACTCGGTGTCCGCGCTGCTCGACTGGCTGGAGACGATCGTCGCGGCGGCGCGCAAAGCATGAGAGTGAGCATGACGGCGACGCCATTTCAATCGACGCAAACAACGCTAACAACGCAAACAACGCAATCGTATTGCATCGGGAATCGCGCTTCATGAGTCGACTGATCATCGTATCGAACCGGGTAGCGCCTATTTCGGAGGGCGGTCCGGCAGCGGGCGGGCTGGCGGTGGGCGTGTACGACGCGCTGAAGGAAACCGGCGGCATGTGGTTCGGCTGGAGCGGCGACGTGCTCAGCTCGGGCCAGCCGCAGATCAAGGTCGAAGAGCGCGGACCCGTCACCTTTGCGACCATCGCGCTGATGCGCCGCGACTACGACCAGTACTACCGCGGTTTTTCGAATGCCACGCTGTGGCCGGCGTTTCACTATCGCGCCGATCTGCTGCAATACGACCGGCACGATTTCGAAGGCTATTGCCGCGTCAACGCGTGGCTCGCGCAGCAACTCGTGCCGCTGTTACGCGACGACGATGTGATCTGGGTTCACGACTATCACCTGATTCCGTTCGCGCAGGCGTTGCGCGCGGCCGGCGTGAAGAATCGCATTGGTTTCTTCCTGCATATTCCGTTTCCCGCGTCACAGGTGCTGCTGGCGGTGCCGCCGCATCGCGAGCTGGTCGAAGCACTATGTTCGTTCGATCTGCTCGGCTTCCAGACCGCGCCGGATCTGCGCGCGTTCTGCGATTACATCGTCAACGAGGCGAACGGTTCAGTCGATAACGCGGGTAGCAGCGGTCCGCTGACCGTGCACGCATTCGGCCGCACGTTGCGCGCGGCGGCTTATCCGATCGGCGTCTATCCTGACGAGATCGCCGAACTCGCGAAAGCGGGCGAGCGTGGCAAGCCGGTGCGCACGATGAAGGCGACGCTGCATTCGCGCAAGCTCATCATGAGCGTCGACCGGCTCGATTATTCGAAGGGGCTGGTCGAGCGATTCCGCGCGTTCGAACGTCTGCTGGAGCATGCGACTGCGCAACGCAACAAGGTGTCGTTCCTGCAGATCGCACCGCCGACGCGCGCCGACATGCACGCGTATCAGGACATCCGTCTGCAACTGGAAGGGGAGTCGGGGCGCATCAACGGACGCTTCGCCGAACTGGACTGGACTCCGATTCTCTACATCCACAAACAGTACGAGCGCTCGGTGCTGGCCGCGCTGTTCCGTACCGCGCACGTCGGTTATGTGACGCCGTTGCGCGACGGGATGAACCTCGTCGCCAAGGAGTATGTGTCGGCGCAGGACCCGGAGAATCCGGGCGTGCTCGTGCTGTCGCGCTTTGCGGGCGCGGCGCAGGAGCTGGAGGGGGCGCTGATCGTCAATCCGGTCGATATCGACGGGATGGCCGAGGCGCTGGCTACCGCATTGCAGATGCCGCTGGCGGAGCGCCAGGCGCGTCATCGCGACATGATGGTGCAATTGCGCGAGAACAATGTGTCGGTGTGGCGCGATAACTTCATGCGCGATTTGCAGGCCGTGGGAGCGCGGGTGAAGGCTGCGAAAAGCGCGAAGTCGAAGGTTGTTGCTGCGGGCAAAAAGCGCGCAGTGCGGAAGAAGCCAGCGGTATAGTTTTTCCGGCTAGAAGCTTTGGCTGAACGCGGTGTGTTGCGCCGCTTATCTCTCCCGCCGAAAAAAAGCCGCTTCCAGGAAGCGGCTTTTTTTTCTACGGGCGCGCGCTGGGCAATCCCACCGCGCGTCGCACAACTCAAACCACGTGCTGTTCGTCGACCTTTTTTCCGCCGATGTGCAATGTCGTGCCCTTGCCGTACTGCTTCGAGAGCAGGTCGCGGTACAGGCCGGGACGCTGGCGCAATTCTTCGGGGCTGCCGTCGTCGATTACCTTGCCCGCGCTCATCACGATAATCCGGTCGAAGTTGTTCAGCGTCGACAGCCGGTGCGCAATCGCGATAACGGTGCGGCCGACCATCAGCCGGTCGAGTGCCTTCTGGATCGCTTCTTCCGACGCGCTGTCCAGCGCCGAGGTCGCTTCGTCGAGCAGCAGGATCGGCGCGTTCTTCAGAATGGCGCGTGCAATCGCGATCCGCTGACGCTGACCGCCCGACAGCTTCACGCCACGGTCGCCGACGATCGTATCGAAACCTTCCGGCATCGCTTCGATGAAATCCGTGCAACGCGCTTCCCGCGCGGCCGCGATGACTTCGTCACGGGTCGCCTCGGGGCGGCCATACGCGATGTTTTCGTACACAGAGCGATGGAACAGCGAGATGTCCTGCGGCACCAGCGCGATGGCGTGCCGCAAGCTGTCTTGCGTGATGGCCGCGATATCCTGGCCGTCAATCTTGATCGCGCCGCCTTGCGTCTCGTAGAAACGCTGCAACAGCGCCAGCACGGTGGATTTACCCGCGCCCGACTTGCCGATCAGACCAACCCGCTGACCCGGTTCGATATGCAGATCGAAATGGTCGAGAATCGCGCGGCGGCGCGGATACGCAAACGTCACGCCTTCGAAATCGACACGGCCGCCTTGCGGCACGAGCTCGCTAGCACCGTCGCGGTCGGGCATGCCGTGCGGTTCCAGCAGCGTGCGGACCGCTTCGGCGAGCCGCGCGACGTGCTGCGTCACGTCGACCAGCGCCACGGCCAGATCGCGCGTGCCGTGCAGAATCGTGAAGCCGAGCGAGCTGACCAGCACGATGTCGCCCGAGGTTGCCTTGCCCTGGTCCCACAGCCACAGCGCCCAACCCAGCAAGCCCGCCGACAGCAGCGCGGTGATCACCGCGTGCAGCAGGCGCAGCTTTTCCAGATACAGCAGGCTCTGCTGACGCGCGTCCATTTCGGCCTTGACCGTCGCGCCGAAACGCTGCTGTTCGCGGAACGTCATGCCGAACGCGCGCACGAGGCCCATGTTGCTGATCACGTCGACCAGTTCGCCGTCGACGGACGCCGCCTTGGTCGCGAAATGGTGATGGCGTGCCGATCCGCGCCCGGCGAGCTTGTACAGCACGACCGACAGAATCGCCGAGCACAACATCAAACCGCCGGCCATCAACGGATTCACCGCGATGATCATGACGATCGCGCCGAGCACCGCGATGCACGGCGGCAGCACGTTCCACGCAGTCGTGTTCTCGGCCGTGTAGACAGCGTTCGAGGTGGCGGTGATCCGGCTGGCCAGCATGCCGGGCTGCTTCTCGGAGTAGTAGCTCGGGGAGTGTCCGCTCAGATACGAGAACAGGTCGCGCCGCAAGTCGCCCGTCACGGCGACGAACGTATGCGCGGCGACCCATCCGCCGACCCGCCACAGCAGGTTGTCCGCGGCGATCAGACCGACGAGGATCGCAAACGCGCCCCACAGCGGGCCCGGATGATGACGGCCTTCGCCGAGCACGTCGATCAGATGTTTGATCGCGTATTGCGAAGCGAGCGCACAGCCCACGGCCGCAAACACGCTGCACAGGACGATCGCATGCGCGAGCGGGTGGCGGCGGATAAAGCGGAAGAGAAACGCAAGCGGCCGATGCGCATAGCTCGCGAGCTTTGCGTTCTGGGCGTTGCGCTGGGCGATGGTTAATTGTTCCAATTGATCGTGAGGTCGGTGTGTTTCGGGTTGTGCATGCAAAGCGCGGGCCACATAAGCTACGTGGGCGAAATAGGCTCGCCGCGAAGCCGATGCTTCGCATTGTAAACATGCAAAGGCGATTGCGCCCTGTGTATCCGGGCGTTGACGCGACTGATTTTCGCGATAGACCTCTGCAACCTACCTGTTGCTCGACCCGCCGACTGGCAGGTGGTTCACGCTAGTTGCAGATAATTTCGAGATATAATTACAGATTGCATTCAACTGCGGTGCGGCATTTTTTCAATGCTTGCCGGCAAAGTTGACGCAAGGGCTTACCGATGCCGCGTCTCCACGAGATGTCGCAAGCCAGTTGCCACTGTAGAACTGTCTTATAAAACAATGGTTTGCAAAGTGTTTCGCGTTTGTAACAACGTAAAGACTTTGAAATGTTGTGGTGCAACGAGAATGCCGGCATCGATAATGCATGCTCTGTTGGGCCAGCAAAATATCTGACAGTTTGTCAACGTAGGTGTCGCATGCGCGTTTACTCGCAGATGCGCAGACAGTGACCAACTGGTCTGGGCTCACTACCCAAGCGATCCATCGCAGGATTTCTCGAAAGAATCAGGCCTGAGCCGGCATATCCGGCCGACTGCCCTGGCGAGCAAGCGAGTCGCTTTTAACCAAACGCAGTACTATTGCCAGTTTTTTCCAGGAGTTCTCTATTATGCGAATCGCTCAAATCGCTCCGCTGCACGAGGCGGTTCCTCCCAAGCTGTATGGCGGGACGGAACGCGTGGTGTCCTATCTGACCGAAGCTCTGGTCGAGCAAGGCCACGACGTGACGCTCTTCGCGAGCGGCGATTCGCAAACGTCGGCCAAGCTCGAAGCGTTCTGGCCGCAGGCGCTGCGCCTCGACCCGACCATCCGCGACGTGATGGCTCCGCACATGCTGCTGCTCGAAGAAGTGCGCCGCCGCGCCGACGAGTTCGACGTGCTGCATTTCCACATCGACTACTACCCGTTCTCGCTGTTCGCGCGTCAGCCGGTGCCTTTCCTGACCACGATGCACGGCCGTCTCGACCTGCCGGAACTGCAACCCATTTTCAACACGTTCAGCGACGTGCCGGTCGTGTCGATCTCCGACAACCAGCGCATCCCGCTGCAGCAGGCGAACTGGCTGCAAACCGTCTATCACGGTCTGCCGGAAGACGTGCTCACGCCGATCCCCGACGTCGAACCGGGCTACCTTGCATTCCTCGGCCGCGTCTCGCCGGAGAAGGGTCTCGACCGCGCAATCCGTATCGCCGGCCAGGCAGGCATGAAGCTGAAGGTCGCCGCCAAGATCGACAAGGCCGACCGCGCCTATTACGAAGAAGTGATCAAGCCGCTGATGGCGCTCCCGCACGTCGAGTACATCGGCGAAATCGGCGAAGCCGAAAAGCGTGAGTTCCTCGGTAACGCGCATGCGCTGGTGTTCCCGATCGACTGGCCGGAGCCGTTCGGTCTGGTGATGATCGAAGCCATGGCTTGCGGTACGCCGGTCGTCGCCTTCAATCGCGGTTCGGTGCCGGAAGTGATCGACAACGGCGTGTCGGGCTTCGTCGTCGAAGACGAAATCAGCGCGGTGGCCGCGTTGAAGCGTCTGCACACTTTGCCGCGCGCCGGTGTGCGCAAGGCATTCGAATCACGTTTCTCGTCGAAGGTCATGGCGCGCAACTACGTCGCGACCTACGAAGAACTGCTGCGTCAGAAACAGCGCACGGTGCTGCGCGAAGTCAACGCAAGCTGATTGTTCGCTGTCATTCAAAGGACGGCCGGCGGGACGCTTCAATCCGCCGGCCACCCACGCAACGCCTCGTGCGCAAACCGCTCACGGGGCGTTGTTGCATCCGCGCCGCGTTTTTTCGGACGAATGGCCGAAAGTGTGGGGCTGGGCCCGGTAACTGCGAGCCACGCTCGGTAATATCCCTATAATGGCCGTGCCGCAAATTTGGCTGCAAAGCCGCCGACGACAGGAGGATGCCTTGGCGAGAACGAAAGAGACGCGTGCGAATGCCGCGCCTGGCGCCGGAACGATTTTCGCGTTGCGCGCCATCGGTCTCGTGCTCCTCGCCCGCTGGCTTTTTTCGATGGCGCAGATGGGTCTGACTGCGTCGTTGTCGGCGATGGTGTCGTCGCCGTGGGCGTGCATCAACCTGGTTTTTCTGTTCCTGCTGATCTTCCTGCCGGGCGCGCGCGCCGTGGCCGAGCGTCCGTTTCATCCGTTGCCGCAATGGCTGCGGCAGGCGGTGCGTCTGTTTGCTTTCCTGGGATTTCTGTTCGCGGTCTGGTCGGTTGGCGCGTTTGTCGCCAGCGCCGGCTGGCGGCGCGCGGCGCAAGCGGTCGCGGCCACCAATGGCTGGCTGATCGCCGCGCCGGTGCTGTATGTCGCGGTCATCTGGATTTGCCGGCCGCGTCCGTTGTGGCGAACCAATATCGCCGCGCGCCGTTTTGCGATCGGCCGTTACGCGGTCGCGCTCGATCAGACCACACGCACGGTGAGCGTGTGGGCCGAGCGTCGCAAGGTGGGGCAGTACGACGCGCGTGAACTGTCCGTGCGCTGGGCGGCCGGGCAGGACGTGCGGGCTACGCCCACGCCGACACCCGCGGTCGCGTTTGGCGCTGCGGGCGATCCATCCGGGGCGCCGCTTCATTCGGCTGCGGCGTCCGCTCCCGCGTTGTCGCGTGGTGCGTTCGGCCGTCGTCCTAAGGTCGAATTGCTGTGGGATTCGCCTGCTGCGGCGGGCCACAACCGGCAAACCGTCTTCCGCGCCGCGTTGATGACTGAAGGCGACCGGGTCGCCGCACGGGCACTCGACACCACCTTGCAGCAAGTCTGAATCTGCGCGCTTTGTGCTGTCGGTCACACCTTGTGGCCAATGCGCGCGTCGTAAATCGATCCTTAGCCGATAATGGAGTCAGGGCGCCCGTCGTTCAACGACGGGCGAGTGGGACATACATCGATCGTATTGCGTCTTTCGCAGGAGTCGCCATGCTGGTTCGCTGGTTGCTTGCCGCCCTTCATCTGCTCGCTTACGGCTTCGCTCTCGCGTCGATACTCCGGCGCACGTGGGCGTTGCGTCGCGCTTCCGTACCAGCCGCGTTGCGATCCGTTTTCCGCGCCGATACCGGGTGGGGCATTTCCGCGTTGATTCTGGTGGTCACCGGGTTGATGCGCGCGTTCGGCGGTTACGAAAAGGGCGCAGACTACTACCTGCACGAGCCGCTCTTTCATCTCAAGATGACACTGCTCGTGCTAATCCTGCTCCTCGAAATTCCGTCGATGCTCGCGTTGATGCGCTGGCGCGCGGCAATCCGCAAAGGTGCACCGCCGGATCTGAAGAAGGCGCGGTCGTATGCGCGCTTCAGCGTGATCCAGACGATTTTGCTGGTGCTGATGGTGTTTGCTGCAACGGGGATGGCGCGCGGCATTGGGTTGCCGGCGTCGGTGGTGTAAGCGGGGGTAGCGTGGTTGCGACCGTGTTGTGGTTTTGCCGTAAGCGGCGACTGTAGCTGCCGGTGTATGCGCTGCGGGCAAGATCATGCCGCTGAATGTGGAGGTGGAGGCCGCCTTAAAGCGGCCTCCACCTCGCCTGTCAAACGCATAGCGCCTTTTACTTTTCGGTCACCAGGCTGGAGTCGTCGACCCGATTCGTCTCCGTTTTTGCGTCCAAAGTGCCGGGTATGAAATCGGACTCGCTCAATCCCTTGATCAGTTCCAGCGCCTGACGTTCGAACAACCGCCGGTACAGGCCGTTTTCGAGCCGGATCAGCGCGTCGTGACTGCCTTCCTCGATCACTTTGCCCTTGTCCAGCACCAGCAGTCTGTCCAGCGCGCGCACGGTGGACAGACGGTGCGCGACCACCAGCGTCGTGCGGCCCATCATCAGGCGCTCCATGGCCTGCTGGATCAGCACTTCGCTTTCGCTGTCGAGGCTCGACGTAGCCTCGTCCAGAATCAGGATCGGGGCGTCGGCGAGAAACGCCCGCGCAATCGCCACCCGCTGGCGTTCGCCGCCGGACAGTTTGACGCCTCGTTCACCGACCAGCGTGTCGTACCCGTTCGGCAGCGCCGCGATGAAATCGTGCGCGCTGGCGAGTTTCGCGGCCCGCTCGATCTCAGCGCGGCTCGCACCCGGCCGGGCATAGGCGATGTTCTCGGCGAGCGAGCGGTGAAACAGCACCGGCTCCTGCTGAACGATCGCGATCTGGCTGCGCAGCGACGCCTGCCGCACATGCGCGATGTCCTGACCGTCGATCGTGATCCGGCCACCCGAAATGTCGTAAAGACGCTGGATCAGCTTGATGAACGTCGTCTTGCCCGAACCGGAATGCCCGACCAGCCCGATACGCTCACCCGGCGCGATCCGCACGGAGAAGTTGTCGTAAAGCGGCTTCGGATTCGAACCGTAGTGAAAACTGACGTGCTCGAAGCGGATCTCGCCTTTGCCGATGACGATCGGCCCTGCGTTGGGCAGGTCCTCGATACCGAGCGGCTGCTTCTCCAGCGACACCAGTTCCTCCATGTCGTTGACCGAGCGTTGCAGGTTGCGGATGTGCATGCCGACGTCGCGCAAATAGCCTTGCAGCATGAAGAACATGGTCAGCGCGAACGTGATGTCGCCGACGCTCGCGTTGCCGCGCATCCACATCAGCAGCGCCACGCCGAGGATGGCTGCCTGGATCGCCACCAGCATGCCGCCCTGAACGCCGCCGTTGATCGTGCCGCGCACCCACGTGCGGCGCGTGCGATGACGCCACTTGCCGATCACGCGCTGAAGCAGCGCTTCTTCGCGCTCCTCGGCGCCGAACGCTTTCACGACGCCATTGCAGCTGACGGCATCGGCGAGTGCGCCGCCCATGCGCGTGTCCCATGCATTCGCGAGGCGCGCGGCCGGCGCGACGAAGCCGAGCGACATCGCCACGGTCACCGCGATATACACCACCGAGCCGATCCCGACGACTGCGCCCATCAACGGCCAGTGCCAGCCAAGCAGCACGGTCGCGCCCACCAGCATGACCAGCGACGGAAACAGGGCAATCAGCAACGTGTCATTGAGCAGGTCGAGCGCCCACATGCCGCGCGTGATTTTGCGGACGGTGGAACCGGCAAAGCTGTTGGCGTGCCAGTCGGTCGAAAAGCGTTGCACGCGATGAAACGCGTTGGCCGCGATCTCGCTCATCATCTTCAGCGTGAGCCGGATGATGTTGAAGTACATGCCCTGGCGGAGCAGCGTGGCGCTCAGGCCGAGCGCGCTCAATACGCAGAACGCAGTGATTGCTGCGTGCAGCGCAACTGCGTCGCCCGCCGGGCCGGACGCGATGGCATCGGCGAGGCGTCCGGCGAACAGTGGCGTGAGCACGTCCGCGAGGGCCGCGAACAGTACGAGCGCTGCGATGACGAAGATTCGCCACGGCTGTTGCGCCCAGTGAAGGAAGGTGAAGCCGAGGACATCCTTGAAGGCTTGTCCGCGAAAGTCGAGTTTTTTGTTAGCCATTTGCCACGACCCGATGACGCGCGAGCGCACCGAGGTTCCAGTCAGAAGCGAAAGGACGAGACAGTCAAAGCATGCCGGGATGCGATGGCAACGGAACGACGGACTGTCTGGATTTTGTGCGGCTAGCCTGTTGAGGCGAGGCCGCTTGAGCGACGATGCAACGACTTGTTAAGGTCGTGACGGCGATCGCGGGACCATGTATGGGAAAGCGATATGCACTGCGGACATGTGGCGCCTCCCTATGGTCGAATGAAGTGGTGGAGAAAGCAGACGGGGCGAATGCCCGAAAGCCGACTATATCAGCAGTATTTGGCTGCCGCAATTGTACGAAGTTACGGTGTTGACTGCGAAGTCGGACGTTGCAATGGCGTTGAGTCCGATTGCCTGAGCTGCTTTGAGGACCGCGACGTCGACCGCAAAATAGAAAAGGGCTCACGTATTTCTACGTGAGCCCTTTAATCTTCGGTGATCGACACACCAAAATTCTGGTGGGTAGTACTGGGATCGAACCAGTGACCCCTGCCGTGTGAAGGCAGTGCTCTACCGCTGAGCTAACCACCCGAAGAGATTCAAATTATGTCAGGAATTTTTACCCCTGTCTAGTACTTTTTAAGCGGTTTGCTCATCCGTTGTCGATACGGTTTCAACGCGCCATACGCTGGTGCCTTTGATCTGCTTATCGAGACCGTCGAGTACCGACTGGTGCGCGGCAATTTCGTCGTCGCTGGCGGCAATCACAACGAGGTCGAGCGAGTCGAGCGCAACCCGCGGCGCATTTGCGTCGCCGCCGGCGTGCGATTCGCCAAGCATGTCGATGACCAGGCTTTCCTGGCCGCGTGTCATCGCCAGGTAGACTTCGGCGAGCAGCTCCGAGTCGAGCAGTGCGCCGTGCAGCGTACGGTGCGCGTTGCTGATGCCGAAGCGGTCGCACAGCGCATCGAGCGAATTGCGCTTGCCGGGGAACATCTGTTTCGCGCGCGCGAGTGTGTCGATGATCTCGCCGCAATAGGTGCTCACTTTCGGCAAGCCCAGCAGTGCGAATTCTGCGTCGAGAAAGCCGATGTCGAACGGTGCGTTGTGGATGATCAGGTCCGCGCCTTGCACGAAGTCGCGAAACTGATCGGCGATTTCGGCGAACTTCGGTTTGTCACTCAGAAACTCCGTGGTCAAACCGTGGACGGCCAGTGCGCCCGGGTCGCTGTCGCGTTCCGGGTTGATATAGAAGTGCAGGTTGTTGCCGGTGAGCCGGCGGTTCACCAGCTCGACACAGCCGAGTTCGAGAATCCGGTCGCCGGTACGGGCATTCAGGCCGGTAGTTTCGGTATCGAGGATGAGTTGACGCATGTCGGAATAGCCTGCTTCAGAAAATGTGCAGCGGAAAATATACGGCGAAGAAATGACCCAGGAGAGGGGAGCGAATTTAAGCCGCGCCCGCCGCAACAGTCATCACATTTGCGTGAGTGAGGCGACGCCGCGATTGGCCAGTTGATCGGCCCGCTCGTTTTCCGGGTGTCCATTGTGCCCACGCACCCAGCGCCATTCGATCTCGTGTTGCGCGACGAGCGCGTCGAGCCGTTTCCACAGATCGGCATTCTTCACGGGCTGTTTAGCCGCCGTGATCCAGCCTTTCTTCTTCCAGCCGTGAATCCATTCGCTGATGCCTTTCTGCACATATTGCGAATCGGTGTGCACGACGGCCTTGCATGGACGCTTCAGCGCTTCGAGTGCGCCAATCACGCCCATCAGCTCCATGCGATTGTTGGTCGTGTTGGCTTCGCCGCCGAACAGTTCCTTTTCCTGGTCGCCGAAGCGCAGCAGCGCACCCCAGCCGCCTGGGCCGGGATTGCCCTTGCAGGCGCCGTCGGTATAAATATCGATGAGATCGGAAGTCATTGAGTGTGATTGCGAGTATTCGGTGAGGCGGCGGACGCCAGGCCCGCGGCGAGAACAGGTTTCTTCACTTTCAGCGGACCGACGAGACGCATGCCGGGCACGCGCTTGATCGCCTTGATCATGTAGGTGGCGCCGAAAATCGGCCACCAGCGGTCGCCGGCGGCTTCCATGAACGCGTAGCGGGACAGCCACTGGTCGCTGCCGAGCGGCGGACGATAGCAGCCGAAGCGCCCCCGTTCAAGGTCGAAACCCAGCAGCTTGATCCAGTCTTTCAGCCGCGTGAACGCGATCAGGTCGACAGCGGCGGGCACGAACGGCCGGCCGGTCATCTTGCCGACCGACTGCCGCGCGCCCCACAGCGACAGCGAGTTGAAGCCGAGAATGATCAGCTGGCCTTCGGGCATCAGCACGCGCTCGGCTTCGCGCAGCAGCCGATGCGGGTCGCTCGTGAATTCCAGTGTGTGCGGCATCACGATCAGATCGACGCTTTGGGCTTCGAACGGCAAATCCAGCAAATCGCACCATACCGCGCTGCGTCCGGCTGGCGCGGGCAAGCCGGCGGGCGAAAACGAAGGGGCGGCGGACAGCGGCACCGCGCCATTGCCGGAATAACGCGACGGGCCGTGCGGAAACGTGTACGGAGCGCTGGCTCCGCTCGCGGCATCGAGCACGAGGCCGCGACAGGGCATGCGGTTTTCGCGCAATGCGTCGAGCTGCGGCAGGCCGAGTTGCAGCGCATGATAGCCGAACACGTCCGACACCACGCGGTCGAGCTGGGTTTGTTCCCACTCCAGCACGTAGCGGCCAGGCGGCGAGTCGGTCCAGGCGGGCCAGTCTATAATCGCTCGGTCAGTCATATCAAAGAATGCGTCGCCTATGAATGCGCTCGAGTACGTACCGGTCCCGGCGTTTGAAGACAATTACATCTGGGTCGTGTCCGACGGACAACACGCGGTAGTCGTCGATCCGGGTGAGGCCGCGCCCGTGAAAGCCTATCTGGCGAAACGCGGGTGGCAGCTGAGCGCTATTTTACTCACCCACCATCATCACGACCACGTCGGTGGAGTGGCCGATCTGCTGAACGGCCAGGCCGTTCCCGTCTACGGCCCCGCCGGTGAAGCGATCGAGCATCTTACACACCGTCTCAAAAATGGCGACCATGTGACGATCGCGACACCTGCGCTCGAATTCAATGTTCTCGACGTGCCGGGTCACACGAGCGGGCACATTGCCTATTTTCAGGCTGCCGACCCGAACGGCACGCCGCACGTTTTCTGCGGCGACACGCTGTTTGCGTGCGGCTGCGGCCGGTTGTTCGAAGGCACGCCGAAGCAGATGCTGGCATCGCTCGACGCACTCGCCGCGTTGCCTGGCGCGACCGAGGTTCATTGCGCGCACGAGTACACGCTGTCGAACATCCGCTTCGCGCTCGCCTGCGAGCCGCACAATGCCGAACTGCAAGCCTGGCGCGACAAGGCGACGGAGTTGCGGGCGCGTCATGTGCCGACCTTGCCTACCACGATCGCCCATGAGCGCGCGGTGAATCCGTTCCTGCGCGCCGGCGAACCGTCGGTCCAGGCGAGCTTGCAGGATCAGTTGCATGAAAAAATCCCGGACCGGCTGGCCGCGTTTACGCTGATGCGCGAATGGAAAAACCGTTTCCGTTAATTCGTTCCGCATGTAAGCACTCCTCACGCGATGAATCGGAAAAATTCGCCAAGCCCAAGATTTCCTTGATTTTTTTCGTAATTTTCTGATTGACGGAAACGTTGCCGTTTCGTACTATCGGCTGCAAATTCCAGCCCTTGTGGAAGCCGAGACGTTCATGAGATTTATCTTTAGTGCGTTGTTGGTCCTGACACTCGCCGCTTGCGCGAGTCAAGGACCGGCAACGAGCAGTTCCACCGCAACCAATCCCGCCAGTCAACAAGCCGTAGCCGACGCACTTCGCAAGACAGCCACCGCCAAAGAAACCATCGACGTCGACAAGGGTTCCGTCACTCAACTGACGAGCGCCGACGCAGACCTTTGGGGCCGTATTCGTCGTGGCTTCCAGATGCCCGATCTGCAAACCGACCTCGTCGATATGCAGGTCAACTGGTATGCGCAGCGTCCCGACTACGTGCAGCGCATGACCGAGCGCTCGCAAAAATACCTGTACCACATCGTCGAGGAGCTCGAGGCGCGTCATATGCCGACCGAGCTCGCGCTGCTGCCGTTCATCGAATCCGCATATAGCCCGCAGGCTTTGTCGGTCGCGAAGGCGGCGGGCATGTGGCAGTTCATGCCGGGCACGGGCCGCACCTACAACCTCAAGCAGAACATGTGGCAGGACGAGCGCCGCGACGTGCTGGCGTCGACCAGCGCCGCGCTCGACTATCTGTCGAATCTGCACGACATGTTTGGTGACTGGCAACTGGCGCTCGCCGCGTACAACTGGGGCGAGGGCAACGTGCAGCGTGCGATCGCGCGCAATGAGGCAGCGGGTTTGCCGACCGACTACCTCAGCCTGCGCATGCCGAACGAGACGCGTAATTACGTGCCGAAGTTGCAGGCGGTGAAAAACATCGTGATGAACCCGCAAATGTACGGGCTCACTTTGCCGTCCATTCCGAACCACCCGTATTTTGTGACGGTCACCACGTCGCACGATATGGACGTGGAGGTGGCCGCGAAGCTCGCGAATCTCTCCACGGACGAATTCCGTTCGCTGAACCCGTCGTTCAGAAAGCCGGTGATTCTCGGCGCGACGCAACCGCAAATCCTGCTTCCATTCGACAACGCCAGCGCGTTCGAGCGTAATCTGAAGGCGTATTCCGGCTCGCTATCGTCGTGGACCACGTACACGGTCGACCAGCGCGCAACGCCGGCGGCGATCGCCCAGAAAATCGGTGTCGATGCCGACACGCTGATGGAAGTGAACAAAATTCCGGTCGGCATGCGCCTGAAGCCAGGCTCGACGATCGTCGTGCCCCGCGGTTCGGACGACGACGAAGACATCAGCGCCGACGTCGCCGAAAGCGCGGTTCTGGCGATGGAGCCCGACGTCCCCGACACCCGCAAGATGCTGATCCGCGTGCGCCGCAATCAGTCCATTGCTGCTATCGCCGTGCGTTATGGCGTATCGGTTGGTCAATTGAAGTCGTGGAACCGTACGCATCGCGATCAGGTCTCGCGCGGCCAGGTGATCGTGCTGCACGTGCCTGTCGGCAAGGCGATGCCGAGCGAGCCGGGTCCGGAGCGTATCGCCGCCGACGTGTCGGGCGGCGGGGTCGAGAAGATCGGCACTCGTGTCGCAGACACTCGAAGCGAATCGCGCTACGATAGAAAGAAGGGGCGGGGCCACTCATCCGCTGTGGTGAAGGTTTCCGAGCCGGTAGAAAAGGTCAGCAAGCCGACCGCGTCCGCCGCCAGCAAAGGCAAGGTGACGAAGGTATCGGCTTCCACGTCCAGCAAGGCGTCGAAGGCTGCGGCAGAGAGCCGCCCGAAGACTGCGGCCAACGCGAAGAAGGGTAAGTAGACCAATAGCGGCTCCCACGGTAGTGACCCATGCGCTGCGGGGGCAGCGCATGAATTGCGCTCCGATCACGCACCGTGTTTCCTGACGCCGTCACCTGTGGTGACGGCGTTTTTCATTCTGCAGATCATTTGCGGCGAGCTTCGCGCATTTCCTTTATCGTTCGTGCTTCGGTTACTTCGGCTGTCCAATTCAAAGCAAAGCTATGTCGTCGACCCAACTGCGCGTCTTTCTCCTCTTCTCCGCCGGCTACTTCGTTTCCTACCTGTTTCGCGGCGTCAATCTTGGTTTTGCGCCGTTCATTACGCGTGACCTGGGGTTGTCGGCGGCCGATCTGGGTCTGTTGACCAGCCTGTACTTCCTTGGATTTGCCGGCGCGCAGATTCCTGCGGGCGTGCTGCTCGACCACTTCGGCGCGCGCCGCGTGACGGCTGCCACGCTGCTATTCGCCGCGCTCGGTATCTGGGTGTTCGGCGCGGCGCAGAGCCTCGGCGTGATGATGATCGGGCGGCTGCTGATCGGCGTCGGCGTGTCCGTCTGTCTAGGGGCGGCGTTCAAGGCGCTGGCGCAGCATTTCGCGACGGCGCGTCTGCCGCTGATGAACGGACTGGTGATGGCGATCGGCGGTTTCGGCGGTGTGATGGTCGGCTCGCCGCTGACGTGGGTGCTGGGTTTCGCGGGCTGGCGCTCGGTTTGCGTCGGACTCGGTGTGTTGACGGTGCTCGTCGCGCTCGCACAATGGACGCTCGCGCCGGACACGAAGGAAACTCATCATCAGGCGAGTATCGGCGCGCAATTCAAAGGCACGCTGCATATTTTGCGCAGCGCGGCGTTCTGGAAAATGGCGTCCTTCTCGGTGGTCACGCAAGGCGTGTTCTACGCGATGCAGTCGCTGTGGGTCGGCGCCTGGTTGCGCGACGTGCAAGGCTTCGAGCCGCGTGAGGCCGCCGCGCTGGTGTCGGTTCTCGGTTTCGCGATGATGGCGGGCTGCATCGGCTTCGGCGCGGCGGCGCGCAGTCTCGAGCGACGTGGCATTTCGCTTTATGCGTTTTGCGGAATCGGCATGGCGCTGTATGTAGTGACGCAGTTGCTAATCATGTTCAAGGCGCCATTGCCCGCCGGCTTGCTATGGGCGGCGTACGGCATTTTCGGCGGGACTGGCATTCTTAGCTACGCTGTCATGGCCCGTCATTTTCCGGCGCAAATGATCGGCCGCGTGAACACCACGCTCACGCTGATTATCTTTCTGCTGATTTTCGGCTTCCAGATTGGCGTCGGCGCGGTGCTGTCGCATTGGCCGGCAACTAATGGTCATTACCCGGAAGTCGCGCATTTGACTGCCTGGGGGATTCTGGTGACGCTGCAGGTGCTGAGCGCGATCTGGTACGTATTGCCCAATCGTGCGGTAGTCCCTCCTGTGGAAATGCGCGCCGGCCAGGACGCCTGAGCGTTCGGACGGGCGCGCGGCTGCGAAGGGAGATTAATCGACGCTATCTTGATTTGGTGTCGATAAATTTCTCTTTGCCGACGCCAAAGTCAATTCCAGTAAGGGTTTGCGTGGATCGAGACCGGCCTGCACCGGGCCCGCGCGCCATCTCGGATTTGGAGGGAAGGGCGATTTCAGGCTATAATTTCAAGGTTTGAGCTTATCAACCCGCACCCTAGCGCCTACCTCTCCCATACCGTTCATCCGCCGCGCGCCAATGGCGTAGCAAGAAGGGCCCCGCACCAAGCCGATCCGTCCACACAATGGATACATTGGACACGTCGCGCACCCCTTGCAACGTTACAGGCAGTACGCGAGCGAGTCTGCGCGCGCATCCTCGATGTGTTTCGCTGCGGCTCGCAGTCGGATAGGCTGGTCGGCAACAGGGTGTTCCCCCAAGGAGTCTCCCGTGTTGCCGTCATTTTCTCCCGCTCTGCTCGCGCTCGCCGACGGCACGGTCTTTCGTGGTTACTCGATCGGCGCCCCCGGCCATACGATCGGCGAAGTCGTGTTCAACACCGCTATCACCGGCTATCAGGAAATCCTGACCGACCCGAGCTACGCGCGCCAGATCGTGACCCTCACGTATCCGCACATCGGTAACGTCGGTGTGAACGCCGAAGACGTCGAAGCTACGAAAGTCCATGCCGCCGGCCTGATCATCCGTGATCTGCCGGTTCTCGCGTCGAATTTCCGCATGGAGCGCACGCTCCCGCAATACCTGAAGGACGAAGGCGTCGTCGCCATCGCCGGCCTCGATACCCGCATGCTGACCCGCGTTCTGCGCGACAAGGGCGCGCAGAACGGCGCGATCCTCGCCGGTTCGGACGACGAAGCCAAGGCGATCGAACTCGCACGCTCGTTCCCGGGCCTCTCGGGCATGGACCTCGCGAAGGTCGTCTCGACGAAGGAAAGCTTCGAATGGACTCAGACCGAATGGCGTCTGGGCAGCGGCTACGGCACGCAGAGCGCGCCGAAGTACCGCGTGGTCGCGTTCGACTACGGCGTCAAATACAACATTCTGCGCATGCTGGCCGAACGTGGCTGCCACGTCACCGTGCTGCCGGCGCAAGCCACCGCGGCCGACGCGCTCGCGCTTAACCCAGACGGCATCTTCCTGTCGAACGGGCCTGGCGACCCGGAACCGTGCGATTACGCGATTGCAGCGGCAAGTGAGTTGATCGAGCGCGGCATTCCGACGTTCGGCATCTGCTTGGGGCACCAGATCATGGGCCTCGCGGTCGGCGCCAAGACCATGAAGATGAAGACCGGCCACCACGGCGCGAATCATCCGGTAAAGGATCTGGACGACGGCCGTGTGGTCATCACGTCACAGAATCACGGTTTTGCAGTCGACGCCGACACGCTGCCCGCGAACGCGCGCGCCACGCACGTTTCGCTGTTCGACGGCACGCTGCAAGGCTTCGCGCTGACCGACAAGCCGGCGTTCTGCTTCCAGGGTCACCCGGAAGCGTCGCCTGGTCCGCACGACATCGCTTATCTGTTCGACCGCTTCACCGGTTTGATGGATGCGAAGAAGGGCGGCAAGAGCGCGGCGGCGTAAGCTGAAGCGGCTCGGCGCTGCGGGCTTGCCGGAAGGAGTAGCACGGCATCCCGGCAGCGCGCGGCTCGTCAGGCGATGAGCGCTTCCAGCGCGCAAGGTGCGGAAGCGCCCCCCAAAACGAGCCACCCGCGACAGCCAACGGCAGCACACAGCAGCAAGCAGCAGCGCAAAAGCAGCGCACAGCAAAGCGCGCGCAACGCAACACCGACGCGCGCCGACGGAAAGAATTCAGGAATACATTAGCGAGAGCGTTATGCCCAAGCGGACAGACATCAAGAGCATCCTCATTATCGGCGCGGGTCCGATCATCATCGGCCAGGCGTGCGAGTTCGATTACTCGGGCGCGCAGGCATGCAAGGCGCTGCGTGAGGAAGGCTACAAGGTCATTCTCGTCAACAGCAATCCGGCGACGATCATGACCGACCCGAACACGGCCGACGTGACCTACATCGAGCCGATCACGTGGGAAGTGGTCGAGCGCATTATCGCGAAGGAGCGTCCGGACGCGATCCTGCCGACGATGGGCGGCCAGACCGCGCTGAACTGCGCGCTCGATCTCCACGCGCACGGCGTGCTGGAAAAGTACAAGGTCGAGCTGATCGGCGCATCGCCGGAAGCAATCGACAAGGCGGAAGACCGCCAGAAGTTCAAAGACGCGATGACCAAGATCGGCCTCGGTTCGGCCAAGTCGGGCACCGCGCATTCGATGGAAGAAGCTCTGACCGTGCAGGCGGATATCGCTGCACAAACCGGCAGCGGCGGTTATCCGGTCGTGATTCGTCCGTCGTTCACGCTCGGCGGTTCGGGCGGCGGCATTGCGTACAACCGCGACGAATTCGAAGAGATCTGCAAGCGCGGTCTCGATCTGTCGCCCACGCGCGAACTGCTGATCGAAGAATCGCTGCTCGGCTGGAAAGAGTACGAGATGGAAGTGGTCCGCGACACCAAGGACAACTGCATCATCGTCTGCTCGATCGAAAACCTGGACCCGATGGGCATCCATACCGGCGACTCGATCACCGTGGCTCCCGCACAAACGCTGACCGACAAGGAGTATCAGATCCTGCGTAACGCGTCGCTCGCGGTGCTGCGCGAGATCGGCGTCGATACTGGCGGCTCGAACGTGCAGTTCTCGATCAATCCGAAAGATGGCCGGATGGTGGTGATCGAAATGAACCCGCGCGTGTCGCGTTCGTCGGCGCTGGCGTCGAAGGCAACCGGCTTCCCGATCGCCAAGGTCGCGGCCAAGCTGGCTGTCGGCTACACGCTGGACGAGTTGAAGAACGAAATCACCGGCGGCGCGACCCCGGCGTCGTTCGAACCGACGATCGACTATGTCGTCACCAAGATTCCGCGTTTCGCGTTCGAGAAATTCCGCGAAGCCGATTCGCGCCTGACCACGCAGATGAAGTCGGTCGGCGAAGTGATGGCGATTGGCCGCACCTTCCAGGAATCGTTCCAGAAGGCGCTGCGTGGTCTGGAAGTCGGCGTCGACGGTCTGGACGAAAAGACCGATAACCGCGACGAGATCATCCGCGAGATCGGCGAAGCCGGTCCGGATCGTATCTGGTACGTCGGCGACGCGTTCCGTGTCGGCATGACGGCTCAGGAAATTTTCGACGAAACGTCCATCGACCCGTGGTTCCTCGCGCAAATCGAGCAGATCATCCTGAAGGAAAAGGCGTTGGCCGGCCGTACGCTGGCAAGCCTCACGAAGGAAGAGCTGAAGTATCTGAAGCAGAGCGGTTTCTCGGATCGCCGTCTGGCGAAGCTGGTTGGCGCAAAGCCGGCGGAAGTGCGTCAGCGCCGTATCGAGTTGAACGTGCGCCCGGTGTACAAGCGCGTCGACACGTGCGCGGCCGAGTTCGCGACGAAAACCGCATACATGTACTCGACCTACGAGGAAGAGTGCGAAGCGAACCCGACCAACAACAAGAAGATCATGGTGCTGGGCGGCGGCCCGAACCGGATCGGTCAGGGCATCGAGTTCGACTACTGCTGCGTGCACGCCGCGCTCGCGATGCGCGAAGACGGCTACGAAACCATCATGGTCAACTGCAACCCTGAAACCGTTTCGACCGACTACGACACGTCCGACCGTCTGTACTTCGAATCGCTGACGCTCGAAGACGTGCTCGAAATCGTCGACAAGGAAAAGCCGGTCGGCGTGATCGTGCAATACGGCGGCCAGACGCCGCTGAAGCTCGCGCTCGATCTCGAAGCGAACGGTGTGCCGATCGTCGGCACGTCGCCGGACATGATCGACGCCGCCGAAGACCGCGAGCGTTTCCAGAAGCTGCTGCAGGACCTGGGCTTGCGTCAGCCGCCGAACCGCACTGCACGCGCCGAAGACGAAGCACTCAAACTCGCCGACGAAATCGGCTACCCGCTGGTGGTGCGTCCGTCGTACGTGCTCGGCGGCCGCGCGATGGAAATCGTCCACGAGCCGCGCGACCTCGAGCGCTACATGCGCGAGGCCGTCAAGGTGTCGAACGACTCGCCGGTGCTGCTCGACCGCTTCCTGAACGACGCGATCGAATGCGACGTGGATTGCATTTCGGATGGCGAAGCCGTGTTCATCGGCGGCGTGATGGAGCACATCGAACAGGCAGGCGTCCACTCGGGCGACTCGGCTTGCTCGCTGCCGCCGTATTCGCTGTCGCAAGAAACCGTGACTGAGCTGAAGCGTCAGACCGGTGCGATGGCCAAGGCGCTGAATGTGATCGGCCTGATGAACGTGCAGTTCGCGATCCAGCAAGTGCCGCAGGCTGATGGCTCGAAAGAAGACATCATCTACGTGCTCGAAGTAAACCCGCGTGCCTCGCGTACCGTGCCGTACGTGTCGAAGGCGACCAGCCTGCCGCTTGCGAAGATTGCGGCGCGCGCGATGGTCGGCCAGAAGCTGGCAGAACAGGGCATCACGAAGGAAATCGTGCCGCCGTACTTCAGCGTCAAGGAAGCCGTGTTCCCGTTCGTCAAGTTCCCGGCAGTCGATCCGGTGCTCGGACCCGAAATGCGCTCGACCGGCGAAGTGATGGGCGTGGGCCAGACTTTCGGCGAAGCGCTGTTCAAGTCGCAACTCGCCGCGGGCTCGCGTCTGCCGGAGTCCGGCACGGTGCTGCTGACGGTGATGGACGCCGACAAGCCGAAGGCCGTCGAAGTCGCGCGCATGCTGCACGAACTCGGCTACCCGATCGTCGCGACCAAGGGCACGGCTGCCGCGATCGAAGCGGCCGGCGTGCCGGTCAAGGTCGTCAACAAGGTGAAGGACGGCCGTCCGCACATCGTCGACATGATCAAGAACGGCGAGATTGCGCTGGTCTTCACGACCGTCGACGAAACCCGCGCAGCGATCGCCGACTCGCGTTCAATCCGCATGAGCGCGCAGGCGAACAAGGTCACGTACTACACGACGATGTCCGGCGCGCGTGCTGCAGTTGAAGGTTTGCGCTATTTGAAGGACCTCGAAGTCTATGATTTACAAGGGCTGCACGCTCGCCTAAACTAAGGCTTCGACTTTTTGTCCGAGAAGTAAGTGCCGCGGTTAAGCGGCGTTCCGCAGGTGCTGTGGCCCGGGTTTTGCCCCGGGGCGCTGGCTCCCGCGGAATGCACTTAACCGCGGTGATTTTTTTACGGCTGTTTTTTGCATAGAGTTGTTTATGAGCACTGTTCCATTGACGAAGCGCGGCGCGGAAATGTTGCGCGATGAATTGCAGCGCCTGAAATCGGTTGAGCGTCCCTCGGTGATCAATTCGATCTCTGAAGCGCGTGCGCAGGGCGATCTGTCGGAAAACGCGGAATACGACGCGGCGAAGGAAAAGCAGGGCTTTATCGAAGGCCGGATTGCCGAGATCGAATCGAAGCTGGCTGGTGCACAGGTGATCGACCCGTCCAAGGTCGACGCGGACGGCCGCGTGGTGTTCGGCGCGACGCTGGAACTGGAAGATCTGGAGTCGGGTGCATCGGTCAAGTACCAGATCGTCGGTGACGACGAAGCAGATATCGACCATGGTCTGATCTCGATCAGCTCGCCGATCGCGCGTGCGTTGATCGGCAAGTCGGAAGGCGACGTGGCTTCGGTGCAGGCACCGGGCGGCGTGCGCGAGTACGAAATTATCGCGGTTAGCTACGTCTGATGGCGGCTGCGGTGTCCCAGATGCCCCATCGACTTTTTCGTCTTTTGACGGTGCTGTGGGTCGGCAGTCTGCTGACTATCGGCTATGCCGTCGCGCCGGTACTGTTCACGTCGCTCGACCGGATTTCGGCGGGCGCCGTGGCAGCACAGCTATTCCGGATCCAGGGGCTGGTTGGCATCGTGTGCGGCATTTTGCTGCTCGTTCTCGCGAATGTTCTGGTGCGCCGTGGCGATCAAGCCTATCGCCGTGTTCGCTGGATGATTGCCGGCATGCTGTTATGCGTGTTGGTGGGCTATTTCGCGTTGCAGCCGTTTATGAATGCGATGCGCGTGGCCGCACTCGAGGCTGGCAGCGACGTAGGGCATTCGGTGTATGCGACGCGCTTTGGCATCCTGCATGGCGTATCGAGTCTGTTTTATCTGATCGAAAGCGTGCTGGGTCTGGCTCTGGTGTGGAAGCTGCCTGCGGGTGGCGGCGTGCTGGCCGTGGAGCAGGGTGCTCATGGCAGCGGTACTGCAGGAAAAGTGACAGGCTGACGCAGTGAGTTGCCGCAGCGGGCGTGTTGCTGGAGCCCGCTGATCGGTTGCTTCGGGCAGATCGCCGTGCGCAATGGGTCGTCTGCTTCAGCCTACCTTGGGTCAAAGGTGCGGATCTGGCCCGCACCTCTACCATTCGCTTACTTCGACGATTGATGCGAGCGCTTTGCGCTGGTTTGACGCTTCTTGGCTCGCTTGATGTTGCCGCCTTGCGTCACACGTTCATTGCCACGCACGACAACCGCTTTAGCCTTCGGCTTGCGCATCGGAATTTCGCTGGGCTTCACGACCTTAACGACGCGCGGTGCGCGACCTTTACCCGGCTTGGCTTCTTCCGCAGCTTCGCGGGCGCTCGGCAAGGCGCCGCGTTTGGCCTTCACCGCGGGCTGGGTCGATTCCGGCTTCCAGATCACCAGCAACTTGCCGATGTGCTGGATCGGCGCGGCGTTCAACTTGTCGCAGATTTCTTCGTAGATCGCGATGCGCTCTTCGCGTTCATCGCCGAACACACGAATCTTGATCAGCTGATGAGCACCAAGGTGTACCTTAATTTCGGAGAGCACAGCGTCGGTCAAGCCTTCGGCGCCGACGAGCACGACCGGTTTGAGCGCATGTGCCTGGGAGCGCAACTCGGCGCGTTGGTCGGAAGAGACTTTGAGGGCTGGCATGGAAAGTGGGAGACTCGACTAAAATGGCGGCACCTGCGTTCCCGATCGATTTGCTCGATTGGGCCGATTCAACAGGGCGGCGCGTCAGAACAACAGAATCGCGGCTCACCGTTACTTATTGCCGGTTTAGGCATCAGTTTGGCACTGGCCGCGCGAATTAACCGCGTATTATCCCCTAAAGCGCGTCACCACGCAGCAAGAGTTCATCTTTAATGGCAAAAAACAAGTTCAACACCGCGTGGCTGCATGACCACATCAACGATCCCTACGTGAAAATGGCGCAGCGGGAGGGCTATCGCGCCCGCGCAGCCTACAAGCTCAAGGAAATCGACGAACAGGACAAGCTGATCCGGCCAGGGCAGGTCATTGTCGACCTGGGCTCGGTGCCTGGCAGCTGGAGTCAGTACGTGCGCAACAAACTCGCCAAGGGTGCACAACGCGACGCAGAGCGCGAAGGCGGCATCGACGGCACGATCATCGCGCTGGATATTCTCCCCATGGAACCAGTCGCTGACGTTCACTTCATTCAAGGCGACTTCCGCGAAGACGCCGTAGTGGGTCAACTGGAAGAATTGGTCGGAGAACGCCAGGTTGACCTTGTAATTTCGGATATGGCGCCCAACCTGTCGGGAGTGGCGGTGGCGGATGCCGCGCGAATCGAGCATTTGTGCGACCTCGCGTTGGAATTTTCGCAAAATCACCTGAAATCCGATGGTGCCCTTTTAGTCAAATGCTTTCACGGCAGCGGTTACAGCCAGATTGTCGAAAAGTTCAAGCGTCAGTTCAAGGTGGTGGCGGCCCGCAAGCCGAAAGCGTCGCGGGATAAATCGTCAGAAACATTTATTTTGGGTAAGCATCTTAAGCGTCCTGCATAAGGGCGCTCCAGAACGGTTCCGCATCTGTCGATAAGGTGCTGGGGGCGCCGGAAATTGGCGCTGCAGCGGCCCGCTACGCTATTTCTGTGGTAGCGAAACCTTATGGCAGGGGTCTGCGGACTGGATTAGAATGCTTTCGTGGTGCCGCAAGGCAAATGTAGGCGCCCGTCTAAGTGAAGGAGTGGTGCTTTGAACAACAATATGTTTTCGAAGGCGGCAGTGTGGCTGGTTATCGCACTGGTGCTGTTTACGGTGTTCAAGCAGTTCGACAAGCCCCGTGTCCAGGAAGGTGTTTCCTATTCGCAGTTCATGGATGACGCTAAGGCCGGCAAAGTCAAGAACGTCATCGTCCAGGGGCGGAACCTCACGGTCACTCCAGCAGACGGCCAGAAGTACCAGATCGTGTCGCCCGGCGACATCTGGATGGTCGGCGATCTGATGAAGTATGGCGTTCAGGTGAGCGGCAAGGCTGATGACGAACCCAATGCGCTGGTGTCGGCGCTGTACTACCTCGGGCCGACGATCCTGATCATCGGTTTCTGGTTCTACATGATGCGACAGATGCAGGGGGGCGGCAAAGGCGGGGCATTCTCGTTCGGCAAATCCCGTGCTCGTCTGATCGACGAGAACAACAACGCAATCAATTTCACCGACGTTGCCGGTTGCGACGAAGCGAAAGAAGAAGTCTCCGAACTCGTTGACTTCCTGCGCGATCCGCAGAAATTTCAGAAGCTGGGTGGTCGAATTCCGCGTGGCGTGCTGCTGGTTGGGCCACCGGGAACGGGTAAGACTTTGCTGGCGCGCGCAATCGCCGGCGAAGCGAAAGTGCCGTTCTTCAGCATCTCGGGTTCGGACTTCGTTGAAATGTTCGTCGGTGTGGGTGCGGCTCGTGTGCGCGACATGTTCGAACAGGCGAAGAAGCACGCACCGTGTATCGTGTTCATCGACGAAATCGACGCGGTCGGCCGTCATCGTGGCGCCGGCATGGGCGGCGGTAACGACGAACGCGAACAGACGTTGAACCAGATGCTGGTCGAGATGGACGGCTTCGAAGCGAACTCGGGCGTGATCGTGATCGCTGCAACGAACCGTTCGGACGTACTCGACAAGGCTCTGCTGCGTCCGGGCCGTTTCGACCGTCAGGTGTATGTCGGTCTGCCGGATATTCGCGGTCGCGAGCACATCATGAAGGTTCACCTGCGCAAGGTGCCGATTTCGAACGACGTCGACGCAGCGGTGATCGCGCGCGGCACGCCGGGCTTCTCGGGCGCTGATCTCGCGAACCTTGTGAACGAAGCGGCATTGTTTGCGGCTCGCCGTGGCAAGCGCATTGTCGAGATGAACGACTTTGAAGACGCGAAGGACAAGATCTTCATGGGTCCGGAGCGCAAGTCGGCCGTGATCCGCGAAGAGTCGAAGCGTGCAACGGCCTATCACGAGTCGGGTCATGCGGTGATTGCCAAGCTGTTGCCGAAGGCCGATCCGGTGCACAAGGTCACGATTATTCCGCGTGGCCGTGCGTTGGGCGTAACGTGGCAGTTGCCGGAGCATGACAACGAAACGTATTCGAAGGACTACCTGCTCGATCGTCTCGCGATTCTGTTCGGCGGCCGCGTTGCCGAAGAGTTGTTCCTGAACCTGATCAGCACGGGTGCATCGGACGACTTCAACAAGGCAACCCAAACAGCGCGTGCAATGGTAGCCCGTTTCGGTATGACCGATGCATTGGGGCCGATGGTCTACGTCGACGACGAGAACGACGCAACGCCTTTTGGCCGTGGCTTCACGCGTACGATTTCGGAAGCGACTCAGCAAAAGGTCGATGCTGAAATTCGCCGCGTGCTGGACGAGCAGTACACGCTCGCAAAGCGCCTGCTGGACGAAAATCGCGACAAGGTCGAAGCGATGACAGCCGCACTGATGGAGTGGGAGACGATCGACGCCGATCAGATCAACGACATCATGGCTGGCCGTCCGCCGCGCTCGCCGAAGAGCTCGCCGCCGTCGGCAAGCGACGCCTCGTCGGGCGGAAGTCCGGGCGCTGAGGTCAAGCCGGGTAGCGCAACCGCACCCGCCTGATCGTCAAATAGTAGAAAGTGCGGGCCGGTGTGTTCCACGCCGGCCCGTTTTGCATTTATTTGTTTTGCGTGAAGTTCGCTACGTGTCGAAAGTCGATTGCAGTTTTCTTCCCGTCCCCGCGCCGCTGCAATGCGGCCGCTTCAAGCTGACCTTTGAACGCCCTTTGGTGATGGGCATTCTGAACGTCACGCCCGATTCTTTTTCCGATGGTGGCAAGTACGCGATGCGCGACGATGCGCTGCGCCAGGCGGAGCGGATGATGCTCGACGGCGTGGATATCATCGATATCGGCGGCGAATCGACTCGGCCGGGGGCGCCCCCCGTGCCACTCGACGAGGAACTCGAACGCGTGATTCCGCTTGTCGAGCAACTACGCGGCGCGAACGTGCCGCTGTCGATCGATACTTATAAGCCGGAAGTGATGCGCCACGCGCTGACTGCGGGCGCTGATCTGATCAACGATATTTGGGGCTTTCGCATGCCCGGCGCAGTTGACGCTGTGCGCGACAGCAATTGCGGTCTATGCGTGATGCATATGCTCGGTGAGCCGCAGACCATGCAACTCGGCGAGCCTGCCTATGAAGATGTGGTGAGCGAAGTTCGCCATTTTCTCGAGGAGCGCGTGGCTACGTTGCAGCAGGCTGGTGTCGCGCGCGAACGCATTAGCGTTGATCCGGGGTTTGGCTTCGGCAAGGCGGTGATCGAGCATAACTATGCGCTGCTCGCGCATCTGCCGGACACGGCTCCACGCGCCGAGCCGCCGTATCCGATTCTTGCGGGCATGTCGCGCAAATCGATGATCGGCGCGGTGGTCGGGCGCCCGGCGCCGGAGCGCGTCGCGGGCAGCATCGCAGCGGCTGTGTGCGCAGCCGAACGGGGCGCGGCAATTCTGCGTGTCCATGACGTCTTACAAACTGTAGATTCATTGAAAGTATGGGCAGCTATGCGCGATGCGGCGAAACACGCCCGCGCGCACGATTGAACCCAACGCCACGGGAGATAGATAAAAATGGCACGTCGTTACTTTGGAACGGACGGGATTCGAGGCAAGGTTGGCGAAGGACCGATTACCCCGGAATTCGTGCTGCGGCTCGGTTACGCTGCGGGCAAGGTGCTCGCGGGCGCGGATCGCTGGGCCAAATCCGGCACGCGGCCAACAGTGCTGATCGGTAAAGACACGCGTGTGTCGGGCTACATGCTCGAAGCGGCGCTCGAGTCGGGATTTTCGGCAGCGGGCGTCGACGTGATGCTCGCCGGTCCCATGCCGACCCCGGGCATTGCGTATCTGACGCGCGCACTGCGGCTTGCCGCAGGCGTCGTCATTAGCGCGTCGCATAACCCGTATTACGACAACGGCATCAAATTTTTCTCCGCCGACGGCAACAAGTTGCCGGACGAAGTGGAGTCGATGATCGAAGAGCAACTCGATCAGCCGCTCGCCTGCGCCGCCTCCGAACAGCTCGGCAAGGCTCGGCGGCTCGACGACGCCGCCGGTCGCTATATCGAGTTCTGCAAAAGCACGTTCCCGGCTGCGTACGATCTGCGTGGCATGAAGCTGGTGGTCGACTGTGCGCACGGTGCCGCTTATGACGTCGCGCCGCACGTGTTCCACGAACTCGGCGCCGAGGTGATTCCAATCGGCGTGTCGCCGAACGGCTTCAACATCAACGACGGTGTCGGCGCGACCGCACCCGATGCGCTCGTGCGCGCGGTGCGCGCGAATCACGCGGACCTCGGTATCGCGCTCGATGGCGACGCCGACCGTCTGCAGGTGGTGGATGCGGCGGGGCGTCTGTATAACGGCGACGAACTGCTGTACGTGCTGGTCAAGGACCGGATCGCGACCGAAGGCAAAGTGCCGGGCGCAGTCGGTACGTTGATGACCAATATGGCCGTCGAGGTCGCGTTGCAGGAAGCCGGCGTGAAGTTCGTGCGCGCGGCGGTCGGCGATCGTTACGTGCTCGAACAGTTGCGCGAGCACGGCTGGCAGCTCGGCGCGGAGGGTTCGGGACACATTCTGTCGCTGGATCGTCACTCGACCGGCGACGGTATCGTCTCCGCGTTGCTGGTGCTGGCGGCGATGCAGCGCAGCGGCAAGCAGCTCGCCGAATTGCTGGAGGGCGTCACGCTATTCCCGCAGAAGCTGATCAACGTGCGCATGAAACCTGACGCGGACTGGAAGGGCAGCGACTCGATCCGTCGCGCGATCGGCACGGCCGAAGACGCGTTGAAAGGGCGCGGGCGCGTGCTGATTCGTGCATCCGGTACAGAGCCGGTTCTGCGCGTGATGGTCGAAGCGGAAAGTGCCGACGACGCGGTTCTGCATTCGGAAACTATCGCGGATGCGGTGAGGCAGGCTACGGCTTAAGCGGTATTCAGGCAGCGGCGCGGCGCTATTGGCGTGCCGTTGCCGCTGTCGTTGACGCTGCCATCGCAGCGGCAGTCCCAACTAGCAGTTCTCCTAGAATCCGCGCTCTACAACTCCCGCAACTAACGGACCGCAAACCTGCGCATTCCTCGCGCAACTGACAGCCGCTGCGCTCACGCGTCCTCATCGCAACTAACGGCCTTCAGATTTTGCCCCCGCCATCCCCTGCGGCAATCCGCCACAATCTAGCCAATCACCGCGGCACCATCCCCCGTGCTTATCCGCTTCTGATTTCCCTCGCAAACGTTCTCACCCCGCCATACAACCCAATCAACATACAAATAGCGCCCAAAGCGCCGTGAAACCCGCAATTCACCATCCCAACGACCTTTCGCGCCGTAATCCTACTGTCACATCCGATTCACGATAAGTCACGTTACTGTCATAAATAGACCCTAAGCTTCGCGGTGTTCGAGTTACTCGCTCACACCCGCTCACACCCTTGGAGGTCTCATGAAATTGATGCAAACCGTGTTCGCTGGCGTCGCTGGCGCGCTTTTCGCTATCGCAGCGCAAGCCGCAGACATCACTGGCGCGGGCAGCACCTTCGCAGCACCGATCTACACGAAGTGGGCTGACGCCTATCAGAAGTCGGGCGGCGGCAAGGTTAACTATCAAGGTATCGGTTCGTCGGGTGGCGTGAAGCAGATCGTCGCGAAGACCGTGGATTTCGCCGGTTCGGACGCTCCGCTGAAAGACGAAGAACTCGCGAAGGAAGGCCTGTTCCAGTTCCCGACGGTGGTCGGCGGCGTGGTTCCGGCAATCAACGTGCCGGGCGTGAAGCCGGGCGAACTGGTGTTGTCGGGTGAAGTGCTCGGCGACATCTACCTGGGCAAGATCAAGAAGTGGAACGACCCGGCAATCGTCGCGTTGAACCCGAAGATCAAGCTGCCGGATACCGACATCGCCGTGGTTCGCCGCGCCGACGGTTCGGGCACCAGCTTCATCTGGACGAACTACCTGTCGAAGGTCAACGCTGACTGGAAGGCGAAGGTCGGTGAAGGCGCAACGGTCAACTGGCCGACGGGTACGGGCGGCAAGGGCAACGACGGCGTCGCAGCCTTCGTGCAACGTCTGCCGGGCGCAATCGGCTACGTGGAATGGGCGTACGCGAAGCAGAACCACATGACGTACGCAGCGCTGAAGAATTCGTCGGGCGCAGTGGTCGAGCCGAAGACGGAAACGTTCAAGGCAGCGGCTGCCGGTGCTGACTGGTCGAAGTCGTTCTACCAGATCCTGACGAACGAGCCGGGCAAGGACGCATGGCCGGTCGTCGGCGCAACGTTCGTGCTGCTGCACACGGCGCAGGACAAGCCGGCGCAAGGCACGGAAACGCTGAAGTTCTTCGACTGGGCGTTCAAGAACGGCACGCAAGCTGCAAACGATCTGGACTACATCTCGCTGCCGGATTCGGTCACGGCTGAAATCCGCACGCAATGGAAGGCGAAGGTCAAAGACGCAGCAGGCAAGTCGATCGCCGACTAAGCTTCTGACGTAAGCAACAGCAAGTCGCACTACATTGGCCGTCCTCCTGTGAGGACGGCCAATGGCATTAACCGCAACGGCAAACTTGCAGCGAGGTTACCTGCAATTACGTGCGGCATTCATCCAGCATCGAATTCAGCTTAACTCGAGCATCACCGGCCGCACGACACGTGTCATACGGCAACTGGAAACAGGTCCATCAGGCTCTCATGTCCGATATCCAATTAGCGTCTGGCGCAAGCAGGTCCACGCCGCCCGGCAGCACGTCGCAGCAGAAGGCGCCCAGCCGCGCCGGCGACGTGATCTTCGGCGGTTTGACACGCCTTTCCGCCATCATCACGCTACTGCTGCTCGGCGGCATCATCGTCTCGCTGGTCGTCGCGTCCATGCCGTCGATCAAGGAGTTCGGCTTCCGCTTCCTGTGGACCGCCGAGTGGGATCCACCAAGCAAGCAATTCGGCGCACTGGTGCCGATTTACGGCACGATCGCCACGTCGCTTATTGCACTCATCATCGCGGTGCCCGTCAGCTTCGGCATCGCGCTCTTCCTGACCGAACTCGCGCCCGCCTGGCTGCGCCGACCGCTCGGCATCGCGATCGAGCTGCTCGCCGCGATTCCGTCGATCGTCTACGGTATGTGGGGTCTGCTCGTCTTCGCGCCGATCTTCGCGCAGTATTTCCAGAAGCCGCTCGGCGTGGTGCTCGGCGGGATTCCGTTCGTCGGCGCGCTGTTTTCCGGGCCGCCGATCGGCATCGGCATTCTGTGCGCCGGTGTGATTCTCGCGATCATGATCATTCCGTACATTGCTTCGGTGATGCGTGACGTGTTCGAAGTCACGCCGGTTCTGCTGAAGGAATCGGCTTACGGCATCGGCTGCACGACGTGGGAAGTGATGTGGAAAATCGTGTTGCCCTTCACGAAGACCGGTGTGATCGGCGGCGTGATGCTGGGTCTCGGCCGCGCGCTCGGCGAGACGATGGCGGTCACGTTCGTGATCGGCAATACCAATCTGCTCGACAATATTTCGCTGTTCTCGCCGGGCAACAGCATCACGTCGGCGCTCGCCAACGAGTTCGCTGAAGCGGACCCTGGTCTGCATACGTCGGCGCTGATGGAACTCGGCCTGATCCTGTTCGTGATTACTTTCATCGTGCTGGCGATTTCGAAAATCATGCTGCTTCGCCTCGAAAAAGGGGAGGGCGCGAAATGAGCCAGCCCACTTTGAATATGCCGGGTTCGCACGATCCCGCCCAACTCGAAGCCATGCGTGTGCGTCTTCAAGGACGCCGCCGTTTCAAGAACGCGATTGCATTGACCATGTCGCTCGCGGCAATGGCGTTCGGTCTCGTGTGGCTCGTGTGGATTCTCTATACGACGCTGCGGCTGGGTATCGGTGGGTTGTCCGTCGAGTTGTTCACTCAGTCCACGCCTCCGCCGAATACCGACGGCGGCGGTCTTGCCAACGCGATTGTCGGCAGCCTGATGCTGGTGGGACTCGCGACCTTCATCGGCACGCCGATCGGTATTCTGGCGGGCGTCTACCTCGCCGAATACGGTCAGAAGGGCTGGCTCGCCCAGATCACGCGCTTCATCAACGACATTCTGCTGTCGGCGCCGTCGATCGTGATCGGTCTGTTCGTCTACGCTCTGGTGGTCGCGAAAATGGGTCACTTCAGCGGCTGGGCGGGTGTGTTCGCACTCGCGTTGCTGCAGATCCCCATCGTGATCCGCACGACCGAAAACATGCTGAAGCTGGTGCCGAACGCACTGCGTGAAGCCGCCTTCGCACTCGGCACGCCGAAGTGGAAAATGGTGCTGTCGATCACGTTGAAGGCCTCCGTCTCCGGCATCGTGACGGGCGTTCTGCTCGGCGTTGCACGTATTGCCGGCGAAACCGCGCCGCTGTTGTTCACCGCGCTGTCGAACCAGTTCTTCTCGATGGACATGAATCAGCCGGTTGCGAATCTGCCGGTTACGATCTACAAGTTTGCGATGAGCCCGTTTGCGCAATGGCAATCGCTCGCATGGGCCGGCGTCTTCCTGATCACGCTCGCGGTGCTCGGACTGAATGTCCTCGCGCGCACGGTCTTCTCGAATAAGTAAGGGCGGAGTGTAATCCGATGAATATGGCAGAAACTCAACTCAATCCGATCGCGCGTCAAGCCGCGCCCGCCGGTTCCGATCCCGTCCAGAGCGGCCAGGCTTCGTCGCCGTCGCGTCCGAAGATCGAGATCAACGACCTGAACTTCTTCTACGGCAAGTACCACGCGCTGAAGAACATCAACCTGCACATTCCCGAAGGCAAGGTGACCGCGTTCATCGGCCCGTCGGGTTGCGGCAAGTCCACGCTGCTGCGCACGCTGAACAAGATGTACGCGCTCTATCCGGAGCAGCGCGCGGAAGGCGAGATCATGATGGACGGCGAAAACCTGCTGACCTCCAAGCGCGATATCTCGCTGCTGCGCGCGCGGATCGGCATGGTGTTCCAGAAGCCGACGCCGTTCCCGATGTCGATCTACGACAACATCGCATTCGGCGTGAAGATGTTCGAAACGCTGCCGCGCTCGGAAATGGATGACCGCGTCGAATGGGCGCTCACCAAGGCCGCGTTGTGGAACGAAGTGAAGGACAAACTGGGCCAGAGCGGCTACGGTTTGTCGGGCGGTCAGCAGCAGCGTCTGTGTATCGCGCGCGGTATCGCGATCCGTCCGGAAGTGCTGTTGCTCGACGAGCCGTGCTCGGCACTCGACCCGATTTCGACGGGGCGTATCGAAGAGCTGATCGCCGAATTGAAGAGCGATTACACGGTGGTGATCGTCACGCACAACATGCAACAGGCGGCCCGCTGTTCGGACTACACTGCCTACATGTACCTCGGCGAGTTGATCGAATTCGGCGACACCGAAAAGATCTTCATCAAGCCGGTCCGCAAGGAAACCGAGGACTACATCACTGGCCGCTTCGGCTAAGCCACAGCGCAGAATAAGGGAGTACGACATGTCCGATAAACACTTGTCCAGCCAGTTCGATGCCGACCTGAATCTGGTGTCCTCGAAGGTGCTCGAAATGGGCGGCCTCGTCGAATCGCAAATCGTCAACGCGATGCAGGCGCTCAACGAATTCGACCTCGATATCGCCGAGCAGGTGATCGCGGCCGAAGACCGTCTGAACAAGATGGAAGTTGATATTGACGAAGAGTGCAGCAACATCATCGCGCGCCGTCAGCCGGCCGCGCGTGACCTGCGTCTGCTGATCGCGATTTCGAAGACCATCACGAACCTCGAACGCGCCGGCGACGAAGCGGAAAAAATCGCCAAGCGCACCAAGCGTCTGATGGAAGACGGCGCGTCGCGCACCATCAATATCGCCGAGATCAAGCTGTCGGGCGAAATGGCGGTGTCGATCCTGCGCCGCGCGCTCGACGCGTTCGCGCGTCTCGATACAGTCGCCGCCGCGCAGATCGTGCGCGACGATAAAGCGATCGACGAAGAATTCCGCGCGTTCGTGCGCAAACTGATTTCGTACATGACCGAAGATCCGCGTTCGATTTCGGTGGGCCTCGATTTTCTGTTCATCGCGAAGGCGATCGAGCGGATCGGCGACCACGCGAAGAACATCGCGGAATTCATCATTTACATCGTGAAGGGCACCGACGTGCGGCACAAGTCGCGCGACGCGCTCGAACGCGAAGCACTCAGTTAATCAAGAGACAAGGAACAGAGGTGCCGATGCCCAGCAGCATTCTCGTCATTGAAGATGAGCCCGCCATTTCCGAATTGATTTCGGTCAATCTTCAACACGCCGGACACTGCCCGATTCGCGCGTACAACGCGGAGCAGGCGCAGAACCTGATCAGCGACGTGCTGCCCGACCTCGTCCTGCTCGACTGGATGTTGCCGGGTAAATCGGGCATTGCGTTCGCTCGCGATCTGCGCAACAACGAGCGCACCAAGCACATTCCGATCATCATGCTGACCGCGCGTGGCGATGAACAGGACAAGGTGCTGGGCCTCGAAATCGGTGCGGACGACTACGTCACGAAGCCGTTCTCGCCGAAGGAACTGATGGCGCGTATCAAGGCGGTGTTGCGCCGCCGCGCGCCGCAGTTGACCGAAGACCTCGTCGCGATCAACGGTCTCAAGCTCGATCCGGCTACGCACCGCGTCGCCGCGCATGCCGAAGGCAGCGAGATCAAGCTCGATCTGGGTCCGACGGAATTCCGTCTGCTGCACTTTTTCATGACGCACCCGGAGCGCGTGCATAGCCGTACGCAACTGCTCGATCAGGTGTGGGGCGACCACGTGTTCGTCGAAGAGCGCACGGTGGACGTGCACATCAAGCGTCTGCGCGCGGCTCTGAAGCCGGCCGGATGCGATGCTATGATCGAAACGGTGCGCGGCAGCGGCTACCGTCTGGCGAAGAGCGCCTGATAAGCTCTCGCGGCGCGACTGGTTTTCAGACCACTTGCGCCGCTCGCGGCAGGTACGCCAGTTACGTTCGCACCGTCGTATTCGCAATACCGAGGCGCGGCAAATTCCATTTCGGCGCGTGTGCTTTTCTCTTCGATCGCTAGACCATGAACATCATCTGGGCGCGCTCCCTCGTGTCGATCGTGCTGCTGGCTGTTCTTTGCGCGGTGGTCGGCGCAGTCGTGAACGTCAAGGCAGCACTCGTCCTCGCGATCGTCATGCTGCTTGCACAGAGCATTTTCAGCACGTTTCACAAGCAGCGGCTGTGGCGCCTGCTCGATGCGCCGGTGTACGGCGAAGTGCCGAGCGCGCCAGGCATCTGGGGCGAAATCTATTACCGTTTGCATAAGCTCGCGAAGCGCTGGCACGCGCAGGTGCGCCAGGTCGAGCAACAGCATTCGCGTTTCATTCAGGCTATCCAGGCATCGCCGAACGGTGTGGCGATGCTCGACGATCATGATCAGATCGAATGGTGCAACGCCATTTCCGAGAGTCATTTTGGTCTCGATGCCAAGCGCGATCTGCGTCAGCACATCACGCATCTGGTGCGCCATCCCGACTTTGTCCGCTATCTGAATTCGCATCAGTACGAGCAGATGCTGATCATGCGCGGCATGGGCGACAAGCGTCAGAACGTGCTGTCGGTGCAGGTGTTTCCTTATGGCGAAAATCGCAAGCTGGTGTTGTCGCAGGACATTACCGAACTGGAGCGTACCGACGCGATGCGGCGCGATTTCGTCGCCAACGTGTCGCACGAACTGAAGACGCCGCTGACCGTGCTGTCCGGTTTTCTGGAGACGATGCGCGAGTTGCCGCTGAGCGAAGGCGAGCGTTCGCGTTATCTTGAACTGATGGAGCAGCAGGCGTCGCGCATGCGTCATATCGTTAGCGACCTGCTGGTGCTCGCGAAACTCGAAGGCGACAACAAGCCGCCGAGCGATCAGATGATCGACATGCGTGCAGTGCTGCGGCATCTGCAGGACGACGCGGAAAGCTTGTCGAGCGATCACCATAAGATCGCATTCGACACCGACGAAGGGCTGACGGTGACCGGCGTCGAAACCGAAATTCTCAGCGCGTTGGGCAACCTCGTGACCAACGCGATCCGCTATACGCCGGATGGCGGCGCGATCCGCGTGAACTGGCATTCGCAAGGCGGTCACGCGGTGTTTTCCGTCACTGATAGCGGCTTGGGCATTCCGGCAGCGGACATTCCGCGGCTGACCGAGCGCTTCTATCGCGTCGATCGCAGCCGTTCGCGCGATACCGGTGGCACGGGTCTGGGCCTTGCCATCGTCAAGCACGTGCTGCAACGGCACGAGGCGCAACTCGACGTGAAGAGCGAAGAGGGACGTGGCAGTACGTTCACCGTGCGCTTCCCGGTGTACCGCACTGCACGTCGGCAACCCGCGCCGGTTTGATAGCCATCTGCAGATACATCGCATGAAAAAAACCGCCTGAATAAGGCGGTTTTTTTATGCGCGTCCCGAATCAGAATGCGAATGCGCCCGTCTGAACAACGGGCGCACACTTGTCGCTCAAGGGCAGAACTTCGTCAGCAGACTCATCTGCGCATTGCGCGACGACTTGCCCGGACGCCGACGACGATAGTGTCCATCGCTTTGCATCAGCCACGCGGTTTGATTGTCGCCGAGGAACGCCGACAGACCTTCCGCGATGACGCGCCGCTTCAGACGCCGGTTGTTGATCGGGAACGCGACTTCCACGCGGCGGAAGAAATTGCGGTCCATCCAGTCGGCGCTCGACAGATAGACCTGTTCGCGGCCGTCGTCGTAGAAATAGAAGATGCGGTGATGTTCGAGAAAGCGCCCGACGATCGAACGCACTGTGATGTTCTCCGACAAGCCCGCCACGCCCGGCTGCAACGAACACACGCCGCGAACGATCAGGTCGATTTTCACGCCGGCCTGCGACGCCTCATACAACTCGGCGATCACCGTGGGCTCGAGCAGCGCGTTCATCTTCGCGACGATGCGCGCTTTCTTGCCCGCGCGCGCGTGTTCGGCTTCAGCGCGAATCGCGTCAACGAGTTTGGGGTGCAGCGTGAACGGCGACTGCCACAATTCGTGCAGCTTCAGTTCACCGCCGATGCCCGTCAGTTGCTGGAACACGTGATGCACGTCTTCGCAGATTTTCTGGTCGGCGGTCATCAAACCGAAGTCGGTATAAAGACGCGCGGTACGCGGATGATAGTTGCCGGTGCCGAGGTGAACATAACGCTTGAGCGTCGTCTTGCCGCCCGCCGACACGCGCCGCACGATCAGCATCATTTTCGCGTGGCACTTGTGACCCACCACGCCGTACACCACGTGCGCACCGACCGCTTCGAGCTGCGACGCCCAGTTGATGTTGGTCTCTTCGTCGAAGCGCGCGAGCAGTTCGACTACCACCGTGACTTCCTTGCCGTTGCGCGCGGCCTGCATTAGCGCGTCCATCAGTGGCGAGTCGGTGCCGGTGCGATAGATGGTCTGCTTGATCGCCACCACGTTCGGGTCTTTGGCCGCCTGCAGCAGCAACTCGAGCACCGGCTGGAAACTTTCGTACGGATGATGCAGCAGCACGTCGCCCTGATCGATCACATCGAACATGCTTGCGCTGTTTGCGATGCCAGACGGAATCGCAGGAATATGCGGAACGAATTTCAGATCGGGCCGGTCGACCATTTCCGGCAATTGCATCAGCCGAACCAGGTTGACGGGGCCGTTCGCGTAGTAGCAGTCCTTGTTCGACAGACCGCTCTCGTCGAGCAGGCGTCGCACGACATGCGCAGGTGTTTCCGCCGACACTTCGAGCCGCACCGCATTGCCCAGATGCCGCGCCGGCAATTCGCCCTGCAACGCGACGCGCAGATTGGTGATTTCGTCTTCGTCGACGAACAGTTCGCTGTTACGGGTAATGCGGAACTGGTTGCAGCTACGCACCACGAGATTAGGAAACAGCTCGCCGACAAAGCGCTGCAGCAGCGAGCTCAGCAGCACGAAGCCATGCGGATAACCCGACAGATCCGGTGGCATGCGCACGAGGCGCGGCAGCGCGCGCGGCGCCTGCACGATGCCCATCATCGCCTGACGGCCGAACGCGTCCTTGCCTTCGAGTTCGACGACGAAGTTCAGGCTCTTGTTGAGCACGCGCGGAAACGGATGCGCCGGATCGAGTCCGATCGGCGTGAGCACCGGCAGCAGTTCGTCGAAGAAATAATTGCGCGCCCATTCGGTCTGCGCTTCGTTCCACGCTTCGGTGCCGTGGAAATAGATGCCTTCGCCTTCGAGCGCGGGCAGCACCGTATCGTGCAGCATCGTGTACTGGCGATGTACGAGCTTCTGCGCACGCTCGACCACGAGGTCGTACACGTGCTGCAACGACATGCCGTCCGGAGACAATGCGCCGGGGTTGTCGCGCATCTGCTCCTGCAGTCCGGCCATGCGGACTTCGAAGAATTCGTCGAGGTTACTGCTGGTGATGCAGATGAAGCGCAAACGTTCGAGCAAAGGGACGGCAGGGTCGGCAGCTTGTGCCAACACACGCTCGTTGAAACCCAGAATGCCCAGTTCGCGATTCAGAAGGGGATAGCGGATGGACATCGGCAGCGAGAATGGAATGTCAGGAAGAGAGGCGGAAAGACGCTCGGAAATTCTCACAATATGATGACGTTGTTATGACATTCGCAATTTTTTTATTCTACGCTTGTATCGTTGCGTGTCGTCAATATGACGCAGTGGTTATGGGATCATCGGGCACCCCCATTGCTGCAAGGTGACATCGTGAGGCCCGGTACGCTTAGAATGGCGTCTTTGAATAGCGCGGCCGGCCATCAGAAACCCAGCAAACCGGGTGGGCGTCCGGCATCTTCTTCGTCGCCTACTGCCGCCGCGCTTGCGCGCATGGAGTCCGCTTACCCGATGGTCAATACCCCACAACTCCTCGCTGCCGTCGACCTCGGCTCGAACAGCTTCCGTCTGATTGTCGGCCGGGTCGAGGAAACCGACGCGGGCAGCCAGATTTATCAGGTCGACGCACTGCGCGAACCGGTGCGCCTCGCAGCCGGCCTGTCGCGCGACAAGATGCTCGATCGCGCGTCGCAGGTACGCGGCTGGGACGCGTTGAAGCGTTTCGGCGAGCGTCTGCGCGACTTCCATCCCGATCACGTGCGTGCTGTTGCGACCAACACGTTGCGCATTGCAAAGAACGCGAGCGAATTTCTCGGCGAGGCGCAGGCCGCTCTCGGCTTCCCGATCGAAGTGATTGCAGGGCGCGAAGAAGCGCGTCTGATTTACGCGGGCGCTGCACACTCCGTGCCGGCCAGTCCGGGCAAACGTCTGGTGGTCGATATCGGCGGCGGGTCGACGGAATTCATCATCGGTTCGCACTACACGCCGATCAAGATGGAGAGCCTGTACATCGGCTGCGTGAGTCATAGCCGCGCATTTTTTCCGGCTGGCAATGTCGACGAATACACGATGCGCCAGGCCGAACTCGCCGCGGGCCGTGAAATCCAGATCATCTCTTCCGAGTACAAGAAAACCGGCTGGGAGCAGGCCATCGGTTCGTCGGGCACGGCACGCGCGCTAGCCGAACTGGTCGAGGCGAACGGCTTCAACGATCCGGGCATCACGCACGGCATTTCGCGCGGCGGCCTCGAACGGCTCAAGCGCGCGCTGATCAAGGCGGAGAACGTCAACCGGCTGAAACTGGTGGCGCTGAAGGGCGACCGCATTCCGGTGCTGGCCGGCGGTCTGTCGATCATGATCGCGGTGTTCGACGAACTCGGCGTCGATTACGTCGACACCACCGACGGCGCATTGCGCCTCGGCGTGCTGTACGACCTGCTGGGCCGGTCGCAGCACGAAGATATGCGTACGGTGACGGTGGAAGGCTTCATGCGCCGCTATGGCGTCGATCGTGCGCAGGCGGGGCGGATCGGCGAGTTGTCGGTGAGCTTCTACGACCAGTTCGAGGAAGCCGACGAAGAGCGTCGCGTGGAAAACCGGATGTTTATCAACTGGGCGGCGTCGCTGCATGAAATCGGCTTGTCGATTTCGCACAGCGCGTATCACAAGCATTCGGCGTACATCACGAGTAATGCGGACATGCCGGGTTTTTCGCGCACCGATCAGGCGCGGCTCGCTGCGCTGGTGCTGGGTCACGCGGGTAAGCTCGGCAAGCTGTCGCAAACGCGCGAGGTAGAGTGGCCGCTGCTGTTCTGCCTGCGGCTGGCTGCGCTGTTGTGCCGTCGTCGTGCGGATGTCGGCTTGCCTGGCATCGCGGTCGCTCAGGTCAACGGAGGCTATGAAGTGCGCTTGCCGAACGAGTGGGTTGCCAATAATCCGCTGACCGATTACAGCCTGATTCAGGAAGCGGCGGAATGGGAGAAGGTCGGCATTCCGTATCGTGTGGTTTATACGGACTAGTCGAGCCTCACTGCGAGCGTCACCGACGCAACGCGCAGAGCGCATGAATGGAAAAGCCCGGTTTTACCGGGCTTTTTTTACGTGTATCGCAATCACACGCTGCGCGATTTAACGCGGTGTCATTCGCCGAGAAAGTGACGGGCGTAACGCGCGTTGATATCGGAAAGCCGCAGCAGGGTCAGGAAGTCGGCGGTATTGAAGTCAGGATCCCACGCCGGTGCGCCACAGATCTTCGCGCCGAGACGCAGATAGCCCTTCACGAGCGGCGGCGGTGCGACTTCGGCACCCGTCTGCAATTCGTCGACCGGCAGCGGCGTGTGCGGGAATGCGCGATATTCCGGCGCCGTCAGCGCGGTGTCGCGCAACGAGCAATACAGATTCGCCGCATAGTGGCCGCCGTCGACCATCGCGACGCTCGCGCAGCCGAGCATCGTCTCGTAGCCGTTGTGCTTCATGTACGCGGCGAGCCCGGCCCACAGCGACATGATCACCGAGCCGCTGCGATAGTCGGGATGCACGCACGAGCGGCCCACTTCGACCATCTTCGCGCGCAGGTGCGTGAGACGCGACACGTCGAACTCGCTTTCCGCATACAGACGCCCGATGCGCGCGGCCTGATGCGGCGGCAATGCGCGATACGTGCCGACTACCTTCAGCGTGTCGAGATCGCGCACCAGCAGGTGATCGCAATAAGCATCGAATGCATCGACGTCGAGACCTGCAGGGCCGGTCAGACGCGCGCCCATTTCATCGGCGAATACGCGGTAGCGCAGACGCTGTGCTTCGCGCAATTCTTCGTCGGTGCGCGCCCACGTTACTTGCAGGCGATGCTGCGCGGTGACCGTCTCCTCGGCGCGCGGCAGACTGCGCGTTTCGAAGATCGAAGCGAGGGGCAGGGTGGGCGTCGGCAGTTCTCGCATTGGGAGGTCCTGTTCGAAAAAAGTAAGGTTTCTTTTTTCGCCAATGTAGTAACGCCTGGTGACGTTCGCATGGCAAAGCCATGACGATTGAATGACTGCCTGTAAGCCGCGTGCGCGCGGCTTGTAATGTCGGGAGCGGGTCGCGCGAGTGTTGTTTTCGCGCGACCGGGAGGGGCGGAAGAGGGGTGATTGACCGGCGCTCTGGTGTGCCTGGGCGGCGCACGGCGCTTTAATCTGCGGCGTTCAATCCGGCACGCATTGCGTTTGCGTTAGATCAGATCGGGGCTCATTGCCGCCCGCAATACGGCCTGCTCGCCGCCGTCGCGCTCGCGGCTTGCAATCCACCACACGCCGGCTTTTTTCAGCGGCCAGCTTGCCGGACTGTTGCCGAGCAGTCGCGCGGCCACATGACCGAGCGTCGGTTGATGGCCCACGATCACCACGGTCTGCGCGATCCCGTTCGGCCAGCCTGCTGCGGTGAGCACGTCGTCGGCGCTTGCGTTGGGCGCGAGTTCGCGCACCACGCGATACTGGTCGCTCAAGGTTTCGGCGGTCTGGATGGTGCGCACGGCAGGGCTCGCGAGAACCACGGCATCGGCGGGCAAACGGGTGCGTAGCCACTTGGCGACGTTCTGCGCCTGCTTGCGGCCACGCGTGGTGAGCGCGCGGGCGAGATCGCTGGCGGCGTAGTCTTCGGCTTCGGCGTGACGCCAGAGAATCAGATCCATGCGTGTCTCCTTGACTCTGTTTGTGGCGCGTCGCTGGATGTCATCGCTGATGTCACCTGTGCGCCGGTTTTGAAGGACTGTCGCATGCGGGCCTGCGAGGCCGCAAGGTCGATGCACCACGGCGACGTCGATAAAACGCGTGAACGTCGAGCGTAACGGGCGTGTGCGGGGTGTGGTAAGCGGACGCTCGACCCCGTACAAACGACGCACAAAAAGCAAAAACCCGCGAAGCCGGAGGCTACGCGGGTTTCGTGTTGCTTTTCGTGGTCGGAGCGAAAGGATTCGAACCTTCGACCCTCTGATCCCAAATCAGATGCGCTACCAGGCTGCGCTACGCTCCGACGAAGGCAGGATAATAGAGGCATGCCGTGCCAGAGTCAATCCCGAATTGCGTCGGATGTGAAAAGAGTTCGTAGTCGCGGCTTTTCGCTGTGTTTATATGCGGCCCATCAGCAACAGAATGATCACGATGATCAGCACGACGCCGAGCAGTCCGGTCGGTCGGTAGCCCCAGCCGCTGCTATACGGCCAGCTCGGGAGTGCGCCGATCAGCAGCAGGATGAGCACAATAAGCAGGATGGTTCCGATGGTCATTCGAGTTCTCCCTGTCTGGCCCTCGGGAAGGCTGGGCCGCATCGCCGGTTGGTTCGGCGCGTGAGCGCCGGGACAATTGACGCACTTTCAAAAGCGCGCCTCGCAGATCGATAGTCAGCAAGGCATGTGCCTAAAAGGGCGGCAACGGCTATAGAAGGAGCGTTGGACGTCGCGAAAAAACGTAAGCGTCTGGCAGGAAGAATTGGCGAAGGTGCTGCGACGAGGCAGTGCGTGCGCTGGCGCGTATCACGCTGAATGAAGCCGCTCATGAATGGAGCGGCGGAGCAGTTGAACAACAGGGAACAGGAGCACATTGCGCGCTAGTCAGATTGGCGTATCGATCGATGCGCCAATCTGACAAACCGGTTCCCACAATCCGCATTCGCCACGCGGTCAACCATCACCGGGGAAAAGCAGACAAAAACTTCGATCCGCTCAATGCCGTGGCCGCTTCCAGTGAGGCATATGAACGTGCTGATGAGTCAGCCAGTGATGCAGCATTCCTTCGCCATCGTGTTCGCGCCGGTAGGTTCTCGATTCGAAAATCGACAGCGCTAGCAGCACGGCCAGACCTATTGCGAGCCCGATCAGACCCGCGATCGTTTCAGCGTCCATGGCAGTCTCCTATGACATGTGGCTGTGACTTCATAGTAGGTCACGCGTAACGAAATGGGAGGGATGCTGCGGGAGTCGCGGCGTCGCGTGAAAGGCTTTGCAGGTAGACTCTCGGCGCCCGGCTTTCCACCTGGTTGCCGTTATCTGTTTCTGTCTGGAGAGACGACTGTCTATGTTTCGCGTTCCGATGATTGCGCTGTTATTGACCGCCGCGTTTGCCACTTCCGCCGGCCTCGCCGGTTGCGCGGACGACCCGTCAATCCACCACGGCCACCCGCCGCAAGATCCCGCCGATTATCACGGCGTCCCGACCGACACCCGTCCGCCTGTCATGATGCCGACCTCGCCTTAAGGTTCTGGCGGCCGCTCGCTTTGCATTCGTCGTACGTTGAAAAGGATAGGCGAAGCGCCGACGCGGGCACGCCGGCACTTCTGACCCGCGCAGACTGTTCGCGCGGAGAGCGCGGGCTGAAGTCATTCTAGGGCGAGCTTTACGACGGATATGTATGCGCTTGTTTCAAGCCGTAACGGGGTCCCGCTATGCGAAATGCATGCGGATGCGTTGGCGGCTTTCTACCGGACGACGGCGCGTAATGACGCCATTACGCGAGACTGCGAGTCGGCATCTGCGTTCATGCGTGTGCTTCTGAACCTGCCAGGCCGCGCACGACGCCTGGCAGATACCGCACCAGCGTGACGCCGCGGACGGCCATGAAAACCATCATCGCGGCCCACAGGCCGTGATTGCCGTACAGCGCAAGCAGCGCCCACGACACGGCCACGAATACCACTAGCGACACCATCATCGATCTCATTAATTCGGCCGTGCGGGTCGCGCCGATGAACACGCCATCGAGCAGAAATCCCCACACCGAGATCACCGGCGACAGCGCGGCCCACGGCAAATACGTGTCGGCAACGTCGCGCACGGCGCTCTGATCGGTCAGGCGGGCGACGATCCACGAGCCCGCGCCCCAATACACGAGCGAGAAACCCAGCGCGCCGATCGCGGACCACAGCGCCGTGACCTTCACCGCCTGCACGAACGCGTGCCGGTCGCGCGCGCCGATCGCCGCGCCGACGAGCGCCTCGGCGGCGTGCGCGAAACCGTCGAGTCCATAAGCCATGAAGGTTTGAAAATTGAGCAGCAGCGCGTTGGCGGCGAGTGTCGCGTCGCCTTGCCGCGCGCCGAGATGCGCAAACCATCCGAATGACGACAGCACGCACAAGGTACGGATAAAAATGTCGCGATTCAGCACGATAAGTCGCTTCAGCGCCGCGCCCTCGAAGAGGGCGGCGCGGTTCACCGGCGGCAGCCCGCGCGGCCGGCCGTGCCACAGCAGCGCGGCGCCGAGCACGAAACCGAGCGCGTCGGCGGTGGCGGTGGCCGCGCCGATTCCGGCCACGCCCCAATCGAATCCATACACAAAGAGCAGCACGGCCACGACGTTCACGCTATTGATGAACACCTGCGACAGCAGCGCAAGCCGTACCCGCTGCGTGCCGAGCATCCACCCGAGTACGACGTAATTGCCGAGCGCGAGCGGCGCGGCCCAGATGCGCGCGTGGCAGTAGATTCGCGCGTGACGCTGCACCGCGTCGCTGCCGCCGATCAGGCGCAGCGCATAGTCGATCAGCGGCATTTGCAGCGCGAGTACTGCCGCGCCGATCGCGGCGGCGATCAGCAGCGCGCGCAGCACGGTGTTGCGCAATTCCGCGTGATTAGCCCCCCCGTGCGCCTGCGCGACGAGCCCGGTGGTGCCCATGCGCAGGAAGCCGAAACCCCAGAACACGAAGTTGAAAAACAGTCCGCCGAGCGCGACGCCGCCGAGATAGGACGCGCTGTCCAGATGGCCGGCGACGGCGGTATCGACCGCACCGAGAATCGGCTGGGTCAGATTGGCGAGGACGATCGGGAATGCCAGTCCCAGCACGCGGCGATGCCAGTGCACAGGCACGGCGGGCGGCAGAGTCGAGGCATCGGGGTCGATTGCGGCGGGGGTGCCCGCGGAGTTCGCGGAATCCGCCGCGCGCGCGGCGTCGCTCAACTGCGTTCCTGCACGCACACCCACGGCGACACGACCACGGCCCACAGGTCGGGATCGCGCGCGGCGAAATCGGCGGCGGTTTCCGCCTGGACCCGTTCGACGAGACCCGACGACAGCCATTGCGTGACCTGGGTCGTGTCGTCGCTGGCGATGGCCTCGGCGACACTCACCAGGTCGAGGTCGCGCGCCACGCGCAGCAAGATGCCGCGCGCGAAAAAGCGTTCGAGTTCGGTCCAGCCGATTTTCGCGGTTTCCCCGAGCAGCTTCGCGTAGAGCGGGCTGTGGGCGGCGTCGTTGGGGGTGTCGTTCGGGGTGTTGGTGGAAGTCATCGTAAGCGGGGTCTGACGGGGCCGTAACTATAAACCATCGGCGCGAGCCGCCAGGCGGACGCGCGTTCCGGTACGCTTAGGGTCTTTCTAAATCGATTCTGAACCTACATGTCACTGGATTCAACGACGCAGGCGCCGGGCGCGCAAAGCTACGCGGTGAGCGACGCCACCCTGACGCGCGACGACGTCAAGCGCCTGATCGAGGCGAATAATGCGCGACGTGAAGCCGGTCACAAAGAGCCGCTTCATTTTACCGACTGCGATTTCGAAGGCGTGGATCTCTCCCGGCTCGATCTGCGTGGCGCCGAGTTTCATCGCTGCTCGATTGTCGAAACTTCATTTTTTAGCGCAGCGTTGTCGCAGACCCGCTGGGTTCGTTGCCGCGGCCGCCAGGCCGACTTCGCATCCGCCGATCTGGTCGACGCCGCGTTTCAGTCGAGTGATCTGAACAACACCAGCTGGCGGCGCGCGAAGCTTGCGTCTGCGTCGTTTCGCGGTTGCAAGCTGACCGGCGCGAACTTCGAGGCCTGCACGGCGCTCGGTTTGAGCTTTGTCGAAACCTTGCTGGTCGGCGCGCATCTGCGTGGCCTGTCGTTTCGCAAGGCCACTTTGCAGCAGCTCGATTTTTCCGACGCCGATGTGGCCGGCGTCGATTTCCGTGAAGCGATCTTCGAGGGCGGCAGTTTGAGGAATGCGCATCTGAAGGGCGCGCGCTTCGACGGCGCGGACTTGCGCGACACCGATCTGAGCGGCGTGCGGCTGGTCGATGCCGCGCTCTTCAAGGGCGCGACGATTTCGCATCAGCAGGCGGCGGTGCTGATCACCGAACTCGGATTGCGGGTCATGTGAGCGCGGTTAAATCCGGCCGGCTTTCGCGAGCCGGCTGGATTTAACACTCGTTGCTCGCGCTTATCATTTGTTTGATGAAACCGGAATGTTCAATTGAATTGCGACTTCGCAATTTGTCGGTTGATTTGACGGGATTTAATATTTCGCTATTCGCGAATTTTATTTTCGAGATGTAGACTATTATGGTTGATCGGCCATAACAACTAATATGTCGGTTTGGTGCGTTGGCGCACCAAGATTATGCGGCGGATAAATCGCCAGACTCGTGTCGTTTAGGTGCTAGGCGAGTTAGCTAAAATCGGCCAAAGGCCTTTCCTCAGGCAATTCTGAGCCACCCCGCGAAGACGATGGAGTAGTGCGGCCCGGCGGGCTATCCACGAATTCTGATTTGCTCTATTCGCTGTTTTAAAACTCCAAACGCGCGCCGAATATCGCCGGTTTATTTCCGACATTTACGGTTCGTGGAATGCGGATACTGTTCGTCGTGTCACATTGTTAGAGCAATTAATAGATTGCGCTTGTAAATGCGGGTTGTTAGATTTCGTTCTGGCGCATGGTGAACCGGTCCTTTGCCGATATGCGCCGAACCCCCGTTAGCCCGGCCTCGTGCCGGGCTTTTTTTTCGTCTGGATTGGCGCGCCGGTCATTGCGGATTCGCATGCGCCGGGATCACGGAAGCGATTTTTCGTCGCAGACGGACTACCTGATTACAACTCGCGCGCAACCCTTGGGCCGTTGATTACTGTTTGCAGCGAACCACCATCGAGCGGTTCTTCACATTCGCGCCAAAAATTCCGCCGACCGTGCCACCGGACGTCGCGCCGTTGTCGACATCTTTCGAAACGACGTCGTAGCCGTAATTGCCGCAGACTTCGCCCGCGCGCTTATAGCACTCGGCCCAGCTGGAACTCGCGTCGCTACCGCTGCAGTTGATGGCGAAGCCGGTGTCGCCGCTCGGCAGGTAGGTCATGGTGGTCGTGCTGGCGCAGCCGCCGAGGCTTCCGAGCGTCAGGAGGCCGAAACCGATCGCGACTGCCGTCGAAACGGACGCAAAAGCGCTCTTCATTGCAAATTCCTTACAGATAACGGAGAAGGACGTGGCGTGCAGCCACGTCGTGTCGATTGGGCGTTTTATAGCACGCCGGGTTCCCCGGACTGCGCTTGCAGGGCGCGTGCCCGGGGTGTCGCGGGTGCTCTTCCGCCGCTAGCGCGGCGGCAGCGACCGCGACGGGTCGATCGATCGACCCTGGTAACGCAGTTCGAAGTGCAGCATTGTGCGGTCGGTGTCCGTGTCGCCCATTTCGGCGATTTTCTCACCGCGTTTGACCGCTTCGCCTTCCTTCACCATCAGCGCACGGTTGTGCGCGTAGGCGGTCAGATACTCGCCGTTGTGTTTGAGGATCAGCAGATTGCCGTAACCGCGCAAACCATTGCCCGCATAGACGACCGTGCCCGGCGCGGCCGCGACCACCGGCGTGCCAGGAGCGGCTGTGATGTCGATGCCCTTCGAATTGCCGCCGTCGAAGCGGCGGATCACGGTGCCGTCGACCGGCCAGATGAGCGAAATCGTCGAAGCCGGCGCTGCCGATGGCGCGCTTTCGGCCGGTGCCGGACGTGGTGCGGCGGAAGAAGCGCTGGCATTGCCACCACCGCTGCTGCGCACTGCACCGCTCGTCGACGGTACGCCCGCAGGCGGCACGACGCGCAGCACCTGGCCGACTTCGATACTGTCCGGATTGGTCAGATTGTTCCAACGGACGATGCTTTGCACCGACTGCCGGTTACTCCGCGCGATTTGCGTCAGCGTATCGCCCCGTTCGACCCGATAGAAGCCTGGCGCCACCGGCGCCGAGCCGCACGCGGCGACCAGAGCCAGCAACGACGCGCAGGCGAGTCGTTTGATCATTGTTGTTGTTCCCTGCATTGGACCTCGCAAAGCCCTGCCGCGCGCCGATCCCGATCACGTGGCAGATGGATACAAAGCGTCCGATTCTAACGGTTTTGCATTGCAGCACAGAAAAAGGGGGCGTCGAACCCCGAGCGCGCCCCTTGCTGCCTCTCTTTTATCGTGCCGCCGCCGGTGTCTTTTCGACGGTGATCCGCAGCGTCGCGGCTTCCGTCTGACCCGGTTCGAGCCAACGCAAGCCCTGGCCGTTGTGGATCGCGTCGGGCAGTCCGAGCCACGGCTCGACGCAGTAAAAATCCGACTCCGGCTTTTCGGTCCACGTCGTCACGGAGTACCAGGGCACTGAGCCCGGCCGTTTCAGGTCGATCGTGATAATCCGGTCGATGCCCGGCGCCACGATCCGCACCGGTTGGTCCGGCGTGCCTTGGAGGCAGTGGAAGCGGTCATGGATTCGCGCTTCGTCGAGCGTGTAGCTGGATTCGCCCGGCTCGCGCGCGCTGATCGAGCCATCCGGCTGCTGATAGCACCGTTCGGTTGGCGGCAGTTCCAGCTTCGTCTCCGCCCGCTGCGTATGCGGCAGCGTGAAATAGAAATGATGACCCGCGTAGTAGGGCAGACGCGTGTCGCCCGTATTGGTCGTCGTGAGTGTGACGTCCAGCGTACGTGCATCGATCAGCGTGTACGCGGCTTCGAAACGGAAACCGAACGGATAGCCGGTGCGGGTCGCCTCGCTGTCCGTCAGGACCATGCGCAGGCCGGCGCCATGCACGTCGGCGTGCGGCTCGAACGGCAGGTCGCGGGCGAAGCCGTGCATTGGCAACTCGCGCACCGTGCCCTCGGTGTCACGCCAATAGCCGATCTTCCCGTCCACACGATGTCGCCCGAGGAAGGGAAAGAGCAGCGGATTACCACCGCGAATTTTCGCCGGGTCGCTCCAGTCGGCGTGTTCGGGCCAATGGATCACCTCTTCGCCGTCGATCGTCCACGACAGCAGACGGCCGCCGGCTTGCGGCGAAAAGCGGAGCACGGAGGCGTCCTGGGCAATCTCGAGAATGTCCTGCTGCGGGGTAAGAGGCATGGTCGATGAGCTGATGAGTGAAGTTGATGATGGGATCAGGGCACGAATCAAACACGGGATCAAAGCACGTCCGAAGCCGGTTCGACCCTGTGTCGAGGAGGTTCGTATTGCGTCGCGACGTCCTGTAAGAGAAGGATTTTGCGCTGCTTTGCGCTACGGGGAAACCCTTCCCGGGAAATTGCGGGTGTCGCACAAGCGCCATCCTTGCCGATAATCGCCTGTCTGCCCGGTAACTCCGACTTCCGGGCAAGCTAGGATCAGGAGGCGTTATGGATCTCGCAATGGCAATGGGTGTGGCGTTGTTCGGCATGTTCGCAGCAAGCACGGTGTATTTCTTCCATAAGCTCGACCGCTGATTCCGACGGATCGCGTTGTCCGACGGTCCGTCATCGTGGACCTGAACGAGCCGTGTACGAAATCAGTTCAAGGTTAATGTAAGCCTCCGGCTTCCGCGCATTAAATCCTTCCGGATCTCAGGCCTCCATCGCGGCGGCCCGTTTTCTTGCTGCGGCGTAACAACAGTTTCCAGTTGTCACGCAGGGTGACGCAGCGCACCAATATTTCCTCCGAATGTGGTCCAAACGCTTGGCGCTAACATTGCAGCCAGGCATAATCGGTGCGCTTTTTCGTGCGCCGGTCATTCTCTTCGCGGCGCGCTGTTCCCCGACATTTTCCTTACAAGGACGCCGCGTGAACCTGTCGTTTCTGATCTTTCTGAGCGTGCTGCAAGGCGTCACCGAATTGTTTCCGGTGAGCAGCCTCGGCCATACGCTGCTCGTGCCTGCGCTGTTCGGCATGCATATCGACAAACACGCACCGCAGTTGCTGCCGTTTCTGGTCGCGTTGCACCTCGGTACTGCGTTCGCGCTGCTCTGGTATTTCCGCGCGCGATGGTGTGCGCTGGTGCGCGGATTCTTCGCGTCTTTCGGCGGACGTCGCAATGACGATGCGCACATGATGTGGGCGTTGATCATCGGCACGATTCCGGCGGGGCTGGTTGGGCTGCTGCTGGAAAAACGCCTCGAGCGGATTTTTCACGATTTGCGGATCGTCGCGATTGCGTTGATCGTCAACGGCGTGTTGCTGTGGGTCGGCGATCGCCTGCAACGTTCGCGCGCGCATCAGGCGCCGGAAAAACTCACGTTCCGCCAGGCGTTTTTTGTCGGTCTCGCGCAGATCGGCGCACTGATTCCGGGTTTCTCGCGCAGCGGTCTGACGATGATCGCCGGCAATGCGGCCGGCCTCACGACGGAGAAGGCCGCCGAGTTCTCGTTCCTGCTCGGCACGCCGATCATCTTCGCCGCGGGCGTGCTCGAATTGCCGAAGCTGTTCCACGCTCCGGGTCAACTCGCGGACGCGCTGCTGGGCGGCGTGCTGACCGCCATCGCCGCCTATCTGAGCGTGCGTTTCCTGATGCGCTATTTCGAAGGCCGTGGACGCCTCGCTTCGTTCGGCGTGTACTGCGTGATCGCGGGGATCGTGTTCCTCGGCTGGTTCATGCTGCATCCGCAGCCGGTTTGATCGCGCCGGGTCGCTCTTCATGGCCGCTGTCGCCCGAGGCGTGGTGGCGCAGGGGGAGCGATCGGTTATAATCCGGCCCGGCTCAAGCTGCCGGGCCAGTCTGTTTCCGGGTGGAGCGCTGCTAGTCCGGCGCAGGGTTTCCGGTCCTCGGTTCGGTCAGTTAGAATTTCAGATGGATGGGCTTGGGCTTTCCGCGAGCACGGGCTGTGAATTAATCGACACGCGGGTTCTCATTGCGGGTGATGCACGTTGTTGCTGGGTGCATCGCCTCAATTCAATACGGCAGTAGCTCAGCTGGATAGAGCATCGGCCTTCTAAGCCGAGGGTGGGGGGTTCGAGTCCCTCCTGCCGTACCAAAAAATCAAATATCAACGTTCGATGCAGCGCGGGCCCTTTATGAGGGGATTAACGCGGTCCACCATGTCGTTATAGTGCTCGACACGGGCCGTCGCATCGTCGTAGCTCATACCGTATTCGGTCGTCAACGATTCGCGCAAGCTCGGTACTTCCGGCCGTGGCGGCGCAGCGACTGAGACGGAGCCGCCGGAACGGAATTGGCCGGCGACTAACACCACGCTCTCGCCCGGAATCATCGACTGCAATGTCTCCATGACTTCAAGAGCCGAGCCGCTTCGTGATAGCCGCTGGTGCCAATGGAAGTTCGTCCCGAGAAACGAGCGGACGCGTTGCACAAGCACGGTATCCCGAGCCCACACTTCGGCGTAGCCACGTTGCGTGAATTTGTTGCCTTCCTCGACGGCCTTTTTTTGTTCGGCGATGGCCGATTGCGTTCACTTCGTAGGCTCCTTGCTGTACATCAGCCACCGCTGGGAACTGTCTGTCTTCAGCTCAATACCGCCTATGGCTGAGCTTTGTATTTCTTATGGCGGTGTCAACCTGGCAGATCGCCGGATGCAGCTGTTTATGGGACACGCAAGCAATCTGCTTTTCCTTGAAAGGCGGTGGAATGCTTGCGCGATGCGATGACGACTCCTCCTCCGCGCGATCAAGGAGCGTTCTTTACGCAGTCGTGATTCGGGTGTGATTCAGACAGTGGGCGTAGATCTTGTACATAAAAACAAGGTATCCGAGCCCAAGTGTGAGGACGCTGATGATCGCCCAGATGATGATGTTGCCAATAATGCTGGCGAGATCGATCGTGCATTCGAGCCGGCCGATTCTCGTGCCGCTCGCGTCCATCACCAGCGTTCTGCTGATGATGAAGCGAGCCATGTAGTACGGAAATACGAACAGCGCCAAACCGAAGGTCACGATGGAGAGGAGAATCCAGATCACCGCGTGTCCGATGATGTCACCGACTGACAGGTCCGACTTCAGGACGCTTGTGTGCATGCCTAACCTCGCAGATAAAATTTTTGTAGTTGTAAAACAGGCTGCGAGCGTACACGAAGATGGGCGGGACTCTGAAGTGGGTTGGTTTTTCCAGTCAGTGAAATAGCGGTGAAGTTCTCGGCCCCAATCGGGCCGATGTAATGGTCAATTCACCGGAAGACAGGGCAGGCGTGGCGGCGATACGTTCGAAATGATCCAACGTGTTCGCGCTTGTCGCTTTGTTGCGAAACGTGTCAGTGTCGCCGACGGTTCGAACACTCACGCCGCTCACCACGCGCCGCATCCACGCGCAGCGAAGCGTCACGGGAACACTTCGCTACACGCGTGCCTGGTCATACTCAGCCTTCGCCCTGCACATCAATCGAATCGACCCGATCCGGATAAAACGCGAGATGCTGTGCGATCTCCTTCACCGGCGCATAAGGCGACTCGTAAGTCCACACTGCATTCACCGTGCGCTCGCCTCCGAGCGGCACGCTGTAGTACGCGCAATCGCCCTTGTAGGGGCAATAGGTCGTGTGATCGGTGCGTTCCAGCAGCGTCATCTCCACATCGTTTCGCGGGAGGTAATACACCGGCGGATACGACGCCTCGCGCAACACCAACGCATTGCGCGTATCGGCGATCACCTTGCCGGCAACCGTCACGACCACGCGGGCCTTGGCCGGCTCGACGGTGATGGGGTGATCGGGGCCCGGAACCTTGATGGTTTTTCCAGTCATGCTGTCGAACTCCTGAATGAGTGAGCGAAGCTTCTGCACGTTACGGAGGATGCATTGTGACGAACGTCGTACCGGCATCGACGGGACAGATCGCGCCTTGGGTCGAAGCATACGCCGGTCAGGAAAACGCGTTGTGTCACAGGCGGACTGGCGGTAAAAACCGGCGAAGAACTGGAAAAGAAAACCACGCGAGTGCCAGCAGTCGAAAAAAAAACGGGCAGCCGAAGCTGCCCGTTGAAAATCACGCGATGTGGCGCGCCAATGCTCACTGCTGTTGCCAATAACCGCCGTGGCTAATCAAACCACTACGCGCTCATTGTTTGATCGTCAACGCCGCTGTCAGATCGCCCAGCGGCTTGCTGCCGTTGGTCACCAGTGCCGCGTCGCGTGCGGCGATACCCGGCAGCGTCGGCAGCGAGAAGCGGCGCGTGATGAAGCGCAGAATCGACGTCGTGTCGTATTGCGTGTGATCGACGAAACCCTTCTTCGCGTACGGCGAGATGATCAGCGCCGGAATCCGCGTGCCCGGGCCCCAACGGTCGGCCTTCGGCGGCGCGACGTGATCCCAGAAACCGCCGTTTTCGTCATATGTCACGACCACGAGCATGTTCTTCCACTGCGGGCTCTTCTGCAGATGCGAGATCAGATCGGCAATGTGCTGATCGCCTTGCGCGACGTCGGTGTAACCCGCGTGTTCGTTCAGGTTTCCCTGCGGCTTGTAGAACGACACTTGCGGCAGCGTGCCGGCATCGATCGCCTTGATGAACTCGGAGCCGGCGAGGCCGCCGTCCAGCAGATGCTGCGTGCGGTTCGCAGTGCCCGGTGCGAGGTCGGCGAAGTAGTTGAACGGCTGGTGATGCGGCTGGAAGTTCGGCGCCGTCAGGTTCGCGCCGTACACCACGTTCGACGTGCCGGCCTGCACCGCCGACACCGCTGCGCCCCACGCACCGCCGTACCACGCCCACGACACCTTCGCGTCGTTCAGCAGGTCGCCGATGTGCTTTTGCGTCTGCGGCGGCAGGGTGGTGGCGGCCGTCGGGTCGGCGAGATTCGCGTCGCCGCCGCTCGCCGCCTTGTTGCCGCTCGGCTGATACGGCGGCTGCATCGTGTTGATCGCGTAGAAGTCAGGCGTCAGGTTGCCCGACAACGCGAACTTCGGAATGCCCGTCAACGCCGAAGCTGGCGAGTTCGACGCGAGCTTCAGCGTCACGCCGTCGCTTTCCACCGACGAGATCGACGCTGCCGCCGGGCTCTTGTCCGCATTCGGATAAATCGGCGTGCATGCGCAGACCAGCCACTGGTGATTCAGGAACGATCCGCCGAATGCGCCCATGAAGAAGTTGTCGGCGAGCGTGTATTGCTGCGCGATCTTCCACAGCGGCAGCTTGTCGGCGTCGAGCGAATAGTGGCCCATCACGAGGCCGCCCGAATCCGCCCACGCGGCGAACTTGTCGTTCTTGCCGCCGTTGATCTGCATCTGGTTCTCGTAGAAACGGTGATACAGATCGCGCGTCGTGGCGGTGATCGGCGTGTTGAAACCGTTCGGATCGTCAATGGCGAACGGGCTGTTCGGCAGATTCGCGGTCATGGCCTGGGTCACAACCGGCGTCACGCCGGTTTGCGTGAGACCGTTCCACACCTGCGGCAGCGTCGCGAGCGTCGAGCCGTCGCGATCCACCTGGGTCGAGTTGGCGGCGCTCACGTTCTGCAGACCGTTCGCGCCGGGGAAGTTGCCGTACAGATTGTCGAAGCTACGGTTTTCCGCGTATATCACGACGACGTTCTTGATCGCCGTGATGTCAGGATCGCCGATCTCACTGCCACCGCATGCATACAGACTCAACGCTGCTGCGATCGCGATGGGCGTCGCGCAGATCAGTTTCTTGTTCATTTGATGTGGATTCTCTCTCTCGCGTTGGGGACAGGTGGGTGCATTCCTTACACGAATGACCGCGAGCGAAAGTTTGGAGAATATATTTGACAGAAAGATGTAAATAATTACGAACGTCTTGGAGTTCGTATATTGCGTAGGCTAAATGTCATTTAGTCGACATGTAGATGAAATACGCTCGCTGACTTCATTGGCGCGAACACACATCACCCTATGCGGATCGGTCTGGCGGAAATTCGGGAAATTCTGGCTCGGCGTTCGGCGCGACAGCGCGTCGAGCCTGCGAACGTCAAGCGGAGCGCGCTGCTCGTGCTGACGGTCACCACGTTGGCGGCCACGCTCGCCGCGTGCGATGCAGGCAAGCCGGAAGCGAGCGCGAATGCAGCGCAGCCCGATGCGCCGCTGGCGGTTTCGGCGGTGAAGGTGGCCGCTCAAGGCGCGGGTCAATCTCGCGCGCAGGTGTATGAGTCCGTGCGGCAGATGACGGCGCTCGGCAAACAGCTATTTTTCGATCCGTCGCTCTCGGGTTCAGGCAGGCTCGCCTGTGCTTCGTGTCACAGCCCGGACCATGCTTTTTCGCCTGCCAATGGGTTGTCGGCGCAACTGGGCGGCATGGATATGCACCGCACCGGCATGCGCGCCGCGCCGACGCTGAAGTATCTGCAATCGGTGCCGGCGTTTGCCGAGCACTATCACGAGTCGGACGACGAAGGCGACGAAAGCGTCGACGCGGGCCCGACTGGTGGTTTGACGTGGGACGGCCGCGTCGACCGGGGCAGCGATCAGGCGCGCATTCCGTTGCTGTCGTCGCTCGAAATGGGCAGCACGCCGGCCAGGGTGGTCGCGGCGGTCAAGGCTGCGCCTTACGCCGATGCGTTCCGCGCGACCTTCGGCGAACACGTTTTCGATAATGAGGACGCCACCTTCAAGGCGGTTCTGCAATCGCTCGAAACGTTCGAGCAGACGCCCGAAGTTTTCTACCCATACACCAGCAAGTACGACGCATTCCTCGCGGGCAAGGCGCAACTGACGAAGGCCGAGCTTCACGGCCTGCAACTCTTCAACGACGAGCAGAAAGGTAATTGCGCGAGTTGTCACATCAGCCAGCGCACCAAGGATGGCGCACCGCCGCAGTTCAGCGATTTCGGTCTGATCGCGATCGGCGTGCCGCGCAATCGCGCGTTGCCGGTGAATCGCGATCCGCATTTCTACGATCTCGGCGCTTGTGGTCCTGAGCGGACCGACCTCGGCAAACGCGACGAGTTTTGTGGCATCTTCCGCACGCCGACGCTGCGCAACATCGCGTTGAAGAAGAGCTTCTTCCACAACGGCATTTATCATTCGCTCGATCAGGTGGTGCGCTTTTATGCCGAGCGCGATACGAACCCCGAGAAGTTCTATCCGGTCGTGAGGGGTAAGGTGCAGAAGTTCGACGATCTGCCGCAGCGTTACTGGGCGAATCTGAATACCGAGCCGCCGTTCGATCGCAAGCCGGGTGACAAACCCGCGCTCGATGAAGCGGAAATCAAGGACGTGGTGGCGTTTCTAGATACGCTCACGGATGGCTATAAAGCGCCGGATGGAGCGGTTCACGCATCGGCCGAAGCGGCAATTCCTGCTGTCGCCGTGCATTGACATGCAGTCACGAATGGATTGAATCGGGGAAGAGTTAACGACGAAGCTGTCCGTTTTTCGGGCGGCTTTTTTTTTTGTTACTGAGGCGCGCCGTCGAGAAGGTAATAGCAGGCGAGAACCAGCATCGCAAAAGACACCAGCAGACAGGCCGTGCCGACCCGCGTCAGCAGATTAGGCCAGCGCGCGAGCCGGATGGCGTCCATGCGGACTACGCGCCGCGCGAGACCGGGATCGTGGCGGATAGCAACCGGCACGAGCGTGATGCAGACCAGTGCGACCACAACTGTGAGAATTTGCAGAAGAAGGACGGTGTTCATAACGGCTTGCCTAAGATCGGGATGACGCTGAAGCGCAACAGAATTCCATCTTAAGAAAGTAGTTTGCGAGTTGATATGAGACGCATCCTAAAAAGTCTTGGACTCGTTCTAAACTCTCGCTGGGGCCCTAGTGCCAGTCTGATGTCGAAGTTGGGAACAGATTGACCCCGCGCAAGCCGCGCCAAACGGGTCTTTCAAACGCGCGTGCTATGCTTTTGAGGTCCAGATCAAGCGCTGCGGCCGGGCGCTCGTGACCGCCCGGAACACTCTCAAGGAGAACACTTCATGTCGATGCGAACCCGTGTGCTGTTTCACCTGACTGCCGGCAGCCTGTTGATCGCCGGTGCAATCGGCGGCGCGCAAGCGGCGAATCTCGGTTTTCTGAACGACACGCCAATTAGCTACATGAGGCCGCGCGATAACGATTCGGTCAAGCAGGCCGTCATCCATGCGTTGAACGAGCAGAAAGACGGCGAGAGCAGCACGTGGGTCAACGAAGGCACCGGCAACAGCGTCAAGATCGACGCGACGATCAACATCACCAGCACCGCCCACGACGGCGCGCGCACCTGCCGCGATCTGGCGGTCGTGCTGAGCGCGAAAGGGCAATCGATGAACCTGCGTCCGCAATTCTGCAAGGAAGGTAGCGGCGCCTGGCAATTGCAGAAGCGGCATTGAGCATGCAGGCTGGAATGGCTGCACGCGTCGGCCGGTCGTCGGCGCGGCTCCGCCTTGCGGGCGACTCACGCGTGGGAGTGCATGGCGAGGGGCGTGAATGAGCGCGCGCGTGGTGTCTTGCGGAATCGTCCTGCTCGACCCGGACGGCCGGTTGCTGCTCGCGCACGCCACGGAAACGTCGCATTGGGACATCCCGAAAGGTCATGGCGAAGAGGGCGAAGCGCCGCACGTCACGGCACTGCGCGAGATGGTCGAAGAAACGGGCATCGCCATCGACCCGGCGCGTCTGAAGGATCTCGGGCTGTTTGTCTACCGGCGAGACAAGGACCTGCATCTGTTCGCGGCACGGGCCGGCGCCGACGAACTCGACCTCTCTATCTGCACCTGCACGTCGATGTTTCCGCGTCGCTCGGACGGCACGATGATTCCCGAAATGGACGCGTATCGCTGGGCTGCGTTGGACGAGATTCCGAAGTATGCGAGCCGCAGCCTCACGCGCCTTTTCGAGACCACGCTGTCGCTGACGGAATTGCACCGTTCGCTTTAGCGGCGCTGCGCCGCAAGCTCAGTCGAGCGCGCGGTCGTTCGGATGTGCAAACAGCGCGCGATTCTGTTCCGACAGCGGAAAATTCAGATTGATAGCGTGCGGCGGAATCGGCTGTGTGAACCACTGTTTGTACAGGCGCTCGGCATCCCCGGAGGTCTGCGCGCGTGCGATCACCCCGTTCACCAGTTCGCGGAACGGCTCGTCGCCCTTGCGGAACATGCACGCGTACACCTCGTAGCCGAGCGGCGTGCCCGTCACGATGAAATCCGCAGAACGTGGGTCGGTCGCCTTGAGGCCGTAGACGATCGGCTCGTCCATCACGAACGCCACCGCCCGGTCGTCCTTGAACGCGTTGAAGGCTTCCATGTGATCGCGCGCGCTGGTAATGCGCATGTTCAGATGCTTGTCGGTATTCAGGCGGCGCAACAAACGTTCGTCGGACGTGCCTGCGGTCGTCACGACCGCCTTGCCTGCCAGTTCCGGGAAATCCGTAATGCCCGCGTTCTTGCGGGTGATCATGCGCACCGCATACTGGAAGAAGCTGTTCGAGAACGCGGCGACGTTTTCGCGCTCAGCCGTATGCGTAGTCGACCCGCATTCGAGGTCGATCTGGTTGTTCAGCAGCATCGGCGTGCGGTTCGACGAGGTCACGGTCACTTCGTGAACCTTCAGTTGCGGCAGGCCGAGCGTCTTCTTGATTTCGTCGACGATTTGCAGCGCGATGGTCTGCGAGTAGCCGACGGTGCTCTTGCCGTCGAAATACGAGAAGGGGATCGATGCCTCGCGTACGCCCAGAGTGACGGCGCCGTCGTCGTGGATTTTTTTAAGCGTGCCGGTGAGTTCGTCCGCGCGGGCAGGGCTGGCGAGCGACGTGCCGACGGCGGCCAGAGCTACGAGCATGCAACCGGTGCGATAGGCGAAGCCGGAGGCAGGGGCGGGGGCGCAGGGGGCGATGGCGGCAAGCGCACGGCCTTCGCGACATGGGCCGCGAGTCGTATCTCGGGTACTCCCCCAGCGGCGGGCTGCAAATTTCATCGGGCCTCCCGGACTAGCGCGCGGCGTGGCCGCGCTGTCACTGTCGATAGAGCATCATGTAAGGAAACGGCGTACATCTCAAGAGCGAGATGCACGCCGTATTTCGCTTCAGACGCGTGACGGGCTATAACCGCACCAGCTTACGCCGGCTTGCCCCAACTGTCGCGCAAGCTGACGATGCGATTGAACACAGGCTTGCCCGGCTTCGAATCGACGCGGTCAGCGACAAAGTAGCCATGGCGCTCGAACTGGAAACGCTGTTCCGGCAGCGCGTCGCGCGCGCCTTGCTCCAGATATGCGTTGACCACGCGCTTCGAGTCGGGATTCAACGCGTCGAGGAATTCGCGGCCACCGGCGTCCGGTTGCGCTTCCTTGAACAGACGGTCGTAGATGCGCACTTCGGCCGGGCATGCGGCTGCCGTGCTGACCCAGTGGATATTGCCCTTGACCTTGTAGTTGTTCGCGCCTTCGGTGCCCGATTTGCTGTCCGGGAAATAGTTGCAGTGAACCGCAACGATGTTGCCGTTTTCATCCTTGTCCGCGCCGATGCATTCGATCACGTAGCCGTAACGCAAACGCACCTTGTTGCCCGGGAACAGACGGAAATAGCCCTTCGGCGGCGTTTCGTTGTAGTCCTCGCGCTCGATCCACAGTTCGCGCGAAATCGGAAACTCGCGCACGCCCTGTTCCGGATGATGCGGATGAACCGGCGCGCTGCACGGCTCGCTCACGCCTTCCGGGAAGTTGTCGATGATCAGCTTGACCGGGTCGAGCACGGCGACGGTGCGCGGCGCCTTGGCATCGAGATCGTCGCGCAGCGCGCCTTCGAACACGCTCATGTCGATCCACGAATCGACCTTGGTGACGCCGATGCGCTCGCAGAACAACCGGATCGACTCGGGCGTGAAGCCGCGACGGCGCACGCCGACGATGGTCGGCATGCGGGGGTCGTCCCAGCCGTCTACGTGGCCTTCGTTCACCAGTTGCAGCAGCTTGCGCTTGCTGGTGATCGCGTAGGTCAGGTTCAGGCGCGAAAACTCGATTTGTTGCGGCAGCGGGCGCGTGAAAATGCCCGCTTCGGCCAACTCGTTCAGAATCCAGTCGTACAGCGGACGGTGGTCTTCGAATTCGAGCGTGCACAGCGAGTGCGTGATGTTTTCCAGCGCGTCCGAAATGCAGTGCGTGTAGTCGTACATCGGGTACACGCACCAGGTGTCGCCGGTACGGTAGTGATGCGCGAAGCGGATCCGGTAGATGACGGGATCGCGCATGTTGAAGTTCGGCGACGACATGTCGATCTTCGCGCGCAGCACGTGCTCGCCTTCCTTGAACTCGCCGGCCTTCATGCGGCGGAACAGGTCGAGGTTCTCTTCCACCGAACGCTCGCGGAAGCGCGACGGCGTGCCGACTTCGGTGGCCGAGCCACGGTTGACGCGCATTTCTTCGGCCGACTGGCTGTCTACATATGCCTTGCCGCGCTGGATCAGCAGTTCGGCGAATTCATACAGCTTGTCGTAGTAATCGCTCGCGTAGAAGAGCTGTTCCTTGCCTTCTTTTTCCCACTCGAAACCGAGCCAGCGCACCGAGTCGATGATCGAGTCGACGTATTCGACGCTTTCCTTTTCCGGATTCGTGTCGTCGAAACGCAAATGGCAGACGCCGCCGTAGCTGCGCGCCACGCCGAAGTTCAGGCAGATGCTTTTGGCATGGCCAATGTGCAGATAGCCGTTCGGCTCGGGCGGAAAGCGCGTTTCGACGCGCTGGCCCCACTTGCCGGTGCGGTTGTCGTCGTCAATGATGTTACGGATGAAATTGGATGCCGCTGGCGCGTCGTTGCGTTCGGTATTCATGCGAGGTGGTGAAAGTCTGTCGGGGCCGCGCAATACGTCCCACTTATCCGACAATTCTACCTGACGAGTTCGCGGGCGGCAGGCGAGTGCGGCGTGCAGCCAACGTTTGAGCGGTTTTCGGCGCGGTTTGGGGTTTGGCTTACGGCTGATTGAGCGCTGTAACAGGAGGTAAAACGTTTTGTTCGCGCTTGCCCGCGCGATTTAGGATGCTGCGGCACGGGTTCGCCCGCGGGATGTCGCGGCTGGGTCGGGTGCGGGATTTGCCCCGTTTCAGGCTGTCGGATTTGCGGAGTTTCCTGGACCCAGACGGCCTTGTGTCAGGCCGTCGCAATCTGAACGGCCCTCATTGCTCGCGGATCGCGCCGCGCCAAGGTTCCGCGGCGGCGGCCCGTGACCTTGAACGTGACCGGATCGCAAGGGCCTTATCCGACGACGTTGCGTCTCTACCGCGAGCTTTAACGCGAACGTCCGGATTTCCTGCGCGCGATCGCTCCGTTTTCGTGGTGCGCTTTCACGCGTTTCCTGGCGAGACCGCCATCCGTTGGCACGTTCTCCAGCGGCCCGCAGGCTGGCCGCCCGCTCTTTTTCGGGGCAGTGCAGCTTGTGCTTCGACGCGCAGCGCGCGCATCCGTCGCAGCCGTCCACGCAGCGCAGGCCGCATCGCCCTTACCGCCCATTGCTGCCTTGCACGAACCGCCGCTGCTCGTGCACCATGGCGCCCTTAGTTGCCGGAGTTTCTCGGATGTCTTTACCGACCCACGGCGCGCGTCGCGCGTCTTTCGCTTCTCTTTCTCTCGCCCGCATCGCGATGGCTTCGGCGCTGTTCGTCGCGTTCACCGGCAGCGTTGTCGCGCCGGGTACGGCGCTAGCGAAAACGGCGCCGCCGAAGCCCGTGTTCGACGCATCGGCGGTGGCCGCGCCGGATGGCTACAGCGCCGACACCGCGCAGCAGATCTTCGCCGCCGGCGGCAACGCGGTGGATGCCGCCGTCGCCATCGCCTTCACGCTCGCCGTGACGCGGCCGGACGCGGGGAATATCGGCGGGGGCGGGTTCATGACCTTGTTCATGGACGGCAAACCGTACTTTCTCGACTACCGCGAGCGGGCGCCGCAACAGGCGACCCGCGACATGTACGTCGATGACAAGGGCAACCTGCTGCCGGGCATGAGCGTGGTCGGCGCCCGCGCGGTAGGCGTGCCGGGGACGGTTGACGGAATGTGGCAGGCGCAGCAGCGCTTTGGCAAGCTGAAGTGGAAGCAGGTGCTGGCGCCCGCGATCCATTACGCCACCGACGGCTTTCCGGTCGAGCCATGGCTGCAGCAGCGGCGCGACGCGGCGGCGAAGAATTTTACGGGTAAGACCAATTTCGACGCGTATTTCTCGAATCTCAAGACCGGTGCAACTTTCCGTCAGCCGGAACTCGCGCAGACGCTGTCGCGGATTGCCGGCGACGGTGGCCGTGAGTTCTACGAAGGCCGTACCGCCGACCTGATCGCGCAGCAGATGTACGGCCACGGCCTCGTCACGAAGCAGGACCTGATTCAGTACAAGGCCGTGTGGCGCCAACCGCTTTCCGCCGACTGGAACGGCTATCGGGTGATCACCGCGCCGCCGCCGAGTTCGGGCGGCGTCGGACTGATCCAGATGCTGAAGATGCGGGCAGATCTGAAGCAGGTATTCGACGGCCTCGAATTGAACTCCGCGCCGTACATTCACCTGATCGCCCAGATCGAGGACCGCGTGTTTGCCGACCGGCAGCAATACCTCGGCGATCCCGATTCGTACAAAATTCCCGTCGACAAGCTCACCGACGACGCCTATCTCGCGCCACGCGCCGACGAAGTGAAGCCCGACGAAGTGCCGGGCGCCGCGCCGGTCAAGCCGGGTCTCGGCGATGCGCTGCCGGAAAAGACCCAAACCACGCATTTCTCCGTGGTCGACAAGTGGGGCAATGCCGTCTCGAACACTTACACGCTGAACGGCGATTTCGGTTCGGGCGTGGTGGTCGATAGCGCGGGTTTCCTGCTGAACAACGCGATGGACGATTTCGTCACGAAACCGGGCAGCGACAAAACGGCCGGCGCGAGCAGCGATGATCTCAATACGGTCGCGGCGGGACGCCGCCCGCTGTCGTCGATGACGCCGACGCTCATGCTGAAGGACAACAAGGTGGCGCTAGTGATCGGCACGCCGGGCGGCTCGCGTATCCTGACGTCGATTTTTCAGGTGATGACCAATCTGTACGACTTCAACATGGCGCCCGCCGATGCGGTTGCGGCGATGCGTTTTCATCATCAACTGCTGCCGCAGAAGACGATTTACTTCGAGCCGTATCGTCCGGTTCCGACCGAGCTGGGCGATCAGTTGAAGGCGCTGGGCTACACGGTCGAAGCGCAGTCGTTCAATGGCGATGTGCAGATGATCCGCATCGACGGAACGACGCCGGAGCCGGTCGCCGATCCGCGTGGCGTCGGCGTGGCGCGTGTGATCCGATAACGCACGCGCTGTGGTGGATGTCGACAAATCAACGACCTAAAAAACCAGCAACGGGAAATGCGATGAACGGGGAAAAACTGAAGGTACTCGTGCTGCCGGGGTATCAGAATTCCGGTGAGGGTCACTGGCAAACGCGCTGGGAATCACTCGATCCGGCATTCACGCGTGTACAGATGCTGGACTGGGATCATCCCGTGCGCGACGCGTGGTGCCGCACGCTCGATTCCGCAGTGGCCGCAGCCGATTCGCCGGTGGTGCTCGCTGCCCATAGCCTCGGCTGTCTGACGGCGGCTTTCTGGGCCACCCGATACGCGAGCGCGGCGCAACTTGCGAAGGTGGCCGGCGCGTTGCTGGTCGCCGTGCCCGATCCCGCCGGGGCTCATTTTCCGCGAGACGCCAGCGGGTTCGCGCCGGTGCCGCTTTTGCCGTTGCCGTTTCCTGGCATTGTCGTGGCGAGTAGCGACGATCCCTACGGCGGCGTACCGTTTTCGCAGGATTGTGCGAATGCCTGGGGCAGCCGATGGGTTGGCGTCGGCGCGCGTGGCCATATCAATGCCGATAGCGGTTTGGGCGACTGGAGCGAAGGGCGGAGCTGGCTGGACTCTTTGGGCGGGTCACGTTGACATCGGGTTGATTGGCGGGCGTTTGGTGGCTCGCTCGCGTGAATACGGACGTAGTGGCGAGCGGGGCACGGAGCAGAGGGGCATTCGCCGTATTCACTGCATCGCCTCCGTCTGTCAACACGGCCTCACTGCCTCAAACCACCACTGCCCCAAACTCACCCTCAAATAACCGACTGCCCCCGCAGCGCCTTGATCCGCTCGTCGTCATAGCCGAGCACGTCGCGCAGAATGCTTTCGGTGTGCTCGCCGAGCATCGGCGGATGGCTCACTGCTTCGGGCGGCGTCCCCGTCATATTGATCGGATTGCGCACCAGTTTGACCGTGCCGCCCGACGGATGCGGCTGATCGACTCTCAACCCGCGCGCCACCACCTGCTCGTTCTCGAATACCTCACCGAGATCGTTGATCGGCCCGCACGGCACGCCCGCCGCTTCAAGCGCGGCGATCCATTCCTGCTTGCCCTGGCGGATAACCATGTCGGCGAGAATCGGCACGAGGATGTCGCGGTGACGCACCCGCGACGGATTGGTCGCGAAACGCTCGTCATCGGCAAGTTCGGGTTGTCCGCCCGCTTCGACGAACTTGCGGAACTGCCCGTCGTTGCCGACCGCGACGATGATCCAGCCGTCGCTCGTCTGGAAGGTCTGGTAGGGCACGATGTTCGGATGCGCGTTGCCCCAGCGCACCGGCGGCTGCCCGCTCGCCAGGTAGTTCGAATTCATGTTCGCGAGCATCGCCACCTGCACGTCGAGCAGCGCCATGTCGATGTATTGCCCCTCGCCCGTGCGATCGCGATGCGTGAGGGCGGTCAACACGGCGACGGTCGAGTACATGCCGGTCATCAGGTCCGCAATCGCAACGCCGGCTTTCTGCGGACCGCCGCCCGGCTGGCCGTCACGTTCGCCGGTAATGCTCATGAAGCCGCCAATGCCTTGCACGATGAAGTCGTAGCCGGCGCGCTGCGCATACGGACCGGTTTGCCCGAAACCCGTGACCGAGCAGTAAATCAGATCGGGCTTCACCTCTTTCAGCGACGCGTAATCGAGCCCGTACTTCTTCAGTTGACCGACCTTGTAGTTTTCCAGTACTACGTCACTCTGCGCAACCAGTTCGCGGATGATCCGCTGGCCCTCGGGCGACGCGATGTCCACGGTGACCGAGCGCTTGTTGCGGTTTGCCGCGAGGTAGTACGCGGCCTCGAGGGTGTCCGAGCCTTCCGGCGTCTTGAGATACGGAGGGCCCCAGTGACGGGTGTCGTCGCCCACTTCGGGACGTTCGATCTTGATCACGTCGGCGCCGAAATCGGCGAGTGTCTGCGCGCACCACGGTCCGGCGAGCACGCGTGTGAGATCCAGCACGCGGATATGACTGAGAGCGCCCATTCGTTTGATGTCTCCTTCCTATGTAGTCCAGGCGGCGCGCGGGGCGCCGTCGATGGAGGCAATCTTAAGCGATTACAGCGTGCGGGCGCAGTCAGCCAAACGTCATAGGACGATTCAGGAAAACCGCAAACTCGTAACTACTCGCTCAGACCAGGCTCAGTCTGTCCGCGTTTTGCCGACCTTTTCTGAAACCCAGGACGACGCAACCTCACGCGAACCCTGGGCAAACCTGGCCGAACGGCTAACGCGGCGGGGCGCTGCCGCGCACGCTCGCCGATCCCGTATAATCAGTCGTTTAAGAAACAAACAGTTGGCGCATCCCACGATGCCGCCGGTAACAGCCAGGGAACTGGCAAACCCGTCCCCCGCCCGCTATGAAAGCCGCTGAAATCCGCGAGAAATTCCTCAAGTTCTTCGAATCGAAGGGCCATACGATCGTTCGCTCGTCGAGCCTTGTGCCCGGCAACGACCCGACGCTGCTCTTCACCAATTCGGGAATGGTGCAGTTCAAAGATGTGTTCCTCGGCGCGGAATCGCGCCCGTATTCGCGTGCCACCACCGCGCAGCGCAGCGTGCGCGCGGGCGGCAAGCACAACGACCTGGAAAACGTCGGCTACACCGCGCGTCACCACACGTTCTTCGAAATGCTGGGCAACTTCTCGTTCGGCGACTACTTCAAGCGCGACGCGATCCACTACTGCTGGGAATTGCTGACCAAGGTCTACCAACTGCCGGCCGACAAGCTGACGGTCACGGTCTACCAGGAAGACGACGAAGCGTTCGCCATCTGGGAAAACGAAATCGGCGTGCCGAAAGAGCGGATCATCCGCATCGGCGACAACAAGGGTGCGCGTTACGCATCCGATAACTTCTGGACCATGGGCGACACCGGCCCGTGCGGTCCGTGTTCCGAAGTGTTCTACGACCACGGTCCGGAAATCTGGGGCGGCCCGCCGGGATCGCCGGAAGAAGACGGCGACCGCTTCATCGAGATCTGGAATCTCGTGTTCATGCAGTTCAATCGCGACCCGCAAGGCAACATGACGAAGTTGCCCAAGCAGAGCGTCGACACCGGCATGGGGCTCGAGCGTCTCGCGGCTGTGCTGCAGCACGTGCACAGCAACTACGAGATCGACCTGTTCCAGTCGCTTATCAAGGCCGCGGCTCGCGAAACAGCCACCACCGACCTGACGAACAACTCGCTGAAGGTTATCGCCGACCACATCCGCGCGTGCTCGTTCCTGATCGTCGACGGCGTGATTCCGGGCAATGAAGGTCGTGGCTACGTGCTGCGCCGGATCGTGCGCCGCGCCATCCGTCATGGCTACAAGCTCGGCAAGAAAGGTTCGTTCTTCCATCGCATGGTGCCCGACCTCGTCGAGCAGATGGGCGCGGCGTATCCAGAACTGAAGGAAGCCGAACAACGCGTTACCGACGTGCTGCGTCAGGAAGAAGAGCGCTTCTTCGAGACCATCGAGCACGGCATGTCGATCCTCGAATCGGCACTGACCGATCTCGACGCAAAGGGCGGCAAGACGCTCGACGGCGAACTCGCGTTCAAGCTGCACGACACGTACGGCTTCCCGCTGGATCTGACGGCAGATGTGTGCCGCGAGCGCGAAGTGACGGTCGACGAAGCGGCGTTCGACGAAGCCATGGCGCGTCAGCGCGAACAGGCTCGCGCGGCGGGCAAGTTCAAGATCGCGCAGGGCCTCGAATATTCGGGCGCGAAGACTACGTTCCACGGCTACGAAGAAGTCATCTTCGACGACGCGAAAGTGATCGCGTTGTATGTAGACGGGGTGTCGGTGCAGGAAGCGCGCGACGGCCAGCAGGCTGTCGTCGTGCTCGACCACACGCCGTTCTACGCGGAATCGGGCGGCCAGGTCGGCGACCAGGGCGTGCTGGCTAACGCGAGCGTTCGCTTCGCGGTGGCCGATACGCTGAAAGTGCAGGCCGACGTGGTCGGTCATCACGGCACGGTCGAGCAGGGCACGCTGAAGGTTGGCGATGTGGTCAAGGCGGAAATCGACGCGGTGCGCCGCGCTCGCACGCAACGCAATCACTCGGCCACGCACCTGATGCACAAGGCGCTGCGCGAAGTGCTCGGCAGCCATGTGCAGCAGAAGGGTTCGCTGGTCGACGCAGACAAGACCCGTTTCGACTTCGCACACAACTCGCCGATGACGGACGAGCAGATCCGCCGCGTCGAAGAAATCGTCAACGCCGAAGTGCTGGCGAACGCGCCGGGCATCGTGCGCGTGATGCCGTTCGACGAAGCGGTGAAGGGCGGCGCGATGGCGCTGTTCGGCGAAAAGTACGGCGACGAAGTGCGCGTGCTCGACCTCGGTTTCTCGCGTGAATTGTGCGGCGGTACGCACGTGCAACGCACCGGCGACATCGGTCTGTTCAAGATCGTGATGGAAGGCGGCGTGGCGGCGGGTATTCGTCGCGTGGAAGCGATTACGGGCGACAACGCCGTGCGTTTCGTGCAGGACCTCGACGCGCGCATCAATGCGGCTGCGGCCGTGCTGAAGGCGCAACCGTCGGAACTGACGCAGCGCATCAGCCAGGTGCAGGATCAGGTGAAGGCGCTGGAAAAGGAACTGAGCGCGCTGAAGTCGAAGATGGCTTCGAGCCAGGGCGACGAACTGGCCGGTCAGGCAGTCGAAGTCGGCGGCGTCCATGTGCTGGCGGCCACGCTGGAAGGTGCAGACGTCAAGACGTTGCGCGAAACGGTCGACAAGCTGAAGGACAAGCTGAAGAGCGCGGCCATCGTGCTGGCTGCAGTTGACGGTGGCAAGGTAAGCCTGATCGCCGGTGTGACTGCGGACGCGAGCAAGAAGGTCAAGGCTGGCGAGCTGGTCAACTTCGTGGCGCAGCAGGTGGGCGGTAAGGGCGGTGGTCGTCCGGACATGGCTCAGGCTGGCGGCACCGAGCCGGCCAACCTGCCTGCGGCATTGGCAGGCGTTAAAGCTTGGGTTGAAGGTCAGCTTTGATTTGCGTTTGATTCAGCGCTGATTCGTGGTTGACCGGGCCCGCACGGCCCAGTCACTTCCGATCAAGTCTGATAAGGCCACGTGGCGCGCTGGAAGGATCGGCGCGGCACGTGGCCTTAGTTTTTTTGCACTGTCGAACTGAGTAGCGATCCGCAGCGTCAAATTCGCAGGCTTTAGCCATCCACGTTTTTCCCTCAGCGGATCGGATCAAACAACGTCCGTGTTCGCCGCGCTACCCACATCTGCGGCAATCTCCGCGCTATACAGCTTTCCTGCATCCTCGGGTGCCAGCAGCGTCTTCTTCAACGCGTTGAGCGCGGAAGAAAAATGTCCACGTCGCCAGACCAGCAAGGTCTCGATCGTTCCGATATCGGGCAATTCGTGAACCGTGATGTTGCTCGAATCGGTTTGCAGATTCAGCACCGAGCGCGGAGCCACCGCGACTCCCGCGCCCGCAGCCACACACGCGACGATCGCGTGATATGAGCCCAGTTCCAGCACCCGTGCCGGCCGCACGCCGTGTTCCATGTACCACTTCTCGATATAAGTCCGATACGCGCAGCCCTGTTCGAACGCGATCAGCGTGGTCAGCGCGACGTCGCGCACCTCGCGAATTGGCCGATGCCCGCGCGGCGTGAGCATCACCAGTTCCTCCTTGAACACGGGCACGCTCTCGAACAGGTCGCCGAGCGCGGCCGGATCGAGTGGCGTGGCCAGCAACGCGGCATCCACTTCGAATTCGCGTACCCGCTCGATCAGTTTGCCGGTCGTGCCGGTTTCAAGCTCCAGCGCGACGGCGGGCCACTGCTGGTGATAACGCGCGAGCAAAGTGGGCAGACGGGTGGCGGCGACACTTTCCATCGTCCCCAGACGCAGGCGTCCGCTCGGACGATCTTCGCGGATCGCATGACGCGCCTCATCGGCGAGTGCGAGTAGACGTTCGGCGTAAGGCAGCAGCGTTTCGCCGGCCGGGGTCAGCACGAGCCGCCGCCCGTCGCGGATAAACAGGTCGGTGCCAAGTTGCTCCTCGAGCTGTTTGATACGCGTCGTGACATTCGATTGCACGCGATTGAGCTTCGCGGCGGCGCGCGTCACGCCGTTTTCCCGCACGACGGCGCGAAAGATGGTCAGGGCGGCCAGATCCACAGTTCTCTCCTGGCGATGGTTGGTATCCTGATTATTCATTTTTCGTGATCGTCTGGTCAAGCTAATATGAGATGAACCCTCTGTTCTCATTAACCAGCATCAACTCGACGGGCCCATCCCATCCCGGCCCTTATTCGCCATGCTCACGAACGATCTTGCTTCTCCCCTACGCGACACTTTCGCCGATCGTCATGCCGCCCGTCGCGCGGCGCTTGCTTGCATGGTGACGCTGGCCGTCGCCCTCGGTATCGGGCGTTTCGCGTTCACGCCGTTGTTGCCGCTGATGCTCCACGGCGCGGCCCCCGGTCAGCCGCAACTCGACATCCAGCAAGGCGGCTGGCTCGCTTCGTTCAACTATGCGGGCTATTTTGTCGGCGCGGTCGGATGCGCGGCGTTGCGGATTTCGCCCGCCCGGATGGTGCGCGCCGGGCTGCTCGCGACGGTTCTGCTGACGCTGGCAATGGGCCTCACCAGCCAGTTCTGGGTCTGGGCGGTGGTGCGTTTCGTCGCCGGTGCGGCCAGCGCGTGGACCTTCGTGTTCGCGTCCCAGTGGGGTTTGCGGCGGCTTGCCGAACTCGGCGCGCATGGGTGGGGCGGCGTGATTTATACCGGGCCGGGCGTGGGTATCGTCGGGACGGGGTTGCTGGTGAGTGTCGCAGGCGGTTATGGCGCGACGGCCGGATGGATCGGCTTCGGGCTGATCGCGCTGGTTCTGTCGATTCTGGTCTGGCCGGTTTTCAGCGATGTGTCTGGTGTCAGGCAAGCAGCCGCGGATGCCCGCGCGAACGGCGGAAACGCTGCAGCGCCGGGGAGCGGAGGCGGGGCGCACAAGCCCGCCGACAGTTCGCGTCTGAGCAATCAACCTGCGGCGGGTGCGTCCCCTGGCAGCCGCGTTCACACGCCCAGCCACGCTAAAAATCCCACCGCCCATCCCATCGACGCATTCTGGCTCGTGCTGCTCTACGGCATTCCAGGCTTTGGCTACATCATCACGGCGACCTTTCTGCCGGTGATCGCGCGTCATGCGCTGCCCGGGTCCGCGTGGCCCGACCTGTTCTGGCCGATGTTCGGCGCGGCGCTGGTGGCGGGCGCATTGCTGGCGGCGCGGCTGCCTGCGCACTGGGACAACCGGACCCTGCTCGCCGGCTGCTATGTGCTGCAAGCGTGCGGCATCGCATCGGGGATCATCTGGCCGACGGCGGCCGGCTTTTCGATCGGCAGCATGCTGATCGGTCTGCCTTTTACCGCGATCACGCTGTTCGCGATGCGCGAGGCAAGGCGTCTGCGGGGCGACGATGCTGCCGGCTTGATGGGTTATGCGACAGCGGCCTATGGCGTTGGTCAGATCGTGGGGCCGCTGGTTGCCGCGCCGATCGCCGAACATACTGGGTCGTTTTCGCCGGCGTTGTGGCTCGCGGCGGGGGCGTTGGTAGTGGGGGCTGCGGGTTTGGTCGCGGTGGTAATAACGCCGCGAAGCAATGGCCGGGGACGAATGCCCGATTGCGGATGCAGTTAAAGGTTGCTGACTGTTAGCGGTCGCCGGCAGGTTTGGCGGGCGGACGGTTCGGGAGCCGCCCCGAACCCCAAATTCCCTCAGCCGCACTAAAATGACCGCTTCCCGTCACCACCGCGCGTCCGCCTCGCGACGCGCCGCCCGCCATGCAACATTTCGCGTCCGACAACTACGCCGGCATCTGTCCCGAGGCGCTCCAGGCGCTGATCGCCGCCAATAACAGCGGCCACGAACCGGCCTACGGCGACGACTCGTGGACCAACCAGGTGTGCGACCGTCTGCGCGACCTGTTCCAGACCGATTGCGAAGTGTTCTTCGTGTTCAACGGCACGGCCGCGAACTCGCTGGCGCTTGCGTCGCTGTGTCAGTCGTATCACTCGGTGATCTGCCACGAACTCGCCCACATCGAAACCGATGAATGCGGCGGTCCCGAATTTTTCTCCGGCGGCTCGAAGTTGCTGACGGCGCCGGGCATCGGCGGAAAACTCACACCGGACGCGATCGAGGCGGTCGTCACGCGCCGCGCCGATATCCATTACCCGAAGCCCAAAGTCGTCACGCTGACGCAATCGACGGAAGTCGGCACGGTCTACAGCGTCGAGGAAGTGCGGGCGATTGCGGCGATCGCGAAGCGGCGTCATCTGAAAGTGCACATGGACGGCGCGCGGTTCGCGAATGCGGTGGCGGCGCTGGACGTGCATCCGTCGGAGATCACGTGGCGCGCGGGCGTCGACGTGTTGTGCTTCGGCGGTACCAAGAACGGCTTGCCGGTCGGCGAGGCGGTGGTGTTTTTCGACCGCTCGCTCGCTGACGATTTCGCGTACCGTCTGAAGCAGGCCGGTCAACTGGCGTCGAAAATGCGCTTCATTTCGGCGCCTTGGCTGGGTCTGCTCGACAACGACGTATGGCTGCGCAACGCGCGTCACGCGAATGCGATGGCCGAACTGTTGCAGACGCGGTTGCAGGAAATTCCCGGCGTCAGCATTATGTTTCCGCGCGAATCGAACGCGGTCTTTGCGCAATTGCCCGCGCCAGCCGCAAGAGCGATGCGCGCGCGGGGCTGGAAGTTCTACGAGTTCATCGGCGCGGGCGGTTGCCGGCTGATGTGCGCGTGGGACACGCAACCGGAGACGGTCGAGCGCTTTGCGGCCGACGTACGCGAATTGTGCGCAGCTTGATGCCGCTTCGGGGCGTGCGGTGATGCGATGAGTTAGTGACGTGGCGGTTGAGTGGGGCGGCAAAGCGGCGGGCAACAAGCGATAGGTGGCAGGCAGCAAAGCGGCGAGCGGCGACGCGGGCATGCGGTGAGCGGTAAGCAGCAAAGCGGGCAAGCGGTGAGCCGCAAGTAGCAGAGCGGGCAAGCGGCAGGCAGCAGGCAGCAGGCAGCAGGCAGCAGGCAGCAGGCAGCAAGCAGCAAGCAGCAAGCAGCAAGCAGCAAGCAGCAAGCAGCAAGCAGCAAGCAGCAAGCAGCAAGCGGCAAGCAGCAAAGCAGCGAGGGCAACGCGGGCAAGCAGCCAGCAAGCACCAAAGCCCCTAGCCCAAACCGCGTGCTTCGCGGCTTCGCCGTTTTATCGCAGCACAAAGTTGACTCAGAACGCCGAGCGCATGAGCTACACCCAGCACCCACTGGACCTCGCCTCCCACGCTCTCGCTACCTCAGTATCAACCGCAATCCCGATCACCAGACACACCCTCAAACACAAGATAAAAGAGACGTCCTCACGACATGACCGACTACCGATTTTGTCCACGTTGCGCCACGCCGTTGACCCAACGCGCCGATCCCGAGCACGAAGGCGGGCGGGTTCGCCAGAGCTGTCCCGATACCACGTGCGGCTACGTCCACTGGGACAATCCGCTGCCGGTAGTGGCGGCAATCGTCGAATATGAAGGCAAGATTCTGCTGGCGCGCAATGCCGCGTGGCCCGAAGGCATGTTCGCGCTGATCACCGGCTTCCTCGAAAACGGCGAGACGCCGGAGCAGGGCATCGCGCGCGAAGTGCTCGAAGAGACGTCGCTGCACGCGGAATCGGTCGAGTTGGTCGGCGTGTATGAGTTCATGCGCAAGAACGAACTCATCATCGCGTATCACGTGAAGGCGAACGGCACGATTGCGCTGTCGCCGGAATTGCTCGAATACCGGCTCGTCGAACCGGCCAGATTGCGGCCGTGGCGCGCGGGCACGGGTCAGGCGCTCGGTGAATGGATGCGTCGGCGCGGCTTGCCGTTCGAGTTCGTGGAGAAGCCGGGCCAGTAAGCGGACTGACATGGCGTCGATGCGATGTGGCCGTTGTTTTTCGAAAACGCGAACACGTCGCTACGATCGGTAGAACGCCAAAGCCAAAGCCAAAGCCAAAGCCAAAGCCAATCAAACACCCGGCAACTCCCTCGACCGGAACCGTCGGCAGCCATTCCTGCAGTCACGATATCCACGCACATCAACCCGACCAGAACATCACGCCACGATGAGCAAACCCGCCCCCGCCGAGCGTAGCGCCTACCCGCATTTCCTCCCCATCACCACTCGCTGGATGGACAACGACGTCTACGGTCACGTGAACAACGTCGTCTACTACAGCTATTTCGACACCGTGGTGAACGAGTATCTGGTCCGCGCGGGCGTGCTCGATTTCGAGCACGGCGCGACGATCGGGCTCGTCGTCGAGACGCATTGCAACTACTTCGCGCCGCTCGTGTTTCCCGACCGCATTGAAGCAGGTTTGCGGGTGGTGCGGCTCGGCACGACGAGCGTGCGTTACGAGGTCGGGCTGTTCCGGGAGGGCGACGCTCAACCCGCTGCGCAGGGACACTTCGTGCACGTGTACGTCGACCGCGCGACGCGGCGTCCCGTGAATCTGCCGGACGATCTGCGTGCGGCGCTGCAACCGCTCGCCGTCGATATGTGGACGGAATAGGCGCGTGCAGTCGTTCGTCATCAATCTGCTGAACGGCGTCAGCTACGGGCTGTTGCTGTTAATGCTGTCGGCGGGGCTCACGCTGATTTTCAGCATGCTCGGCGTGCTGAATTTCGCGCACGCGAGCTTCTACATGCTCGGCGCGTATGTCGGCTTCTCGGTCGCGGCGCATGCGGGATTCTGGAGCGCGCTGGTGCTCGCGCCGCTGCTCGTCGGTCTGATCGGCGCCGCGCTGGAGCGCTGGCTGTTGCGGCGCGTACGCGTGCACGGTCATCTGCCTGAATTGCTGCTCACGTTCGGCGCGGCTTATCTGTTAGGCGAACTGGTGAAGCTCGGCTGGGGCTTGAACCCGCTGTCCGCGACAGTGCCGTCCGTGCTCGACGGTCCGCTGTTCACGTTGTACGGCGCGGCTTTCTCGCGTTACCGCGCGTTCATGATGGCCGTGTCGCTGGCGATGCTGGCGGTGTTGTACGCGGTGTTGCGGGTGTCGCGAGCGGGCCTGATCGTGCGCGCCGCGCTCACGCATGCGAGCGCCGTCGAAGCGCTCGGCCATAACGTGCCGCGTGTATTCACGGGCGTATTCGCAGCCGGCACGGCGCTCGCCGCGCTCGCCGGCGTGATCGGCGCGCCGCTGTTCGTGATCGAACCGTCGATGGCGGAATCGCTCGGCTCGATCGTGTTCGTCGTGGTCGTGATCGGCGGATTGGGTTCGCTTGGCGGAGCGCTGGCGGCGTCGTTGCTGGTCGGCTGCGTGCAGACGCTGGCAGTGGCGAGCGACGTGTCACTGGGTGACGTGCTATCGGCGATTGGCGCGTCGGCGCCGCCGGAGTGGGACGCGCTGACGCTCGCGCAGGTCGCGCCGCTGATTCCGTATCTGCTGCTGGTCGGAATGCTGGCGCTGCGTCCGCGTGGCCTGTTCGGAAGGCGGGACGAGCATGCGTAAGAGCAGCCACGCGTCCGGCTCGCCAGATGTATCTGTCCGGTCCAAGTCTGATGCAACCGGACCACAAGCTCCGGCACCAGCCTCGATCGCGCGTGCGCTCACCCCGTGGCTCGCGCTCGTCGTCTTCCTCGTCGTGCCGCCGTTCATCTGGCCGCAAAGCTGGTTGCTCGCCTACCTTGCGCAAAGCGCGACGATGATCGTGTTCGCGCTCTCGTACAACCTGCTGCTCGGCGAAACCGGCTTGCTGTCGTTCGGTCACGCGATGTATTCGGGACTCGGGGCGTTGGTCGCCGCGCAGGTGTTCAACCGGATCGGCGTGCCGCTCGCGCTGCTGCCGTTGATCGGCGGCATCGGCGGCGCGCTGTGCGGCGTGCTGTTCGGCTTTATCACGACGCGCCGCGCAGGCACCGCCTTCGCGATGATCACGCTCGGTCTCGGCGAACTCGTGGTGGCGGCTTCGTGGGCGCTGCCCGACTGGTTCGGCGGCGAAGCGGGCGTCGCGATCGATCGCGCGAGTGGGCCATGGTCCGGGCCCTGGAGCTTCGGTCCGGCGCGCGAAGCTTATGCGCTCATCGCGCTCTGGTGTCTGCTGGCGAGTGCGGCGCTGTTCGGTCTGTCGCGCACGCCGTTCATGCGTCTTGCGAATGCTGTGCGCGACAACCCGACGCGAGCGGCGGCGATTGGCTGCTATCCGAAGCGCGTGCGTTTTGGCGTGGTGGTGCTGTCGGCGTTTTTCGCGGGCGTCGCGGGGACGCTGGGGCTGATTAACCTCGAACTGGTATCGACGGAAAGCGTCAGCATGATGCGCTCGGGTTCGGTGCTGATCGCGACGGTGATCGGCGGGACCGGCGCGTTTTTCGGACCCGTGGCGGGCGCGATCGTGCTGACGTTTTTCAGCGTCGCGGTGGCGAGCGTGACGCGCGCGTGGCTGTTCTACCTCGGGCTGTTCTTCGTGGTGGTCGTGGTCGCGTCGCCGGACGGCCTGGCGGGCTTTGTCCAGCGGCACTCGGCGCGGCTGGCAAACCTCGGCTGGGGCAAATGCCGCGCGGCTTATCTGTGGAGTGCGGGCGCGGCGCTACTGTGGATCGCGTTCGTCGTGCTTGCGGTGCAGTGGGCGTACGCGGTGCAATTCGGCGCGGACGATGGCGCTAATTCCGGCGTGCCGGGCGTCCCGTCGGCATTGGCCGCGTCGCCGGTCTCGCTGTGCGCTGTGCTGTTCGTGCTGGCGGGCTTGGGCGCGGTGTTCGCGCGTTACGCCGTTCGTGCACACGCGCGGCTGGTGAATCGCGTCGGGCTCGTAAGTCCTACGGCGCAAACCGGAGCCGCACAATGATCCCGGCTCTCGCGCTATACGGCATCGAAAAACGCTACGGCTCCACGCAGATTCTGCGCGGCGTCGACCTCGCGATCGAACCCGGCGAGCGCCACGCGTTGATCGGTCCGAACGGCGCGGGCAAGTCGACGATCTTCAACCTGATCGCGGGCGGCGCGCGTCCCAACGCCGGGCGCATCGATCTGTTCGGCGCAGAAATCACGCGCCTGCCACCGGCAGCGATCACCCGCCGCGGCCTCGCGCGCAGTTTCCAGAGCACCAGCGTGTTCGCGCGTCTGAGCGTGTTCGACAACCTGCGCTGCGCGGCGATGCTGGCCGAGCGCGGGCGCTTGCGATGGTGGCAGCGCTTCAGCGGCTCGCGCACGGTCGACGCACGAGCCGAACAGGTGCTCGACGCCGTGGGCCTGGGCGCACGCCGCCATGTTCTCGCGGGCACGCTCAGCTATGCGGGGCAGCGCGCGCTCGACCTCGGCATTGCGCTCGCGGGCGGCGCGCACACGTTGTTGCTGGATGAACCGACCGCCGGCATGAATCGCGCGGAAGCGGCGCATGCGATCGAGCTGATCCGCGAGACGACGGCGGGGCGCACGCTGCTGATGGTCGAACACGACATGGACGCGGTTTTCTCTATAGCTGATCGCATTTCGGTGCTGGTGCAGGGGCGCGTCATCGCGACCGGGACACCGGCGGCGATTCGCGCGGATGCAGCGGTGCGGGCCGCGTATCTCGGCGAAGATTTCGGTAACGGCAGCGGCTTCGACAAACCCCAGCCCAAAGGACGCGGCGCATGACCGCCTTGCTCGACATCCGCGAACTGAACGCGTGGTATGGCGCGAGCCAGGTCCTGCACGGCGTCACGTTGCAGATCGGGCCTGGCGAAGTGCTGGCGCTGGTCGGGCGCAACGGCTCCGGCCGCTCGACACTCGCGCGCGCGATCATGGGCCTCGTGCGCAGCGACGGCGAATTGCGTTTCGCGGGACATTCGCTGGCGGGACTGTGCACCTTCGAGATCGCACGCCTCGGACTGGGTTACGTGCCCGAACATCGCGATGTGTTCCCGGCGCTGAGCGTCCACGAAAATCTGCAACTCGGAATCGCGCCGCGATCGCGTGGGCGCGTTCCGCGCTTCACGATCGATGACGCCTATGCGCTTTTCCCCGTCCTCGCCGAGCGCAAGCGCACGCGCGCCGGTGCGCTGTCGGGTGGCGAACAGCAGATGCTGACGCTCGCGCGGGCGCTGGTCGGCGATCCCGATCTGCTGGTGATCGACGAACCCGGCGAGGGTCTTGCGAGTCAGGTGATGGAGCAGGTCGCCGGTTGTCTGCGGATGCTGCGCGATCGCGGCGGCGCGATCCTGCTGATCGAGCAGCGTCTCGTGATCGCGCAGCAGATTGCTCGCCGCGTCGCCGTGATGGGCCACGGGCAGATCGTGTACGAAGGCGAACTGGCGTCGTTGCGCGCACGTGGTGACGTGATCGACGAATGGCTCGGCGTCGGCTGATATCGGCTACGTTGCGATGCGCATTTATCGCGTTGCCGCATGCGGGCGATTAGCCGCACGGTTGCCTCTGCCTGCAGGTTTTCCGCATTTTTCCCGCTCGCTTTCCACTTCATGCGCTGTGCCGCCTCTCAAACGCGCGTTGATTGCCGTTTGAATCTCCTTTCCCGATTCACCGCTCAACCTTGATCCATGCGGCTCGCCGGTCACCTCGCCAAACGATTCAAACGCTTGATCGTTTGGTGAGCGCCCTCCAGAAATCTTGTCGGCAGCGAGCGGACAAATAAAGACAATCAGTCCAAAGGCGCGCACTCGCGGCGTGGTGTTTCGAGCCGCCGTCTGCGTGACGAACCCTGCCGTGTCTGGCGCGCGAAGACGCGTCGCGGCTTCAGGAGGAGACATCATGAAAAGATCGGCGAGGTTGGGCGGAAGGGCATTGGATCGTCAGGTGGCCGGGTTGTATCCGCGTCATTCGAATGGCGATGCAGCATGTGCGCGTGATGACTGGCGCTCACGGTTTGGCATCGGCGCGGCGCTGCTGACCGCCGCGCTTCTGATGTCCGCGTGCGCCGACGCGAGTTCAACTACGGCGGATACCGCGCCGGCACCATCCGGCTCGCCGGGAACCTCGGCCAAAGCGGCAAGCCAGGCCGACAACACCACGCACGACTCTGCGTCGTCACAACGGCCCGCGCTGGAACTCGCCAAAGCCCGGCAACTCGCCGCCGAACAAAGCGTCGCCGCGCGCGTGCCGTCCGCGAGCGGCATGAGCGAAAAGCGCGACCGTCCACTGACGTTGCGCGATTCCGGCATCGACGGCTCGTTGATGTTCGCGCGCGATGTCGATTTTCGCGTGACCGGCGACATCGGCTTCATGATCCACGACATGGCCGCGACGCTGACTCCCGCGCGCCCCGGCCAGCCGATCGTGTTCGACGATCCGACCAGCGTGACGATCAACGTTCACCGGGGTGACGTCACGCTCGACAGCGCGAAGCTCACCGCGATTTTCGATCGCTATCTGTTCCAGTATCAGGGCTCGCCGCTGCGCAACATGCGGGTCGTGCCGCAGGACGGCGGCACGCTGCGCATCACCGGAGAGATGCATCGCGAAACGTGGGTGCCGATCGTGCTGGCCGGTTCGCTGTCGATGCGCAATGCCGACGAACTCGTGTTCCGCGCCGATCATGTCGAGGTGGCCGGTGTCGGCGCGGACAAGCTGATGCAGGCCGCGCACGTAAAAATGGCCGACCTGCTGAAAGTGGACACGCCGATTGCGCGTCTCGACGGCGACGACGTGGTGATGCAGGTTGCCAAACTCACGCCGCCGCCCGCGTTGCGCATGAGCATCGCGAAGATCGACACGAGCGCGGCGGGCGTGCGCTTCACGCTCGACGACCACACGGTATCGAAGATCGACTGGCCCGCGACGATGCCTGCACGCGGCATGCTGGTGCAGGGCGGCGACGTCAAGTTCATGCGCTCGATGCCGATGAATATCGACATGGCGCTGACGCCGATCGACAGCAACGCGCCGTTCGTGCTGGACCTGTATCACTATCGCAACCAGATGGCGGCCGGCTATTTCACATTCGACGAAGCGGGTGCGCTCGATGTGCATCTGCCGTCGTATCCGGCGCTAGCCAGCGCGATTGCGGGAGCAAGTGGCGCGAAAGACGCGCAGTCGCAAACCGGCAGTGCGAACGCGCGTTATAACGACAGCTTTATCCGCGAGCAGCAGGCCGCGCTTGCGCAGGCGCGCCTCGTCTGGCAACACGTTCCGCAGACTTTGCGCACCGCCTCGGTCGCCCACGCGATTCCGGTCGGCACACGCGCCGCGTTTTCCGGGCAGAACGCCGCCACGCCAGGTTCCGTCCTCGCCGACGAGCGTCATTCGTCCGGCACCGCGCCGCTGATTCACGTCGAGAACGTGGACTTCTACGTAGCGGGACGTATCGGCTTTCACGTGCGTTCACTGGATGCGCAGATGGTGCCGAAGCACGCCGGTCAGCCGGTCGATTTCGACGATCCCGATCAGTTCGATATCCGTATTATCGGTGGCGAGGTAGTGGAGCCGTGGCCCGCAATGGCGGCGCTGTTCAACGACTATCTGCTGGATTACGAGCCGCGCTCGCTGAACGATCTGCAATTGAAACCGGTTGACGGAAAGCTCGAAGTGACGGGCGGCATCAAGTTGTGGAATCACTTCCCCGGCGTCTGGTTGCCGACCACGATGAGCGGCACGATCGTCGCAGCGGACGAGCGCCATCTCGTGTATGAACCGACATCGGTGAAAGTGCTCGGCGTGCCGCAGGCCGGTCTGCTGCGTGCGCTCGATATTCCGCTGGCCTCGCTGACGCCGTTCACGCGCAAGGGCGTGGCGCTGAAGGGCAACGAGTTGGTATTCGATCAGTACACGGTTTTCCCGCCGCCGGTGTTGCAGGGCCGCCTCGCAAGCGCGACCGTGACCGACGACGGACTGGTACTGAAGTTCAGGCGTGATCCCGCGATTCCTGCCGCGCGGCCGCCTGCCAATGCAGGCAAGAGTTTCGTGTGGATCGAATCGGGCGATGTGAAGATGTTCAACTCGCTGGTCACGAATACGCGCACCTATATCAAGGACAGTTCGAATCCTGGCGTGATGAAGTTCGACCTGTACGGCTATCGTCGCGACGTGTCTAAAGGGACGGTGAGAATGGGTATCGATGGTGGCCTGAATGTGGATCTGGCCGCGAGGAAGTAGGGCGCGTTGCGCGGCGCATTCGATTGTCCGAATGCGCCGCGCTCAAAGAAACTGTCAAGCATCCTTATTAATGATCCACTCATGCGCGGGGTCGTTATGGAAATGCCAGATCCGCTGGCCACCGGCCATCACGTTCAGATAATACGAGTCGTACCCATACGGAACGACTACCGGATGATAGCCGCGCGGCACCATCACCACGTCGTGATTTTCCACGGCCATTGATTCGTCGATATCGCGCAGATCGGTGTACACGCGCTGAAACGCAAACCCTTGCGGCGGATCGAGCCGGTGATAATAAGTCTCTTCGAGCGAACTCTCGTGCGGGACATTGTCGGTGTCGTGCTTGTGCGGCGGATAACTCGAAGCATGTCCGCCCGGCGTTCTGACTTCGACCACCAGCAGCGATTCGGCAGGTTCGGTCTGCGGGAGAATATCGCATACGTATCGCGTATTCAGGCCTTTGCCGCGAGTCGAGCGTTTCATTGAAGCGGGTTCGATCAGCCTCGCCGGAAACTCGCCTTTGGCGGGCGCACTCGCGACACCAATCTCCGCGTCGCGACACGCGCGCACTGTAACCGGCACGTTCGGCGGAAAATACACTGCGTAAGGCGCGGCGTCTTCGAACACGCTGTCGCGCGAACCGAGCGAGGTCCATTTCGTGTCGGGCGTTTCGATATCCACTGCGCCCGTGAGCACGACAATGCACACTTCGCGCGACGCATCGAGCACGTGCACCACTTCGCTGGTCCCCAACCGGTACGCGGCGAATCCCACATATCGCCAGCACGCCGATTGCGGCGTGACTCGCGCGATCGTCTGGCCTTCGCGCTGTGCCTTCACCAATAAACTCATGCTGCCTCCTGACGCGTAGTGTCTGTGTCGGCGTCTGCTGCGCCGAGCGGTGCATCGACGAGAGTCCGCAAAGTCGTGAAGCCCTTCTGCGCATATTCATACGATGGCGCGACGACCGGGTCCTGTTCCGCTTCGACCACCAGCCAGCCGCGATAACCATGCCGCTTGAGCCGCTCGATGATCGCGGGGAAATTCACCGCGCCGTCGCCCGGCACCGTGAATGCACCTGCGATCACCGCGTCGAGAAAACTCCAGTTGCGGTTACGCGCGAGCTTCATCACGGCAGAACGCACGTCCTTGCAATGCACGTGACAAACCCGTGCGATATGTTTGTCGAGCACGGCCAGCGGATCGCCCCCGGCAAACGTGATATGTCCGGCGTCGAACAGCAGGCCGACGGCATCGCTCGTGCGAGCCATCAACTGATCGACATCGGCAGGCGTTTCCACATACGCGCCCATATGATGATGGTAAGCAAGCCGCACTCCGCGGCTCAACGTATAGCGCGCGAATTCGTCGACACGTGCGGCGAAAGCAGCCCACTGCGCGTCGCTAAAAAAACGCGGCCGTTGATAAAGCGGCTGCGGTGCACCCTGAATCGAATCTGCAACCTCGCCATACACCATCGCGGTTGCGCCATTCTGCGCAAGCAGTTCGAGATGCGGGCCCACCTCCGCGATTTCCTCTTCGACGCTGCGCCGTGCGAGACGTCCCGAATACCAGCCGGACACGAGCGCGAGATCGTATTGCGCGAGCAGTGTCTTCAATGCCTGCGGTTCGCGCGGAAATTTGTTGCCGAGTTCGAAGCCCTGATAGCCAATCTTGCGGCCTTCCGTCAACGCGACATCGAGCGGTGTTTCGCCACCGAGCGAGGGCAGATCGTCGTTCATCCACGATAACGGATTGATGCCGATACGTACGTCGAAAGCAGTCATGCGAGCGTCCTCATTCATGATCGGTGGAATTGGCGCTGTCGTTCAAAGCGGCCGGGTCGGCGCGCGTCGCGATTTGCGCGTCGTACTTCGCGCGGGCCTTGCGCACCGTATCGCGCGACGACACTTCGGGCACGGCGACTTCCCACCACCAGCCGCCGTCGTCGGTGGTGCGGGCGGGATCGGTGTCGATGCTGATCACGTAGGTGCGATCCGCCGCGCGCGCGCGTTGCATCGCGGCTTCGAGTCCGGCGATATTTTCGACGTGCTCGGCTTGCGCGCCCAACGCTCGCGCGTGCGCGGCGAAGTCAATCTTCGGCGCGCCGAGCGGACCCTGCTTGCAGTCGTCGAGCAGATTGTTGAACGGCGCACCACCGCAAGCCTGCTGCAAACGGTTGATGCAACCGTACCCACGATTGTCGAGCACCACGATAATCAGCTTCGCGCCGAGCATCACCGAGGTCGCGATTTCGCTGTTCATCATCAGGTAGCTGCCGTCGCCGAGCATCACGATGACTTCACGCGAGGGTCGCGCGAGCTTCGCGCCGAGTCCGCCCGCGATCTCGTAGCCCATGCACGAATAGCCGTATTCGACGTGATACGCGCCCGGTTTTCCCGCGCGCCAGAGCTTGTGCAATTCGGCAGGCAACGTACCCGCCGCGCACACGACGATGTCGTCGGTCGTGGAGCGAGCGCTCGAACGCTGTATTGCGCCGATTACATCGCCTTCGTACGGCAGCACGGCATCGCGCTGCGGCGCGTGCGTGAGCGTGCTCACCGTATCGCGCCAACCGGCCGCGAGTTTCTGCGCGCGCGCGGTCCACGTGCGCTCGGCATGCCATCCTTGCAGCGGATCGGCGAGCGCGTCGAGCGCGAGCCGCGCATCCGCTTCGACGACTAGCGCGCGATGCTTGAGGCCATCGAACGCGTTTGCATTGATCGCGACCACGTCGGCCTGCGTGAAAAGCGTATTCGAGCCGGTGGTGAAGTCCTGCAAGCGCGTGCCGATGGCGAGCACGCAATCGGCTTCGCTTGCGAGCGCATTCGCGGCAGGAGAGCCCGTGACGCCCAGCGCGCCCGCGTTCAACGGGTCGTTCCATGCGAGCGAACCTTTGCCTGCCTGTGTCTCGGCGACCGGCACGCCATGCGAGGTCGCGAAGCGATGCAGTGCATCGGTTGCACGGCCATAGAGAACGCCGCCGCCCGCAACGATCAGCGGCCGCTTCGCGCGACGCAAACGCGCGAACGCAGCGTCGATATCGTCGGCACGCGGCGCGGGCGCATGAAAGCGGACGACGCGCGGCGCAAAGAAGTCGACGGGGAAATCGTACGCCTGCACCTGCACGTCTTGCGGTAACGCGAGCGTGACCGGGCCGCACATCGCGGCATCGGTGAGAATGCGCAACGCGCGCGGCAGCGCACTCAGCAATTGCGCGGGATGCATGATGCGATCGAAGTAGCGCGATACCGGCTTGAACGCATCGTTCGCGGATACGCCGCCGTCGTTGAAATCCTCGACTTGCTGCAACACTGGATCGGGCGCGCGCGATACGAAAATATCGCCGGGCAGCAGCAATACCGGCAAACGGTTCACATGCGCGAGCGCGGCTGCGGTCAGCAGGTTGGTCGCGCCGGGTCCGATCGACGTGGTCACCGCCATCATGCGTCGGCGGAAATGCGCCTTTGCATACGCAATCGCGCTGTGCGCCATCGCCTGTTCGTTGTGAGCGCGAAGCGTGGGCAATTCGTCGCGATGCTGATACAGCGCTTCACCCATGCCCGCGACGTTGCCGTGTCCGAAGATGGCGAACACGCCGCCGAATAGCGGCTCGGTGCCTTTGCCGTCTTCGGTGGTCACGCGTTGGGCGGCGAGGTAGCGCACTAGCGCCTGCGCCGTGGTCAGGCGGACGGTGCCGCTGGCGGTCGCAAGAGTGTCGCTCGCGTCGTTGGCGGATGCCGTTTCGTGATGCTCATGGTGCATTACGTGCTCGTTCATGCCGCCTGCTCCTGATGAACATGACTCGTTGCGCCAGTCTGCGCGGCGTTCTCGCCACGCGTCGCGCGCCATGACGCGATCAGCGTTTCGAACGTGCGCCGCACGCGAGCAATCAGTTCGTTGTCGTCGATTTCATTGGCAAGCCACGCATGACTCGCCTCGTGAAAGATCGTGCGCCCCACGGTAAAGCCACGGCATGTCGCCGATTGCGCCGCTGCGCGAAAGCCCTCGTTCAACTGCTCGACGCCTGCCGACAAACCGAGCAGCACCACGCCCCGGCAATATGGATCACGTTCGGCGATCAGCGCATCGACCGCTTTCCATTGCGCGGCTTCCATCGGTTCGAGCTTCCACCACTCGGGATAGATGCCGATGTTGTACAGCCGCTTCAACGCGCGATACACGATGTCCGGCGCCTGCGGCAAATGCGCATGTTTCGGCGGAATGACTTCGAGCAGCAACTCGTGTCCGCTCGCCTGCGTCGCGTCGTACAGCGCGCGCAATTGCGCTTCCTGTTCGAGCCGCTGTTCGATCGGTTCGTCGGGATGGAATTGCACGAGGCACTTGGCGATATGCTCCTGCGGCCACGCGATCAACGTCGTGCCGATCGAGCGTCCATGATCGAACACGAGCGGCACGGAGCCGGGCAGTTCAACCGGACGGCCGATCCACCAGCCGCGTCCGGTTGCTGCGTTCAACGCATCCTGACCATAACGGTCGTCGATCAGCACGCCGATCTTGCCGTGCAGTTCCAGCGCGCTTTCGGTCTGCGACACGGCTTCGACGAACAGCCCTTTCAGACGCGCGATGCGTGCTTCGTCGGCGCCGGTTTGCTGTGCGAGTTCGAAGAACTGGTTGCGATGATCGAACGCGAAGCCCAGCACTTCGCTCCACTGTTTGCGTGCTGGTGAAACGCGATGCAGACGTGCCAACGTGGCGTCGCGATCCGGGCGGCGCATGCGCTGAGGGTCGGCTTTCGCTTCGCGCAGGAAATAGCCGAGTTCGGCGGGCGTGGGCATCGCGGGCGCGCAGCCGTGACGCGACACGACCAGCGCGCCGCTCGCATTCGCGGCGCGCGCGCACGCTTCGAGCGGTTGATCGCGCAGCCAGCCGGACAGAAAACCGGAAGCGAAGGCATCGCCCGCACCGAGCACATTCAGCACTTCGACTTCGACGCCGCCATGAATCGGCGCAGCGTCGAGTGAAGCGGGCACTTCGCCGTCGATAATCTGGCAACCCAGCGGCCCACGCTTGAGTACGAGCGTGGCGGGCGTGACCGCGCGCACGGCGGCGAGCGCGTCGACCAGTGCCGCCTTGCCGCCGGCTATGCGGAATTCCTCCTCGGTGCCGATCACCAGATCGAATAGCGGCAGAATACGTTGCAAATGAGCCGTCACGCCTTCGCTTGCGACAAAGCGGGTCTCGCCATCCGCCTTGCCCGTGAGGCCCCACAGCACCGGTCTATAGTCGATATCGAGCACAGTACGCACCTGGTTGCGGCGCGCGTAATCGAGTGCGCGGCGGCTGGTGCGATTCACCTGCTCGGTCGAGAAGTGCGTGCCGGTAATCAGCAGCGCTTTTGACGACGCAATGTACGCCTCGTCGAAATCGGCTTCGTCGACGGCCATGTCCGCGCAGTTCTCGCGATAGAAGATCAGCGGGAACGTATCGCGGTCTTTCAGGCCGAGCAGTACCAGCGCAGTCAGACGTTCCTGATCGACATGTACATGGCTGACGTCGCAACCTTCCTTGCTGAGCGTCTCGGTGAGAAAGCGGCCCATATGATCGTTGCCGACGCGCGCGAGCATCGCCGACGCAAGCCCGAGCCGCGCGCAACCGAACGCAATATTCGCCGACGACCCGCCGAGATACTTCGCAAAACTCGACACGTCTTCGAGCCGCGCGCCGACCTGCTGCGCGTACAGATCGACGGCAAGGCGGCCGAGGCAGACGACGTCGCGGCTGCGTCCCGGCGCGAAGCGGCTGGCGGACGTCGAACCGGTCGCGGCGCCGCTGGATGTGCTGGAGTGATCCATGAATAGTCCTGAGTAGCTGAGCGCGATCACCGGCGACACGAGCGCCGGGCGATCCACGCGAATCGGTCAGATCGTCGCGCCTTCGAGTTCGCCGATCATCTTCTGCATTTCGGCGCCGCCGGCCATCATGTCGAGCACTTCGTCCTTGCTGATGGTTTCCTTCGTGAAGGTGCCGAGCGAGCGGCCACGATTCAGAATCGTGAACGAATCGCCGATCGGATACGCGTGGTGTACGTTGTGCGTGATGAAGATCACCGAGATGCCTTTCGCGCGCGCCTTGTGAATCAGCTTCAATACATTGAAACTCTGCTTCACGCCGAGTGCGGCGGTCGGTTCGTCGAGAATCAGCACGCGCGCGCCGAAGTGAATCGCGCGGGCAATCGCGAGGCATTGCTTCTCGCCGCCCGACATCGTGCCGATAGGCTGATGCGGGTCGCGCACGTTGATGCCCATTTCCGCGAGCTTGTCGCGCGCGGTGATCGCGCTGGTTTCGAGGTCCATTACCTTGAGGAAACCGAACAGTTTCTTCTCCGGCTCGCGTCCCATGAAAAAGTTGCGGGCGACTGAAAGCAGCGGTACGAGTGCGAGATCCTGATAAACGGTGGCGATGCCGAGATCGAGCGCGTCTTTCGGTGAATCGAACAGGACGGGTTGGCCGTCCACCAGATACTGGCCGGAAGAGGGCTGATGCACGCCGGCCAGCGTCTTGATCAACGTCGATTTGCCCGCGCCGTTGTCGCCGAGCAGGCAATGCACTTCGCCGCGTTTCAGCCGCAACGTCACGCCGCTCAACGCGATCACTTTGCCGAAATATTTGTAGACGTTTTCCAGCGCGAGGATCACGTCGTCGCCGGAAGCATCGTTGTCTGCGGCGCTATCGTGTACTGAGTTCGTATCGGACATGGTCGTCTCCTCGTTACGATTGCGCGACGCGGCGGCGCACATAGTGATTGAACAGCACGGCGATCAGCAGCATCACGCCGAGGAACACGCGGAACCAGTCCGAGCTGACATTGGTGTACGTAATGCCGATCTGCACGACGCCGAAGATCAGCGCGCCGAAACACGCGCCGATCACCGAGCCATATCCACCCGTCAGCAACGTGCCACCGATCACCGCGGCAATGATCGCTTCGAATTCCTTTTGCAGACCACGGTCGGCCGCAGCCGAACCGATATCGCACACCTGCAGCACCGCGAACAGGCACGAGCAGAATGCGGTCAGCACGAACAGCGAAATCTTCACGCGACGCACCGGCACGCCGACATTCTTGGCCGCGTTCGCGTCGCCGCCGACAGCGAGAATCCAGTTGCCAGCGCGCGTTTTTGCGAGCACGAACGCACACACGGCCGCGAGTCCGAGCCACCACAAAATCACCTTCGGAATGCCGGGCACGAGCGCGTTGCCGTTATCGAGCAGAGTGCCGATGCCGTGATGCGCAAGCGTCAGGAACAGGCCGCTCAGCGCGACGCCGTGAAACAGCGTGTTGGCGAACCAGTCCTGTTGTGCGAGATCGCCGACACCGGAGACGATGGTGCGGTCCGCGAACATGATCGACAGCGCCAGCGTGAGGCCGCGCAAAATGAACAGGAACGCGAGCGTGACGATGAACGACGGCAGGCGCGTGCGCATCACCAGGTAGCCGTTCAATGCGCCGAGCAGCATCGAGCCTGCAAACGCGAACAGGATCGCTAGCGAGATCGGCCAGTGAAAATAGACCGACGGAATCGCGACCATCATCCCGGCAAAGCCGATCATCGAACCAATGGAAAGATCGAACTCGCCCGCGATCATCAGCAGACACGCGCCGACCGACAGAATGCCGAGATATGCCGACACCTGAGACCAGTTCATCACGCCGTCGAGATTGAACATGCCGGAGCCGCCGGCGCCCAATGCAAAGACGAGAAACACCAGTACCGCGCCGGAAATCGCGGCGAATTCGGGGCGATTCAGCAAATGACCGAATCGGGATTCCTTGCGCACGCGCTCGTCGGCGTCCGGCAGCGACGGCGCATCGTTGTCGCGCGGCGCAGCAGGATTCGTTTTGACGTGCGGTGGGAAGTGTTTGCCGGCTACACCCATGATGTCTCCTTGGTGCCGGACCGTGTTCGTAGCTAAGCGGGGATGCGTTGCGGGAACCACAGCCGGTGAAAAGCGCGCGGGCGGCAGGCGTCCCGCTGCGAATCGTGTTGACTCGCAGCGCGGCCCGCCGGGCGCGTGACTAACTAGCTAGAGAAAAGAATCAGCGGTACTGCCCTGCGTATTTGATGACCTTGTCGAGGTTTTCCTTGGTGATGAAACCCGGACCCGAACGGATGTTCTTCGGTCCATACGAAGGTGCAAGACCGTAAGTCGCGAGACGTGCCTTGAACTTCGGATTCGCTTCGAGAATCTGGCGGATTTTCACGGGGTCCATCGTGTGCTCTTTCTTCACGATGGCCAGCACGGCGACCGGAATATAGCCCTGCAAATAGGGCTGCTGATCGATCGCGAACTGGATCGTGCCGCTTTGAATGGCTTTGGCGATGTCGTCGGAGAAGTCGAACGTGCAGAAATAGATCTTGCCCGCGAGGCCCATCTGTTCAACCGCTTTCAGCGTGGCCGAAGCCGGGGTCGGTCCGAGTGTCAGGATCGCGCCGGTGTTCGGATGATTGCGCAGATACGCGCTGACCTTCGATTGAATCTCGGTCGGGTCCTGGCCGGAGTCGATCGTCGAACTCTTGTAGTCGACGCCGATTGCCTCTGCGAAACCACGGCAGCGGTCGAACGAAACGGTGTTGGTGGCGAGGTGGTTCACGCACAGAAACGACTTCACGCCAGCCGCTTTCGCTTTCTCGCCAGCCGCTTTGCCAGCGACATATTCGGGTTGACCCACATGCATGATCGCGCCCAGTTGCGCGCTCTGTTCCTCGGTGCCGGAGTTGATCGTGACGAGCGGAATCTTCTTCGCGGTCACCTTGTTGATCGAGCTTTTCAGCACGTCGAAATCGGCGATGGTGACGATCACGCCGTCGTAATTGCGCGCGGCGGCCTGTTCGACCAGACGCGCCATATCGGCGATGTCGCCGTTCGGCGGATTGCGGTAATCGGTCTCGACGTTGAAGTCCTCGTCGGCCTGTTTGATGGCGTTCTTGATGGTGTTCCACCACGAGTCCGAATCCGGCGCGTGGCTGATCAGCACGAAGTGGGCGTCAGCCGCGCGGGCGGCCGATGCCGCGCCGAATCCCGTCGCCAACGTCAATGCCGTCACCAGAACCCTGAGCGTAGCCTTGCCCTTGCAAAGTCTCATTGTCTCCACCTTTCTCGGTCTGTCGTTATTAAAGGGAGCGTATGGCGGACGGCGCTTTTTCCGCGCACAGGGGAGGGCGCATATTCGCCGAAGCACCATCGCTCACGACCAAGAGTAGGTCATCTTCCAAGCCGGTGCAATGAAAATTTCATGACAAAGAAAAATGGAAAATACGTTCCATTTGACGGGTAGGCTGCCTATAATCGGCAGCGTCGGAAGCCTGTGCGGCGGGCGTTGCAGGTGTTTGCAACTTCGGTTGCCGCACTGCAATAAAGCAAGCGAGAGAGAGTCATGGCGGAACAGAGCACGGAAGAATTGCCGAGCGTCGAAGAATTGATGCAGCGCATCGCGGAGAACTACGACGCGTTGCCGCGTCAGTTGAAAAACGTCGCGACTTATATCGAGCAGAACCGCTCCAGCGTGATGGTGGATCGCACCAGCGATATCGCCGCGAGTTGCGGCGTGCATCCGTCGGCCGTCGTGCGTTTTGCGCAACGCTTCGGCTTTTCCGGCTTCTCGGATTTGCAGGCGGTGTTCAAACAGGCATACACGGGACAGGGCAGTTCGTCACCGAGTTATCAGCAGAGGATTCGCAAGCTGATCGACGAGAAACCAGGCGCGTTGTCGGGCGGCTCGGTGGCGCGCGAATTCATCGCGGCGTCGCGCGGCGGTCTGGAAGAACTCGAAGCGGGACTCGACGACAAGCAGTTCGACGCCGCCGTGAAGATGCTCCAGCAGGCCGACAACATTTACGTGATCGGCGTGCGGCGGTCGTTCCCGGTGGCGAGCTACATCGTCTATGCGTTGCAGCACACGCCCAAGCGCGTGCATCTGGTGTCGGGTTTCGGCGGCATGTATCGCGAACAGATTCGCAGCGTGAAAAAGGGCGATGTGGTGATTGCGATCAGCTTCGCGCCTTATGGGAAAGAAACGCAATATTGCCTGCGCGTCGCGCATCATCACCAGGCGAAAACCCTGGTTATTACGGATAGCCAACTATCTCCGCTCGCCCGTTACGCAACCACGCAACTGTATGTGAAAGAGGGCAGCGCGTTCGCGTTCCGCTCGCTGACCAGCACGATCTGTTTGTGCCAGGCGTTATTCATCGCGCTCGCGTACAAGCTCGAATTGAACGTTGAAGAATCCCAGGACACAGGAGGATACGATGACTGACGCGGTACAGACGATCGACGTAGCGGTATTCGGCGCGGGGCGCATCGGCAGGATTCATGCGGCGAATCTCGCGCGGCAGAAGGGCGTGCGGCTCAAGTACGTGGTCGACGTGAACCGTGAGGCCGCTGCGGCGCTTGCGGCCGAACACGGCGCGCAGGTTGCGGATATCGACGGCGCGATGGGCGACGCAGCAATCGGCGCGACGGTGATCTGCTCGAGCACGGATACGCACGCGGACCTGATCGTCAAATCGGCCGCGCAGAAGAAGCATGTGTTCTGCGAGAAGCCGGTCGATCTCACGCTCGAGCGCGCGCGCACGTGCGCCGACGCGGTGGCGCGCGCGGGCGTGGTGTGCATGATCGGTTTTCAGCGGCGCTTCGATCCGACTTTCTCCGCGCTGAAGGCGCGTATCGACGCGGGCGAAATCGGCACGCCGGAAATGCTGGTGGTCACGAGCCGCGATCCCGGCGCACCGCCGGTCGAGTACATCAAGCACTCGGGCGGCATCTTCAAGGACATGCTGATTCACGACTTCGATATTTTTCGCTGGATTCTCGACGACGAAGCCGACACGCTGCACGCGACCGGCAGTTGTCTGAGCGATCCGGCGATTGCCGATGCGGGCGATATCGATTCGACTGCAGTGACAATCCGCACGAAGCGCGGCCGGCTGTGCCAGATCAACACGGCGCGGCGCGCGGCTTACGGTTATGACCAGCGGTTCGAAGTACTCGGCAGCACCGGCATGCTGCAGGCAGGCAACGTGCGGCCCACCGAGGTCACGGCGTATTCGAAAACCGAAGTGTCGAGCGATGTGCCGGAAGCGTTTTTCCTCGAACGTTATCGTGCGGCGTACGCGCTCGAAATCGCGCATTTCTTCGATGCGGTCGCGCACGGCAAGCCGGTTCGGACCACCGTCGCCGATGGTTTGAAGGCGCTCGAACTCGCCGACGCAGCGACCCGTTCGTGGCGCGAAGGCCGCGTGGTCAAACTCGGCGAGGCATTGTGATGACGGCGGCTCCAGCTTCCGGGAAGGTGCGTGTCGGCGTGGTCGGGCTTGGGCGGCTCGGTAAGCGGCACGCGGAAAATCTCGCGTTTCGCGTGCCGGGCGCATCGCTGGTGGCAGCGTGCAGCCCGGTCGAAGAAGAGCGCGCATGGGCGCGTGAAGCGTTGCCCGCGCCGCGTCTTTACGAGAATTACGCGGACCTGCTCGCCGATTCCGAAGTGGACGCCGTGTGGCTGGTTACGCCGTCGTCGCTGCACGCGCAGCAGATTGTCGGCGCGTTGCGCGCGGGCAAGCATGTGTTCTGCGAGAAGCCGTTGTCACTCGATCTGGCCGAATGCGAGGGCGTGCTGGCCGAGGCCGCGCGCTATCCGCATCTGCAGGCGACCATCGGCTTCATGCGACGCTTCGATCCGAGCTACAAGGACGCGTTCGACAAGATCGAAGCGGGCAAAATCGGCCGGCCGTTCCTCGTGCGCTCGCAGACCACCGACAAGAACGACACCGAAGGTTTCTTCGTGCGCTTCGCGGGCACGTCGGGCGGGATTTTTCTCGATTGCACGGTGCACGATATCGACGTCGCGCGCTGGCTGCTCGGCAAGCCGCGCGCCAAACGCGTGTTTGCGGCGGGCGCGATCGCGTTGCACGAAGGCTTGCGCGAATCCGGCGATGTCGACAACGGCGTGGCGATCTGCGAATTCGAAGACGGCAAGCTGGCGATGTTCTACGCGTCGCGCACGCAGGCGCACGGCAACGACACACACAGCGAGGTGATCGGCACGGCGGGGGCGCTGGCAATCGGCCACAATCCGCGAGCGAATCGCGTTGAGATATACGACGCGAACGGTATCCGCAACGAATGTACGCCGAATTTTTTCGACCGGTTCGAAGAGGCGTTTCTGCACGAGGCGCGGGCGTTCGTGGCGGCGGTGCAGGGCGGGCCGGGTGCGGCCGGATCGGGGGCTGGGTCCGGCGTGCAGGCAGGCGCGACGCTCGCCGACGCGCTCGAAGCGACGCGCATCGGCATGGCGTTGCGGCAGTCGCTGCAAACCGGCGAGGCGGTGACGCTGTAGCGGCGCTAACGCAGCATGAATGACGACATCACAGCGTCACGACGGGCGGCTAAACGGCGGCTGCGGTAGAATTTGGCCTCTATCCGGCGTCGCTGACGACGCCTCGTCCCGAAGGTCATCGTCGATGCAAATTCAGATTCACAAAGAAGTCGATGCGCGCGGGCTGATGTGCCCGCTGCCCATTTTGCGCGCCAAGAAGGCGCTCGCCGACATGGAAAGCGGCCAGATTCTCAAGGTGCTGGCCACCGACCCCGGCTCACAGCGCGATTTCGCGGCGTTTGCGAAGCAAACCGGCAATGAAATCGTCGAAAGCTCGGCGCAAGACAAGGTCTTCACGTTTTTGATGAAGCGGCGCTAGGCGCGTGTGGGGGAGCATTGTCCCGGAACACGGGCCGAATGTTACGTAACCGGCCGCGCGCCTGGACACTCTCCGGGTTCCGCGCAGCTTGGCGTCGTGCAGGGTGCGCAAGCTGGCAATAGGTCGCTTTAAACGAAAAATCGCTGTGCCCGCAAATGCGGGTCACAGCGATTTTTTATTTCAGCCCCACGTTAATCGAGGGCTGCAACGAGAGGCGCTTCAGCCTTCCAGCACCGGCGAGCGGGTGCGCAGATATTCTTCGAAATCGGCGGCCACTTCGGGGTGACGCAGAGCGAACTCGACCGTCGCCTTCAGATATCCGAGCTTGCTGCCGCAGTCGAAACGCGTGCCGTGGTACTTGTACGCGAGAACCTGTTCGTCGGCGAGCAGCGACTGGATTGCGTCAGTCAGTTGCAATTCGCCGCCTGCGCCCGGCTTGATCGAACGGATGTGGTCGAAAATGCGCGGCTTGAGCACATAGCGGCCTACCACGCCGAGGTTCGACGGCGCCACGTTCGGCTCCGGCTTTTCGACGATGCCCGACATCTTGATGATCGAATCTTCCCACTCCTTGCCGTCGACGATCCCGTACGACTTGGTTTCGGAGTGCGGGATTTCTTCGACGCCGATCACCGAACTGTGATAGTGGTCGAACACCTCGATCATCTGCGTCATGACGGGCGGTTTGCCGTACAGCAAGTCGTCCGCGAGGATCACGGCGAACGGGTTGTCGCCCACCAGCTTTTCCGCGCACAGCACCGCGTGGCCGAGGCCCAGCGCTTCCGGCTGACGCACGTAGAAGCAGTCGACGTGGCTCGGCTTGATGCTGCGCACCAGCTCCAGCAGCTTGTCCTTGCCACGCGCTTCCAGCTCGTGCTCGATCTCATACGACTTGTCGAAGTGGTCTTCGATCGCGCGCTTGCTGCGGCCCGTGACGAAGATCATTTCGGTGATGCCAGCTGCCATGGCCTCTTCCACCGCGTATTGAATCAGCGGCTTGTCGACGATCGGCAGCATCTCTTTCGGGCTTGCCTTCGTGGCAGGGAGGAATCGGGTGCCAAGACCTGCGACCGGAAAAACCGCTTTTGTAACTTTTAGCATGTGATTACCCTGAGTCCTCTGGATTAGCTTTCAGTCCTGCTCGCCCGGTAAAAACGGGCGAGCACGTTGAGTTGGTCAGACCGGCAAGCGCGCAAGCTGCGCCTTCAGTTTGCCTACTGTCGCCTCGAATTCGGCCAGCCTTTTCTGTTCCTGCTCAACGACTGCCGGCGGCGCCTTTGCAACGAAACTTTCATTTTGCAATTTGGCATTGCATTTGGTGATCTCATTACTCAACCGCGTAATTTCCTTCGACAACCGCTCGCGCTCGACGGCAACGTCGATTTCCACCTTCAGCACGAGCTTGTCATTCCCAACGATAGCAATTGGCGCGCCATCTGCCTGCGCGTCGAGCGTTGCCTCGTCGGCAATGATCTGCACCTCGGACAAACGGGCCAGCGCCTGAGCGTACGGAGCGAAGGTGCGCAGGCGCTCCGCGTTGCCGGTGGCGAGCAACGGCACCTTGAGCGCCGGCGACAGATTCATTTCGCCACGCAGATTCCGGCACGCATCGATCACCGCCTTCAGGTCGGCCGCCCATTGCTCCGCTTCTTCGTCGATTTTCGACGGCTCGGCGATGGGGTACGGCTGCACCATGATGGACGCTTCGCCTTCGGCCTTGCCTTCAGGATAACGTCCGGCCAACGGTGCCACTTTCTGCCACAGCGCTTCGGTAATGAACGGAATCACCGGATGCGCGAGGCGCAGCACCGTCTCGAGTACGCGCAGCAGCGTGCGGCGTGTAGCGCGCTGCTGGTTCGGCTGACCCGTCTGGATCTGCACTTTCGCGAGTTCGAGATACCAGTCACAGTATTCGTCCCATACGAACTTGTATAGGGCGTTGGCCACATTGTCAAAGCGATAGTCGGCAAAACCCTTACCGATTTCTGCCTCCACACGTTGCAGACGCGACACGATCCAGCGGTCGGCCGCCGAGAAATTCAGGTGTCCGTCCGGGCCGCATTCGCCGCACTGTTCTGGCTTGCCGAAGCCGCAATCGTGGCCTTCGCAGTTCATCAGCACGAAGCGGGTGGCGTTCCACAGCTTGTTGCAGAAGTTGCGATAGCCTTCGCAGCGTGCCAGATCGAAGTTGACGTTGCGCCCGAGCGTGGCCATCGACGCCATCGTGAAGCGCAGTGCGTCCGTGCCGAATGCCGGGATGCCTTCCGGGAATTCCTTGCGGGTTTTCTTTTCGATCGACGCAGCCTGCTTCGGATTCATCAGGCCGGTGGTGCGCTTGGCGACCAGCGTGTCGAGGTCGATGCCGTCGACGATATCGATCGGGTCGAGCGTATTGCCCTTGCTCTTCGACATCTTCTGGCCTTCGGCGTCGCGCACCAGACCGTGCACATAAACGGTGTCGAACGGCACTTTACCGGTGAAATGCGTGGTCATCATGACCATGCGCGCGACCCAGAAGAAAATGATGTCGAAGCCGGTGACGAGCACCGACGACGGCATGAAATGCTTCAGTTCTGGCGTTTCGTTGGGCCAGCCGAGCGACGAGAACGGCACCAGCGCGGACGAGAACCACGTGTCGAGCACGTCTTCATCGCGCTTCAGGGCGCCCGTGTAGCCAGCGGCGACAGCCTTGGCGCGCGCATCTTCTTCGGTCTTAGCGACGAAAATTTCGCCGTTTTCGCCGTACCACGCCGGAATCTGGTGGCCCCACCAGAGCTGGCGCGAGATACACCAGTCCTGGATGTTTTCGAGCCACTGGTAATACGTGGTCGACCAGTTTTCCGGCACGAATTTGATTTCGCCGCTGCGGACCACGTCGAGCGCGGTTTCGGCGATCGATTTACCCGGATTGAAGGTGCCTTCCGGCGCCGGCTTGCTCATCGCGACGAACCACTGGTCCGTCAGCATCGGCTCGATCACGACACCCGTACGGTCGCCGCGCGGCACCATCAGCTTGTGCGGCTTGACCGATTCGAGCGCGCCGAGCGCTTCGAGGTCGGCGACCACCTGCTTGCGGGCTTCGAAACGGTCGAGGCCGCGATATTTTTCCGGCGCGTTGTCGTTGATCTTCGCGTCGAGCGTGAGGATTTCGATCATCGGCAGCTTGTGGCGCAGGCCGACCTGGTAGTCGTTGAAATCGTGCGCGGGCGTGACCTTGACAACGCCCGTGCCGAATTCGCGGTCGACGTAGTCGTCGGCGATGATCGGCACTTCGCGGCCCGACAGCGGCAGCGTGACCGTCTTGCCGATCAGATGCGCGTAACGTTCGTCTTCCGGGTGGACCATCACGGCGGTGTCGCCGAGCATGGTTTCCGGGCGCGTGGTGGCGACCGTGAGGTGGCCGGAGCCGTCGGTGAGCGGGTACTGGATGTGCCACAGCGAGCCGTTTTCTTCCTCGCTGACCACTTCGAGATCGGACACGGCGGTGAGCAGCACCGGATCCCAGTTCACGAGGCGCTTGCCGCGATAGATCAGGCCCTGTTCATACAGGCGCACGAAGACGTCGCGCACGGCGGCCGACATCTTGTCGTCCATCGTGAAGTATTCGCGCGACCAGTCGATCGACGCGCCGAGGCGGCGCACCTGATTCGTAATGGTCGAGCCCGACTGCTGTTTCCATTCCCACACACGTTCGACGAACTTTTCGCGGCCGAGGTCATGGCGCGAGACGCCTTTGGCGTCCAGTTGACGTTCGACGACGATTTGCGTGGCGATACCCGCGTGGTCGGTGCCCGGCACCCACAGCGTGTTTTCGCCGAGCATGCGGTGATAGCGGGTGAGGCCGTCCATGATGGTCTGGTTGAACGCGTGGCCCATGTGCAGGGTGCCCGTGACGTTCGGCGGCGGCAGCTGGATCGAGAAGTCTTTTTTGTTCTCGTCGAAGGACGGCGCGGCGTACGCGCGCTTTTCCCATTCGGGGCCCCAGTGGGCTTCGATGGTGTGTGGCTCGAAGCTTTTGGCAAGCGTGGAGGTGATGTCGCTCGGGGTCTCGCTCATTTGTATCGATTCGGCTGGTGAATGCAAGGAATGGTTGATTATAAGCGGCGCGTGGCGGTGGGGGATTTTTTGCCATGCGGTGCGATGGGAGGGTGTTTTGCCTGGGAGGCGCCTCTGGTTGTGTTGCTGGGGTGTTGGCTTTTCCTTGTGTTGTGGTCACGGTGGTCTATTAGCGTTGCCCCTGTGCCGGGGTTGAGCTTTTTTGCGCTGTGCCCTTTGGCGGTGTGCTTCGGGGCGTTGGCATTTCCTTGTGATCACGGTGGTCTATTAGCGTTTTGCCCCTGTGCGGGGGATTTTTTCTGTCTACCAGTGTGCGCGGAAGTTCCATTTGATTTAAAAATCAAAGACTTGTGTGTATGTTGATGTCCGGGCATGAACCGTTGTACATCGCAGGTTTTGTCCTGCCTGGCCAGCTTGCGGCGCGGTGCTCCATCTATATATGAGGACATGGCAGCATGGGCACACGTCACCGCATCGACCGCGCATTCATTCGCGCCATTTCACCGAACGGAAAATACCAGGCGTTCCAGGATGCAGACCTGACCGGGTTCGGCATCAAGGTTTCGCCAGTCGGAACCGTCGCGTACACCTACCGCTGGGTCAAGCCTGATGGCACGCAGGGACGGCGCAACGTGGGGCGTTGGCCGGACCTGCAACCCGGCGAAGCACGCGAGCGTTGCGGTCGTGAAATCGCACTGCTTGACCGCAAAGGTGACTTGCCCCTTCAGCTAGTCGAGCGCAAGGCGCAACGCGTTGCGGTTCAGAAGGTGGCAGGTGTGCCGACCATCCGGGCGTTCCTTGACGAGCGTTACGAACGCCATCTTCAAACGAAACTGACGCTCGCCCGCGCCACGATAACGGCGAAGATGATCCGCATGTCGTTTCCTGGCCTGCTTGATACACCGCTGGATGAATGCACGGCGTACATGATCGAAGAATGGCGTACGGATTTGCTGAAGAAGGAATTCAAGCCGTCCACGTTGAACCGTAAGCTGAACGCGCTGCGTGGACTGTTCGCGCGAGCCGTCGAGTGGGAAGTGCTGACGACCAGTCCGATGAAGAAGGTAAAAAAGCAGAACGAGCCGGACGGCAAGGTACGGTTTCTTGATCCTGAAGAAGAGCAACGACTGTATGACGCGCTGGACGAACACCGTGCCTCGTTGCGCACGAAATACGGCAACCATCATGAAGACGCGGCCGAAGTCGCCATTGTCGTGAGCCTGCACACGGGTTTGCGTCGCGGCGAACTGTTCAAGCTGCACTGGTCCGACATAGACCTACGGCTCGCGTTCGTCACGGTCCTGTCAGTCAATGCGAAGTCTCGCCGCCAGCGTCACGTCCCACTCAACGCCGAAGCGCTGGCCGTCCTTACCCGCTGGAAGGCACGCGCCACGAACGGCCTGGTGTTCCCTAACGAATCGGGAGACGCGCCGATTCGCGGTCTGAAAATCTGGCCGGAAATCCGCAAGGCCGCAAAACTGGTGGCATTCCGCTGGCATGACATGCGCCACCACTTCGCCTCCCGGCTGGTCATGGCAGGCGTCGATCTAAACACTGTCCGCGAACTGCTTGGACACGCAGACATCAAGATGACGCTGCGCTACGCGCATCTTTCGCCGCAACATCGCGCCCGCGCCGTCCGCCTGCTGGAACGCCCAACCAGCGCGTCTCTCGCCCTCGCGGCATAGCAATCGGTATTTCGTACTTGGGAGGACACGCTTACGCGTGTGCCTCCCTGCATCAAAAGAATTATTTACCTCACCGGCGAACGGCGATAGAAAGATGCACTTACCGATGAAGGGTGGATAGGAAAACGCACTTATCCACAGGCATGCACTGGCATTTATAAATACCAATAAGGAATGTTCACAAGGAGCAATGCCATGCAAGAGGAAACTGGCCCGCCGCCCCGTCCCGAAATTTCGGGCCTCTCGTCTCACGTTGGGCCACGCACTACGGAGAGCGACTTACGGCGGGTTTTTACCATTGACGAGTTTTGCGATGCTTACCATTTAAGCCGGTCCTTCTATTACCGGCTACGCCGTACGGGACAAGGGCCGAGCGAAATTCATCTTGGTCGCAAGGTAATGATTACCCTCGGCGACGCTCGGGCATGGGAAGAACGAATGCATACCCTGGCGCATACATCCGCACCGAATCAATAAGGTCCACCGGTCAAAACTTGATTTTCTATTCTTGCCAATGAATTACGGTCTTGATTTATCTGCTTGCCAGTTCATTACCGATCACGAAGGGAGGCGACTGCGGGTTGACATGCCGGTAGGGCTGTTGAACCAGCTAGTCGAGTTTCGGAATGCGGCGCTCCGTGCCCACGCGGTAGTGATGGAAAAAAAACGCCATCCGGCGCTTTCAGGAGTTCACTAGATGGCCTGCCTAACCTGTCTGATGCCACGCCTTATATTGACGAGCCGCCTAAGGACGCCTTCCCGGAACCACGGACCCGGCGTGAGCGGGCCGAAAGGCTGTTCCTGACGCGAAGAGAGGTTGATACGTGAGGCCGCGCACGCCGTCGAGTTCCCCGCCCGACCAGTTGAAACTCATTCGAACGTTGTCCAGCCAGCCGTCGAGCCAGCCTCAACGAAACGCCCACTCCGCTCCAGACAGCAAGTCTATTTTCCGCGAATCTTTTCAGAGCCGATATCGGACGAAGTAGCAACGCTTATCGAACACGGAAATTATGTGTTGCGGGCATGGCGTCTCTATCGCGAACTTTCGCCCATCGAAGCGGCCGAACTTGCGGGTGTCTCCCCAGACACGATTCTCTGGCACGAGCGCGGCTACAACGTTCCAAACGCGGGCACGCTGAAGCGATTCGCCGACATCTACGATTGCACGGTCGGAAAGTTAACACCCAAACCCGGCTCTGAGACAACGCCCGTTCAGTCAATCCGTCCGCATAAGGACCGCGCGATGGAATATTCCCCAGACGACACTCGTTATCCTGATGCCGTCATGGCACATCTGACGGAGGGTAAATCCCCTATTGCAGCGTGGCGAAGGCATCGCCATATGGCTATCAAGCAGTGCGCTAAAGCCTTTGGCTGCGCACCTAAAACATTCAAGGAAATGGAAGCATTGCCTGTCTTGCGGGACCGTACTCGCAAAAGTCTCGCAATGGTTCTTGCCTGTAACCCGACTCAACTGCTGCGCCCCAAAAAGATGGTAGTTGAGCCCGTTTCCTTCCACGCTGAACCCGCGCCGAGCGGGCATTGTCCGTAGGGTAGGACCGACAATTTCAGCACCCGAATCGCACACCTATAAGCGAGTGGAGAAAAAGCATGAACCTGAACAGACGAACGAGACGGAAAGGCAATACTGAAAAATCAGTGAAACTTTTCAATAATAATTTCGGAGTCTTGATGAACAGGATATTTTCAAGTGTGCGCGGTAGTCATACGCCCGTCGCGTGCCCGGATGGATAGAACCGTGTTGTACAGGCTCGGCCCCATTCCGGGACCGCGCCATGTGTTCAAAGCCCGCACCCATGTGCGGGTTTTTTTTAAACTATTTTAGGAGACAGCGGAAATGAATCTAGGAGCTAACGTCGCTCATGTGCGTCACTACATGGGATGGGAACGAATCGAGTTCACGTATCGTTTCGCACCGGCCACTCTTGATAACGATGATAGAAAGCGGTGCTATGACAACCTTCGATCGCTCGAAGTACGAAAGCAGCACACGTCAGAATTGGTTCACTGGCTGGAACCCGTGCTGAAGATCAGTGCCGCCATCTTGCAGACCGACGACCTGACAGACCTTACGCCTGACGCGTTGGTCGCGTTGCGCAGGCGCTATGCCGGACCGCCAATGGATGCGCTGACCGTAGTGGTCAACCGGTACTGCGATGGCGTCGAGCCGACGCCTGAAGAATATCGAAGCGCTATGGCACAAGCGGAAACGGTCGGCAAGCGAGAAGAGGTATTGCGGTCGTTAGAGAAGATCGCTCTGCAACGGAGCAAGTGGCATCGTGACGGATCGCCGCGTCGTGTCAATCACTGGCGGCGGCCATAACATTGAGAAGGCCCGAACGGGGCGGGCCTTTTCGCATGTATGAATATGCAAAGCCCCGCCGAAGCGGGGCTTACACGGTTGCATCAATGATTCTTGCTTGTCTCGGCAAGCCGATTAACCTTGCCAGCCGATACGGTTAATCTTCGCTAACGCTCTAAAATAATAACTGCGACGAAGTAAAGAGCCGCACACAGAAACATCGCCGACCCTGTGTAGTACCCCCAGCGCTTGAAGGTCCATCTTCGCCATGCGTAAAGGTTTATCGCCGCTGCTACCGTAGCAGGGCCAAAAATGACGACATACAGAATTGGCCAGTTGTACCACGGGAGCGCGCACTTGCCCAACTCATGGCAACCTTGCATGATCCTATGCGAATTGCGGAACCAGTCAAAACGACTTAGCGTGACTAAACAAGCCCATGTGACAACCAGGCCGTATCCAATTCCAGCAAGACCGACCACGAACCGTTTCACTTGATTTCCCAAAATAGAATCTGCTTCGAGTTGCGTAGATCAGAGAAGCCAAACGAGGTGCCAGCAAAAAGCGAGTTCATTCCAAACCTTCGCCCAATCGTGGCAACCGAATCTATTGGCCCGCTGATCGTCAAGCGCGATCCATTCCATAGATCAATATGGCCGCCGCTGGCATCCGCCGTACTTTCTCCGTCCCGTGTCCAGTAACGTGAAAACTGGATAATACCGGTCCGCCCCTTCACCTTGGATTCCCAGTCCAGTCCAGTGACATTTTCCGCTTTTGGCAATCCGGCGAACGGCCCCAACTGCAACCACTCGCCAAGCTCGTCTGCCCGAGTTGCCGTAGTTTTACCATCAAGTATGATTCTTCCAATGCTGGGTTGCCCCGAAAGCGGATGCACCAACTTTGAAGAAAAGGATTTCATTTCAATCCCGACGCGATGGAACGTCACGCTCATGCGGATTGCACATTGGTCGGTGTATGCCGGATTGTCGTACGGATCGCCCGAAGGATAGTTATTCCAGAGCTCTTGGAACGTCAAGACGTTTAGTGGCACTTCCTTGACTGAGCCTTGAGTTGTATTCGTTTGAACGTGCGTTTTCTTGTTCGGCATTATTGCCATTCCTCAAGGGCTAGGGCTTCGTCGCCCCAATGGATTGTGTAGGTCGCGGCAGTGTCGGTATAGATACGGGGCAAGCGACCGGAACTCTCAATGCGCCCGCATACAGTTTGCCCGTCTGCCTTTTCGATCAAGTACGGATAACCGGCAAGCGAAGCGCGGGCCGCAACGGCTCGCACCTGTTCATCGTAGATGGCAACAGACGACGCTACCGCGCTTGATGATACTGGCGTGGCTTTTCCCATCAGTCGTGCCGCTTCATCGCTAGTAAAACTCATCGTCATATGACGTTCGCGACTGGGATAGAACAAGGGCGGTGGGTTGCAACCACAGATATTAATGTCGCCGCTTAACGCCCATTTTTTTCCGTTTGGACCCGTACCCGGCCAACGCGGCCCGCGCGGTGCAATATAGCCCTCCTGCTTACATGCTGAACAATAGGTTTTCATTCCCAGCGTTGCGATGTACGCAGCAGGAGGCGGATTGGAACAGGTGACGAAATCTAGCCCTTCAGTAATTACGGCTTCGCCGCCTCGGTCGCCTCTAGCGAGAAACGTGCGGATCATGCTTGCACGCGCTTAACTTGATCTTCGGTTACGGGGCTGTACGTGTCTGGATTCGCGCCGCCATCCCGTTCCGGGCTGTGCGTGATCGTGTCGCCGTTATCAAGCACGCTGCCAACATAGGCAAACTGGCCGTAACCCGGATTTGCAATCATCGCGAGCGCGCTAATACCGCGAGCGGTCATGCCGTCCGCGTAGTGAACCAGATCGCCCAATTGCCCTACGTTGATATCCTCGCCGTTGCTACGCCATTTACCGCCCGGCTCGCGCAGCACGCCGCCGCGTGCCGTAGTCGATCCACGCAGCGCGTAGCGATAGAACGTTTTGCGCGGGGGCGGCGCATAGGACGGATCGAACAGACCTTCGGGGCTTTCGCCTTCGGGAATGAATACGCCGGATATTCCATCATCCCAAGGCGTAAAGGCGATGGAATCGCCGTTGCTGAGGTGACTGCCAACAAGTGCAAGACATTTACCGTTATAGTGCGGGACTTTACCAGTGCCGTCGATAATCGCCGCTTCGCTGCCGTCGCGATACGTGACGATATCGCCCACACAAGCGGCACGCAGACCGCAGATAACCAGGCCGCTTGTTGCGTGTGTCAGATACCCGCCGCGCTCGGTTCGTGCGCCAAGCGTCGCGAATGCGTACATCGTGCCTCTAACTTTTTCTTGCTCCAACATTTTAAATTTCCCATAAAAAATGTGTCGTCGGCGCAATTTACGACACGTCTCTGAATTGACCCCGCTCTAGTATGCAAACTGTTTTACGGAAAGTTCTATAGGACTTCTGTCAAATATCGTCAAAGTTAGCTGAGGGGTTATAAATCTGGAGAGTGGTATGCGAAAGGAATTAAGACATCCTTATCAACGAGCGCAAAGAATCGAGGCAGTTTGAGGTTGCTACTGCTAGTGGACGGTATCGGGCAGATCCGCGTTCGTGACAAAGCAGTCATTCTTCCGGCGGCGCTGCGCGCGCCCCCGGTCGTTCGCCCGCAGCGAGGCGTGGCGGGGAATGTCCGCTCCCCGTTTTTTCAGGGTGAGAAGGCTCAAGCCCCGTATAGGTTATTAACCTATACATGCTTCGTCGTTTTGACAGCGACGCGAAGCCGCTTCTCGCCGCATATAACAAACCCGCTGGCTTCCCGTGCAGTCCCGTCCGCGATGCACGTAGTGCGGAGTGGGAGCGAATGACTGCCTGGTCACTGGCGTTTACTGCGCGAGGGATCATTCGTTGATCGCACCACTTTCCCCTCCAAGCCAGGGGATCCACTTCAAGGCTAGCGGTGTGAGCCCGCTTTCTTTGCTTACTTTCTTTGCGGCGGCAAAGAAAGTAAGTGCCGCCCCGCACAGGGGCAACGCCAATAGACCACCGTGACTTCAAGGAAAGGCCAACACCCCGAAGAACACCGCCAAAGGGCGCAGCTCAAAAAAGCTCCCCCCGGCACAGTGGCAACGCCAATAGACCACCGCGATCACAAGGAAAGGCCAACACCCCGAAGAACGCCGCCAAATGGCGCAGCCCGCAAAAAAGCCCAACCCCCGCCGGGGCATATAATGTCGCACGAACCGCCGCCCCGTCCCTCCAGAAAAAATGCCCGATCTGCTAGCCAATCTAAACCCCGAACAACACGCCGCCGTCACGCTCCCCAACGAGCCCGCGCTCATCCTCGCCGGCGCGGGCAGCGGCAAGACCCGCGTTCTGATCACGCGTATCGCGTGGCTCATCCAGCAAGGCCTGGCGTCGCCGGCCACGATCCTCGCGGTCACCTTCACCAACAAGGCCGCGCGCGAAATGATGTCGCGGCTGTCGGCGCTGCTGCCGATCGACACGCGCGGCATGTGGATCGGCACCTTCCACGGCCTGTGCAACCGCATGCTGCGTGCGCATCACCGTGACGCCGGCCTGCCCGCCACTTTCCAGATTCTCGACACCGCCGACCAGCTTTCCGCGATCAAGCGTCTGATGAAGGGCCTCAACATCGACGACGAAAAGTACCCGGCGAAAAATCTCCAGTACTTCATCAACAACGCGAAAGAGCAGGGCCTGCGACCGAAAGACGTCGACGCGACCGACAACTTCAACCGCAAATTCGTCGAACTCTACGAAGCGTACGACCAGCAGTGCCAGCGCGAAGGCGTAGTCGATTTCCCGGAACTGCTGCTGCGCTGTTTCGAACTGCTCGCGCATAATCCGCCGCTGCGCGCGCACTATCAGGCGCGCTTCCGGCACATCCTGGTCGACGAGTTCCAGGACACCAACAAGCTGCAATACGCGTGGCTGAAAATGCTGGCGGGTCAGACCAATTCGATCTTCGCCGTCGGCGACGACGACCAGTCGATCTATGCATTCCGCGGCGCGAACGTCGGCAACATGCGCGACTTCGAAACCGAGTTCAAGGTTCGTCATCTGATCAAGCTCGAGCAGAATTACCGCTCGCACGGCCATATTCTCGATGCAGCCAATCAGCTGATCGCGAACAACTCGCGCCGTCTCGGCAAGAATCTGCGCACCGACGCGGGTCATGGCGAACCGGTGCGCGTGTATGAATCCGCGACCGATACACAGGAGGCGGGCTGGATCGTCGAGGAAATCAAGGCGCTGATCAGCACGGGCACGTCGCGCAGCGAAATCGCGATCCTGTACCGCAGCAACGCGCAGTCGCGCACGATCGAACACACGCTGGTCAACGCGGGCATCGCGTATCGCGTGTACGGCGGCTTGCGCTTTTTCGAGCGCCAGGAAGTCAAGCACGCGCTCGCGTATTTGCGTCTGATCGACAACCCGAACGACGACACTGCGTTCGCGCGTGTCGTCAATTTCCCGACGCGCGGCATCGGCGCGCGTTCGATCGAGCAACTCGCGGACGCCGCGCGTCTGTATAACTGCTCGATGGCCGCGGCGATTCCGTATGTTGCGGGTAAGGCGGGGTCGAGCCTCGCGAATTTCGCGAACCTGGTCGGCAAGATGCGCGCGGAAACGCAGCAGATGAGCCTGCCGGAAACCGTCGAGTACGTGGTCGGCACGAGCGGTCTGTCGGAGTTTTATAAGAACGAACGCGAAGGCCAGGACCGGCTGGAAAACTTGCAGGAACTGGTCAATGCGGCGGCGGCTTTCGTCAGCGAGGAAGGCTACGGGATGGACACGCCGGCGCGGTCGATTCCGCTGCGCCCGGGCGCAACTGCCGCGCCTGAACTGGTCGTCGCTACCGACGACCCGAACACCGTCGTGCTCGACGCGCCCGGCGTCGCCGACCCGGCGCAGAACCCGGACACCATGACGCCGCTCGCCGGTTTCCTGTCGCACGCGTCGCTCGAAGCGGGCGACAACCAGGCGCAAGCCGGCCAGGAAGCCGTTCAGCTGATGACCGTGCACGCGGCCAAGGGTCTCGAATTCACGGCGGTGTTCATCACCGGTCTGGAAGAGGGACTGTTTCCGCACGAGAACAGCGCGATGGAATCGGATGGGCTGGAGGAGGAGCGTCGTCTGATGTACGTGGCGATTACGCGGGCGAAGGAGCGGCTGTATCTGTCGTTCGCGCAAAGCCGGATGCTGCACGGTCAGACGCGTTACAACATCCGTTCGCGTTTCCTGGAGGAATTGCCGCAGGAAACGCTCAAGTGGCTCACGCCGAAGATCGAGGCGGGCGCGCGCTGGGGTGGCCGCTCAGACAACGCGGGTTATGGGCGCGACTGGTTTGCGCGGCCGGGTTACACCGGCCCGGCTTCGTCGACGCCCGCGCAGTTGCCCGCTTTCGCGAATGAGCAGCGCGCAGCGGAAACGGGATTCCGCGTCGGCCAGCAGGTGTTTCACACGAAGTTCGGCGAGGGCACGATTACGGCGCTCGAAGGTGGCGGGACCGACGCGAAAGCGCAGGTCAAATTCAAGCGGCACGGCGAGAAGTGGCTGGCGCTCGCGGTCGCCAAATTGCAGGCGGTCGAGTGAGCGCGCGTGGCGAGGGAGCGGATCGTATGAGTCAGGGTGATGCAGCTTCGGGTTCGCCGGCTTCAGGCGCGGCGGCTGGCGTGGAAACCGCCGGTGGCGTCAGCGTTGGCGCCGGCGCTACAGGCATCGGAAATGCGATCCCGGCCGAAGGACACAACACCGCCGCGGCAGCTTCACCCGAACCCTATCCGAGCCGGAACGGCGCGCCCGTCTCGCATCGTCCGCTGGGGATTCTGGCGGCCTTGCCGCAAGAACTCGGCGATCTGATCGACGCCATGCGCGCCGAATCCGGCGTGCGCACCATCACGCACGGCCGCCGCGACTATCACCTCGGCACCGTCCACGGCACGCCGTGCGTCGTGACGCTGGCGCGCGTCGGCAAGGTCGCGGCGGCGGCAACCGTCAGCGCGCTGATCCATGCATTCGATGTCGAAGCGGTCGTGTTCACCGGCGTCGCGGGCGGAGTAGGAGCGGAGGTGCGAGTCGGCGATATCGTGGTCGCCGATACACTGCTTCAGCACGATCTCGACGCGTCGCCGCTATTTCCGCGTTTCGAAGTACCTTTGCTGGGCATGTCGCGATTCGCCGCCGACGCCACGCTCGCCGACCGGCTCGCCGCCGCCTGCGAGCGTTTTGTCGCGGAAGAGGGCGCGGCGTCGGCGGCGCGCTTCGGCACGCGCGAGCCGCGCGTGCATCGCGGGTTGATCATCAGTGGCGATCAGTTCGTGGCCAGCGCCGTCGGCGTGCAGGCGTTACGCGACGCGTTGCCGGACGCGCTCGCGGTTGAGATGGAAGGCGCGGCGATCGCCCAGGTCTGTCATGAATATGGCGTGCCGTGCGCGGTGGTGCGCACGATCTCCGATACCGCCGACGATCACGCGACCCAATCGTTCGTCTCGTTTTTGACGGAAATTGCCGGGACGTATTCGAATGCGATCCTGACGCGCTTTCTCGGCGCGCGCGGAGCGGTTTGAGCTTTAAAAAATTTCGCGGATGAAACGCGTGGCGGCGGATTTATCCGCCGCCACGCGTTTCATAACTAGCGGGTGTTTTTAGCCGAACTTTCCGGATTTCAACGGCCAATCTCTTTTCCGCGCGTCACCGCTTTCCGTCAGCCCGTCCCAACCCCGCCCAACGCTTCCCGAACCTGAACCAACGCCGCGGGATCTTCGATTGTCGGCAGATCGCCCGGATCGCGTCCTTCGGCGAGCGCCGCGATTGCACGGCGCAACATCTTGCCCGAACGCGTCTTCGGCAACATCGACACCACCACCACGCGCGCAGGCCGCGCGATCGCGCCGAGCTGACGCTCGACCGTCGCCGTGAGTTCCGCCTCCAGCCTTGCGCGCTCGCTGCTGTCCGCGGAAATCTGCGCGCCGCGCAGCACCACGAACGCCATCGCCACCTGACCCTTCAGCGCGTCCGTCACGCCGACCACGGCCACTTCGGCGACGGCCGCATGGCTCGACAACGCTTCCTCGATTTCGCGCGTGCCCAGCCGGTGGCCGGCGACGTTGATCACATCGTCCGTGCGGCCGAGAATCGTCACGTAGCCGTCTTCGTCCTGCACGCCCCAGTCGAAGGTCGAATAAACCTGCTGGTTCGGAATGCTCGACCAGTACGTGCTGACGAAACGGTTGTCGTCGCCCCATACCGTGGACATGCAACCAGGCGGCAACGGATAGTCCAGCGTCAGCACGCCTTTCTCGCCGGGCGCGCACGCGTCTCCGCTCAGCTCGTTGCGCAAGGTCAGATTGAACCCGGCAGACGGCACGCCCGGCGAGCCAAGCTTCGACGGCAACCCTTCGACGCCGCGCGGAATCGCCAGCATCGGCCAGCCGGTTTCGGTTTGCCAGTAGTTGTCGATCACGGGCTTGCCGAGCGCGTCGGCGATCCATGAGGCGGTGGGTTCATCGAGTGGCTCGCCGGCCAGAAACAGCGTGCGCAGACTCGACAGATCGGACTTTTTCAGCAGCGCGGAGTCCTGCTTTTTCAGCACGCGTAGCGCGGTCGGTGCGGTGAACATCAGATTGATCTTGTGCTGCTCGACGAGGCGCCACCAGATGCCGCCGTCCGGGCGAATCGGCGTGCCTTCGTACATCACCGTGGTCAGGCCCGCGATCAGCGGCGCGTAGACGATGTAGCTGTGGCCGACCACCCAGCCCACGTCCGACGCCGTGAACATCGTGTCGCCGGGCTTGCCCTCGAAAATATGTTCCATCGACGCCGCCAGCGCGACCGCATAGCCGCCCACGTCGCGCTGCACGCCCTTCGGTTTGCCGGTCGTGCCCGACGTGTACAGCACGTACGAAGGTTCGTTCGATTCGAGCCATTCGCACGGCACATGCACGTTGAAGAACTGTTCGCGCAGCGGCTCGTAGGCGACGAGATATTGCGCGTTCAGGCGCTCGGGCGCGAGTTGCCGGTCGATCAGCAACACGTGCGGCGTCTTGTGCATCGCGCGCACAAGCGCCTCGTCGATCAGCGGCGTGTAGTCGATCACCTTGCCGCCGCGCGCACCGGCGTCGGCGGTCACGATCAGCACGGGCTTTGCATCGTCGATGCGGGCCGCGAGATTCGGCGCTGCGAAACCGCCGAACACCACCGAGTGAATCGCGCCCAGGCGCGCGCACGCTAGCATCGCGAACAGCGCCTCGGGGATCATCGGCAGATAGAGCAGCACGACGTCGCCGCGCTTCACGCCGAGTGAACGCATTACCGCGGCCATCCGGTTGATTTCGCCGTATAGCTCGGCATACGTGTAGCGCCGTTCGATCCCGGTTTCCGTCGACACGTACACCAGCGCGTTCTGCTGCGCGCGTTCGGCGAGATGACGGTCGACCGCGTTGTGACAGAGATTGGTCCGGCCGCCGACGAACCAGCGCGCGAACGGCGGATTCGAGCGGTCGAGCACGTCGTCGAACGGCGTGTGCCAGTGAATCCGCTGCGCCTGTTCGCGCCAGAAATCCTCGGGATTCTCGATCGAACGGCGGTGGAAGTCGCGATAGCTTGTCATCTGCGGCGATCCTTGTGCGGCGGGAGGGAACAGTCGGGTCAGGCAGCCATGTCGCCGTGTTGCGCGGCGCGAAAGCGGCAGCGATGTCCGCTCAAGGATAGAGCACGCGCGACGCGGCGGACAACGCGGGTTCACCATGAGCGCAATGCGTGCCGACGCGGCTGATTTGCTGGGGTGTGAAGACGCGGCGGGCGGCCAGCCTGTGCTTGTCGGTCAGCTTTACTCCGGTGATTTGGTTTGACGTGCGAACCTCGCTCGCGAGCCGGTATTTTCAACCGGGGCTTCTAGCCGGCACCGCCACACTTGTCACCATCATCGCTCGCACAAAAAGAAAAAGGCGCCGCAGCGCCTTTTTCCACAATGCAATCGACTGAGGGCTCACTCACGCCTTCGCGCGCTTGCCTTCGATATCCGGCAGCAACACGGTCAGCACGCCGATCAGCGGCAGGAACGAACAGACCTTGTAGACAAATGCGATGCTGGTGGCATCCGCCAGTTGCCCGAGCACCGCCGCACCGACGCCGCCCAAACCGAACGCGAAGCCGAAGAACAACCCCGCGACCATGCCGACCTTGCCGGGAATCAACTCCTGCGCATACACGAGGATCGCCGAGAACGCCGACGCCAGCACCACGCCGATGATCACCGTCAGCACGCCGGTCCAGAACAGGTTCGCGTACGGCAGCAGCAGCGTGAACGGCGCGACGCCGAGGATCGACACCCAGATCACGTACTTGCGGCCAATCTTGTCGCCGATCGGACCGCCGATCACCGTGCCCGCCGCCACCGCCGCGAGGAACACGAACAGATGGACCTGAGCTGCCTGTACCGGCAGATGGAACTTGTCGATCAGATAGAACGTGAAGTAGCTATTGATGCTCGCGAGGTAGAAATACTTCGAGAACACCAGCAGCACCAGCACGCTCATCGCGAACATGACCTTGTTGCGCGGCAGCGTGGCGTGTCCGGCCTGATTGCGTGCCTTCTTCACCGACGGATGACGCTTGTACCAGCGGCCGATCTGCGTCAGCACGACGATCGCGACCAGCGCCGCCACCGAGAACCACGCAATGCTGCGCTGGCCGTGCGGAATCACGATCAGTGCGGCGAGCAGCGGTCCGAGCGACGAACCCGCATTGCCGCCGACCTGGAACAGCGACTGCGCAAGGCCGTGGCGGCCGCCCGACGCCATCCGCGCGACCCGCGACGATTCCGGATGGAACACCGACGAACCGCAGCCGACCAGCGCCGCCGCGATCAGCAGCACGCCGAAACTGGACGCCACCGACATCAGCAGCAGACCCGACAGCGTGAAGCCCATGCCGACGGGCAGCGAATAGGGTTTCGGATGCTTGTCGGTGTAAATGCCGATCAACGGTTGCAGCAGCGATGCCGTGATCTGGTAGGTCAGCGTGATCAGGCCGATCTGTCCGAACGACAACGAAAAGTTGTCTTTCAGCATCGGGTAAATGGCGAGGATCAACGACTGGATCATGTCGTTGAGCAGGTGCGAGAAGCTGATTGCACCGAGCACGGAATAGACCGTGCGCTGGACCTTGGCCGCCGGTTGCGCGGCCCCGGATGCAGGGTTGGAAGCACCGCTTCCGGCTGATGCGCCAGCGAGGGCGCTTTTTTCGAGACTCGTTTCCATATGCTGGATAAAAGAGATGGGTGGTGGCGGATTAGATGGCGAAAATTGTTCAGCGGCGACCGGGGCGTCGCGTGGGAATACGCCCGTCTGGTGCGGCAATTCGACGCGACTTCTAGTGCATTTCGTTATTTAGCGAAGTTTAATGTGGCTTGAGCGAATTGTAAGGACAAGTTTTGTCGCGAATCGGACATCGGCGGGAGCGGGCGAAATGCGTTGGGTCTCGCCGCCAACCTGCGTTGCGCAGCACCGGGTTCGCGGCAAGTCGTCTGATAAATACGGTTCGGGCGATTTTTGGCCGTGTATAAAACGTGTCGCGGGCGCGAAGCTTACAAAGCGGCGCGTCAGGGACCGGGCAGCAAGCGGTCGGCGGACGTGAGCGGCATCGAAGATCGCAGATCTCCCCGACGCAGACCCGGACTGATAGGCGGTAATGCCGGAACCGACCTTTCCGGCAGGTCTGAACAGGCTAAAAGTGGGGACGGGGAAGATGAAAGCAGTTTCGCAGGGCAGCCGGCGCGGCGCGGGGTTCGGTGCGGCGTCCGGGCCGCAGTCACAGGCGGTGCACGCGACGCCGCGCGCGGCGAGGTTCAAGGGCATGTCGGTCAAGACCACATTGCGGCTCGCGTTCGCGGTGTTGCTCGTCGGCACGCTGCTCGTCGGCGTGTTTTCGCTTGCGCAGATCAGCCGGCTGAACGCGTCCGCACAATCCATCTACGATCAGGGGCATATCGCCAGTCGCGCGGCCGAAGAAGCGCGCGGCCACATGTTGCGTGCAAGCCGCGCGCAAAAAATGCTGCTGACCGCGACCACCGCGAAGGAGCGCGACGAACTTGGTGCGGACGTCGATCAGGCGCTCGCCGGTCTGTCCGCGCAACTCGGCACGCTGCAGCAGTACGTCGACACCTCCGACGCCAAAGCGCTCGCGCAACAGAAGGCGTTCGCCGCAGCGGTTACCGTATGGAGCGGGCATCTGCGGGACTTCGTCACACTCGTCAAAACGCAACCGCTCGATCTCACGCAGATGAACTGGCAGGTGGGCACCCAGGACATCTCGTTGCTGGTCGAAACCGGCAAGCTTGAAAAGCTCGTCGACGAACTCGTCGCGCAACGCGGGACGGCGGCGAAGGCGACCATCGACGCGTCCGGTTTCATCTACCACTCGTCGTTCGTGATGATCGCGCTGATGACGGTCGGGCTGATCGTGCTCGCGTTCGGTATCAGCGAATGGGTGGTGCGTCGTCTTGCCGGGCAGCTTGGCGGCGAGCCGGCGTACGCGAAGGAAATCGCCAGCCGGATCGCGGCGGGGGATCTGTCGAACCGGATCGTGCTGGCGCGCAAGGATCGATCGAGCATGCTGTACGCGCTGCACGACATGCAGAGCGGCCTGGCGACCACGGTCGCCGATATTGCGTCGAGCGCGGATGCGATTGCGACCGCGTCGGGTGAGATTTCGATGGGCAATCTGGACCTGTCGCAGCGTACCGAGCAGCAGGCGATGGCGCTCGAACGCACCGCCAGCAGCATGGAGCAGCTGACCTCCACAGTCCGCCAGAACGCCGACAACGCGAAGCAGGCGCGCACGCTGGCCGACAACGCGTCGGAGATCGCGGAGAAGGGCGGTGTGGTCGTGAACCGCGTGGTCGCGACGATGAACGAGATCAACGAGAGCGCGCGCAGTATCGGCGACATCATCGGCGTGATCGAGGGGATCGCGTTTCAGACGAATATTCTGGCGCTCAATGCGGCGGTCGAAGCCGCGCGCGCGGGTGAGGAAGGGCGCGGCTTTTCGGTGGTCGCCGCCGAAGTGCGGAATCTGGCTCAGCGCAGTGCGTCGGCGGCGAAGGAGATCAAAGGTTTGATCGACACGTCCGTCGAGCGCGTCGGCAACGGTTCGACGCTCGCGCAGCATGCAGGCCAGACGATGGATGAAATCGTGAAGGCGGTTAAGCGTGTGACCGACATCATGGGCGAGATTTCCGCGGCGTCTTCCGAGCAGAGCGCGGGGATCGAGGAGATCAACCTCGCGGTGACGCAGATGGATTCCGGGACGCAGCAGAATGCGGCTCTGGTCGAGCAGGCGACGGCGGCGGCGCGTTCGCTGGACGACCAGGCGAAGGGGTTGAAAGTCGTGGTGGGGAAGTTCCGGGTGTAGACGGTGGATGGGGAAGCGCATGCGGTATGCGCGTTCCCCGATGCCGGTTTCGTCAACGCTCACGCTCGATCCGCTGCACACGCATGCGGCCCGGCGGTTCGAAGTACGTCCCGAAGCGCACCAGTCCAGCCTTCTTCAGATGACACGTCATCTCATAGCTCACCAGGACCCCGGGATCGAGATTGTCGATGTACTCCACATCGATTGAACGGATGCGCGGTTCGTACACCAGCAAGGTCGCTTCCATCTGCTGCCTGAGCAGATGCGCCGACGCGGGCAACGCCTTGTAGATATTCGTGAGATCCGGCAGCCCATAGTCGGGCAGATGCTTGAGCGCGCCTGCTCGTGCATTGAGGATGCGGCGGATATTCTGCTGGACGCTCAGAATTTCGAGCGTCCTGTCGTCATGGGCGTCCAGAGGCTCTCCGCCGATCTGGCCGAGTAGCTTGTCATACAGCGAAGGGCCGACCGGCATCACGGGCTCCGTCAGACAGCGACTGCAACAGGATCGTCCAGCGACACGCCCGTAGCAGAGGGCGTGTCGCGGCGGTCGATGAAGTCGATCACGAGGCTCTCGTCTTCAGACATCGACAGATGGATTTCCGCGGGCAGCTTACCTCCGGCCATCCGCGCCAGAAGCTCGCGCGATACGGCGGGAAGAATGCGCTGGTTGAGAAACGCGTCGACATTGCGTGCTCCCGACTCGCGCGCGAGGCAGAGTTGGGCGAGCGACGCGGTCAGCGCGTCGTCGCAGGTGAGCGCGACGTTGTAGAGACGGTGCAGGCGTTCGGCCACCTTCGCGACTTTCAGGCGCACGATCGACGCAAGCGCATTGGCATCGAGCGGCCGGTAGACCAGCGTCTGGAAGCGCGCGAGTAGCGCGGGTTGAAAGTGTGCGACGAGCGGAGGATGAATTGCGTCGAGCAGTTCGCCCTGCGAAATAGCGGGGTTCTCCGCCGTGACCTCGTCGATCTGCGCGCTGCCGAGATTGGACGTCATCAGGATCACGCAGTGGCGAAAGTCGATCTCGCGTCCTTCGCCGTCGCGCATCGTGCCGCGATCGAACACCTGGTAAAACATATCGAGCACGTCCCGATGCGCTTTCTCCACTTCGTCGAGCAGCACGACGCTGTAGGGCCGTTGCCGGACGGCTTCAGTGAGAATGCCGCCACGGCCGTATCCGACATAGCCGGGAGGCGAGCCCTTCAACTGCGACACCGTGTGAGCCTCCTGGTACTCCGACATGTTGATGGTGGTCAGCGCAGCTTCGCCGCCGAAAAGCAGGTCGGCTAGCGCGAGCGCCGTTTCGGTCTTGCCGACCCCGGAAGGTCCCGCCAGCAGGAACACGCCAAGCGGTGAGTGCTCGTTTTTCAGACCCGCTTTCGCCGTGCGCAGACTTTCGGCGAGCGCACCGAGCGCGTCGTCCTGAGAGACCACACGGGTGGCGAGATGCTGTTCGAGCGTGAGCAGTCCGGTCAGTTCGTCGTCGAGAAGATTGCCTACCGGCACGCCGGTCCATTCGGCAACCACGCGGGCAATCGCCTGCGCGTCCACGTCGACGAAGACCAATGGCGTTTTGCCTTGCGCGTCGAGCACGGCCCGCCTCGCGATGGAGAGCGCCTCGTTGTTCTGAACTGCTGCGTCCCGATTCGAATCGCGCTGCGAGTGCACAGCGTTGACCAGTTCAAGCTCGTGGGTGTAGCGCTGTTGCAGCGTATCCCGCTGCGCGCGCGCTTCGGCGAGTGCGGTCTGCAGTGCGTCATGACGTTCGTGCAGGTTTTGTGCCCCCGCCTTCTGATCGGCGACGAGCGTGTTGATTTCGAGTTCGAGTGCGGCCACCGCAGCGCCCGCCCGCTGAAGTTCGGCCGGCGGTGACTCCAGTCCCATGCGCACGCGCGCGGCCGCCGTGTCGATCAGATCGACCGCCTTGTCCGGCAACTGACGGGCCGGAATATAGCGGCGCGACAGCTTGACCGCCGCCGTGATGGCCTCGTCGAGGATGTGTACGCCGTGGTGTTTCGCATAGCGGCTCGCCAGGCCGCGCAACATCAGGCACGCGGCGGCGTCATCAGGCTCGTCGACCTTGATCGCCTGGAAGCGTCGTTCGAGCGCCGCGTCGCGCTCGAAATACTCTTTGTACTCGGACCAGGTGGTCGCGGCGATCGTGCGCAATTCGCCACGGGCGAGGGCCGGTTTCAGGAGGTTCGCGGCATCGGCTCCGCCGGTTGCGTTGCCGGCGCCAATCAGTGTGTGCGCCTCGTCGATAAACAGCAGCACCGGCATTTCCGATTGCTGGACTTCATCGATCACATTTTTCAGGCGCTGCTCGAATTCGCCTTTCACGCCGGCCCCGGCCTGCAGCAATCCCAGATCGAGTGTCAGGATGCGTACATCGCGGATCACGGTCGGCACGGTTCCTTCAGCGACTCGCAACGCCAGGCCTTCGACGAGGGCGGTTTTGCCCACGCCCGGTTCGCCGACCAGGATCGGGTTGTTCTTGCGGCGCCGCGCGAGCACGTCGATAACCTGCTGGATTTCGCGATCACGGCCGAAAACCGGATCGATTTCACCGCGTTGCGCTCGTGCCGTCAGGTCGACGGCGAAGCGGGCGAGGGCTTCACCTTCAGGTTGTCCCGCACGCTTGCTGGGTTGCGGTTTCGCCGATGCGTCAGGACGTGAGCCGTCTTCCGTCGCGGTCGGGCGCGCGGATGGATTGTTGTCGGCTGCATTGGCATTTGCGCTGACGTCGGCTTCGACCGAATGACGGTCGATCACGGCCGCGAGCCGCTGGATCTGCACCGCACTGACGGACAGCAGCGGCCATGCGTCGGTGGCACGCAGACAATGCGGCGCGTCGATCAGCGCCTGCAACACGTGACTCGAACGTATGGCGGCCACGTCGGCGACGGATGCGTGAAACCACGCCCCTTCCAGAATTTCTGCGAGCGTTCGTGACAGCGCAGGTTTGCCGCGCAGATCGCGCGGCAGCCGCTCAAGCGACGCGAGTAGCGGATCCCACACCGTATCGATGTCGATCCCGTAGTGGCGAAGGATCGCGGGGATATCGCCATCGTCATGTTCGATCAGTTTCAGCAGCCAGTGTTCGGGCGTAATCTCGCCATGCAGGCGAGCGTTGCACAGGCTGGCTGCATCGGCGAGCGCGTTCGCGCAATGCGCCCCGAGCTTGCGAAGCAGATGCGTTGAGTCCCGCAGGGACCCCCTTCGGTCGTCGCGCAGCGTCATGATCGTCACGAAAATGAGAGCCTGCGACCGATCCGGCGTCGCAGGATATGAATAGAAAGCGCCAGCGCGCGCAGGACGCGCTGGCGAATGGAGGCGGCAACTATTCGATCTTCTGGATCAAATGGGCGCCGGCCTCCCGGAGAGCCTTACGAGCGTTCGTTCCAGCTGTCGGCGTGGATGATGTTGCCGTCCTTGTACGACCACGTGATCTTTTCGTAACGCAGTTCGACGTCTTCGAGGTGGTTGTGCTTTTCGAACGACGGATTCTTGATGTCGAGCATTTTCGGTTTGACCGCGACGACCTTCACGTTGTCGAGCTTGGTGTTGAAGTACTCCTTCTCCTTGCCCGCATCGTCGATCTTGTACCACTTGATCTCGATCGACTTCAGCGTCTGGCCGCTCGTGACCGCTTTGTACAAGTACCAGTTGCTGCTCGAATACTTCACGTTCCGCGAGAAGTTTCTGTTCGTCGACCTGTGCGGTCTCGATATCGCGAAGCTGCCCGCCAACGCATCCAGCTTCGAACTTGAGATCGCGCTCGAACACGCTTATCCGTCCGACCAGCGCTTCACGGCGGAGAACGTGCGGCTCTTCTGCACGCCGGTCATCAACCTGTTTCCGCTCGACGCCGAGCCGATCGACGTGAACCATCACGAAGCGGAATACCGTGTGGTGGCAGCGGGTCATCAGGGGGCCAACATCGAAACCTATTCGGTCGACGCAATCGAATCGTTCGATCATGCCAACGCTCAACGTTACGAATACGTGCCGTTCGCGACGTTCCGTCATCGTGGCGGGATGTTGCGGCACGAGGCGCCGGAGCGGTATTTCCACACTCGCGTCAGGCAGGGCGTGACGGGTCTGCACGACACCTGGGTCATTCTCGGCGGCCACGCGTGGGAGTCGATGACCGACCTGCCGGCGGAAAACCTGTCGCTGCGCGTGACCGGCACCAACGGTCTGTTGCCAAGAAAAGGGCTGCGCGAAGCGAGCCTCAACGAACTGGCGGAGAGCACGCCGAATGTGTCGGCCGTGCGCAATCTGGCCGCGCCGACGCTGCCGCTTTATCCGCCGACCGGCGACCGCTTCCAGTGGCGCGTACTGTCGCACCTCGCGCCGAATTTCCTGTCGATGATGGACGCGGAAGTGTTGCGCGGCGCATTGGCGCTCTACGACTGGACCAACGACGAACTGAACCGGCGGCGCCTCGCGGCCATTCTGCATGTATCGGAGGAATTGCTTGAAGAGGTGTCGGGTGGGGCAGTCGAACGAGGCGTGCTGATCGAAGTCACGCTCGACAGTCACGCATTCGCGGGCGTCGGTGATGTGATGCTATTCGGTGAACTGCTGCACCGGTTCTTCGCGCTGTACGCGGAAATCAATCTGTTCACGAAGCTCGCGATCGTTAGCCTGCCGTCGCAGCAACGCACTGAATGGCCGCGCAGCAAGGCGGAGCGCTCCCCGCTATGAAGCACCGCGATATCCCCAACCCTCCCAACCTTGAGCCGCTGGTCGCGTCGCTGCTTCGCCGCGCGCCGACGATGAACTTCATGCAGCTCTGTCAGTTGCTCGAAGTGCGCGTTCCAGAGCGCCCAGGCTTCGGTACGCGCGACACGCCTGAACACGAACCCGTGCGATTCCGTCCGCGAGCGCGGGTCGGTTTTCCGGCGGGCGAAATCGCGTCGGTCGAATTTGACGAGGAGGGCGCCATCTACGGACCCAATGTCCCGCCGACCGTGCGCACGACGTTCATGGGCCTGTATGGCGTGGATGCGACCATGCCGTCGCACATGATCGACGACATCGTGCTGCGCACCGAAGGGCATGAAGCGCTCGAAGCGTTTCTCGATCAGTTCAATCACCGGATCGTCACGCTGCTGTACCGCGCGTGGAAGAAGTACCGCTATCCGGTCGGCTTCCGTGCTGGCGGCACCGATCCGCATTCGCGCAAGCTGCTGTCTCTGGCCGGCTTTGGCTGGGGCGAGAAGCCCGCGCGGGCAGGGTTGCCGGATTCGCGGGTGCTCGCGCTGCTGGGTCTGCTGATCCAGCGAACGCGCACGTCTGAAGGACTGGCCGGTGTCGTCGCTCTTGCCGCGCCGGGTGTCGAGGTTCGCGTCGACGAGTTCTTCCCGACTGTCAAAGGAGCCGGCAAACCGCAACCGCTCACGTCTGTGGGCAGTACCGATGGCAGACGCCGGGGCCTCGGTGGCGGCTACGTGCTCGGCACGCGGTTGACTTATCGCAGCCGGGCTGCACGCGTGACGTTGCGGCCTGTATCTGCGGAACAGGCGCACGACCTGTTGCCGGGCGCGTGGCTGCACCGCGAATTGATGGCGTTTATCCGCCTCTACGCCGGGACGAAGGCCGATGTGTTCCTGCGCATGGAGGTCTCGTCACGAATCGCGCCCGCACCGAAAATCGGCGCGACGCACGAAGGTCCGGCGCCGCGTCTTGCGTGGACCACGGTCCTGCTTTCCGGCAACGAACGCATGATTACCATTCCGCTCGGCTCTTACGAAGCGTTTCCGACGCCGGGCCCGAATCCGTTCCTTGCACCATCTGCCTGATTCTGGAGTAGCTGTATGTTCACCCGCCTGGCCACATTAACCACGACCTTCGTTGCCGCCAGCCTGCTGCTCAGTGCCTGCGGCGCGTGGCAATCCGTATCGGACTCGACGTCGGGTGCGTATCACGCCGTCTTCTACAAACAGGTGAAGGTGTTGAACGTCGACCTCACCGCGCGTGCGTCGATCAATCCCGACGAAGCGAAGCGTTCGACGTCGGTCGCCGTACGTGTGTACCAGTTGAAGGATCGCAAGCTCTTCGACAAGGCGTCCTATGACGATCTGCTGAAGAACGACAAGACCGTGCTTGCACGGGATCTGCAGGACAGCATGGGGACGGTGGTCAACCCCGGCGCGTCCGCGAGCGTGACGCAGCCGATGCACGCCGACACGGAATACGTGGGCATTGTCGCGTTTTATCGCGACCCGGACTCGAACGGAAGCTGGCGCAGAGTAGTGCCGAAGAAAAAGCTCTCGGCAGACGAGCCGTTGAAACTGGAACTGATAGACCGGGAGTTAGTGGCAACGACAGACCCCGTGAAAGCAAGACCGGAGTGATAAACCGGGCTTTGAATGAGGCCTTCAGCCTGGGTGCCGAATCACTGAAGAAAGGAGACGGTCGATAAAAAGAACGACCGCATCAGAACGACCGCAGGGGCGCGCGAAGCGCCGCCGGAAGAATGACTGCCTTGTCACGAACGCGGAGTGTGCGGGGGCACGGATTCCAGATGAACCACTGCCCCCTCCAAGCCAGGGGCTCCGCTTCAAAGCTAGCGGTGTGAGCCCGCTTTCTTTGCTTACTTTCTTTGCGGCGGCAAAGAAAGTGAGTGCCGCCCCGCACAGGGGCAGTGCTAATAGACCACCGTGAAAACAAGGAAAGGCCAACACCCCAAAGACCACAACCAAGCCACACGGCACAACACTTCAGCCTGGCGTAACAACAACCGTACAGGTAATCCCCGCCGCCAGCACAACCCCATCGGGCACCGAATCAATCCTCACCCGCACCGGCACGCGCTGCGCCAACCTGACCCAGTTGAAAGTCGGATTCACATCCGCGAGCAGCTCCCGGCTCTCGGGATTATCGCGATCGTAAATCCCGCGAGAGATGCTCTCGACATGCCCCTGCAAAGTGCCCCCGCTCATCAACCTAACCTCGGCCTTATCGCCAACCCGCACATGCGGAAGCTTGGTTTCCTCGAAGTACCCATAAACCCAGAACGAGTGACTATCGACAATCGCGAGCTTCGCCGCTCCAGCAGTCGCATAGTCGCCGCGAAACACGCTGAGGTTGGTCACATAGCCGTCAACCGGCGACACCACCCGCGTACGCTCGAGATTCAGCTTCGCGGCATCAAGCGCGGCCAGCGCCTGCTGATACGAAGCCTCAGCAGCGGAAGCCGTGTGCGTCGCATTCTCGCGGCTCTCCTTCGATACAACCAGCGAATCCATATCCGCACGCCGCTGCGCATCGTCGCGCTTCATCTGCAATTCGGCCTTGCGGGCAGCCACGGCAGCCTGCGCCTGCTCGACAGCAATCTGATAATGCGACGGATCGATCTGCATCAGCAGATCGCCTTTCTTCACCAGCTGGTTGTCCTTCACCGGCAGATCGACCACGGCGCCCGACACATCCGGCGCCACGTTCACGATCTCGGCGCGCACGCGTCCGTCGCGGGTCCACGGTTCATCCATGTAATGAACCCACAGCACGCGGCCCAACAGGATCGCGACGATAAAAATAATGGCTGTCGCGACGAAGCCAACAAGATTTCGGATGGTCATGTTTCGACTCTGATCAACGATAAACGGCGAGACCCAGCACGCCGCACACACACACGAGCAAGCTGGCCCGGAACAAGGACGGATGCCACACCACGCGATACAGGCCCGTATAGGCGATCACGCGGTCCAACACCCAGGTAAGCGCGGCGCCCGCGATAAACAGCAGCACGATGGCCGGCACGTAAGCGTCGAAAACGGCGATATCACGCGGCATGGAGAACTCCTTCTGACACACTGGCCGGTCCGCTCATCAAAGGTGCAAGCGGCGACTGCGGATCGAGCAGCGCGGTACGAATGAAATGCAGTTGACTCAAAATCCGCTGCAACTGATGCCGCTCGTCACGCGGCGGCGTGAAGGTGGCCAGCATCTGCTGAAGTGCGGCGATCGCGTCGGCGGTCGTAGCGAGCGCGCGGTCGAAGCGGTCCTCGCGCGGATGCTCGAACAGCGCGCTCAACGAATCGCGCATGGTCCGCAGCGACACGCGCCACGGCATCGATTTCGCGTAACGCGCATCGGCGGGCAGCGCGGCAACTTCGCGGCGCAGATCGATCACCGCATTGCCGACTTCGAGCACCGAGAACAGCCAGCGCAACGTGTCGCGTTTGAGTTCGGGCTCGGTCGGCGCGAGCGCGTTGATCTGCGACATCAGATCGCGCGCGCCGCTTTCGAAGCGCGAGCGCACCCGGCGCAAGCCCGCGCGGCTCGCCAGCACCACCTGACGGCGCAGGTCGACCAGCAGCCGGTTGCGCAACCAGGGCGTGGACGGCGGCAACAACACCGCGAACGCGATCGACGACACCAGCATCGACAGCACGAGTGCCATCGCGTCGTTCATGAACGAGGTCGGATCGTAGTGAATCACGTTGTCCGGACCGGCCAGGAAGCAGAAGAAGATGCAATAGCCGATGCCGTAACCGGCGAGCGCGGGCCGTGTGGTCATGAACACGCCGAGCAGCAGGAACGGCGTGAGCGCGACGCACAGCATCGGGAAACCGTCGACGTGCGGGAACACGCCGAACACCACGATCATGCCCATTAGCGTCGCGGCGAGCGTGCCGCCGGCCATCTGGAACGCAGTGCGTTTCGGATTCGGCGACGACGACGCCAGCGCGCACACGGCCGCGGCATTCAGCGTCAACGTCGAGCCGCTCGGCCACGCGGTCGCGATCCAGAACGCGCCGAGCACCATCATCACGATGGCGGCCCGCACGCCCGACACGCCCGCGGCGATCCCGTTGGTCTTCGGTTCGTAGCGCTCGATCCAGCGTTCACGCTCGTGCGTATCGACGGCGAGCGACGCGTAAGTAGCCGCGTACGCATGCAGGTCGTCGATGAAGCGATACAGCAGTTCGGCGGCAGTGTCGAAGTCGAGCAGCAGCGCGTCCGGTTGCGTTTCCAGTTCGGCGCGCGTCGCCCGCACGCGGCCCGGCAGCGCGGCTTTGTACGCGTCGAGTTGGGCGGCGGCGTGGGCGGCGTCGGCGGCGCTCAACACCGGTTCGCCGGATTTCGCGAGCAGCGGGGCGATTTCCTTGAAGTACGGTTCGAGCGCATCGACCGCGACTGTCGACGCGTCCGTGTTCGTCGCGCGCAGCCGGTTCATCAACTGATGCAGCGCGTGGAAGCGGGTCGACGCGGTCATGAACTCGCTGTTCAGACGCGCGAGGCGGCCGCCGCGCATCCGCGAATCGGGGCCTTCGAACACCGCGACACTGCGCGCCGCTTCGAAACCGACGATGTCGGCGACGAAGCGCGCGTTGGTCGCTTCGATCTGCGCGCGGTCGTTACGGCCGGCCAGCGACGCGGACACGTATTCGACGAAAGCCGAGAAACGCGCACGCACGGTGCTGCGCATCTGCAAGCCCGCGAATTGCGGAAACACGAGGCCGCTCACCGCGCCCGCGCAGACGATGCCGAGCACCACTTCGGCAACCCGCGTGAGCGCGCTCAGAAACGCGCCATCCGGATGCTGAGCGGCGGGGATGCCGATCAGCGCGGCCGTGTAGCCCGCCAGCACGAAACCGTACGAGCGGAAGTTGCGGTTGCGCGCGGCGCCCGCCGTGCAGATGCCGACCCAGATCGCGGTCGAGATGATGAACAGTTCGGGCGTCTGCGCGAACAGGCCGATCAGCGCGAGCATCACGACGAGGCCGACGAGCGTGCCGCAGATCCGGTAGAAGCTCTTCGCGAACACCATGCCGCTTTGCGGCTGCATCACGATGAACACGGTGGTCATCGCGGTGCGCGGCTGCGGCAGGTCGAGTTTCATCGCGATGCCGAGCGCGAGAAAACACGCGGCGAGCGCCTTGAACAGATAGACCCACGTGAGGCCGTCGGTGCGAGCCCAGTCGGCGGCGGCTGCGTACAGCGCACCGGGCGACTTCGGGCGCGTGACGGAGGAAGGGGAGGCGGACATGGTCGGCGTCCTTACTCGGTCGCAGGCGCGGCGGCGCGCGGCTGGGTTGCTGCGGTGTTGAGGCTTGCGTCGCCTGCTGCTTTGGCGGCGTTGGATGCGGCGTTGGTCTTCGAGCTACGTACGCCCGCACCGTTCACGGCTTTAGAGCCGGTCGCAGCGCTAGCGGGCGTGGAACCGGCCGCGCCGCTGGCTGCCGCCGTTTGCGGCTTTGCCTGCGCGTTGGCGGATGCATCAGCCGAGGCGTCAGAAGCCGCACCGGCCACCGCCGGCTTCGCCTTACCCTTGCCATGCGCCGGCAGCGTCTCGTTGTCCTTCGGACCGTTGGTCGGATCGTCCAGCCCGCCGCCCAGCGCCGTGACCAGCGAAGCATGCGCGCCCAGCCGCTCGGCCTGAATCTTCGCGACGCCTTCCTGCGCGCGCAGCAACTGGTTCTGCGCGACCAGCACGTTCAGATAATCGGTCAGACCGCGCCGATATCCTTCGCGCGACAGTTCGTAATTCCGGCGAGCCGCCGCGACCGAGCGATCGGCGTCGTCGGCCTGAGTCGCGAGCGAGCGGATGCGGATCACCTGATCGGAAATATCCTTCAGCGCGCCGACGATCGACTGGTTATAGCGCTCCACCGCTTCGTCATAGCCGGCCGATGCCGCACCGAGTTGCGAGCGCAGCCGCCCGCCGTCGAGAATCGGCAACGACAGCGCCGGACCCGCGCTCCAGCTATGCGACGGATTCTTCAGGAACTGGAACAGCGGCCCCATCGCCGCATAACCGCCGATCGACGCCAGCAGGTTGATGTCCGGATAGAAATCGGCCTTCGCCACGTCGATGCCGCGCGCCTGCGCGGCGACGGTCCAGCGTGCCGCGACCACGTCCGGCCGGTGGCCGATCAGGTCGGCGGGCAACGCGCTCGGCAAACCGGGCGACGCGGCCAGCGACAGCGCCGGGCGCTGGATCGAATCGCCCGCGCCCGGACCTTTGCCGGCCAGCGCGGCCAGCTGATTGCGGCCGAGCGCGATCTTTTCTTCGATTTCGTCGATCTGACGCTCGTACTCGGGCATCGGCGTTTCGGCCTGACTCACTTCGAGCTGCGTGCCGATCCCGCCTTTCAGACGACGGTTCGCGAGATCGACGATCTGTTGCTGTTGCGCGAGCGTGGCCTTGGCGATGTCGAGCAGCGCGTAGTTCATCGACATCCCGATGTACGTACGCGCCACGTTGCCTTCGAGTTCGAGCTGAGCGGCGCGCGCATCGGCGGCGCTGGCGTGCGCGGCATCGAGCGCGCGTTCGGCGGCGTTCTTGTCCTTGCCCCAGAGATCGAGGTTATAGGACAAGCCCAGCGTACCGGTGTTGTTCCACGACTGCTCGCCCGCAAGCTCACCCGGGCCGTAGTACAGATTGTCGGCCCACTTCTGACGCTGGATCGACAGACTGCCGTTGACTTGCGGCGACAGCGCCGAGCGGGCGACACCCGCGATCGACATGGCTTCGCGCACGCGCGCCTGAGCGGCGGCGAGGGTGGGGCTGCCGGCCTGAGCGTCGGCGATCCACTGATCGAGTTGCGGATCGTTATAGGCGCGCCACCAGTCGGTGGCGGGCCACTGGGCGTCCTGGTTGGCTGCGCGGATGGCCTTGCCTGCGTCGAGCGAGGAGGGTTCGACGCTGTGGTCTTGCGGCGCGACGCCTCCGGTACTTGCACAGCCGGCGATTGTTAATAGGATCGTAAGAACCGCTGCTGCGGCGATCCCTTTTTGTACCGGAGACTGCACGATTTCCTCCAAAATTGGCTATAGATGCTAGTGCGTCATTATATTTTTTGATTGATTGGGGAATAACTGGTAAAGATGCAAGGCATTTTTACAGTATGTGAGATAATTGCCTTTGCGAATCGTGTAACAATCGCTACCGATCAATCGCAACTCCGCTGCATTGAGCCGAAGTGGGCGTTAAAGCACTGGTTTTGGGGTGAAAGTGGCGGGTTGTGTGGGGCGGGAGTGGGCTGAGAGCGCTACTTCTGCCGGCAGGTTTGAATGGGGTGGGGGAAGCGTCGTTCAAGCGCTTACTTTTGCCGACAGCTTTGCATGGGACCGCAGTAAGCGCTAAAGCGCTAACTGCGGTCGACAGCTTTGCATGGGGTGTGAGTAGGCGCTAAAGCGCCAACTCACACCGACAGCTTTGCATGGGGCAGGAGTAAGCGCTAAAGCGCTAACTCCTGCCGACAAAGGAATGGGTATGGATACGCTTCAAAACATGCGCGTATTTGTCCGCGTCGTCGAAGCAGGCAGCTTCACGGGTGCCGCGCAGCACCTGAATACGACGACGGCGTACGCGTCGCGCGCGGTCTCCGATCTGGAAGCGCATTTGCGCACGCGTCTGTTGAACCGCACCACGCGCCGCATCGCGCTGACCGAGGCCGGCGAGCGCTATCTGCAGCGCTGCGAGCAGATCCTCGCGTACGTGGATCAGGCGGAAGCCGAGGCCAGCGACGCGCACGCGCGTCCGTCCGGCAAACTCAAGGTTCACGCAATGACGAGCTTCGGCCAGCACTATGTCGTGCCGGCAGTGGGCCGTTATCAGGAGCGCTATCCGGATGTGCACGTCGAGTTGACGCTCGCGCAGCGCATGCCCGATCTGCTCGACGAAGGTTTCGACGTCTCGCTCACGCTCGCCACCGGCCTGCCGGATTCGGGTCTGGTGTCCCAGCGGCTGGGCAGCGCGTTCAGCATCGCGTGCGCGTCGCCGGCTTATCTGGAGCGGCGCGGCGTGCCGCAAACCCCGGCGGATCTGACGAATCACACGTGCCTGCAAATGGTCACGCCGATTTTTCCGACCGACAAATGGGTGTTCGACGGCCCGAACGGCGAAGAAACCTTCGTGCTCGGAGCGGCCACGTTCCAGGTGAACGTAGCCGAGGCGATGGCCGTGGCGGTGAGCAGCGGCATGGGCGTCGGGCTGATCCCGATCTACTCCGCGATCAGCGGTTTGCGTAGCGGCGAGCTGGTATGGCTGCTGCCCGAATACACGTCGCAGGAGATGAATCTGTACGCGTTGTATCCGTCGCGGCAGTATCTGGACGCGAAAATCCGCACATGGGTCGAGTTTTTGCGCGATGAATTGCCGGCCACGCTCGCCGTGGATCAGGAAGAATTACGCCAGTTTGCGCGTGCCTGAGCCGATGGCGCGACGGACGTCCCGCCAAGGTTGACGCGGCAGCGCGAGGTCGCATGACAGCGTGTTACACAACTGCCGCGTCGCAACATTTCCTTACTTCTCGCGCAGGGTCGATTTGCTAATGTGTCGTTCATGCGCGGCCGCTTCAGCCGGACGCGCCCAGATCGCTGCCGTTCGGCACACCGCAACAAACTGAAGGACGAGGGACACATGGATACGCATCTGATGATCGGCGTGGCTGTCATGTTTGGACTGATCGGAATCGCCGCATCGCGCGACCTGCTGCGCCGCCTGCGCGAACAGCAGCCTCAACTGGTGCCGATCAAGGTCGAGCGCCCGGATGTGCAGGGTCAGCGGCGCGATCGTTGAGTTTGGGTTTGTCTGCTCCGTCGCGGCGCCTTCTCCGGTGCCTAGACAGGCAAATGCCTCACGCTATATGAGAAGTTTCTGATCGAAGCCGAGGACTGCGTTCATCGCATTTCTCAATGCAGCGCTTCGATCAATCCCGGCTCATCGTTGAGCGCCCGGTCCACCTCGCGACTTACCCGGTGCCAGCGAAAACGGCTGGCGGGCAAACAGGCATCGCGCGCCAGCTGCTCCAGTTCTTCGGGCGATAACGCCGGGTCGAGCCAGCGGCGCGCCGCATCCGGTGAAAATGCCAGCGGACGGCGGCCATGCACGTCGACCAGACCCGCGTCGGCGCTGGCTGTCACGATCACCAGTCCCATCCCCTCCGTTTGCGGTTCCGTGCCGCGCACGCTCGACAACGCCGCCAGATACATCGGCGCATCGTTTTTCAGATGCACGAAGTAGGGCTGTCGTTCCGACGCTTCCTGTTGCGATCGATCCCCATCCACGTCGCTGTCGTTGAACGTGGATTCCACGCGCCATTCGAACCAGCCATCCGCCGGCACCAATACCCGGCCCGTTTTCCACAATTGCTCGAAGTAACGCGCAGTCGGCGCGGCGTCGGCGCGCGCGTTGATGGTTTGCGGCAGATGCTGCTCGCGCGCCCAGTCGGGGCAATATCCCCAGTGGATGGCATGGAGCGTCTGATCCGGATAGATCGCGAGCGGATGCGTGCCAGGAGCGAGGTTATAGCCGGGGCGGCGATCGGCGGCATCGAACAGCATCAGCGGATCGGCGAGGCCGAGGTGGTCGGCGTAAAGACGCGGATCGCGGTACTGGCTGATTCGACCACACATGCGCGACCTCCGTGGATGACCGACGACGCCAGCCTAATCCGCTCGCCCGCGTCGCGCTACCCGGACCGGCACCAGGCCGGCGCTAGATTTCGACGACCTTATCCCACGCGAACAGCGGATTCTCCGGCTGCCCGGTGCGCCGGTCGAGATAGCCGCGCGGATTGCACACCACGCGCGTGCCGTTCACGGTGTAGTCGAACGAAGTATGGGTGTGGCCGTTATGCTTAAGTGTAGCGAGAATGGACTTGCATAAATCGTTACTAACCAACTATTTAGCGATTTCTATGCTGTACATCGCGTTAGCAAGAAAATGGACAGATTCGCTGCATCGATGTCCATCTTCAAACTTGGCTATTCGGACGCTGATGGTTGCGCAGGGGGCTGGAAAGGGATGACGCTGCCGCCCCGAAGCGCGGCCAACTCTTTCCGGAGTTGGAAGACCTCGCGAGCCAACGAGAGTTCTCTGCACAATGACGCATTGAGCTGACGCTCTAAACTTTTGGCGTTTTCTTTGGCATCATCTAGTTCCTTCGTTTCATCCGCCTTAGGATTCTCGGCGCTCGTCTGGGCATCTTCAATGGCGAGAATCAGCGCTTTAAACTGAGGTCTGGATTTCTTTATGCTCCCCTTTTTGCGACCAGCCTCAATCGAAACAGTATCATTGTTAATCTTCTCTTTTCTATTTTTCAACCTACCGAGAGCAGCGAAATATTCTGCGAGTGAGTCGGTCATCTATTTCCCTTTTCGTTAATCGATTTTTGTACCGCTTGGAGGGTCGTCAAGGTTTGATATTCCATACGATATTCCACGCTTTTGTTGTCGATTATTGATAGTTTTTCCACGCGTTTTTTTTGTGTGGCGATTACTCGATGGAGTTTGGCCGGCGAACCTATTAAGTTTTTACAATCTTTCTCCAAGCACTCTATTGGAAGAAAATTGAGCGGAGAGATTTTGCATTCCTCAATACTTGCGCAGCCTCCTAATACGGTTTCGCTATAAGCTAGTTCACCTTTGTTAAACATTGAGATGGTCTTTTCACGTGAAAAAACTGACACGGGAGACTGCTTAACAGCTTCGCTAGAAACCCAAGTTGCATGTCCTCCGAACAGACGCTCATCTGAAAACAATACTTGCGCAGCATACGCCAAGTAATCAGACAGACCTTTACTATTAGCCCACTCCAATGCAAAGTGTCCTTTGTGTCCGGCAACGATGTCCTTTGCAAATGCCGAGCCTCGCGCGTAATACCTCGACATTTCGATTGTTATGTGATGCAGCTGCCTCTTCAGAGAGGGGAGACAAACCAACCCGCTACGATGTGCGTACAGAGCGAGAGTTCGACGAAGTTGATGCTTTGTAAATGGCCATGGATTCCCGACAGAGAATTCTGCCTCTGTTTCCCATGCTCTATGGGGCTCGATATTTTTTAACTCAGCAACATCTTCTGAACGAATCGCTGTGCAGGCTCGCTTGCAAAGGTTGCGAAGAGCAGCCTGGAGATTGGTTGGTACTTTGTCAGAAACGTATTCGCTGGAGGAATACAAGCCCATACGACAGAAAAGTAGATGACGGCCATCACGCGAATTTATGTAGCTTTTTTCACCATTTAGGCGATGGGCAACGCCGGATATCCGCTGTGTAAGTCGAACTGCCCTTGCCGCGGTACGACTGGTAATCCAACGCGCACGTTTTGGTCTTCCATCGGAGAATTTGGTTGTAACCCCCTCTAGCACGTAGTGGTCTACGCCGTTTTGCCCGGATACCTGCAAACAATCATAGGGAAGCGTATCCGCTTCCTTGGCGCGCATGCCAGTAAAGGCCAGTACTAGTATTTGGCAGAGGGCGAAAATCTCGTTGACAAAAGTTGCAAGGTAGAATCTTACGTCGCAATCGAAATAACTCGCGACTTGCGTAAGTTCTGGACATGGCGACTGTGGTCTATCACCATACACGTTCTCAAGCTGTTGTTCTAACGAGATGGCAACTCCTTCAAGCATTTCGAGCTCTCTCTCACAAGTGGCTAGAAAGCTCTGGTAGATGCGTGTTGGGATAACCGGATGCTGCAAATCTTCTGTACGCTCATTTGCACGCACCAACATTGGTTCATGAAGTTGCACCAGCGGGATATGAACTCCGGTAACCAACGGGCCAAGCCGATGCAAATGTACCAAGATGGCGTGTAGTCTTATCGACCGTTTTTCGTTGCCTTTGACTAGTATGTATCTAATAACTAACTTCGCGTCAGACATCGCTTGATAGAACGTAATTCCTTGCTGAGTCGCGAAACGGATAAAGTGCTTTAGCACTGCCTGTTTGTTATGCAGAGTCTCATTTGCGGGCATGCTATCGGTCGCTTTATACATTAAAAGGTACATGACCTGCTTCCACTGTTGTTTGGAAACGTTGCATAGGCGCCGGATTGACTCTGCGGATGCATGGCCCCGAAAATGGAGATTTGAATTTCTCGCGTCTGTAGCGTACGCATCTAAATTCCAACAGTCTTCTCTAAATGAGGATTTTGGCTTACCCTCCTTATCAAATGTAGCAACAACGTCGTCGGCGATGCGGCGCCACTCATCCTTCGCGTGCATTTTGTCCGACGAGGTGTCTTCTTGAATCGTGCGCGAATCAGTCATGCGAGTCCCAGTTCAAGTAATTGTTCAAGTTTGGCAGCCCAAAAGGCATCCAGATTGCCCAATACGTCAACCTCGTGCTCGATGGTATCAACAAGAGTTTTGTCGTGGCTCTTTAGTTCATCGAGAAGAAATTGGACTCGCTTATGCACAGCGTCGAATGAGCTTTCGTATTGTTCTAACGAACCGGCAAGGCCGTAGGTAATCCGCAGACAATATCTGCAGCTGAGCAGCTTTCGAATGTCGATAGCGTCGGCATGGATACGGTACTGCTTACAAAACAAACACCCTTCAGATGACCTGCAGTCTGCTTTAACTGCCGCAGAAGATTTGATGGATTCGGGTTTCTGAAACTTGAGACAAATCCCCACAGCGTTGTTGACACCTTTTGGTGCCGTTTTTCCAGCTGGAAGCACTACTTCTTCTAAGGCTGCAAGCAGCGCACCCACTTCGGAAGTCTGAGTTGCATCCGTGCCGTTCGAATACGAGCGAAGGGCCGTTTCGAGGGTGTGCCCTAGCAAACTTGCCGCAACAGCAGGGCCATGCTTGGTAATCGCCCAATCTTGCTTAGCAGCTCTCCACTTTCGTGAATTTAGCTGCGGCAACGTAATGCCAAGAGTCTCAAGGCGTTTGTAGAATATAGTTAAGAACTGAGATTTCAAGCCGCGAGTTAGTCCCGTACCGATGAAGAGTTCAGCAACCTTTTTATCCTGAACTAAGTACTTGCGAAGCACCAAAAACGTCTTCAGCTTTGGCATGAATCCGACAGATACTTTGAACGCAAACTCCGCTCCCCCTGCGCGATACTTCACCTCGCGAAATTTCTGTCGGACAACGGAGGGTGTGTAAACGGATTCTTCTAGCTCGGGACTCCACTCGATAGCGAGGAGTTGCGATAAATTGACGCCTGTCTCAGCCAAGAACAGGAGCGCGAATGCGTACGCGGCGATAGCGGCATGTGTGAGTCGCACGGGCGCGCGCGCATCTGCATTAGCTATTGCTAATTGCTTTTTTGCAGCATCCGCGACGCGTTGGGCCGCTTGCCTAAAAAAGCGCTTTTCCTCGTGCTTGAATTGTTGAGCGAGTTCCTTATAGGGTATCAATTTCCCGGTTTCCAAATTCCAACCGCGGAGGCCTCGTGACATGCCGTCACGTCGACTGCCGTACTGGGTTGGAAGCATCCAGACTGTTTCTCTCGCCGCGCCATGAATGGCAAACGGATATCGGCCATATTGCAAAACGTGAGCGCTGATTTTCGCAAAAATCGCTTCAGCCCACGCCAGCAACAGACTCTGACGTTCGCTGCTCGGAACTTCCGTTGACACAACATGACTTCGACGAAATCGCATTGTTTGCAGCCCGACGGCGAAATGGTCGTCATCAAACAAGTCTCGAAAAATAGAAAGCAGGATTCTTTGCTCGTTCGCGACGGTGTTTCGGCTTAGCTTGCTCTGCGAAGCACGTTCCCGAAGTGCAGAGAAGTAGGCTGCGATGGCAACTTCCGTCTCGTGCTTATCGCACAGACACCGGTGATGCTCCATTTTGTCGCACCAATTTACGAACTTTACGACACACCGTCCATCCTCATAAGCCGTCGCGGGCCTAGCAGCGCCGATGGCTGAACGCTCTGAAAGATGCGCAATCAGCGTGCGCACTGCTGAAATTCGTTCGACACTAATACTCTCGGGGTCGAACGTATGATGCTCGCGCCGTTTGCTTGATGTGTCACGACTGAGGTAGCAAAGCTGGCCCACGTCAAGGCGACGCTCGAGGGTCGGCCACTTAAGAAGTGCGAATTCCGGATGCAAAATGACGCTATTCTCAGATGCCGGCATCAAGACGTCTTCATACCGCCGCGTCATCGCTAACCTCCTGTCCGAGAGCGGTTTGGGCCAAACGGACTAGACGGCGGTTCCATTCATCCTGAACGGCATCAAATAGCGCCAGCGTTTCCCGATATTTGAGGTAGTCTTCAGTGATTGATACGCGGGTGTGCCACATCAGCGTCTGCACTTGCTCTAGGGCCTGCCCGTATGTCATCTTCTTCTCTTCAATCTGCCCATTCATGAAATCGGCTGTATTCAACCCGAAAGTGGCACGGAGGTCATGGAAGCTAAAGCTGTATCGCGGGCTGTTCAGTCGACGGCGCATTTCAGGGAGCAACCTTTCCTTGATGAACTGACGAACGCCTTGCCCGGTCTTAGCGTGTCGAACGGGGGCCGAGCCACGAGCCCTAAGGCCGCGGCGGCGCCTTTCCTCATAGAGTGCGGCTCCTTTGTGACTCAGAAACAATGCTTGCTCAGGATGGTCTCCGTCGATAGCTTTCTGTCGACGGGAGCGCGCGCTTGGACTATTGGCGTAGATATGCAGCCGTTCGTATAACCACCGCGGCAAATGGATGACGCCAGGAGAACCGTTCTTTGTGTCGATACCTGTGCCCGGGCCAGCTAGAAGACGAAAGTCGTCGCCAATAAATGCTGACGGCGGCTGCGCCACATGTCGAACTTTGATGGTGAGAACAGATTGAATACGGATACCGCTGAATAGAGAAATCAAATGAATGAGCGTCATCTGGGTGTTGCCTAAATCCGCCAACACTTGCAGCAAAATCCTCTGCTCAGCTTGCGGAAGAGGTCTCAATTTTCCGCCGTCGTTGATGTACTCCTTCCACGCATCGAGAAGAGGCTTGTCTTTCAACGCGACATCAGTCGTAGTTACAGCGAGAATGCCGCCGAATCCCCTAGCATTCTTCCAGCTAACGAACCGGTCGAAGTCGACCCACGGCGCGTGGGCAGGCTTAAGCGATGCCTCGCTAATCAACCATCGGTAGAATCGAACAACGGTACCCATTCTGCGCTTGGCGACACTGCTTGAAATCTCACCAGCTTCCACGGCGAGTTTCAAAAAACCGTTGTAACGATAGGTCGGGCGCCTTAGCTTATGAACGGGGAAAACTAACCATTCGACATCCTGGTTATCCAGGAACTGGCGATATGCAGCCAAGTCGTCTGCGACAGTCGCCGCCGTGAGCATGTTTGGGTCGATTTTTCCTTCCAGAACGTCCATCATCCAAATGTTCGCCTCGAGCCACGGAGAGCCATCGGAGTTAAGAACGGCGGGATACAGCGGGAATTCGCCGAGAGTCCACCGAGGTTTTCGGTCTAGTCGCTCCCCCGACGTCTCGTCGACTATAGTTGTTGTGTGATAGACAAACGTATCGCCATCCTCACAAGGAAGGCAAACGCGTGTTGTACGCTCGCCAGTCGCGTTGGCAATCTGCGTGAGTTGCAGACAAGGCAAGGTTCTTCTTTTGGCCAGAGAAGTCATTTGCGTTCCTCTCTGGTTTCATAGCTTTCCAGCCTGACGTTCAGTCTTTCGCTGGCCTGCGGTAGAGCAAGGGACGACCAAATGACGTTTATGTCATTGGAAGTTATGTGAATTCGGTGGGTGTCAGAAGCGCCCCTCGTCAACGGTCGTTCCGCACGTGTGATACGACTCCGGATACCTGACCGTGGCGCATGTATGCCTAAAGTTAGACTGTTTTGAGCGACTCCTTTGGGGTTTGCGCAGACCCTGGTCGCGACGGACGTGCTGGTCGTGCGAAAGGATAGGCGAGAAGATAGACGGTGTGCCGATAGCCCGCGCCACACATGAAGCGCGGAGACAGGCGCCCGGCCTAACGCGGGATGCTTTACAGTCGAGAGAAAGCTTAGTCCGGACTCGGTGTAGCCGTTCTTCAGTGCTTCGGAGGCTAATTCGAATGTCTTGCACAGAAGATACAGCCATCTAGTTTTTTCACATCGCATCGCATTCTCACAAAAGATACCCTTTCATAAAAAGGGTGCCCGAGATTGCATTGCGTTTTCGTATTGGTGTCTATTTTACCGCCAGGCATTGCGCCTGAATCGAGAATGTATCCTGGCTTGATAAGCGAATGCAAGAGTTTTCAAAAATAATTACGTAGATGATAAGAGGGATAGCTATATAAATTTGACTGGATGCTAAATGCGATTTGTATGCTATACAAAATAAAGCTCTCTCGAAATGTTATCTGTTTGCGTGGTGGGAGGAGCGGAGCGCTAAGGTCGTAGCGCTTTGGGAAATCTTTGCACGTTTGGGTTCCGTAGCCTCGGGCCCATGATGACTCTTTGTTTCATGAGTTATTTCGTGCAATTTTCTGACTACAGGGCAGCGAAAATTTTTATGAGAATTTGCGCTTTCGTACGTTCATTATTTTATTTATGGTCCTTGATTGTGTAAGTCAATATAGTATAGAGGCATCCATTTGCGAGAATTGATTGAGTTAGGGGTGTTGGTCGCCGGTTTTCGGTATTGGATGGTATATTTTTCGAATTCAGACGCAATTAGGCTGTTAAACATTACTTGGCGAGTCCCGTGATGTCGGTGGATGGTTGGAAAACGAACGAGTCGCACGGGGCGACGCAAGGCGGTCGACCGATTCATTTGACGTATCCACATCAGGCTGAATGTGGCTTGTCGTTCGGGTGAGCGACCGTCATAGCAGCTCTGAGAGAAAAGAGGCGTGTGCGCTTCTCCGCACGCATACATACACCTCGGCGCAACATTGCGGGGGGGAGCTAGTGCCGACGCTGACGCCGACCGGTGTCGGAGTTCAATATACCGCGGTTCCGCGTCTCACTTGTATCGGGCCTCGACCGACTCTCGAATGTCACACAGATACAATATTACCGACGACAAGCTTGGACGGGCTCTAGCAGAAGTCGATGGCGATTTGGGCCACGTTCACTGCCTTGCGTTTTATGAGTTTTAAGATATATCTGCCCTGCGACGACCGTGCGGCTTCCACAAGCAAGCTTGGCTGCGCGACCGCCAGCGACAAATGCACTGGATTCAGCGGCCGGCAAAACGACAGCCGCATGGAACTCTATGGCACTCGAGACTTACGACTTGTTGAAAATCGCGGCATCGTCGGCCGTTTTCGGCTCGGTGGTGAGCTTTGTAATTAACGGGTTGTTCGCATGAGGCAAAGACAGGCGTAGCGGGGCCGGGAGGCGTTCCTGGTTGCGCTGCTTGCGGTCGAAGAACTCTAAGCCTACATGCGTTCCTGCGTTCAGATGATTTACACAGACAGCGAAGCACAGGAGGAGAGGAGAGTCGCTACGCTAGCTACGAACCTTTGGGTCGGGTGCGGCTTCCACTTTGACGTACCCGAAGGAAATCCAATGGAAGTGGTTGCCGATGGATATAGCGGCGAAGTTGCATGAGTTCCCCAATGCCCATCGAGAGACTGCGCGATACATTCGGAATAGCGGCGAACTCGATGGCCCGCTCGCCACGTGTGACGAGGTGACGCTCGGGTGTGCACGGCTCGGAATGCAAACATGGGAGCTGGCTGCTATGGTGCGATACCGGTCGGGTTTACCGGAAGCACAGCTACATCAGCACGGGGAAGACGTGTTTGAAAACGCTAGCCGAACATGGCCGGTAGAAATGGCTCGTTTCGTCGTCGCGCAGTCAGTCGCATGTCATCACTGGGCCAGGTGCGCTCACGTCCCGGCTCTCGTGAATCTGGTTTCCCATGGGTCTTGGAGCATAGTCCGCGCAGGTGAAGGCAATCATTTTCCCAGCTTACTGTATGAATATACAGTGGCGACTCTATACTGCGAAGGCAGAACTGCGGCGGAGGGCGGTATGTCGTCGATTTCGAGCATCGCGAGCACGCGAGCACATGACAGAAGCATGGCTATTTCGCAGCGGCCGCAGGAAGCCCGATAAAATCGCAACCAAATTGAGAGGTCGAATAATGAGCGGTGGGCAAAGCAAGATTGAGTGGACCGAGCGCACGTGGAACCCGACGGTGGGCTGCACGAAAATCTCCAAGGGCTGCAAGAACTGTTATGCCGAAGGTATGGCAAAGCGCCTGCACGCCATGGGCACGCCTGGCTACGAGAACGGGTTTAAGCTGAATATTCTGCCTGGTCGCCTCGACGAGCCGTTGAAGCGCAAGAGTCCGACGGTGTACTTCGTTAATTCGATGTCGGACCTGTTTCACCGCTCCGTCCCCGACGCGTACATCACACAGGTGTTCGACTCTATTCGAGCATGTCCGCAGCACACTTTCCAGATTCTTACGAAACGTGCAGAGCGCCTGGCGAGCTATTGCGGTCGCCGAGACATTCCGGCGAATGCCTGGCTCGGCGTGACAGTGGAGGACCGCAGATATGGGGTACCTCGAATCGACGAGTTGCGCGACGTGGATGGCGGTGTGCGCTTCCTGTCAGTCGAGCCTCTGCTTGAGGACCTTGGCACCTTGAATCTTAAGAATATCGATTGGGTTATCGTCGGCGGAGAATCCGGGCCTAAAGCGCGTCCAATGCGCGAGGAATGGGTCCACAACGTCAAGGTTCAGTGCGAGGAGCAAGGCGTGAAGTTCTTCTTCAAGCAGTGGGGTACGTGGGGTCGCGACGGTGTACGTCGCTCAAAGGGCGCGAATGGCCGACTCCTTGATGGTCGGACTTGGGACGACATGCCCGACCGCGTACTGTTCACCTGAAGAATCGCCGCTGTGGCGAGTATTCGATAATGTCGGATGCGTTGTAATGCTTTGACGGCCGCCGCTTTCTGTCGTCCTTGTTCGACACCACGATGTTGCCCTCGGCGTGCAGACCCCGGATGACCATTTGTAGCCGCGTTTCGTCGGCGATGGTGTTTGAGATATGTTCGGTCAACAATTGCCGCACGGTAAGCGGTTCCGGTCGGCCCGACAATACCCGGCCGAGGTCGTCCTTCAACGTCTCGATACAAAGCTCGGCGCCGCCGGCATCGAAGAGGATGGACTGACCGGTATGTTGCTCATCCCGTTTCGGGTCATAGCCGAGCATGAAGAGCCCCGGCTCGAGTTCGTGTCCGAACTCGCTCGAATGCTCCCAGTGCAGCGACTTCATGACGTCGTGGGCCTTGTACTGCCGTGATAAGTGCACGAGCCAGTAGCTCCAGGGGGTCGCCGAGTCTGGCCGGACGAAGAACAGCGTCATGAACGGCGCGCCCGTTTCAGCCTTTATCCCGTGGGCAACGTATCGCTGGAGCGCTGCCCGGCCATGCTCCGCCTTGATTCGGCCTAGCTGGGCCCAAGGGATGTACTGCTCGATTCCGATGCCGCGAACAGCCTTGCGATTCGCCTCTCTGTCACTGATGTAGGTAAGGAGAGAGTCAACATTGAAGGTCATGATGACCTCGGCGTTCGGCAACTCCGTCATCAGCCACCGAAGCTTGTCCATCGAAACAGCGTTGTAGCTGTACTGGTCGAGCAGAAAAATCGCCCGGTTACCGCCTTTGCGCTCTTTGATGCGCTTCACGATACCCGGTAGTTCGTCGAGAAATCCGCCATTCAGGACTTTGGACTGCGCGAAATCCTGTTGCGAGACACCGCCTTCAGCTCGTCGCTTTTCCAGATGTTCAACGAGATACTCCGCGGATTCTCGTTTCTTCTCTACGAAGAAAAACTCGGCATCAACCTCGCGCTGTGTACGCCGCCCAACGTTCAGATTGGCACGTGCCAAATATGCGCCGCGCATCATAAGTAATGGCGTGCCGTCGACGGACTCAGCTTTGTTGTTAAGGTATTCCCCGCCACCAGCGAACCCGTCCACTAACGTTAATGTTAGTTTGGGCATGGTGGGCATACTCATCAGCGTTTCGATGTACTGTTGAACGTACTGTTCGACAATCGAATGCTTGACGGCACTGTGCTGGTCGAGAATAGGTGGGCGATGCCCAACCTGCCAGAAATACTTGTCTTCTGTCTTCGCCATTCTTGGTTTTGTGGGGCTTTTGGTCTCGCAAAAGATTATCAGGTTTTAGTAAATTTTTCGAAATAACGGCATACTATTTGAGCTCCCCACCGAGCGCTCAAAATACACGAAGATGCGTCACTATGAAAAACAACGACGAGATTGTCATCGACCCGGCGGACGGCCTTCCGGTCATGAAGGTTGGTCCCTGGTCGGAAGACAAACATCTTGCTCTGTCTCGTTATATCGACGCGGCTCGGAAGGCTCGTGCGAAGTGGCCATATGCGTCGTTTATAGACCTTTTCTCTGGACCGGGGAGGGTTCTGAACCGTGAATCGGGCGTTATATCAGATGGTGGCGTGCTCTCCGCGTGGCGCATGTCGGAGCGCGGTGGCGCACCGTTTAACGAGATATTCATCGCGGATGCCGATGGTGAAAGCGTGGATGCTTGTTCTGCGCGGCTCAGAAGCTCCGGCGCCAAGGTGCAGGCATATGTCGGCAGCGCGTCCACGACCGTCGATTTGGTGCTCGGAAAGCTTCCGCATGGACTGCATTTTGCCTTCCTGGACCCATTCAATATCGAGCACCTCGATTTCGAGATTATCCGCAAGCTTGCTGCGCGGCCGAACATCGACCTGCTGATTCACTTCAGTGTGATGGATGTCCAGCGAAACATCGGCGGCGACTTCAATCTGTCCAGTTCGAGGCTCGATGCCGCCGCGCCAGGTTGGCGCAGCAAGCTGCGGTTGAAAGAGGTCCCCAAGCGCGAGCAGGTCGGAGCGTATCTGGAGTACTGGGAGTCGCTCGTTACGGACCTCACCAAGATGCAGGTAGCGCAATCCAAGCCGCTGTTCGTCAACATGAATAAAGGGCCGTTGTATCGCCTCATCCATCTTGCCCGTCATCCACTTGCGACGAAGCTTTGGAACATCGCTGCGCTACCGGCAGCGAAGCAGCAGTCTTTCCCTGATATGTGACTCGCGTGCCTGACGCCCTGCAATAGACTTCTGAACTCGACTCGATATATTAAAAAAGCTACCGTGACCAAGCCAGATACAGAAATGAGCGACAACGAGCGCCGGCTGGAAAGCCTCATGCGTACGCATGCGACGTGGTCGAAGGTGTCGGCGCTGACGGCCGACGACTCCGACGTCGAAGTCTCGGAGCCGGACCCTGTCGTACTGCGCCGTGCGTTCGATGCTTTTATCGTTCAAATTGGAGTCGACGCTTGGCTCATCCGACGCGATGCCATCGCCGCAGAGTTTCAGAGAAAATCTGCCGAGCTCATGGGCTACGTCGATGCGCCCTTGCTTGCATTCGACGACACCATCGCTTGGTATCTCTACTTGTGCGAATTGGCTATTGCTCGACCATACGAGATGCCGACTTACTACTCCTCGCGAGCGCTTCCATTCATAGGGGTCATTGGACGCAAGCTGCAATATGCAAAGTCCGTTAAGAATCTGGATGCTAAGCTTCGAGAGACGATGACGGACCGCAAGCGCGAGCCGGATGGATTCATATTCGAAGTGATTGTGGCGCTCTCGTATGCCGAATTGGGATGGACCGTGGAGTTCCTCCCTGAGGGTAGTGACCCAACGCCTGATATGTGCGTCGAACGGTTCGGGGAAAAACTTCTCATCGAGTGCAAGCGAATGTCGTCGCGCTCCCAGTACGCGATTGAAGAAGAGGCGCTTTGGAGACGCCATTGGGAGGAAGCCGTCCCGTCCTTGCGCGGACAGGGTCAGTCGGTTTGGCTGGATGTCGTGGCGCACGTTAGCTTAGAGACCTTGCCGAACGATTGGTTGTCAAATCGGATTGCGGCGCTACTGCCACTCAAGGAGAGTGAAGCAACTTCGTCCGACGAGAATGCGACTGTTCGGGTACGACTCATCGACCGTAAAGCACTCGAATCTGACCTTAAATGGAGCTCGTTGAAGTTGGCTGGCTCGAAGTTGCGTCACTTACTCGGCGGCGACTGGGTGCCAGAAAATGCGATTACATCACTGTCGGTGGAAGGCGAGAGAAAAGACTCTAGCGCGACTCCTGGCTTTTTTTCGACGTTTCTCGACACGGTGGATTGGGCGAGCGGCGCGACGTTCAGCTGCAATGCAGACGACGCAATCGAGCGGAAAGCCCGAGACGTAAAGACCACAATAGCGCGCGCCGTACGCCAGCTTCCCGACGACCAACTCGCAGTCCTGCATGTCGCATTTGAGACGTTGGAAGGCCCTGGTGTTGAGGCTAAGCGGATGGAAAAAGTTATCTCATCCATCGAGCGCATGGAGTCGATGAAGGCCGTCATCGCAATCGTTTTGCACGCGCTGGGTCCCGTGGATAGTAAGGACCAGGTGATAGTCATCGACGAGACGTCATCCTACTTCTGGCGTGGGCCACCGGTGGACAATTTTATTCCGTACATGGTTATTCTGCCTGCTCATTATGGCGCGCAATCCCGCAAGGGCGCCCACTGGCTATAACGCCGGTAAGGCTGGAGCGAATATGACCTTCTGCAACGCGTCACAATGGAACGAATACCTGCCGGAGCAGTCCCGATGTTTGACATGCAGATATTCGAAAGGCTGCTGCGCAGAATGCGTGGCGTGACGACGCTATCGCCTGACGGTTTGAGGCGCCACTGGAGCATCGAGTGCGAACGCGAAATGCAGGGCGACGTCGCCTTTGGTCTGCTACGGTTCTCGCCGCCGCGCACAATTCGTCAATAAATGAGTGTGCTGTCGAGCGTTCTCCTTGCACGTGCTAGCGCGAGCGAGCGGTCGAATAAGAATTGCTGACTCGTATCATATTCAGCGGCAACGTTGTTAATCGTATCGTTCAACTCTGACCGTAGCGCCGTTACAGCATTCACTTTCTGAGCCGTATCGAGAATGAAGCGACTCCCATCCGGCGCTCTCAAACTCTTGGCGTACGAAGGGTGGTCCTCCAGTTGGTGCAGATGTTCGTCGACACGGCTTAGGAGCGTCAAAGGAAGGTAGGGATTAACTTTGAGCTTCTCGTCCTGCATGTGATAGATAAGCCCTGCGATTTCATAGCTCGATAGCCCGATGTCGGCATCTGCGTCACGGCAAAGACACTTTAATAATCTGATAGCTTTCTTTGCCGATTCGTCCGTCGCCTTGTCTTTTGCATCGATAAGCATCATGTGCTTAAAGGGGCTGTTGCGTAGCGTCGTGTGGGCGTGTTTATCGAGAATGGCAACGTCTCGAAAGTATTCCAGGTGCAAACGTTGGTAGTCGAGCGTATCAATCCAGTGGGATGGGACAACATCGACCTTGCGTGCTAGGGACCCTCCCGAGACGGCAATGGCCTTCGCGCCACTCGTGTCAACGTCAGCGGCTGGATATTTCTGCGCGAGATATGTTTCACAGTAGGTTCGCAAGTCCATGAGCTCTTTGAGCATCGATTTCGGACCTGTCGCGAAGTTGTAGCTATTTGGCTGGATGGTTGGCTGGTCGACCTGGCAGTACCAAGTTGCCAGCACGAGTAAGTCAACGTCAGAAGACGAGTAGATGTGGACATTCAGCGGCACGGAGCCTTGCAGCCGGGTTTCAACTGCATAGACCTTCTGAGAAGTGAGTTGGTCAGCAACACGCTGGCCATCACGCAGCGAAATCCTTGTGTATTCAGGCGGCACCTGTGCCATACAGCCCAACGCATATCGCGTCGCGTCCCCTTTGCCCTTCGTCTCAAACGACTCCGTTACCGGCCTTGGCACTGAGTCAAACGTCATGCCTTTGACCGTTGGTGTGCGCCGATTCCGTAGTTTTTGGAGCTTATCCGAATATTTTGTGCTCATTGGCCTCACTCTACTTTTGTCAGCCGCATCTCTCCGTGCGTGACGCGCCCCATATTGTTGAAATAGAACCCTTCCGCGCTCTTCCCATCATCACTGAACTTCAGCTCGCAGTAGCCATAGTGCGACTCCAGCCCGTCCGTGGCTCTACTTCGAACCGAAGGCGTATTCGCATACGAGTACATCAGAAGTGCTCGACCATCAATGTCCTGTAGCGCCGCAGACTTACTGAACGATTCCGAAGAGGTGGTCTGCAGCCGCACACCAATCTTCGTCCATTGCTGATTGATTTTTATATTCGCCGTCCAAGGACGCGGCTTACCCTCGGGAGCGAGATTTTCAGCCGGGCCTAGGGTCGTTGCTTCAACCTTCCAGTCACCGCTGATGTCGTGGAACTTGAATAGCTTTCTGCACAGCCAGTTTCGCCAAAACCAATGATTAAAAATCCAGTACAGGACGGCGAATGCTATGGCTGCGTCCAAGGTCTTTGGAATCCCGCTATCCAGCGAAGGATAGAAGTGGTTGACTAGGTCAGTGATTAAACCGAGATGAGAGGTGTACAGCGCGGCCGCGGCGGTGATAACCGTGCCAATGTACTGGAAGATTCTTCCCCGGTCGTGGTCAAGAATAGAGTATTCGTGGTCCGCCATTTTTTGAGCGTGACTTTTCTCGAGAAAGTGTCCGCCGGAGCAGCGAATCATAGATGCGCGCTGCGTGCGCCGACGTAAGCAATCTTACCAAGCATACGCAGCATGTGACGGAAATTTTTGCTGCACTCTGCAGTTCCGGCGCTGGCTCAAACGGCCATAATGCGAATTGAATAAAAGCGATAAACAGTCGTACAAATTTTTGGGTTTCAAGCGTGAGCGCTACTTGGTCGGTCATAATGCCCGGCATAGCACTTAAGAATATGCGGGGAGATATAACCACAAATGGAACAGGAATGGTTTGAATTGCGGGAAGCGCAGCGTCGTGCGCTGGCGACCTCATCGTGGGTGCCATTGCGCGCGAGCATCAGAGATGAGCGGGGGAAGTATGCATTCCCGGGCTGGATTCAAACGTTCTTCGGGCTCGGCTCGGTCGCCTGCGCTGCAGAGGATAAGGAGCATGCGCAAAAGCTTGGCTGGATGGACGCCGGCATTAGTCACTCACATAGCCCGGGCATCAACGACGACGAATACTATCCAGTTGACCTGTATCGTCGGAGCAGTGACTTTGTTGGTATCAACCTCGTCCTGGAGCAACCAGGTTGCGGGTCAAAAGGCAAAGAATGGCATCTGAGCCAAGACTTGGTCATTGCTCTTGACCTCTACCGCGAGGGTGACGTTTGGGTTCGCCCGTCTGAAGGATACGTCGAAGTCGCGAAATTGACCCGTTCGAAGGACGGCCGGCCGAACGAACTGAAAATCCGCACCGAGCATCTGAAGGATTACCTTGCCGCAAGGAAGATGGGACTCTTCACGTCCATCTACACCGACCGCGACGAAATCCTCTCTGATGCTTCACATATCGCGTGGCCAAACGGTAAGGCATCGGTCAAGTCAGATGGAATTGAGTGGGAAGGCATTGTCATGCCAATCCACGAGGGTAACGGCCACCGTTATGGGACGGAGACGGCCGTCTTTCACATCGCGAACAGCAGCGAAGCGAAGAACGACGACGTCCCAGTATTCTCCGTTCCTGGTGGCGAGAACGCGAAAAGCCAGAACTGGCGCGTCAAGTCGGAAGGTAAGAAGCTTTTTCGCGCGATGGGAAAGCTGTGGAAGAGCGAATGGATTGAGCCCGCCGATAAAAGCCCCCGGGTTCGTCGGGACCTTGTACCGGCGACAGTGTACTTTCTGACCGACGCGTCAGGCAAACGTGAGAACCGTGACACGTTGGCTGCGGAAGGTAAATGGCTGTGGTTCAGACCCGACGTTGTCAATGCGCTCCTGCGTTTCAGAGATAGCTCTCTTCATTGGTACACGTGTGATACAGGTGCCGTCGGTGCGAACTCGGACTCCACTGTACATTTCGGCATCAATGATATTGGTTTGGTTAACATCTACGCCAAAGACATGGGCCAACTAGACGACTGGCAACAGCAGGTCTGGGCGGCGCATTCTGTGGCGCCCGAAGGCAAGGTATCAGCCGAGCTTTGGGCATCACAAATGGACGCTTCTCCGGCGAACACTGAAGCCCCCGAACATGCGCTGCCGGAAGTTCTGAGCTTCATCGATAACGCGTTCAGAGAGCGCTACGGAACCGCGCTGTTTCGTCCGCATCAAGAGTATTCGGACATCGTCGGCCGCTGCCACCGGTTCAGGGGCGTTGACCAGCACGGAATGTTGGCTCTTGCCAAGGACCTCGCGCGGCTCACTGCTGACAGTATCGATGCCCAGGCATTGCAAAAAATCGTCGCTCCGCCCCAAGGACAAAAATGGGGGTCTCTGAAGTCGCTCGAGAAGGTGCTTGCTACTTTCGTTCCCGGAGCACGAGCTCACGAAATCGTCGGTCCACTTTTTGGCACCTACGATTTGAGATTGGCGGACGCACACCTCGGCGGCAAAGACCTCACGGGAGCTTACGAGAGTGCACACATTGACCGCGATGCTTTACATATTTTTCAATCGCGGCAATTGTTGGACTCATTCGTGCGAGCTCTCATCGCGATTGGTGTTGCTGTCCAAGGGGCCGAAAACGCATCGGAACCGTTCGAATCAAGCTAACGAGAGAACGTGGCTCGCGGCGCATTGCGGCATTTTTCTGGAGGGTGGACGCCACAGGGCCAAGGAGAAGATAAAGAGGCCGCGACCTCAAGCCGCTAAACGATGCTCGTAGTAAGGCCGGTCCTTATCATCGAGGATGGCGTACATCGCTTCCAAGCTTGATGCTTCGGGATTGAGCCAAGCTTCGATGTTCTCCGGCTTGATGGGGATGATGCATCGGTCGTGGCCGGCTGCTTCAATTTCGGGCGGTGGCTCATCCGTGATGGCCGCGAACGAGAGCAGGTCCGGCTGGCCAGGCTTGGTCCATCGCGACCACAGACAGGCGACGTGCATCAACTGCCGGTTACTCGGGCGAAACTCGAGGACGACGCTCTCGTCCTTGTTGTGCGTCTCAAGCAAGGTGCTTTCCATCTTCGCCTTCTTCACGTTCTCGTAGAACACCTCGACAAGCATCACGCCATGCGTGTGACCAAAGCACGGTTTCCAGAAGCCCTCCAATGAATTTTTTCGGGCGTTATACGTGCCTGGATATTTCACGTCGAAACTGGCCGGTGTGCCGGCAACCCGGCACTGGTATCGCATCGGCTTGACTACATACTCGCCGTTCTCCATCACGAGCACGGGTGCGTACCACCCCGGGAAGATGCGCGAGTCGCGAGGCTTCGATTCGGTCCGGTTGATGTCCTCGATGCGGCGTAGCGCAGCCTCGATTTTGTCGTTGGCGATTCGTCGGCTCTCGGTCGCTGCCTTCGTCACCTTCGATTGCAACTTGCGCTCGGCGTCAGTTAGGCGCGTTCGCTGCTTGAAGAGTTCCTCCTCGAGCTTCGTTTTCTGCTGGGCGCGCGTTTTGTCGATGAGTTGCCAAATGTCACGCTCGCCATCGCTCTGCTGGTCGCGGAAGGCTTCGTCGAGCGCCTTGGGCGTCTTCGCGCTACTGCCTTCTGCCTGAAGGAAGTAGAGTCGCGCAAATTCGGCGATGTCCATGTGGGCGCCGAACATCCGGACATAGCGACGGTAGTCCGCCAGGATTTGAGCCGAGTAGCACATGCGTCATCTCCGTTGACTGCACCGTGTTTCGGTCCCGATGCATGACCCGTCACATCCCCGGCAGAAGTGCCGGTCCCGCACACTATTGTCGACTCTCCAGCAGTTCACCGCGTCTGTTGCCTTCGTGCCCACCGTCCGGCCGTTCTCGCACGCGAAGAATGTCGGTTCGCCTGCCTTTCCACGCGCGACCGCCTGGTCAATGGTCGCATCCCCGAACGCGTGACGCAATTCGGCTACGAACGCTGCAATCTCCGGCATCGGGTGCTTGCGCACAGGCATGTCCATTGGCGTCTCCCGTCGCGACGAAAAAGGGGCACTTCACAAACTGGGTTTTTGATATACGATACTGTACATCCATACAGTATTTTTGCAACATGACCACCTTGCCCCAACACGTCGAGTCGATTCACCCAGCGCTCTGGCGCGGGGCGCAACTCGCGCGTGCACACGGCAGGACGGTCGATACCGGCTACGCGGCTCTGTCTGCCGAGCTTCCTGGCGGTGGCTGGCCGTTGGGCGCACTCGTGGAGTTGCTTGTTCAGCAGCCAGGAATTGGGGAGATGCGGCTCCTGAAGCCCGCGCTTGCGGAATTGAGCACGCGGCCGATTGCGCTGCTGCAGCCGCCGCATGTACCCAATTCGCTGGCGTTCTCGTATCTCGGGTTGCCGGTAGAGCGACTCATGAGATTGCGGGCACCGAAGACGGCGGACGCGCTCTGGTGCGCGGAGCGCGTACTTCAGGCGGCAAGCTGCGGCGCGCTCATTCTTTGGCAGCAGCACATCCGGACTGAGGCGCTGCGGCGATTACATCTGGCGGCGCAGGCGTCAGAAACGCTTCTTGTGCTCATCCGGCCACTGGCGAGTGCACAGGACGCGTCGCCCGCCACCTTGCGGCTCGGAGTCAGGCCGGCTGACGGTGGCCTCGTCGTCGATGTGGTCAAGCGACGAGGCCCAACACAAAGCGAAATGTTGTCCATCACCCTGCAACCGTCACCGATTCTTCTCAGCCCCTATGGCCGTGTTCGTCGCCATCTTCCTGCCCCGGCTTTCGCTGGAGGTGTTCCGTCCGAGGTGGTCACCTCGCACTGAGCATGGCTGCGTCGTGCTGGAGCGCGACAAGGTTGTGGTGGTGGATTCGAAAGCACGGGAGGCGGGTGTGCTCCCGGGAATGAAACGAGGTGGTGTGACGACGCTGTCACCTGACACCCTGATGTACGAGCGGAGCGTCGAGCGCGAGCGCGACATGCAGCGCGAGGTCGCGTTCGGCCTGCTTCGCTTCTCGCCGCAGGTCGCCGTCTGCGATGAGGAAACCATCGTGATGGACGTGACAGCCAGCTTGCGGCTTTTCGGCGGCATCCGACGCGTCTGCGCGTTGATGCGCGACGTCGTGAAGTCAATCGGCGTGACAATTCGCATGAGCGTCGCACCCACTGGACAAGGCGCCTGCCTGCTCGCAAAGCGCGGCCACTGTCGCGTGCTCAAGATGCCATCGCTCGAGCGAAACCTCAACGCGCTGCCGTTCACTGTCGTGCAGGAACTGCGCGGGTTTGCTGACTGGTTTCAAGGTCTCGGTTGCCGGGTGCTGGGCGACATCCGCCGCCTGCCGCGCGCGGGGCTGAAAAAACGTTGCGGCGTGGATTTGCTGGATGCGCTTGACCGGGCCTATGGACTGTCGCCCGAACTGTATCGATGGCTGGAGCTGCCGCCGACTTTCAGCGCGCGCACCGAGCTTCCTGACCGTGTCGAACACGCCGAGGCCATCCTGTTTTCGGCGAAGCGCCTCATCGTCCAGATGTGCGGATGGTTGAGCGCCCAACAACTCGCGCTGACCCACGCCACGGTGTCGCTCGAACATGAGCGCGGCCGCGAAGCTGTTGAGCCGACTGTTCTCGAAGTCGCGCTTGCCGAACCGACCTGGCACGAGGAGCACCTCGTCCGTCTTCTGAAGGAGCGTTTGGGGCGCACCGAACTGCCCGCTGCTGTCCTCGCGGTTCGCCTGACCGCAACCAGCACGCAGCCCGCCGAACCTCCGAGTGATTCGCTCTTTCCCGAGCCGGGCGGTTCGGCAGAAGACCACAACCGCCTCATTGAGTTGCTGGTCGCGCGACTCGGCGCGGAGAACGTGGAGCGCGCGGCGCCGACGTCCGACCATCGGCCGGAGATGGCAAACCGGTGGGTGCCCATCCAGAACGACGCAAAGGCGCAGGTCCCGCCCCCTGAGCTGCCACGTCCAACCTGGCTGCTCGAAGAACCCATCAAGCTCATGATGAAGAACCATCGGCCGTTCTACGGCTCGCCCCTCAGGCTCGTCTCGACCGGCGAGCGCATCGAAGCTGGGTGGCACGACAGTGAAGCGGTCACGCGCGATTACTACGTGGCGGAAGCGGCCGACAAAAGCTGCTACTGGATTTTTCGCGAACGGCCCGTCGTCAAAACGGAAGAAGTGCGCTGGTTTCTCCACGGCCTATTTGGATAGGACGGTGCGCTCGTGGACCTTCCATCTTCAACGCTTCCTGACTACGCGGAGCTTTTTGCCTTCACCAACTTCTCGTTCCTCCGTGGCGCCTCGCACGGGGAAGAGCTGGTGCAACGCGCCGCACAGCTTGGCTATTCGGGCCTCGCAATAACCGACGAGTGTTCACTCGCCGGCGTCGTGCGCGCACATGTCGAGGCTAAAAAAGAAAAACTGCCGCTTGTCATCGGTTCGTACTTTCAGCTTGTGCATGCGGACCGGACGCCGGCCTTCGGTCTCATCTTGCTGGCACAGAACCGTGAGGGCTATGGCAACCTTTCGGAGCTCATCACGTTGGGGCGCATGCGCGCGGCGAAGGGTGAATACCTGCTCACACCGCACGACATCTCGAAGCCTGAGAAAGGCTACGTGCATCTGAGGGGCATGCAGAATTGCCTCGCCATTCTGGTGCCGGACTTCCCGGCGAAAGAAGATACGCTAGCGGCTCAACTCGAGTGGATGAACAATGTGTTTGCGGACCGTGCATGGGTAGGGCTCACCATGCACCAGCGCGCGATGGATGACATCCACCGCGGCATCGTCGAACATGTGGCTGACCAGTATCGTGTGCCGGTTGTGGCGACAGGTAATGTCGTCATGCACGTCCGTTCGCGTAAGCCCTTGCAGGACACGATGACGGCAATCCGGCTTCGGAAGACCGTCGCCGAATGCGGATACGACCTCGCCCCCAATGCAGAAGGTCATCTGCGCTCACGCTTCCGACTGGGCAACCTTTATCCGACGCACGCGCTGTACGAGACACTCAACATTATCGAGCGGTGCAACTTCTCGCTCGACGAACTTCGTTACGAATATCCAGACGAGCTTGTACCAGATGGATTCACGCACGAAGCGTATCTGCGGCAGGAGACATACATCGGTGCACACCGGCGCTATCCAAGTGGCATTCCACACCACGTGCAGGAGCAAATAGAGCATGAGCTGCAGCTCATCCGTGAACTGGAATACGAGGCATATTTCCTCACGGTCTATGACATCGTGCGCTTCGCGCGCAGCCAGCACATCCTGTGTCAGGGGCGCGGGTCCGCTGCAAACAGCGCGGTCTGTTACTGCCTCGGCGTGACGGAGGTCGACCCTGCTCGCGGCAACATGCTATTCGAGCGCTTCATAAGCAAGGAACGTGGTGAACCGCCCGACATCGACGTCGACTTCGAGCACCAGCGACGCGAAGAGGTCATCCAGTACATCTACCGGAAGTACGGGCGAGACCGTGCAGCCATCGCAGCGGCAGTATCGACCTACCGGCCGCGCGGCGCGTTGCGCGAAAGCGGCAAGGCTCTCGGTGTTGACCCGCAGATTGTGGACAAGGTCGCGAAGTCGCATCAGTGGTTCGACCACTCTGCGGACCTGCTCCAACGCTTCGCGGAATCCGGCCTCGACCCGGAGAATCCGCTCATTGGTCTCTGGGCGAAGCTGGCCGCGCAGCTACTTAACTTCCCTCGACATCTTTCGCAGCACTCGGGCGGCTTCGTCATAAGTCGCGGCAAGCTCACGCGGCTCGTCCCGGTTGAGAACGCCGCGATGGCGGACCGGTCCGCGATTCAGTGGGACAAGGACGACCTTGAAGCGCTGGGCCTGCTAAAGATAGATGTTCTCGCGCTGGGCATGTTGTCGGCGATTCGGCGCACGCTCGACATCGTGTCTGAGCAGCGCGGGGAACGCTTCGAGATGCAGGACATACCCGCCGAAGACCCGGCGACGTACGACATGATTTCTCGGGCTGACACGGTCGGCGTGTTTCAGATTGAGTCGCGCGCCCAGATGAGCATGCTGCCACGCATGAAGCCTCGCGAGTTCTACGACCTCGTCATTGAGGTGGCCATCGTGCGGCCTGGTCCGATTCAGGGTGGCGCCGTGCATCCGTATTTGCGCCGTCGCCAAGGACTGGAACCCGTGACTTATCCCAGCGAAGCGCTAAAGGTTGCGCTTGGGCGGACGCTAGGTGTGCCCATCTTCCAGGAGCAGGTTATGCAGGTCGCCATCCTGGCTGCCGGTTTTACACCCGGCGAAGCAGACCAACTGCGTCGTGCGATGGCAGCCTGGAAACGCAAGGGTGGTCTCGACAAATACTACGACCGCATCGTCAACGGAATGATGGAGCGTGGGTACGAGAAGGCGTTCGCCGAAGCCATCTTCCAGCAGATTCACGGCTTCGGCGAATATGGCTTTCCGGAGAGTCATGCCGCGAGCTTTGCGTTGCTCGTGTACGCGAGCAGCTGGCTGAAATGCCACGAGCCCGAAGCGTTTCTTGCAGCGATGCTCAACAGCATGCCGCTCGGTTTCTATTCCGCATCGCAGCTGATTCAGGACGCACAGCGGCACGGCGTGAAGGTCTTGCCTGCGGACGTAACTGTCAGCAACTGGGACTCGGTTCTCGAAAACCGTCACGCGGCGTCGAGGCCGGCCGTACGCCTTGGTTTGTCACTGCTGAAGGGCATGAAGGACGGCGCCGCGGAGCGCATTGAAGCGGCGAGAGCCGTGAGACAGTTCGCAACGGTCAGCGACCTCGCCAGGCGCGCCCAGCTCGACCGGAAAGACCTTCAGGTTTTGGCCGCAGCGAACTCGCTGTCATCGCTTGCTGGCAATCGGCGTGAAGCACTCTGGGCATCCGTGGCCGCAGTGCCAGACCGCGACATCCTTGTCGATGCTGGCGTGGATGACGGGACGCCGGTGCTCGGCACGCCGTCGGAGGGCGAAGACATCGTCGCCGACTACAACTCGATGAGTCTCACGCTCGGTCGGCATCCGCTCTCGCTACTGCGACCGGTGCTTCTCGAACAACGTCTTGTGCCGGCAGCAACGCTCATGACCTACCGCGACGGCCGGCTTGCGCGCGGTTGTGGTTTGGTCACGGTACGTCAGCGTCCTGGAACGGCAAAGGGTGTGATGTTCGTAACCATCGAGGACGAGACCGGCAACGTGAACGTCATCATCTGGCCGTCGCTGCAGGAGAAGTTCCGCCTGGAAGCGCTCGGGGCGTCACTGCTCGCGGTGTATGGGACGTGGCAATGCGAAGGCGAGGTCCGCCACCTCGTCGCTCAACGGCTCGTCGACATGTCCCACCTTCTCGGCGGGCTCACGGCTGTCAGTCGGAATTTCTGCTGAAAATGGTAGCGCTGTGCCTAATCAGTCAAATAGGGAAGTAGTCGGTATCACTCCTCGACCACAATTAGCGCTTCCATGCACATTGGCGCTGATTTGAACACCCCTTTTTCACTAGAGATTCGCCCTTAGTCATGAGTCCAAGGCTGAGGAGACGTAGTGCCGATATAAAGGATACTGACCGGCACTTTACGGTATCTGCCCAAGAAAAATGGCACCCAATAGGAAGGCGGAAAATGTATCCAGCCCAACCTGTTCAAAGTATGAAAATAAGTAAGTTGACTGCGTACAACGTCCCTCGTCATAAACGAGGACCTTCCGTCTTGCCAAGAACGCGCCTGAACTCTTGCTCGAGACTCTTGGGCTCGATTTTGGACTAGGCTATGCTGAAATTTGTCTGCCTTAACGAGTTTCGACAAGAACTCTAGGAATTGCGTCCAGTCCCCGGGTTGCGCTGCGCCATAGTCTCGCCCCCACCCGAAGTGAAAGAAGCGTTGCAGGACGTCATCCATCGATGCCTCAAAAACGGCTCCTGATGTTGCCGTGTGGGATGGCGGACCAAGTGTATCTTGGCAGATGACCCACGCACAATCTTCGCCCCATGGGGCCGATGCAAGAACGGCTTCTTTGTTTGCAACGATACCGTATCTGGATTGTTGAGAGTTATACCCGGTAGCGAAATTAATGTCTCCCGTCGGTGGAGAAAAGGCTTTGTAGTTTGCTAAAAAGCTTTTTGTTAGCTTAAATTTTGGCCAGGATGCATAAAGCTCAAACTGCCTTATTTCTCTGGAGTCGGTAATCGCTCCCGTATTGGGTTGCTCTTTTGATTTTGCCTGGATTAGAAATCCCCGCTTCTGAACGTTCCCTCCATCGGCGACGTGTTCACGCAGCAGAACGAGGTCGGCAAGTTCAGATTTGCCTTCCTCATTCTTCGAATTCTTGAAATTCGCATACGGATTCTGATGAGCAAAGATGCCTCTTACAACCAAAGAGCTATCTTTAGGTAGCTGGCTCGATAGTGACCGCGCTATTTCGCTTACCGTATGCTGAGACAGCAACGCCTTCATGAAGGCAGCTGCAAGCTCCGGCTCTTTAGTTTTACCCTCAAGCTTTGCGGTATTCCACGAATCATTTATAACGGTCTTCAAATCATTGGCTATCATTTTTATTTTTCCCATGAACGGTCATAACGGCTTGGCAAAAGGCTGAAGTATAGAAGGCTTCGAATAGTTACCGATGACCCCGCGCTCTTTCCAACAGACATTGCAGAAGAAATTATGTACCGGGTGAACCACATATTTTCCGACTAAATTATCCAGCGACTCGCGGAAGTGGCACCCTGAGAGTATCTTGGTGTGATGGTCGCAATTCCGATGTGCAATCCGGCCCATCGGAAGCGGCTAGTAGCATCCTACATGTTCAATGGAGGCGGCGATGAGCAAAGGGACAGGCGGCAGCCAAAGTGGCGCGCGCGGCAATTCGGGCGGTGCGTCGAAGGGCTCGTCCAGCGGGGCCAAATCGACCGGGAGCGGCGGCCGGTCGGGCGGGGGCTCTTCCGGTGGCAACTGGCCGAGCACAACTGGAAACCCGTCCGGTGGTGGGCGCGGCAACGCGACACCTCGAGGAAGCCGATGACACGTTGTTTGCCGAGTCAGCAGCCATCCCAGCGATATTGATGGTCTAAATGGAAAGGCGTATCGCCAGAGTGCGGACCGGTGACCACGACGACCCTCCTTAGCGTCGTGGCGCCGCGCCGCGGTCAGACCGTGACAAGATACTTCACAGCGTCCATCGCCAGGCTTATTCCAAGCCCGCACAGCATGACTCCCATCACCCATCTCTGAACGAGCATCAGACCAGGCCTGCCCTTGAGAAATCTGGCCATCCCGCTGGACGCAATGGCGACGGAGCCGTTCGCCAGAGCGAACGCCGCAATCAACAACGAGCCGAGCGTGAGGGACTGACCAAACACATCGCTTCGTCCGTGGTCAATGAACTGCGGCAGCAGCGAAATGAAGAGCATCGCCAACTTGGGATTCAGCAGGCTGGTTGTCGCACCCTTAGCAAGCAGCCGAAGCGGTGCCTCCTGCGGCAACTGACGCACTTCGAATGGGGAGCGTCCTCCGGGCCTCACAGCTTGCCATGCAAGATAAAGAAGGTAAGCGGCGCCGGCCGCACCAAGAATCGCGCTCGCACCCGGCACTTTAAGTACGAGTGCTGTGATTCCAAACGCCGCGCTGAACATGTAGAAGAGGTATCCGAGCATTACAACGGCTAACGAGATAAGGCCAGCGCCGCGACCCTGCGCAATCGAGCGTGACATCACGTAGACCATATTCGGGCCGGGCGTAATCGCGAGCATCCCGCCCACCGCCAGAAATTGGTACATCGACGCTGAACCGTGCATTGCAGTCACCTCGAGAAGCTTGAGAACTCTATTTTCCGACTACACGCATCTGAAGAGAAACGAATTAAACTGCGTCAACTCCTCAGATTTTCTGAATAATATGAAAAAGCTCGATTTGGACGTGCTCGAGATGGTCGTAGCAGTGGCGGACTCGGGTTCGTTTGCCAAGGCGGCGCAGACAGTGTTTCGCTCGCCGTCGGCCGTCAGCATGCAAATCCGCACAATCGAGGAATCGCTCGGGAAGCAGCTTTTCGTGCGCGACACTCGCAACGTGGCGGCCACTGCGGAAGGCAAGAGACTGGCGGACTACGGACGTCGCATGCTGGAGATGCGCGATGAAGCGTGGGCCTCGGTCGTTCGGCCCGAAGTCGAAGGACAAGTCACTATCGGCGTCCCCGATGACTATGTGTCTTCTTTGTTGCCTCAGGTGCTGGCCAGGTTCGCGGTCATGCATCCACGTGTGGACATTCGCGTTATCGGATTACCCAGCATCGCCCTTGTGCCTATGTTGAAGGACAACAGCATAGACCTGGCCTGCCTGACCAAGGTAAAGGGACTGGCCGGCGAATTCATCAGGCACGAGCCAATCATATGGACGGGCACTGAGAAGCGAAAGATTTGGCTCGAGCGTCCCTTACCCATCGCAGTATTCGCGGACGGCAGCACGGCGCGCGACCATGCAGTGCGAGCGCTGAGGCGGGACAATATCAGGTTCCGGATGAACTATGAGAGCCCGAGCTTCCTCGGTCTGCTCGCCATGGTCCAGGCAGGTCTCGCGATAGCGCCTCTCGCGAAATGCAGCATCCCGCCAAATTTCATTCAGCTCACAGAGAGCGATGGCGTACCTGCGATGAATGATGTCGAGGTAGTCCTCGCGCGAAGCGCCAAATCAAATCGGCCTCCTTGCGATTATCTTGCGCAACAGATTCTGGAAGAATGGAAAGAGTGACCGTCAAACTGACTTGAGATGCAGCGACGTGGCTGACCCGCGAGGCTAACTGTAGAGCGCATGGGCTTCGGAAATAAAAGCACCTCACGTTCACGGGCGGCTTGGTTGCTTCTCGCTCGTCGCGAGTAGAATGGGTTTACGACCGGCCGTCAATAGCTGGCTCCAGTTTGCTGAAACTTATTTTCGAGCAAATCTCCCTTGCCCACGGCCAGATTTCCGCGCGCGTCCTTCCGACGCGAACTCATCACCCCAGTCTGGCGGTATACGCACTGCTGCCCGTCCCTCGATGCGGTCGCGCGACCGGTCGGACATCACCGGCAGTGGTTGCGGCACAACCGGTGCTGTGGGATAGCCTTGAGATACCGGATAGGGTGGCGAAACTATCGCCCTGAGGCGAACGGCTGACCGGCGACGCTGGCTTCGAGGGGCATCTTATGATGCTTGGAGCGTGTCTGAAGGCCTCGCTTAGGAAATGGCGGGGCTCAACTTCCCTTACCGTGCTGTCGCAACAGCGTTGGTGCGGCTCGAGCCGCTAGCGGCTCGGCCGAACAAAAAAGCCCGTCCCCGAGAGACCGTCAGGGTGCCACAGCAGGTGCATTGGTAGGTTTTTGGCCCGCAGCTTTCTGCTGCGCGTTTTGCAGATTTTGCGGGTAGTTCGATTGATTTCCCGCAGGGTTATACCCATTCTTTTCAAGCTTATTTAGTTCGGCATTCTTGGTAGCGCGCCGTGCCTTTCGGTCGGCCTTCTTCTGTGCCTTCAGCTCCTGTTTCGACATGGTGCTGTCCGAGGCCGCGCTATCGCTCGTGGCTGCGCTTGCCTGAGACATCGAAAAGGATGTAAGGCTCAGAGCTATTCCTGCTGAGATGACAAAAAGAGACAGTTGCTTGAACTTCATAAGTATCTCCGTACGGTCGCGTTAGACGACGTGAGCTTGCTCGCTCACGGACGATTTGAATTGGTTCCACAGAACGCTTTTCTTCGCGTCGGAACGCCTGAACCGTAATTGAACACATGCTGACGGGGATACAGGGGTTAACCGCGAGGAGTCGATACAGCTTAGGGCTAAAACGCTGATGCACGCTTGCTTTGAGGTGCATTTTCCCTGGTATCGCGAAAGAGTTTCTCCCTTCCGCTCTTTGTTCAAGCGGATAGGGAATATAGACTCGGGCCAAATTAGATAAGTGCAGTGCAGGAGACGTGCTTCACGAAAATCGTCGCCGTAGGGCGCGCCCTCGCATATCTGCTTGCAATCCCATCTGATTTTTCAGCCCATTCGCTTGTGCGACTGCCCAATGCTGAGATTGTTGCGTCTGATAAACGGTAAGCGGGAACCCCGGAGAGAGAAAAATCCGTAGCGAACGTAGAACTTGAGAGTGCTCGAGGTAAATGTATTGCGTAGTACAACTATATTAAAGGAGATGCTGATGAAGAATCTTATGTTTGGCTTGTTCGCGCTGTCGGCGACTGCAACAGCCATGGCTCAAAGCAGCGTCACGTTATACGGTATCGTGGACAACGGTATCGTGTACGAGACGAACCAACCGAAGGGGCACGTGTTCGGTGCGCAAAGTGGGGGCTGGGCTCAGTCAAGATTCGGTCTCAAGGGCGCCGAAGACCTCGGCGGCGGTACTCACGCAATCTTCCAGCTTGAGTCCCGTCTTAACACGATGAACGGCTCTTTTGCGAACGGCAGCTTCTTTGAGGGGCAGGCTACGGTTGGCCTCCACAACGACACATGGGGGCAGGTCAAGCTCGGAAACATGGGCTCGGCCGAAATCAGCCAGTATTCAGGCGACGTTGACCCTCAGCAAACAAAGCGGTATTCGATTGGCACGTTGGTCCGCGGTCGCATCTTCTCGCAGGCTGCGAATGGCGTGGAGTACCTGTCGCCGACGCTCGCGGGCTTCACCCTCCAAGGCCAGTATGACTTGACGAATTCGTCGAAGTGGAACGCCGGCAACCCCGGGAGCGCGCCCGGCCAGCTTGGCACGTCCAGCGGACTCGGAAGCGCCCAAGGTCGCTCGGACGGTGTCAAACTTTCGTACGCCAACAAGGGGCTCTTCTGGCAAGCCACCTATGACGAAGTTCGTGACGAGAACGGCCAGTTCAGTAACGTGTACCTGACGTCACGCTCAATTCTCACCGGCCTTACATACGGGTTCGGCCCTGTAACTGCTTACGTCGGCTACCAGCACCTTAGCGCACCCGACGCGTCGAACGCAGGCTACTTCGGGACGGCAACTCCGTCCGCGTTGCCGGCTGGCGCCGGGCTTCCGACAACCGTCAATCATGAGTGGATTGGGGCAACCTGGTTGACGACGCCGGCTTTGGCTATCACCGGTGCCGTCTATCACGCCAATGCAAACAAAGGCAACGGTAACGCCACCCTCTTCACACTCGGCGCGAACTATTCGCTGTCCAAGCGGACCCTCCTGTACACGGAGCTGGCGTACGTCCGGAACAGTTCGTCGTCGAACATCGGTCTCGACAGCGGATTGTACGGCGCGAATGTCAATGATGACCCCGTCAACGGCAACAGTTCGAGCACAAACCCCAACTTCGGGAAAAGCCAGTTCGGCGTGATTGCGGGGGTGGCCACGCAGTTTTGATATCTCAGGTGGGTCCGGGTAAAGACTTCCCCCGGACCTTCCCAGCGTTGCACCCGTTCGGATTTGCACATTCAAGACACCCGACCAGCCATGTGCCACGTAGGAAAGAACTGGCCATGGCGCGGTTTTGGCTCGCGAATCACTCGCGGAAGCGACTCGCGATGTAGTCAGGAATATTCTCCGGTGTGACAACCACGACCGAAGACGACGACGCAACGGATGATGCTGGCAGGAGCTTGTGATAATGCATGACATGATGGCACGCAGACCGCATGTCCTGTCGCAGGTCGTGATACAGGATTGCCTGGATTTTTCCAGTCGTTAGAAGCCGTACGTTATCCCTGTCCAGGTCATGGCCAATGAAACACACCGGAGCTTCCTGCTGTGCCTCCAATGCGCGAAGAATTGCAACGTTACCTCCGCCCATGGAGTAGACGGCGGCGATGTCAGCGCCATCATTGAGGACGCTTCGGACTCGCTCTTCGGTCGGAGAATCGAGACCATGGCCGCCGCTAGCATCAATCAGTTTCAGACGGGGATGGTGCTTGCGCAACGCTCGCCGAAAACTAATCTCGCGTTCTTCCTCACCGCGGAAATGCTCGTCGCTCATCGTTATTAGCACGTTGGCTGGCTGTGGGCCGAGCAACAGACCGAGGAGATATGCAGCCGTCGCTCCCGCAACGCGATTGTCGAGTCCGGCGTAAGCGATGCGACCTGACAGCGGGATATCGGTAAATACTGTAACGACGGGAATGCCGAGGCGCTGCAGTTCACCAACTTCCTCCGAAATCTCGGGGACATCGCGGGCTTTCAGAAAAACGCCATGACTGCCTCTTCGAGCAATAGAGCGCAGGGTGTCTACGACCTCGGCCGTCGTCATCGTTTCCCGAAACTGAAAGCGCGGGCGGACGACCACCGGATGCATGAGCGCCAACTCCGCTTCGAGCGCGCTCTTAATTTCGTCACTGAATCGTTCTGGTGCCTCAACCACCACGTCAATCATGAGCTTCCGACCTGTATTAGCCAGGTTCCGCTCTTGTGTCTCAAGTTCTTTTATCGCCTGCTCAACGCGGTTGCGCGTGTGTTCCCGAACATTTGCCCGACCGTTCAGAACTCTGTCTACAGTGGCTACGCCAAGCCCTGCCTGTAGGGCGATTTCCTTAATCAAAAAGCGGTGAGCCAATCTGACTCTCCTTCGCTGATAGATTATTGATGTTTTTATGAGATTCCCATTGGTGCTTTGCAAGCTATCCTACATCGAAAATAGGAGGCACGGATGAGCTACCGACTTCAAAATTACCGCGCTGAGCAACCTGCCTGGTACCATGAAAATGAGTGCGTTCTGGGCGACTTTGTTGCCGCGCTTCGAGCGCACACCGGGCCAGCGTTGCGCTACGCGTCGAAGTCGACGGAAGAAATTCCTCTGTACGAATGCGGCGATTTGGCGGAGGTGGTCTCGAACCACACCGCAAAGCTTGCTCTGCTGGCTGAGTGGGCGGCCGTGTTGCGGGATGGGGCGGGTATTTTTGTGCTCAAGCGAGCGTTTGCTGACACCAGGTGCATTGATGACGCCACGGCGGTCTTCGAATCAGTCATTGAACGGGAGCGAAATTCGGGACGGAAGGCCGACCACTTCGCGAAAGCTGGTGCAAATGACCGCATCTGGAACGCGCAGGAAAAGCTTTGTCTGACTGCGCCTGACGTCTTTGCCCGCTACTTTTCAAATCCTTGGTTGTCGGCCGCCGCTGAAGCGTGGCTGGGCCCGCTCTACCAAGTTACGTCGCAGGTGAATGTCGTGAGGCCCGGCGGGCAAGCGCAGCAGGCGCATCGCGATTACCACCTGGGTTTCCAGACATCTGAAGTGGCTGCGTCCTTTCCCCCGCATGTGCACGAAATGTCGGCCTTCCTGACTTTGCAGGGGGCTGTCGCCCATAGCGATATGCCGGTAGAAAGCGGACCAACCAAGGTGCTGCCGTACTCACAGCGATATGCTCAAGGCTATGTGGCTTGGCGCAGAGCCGACTTCCGGGAGTATTTCGAAAGTAACTATGTCCAGATGCCCTTGGCGAAAGGTGATGCCATTTTCTTCAATCCAGCCGTGTTCCACGCTGCGGGTTCAAACCGGACGAGCGGCATCCAGAGAATGGCAAACCTTCTACAAATCTCGTCGGCATATGGAAGAGCAATGGAGGTAGTCAATCGGTCTCGCATGTCCGAGGTTTTATATCCGGTGCTCCGAGCTGAGCTGAAGGCCGGCAACATGACCGAAATGGAAGTAATGTCGGTCATCAATTCATGCGCTGAAGGATATTCATTCCCGACCAACCTCGATAGGGACCCGCCGGCGGGTGGCCTTGCGCCTGAGAGTCAGAACCAACTGATGCTCCGAGCTCTAAAGGAAGATTGGGAGCCACCAGCGTTCGCTCAGGCGTTGCTTGCTCAGGCATGGCGGCGTGCGCCGGACGACACGCAGATTTGATAGATTATTGATGGATTTTTGTCAATCAAAGATAGATTTGAAGCACTATTATGATGCTTGTGCGACCTCAGGTGGTTCAGCCAGATTCGCACATGCTGCCGCATCCGCACGGATGCGGGTGGAGACAAAGCGTAATGGTGCAATGGCATGGACCAGTTCAAAGAACTACAACTATTCGTCGAAGTGGCCGAGACAGGCAGTATCAGCCGGGCTGCGGAAGCCGTTGAGCTTTCAATCTCAGCAGCAAGCCGGTATCTGATTTCGCTGGAGGCGAGGCTCGGGGTCCAGTTGGTGCGACGAACGACGCGCAACCTCTATCTAACCGAGGCCGGAGCCGAATTCCATAGGCGCTGCAAGTCCATCCTCTCGGACCTAGGTGAAGCTGAAGCCGTCATCAAAGAGGCGGTGGTACGTCCGAGCGGCATCCTTCGAGTTACAGCTTCCCTATCGTTTTGCATGCTTCATATCGCGCCAATGCTTCCTGATTTCACGGCTCGATACCCCGACATTACGGTGGACGTTCTCGCGCACAACCGCTACTACGACATCATCGAGAATGGAATTGATGTCGCAGTTCGAACAAAGGTTCTCGAACCAGACAGCAGCATAACGGTTCGAAGGCTAGCCTCGACGCGACGAATATTGGCTGCCTCACCTGGCTACATTGCGGCGAACGGGTGCCCCCGCTTTCCTGCTGAGCTCGCCAAGCACCGCCTACTCAACTATCAGCTTGCGGACAATCCGCGGGAGCTGTCGTTCACACGAGATGGCGAGTCGGTTTGCGTCAAAGTCAAGCCACTCGTGGAGTCGAACGATGGCCAGATACTGCGTATCGCCGCGCTGGATAACATGGGAATTCTGGTTCAACCTAAATACATCATCTACGACGACCTCAAAGCTGGTCGCCTCGTCCCGGTGCTTGACGATTGGGACCTTCCTCGCTTGACGATGAACATCGCGTTCCAAACCCGCTCGCATCTGCCCGTGAAGGTGCGACTGTTTATTGACGCGCTTGTCGAGCGCTTCCAGCAGGCCGAATACGAACGGCATTGGACAGCGTAAATGCTTTCCTGGTGGGACTTGCGGCTTCTTCCCACTCAGCGCGAAAGACTTTCCCTTTCTAGCTCTGTTTTGCCAGCCACGGAGAATATAGACTCGTTTCAAAGCTGCAGAAAAGATTGATGGAGACATTCAATGCAAAGCGCACCCTCTACAGTTCAGTCCACGTCACCCTATTTTGAGGAAGCCCGTTCGGCGGAGGTTGTCAATGCGCGAATGAGCGAAAGTGCTGATGCTCGCTTGCGCCAAGTGATGTCCGTTCTGGTCAAACACCTGCATGCTGCGGTAAAGGAAATTGAGCCAACGCATGAAGAGTGGTTCACCGCTATCCGCTTCCTCACTGAGACAGGTCAGATGTGTACCGACTGGCGCCAGGAGTACATCCTGCTTTCGGACATTCTTGGTGTGTCCATGCTGGTCGATGCCATCAATCATCGTCGTCCGAGCGGCGCAACGCCCAACACGATTCTAGGACCGTTCTACGTAGCCAACGCGCCCGAATATGCTAATGGCGAGAACATTTGCCTTGATGGAAAAGGTGAGCCCATGGTCGTTGAAGGTCGAGTAACGGACATCAACGGGAAGCCGATACCCAACGCAAAGCTCGAGGTTTGGCAGACGAACGACGACGGGTTCTACGACGTTCAGCAAAAGGGCGTCCAACCTGAGTCGAATCTACGCGGCGTATTCACTTCAGACGCCGAAGGCCGGTACTGGTTCAAGTCCGTCAAACCTCGTCACTATCCGATTCCTTCGGATGGCCCTGTTGGAAAGCTCCTTGGCGCAATGGGCCGCCATCCGAACCGGGCTGCGCACCTGCACTTCATCGTGACAGCACCCGGATACGAAGCGGTCATCACTCACATCTTCACGCCTGACTGCCCCTATCTGCCCGAAGATGCAGTCTTCGGGGTCAAGCGAGAACTAATCGCCGATTTCCACAAGATTGACGACCCGGAAGCAGGCAAGCGTGTCGGGATGTCGTCGCCGTTCTGGTCAGTGTCATGGGACTTCACTCTCGCGACGTCTGACAAGCCCATGCGGGCAATCCAGTAGTCGCTTTGCACGTTAGAGCGTGCATCCGAACAAGTCCATGAAATTGAGAGATACAGGAGTACTAAAGATGAGTGCGAAGAAAGAGCTGTTGGCTGCCTACTGGACCCTCGCTGGCGATGTATATCCCTGTGCAGCGAACGAAATCAGCCCGTTCCCACTGCGCGACCGTTGCGAAGCGGCAATGCGTGCCGGCTGGAGCGGAGTTGGCCTTATCCTTGACGACCTCGAACACAGCATCGAGAAATATGGACTGTCAGGCGTCAAAGCCATTCTCGATGATACGGGCATGAAGTATTTCGAACTCGAAATCCTGATGGACTGGTATCTCGCCGGTGAGGCACGTGCGAAGTCGGACCATTGCCGTCGCCGGTTCATTGAACTGGGCGGGGAGCTCGGAATGCGTAATCTAAAAATCGGCGCCAGTCCGTTCGACAAGAGCCCGCCCGACTTTCCCCATATGACTGATGAATTCGGGAAGCTTTGCGAAGACGTGGCAACGGTCGGCGCAACAGTCGCAATCGAGTTCATGCCCTTTTCCCCCATCCTGAACGTCGCTGAAGCGCTGAGGGTTGCAGAAGGTGCAAATCAGCCGAACGGCGGCCTGATGGTCGACCACTGGCACGTTGCACGCGCCAATACGCCTTACAGCGAGGTCGCGCAAATCCCCGCGCGATTCATCAAGGGCGTGGAAATGGACGATGTTGCCGCGCAGGTTCAGGGTTCGCTGTTCGATGACTCGACCTTCAACCGTCAGCTCTGCGGCGAAGGCGTGGGCGACTGCCGCGCGTTCGTCGATGCCCTCGACAAGGCAGGCTGCACATTGCCCTACTACGGCGTTGAGCTTATCTCTGAGGTACATCGCAAGTTTCCGCTCGACGAAATGGCAAAGCGGGCGTACGACACCACCATCGCTCAGTTCTCGGCCGAGTCGACCGCTGCCGCCTGACGACTTCGACGTTCAAAAGACAACGTATTTCTGGAGACTCAAATGATTCGAATCGCCGTACTCGGAGCTGGCCGTATTGGTCGCATTCACGCTGCCAACGTTGCAGCAAGCCCGAATGCCAAATTGGTCGTCGTCGCGGACCCCGTCGAAAGCGCAGCAACATCACTCGCTAGCCGGCTTGGCTGTGAAGCGTCGACGGACCCTGCGGGCGTTCTTGAGCGCAGCGACGTTGACGCTGTGGTCATCGGTACGCCGACGGACACTCACATCACGTTCATGCTCGAAGCGGTGAAGCGCGGCAAGGCCGTCCTGTGCGAGAAGCCGATTGACCTTGATATGGAAAAGTCGCTCGCCGCTGCGAACGAGGTTGAACGTCAGGGCGGTCGCGTGATGCTCGCGTTTAATCGCCGCTTTGACCGGACCTCGCAAGCCTTCCGCAAGGCCATCGACGCAGGCGAAGTGGGTGACGTGCGTCAGGTCATCATTTCGAGCCGGGACCCGGGCATGCCGCCGCGCGACTATGTGGAGCATTCCGGCGGGATTTTCCGCGACATGGTTATCCACGACCTGGATATGGCTCGCTGGCTGCTCGGCGAAGAACCTGTCGAAGTTATGGCGACTGCAAGCCGCCTCATCGACCCGTCGCTGGAAGGACTGACAGACTTCGATACGGTAATGGTTCTGTTGCGCACTGCTTCTGGAAAGCAATGCCACATCAACTGCTGCCGCGAAGCGGTCTACGGCTACGACCAGCGTATGGAGGTTTCTGGGTCCAAGGGGATGCTTCTGCAGGAAAACCTCCGTCCTTCAACCATTCGCCGCTGGACGAAGGAAACCACGGATGCCCGCGAGCCGCTCCTGAACTTCTTCCTCGAGCGATACGTTGACGCCTATAAGGCGGAGCTCGAAGCCTTCGTTGATGCGCTCAACGCGAAATCGCCGCTGCCGACGTCCGTGCAGGACGGGCTGAAGGCGTTGCGCCTGGCGGATGCCGCCCTCGAGTCCGCGCTGACGGGCAAAGCGGTCAAGGTCTAACAGGAAATCTGGAGGAGATACGTCATGGCACGAAAGATTGGTCCGAATGAAACGCTGGGTGTGGCATGCCTTGGCATCACTCACCCGCACACTTCCGGGCGAGTCAAAGCTATCCAGCGTCGAACCGACGCTAAGATGCTGGGCGCCTGGGACAAGAGCCCATTGCTTACACCGTTCGTCGATGCGCTTGGCCTTGAAGCACGCTCGAAGGAAGACATTCTGGCGGACGAGAACGTGCATGTCGTACTCGTCCACTCGAAGAGCGAAAAGATGGCCGACCTGACCATCGAGGCGCTTGAAGCAGGCAAGGCTGTTTTGTGCGAGAAGCCTGCAGGCCGTAGTTCTGTCGACGCCAAGCGTATTGTCGACGCGGTTGAGCGTACTGGCGGTCTGGTGCAGGTCGGCTACTGCTGGCGCTTCGCACCATCGGTCGACGCGATGCAGGCAGCTCTCAAAAGTGGTCGTCTTGGAAAGGTCGTGCAGGTGCGCGCTCACGGGGGCTGTTCGCACGACGAGGCGGGGACTCCGCACATGACGCAGCCTGGCGACATTGGCGGCGCCGTGTTCGTCATCGGATGTCACCTTATCGACCGCATTCTTCTTCATTTTGGCCTGCCACGGTCGGTGAATGCTCGCATTACCAAGTTCCCGAACTTCCACGGCGACGAGTCGCGTGAAGACGCCGCGGGCGCCGTGCTGAACTACGACGACAAGATTGTCACAGTCGACTTCATGTCGTGGGACGTTTTGCCCTGGACCGAAAGTTGGGACATCACCGCCTACGGCACGGAAGGCATCATGTCGTCACGCTCGCTGCCCGCGAGCTACAAGATTTATGACGCAGGCAAAGGTAACCATCCGGAAGGTTGGACCGAGTGGCAGGAAACCAGCTTCCCGGAAATCTGGGCGACCAAGAAGACCGAGTATTCGCCGGACATTGCAGAGATTGGCAACCCCGTCTACTTCGACCGCGAGTCGAACGCGTTCTTCGACGCATTGCGCAATGGCACACAGTCGGTTGTACCTGCCACGCAGGCATACAACATCAGCCGCGTAATCGAAGCCATGTTCGCGTCTTCCAAGGAAGCCGGTGCCGAGGTCGCTATCGAACGATAGCTTTGAGTACTGACGCCATCCGGCGTCAGTACTGAGCTTTCCAGGTAAAAAACTGAACCAATAACTATGTATTCCTAACTAGGAGACGATGTCATGAAAATCTTGAAAAGTGTTTTGGTCATTCTCGCCGCGACGACGGCTTTCTCGGCGATGTCCAGCACCGCATCCGCCCAGGATAAGGGGGTTGTCGGAATCTCCCTGCCTGACAAAACCGAGTCCCGTTGGATTACCGATGGTAAGAGCATGGTCGACGCCCTGAAGGCAAAGGGCTACTCCGCCGACCTGCAGTACGCAAATTATGACGTGCCGACGCAGGTGAATCAGGTCGAGAACATGCTCGCCAAAGGTGTCAAGGCACTCGTCATCGCGCCCATCGACGGTAAAACTTTCTCGGACGCTCTGGCACTCGCGCAGAAGAAAGGTATCAAGGTGATTTCGTACGACCGCCTGATTAGTCAGACCAAGGATGTCGACTACTACGCGACTTTCGACAACTATGGCGTCGGCGTCCTCCAAGGTCAGAGCATCGTCAGCGCATGGCAGAAAGCCGGTAGCAAGACGCCCTTCAATATCGAACTGTTTGGTGGTTCTTCGGACGACAACAACGCTCACATGGTGTACGCGGGTGGCATGTCAATTCTGAAGCCGTACATCGACAGCGGCAAGTTTGTCATTCGCAGCAAGCAGGTCGCGTTCGAAAAAGTCGCGACACGTAACTGGGACGGTGCGACGGCTCAGGCACGGATGGACAACCTGCTGAGCGCTTTCTACGGCAAAGACCACCTCGACGCTGTTTGGGCTCCGAATGACTCGTTGGCGATTGGCATCATCTCGTCCCTCAAGGGCGTCGGTTACGGCTCCGGACAGCAGGCAATGCCCATCGTCACGGGACAGGATGCAGACGTTCAGAACGTGAAGAGCATCGTCCGCGGAGAGCAAACCTCCACTGTGTTCAAGGACACACGCAAGCTTGCCAGCGTCGCAGCTGACATGGTCGACGATGCGCTCACCGGGAAACAGGTACCTATCAACGACACGAAGAGCTACAACAACGGCGTGAAGATTGTCCCGACGTATCTCGTCAAGCCAGTGCTGGTCGATAAGGCCAACTATCAGGCGGAACTGGTGACGAGCGGTTATTACACGCAGGCGCAAATCAAGTAGGCCGTCGGAATACCAGCGTGACGGGGTCTTCTGGTGAAGCACCCGTCTAACGCAGGCACGCCCCGAGCGTGACCAATCAAAGGAATTGACCATGGATACCATTCTGGAGATGCGCGGGATTCAGAAAAGCTTCGGCGCTGTCAAAGCTCTGAATAACGTGAACATGAGTGTGCGCCAAGGCGAGATTCACGCCATTTGTGGAGAGAATGGCGCGGGAAAATCGACCCTGATGAAGATTCTCAGTGGCGTCTATCCGCACGGCACTTATGTCGGTGATGTCCTTTACGACGGCCAGGAGCGTTCGTTTGCCGATATTTCGGATAGTGAGGCTGTCGGAATCATCATCATCCATCAGGAACTCGCTCTTGTGCCCATGCTGTCGATTACCGAGAACATTTTTCTTGGTAACGAACAATCCAAGCGCGGCGTCATCGATTGGCAGGTGTCGCGTGCGAAAGCCAAGGAGTTGCTGACCAAAGTTGGCCTTACGGATTCTCCAGACGCCGCAGTCGGTACCCTCGGGATTGGCAAACAACAGCTCGTAGAAATTGCGAAGGCATTGTCGAAAGAGGTTCGTCTGCTTATTCTGGATGAGCCTACTGCCAGCTTGAATGAGAAAGACAGCGATACGCTTCTTACTCTTCTGCTTGAACTGAAGTCGCGTGGTGTTACGTCAATCATCATCTCGCACAAGCTCAATGAAATATCGCGGGTCGCCGACGGCATCACCGTCATCCGCGATGGTTCGACTGTCGATGTGCTCGATTGCCGCACAGACGCTGTAAGCGAAGACCGCATCATCAAGGCGATGGTCGGTCGCGAGATGTCCGACCGCTATCCGCCGCGTACGCCAGATATCGGCGACATTATTTTCGAAGTCAAGGACTGGCGCGTCCAGCACCCAACGCAGCGTAGCCGGGCTGTCATCAAGGGTGTAAATCTGAAGGCACGTAAGGGTGAAATCGTCGGCATTGCCGGCCTGATGGGTTCCGGGCGGACGGAGCTCGCCATGAGTGTCTTTGGCGGCACCTACGGACAGGACATCACCGGCCAGGTGCTGATGCATGGAAAGGCCGTCGATACCTCATCGGTCCAGAAAGCTATCAAGGCGGGTATCGCTTACGTCACGGAGGACCGGAAGGGTAATGGTCTGCTTCTCGACGACAACATCAAGCGAAATATCACCCTGGCGAACCTCACGGGCATATCGAAGCTCGGGGTCGTCAACGAACATGAAGAGATAACGGTAGCGACTGAATTTCTCAAGAAACTCCGAATTCGCGCACAAGGTGTCACCCACGTCGTGGGCAATCTGTCGGGCGGGAATCAGCAAAAGGTCGTCATTAGCAAGTGGCTATTTTCAGGGCCTGAAGTGTTGATTCTGGACGAGCCGACGCGAGGAATTGATGTCGGCGCGAAATATGAGATTTACAACATCATCAATCAGGCTGTTGCTGCAGGTAAGTGTGTGGTCATGATTTCCTCGGAAATGCCCGAGCTTCTTGGCATGTGTGACCGCATCTATGTCATGAACGAAGGCCGGTTTGTCGGCGAACTAACCGCAGAAGATGCCTCGCAGGAAAACATCATGCGGGCAATCATGCGAAATGGAGACATCGAAAATGCGTAAGGCACTCTCTCCGGTGGCCGCCGAAGGCACCGAGGTCAAGAAAAGCGAAGTTTTCGGAATGGTCAAGCGTATCGGCAGCGAGTATGGGCTGCTTCTGTCGCTCGTCATCATCATGGTGTTCTTTCAGGTCGCGACCAGTGGCGTGCTGATGCAGCCGCTCAACCTGACGAACCTTGTGCTTCAAAACAGCTATATCGTCATCATGGCCCTCGGCATGCTCATGGTGATTGTCTCGGGGCACATTGACCTTTCTGTTGGCTCTACGGCAGGCCTTGTGGGCGCATTGGCCGCAGTATTGATGGTTCAGTTTGAAATCAACTATGTCTGGGCGACCATCATCTGTCTGGTGGCCGGCGCGCTAATTGGCGCTTTGCAGGGCTACTGGATTGCGTTCTGGCGGATGCCGTCGTTTATCGTGACGTTGGCAGGCATGCTGGTGTTTCGCGGTATGACAAACCTCGTCCTGCAAGGACAGTCCATCGGTCCATTTCCGGATGCCTTCGGCGCAGTAAGTTCGGGATTCATTCCTGACATCTTTCACGGACAGAACCTGCACATCACTTCGATTCTCCTCGGCGTGGCTGTCGGTGCGCTTTTCTTTCTGATTGAGCTTCGGCACCGGGCGGGCGCAGCGAAACATGGCGTTGGGAGTGGCTCGTTCTCAATGTTCGTGACAAAGAATGTCGTCCTCACGGCGCTAATTGTGTTCTTTTGCTATCTCCTCGCGTCCTACCGTGGCTTGCCTACCGTGCTAGTCATCATGGGTGTGCTGATTGGTGTGTACACGTTCATCATGAATCGCACGACAATCGGCCGCCGAATCTACGCGGTCGGCGGTAATGCAAAGGCCGCGCGGCTGTCAGGTGTCAGCGTTCCTGCAGTCAGCTTCCTGACGTTCGTGAACATGGGTGTACTGGCTGCATTGGCGGGGCTGATTTTCGCCGCGAGACTGAATAGTGGAACGCCTAAGGCCGGCACCGGATTTGAGCTCGACGTCATCGCAGCATGCTTCATCGGTGGCGCATCTGCTTCCGGCGGCGTTGGCAAGGTTGTCGGAGCTGTTGTGGGCGCCTTCATCATGGGCGTCATGAACAACGGCATGTCCATCATGGGCATCGGCGTGGACTACCAGCAGGTCATCAAGGGCGTTGTCCTGCTCGCGGCTGTGTTTGTCGACGTGTACAACAAAAACAAGGCGTAATCGAATCCTACGGCAGACCAGATATAGAGTCAGCTGGGCTCTGCGCCTAGGCTCAGCCTCGCTGACGTGCATACTTGTGGCATGGGATTGCATCTCGAAAATTTGGCCTGGTCATACGCATTACTAAGGGAAATAAATATGGTCAAGCATATCGTGATGTGGAACGTTCGTGGCGAAACATCCCAGCAAAAGAAGGAGTCTGCGTTGCTGGTAAAGACTGCGTTCGAGAGTTTGAGTGGGAAGATTCCTGGGCTCACAAAGCTGGAAGTTGGTCTAGACGTGAGCGCCGTTGATTACGCCTGCGATGTTGTCCTTTACACGGAATTCGAAAGCCAGGAGTCGCTTGAAGCATATGCGTCACATCCTGAGCATCTGCGGGTGAAGCAAGTCATAGGTGACATTCGCATCGCGCGACATCAAGTCGATTATGTCTAAGCGAGCCATATTGGCCGGTGATACAGGAAGCTAACTCTTATGTATGAATTCACCTACACCACGCAAGCGGCGCGAGTTGTGTTCGGCGCCGGAAGTATGAAGCTGATTCAGCAGGAGGTTGAGACTCTTGGCGCGCGTCGGGCGCTCGTTCTTTGCACCCCGGAGCAGAAGGCTCAAGCTGAAGTCGTGTCGTCGCTCCTCGGCCCTTCAAGTGCAGGGGTATTCGACGGCGCGCAGATGCATGTCCCAATTGAGAACGCTCGCCGCGCACGCGAACACGCGAAGGAAGTGAATGCGGACTGTGCAGTCGCGATTGGAGGAGGGTCAACGATTGGCCTTGGGAAGGCGATAGCGCTAGAATCTTCGCTGCCCATCATCGCCATCCCGACGACATATGCTGGTTCGGAGATGACTCCCATTTATGGCATTACAGAGAACGGGTTGAAGAAGACAGGCCGCGATGTCAGGGTGATTCCGAAGACCGTCCTGTACGACCCGGAGTTGACGGTCGGGCTGCCGGTCCAACTTTCAATAGTGAGTGGACTGAATGCAATCGCCCATGCAGCAGAGGGTTTGTATGCGAAGGATGGAAACCCTGTCATGTCATTGATGGCGGAAGAAGGTATCCGCTCTCTCGCCAATGGATTGCGCGGCGTGAAGAAAAACAGCAAGGACAAGTCGGCGCGCAGCGAGTGTCTGTACGGGGCATGGTTGTGCGGCATGGTGCTCGGCAATGTCGGTATGGCACTGCATCACAAGCTTTGTCATACGTTGGGTGGCACATTCAATTTGCCACACGCAGAGACACACGCAATCGTCCTTCCGCATGCGCTCGCCTACAATAGCACTGTCGCAGATGACGCTATGAGTCGAATCGCGAGGGCTTTAAATGTTGAGTCAGCGCCGGACGGACTCTATCAGTTGAATGCGGAACTGGGCGTGCCGCAAGGACTGCGGGAGATTGGCCTGAGAGAACTGGACTTGGACCGGGCGTGCGAGGTAGCACTCTCAAATCCATACTGGAACCCGCGGCCCATCGAGGAACAACCACTGAGAGCGCTACTGCAGCGAGCATGGGAAGGCTCCGTTCCGGCAGCGTGAACTTGGAACTTGAATATGCCGACGATGCTTCGATTGTCTCCAAAGGAGTTGGGCCCGCTTTTCGAAAGTGCGGCCCCTTTTTCTCTGGTGGCTTCAGCGTTATTTTCAGAAAATGCGGCAGTCTCGAAGACAAATGGAAGTGCAGCGGCGAACCGGTTGCAGCGGCCCAGTGGGTTTTAGGAACGCGAGAACCCCTGCAAATTGTTGACTCACTGGTAACGCTGACACGGGACACCAATTTCTCGATTGCTTGAGCTTTTCGACAGTCAATTGCAGGTTGCGCCCGTTATAGCAATCGTTAGCGCGCACAAGACAGCCGATAAAAATTCTCGTGCACATCCGGAGCGACGACAGTCAATTTGCCACCTTGACTTGGCGTTCAAATCACAATTCTACGTGGCCGAACTGGGGCTAGGGCTCGTCACGCTATCATCGTGTCGATTAGCTGAAGTGTAGCCTCGGCTGCACCGTCAAATCCCACGCCATGCATTGGGTTTGTAACAGACTCGCGGAGATTTATCCGAATGAGCCGTTGGCGCGCGCTTCGCTCGCTGAAGCGCCGCACCGTCGGGAGCGCCTTCCCCGCGCCAAGTTCAATGACAACCAGCTTCGAAACGGTCGAAGCCCAAGCCGCTAATCCTTCGCGCTGCTTTTCGTAAGGTAAGTCAATCCAACCCCAGTCTCCGAACATCAGAATATTCGGACGTGCAAGGGCGCCACAGTGGGGACAACGTGGCATCGGACTCTCCAACTCGGATGTCTTCTCATTCACAAGCGGATGGAACCCCTCGGCCGACCACACATCGTTCGTGCATCTTTCTATGCATTGAAGCGCGTGAATCGACCCATGGCATTCGTGAATCCTGTCTGCGGCGAAGCCCGCTTTTTGAAACTGCCCATCAACATTGCTCGTGAAAACGAATGCACCAAGGGGCATGCGGTCCGCCCACCGGCGCAAAATCGCGAAGCCCTCGTGCGGGACGGTCTCACGGTAGAGCGTCAAGCGGTGTCCATAAAAGCCCCACGCGAGCGTCGGATGTTCCGCAAACCTTGCAGGGTTTGCCATGTCTTCGAACGAGAAGCCACGATGCTGAAGCGCTGGATAAGCGCGCCAGAAACCTTCGCGGCCGCGAAAGTCAGGAAGGCCCGAGTCGACGCCCATGCCAGCACCGGCGGTGATTAGTATCCCATCCGCCTCTCGCAGCCAGCCAGCAGCTTTCTCCAGCTTTTCATTCAGCCAATCGGTCATCTTAGAAAGCGTCTCTGTGAACGGGTTTCGCGCGACACCATGTCGACGGTGTACGCCTGGCGGGAACTGCCACGTTGCTATATTGGTTCCACTCTTGCTAAGCACGAAGGAACCATTCATCGGGGCCATAAACCCTGTTCAGCGTATCAACGTCACGCTTGTATCCGAGTTCCTCCACAAAGCCTAACGACCTCAATACCTCACGTGTGCGCATGAGTTCCTGTGTGTCGTTCCAGTCTCGCGTGTACACGCATATAACATGGCCGTCTCGGGTTTTGCTGCGCAGCGCCGTGGACACCTTGGCAAACAAGAGCTCGTCGGCCTCCACGGCGCCCTTAATTCTCGCCCACGCTAAGTCAACATCAGACGAAGGCACGAACACGCACCACTTCCCTGTAATAGGTCCTGAGAAAATGGCGCCGCAGCTAGGGGATTTCCTCATCTGCCAGCTTCGGCTGAAGTCCTCGGACGGGTTATCTGACTCCCCTGATAGCTGCTTTCCGACGGGTGTGGTGTCTAGTTTGGTCATACGCGGCTCCATTCTCCGCCGAAATTCGGCTTTGCTATCGGAAGCATTTGCACGCAGAAATCTCTCGTAGCTATCACCCGTTTCATGGCATCTCATCGAGCTATACCTTGATGTCACGAAATCTAAAGGTGTAACTGAAATGCTTGACGTTACTGACGAACAAATAACGCTGAACGAACTCCGCATCGCTGCGTACCATGAAGCAGGTCACAAAATGCTCTATGAGCGCTTTGGCGGTGCGGGTGACGCGGTCGTCTGGCGAAACCAGAGCGGGAATCCTGAGGAGACTGCGTGGCGTGGGCAGTTTCGTCCGCGCACCTGTCCAGAGGCGATGCAAAAGGTTGCGAGGAAGCAAGGGTTTGATGTTCCCCCGCTACCCCAGAATTGGAAAGTTTTGGTTGGTATGGGAGGCCTGGTGGCCGAAACCATCTTAAGCGGCGAGACGGACGATGCCGGTGTCCTGGCAGACATTCTGGTCTCCCGAATCTGGAACGGCGAGGCGTCGGCCAGTGACCTAGCGCTGATGAACATTTCGGACATCGATAACTTCGCACTTAGCTATGATTCAGTGGATGAATGCATGCGGGTTCTGCGTGATGGTTGGTCAGACGTACGGCAAGAAGCAGAATGTCTTATTGCCACGTGTCTGCCGGATGCGAGTTTCAAATCAACAATGTGCAGCACTCTTTCCTAATAATCGAGCGGTGAGTACCTTGCGTCACTTTCTTGTCGACCGTTCGGGAGCTGTCCAAACGTTAGGAAATGCCGCAGCCGACACCGCAAGGTCGACGTCAAGCGGGTAGTGTCGAAGGAGTCGTAAGGCCGCCTCTCGGAGTTTGTTGAGGTCAGTGAGATTTTCGTCGGACGCGAGCATCTGCAGAAAGCTGCGAGTCTCGATAACCGCCTTGGTCCGTTCGTATGGAGTGGTCATAAGTTTCGCCTTATCAGCTCGTCGACAGATACCCAGCCCTGACTGTCGAGACAGATTCCAATCATCTCGGGTTTATGGCGCAAAATCTTCGAAAGGAGTCTGCTAACCGCGACGTGCTCAGTCGAGCCGTCTGACCTGTTGTTCGACCCGGTTGGCCGCGTTCGGCTCAATCTTCTTCACCCGTCGAGGCCTGGTAAGCTTTTTCGGCTGCATGCTGGTTGGCTTGATATTCCAGCACCGATGCCTTTGTCACGTATCGGTTGTTACCCGTCTTTTGATGAAGGTTGAGTTTTCCTTGCTCGAGCAGCTTCGCCACATGTCGACGGGAAACGAATAGCAGATTCGCCGCATCGGCGGTAGTCATGAAATCGTCGGCGTCAGGCTGCTGCGAGAAGTGCAGGTTCTGAATCTCGGTAATTATCGCGGCCACGCCGCTGAAGAGTTCTTGTTGAACCTCGGCAGGTATCCGGGAGCCCAGATTCCGAAACATCTCTTCCATACGCTCACGAGTGAGTGCCATCGCATCGGTTTCGGATGGCGTGGGAACCGTTGCGTTCGTCCCTTTGGAGGTGCGGTCATCACGCTCCGTTGTAGGCTTGCGTCTAAACAGAATTCCCTCTTGGACGTATCGCCTTTTGATGCGCAGTATTAGCAAACTGAGGGCAAATCCGATTGCCGGCAGGACCAGAAGTGCGGGGTGATTGAGGGCGTAATCCAGGAGCTCTTTCATGGTCAGCGGGCCCAAGGAGCCGCGGTCTTTTGCCTATGGAGACAGGCGTGCATACTGTTCGGCAAATGCCGCCGCTTCTTGGACTACTGGCTCAACATCTTCGACTGATAGCCGTTGAAGCGGCGTAGCCGGGACGCCCAGTCCCAACGACTCAATCGGTGTCGTGAAGAAGTCGAACATGGCCCATGGGTCGGTTTTGCCAAGACTACGAATGACCTTCCGGAAGTCGTCGCGGAAAATCATAGGTGTGAGGAAGAATGCCGGACAGTAGAGTTCGGCGCCGAAGTAGACTCGGAACATCCGATTTGCGGCGATGAGCTTGTCCAGCATCTTTTCCGTGATGCCGGCTGCCTTGCAGAAGTCGTGAGTGCGAAGGAGCTTACCCTGAAGCACAAGAGGGTAGCGCTCAGCGTTCGACTTACTCGGTCCAGGCAGAGGTTCGCTTTCGGGAGGCTGCTTCGATGCACGTTCGGTGCGCTTGCGAAGATTCTCTTCCTCCTCCAGGAGCGCGACAAGGTCAATTCCGTACACTGTGGCTAAGCCGGCGACTTTACAGAGATGATTTTTGAACATACGGCCGAGCGCCGCGTCGGGGATATTCAGAAACGTTTCTGTGGCTTTCGGGTCACACAGGATGGCTGCGACGACAACGCGACGAATGACATGTTGCACCCGTACGTCATCGAGCGATGTGATGTTCTTTGTAGCATCCGCGGACTGCGGCATGGCCATTCCTTTACTTAAACAAAGCTAAAACTTGTCGGCGGAGAGTGGGCTCGCTGTGGTATCTCGGCTCCGCGCTTCTTATGACTCGCGCTGCGTGCGCATGAGATTTTCGAACGCTAGGCATCGCCATTACCCATATCGTTTCGGCGCATCTGTTCTGTCACATCTTTAACGGCGCCGCCCTGTCCGCCGGTGATGGAGTGAAACCAGATGTCCCAGGTGTCGATAACATCCCGAAAGCTTCCTGGCTCGCCAAGGAGTCGGTAGGTAAGGCCGTCGCTCGTCTGCACGTGCATCGTCTTAGTATTGAACCTGACGAGAGCAGAACTCACGTGCCCGCAGTCACCGGAGTCATAGCCTACAAGACGTGGCAAACCGTCATCGGTTTCGAAGATTCTCCAGCGTGACAAATAGACATCAGGCGCTAACAAGGCGAGATTGCGCTTCCGTGGTGGCATCGGGGTTACCTCAGTCGAGCATTTAAGGAGTTGACGGTACATATTTCTACTGTATACGTATACAGAGTAGATGTATAGGCAGTAGATGAATATGGAGTAGACGTTTAAGCGGTAGACGTAAAGGTCGTGTTGCGCCAACCTCCTGGCCATGACCGAAACTGACAACAACGACTTCGACCCTTTCCTCAGGCGGCGACTGGCTGAACATCTCCGGAGGCTACGTCTGGAAAGGCAAATCTCTCAAGAGGCACTCGCAGAGCAGTGCGGCTTCCATCGGTCATACGTTAGCCAAGTTGAGCGATGCGCAAACAACATCACGCTCGACAACATACAAAGACTCGCTATGGCGCTTGGTGTGGACCCTATTGAATTGCTCCGCCCGTGAATTGACCGGTGGGCAGACATGGGCGCATGGCATGAAGGCAAAGCGGTAGTTCGCTGCGAAAAGCGAGGGTGCAACGAAGGCGGCGTGATTGTCCCCAGGTCGGCATTTGCGCAGGTGCAAAAAAGGCCGCCAAGAGCGAGGCCGTTAAGGTACACCTTTAGCTGGCGAGACGTCACATTGGCTAGAAGCTGAACGGGCTCTGGCCGGATGCCAACGTTGCCCGTTCGCCCTATGCACAGTAAATGTCCCGAGGACCGACAATAAGAGCCGCGTAATGCCAAGTTGCAATGGCTTTTCCGTCTCTACTGGGATTTAGACCGAACCGGCTATTTAAATGCGGATGACGAGGTCCGGGATGAATCGAGGATTCTCAAAACTCATTTCGGAAGCAACCCGAGAAGACCCTGAATCAAGTGCGTAACCACGAGGATTGGCTATTACGCGACAGCCTCCGACTTGATAGTCGGCATTGTCATGGCAGTGTCCGTGCATCCAAAACTGTGCACGACCGAGTAAGTCGCTTAAATTACTCACAAACCCGGGATTCGACGGGCTTCCCTGATATTTTTCGTTGATTGAAAAAGGGTGCGGTGCGTGGTGGGTTACTACGACCGTTTGTCCATTGAAAGGTTTATATAATTCTAATTCCAGCCAAGAACGAGCATTTTAGTGTTGTTCCAATGCTAACTGCGCTGTAAATGGTCCGGCACCCGACGAAATTGCCCTTCGGTCGTGTAGGTGGCTGTCGCAATAATCCTGCGCCCTACGCCGACTTTCTAGGTCTGAGCCATAAAGTTGATAATCTGTCCAGAGAGTGCAGCCTAATATACGTAGCTCACCAGTTACGAAAGATTCTCGTTCGAGAAAATGTATTGAAGTCCCTTTCGAGTCCGATTCCAATTCTTGGAGGACTGTGTCGAAAATACCGTCGTAAAACTCGTGGTTGCCGGCGACATAAATGACCGGGACCGGCCAGTCTCTGAAAAGACTAAATGCTGTTGAGCCGTTGTGGATATCGCCTGCCAAGACCAGAAGCTCCGCATCCGGCGCGGGCTCGATAAGCCGCTCGCGTGGAAAATTGCGGTTTATCATTTCAAGGTGAAGGTCTGACGCTAACTGGATTTGCATAATTATCTGACTCGGCGTTGTTCGCTTATGACCATCGATGCACTACTGGCACGTGTCTGTCTATAAAGGCCAAGGTATCAGCAGCTGGCGGTTCGCTACGTGACGTGGTCGGCGCCGCAGTAGCTATTTCGGATTTATATATTAATTTTTGATAAACGGTAGTGTGCGATGTCGTCGGACTCATCAAAGGACGCCTGCACTCTGAGGGCGTGAGGTCGAAGGGACATTCGAGTTACTTTCGGCGGCGCTCTTGTTTGGAGAATTTGTCCATTCGAGCGTGACTTGCCAGGTGAACTTTTAGCCCCTCAACTTGCGCATAGGCCGTGAATCCACAGCGCGACCGGCTCGTGCACCAGTTCCGGCAAATGACTGACGAAACCGGCTGACACGCGGTCTTCGGCATACCGTTCAGCGAGACTCAGCCGATGCGGCGCGTGATGCGTGACGACGATGGTCTTGCCGCCGAACGGCTTCGCCAGTTCGTCTTCCAGCCACGCGCGCGCGTGGCGGTGCAGCGCGAGCGAATCGTCGGGGGAGAAATCGCGGGTGGCGTCGCGGGTATCGTGCGGCCAGTTCATCTGGATCAGCCCTTTGAAATCGAGCATGACCCGCCGCGATGCGTCGATCGATCCGGCCAGAGCCTGCGGGTTCGATCCGTATAGCGCGAAGTCAGTCCACAAAGTCGTGCCGAGCACGCGCCATTCGCCGTGCGGATCGACCAGCGCCGCGTTATTCAGCACATGAACATTGTCGACCTGCGCCGCCGCGTCGTAGAGCGCCGTTTCGAGCGCACCGAACTCGCCGTCGTAATACTCGTGATTGCCCGGCACGTAGACCACCGGCACGGCGCCGTCGAAGGTCTGCGCCGCCCAGCGCGGCCCGGCCGCGTGATTGTGGATGTCGCCGGCCAGCACGATCAGATCGGCGTGCGCGTGCGGCACCAGCTCGGGTTCGTCGTTTTCCAGATGCAGATCGGACAGCACTCGAATCTTCACGAAGACGGCTCCTGCAACGGCCTCCGCGCGGGGCAGCGGAGGCTCTTCAGATACCTAGCGTAGCACCTTGCCCGGGTTCATCAGGTTTAGCGGATCGAGCGCGTGTTTGACGGCGCGCATCATTTGCACCTCGACGTCCTGCTTGTAATGCGCGGCCTCGTCGATCTTCAACTGACCCAGCCCGTGCTCGGCGCTGATGCTGCCACGATGCGCATGCACGTTGTCGTAGACGATCTTGTTGATCGGGCTCTGGTACTGCTTGAGGAACGTCTTCGCGTCGACGCCTTCGGGCGCCTGCACGTTGTAGTGCAGATTGCCGTCGCCCAGATGCCCGAACGTCACCATGCGCGCGCCCGGCGCGGCTTGCGCGACCGCCGCGTCAGTGGCCTCGATAAAGTGACCGATGCGCGAGATCGGCACCGAGATATCGTGCTTGATGTTCAAACCTTCCTCGGCCTGCGCGAGCGGAATATGCTCGCGCAAATTCCAGAACGCCTGCGACTGCGTAAGGTTTTCCGCGACCACCGCGTCTTCCACGAGCCCTTTTTCGAGCGCCGTTTCCATCAGACGCTCAAACAGCGCGCGTGCGTGTTCCTCGCTTTCGCTGTCCGACAATTCGAGCAGCACGACCTGCGCATGCGATCCGGCGAATGGATAACGCATCTGCTCGAAATGCCGGCCGACCAGCCGTAGACAGAAATCCGACATCAGTTCGAAGCCAGTGAGCAGCGGCCCGGCGACACTTTGCGTGAGCGACAGAAAATCGAGCGCCGCGTGGGGCGACGCCAGCGCGGCGAGCGCCGTAACACGCGCGGCAGGTTGCGGATGCAGCTTGAGCACGGCTGCGGTGATGATGCCGAGCGTGCCTTCCGCGCCGATGAACAGGTCGCGCAGATCGTAGCCCGTGTTGTCCTTGCGCAGTCCGCGCAGCCCGTCCCACAACTCGCCTTGCGGCGTGACCACTTCGAGGCCCAGACACAGTTCGCGTGTGTTGCCGTAGCGCAGCACACCGGTGCCTCCCGCGTTGGTCGCGAGATTGCCGCCGATCGTGCAGCTGCCTTCGGCGGCGAGGCTCAACGGGAACAGCCGGCCGGCTTCCTCCGCGTGCCTTTGCACGTCGGCGAGAATCACGCCGGCTTCGACGGTGATCGTGTTGTTATGCGGATCGATGTCACGCACGCGATTCAGGCGCCGCAAGCTGACGACCGCCTGCGCGCCGCTCGCGTCGGGAGTGGCGCCGCCGGCGAGACCCGTGTTGCCGCCTTGCGGCACCAGTGCGACGCGATGCCCGGCCGCGAGTTTGACGAGCGCCGCGACTTCAGCGGGCGTGCCGGGGCAGAGCACCGCACAGGCCGCGCCGGTGTAGCGGCGGCGCCAGTCGGTGAGATACGGGGCGGTGTCGTGCGGATCGGTCAGCACCTGGGCTGCACCGATGGCGTCGCGGCAGGCGTCGAGGAAAGCGGTCTGGGTCATGATGGTCGGTCAGCGGATAGGGGCTGAGGATCTGGCGAATGGTTGGGTGGGGCGCGCGGCTGTCATCGGGCTGCGTCTGACGGTCGAGCGGGCGATGCGCCGGGGGCGTTGCCGTTGCCGTTGTCGGCGGTCGGGCGAGATGCTGCCAGCGTTGTTTCGGCGCTTGTTGCGTGAGATGCAGCGCGCGCCGTGGTATGTGCTCCGGCTTGTTGCGCATCCTCTTCCGCCGGGTGTCCGCTGGCCTGCGAAGCCGATTGCCCGTCGGCCTGTGAGGTCGCCTGTGACGTATTCGGCAAAGCCGTGTCTGAAGCCTTCCGTTTCGTAGCCCACTTGGCCGCTCGCTTGAACGGCCCGACATAAGCCAACGTGCAGACGAAAAACACCACCGCAAGCGCCGCCTGCAACCAGCCCAGACGCGCACTCAGGCCACGATCGCTCCAGCCGCGCACGACGCCCTCGGCGAAATACAGCAGGATCAGCATCGACGCCCATTGCAGCGTGTAAAGGCGTCGCCGCCAGACGCCCGGCAATGCGAGCACAAGCGGCACCGCCTTGAGCACGAGCGCCGACCCTCCCGGACGCAACGGCGCGAGCCACCATTCCCACGCTACGGACAGAACGATCAGCGCAATCAACGCAGCGCTCGCCCCGAGCGCGGCAACCGGGTTGGCCCGAACCGGCACAGCGGCGGCGCGCAGCGACGCCTTCATCGCGGAATTCGCATCCGGCGTGCCGGTCGATTCGACGTCCGGCCCGGTGCTCACGGCCTTTCGCTCATGGATGCTGCCGTGCGCGCGACGCGTGCGCCGAGTGCGATGGCGAGGTTTTTTTCGTCCGCGGAAATGCCCTGGCCAGCCGTGCCCGCACGCGCGAAATGTGACGCGCCGTATGGTGTGCCGCCGGTTTGCGTGGTGCTCAACGCGCTCTCCGTGTACGGGATGCCGACAATCAGCATGCCGTGATGCAGAAGCGGCAGCATCATCGAGAGCAAGGTGGATTCCTGGCCGCCGTGCAGACTGCCCGTGGACGTGAACACGCAACCAGGCTTGCCGGACAGTGCGCCCGAAAGCCATTGCGGCGTGGTGCCGTCGAGAAAGTATTTGAGCGACGCCGCCATGTTGCCGAAGCGGGTGGGCGAGCCGAGCGCGAGACCCGCGCACTCTTCCAGATCGCGCAACTCGACGTAGGGCGGGCCTTCGGCCGGAATGTCCGGCTGGGTCGCTTCGCAGACGGTGGAAACCGGCGGCACCGTGCGCACGCGCGCCTGCATGCCGGGGACGCTGTCGACGCCGTGCGCGATCGCCAGCGCAAGCTCGCGCGTGGCGCCGTGACGGCTGTAATAGAGCACGAGAATGTCTTTCATAGGCCTCATCGGTGAACGGGTATTATAGGGGCTGGGTCCGCGCGAGAGGCCACTGCAAGCCATTCGTAGCCATTCGGCCAGGTCCGGCCGGGGTCGTGAAATAAGTCCTGAAACACCGGTTCAGAAAGCAAGGAGGTGGGTTTGTTGTCCAGGGTGCGTTTTGATCTTGACACGCTCAAACGGCTCGCGCGGTTTGCTGCGCAGCGTATTAGCGAAGACCGCATTCCGCAGGTGGCCGGCAGTCTCACGTTCACAGCAATGCTCGCGCTCGTGCCGCTTGCCACGGTGGCGTTCGCGCTGTTCACCGCCTTCCCGATTTTCAGCTCCTTCCAACAGTCGCTGCAGTTTTTTCTCGCCGACCATCTGATGCCGGAGCAGCTGAACAGTCAGATTTTCAAATATCTGAACCAGTTCGCGTCGAAGGCGAAAGGGCTGACCACGATCGGCATGATCCTGCTGTTTCTCACGGCAGTGATGACCATGATGACCGTCGAGTCCGCGTTCAATGTGATCTGGCGGGTGCGCAAGGCGCGGCCCATCGCGCAGCGCATTCTCGTGTACTGGGCAATCATCACGCTGGGTCCGCTGCTGATCGGCGTGAGCCTGTCGATTTCCTCGTACGTGTTCACGCAATCCATGACGTTCACGGCGGCGCAGCGCATGACGCCGGTCATCGAGTGGGCGCTCACAGGCGCGGCGCTTCCGCTTACCGCGGTGGCTTTCACGATTCTTTATGTGTATCTGCCGAACTGCCGGGTGCAGTGGCGTGATGCGGTAATCGGCGGCGTGACCGCAGCGATCGCTTTCGAGTTGGCGAAGCGCGGTTTCGGCTATTACGTGCGGCGTATTCCGACTTATACGGCGGTGTACGGTGCGTTCGCCGCCGTCCCGTTGTTCCTGTTGTGGATGTATCTGTGCTGGTTCATCACGCTGGCGGGCGCGATGATCGCATCGGCATTGCCGGCTATTCGCATCGGTCAGTTTCATCGGCCCACGTTCGAGGGCAGCAATCTGTTCGATTCGCTCGAATTGCTCGCGCGGCTTTCGGAAGCACGCGACGCCGGCAAGCGCGGCTACACGATGCCCGAGCTTGCACGCATGCTTCGCCGCGATATGGACATCACGGTGAATCTGCTGCAGAAACTCGAGGAGATCGAATGGATCGCGCGTCTGGAAGAAGACGGCGCACGTCCGCATTTTCTGTTGCTGGCGAATCCGGCGCAGATCACGGTGGAACAGTTGTTCGACCTGTTCATCGTCGATCGCGCAGAGCTTCAGTATCAGCTCGAACTCGAATCGACACGGGTGGATAGCGGGACGCTTTTAACCGCGCTCGACAACGACAGGTTGAAGGTGACGCTGGCCGCGTTACTCGCGGCGCGCGCGACGGCTCGCGCGGCACGCACTGGCGAAAGTGAACCCGCTGAAACTACGATGCCGCATCAAACGGCGTGATGCGATTTGAGATTTGCCGGGGGCGCTACGCAACGCTCGACTGCAAAACAGTCGGACCAGGCAAAACAGGCGGCCTGTCCACAAGCCGCCGCAAAACTACAACGAAATCCTGCCGACGCAAATGTCCTTGAACATTACCCAGTCGCCCATCAGGCTGTAAAGCGGATGACGGAAGGTGGCCGGCCGGTTTTTCTCGAAGAAGAAATGGCCGACCCACGCAAAGCCGTATCCGCAGATAACGGCCGCCGGTAGCCACAGCCAGTCGCCGGTGGCGAGCGCCATCGCGAGACAGCCGATCACGCCGAGCGACCCGACGAAATGCAGCCGCCGCGACACGAGGTTGCGATGCTCGCTCAGGTAGTACGGATAGAACTCCGCGAAACTCGCGAAGTGATCGGTATGTGCGGTTTGAGCCATGACGGCCTCCGTATGGACGCTTTTCTACGCTGTTACCCGTCGCTCCCAGTTGCTTCAACACATGCCGGATGCGTGACGCATCTGGTTGAAACAGAACGGGTTTGAGCCATTGTGCGGCTATCGGGCCAGGTGCGCAACCTGGCCATCCGGCTAATGGCGCGGCTCATTCAACGTAGATATCCTGAGCACTCGCCGGCCCTTTATTTCGCTTCCCTGAACGGGCGGGAAGCCAGGCTGAAGAGGGCGTCGAGCGTGGCGTCGGGTTGCTCGGTCATCAACGCGTGGCCCGCGTCGAGTGTGAGCGTGTCGACCGTAACGCCGGCCTGGGCAAGCGTGTCGGCGACTGCTTTGGCGGCGCGTGGCGGAGTCATCGCGTCGCGCCTTCCGACGATCAGCCGCGTGGCGCAGCGCACCTGAGCGGCGCGGGCGAGGCCGTCCGCGTAAGTGTTGCAGGCAGTGAAGTCGGTGTGGAACAGGTGCGGTTCGCCGCTTGCCGAAACACGCTCCATCAGGCGCTGGTTCATGCCGTGCAGCCAGAAGCCGGGACCGGGAGAGGAGGGCTTTGCGGCGAGCGTCGAATGCGACCATTGGTTGACCATGCCGATCGCATCCGCTTCACGATTCAGCGCGGCGTCGAGCAATGCATCGGAAACGGCCATCGGCACTGCGGTTGCTAGCAGCGCGAGGTGCGTAACGCGCAGCGGATAGCGGCCGGCGAAGTCGAGCGCGATCAGCGACCCCATGCTGTGTCCCGCGACGAACGCGCGTTCCACGCCGGCGGCATCGAGCAGCGCGGCCAGCCAGTCGGCCATGTCTGCCACGGTGGTAAGCGCCGGGCCGTCGCTGCGGCAATGGCCAGGCAGGTCGACGGCGAGCACGCTGAAGCCGTGGTGCGCGAAATAGCGGCTTTGCAACGCCCACACGCTGTGATCGTGCTCTGCGCCGTGGATGAATACCGCCGTGGGCAGGCTTGCATCGAACGGTTTGCCGCCGGTGTACGCGTACGCGGCTTTGTGTTGAACGGTGAGGATCATGCGGACTCCGGGCGGGTCTGGGGCGCGGCGCCAGCGGGTTTTTGTGTCGCCTTCTGCGCCACCTTCAGCGCGCGCTTGAGGTCGTCGATCAGATCGTCCGGGTCTTCGAGACCGATCGACAGACGGATCGTGCCTTCGGCAATGCCCGCGGCGGCGAGCGCGGCGGCGTCCATCCGGAAGTGCGTCGTCGATGCGGGGTGAATCACGAGCGAGCGCGCGTCGCCGACATTCGCCAGGTGCGAGAACAGCGACAACGCTTCGATGAAGCTGCGTCCGGCCGCACGGTCACCGCGCAGATTGAAGCTGAACACTGCCCCGGCGCCGCGCGGCAGCAGTCGTTGCGCGAGTGCGTGGTCGGGGTGCGTCGGCAATTCCGGGTACGCAACGCTTTCGACCGCGGTGTGAGCGGCCAGAAATTCGACCACACGACGTGTGTTCGCGACGTGCCGCTCCATCCGCAACGGCAGCGTCTCGATGCCTTGCAGCAATTGCCATGCGGCCTGTGGATGCAGGCAGGCACCGAAGTCGCGCAGACCCTCGCGGCGCGCGCGCAGCAGGAACGGCGCGACGGTGCTTTCCTCGGTGAACACCATGCCGTGAAAGCCGTCGTAGGGCTCGGTGAATTCGGGGAAGCGCCCCGACGCGTCGAAGTCGAACGTACCGCCGTCCACCAGCACGCCGCCGATCGTCGTCCCGTGTCCGCCGAGGAATTTGGTCGCCGAGTGATAAACGAAATCGGCACCGTGTTCGAACGGTTTGAGCAGCCACGGCGTCGTGAAAGTCGAGTCGACCAGTAACGGCACGCGGTGCTCGTGCGCGATCTGGGCGACGGCGGCGATGTCGAGCACATCGAGGCCCGGGTTGCCTAGCGTCTCGCCGAACAGCAGTCGCGTATTGGGACGCAGCGCGGCACGCCATGCGTCGTGGTCGCCGGGTTTGACAAAGGTCGTCTCGATGCCAAAGCGTCGCAGTGTGTAGTGCAGCAGGTTATGCGAGCCACCATACAACGCGCTGGACGCGACGATGTGCGAGCCCGCGCCCATCAGCGTCACGATGGCCAGATGCAAGGCCGCCTGGCCGCTGGCCGTGCCGATTGCGCCCGCGCCGTTTTCGAGTGCGGCGACGCGTTCTTCGAATACGGCGACGGTCGGGTTCGAGATCCGCGAATAAACGTGACCGGCGCGCTCCATGTTGAAGAGCGCGGCGGCGTGATCCGAATCGCGAAACGAGAACGATGTGGTCTGGTAAATCGGCGTGGCGCGTGCGCCGGTGGCGGGGTCGGGGGCGGCGCCGGCATGCAGCGCAAGCGTATCGAAACGGTTGGCGGACATCGTGGACGGCGGGGCCACGAGCGGCCTCGCGAAGGGTGAAAGTGGCGGCCATGCTATCACCGGCATCGGCGGCTTCAAGCGCGGTTTTCCCGAGGCACGGGCGCGAAACAATGCGGTTTGCCGCCCGCGGATGCCCGCTGCGCCTTGGTGGGCGGGCCGCTTTCCTTTTACGGGCCTTTCCGCTAGGATCGAAAATCATTCATTGCATTGCCAGCTAGCGGGTATCACGGAGACAGATCATGCGAGTCAGCGACATTCTTAAAGTCAAAGGCAACACCCTTTTCACGGTCACACCGGATACCACGCTTCACGAAGCCGTCAATGCGATGGCCGAGCACGACATCGGCTCGCTGGTGGTGATGGAATACGGCGATCTGGTCGGCATGCTGACGTTCCGCGAAATCATTCAGACGCTCAGCAAGAACGGCGGCAGCGTCGGCACTTCCACGATTCGCAAGGTCATGGACGACCACCCGCTCACCTGCACGCCGGAAACGGACGTCAACGAAGTGCGCCGCATGATGCTCGAGCATCACGTGCGTTATCTGCCAGTGCTCGAAAGCCGCACGCTGATGGGCGTGATCTCGTTCTACGACGTTGCGAAGGCGGTGGTCGAGGAGCAGGGTTTCGAAAACCGCATGCTCAAGGCATATATCCGCGATTGGCCGGAAGAGCAGCAGGAACAGCAACCGGCGCGTTAATGTCCGGTCACTTACCGGCGCGCTCGGGCCATGGCCGTGAGCGCGAAAATGCAGCCAGGGCGTGCGCGAAAGCGCGCGCTTTTTTTGTGTCCGCTCGCACGGCGCGCGGTATGAAAGCATCGATGCGCGACGCGCGAGTTTGCCTCGCGAATCGGCCGTCACCCGTTCAGGGTAAATCGCGTGTACGTGGCGCCGGCCACTGCGCTTCTACCGCTTACGTCCGCGTTGTTCTTCTGGTCTAACTTTCCACTTCATGAGCGATAGCCCGTTACCCGCCGCCCGTCGCGCCACCCGCGCGCACGAGGCGCACGAATCGCAGTTCCGGCTGCTCGGTCAGCGCCGTTTCGCGCCGTTTTTCTGGACCCAGTTTCTCGGCGCGATGAACGACAACGTGTTCAAGATCGGCTTCACGTCGCTCGTCACGTATCAGGCGGCACGCTTTTCGGGCGTCGATCCGGCCACTGCCGCGTTCCTGATTTCGGCGATTTTCATCCTGCCGTTCGTGCTGCTGTCGGCCACTTCCGGCCAGATCGCCGACAAGTACGACAAGGCGATGCTCACGCGCTTCGTCAAGACCTTCGAAATTGCGGTGATGCTGATCGGCGGCGCGGGTTTCTGGCTGCATAGCGCACCGCTGCTGTACTTGTGCACGTTTCTGATGGGCGTCCACTCGACCGTCTTCGGCCCGGTCAAGTACTCGTATCTGCCGCAGCATCTGTCGAAACCGGAGCTGGTGGGCGGCAACGGGCTGGTCGAGATGGGCACGTTCGTCGCGATTCTGGTCGGCACCATCATCGGCGGTGCGGGGGCGGGGCTGGTCGAGCACGGCGCGGTCGTGCTGGCCTGCGCGTGCGTCGCGATTGCGCTGATCGGCCGTGTCGTATCGAACTTCGTGCCGGTCACGCCCGCGCCGCAGCCCGATCTGCGCATCAACTGGAATCCGTTCAGTGAGACGTGGCGCAATCTGAAGCTCGCGCGCGAAAACCGTACCGTGTTCCTGAGCCTGCTCGGCATTTCGTGGCTGTGGTTTATCGGCGCGACGTTTTTGTCGTCGTTTTTCAGTTTCGCGAAGAACGTGCTGTCGGCGAATCCGGATGTCGTGACCGTCCTGCTCGGCACGTTCTCGTTCGGCATCGGGCTGGGGTCGCTGCTGTGCGAAAAGCTCTCCAAGCGGCGCATCGAAATCGGTCTCGTGCCGCTCGGCTCGATCGGCATGAGCGTGTTCGCGATCGACCTGTTTTTCGCGAGCCACGCATTGCCGCCGGGAGGGCATCTGTTGAGCGTCGGCGAATTTATGGCACGGCCCGCGCATTGGCGTGTGCTGGCCGACCTGTTTCTGCTCGCGATGTTCGGCGGCTTTTACAGCGTGCCGCTTTACGCGTTAATCCAGAGCCGCAGCCAGCCGAGCCACCGGGCGCGCATCATCGCCGCGAACAATATTCTGAATTCGCTGTTCATGATCGTTTCGTCGCTGATGGCGATCGGCCTGACGGCGGCGGGCTTCAGCATTCCGGCGATTTTTCTCGTCACCGCGTTGCTGAATATCGTCGTGGCGACCTATATCTATTCGCTGGTGCCGGAGTTTCTGCTGCGCTTTATCGCGTGGATGCTGGTGCACACGTTTTACCGGATCCGGCTGGTGCATGCAGAGCGGATTCCCGAGGAGGGCGCGGCCGTGCTCGTGTGCAACCACGTGAGTTTCGTCGATGCCATCGTCATCATGGCCGAGAGCCCGCGGCCGATCCGTTTCGTGATGGATCACCAGATTTTCAAATCGCCGTTCGCGGGCTGGGTGTTCCGTCACGCGAAGGCGATTCCGATCGCCCCGGCGCATCAGGACGCGGCGCTGCTCGCGCAGGCCTATGAGCGCTGCGCGCAGGCGCTCGCCGAGGGTGAGCTGGTTTGCATTTTCCCGGAAGGCAAGCTCACGCGGACGGGCGAAATGAACCCGTTCCGTCACGGCGTGACTGAGATTATCAAACGGACGCCGGCGCCGGTCATTCCGATGGCGCTGCGCGGCTTGTGGGGCAGCGTGTTCTCGCGGGCGAACGACGCGCGCTGGCCGCGGCCGATCCAGAAGGGCGTGATGAGCCGGTTGAGCCTTGCCGTGGGCGAGCCGATTGATCCCGCGCAGGCGACGCCTGAGAAGTTGCAGGAGATCGTGACTGAGTTGCGCGGCGCGCGGAAGTGACGGGGCGGGTGCGGCTGGTGAGTGCCGTTGCCGGGCGTACCTGTCAGGCAAATCCCACCCGGTGCCCCACCCACTCCTGGCCAATCGGCCAGAACCACCGGGCGGCAAGGCCCAGACGCCACAGGGCTGGCATAATAGCGTTCTCCCCGCATTTCTTTGGACGACGCCCATGTCCGGCAACACACTCGGTACGCTTTTCACTGTCACGACCTTTGGCGAATCGCACGGCCCCGCTATCGGCTGCGTGATCGACGGCTGCCCTCCGGGCATGGCGCTCAACGAAGCCGACATCCAGCTCGAACTCGACCGCCGCAAGCCGGGCACGTCGCGCCATGTCACGCAGCGTCAGGAAGAAGACAAGGTCGAAATCCTGTCGGGTGTGTTCGAAGGACAAACTACCGGCGCACCGATCGCGCTGCTGATCCGCAACACCGACCAGCGCAGCAAGGACTACGGCAACATCGTCGACACCTTCCGTCCCGGCCACGCCGACTACACCTACTGGCAAAAATACGGCATCCGCGACTATCGCGGCGGCGGCCGTTCGTCGGCGCGTCTCACGGCACCCACGGTTGCAGCGGGCGCGGTCGCGAAGAAGTGGCTGCGCGAGAAGTTCGGCACCGAGATTCGCGGCTACATGGCGGCGCTCGGCGAGATCGATGTGCCGTTCGTCGACTGGGCGCACGTACGAGAAAACCCGTTCTTCGTGCCGAATGCCGACATCGTGCCGCAACTCGAAACCTACATGGATGCGCTGCGCAAAGACGGCGACTCGATTGGCGCGCGTATCAACGTCGTGGCGTCGGGCGTGCCGGTCGGTTTGGGCGAGCCGCTGTTCGACCGGCTCGATGCAGACATCGCGCATGCCATGATGGGCATCAATGCGGTGAAGGGCGTCGAGATCGGCGCGGGTTTCGCGAGCGTCGCGCAACGCGGCTCGGTGCACGGCGACGAACTGACGCCGGAAGGCTTTGTCGGCAATCACGCTGGCGGTGTACTCGGCGGCATTTCGACCGGGCAGGACATCACCGTGTCGATCGCGATCAAGCCGACTTCGAGCATCCGCACGCCGCGCCGTTCGATCGACAAGGCGGGCAATCCGGCTGTCGTCGAAACCTTTGGGCGGCATGACCCGTGCGTCGGCATTCGTGCCACGCCGATCGCCGAATCGATGCTTGCACTGGTGCTGATCGACCACGCGCTGCGTCATCGTGCGCAGTGCGGCGACGTCGCCGTCACCACCCCGAAGATCGCGGCCAGCGCGCCTTGATCGCCGTTATCTGACGACTTCTGCTTCTCAACGCCACGCGCCGCGCGCGGAGTCGTCATGTCCAATCTGAATGCCGATGACCAGGTGGCGTGCCGCCTGGCGGCGTTGCACGCGCGTGCGTCGTCGCCGGATGCTACGGCGGCTGAGTTTTTAGCCTTCGGTCTGCTGGCGGTGCAACGCGCGGGGCGTGACAAAAACCGTCAACGCGAGGCACTCGCTGCGCTAGTGCGCGCTTATCAACTCGATCCCGCCTGCGAGCCATCACTGCTCAGCACGATTGCGCAGACGGCGTTTGTCGTGCGCGACTGGGCGCTGCTCGATTCCGCGACCGGGATTCTGCTCGCCCATAACGCCGGGGACGTCAACGCGCTGGTCTGGCGCGCGGCCACGGTCCAGCAGCGCAACGACTTCGACTCCGCCGAGGATCTGCTGCGGGAAGCGGCGCGCGTCGCGCCCTGCAATCATGTGGTACTTCACAAGCTGGCTTTGTGCGTCAAGGAACAGGCACGTTTCGCCGAAGCCGAGGCGTTGCTCAACCACGTGCTGTCCATCTCGCCGGATAACGCCCATGCGTTGTTCGATCTGTCCGAACTCGAAATTCGCAGTGCACGTTTTGCTCAAGGCTGGCAGCACTACGAGTCACGCACCGCATTCGCCGACGACCTGAATAACGCGCAGACCGCGCTCGCCGCGATCAGCGCGCACTGGCAGGGCGAATCGCTGGCCGGCAAGACGCTGGTCGTCTATGGCGAGCAGGGCAATGGCGACTGCCTGTGGGCCGTGCGCTTTCTGCCGCTGCTGGCCGAACGGGCGCGGCGCGAAGGAGGGCGCGTGATATTCGGTCACGACGGGCCGTTGCGGCATTTGTTCGAGCGCATTTTGCCCGCGGATTTGCCGATAGAAACCAGTCTCGAAACGCGCCCCGATTTTCATTGCGGGCTGATGAGCCTGCCGCTGCGCCTCGGTATCGTCGACTCGACTGGCTGGGGCGCGCCTTATCTGCAAGCCGATTCCGAGCTGGTGCAAACGTGGCGTGAGCGCGTCGACGCGCACATGGCCGCGACGTGCGGCGGCAATCGCAAAGTGGGTCTGGTGTGGAACGGCAATCCGGAGCATATCCGCGACATGCGGCGCTCGGTGCCCATCGGCCAACTCGAGCCGTTATTGGATGTGCCGGGTGTCAGCTATTTCGCGTTGTCGCCGGGACGGGGTGAAACGGTCGCGCAGTGGCGTGCGAAAGGGCTCGATGTCGTCGACATGACCGGGCATTTCCAGGCCGGTTTCGACGGTGTCGGCGCGTTGCTGGCGAATCTGGATCTCGTCGTGACGATCGACAGCGGCCCCGCACATCTGGCGGGCGCGCTCGGCGTACCGACCTGTCTGATGATCGATCACGTTTCCGCGTGGTTCTGGGGCGACGATTCGGCGCGAACGGCCTGGTATGACTCGATCGAGGTGTTTCGGCAGCCGCGAATCGGCGACTGGACGCCGGTCGTGGCGAAGGTGCGGAAAAAAATCGAAGCGTTGACGCGCGGTTGAAAGACCTGATCTTCGCAACGCCGACAAACAGGACGGCGTCGCGAAGTCATGCAAAAACCTGCTTACATATTCGGATAGTTCGGACCGCCGCCACCTTCCGGCGTCACCCATACGATGTTCTGCGTCGGGTCCTTGATATCGCACGTCTTGCAATGCACGCAGTTCTGCGCGTTGATCACGAGGCGCTCGGTGTTGTCGTCGTTCTTCACGAATTCATACACCGCAGCCGGGCAGTAACGCGCTTCCGGGCCCGCATAGGTCTGCCAGTTCACGTTCACCGGCACCGACGGGTCTTTCAGCGTCAGGTGAGCCGGCTGATTCTCTTCGTGATTCGTGTTCGAGATGAACACCGACGAGAGCCGGTCGAACGTCAGCTTGCCATCCGGCTTCGGATACGTAATCGGCTTGCATTGCGAAGCCGGTTTCAGCATCTCGTGGTCCGAGTGCTGATGATGCAGCGTCCACGGCACGTTGCCGCCCAGCAGCTTCTGCTCGATGCCGACCATCAGCGTGCCCAGGTACAGGCCCTTGCTCATCCACTGCTTGAAGTTGCGCGCGCGATGCAATTCGGTATGCAGCCACGACGTTTTGAAGCTCTCCGGGTAGGCCGTGAGTTCGTCGCTGGTGCGGCCTGCCTGCACGGCGTCGAAAGCGGCTTCGGCGGCCAGCATGCCAGTCTTGATCGCCGCGTGCGAACCCTTGATGCGCGACGCGTTCAGGAAGCCCGCATCGTCGCCGACCAGCGCGCCACCCGGGAACACCAGCTTCGGCAGCGACATCAGGCCGCCCGCGGTAATCGCGCGCGCGCCGTACGACACGCGCTTGCCGCCTTCGAGCACGGCGCGGATCGCCGGATGCGTCTTGTAGCGCTGGAATTCCTCGAACGGCGACAGATATGGATTCGAATAACCGAGGCCGACCACGAAGCCCACCACCACCTGGTTATTGTCCATGTGATAGAGGAACGAGCCGCCGTACGTGTCGTTCTCCAGCGGCCAGCCGGCCGTGTGCATCACCAGACCCGGCTTGTGCTTCGACGGATCGATTTCCCACAGTTCCTTGATGCCGATACCGTAGACCTGCGGATCGACGCCTTCGCGCAGCTTGAATTTATCGTTCAGCTGACGGCCGAGGTGCCCGCGCGCGCCTTCGCAGAAGAGCGTGTACTTCGCGTGCAATTCCATGCCGAGCTGGAAGTTTTCGGTCGGCTCGCCGTCCTTGCCGATACCGAGGTTGCCGGTGGCGACACCTTTGACCGAACCGTCGTCGTTATAAAGAATCTCGGCAGCGGGAAAGCCCGGGAAGATCTCGACGCCCAGCGCCTCAGCCTGCTGACCGAGCCAGCGCGTGACGTTGGCCAGCGAAATAACGTAGTTGCCGTGGTTCTTGAAGTTGTCCGGCAGCGCCCACACCGGCACGCTCTTCGAGCCCGTTTCGGTCAGGAACAGGAACTTGTCTTCGGTCACATCGACCGTCAGCGGCGCGCCTTTTTCCTTCCAGTCCGGGATCAGTTCGGTGATCGCGCGCGGATCCATCACCGCGCCCGACAGGATATGAGCCCCGATCTCCGAGCCTTTTTCCAGCACGCACACGCCTAGCTCGACGCCTTTTTCAGCCGCCAGCTGCTTCAGGCGGATCGCGGCGGACAGGCCAGCCGGGCCGCCGCCTACGATCACGACGTCGTATTCCATCGACTCGCGTGGACCGTATTGCTCAATGAGACTTGCGGGGGTCATTGATGCTCCTCTTACCGTTAGAATGCTTTTTTCGGGATCGTATTGTGGGCGAACGACTCCCGCACTGCAACCAGATGAGCAAAGATTAGCACGATCGTTCTATTTCTATGATACGGTATTGACCCGCATCGACAAGTCTTACCGTACCTGTCCACCGCATCTGTCTTTACTACCGAACAAGGAACGACAATGGGCCGTTCGATCAATCTGGAAGGCAAGGTCGCGCTGATCACCGGCGCTTCGAGCGGGTTGGGGAAGCGCTTTGCTCAGGTGCTGTCGCAGGCGGGCGCCAAGGTCGTGCTGGCGAGCCGGCGCACTGAGCGTCTAAAGGAATTGCGCGCCGAGATCGAGGCGTCGGGCGGCGCGGCGCATGTGGTTTCGCTCGACGTGACCGACTATCAGAGCATCAAGTCGGCAGTCGCCCATGCGGAAACCGAGGCCGGCACGATCGACATTCTGGTTAACAACTCCGGTGTATCGACTACGCAGAAGCTGTCGGAAGTCACGCCCGCCGACTTCGAATACGTGTTCGATACGAACACGCGCGGCGCGTTTTTCGTCGCGCAGGAAGTTGCCAAGCGCATGATCATGCGCGGCAACGGTGCGCAGAAGCCGTCATACCGAATCATCAATATTGCGTCGATGGCGGGTTTGCGTGTGCTGCCGCAAATCGGCCTCTACTCGATGAGCAAGGCGGCCGTCATCCACATGACGAAGGCGATGGCGCTGGAGTGGGGCAAGCACGGCATCAACGTGAACGCGATCTGCCCCGGCTATATCGATACTGAGATCAACCATCACCACTGGTCGACCGAGCAGGGGCAAAAGCTGGTGTCGATGCTGCCGCGTCATCGGGTCGGCAAGCCCGACGATCTGGACGGGCTGTTACTGCTGCTCGCCGCTGACGAATCGCAGTTCATCAACGGCTCGGTGATCGCCGCCGACGACGGTTTCGGGCTCGCCTGAGGCCGTCGCGCGTATTTGTCCAAACCCGAAGAAAGTGTTTTGCATGCACCGGCCTTTTCACGCGGAGGGGGCGGCGTTATGTTTGCAGCACGCTGGTTTCAGCACTTTAAAGTAACGAGAAGAACGGAAGTACGATGAGCGATTTTCACGCAGTTTTCGAAATGTCGATGCCGATCCGCTGGGGCGACATGGACGCCTTCGGCCATGTGAACAACACGGTCTATTTCCGCTATATGGAGCAGGTGCGGATTTCGTGGTTCGAACAATTGGGCATGGCCGGCAGCAACGCGGACGGGCAGGGGCCGGTGATCGTCAACGCGTCGATGGAATTTTTGAAGCAACTGCACTATCCCGGCGACGTAATCGGCCGGATGACGGTTGCCACGCCTGGCCGCAGCAGTTTCGACACGGGCTTTGAACTGGTGCGCGCCGACGATCCTCACACGGTTTATGCGCGCGGTGGGGCGCGTTGCGTATGGATCGATTACGCGGCGGGCAAGTCGGTGCCGGTGCCCGATCTGCTGCGCGAAACCATCGAGCGGGCAGCGCTGGTCAAAGCGGCCTGACTTCCTTCTTCAATTACCTAGCAGCCGCTGCAGCAGTTCGGTTGCATTCCCCGTATCGTATTTACGCATCAGCCGCGCCCGGTAGACGTCGACCGTGCGCGGGCTGATCTCCAGCACGCGGCCAATCTGCTTGCTGGTTTTGCCCGTCACCAGTTGCGCGGCGATCTCACGTTCGCGCGGCGTCAATTCCACGGCGACACGCCGCGTCGCGCTTAAATCCTCGAAAGTCCAGACGCCCGCTGCGTGCGCGTCGGCGCGTTGCTGCGCGCGTCCTGTCACGTGACACCAGAATAATTCGCCATTGGCGCGCTTCATGATGCGGTCGTCCGCGTAACTGCCTTGCGCGGTCATGATGGGCGGAATTCGTGCGCCGATCCGCTCGAATTCGTCCGCCGACGGGTAGAGCACCTGGAACGACTGTCCGAGCAGCGCCTCGCGCGTGGTGCCGAAAATCGACGCCAGCTCGTCGTTGCAGTCTTCGATTTTGCGTTCGCGCGACAGCACGAGTCCGATCGGGGCAAGGTGAAACGCGGTTCGGTAATCCAGGGCAGGCATGGGTTGGCGGCAAGTACTTATGTAGTTTTGCGTATTGTGCCGTATGGCGCGCGCAGCGTACTCTTTCGGGCACATGACAACGCGGCGAGAGCGTCCGCGGCGGGCATCGGGCGCAGTCAGGGCAACCTGAGCGCACAGCCTGCCGGGGATGACTAGAATGACGTGTCGAGCCAGGCTCGAACAACGCCATGAGAGCCGTAACGATCCGGATTCGGGTTTCCATAAAGGAAGGGACATACTGATGAATAAGGTCTATCCAGGCGCCGCCGAGGCGCTGAAAGACATCGTCAAGGACGGCCAGACGTTCGCCGTCGGCGGCTTCGGGCTGTGCGGCATTCCGGAGGCGCTGATCGGTGCGCTGCGCGATTCGAAGGTGCAGGGCATTACCTGCATCAGCAACAACGCGGGCGTCGACGGTTTTGGCCTCGGTTTGCTGCTCGAAACGCGCCAGGTCAAGAAAATGATTTCGTCGTACGTCGGCGAGAACAAGGAGTTCGAGCGCCAGTATCTGGCTGGCGAACTCGAACTCGAATTCACGCCGCAGGGCACGCTCGCCGAGAAGCTGCGCGCGGGCGGCTCGGGCATTCCGGCGTTCTTTACCAATACCGGCTACGGCACGCTGATCGCCGAGGGCAAGGAAACCCGCCAGTTCGGCGAGAACCACTACGTGCTCGAACATTCGCTGACCGCCGACGTCGCGCTCGTGAAAGCGTGGAAGGCCGACAAGTCGGGCAACCTGATCTATCGCCGCACCGCGCGCAACTTCAACCCGATGTGCGCGATGGCCGGCAAGATCACGGTCGCCGAAGTCGAGGAGATCGTTGAGGTAGGCGAACTCGATCCGGACGCGATCCATACGCCAGGCATCTTCGTGCAGCGCATCGTGCTGAATGCGCATCCGGAAAAACGCATCGAACAACGCGTTATCCGCGCGAAAGGAGACTGATCATGGCATGGACTCGTGACGAAATGGCCGCGCGCGCGGCGAAGGAATTGCAGGACGGTTTTTACGTGAACCTCGGTATCGGCTTGCCCACCCTGGTGGCCAATCACGTGCCGGCCGGCGTCGAAGTGTGGCTGCAGTCGGAGAATGGGCTGCTCGGTATCGGCCCGTCGCCGACCGAAGAGGAAGTGGACGCCGACCTGATCAACGCGGGCAAGCAGACGGTCACCACGCTGCCGGGTTCGTCGATTTTTTCGTCGGCGGATTCGTTCGCGATGATTCGCGGCGGCCACATCAACCTGGCGATTCTGGGCGCGATGCAGATCAGCAAGAAGGGCGATCTGGCGAACTGGATGATCCCCGGCAAGATGATCAAAGGTATGGGCGGCGCGATGGATCTGGTCGCGGGCGTCAAGCGCGTGGTCGTGCTGATGGAGCACGTCGCGAAGGGCGACCAGCACAAGATTCTGGAAGAATGCACGTTGCCGCTGACGGGTGTGGCTGTCGTCGATCAGATCATCACGGACCTCGGCGTGATCGAAGTGACGGAAGATGGTTTGAAGCTGACGGAACTGGCTCCGGGCGTGACGGTCGAGGAAATCAAGGCCAAGACTGGCGCACCGCTCGATGTGAGCGCGGTGAGCTGAGTAGGTGGGCTTAGGCTCGTTTTGACGAGCAACTGGTGGCAAACTGGTTTGTGAAGCGGGCAGGACGCGAGTCTTGCCCGCTTTGCTTTTTGCGGAGGTTTTTCCCTCGATTCCTGGGGCGTCCTAGGCCGTTCGGACGATCCTTGTCGCGCGGCAAAGCGGTTTACAATCGTTTGAAGATTGAGTGCCTGTCTGTTCCGTTTGATACCGTTCGATCCCGGCCGTGCCGGGGCCAATTCCGCAGCGCTTTTGCAAGGAACCCAGATGACCGCAACGACATCCGCTTCCAACACCGGGCGGCTCGCGCCGCGCCAGCGTCACGTGCAGTGCGCGAGCGGAGGTGGCCTGCATCGCGTCGCCTACACCGAATGGGGCGACCCGGACAATCCGCGCGTGCTGCTGTGTGTGCACGGATTGACCCGCTCCGGGCGCGATTTCGATCGTGTCGCCGAGGAATTTGCCAGCACGTATCGCGTGGTGTGCCCGGACGTCGCGGGGCGGGGCTTGTCATCGTGGCTCGCGAACCCAAACTTCTATAGCGTGCCGCAATACGTTGCCGACATGGTCACGCTGATCGCACGGCTGAACGTCGAAACGGTCGACTGGTTCGGCACGTCGATGGGAGGTTTGATCGGCATGGCGCTCGCGGGCCTGCCCGACACGCCAATCCGCAAGCTGTTGCTGAACGACGTCGGCCCGCATCTGGAGCCTGTGGCCGTGCAGCGTATCGGCGATTACCTTGGCAAGCCCGTGCAGTTCGAAACGCTTCAACAGGGTATCGACTACGCCGCGTTGCTCGCGCAGACATTCGGTCCGCTGTCGCCGGACGAATGGCGGGAGATCAACACGCCGCTGTTGCACGAGAAGGGTGGTGCCTGGCGTTTGCGTTACGACCCGCGTATCGCGCAGCCTTTTACCGCGATAACTGAAGAATCCGCGAAGCTCGGCGAGGTCGCGCTATGGCATTCGCTAGCGTCGTTTCAAGGGCCCGTTCTGGTAGTGCGGGGTGAGCACTCCGATCTGCTCTCGCGTGAAACGGTGAGCAGAATGGTCGAAGCAGGCAAGGCGGTTTCGAGCGTGGAGATTGCCGGGGTCGGGCACGCACCGGCGTTTCTCGCGGCCGACCAGATTGACATCGCGCGGCAGTTCTTTATCGGTCAGACGCTTGACGCGTCATAATATGCGGTTTCGCGCGGCGCCCACGCGGGGCGTCATGCGAGATGCATGCCCGTTAATTTTCAACCAAATTCAGGACTCTCCATGGCAGTTATCCGTCATTACGTCGACAAGCGCCTCTCGGAAATCGCCGTGCATAACGGTACCGTGTACCTCGCGGGCCAGATCGCCGAAGACACGGATCAGGGCATCACGGGTCAGACGCGCGAAGTGCTCGGCCATATCGACCGTCTGCTGGGCGAAGTGAACAGCGACAAGGCGCATCTGCTGTCGGTGCAGATCTACATCGCGGACATGGAACACTTTGCCGGCATGAACGCCGTGTGGGACGAGTGGGTCGCGCAAGGCAACACGCCGCCGCGCGCTACGGTCGAGGCGAAGCTGGCGAACCCGAAGTGCCTCGTCGAGATCGTCGTGGTCGCTGCGCAGCGTTAAGCGCCCGTTGTCGTTATTGAAACCCTTTTGATTCGTCTGGCCCGGTGGGCCGTCGCACCATGAATACCGAAATCGCTACGAGCACGCCTCCTCCCATCCCTTCTTTCGACGAAGCGATGACCTTCGTGCGCAAGCATGCGGGCGAGGTGCGGCTGTCTTCGGGCGAATTGCTGGCGGATCATGCGGCGGGGACGGCTTCGATCATGCGTACGTTGAACGTCGATCCGCCCGCGGTGCTCGCGGCGGCGCTGTTCGCACTGACGCCGCATTTGCAGGACCCGGAGCGTGTGATCGCCGACAACTTCGGCGAAGAGGTCGCGCAACTGGTCAGCGACGTGCGCAAGTTGCTGCGCCTCGGTACAGTCAGCCTGCGCGCCGCGCAGAATGCGATGCCCGAGGCCGGGCGCGACGCACAGGCCGCGCGCCGTGCGCAGGTCGAGGCGCTGCGCAAGATGTTGCTCGCGTTCGCGCAGGACATTCGCGTGGTGCTGATCCGGCTCGCGTCGCGTTTGCAATCGCTGCGTTATTACGCGGCGGCGAAGATCATGCCTTCGCCGGACGTAGCGCGCGAAACGCTGGACATCTATGCGCCGCTTGCTAACCGGCTGGGCATCTGGCAACTGAAGTGGGAGCTCGAAGATCTCGCTTTCCGCTTCGAAGAGCCGGTCACTTACAAGCGCATTGCCAAGCTGCTCGACGAAAAGCGCATCGAGCGCGAGAGCTATGTGGCGCAGGCTATTGAGCGTCTGCAGCAGGAGCTGGCCGCCGCTCATATTCGAGCGGAGGTGAGCGGGCGGCCGAAGCACATCTACAGCATCTGGCGCAAGATGCGCGGCAAGGAACTCGATTTCGCGGAACTGTACGACGTGCGCGCCTTTCGCGTGATCGTGCCGGACATCAAGGATTGCTACACCGTGCTCGGCATCGTGCACAACCTGTGGCAACCGGTGCCCAGAGAGTTCGACGACTACATCTCGCGGCCGAAGCCGAACGGCTATAAGTCTCTGCATACGGTCGTCGTGGGCGATGACGGTCGCGCGTTCGAAGTGCAGATCCGTACGCAGGAAATGCATCAGTTCGCCGAGTATGGCGTGGCAGCGCACTGGCGCTACAAGGAAGCGGGTTCGCGCGGCTACGGTGGCCAGGTTACCGCGAACGAGAAGTACGACGAGAAGATTGCGTGGTTGCGTCAACTGCTCGCGTGGAAGGATGAAGTCTCCGAGGGCGAGCATGGCGAAAAGCGTGCCGCGCAACCGTGGGAGCAGTTGCGCCAGGCCACACTCGACGACGACCATATCTACGTGCTGACGCCGCAGGCGCGGGTGATTCCGTTGCCGCACGGCGCCACGCCTGTCGATTTCGCATACCACCTGCATAGCGAGTTGGGGCACCGCTGCCGTGGCGCACGCGTGGACGGCGCGATGGTGCCGCTCAACACGCAATTGCAGAACGGCCAGACGGTCGAGATCGTTGCGGTGAAGGAGGGCGGTCCGTCGCGCGACTGGATCAACCCGCAACTCGGCTATCTGCATAGTCCGCGCGCGCGGCAGAAGGTGCGCGCGTGGTTCAACGCGGTCGAGGTGCAGGAGCACATTTCGAGCGGCCGCGCGATGGTCGAAAAGACCTTGCAGCGCGAAGGCAAGACATCGGTCAATCTCGATCAGCTGGCGGCGAAGCTGGGCTTCAAGACGACCGACGACCTGTTTTCCGTGGTCGGCAAGGAAGAGTTCAGTCTGCGGCTCGTCGAGCAGGCGTTGCACGATGCGCCGCCGCCCGAACCCGTGGTCGAGGCGCCCGAGCAGTTCGAGAAGCGCAGCAGCGGAGCGAGCGTGGCGCGCGGCGCGTCCACCGGCGTGCTGGTGGTCGGGGTCGACGCATTACTCACACAACTCGCGCGATGCTGCCGGCCTGCGCCGCCCGACGATATCAGCGGGTTTGTCACGCGCGGCAAAGGCATGTCGATTCACCGTAGCGATTGCCCAACCTTCCAGCGCATGGCCGACCGCGCGCCGGAGCGTGTGCTGCAAACGGCGTGGTCGGCAGACGTAATGAGCGGGCGCGGTCAATCCGTTTATCCCGTCGATCTGAGTATCGAGGCAACGGACCGTCAGGGATTGTTGCGTGATATCTCCGAAGTTTTCGCGCGCGAGAAAATGAACGTAATCGGTGTGAAGACTCAATCGCGCCGTAACACCGCGTTCATGCAATTCACCGTCGAGGTGTCAAGCGCTTCGCAAATTCAGCGCGCGTGTACGGTGCTTGGCGAAATCACGGGCGTGGTGCGCGCGTCGCGAAAAAATTGATGTGTGGCTGACAGGTGGCGCGCACGTGCGAAGCCGCAGCGGTGGTGAAGAAGAAAATTTAAAGTCGATGCATAAAAGTACTTGCCAAGCGGTGTGGCGCTCCATATAATCTCGTTTCTTCAGGCTCGTAGCTCAGCTGGTTAGAGCACCACCTTGACATGGTGGGGGTCGTTGGTTCGAGTCCAATCGAGCCTACCAACGAAAGAGAAATTCCGGTTTTCCGGGGTTTCGCAAACTGCAGTAAGCGCCTTTGGCGCAAAAGGCGAATACGGTTATGACACCGCGAACGTTGACCGAAACCACTTCGGAGCGACGCTAGTCGAGGACCAATTTCGCCAAGGTAGTTTGCAGGAAATGTGAATGCGGCCCCTCGAAAGCGGGGCCGCATTTTTTTTGGGATTTTTGATCTGGTTGTATGTGCCGCCGCCGGTCGGCACCACGGAGAACGCAATGGTTTCGATACGTCTGCCTGACGGTTCTGTTCGACAGTACGAGCATCCAGTGACCGTCGCCGAAGTGGCGGCCTCGATTGGCCCCGGCCTCGCAAAGGCCGCGCTTGGCGGCAAGATCGACGGCGAGCTGGTCGACACGTCAGCTCTGATCGATCATGACGTGGCGCTCGCCATCGTCACTGAAAAAGACGCAGACGGCCTCGATATCATCCGTCACTCCGCGGCGCATTTGCTCGCGTACGCGGTGAAGGATCTGTATCCGGAAGCGCAGGTCACGATCGGCCCGGTGATCGATAACGGTTTCTACTACGACTTCGCATACAACCGTCCCTTCACGCCCGAAGATCTCGAAAAGATCGAAAAGCGCATGCAGGAACTCGCGAAGAAAGACGAGCCGGTTTCGCGCCGCGTGGTGTCGCGTGAAGAGGCGGTGGAATACTTCAAGAGCATCGGCGAGAAGTACAAGGCCGAGATCATCGAATCGATTCCGTCCAGCGACGACATCAAGCTGTACTCGCACGGCGGTTTCACCGATCTGTGCCGTGGACCGCACGTGCCGTCCACCGGCAAGCTGAAAGTCTTCAAGCTGATGAAGGTCGCGGGCGCCTACTGGCGCGGCGATTCAAAAAACGAGCAACTTCAGCGCATTTACGGTACGGCCTGGACGAAGAAGGAAGACCAGGAAGCGTATCTGCACATGCTCGAAGAGGCGGAGAAGCGCGACCACCGCAAGCTCGGCAAACAACTCGATCTGTTCCATATGCAGGACGAGTCGCCGGGCATGGTGTTCTGGCATCCGCGCGGCTGGACGTTGTGGCAGCAGGTGGAGCAGTACATGCGTCGTCGCGTGAACGATGCTGGCTACCTCGAAATCAAGACGCCGATGATCATGGACCGCTCGCTGTGGGAGGCGTCGGGTCACTGGCAGAACTATCGTGAAAACATGTTCACGACGGAGTCGGAAAAGCGCGATTACGCGATTAAACCGATGAACTGTCCGGGCCATGTGCAGGTGTTCAACCACGGTTTGCGCTCGTACCGCGATCTGCCGCTGCGTTACGCGGAATTCGGTTCGTGCCACCGCAATGAGTCGTCGGGCGCGTTGCATGGCCTGATGCGCGTGCGCGGTTTCGTTCAGGACGACGCGCACATTTTCTGTACCGAAGACCAGTTCATCAGCGAATCGATCGCGTTCAACACGCTGGCGATGAGCGTGTACAAGGACTTCGGCTTCGACAATGTCGAGATCAAGCTGTCGCTGCGCCCCGACGCCCGTGCAGGTACGGATGAAACGTGGGATCGCGCAGAGCAGGGCTTGCGCGAGGCGCTCACCGCTTGCGGCGTGACGTGGGAAGAGCTTCCGGGTGAAGGTGCATTCTACGGTCCGAAGGTCGAATATCACATCAAGGATGCGCTGGGTCGCTCCTGGCAATGCGGCACGTTGCAGCTCGATATGGTGCTGCCGGAGCGTCTGGGCGCGGAATACGTTGCCGAAGACAACAGCCGCCGCCGTCCGATCATGCTGCACCGGGCGATCGTCGGTTCGATGGAGCGTTTCCTCGGCATTCTGATCGAGCACCACGCTGGTGCAATGCCGTCCTGGCTCGCGCCAATGCAGGTTGTCGTGATGAATATCGCGGAAAGTCAGACCGAATATGCGCAGTCTTTAGCCCAATCGTTGCAAAAACAAGGGGTTAGAGTTGAGGCCGATTTGCGCAACGAGAAGATTAGCTATAAAATACGTGAGCACACGCTGGAAAAGGTGCCGTACCTGCTTGTGGTCGGCGACAAAGAGCGTGAAGCCCAAACGGTAGCCGTGCGTGCCCGTGGTGGTGTCGATCTGGGCGTGATGCCCCTCGATACCTTCCTTGAGCGTCTGCGCCAGGACGTGCAGTCGTTCAAGTGAGCCACTTGCAGCCCGGCTCGTTTTTTTAATTTTTAGAGGAAACGTAACATCGCTACTGATAAGTCTGCGCACCGCATCAACGGTGAAATTACGGCACCCGAGGTGCGTCTGGTCGGCGTCGAGAACGAACCGCTCGGCATCGTGAAACTCGCTGATGCGTTCCGCATGTCGGAACAGCAAGATGTGGATCTGGTCGAAATCGCTCCGCAAGCGGTTCCGCCGGTTTGCCGCTTGATGGACTACGGCAAGTTCAAGTACTCGGAAGCGAAGAAACAACACGAGGCCAAGCTCAAGCAGAAGATCGTCCAGGTTAAGGAAGTCAAATTCCGGCCAGGTACGGATGACGGTGACTACAACGTCAAACTGCGCAACCTCATTCGCTTCCTCGACGACGGCGACAAGACGAAAATCACGTTGCGTTTCCGTGGCCGCGAAATGGCCCACCAGGAAATCGGTATGCGCGTGCTTGAGCGCTTGCGCACGGACCTCGACGAATTCGGTCAGGTCGAGCAAATGCCGAAGATGGAAGGTCGCCAGATGATCATGGTGATCGCTCCTAAGAAAAAGAAGTAAGTCGCTGGAGCAGCGGCGCGCCAAATGGCGCGCGCTCCAGTGACTGAAGTTTTGAACGATGCTGTGCTGGGTGTCTGGCGCAGTATCGGCAGGTTTCGGAAAGGTGGGTGTTTAACGCCTTTCCCGAAAAGCGGCCGTCGGCAAGATAGGCGGTCTGCATACCAAGTGGAGTGGGTTTCGAAGGGCGGGTAATGGCCATCAGGCCGACCGCACACCCATATCCATCTAATAATGGAGTTGTCATGCCGAAGATGAAGACCAAGAAGAGTGCTGCAAAGCGCTTCGTGGTGCGTCCGGGCGGTACCGTCAAGCGCGGTCAGGCCTTCAAGCGCCACATTCTTACCAAGAAGACCACCAAGAACAAACGCCATTTGCGCGGTTCGACGGCAGTTCATGATGCAGATATGAACTCCGTGCGCGCAATGCTGCCGTTCGCTTAACCCTTAACTGAAACTCATAGGAGCAAGATATGCCTCGAGTAAAACGTGGGGTTACCGCACGGGCCCGTCACAAGAAGATCATCAAGCTGGCTAAGGGTTACCGCGGCCGTCGCAATAACGTCTATCGCATCGCCAAGCAGGCGGTCATGCGCGCAGGCCAATACGCCTACCGCGATCGCCGCAACAAGAAGCGTGTGTTCCGTGCATTGTGGATCACGCGTATCAACGCGGCGGTGCGTCAGCACGACATGACGTACAGTGTGTTCATCAACGGCCTGAAGAAGGCTTCGATCGAACTCGACCGCAAGGTGCTGGCCGACATGGCTGTGTTCGACAAGGCTGCTTTTGCTGCGATCGTTCAGCAGGTGAAAGCCGCCGTTGCAGCCTGATTGCGCTTCTGGCAATTAAAACTGCGTGGTTCGTTGCAGCGAACATCCGGTAGTCTCGGTGACGCTGCAGCAAAAACGGGGCTCCTCACCGAGCCCCGTTTTTGTTGGTAGAACCAGTTTTGCTTCAATTGAACACTGACGTTGAAATGATGGGATCAATGGATCTGGACCAGATTGTCGCCGACGCGCAAAAAGCCTTCGCAGAAGCCTCCGACGTCACCACCCTCGAGAACGAGAAAGCCCGCTTTCTTGGTAAATCGGGTGCGCTGACCGAGCTATTGAAGGGCCTTGGCAAACTCGATCCCGAAACGCGCAAGACCGAAGGCGCACGGATCAACCTCGTCAAGCAACAGGTGGAAGCCGCGTTGACGGCTCGCCGTCAGGCATTGGCCGACGCGTTGCTGAATCAGCGTCTCGCCGCTGAAGCCATCGACGTCACGTTGCCAGGTCGCGGCACCGGTGCAGGCAGCCTGCACCCGGTGATGCGCACGTGGGAGCGCGTCGAACAGATTTTCCGGTCGATTGGATTCGACGTGGCCGACGGCCCCGAAATCGAAACCGACTGGTACAACTTCACCTCGCTGAACAGCCCGGAAAACCACCCGGCGCGTTCCATGCAGGACACCTTTTACGTCGACGGCAAAGATGCCGACGGCCGTCAGCTGCTGCTGCGCACGCACACCAGCCCGATGCAGGTGCGTTATGCACGCACCAATACGCCGCCTATCAAGGTGATCGTGCCGGGTCGTACTTACCGTGTGGACAGCGACGCAACGCATTCGCCAATGTTCAACCAGGTCGAAGGCCTGTGGATCGACGAGAACATCAGCTTTGCGGATCTGAAGGGCGTCTATACCGACTTCCTCAAGAAATTCTTCGAACGCGACGACATTCAGGTGCGCTTCCGTCCGTCGTATTTCCCGTTCACCGAACCGTCGGCCGAAATCGACATGCTGTTCGAAACGGGCAAGAACGCTGGCAAGTGGCTTGAAATTTCCGGCTCGGGCCAGGTTCACCCCACGGTGATCCGCAACATGGGCCTCGACCCGGAGCGCTACATCGGCTTTGCTTTCGGCAGCGGCCTCGAGCGCCTCACGATGTTGCGTTACGGCGTGCAGGACCTGCGTCTGTTCTTCGAAAACGACCTGCGTTTCCTGCGTCAATTCGCGTGAACCTGCGCGGTCGAACGCGACAAGCATAGAGCGCGGCACGGATTCGATGCGTGCCGCCAGCGTCCCCGGCAGTGGCTTGCAGTCTCACGAATACCGAGATGCATGAAGCCGCCGCCGGACGTGGACCTAACCTGATCAGAACGTACACAGAACCATGCAATTCCCGGAATCCTGGCTGAGAACCTTTGTCGATCCGCAACTGACGACCGACGAACTGTCGCACGCGTTGACGATGGCCGGTCTCGAAGTCGAAGACCTGCGACCGGCTGCGCCGCCGACCACGAAGATCGTCGTCGGCCAGGTGCTGGAAGTCGTCAAGCACCCGGACGCGGACAAACTCAACGTGTGCCAGGTCAACGCCGGCACGGGCGCAACGCTGAACATCGTGTGCGGCGCGCCGAACGTGGCGCCGGGCATCAAGGTGCCGGTCGCGCTGGTGGGCGCGCAATTGCCGCCGGCCGAAGAGGGCGGCGCACCGTTCGCGATCAAGCTCTCGAAACTGCGTGGCGTGGAAAGCCAGGGCATGTTGTGCTCGGCACGCGAACTGAAGCTATCGGAAGATCATAGCGGGCTGATGATCCTGCCGGAAGATACGCCGATCGGCCAGGATATCCGCGAGACGCTGAATCTCGACGACACCGTTTTTGAAATCAAGCTCACGCCGAACAAGGCGGATTGTCTGTCGGTGTTCGGTGTCGCGCGCGAAACGTCGGCGATTACTGGCGCATCGCTGCGTCCGCTGGACATCAAGCCGGCTCAAGTGACGCTGAACGAAACGCTGCCCGTCAAAATCTCGGCACCGGATCTGTGCGGCCGCTTCTCGGGTCGCGTGATTCGCGGTGTCAACGCGCGCGCGAAGTCGCCGGCGTGGATGGTGCAACGTCTCGAACGCTCGGGTCAGCGCAGCATTTCGGCGCTGGTCGACATCTCCAATTACGTGATGCTCGAACTGGGCCGTCCGTCGCACGTGTTCGATCTCGACAAGATCCACGGCGGCATGGATGTGCGCTGGGGTCGCAAGGGCGAAACGCTCAAGCTGCTGAACGGCAACAGGGTCGAACTCGATGAAACCGTCGGCGTGATCGCCGACGAGCAGCACATCGAAAGCCTCGCGGGCATCATGGGCGGCGACAGCACGGCCGTCACGCTCGACACCACCAACATCTACCTCGAAGCTGCGTTCTGGTGGCCGGATAGCATCCGTGGCCGCTCGCGCAAGTACAACTTCTCGACCGACGCCGGTCATCGCTTCGAACGCGGCGTCGACTATGCAACCACCGTCGAGCACATCGAACGCATCACGCAACTGATCCTCGATATCTGCGGCGGCAATGCGGGTCCGGTCGACGACCAGACCGTCAACGTGCCGCAGCGCGAGCCCGTGAAAATGCGTGTTTCGCGCGCGAACCGCATCATCGGCATCAAGATCGACGCTGACGAAATCGCGCAAATCTTCACGCGCCTCGGCCTCACGTTCGAGCACGAAGGCGACACGTTCTCGGTGATGCCGCCGTCGTATCGTTTCGATATCGAAATCGAAGAAGACCTGATTGAAGAAGTCGCGCGCATATACGGCTTCGAGAAGATCCCGGCGCGTCCGCCGGTCGCCACGAGCGAGATGCTGGCGACCAACGAAACGCAGCGCTCGGTCCACGTGATCCGTCACGCGCTCGCCGCACGCGATTACGCGGAAACGGTCAACTTCAGTTTCGTCGACGCTGAGTGGGAACAGGACTTTGCCGGTAACGACAAGCCGGTCCGTCTGCTGAATCCGATTGCGAGCCAATTGTCGGTGATGCGCACGACGTTGTTCGGCAGCCTGATCAACGTGCTGCGTACGAACCTGAATCGTCGCGCGGCAGATCGCGTGCGTGTGTTCGAAGCCGGACGCGTGTTCCTGCACGATCCGTCGATCAAGGCAGGCGAATTGACGGTCGAAGGTTTCGCGCAGCCGAAGATGATCGGCGCGCTCGCGTACGGTCCCGCGCTCGACGAGCAGTGGGGCGCGCAAACACGCACCGTCGATTACTTCGATATGAAGGGCGACCTCGAATCGCTGCTGTCGCCGGCGGTGGCTCGTTTCGTGAAAGCGGAGCATCCGGCATTGCATCCGGGACGCAGTGCGCGCGTTGAAGTTAATGGCCGCGCAGTGGGTTGGATTGGTGAATTGCATCCGCGCTGGATGCAAAAATATGATTTACCGCATGCGCCGATTCTGTTTGAAATCGAAGCTGAAGCATTAATGCAGCGCGTATTGCCGATTCCGTCGGAAGTTTCTAAATTCCCGCCGGTGCGTCGCGATATTGCGGTTGTCGTGGACCAGAAAATCGAGGTTCAGGCACTGCTCGACGAGCTTCAGAAGGCCCAGTCCGAAGCCGCTTGCAAGAGCGTCCAGAAGGTTGTGCTTTTCGACGAATTCCGTCCAAAATCAAACACTTCCGGTGGCCTGGCTGCTCACGAGAAAAGCCTTGCGTTCCGTGTGACCTTGCAAGATACTGGCGGAACCCTTCAGGATGAAACGGTCGATCTGGCCATTCAAACTCTGGTGGAACGTCTGGCTCGAGTATATGGCGCACGGTTGCGCGGATAACCCGCATTTAACAATTGCACGGCTGTTTCCGCATCCATTGTTTTTTGCTTGGCGCGCCATTTGATAGATATGAATGAAATGAACTCGAGTGATTTCGAAGCCCTTCTTACGGCGCAACGCAGCGCCATGATTCGCGATATTCCGACATCACCCGCCGTCGTTTCCACAGAAACGCCGACGCTGACCAAAGCTGAACTTGCCGAGTTGCTGTTCGACAATGTCGGACTCAACAAGCGGGAAGCGAAAGACATGGTCGAAGCGTTTTTCGAGGTGATCCGCGATGCGCTGGAGAGTGGCGACAGCGTGAAGCTGTCGGGGTTCGGCAACTTTCAGTTGCGTGACAAACCCCAGCGTCCCGGCAGAAATCCGAAGACCGGCGAGGCGATTCCAATCGCCGCGCGCCGTGTTGTGACGTTTCATGCAAGTCAAAAGCTGAAAGCGCTGGTTGAGAACGGCGCTGAGGCAAGCTTCACGCGCTGATCGACCGGCGCGTTCCTGCGCAACCCACCACGACGGCTAACTGACGATGACAGCGACGATCGAAAAAGTCGTCTTGCCTCCGATTCCGGCGAAGCGCTACTTCACGATTGGTGAGGTCAGCGAACTATGCGGCGTCAAACCGCATGTGTTGCGTTACTGGGAGCAGGAGTTCACGCAGTTGAGGCCGGTCAAGCGACGCGGCAATCGCCGGTATTACCAGCATCACGAGGTGCTGCTGATCCGGCGGATTCGCGAGTTGCTCTATGAGCAGGGTTTCACGATCAACGGTGCGCGCAACCGGTTGGATTCGCATGGTGGTGGGGCGCATGGCGGCCCGGGTGGATCGCCGGATGCGATGGTTGAGGAAGGCGAGGGCGCAGTCGCTGCGCAAGCCTCCGCTGCTACGACCGCCGCGGTTGATGTCGAGCAGTTGCGTAAGGAATTGCTGCAGGTCATCGATTTGTTGGGCCATTAACGCTTTGTTCGCGTGAGATGGTTCTAATCGAATAAAGTGTCTGTTATAATTTTTCTCTGTTCGGGGCGTAGCGCAGCCTGGTAGCGCACACGCCTGGGGGGCGTGTGGTCGGAGGTTCAAATCCTCTCGCCCCGACCACAAGATTAAAGCCGCAATGCTCACAAAGCATTGCGGCTTTTTCGTTTCGGCGCCGCGTTTTTAGGCACTGTGCGTTCGCAGCACGGCCCGTCACCAAAACGCCGGAAGAATGTCCACAAACAATATCTTCACGATCGTCATGGCCGGGAAAATCATCGCGTAGCCGATGTCGGGCTTCTCGGTCGGCGTGAGCTTGTTCGCAAACGCCAGAATCGCCGGATTGCCGCAAGCACCCGTGACAATGCCCGCTACTTCGTCGAAGGGAAGCCGGTACACCAGCAAGCCGAGAATCAGAATCGGCAGCACCAGCGCAATCAGCACGATCGCGCCGAGGCCGAGCATCAGCAGTCCCGTTTGCGAAACCGTCGCCGCGAATTTCGGTCCTGACGACATACCCACTTGCGCCAGAAAAATCGTGAGTCCGAGATTGCGCATCACCAGGTTTGCAGGCAACGGCATGGTCCAGTGGATGCTGCCGGTTCGGCGGTATTTCCCCAGTATCAGCGCGACGATCAACACGCCGCACAAACCCAGCGCAAGCTTGCCGATACCCGGCAAAGGAATCTGGATTGCGCCGACCAGAAAACCCAACGCCATCCCGAGCCCGACCGAAACGTAGCTGAATTCCGCGGTGCCTTTAATCGAATCGCCGAAAAAAGCGCGCACCTCGGGGAAGGTCGCGCGTCCGGTCAGCAGGCCCACCCGGTCGCCGTATTCGAGGACCAACTCGGGATTCGGCATGATGTCCGCATCGCCGCGCCGCACGTGCGCGACGATCGAGCCGTCCGGTAATTCAAGCTCGCCAAGCTGTCGACCCACCACCGTCGCGCGTGACGCGAACACGCGCAAATAGTCCAGATCACCACGATCGCGCAGTACGCGTCCGGGCGCGGCTTCGCCGAGGCTCCTGCGAGTCTCCGCGAGCGCTGCGCCATCCGGGCTGACGGCGAGCACGACATCGTTCTCCGCCAGCACGAGTTCGGGCGACGCCGGCGCGTTATGGTGAGCGCTACGCACGGCGACGATCTGCACGTTGGCAGGCAGACCCGTGAGTGCTTCGGCGAGCGTCTTGCCGCAGAACGCTGGGTTGCGCAGCGCGATTTCGAGGATTTCGAGTCCGGCGTTTGCCGCAGCGGCGATCTTTTGCGGACGTATCAGGAACGCGATATAGAGCAACAGGATCGGACCCGCCACACCGAATGGATAGGAAACCGAATAACCCACTGCGGCATCGTCATTACCGAGCGCGGCAATGGCGGCTTGCAATGCAGCGGTGCTGGTGCCTGCACCGGAGAAGAGGCCGAGCGCATGGCCTGGATTGATCTGCATGACTCGCTGGATCGCGAAGCTCGTCGCGCCTGCGCATAGCACGCCGATCAGTGCGAGCAGGTTCGCGCGCCGTCCGGCCGCGCTGGTGAGTCCGAGGAAAAACTGTGTGCCGTACTGAACGCCGACGGTGTAGAGGAACAGCGAAAGACCGAGCGTGCCGACCATAGGCGCGGGTGCAGATTTCGGTGCGAACCAGCCGGCCGCGAGTGCGACGAACAACACCGCGCCGACACCGAGCGAGAATCCCTTGATATTGATTTCGCCGACGAAATAGCCGATGGCGATGGTGAGGAACAGCGTCATCAAAGGCTGATGTTCGAGAAGCGTCTTCAGGAAATCCATGTTTCCTCCGCTACGGGGGCAGACTCTTACTCGTGCTGCTTTCTACTGTGGTGTCACCAAGGCCGCTTTGCCGCGACGCGACGGCGTCGAAAACGCAAAATGCGGGAGAGCGGCGTCTGCAAGGCCGTTCTCCCGCATGAATCTAACAGAATCCGTTTGAATTGACTTCAGTCGGCACCAAGCGCAATGAACCTTTCAAGGTGATGATCTTCATCGCCGAGTTGATGGTCGATCATCACAAGGCGCTTCGCGTAGTGAGCGAGCGGCAATTCCCATGTCATGCCGATTCCGCCATGCAGTTGAATGCATTCCTCCGCCACCAGCGCGCCGATTCTGCCGACGCTGTATTTCGCCGCAGACAACGCGCGTTCACGCACCTTGCGTTCGGCCCCGAGCGCGGCGGCCGCGTTGATCACCGAGGAACGCGCCTGTTCGATTTCGAGCAGCATGTCGGCCATTCTGTGCTGCAACGCCTGGAAGCTGCCGATCGGCACGCCGAATTGCTTACGCGTGCGCAAGTACTCGAGCGTGTATTCCTTGGCGACGTCCATCGCACCGATTGCCTCGGAACATAACGCCAGCACGCCGAAACCAATCGCGTATTCGAGCGTCGCAAAGCCTTCACCCGTTGCACCGAGCAGGGCGTGATCTCCGAGTTTGACGTTATCGAATGTCACTTCGGCAGCGCGCCCGCCGTCGATCTTGCGATAGCCGCGCACGTTCACGCCCGCCGTGTCACGAGGAACGAGAAAAAGCGTCAGGCCTTCTTGCGCATCGTCTTCGCCGCCGGTGCGCGCGGACACCAGAAACACGGCTGCGTGTTCTCCTTGCTGAACCACCGCCTTCGCGCCGTTCAGGTGCCACGTATCGCCGTTGCGTTGCGCTCGCGTGGTGACGCGCGCCAGTTCATAGTGACTGTCGGGTTCGCCATGCGCGAGCGCAACGATTCGCGATCCATCGATCAATTCGCCAGCCAGCGTTTTTTGTGCTTCGTTGCCGCTCTTTGCAATAGCTCGACCGACGATCAACGTATCGAGAAACGGTTCGACTACGAGTCCGCGGCCCAGACTTTCGAATACCACGCTGATATCGAAGCCGCCGCCGCCGAAGCCGCCGTCCGCTTCGTCGAACAATGCGCCGATGATGCCGAGTTCCGCAAAACGGCCCCACAATTCGCTGCTGAAACCTTGCGCCGAACGTGCAATCCGGTCGCGCATGTCGAACCCGTATTGCTCGCTGATAAAACGGTTGAGCGTGTCAGCAAGCATGCGGCGATCTTCGGTGTGCTGGAAATTCATGACATGCGCCCCTTACAGTCCGAGGATCATTTTGGAAATGATGTTCTTCTGGATTTCATTCGAACCGCCGAAGATCGACAGCTTGCGATTGTTGAAGTAAAGCGATGCTGCGCTCGCGGCTTCGTCGGGACCCACCGGCGTGCCGTCGTAACCGTCGTGCAGTGCTTCCTCGATAAACGGCTGTGCATAGGGCCCCATCGCGCGCCGCGTGAGCGACGAGATTTCCTGACGGATTTCTGTGCCGCGAATCTTCAGCATCGAACTCTCGGCGCCAGGCACGCCACCGCCTGCTACCGCGGCGATCACGCGTAGGTTGGTAGTCTTCATGCTCTCGAGATCGATTTCGACGCGTGCCATGCGCGCGGCGAATGCGGGGTCTTCGGAAAGCGGGCGTCCATTGCGCCGCTGCCTGGCAGCGATCTTGCGCAGCCGGCTGAATGCGGCCACCGAAAAACCGACGCCCGCAATATTCGTACGCTCATACGTGAGCAGATATTTCGCGTAGGTCCAGCCCTTGTTCTCTTCGCCGACGAGGTTCGCGACCGGCACACGCACATCGGTGAAAAAGACTTCGTTCACTTCGTGCTCGCCGTCGAGCGTGATGATCGGGCGTACGTCGACGCCGGGCGTATTCAGATCAATCAGCAGGAAGCTGATGCCTTCCTGTTTGCGCACATCGGTGGCGGTACGCACGAGGCAGAAAATCATGTTCGCGTAATGACCGAGCGTAGTCCACGTTTTCTGGCCGTTGACGATGTAGTACTCGCCCTGATCGTCGTTGCCGCGTACGGCAGTCGTCTTGACCGCCGCGAGATCGGAGCCCGCGCCGGGTTCCGAATAACCCTGGCACCACCAGTCGTCACCATTCAGAATGCGCGGCAGCCAATGCTGTTTTTGTGCTTCGTTGCCGTATTTGATCAGCACCGGCCCGAGCATGTTCACGCCGAACGGCACGACACGCGGCGCACCCGCTAAAGCGCATTCGTTTTCGAAGATAAATTTCTGCACCGGGGTCCAGCCAGGGCCGCCGTACTCTGTCGGCCAATGATTCGCGAGCCAGCCTTGTGCGTTGAGAATCGCGTGCCATTCGGCCATGTCGTCGCGGGTCAGGCGGCGTCCGCCAAGTACCTTGCTCGACAGACGCGGGGGCAAGTTGTCGCGCAAGAACGCCTGTACGTCCGCGCGAAACGTTTCTTCTTCCGGGGTGAAGTTCAGATCCATGGCGGTTTTCCGTGAGGTTCGAGCCGACCGGCGTTTCGTTTCAGCGCCGGTCGATATGTATCAGAATATGAGCTATTTGATTCAAGCCGTTTGATTCAGGCTCGCGAAATCAGCACCGCGTTCGACGAGATCGATCAGCAACGGCGATGCCTTCCAGAATAGCGGGTCTTCTTTAGCGAACTCGCGGATGTCGGCGAGGATCGTCGGCAGGCCGACCGTATCCGCATATTTCATCGGACCGCCGCGATAGCGCGGAAAGCCGTAGCCATACAGGAACGTCACGTCGACATCCAGCGGACGCAGCGCAATGCCTTCGTGCACGACGTTCGCGCCTTCGTTGATCATCGCGGCCATATAGCGGCGCATGATTTCGTCATCGGAAAAAGCGCGGGGCGCGATACCCGCACGCGTACGTTCGGCGTCGATGATCGCTTCGACTTCCGGATCGTGTGCGCCATTGCGCGAACCTTCGGGATACAGATAAAAGCCACGACCGGTTTTCTGGCCGAACCAGCCGCGCTCGCACAGGCGGTCGGCGATCTGCACATAGCGCGCGGCCGGATTGCGGGTGGCCGCGCGGCGCTTGCGCGTCGCCCAGCCGATGTCGCCGCCCGCGAGGTCGACAACCTGGAACGGCCCCATCGGAAAGCCGAATGCGCGCACTGCTGCATCGATCTGATAGGGCGATGCGCCGTCTTCCATCATCGCGTCGGCCGCACCGCGATACACCGCGAGCACGCGGTTGCCGATAAAGCCGTCGCACACGCCCGCGCGCACCGGTGTCTTGCGCAGCTTCTTCGCGAGTTCGAATGCGGTGGCGACCACGTCCGCGCTGACCTGTTTCGGCACCACGACTTCCAGCAGTTTCATGATGTTGGCAGGTGAGAAGAAGTGCAGTCCGATCACGTCCTGAGGACGCGAGATGCTGGCTGCAATGGCGTCGATGTCGAGATAGGACGTGTTGGTTGCGAGCACCGCACCGCGTTTGCAAACGCGATCCAGTTCCGCAAATACGGCCTTCTTCACGTCGATATCTTCGAAGACGGCTTCGATCACAAGGTCCGCTTCGGCGAGCGCATCGTACGAGGTGCTGCCGTTCCAGCGCGTCATGATGCCGGCTTTCTTCTCCGCGCTCATGCGGCCTTTCGCAATCAGGCCGTCGTAGACTTTTTCGATGTGCGCACGACCGCGCGCGAGCGATGCGTCGTCGCGTTCGATCATCGTCACCGGCAGGCCCGCGTCGAGCACCGCGACGGCGATGCCCGCGCCCATGGTGCCGCCGCCGACGACGCCGATCGTGTTGAGCGCACGCGGTGTCGAGTTGCGCGTTTCGGGCGCCTTGAGCACTTCACGCTCGGCGAAGAACGCGTGAATCAGACCGGCGCGTTGCGGGCTTTCGAGGCATTGCAGAAACAGCGTACGTTCGACGCGCAGTCCTTCGTCAAAAGGCTGTTCGATAGCGGCTTGAACGGCGTCGACGATCTTCAGCGGCGAGAACAGGCCTCGGGACTTTTTTGCCGTTTCTGTCCGTGCGGCAGCGACCGCCGCGAGGCTGGCGGTCCGGTCGTCGAGCGCGGTGGCGTTGCGTGTGCGGCGCACTGGCGCCTGGTTTGCCAGCAATTCCTGGGCGAACGCGAGTCCTTCGGCAAGCACGTCGCCGCTCTGTCCCATACGGTCGATCAGACCCAGCGCCAAGGCTTCTTTAGCGCTCGCATGGCGGCCGCTGAGGATCAGGTCTAGGGCTGCCTGTGCGCCGATCAGGCGCGGCGTGCGCTGGGTGCCTCCCGCGCCCGGCAGCAGGCCGAGTTGCACTTCGGGCAGGCCGAGCTTCGCGCCGTCGACGGCAATCCGGTAATGCGCGGCGAGCGCCACTTCCAGACCGCCGCCGAGCGCCGCGCCATGAATCGCGGCGACCACCGGCTTCGTGCACGCTTCGATGCGATTGCACACGTCCGGCAGCGACGGCGGGACCGGCGGCTTGCCGAACTCGCGAATATCCGCACCCGCGATGAAATTGCGCCCCGCGCCGACGATCAGCACCGCCGCGACGGCCTTGTCGATATCGGCGGCTTCGATGGCCGCGAGCAGCCCGCGTCGCACGTCGGCGGATAGCGCGTTCACCGGCGCATGGTCGATGGTCACCAGCAGCACCTTGCCACGTAGCTCGCGTGTGACAACGTCGGTCGAAGGGGTGAGGCTCATGGGTGTCGTCTCCTGACTGTTATGGGCGGCGGCGCAGGGCAAGCCGCGTCTCGCGAATTGGCCTGATTGTGCGGTGGTCAAGGTTTATTGACAATCACATGGACGATTGACAGACTGTCAAAATTATTTTGACAACGGCACTGCCATGGACGTCAATTCGCTGACCCTGCTGGTCGATATCCTCGACGCGGGCAATCTGAGCGAGGCTGCGCGCCGGCTGAAAATGAGCCGCGCGAACGTGAGCTATCACCTGAACCAGCTTGAGCGCTCGATTGGCTTGCAACTGGTCAGGCGCACCACGCGGCGCGTCGAGCCGACCGAGATCGGCCTGCAGTTATACGAGCACGGCCGCACGATCCAGAACGCGTTGCTCGCCGCGCGCGAATCGGTCACGACCCTCGGGCAAACCCTGCAGGGCCGCGTGCGGCTCAGCGTGCCGAGCGGCTACGGTCAACTGGTGATGTCCGACTGGCTGATCGCGTTCAAGCGGCTTTATCCGGGCATCGTGCTGGACGTGCTGTTCGAGAACCGCGTCGAAGACCTGATGCGCGATGAAGTGGATATCGCCGTGCGCGTGATGTCCGAGCCGCCGCAAAACCTGGTGGCGCGCGACATGGGGCCGGTGAGCTATGTGGCGTGTGCATCGCCCGAATTTGCGGAAACGCATGGCATGCCCGCGAAACTCGACGATTTGCGCACCGCGCCGCTGATTACCGCTGCCGTGGTCGGCAAGCAGTTGCGCGTAGCCGCTTATCTGCGAGACGAACGGCACGAAGTATTGCTGGAGCCGACCATCATCTCCGAGAACTTTCTGTTTTTGCGTCAGGCGATACAGGCGGGGTTGGGAGTAGGGCTAGTGCCCGATTACGTCGTGCAGGAAGACCTGAAACGCGGTGACGTGGTGACCGCACTCGACGAGTGGCGCTTAAGCATCTTCGGCACGCATATGTACATGCTGTATATGCCGAACCGGCATCACACGCGCGCTGCTGCGACTTTTATCGAATTTATCCTGCAGCAGGCGCATGGAAGCGGTAGAGGGGGACCGGTTTAGAGGCTGTTTATTGAGGGCGAAGCCTGCGTCCAATGGCGGTCTTGACCAGCGGCACACCTACTTGCAGAAGTTTGCGAACGCCTTCATCGCGTCCGACTTTCTGCACCGCGTTATCGATCATCGTTTCCATGACGCTGGCCGGATAGAAATCGCGGAACAGACTGTTGGCGCCCAACGTGGCGAACACGTGATGCAGAAACGAGCCCGCAGGCGGTCCGATTCTTTTGAACAGCCCCATCTTCACTACACGGTTATTCCAGAGGTGCAGCGTATAGGCGCTTTTGCATAAGGCCGAACACTCGTCCATATACTTGGGCAGAAAAACCTTGTAGTAGTCGTCGAAATGGACTGGATAGAAAACACTTTCGGGCAGCCCCGCCTTGACGCCATAGACAGAGGTGAGAAGACGCGGACCGGTATCGCCCCAATTGATGTTGGTCCCTTTCATTGCTTCGACGCGCCTGACCAGATCCTTCAAACGCGCGTTAGCCGGATCGAGTCGCAGTAATGCGGTGCAAATGCTGGTTGGCGATTCCTTGCCGATAAGATCGCCGGCTAGCGCGAGATCGAAATCACGCAGTAGAAGCATGTCGGTATCGACCCAGATCTCGTCGGTCTTCGTGAACATCTCAAAGCGGAAATAGTCCGTGAAATGCGCCATCGAAGGCACGCCGTGAATCGGGAAATCGTTCAGTGAATCAGACGAGAGAATGACGCTGGCGTCTTTTGCAACGACGCCTTTCGGCAGATTCTTGACTTCGTGATAACTGTATAAAGCGACCTCGTTACCGTAAGCGGTGAACGATCTCAGGCACGCCAATTCATAAGGGGAAAGATCAGGGCCATGCCAGAACGACGCAAATCGCGCTTTGCTCATAAAGTATCCTGAAGAGGCCATTCTGTTGAACGGGACAGCGCCCGGTGACGACAAGCGAGAGTGACGGGCAGAGGTATTCAGGCAGCGCATCGTGGCAAGCCGTTCTCCGGATAGTAGTTAGTCGGGCAGATTTATCGCATTGCACAATCGGCGTGAAATGCACATCAGTTGTCGCGAATCGTTGAGGTTGTCGGTAAATCAGGCCGGGAAAATGGGTGCGCATGTCATACATGCCGAATTCAATCTGCTGATTTCAAATGCGTTGACGGCATTAGCAAATGATTGCTTAAAAGTGATACATATAGATGCATCGATTTAAAGACACCAAGGAGACGCGATGAATCTCGACGGCCAAACCTATGAATCGCTGACAGAAAACTTCGCGTGGCGCATTCCCGAGCGCTACAACATGGGTGTCGACGTCTGCGATAAATGGGCCGATGGTTCACGCCGCCTCGCGTTGATCTACGAAGACCCTGAAGGCAACGCAACGCGCTACACGTTCGACGAATTGAGAATGTTGTCCGATCGTTTTGCGAACGCGTTGCTGACGTGTGGCGCGCAACGCGGCGACCGGATCGGCATCTTCCTGTCGCAGTCGATCGAAACCGCCATCGCGCATCTCGCCGCGTATAAGGCCGGTATGGTGGCCGTGCCTCTGTTCGCGCTATTCGGTGTCGATGCGATCGAACATCGTCTCGGCGACAGCGGCGCAGTGGCGTTGATAACCGATCAGGCCGGCGTGCGGAAGATCGACGAAATCCGCGCTTCGTTGCCGGCTTTACGCGATGTGTTCAGTGTCGATATCGGACACGACGACGTTGTCGCCGCCGCGCCGGTGCATTCGTTCTGGCATGCGCTAAATAGCGCGTCCGCTGGATTCACGCCTGCGGACACCAATGCAGACGATCCCGCCGTCATCATCTATACGTCGGGGACGACCGGCAAGCCGAAGGGCGCATTGCATGGTCACCGCGTGCTGCTCGGCCATCTTCCCGGCGTCGAGATGTCGCAACAGGGCTTTCCCGCGCACGCCACGTTGATCTGGACGCCGGCGGACTGGGCATGGATCGGCGGCCTGTTCGACGTGTTGCTACCGGCATGGCATCACGGCGTGGCAGTACTCGCGCGCCGCTTTGCGAAATTCGATGGTGAGGCCGCTTTTGATCTGATGGCGCGTCACGCGGTCTCGCATACTTTTTTGCCGCCCACTGCTTTGAAGATGATGCGTGGAGTCGAGCATCCCGAACGCTGGAACCTTGCATTGCGCTCAGTGGCAAGCGGTGGCGAATCGCTCGGCGAGGAACTGATCGGCTGGGGACGTCGGGCACTTGGCGTGACGATCAACGAGTTCTATGGCCAGACCGAATGCAACGTCGTGGTGTCGTCGTGCGCGGCGCTTTTCGAGCCGAGCGTGGGCGCGATTGGCCGCGCGGCACCGGGGCATCATGTAGCGATTATCGATGCGAATGGCGATGAGTTGCCACCCGGTGCAATCGGCGATATTGCCGTCGCCTCACCCGACCCGGTGATGTTTCTCGGCTACTGGCGCAACGAGGCCGCAACGCGCGAAAAATTTCGCGGCCGGTTTCTGGTGACCGGCGATCTCGGCACACGCGATGCGGAAGGCTTTATTCGTTTTGTCGGACGTGGTGACGATGTCATCACGAGTGCCGGTTATCGTATTGGGCCAGCATCGATTGAAGATTCTTTGCTGCGTCATCCGGCCGTTTCGATGGCTGCGGTAATCGGCGCACCAGATCTCGAACGTACCGAAATCGTCATGGCGTTCGTGGTGTTGAAAGCCGGTTTTGTCGGCGACGAAGCGCTCGTGCGCGAGATTCAGCAGCACGTCAAAACGCGGCTCGCTGCTCACGAATATCCGCGCGAGATTCGCTTCGTCGACAGCTTGCCGATGACGGCGACTGGCAAGGTGATTCGCAAAGCGTTGCGCGCGGAAGTCGGTAGCGATACGAGCACGCTCTCTTCGAAAACATGAAGACGACACGCGCGTAACCATTCGCCATCTCATTCACGCATTCGCTTTTGGCAAACAGAAAGACGACCATCGACGCACTGCATCGTTATCGGGTTTAGCCTGATGCCGTAATCCCCAGTGACCGTGCGTCGATGCCGTGTGCTGCGTTGCAACCTCACGCGACGTCCCGCCCATTAGCGATTGCATCTATCAATACGCGTAAAACGTAAGACGCTCGACGCGCTTGCAACATAGGGCAAGTCCCTGGAATGATTTAGCCGTGCATTACCACTCGCGTGAGTGGCCTCCTAAACTTCATTGAAACAGGAGGGGACACCGATGGCCAAACTCATCCACACGATGATTCGCGTGCAGGATCTGCCGCGCTCGCTGCAGTTCTATCAAAAGGCTTTCAATTTCGATGTGTCGCACCGGCTCGACTTTCCGGATTTCTCGCTCGTTTATTTGCGCAATGGCGAAGCCGACTCGGAAATCGAACTCACATGGAATAAAGGTCGCACAGAACCTTATTCGCACGGTGACGGCTACGGTCACGTCGCGTTCTGTGTCGACGATGCGAAGAGCGAACGCCAACGTCTGATCGATCTCGGCATGACCCCCAACGATCTGCGCGAATTTCACAATGACAACGGTGAATTGCTGGCGCGCTACTTTTTCATTCAGGACCCCGATGGCTACAAGATCGAAGTGCTGGAACGCTATGGCCACTATCAATAGAAAGTAATCCAGACGGCCGCCGCGCGTAGTTGCATTGCCCCACAAGGAGACAGACATGAAAACAACGGTCATTCCGATCGTCGAGTCCCATCGCGCGCGTCACGCGCATGATCACGATCATCCCCATGAACATGATGCTGCGAAGGCGGCCTCTGCGGCGTTGCGCATTCCTCTGACGAGGAGGGAACTGCTAAAAGGAACCGGCGTGTTAATGGGCACGCTCGCATTCTCTTCTGTGCTGTCCACGCTCGCACCGAGTCGCGCGTGGGCGCTCGAACTACAGGGTCTGGATACGCATCAAGGCGAGGTGATACTCGCGTTCACCCGTCAACTCTATCCGCACGCGACGCTCGACAGCGCGGTCTATGCACTGGTGGTTAAAGATCTCGACGCAAAAGCGAAAGCTGATCCGTCGGTGCGTCAGCAACTCGCGGACGGCGTCAAACAACTCGACGCAAAAGCCGGTTCGAACTGGCTCACACGCACGCCGGCTGCGCAGGCGGAAGACGTCGCAGCGCTCGCGGGATCGCCGTTCTTCAATACAGTGCGCAGCACGGCCGTCGTCTCGCTTTACAGCAACACGATGGCGTATGCGCATTTCGGCTACGGCGCATCGGAGGGCGATGGCGGTTACCTGACCAAAGGCTTCGACAGTCTTTCGTGGTTGCCCAATCCGCCGCCGGGTGCGAGCGGTCCGATTCCGACCGACAGCTAGAGCGTTGGCAACCAGTCAGGGCATCGAAAAAAACATCGGAGACAGAGCATGGATCAGGACAGCAACAAGGTGCGTTTTTCGCACAACGACGACAAGGTCGTCGTAATCATCGGATCGGGCGCGGGCGGAGGCACACTGGCGAACGAGCTGGCGCAAAAGGGTATCGACGTGGTCGTGCTGGAGGCGGGCAAGCTGCATACGCAGGCCGATTACGTGACAGAAGAATGGGCGTCGTTCCAGCAACTGGCGTGGCTCGATAAACGCACCACCTCCGGCAACTGGCGGGTCGCGAAAGACTTTCCAAATCTGCCAGCGTGGATCTGCAAGACCGTCGGCGGCACGACAACGCACTGGGCTGGCGCGAGCCTGCGTATCCAGCCGCACGAGTTCAAGGCGAAGACGACTTACGGCGATATAAAAGACACCAGTCTGCTCGACTGGCCGTTGACGCGCGAAGAACTCGATCCGTATTACGACCGTGCGCAGGCGAAGATGGGCGTGACGCGTACCAATGGTTTGCCTGGCTTGCCGGGCAACAACAACTTCAAGGTGATGTCGGCCGGCGCGATGAAAGTCGGCTACAAGGAATGCAACACCGGGCACATGGCGATCAATAGCATCGTGCGTGACGATCGCGCGCATTGCTTTCAGCGCGGCTTCTGTTTTCAGGGATGCCGCACTGGAGCGAAGTGGTCGACGCTCTACACCGAGCTGCCGCGCGCGCAGGCTACCGGTCATATGGAATTGCGCACACAGGCGCACGTCGTGCGAATCGAAACCGATGCGCGCGGCAAAGCGAAAGAGGTGCTGTACTACGACAGTAAGGGCAAATTGCAGCGGCAAAAGGCGCGCATTATCGCGGTGGCCGGTAATTCGATCGAAACGCCGCGGCTATTGTTGAATTCGCATTCGAGCAAATTTCCGCAAGGCCTCGCGAACGGCTCGGGGCAGGTGGGCCGCAACTATATGCGTCACACCACCGGCTCCGTGTATGCGGTGTTCAACGACAAGGTGGACATGTTCAAAGGCACCACGATGGCCGGCATTATCGAAGACGAGGCGGTGTTCAATCCGCAACGTGGTTTCGCGGGCGGCTATCACATGGAAACCATTTCGCTCGGACTGCCGTTTTACGCGGCGTTTCTCGACCCCGGCGCATGGGGGCCGACCTTCACTCAGGCAATGGATCAGTACGCGTACACGGCGGGAATGTGGATTGTCGGCGAAGATATGCCGCGCGAGAGCAATCGTGTGACGTTGAATAGCGATGTGAAAGATCAATACGGCCAGCCGGTCGCCAACGTGCATTTCGACGACCATCCGAACGACGAAGCAATGCGCGAGCACGCGTACAAACAGGGCACGGCGGTGTACGAAGCAGCGGGCGCGAAGGCGGTGTATCGCGTGCCGCCATATCCGTCGACCCATAACCTGGGCACGGCTCGCATGAGCGCGCGCGCTGAAGACGGCGTTTGCAACAGCTTCGGCCAGACTCACGAAGTGTCGAATCTGTTCATCTCAGATGGCAGTCAGTTCACGACCGGCGCGGCAGAGAACCCGACGATGACGATCGTCACGCTGGCAATCCGCCAGGCCGATCACATTGCGTCGCAGATGAGTAAGCGCACCGTGTAGGCGCTGCGGAAGTGGAGTAGTGGAGGGCGGCGTCCGGGTTCGACGCAATGGTCGGACGCACGATGCCGGCGTATCTTGGCGATGACGGATGGCGTACTGTGGCGCATATCAATGGGCCACAGTACGCTGCGTCAAACAATGGAGTGCACGCCATGTGTGGGATTTACATCAACGCCGATCCGATACTGTATGAATCGCGTACCCGCTCGTTGCGGATTCACGGTGTCATCACCACGGTCCGTCTGGAGAATCTGTTCTGGGACGTACTGCATGAAATCGCCGCGCGCGAGAGCATGACGACAAGTCAATTCGCTGTGAAACTGTATGACGAATTGATCGCGCTGCGCGGCGAAATGCCGACTAATTTCGCGTCGTTTCTGCGCGTGTGCTGTTTGCGCTATCTGTCGATGCGTAAGGAAAACAGCACGAGCGCAACCGATACAACACCGGAGCTTGCAACTGTAGTCAACGAGACGAGACCGCGAATCCTGAAGACAGTTTGATCCGGTGCAATAGCATGAAGCTGTGATTACGGTGCGTCGTCTTCCGCGAAGACCGGGACGAAATCGACGTTCGGTATCACGAACGTTTCCTGTGCATTCGACCCTGGCCGCTGGTAGCTGACTACCGACGTATTCTTGCGCGCCGTTTGCACGCTCACCGTCATGCCCGGCTGAATATCGACGCAGCCGCCTGTTTGCGCTTCAGCGATTTGAGCGGGTGTCGCGGTGTCGCCGTGAGTGCGGCTGTTGCCGTCGGGAAGCGTGAGTTGAGCGAGTGCCTGAGTCGAAGTACACATGACGCCTGGCTTCGTGGCGATCAGATCGGCCGCCATAGCGTGATTGCCGAGCAAACCACTCCCTGCAATAAAAATAAAAAGCCGGGTATTGAACCGGGGGTTAAACATTTTTCAGTCTCTATTGTGCGGTTCAGGCGCGGATTATAGAAAACTCTCCGAAAACCGAATAGGCTTCGACTGCAGACATCGCGATCACGCAGGAAAAACGCAGCGAATCCGTAACGAATACGCAACAGGTGGCCCAGCGCCCACATGCTACGATGCTTCGCTAATCGCGTATAAAGATCGGAGACATAGATGCGCCTGGAGAGTGCCGCCCGTTTCGATGAACAGTTTGCGCCTCGAATTGCCGAGGCGATTGCCGCCTGTTTTCCCACCACCGTGCATACCGAAGTTCTGCCGTATGGCGGTCATGGTCATCCCACCCGCGTGCGGATTTACGCGGCACCGATTGAGGATATGGGCCACTATCCGCATCCATTGAATCTGTACTTAACCTGGGATAGCGACGAGATAGAGCGCCTGATGAACGAGCCGGGCGACGCCCGTTTCGCTAACTATCTCGCTGCGTTGCCTCGCAAACTGAAGGCGTGGACCCACGCGCGCGAACTGGATTTTCTGTCGCACACGCAGGGCGAGCCGGTGGCATTACTTGGCGGACTCGATTTCGAATCGTAAGAAACGCGCAATGTCTACGGCCCGTTGCGCGTTTTTACCGGCGGCCTAATCCAGCTTGAATTGCGTGACCGCGCTCGACAGACTCACCGCCTGACTCTGCAACGCAGTCGCCGCCGCCGTCGATTGTTCGACCAGTGCCGCGTTCTGCTGAACCATCTCGTCAAGCTGGCTAACCGCGCGATTGACTTCCTGAATACCGCGATTCTGTTCGCTGGCCGCCTGCGTGATTTCGGAAATGATCGTGGTCACGCTCGCGACGTTCGTGACGATTTCTGTCATGGTCTCGCCGGCCTGGCGAACCTGGCCCGAACCTGACGTGACGCTTGCCACGGTGGCTTCGATCAGCGCTTTGATTTCCTTCGCGGCTTGCGCGCTGCGTTGCGCGAGGCTGCGCACTTCACCGGCCACCACCGCGAAACCGCGACCCTGTTCACCCGCACGCGCCGCTTCAACCGCCGCGTTCAACGCGAGAATATTGGTCTGAAACGCAATGCCATCGATCACGCCGATGATGTCCGAGATTTTCACCGAGGCCTTCTCGATCTCACCCATCGTCGTAATCACTTCGGAGATCACCACTCCGCCGCGCGAAGCGACTTGCGATGCGGATACGGCGGTATCGTCGGCCTGTTTCGCGGCGCCTGCGGATTGCGTGACCGTCGCCGTGATTTCTTCCATCGACGCGGCGGTCTGCTGCAAACTCGCCGCTGCCGATTCGGTGCGTCCGGATAGATCGACGTTACCCGCTGCAATTTCATTGGCGGCCACGCGTACGGATTCGCTGGCGTCGCGAATCTGCCGCATTACGTGACTGAGTTTGTCGACGAAGGTATTGAACGAGCGCGCGATCTGCGCAACTTCGTCGTTGCCGATAGCGGGCAGTCGTTGTGTCAGATCGCCTTCGCCGGAGCCGATCGCGTCCATCGCATCGCGCACTGTCGACAGACGCTGAAACGAAACGGCCGTCACTGCGGCGACGATCACGGCGGCGAGCGCCGCAATCACGATCAAGGCGATCAACGAACTCGTCAGCGCCGAGCGCATGCCCGCAGTCGCTTCGCTTTTATCGAGCGCGACGACGACATACCAGTCGGTGTTCGGAATAGCCTGCGCGCGCAGCAGTTTCGTGCTGCCGTTCACGTCCATTTCCAGCGGACGATCGGCGCTAAAAAGCGCGGCGAGTTTGTCGCTGCTCAAGGCGGGTACGAGATCGGACACTGGCTTCAAAGTCAGCTTTGCATCCGGATGCGCAACGATGTGGCCGCTTGCATCGATCAACATGCCGAAGCTCGAAGGCGTCGGATGAATCGCCTTGACGTTGGCGATCACGCTGTCCATCGCGACGTCGCCGGAGATAACCGCTTTCACCGCGCCGTCGCGCACCACGGGTGCGGCGAACGCGACCACCAGCTTGCCGGTGCCCACGTCGACATACGGCGGCGTCACCACAGGCTTGCCCGCTGCAACGGCCTGCCTGTACCACGGGCGCCCAGTCGGATCGTAGTCGGCCGGAATGCCGGTCGCGTCGGAGAACTTCGCCGTCCTGTCCGCGAAACCTACGTACACATTGGTGAAGCCGCCGCCTGCCGCCGTCTGTTTCAACGCGGGGACCGGGTCGGCTTGCAGAACGGTGTCCTGCAACGAGTTGATCATCTGACTGTTGGAGGCGACCCAATCTGCGATGCCGTCGGCGTGGCCGCTCTCGACTGCGGTCAGGTTGCTATTGATTGCATCGTTGTTATACGAGCTGGTGACGACATAGTTGAGAGCCGCGTTGGCAGCGAGCGCGACCACCACGATAGCGACGCACAAGGCGACGATGCGCGCACGAATTGAGGAGAACATGTCGGGAGTTTTCTGGAGTGAGCGGTGAGCCGAAATCGGCGAGGCAGTGGCCTCATCCGCGTATACGGCGGTGCGCGCACAGACTTGAGCAGTGAATGCTTTCAGTTTCTTAAGCTTGTGCGCGAAGCCGCCAGCAGCGGTGCACGGCTTCTTTAAAAAATTTTTGCTGTGCGATGGTCTTTTCGGTCGATGCTGAAATAGTGGATGCGCTAAACGTCGGCCGTCGTTGTATCCGTATGACAATATCGCGAGCCCGCGCTACATCACCGGCGAATGCAGATGATGCGGATGGTCGAGCGTTTCCGCCACGATGTGCAGCGCCTGCTCGCATTCGTCGCGCGTTTTCGAGCCGCCGAGACAAACGCGCATTGCGTTAGGCGGATTGCCGTCGGTCGAAAACGCGGCGCCCGCGACTGCGGCGATTCCCTGATTGCGTAATTGGAGCGCGAGTTCCGACGCGCTCCAGCCGCTTTCCACCGGCACCGGCAGCCACAAATGAAAGCCGTCAGGATGCGCTTCGTAAGGCCACGTTTCCAGTACGCGCGACGCGATAGCCTGACGTGCGCGCGATTCGTTGCGGATTGCGTTGAGCATGTCGACAGCGGTGCCGTCGGCGATCCATTGCGTGGCGAGCGTCACGGTGAAGGGACTCGCCATGACCGTGGTCGCGCGCAATGCGCCGGCAAGGCGCTGCGTTTGCCGCGCGGTAGGCGCATGCAGATGCGCGACGCGCAAGCCCGCACCGAAGCTCTTCGATAAACCCGTCACGTAGTAAGTCAATTCTGGTGCAAGACTCGCGAGTGCGGCGGGCGCAGTTTGCGGCAGCATTGCATACGCGTCGTCTTCGATGATCGGCACGCTGTAGCGCAACGCGACATCCGCGAGTGCTTCGCGACGTTTATGTGTGAGCGTCAGCGTGCTCGGATTCTGCAAGGTCGGATTGCAATAGAACGCACTGGGTTTGTCCGTTTTGCACAGCGCTTCGAAAGCATGCGCGAGCGGACCTTCGTCATCGCGGGGGAGTGCCTGCAGACGCACGCCCAGTTGCGCGGCAATCGCCTTGATGCCGGGGTAGGCGAGCGTATCGAGGCAGATGGTGCCGCCTGGTCGTGCCAACTGGGACACGAGTGCGACGAGGGCGCTGTGAATGCCGGGACACACCAGCACGTTCTGCGCATCGCAATGCGGCACGCGTCGCTTGAGCCATTCGGCGCCCGCCTCCCTGTCCGCCGCCGAGCCGCCGAAATCCTGATAGCGCAGCAACTGGTACGGGTCGCTCGCGGCCATCTGGCGAGCGGCGGAATCGCGCAGACGCATCGCGAAATCGGGCGGTTCCGGCGGCGTGTTCATCGACATTTCGATGCTGCTGCCACCGGCCAGCGGCAACGTGGCTGTGCGGCCGCGCACGAAAGTGCCGCTGCCCGCGCGCGAATCGAGCAACCCACGCTTGCGTGCTTCCGCATAGGCACGCGCTACGGTCGTGTAGTTCAGCGCAAGTTCTTCGGCGAGATCGCGCAACCCCGGCAAGCGGTCACGCGGACGCAGCCGTCCCGTAGCGAGATCTTCTTCGATCAGATCGGGAATAGCCAGATAAGCCGGTTTGCGGATATCGGCGAGACGTTTGATCCAGTGATGCGTCGGGCTATTCATTGCGTGCGGGCTTCGTTTCGGGGTGAAAAGACAATGATCGGATTTTCAGGAGCTCAATGATCGGATTGATCGAGCATGGTGAATGACTGCACCATGCCGACACGTTGCACTGCGCGAATCGCACCCGGCTGGTGCGATTTATCGGCTTCTCCGGCGATCGCTCTGTACGTTCGAGCTATATGCAACCTTCGTGCAACCTTCGCCTGAAAATTTTTTCCGGTCGCACTTCGAATCGACAAGCAATTGATTGCGGATTGATCGCATTTCCCTGGCCGATCAATGGCATAGCCGTTGCATTAGAAGAAGCGCGCACTGCCTGAACGCGCTTCCTTTTTTACTTAGCAAACCTGATCGGAGAGTGTCATGCCAGCCGTCAACAAACCGCTGCATCAGAAAGGCGATTACCTTGTCGACTACGAAGAGAAAGTCTTTGAGGACGTAAAAGCGGAGCCGGGCGAAAAGGCGCTGGTCACGTTTCATACCGTCGCGTTCGAAGGATCAATCGGCTTCGTCAATCTTTTGCAGGCCACACGTCTGCAACGAAAAGGCTTTGAAACGTCGGTTCTGCTGTATGGGCCGGGCGTCACGCTCGGGCTGCAACGCGGCTTCCCGACTATCGGCGACGAAGCGTTTCCCGGTCACCTGAATTTCAACAAGCAACTGATGAAGTTCATGGAAGAGGGCGGCAAGGTCTACGCGTGCCGCTTTGCATTGCAGGCGCTATATGGCCATGGCGAAGCGTCGCTGATCGAAGGTATTCGCCCGATCAGTCCGCTCGACGTGCTCGACATTCAGCTGCTGCATCGTAAGGACAACGCGCTGATCATTCATACGTGGACGGTTTGACGAGAGGCGAGTGACCACCATGTCCGACAAACCGGCCGACAAACGCATCGTGCGCGCTGCCGCAGTCCAGATCGCACCGGACTTCGAGCGCAGCGGCGGCACGCTTGAAAAAGTCTGCGAGGCAATGGAAAAAGCGGCGCGCGAAGGCGTGCAACTGATCGTGTTCCCCGAGACATTCGTGCCTTATTACCCGTACTTTTCTTTCGTACGGCCGCCCGTCGCCTCCGGCGCGGATCACATGAAACTGTACGAGGAAGCCGTGGTCGTGCCGGGTCCGGTGACGCAGGCGGTAGCCGAGCGTGCGCGGTTGCACCGGATGGTGGTGGTACTTGGCGTCAATGAACGCGATCACGGCAGCCTCTACAACACGCAATTGATCTTCGACGTGGATGGTCAACTCGTGCTTAAGCGCCGCAAGATCACGCCGACGTTTCATGAACGGATGATCTGGGGGCAGGGCGACGCAGCCGGTTTGAAAGTCGCGCACACGGCGGTCGCGCGTGTCGGTGCGCTGGCCTGCTGGGAGCACTACAACCCGCTCGCGCGTTATGCATTGATGACGCAGCACGAGGAAATTCATTGCAGCCAGTTTCCCGGCTCACTGGTGGGGCCGATTTTCGCCGACCAGATCGAGGTGACGATTCGTCATCACGCGCTGGAGTCGGGTTGCTTCGTCGTCAATGCAACGGGATGGCTGACCGAAGCGCAGATTGCGTCGGTCACGCCGGATACGAACTTGCAGAAGGCACTGCGCGGCGGTTGCAATACCGCAATCGTGTCGCCTGAAGGTCAGCACCTGGCGCAGCCGTTGCGCGAAGGCGAGGGCATGGTGATTGCCGATCTCGACATGTCATTGATCACCAAACGCAAACGCATGATGGATTCGGTCGGCCATTACGCGCGGCCGGAATTGTTGAGTCTCGCGATCAACCGGCGCCCTGCTGAAACCGTTGCGCCGATGCAGGCATGGTCCGGTGCAATGAACGCAGAGAGCGCCGATTTCAATTCAACCGTAGGGGCGAGCGATGAACTCCAGCGAGACTTTGTCGGCTGAAAGCCGTCAATTGATGACCGAATTGCAGTCGGCAGGCTTGCGGCTCGTGTCACCGGATGCGGGCGCGGCGAGCCGGCGCGGCGGTGCGGGTCCGTCGGACCACAAGGCGGTGACGGTGGACGGCGTAACGATCATGGTGCCTGTGCATACCAGTACGGCATGGCACTCGCCGTTCGTCGCGCAGACGCCGGACGCGACCGGTTCGAGTGCATTGCTGCGCGGGTCAATTCCGATTGCGAATATCAGCTTTCCGAAACCGCCGCGTTTTTCCAGCTTGCAGACACTGGATGGCGTGCCGTATTCGCATATCGCCGCTCTGCATAGTGCGGATGTTTTAGCCACGACGGTATTGCAAACCTGTATTCGCTACGAGAGCCGTCGCAAGAGTTGCAAGTTCTGCGCGATTGGTCAGTCGCTCGCCGCGGGTCGTACGATCGCGCGCAAAACGCCGGAGCAACTGGCCGAAGTCGCGCGTGCGGCCGTATTGCTCGATGGCGTCAAGCATATGGTGCTGACTACCGGCACGCCGCCTACCCCCGATCGTGGCGCGCAGATTCTGTGCGAGAGCGCATTCGCGATCAAGGCTGCTGTCGATCTGCCGATACAGGCGCAATGCGAGCCGCCCGACGACGACCGCTGGTTCGCGCGAATGAAAGCAAGCGGTATCGACACGCTCGGCATGCATCTGGAAGTAGTGACGCCGGCTTTGCGCGAACGCATCATGCCGGGCAAAGCGAGTGTGCCGCTTTCGCGTTACATGGAGGCGTTCAAGGCAGCAGTGTCAGTGTTTGGACGCGGACAGGTCAGCACGTACATTCTCGCGGGCCTGGGCGACAGCGTCGAGGCGATTCTCGCGATGTCGCGCGAGTTGATCGATCTCGGCGTCTATCCGTTCGTCGTGCCGTTCGTGCCGATCAGCGGCACGCCACTCGAAGATCATCCGGCTCCGACACCTGGATTCATGAAGTCGGTGCTGCAACCGCTTGGCGCCATGCTCAACGCCGCTGCAATGCGTTCGGCCGACATCAAGGCCGGTTGCGGAAAATGCGGTGCGTGTTCGTCGTTGTCGTCGTACGAGGAGTGATCATGTTCGGTGAGGCGATTGCAGGCGAAGCGCTCGAAGGCGAAATGGATTTAGAGAGTCATGCTCTTTTCGCTCCCTTTTCGCCAAGTGAATTCCGCATCAAATGGACCACGCTGGATTGGGAAGCAGAAGAAGCGTTCCATTTGCGGCGTGCGGTGTTCTGCATCGAGCAGGGTATCTTTGTCGGCGACGACCGGGATGATATCGATCGACACGCGCAGCAACTGGTCGCTGTCAGTTGCGTGGCGGGTATGCCTGAACAGGTGGTCGGCACGGTGCGGATTCACCGCGATCACGGCAATGTATGGTTTGGTTCGCGGCTCGCTGTTCACGCAGCGTTTCGCCGCTATGGAAAGATCGGCGCGACGCTGATTCGCCTCGCTGTGAGCAGTGCAAATGCGCTCGGTTGCGAGACGTTTCTCGCTCACGTGCAGAGTCAGAATGTACCGCTATTTCAGGCGATGCACTGGGACGTGCTGGCCGAAGAAATGCTGCTGGGCAGGCCGCATCATCTGATGCAGGCGCAGATGGATGCGTACCCGCCGTGCGTTACACCGCACGGCGGTTTCGTCACGCTGACGCAGCAGTCGGCTCGTTCTTCGCTGCGGAGGGCGGCATGAGCGGCATGAGCGGCATGAGTGGCGCGAACACCATGAGCGTGGCCGATCTTGTCGCCAGCTTGCGCGAAAGCCGCGGGTTCCGGCACAAGACAGATATTGCCGGGGTGGTCGGCTCGCTCGCGCGTCGCTTGCCCGGCGGCGCGCACGATCTGGCTCAAGCCGTTGCGCTTGGCGACGATTGCGCGGCGCTCGCCGATGGAGACGGTTATCTCCTGTTCGCGATCGAAGGCATGGTCAGCGATTTTGTCAGCGCAATGCCGTGGTTCGCGGGCTACAGCAGCGTGATGGTCAACGTCAGCGATATCTATGCAATGGGCGGCAGGCCGCTGGCCGTTGTCGACGCGCTATGGAGCCGCGACATCGGCGCGGCGGAGCAGGTGCTGGCAGGGATGGCGGCTGCTTCAATTGCGTATGGCGTGCCGATTGTCGGCGGTCACACGAATGCGCGCAGCGATGCGGCACAACTGGCGGTGTCGATTATCGGACGCGCTAAAGCATTGCTATCGAGTTTCAATGCAAAGCCGGGCGATGCGCTGATGATGGCGGTCGATCTGCGTGGCCGTTTCGAAGAACCTTATCCATTCTGGAATGCTTCAGTGGATGCGCCGTCCGAACGTTTGCGCGCCGATCTGGAATTGCTGCCGCAACTCGCGGAGAGCGGACTCTGCGACGCTGCCAAAGATATTAGCATGGCGGGAACATTGGGCACCGCGCTGATGTTGCTCGAATGTTCGAAGGTGGGCGCGCAGATTGATCTCGCGCGTATCCCGAAGCCAACCGATGTTGCATTGTCGCGTTGGGTGACCGCGTTTCCGAGTTTCGGCTATTTGCTATCTGTGCGTCAGGAGAATATCGCGGCCGTACAGGCACTTTTCGATTCTCGCTCGCTGGCATGTGCGGTAATCGGTGTCGTCGATGATTCGCTCGAAGTATCGCTGCATCAGCAAAACGACTCGGCTGTGTTGTGGGACTTCAAACGCGAGCCGTTCATCGTTGCAAAGGAAGGTGCGCGATGAATACGTTTCATCGGGCGCTAAGCATTGCGTTGCTGGCGCATTCGGTTAATCCGCGTGGCGGCGTGGTGCATACGCTTGAATTGGCGAGTGCATTGACTTCGCTCGGACATGACGTGACGGTGTTCGTGCCCGCCGCTCCGGGAGAGACGCTGTTCCGATTGCCGCCGTGCCGTGTGGTGTATGCACCGATTACGTTGTCGCAAGCCAGTACTGTGGAGATGGTGGAAGCGCGAATCGATGCGTTTCATCGCGCGTTGATCGAACAGGATCCGGCTTCGTTCGACGTGTTGCATGCGCAGGACAGCATAAGCGGCAACGCGCTCGCGGAGTTGAAGGCGCAAGGGCTGATCCGCGGTTTCGTGCGCACTGTGCATCATCTGGACCATTTCGATAATCCGCGTCTGGCTGCATGGCAATTGCGCGCGTATCAGGACGCCGATCAGGTGCTGTGTGTGAGCGATACGTGGACTCGCGAGATGAAAGCGGCGTGGGGAATCGATGCGATCACCGTCCCGAACGGGGTAGACATCCAACGCTTTTCCTCTCGTGCCGATGATTACGACTCTGAAATCAGACAACGTTTCGGCATTGGAGATGGACCGATTGTTCTCTCCGTGGGCGGTATCGAAGGGCGCAAGAACACATTGGCCCTGCTGGAAGCGTTTGCTTCTATACGTAACGTTCGGCCGGAGGTGCAACTCGTTATCGCTGGCGGTGCGAGTCTGCTAGACCACGACGCCTACACTCGCGGCGTACTCCGGCGAGTAGAGGAATTGGGCCTCTCTACCGGTCCGCGAGAAAGCGTGGTGATTACCGGCCCGCTAGAAGACGCCGCCATGCCGGCGCTATTTCGAATCGCCGATGTGCTGTCGATGGTGTCGCTGCGAGAAGGCTTCGGCCTGGTGGTACTGGAGGCGTTAGCGAGCGGAACACCGGTAGTGGCCTCGGCAATTGCCCCATTCACCGAGTACCTCGACAACGCGACATGCTGCTGGGCCGATCCCACCGATATCGATTCAATCGCGTCTGCATTGCTCCATGCGCTCGACACTGCGACGATCGATTTCGATCACGCCGTCCCGGCATTACTCGCGCGCTTCAACTGGCGCGCGAGTGCGCAGCGTCACGTCGACGCCTACCACCACTTTCTCGCGACGTACGAGCTACCCATCAACTGATTTGAGGAATTGCAATGCCTGTCATGCACTTTCGGATTCAATGGCCCGACGGCGACGAAGCAAACTGTTATTCGCCGTCGCTCGTGATCGGCGATTTTTTTAAACCCGGTGAGGCCTATCCACTAGACGATTTCGTCACACGTTCGCGACAGGCGCTGAATATCGCGTCGGATCGAGTGCGCGAAAAGTACGGCTTCGCCTGTTCGGCGGCGATGGATCAGCTAGCGCAAATCGAGCGCGACGCTGAGCGTTTTCGCGATCGACCGGACGCGACGGTCAAGGTTATCGAGTTCAGCTAGGCGGACATTTTCTCAGAGGACGCATCATGTCGAATCCAGCACATCACGCGCGCGCCGAAGGGCATTACAGCGTGCTCGTTGTCGGCGGCGGGCAGGCCGGTTTGTCGGTCAGCTATCACCTGAAGCAATCCGGCATCGACCATCTGGTCGTCGAAAAGAACACGGTGACGCACACATGGCGAGAGCAACGCTGGGACGCGTTCTGTCTGGTCACGCCGAACTGGCAATGTGCGTTGCCGGGTTATCCGTATCAGGGCGATGATCCGCATGGGTTCATGAAGAAGGACGAGATCATTCAATATCTCGACGGCTTTATTGCACACGTCGAAGCACCTGTACTCGAGCGAACGGAAGTGCGCCGCGTGAAGCAGCGCGAAGACGGTGTTTATACGATTTCAACATCGCGCGGCGATTTCACCGCGGATCAGGTCGTCGTGGCGTCGGGCGGATATCACACGCCAATCGTGCCGCGTTTTGCCGAGCGCCTTCCTGCACATATCGGGCAGTTGCAATCGTCTGCGTATCGCAATCCGCAGTCTTTGCCTGAAGGCGCGGTGATGGTGGTCGGCACCGGTCAATCCGGCGCGCAGATCGCGGAAGACCTGCATCTGGCAGGACGCAAAGTCGTGCTCGCGGTGGGCGAAGCGCCGCGTTGCGCGCGCTTCTATCGGGGCCGCGACGTGGTCGACTGGCTCGCGGACATGCAGTATTACGACATGCCGGTCGAGAAGCATCCTCTGCGTGAGGGCGTGCGCGACAACACCAATCACTATGTGACCGGCCGTGACGGCGGACGCGATATCGACCTGCGAAAGTTCGCAGCCGAAGGCATGGAACTGTACGGCCGACTCGATGATCTGCGCGACGGACAGTTTCATTTCGCGCCCACGCTTGCGTCGAATCTCGATTCGGCGGACGACACGTATAACCGGATTAACGCGAGCATCGACGGCTTCATCGTCAAGCATGCTATCGATGCGCCAGAAGGCGAGCCGTACGAACCTGTCTGGCGTCCGATGGAAGAGCGGACCACGCTCAATGTCGAAACGAGCGGGATCGCAGCGATTATCTGGTGTATCGGTTTCACGCCGGACTTTAGCTGGCTCGATGCGCCGGTCTTCAACGGCCGCGGTTATCCCGCACATACGCGAGGTATCACGCCAATCGACGGCCTGTATTTTGTCGGCCTGCCGTGGCTGCATACGTGGGGTTCAGGACGCTTCTCCGGCGTCGCGCGCGACGCGGAGTTCATCGTGCGCGCAATTCGTGAGAAAGCGAAAGAGCGTGCGTCATTGACAGCGGCAGTCGCCGCATGAAATCGCGGAGGCTTGCGCTCGCGACTTAAAAAAACGGCCGCTGCGAATAAAAAGCAGCGGCCGTTTTACCCCTACATACGCATATGCCCGGCAAAAACTCAGCTACCCAACGCAGGATCGCTCATGCTGCTCTTGCCAGTTTCGACGTGTCCCGCAAGGCGTCGTGCGAATGACGAGTCCGTATCGACCGTAATGGCCAGGTCGTACCAGCCATGAGCATTACGCAGATCCAGATAAAGCGGCTCGGTATCGCCGCCGCGTACCGAATGCTTGATCACATTGTTCGCGTCGTACGCATTCACAATCGTGAACTGGCAACGCGCACTGCCGACGTTTTCCAGACGCAATTGCAGATTGCCGTTCGATACGTCGTAACCCTCGGCGATCTCAGGACGCGCCGTTTCCGATCCGCCCCACCAGTTGTGCGCGACCACCTTGCCCGCAAAGCGCCGCAGGAATCCATTCGGGCCGTACACGGTGTAGTCGTAGCTGCCATCTGCATTGAGCGGAAACTGATCCTGCAAACGCTTGCCCGGTTCGACCGTATAGGTGCGCGGCGCGTCGGCGCTCTGCGCGGCGTAGACCAGAAACACCGCACCGGCGCGCCCCGTGTTGACGAAGCGCATCGAGAGCTTGCCGCTCGACGCTTCGCCTTGCACACGCACGAATAGTTCATACGGCAAGGCGCGAGCGGGGCGGATGCCCGGTTCCTGCTTCGGCACCGCCTGGACAGCAGGCGGCAGCGGAATGTAATCGGCGTGGCGATTCTGGTCGGGCGGCACGTAGCCGCTCGTGCTCGGCAGCGCCGGCACGGAGCTGTTCGGGTTGCTGAAGTTGAACGCCGACATCAGATCGCCGCATACCGCGCGACGCCACGGCGTAATGTTCGACTCGCCGAGGTTGTGCTGGTGGCCGAAGCGTTTTTCGATGAAGCGGATCACCGACGTATGGTCGAACAATTCCGAGCATACGTAGCCGCCTTTCGACCACGGCGAGACCACGATCATCGGCACGCGCGGTCCGAGCCCATACGGAGCCGCTGGTGTGGTTGAGTTGCCCGGAAAGATTTCGTTGCTGATGTCGACGGTAGACAAACCGTTGGCGCTCGACGACGGTGCGAACGGCGGCGGCATGTGATCGAAGAAGCCGTCGTTTTCGTCGTAGTTGATCAGCAGTACGGTTTTGCTCCACACGTCGGGATTCGACGTGAGAATCTGCAACACCTGATCGATGTACCACGCGCCGTAATTGGTCGGCCAGTTCGGATGCTCGGAATACGCTTCGGGGGCGACGATCCACGAGACTTGCGGCAGCGCGTTGTTCTGCACGTCGCGCTTGAGTATGTCGAAGTAGCCGTCGCCATTCGCCGCGTTGGTGCCCGTGCGCGCGTTGTCGTAGAGCGGGGTGCCTGGTTGCGCGTTGCGGTACTGGTTGAAATAGAGCAGTGAGTTGTCGCCGTAATTGCCGATGTACGCGTTCTGTGTCCAGCCCCATGAGCCGTTTGCATCGAGGCCGGTGCCCATGTCCTGATAGATCTTCCACGAAATGCCCGCGTTTTGCAGTACTTCGGGGTACGTGGACCAGCCATAGCCGAGTTCGGAATTGTCGATCACCGGACCGCCGCCGTTGCCGTCGTTACCGACCCAGCCGCTCCACATGTAGTAGCGGTTCGGGTCGGTCGGCCCCATCAGCGAACAATGGTAGGCGTCGCAAATGGTGAACGCGTCGGCGAGCTGGTAGTGAAACGGAATGTCGTCGCGCGTGAGGTAGGCCATCGTCGTGGTGCCCTTCGATGGCACCCACTGATCGTAGCGGCCGCCATTCCACGCGGTGTGAGTCGTGCCCCAGTCGTGCGCGAGATCTTGCAGGAATTGCAGGCCGAGATTCGGCGCAGTGGGGCGAAACGGCAATACATCCCCCAGATCCCCTGCAAGCGGTTGATACCACACGGGCTTGCCGTTCGGCAGATTGATCGCGCGGGTGTCGCCAAAACCGCGCACGCCTTTGAGCGAGCCGAAGTAATGGTCGAACGAGCGGTTTTCCTGCATCAGCACGACGATATGTTCGACGTCCTGAATCGTGCCGGTCTTATTGTTGGCGGGAATGGCCAGCGCGTTGCGAATGCCCAGCGGCAACATGCTCAATGCCGTGGCGGAACCGGCGGCATGCGCTGCTGAGCGCAGAAAATCACGGCGATTTTTTGAAGTCATGGTTATGGCTCTCGATCTTCGGTGGAGGAACGGAACAGAACGAAACAGCGCGCGCGAGCGTGAGCGGCGCGCGATCAGTCGACGGTATGGATGACGGGTGTGGCGAGCGGGGTGGACGCAGCGGCTGACAACGCGGCGTCGGAGCCAGATGCGGGTAGGGCAGGGGTTTGAATCGTAACGGCTGAAGGCGCGGACGAGGCGGCTAGCGGGTTGTCTTGCGTCGCTGCCTGCGTGCTGCTGTTGTCAGCGGGACTATCGGTGGAACTCGAACTGGTTGCGGCAGCGTCGTCCGGTTTGTCGTCGTTACCGCACGCTGCGATCGACATGCAAAGCGACGCGGCGATCAATGCGAATGCCAAACGTTTGCGCTGTAAAACAGGAGCGAGCTTCGGCACAACGGACATGACAATGTCTCCGACATGGGGAAGGCTTGCCAGGGCATGCGTGTGCCGAGGTCAGCGATGCAGCAGCTTAATCGCTGACCTGTGTAAGTTTTGTGAAGAGGTGGTGAGGAATGGAAAGTCGGTCGGTGCGGAAACGCGGCGGTAAGTTTGCCCGGCAACACAAGCATCAGGAGACGCGAGTGATGACGGGCAAGGACGCACAGCCTGCGCGTTATTTGTCGATATTGAGGAACGGCAACGGCGCTCCCGAACCCATGTAAGTGGGCAGCTTGCCGTCCCACCGGTTGATCGCCTGCAATTGCAGATATTCCTGGCCGCCGTTGGTCTTGACCGCCTGCGCCTGAATCGCGATCGACTCGGCTTCGCCGCGCGCCTTGGCAATCTGCTGATCGGCTTCGAACTTCACGCGCGCCAGTTCCCGTTCTGCCTGTTCGGCACGCTGGCTCGCGGTGACCTTGGCTTCGATCGCCTGGTCGAACGCGGCACTGAACTTGAAATTCGTGATGTTGATGTCCTGAATCAGGAAACCGTAACCTCTGAGTTTCGTGATGAGTCCGCTCATGATGTCGCTGGAGACCTGCTGGCGTTTTGTGACCAGTTCTTCCGCGGTGTAGCGGGCTGCGACGGCCTTGAACACTTCGAACATCGCAGGCTGTACGTACGACACCTCATACTGAAGCGACGGCTCCATTGCATACAGCGCGCGCACCCGGCTCGGATCGACGCGGTAGTTCATCGTCAGATCAGTATGCACCGACTGCAAATCTTTCGACGCTGCCTGTGCACCCTCTACTCGCGCAACATCGAGCCCGATGAAGACTTCGTGAACCCGTGAGACGGGCGTCACGAAATGCGGCCCTTCGGGCAACGTTTCCGCTTCGATGTGACCGAACGTCGTTACCACGCCGATGTGCGATTGCGAGACCTGAGTGAAGCTGGCAAACAGCATACCGATAGCCGCAACGACGAGGAATGCGGCGACCCCATAACCGATTTTCGGTTGATGATCTTTACGCAGTGATCTAGATGAAAATACGACTGCCGCACCGGCAAAAATAGCAAAAAAAAGAATAACGATGATCTGGCCCATGTCGATGATTTATCAGTTGGGAAGGCAGAAAGGAATAGGCCGTCGAGTTAAATCGATTCGTGTTCACGGCCCGGTGGTGACATGCAAAAAACATAATTGCTACGGCAAATTCGCACAGAAAATGAGATGGTTTTTTCTGAAGCCGCCAAAGCGGGAGGCAGAATGAATTCGCGGGGTGAGGTCGCTGTGAGGCGGCTTCATACGGCGGAACGGCGGGTCGTTCGTTTGCATTGAAGCGGTATTGATGTTTAAGCGAATTTGTTGTTCTTGATGCCTGAGACGATTAGGCGCGTGAGCAAAACAGGATTAAAGTCTACAAGCATATTGAACGATTTTGCAATGGTCTCTTTAGAGTGAGATATTGAATCGCCCGATCGAATCGCAGTCATTCTTGCGCGTATGCCAGCGGTGGCAATTAACCGGTTTAAGAAAGTCTGCCTAAAGCGGCTTCAGTCGCGCGACGAGCCGATAACCCATTAACGCCGCGATGAAATGAATTCCGCAATTGCATCGTTCAACCTGTCCGGCGCATCGCGATGCGGTGAGTGTCCGCAAGCGTCGAGCTTGACCAGTCGCGTATGCAAAACGCGCTCTGCGATCCTGTCGATCTGGGCCATCGTGCCGTAGTGATCGTCGTGTCCCTGTATCGCGAGTAGCGGCTGATGAATCGCCAACAGTTCCGCGCCGATCGTCCATTGTCTGAAGTCGGGATTCAACCAGATGTCGCTCCAGCCGTAGAAGGCGGAGTCGACGTCCGCGTGATAGCGGGCGAGTTTCTCGCGCAGGTCGGTGGTTTCGTAAAGCTGCTTCGTTTGCACGATGCCTTGCACCGAGATGTCCTCGACAAACACGTGCGGCGCGATGACGACTGCGCCCGCCAGCGCATCGGGATGCAACGCTGCAGACAGCAGCGCGATCGAGCCGCCGTCGCTATGGCCGATCACCCACATCCGTTTGCGCTCCGTGATGCCGATTTGAAGCGAATCGAGCAACTCGGGGAGGATCTCGCGTGCTTGCGCCGTCATGTAATCGACGGGCCATTTCACTTCTCGCGGACGTGGCGTAGACAGTCCGTAACCGGGCCGCGAATAGACGAGGCCGCGCATGCCGAGTCGCTCGCACAGTGCTTGCGGCCAGTCGCGCCACATGGCGATCGAGCCGAGTCCTTCGTGCAGGAACACAGCAATCGGCGCCTCTGCTGCTGCCTCGTTGATCCACCGGTATTCGATGCGCAACGGCCCGTGCGAGACCGTGGCGGGCAGGTCGGCAAAGCTGCTAGCCGACGTATCGACGATCGTGGCGGCAGTGCCGGAAACGGGGTTCTGCATGAATCACCTTATGATTGTTGTTCGACCTGCTCGCGGTCTCTTTACACGCTTCAGCCTGAAGACTCCGCGCTATTTTCATTTTCCGAACGCGGCCGTGAGCGCGAGCCAGCAACTGCAGGCGACACCGCCCCGCACGCACGAATCACCAACTGCACGACTTCCTCCGTCGTCGCTTCGAACGCTTTCTGCGTCAACGCGCGCTTGCCCTTGAGTGCACGAATCTGCGCGTCGAAGTCGGCGTAATGCTGGGTGGTCGCCCAGATCATGTACATCAACGTCTGCGCATTCACCGGCGCGAGCAGGCCGCGCGCAATCCAGTCGTCGATCACTTTCACTCGGCTGTCGAGCCACGGCTTCACACGTCCCGTGAGAATGTCCTCCATATGCACGGCGCCGTGAATGATTTCGCTGGCCCATACCTTCGAGCCTAACGGCCGGCGCCGCGACAATTCCATTTTCGCTCGGACGTACCCGCCAATCGCTTCAACCGGATCGTCACTGCACTCGAACGTATCCGCTGCACGATGCCAGTCTTCGAACAGGTCTTCGAGCACGCGCCGGTACAGCGCGAGCTTGGTCGGAAAGTAGTAGTGCACGTTAGCTTTTGGTAAGCCAGCACGCTCGGCGATCATCGCCGTACTGGTGCCGTCGAGTCCCCGTTCGGCGAAAACCGCTTCCGCGCACGCCAGAAGATGCGCCTCGTTCGACTCACGAATGTGTGCCTTGCGCCGCCGCAATGGCGCGCGCGTTTCGTCGGTTTCGGTGATGTCGGCCGCCACGTCGTCGTCTCTCATGTTTGCCTTCGCCGGCATCTGCGCCGCGTCGCGCTTCATTCTAGTCGTTTGGACCGACGCTCACACGCGCAATCGTCATGGGTGAAAACGCCGTGCTGCAGTGCAATGGCATGCTTCTCGCTATGTTTCTCGCCGTACGAAAGGTGTTGATCTGGCAGGCTTAATCGTCTACAACCTGTCCAACTGGACAGGATTGGCAGAGCGGGCGATGCCCCAGGGTTAGCCCTTTGTTGATGACGCGATCCGGTGTGGCGAATCTGCACCGACGCCGTGCGGCGACGCCCCAAAACCCGTCGCCGATGCACCAGTTTCACGTCGGTTCACCGAAAGGAGCGAGACGAATGAATGCGGTATCCGAAGCATTGAAGCGCGCGGAATTGAGCACGTCGATCAAGGTCGACGGCAAGCGGTTGTGGGATAGCCTGATGACGATGGCGAAGATCGGTGCGACGCCCAAAGGCGGTGTGTGCCGTCTCGCACTCACCGATCTCGACAAGCAGGGACGCGATCTGATCGTGAGCTGGGCGAAGGAGGCCGGTTGCACGGTCACCGTCGATCAGATGGGCAACGTGTTCATGCGCCGCGCCGGACGCAACCCGGATGCACTTCCGGTGATGACCGGCTCGCACGCGGACTCTCAGCCTACCGGCGGCCGTTTTGACGGCATCTACGGGGTGCTGGGCGGCCTCGAAGTGATCCGCAGCCTGAACGACCACGGGATCGAAACCGAGCACCCTGTGGAGGTCGTGATCTGGACCAACGAGGAAGGCTCGCGCTTCGCACCGGCGATGGTCGCCTCCGGTGTATTCGCCGGCGAGTTCTCGCTGGAATACGGACTCTCGCGCAAGGACGTCGACGGCAAAACCATCGGCGAAGAACTCGAGCGCATCGGTTACGCGGGCGATGTTCCGTGCGGTGGCCGGCCGTTGCATGCGGCGTTCGAATTGCATATCGAGCAAGGGCCGATTCTCGAGGCCGAACAGAAAACCATTGGCGTCGTGACCGATGCGCAAGGTCAGCGCTGGTACGAAATCACGCTGACCGGGCAGGAAGCGCACGCGGGCCCGACGCCGATGCCGCGTCGTCGCGATGCGTTGCTCGGTGCTGCGCGTGTCGTCGATCTCGTCAACCGTATCGGACTCGATAACGCGCCGCTGGCCTGCGCGACGGTCGGCATGCTGCAGGTCTATCCGAACTCGCGCAACGTGATTCCGGGCCGTGTGTTTTTCACCGTCGATTTCCGTCATCCCGACGATGCAGTGCTCGCAAAAATGGACGCCGCCTTGCGCAAAGGCGTGGCTGAGATTGCGGACGGCATCGGTCTGCAAACTGAACTCGAACAGATCTTTTACTACGCGCCGATCGCGTTCAACGAAGCGTGCGTGAAGTCGGTGCGCGCAGCAGCCGAACGCTTTGGTTATCCGCATCGCAACATGGTGTCCGGTGCGGGACACGATGCGTGTTATCTGTCGCAGGTCGCGCCGACTTCGATGGTGTTCGTGCCGTGTGTCGACGGCATCAGCCATAACGAAGTCGAGGACGCCACCTTCGAATGGATCGAGGCAGGCGCGAACGTTTTGCTGCATGCCATGCTTGAACGAGCGTGCGAGCCGGTTTCATAACGCCGTAGCGGGTCCGGCCAGACGCTGGCCGTCAGTCATCGTAGTGCCCATAAAACATGCCGTCCCGACTCCGCTCGCAGCGCAGCCGGCAGGTACGGCTACGTCCTCACATCGAAGAAGGAACGTGTATGGCCATCAAGCAAACTGGCGATATAGCCGCTCAACGGTTATCGCCCGAGCAGCTTTCGTGCGAGTTCTCCGACATCGCGCCGTTGCTCGACGCGAGCGCGGCGGCAGCCGCAGCGAGCCGTTGCCACTACTGTTACGACGCGCCGTGCGTGAACGCGTGTCCGACGCAGATCGACATTCCCAGCTTCATCCGCAAGATCGGCAACGGCAATCTGAAGGGCGCGGCGGTGGATATTCTGTCAGCCAATCCGATGGGCGGCATGTGCGCGCGCGTTTGCCCCACCGAGATTCTTTGCGAAGGCGCATGCGTGCGTAATCACCAGGATGCGAAGCCTGTTGCCATCGGCGCATTGCAACGGCATGCAACGGATTGGGCGATGGCGCGCGGCGAGCCCCTGTTCAGACGTGCCGCTGAAACGGGGCGGCACGTCGCCGTGGTCGGGGCGGGGCCGGCGGGGCTGGCTTGTGCGCATCGTCTGGCGCTGGCGGGTCATCGCGTGACGATTTACGACGCGCATGAAAAGGCCGGTGGCCTGAACGAATATGGCATCGCCGCTTATAAAACCGTCGACGATTTCGCGCAGCGTGAAGTGGCGTGGCTGTGCTCCGTCGGCGGCATTGAAATCGAGCATGGCGTCGCGCTTGGGCGTGATATTCAACTCGATACTTTGCGGCAGCAATACGACGCGGTGTTTCTTGCCATCGGACTCACGGGCGTGCGCTCGCTCGCGATGCAAGGCGAGGACCTGAGCGGCGTGATGAACGCGGTGGATTTCATCGAACAGATCCGCACCGCGAGCGACCTCGGCACGGTGCCGGTGGGACGTCGGGTGGTCGTGATCGGCGGCGGCAATACGGCGGTGGATGCGGCGGTGCAAAGCCGCAAGCTCGGCGCGACATCGGTGACGATGGTGTACCGGCGCGGTGTCGAGTCGATGAGCGCGACGTGGGTCGAGCGCGATTTCGCGCAGACCAACGGCGTCACGTTGATCACCCATGCCACGCCGACGCGCTTGATCGGTGCAGAAAACGCGGTAACGGGTGTCGAATTCGAACGCACGTCGAGCGATGGCGCGCAGGAGCGCTTCGTCGTCGAGGCCGACATGGTGCTCAAGGCGATCGGGCAAACGCTGGTGGCGGTCGGTATCGAGCGCGAGTTGTTGACGCTCGACGGCAGCCGCATCGCGGTCGATGCGAGCGGGCAAACGTCGTTGTCCGGCGTGTGGGCGGGGGGCGATTGCGCGGCGACAGGCGGTGTCGATCTGACTGTGCAGGCGGTGCAGGACGGCAAGATCGCGGCCGCTGCAATCGATGCGCAATTCGCCCGCACCGCGATCAAGGCTGCTTAGCCTGGTCCGCGCGAACACACGAAAAACGCATCCGCAAGCATACAAAAAACAGCAGTCCCCAAGGAGCCGAACATGGCCGATCTGCGCTGTACGATTGCCGGCATCACTTCGCCGAATCCTTTCTGGCTCGCGTCCGCACCGCCGACCGACAAAGCCTATAACGTGAACCGCGCATTCGAAGCGGGCTGGGGCGGTGTGGTCTGGAAGACGCTCGGCCTCGATCCGCATGTGGTGAACGTCAGCTCGCGTTACGGCGCGGTGCAATGGAACGGTCAGCGTATCGCGGGTTTGAACAATATCGAATTGATCACCGACCGTCCGCTCGACGTCAACCTGCGTGAGATCGCGCAAGTCAAACGCGACTGGCCCGACCGCGCCATGATCGTTTCGCTGATGGTGCCGTGCAATGAACGCGACTGGAAATGGATTCTGCCGCTGGTCGAAGACACCGGCGCCGATGCGGTCGAATTGAATTTCGGTTGCCCGCACGGCATGAGCGAACGCGGTATGGGCGCAGCGGTGGGGCAGGTGCCCGAGTACATCGAAATGGTCACACGCTGGGTCAAGGAAGGCTCGAAGCTGCCGTGTCTCGTGAAGCTCACGCCGAACATTACCGACATCCGTGTCGGCTCGCGCGCGGCTTTTAAAGGCGGTGCAGATGGCGTGTCGCTGATCAACACGATCAACTCGATCGTCGCAGTGGATCTCGACGCGATGTCGCCATTGCCGATGGTCGATGGCAAAGGCACGCACGGCGGCTACTGCGGGCCAGCAGTGAAGCCGATTGCGCTGAACATGGTCGCCGAAATCGCACGCGACCCGGAAACGCCGGATCTGCCGATTTCCGGCATTGGCGGCATTTCCACCTGGCGCGACGCCGCCGAATTCATGGTGCTTGGCGCGGGCAGCGTGCAGGTTTGCACGGCGGCGATGCACTACGGTTTTCGCATCGTGTCCGATCTCGCCGACGGCCTCTCGAACTGGATGGACGAAAAAGGCTACGCCACGCTCGACGACATTCGCGGCCGCGCGGTGCCCAACGTCACTGACTGGAAGTACCTGAACCTCAAATACGACATCAAGGCGCGCATCGATCAGGACAAATGCATTCAGTGCGGGCTGTGCCATATCGCATGCGAGGACACCGCGCATCAGGCGATCATGAAAGAAAAAGATGGCGTTCGGCATTTTGAAGTGATGGACTCCGAATGTGTCGGCTGCAATCTGTGCATGCATGTGTGTCCGGTCGAGCAGTGCATCACGATGGAGCGCGTGGACAACGGCGAATACGCGAACTGGACCACGCATCCGAACAATCCGGCGCGCGTGAATGCTGCATCGGGTGCAACGGCGGCCGAGGTCGAAGGCGAAGCTGCAACTACTGCAGGCGCACATGCGCACGCGGCAAAGGCCGCATGAAACACGAAGCGATCTAGCAACGCGCTGTACTGAACCTGTCGTTCCCCAAAGGCCCGACACGCCACCAGAAGCGTGGCGGGCCTCAACGATCACGTGGAGATCTTTCGATGAAGCAGACAGCGCAATCCGTCGATCCGCAATTCGCGGCCGGCGCGCAAGGCAGCGATCTATACAACGACGATCTTGCGCCGACCGGCCCCGCACAGCGAACGTGGCGGTGGTATCACTTCGCCGCGTTGTGGGTGGGGATGGTGATGAACATCGCGTCGTACATGCTGGCCGCCGGCTTGACCGAGCAGGGCATGTCGCCGTGGCAGGCCGTCGTGACCGTGCTGCTCGGCAATCTGATCGTGCTGGTACCGATGCTGCTGATCGGCCACGCAGGCGCCAAACACGGCATTCCGTACGCGGTGCTGGTGCGCTCGTCGTTCGGCACGAGCGGCGCGAAACTGCCTGCGTTGCTACGGGCGATCGTCGCGTGTGGCTGGTATGGGATTCAAACTTGGCTCGGCGGCAGCGCGATCTACACGCTGTTAAACATTCTCACCAACAATGCATTGCATGGCGACGCGCTGCCGTTCCTCGGCATCTCGATTGCGCAACTCGCGTGCTTCCTGGTTTTCTGGGCATTGCAGATTTATTTCATCGTGCACGGCACCGAAGCAATTCGACGGCTCGAAAGCTGGTCCGCGCCGATCAAGATCGTGATGTGTATCGCGCTGGTGTGGTGGGCGACTTCGAAAGCGGGCGGGCTCGGCTCGATGCTGTCGGCGCCGTCGCAATTCGTGCCGGGCGGCAAGAAGGAAGGCATGTTCTGGGTCACGTTCTGGCCAAGCCTCACCGCGATGGTCGGCTTCTGGGCGACGCTCGCGTTGAACATTCCCGACTTCACGCGCTTCGCGAAAACGCAGCGCGATCAGATCATCGGACAGACCATCGGCTTGCCTGTGCCGATGGCGTTGCTATCGGTGATTTCGGTCGTGGTCACGTCCGCCACGGTGGTGATCTACGGCAAGGCAATCTGGGACCCGATCGACCTGACGAGCCGCATGACCGGCATTGGCGTCGGCGTCGCGCTGATCATTCTCACGCTCGACACGATGTCGTGCAATCTCGCGGCCAATCTCGTCGGACCAGCTTATGACTTTTCGAGCCTGTGGCCGAAGGGTATTTCTTATCGCGTCGGCGGCATGATTACCGCGACCATCGCGATCGTCATGATGCCGTGGAAGATTCTCGCGACCACGCAGGGCTATATTTTCACCTGGCTGGTCGGTTACTCGGCGTTGCTCGGACCTGTGGCGGGTATTCTGATGGTCGACTATTTTCTGATTCGCGGCACACGGCTCAATATGCGCGAACTGTTCGACGAGCAGGGCGAATACAGCTATACAGGCGGATGGAATATCGGCGCAGTGGTGGCGTTGCTGATCGGCGTATTGCCTAATTTGCCGGGCTTTCTGCATACCGCGTTTCCGGCTTCGTTTCCGAATGTGCCTGCATTCTTCAATACGCTCTATACGTATGCCTGGTTTGTGGGACTTGCGTTGGCGTCGATCGTATATAGCGCGTGGATGAAGCTGAGCAAGGGACCGAGTGCGCGAACGGCCAGCGCTTGAACCGGATGCGATCGCAATAGCAATAGCGGTAGAAAAATGCATGACGTAGCATCGAAACCAGCAGTTCAAAAGGAGGCGGCAACATGACGACCCTGATTCGCGGCGGCACGATTATCGACGCGGAGAACACGTATCGTGCGGACGTATTGTGTGCGGACCCGCAGGACGGCGGCACGATCCTGCAGATCGGCGCGGACCTGGAAGCACCGGCGGGCGCGACGATTGTCGATGCAGGCGGCCAGTATGTGATGCCTGGCGGCATCGATCCGCATACGCATATGGAATTGCCGTTCATGGGCACCACGGCGAGCGACGACTTCTATACCGGCACCGCTGCGGGTCTATCGGGCGGCACGACCAGCATCATCGACTTCGTGATTCCGAGTCCGAAGCAGCCGCTGATGGAAGCGTTCAGGGAGTGGCGCGGCTGGGCGGAAAAGGCATCGGCCGATTATGGTTTTCACGTTGCAGTCACCTGGTGGGATGACTCGGTTTATCGCGACATGGGGACGCTCGTACACGAACACGGCGTGTCGAGCTTCAAGCATTTCATGGCCTACAAAAACGCGATCATGGCCGATGACGAAGTGCTCGTGAACAGCTTCTCGCGCTCGCTCGAACTCGGCGCGCTGCCGACCGTGCATGCGGAAAATGGCGAACTGGTGTTCCAGTTGCAACGTCAGTTGCTGGCCAAAGGATTTACGGGTCCAGAGGCGCATCCGTTATCCCGCCCGCCTGAGGTCGAAGGCGAAGCGGCCAATCGTGCGATCCGCATCGCACAGGTGCTGGGTGTGCCGGTGTATATCGTGCACGTGTCCGCGAAAGATGCCGTCGACGCGATTGCGCGTGCTCGCAGCGAAGGCTTGCGCGTGTTCGGCGAAGTGTTGCCAGGCCATCTGGTCATCGACGAAGCGGTGTATCGCGACCCCGACTGGACCCGTGCGGCCGCGCACGTGATGAGCCCGCCGTTCCGTTCCGCCGAGCATCGTGAGGCGCTGTGGCGAGGTTTGCAGGCCGGCCAGTTGCATACCACGGCAACCGATCACTGTGTGTTCTGCGCGTCGCAAAAGGCCATGGGCCGCGAAGACTTCACGAAGATTCCAAACGGTTGTGGCGGGGTCGAGGACCGGATGGCGGTGCTCTGGCATCACGGCGTGAATTCAGGACGCCTCACGCCGAATGAATTCGTGCGCATTACGTCGACGAATGCTGCGCAGATTTTCAACCTGTATCCGCGTAAAGGCGCGGTGCAGGTTGGTGCGGATGCCGACCTCGTGGTGTGGGACCCGAACGCCAGCAAGACGATTTCGGTGAAGACGCATCATCAGAAAGTCGACTTCAACGTGTTCGAAGGGATGACGGTGCAGGGCGTCGCGATGCATACGCTCACACGTGGCGCGCTCGCGTGGACCAACGGCGAATTGCGCGCGGAGCGCGGCGCGGGCCGCTATCTGAAACGGCCGCCGAACCCGGCTTATTTCGACGCGATCCGCGTTGCCAACAAGCGCAAGGAGCCGCATCCGGTGGAGCGGTAGAGGGTTTGAGGTTTATCGAGCCGCAGCGCCTCTGGCGTCGCGGCTTGTCTTTATCCGCTGTGCGCCTATCGATCCAACTACCGGTTTTTTGTCAAACTCCGTCCGGTTTGCTACAGTCCGCCCATTCTGCCGATCCTGAGCGTCGGCAGAACTCGCCTATGACGTAGCACACTGACGGAGCCTCCTGATGAAGTCGATTCGTTGCATTCTGCTGATCGCGTTATTGCAGGCCGTGACGATCAGCCCGCTTTTCGCAGCCGACGACCTCGATAGAATCAAATCCTCCGGGGTGTTCAGGATCGGCACCGAAGGCACCTATGCGCCGTTCACGTATCACGACGAAATGGGCAAGCTGACAGGTTTCGACGTCGAGATCGGCACGGCAATCGCGAAGCGTCTCGGCGCGAAGCCGCAATTCATTGAAGGTCAGTGGGACGGTCTGATCGCGGGCCTCGACGTGAATCGCTACGACGTGGTGATCAACGTGGTGTCGATCACCGAGGCGCGCAAGGCCAAATACGATTACTCCGACCCGTACATCACGTCATATCCGGCGTTGATCGTCGCGTCGAGCAACAGCCGGATCAGATCGTTCGGTGATCTGAAAGGCAGGAAGTCCGCCAATTCGCTGACCAGTCACTTCGGCGCGGTTGCAAGCGCCTATGGCGCGCAGGTGATACCCGTGCAGGGCTTTAACGAAGCGCTCGATCTGCTGATCTCGGGACGGGTCGATGCAACCGTGAACGACTCGCTATCGTTTTTTTACTTCATCAAACGGCGGCCGGATGCCCACGTGAAAATCGTCGCATTCGATAACGCGCCCGGCAGTACCGACGAGTCAGGCGTATTGATGCGCAAGGGAAGCCCGAGATTGCGCGCGGCGATCAATGCGGCGCTCGCGGGCATGAGGAAAGACGGTACGTATCAGAAGATTTCGCAGAAGTACTTCGGCGAGGATGTGCTTCACTGAGTGGCTGACAAATGAAAAAGGGGAGCGTTAAAAACGCTCCCCTTTTTTTCAATACGCTGGATCGGCAGCGTTGGCTCAAGCCTATTGAAACTTCAAATCGGCCTCATCGAACACCCGGGTAGGGTCTGGGCGAGGCCCCGGTCAATGCCCTTGTAAGGCCTTAAACCGCGGCACTTTCCGCTGCATCGTTCAATGCAGCGTCAAAGAAACTTTCTTTCGCATTTGCGTTGGCGCGAGCATAAGCACGGTTGACGCCGCTGATCACGGCGCGGATAGACGCCGTCACCAGATTCGCGTCGATACCGACGCCGAACGCGCTGCCGGTCACATCGGCGCCGGCCATTTCTGCGATCGCCACTGCGCGGGCATCGGCGCCTTGCGTCAATGCGCGTTCTTCATAATGCTGAATGCGCACGGGTGCGCCGATTGCGTGCATCAGCGCGTCGAGCGGACCGTTGCCTGCACCGTTCAACACGCGCGGTGTGCCGTTGATTTCGACCTTGAGCTTGATGTGTTCGCGGCCGTCATTCTCCGACAGGCTGTGGCCGATATAACGAATCGGCTCGACGTTCTGCACGTACTCCTGCTGGAACAATTCGAAGATCTGCGACGGCGTGACTTCGCCACCGCTGTCGTCGGTGAAGTGCTGCACGGCCGAGCTGAAATCCACCTGCAAGCGGCGCGGCAACACGACGCCATAGCTCTGCTCCAGCAGATACGCGATGCCGCCTTTACCCGACTGGCTGTTCACGCGAATCACGGAGTCGTACGTGCGGCCGAGATCGTTCGGATCGATCGGCATATACGGCACTTCCCACATCGCGTCCGGCTTCTGGACGGCGAGGCCCTTCTTGATCGCGTCCTGATGCGAGCCCGAGAACGCGGTGAACACCAGATCGCCGACATACGGATGACGCGGATGCACCGGCAACTGCGTGCATTCTTCAGCAGTACGCGCGACTTCGTTGATGTTCGAGAAGTCGAGTTCAGGATCGACGCCCTGGGTGTACAGATTCAACGCCAACGTGACGAGGTCGACGTTGCCGGTACGCTCGCCGTTGCCGAACAGGCAGCCTTCGACGCGGTCCGCGCCGGCCATCACCGCGAGTTCTGCCGCCGCGACAGCGGTGCCGCGGTCGTTATGCGGATGCACGGACACGATCAGCGAATCGCGGCGCGCGAGGTTGCGGTGCATCCATTCGATCTGGTCGGCGTAGACGTTTGGCGTCGCCATTTCGACGGTAGCGGGGAGGTTGACGATCGCCTTGTGTTCCGGCGTCGGTTGCCAGATGTCGAACACCGCGTCGCAGACTTCCTTCGCGAATTCGAGTTCGGTGCCGCTGAACACTTCCGGGCTGTATTGCAACGTGAAGTGCGTTTCCGGCGCGGCATCGGCGAAACGCTTCATGGTGCGTGCGGCCTTCTGCGCGAGTTCTTTCACGCCGTTCTGATCGAGACCGAACACGATCTTGCGGAATTCCGGCGCGGTCGCGTTGTACAGGTGGACGATGGCGCGCGGTGCGCCCTTCAACGATTCAAAGGTGCGTTCGATCAGATCGTCGCGCGCCTGGGTCAACACTTCGATCGTGACGTCGTCGGGAATGTGGCCGCCTTCGATCAGTTCACGCACGAAATTGAAGTCGGTCTGCGATGCGGACGGAAACGCGACTTCAATTTCCTTGAAACCGATCTGCACCAGCGTCTTGAACATGCGCATCTTGCGTTGCGCGTTCATCGGCTCGAACAATGCCTGATTGCCGTCGCGCAGGTCGGTGCTCATCCAGATCGGCGCACGCTCGATGACGCGCGACGGCCACTGGCGATCCGTCAAATTGATCGGCTTGAACGAACGGTATTTGGTAGCAGGGTTTTTCAACATTTTCATCATCCGTGAGTTGGAACCAGAAGGCTGGTGTCGACCGGACGACGAAGATGTGATGCTGGGCCGCCGGTCGGGAACCGGGGCTGGGTCAGTTACTGGGGAATCAAGCGATGCTTCGGTGTATCAGATGGAAGCGCGCAGCAGCAGACCTAGCCCGGAAGAGGGGGCTAGTAGTAGCGATAGGATGGTCTGGGCGCGGTACATAGAGCGCAATAGGAACATATTATCGGGACGGCGTCAAGCGCCGTCCGTGTTCAATGGGCCGGTTTGACGAAGCGCAGGGTCATGCGGTCCGACTCGCCGATTGACGCAAACCGCGCCCGATCGGCATCTCCGCCTTCGTAGCTCGGCGGCAGCGACCACACGCCATGCGGGTAATTTTTCGTGTCGCGCGGATTGCTGTTCACCTCGCTTTTGCTGATCAGCTCGAAGCCCGCAGCCTTGGCGTGGGCGATCACGTAGTCTTCGGTGACGTAGCCGGTATCGATGGTCTGTTGCAGCGATGTGCCCGGCGCGGCCCGGTGTTCCTCGACGCCGAGGATGCCGCCGGGCTTGAGCGCCGCGTAAAAGGCGCGCAGATTCGCATCGATTTCGCCGTCCTTGATCCAGTTGTGGATGTTGCGGAACGTCAGCACGCGATCGACGCTGGCGTCGGCGGGAAAGCCGGTGAATCGGCCCTTATGCAATGTGCCGACCACAACATTGCCGTAGACGTCGGGCGTGGCTGCCAGTTTGCGGGCGAACGCGGCGCGTCCGGCCTGGGCTTCCGCGGAAGGCGCACCCTGCGGGCCGTCGTATTCCGCCTCGTAGAGCCTGCCGTGGTCATGCAGGTAAGGCGCGAGTATTTCGGTGTACCAGCCGCCACCGGGCGCGATTTCGAGCACCGTTTGCGACGGCATCAGCTCGAAGAACTGCAAGGTTTCTTCCGGATGACGGTAGATGTCGCGCTGCCGCGCCTTCGTGTCACGTTGCGGTCCGGAAATTGCGGCATCGAGGGAGGCTGAACTGGCGGTTGACGATATGGTCGATGCCGACGGCCCTGTCGATGTTCCCGGGGCGGCGCAGGCGGCCATTAGCAACACTGCGGCCAATGTCGCGAGGGTCGTGCGCACCGCGCGTCGGCTGGATTTGGGTTGGGCGTTCATGACGCCCATTATCGGGCGCGATCGTGACGGACGGAAGCCGCCAATAGGCATAAGGATAGGCAGCAGGTGAATTTGCCCGGGACAAGGCAGCGGCGGGCGGCATGGGGCTGCATTTTGTCGCGGGTGTCGCGGGTGTCGCGGGTATCGCGCGGTGTCGCGGGTGCGCGCCTCCGCTTCATCGAACCAAACCCCGAACTCGCCGAAACCGAAGCACGTCGTCGTGCGTATAAATGAAGTGATCAGCGTTTGCCGCATTTGATGCAATCGCACGAAAACGCGGACGCGATCGCTTCATTTCACTTTGCCGGAGGCAGGTATGAAACGAATATCGAGGACATCGGGAGCAACGCGGATTCTGCTGTGCGCGGCGGCGCTGTGCGGGCTCGCCGCACAGGCGCACGCGCAGGGCTTGAGTCCGCAGGACGACATGAACGCGCCGCAAAACAGCACCCGGCTCATGCCGAACGCGGCGCGCGGCAGCGAATATCCGACGCATGGCAATCAGCAGGCGGGCGAGTTGAATCTGAATCCGACCGATCCGCGTGCACAGCTGGTCAACGGTTTGCCGAACCACACCAACGCGGGCGGATACGGCGCCCCGCTTGCCGGTGTGCGTACTTACGTGCAGCCGCAGGCTCCGGCCAATTGACGATTTTGACGATTTGAAGCAAACGACGGTCGTTGCCGCATCGCTCGCCTAACGGCGGCGCATCCTGACACAGACCGTGGCCAATGCCTTTCTTCGCCCGCCGATTCGCCGATTCACATCCCGAACACGATTCGCAGCGTATCGTTCTGAACGATCACCGACGCGCCGATCGTCAGCAGGATCGGTGGCAGCAAGGCCGTACCGTAGCGCCGGATCGGCGCGCCGAGCAGCGGGTGCTCCACGAGTTGCACGGCGGCGACACACCACAGCCCGATCATCGCGACGAACACCAGCGAGATGAACGCGCGATCTCCGTGTGAATGACTCGCATACAACGGCACGTAGACGGCGACGTTATCCGAACCATTGGCGAGCGCCACGCACGCAACCGTCCACCATGAAGAGCCGCTGCCGGCCGGCGCGCCGGATCTGGCGGATCCAGATTCGCGGACGGATTCAGGCAAGTCGTCGTCCTGACTACGCGCGTGGCGGGGACCGAAGCGTTCCCACGCTTTGCTCAGGCCCACGCATATCGGCAGGACGCCGAGCAGGCCGACATATCCAGCGGGCAAATGCGTCAGGAGTGCCGCAAGCATCAGCGACCCTGCGATCAGGACCAGCGAGCCCGCATATTGCCCGACGACCACACGACGCCGCTCAGCCCCCGCTTCCGCCAGAAAGGCGAGCAGGACGAACAGGTTGTCGACGTTGGTCGCGGCATAGGCCGCGATGGCGAGCAGGGCAAGGCTGAGCATGCGGAAAAAGCCTGTCGATGCAAAATGAGGGATGGCGGCGCGTCATCTTGATGGCCGCGACAGGAGCGGCGGCGGATCGACGGAGACATCGCCGGGCAACACGATGCCGACGCGAGCCGCCGAGGTCAAGCGATTACGTTTTCTTACGGCTGGAAGGTTGGGAATGCCGGAAGCGACGAGCGCGTTGGGTTATGCAAACGGCGCATGTTTGCGCTGTTTGAGCCGACGTAAGAAAGGAGAGGTCGCACCGGCCCCAATCCATCGTCGCGTGAGGACCCCGTAAGCTACAATTCCCGACGGCTTGAAAAACGGAACATCAATGAAGATTCGGATTCTTTCTATCGCCTGCATCACGGCCGCTGTCGCCTTGCTCGCGGCCTGCACGGCCACGTTCAGGAACTCGGACGCGTGCGAGCAGTTGATGCGTGGCAAGCTGGCCGATACATCGGCGGATACCTTGAAGGTCGCCCATCGGGGCGCGGGCATCCACGGCTCGCGAGTGGTGATCGAAGGTTCGATCGAGCATGTGACGACGGCGTCGGAAGCGGCAGCGACGGCGGCCACGGCGGCTTCTGCCGCTCGGGTTGCGGCGGCTTCGGCGCACGGGGCTTCGGGGGTATCGGCGACGCGAGCATCGGGGGTGGGCGTCGCGTCGGCAGTGTCGGCGACGTCGCCGGCCTCGGCTGTATCGGTGGACGCATCGGCTGCTTCAAGCGCTTCGGAAGCCAAAAGTGTCTCGACGAAACCGGCTAAACCAACCACGGTCGTTACCGCAACGGCCGCCGAATGCACGTTTCACGGCGCGGATCTGAACGTGTTCCGCTGGCTCGCACCGGCAAAGCTTGTAACACCCGCCGACGAAGCGGCCAGCGCGACATCTGGCTAACCTGCATAACTTCGATAACACGCGTCGTTGCGACTTCAGATGAGCGGGGGGCGCTTCGCTACACGTGTTCCTTGATTACGCGTTGTCGCGTACCGGGCTTGTTTCTCATTGATCAGGCCGCGCAGGTTCTTGGCACGACGCTTTGGCGGGTTAGAGCGAGTTGGAAAAATCACGCGGCCCCGAGCCTTAACCAAAGGGCAACTCCGCCCGAGCCGCTCTAAGGCCAGCCCCAGCCCAAGCCTAATCCACCCCGCCTGCCACCAACCCCAACACCCTCTCCCCAAAAGCCTCCGCCCGGCCTTCAAAGCATCGCTCTACAGCCTTCGTATCGATCAAACGCTGCCGCAGTTCGACCCGCTCAGCATGCCCATCGATCATCCGCACGGCAGCCGCCACGTACTCGTCGACGCTATCCGCGATTGCCCACGCCGGCATCCCCACACGCTCGAACAGCGCTCCGTCGATCCGCTCGAACACCTCCGGTCCTCGTTTGCAAACGCCAGGTAAGCCCATCGTCAACGCGTCGACGATCCCGTTGGTATTCCCGAACGGAAACGGGCTGAGAAACAGATCCGCGCAATTGACCCGCGCCAGATACGCGCCATAGCCGTGGAAGCCATGCACGGTCGCGCCAGGCACCGTTGCGCCGATCACTTCGCGTATCCGCTCCAGCCGCACACCTCTCGGCACGCCGCTCATGAAGTGAAACTCGACCGGTGTCGTCGCGCGTGCGGCGATCTCGCGGCATGTATCGAGAAAACCCGGATTGAGTTTCATCGCGCTCGCTGTGATCACGATCGCCAGCCGTTCGCGCGCTGGCGGAATGCTGGCGGCGATATCCGGCAGCGCAACCGATGGCCGGTAAGGCTGGCCGTCCTTCGGCAATTTCAGCAAGCGCTCGCTGAAACAACCGGGGTCGCCGACATAATCTTCCTCGACGCTGACATAGTCGATCCGGTCGGAATGCGTCGTGGCCGGGTGGCCGATTCCGGCAATCTGCACGGGCGCCACCCGCAGGTTCGACATGAAGATGGTCAGCACGAACATGCCGACGCTCGGCATATACAGCACATCGGGCTGTTCCGCGTCGGCAAACTCGCGAATCGTTTTCAGGCATTCACCGATGTAAGTGGGGTCTTCTAGTTCGATGAACCGGTCGAACACCGCTCGCCCGGCGTCGTCGACTGCGTAGCCGAAACCGAAGCCCACCAACTCGAAATGCTCGCGCGCCGCTTCGAGCGTGCGCGAATGCGTGCGATAAATCGAATGAGCGCCGCCAAACCATTCGAGCACGACGATCATCAGCGGCTTCCTGCCGGATGGTTTGCCGCGTTGCGCGTGGCCGCCGACGGTTTTCGGCTGCCGCGCGGGGAGGTCGGTCAAACCGAGGCGCTTCAGCTTGCGGCGCACCAGCACGTTGATATCGCGTTTGATCTCGTGCCGCCGCGGCGTATCCGCGTAACTGCAAAACATGTAGGCGTTGTGCAGCAGCGCGCTCGGCAGATCGTCGAGGTCGTCGATCTGTTGCAGCTTGCCGGGCAGCCACTCGATCAGCGCCTCGCGCTTCAGATGCGCATTCGCCGAACCGTTAAATACCGGCGACAGCAGCACCAGAGCGAGACTCGCGGCGAGCGTTTTGTCGTACGTCCACAGCGCGGCAAGGTCGAGTTCGAGTTCGGAATCGGTCGAATACAACACGCAGAGTTTTTCGACAAAACGGTCGCCGGTCAGAAACTGCATGTCGTGCGGCCCACGCGGATTCAGATGACGCGTGACGTGATCGGCATTGCCGAACGGCGTGGCGCCGAACATCAGGCCGATCCATTCGTGCAGCGTCAGAAGCAGATCGAGGCAGCCGGGGGGTAATTCGAATTGCGGGTTGGCGAACAGCGTCGACGCGGCGCTTGCGAGGCGTGTGAAAAAGCGCCGTTGCTGCTCCGCGGACGACAGGCCGGTCATGCCCGAGGCCAGGAAACTTTCGTCCAGTTCGCCGCGCTTTTGCTGGAGCAGCGCGAGCGCGGCGATGAACTGGAGCGAGGCCTTCACATACTGCCGCGTATAAACGAGCTGCTCGAAATCGTCGAGCGAAAAAGTGGGTTGTTCCATCGGGCCGCTTTTCAAGATATGCATGACTAACCAACATCAGGTCGGTCGAAAAGCCCGCGATTATCGCAGCCTCAGGACACCATAATTTCCGCTTCGACGAATTTGCGAATTTTCCGCGTGGAAGGCGATGGCGCGGCTAGAACGCGTAGTAGGGTCCCTGTCCGGCCGATGTTTCGCGCCCGGCGATGGCGGTGTAGACGCGTCGTCCGAAGAAGAAGGGTAAGCCCCAGCCGAAGCTTCTGCTGGCAACCCCGGCGAGGTTGCTGAACGCGTTATTCGACGACGCGAACAGTGAGCTTGCGTTGGCGATCGAGAACGAAAGGGTGCTCGACGCGCCGTCCCTGCCGGAAATCGTGGCGGTCGTCGCCTGCGCAGAGGCGGGGCAGTACCAGTAGCCACATTGCGGCAGTTGGCTGTTGCGGAAGAAGATGCCGTTCGAGCCGCTGTCGATGTAGCTATAGGTGTTCGTGTAGCCCGCCGCGTTCGTGGTGATGTAGCCGTTCGAGGCATTCGTCCTGATGACGCTGGCGGCGCCCAGCGTGTTGTTCGCCTGGGTGTCGATGCCGAAAGTCAGCGATCCGGTCACGCTGGCGGCGCCCGCGTCGGCGATGGCCGGCAGGTCGATCACGACGCCGTTGTTATCGAGCGGGAAGCGGCCGACCGGATTGGTGACCTGCTGCGCCAGCGACTGCGTGCTGGCGGTGCAGGCGCCGCTCGCGTCGCACCTGTAGTACCAGCGCGGCAGCGCGGTCGCTGCGCAACCGCTGCCGCAGTCGGTCGCGAACAGGCCGATGCCGAGAATGCCGTTGGCGCGCAGGGTTGACAGCTGCAGCATGGCCGGCCCGGCACTCGCGCAATCGGCGGGAACGGTGGGAACGGTGGGCACTGTGGGATCGGAGATCACATGAATCGGCAGCGATGCGGCGACCTGGCCTGCCATGCGCACGTCCGCGCTGCGCACGGCTCCCCACGCATAGCCGCCGCCGAACACGGCGCACTCGCCGGTGACGCCGCTGCCCGAACTGATGGCGGGGAGCGCGAGACTCGCCGGCAGCGCCGAGGCCAGAATCCGCAGACCGTTCGAGCCGGTGTCGACCTGAATATCGTCGATCGTCGCGCAGTTGCTGGTGCCGGACTGGCAGACGGTGACGCTCGTCGTCAGCATGTTGCGGGTCAGGCCGGGGGCTGTGGTCACCGAGATCGGCTGGATATTGGCTATGGTCGATTGCGGCACGCTCGGGGACGAACTGGCCGGCGGCGCGCCTGCCGTGCCGGATAGGCCTGAAGTGACGGACGTGCCCGCACCGCTCGCGGGTGTCGTGGAAGACGCCGATGTGTTCGGAGAAGCGCTTGCGACCGTGCCGTCTCCGCCCCCTCCGCCGCCGCAACCGGCGAGGATCGCGCAGACGAGGAGCAGGGTGTGCAGCTGGGCTGCGGAATGGGTTGCTTGATGGTCTGTCATGGCAATGGTGTCCAGGTGGCACAGCGGGTTACTGGAGATCGTCGATGGCGACGCCGGGCGGCAAGGCCGCAGGCAGCCACGCCCGGCCCACATAACCGCGCATCGGGCCACCGGATTCCACGATCACGTCGGAACGGACGACCCTCGACGAATGCAGGTTGCTGTCCGCCGGCGCTGCCGCCGCGCCCGCGAGATAGGACGCGTTGTAGCCGCCCAGCAGTGCGCGCAGATCCGGCATGGTCGGCCCTTCCCATGTGTAGGCGACGATCCGGCCCGTGCTCGTCGCGTACTCGTTGAGGGTCGTGCCGCCGGCGTCGGTCAGCGTGCGCAGGCGGATCGCGCCGTTCATCAGGGTCGGTTGCACCATGGAGGCGGAGGGCTGGGACGCTGTAGTCGCCTGAACAGTTCGGGTGGTCTGGGCCGGCATCGCGCCGTCCAGTTCCGCACGCGCAGGGCGACTGGCAGTCAGCGTGGCAAGTGCGATGAAGGTCGCGGCGAAAGCGGTCGAAAGGGAGAATCTGGGAAGGTCGATGGATTTCATGATGAGGCCGCTCACAGTGGTTGAAAGGGTGAATTCAAGATAGCAGCGAGGCGTCCAGATCGTTACCTGGTGCGCCTCTCCGGGGGTATGCCGATCTCAAAAACGACCTGCGGCGGAATCGGGAAGTCCGTTTTAAAACAACGCTTACGCTGAATTTTCTTACTAGTCCTACAGCTATTTGGGAAATGTCTGGAAATGTTAAATCCGCGGATCGGGGAGGGGCTCGTGGAGCAATAAGCAGGGGGTGTTCGTCGTCGGAAAATGGCGTGGAAGGAATCCGCCGATACCGTGCCGGATGCCGCGCCACAGCGCGTCCCGGCCGTCCCCGACGCGACTCATTTCGCCGACAAACCCCGGTTTTTGCACATGACCCGCCGGGATCGGTAAAATGTTGGGTTGATCCACGGAAACTTGCCGTGGCGTACGTAGCGGAAGGATTCCCCGAACATGACTGATCTTCGTCTTACCAAGCGGTTCGCAGTAATGCTGATGGCGGGCGGGCTGGTCGCCGGCTGCGGTACTTCGTCGCCGACCAAAATCGACTACAAGAGCGACTCCAAATCCAAGCAGGTGTCGCTTGCCGTTCCGCCGAACATGATCGACGAGACGTCCGATCAGCGTTCGTTGCCCCCGCAAGGCGGCGAAACCTCGCTGTCCGCGCTCAAGCAGGTTCAGGCGCAGGCGCCGGCCGGCAGCAACACGCTGACGGTGGTCCCGCAGGTCAGCAACATGCACATCCAGCGTGACGGCACGGAAAGCTGGCTCGTCATCGACAATAAATCGCCGGAACAGGCGTGGGCGCAGATTCGCCGTTTCTGGCAGGAGCAAGGCTTCCTGCTGGTGGTCGACCAGCGCGACAAGGGCGTGATGGAAACGGACTGGAACGAGTCGCACGCGCAGATCAATGACGGCCTGCTCCGCAACACGCTGTCCAAGGCGATGGGCACGAGCTACGTCACGTCGGAGCGCAACAAGTACCGCACGCGCCTCGAAGCGGCGCCGAACGGCGGCACTTACGTGTTCGTCAGCCAGAAAGGTATGCGCGAAGCGCTCACCGGCACGAACAACGATTCGAGCAAGTGGGAACCGAAGCCGAATGATCCGGGCCTCGAGCAGGAATACCTGAAGCGCCTGATGGTGGCGCTGTCGCAAGCCGATTCGCGCGCGTCGGGCGATACGCAGAACGCCGTTCTGTCGCCGGCCGGTGCGCAGGTCGCGCCGAACGCGGCGGCGGGTGCCAACTCGGCGGCAGCGGCTAACGCGGCGCGCAACGTGTCGCTGTCGGCACAGCAACCCATTCCGGATCTGGACGCGGGTAATCAGCCGGCGCAGGTGACGTCGACCGAAGTCACGCTCGGCGAGCCGTACGATCGCGCATGGTTGCGTGTGGGCCTCGCGCTCGACCGCAGCAATTTCACGGTCGACGACCGCGATCTGAGCCGTGGCCTCTATTTCGTCCGTTACGTCGATCCGAAGGATCTGTCGTCGGCGGAACAGGGCTTCTGGAACCAGGTTTTCCACGGCAAGAAGGAAAAAGTTGCCAAGCAATATCGCGTGAATGTGCGCGCGGTGACGCCTGACCAGACGCGTGTCGCAGTGGTCGACGACAAGGGTGCGATCGACGAAAGCTCGCAGGCCAAGCAGATCATGAGTCTGATGGTCGATCAGCTTCACTGATCGAGGCCACTGGCAGCGAGGCTTCGGCGTTTTTGCGTTGGTGACGAGGCTCCGTCAGCCAGAATCGCAGTCACGAAAAACCGTCCGGGATATATTCCCGGACGGTTTTTTTATGGCCGCACGAAACGCGCACGTGTTTTGCTTGACACCGGCTGAGCGTTACTAACCTGAACCAGCGGAGTTGGCCATGTTCGACGTGATCCCTTACTGGATGTGGGCGGCGAGCCTCCTTGTCCTCGCGCTCGTGTGCGGCGCAGCATTGAATCCGCGCGAATCGCGGAAGCCGGCGAGATTGCTGGCACGGGATGTCCACGGCGCTCACTCGCGCGCGAAGTGGCCGGCTCGTCGTGTTTGATATGCGATTCGCGTGAATCGTCGTTACGTACGGCCGCTCTGTGCGGCGTACGTAACGTGACGTTACCCCTGTGACGTAACTTTCAAAACCTTCCTAAGCGCCTCAATTCCCCTCGTTTCGTTCTCTGCCTTAAAGATAAATTCTCATAAAAATCAATGGGTTAATAAAATATCCTGAGAATTTTTCGAAACTGGCACACAAGCTGCTTTTAAAGATTCATGGGGCCGGATTGAATCAGCCGACCTGAGTTTGCAGCGAATCCGCGCTCAAACGGTTCCCAGGCATTTCTGGCAGCGGCCGACCAGCCGGTGCCGTACCCGATGTTGGCCTGCGCGCGTTGCGCGCGGCCCCGGTGGCCCCGTCGCCTATCCTCGTAGGGCGACGGTTTCGCCCGCACTCCGATTGGAGTGCGGGCTATTTTTTTTGTGGCGGGAATTTGCGACTGGGGAGTGGGGGCGGTCACCTGATGCGGTCACCAGAAGCGGCCACGGAAACCACGAAGATCGATGAAACTTCAGGGGACTGAAGGCGGCGACGCCGGGGAGGCGTCGCGCGGAAAAGCTTGGCGGTTCAGGTATCGGCGTGGCGCGTGCCGATCCCCGGCAGACGTTTGACTACGCCGGTAGCGAGCGCGGTGCCGACCAGAATCACGCCGCAGCCGAGCAGCATGCCGGGCGACACGCCTTCGCCGAGGAACAGCGCGCCCCACAGAATCCCGAAGATCGGAATCACGAAGGTCACAGTGATCGCGCGCGCCGGTCCGATTACCGCGATCAGGTGGAAGAACAGCATGTACGCAACGCCCGTGCAGGCGACGCCGAGCGCGATCACCGCGCCCCACGCATGCAGCGACACCGGCGCGGACGGCCAGAAAATCACCGCGAGCGGCAGCAGCACGATCGTTGCGCCGGTCATCGTGCCGGCGGCGACGGTCAACGCATCGACGCCGGTCAGATAGCGCTTGGTGTAGTTGGCGGCGATGCCGTACAGCAGCGTCGCGCCGAGCGCGGCGGCGGCAGCGAGCGCGGTGGTCGTCGGCGTGGTGGCGGAGCCGTTTGGCGCGGCGATCTGGTCCCAGACCAGCATCAGTACGCCGAGGAAACCGATCACCAGACCGAGCGTACGCATTGCGCTCAACCGGTCACGCAGCCAGAGAAAGGCGACCAGTCCGCCCCACAACGGCGTGGTCGCGTTGATCACGGACGTAACGCCCGCCGATAGCGTCAACTCGGCATACGCGAACAGGCAGAATGGCGCCGCCGAATTCAGAATGCCGACCACCAGCAGCGGGAACGCGTGCGTGCGCAGGATCGTCGCCGATTGCCTGAGCGGGCGTCGCGCGACCAGCACGATCAGCAGAAAGAGTGCGCCGATGCCGACTCGCAGCGCCATCAGCGGGGCGACGCCGAAGTCGGTCACGCCGACGCGGATAAACAGGAACGACGCGCCCCACAGGGCAGCGAGAATCAACAGTTGGACGAGATTGGCAGGTTTCATTGAGGTGGCGCCGCGCACGGTTGAGTCGAGACGCCCGCGCATCGTAACAGCGCGACTACGCGAAACGTTTCAGTCTGGAATGAAACGGCAAGTTTCGGGAGATGAGGGGACGTTGGCTAATCGTGATCGTAGGCTGCAGCGGTTCGGTTGCAAAGCGAGCAATTCTCACGCTGATGTGAGAAAAATTACGATCAGATGCACTGCGCAGAGGTGTTGCGCCCACTCCCCGAGGGCGCGTACCTGGAAAATCGTGAGTTATTTTGCAGCAGTGCGTACGTAGCGGGGGCCTTTCAGAGAGGGCCGAACCCGCCGCACGCACCGCCCACGGTCAATGTGGAATCATCCATTGCAGATAATTCTGCTGCAGCCAGACCAGCACGCCGAGCAGCACCGTCAACAGAATCGAGTGCTTGAAGGTTTTCGCGAACACGACGCCTTCCTTGCCCTTGAGTTCGGTGGTCGCCACGCCGGTCGAGATGTTCTGCGGCGAGATCATTTTGCCCATCACGCCGCCCGACGAATTGGTGGCCGCCATCAGTACAGGATTGAGATTGAGCTGATTGGCCGCGACCACCTGCAGATTGCCGAACAGCGCATTGCCCGACGTATCGCTGCCGGACAGGAACACCGCGACCCAGCCGAGGAACGCCGACACCAGCGGAAAAAACGGTCCGACCGACGCCACGCCGAGCCCCAGCGTGTAGGTGAGTCCCGAGTAGTTCATCAGATAGGCGAGGCCGACGATCGTCGCCACCGTGAGAATGGCGATCCGCGTCTGTACCCACGTATCGCCGATGGCCTTGACGAATTCACCCGCGCTCAGGCCGACTACGGCTGTCGTGATGAGCGCCGCGACCAGGATTGCGGTACCCGTGGCAAGCGGCTGGAAGTCCCAGATCGCGCCGTACGGCGTGTTGTACAGCGTGATGAACACCGCTTTGTCGAGGCCGGGCCACGGCACCTTGATATCGCCGATCGTGAACACCTTCGCCACCGTCCAGATGATCACGACGACCGACACGATGATCCACGGATACCAGCCCTGCGCTCCGCCGATCTTCCCGCGCACTTCACCCACACGGTCGATGTTGATCGCGAACTTCGGATCGGCCGCGGGTTTCCAGACGCGCAGGAACGCGATGGTCAGGATCAGCGACACCATCGACGACAGCACGTCGGTCAGGCTGTAGTTCACATAATTCGACGCGACGAACTGGGTCAGCGCGAAGCTCGCACCCGACACCAGCAGCACCGGCCACACGCGCAGCATGTTGCGAAATCCCGCGTACACGCCGATCACGTAGAACGGCAGCAGGAACGCGAAGAACGGCAACTGACGGCCGACCATTTTGGCGAGCTGATCGGACGGCAGATGCGTGACCGCGCCGAGCACGGTAATCGGCACGCCGAGCGCGCCGAAGGCGACTGGCGCGGTGTTGAAGATCAGCGTGAACGTGAGTGCTTCGAGTGTGGGAAAGCCAAGCAGGATCAGCAGCGAACTGGTGATCGCGACCGGCGTGCCGAAACCGGAAATCCCTTCGAGCAGCGCGCCGAACGAGAAGCCGATCACGACCAGCACGACGCGCCGGTCGTTCGGCAGATTGTCGATCATCCACATGCGGAAGGCCGCGAAGCGCCCCGAGCGCTGAGCGATGTTGTAGAGCAGGATCGCTGTGAACACGATCCACATGACCGGCCAGCACGCGAACACCGCACCCGCGAATACCGAGTTGATCGCGAGCCCGACCGGAAACTGCCACACGAAAACGGCGACCACCAGGCCGACGATCAATCCGGCGAGCGACGCCTGCCAGGCCGGTCTGCGGGCCCAGCCGAGCAGAAGCAGCACGACGAAGATGGGAAGGGCAGCGACGAGAAACGACGGCAATAGCGAGTTGCCGACAGGAGTGAGTAGTTGGTGAAACATCATGTCTCCTTCGTTGTTGTTCGTTGTTATCCGAATCGACGCGGAGCTACGCTGGGCAGGGCGCGTCGCGATGGCAGTGTGGATGAGCATCCTCGACGCGCACGGGGAATCTCGTCGTTTTTAAGCAGATACTGTGTGTGACTTTCGAAGCATAGAGCGCTGGTCGGGCGCGTCAAGAAGGGAAACTACCGGAGGGGGGCGGAGCGGCTGCCGTCGCGGATCTGCATCCTGGGTGAAGTAGATCCGCGTGGCGTGATGTGACGTGATGCGGCGTGATGTGACGTAACGCGAGCCGTTAAACGCCGTAAAAATTCAATGCCAATGATGTCCCCAGCCACCACCCCAATATCCGCCGATACCGATCGAAACCGACGGTCCGTAGTAGCCGGGGTAGCCATAGCCGTATCCGTAATAGGCCGGATACACCGGCGGCGGATAATACGCGGGATAAGCCGGCGCCACATAAACGGGCGGCGGCGCGGCGACGGCGTACGTTGGCGGCGGGACCTGCTGGACTGGCTGAACTTGTGCCTGAGCCTGGACCTGCTGCTGCGTGTCCGCCGAATCGGCCTGATCGGCGGCTTGCTGCGGGGGGAGAGCAGGTGGCGTGGCATAGGCCGGTGCGTAATAGCCGGATGGATAGTATCCATACGGGTAATAACAACCCGACAGCGTCATCGCGCAAATGGCGGCGCCGACGGCAAGACCTGCACGCCTTGCTCGCGGAAAATCTGAAAAGCAACGTGAAAGACCGCGCGATGGCCAAAGGCTCATCGCGCGATCCGTGTTGATGACGCGGGACTTCATGACGCGCTCCTGGTTAAATCGACGCCGGTACCGGGGCGTCGTTTTCCGAGCTTACGCTCCCGCTACGCGAACACGATTGCAAAAGCGTAACTGCGTATTTCGCGTCATTGCAAAACGCGAACTGAAGCGCGCGGCCGAGGTCGAGGCAGCAGTCACCGCATCACCAAAGCCCGCTTACTTACCCACCTGATTACCGATGATGCCGCCCGCCGCCGCACCGCCCACCGTCGACAGCGCGCTACCGCCGAGCGCCGCGCCCGCTGCGCCACCCAGACCTGCGCCGATTGCCGTGTCGCGGCCCTGACGGCTCATACCGTCACATGCCGAGAGGCTCCCAACGAGCGCAACGAGAGCCGCAAGCGTGCCGAGGGTTCGAATCGATTTCATGATGTTGACTCCATTTATGTCGTTGGAAGCAGTCGTCGAAATGGACAGATAACCATGTCCCCTATGCATTTGATCTTAGCGGCGCAGTCCGTATCCGGATGTGTGCGCTTGTCAGCGGACTGACGGTTTCGTAATCAAATGTTTCCCCTGTTCAAGCATGCGACGTGCCCGCCCCGCCACAAACGGAAAAGCCCGCCGGAGGCGGGCTTCGATGCTGCAACGCAGTGATCTGGCGGGCCGGCTGGCGTAAAAAAGATAGCCGGCCCGCGATCCCTACCTTACTGCCGCTGATAGATCTCAGCGCCTTTCTTCATGAACTCGATCGACTTCACTTCCATGCCTTTCTTCAGCGCTTCGTCGTCGGTCACGCCTTGTTGCGCCGCGAACTCGCGCACGTCCTGCGTGATCTTCATCGAGCAGAAATGCGGGCCGCACATCGAGCAGAAATGCGCGACCTTCGCCGAGTCCTTCGGCAGCGTTTCGTCGTGGAATTCGCGAGCCTTGTCCGGGTCGAGGCCGAGATTGAACTGGTCTTCCCAACGGAATTCGAAGCGCGCCTTGCTCAACGCGTTGTCACGCACCTGCGCGCCGGGGTGACCCTTTGCGAGATCGGCGGCGTGCGCGGCGAGCTTGTACGTGATGATGCCGGTCTTCACGTCGTCCTTGTTCGGCAAGCCCAGGTGTTCCTTCGGCGTGACGTAGCAGAGCATCGCCGTGCCGAACCAGCCGATCATCGCCGCGCCGATGCCCGACGTGATGTGGTCGTAACCGGGCGCGATGTCGGTCGTCAACGGTCCCAGCGTGTAGAACGGCGCTTCGTCGCACCATTCCAGTTGCAGGTCCATGTTCTCCTTGATCAACTGCATCGGCACGTGGCCCGGGCCTTCGATCATCGTCTGCACGTCGTGCTTCCACGCGATCTGTGTGAGTTCGCCGAGCGTCTTCAATTCGCCGAGCTGCGCTTCGTCGTTCGCGTCGTAGATCGAACCGGGACGCAGGCCGTCGCCGAGCGAGAAGGCCACGTCATACGCCTTCATGATTTCGCAGATGTCTTCGAAATGCTCGTACAGGAAGCTTTCCTTGTGATGCGCGAGGCACCACTTCGCCATGATCGAGCCGCCGCGCGACACGATGCCGGTCATCCGCTTCGCGGTGAGCGGCACGTATTGCAGACGCACGCCCGCGTGAATCGTGAAGTAGTCGACGCCTTGCTCGGCCTGTTCGATCAGCGTGTCGCGGAAGATTTCCCACGTCAGATCTTCGGCTTTGCCGTTGACCTTTTCGAGCGCCTGATAGATCGGCACCGTGCCGATCGGCACTGGCGAATTGCGGATGATCCACTCGCGCGTTTCATGAATATGCTTGCCGGTGGACAGATCCATCACCGTGTCGCCGCCCCAGCGGATCGCCCACGTCATCTTGTCGACTTCTTCGCCGATCGACGACGTCACCGCCGAGTTGCCGATGTTCGCGTTGACCTTCACGAGGAAATTGCGGCCGATGATCATCGGTTCGCTTTCCGGGTGGTTGATGTTGTTCGGGATGATCGCGCGGCCGCGTGCGATTTCTTCGCGCACGAATTCCGGCGTGATCGCGGTGAGGCCGTTCGGGCCGAATGCGCTCGCGCCGAACGCCTGGCCTGGATGCTGACGACCCATCATCGCGGCGAGCTTTTCGCCGTTCGGGCCGCTCGTCTTCAGCGTCTCGAGATACTCCGCGCGGCGCTGGTTCTCACGAATCGCGATGTATTCCATTTCCGGCGTGATGATGCCTTTACGCGCGTAGTGCATCTGCGACACGTTCTTGCCGGCGATCGCGCGGCGCGGCGTGCGGTGCAGGCCCTGGAAACGCAGGTCGGCGGTGGCGGTGTCGGCGGCGCGTTCGCGGCTGAAATCGCTCGACAGACCCGTCAGCGCTTCGGTGTCGCCGCGTTCTTCGATCCACGCCTGACGCAGCGCGGGCAAACCTGCGCGAATGTCGATCTTCGCGTCCGGATCCGAGTACGGACCCGACGTATCGTAGACATAAACCGGCGGATTCTTTTCACCACCGAAGCTGTCCGGCGTGTCGGCTTGCGAAATTTCGCGCATCGGCACGCGAATGTCCGCACGCGAACCGGTCACGTAGATCTTGCGGGAATTGGGCAGCGGCGCGACGGCGGCTTCATCGACGTGGGCGTCGGCGGAAAGAAACTTCGGGTTGGCGTTCATGCGTATCTCCGTGTGTCGGCCGGAGTTGACGCTTTGACGTCTCACTCTGGCCGCTTGCAAATGCAATGTGGGGCGGCTAAGCAGGAGACGAGACGGAAGTTGTCGGAAATCGCGAGGAAATGAGGCAATAAGGCTTGGGTGCGAAATCCGTACGCTTCCCTGCGCTGGCATTATCCAGATCAGGTTCAAAGGGTATTTCTCACCCGCGCGGCACGGACTTCCAACCTCCGTGCGACGCAGGACCCCCGCGTTAGCAGCGCACACGATACACCGGCTGCCGGGGGCTTGGCAACCTGTGCAGGAGAAGTCAGCGAGTTGTCAGGCAAAGCCCGGGCGAGCTTTTATGCCGGTTTCAAAGCGGGCGGAACGACGCGCGGGGCGGTGTTTTCAATGCCGCAGGCCCGCGTCTTTGAGAGCGGATTCACGACGATTTTTGCGAGCGAATCCATGTGTCGTCATGGGTTATTTCGTGTCTTATGCGCTACGAATTGCAGCGAAAAACAGCAAAAAATCACAACGAAAAGTCGTCGGCGGCTTCGGGCTGGTAGAGGATCTTGTCGAGCTTCAGCACCTTCTCCGTGCCGCTCGGTGGCGTAAAGCGGATGCGTTCGCCGCGCTTCGCGCCGAGCAGCGCCAGGCCGACCGGTGAGAACACGTTCAGCCGACCTTGCCCAAAGTCCGCATTGGGCGGATAGACCACGGTCCACGTCATCTGCTCGCCGCTGGTTTCGTCGATCAGCGTGGCTTGCGAATTCATCGTGATGACGTTGGCCGGAATCTCGCGCGCGTCGACGATCACGGCGCGTTCGAGCACGTCGTCAAGCATGTCCTGCAGACGGGCGTCGGCACCGGGCGCGGCCGCATGCTTCTCCAAACGGGCGACGTCGAGTTCGGTGAGGTAACAGGTTTTCGTCTTTTTCACGATGGATACTCCAATTCGATCTGCATATAAGGGAACTGCGTGCGGATGAGATCGGCCCGGAGCCTGACAAACGCGGCTCGGGTGATGGAGCGAACAGCGTTAGATCGGGCGCCGGGCGGCGTGAAGCGGGAGCGTTCGGGACGGCTTGCCGGCGCGACGCGGTGCGAGATCCGCGCGCGCGCAACCGGTTGCGCGGCGCAGGCGCAAGCGGGTGAACACACGGGAAGTCGGAAAGCGCATCGTGATAGCCGGAATGTCGAATAGAGGAGGGTGAGGCACGCGCGGACAACGAATAAGGCAGCGCGATCGAAAGGTGAATGTTAGCACGGGGCGTTTGTATCTTTATTCGGCATGGCGGCGAACGGATCTCGGTTTATCCCCGCTTTGATGCCCAGCCCCGGATCGCGCGGCAATTCAAGCTCGTTGTGGCGATGCCGTTAAAGCAGGTTTGGGAGAGGCCGTCATCCAGCATCGCGAGAGGGGGCGCTGAGTGGCGCTGCAGGTTGTCGGCGCCGGGACGTCGCGTGATGCCGTGGCGGCGCGTTTCGTCGACGCCGGGCGCTGGGTAGGCGCTGCGCACGACGGGCACTACCGGGTTGGCCGCGACGGTGGGGTGCTGTCGTTATCGCCGAAACGGGCTGGTTCGGCTACGCCGGTGATTGTCGTCATGAGTTATGACTGAATGGGCGAGCAGCTAGCCGGCCGTGCGGCCGGCTAATCGTCAGGATTGCGATTGACGCAGGCGCGTGCGAACGGCGGTGCATCGACGTCTGCAATTTCATACTCAAGCGCTGCTGACGAAAGCCGGTCAGGCGGAAAATGCTGCCTGCGCTTTCACGGCCCTGAATACAACCGGTGGCCATCCGCCGCCGTTTAAATGCAATCGGGATAACTAAAGCAAACCCGCGCCGGCATCCCGAAAAAACGCCGCAACACGCGCCCCAAATTCCCTGTTGTAACCACGCAAAAAAGTTACGATTCTTTCGCTCGACGCGGTGGGCGCTTACTGCATAATGCCGTGCGCGCCAACCTTTAGGCGCGTGTTCGCCGAGGCCCGGATTCTCCCGTTTGCCGCGGCGTTGTGGCCCCATTGGCCATCTATCGTCTTTCCGTTCCACCGACATGTCCGCCAGCCTCGCCCGTCAGACCGCATCACCGATGCGGTATCCGCCATCCCGCCACAGGGTTTTCAGCGGGGGCGCAGCACCTCGAGCGGCATGGGCGGGTTGAACCATGTCGCTGCAATTCCCAAACCGTTTTTCGCGTGGTTTCCCGATCCGTTTGCCGCAATCGCGTAACGGTCAGATCGCGCTGGCTCTCGCCGTCGTTTATCTCGTCTGGGGCTCGACGTATCTCGCCGTGCATGTCGCGCTCGGCTCGTTCCCGCCGCTGTTGATGTCCGGGCTGCGCAACCTGTTTGCCGGCATCGGGCTGTTCGTGTTCGCCGCGCGCCGCAAGCCGGTCTGGCCGACTGCCGCCGAGGTCCGCAATGCCGGGATCGTCGGCACGATGCTGGTGGGGTTGTCGAGCGGCATGCTGGCCTACGGGATGCGCACTGTCGGCACCGGCACCGCGGCGGTGATGGTCGCGACCGTGCCGCTGTTCGCCACGGTGATCGCAGCGGTCGCGGGCCGCAAGATCGGGCGGGGCGAGTGGTTCGCTGTCGGGCTGGGGCTGCTGGGTATCGCGATTCTCAGCCACGGCGACAGCGCGCCCGGCTCGGCGGGTGGCAGTCTCGCGATTCTGTGCGGCGCGCTGTTCTGGGCGGGCGGCGCGCATCTGGCGGGGCGTTTGAAGCTGCCTTCGGACCTGTTTCTGTCGACTGCCTTGCAGATCGGCCTGGGCGGCGCGATGTCGACGCTGGTCGCGTGGGTGTCGGGCGAACGGATGCTCGAGATGCACTTCCTGCCCTTGCTGGCGTTTCTCTACCTGATGCTGATCGGGACGATGGCCGCGTATGTCGCGTATGGGTTCCTGATCCGCCATACGAGTCCGATCATTGCCAGCAGCTGCATGTATGTGAACCCGGTGGTCGCCGTCGCGCTCGGCGCGCTGCTGCTGGGGGAGCCGGTTACGCATTCGACGGTCATCGCGACTGTCGTGATTCTGGCGAGCGTCGGTTTGTCGTTCTGGTTCGATTACCGGAAGAAGGGGCTGGCCTGAGTTGAACCGCCGAGCCTAATCCACCGAGCCCAACCCACCAAGCCGCGCTTACGGTTCACCCCGTGAGCGCGGCCCGTTCCCTTCACAGCGACGCAGCCACCTCCGCGCCTTCGCGAATCGCGCGTTTCGCATCCAGTTCGGTCGCAACCTTCGCTCCGCCAATCAGATGAAAACGCGGACCGGCAGCGCTAGCCGCGTCGCCCGGATGCAGATACCGCAGCGACTCCTGTCCCGCGCATACGACGATCGAATCGACTTCGAGCCATTCCTCGGCTCCGTCACGCGCGATTTTCAGACCGCGCGCGCCGATCTCCAGATACGACACGCCGGCCAGCATCTTCACGCCGTTTTTCGCGAGCGTCGCGCGATGCACCCAGCCCGACGTTTTCCCAAGCCCCATGCCGAGCTTGCCCGCCTTGCGCTGCAACAGCCAGATTTCGCGGGCAGGATGTGCAGCAACCGGCGGCTTCAGCCCGCCGCGTTCGCGTACCGTCAGATCGACACCCCATTCGTCGAGCCACGCATCGCGCGGCGTAGGCAGCGGTTCATCGGCGCGATGCAGCAGAAACTCGCTCACGTCGAAGCCGATACCGCCCGCGCCGATCACCGCCACGCGTTTGCCGACCGGCGCACCACGCAGCACGTCGACGTAAGACAGCACATTCGGCCCGTCGATGCCCGCAATCGACGGCCGTCGCGGCACGATGCCGGTCGCGACGATCACGTCGTCGTAGCCGCCCGCCGCGAGCAACGCCGGATCGACGCGCGTATTGAGCCGCACGTCGACCCGGTGACGCTGCAACTGGCTCTGAAAATAGCGGATCGTCTCGCTGAACTCTTCCTTGCCCGGCACGCGCATCGCCAGATTGAACTGTCCGCCGATCTCCGCCCCCGCATCGAACAAGGTCACGCGATGCCCGCGCGACGCCGCGACTGTCGCCGCAGACAGGCCCGCCGGTCCCGCGCCGACCACCGCGATTGAGCGCACCGCCTGCGCGCCGGAAACAGGGCGGTAGACCAGTTCGGTCTCACGTCCCGCGCGCGGATTCACGAGGCAACTTGCGCGCTGATTCTTGAACGTATGATCGAGGCAAGCCTGATTGCACGCGATACAGGTGTTGATTTCCTGCGCGCGCCCCTCAGCGGCTTTCACGACGAAATCGGGATCGGCGAGCAGCGGTCTCGCCATCGAAACCAGATCGCCCGCGCGTTGCGCAAGAAGTTCTTCGGCGACTTCCGGCGTATTGATCCGGTTCGACACGATCACCGGCACCCTGACCGCCGCCTTCAGACGCGCGCTCAGTTCAGCAAAGGCGGCGCGCGGCACGGAGGTCACGATGGTCGGCACACGCGCTTCGTGCCAGCCGATTCCCGTATTGAAGATCGTGACGCCGGCCGCTTCGAGCGCCTGCGCGACCTGCACGGTTTCTTCCCAGGTGTTGCCGCCTTCAACGAGATCGATCAACGAAATGCGGTATACGACGATAAAGCGCTCGCCGCACGTCGCGCGAACCTGTTCGACGATCTCGCGCGCGAGCCGCATGCGGTTCTCGATGCTGCCGCCGTATTGATCGTCGCGGCGATTGGTGCGCGGACACAGGAACTGGTTGAGCAGATAACCCTCGCTGCCCATGATCTCGACGCCGTCATAACCCGCGCGTTGAGCGAGCCGCGCGCAGCGCGCATAGTCGCGCACGGTCTTCGCAATGCCGCCGATGCTCAGCGCGCGCGGCTTGAACTTCGAGATCGGCGACTTGAGCGCCGAAGCCGATACGACGAACGGCTGATAGCCATAGCGGCCCGCGTGCAGGATCTGCAAGGCGATCTTGCCGCCTTCGGCATGCACAGCCTCAGTCAGCAACCGGTGATTGCGCAGATCGAACACGGAGTTCAGCGTGCCGCCGAACGGCAGCAGCCATCCCTGTCGGTTCGGCGAAATCCCGCCCGTGACGATCAGACCGACGCCGCCTTTCGCGCGCTCGCGGAAATACGCGGCCAGCTTCGGGTAATTCCAGAAGCGGTCTTCCATGCCGGTATGCATCGAACCCATCACGACGCGATTGCGCAGACGGGTGAACCCCAGGTCGAGTTCGGCGAGTAAGTGTTGGTAAGACATGCAGGGAGCCGTGTAATTATTGGGTGCGCACGAACAATACACCGCGCACCTGTGCCAATCCGCCGAGGAAAAATTCTAAACCTCGCAATTCTTTACTCCGTAAGACATTCATCAGCCGTCGTCAGCCATATCGAACGCCTGCGGCACACGCATTGCTCATAGCGAGCGTCCATCGACACGGACAGCGTCAGTCGAGAAAACCGGCGCAATGTGCGGCAGGGATAGGAGGGAGTGTCTGCTTGGGAGAGCGCTTGAAACCGCTGTCCGAAGCAGAACGCTCACAAAAACCAATTGGGTTGAGAGCCCAGTATCGATATAGGTGAACACAATGAAAATGATCCGAACCATGGCGGCTGTAGCGGCGGTTGCATCTGTTCTGAGCGCGTGCGGTGGCGGCAGCGACGACGCGGCCAAGGAACTGGGGCTGACCGATCCGGAGATCCACTTCGTCAACGCCGTTCCGAGCAGCCCGGCAGTCGACTTTCTCGTGAACGGCAGTGCGCCTTCGGGACAAACCAACGTCAGCTACAAGGGCGTGACGAATCTCACCAATATCAAGTCGGGTAACACCAACGTGGGCTATGCGCTCACCGGCACGACGACTGCGCTTGCCAGCGGTAATTTCCCGGATGCCGCGAACGGTCATGAATACACGGTGATCGGCTTGCCGAGCCTGACCGGCTCGGGTATCGGCCTGATCGACGATCCGTTCGACAAGGGGCTGCTGTCCAACAGCGCGCGCGTACGCGGCTTCAACGCGTCGGCGAATGCGACCAACCTCGACCTGTACCTGGTCCAGGCGAACGCGACCGACATCACCAACGTATCGCCGACCATGGCCGGTCTCGCGTTCAATAACGCCGTGCCGGCAAGCGGCGCGGACTCGCTCTACGTAACCGGCGGCCAGTACGTGCTGATCGCGACCGCGGCCGGCAGCAAGACGCCGATCTTCCAGTCGGCTTCGTTCGCGCTCGGCAATAACGCCGACTGGATCGTGACGTCGGTGCCGATCGCCGGTACGTTGTCGCAGCTTCTGCCGGGCCAGATCCATCTGCTGGTCGTGCAGAACGGCAATACGAGCACGCCGAGCATCGAGTTGACGAATACGTTGACGGGCGTTTAAGTCCGCGAGTTTGCGCAAAAAGCGGTAAGTCCTGGGGAGGACGGAGCGGCGATCCACGTGAGTGGGTCGCCGTTTTGTTTCTGGTTTTGTTCTGTTCGCAATCAGGTGTGAGCCCAAGCCCAATCGATAAAACCCCCATGAAAAAACCCGTCGCGGTTTCCCGCGACGGGTTTTTCGTTTTCTCCTACATGGCAGCACGCCAATCTGCGCGCTGCCATCGCGAACTTACTTGGCCTTGTCCGCCGAGTTCGTCAGCGCGTCGCCGCCCTTCGAAATATCCTGGCCGGCGCCGGCCATCGTATTGCAACCGGCAAGCATGGCCGTCCCTGCAATGAGAAGCAAAGCGATCAGTCGAGTCATGAAAGTTCTCCTTGTCGAGAGTGCATCGGTTGACGTGTCCGTGTTTTACGGCACGCGCTAGCTATCGTCCGACCGGGGCCTTGAGCCTGTACACAGTCGACCGGTCTGACTGCATGTTAAAAAAAGGGCGGAGGCGGCGCTGTCGGCTGCGCTGCGATTTTCGTGTAGGCGCATGCCGGTGTTTGCGTCGGCGCACTCCTACAAGGGTTTTTTCCGCGCGTCGCGAGCGAGCCGCGACGCGCCTCTACACCGGCGTTCGCGACGGCGTAGCGGGCGGCAGATCGATCGACGGCGTGGCAGTGCTCACGCTCGGCATGACCACGTCGATGTCGGTGCCGTTCGGCACGCCGCGCCGGATATCGAACCGCCCGCCATGCGCGGCGACCCGCTGACGCATGCCCAGCAGCCCGTGCGTGTGCGTGCGCTTCAGATCGGCGGGCATGATACCGACGCCGTTATCGGCGATATGCAGCGCCACCTGGCCGTCGCCGACCTGCAGCGCGATCGACACCTTCGATGCCCGCGCATACTTGGCCGCATTCGTCAGCGACTCCTGCGCGACGCGGAACAGCGCGATCTCCGTCTGTTCGTCGAGCTTGATGTCGTCGGCGGGGAGGTGCAGTTCGAGCGTCCAGCTGTTGCGTTGCGCGGCTTCGTCGGCGAGTGTGCGCAGCGCGGTGACCAGGCCGAAATTCGCCAGCACGGTAGGCCGCATGTCTTCGATGATGCGCCGCTTCAGCGCGATGCCCTGGTCGAGATTGGCGAGCGCGCGTTTCAGTTTGTCGGAGATGTCGGGCTCAGTGTCTTTCAGTTTGCGATTGGCCCAGGCCACGTCCATTTTGCTGGCGGTGAGAATCGCACCGAGTTCGTCGTGCAGTTCGCGCGCTAGCTGCGTCTTCTCGTTTTCGCTGACCGCCTGCAGGTGCCAGCCGAGCGCTTCGAGCTGACGCGTGCGCTCGTTGACGAGCTGGTCGAGTTCTTCCTGCTGCGTGATCAATTGACGCTGCACGCGCGCCTGCCGGTCGATCTGAATGCCCAGGTTGCGGAACAGCAGAATGAACAGCACGATGTTCAGCGCCGACAACCCTGCCGCCGCCAGCGTGGAAATGCGCTGATCGGCGCGGCTCGCGGCGAGCGCGTGTTGCGCGCGGCGCTCCTCGTTGTCGCGCAGCAGCGTGAGCGTGCTGTCGATCAGCGATGCATCGGCGGCATTCACTTCGCGGGTGCTGCCGCACGCGCCGAGATCGAGCGGATGCGGCGACGCGCGTTGTATTGCGGCCGCGCCCGCGCCGATGCGCCCTTCGATCAGCGCGAAAATCTGCGTGAAGCTCGCGAGTTCGGCGCTGTCTGCGTTGCCGCTGCGGTAGAACTGGTTCAACTGCTGCTTGCCCTGGCGGATTCGCGCGACGGTCGCGCAGAAGTCGTTCGCCGAGGCCTCTTCCTTTGTCAGAAGAAAATGGTTCTGCTGGGCGCTCAGACGCGATAGCAAGCTCGCGAGCGTGCTCAGTTGCACGGTGACGTCGCGCGCGCCGAGCGCGGTTTCGTATTCGGCGGCGATGCGCTCGCGCGCGGTTTCGAGAATCACGAGACCGCCCACGGTGATGACGATCGCCACCGTCATCGCGATCGCCCAGCTCCGGTTGCGCATCCAGTCGCTCAGACGCGCTGCGGCCCCGGGATTCGGCGTGGTCGACACGTTCTGAACATTCGGCACATTCGGCTCCTGAAGTGGGGCACCAGTGTAACGTCCGCGGCTTCGATGCAGGTTCGCGTCATGGAACGAGCGGGGCGATCGCCGTGCTCTACGACCCGGCGTAACGTCACCGTAATCCAATGTCAGCGGATTCTCACACGAAAACCGGCGTGCGTCGGAATGCGCGCGGCGTTGTCGATCGATACGATGTGTCTGATCGTTAAACCATCGTTTCGGAGGAAGCCATCATGTTGAAGTGGGCGTTGATATTCGCCGTCGTGGCGGTGATTGCCGGCCTTCTCGGCTTTACCGGCATAGCCGCCGGCGCAGCGGCAATCGCGAAATTCCTGTTCGTCGTGTTCGTGATTCTGTGCGTGGTGTTCCTCGTGCTCGGATTCGTGGTGACGAAGAAAATCGTCGATTAGCGCCGGCCCGTGCGGATGCGTGTTCTCCTGATATTCATTCAGGGTAATAACGACAGGCAGGTACCCGGTCAATCACTCAAGCAGGGAGAGTCGCCATGCTTCACTACGCCATCGTCTTTTTCGTGATCGCCATCATTGCCGCCGTGTTCGGTTTTACCGGCATTGCGGCGGGGGCGGCAGAAATTGCGAAGATCCTGTTCTACATTTTCCTGGTCGTGTTCGTCGTCACGTTGCTGCTCGGCGTGTTCCGAACATAACGGCGCGAACGTAATCGTGCCAATCCCTCTACCGGCGCATCAGGCGCGATTCGTGCGGGATGCGCAGTTCCCCCATACCGGTTAAAGGAGAAGTTCAATGTCGGCTCAAACCAAAGATCCGTTCGTGATGGACCTTAAAAAGATTCGCGAAGACGCCCGCAAGCATATGTCGGACGGCCCGGTCACGCCGAGCTACGGTGCCGATCGCGAGACGGTGCTGAAGTTGCTCAACGATTCGCTGGCGACGGAAATTGTCTGCGTATTGCGTTACAAGCGCCATCACTTCATGGCAAAGGGCATCAATTCGGAAGCCGTGGCCGCGGAGTTTCTGGAGCACGCGAACGAAGAGCAGGGCCACGCGGACAGCATCGCCGAACGCATCGTGCAACTCGGCGGCGAGCCCGATTTCGCGCCTGACAGCCTGGTGGCGCGTTCGCATTCCGAGTATCAGGAAGGCGAGAATCTGACGGACATGATCAAGGAAAACCTGATCGCCGAGCGCATTGCGATCGACACGTACCGCGAGATCATTCGCTATATCGGCGAGAAGGACGTGACCACGCGCCGTCTGTTCGAAGAAATTCTCGCAGTCGAAGAAGAACATGCCGACGACATGGCGGACCTGCTCGAAGGTCGCGAGTGAGAACGGCAATTCGGGCGGCGCGGCGGGCGCGGGCGGGTCTGCAGGTTGATGGGTCCGCGTGGGCAGGCGTCGCCCGGTTCGGGACTCTCCGGTTAAAAACCTGCCGGAGGTCATTACAATGTCTGCTCTGGAGCGCTTCCGATTCCATTGCACGGACACCAAGCCGATGATTCGAGTGTTAATAGCCGACGACCATGCGATCGTCCGGGGCGGGTTTAAACAGTTCGTCGCCGACGAACCGGATATGTGCGTCGCTGCCGAAGCCGCGACCGGCGACCAGGTCATCAGCCTCGTGCGCGAGCAGGCGTTCGACGTAGTACTGCTCGACATTGCGATGCCGGACAAGAACGGCATCGACACGTTGCGCGTGATCAAGCAGGTGCGTCCCGAGCAGGGCGTGCTGATTCTGTCGGGCTATCCCGAGAGCCAGTACGCGATCAACCTGCTGCGCGCGGGCGCGAATGGTTATCTGAACAAGGACTGCGAGCCCGACGAAATCGTGCGGGCAATTCGCTCGGTGGCGCGCGGTCACCGTTATCTGTCGGAGGCGGTTGCCGACACGCTCGCTGACAATCTCGACAAGCCCGCAGCGGGGCGGCCGCATGAAGCGCTGTCCGAGCGCGAGTTCCAGATTTTTTGCAAACTCGCGGCGGGGCAGATTCCCACTGATATCGCGGAGGAATTGCATTTGTCCGTGAAAACGGTGAGCACGTACCGCGCACGCGTGCTCGAAAAGATGCGGTTGGCGAACAATGCCGATCTGACTTATTACGCGATCAAGAACGGCTTGATCGAATAATGGACGATCGAGAAATCCTGATGAACAGCGAACCGAACACCGTTGACGAGCGAGCCGGCCGCGCACCGTTGCGCGTGTTGCTGATCGAGGATTCGCCGCTGATCCGCCGCAGCCTGGTGGAAGCAATCGATTCCTCCGGCTTGCTGCGGGTGGCCGCTTACGCGGATTCCGCCGATCAGGCCATCGCGCTGCTGAACGACGAAGCGTTCGACGCAGTGATCGTCGATCTGCAGTTGAAGCAGGGGTCGGGCGTGCCGGTGCTGGCTTATTTGCAGCGAGAAGGGCTGATCGACTCGGTGTTCGCGGCGGTGCTGACCAACCATGCATTGCCCGCATATCGGGAACGCTGCGAACAATATGGCGTGCGCCACTTCTACGACAAGTCGTTCGAATTCGACCGCGTGCTTGACGCGCTGCATGAGTATGCGTCGGCGAGAAGCGGGCATTGAGCGGCGCGTGGGCGTTCGCCGTTCGGGTCGACCATCAGTGACGTGACGGAGCCGGATGGTCTGTCGAGGCCGCAGCGAGCGGGCCGTTACTAGTGCCTTGCCCATCCTCGCCACGCGCCCGACAACAAACCACATTCATACCCAACGGCTTTATTGCGCGGCAATCCGTGCCGGAAGCCGTAAATGATTCCACGCGGCAAGCCCCGCGAACACCACGCCCGCTGCACTCACGCCCAGCCAGCCGAACATCGGCCAGACCACGGCGCCGACGCCCGAGCCAAGCGCTCCGCCGATGAAATACGCGACCATGTACACCGTATTCACGCGGCTGCGCGCATCGGGCTTGAGTGCGTAAATGCGCGACTGATTCGAAATCTGCGCGGCCTGTACGCCGATGTCGAGAATGATCACGCCGACCACCAGGCCCGCGATACTCTTTGACGACGCACCAAACACGACGAACGAAATAGCCACCAGCGCGATCGACAGCGTGATGATCGCGCGCGGTCCGCGCTTGTCGGAGAACTTGCCGGCGAGCGGCGCGGCCATTGCACCCGCCGCGCCGACGATACCGAACAGCCCCGCCGCCTGCGGCCCGAGATGAAATGGCGCACCGGCGAGCAGCAGCGCAAGCACCGACCAGAAGATGCTGAACGCGGCGAACATCGCCGCGCCCGTCAGCGACGCTTCACGCAGTGCGCGATGCTCGACGATCAGATGCCACATCGACACCATCAGCTTGCCGTACGGCAGCGTCGAAGTCGGCTGGCTTTTCGGCAGACGCAGGATGATGACGACGGCCAGCGCGAGCAGCGCCACCACCGACGCGCCGAACACCGCGCGCCAGCCGAGATATTGTGCGATTACGCCCGATGCGGTCCGCGCCAGCAGAATGCCCAGCAGCAGACCGCTCATCACCGTGCCGACCGCGTGGCCGCGCTCGGAAGGCGGCGCGAGTTCGGCCGCGAACGGCACCGCCTGTTGCGCGATGGTGGCGAGCACGCCGATCGCTAGACTCGCGGCGATCAGCACGAACAGCGTCGGCGCGGTGGCCGCGACGATCAGCGCGACGCACATGCCGACAATCTGCAGCAGGATCAGACGACGCCGGTCGAAGCGGTCGCCGAGTGGTGCGAGCAGCAGCATGCCGGCCGCGTAGCCGAGTTGCGTGACGGCCGGCACCGCACCCACCCACGACGCACTGGCGGGAAACGACGAGCGGAAGTTATCCAGCAGCGGCTGGTTGTAATAGATGTTCGCGACCGACACACCGGCGATGGTGGCGAGCAGAAACAGCAGGCCGCGCAACGACCGGTCGGCGGAAGCGGGGGAGGAAGCGTCGGGAGTGGCCATGAGAGAGGAGGATCGGCGGACCGGCCCATGCGCGGTCTCGAGCGTGCCGATCATACCGGAGCGGGGCGGTTCCTGCTGACGGCCGCTACGGGGGCGCAATTCGCGGGAATGGCGGGATGTGTGCCGGGAGTGCTTATCGCTGTCACTGCTGCTGGGAGGTCGATGCCAGCAATAACGGATCCCTCAACGCTTCTGCCGCCTGCATGGAGCCCGCCTGGTTCGCCTGTCCATCGACCGAACGCGCCGCTGTCAAATTGAGATGGTCTTCTGGATTTAGTTCGTAGAATCGGCGCCCCATCAGCAGCGATCGCGCCAGCGAATAACATGATATCGACCCCTCAACGCGAGTCCCGCCCAATCGGCGGCGGCCTGCTGTTCGTCCTGATCTGTCTCGCCGCATGGGCGCTATTCACCGCGTTTGTGGTACGGGAACCGCTGAAGCTGATGCTCGAATGGGAGTTGCTGGCGGTGTTCATCCGTCATGAGACGCATGGCTGGTATCGCACGGTATTAACCATGGTCGGCCTCGACGTGATCGTCAGCGTGTTTGTTGTTGCCGGAGCGGGTTGGCTGGCGCTGCTGGTATCGCGCAAGTCGGCGCGTTTCAGGACCCAGGTGCAGGCCTGGCTTCTGATGATTCTGCTGATGCGTACCGGCGCGTTTCTGGTGGGCGCCTATATGACGGGCGCTATCGGTATCGACATCGCCGTGCCGCTAGACGGTCTTGCTCAGGCCGCTGTCGCCGCTGCGCTCGGGATACCGTATTTCAGATGGTCCCGGCGCGTGCAGCAGACGTTCATCGACGCGTGAGTTTTGCGTCTGCGTATTCAATCGATCAGATCGCCCTCAGGTTCGTAGAACGGGTACGGGCCGTCCGCCGCATCGACATACGCGTGATGTGTGACGATGCCGGTCGCCGGATCGTAGCGGTGCAGCGCATACGCGGGCGGTTCCATCATAAATGCCGACGGCGCATCGTCGCGCAGATCGAGCGCGACCTGATGAGCGGGTGAAGGCACTGCAGACGCGATCGTGCCGCCAAAGCGCACGAACATCGGCCGATGCACGTGTCCACACATCACGCGCTCCACATTCGGATAACGCGCGATCAACGCGGCGAGTTTGTCGGCGGCGACGGGGTCGAGTCGCAATTCGTCCATATGTCCGATGCCGCACACAAACGGCGGGTGATGCAGCGCCACGATAGCCGGCTTGCCCTGAGCCGCATCGAGTTGTGCCGCGAGCCACGCGAGGCGCGACTCGCACAGATTGCCCGCGCTTTGTCCCGGCACCATCGAATCGAGCGCGATCACGCGTAACGGACCGACATCGACCGCGTATTGCACGAACTCGCCACCGCTGCGCAATTCCGCGCGATCGGGGAATGCCGCGCGCAACGCGTTGCGTTCGTCGTGATTGCCCACTAACAGGAAGTAGGGGATTTCAAGCGGTGCGAGCAGCGTTTTGAGGTACTCGTATTGCTCGGGGTCACCCTGATCGACGAGATCGCCCGTCATGATGATTGCGTCGGGGCGCGGTTCGAGCGCATTGAGCGCGGCGACGCAACGCGCGAGATACGCACCGGTGTCGACGCGCCGGTAAGCGAGCGCGCCCGGCCGCTTGATATGCAGATCGCTAATTTGAGCCAGCAGCATGGGGAAGTCCTTTTGTTGCGCGCTAAAAACACAGCGCGGCGTTTTTACAATAGCGCAATCAGCGCGTCCTGCGCGATCGAAATGCCGACGGGCGTGCCGCGCGCCAGTTCGACACGGCCCGCGACATCGATCAGCAACGCGTCCGGTGCTGCGCCGCCGATAGTCAGGCGCGTGCGTTCACCGAGAAACGCAGTGCTTTCGACGTGGCCGCGCAATTGCGCGTCAGCGGGATCGGCGAGCCATGCATCCTCGGGCCGGAAGAAAATTTCGTGTGACGAAAGCGTGCCTGAGGTAGCGGTGCGTGAGGGCACGGGCACCGCACCCCCCGTGGTTTTGAGCATGCCGTCGTGAAGTTCGCCCGCCAGCCGGTTGATCGTGCCGACGAACTGCGCGACCGTCCGGTTGGCGGGGCGGTAGTAGATATCGCGTGGCGAGCCGATCTGCTCGATACGGCCCGCGCTCATCACGACGATGCGGTCACCGAGTTCCATCGCCTCGGCCTGGTCGTGCGTGACGTAGATGGTCGTGATGCCCAACTCGCGCAGCAGCGTATTCATTTCGCTGCGCAACGTGTCGCGCAAACGTGCGTCGAGAGCCGTGAGCGGTTCGTCGAGCAGCAGCACGCGCGGCTGCACGGCGAGCGCGCGAGCCAGCGCGACTCGTTGCCGTTGACCGCCGGAGAGTTGATCGATGGGTTTATCGGCGTGCGCGGTCAGGCGCATCATGTCGAGCAATTCGTCGACCCGCTTGCGTGCGGTATCGGCAGCCACGCGTTTGATCTTCAATCCATAGCCGATGTTGCCGCGCACCGTCAGATTCGGAAACAGCGCGTAGCTCTGAAACACCATGCCGACCTGGCGCTTTTCGATCGGCAACGTAGTGACGTCGTCGTCGCCGAATGCGATGCGGCCGCCCGCGTCGGGTGTTTCGAGTCCTGCGATTATACGCAGCGTCGTGGTCTTGCCGCAGCCGGATGGCCCGAGCAATACCAGCGTTTCACCGGCATCGATCTTCAGGTCGAGCGGTTCGAGCACACGCGTGCCGCGAAACGTTTTCGCGCATTGCGTCAGCGTGATAGGAACAGAAGCGGGCACAGAAGCGGGAACCAGGGAAGAAGCGAGTTTCATGGCGTCTTGATGGAGGTCGAAGAGGAAGCGGCAGCGCGCTTTTTCGCGGCGCTACGCTGGCCGGTTGCATCGACGCCGAGCCATTGCATGGCGACGAGCAAGGGCATCGTCATGATGAAAAACAGGATCGTGTACGCGCTGCCGATTTCGATCCGCAACGACGCGTACGTATCGGCGAGACCGACCGGCAGGGTTTTCGTGTCGGGCGTATGCAGCATCCACGTGAGATTGAATTCGCCGATCGAAAGCGTCAGCACGGCGAGCGCGCCCGCGACGATACCCGGCCGCGCATTCGGCAGCACGATCGTCACGAAGCGCTGGAAGAAACTCGCGCCGAGACTCGCTGCGCCTTCTTCGAGCGTGCGAAGATCGCTGCTCGCGCACACGGCCGCGACCGCGCGCACCATGAACGGCAGCGTGAACACCACATGGCCCACGACGATGAACGCGACGCTCATCCGAAACGCTGTAAAGCCGCCATACACCACCAGCAGCGCGAGCGCCGACGCGAGGCCGGGCAGCGCGATTGGCAGCACCAGAAATTCCTCGATAACACGCGACAGTCGCGTCTTGCTGCGCGCGAGCACATAGCCTGCGGGTACGCCGATCAGCAGCGTGATGAACAGTGTCGCCGCCGCGACTTCGAGTGAGAGAAACACTGAATCGTGATACTGGGTCCACACTTCGATGAGCCAGCGTAACGTCAGTCCGCTTGAAATGCCCTTGAAGTAATTGACCGTCAGTCCCGCCATGATCGACATGATCACCGGCACGATCAGAAACGCACACAGCAGCAAGGTCACGCACCATTGACCGACTGCTAGCCAGGTTCGCGTGTCGGGCAAACGCAGCCGCGCTCGCGGTGTCGTCGCTTCATGCAAGGCGCGAGGAATGGAATTCATCGTGTTGTCGTCATCCGGATTGGAGAGGCCGGGTCGTGAAGCTGCTTTCATGTCAGGCACTCGCCGCCACCGCCGAACCGCTCACGTTGCGCGCCAGCGCGAGCACCGCCCACGTGACGATGCCGAGCACGATCGAGAGACCCGCAGCCGTCACCATGTTCGCGTTGAGTGTGAACTCGGTGTAGATGGTCATCGGCAATACGTCGATGTCGCTGGCCAGCGTGAACGCGGTGCCGAATGCACCCATCGCGGTCGCGAAGCACACGGCGCCCGCCGCGATCAGGCCGGGCGAAAGCGCGGGCAACACGATGTCGCGCGTAATACGCCACGGCGATGCGCCCAGCGAACGCGCGGCTTCTTCGAGCGATGCATCGAGCTTGGTCGCCGACGCCATCACGGTGACGATCACGCGCGGAATCGAGAAGTACAGGTAGCCGAGAAAGAGGCCGCTCATCGAATACGCGAACACCCAGCGGTCGCCGGTGAGTTTCAGCGACAACGCGCCGATCAACCCTTGGCGTCCCGCGAGCATGATGACCATGAAGCCGACCACCACGCCGGGAAACGCGAGCGGAAAGGTGAGCAACGCGAGCAGCGTACGCTTGAGCGGAAACTCGCGGCGCGCCAGCAGCAAACCGGCGATCACCGACAGCACCAGCGTCGTCGCCGTGACCGCTGCGGATAGCACGACCGTTGCGCCCAGGCTCGACATGTAGCGCGGATTCGTCAGCATCGCGCGATAGGTGGCGAACGCGTGGCCGTCGCCGCTGATTTGCGCGAGCGCGGCCATCGGCAGCAGCCAGAATGCGATGAAAACCGCGAGTGCGGGCGCGATCAACGCGATGCGCCAGCGCAGCGGGAACGTGATGTCGTTCAATGCATCACCTGTAGATAGCGCTCGCCGAAGCTCGACTGCTTCTCGGCCATCTTGCCGAAATCGACCGGTTTGGCGCGGGCATAGTCGCTCGCGGGCAGGAATTTCGCGGCGGTTTCCGCGCTCATCGTGCTTGCACGAACGGGACGCAGGTAGGCTTCGGCCCACAGCTTCTGACCTTCGTCGGACAGCACGAAATCAAGCACCTTCTTGCCATTCGCGTCATGCGGCGCGCCCTTCACCAGGCTCATCACATACGGCACCGAGATCGTGCCTTCCTTCGGAATCACGAATTCGACGTTCGCGTGATCCTTGTATTTCGCGCGATAGGCGTCGAAGTCGTAGTCGAGCAGAATCGGAATTTCACCGGACATCACCCGCGCGTACGCAGTCTGTTTCGGCACGATCGGCGCATTTGCTTTCAGCTTGCGGAACCAGTCGAGGCCAGGTTCGAAATTATCGAGCGTGCCGCCGAGCGCCTGGTTCACTGCGACCGCGCCCGCATAGCCTACAAACGCGCTCGACGGATCGAGATAACCGATCATGCCTTTGTATTCGGGCTTCAGCAGATCGGCCCATGAACGCGGCACCGGCTTGCCTTCGAGCGCGTCCTTGTTGACGAAAAAGCCCAGCGTGCCCGAGTGAATCGCGAACCAGTAACCTTGCGGGTCCTTCAGGTTCGCGGGAATGTCGTCCCAATGCGCGGGCTTGTACGGCTGGATCACGCCTTTGTCTTTCGCCTGGAAGGCCGACGACACGCCGAGATACACCACATCCGCGACGGGGCTCTTCTGCTCGGCCATCAGTTGCGCAATCGACTGGCCGGAGTTCTTGTTATCGAACGGCACGCGAATCCCGGTCTTCTGCTGGATTGCCTTGATCTGGCTTGCCCAGTCGGCCCATTCGGGCGGGCAGTTGTAGCAGATCGCGGTTTCATCGGCGTGCGCGGATTGTGGTGCGAGCACGGTCAGCGCGGTGGCGGCGATCACGAGCGCGGCTTGTGTCGAGTGAACGACTCGTCGCCATAATGATCTGGATGACGAATCAAAGTGTGAAGAAGAGCGGATCACTGCGGGTCTCCTGGAGAAGAAGAGAGCGGGTGGTTCGAAGTGTGTCTGGTTAAAAGCTCGACGCGCTGAAATTCACGCGACATTGCGCGCGTAGGTATTTTCAGAATTGGCTTCCTTGGGCGGCGTCGAGGTTTCATCGCGATTCGAAATCGCCGCGATGGTGGCGCCCTCGCGCAAGCTGTGCGGCAACGTCAGCGCGAGCGACGTTTCGCCGAGCGCCTCGTAATTCCCGGTGACGCGTGCGAGCAGACGCCGCCACGCCGCGCAGCCAATCTCGCGATTCGGCGCGCAGATGCTCGCGAGCGGCGGCGACAAAAGCTCGCCCATCGCGAGGCCGTCGAAGCCGAGAATCGACATGTCGTGCGGAATCTGCAAACGCGCGCGACGCAGCCCGCGCATCACGACCATCGCCAGCAGGTCGTTACTGCAGAAAAGGGCGGTGGGGCGGTTCGGGCCGCTGGTCAGATGCGCGAGTACCGACGGCGACAGTTCGGCCGCGTTGAAATCGACTTCGAGCGCGGGCGCGGGTGTGAGGCCGGCTTGCTGCATCGCCTGCGTATAGCCGAGATGCCGCTGACGCGCGCGATCCGACGCGGCCAGCGTGCCCGCCAGCATCAGAATGCGGCGATGCCCGTGCGCGATCAGTTGACGCACGCCGTCGTATGCGGCGAGGCGGTTGTCGACCGACACCGATGGGCGACGGACCGTGTCGTTGTGCATCAGCACGTAGAGCAGTCCGGCGCGGTCCAGATCGTCGAGCAGCGGATGCGTGTCGGCATCGGCGACGGTCAGGATCAGCCCTTCCACACGTTGCTCGCGCAGCGTTTCGATGGCGTGGCGTTCGCGGTCCGCGTCGTACTGGGTGGTCATCAGCATCAACCGGTAGCCTTGCGCCGACGCGAGTTCGTCGATGCCTTGCAGACATTCCGCGAATACCGGATTGGCGAGCGTGGGCAGCACCACGCCGATCAGACGCGTGCGCTCGCCGCGCAATTGACGGCCGAGGGGGCTCGGGCGGAAGTTCAGCGCGTCGATGGATTGGCGCACCTTGTCGAGCGTGACAGGGTTCACGGTGTGCGGCGCATTGATCGCGCGCGATACCGTGGCAATGGAAAAGCCCGCGTGGGCGGCGACATCTTTGATCGTCGGGATCATGGTTTCCGCTCTGCTGTAAACGTTTTCGTGAGCGGATTATCGGGAAGCTCTGTGACTTCCAGATGACTCCGGGCGAGCTCCATTTTTATCGGCGCAACGAGCAGGCGAGGGTGGGAAACGGCGGCCGTTCACACCAGTTTGGTGCGTCTGCCGGGCAGTGGTAGAATTCGCGACCACGCGCGATTGCGACCCCTGCCGGGGTGATGAAATTGGTAAACATAGCGGACTTAAAATCCGCCGCCTCACGGCTTGCCGGTTCAAGTCCGGTCCCCGGCACCAGGTTCCCGTTGCATATTGCATGGCGTTGGAAACACAGCGAAAACCCGCATCAGATGCGTCTGTGCGGGTTTTTTTATTCGCGGACCGCCTCGCGGCCATCGGTATCCCGGGCTGCGAACTGACGGCGTCGGGCTGCCGCCGGATCAGTGTATAAATCTCTTATCTGCCTGCCGCATACCCCATCCCACGGAGAACTCATGGCCACCGAAAAATCGAAGCGCGCACGTCTTGCGGCCGAAAGCCTGTTCGGAGACCCGCCCGGCGCGGCCACGGGCAGCAAGGGCAATGTGGGCAGCAGGAGCAGCACATCGGCGAGCCGTCCCGCGAATCCGTTCGGTGACGATCCGTTCAAAGGGTCGACCAGCCATTCGCCGTTCGACGACGAACTGGTGAAACTGCCGCCCGACATCGAACTGCCGCCTGGCTACGAAGATGTCGCGGCGATGCGCGATGCGTTGGCCCGCATCTGGCGGATGGACTGGATCAAGATCGGCAAGGACGAGTGCGTGGTGAGGCTGCCGGTCGGCTGGCGCGCCGATAAATCGGTGGACGGCGTGCTGCGGATCGAGCGGGGCGGCGTGGTGCGCGCCGAAGGGCGGCTGGTCGAAGGCGCCGCGTTGCAGATCCTGCCGCGCTATTACCTGAAAGCCGAGTTTCACGATTCCGACGATCACTGCCGGATCGTCGTGCGAGATCGCGCGAGTAAAAACGCGGTGCTGAAGGATTCGTTCTGGGATACCCGCAGCGGCCCGAATCATCCGCAATGGAAAGTCGTTTCCGACTGGCTCGACAAGAAATTCCCCGACCATCGCGATCCGCTGCGGTATTGGGAAGACTGCATCGCCTGATCATGTCCCAACTGAAATACCTGACCGGTTATCCGCCGACCTTGCAGGAGAAGGTGAGGAAGCTCATCGCCGACGAGCAACTGGGTTCCTATCTTTCTTCGAAATATCCGGCCACGCATGACGTGCAAACGGACCGCGCGCTCTACGCATATTGTGCGGAATTGAAGCGCGAGCATCTTCGCAGCGCCGAGCAGATCGACAAGGTCACCTACGACAGCAAGCTCGATGTGGTGCGTCACGCATTGGGTCTGCACACGAGCATTTCCCGCGTACAGGGCGGCAAGCTGAAGGCGAAGAAGGAAATCCGCATTGCGTCGCTATTCAAGGCGGCCGCGCCGGAGTTTCTGAAAATGATCGTCGTTCACGAACTCGCGCATCTGAAGGAAAGCGATCACAACAAGGCTTTCTACCGGCTCTGCGAGTTCATGCAGCCGGGCTACCATCAGATCGAATTCGACCTGCGTCTTTATCTGACGCATCGCGATTTGACGAAGAACCAGAGTTGAAAATCGAGCGCTTCACGGGTGACGTGAGGCGCTCGACGTCCTCCTGTAATCAGGCCGCGATTGCCTGAAGCGGAACCGCCGACGCCTTCAGCAACACCGGAATCGACTTCGAAGTCGGCGTACCCGCGCCGTCCGCAATGGACGAGAGCGGCACCAGCGGATTCGTCTCCGGATAGTAAGCGCCGAGGCAGCCACGCGGAATGTCGTATTCCACCAGCAGAAAGCCATCGGCGTGACGCTCGATGCCATCCGCCCACACGCTGGTGATATCGACCCACTGTCCGTTGGCGAAACCCAGCATCGCCAGATCGTCCTTGTTCGCGAACAGCACGCGGCGCTGACCGTAGACGCCGCGATAGCGATCGTCGAGGCCGTAAATCGTCGTGTTGTACTGATCGTGCGAGCGCGTTGTCATCAGCGTCAGCAGGCGTTCGCCATGTTCGTTGCGCGCCTGGTGAATCGGTGTATCGAGAGCAATGGCGTGGACCATGAATTGCGCCTTGCCGGTCGGCGTTTTCCACACGCGATCGCGCGACGCGACACCCAGGTGGAAACCACCCGGATTCTTCAACCGCTCGTTGTAGTTCTGAAACCCGTCGAATACTTTCTCGATGCCGTCGCGAATCAGCGAGTAATCGGCCGCCTGCCCGAGCCAGTCCACTTTGTTGCTGCCTAGCGTCGCGTGCGCCATCCGCGCGACGATCGCGATTTCCGACAGCAGATTCTCCGACGCCGGTTTGTTCATGCCGTACGAAATGTGCACCATGCTCATCGAGTCTTCGACGGTCACGCCTTGCGCAATGCCGTTCTGCAGATCGATTTCGGTGCGGCCGAGCGTCGGCAGAATCAGCGCGTCGCGGCCGTGAATCAGGTGGCTGCGGTTCAGCTTGGTCGTGATGTGCACGGTCAGATCGCACGAACGCATCGCTTCCCACGTACGCGGCGTATCCGGCGTCGCAATCGAAAAATTGCCGCCCAGGCCGATGAACACCTTCACCTTGCCTTCGAGCATCGCGTGAATCGTTTCGACAACGTCGTAGCCGTGTTCACGCGGCGGCTCGAAATCGTAGGCCTTGCCGAGGCGGTCGAGAAACGCCTGAGTCGGCTTTTCCTCGATGCCGACCGTGCGGTCGCCCTGCACGTTCGAATGTCCGCGCACCGGGCACAGCCCCGCGCCACGGCGGCCGATATTGCCGCGCATCATCATCAGGTTCGACAGCAACTGCACCGTCGCCACCGAGTTCTTGTGCTGCGTGATGCCCATGCCCCACGTCGAAATGACGGCGCGGCCTTTCACGTAGATGTCGGCGAGTTTCAGCACGTCGTCGAACGGTACGCCCGCTTCGGCGACGATGGTGTCCCAGTTCTCGGCGCGCAGGTCGTCGGCGAACGCGTCGAAGCCGACCGTGTGTTCGGCGATGAAGCCGACGTCGAGCACACGTTCGAGGCCGGACGCGAGTGCTTCGTCGTCGAGTTCGATCACGCGCTTGGCGACGCCCTTGATCAACGCGAAATCGCCACCGATCTTCGGACGGATGAACACGGAGCTGATCTTTGTGCCCTTCGGCGACAGCATGTCGAGCGCGTGCTGCGGGCTCGCAAAGCGTTCGAGCCCGCGCTCCTTCAGCGGATTGATCGACACGATGGTCGCGCCGCGCTTCGCGCACTCGCGCAATTCGCCGAGCATGCGCGGATGGTTGGTGGCCGGATTCTGGCCGAAGATCAGCAGCGTGTCCGCGTGTTCGAAGTCGTCCAGCGTAACCGTGCCCTTGCCGATGCCGACCGTGCCCGGCAAGCCGCGGCTGGTCGCTTCGTGGCACATGTTCGAGCAGTCGGGGAAGTTGTTGGTGCCGTACATGCGCACGAACAACTGGTACAGGAAGGCGGCTTCGTTGCTCGCGCGGCCCGACGTATAGAACGCGGCGCGGTCGGGGTCGTCGAGTTGCTTCAGGTGACGCGCGATCAGATCGAACGCTTCGTCCCAGCCGATCGGCACGTAACGGTCGCGCAGCGCGTCGTAGACGAGCGGGTCGGTCAGGCGGCCGTGCTGTTCCAGTTCGAAGTCGGACTGCGCCATCAGTTCTTCGACCGTGTGCTGTTCGAAGAACGCGGGCGTGACGCGCTTGCTGGTCGCTTCGGCAGCCACGGCCTTGACGCCGTTCTCGCAGAATTCGAAGGTCGACGCGTGTTCGCGATCCGGCCATGCGCAGCCGGGGCAGTCGAAGCCGTCCGGCTGGTTCTGCTTGAGCAGCGTGCGGTAGTTGCCGCCCGTCACCTTCTCCTTGATCAGGTTGATGGCGACGTACTTCAGGGCGCCCCAGCCCGCGGCCGGGTGCGTGTACGGTTCGATGCGAGCTTCAGGTTTCTTCATGACGATGCCGCTGGAGACGGTCTGGACGAGGCTTTTATGCCAATAAGTGCCAGCCTACTGTGTTCCAAATGGTGCGCTGCATACAGAAATTTGGAAAAGAGAGGGATACAGTTGGCGGATTTCGGCATACACTGGCGCTCCAAGCCGCGATTTGCCTGAGCCAAGTCCTTGAAACTGTACGAAAAACTCGCCGATGAGATGACCGAAGCCGTACGCCGCGGCGTGTTCGCGTCGGGCGAGCGGATTCCGTCGGTACGGCAGGCGAGCCAGCAGCACGGCGTCAGCATCAAGACGGTGCTGCACGCGTATGCGTTGCTGGAGAGCCGGGGGATTGTCGAAAGCCGTCCGCAGTCCGGCTATTTCGTGCGCGAGGCGGCGGCGAAGGCGCTCGCGGCGGATGCGATTCCATCCGCCGGCCGCAAAGCCGCGCGCGAAACGCCGCCGGTCGCCGCCGAGGTGGACGTGAGCCGGCTGGTGCTGTCCACGCTGCGCAGCATCCGCGCGCACGACGCCGTGCCGTTCGGCTCGCCGTATCCCGATCCCTCGCTGTTTCCGTGGCGGCGCATCAACCAGTATGCAAACGCGATTGCGCGGCGGCATGCGAGCTGGAATCTGATCGACGATCTGCCGCCGGGCAACCCCGAGTTGATCCGGCAGATCGCGCGCCGTTATGCCGAGAACGGCGTGCCGGTCGATCCCGATGAAATCGTTATCACGCTCGGCGCGACCGAGGCCATCAACCTCAGCTTGCAGGCGGTCGCCAAACCCGGCGATACGGTCGCGGTCGAATCGCCGACGTATTACGCGATGCTGCACGCGATCGAGCGGCTCGGCATGCGCGCGATCGAAGTGGCGACGCATCCGGTCCACGGAATCGATATCGATGCGCTCGCGCAGGTCATCGCCAAGCAGAAAATCGCCGCGTGCATGGTGATGCCGAATTTCCAGAATCCGCTCGGTTTTCAGATGCCTGACGAACGCAAGCGGCAACTGGTCGAACTGCTCGCCGCGCACGAAATCCCGGCGATCGAAAACGATGTGTACCAGGAGTTGTATTACGGCGACACGCGGCCTTCTACTTTGAAGAACTTCGATAGCAAAGGCCTGGTGCTCCACTGCGCGTCGTTTTCGAAGAGCCTGACCGCGTCGTACCGGATCGGCTGGGCGATGCCTGGCCGTTACCGGGCGCAGGTCGAGAAGCTCAAATTCCTGAATACGCTGACCACGCCGTCGGTGCCGCAGGTCGCCGTCGCCGATTATTTGCGGCAGGATGGCTACGATCGCCACTTGCGGCATGTGCGCAAGGTGTACCGGCAGCAGGCGAACATCATGATGGCGCTGGTGCAGCGGTTTTTCCCGGTCGGCACGCGGATGTCGACGCCGCAGGGCGGCTATGTCTTATGGGTCGAATTGCCCGCGAGTGTCGATTCGATGCGGCTTTATCAGGCGGCGCTTGCACGCAGCATTACCGTGGGGCCGGGCATGATGTTTTCTACTCGAAACGATTTCCGTCATTTTATTCGGCTTAACTACAGCTACCCGTGGACCGCGCAAAGTGAGGCGGCGCTGAGGACCCTGGGCGAGCTGGTCACGCAGATGGCGTGACGCAGGACGCAACACGACGACGCAACACGATACAAGGGAGAGACCCATGGATGACGATGACATCGACCCGGTTCTGGTCGCCGTGCTCGCGCAACTCTGGCGCGCGCATCAGGAGAAGCCGGGCGGCACGTGGTCGCTCGCCAAGCTGTCGAAGCAGGCGGGCGTGCCGATGAGCGGGTTGCGGCGGCAGTTGACGGCGCTGGTCGACAACGGTTTCGTGGAAACCTCGTTCAACGAGGAGGGCGCCGGGTCGGCGCGCCTGAGCGAGATCGGCCAGGGGCTGTGCGCGGAGTTGTTCGCCGAAGACGAACCGGACGAAGACGGCGGCATCGAACCGCCGCCAAGCATTCATTGAGATCGACACGGGCCGTTCTCGCGTCGCCGCCGATGCGCGGCGACATGAGAACCGCGCCCTTCCTCTCACACGTTAAAGCTGGCTCATCCCGCCATCCGCGATGATTTCGGTGCCGACGATAAACGCCGATTCCGGCGCCGACAGATGCAGCACGGTCGACGCGATTTCATCCGGCGTGCCGAAGCGGCCCACTGGCACCTGCGTGAGAATCTGCGCGGCGGTGGCTTCGAGCTGGGCGGCGTCGAGTCCGAGCTTGCCGTACAGCGGCGTTTGAACCGGCCCCGGGCTGACCACGTTCACACGCACCCCCTGCGGCAGCAATTCCGCCGACAACGTCTTCGCCAGCGAGATCACCGCGGCCTTGCTCGCCGCATACACCGACGACGACGGCATGCCGATATGCGCATTGATCGATCCGTTGATCACGATCGACGCGCCCTTGTTGAACAGCGGCAGCAGTGCCTGAATCTGGAAGTACGCGCCCTTGACGTTCGTGTTGAAGGTGGCGTCCCAGAAGGCTTCGTCCACGTCCGCGAACGATGCGAATTTCGCCGTGCCCGCGTTGACGAACAACGCATCGAGCCGGATGCCTGCGGCATCGATGGCCGAGGCCAGTTCGCGAGCTGCCGCGACCGAGCCCGCGTCGTTGCGCACCGCTACGGCATTCGCGCCCAGAGCGGCCCGCGCGGTGTCGAGCGCATCCGCATCGCGTCCGGTGATGACGACGCGTGCGCCTTCACTGGCGAATGCCTTTGCCGCTGCAAAACCGATGCCGCTGCTGCCGCCGGTGACGAGAACCGATTTACCTTGAAAGCGAGTCATGTTGTTTCTCCGAAAGAGTGTTGCGGGTTGGTGATTGGGATAGTGCGCTTCTCAGGGACGCTTGCCGTACCACTTTGCCGATGTACTCGTTCGAAGATATCGAACATGTTTCTGGCGACCGCTCGAGTCATCAGGGCGCGACCAGAATACGCGATCCGTTATGAAGGGGATAACGAATACTATTTTTTCCTATGAATTTGGCCTTCGAATATGACCCCTATGCCGGAGCCTGATCCACGGAACCTCGAATACCGTGGCGGGCGCCTTCAAATCACTTCGGAGAGTCCATGAAAACAAAGCTGGCGCGTGCGCTGCATCGTTCGTTGCGCATCAAAACTGTCCGTACCGTGCTCGCTGCTGCCATCGGCGCGGGCGTCGGCGTGTCTCTCGCGTTCAGCGCCGCGACGGCGTCGGCAGCGGCCACGCAACCGGTCGGCATCGCGTTCGTCTACCTCGGCAATCCGGGCGACGCTGGCTGGACCTATGCGCACGAGCAGGGCGTCAAGGAAGTCGAGGCGAAGTTCGGCGACAAGATCAAGGTGACGCGCGTCGAGAACGTGCCGGAATCGGCGGATTCGGAACGCGTGTTCCGCGATCTCGCGGCCAAGGGCAACAAGATCGTGGTGGGATCGAGCTTCGGCTTCCAGGACTTCGAGCTGAAGGTCGCGAAGGATTTCCCGGACACCGTGTTCGAACACGCGACCGGCTACAAGAAAGCCGCGAACTTCGCCACCTACGACGTGCGCACTTATCAGAGCGCCTATCTGGCCGGACTGGTCGCGGGCTATACGACCAAGTCGAACACGTTGGGCTTTGTCGGCTCGGTGCCGGTGCCGGAAGTGGTGCGTAACATCAACGCGTTCACGATGGGCGCGCGCTCGGTCAATCCGAACGCGCGCGTGAAGGTGGTGTGGATCAACAGCTGGTTCGATCCGGGCCGCGAAAAGCAGGCCGCCGAAACGCTGATCGGCCAGGGCGCGGACGTGCTGATCCAGAACACCGATTCGACCGCGACGATGCAAACCGCCGAGCAGAAGAAAGTGCATGCATTCGGCTGGGATTCCGACATGAAGAAGTTCGGCCCGAACGCGCAACTGGGTGCGTGCGTGAGCAACTGGGGCGTGTATTACACGCATCTGGTGGATCAGGTGATGTCGAGTTCGTGGAATAACGCGCCGGTCTGGTGGGGCCTGAAAGAACACGCGATCGATCTCGCCGACATCAACACGCAAGCGGTTTCCCCGGCTGCGCAGAAGGCGCTGAGCCAGAAGCGCGACGACATCATCTCCGGCAAGTTCAACCCGTTCGCGGGCCCGATCGCGGATCAGTCCGGCACGGTGAAGGTCGCGGCGGGCCAGTCTTTGAGCGATGCGGAATTGTTGCGCCTTAACTGGTTCGTGCAGGGTGTCGACGGTGCGCTGCCGAAGTGAGTGCGTGACTGCCTGACTACATCACGACAAGGAGATCGCCCGTGAGTCTGACCGTTTCGAACGATGCCGCTGGCGCAGGTGTGCCGGAGGGCTATCCGCCGCAGGGATTGACGCCGACGCCCGAGCAGATCGTCCGGCATCTGCGGCATTCGAGCCGGGTGGCCGAGCGGGCGACCTTGCTGGGTCATCATCCGTTCGGCGCGGTGCTGGTCGGCCCCGATCAGGAGACCGTGCTGATGGAGCAGGGCAATGTCGATACGGTCAATCACGCCGAATCGGTGCTGGCTCGCGTGGCGGCGTTGAACTTCACGCCGGCGTATTTGTGGGGCTGCACGCTATACACGTCGGTCGAACCGTGCTGCATGTGCGCGGGCACGATGTATTGGGCGAACATCGGCCGGGTCGTATTCGGGATGACCGAGAAGCGTTTGCTGGAGGCAACCGGCGATCATTCGGAGAATCCGACGATGAGCGTGGATTGCCGCTATGTCTTCGATCATTGCCAGAAGCCGGTCGAGGTGATCGGGCCGGTTGCGGAGGTGGAAGCCGAGGTGATGGAGGTTCAGCGAAGGTTCTGGAGCGGCAGATAGCGTGCCGTTCGCCGCCGCACCGTTGCGAGCGGGGGCGCTCTCGACACATCGAACTGCATGCAGCGGACATGAAGGAGACTTCATGCCGCCATGATGTACAAGACGGTGCAATCACGACCGCACCTGACTGTTGAGTCGTTGCATGTTGCACAGGCCGCGTCATTGCCGCGCTCCGCCACATCCCCCTAAGACGGTTCACTGAGCACGACGACGCCACGAGCCTGCTGACGTCGCCCGTTCATCCATCGGCGCTTACGATCTCACTGCGCCGCATCCACCTGCGTTTGCATCGACGGCTGCGGCAGCGTGGCGACGCCGCAGAACCAGTCGCCGCCGCGCGGCTGATATTTCCACTGACCACCCGCACCCGCCTGCTTCAGCACCGTGGAGCATTGATCGTTGACCACCAGCCCAGGATTCGCGGCCGTGCACTGAAGCAGCGCCGGTTCAATCGGGCGCGCTGTCGCCAGCGACGTTTTGCGCTGAATAGCCGGTTCCGGCGATGGCTGTGTCCTGATCGGCTGCACCTCCGGCTGCTCCGCCGCTTCCCCTGTCTGCATGCTTTCGATCAGCCGTTGCAACTGATCGATCCGCGTTGCATACCAGGTCCCCAGACATGCCGCGTCGCGGCAGTTCTCTTCCCGCCAGCTCCACTTGCTATCGCTGTCGGTGAGAAAGGCGCGACGGTTGATGACCCGCCGACGCGCTTTCCAGTAAAGTTGCCCCAGCGTGTCGTCGAGTTTTGACAGCGCGGGATCGTTGCAGATGATTTTTTCGGTGAGCGAGCGTCCCCGGTTGCAGTCGAAGCTGGTGGCGTGGGCAGCCAGGTGCGTGAGCATCAGGCCGGCGATCAGGAGTGGACGGAAGATTTTCATGGCGGTCCCGGCAGTGCGAGGGTTTTCGATGCCAAGGATGATCGCCGTAATGTCGAAACGCAGACGCCCGGAAAACGCGTGACTTCGGCGAGGTTGTTACCAGATATTGCCTCGCACGACGACGGCGCGAGCGCACCGAGGTATCAGAGGAAATGTTGACTGGGCGCTTTCAGGCATGCGCCGTGCGACCGGAGCACGATGAAGCATGGGCGAAGGCAAAGGTCTTCGATTCAGAGGCATGAAGCAGAATTCGAAACGCTCCGAACTATTCCTAACGACTAGTCACCATGCAGGCAAGGCGGCAGCTTGAATGCCGCCTTTGAAAACGGGAGAAAGAATGCAACAACACCTGGTCCGATGTCTTTACGTGGCGGCCGGTTTGCTGGCGCTGCCCGCTGCGGCCAACGCCCAGTCGCAGGCTTATACCAATAGCGTCGTCAACGTGCGGGCGGGCCCCGCCTCCGATTACCCGATCGTGCAGCAATTGCCCGGCGGCGTTCCGGTGACGGTGATGGGCTGCATCAGCAATTTTCAGTGGTGCGATGTCGCTGGCCCGAATCTGCGCGGCTGGGTTTATGCGTCGCGGCTCACTTCTCCGTATCAAGGCAACAACGTCCCGCTGATGACCTATGGCGGGATGCTTGGACTGCCGATTCTCGGCTTTTCGATCAACGAGTATTGGGGCAATTATTATCGCGGCCGGCCCTGGTATAACCAGCAGTCGCGCTGGTCGCACCATCCGCCGCCACCGCCGCCGCGACCTGGCGCGGGGCGGCCGCCGGGCGGCGGGTATCCGGGGGGACGTCCGCCGGGTGGGCACCCGGGGTATGACGGTGGGCATCCGGGCGGCCGTCCGCCGGGGAACGAAGGTGGTCGTCCGCCGGGAGGTCAGCAACCGGGGAATGCGGGTGGTCGTCCGCCGCAAGGTGGTGAGCATGGCGGCGGCGGTCGTCCGCCTGGAGGAGGTGGACAGGGCGGTGGCGGCAATCGTCCTCAGGGTGGCGGTTCTCAAGGCGGCGGTGGTGGAGGTGGTGGAGGTGGGGGCGGCGGTGGAGGCAGGCCGCCGGGAAGTTGATACTCGCGAGCCGGGACGGCTGGAAAAGCCGTCCCGGCTCGTGGGAGAGCTTGGGCTAACCCCGGCTGTCCAAACACGGTGCCCGGTTCGATCGCTTGCATGACCTGACCGGGCAAGCGAATAAGCCGCGGGGATCAAACGCCTCAAACAACCGCCTCAAACAGCTTCCATCATCGACCGGCCTGCATGCTTCAAGGCTGCGAGCCCGCCTCGCAAACGCGGCCAAGGCGGGCTCAAACCGACGAGCCACCTGTCGGCGACGATGCCGGAGCTGACGCAATCCATCGTCGAAGCCATTTCCTTCGTCGGGAACAATCCAGCAACTCCGCCGATGAAGCACAGAGCCATCGAGCAACAGAACCAGATAACCCTGCGCCAGCAATTATCGTGTCATCACATGCCACACCAGCCGTTCGTCATGCATCTCGAGTTTTCTTCACTGGCTTAGCGTAAACCCGGCTACGCCGATTACACTGATTTGCCGATGTTGGGTTGGGGGGCGCACCTATGAATCGCGAAGCGACATCAGATGGCACGATAGATGGCACGATCAAAGCAACGCCGGAAGGCACACGCTACGGCCAGCATCTCGCCGAAGAGATGCTGGCGTCGGAGCGCAGCGTATTGCGGTTGATTACCCGCAACACGCCGCTGCCGGAATTGCTCGACGAAGTCTGCCGGCGCGCGGAAGCGCTGCTGGGCGTCGGTGCGTCCTGTTCAATCCTGCTGCTCGACGCCGACGGCGTACACGCCAGAGTCGGCGGCGCGCCATCGTTGCCGCCGCATTTCAGCGCCAGCATCAACGGCCTTCTGATCGGTCCGCAAGCCGGCTCGTGCGGTACCGCGATGTACGAGCGCCGCCTGGTCGTCGTCGAAGACATCGAAACCGATCCGCTGTGGGCCGGCCACCGCGACATCGCGTTGTCCATCGGTTTGCGCGCGTGCTGGTCCGTGCCGTTCGAAAACGACGCCGGCACCGTGCTCGGCGCATTCGCGGTCTATTACCGCACCGGCCGGCGCCCCAGCCCCGCAGAAGAAGCGATGCTGCGCGACATCGGCAGCAGCGTCGGGCTCGCGGTTCATCAGGACACCATGGCGCAACGTCTCGCGCACAGCGAGGAACATTACCGGCTAGTCGTCGATCATCTGCGCGAAGGCATCATCGTGCAGTCGCGCGACGGCGTGGTGATGGCCTGCAATCCGAGTGCGCAGCGCATGTTGCGCACTACGCCGCAGATCATCGGCCGCAGTATCGCCACGGTGTTGTCGGGCGCTTTTTACGAGGACGGCACGCCCGTGACCGAGTCCAGCCGCCCGACCGAGGTGGTGCTGGCATCCGGCAAGCCAATGCTCGGCGTGACGATCGGGCTTGAGCTGATCGACGGCGATATCGTCTGGATCACTGAAAATATCGTGCCGATTTTCCGGCCCGGCGACACGCAGCCGGAGTCGGTGCTGATCTCGTTCTCCGACATCGGCCCGGTACGCGAGGCGCAGCGGCAACTCAAATTCCTCGCGACCCGCGACTCGCTCACCGGCCTCTACAACCGCGCCTATCTCACGGAGCGGATGCGCGAACTGGTCGAGCCGGGCCGCCTCGACCGCGCCGGCGAACTGCTCAGCGTCGCCGTGCTGTTCGTCGATCTCGACGGCTTCAAGAAGGTCAACGACACCGCCGGTCACGAGGCTGGCGACGCGTTGCTATGCAGCGTCGCCGACCGGCTTTCCGCGTGCATCGGCCGCGACGACACGCTCGCGCGGGTGGGCGGCGACGAGTTCGTGATAGTGAACAGCAACTACGACAACACCGGCCATCTGATCGGCCTCGCGCACCGCATTCTGGACATGATCGCGGTGCCGTTCGCGGTGGCGGGCAACGAGTATTACCTCGGCGCGTCGATCGGGATCAGCCTGTTTCCCGACGACGGCCAGGACGTCGCCACGCTTTTGCGCAATGCGGACTCGGCGATGTATCACGCGAAACAGCGCGGCCGGAACAACTTTCAGTTTTTCACCGCGGAGCTGAACCAGCATCTGCAGCGCCGCTTCACGATCGAGCAGTCGCTGCGGCGCGCGCTCGCTTCGAACGAACTGAGCCTCGTCTACCAGCCGATCGTCGACAGTCAGAACGGCCGGACGATCGGCGCAGAGGCGCTGCTGCGCTGGTACAACAGCGAGCTGGGCAACGTGTCGCCGGCGGAGTTCATTCCGGTGGCCGAGGACGCCGGTCTGATCATCGAGATCGGCGACTGGGTGCTCGCGCGCGCGTGCGAGCAGGTCGCGCAATGGCGGCGCGAGCTGGCGCCGGATCTGATCGTCGCGGTGAACCTGTCACCACGGCAATTCAACGACGGGCTGCTGGAGCGGATCGAACGCTGTCTGAAGCAATCCGGGCTCGAACCGTCGGCGCTGGAGCTGGAAATCACCGAGCGGCTGCTGATGAGCGACAGCGAATCCGTGCTCCCCATGCTGGCCGCGCTGAGCGCCATGGGCGTGCGCATTTCCGTCGACGACTTCGGCACCGGCTACTCCTCGCTGTCGTATCTGAAGCGCTTTCCGCTGCATAACCTGAAGATCGACCGCTCGTTTGTCGCGGGATTGCCGGATCATCGGGACTCGATTGCGATCACGCAGGCGGTGGTCGCGATGGCGCATTCGCTGGGGATGAACGTCACGGCCGAAGGTGTCGAGACGGCCGAGCAGGCGGCTTTCCTGCGGGCGATCGCGTGCGACAAGCAGCAGGGGTATCTGTACAGCCGGCCGGTCGGAGCGAGCGCGTATGCACGCAGTTTGTGCGACCCGCAGATGGGCATGGCCAACGCGGATTAGCCCCGGCCGGCGTATGGGTATCTTCCGGGCATGTTGCCTGCCTGAGAGGCGCGGCCGCAACCGCAGCCCTTTTGCGGCGGCGGTTCCGCACAGATTCGACAATCCGATTGTTCAGTTTCCCAAACAAGTGCCTTCGCGTTCGCGGTATTTATCCGCGCGCCCGCGCTCTCTAGAATCCACCCATCGACAATGTAAGTGGAGCGCGTGGCCAAAGCGGCGGCGCGCGATGGGAGCAGTCATGCCGGACTTGATCAGGAATCAGCTATACCGGCCTTCGGTGGTCCTGCCGATGGTCGCGCTCATGCAGGTAATGGTGTCGCAGGACTTCAATCTCGGGCAGGTCGGCTGGGTGGTCGCCGCACGTGGCGCGCGGGTCGCGCTGCAACGTTCGCGCGAATTGATCTGCGCCGCGCATTGCCAGGTCTGAAATAAAACGGGAACCGGTTCGGCTACTGTTCAAAGACATCGCAACTTCACGGCGCGCACGGTAAACGAATAACGGCGCGAAGCACTGAGCGTAAGATGCTACGACCTGCATCCCAGCCCGGGGAGAGTTGCCATGCCACAGCACTTCGACGCAGTTGTGATCGGTACCGGACAAGGCGGCTCGCCGCTCGCGGTCCGGCTAGGTGAAAGCGGTCGTAAGACCGCAGTGATCGAACGCGCGGCGTTCGGAGGGACCTGTGTGAACGTCGGCTGCACGCCGACCAAGTCGTATGTGGCCAGTGCCCGCGCGGCACATGTCGCGCGCCATGCCGCGGAACTGGGCGTGCAGGTGAGCGGTTCGGTCAGCGTCGACCTCGCGGCGGTCAAGGCGCGTAAAGACACAATCATCGGACAGTCGCGCGACGGCGTCGAGAAATGGCTGCGCGACACGGCCAATGTCACCGTCTTCAACGGACACGCGCGCTTCACGGGCGCACACGAGCTTGCTATCAGCGGCGCGGACGGTTCGGTGACCGACCAGATCAGCGCCGATGAAATCTTTATCAACACTGGGACGCGCGCCGTCGTGCCGCCGCTCGACGGTATCGAGCGGATTCGTTATTACACCAACTCCAATCTGCTCGAACTGACGGAATTGCCGGAGCATCTGGTGATTGTCGGCGGCAGTTATATCGCGCTCGAATTCGCGCAGATCTTTCGACGTTTCGGCAGCCGCGTGACCGTGCTCGTGCGCGGCGAACGTGTGCTCACGCGCGAGGATGCCGATTTCGCGGAGTCGGTGCAGAAGGTGCTCGCCCGCGAAGGTGTCGAGTTCCGCTTCGGCGTGCAGCCGTCGCGGGTCGAGCCGCATCCGCATCGCGAGAACGACGTATGCGTGGGCTTCGAGCAGAACATTCCGGCGATGGAAGCGTCGCACCTGCTATTCGCCACCGGCCGCGAGCCGAATACCGACGATCTCGGCCTGGACGCCGCCGGCATCACCGTGGATAAACACGGCACGATTCCAGTCGACGGTCAGTTGCGTACCAATGTGCCCGGCGTCTGGGCGATCGGCGACGTCAACGGGCGCGGTGCGTTCACCCACACGTCGTATGACGATTTCCAGATCGTCGCGGCCAATGTGCTGGGCGGCGGCAATCGCAGCGTCGATACACGAATCATGGCGTACGCAGTTTTCGTCGATCCGCCGCTGGCTCGCGTCGGCCTTTCCGAAGCCGACGTGCGCAAGGCGGGCAAGGACGCGCTGATCGCCACGATGCCGATGTCGCGCGTGGGCCGCGCCCGCGAACGCGGCGAGACCGACGGCTTCATGAAGGTGATGGTCGACGCGCAGAGCAAAAACATTCTCGGTGCGGCGATTCACGGTGTCGAAGGCGACGAAGCGATCCACACGTTCATCGACATCATGACCGCCGGGGCGCCGTATCCGACGCTGCAATACGCGATGCACATTCATCCGACCATCAGCGAACTGGTGCCGACTTTGCTCGACGGCCTCAAGCCGATGAAATGAGCGACCAGCCGAATTCACCCATGACCAAACGTCCGCTTCCCGGCGGCAACCTGTTCGACGCGCTCGCGCCGAAATCCGCGGACGAACAGGTCGATACGCTCGTCGAGCAGGGCGGCATGACGATCGAGCGCATTGTCTCGATGGGGCACGCGAGTCCGCCGGACTTCTGGTACGACAGCCCGCGCGCCGAATGGGTGGTCCTGCTGAGCGGCGCGGCCACGCTGGAGTTCGAATGCGACCATCAACTACGTCAGATGAAGCCCGGCGATCACGTACTGATCGACGCGCATTGCCGACACCGTGTGGCCTGGACCAGCGACAGCGAGCCGAGTGTGTGGCTTGCGGTTTACTACCCCGGCGGCCACGGGCGCTGAACGTGTCGAGCGGATTAAAAGCATTGAAAGCGCGCTGCAAGCGGATCGACAAAGCCCGACAGCATCGCGGATAATCGGCGGCGGCGCGGCTCGTGCGTTTGGTCAGGCAGACGCCGCCGGGTTGTGCGCCCAACCGCATTCATCATCAGGAAAACCAACGATGGGCAAGGGACGTGTCGAAGCCTTCAGTGACGGCGTGATCGCCATCATCATCACGATCATGGTGCTCGAATTGAAAGTGCCGGAAGGCTTCGATCTCGCGGCGCTGCGGCCGGTGATCCCGGTTTTCTGCGCGTACGTGTTGAGCTTTATCTACGTCGGCATCTACTGGAACAATCACCATCACATGTTCCACGCGGTGCAGAAGGTCAACGGCTCGGTGTTGTGGGCGAATCTTCATTTGCTGTTCTGGCTGTCGCTGCTGCCGGCCGTCACGCACTGGGTTGGCGAAAATCATATGGCGGCGTGGCCGACCGCGTTGTACGGCATCGTGCTGTTCATGTCGGCGATTGCGTACTTCATTCTGACGCGCACGCTGATCGGCAACCACGGCGAGAACTCCACGCTGGCCAAAGCGCTGGGCAACGACTTCAAGGGCAAGGTGTCGGTGGTGATCTATCTGGTGGGCGTCGGGCTTGCGTTCGTGGCGCCCTGGGCCTCGGCTGTGTTGTATGCGCTCGCCGCCGCATGGTGGCTGGTACCCGACCAGCGGATCGAGACTCTGATGAAGGAATGACGCGCGTCGGCGTGAGCTGCCGGGTACACCGGCCGATGCGCGATGTACTGCGTGCAGCCCTCGGATTGCAATGCCCGACCAACATGACAGCATGACTGCTCTCAAACCAGCTTCTTCAATCACGCGAATCGGGTTGATCTCCGATACGCACAATCTCGTGCGTCCCGAAGCGCTGGCGTATCTGGCGGGTTGCGACGCGATCATTCACGCAGGCGATATCTGCAACGAGGCCGTGCTCGATGCGCTGACACAGATAGCGCCGGTCACGGCAGTGCGTGGCAATAACGATACCGGCGACTGGGCCGCGTCGCTGCCGACGCATGCGACTCTGACCGTGCAGCAGGTGAAGATCCGCGTCGTTCACGATATCGCCGATCTGGGCGATGATCCGCGCGGTGAGGGTGTCGGCGTGGTGGTGAGCGGTCACTCGCACAAGCCGTCGATCGTCGAGCGAGACGGCGTGCTGTTCGTCAATCCTGGCAGTGCGGGGCCACGGCGTTTCAAGCTGCCGGTGAGCGCGGGGATGCTGATCGTCGACGGTGCGCAGGCGAGGGCAAACTTCGATTCGCTGTTGACGTGAGTTGAAAGCAAAACGGGCCGGCAAAATAAATTTGCCGGCCCGTTTTTTTTTGAGGCTGCCGATTCTGGCTGGATGCCGAAGCGCTTGAAAGCGCCTTGGAGTCAGCGCCGAAGCGTCAAACTAAAACGCGAACTCTCAGCCAATCGCGCGGCTTCAATCCTTCAGGATCACGCACGCGCCGTAGCGGCCGCCGCATAAACCTCATCCATCTCCGCCGCCTCGCGCACGCCGCGCAGCACCGCGTGCGCTTCGGCACGCGTGGCCACAGACGGACCCGAGCCAAGCAGCGGCTTGCGAGCCGTTTCGCGCAGCGCGAGCACCGACACGATACCGATCAGCGACGCACCCATCAGGTAGTACGCGGGCATCATCAGATTGCCGGTGCTGTTGACCAGCCACGCGGTCACCAGCGGCGTCGTACCGCCGAACAGCGACACCGAAATATTGAAGCCGATCGCGAGCGCGCCGTAGCGGATTTTGGTCGGGAACAGCGCCGGCAGCGCCGACGGCATCACGCCGGTGAAGCACGACAGCAGCATGCCGAGAATCATCAGGCCGCCGAATACCGGCAGCACCGTGCCCATACGGATCAGCAGCAACGCGGGAATCGACAGCGCGAACAGACCCACGCAACCGAACAGCATCACCGGCTTGCGGCCGATCGTGTCCGACAGACGGCCGGCGGCGAGCGTCATCGGCATCATCAGGACCATCACGAGCAGCACGAGGAACAGGCCGTGCGTTTCGTTGAAGTGCAGCGTCGCCGACAGGTAGCTCGGCAGATACGACAGCGCCATATAGTCGGTCACGTTGAAAATCAGCACGAGGCCGACGCACAGCAGCAACGGCTTCCACTGCTGCATCAGCAATTCGCGGAACGACTGCTTCGGCACGGCCTTGTCTTCGGCTTCACGCTCTTCAGCCTGCTTCTTGAACGCGGGCGTTTCTTCGAGCTTCATCCGGATATACAGACCCACCAGACCCAGCGGACCCGCGATCAGGAACGGCACACGCCAGCCCCACGTCAGCAGCGCGTCGTGCGAGAGCGTCGCGGTCAGCACCGCGACCGTGCCCGCGCCGAGCACGTAGCCGATCAGCGTGCCGAATTCGAGGAAGCTGCCCATGAACCCACGGCGCTTATCCGTCGAGAATTCGGCGATGAAGGTCGCGGCGCCGCCGTATTCACCACCGGTCGAGAAGCCTTGCACCAGACGCGCGACCAGCAGCAGCACCGGCGCGAAAATGCCGATCGATGCGTAGCTCGGAATCAGACCGATCGCGAACGTGCCGAGCGCCATCATGATCATGGTCATCGCCAGCACGCGCTGACGGCCGATGCGATCGCCCAGCGGCCCGAACACCATGCCGCCGACCGGGCGCACGAGGAACGCCGCGGCGAACGTGCCGAACGTGGCGATCAACTGCGCAGCCGGACTCGCCGACGGGAAGAACACTTTGCCCAGCGTGACAGCGATGTAGCTGTACACGCCGAAATCGAACCATTCCATCGCGTTGCCGAGCGCCATCGCGCCGACGGCCCGCTTGAGGAGGGATTTGTCGACCACGGTGATGTCGTCGAGGGAGAGGCGTTGTTCTTCTTTGTGGTGTCGCCAGAAGCCGTTGCTGGAAGCGGTCAAGGTGAAAACTCCAATGACTGCGACGAAACTCATGTTGCGCATGAACGTTCCGCCACGGGTGCTGGGGAAGTGTAATTTCGCGAGCAAGGCGACGGCAACTCCTCGCCAAAGCCGGCGATGAGATGGGTGGGCGCAAAGGAAAAAACAGAACGCCCGTGCGTCGCGAGACATGTCGCGAAAAAACACTCGTCTAGATTGTGCTTGCTGTTGCACCTGCGTGGCCGTGGAAGGGGGGCAGATGCATGAGGACGCTGGGGTGGCTGGAAGCTGGCCCACGCGCCGCTGGAAGGCTTGAAACGAAAAAGGCCGGTTGCTTTATTCGCCGCTCATGCAATGCCACGCAGTGACATTGAAATGACATGAGGCGGTGATGCGACCGACGAGCCTTCTTGTATAAAAACTGTTCGATCCGGGTTGGCACACGCGTTGCGCGCCATGTTGAAACGAACGTGAATGAAGGTGAATTGCTGTTGGAACGATGCACATGATAGCACGATGACGGAGGATCGTGCAAACCCGGTGTCCGGCGGGGAGTGGGTCGAGGGCGCTCAAGCCCTTGTGGGGTGGGGGATTCAGGCGGATTCAGAGGGTTTGGAAAGGGGGCTTAAAAGCAGGTGAAATGAACTGTTTGGTTAATTTTTGGAGCGGATCTGAGGTAGGTTTTCCGGCGGAGTTGATGGCAGCTGATGGAGCGGCGATCGTCGCGAAAACTAGGGGTGTGCGTGGCGAATATACGCGCTAGACGACGGGCAAAAACCAGGGTGAAAGTGCGACCAGGAGCCGGCGCGAAGGCGGCGGAAAGCTGGTAGCGAGAACCGGCAGCGGCGAAATCAGCGATAAAAATTGGCGGCGACCTGCCGCCGCGGGCAAAAAAAATCCGCGCCCAAGGCGCGGATTTTTCAGCTTCTACCGCGAGAACGCGGGTCGTGCGCCAATCAGGCGGACGGCGGCACATACCCTTGCGCAGTATCCGCGCCTTCGCCGAAGAAGAACTTTTCGGTCTGCTTCATCAGATACTGACGCGCACGCGGATCGGCCATGTTCAGGCGGTTTTCGTTGATCAGCATGGTCTGCTGCTTCAACCAGGCCTGCCAGGCTTCCTTCGAAATGCTTTCGTAGATCCGCTTGCCAAGTTCGCCCGGCAGCGGCGGGAAATCGAGACCTTCGGCTTCCTTGCCGAGCTTCGCGCATTGAACCATACGAGTCATGCTGTGCTTCTCCTTTAATCGGTATTGGGGGCGGGCAGTCGCTTGATAGGGCGACGCTCAGAGCTGTTTCATCAGCACGAGCGATTTGCGCTGCCAGTTATAGAGCCGGCGGCGGTCTTCAGGCAGGTCGTCGACCGTGACCTTGACGAAGCCGCGCTTGAGGAACCAGTGTTCGGTGCGCGTGGTGAGCACGAAAATACGCGTCAGGCCGCGCGCCCGTGCGCGTTGCTCGATGCGTTTGAGCAGGCGTTCGCCGTCGCCGGTGCCTTGCGCTTCGGGCGCGACCGTCAGGCAGGCCATTTCGCCGATGCGTTCCTGCGTGTACGGATAAAGCGCCGCGCAGCCGAACAGCACGCCATCGTGCTCGATCACCGAGAAGTGGTCGATGTCGCGTTCGATCTGGTGACGTCCGCGCCGCACCAGCGTGCCGTCCGATTCGAGCGGTTCGATCAGCGAGAGAATGCCGCCGACGTCGTCCGGCGTGGCTTCGCGCAGGCTCTCCAGGTTCTCGTACGAGATCATGGTGCCCACGCCATCGTGCAGGAACAGTTCGAGCAGCAGGCTGCCGTCGAGCGCATAGGGGATGATGTGCGCCCGCGCAACCCCGCCTCGGCACGCGCGAATGGAATGCTTCAGATAGAAGCCTGCGTCGCCGGTGACTTCGCCGCTTTCGTGCAGCTTGTACGCGTCGTCGAGCGAGAGTTCGCGGACCAGTTCGGGACCTTCTTCGCCGACTTCCATCAGGCCCGGCGTTTCGGTCAGGAACACGATCTTGTCGGCGCGCAGCGCGATGGCCGCGGCCGAAGCCACGTCTTCCATCGACAGATTGAATGCTTCGCCAGTGGGCGAGAAGCCGAGCGGCGACAGCAGCACCAGTTTGCGGCTCGCGAGCGAATGGCGGATCGAATCCGCGTCGATCTTGCGGACCACGCCAGTGTGCGCAAAGTCGACGCCGTCCAGAATGCCGACCGGCCGTGCTGTCACGAAATTGCCAGAAACCACGCTGATGTGCGCGTGCGCCATCGGCGTGTTCGGCAAGCCCTGGCTGATCGCCGCCTCGATATCCAGACGCACTTCACCGGCCGCCTCTTTCGCGGATTCCAACGCGCGCGCGTCGGTAATTCGCATGCCGTGCGAGAACTCGGACTCCACGCCGTGCAGACTCATCTGCTCTTCGACCTGCGGTCGCGAGCCGTGCACCAGCACGATCTGAATGCCCATGGCCTGCAGCAGCGCGATATCGGACACGAGCGCATTCAGGAGCCCCTGATGCACCACTTCGCCGCCGAAACCGACAACGAATGTCTTGTTACGGAACGCATGGATGTAAGGGGCGACTGAGCGCATCCAGTCGACGAATTGCGCATGCTGTGCGAGATCTTCCGGTGTTCCGGTGGGGGCCGGAACGCTCGCAGGCGCGGGGACGAGGTCGGTTTGGGAATTCATGCCGGGGATTATAATGCGCCCCCATGTCGAATGTACCCAAAAGTCCCGCTGCGGCGAACGAGAATCCGGCTTCGGCCGCCGATCCAAAGAACTCCGGCGACGCCCATCGCCGCCCTGCGCAGGACGCTCAAAGCAACCCGCCGGACACGGCGCGCGAAACGCGCCGTGCGGTGGAGGGCGCGCGCGCGTCGGAGCAACAGAAAAATGTGCCGGAGGCTTCGCGCGTTTCAGGCGCTGACGCTGGTGCGTCGGCGAATGTGAGCGGCGGTGATTTGCGATCATCGTCTGCGCGTGGCGAGAACGGCCGCCATTCACGCGATGAGCGGGGCGGCAAGCAGAATGCGGGGCATGGCGAGCGGCGGCAGGGTGGCGGTGACGCGGGCGGTCAGCGGGCCGCGCGGGTCGGCGGTGAAGGGCCGCAGCGTGGCGAGGACCGACGCGGGCACGCCGGACAGGAGTCGGGACAAACGGGCGCAACAGGCGGCTCGCGCGAACCACGCCCGCCGCGCGACCAGCGTCCGCCACGCGCGCAACGCATCGTCGAACCCAACCCGATTCCGCCGATCACGTTCCCCGAAGCGCTACCGGTTTCCGGCCGCCGCGACGAGATCGCCAAAGCGATCGCCGAAAACCAGGTGGTGATCGTGTCGGGCGAAACCGGCTCCGGCAAGACCACCCAGTTGCCGAAAATCTGCCTCGCGCTCGGACGCGGCCTCGGTGCCGGCGGCGCGGGTCTGATCGGCCATACACAGCCGCGCCGGATCGCCGCGTCGGCGACCGGCCGCCGGATCGCCGAAGAACTCGGCACGCCGTTCGGCGAAGTGGTCGGCTACAAGGTGCGCTTTACCGACAACCTGTCGCCGGGCGCGTCCGTCAAGCTGATGACCGACGGTATTCTGCTCGCCGAAACGCAGACCGATCCGCTGCTCAAGGCGTACGACACGCTGATCATCGACGAAGCGCACGAGCGCAGCCTGAACATCGATTTTCTGCTCGGCTATCTGAAGGAAATCCTCGTCAAGCGTCCCGATCTGAAACTGATCGTGACCTCGGCGACCATCGACGCCGATCGCTTCGCGCGGCACTTCGGCAGCGAGGAAAAGCCCGCGCCGGTGATCGAAGTGAGCGGGCGTCTGTATCCGGTCGAAGTCCGTTACCGGCCGGTCGTCGAAGACAGCCCGGCCGTGAAGGCGGCGCAGGGCACGTCGACGGCTGCGTCGTCGCGTGAACGCCCGAAAACCCAGCGCGAAACCGATCGCGATCTGATGGACGCCATCGTCGACGCGGTCGACGAACTCTGCCGCGAAGGCCCCGGCGACGTGCTGGTGTTCCTGCCCGGCGAGCGCGAAATTCGCGATGCCGCCGAGGCGCTGCGCAAGCATCATCCGCCGCATACGGAAATTCTGCCGCTGTTCGCGCGTTTATCCGCGGCCGAGCAGGAGCGCGTGTTCCGCATATCGAACGCGCGCCGGATCGTGCTCGCCACCAACGTCGCCGAAACCTCGCTGACGGTGCCGGGCATTCGCTATGTGGTCGATACAGGCCTCGCGCGCGTGAAGCGCTACTCGTATCGAAACAAGGTCGAGCAGTTGCAGGTCGAGTCCATTTCGCAGGCCGCCGCGAATCAGCGGGCGGGGCGTTGCGGCCGTGTCGCCGATGGCGTGTGTATTCGTCTGTACGAGGAAAGCGACTACCAGGGGCGCGTGCGCTTTACCGATCCGGAAATTCTGCGCTCGTCGCTCGCGTCGGTGATTCTGCGGATGAAGTCGCTGCATCTGACGGCGATCGAAACTTTCCCGTTCATCGAGCCGCCGCCGGGTCGCGCGATTGCCGACGGTTATCAGTTGCTCAACGAACTCGGTGCCGTCGACGACGACAACCAGTTGACGCCGCTCGGCCGCGAACTCGCTCGCCTGCCGCTCGATCCGCGGGTTGGCCGGATGATTCTGGCCGCGCGCGATCAGCAGGCGTTGAAGGAAGTGCTGATCATTGCGAGCGCGTTGTCGGTGCAGGACCCGCGCGACCGGCCGATCGAGGCGCAGGAGCAGGCCGACCAGGCGCATAAGCGGTTCGCCGACGAGCGTTCGGAGTTCCTGCAGTGGCTGAAAATCTGGAACTGGTTCGAAGAAGCGATCGCGCACAAGAAGTCGAACAAGCAGTTGCACGAGGAGTGCCGCAAGAACTTCCTGTCGCAATTGCGTCTGCGCGAATGGCGCGATGTGCACTCGCAGTTGCTGACCGTGGTGCGCGAGCACGGCTGGCGCGTGAACGAAGCGGAAGCCACGTTCGAGCAGATCCATCTGGCGCTGCTGACCGGCCTGCTCGGCAACATCGGCCTCAAAGCCGACGACGAGCCGTATTACCTCGGTGCACGCGGCATCAAGTTCTATTTGTGGCCGGGCTCGGCGCTCGTGAAGAAAGCGGGCAAGTGGGCGATGGCCGCCGAGCTGGTCGAGACGAGCCGGCTATACGCGCGTTGCATCGCGAAGATCGAACCGGAGTGGGTCGAGACGGTTGGCGCGCATCTGCTGAAGAAGTCGCTTTCCGAGCCGCATTGGGAGAAGCGCGCCGCGCAGGTTTCTGCGTTCGAGCGCGCGATGCTGTACGGCCTGCCGATTTATCACCGTCGACGCGTGAGCTTCGGCAAGCAGGACCCGTCGCGGGCGCGTGAGTTGTTCATTCGCGGCGCGCTGGTCGAAGGCGAATTCGATACGAAACTCGCATTTTTCGCGCACAATCGCAAGCTGCTCGCCGATATCGAGCAACTGGAACACAAGTCGCGTCGCCAGGACGTACTGGTGGACGACGAGTTGATCTTTGCGTTCTACGATCAGGCGCTGCCGGATGGCATTTATACCGGCGCGTCCTTCGAGCGCTGGTATCGCGATGAGGTGAAAAAGAGCGGACAGAGCGAGGACAAGCTACGTTTGCTGTATCTGTCGCGCGACGATCTGATGCGCCACGAAGCCGCTGGCGTGACGACGGATCTGTTCCCGAAACGGATGACGATGGCGGGCGTCGAAATGGCGCTCACGTATCACTTCGAACCGGGTTCGCCGCGCGACGGCGTCACGCTCGCCGTGCCGCTATACGCGTTGAATCAGGTCGACGCACGCCGCTGCGAATGGCTCGTGCCCGGCATGCTGAAGGAAAAAGCGCAACTGCTGATGAAGTCGCTGCCGCAAAAGTTGCGTCGGCACTGCGTTCCGCTGCCGGAATTCGCGGCAGGTTTCGTGGAGCGGCAGAGCGGTCCGCGATTTGGCGCGGGCGGTTTGCTCGAGTCGTTGATCGCCGATATCCGCGAGCAGACCCAGGTCGCGATGAAGCAGTCGGACTTCAAGCTGGAGACGTTGCCGGCTCACCTGTTCATGAATTTCAAGGTCATCGACGAGCACGGACGACAGCTCGCGATGGGCCGCAATATGTCGCAACTGCGAGCCGAACTGGGCGGCCAGGCGCAACAGCATTTTCAGAAAATTGCGTCGAGTGCGGCGGGCGCGGCATTGGCGGATGCGGGCGGCGGCGGTGGCGTCGCACCGCCTTCGCAGGCTGGCGGCGCGACAAGTGGCGGTGCTGCACAGCGCGGCAAGGGAGCCGCTGCGTCAGGTCCGCAAACCACGTCGCAGGATGGCGCGGCGGGCACGGCGTTGTATGAAAAACTGACGACGTGGAATTTCGGCAAGCTCCCCGAGTTGCTGGAAATTCGCCGTGGCGGCCAGACCTTGTTCGGCTATCCGGCGTTGGTGGATCGCGGCACCCATTGCGACGTGGAAGTGTTCGATTCGCCGGACGAAGCCGCGCGGATTCATCGCGCGGGATTGCGCCGGCTGTTCGCGTTGCAGTTGAAAGAGCCGATCAAGTATCTGGAGAAAAATCTGCCAGGCCTGCGTGAAATGGCGATGCAGTTCATGCCGCGCGGTACGCAGGAGGAATTGCGCGATCAGTTGATCGATACAGCGCTCGATCGGGCCTGTCTGCAAGACCCGCTTCCCGCCGACGATGTCAGTTTCCACACGCGACGTGACGAAGGACGCAGCCGTCTGACGTTGCTGGCGCAGGAAATCGCCCGTCTGGTCGGGCAGATTCTCACCGAATACGCGGGCGTGACGAAGAAGCTGGTGCAGGCCAAGTCGTTCACGGCAGCACACGCTGACATGCAGAGCCAGCTTGACGGATTGATCGGCAAGCGTTTTGTCGTCGATACGCCGTATGCCCAGTTGGCGCATTTCCCGCGCTATCTGAAGGGGATTGCGTTGCGCGTCGACAAGCTTAAGGCCGATTCTGCACGCGATGCCCGGCAGTTCGCGGAGTTTCAACCGCTGTTGCAGAACTATCAGCGGGCGGTTGCGCAACGCGGTGGCGTGCTTGACCCGCGTTTGTCGGAGTTTCGCTGGCTGTTGGAGGAGTTGCGCGTTTCGTTGTTCGCGCAGGAACTTCGTACGCCGATGCCGGTTTCGGTGAAGCGGTTGTATAAGGTTTGGGAGTCGATGCAGCGGTGAGGGTGGGGCGTGGTTCTTGCGTTTGGGGGTTAGTGGTTGATTGGGGGTGTTTGTGATGAAGGGTAAATTGCTACCCGCCAACCGCCAACCGCCAACCGCCAACCGCCAACCGCCAACCGCCAACCGCCAACCGCCAACCGCCAACCGCTTAAACTCTGCCGGCTTCGGCTTCGGCTTCGGCTTCGGCTTCGGCTTCGGCTTCGGCTTCGGCTTCGGCTTCGGCTGCAAGAGCTTCAGCGCCGCCGGATGCGTGTTCGAGTGGCTGAACGCAGAGCGGGACGTCATTACTTATGCGAACGACGTTACCCAACGAGAGGCCAGGCTTTGTTAGCCCAGCCCGCTTCTCCAGCACGAAGTTCTAACCATCTTGACCGTAACTTCAAAAGGGCGAACTGTGGCCAGATGGATTGCGCTTACCAGTGCATCCCCGCGCCAATCGACGCGTCGAATTGACCACGGGAGTCGGTAGTGCCTTGCATCTTGTAGACCCACTTGCCGGTGGCAGAGAGCTGCGACACGCCGATTGCCAAAGCCGATTGGCCGCCATATGTACCGCCTGCCATCGAAACCATTCCGCGACCCGGCAGTACAGCCTGCGGCAAGCCCGCCATCGCTAACGCGGATGCCGTACCCCCGTTGGCGTCACGGCGAGCCGAGCGGATCTGATCGTCGGTGTAGCTGTTGGCCTAGCTAACCGCACTGCCGACGCTCTGCTGTAACTGGTTGACGTTGACCGCGTCGGTGCCTTGAATGCCCGCGGCGACGTTGGTGATCTGACGCTCCTGTCCTGCCGTACCGACCGACACCGTGTTCGCCCTGTCCGCGACCGAGCCTTGACCTAGCGCGACTGAATTGTCCGCGCCAGCGTTTGCTGCGGCCCCGAGCGCGACAGAGCCGGTTCCGCTCGCGCTCGCCTGCGCCCCGACTGCTATCGCGTTGTCGATGGTGGCTTCAGCGCCGGCGCCCGCAGCGAGTGAATGTTCGCCGCTTGCCACGGCGTCGTCGGCATCGTTGCCGGTGGACTTGAATTAACGCTGAGTGCCGCTTTGGGCTAGCGCATCGAGCTTGCCGTCCACCGCGCTCAACTGGCTGACGTTGACTGCGTCGGTCGGCGCTGCTCCTGCTGCGAGGTTGGTCAAACGCCGCTCGTTGCTCGACGAGCCGAGCGAGACTTCGCCTTGCGTGTCCGGTGCCGCTATCAGGGTTGTGTCCGCACCGGACGGGACAAAACCGTGCAGAGCCGGATCAGCCGTGGTGGTGGAATTGGCACCCTATGCAATGCTGTTGTCGGCGCTGGCTTTGGCGTAGCTACCGAATGCGATCGAATCGGCGCCCGTCGCGGTTGCCTGGAAGCCGAATGCACCGGAATTGACGCCGCCGGCCTCCGCGAACGCGCCGAGCGCCACCGCGCCAGTGGCGGCTCCGTTTGAATAGGTGCCGATTGCGATACTGTTGTCAGCCATTGCGGTGGCCCACGCGCTCGCGGCGAAGGTTGCGGCACCGCTGGCCGTTGCACCATAGGCGAGCGCGGCGGACACGAAGCCGGATGCCGTCGCGAGCGAGCCGAATGCCGAGGCGGTCTTCTCGGAGGCGACCGATCCCGCTCCTATAGCCAATGCGCCGGCACCCGACGCACGGGCGTTCAGGCCAACCGCAACCGCGCCTTCGGATTCCGTCCGGGCTTGCGCGCCGAGTGCAACCGAGCTTTCGCCGGTCGCGGTCGTAAATTGACCGAGCGCGATTGTGTGGTCGCTCAATGCACTAGCTTCTGGACCGGCCTGAATCGAGCCGATACCGGTACCGGTGAGATCGTCGGAAGCGTGTGAGGCCGATGTTCCTCCCGCCAACGCCGCCGCAGCCAGCACGGCACGAACGACGGCCTTTTTCCGCGCCGTGGCGAGAGTCTCTTTGCCGCCAACGTTTTTATGAGCAGTCAGCCGGATTCTGGTCGTTTTGCATTGAACGATTGAAATACTTCTATTCATTGTGTGAGAGTCTCCACGGTACTTTTGCGGACAGCGCGCGAATGCAGGGAATCGCAGAGGCGTCATCGCCCTTATAAAACGCGCGAAATAAATGGCAAATGAACCGCGGTCGTCACGCGCTGGTGCTTTTGTTTTCAGGTACGTTCGAGACACCCACATTACGCTCTTAAGTCCGCCGAATAACTGTTTTGGCGATGAGCTAAAGGGATTTTCTGGCAGGCTTTCGCAGCGTTATATCAGTAAAATCCTAAATAAAAATAACGCGAAATTTCGATCTGAATATATGTTTCGTGAATTTGAGTTTTATTAATTAGGGTCGTTAATATTCGTGATTGTTCTTATAAAAAATAATTCAAGCATTTGGATTTTTGAGAGCGCGTGCCGAAGTTATAGCGCGAAACGGCGCACCCTTTTTCTTCCTTTGCCACGCCGCAAGCACTTCTCGACAGCGCGGCGCGCGCTGCCGCGCGGCGGCTGTTTTAAATCAACGCGCCCGTCATTTACTCTGCATCAGGGGCCATCTGGGTCAACCTTAGGCACCAGCAAACGTTCTACAATGACAGTTGTTCTCCGAAGTGAGTTTTCATGCGCAAATTTCTTCTTCCCGGCTTGACTGCCACGTTCGCAGCGGGCGTAGCTCTGGTAGCCACCGCAGGCTTTTTTTCTCCGGCGGCTTTCGCCAACAACGTGATCGTGCTCAATTCCGGCGAAGCCACGTTGAGCCTGATCGACGAGGCCAGCCGCCAGGTCGTCGGCACGGTGCCAACGGGTAAGGAGCCGCATCACCTGATGGCCACGCCGGACAATTCGTCGTTGATTGTCGCGAACTCGGTATCGAACAACCTGATGTTCGTCGACCCGAAATCGGGTCAGGTACAACGATGGGTCGAAAATATCGAAGACCCGTATCAGATCGGTTTTTCGCCCGACCGTAAGTGGCTCGTCACGACGGGTCTGCGTCTGGACCGCCTCGACATTTATCACTACGACAGCAAGAACCAGATGACGCTGGCGTCGCGCCTGCCGCTCGCGGTTATGCCGAGCCATATGGCGTTCACGAACGACAGCAAGACGGTGTTCGTCACGCTGCAGGTGTCGGGCGAACTCGCCGCGATCGATCTGGCCACGCAAACCGTGAAGTGGAAGATGAAGGTCGGCAAGGTACCGGCTGGTCTGTGGATGACGCCGGGCGAAAAATATCTGCTGATCGGCATGACCGGCGCGGATTACGTCGCCGTGGTCGACTGGCGCAACCAGAAAATCGTCAAGACCATCCCGACAGGCAAGGGCGCGCACAATTTCCGTTCGCTCGCCGACGGCAAACACGTCGCGGTGTCGAACCGTGTGGCGAGCACGATCAGTATCATCGACGAAGAGTCGCTGACCAATGTCGGCGACATCACCGGTCTGATGCCGGGGCCGGACGATATGGAACTTTCCGCGGACAAACGCTATCTGTGGGTTACGTTCCGTTTCGCGAAGCACATCGGCATCATCGATCTGACTACGCGCAAGCTGATCCAGACGATTGCCGTCGGCCGTTCGCCACACGGTATTTATTTCTTCAATCGTGCGCCGGTTACGGCGCCGAATGGCGCCTGAGCGCCGTAGCAATACGGCGTCGCGGCAAGCCATGACGGACGAAGTCACCAGGTCAGTTCCATGTTCCATCTGATTTTTTCATCGCTCGACAGCTTCGTTTCAACCGTACAGACCTTGCTGTACGTGAACGTGGTGCAGCCGCTGCTGTTCCGCTTCGACCTGATGGGTTACGACGAAGACACGTACGACGCGCTGTACTGGGTGATCGTGGGCGTGTTCGAGGTGCTCGCCATGTACGCGGTGCTGCGCCCGCTGGAGGCGCTGCGTCCGGTCGAGCAGTGGGAAAACCGCAAGGCGGTGCGCGTCGACGTGCTGTACACGTGGATCGCCAAGCTGGGCATTCTCAACCTGTTCTTTTTCTTCGCGCTGCAGCCGTTTTTCGACAGCGTGCAGAGCTGGTTGCGGATGCACAACATCGCGAACATCGAGTTCGACAATCTGTGGCCGGGTGTCACCACGCAGCCGCTGGTCACGTTCGTGATGTATCTGCTGGTGCTCGATTTTGCCGGTTACTGGTATCACCGCTGGGAACACCGGATCGGCGTGTGGTGGGAGTTGCACGCGGTGCATCACAGCCAGCAGCAGATGTCGCTGTGGGCCGACGACCGCAATCATCTGCTCGACGATCTGATGCAGGCGTCGTTTTTCGCTGTGATCGCGCTGGTGATCGGCGTGCCGCCGTCGCAATTCGTCGTGCTGGTGGCGATCACCAACCTCGCGCAGAGCGTGCAGCACGCAAATATCCGCCTGTACTTCGGCTGGCTTGGCGAGCGGCTGCTGGTCAGTCCGACTTTTCATCGACGTCACCATGCAATCGGTTACGGCCATGAAGGGCTGAAATACGGCTGCAACTTCGGTGTGCTGTTCCCGTGGTGGGACATGCTGTTCCGCAGCGTGTCGTGGAGCCGCGAGATGGAACCGACCGGTATCGCCGACCAGCTGGACGGCCGCCGTTACGGCGACGGTTTCTGGGCGCAGCACTGGCTCGCGTTCGTGCGCATCGCGAAACGCCTGACATCGAAGAACCATACCGCCCCGGGCGAACGCAGCGACACTGCCGCCGTTTGAGTCTCCTTTCTCGTCTCTTTTCTCGTGTGCCGCCGGTTTCCCCGGCGGCGCGTCACGTGGTTTATCCTGTGCACGTCCGTTCGCGCGCTTCTGGTTTGCAGGCCGGATCGTCGCGCGTTTCCTTTTATTCCGTCGTTCCGTTCAAGGGCACTGGCTCGCATGAATGATCTTTTGCGCTCGTTCGGGCGCGCGCTCGCCAGCGCGCTCCACCCGCGCATGCTCTGGCTGACCTTCATGCCGTTTCTCGCGGCGACGATCGGTTGGGGCGTGCTCCTGTGGTTTTCCTGGCAGACGTTGATCGGCGCGACTCGCGGCTGGCTCGACAACTGGTCGTTCACGGTCACGCTTTATCACCTGTTCGACTGGCTCGGTTTTTCGGCGCTGCATGCGGTCATGGCGCCGTTCTTCGTGATCGCGATCGCGATTCCGCTGATCGTCGTCACGGTGCTGCTGCTGATCGCCACGCTGTCGATGCCAGCCGTGATCCGTTTTCTGTCCGCGCGGCAGTTTCCCGCGCTGGAAATGCGTCGTGGCGGAACGTGGTACGGTAGCCTCGGGCAGGCGCTATGGACGACGCTGGTGTGTCTGGTGCTGCTGATCGTGACGTTGCCGCTGTGGCTGGTGCCGCCATTCTTCGCGCTGATTCCGCCGCTGTTGTGGGGCTGGCTCACCTACCGCGTGATGACGTACGACGCGCTCGCGCTGCATGCAAGCGCCGACGAGCGTCGCGCGCTGGTGAAGCGCTTCCGGCTGCCGTTGCTGCTGATCGGTATCGCGAGCGGCCTGCTCGGTTCGCTGCCGACGCTGATCTGGGCGTCGTCGGTCTGGCTGATCGTTCTGTTCCCGGTCATCACTGCGGTGACGATCTGGATCTATGCGTTCATCCTCGTGTTTTCGGCTTTGTGGTTCGGCTATTACTGTTTGCGCGCGCTGCAGCGCATGCGCGCGGAAGAGCATGGCGGCGTGCGTCACACGGCGCCGGTTCCCTATTGATATTGATTGAGTGAAAGAGGCGACAATGGCATTTGGCGTCATCATCATCGGCGATGAAATTCTGTCGGGCAGGCGTGTCGACAAGCATCTGCCGAAGGTTATCGAGTTGCTGGGCGCGCGTGGACTGTCGCTCGGCTGGGCGGAGTACATCGGCGACGACCCGGAGCGGATCACGGCCACGCTGCGGCGCACGTTCGCTTCCGGCGACATCGTGTTCTCGACGGGCGGCATCGGCGCGACCCCGGACGATCACACGCGGCAATGCGCGGCGGCCGCGCTCGGCGTGCCGCTCGAATTGCATCCTGAAGCCGCGAAGCTGATTCAGGAGCGCATTCGCGACATGCATCCGGCGAATGCCGCGGCGCCGCTCGATCTGGAGTCGCCGGAGAACCGGCATCGGCTGAATATGGGCACGTATGCTCAGGGCGCGTCGATCATCCCGAACGGCTACAACAAGATTCCCGGTTTTTCGATCCGCGAACACCATTTCGTGCCGGGCTTTCCGGTGATGGCGTGGCCGATGATCGAGTGGGTGCTGGATACGCATTACGCGCACCTGCATCACGCGATGCCGCATGCGGAAAAGTCGCTGCTGGTGTTCGAGTTGCCGGAGTCGCGCATCACGCCGCTGATGGAGAAAATCGAACACGATTTTCCGGGTGTGCGGGTATTCAGTCTGCCGAGCGTCGGCGACGCGGAGCGCGGTGGTGTGTATGCGCGACATCACATCGACCTGGGCGTGAAGGGCGAGCCGGAAGCCGTTGCGGCGGCGTTCGTCAAGCTGCGGGAAGGCGTGCATCTGCTGGGCGGCGATATTGTCGAGCCGGAAGCGGCGGCCGCTGCAGCGGCTGCGGGCAAACCGCGCGGCTAGGCGCACGCGCGGCCCGCGCCTGGCTGACGGGCTGCGCAAGGCCGGACAATGCCGCTCGCGGCAGGTCCGGCTTCCATCCCATTCTTGTCGCGCGGCTTGCCGGTCATTTCCGGTGAGCCGGAGCCGATTCCTCGTCGCTTCGCGTCAATCCCCATAAATCATCATTCGCCGCTATTGCGGCATTGCAATAAATTTTCTCGAATTTATTAAATAAAATCCGTCGCGCATGACTGGATCATGTCTGACAATGCAACACATCTCTATTTAATGTTTATTGAAAGATTTGATAGGTTTTTAGTTTGTTTAGTAAATTAAAATAAACATAAATGGCTAATGGATAATTGATTGACGCAATTCGAAAGCGTCGTATAGCATGGCTTTCAGTCATTGACCCCAATTGAAAAATCAATAATTGGGCATGACTTAAAAACACTCAGGAGACAGCCATGCCAGATTTACGCCGTCTTTCGGTTGCGTTGATTTTCATTGGCGCGTTGACCGGTTGTGGAGGAGATAGTCCGGGCAGCCAGGCCGGCTCTGCTGCGGTCGCCGCGAACCAGCTTCAGGGACCGAGTCAGGGCGGCACTGCAGCCGGCTCCAGTCAGTCGAACGCCAGCGCAACCGACAACAGCCAGCAATCGCCGGGCTCCGATCGCGCCACGATGCGTTTGACCCAATACGTCAATCCGCTCATCGGTACACTGGCCAGCAACTCTCCGAACCCCGTCCCAGCCGGGCAGGCCGGCAGCGTGGTGCCGGCGGCGGGTCTGCCGAACGGCATGGTGCAATGGGCGCCCGACACGAACACCACGTCGGCTCCGGCAAACAGCGCGGAGCCTGGTTCTCCGGCCGGTTACTACTACGACATCAATTCGATCCAGAGCTTCAGCCTCACGCATATGAGCGGCGCAGGTTGCTCGGGTAACGACGGCGAATTCCCCGTCATGCCGACGCTGGATGCTACCAAACCGCTCGCACAAACCTTTAGTCACGCCAACGAAAAATCGGTGGCGGGCGCCTATTCCGTGCTGCTCGACAACCAGATCAAGGTCGAACTGACGGCGACCCTGCGCACCGGCTTCGGCCGCTTCATCTACCCGGATCAGCAGGGCGCGGCGCTCGTGCTCGATACCACTTATACGAACACGGCAACCGGCGTGGCGGGCTCGGTCACGCAGGTAGATGCAAAGACTATTTCGGGTAATACCACCGGCGGACATTTCTGCGGAAATTCCACCAATGTCCCGGTGTATTTCTACGCGCAATTCAATCAGCCGTTTGCAACGAATTCCTCCTTTACCAATGGCCGTGCGGTAATGAATTTCGGTAAAGGTGAAACGGTGCTGATGAAAATCGGTATTTCATACGTCAGTGTCGCTAATGCAAAAGATAATCTGGAAAAAGAAAATCCTTCGTGGGATTTCAATGGTGTAAAGGCGGTGGCCGATGCGATATGGAATCAGCGCCTCAATACCATTCAGGTAACGAGCCAGGACACCACCGCGCTGACCAAGTTTTATACCGCCTTCTACCATGCGTCGTGGGCGCCGAGCGTATTCAGCGACATCAACGGTCAATACGTCGGCTTCGACCAGAAAGTCCATAAGGTGAGCGCGGGACATGCGGCGCAATACACGAGTTTTTCGGGCTGGGACATCTATCGCTCGCTGATTCCGCTCAAGGCCGTGCTGTATCCGCAAGAAACCAGCGACATGGCGCAGTCGCTCGTCAACGACGCGGATCAGTGCGGCGCGATCCCGCACTGGGTCAATGACAACGTCGAAGACGGCGTGATGCCGGGTGACGCCGGGTCGCTGATCCTGGCAGGTGCGTACGGATTCGGCGCGCGCAATTTCGATACGTCGGGCGCGTTGAACCACATGATCAGGATGGCCAACATTCCCGGCACTGCGTGCAACGGGGTCACCACCAACGGCGGCCGCGCCAGCTATCTGCAAACCGGCTACATCACGAGCGGCGAGTGGGGGCAGGCATCGTCCACGCTGGAATATGCGAGCAGCGATTTCGCCATTTCGCAGTTTGCCGGCGAACTGGGCAATTCCACCTTCCAGAAAATGATGCTGAGCCGCTCGGCTTACTGGCAGAACGTGCTCAACACATCGTTGACGCCGCCTCTGAACGCAGGTCGCAACGCTGACGGCAGCTGGATCCCCGAAACGCCGTCCAGCACCGACAACTACGTGGAAGGCAACGCCGAGCAATACACGTGGATGGTGCCGTTCAACCCGGCCGGACTGTTCGCGCAGCTTGGCGGAAACACGACCGTGGTATCGCGGTTGAATACGTTCTTCACGGTGTTGAATGCAGGGATGAGCCTGCCCAATTTCTATATGGGCAACGAGCCGACTTTCGAGGTGCCCTGGTTGTACAACTGGGCCGGTTCGCCGTCTGGCACGCAGAGCACCGTCCAGCAGATCATGGCAAGCGCGTTCAGCACCGACGCGAACGGTTTGCCGGGCAACGACGATCTCGGCGCGGTATCCGGCTGGTATGTGTGGGGCGCGTTGGGTCTGTATCCGGAAATTCCGGGGGTGGGCGGCTTCGCGATCGGCAGCCCGCAGTTCTCGTCGATCACCGTGCATCTGGGCAATGGCAAGACGTTGCGCATCAATGCGCCGGGCGCGCCCAGCGCCACGTACGTGCAAAGCCTGACCGTGAATGGTGCGGCCCATAACAGTTCGTGGCTCGACATCAACGCGCTGTCGCGCGGGGCGACGCTGAACTTCGCGATGGGCTCGACGCCGTCGCAGTGGGGAACGGATGCCGCCGATGCGCCGCCGTCGTACGGTCTGCCGGTCGCGCGCAACGTCGCGGATGCATTCAATAACCACGGCATCAGCACGGACGGCAGCACGAATACCGACGGCCAGGGTGCGGACTTCGACGGTTCGATTTACAGCTACTCGTCGCAGGCATTGGCGAGCGCGGGTGCGTCGCCGGGTAAGCCGTTCGTTTTCGACGGCGCCAGTTTCATGCTGTCAGGCGGCCCGCTCGATAACGCCGTCGCAGTCGGGCAGACCATCGCGATGCCGCGCGGTACGAGAGGCAGCTCGCTGGTTCTGCTGGGTTCGGCCAACAATGGGCCGGGTTCGGGCGCGGCGCTCGTGACCTACGCCGACGGCACGACCACGCCTTTCACGCTCTCGTTCGACGACTGGACGCTCAACGGCGGCAGCGCAGCACCCGTGAACCCGATCGCGTTGACCACGACGTACCGCAACAGTGGCGACGGCACGAACAACGCCGTCAAGACTTATCTGTTCGCGCAGACCGTGCCGCTGACTCCCGGCAAGACGGTGGCGAGCGTCACGTTGCCGAAGCAGGTTAGCGCCGGCAAGTTGCACGTGTTCGGGATTGCCGCGGCGCAGTAAGCGCAGCGGTGGGGTGATCGGGCGGCAACGCCCGATAAATAGGTGGCTGCCGGTCGCGAGCAGAAGCCTTCGCCCCGACATCGCAGTGTCACACCCTGCGCCGACGATGCAGTCAATGTGTCGTCGGCGCGTTCTATTTCAGCGGGCTTACGCAACCGCCACTGGGTTTCAGCGGTTCCCCAAACGCGCTCATGAGTCGCGCTGCTACGCAGCCTCACGCGCCGAGCCACGGCAAGCCGCGAAAACACCATCCCGAGACCGTCTTTCGATGCCCCTGGCCGTCCTTGTCGCCTTCGAAGCCTTCCAGCAGGTCATACGCCTTCGTGAAGCCGGCCTGGGTAGCGGCGATCGCGGCGAGCTTCGAGCGCGCAGCGCTGCGGCACAGGAACAGCACCGGCGTATCGGACGACGCTATCTGGCCCAACTGCGTGAGAAATTCCTGATTCGGCACCGCGCCCGGGTAGCGGGTCCACTCGACGTGCGCGTACTGCCCGTCGCCGATCACCGGCCGGCCGACCCAGTCGAGTTCCGCGCGGGTGCGCACGTCGACCAGGCGCGTGCGCGGATCGAGTTGCAACAGTTCGAATGCTTCGGCGGGCGACAGCGCGCCTGCGTACGGCAACTGGTTCTCGGTGCGGCGGGTTTCCGCCTGGGCGTACAGCTGTTCGAGCGTGCTCATGAGTGCCTGTCTCCTTCGGACCAAATGAACATTCTAGCGCGGGGTAACCCGCCGCCGCGCGCCCGGCTGACCGTGCTACGCGGACCCAGACTCGCTGCGTCGATGCTTTATTCTGGTGCAAATAAGGATAAATGCACCAGAATGGAACTATCGAACTTCTCGCGCATAGTGACTGCACAGAAATGGTGCTTGATGGCGCTCGAAGATTTGGACAATGCACGTCGTTCGATCGGGAGATTCCCCGCAAACGCGCGTGCAGTCAGGAATTGCGCCGGGTTGGCGCAGAGGTGGCACAGAAGCTGCTTTATTGGTGCCGATCGATTTGTCCTGACAAGAGTTTCTGTCTCACTCCCTCGATTCAGGGGTGGACGTGCCGGGACGGGTCAGCTAGATTGGGCGGCGGCTGAATCCGCCGAATTCGTTAATCAGGAGATAGGTTATGAGTAAATCCGTGGCCGACGTCATTCAACTCGTCAAAGACGAAGACGTCAAGTTTGTCGACTTTCGCTTCACCGACACGCGCGGTAAAGAGCAACACGTTTCGGTGCCGGTGTCGGCATTCGATGAAGACAAGTTCGAAAGCGGCCATGCGTTTGACGGTTCGTCGATTGCCGGCTGGAAGGGCATCGAAGCATCGGACATGTTGCTGATCCCGGACGCAAACACGGCTTTCATCGACCCGTTCTACGAAGAATCGACCCTCGTGCTGACCTGCGACGTCGTCGAACCGGCAGACGGCAAGGGCTACGAGCGCGACCCGCGCTCGCTGGCAAAGCGCGCTGAAGCGTACCTGAAGAGCACGGGCCTCGGCGACACCGCCTTCTTCGGTCCGGAACCCGAATTCTTCATTTTCGACTCGGTCCAGTGGAACACGGATCAGTCGGGCTGCTTCATCAAGATCGGTTCGGAAGAAGCACCGTGGTCGTCGGCGAAGGAATTCGAAGGCGGCAACACCGGCCACCGTCCGGGCACGAAGGGCGGCTACTTCCCGGTTGCTCCGGTCGACCAGTTCCAGGACATCCGTTCGGAAATGTGTCTGCTGCTCGAACAGATCGGCATCCCGGTCGAAGTGCACCACCACGAAGTCGCTGGTCAAGGCCAGAACGAAATCGGCACGAAGTTCTCGACGCTGGTTCAGCGCGCCGACTGGCTGCAGCAAATGAAGTACATCATCCACAACGTCGCGCACACGTACGGCAAGACGGCAACGTTCATGCCGAAGCCTGTCGTCGGCGATAACGGTTCGGGCATGCACGTTCACCAGTCGATCTGGAAAGACGGCCAGAACCTGTTCGCAGGCAATGGTTACGCAGGTCTGTCGGAATTCGCGCTGTTCTACATCGGCGGCATCATCAAGCATGCTCGCGCGCTGAACGCGATCACGAACCCGGGTACGAACTCGTACAAGCGTCTCGTGCCGCACTTCGAAGCACCGGTCAAGCTGGCTTACTCGGCACGCAACCGTTCGGCATCGATCCGTATTCCGCACGTGTCGAACCCGAAGGGCCGTCGTATCGAAACGCGTTTCCCGGATCCGCTGGCGAATCCGTACCTGTGCTTCTCCGCGCTGATGATGGCGGGTCTGGACGGCGTGCAGAACAAGATTCACCCGGGCGAAGCTGCCGACAAGAACCTGTACGACCTGCCGCCGGAAGAGGATGCAAAGATCCCGACCGTGTGTGCCGGCCTCGACCAGGCTCTGGACGCACTCGACGGCGACCGCGAGTTCCTGACGCGCGGTGGCGTGTTCACGGATTCGATGCTCGACGCGTACATCGAACTGAAGACGGGCGAGCTGCAACGCTATCGTCAGTCGGTGCACCCGATCGAATTCGAAATGTACTACTCGCTGTAAGCGGCAATGGTGCTTCGCCCTTCAAACGGCGAAGCACTCTGCCCGACGCTCGCGATCGGTCACGAAGGGACGGCGGCGCCGTCCCTTTTTTGTTGGACCGGACCGAACGTTGGCGATGCCTTCGTTTGCTGCCTATGTTTGCAATGAGGGAGCAGAAGGCACTACGCCAGGTTTCCCCGAAGCAGCACTCCCTGATTTATCACCATCTCCTATCGGCCAGACTGCAAGATGGTTCTCAAGAATCTGATCAAGGCAAGGAAAGGGCACGAGCAGTCACTGTCGGACGATGCGCAGCTCGTCAGTTCCGGTCTGCTGCCGGGCTTCGAGACGCTGCCCACCGTCGTGCTGGTGCTCGAAAAACGCTCGCTGCGCGTCGCGTTCGCGAATCCTTCGGCGGAGTCGATGCTGGAGATGTCGCGACGTCAACTGACGCAGATGACGTGGCCCGACATCTTCTCCAATGCGGACGAACTGGTCGCGACCATCACCGCGATCGCCGCCCACCGTTTTCACGCGACCCATCTGGACGCCGTGCTCGAACGTCCCGGCCACGAACCGCTGCACGTGCACGCGATCGTCGGCTTTCTGGAAAGCGCGCAAGACTACGTGCTGCTCGAACTGTTCGAGAACGAGCGGCATCTGCGTACCGATCGTGAAGAGCGCATCAACGACCTCACGGCGGTCAACAAGCAACTCATCCGCAATCTCGCTCACGAGATCAAGAATCCGCTCGGCGGCATTCGCGGCGCGGCGCAACTGCTGGAGTTCGAACTCGGCGAGCGTCAGCGCGACGAATTGCGCGAGTACACGCAGGTCATCATCAAGGAATCGGACCGGCTGCAGACACTGGTCGACCGCTTGCTTGAGCCGCACCGTCATCCGCATATCGTCGGCGACGTGAACATTCATGAAGTATGCGAGCGCGTGCGTCAGGTGATTCTCGCGGAGTTTCCGCGCGGCCTCACCATCGAGCGCGATTACGACGTGAGCGTGCCCGACCTGCGCGGCGACAAGGAACAGTTGATCCAGGCGCTGCTGAACATCGTGCGCAATGCAGCCGAAGCACTGCGCGAACGTATTTCGCAAGGCGACGCGCGCATCGAATTGCGCACCCGCATTGCACGCAAGATCACCGTGTCGAAACGCTTATGTAAGCTGGCACTGGACTTGCATATCACTGACAACGGCCCTGGCATTCCCGAGGAAATCCGTGACCGCATTTTCTATCCGCTCGTGTCGGGGCGCGAGGACGGTAGCGGTCTCGGTCTGACGCTCGCGCAGACTTTTGTGCAGCAGCACGACGGTCTGATCGAAGTGGAAAGCCGGCCGGGCCACACCGAGTTTCAGATTTTGCTGCCGCTCGACTGCTAACACCACACGCATTTCAAGACTTCTGACCGACCTATATGAAGCCGATCTGGATAGTAGACGACGACCAATCGATTCGCTGGGTGCTTGAAAAAGCGCTCGCACGCGAGAACTTCGCGACCCGCAGCTTCGCGAATGTGCGCGAGGCATCGGCCGCGCTCGATCACGACAGCCCACAGGTGCTGGTGTCCGACATCAGGATGCCGGGCGGCTCGGGCCTCGAATTGCTGCAAACCGTACGCGACAAGGTGCCGGGCTTGCCCGTCATCATCATGACCGCGTTCTCGGATCTGGATAGCGCGGTCGCCGCATTCCAGGGCGGCGCGTTCGAGTACCTCGCCAAACCGTTCGACGTCGACAAGGCGGTGGAGTTGATCCGCCGCGCGGTCGACGAAAGCATGCGCGGCGAGCAGACGTGGGACGACCGTCCGGCCGAAGCGCCCGAGATGCTCGGCCAGGCGCCGGCGATGCAGGACATGTTCCGCGCGATCGGACGCCTGTCGCATTCGGCGGCGACCGTGCTCATTACCGGCGAATCAGGCACCGGGAAGGAACTGGTCGCGCGCGCGCTGCACCGACATAGCCCACGCGCGAACGGTCCGTTCATTGCGCTGAACACCGCCGCGATTCCGAAAGATCTGTTGGAATCCGAATTGTTCGGCCACGAGCGCGGCGCGTTCACCGGCGCGCAGGCCATGCGTCAGGGGCGTTTCGAGCAGGCCGAGAACGGCACGCTGTTCCTCGACGAAATCGGCGACATGCCATTCGATTTGCAGACGCGTCTGTTGCGTGTGCTGTCGGACGGGCAGTTCTATCGCGTCGGCGGGCATAACCCGTTGCGCGCCAACGTGCGCGTGATTGCAGCGACGCACCAGAATCTCGAATCGCGCGTGCGTCAGGGCCTGTTCCGCGAGGACTTGTATCACCGGCTCAATGTGATCCGTTTGCGCCTGCCGGCTCTGCGCGAACGTAGCGAAGATATTCCGCTGCTCACGCGACACTTTCTGCAGAAGAGCGCGCGCGATCTCGGCGTCGAACCGAAGCGTGTGTCGGAAGAGGCGCTCGCGCATCTTGCTTCGCTGCCGTTTCCTGGCAACGTGCGTCAACTGGAGAATCTCGCCAACTGGCTCACGGTGATGGCGCCCGCGCAGACCATCGAGATCAAGGACTTGCCGCCCGATCTCGGACCGGCGCAGGCCGGCGTCAGCGATCTGAGCGGTGCAGGCGGCGGTGTGGCCGCTGCGGGCGACGGCAATTTGACCGGCATTGCGCCGATCAACGGCACCAGCGCGGCGACTCTGCCCGCGGGTTCGACCGGCATGCCGGTCGCGACGCCCGTCAGTGCATGGGAAGGCGGTTTGCGCACCGAAGTCGCGCGGATGCTGCGTGAAAACGCCGCAGACGTGATGGACGAACTCGCGCGCCGTTTCGAAGCGGCGGTGATTCGCGAGGCGCTCGACTTCACGCGCGGACGCAAAGTCGAAGCGGCCGAGCGTCTCGGTATCGGCCGCAATACGATCACGCGCAAGATTCAGGAGTTGAATCTCGAACCCTGATTGGCGTTGAGTTGCGCGGTATTGACGGACCGGGTTGGCGCGCAGGCGTCCCCGGTCCGTTTTCCATTGTGGACTCGAAGATCGCGCGTCGAGCGGGCCTTCCTGCATCACAAGGCATAATCAACGCTGTTTTCATTCGACAGCCGACGATGCCCGCATCTCCCACTCAGTTTTCCTGGCCGCTTTCCCCCGATCCTTTTCTGTCGCTCGAAGCGCTCGACGCCCCCGATGCGCTCGCGTGGGTCGAGCAGCAGAACGCCCGAACGCGCGCCGCGTGGTGCAGCAGTCCGCCATTCGAACTGCTGCGGCAGCGTCTCGCGGATGCCTACCTGCCGCGTGAACGCCCGGTGATCCCCGACCGCTGGATGGATTGGGCGTACGACTTGTGGCAGGACGAGTGCAATCCCAAAGGCATCTGGCGTCGTACGACGTGGGCGGCATGGCGCAGCGGTGCGCCGGTCTGGCAGACCCTGCTCGACTTCGACGCGCTGGGCGCGGCTGAAGGCACGCCGTGGGTTTGCGTCGAACTGGACATTCTTTATCCCGATGGCGATCGCGCGCTTATCACGATGTCGCCGGGCGGTTCCGATGCGCTGGTCGTGCGCGAGTTCGATATCGCAGCACAGCGTTTCGTCGACGACGGCTTCGCGATCGCGAAGGCCGGCAAGCACACCGCATCGTGGATCGATCGGGACACGCTTTATATCGGCTGGGACAATGGCCGCAAGACGCTGACGCGCTCCGGTTATCCGCGTGAAGTGCGGCGCTGGACGCGCGGCACGGCGCTGGCCGATGCGCCGGTGGTGTTCAGGGGCGCGTTCGGCGATATCGGCGTGGAGGCGCATTACGATCCGCTCGAACGCCGGCATTCGGTGATCAGCAGCATCGACTTTTTCGATTCGCACACGTATTACCTCGATACCGCAGACGGTGCCCCCGACGCCTGGCGCAAGTACGATTTGTCCGCGCACGTCGCGGTCGGCGGCTGGCACGGCTGGCTGCTGCTCGAACCGCGCCTCGACTGGGAACATGAGGGCGCGTGCTATCCGGGCGGCTCGTTGCTGGCGATCCGCGAGGACGCATTTTTGCGTGGCGAACGCGACGTGGTGCCGCTGTTCACGCCCACTTCCCAAACCTCGGCATGCGAGTGGACGCATACGCGCAATCATCTGATCGTGTCGTATCTCGAAGATGTGCAGAACCGGACCGTGCTGTGGACGGCATCGCAGGATGCGCAGCAGCAGTGGCATTGGCAGCAGCGCGTGTTTCCATCGCGCGACGATACCCAGGCCGATGTGTCGCCGATCGAATCGACGCTGAACGACGAAGTATTCGTCGATACCGATGACTATCTGCAGCCGCCTGCATACTGGCTCACCGATCTCGCGCGCGATGATCTGGGCGAGTGGGAGTTGCTCGATCGCTGGCCGACGCAGTTCGACGCGACGCGCTTTGCCGTCACGCATGGGCATGCTTTATCGGCCGATGGAACGCAGATTCCGTACACGGTGATTGCGCCGCGTGCGGGTTCCACGCAGCCCGGTCCGCGTCCGTGTTTGCTGAGCGGCTATGGCGGCTTCGCGATTCCGTTGCTGCCGAGTTATTTGACGGGGCAGGGCATCGGCTGGCTGGAACGCGGCGGCGTCTACGTGGTCGCGCATATTCGTGGCGGCGGCGAGTTCGGCACGCGCTGGCATACGGCGGCGCAAGGCGAACACCGTCAGCGTGCTTTCGACGATTTCATCGCGGTGGCTGAAGCGCTCGTGAGCACCGGCGTGACCAGTGCCGCGCAACTCGGCATTCAGGGCGGCAGCAATGGCGGCCTGCTGGTCGCGGCGTGCATGGTGCAGCGTCCCGAGTTGTTCGGCGCGGTGGTTTGCGAAGTGCCGTTGCTGGATATGAGCCGCTTCCATCTGCTGCACGCGGGCGCGTCGTGGATCGACGAATACGGCGATCCCGACGACCCTGACGACGCGCGTGCGCTCGCTGCCTATTCACCGTATCACCTGGTTTCGGCGGACGTGGTTTATCCGCAAGTGCTGTTCACGACCTCGACTGCCGACGACCGCGTGCATCCCGGTCACGCGCGCAAAATGGCTGCGCGCATGCAGGCGTTGAGCGCGGAGAGGGCGGACAGGGTCTGGTACCGGGAGAACACGGAAGGCGGCCACGGCGGCTCCGATGAACTGGAGCAGGCCGAGCACGATGCGATGGTGTTCGAGTTTCTGTGGAGCGTGTTGAACGGCTCCGGTTCTTCGGCCGGATGACAAACGCTTGGCGCGCTGCACGGGATTCGATGCGGCGCGCTACTACGTTGGCTACTACGTTGAATACTCAGCCGAGTTGCGCGAAGACCGGCGCGTGGTCCGACGGCTGTTCCCACTTGCGCGGCACCTTGTCGATATCGCACGACGTGCACACGTCGGCCAGTGCCTTCGACAACAGAATATGGTCGATGCGCACGCCCGCATTCCGGCGGAATGCCATCATCCGGTAGTCCCACCACGAGTAGAGTTTTTCGGGCTGTTCAAACTGACGGAACGCGTCGAGCAGACCCAGTGCGATCAGGCGAACGAATGCTGCTCGCTCTTCCGGCGACACCAGATTCTGACCTTCCCACGCTTTCGGATCGTGCACGTCGCGGTCGTCCGGCGCGATGTTGTAATCACCGAGCAGCGCGAGCTTCGGGTGCTGCGCCATTTCGCTCGCGACCCAGTCGTGCAGCGCGTCGAGCCAGCGCAATTTGTACGCGAACTTCTCGGTGCCCGGCGCCTGACCGTTCGGGAAATAGGCGGAAATGATGCGCACGCCTTCTACCGTCACGGCGATCACGCGTTGCTGCGGATCTTCAAAGCCAGGGATGTTGCGCACCACGCTGCTTTCGTCGACGTTGAGTCCGTCGCGCACCAGAATGCCGACGCCGTTATAGGTTTTCTGACCGGCGAACCAGCTCCGGTAGCCTTTCTCTTCGAGCTCGGCGCGCGGGAATTTATCGTCGGTCAACTTCAGTTCCTGGAGACACAGCACGTCGGTGCCGCTGGTGCCGAGCCAGTCGATCACGTGTTGCTGGCGGACCTTGAGAGAGTTGACGTTCCAGGTAGCGATTTTCATGACATTCTCACATTCTTGCGGGGCAAGGTTTTATCGTGGCCTCGATCCCGATCTTCTGATTTCGCCCGACCATCCCGGCCTGCCGCGCGTATCGGTTGACGGCACGGCGGCGGGTTATACGGTCGCACAGGAAACGAAGCGGCAATCATGCGGCCAGTCGCACAGCGGATTTTTGCGTGCGATTCCATTAGCCCAGCATCTTATCGCGCGACACAGGCGACTGTGAAAATTGCCTGTTCGCGGGCCGGAAAATAAAAGCGCGGACGCCTCATGCCACAGCGTATAGTGGGTCCACACAGTCACTCGCTCTCGCGAGTTGGAGAGTCATCATGGCCGAACTTTATCCCGCGCTCTATAAGGACTTCGAAGTGCACCCGCTGGTGTTTTCGCGTGCCTTCGACAAATTCGACGGCCATAAGCGTCATTCCGAAGGTTACGACGTCGCGGTGCGAGTGTGCCGGCCTGGCGCGATCAGCGGATCGAAGGCGAGCCGCGTATTCCGTCTCGTGCTGCCAGCCACCATTTCCGATTTTGGCGTCGCAAAACGTAGTGCAAGCCAGTACGGCGCGGACATCATCGACGGCAAGGTGGAAGGCGCGACTGTGCAGGATCTTTGATACCGATTCACGTGCACGTCCAGCGTATTCGAGAAATAATTCGCGCAAGTGTTTGACGTTTGGATGACAGCAGGCTATACTCTTTTTCTCTGACGCGGGGTGGAGCAGTCTGGCAGCTCGTCGGGCTCATAACCCGAAGGTCGTAGGTTCAAATCCTACCCCCGCAACCAAGTATTGTTGAAAGCCCGCATAGCGCAAGCCATGCGGGCTTTTCGATTTTTAGCGCGTGCTTGTCGTGTCTTTATCGCGTACCAAGCGCGACATTTCGAATGTCAGGCAGAGCGTGCATCACACACCTCGGCACGCTTCAACCTCATTCCGATTCAATCGCCCATTCCACTGCCGCTTGCGCATGCAATGCAGTCGTGTCGAACACCGGCAGCGCCGAATCTTCCTGCGCGATCAGCAACGTAATTTCCGTGCAACCGAGAATCACCGCCTGCGCGCCACGCGCGGCCAGCGATTCGATCACGCTTCGATACACCGCGCGCGACGCATCGAGCGCCTTGCCGTGACACAACTCGTCGTAAATGATGCGATGCACGTCCGCGCGTTCGGCCTCGTCGGGAATCACCGTGTCCAGACCGTAGCGCTCGCGCAGGCGTCCGGTGTAGAACGTCTGCTCCATCGTATAGCGCGTGCCGAGCAGGCCGACGCGCTCGATTCCCGCAGCGCGCAGTGCTTCACCCGTCGGATCGGCGATATGTAGAAACGGCACGCCGATTGCCTGCTCGATCGATTCATACACGCGATGCATCGTGTTGGTCGCGAGCATCACCAGATCGGCGCCGCCGCGTTCGAGTTGACGCGCGGCATCGGCCATCTGCTGGCCGAGCGTGGTCCAGTCGCCCGCTCGCTGACTGGCTTCGATCGACGCGAAGTCGACCGTGAGCATCAGGCTACGTGCGTTATGGTGGCCGCCAAGGCGCGCCTTCGCATGGCGATTGAGTAACCGGTAATACTCGGTAGACGACTCCCAGCTCATGCCGCCTATCACGCCGATCGTCTTCATACTGTCTCCGTTTGCTGATGACTCGCCGAAGGTCGAGTATAGGCGCGCAGCACCACGCGCAGCCGGTACGGATTAGGTGCCGCTTGCCGGTACGGCACGTCGAGAAAACGCGGGCGCCGACTTTCTGGCATCGATAGAATCGTACTCAGGCGGGCGCGGCCCATGCGCAAATCAGGCGCCCCGCGAGTAACCCACAAGCGACCCGCAAGCGATCAACAGGGAGCGACATATGGATCTGATCATCCGCCGCGCAGTGCTGCCGCCTGGCGCCTCGCCACAACAGACGCAACAGGCGCAGTCCCGACATGCCGGGCAACACGTCGATATCGGTATCGATGCGGGGCGCATCGTGGCCGTCGAGCCGAATCTGGCCGCGACCGCACGCGAAGAAATCGACGCCGCCGGTTCGCTCGTCACGCCGCCGTTCGTCGATCCGCATTTCCACATGGATGCCACGCTGTCGTACGGTTTGCCGCGCGTGAACGCATCGGGCACGCTGCTCGAGGGCATCGCGCTTTGGGGCGAACTGAAACCTGAATTGACGCAGCAGGCGTTGATCGATCGTGCGTTGCAGTATTGCGATTGGGCGGTCGCGCGCGGCTTGCTGGCGATTCGCAGCCACGTCGATGTGTGCGATCCGCGCCTGCTTGCCGTCGAGGCGCTGGTCGAAGTGAAGCGCCGCGTCGCGCCGTATCTCGATCTGCAACTGGTGGCGTTTCCACAAGACGGCGTGCTGCGCAGCCCAGGCGCTTTCGAGAATCTGAAGCGGGCGATCGGAATGGGCGTCGACGTGGTCGGCGGCATTCCGCATTTCGAGCGCACGATGGCCGATGGCGCGCAATCCGTGCGCATGCTGTGCGAGTACGCGGCGGAGCAGGGCTTGCGCGTCGACATGCATTGCGATGAATCGGACGATCCGATGTCGCGGCACATCGAAACGCTCGCCGCCGAAACGCACCGGCTCGGCTTGCATGGCCGCGTAACGGGCTCGCATCTGACGTCGATGCATTCGATGGACAACTACTACGTCAGCAAGCTATTGCCGCTGATCCGCGAGGCAGGCGTATCGGCGATTGCGAATCCGTTGATCAACATCACGTTGCAGGGCCGCAGCGACACCTATCCGAAACGGCGCGGCATGACCCGCGTGCCGGAGATGATGGCGGCCGGCATCAACGTCGCGTTCGGCCACGACTGCGTGATGGACCCGTGGTACAGCCTCGGTTCGGGCGATATGCTCGAAGTCGCGCACATGGGTTTGCACGTCGCGCAGATGACGGGCGTCGATGCGATGCACGCGTGTTTCGATACGGTGACGGTGAATGCCGCGCGCATTCTCGGCCTCGAAGGCTACGGCATCGCGCCGGGTTGCGCGGCGAATCTCGTGCTGCTCGACGCACGCGATCCGGTCGAGGCGATCCGTTTGCGCGCCGCGCGGTTAGCCGTGGTGAGTCGCGGGAAAGTGGTGAGTCGTGCGCCGGCGGCGCGGGCGGCGTTGTCGCTCGAAGGTCGGCCGCAGCAGGTGGATTTCAAGCTGCATCGCGGCTGAGCTAAAGCGTGCTTGCCGCGACGGCGCGTGTGCGTGGGTGACATAAAAAAGCCGGTGACCTGAACGAACAGGCACCGGCTTTTTGTTAAGCGCGCGCGAAAATCAACGCGCGAACATTTTCATCGACCGCTCAATGCGCCGCGCCCGGCGTCATGCCGTTGTGGCGCAGCAGGGCGTCGATATTCGGCTCGCGTCCGCGGAATGCCTTGAACGATTCCATCGCCGGGCGGCTGCCGCCTACTTCCAGAATCTCCTTGCGATAACGCATGCCGGTCGCCTGATCGAGCACGCTGCCGCTCGCCGCCTGCGCGGCTTCTTCGAAGGCCGCGTACGCGTCGGCGGACAGCACTTCGGCCCACTTGTAGCTGTAGTAACCCGCCGCATAGCCGCCCGCGAAGATGTGGCTGAACGTGTTCGGCCAGCGCGAGAACGGGGCCTGCGGCACGACGTGGAAGCGCTGGTTGATCTCGTTCGCGAGTTCGGTCGCGCTCTTCGTGCCGCTTGCATCGAAGCCGGTGTGCAACTGCATGTCGAACATCGAGAACACGATCTGACGCAGCGTGCCCAAACCGCTCTGGAAATTCTTCGCGGCCAGCATCTTGTCGAACAGGTCGCGCGGCAGCGGCTTCGCGGTTTCGACGTGCGAAGTCATGTCGGACAGCACGTCCCACTCCCAGCAGAAATTCTCCATGAATTGCGACGGCAGTTCGACTGCGTCCCACTCGACGCCGTTGATGCCCGACACGCCGAGTTCATCGACACGCGTGAGCATGTGATGCAGCCCGTGGCCGAATTCGTGGAACAGCGTGATGACTTCGTCGTGGGTGAAACAGGCTGGCTTGCCGCCGACCGGTGCCGAGAAGTTGCAGGTCAGATACGCGACCGGCGTTTGCACGCTGCCGTGCGTGTGCTTGTGACGGCCGCGCGCGTCGTCCATCCAGGCGCCGCCGCGTTTGCCTTCGCGTGCGTACAGGTCGAGGTAGAACTGGGCGACGAGACCGCCGTCCTGGTTCTCGACGCGGAAGAAGCGCACATCGGGATGCCAGACAGCCGCGTCGTCGCGACGGATGCGCACGCCGAACAGCGTCTCGGTCACCTTGAAAAGGCCCTTGAATACGGCGTCTTCAGGGAAATACTGTTTGACTTCGTTCTCGGAGAACGAATAGCGATTCTGACGCAGACGCTCGGCGGCAAACGTCGTATCCCACGGTTGCAGGTCGGTCATGCCGAGTTCGTTCGCGGCGAACTCGCGCAACTCCTTCCAGTCCTGCTCGGCGTGCGGCCGCGCGCGAGTGGCGAGGTCTTCGAGGAACGCCATGACCTGCGCCGGCGACTCGGCCATTTTCGGCGCGAGCGACACTTCGGCGAAGTTGTTGTAGCCCAGCATGTGCGCTTCTTCGGCGCGCAGCTTCAACTGGTCGGCGAGTACCGACGTGTTGTCCCATTCGGCTTTGCCGTTGCCGTATTGCGTCCCCAGTTCGGAAGCACGCGTCACGTACGCGCGATACATCGCTTCGCGCATCTGACGATTTTCCGAATACTGCATCACCGGGAAATACGACGGGAAGTGCAGCGTGAATTTGTAGCCGGTCTTGCCTTCGCGTTCGGCGGCCTCTTTCGCGGCTTCGATCACGTCTTCGGGCAGCCCCGCGAGTTGCGCTTCGCTGCCGGCTTCGACGACGTACGCATACGCGTTGGTCGCATCGAGCACATGGTCGGAAAACGCCTTCGACAACGCGGCCTGCTGTTCCTGCAATTCAGCGAAACGCGGCTTTTTGTCTTCGGGCAATTCCGCGCCGGACAGGCGGAAATCGCGCAACGCATTGCCGAGGATTTTCTTGCGCTCGCCGGTCAGCGATGCGAAATCGCTGCTCGCGTTAAGTGCCTTGTACTTTTCGTACAGCGCGAGATTTTGTCCGACGCTCGACCAGAACTCGGTGACGCGCGGCAGGTTTTCGCCATAGACGGCACGCAGTTCGGGCGTATCGGCCACGGCGTTCAGATGACCGATCACGCTCCATGCTCGCGACAGCGGTTCGGTGGCGCGCTCAACCGGCTCGACCACGTCGGCCCACGACGCGGGAGTGATCGGCAACGCCGCGCGTTCGACAGCGGCGGCTGCGTCGGCGAGCAGGACATCGAGGGCGGGGGTGACGTGTTCAGGGCGAATTTCGCCAAAGCGCGGCAGGTCGGAGAAATCGAGGAGCGGATTGTCGTGATTCGAGGGGGTAGTGGACATAAGGCTTCCTGTCTGACGCGGGTGAACGGGTAATCGGCGGGGTGGCGCACGCGCGCTGCGCGCCGTGCGGATCATTCGCCCGATACGGACATTATTGGGGCGGGGAGCGCCAATTCCAATCGGTCGGGACACAAATTATCAGATGTCGGGGACCGAGAGGCGCGGCGGGGAGGGGGCGCGGAGGCTTGAGATGATTGCAGGGCGTGAGGGGAGCAGGGCACGAGCGGGATATCTGCAAAGGCTGCCGGCCGTGCGTCAATCGACGGAAGCGCAGCATGCCGCAGCCGCGCTGAGCCGTCGCGCGTTTGTGCGAAAGCGCACGGAGCAAATTGCTGCTATGCCGCAATGTTGAGCGTCGCTGTCGGACGGCGGCGCTTTCTGTCAGAGGTATCGATGAACCCGCTTTCGCAAGCTCTATCGCGCAAGGGCAACAACTTCGACCTCGTGCGGCTGCTGGCTGCCGTGGCCGTGGTGTATGGCTACTCGACCCTGCTGCAGGGGCCCGGTGCCGATGGCGCGACCGACTGGGTACACGACGCGCTCGGCTTCGACAGCCTCGCCGCGCTTGCCGTCTACGCCTTTTTTCTGCTGAGCGGCTTGCTGGCGACCGCCAGCTTCGACCGGCAACGCTCGGCGCCACGCTTCGCCGCGCTGCGCATCGCCCGCGTGTGGCCGGCGCTGGCGGTCGGCTCGCTGGTGACGGTGTTCATCGTCGGACCGCTTTTTACGACGCTGCCGCTGCGCGAATACTTCGCATCCGGCATGACGTGGGCCAATCTCGACAACCTGTCGACCATCGCGCTGAAACCCGGCTGGGCGCTGCCGGGCGTCTTCGAACACAACCATTTCCCCGTCGATATCGCCGCGCCGCTGTGGACGTTGCCACTGCAGATCCGCTGTTACGTCGTGGTGCTGGTGACGGGCATGCTGGGATTGCTGTCCAGCGCGCGCGGCGTGGCGTTGTCGGCGCTGCTCGGATGCGCGGTGTTTCTGCTGGGCCTGCACGTGCCGCAATTGCAGTTCGGCATGCACGATTTCAGCGAGGCGTCCGGTGCGTTGACGTCCGGGCATTCGTTCTGGCCGGAGCCGTTCTTCATGCTGGGGATGCTGCTGTACGGCTGGCGTGAGCGGATCGATATCAACGGTCTGACTGCGCTTGCGTTCGCGATGGTGTTTCTGGTCTTTCGCGATACGGCGGGCGGCCAGCCGCTGTTTTACCTGACCTTCGTGTACGGCGTGCTGTGGATCGGGACGACGCCGCTGCTGCGGCGCTTGGTGCCGCGTCACGATTACTCGTACGGGATTTATCTGTACGGATTCATGGTGCAGCAATGCGTCGCCAGTCTTGCGCCGCAGTTGGGGCACGGGATGTCGCTGCTGATCGCCGCACCGTTTATCTGGCTGTGCGCGGCGTTGTCCTGGCACTGGGTCGAGCGGCCGCTGTTGACGTGGTGCCGGGCGCGTCTTGCGCCCCGGAGCATGCCGCTGGCAACCGGTGTGGCGACGGGGGACCGGATGGTGCGGTGAGCGCGAAACGTGCAGATGGCGAAGGGTATTTCGCGCTGCTGCGTTGCGCTCGCTCACTCCGTTTTTTCGCGCGTTTGATGGGCGGGTTGGGCGTCGCCGTGCATCCGCGGACTTCCAGAAAAAAAGCCGGCGAATCATATTCGCCGGCCTTTTTCGGACCGCTGACCGCCAATAGCAGGCGGTGAAGATTCAACCGCCGCCCACCACGCGTTCAGCCGCCACGTCCCTCAGAGATTCACGCCTTCGCGTCCGCTTCCCGCTCGGCCGCTTCGATCGTGTTGACCAGCAGCATCGTGATCGTCATCGGACCCACGCCACCCGGCACCGGCGTGATGTAACCGGCCACTTCCTTGACGCCTGCGAAATCGACGTCGCCGCACAGCTTGCCTGCGTCGTCGCGGTTCATGCCGACGTCGATCACCGCCGCACCCGGCTTCACCATGTCGGCGGTCAGGATGTTGCGCAGGCCGGTTGCGGCGACCACCACGTCGGCGTTACGCGTATGGGCGGCCAGGTCGCGCGTCTTGCTATGGCAGATCGTGACCGTCGCGCCCGCTTCGAGCAGCAACAGCGCCATCGGCTTGCCGACGATGTTCGAGCGGCCGATCACCACTGCGTTCGCGCCTTGCAGCGGAATGTTGTAGGCGGCGAGCATCTTCATCACGCCGTACGGCGTGCACGGACGGAACAGCGGCTGACCGGTCATCAGCGCGCCGGCATTGGCGACGTGAAAACCGTCGACGTCCTTTTCCGGCGCGATCGCCTCGATCACCTTGTGGCTGTCGATATGCTTCGGCAGCGGCAACTGCACCAGAATCCCGTGGATACGCGGATCGTGGTTCAGTTCGTCGATACGCGCGAGCAGATCGGCTTCCGGCAGGTCGGACGGATAGCGGTCGAACGACGAACCGAGGCCGTTGTCATGACAGGCCTTGATCTTGTTGCGCACATACACTTCGCTGGCCGGATTGTCGCCGACCAGCACCACGGCGAGGCCCGGCTGATGGCCGCGGGCTGTCAGGGCGGCGGCGCGCGTGGCGACGTCGGCGCGCAGTGTCTTGGAGAGGGCGAGGCCGTCGATCAGTTTGGCAGTCATGGTCGGTCGAGATAGGCAGTTTGGAAAGCGGGGGCAGACGCGGCCGGTCGGCTTGGTGCACGACTCGCGCGATGGCGCTTTTCAGCGAAACCAGGTCGGCACGTGCAAAGCGCGTGGCGCCAATTCAAGCCAGGCGCCTCTGCAAAGACCGACATTATACCGGCACGGACGGGCTTATCCGCCCGGTCGATCAGGCCCGGGTGACGATGCGAGTCGTTATTTGCCGCAGGGGGGAAGCGGGGAAGGGGCGAAACAGAAGAAGGCGGGTGTGGAGCGGTACAGGCAGGTGCAAGTGGGGCACATCGCGCAGACAGGCCGGACTTTTCACCAGTCCGGCCGTTGCCCTCGAAAACTCTCTGGCGGCGCAACCTGCGCCGCTTTGGTTTTTATTGTGCCGCTTGCGGCTTGTTCGACAGCGCCAGACGCAGCAGGTCGGCGACCGTGTTCACGTTCAGCTTTTCCATGATGTTCGCGCGATGCGCTTCGACCGTCTTGATGCTGATGCCGAGGTCGTCGGCGATCTGCTTGTTCAGGCGGCCGGCGATGATGCGCTCCAGCACCTGATGCTCACGCGCGGTCAGCTTGCCCAGACGCTCGGCGGCGGCACGTTGCTGCTGCACGCTGCTGCTTTCGTTGCGCGCCTTGTCGAGCATGCGCTCGACCAGCCTGCGCAATTCGGCTTCGTCGAACGGCTTTTCGATGAAGTCCATCGCGCCTTTTTTCATCGTCGACACGGCCATCGGCACATCGCCGTGACCCGTCACGAAGATGATCGGCAACAACGTGTTGTCGGCGATCAGGCGTTCCTGCAACTCGAGTCCGCTCATACCGGACATCCGCACATCGAGGATCAGGCAGGCGATCTGGCCTGGATGCTGGTGCGGCTGCCATGCGTCGATGAACTGCTCGGCGCTGGAGAAGCATTGCACGCGATAGCCGTTTGCCTCCAGCAGCCAGCGCAGCGAATCGCGCACAGCCTCGTCGTCGTCGACGACAAAGACAGTTTCCTGTGTGGTGACTGGGGTATTCATAGCTCTCCCGTAACGGTTTGTGGTGTCGGCGCCTCTGACCCGCCGTTGCTCGGGCCGTCAGGCTCTCCAATAGGCAGACTGCAATGGAACGTGGCGCCCGTGATGTGGCCGTCAGACTCGACGTTGTTCACCACCCACAGACGACCGCGGTGCGATTCGATAATCGAACGGCAGATGTTCAGCCCCATGCCCATACCATCGGACTTGGTGCTGTAAAACGGTTCGAACAGCCGCTCGGCGGTTGCTTCGTCGACGCCCGGTCCCTGATCGACGACGCTGATGCAGACAAAGCCGCTCTCCAGACGCACGACGACGCGGATCACTGGATCGACCGCATTCGGCCGCGCGTCGGCCATCGCTTCGGCGCCGTTCTTCAGCAGGTTGACCAGCACCTGCTCGATCAGCACCGGATCGACGTAGATCACCGGCAGACGCGAGCGCAGATCGGTGACGATGCGGATGCGCCGCTTGCGCGCTTCCAGTTCGGCCAGACCCACGGCGTCCGCGACGATATCGGCGACGCGCGTCGCCTGGCGCTTCGGCTCGCTGCGCTTCACGAACTCGCGAATCCGCTTGATGATCATTCCGGCCCGCACGGCCTGCTGCGCGGTTTTTTCCAGCACCGGAAGCAGATTGTCAGGCGTCGTCCGACCGGATTTAACCAGTGCGACGGTTCCAGAGCAATAGTTATTGATCGCGGCGAGGGGTTGATTGAGCTCGTGCGCGAGCGACGACGCCATTTCGCCCATCGTCATCAGACGGCTGGTGAACTGCAGCTTCTCGTCCTGCTGGCGCGACAGCTCCTGCGCCTGCTTGCGGGTGGTGATGTCGGTCGCGATCTGCATCTGCGCGAGATGGCCGTCCACCCACTGAATGTACTGGCGGCGCACTTCGAACCATTTCTGGATGCTTTGCACGTAGATTTCCTGCGCGTCGGCTGTGCTCTCGGTCAACGCGGCGGCGGGCAGGCCGGCGTAGGTGTCCACCATATCGATCGAATCGGACGACGCCTGTGCGCTATCGAACCCGCCGCCCGCCAATTCCAGATGACCGTCCGGGCGAATCCCGAACAGGTGGCGGTAGTAGCGGTTGGCGAACAGCAATTCGGCTTCGTCGGCGGCGAGCACGGACACGGCGGCGTCGAGGCTCTCGAGCACGGTCGTGAAGCGTTCGTGCGCGGCGGCGAGTTCTTCGCGCGCGCGCTTCGGCTCGGTGATGTCGGTCATCGACGACATCCAGCCGGTCTGGCGGCCCGAACTGTCGATCAGCGGCGACACGTAGAGACGCGCGTGGAACGTGGAGCCATCCTTGCGACGCACCCGCAATTCGAAGCCGGACGACGGCGCCTTGCCGCGCAACGTCATGTCGAGCTGACGCTGCATCTCTGGATACGAGTCTTTCGGCCAGTACGCGAACGGTGCGTTCTTGCCGACCAGATCGCTTTCGTCCCAGCCGGTCATGCGGCAAAACGCCGGATTGACGTGGGTGATCCGGCCATGCATGTCGAGCACGCGCATGCCGATCAGCACCGAGTTTTCCATCGCGCGACGGAAGAACGCTTCGGCGTACAGCGCCTGCTGCGCCTCGAAGCGTTGCCGCGTGTGTTTCCACAGACTCCACAAGCTCCACAGCACGAAGCACGACAACCCGGCGACCAGCCAGACGAGCGTGTTGTTGGTGAAGTTGGTCATCTGCGGATACGCGTACACGCGCACCGAGATGCCCTGGCCCGGCGGATCGAGCGGCAGGTCGTAGAACATGTCGCGCGGCAGGCGCGGGCGGGTCGACGTGGTGGTCAACTCGCGGTTGTTCACGTCGATGATCGAAATCTTGTACTTCGCCGACAACTCCGGCGGTATGTCGCGCTTCAGGATGCCTTCGACCGAGAACACGGCGGCGATCGAGCCCAGAAAGTCGCGGTCACGGAACACCGGCGTTTGCAGCGTGATATAGCCGTTGCCGACGTCGTCGTAAATGAGCGGCGAGTAGACCTGGCGGCGCGTGGTGCGCGCTTCGTTGAATGCGGCTTTGACGGCTTCATCCATCTGCGCGTCGTTCGGCCGGGCAAGCCGTTGCCCGAACACCGGCAACGCCGTATTGGGCCAGCGCGGCTGCTGTGCGCTCGTGTACCAGTTCATGTAGAGGATCTCGGGATGCCCCTGCATGATGTCCGTGGTGGACGTCTGGAATGAATTTGGATCGGCATGGCCGGCAGCCAGATCGCGGGCAAGCGCCTGGATCTGTTCCTGCGCGCCGGTCATGGACAGGCGTATCTGCTGCTGCGCCCATGCGACGTTACGGTAGAGCGTGTCTTCCTGCTGCTGCTGTTCGCGCCGGTTCAGGCTCCACAGAATCAGGCTCATGACGACCAGGAAAACCAGGATCGACAGAAGCGGCGTCAGCAAATAGGAATTCGACCACCATGGTCCATGGTGCCAGCGGGAGGGCGGCGTCGAATCCGCCGGAGAACCGGCGGTGCGCGCCGAGCGAGCGAAAAGCCGTTCGGTCAACATGCGTGGCATTGTAGCGCAGCGCGTCCCTCGCAAATGACGCAAAAAAGCACGGAAAGACACGTTATTCGGCGCAAACTAGCCGACGTATCCGCTGATCGGCAGTCAAATCAGGTTGCGCCGCAGCAATTTTTCGCATTGTGAGAATCGATATCGTAATTCGAAAATTTTGTTGCGCGGACGTCGGGACCCTCATTACAATCTGGCCGAAGCTGCCGCGGCCGTGCTTCGTCCGCGTCGTCTGTTCAAAGAGCGTTCCTCTATATCCAGGAGACGAGCATGTCCGCTGTACCCGACGAAGTCATGAAATACGTCGCCGCTGAAAAAGATGAAGATCCGCAGGAAACCGGCGAATGGCTGGAAGCGCTGGATGGCGTGATTTCTGCAGTAGGCCCCGACCGTGCCCACTACCTGATCGAAAAACAGATCGAGTTCGCACGCGTTCATGGCGAACACCTGCCGTTCTCGGCAAACACTCCGTACATCAATACGATTCCGGTCGCGCGTCAGGCAAAGAACCCCGGCGACCAGGACATCGAGCACCGTATCCGTTCGTACACCCGCTGGAACGCGATGGCGATGGTGCTGCGCGCCGGCAAGGAAACCAACGTCGGCGGCCACATCGCGTCGTTCGCGTCGGCTGCCACGCTGTATGACGTCGGCTACAACCACTTCTGGCACGCGCCGTCCGCCGAACATGGCGGCGATCTGATCTTCGTGCAGGGCCACTCGTCGCCGGGCGTCTACTCGCGCGCGTTCCTGCTCGGCCGTCTGACCGAGAAGCAACTCGACAACTTCCGTCAGGAAGTGGGCGGCGAGGGCATCTCGTCGTACCCGCATCCGTGGCTGATGCCGGACTTCTGGCAGTTCCCGACCGTGTCGATGGGCCTCGGCCCGATCATGGCGATCTACCAGGCGCGCTTCATGAAGTACATGCAGGCGCGCGGCATTGCGAAGACCGACGGCCGCAAGGTCTGGGCTTTCCTCGGCGACGGCGAAACGGACGAGCCGGAATCGCTCGGCGCGATCGGCATGGCCGGCCGCGAACGTCTCGACAACCTGGTGTTCGTGATCAACTGTAACCTGCAGCGCCTCGATGGCCCGGTGCGCGGTAACGGCAAGATCATCCAGGAACTCGAAAGCGAATTCCGCGGCGCCGGCTGGAACGTCATCAAGGTGATCTGGGGCAGCCGCTGGGATGCGCTGTTCCAACGCGACAAGTCGGGCGCGCTGATGCGCCGGATGATGGAAGTGGTCGACGGCGAATACCAGACGTACAAGTCGGAGTCGGGCGCGTATGTTCGCGAACACTTCTTCAATACGCCGGAACTGAAGGCGCTGGTCGCCGAATGGTCCGACGACGACATCTGGAACCTGAATCGCGGCGGCCACGATCCGCACAAGATTTACGCAGCGTTCACGGAAGCGTCGAATTCGCAGGGCCAGCCGACCGTCATTCTCGCGAAGACGATCAAGGGCTACGGCATGGGCGAAGCCGGTCAGGCGATGAACATCACCCACCAGCAGAAGAAGATGCAGGTGGAGCAGCTGAAGAATTTCCGCGACCAGTTCCGTCTGCCGATCACCGACGAGCAGATCGTCGACGTGCCGTACCTGACGTTCGAAGAAGGCTCGAAGGAACTCGAGTACATGCGTGCCCGCCGTCAGGACCTCGGCGGCTATCTGCCGGCGCGTCGCCAGAAGGCCGACTCGCTGCCGGTGCCGGAACTGTCGGCATTCGAGCCGCTGCTGAAGGGTACGGGCGAAGGCCGCGAGATCTCCACGACGATGGCGTTCGTGCGGATCCTGAACATCCTCCTGAAGGACAAGGCACTCGGCAAGCGCATCGTGCCGATCGTGCCGGACGAGTCGCGTACCTTCGGTATGGAAGGCCTGTTCCGTCAGATCGGTATCTGGAATCAGCAAGGCCAGAAGTATGTGCCGGAAGATTCCGACCAGCTGATGTTCTACCGTGAGTCGGAAACCGGTCAGATCCTGCAGGAAGGCATCAACGAAGCCGGTGGTATGTCGGACTGGATCGCAGCCGCGACGTCGTACTCGACGCACGGCGAGATCATGATCCCGTTCTACATCTTCTACTCGATGTTCGGCTTCCAGCGTATCGGCGACCTGGCATGGGCCGCAGGCGACATGCGTTCGCGCGGCTTCCTGCTGGGCGGGACGGCTGGCCGCACGACGCTGAACGGCGAAGGTCTGCAGCACGAAGACGGCCACTCGCTGCTGTGGGCGGCTTCGGTGCCGAACTGCATCAGCTACGACCCGACGTTCGGTTACGAACTCGCGGTGATCATGCAGGACGGTCTGCGTCGCATGGTGGCGGATCAGGAAGACGTCTATTACTACATCACGGTGATGAACGAAAACTACGAGCACCCGGCGATTCCGCAGGGCGAAGCTGTAGCGGCCGACATCATCAAGGGCATGTACGCGTTCAGCAAGGCCGAGGCCGATGCGAAGGCGCCGCGCGTTCAGCTGATGGGCGCCGGCACGATCTTCAACGAAGTGATCGCTGCCGCCGAGCTGCTGAAGAACGACTGGGGCGTCGCTGCCGACCTCTGGAGCGTGCCGAGCTTCACCGAACTGGCTCGCGAAGGCCACGAAGTGCAGCGCTGGAACCTGCTGCACCCGACCGAAGAGAAGAAGCTCTCGCACGTCGAGAAGCTGCTGAAGGACGCACAAGGTCCGGTCATCGCATCGACCGACTACGTGCGCGCGCTGACCGAGCAGATCCGCGCGTTCGTGCCGCAGAAATTCGTCGTGCTGGGCACGGACGGCTACGGCCGTTCGGACACGCGTGAAAAGCTGCGTCACTTCTTCGAAGTCGACCGCTACTGGGTCACGGTTGCCGCGTTGAATGCACTGGCAGATGAAGGCACGATCGAACGCAAGGTCGTCGCCGAGGCGCTCAAGAAGTACAACCTTGATCCCGCCAAACCCAACCCGATGACCGTCTAAGGACATCTTCCCCGTGTGCCACGGCGTGCGCGCCTGCCCTTAATAGAAGGGCAGGCCGCGTGCGCGGCCCAGGAGACACTAACAATGAGTCAAGCGATCGAAGTCAAGGTGCCGGACATCGGCGATTACAAGGATATTCCTGTGATCGAGGTGCTGGTCAAGGCGGGTGATACCGTCGAGAAAGAGCAATCGCTCGTTACGCTGGAATCCGACAAGGCCACGATGGACGTGCCGAGTTCGGCAGCCGGCGTGGTCAAGGAAGTGAAGGTCAAGGTTGGCGACAACGTGTCGGAAGGCGTGTTGATCGTCGTGCTGGAAGCGGCTGAAGGTGGTGCGGCTCCCGCTCCGGCGCCTGCTGCTGCACCGGCTCCGGCTGCTGCACCCGCGCCCGCTGCGGCGCCTGCTGCGGGCGGTGGCCTGCAGGAAGTCAAAGTGCCGGATATCGGCGACTACAAAGACATTCCCGTGATCGAAATCTCGGTGAAGGTCGGCGATCGCGTCGAGAAAGAGCAGTCGCTGGTGACGCTCGAATCCGACAAGGCGACCATGGACGTGCCGAGCTCGGTCGCCGGTGTCGTCAAGGAAGTGAAGGTCAAGGTCGGCGATAACGTGTCGGAAGGCTCGGTGATCGTGGTGGTCGAGGCCGAAGGTGGCGCTGCTGCGCCGGCAGCGGCGCCTGCTCCCGCTCCCGCTGCGGCCCGGCCGGCTGCTGAAAAGCCGTCGGACGCGCCGGCGACCCCGTCGCCCGCACCGGCACAACCGTCCGCACTCGCCCAGGCTCCGTCGATTCCGGCGGGTGAAGGCGGCGCGCGTCATGCAAGCCACGCGTCGCCGTCCGTGCGCAAGTTCGCACGCGAACTCGGCGTCGACGTCACGCAGGTGAAGGGCACGGGTCCGAAGGGCCGCATTACGCAAGCCGACGTGACCGCGTTCATCAAGGGCGTGATGACGGGCCAGCGCGCTGCGCCGGCAGGTGCTGCTGCACCGGCTGCCGCAGGTGGCGGATTGAATGTGCTGGCGTGGCCGAAGGTCGACTTCGCCAAGTTCGGTCCGGTCGATCCGAAGCCGCTGTCGCGCATCAAGAAGATTTCGGGCGCGAACCTGCATCGCAACTGGGTCATGATCCCGCACGTCACGAACAACGACGAAGCGGACATCACCGAGCTTGAAGCGCTGCGCGTTCAGTTGAACAAGGAAAACGAAAAGGCTGGCGTGAAGATCACGATGCTGGCGTTCGTGATCAAGGCTGTCGTGTCGGCCCTGAAGAAATTCCCGACGTTCAACGCGAGCCTCGACGGCGACAACCTCGTGTTCAAGCAGTACTTCCACGTGGGTTTTGCTGCGGATACGCCGAACGGCCTGGTCGTTCCGGTGATTCGTGACGCGGACAAGAAGGGTCTGGTCGAGATCGCGAAGGAAATGACCGATCTTTCCAAGGCTGCTCGTGACGGCAAGCTGAAGCCGGATCAGATGCAAGGTGGCTGCTTCTCGATTTCGTCGCTGGGCGGGATCGGCGGCACGAACTTCACGCCGATTATCAATGCGCCTGAAGTGGCGATTCTTGGTCTGTCGCGTGGCGCGATGAAGCCGGTTTGGGACGGGAAGCAGTTCGTGCCGAAGCTGATGCTGCCGCTTTCGTTGTCCTATGACCACCGTGTTATCGATGGGGCTGAAGCTGCGCGCTTCAATGCGTATCTTGGGGCGCTTCTTGCCGATTTCCGGCGTGTGATTCTTTGATGTGATGTTGCGCGGGGCGCTGGTTCCGGTTGTCTGTGATCGGCGTCTCTCTGTAGAACCTGCTTTCACGTCGGTCTATTAGCGTCGCCCCTGTGCGGGGCGGCACTTACTTTTCTTTGCACCCCAAGGGCACTTCCTGCGGGGCGTCTTCCAAAGAAAAGTAAGCAAAAGAAAGGCGCGTCCTTGGGCGGACAGCAAAGGATGTTCTGTTCTTTGTGCTGCCAGCTTTTAGGTCCTACGTCGCATGGTTCTTCGTCATCACGATCAATAAGAGAAGGGGACACTATGAGTCTCGTCGAAGTAAAAGTACCGGATATCGGTGACTTCAAGGACGTCGATGTCATTGAAGTCAATATCAAGGCGGGCGATGTCATCGAGAACGAACAGGCTCTGATGACGCTCGAGTCCGACAAGGCTTCCATCGAAGTGCCCAGCGATACCGCTGGCACCGTCAAGGAAGTTCGCGTCAAGGCAGGCGACAAAGTCTCGCAAGGCACGGTGATCGCGCTCGTCGAAACATCGGCGGAAGCGGCTCCGGCCAAAGAGGCACCGAAGGCAGCCGAGAAGGCACCGGCGCAAGCGGCTGCTCCGGCTCCCGCACCTGCTGCTGCATCGAAGGCGGCAACGCCTGCTCCGCAAGCCGGCAGCTTCTCCGGCAGCGCGGACATCGAATGCGACATGCTCGTGCTCGGTTCGGGCCCCGGCGGCTATTCGGCTGCGTTCCGTTCGGCCGACCTGGGCATGAAGACGGTGCTGGTCGAGCGTTACTCGACACTCGGCGGCGTCTGTCTGAACGTGGGCTGCATTCCGTCGAAGGCGCTGCTGCACACCGCGCTCGTGATCGATGAAGCTGAAGCGCTCGGCGCGCACGGCATCACGTTCGGCAAGCCGCAGATCGATCTGGACAAGCTGCGCGACTTCAAGTCGGGCGTCGTCAAGAAGCTTACCGGCGGTCTCGCCGGTATGGCCAAGGCGCGCAAGGTCGAAGTGGTGACGGGGACCGGCGCGTTCGTCGATCCGAATCACATGGAAGTGCAGACCGAAGGCGGCAAGAAAGTCGTCAAGTTCAAGCAGGCGATCATCGCCGCGGGTTCGGAAGCGGTGAAGCTGCCGTTCATTCCGGAAGATCCGCGTGTGGTGGATTCGACCGGCGCGCTCGAACTGCGTCAGATTCCGCAACGCATGCTGGTGATCGGCGGCGGCATTATCGGTCTGGAAATGGCGACCGTGTATGCCACGCTCGGCGCGAAGATCGACGTAGTCGAAATGCTCGACGGTCTGATGGCCGGCGCGGACCGCGATCTGGTCAAGGTCTGGGAGAAGTACAACAGCAAGCGTTTTGCCAACGTCATGCTGAAGACCAAAACGACCGGCGCCGAAGCGAAAGACGACGGCATCTACGTGTCGTTCGAAGGCGAAAAGGCTCCGGCCGAAGCGCAGCGCTATGACCTCGTGCTGGTCGCCGTCGGCCGTACGCCGAACGGCAAGAAAATCGGCGCGGACAAGGCCGGCGTCGCGGTGACGGATCGCGGCTTTATCGACGTCGACAAGCAGATGCGCACGAACGTGCCGCACATCTTCGCGATCGGCGATATCGTCGGTCAGCCGATGCTCGCGCACAAGGCTGTGCACGAAGGCCACGTTGCTGCGGAAGCCGCTCATGGCGAGAAGGCATACTTCGACGCGCTGCAGATCCCGTCGGTGGCCTACACCGATCCGGAAGTGGCATGGGCGGGCAAGACGGAAGACCAGTTGAAGGCCGCGGGCATCAAGTACGGCAAGGCAGTGTTCCCGTGGGCCGCTTCGGGCCGCGCGATCGCCAACGGCCGCGACGAAGGCTTCACGAAGCTGCTGTTCGACGAGGAAACGCATCGAGTGATCGGCGGCGGGATCGTCGGTCTGAACGCGGGCGACCTGATCAGCGAAGTCTGTCTCGCAGTCGAGATGGGCGCGGATGCAACGGATATCGGTAAAACGATCCACCCGCACCCGACGCTCGGCGAATCGATCGGAATGGCCGCGGAGTTGTACGAAGGCGTCTGTACCGACCTGCCGCCGCAAAAGAAGAAGTAACGCCGTCTCGAGAATCTGTCTGCGTGTGTGTTGTAAGCGCAGGCGGGTTCGCGGAAGCACAGGCGAAAAAAACGGCGCGTCCCTTAAAAAGGCGCGCCGTTTTTCTTTGGCTGCGAGGCAGGGCAGGGCGCATGTCGCGCTTCAGCGGGGCCGCGTCAGCCGGGCCAAAAAAAATCCCGGCTACTTCGCCGGGCAAACGATACGTTTTCAACGTATCGGAGCGTTCGGCCAATCAAACTGTGTGAGCGGCAACGGCACGACGCTGTTGCTTACGACAACGCCGGCACAGCGGATGGGCTGTGCCGGCGTAATAGGTAACAGCAGAAGTGCTACCCGACGTGCTGCGAGATCAATCGTGTTGCTGCTGCGAGAAACTTAAACTGCCTTCTTGGCCGAGCGCGATGCCTGAGCAGCGGCTTGCGAAGCTGCCTTCGACGCAGCCGTAGCAGCCGCATTGAAGTTGCTTTCAGCGATTTCGACAGCTTGCTTCGTTGCCTTGTGAACCGTTTCGTACGTCGTGTTAGCGGCGGTGATAGCCGACTTGATCACGGCGACGGCGGTTTCCGAGCCAGCCGGTGCATTCTTCGCGACGTTTTCGACGAGCGACTGGACCTTGCGGTTCTGCTCTTCGAATTGAGCTTCTGCGACGCGGGTGAATTCACCTTGCGTTGCCGAAACGATCTCATACACGTGACGGCCGTACGACAGTGCCTTCTCAGCAACCGGCTGAGCCAGGCTAGCTTGCAGCGCCAGCAATTCTTGCGCGTCCTTCACCGACAGCGCGCGTTGAGCATTTTCCTGGCTTTCGGCGAGCGTCGATTTCACAACTTGCAGGTTCAGCTCAACCAGCTTTTCGACGCCTTCAAATGCTTTGGTCGTCAGGCCGAACAGAGTGTCGAAGTTGGCTTTCTGGGCTGCGGCGAATTGCTCAGGGGTCAGCAGAGTCATGGTTTACGCTCCTGGGTTGCGGTCTGTCTGTGCGGACCGCATTGGGTTGGTGGCGAGACGCAGTGGATCGTCTCCCCGGGCCGCAATGTATTGTGCATCGCAGCAATGGTTCCCATTTTAGGATGGCCACAATGAATGTCAAGTGCTTTTTGTGCGTCGCACAATATTAAGAAAGTGCTGATAAAACAATACGTTATGCAGTAGGCATGACATCCATATGACGTCAGTCGATTTGACCGGTAGCACCGTGCTGGTGCGGAAAAAACGCTGATGTATTGAAATGGTGCGAGGAATTTTTACCGGTCGCTCAGGGTTTGCCAGCGTGATTCGGTAACTCCTTGAGCCGGGAAAAAATCATCAATTCGGGATTCGATGTAAACCGGAAAGTGTCATGGAACGTTAATCCTGAGTACCGGTCGAACGCGCGTCGGTGGTTTCCTGCAAGCGTTTAACAGTCAACGCGGCGAGACCCTGACGTTGTTTCCTCGCACAGGCGGCGCTGTATTTGCCCCATGCATCAACCGTATTTCCCCTGATCAAGGTTGTCTCGAAATTGCCGTTATGCTGGAAGAATCAACTCGATTCTGGCGAGCGGCGGCAATAGTGAGACGTAGCGCGCTAGCGATCGTTTTTTTCGATCGATGCGCGGCACTTATTCGTGTTTTTGCGATCGGAGCTTACAAGCCGGTTTAAGGAGCGCCTATAAGTGCTTCAAATTGCTAATTTTTCGTTGTTTTACTACACTTGCGGAAACCTCTCGCCGCTCCCTACCGAACACCCATGAAAACCGACATGTTTTCGTCGCTAAAAGTGATCCACGGCGCGGCCCGCAGCACCGCTCTGTCGGTGGCCGTCTCTTTGGTCGTCGCAGCGGCGTTCGCCACGCCCGTCTCCACTTTTGCCGCCACGTCTGCTGCAACTGCAAAAACCTCCAAACACGCCAAAGCTGCCAAAAAGCCGGCTGCCGCCACCGCCAAGGTGTCGAGCAAGTCGGTTAAGGCCGGCAAAGGCGCGGTCGCAAAAACCGCCGTTGCCGACGACGATGCGCCGCGCGCGAACGTCAAACGCAAGCGCGTGACCTTTGCGGCCAACGGCCGTCACCATTCGGTCGTGCGCCGTGTCGCGTATGAACCGCGTCAACCGACCGTCGGTCAGGCTTTCGGTCTGCACGAAACACCAGACGCGCTGATGCTGCGCTCAAGCGTTGCGTACGTGATCGACCAGAACACCGGCGAGTCGCTGTTCGACAAGAACTCGCGCGCTGTGGTGCCGATCGCGTCGATCACCAAGCTGATGACGTCGATGGTGGTGCTCGACTCGAAAGAGCCGATGACCGACCAGATCGAAGTCACCGACGAAGACCGTGACTACGAGAAGAACACCGGTTCGCGTCTGTCGGTGGGCTCGGTGCTTTCGCGTGAAGACATGCTGCACATCGCGCTGATGGCGTCGGAAAACCGCGCGGCCGCAGCGTTGTCGCGTTACTTCCCGGGTGGGCGTCCGGCGTTCCTGGCCGCGATGAACGCGAAGGCCAAGCAACTCGGCATGACCGATACGCACTTCGAAAACCCCACGGGTTTGACGAGCCAGAACGTGTCGAGCGCGCGCGACCTGGTGAAGATGGTCAACGCCGCGTATCAATATCCGCTGATCCGCAAGTTCTCGACCGATCACAGCTACGAGGTGTACACCGGCAAGCGTTCGCTGGCGTACAACAGCACCAATGCGCTGGTGCGTAATCCGACGTGGGACATCGGTCTGCAAAAGACCGGCTTCATCAACGAAGCGGGCGAGTGCCTCGTGATGCAGGCGACCATTCATGGCCGTCCGATGATCCTGGTGTTGCTCGATTCGTCGGGCAAGTACTCGCGTTTCGCGGACGCTACGCGTCTTCGCACGTGGCTGGATAATGGTGGCGACCAGCCGCGTATTACCAGTGCGGACGCTGGTGGCGCGGGCACCTGAAGCAGGTTGAATGAGTTTGAATAGCCGGTGTGATGACCGGCTAAATTGAAAAAGCCTCGCAATCGTTGCGAGGCTTTTTTTTGTGCCTGAGCGGGTGCTGGAAATCGGGCGTGGGTCTTACGTATGGTGGCTATGGCCGCCGTGCGAATGATCATGCGGCGCAGGCGGCCGATAACCCAGCGATTCCGAAATCATCAGCGCTGTCTGACTGACTTGCCCCAGCCACGAATCCTGCAACCGATCCGCCGGTGCCGACAATGACAGACCTGCGACCAGCTTGCCGGTGTCGTCATAAATTCCGGCTGCTATGCAGCGTACGCCGAGTTCCAGTTCTTCGTTGTCGCGCGCGCAGGCTTGCTGACGCACGTGCGACAACTCCCGTTCCAGTTTCGTCAGATCGGTGATGCTGTTCTGCGTATGGCCGGACAGGCCGGTGCGGGTGGCGTAGGCGCGCACGCGGGTCGATTCGTCGGCGGCGAGAAACAGCTTGCCGACGGAAGTCAGATGCAGCGGCGCCCGTCCGCCAATAGCGCGCACGACCTGCATGCCCGAGCGCTCGGAATAAGCGCGTTCGATATAGACGATCTCGTCGCCCTGACGGACCGACAGATTCACCGTCTGGCCAGTCTGCCGATGCAACTCGCGCATTGGCGTCAGCGCCGCGTCGCGCACCGACAGACGCGCCTTCACCAGATTGCCCAATTCGAGCAGGCGCATGCCGAGCCGATAAGTACCGGGGTCCGAGCGGTCGACCAGCCGGCACATCACCATATCGTTCAGGATGCGGTGCGCGGTGGACGGATGCAGCTCCGTGCGGATGGCAAGTTCTTTCAGGCTGACCGGGTCGCTATGCGCGGCGAGGGCGTCGAGCAGGCGCATCATGCGTTCGATCACCTGGATCGATGTTTTGGGATCCGGGTTCGTATCGCTCATGGGAGGAATCGGTTGACGCGTCAAACAGCGGAAATTGATTGTATCTCGTATGGTGAAAAAAGCGAACGCGGTTCGAAGGCGTATTCGAATTTGCAGACTATTCGTCCTACGCCTTCTGGCCGTTGGTATTGTCCGCCAAACAGCGGATAATCAGGGACGTTTTCCCGAAGGAGGGCTCATGCGAGTCGGATTGTTCGTCACCTGCCTGATCGACCTGATGCGTCCCGAAATCGGTTTTTCGGTCATCAAGCTGATCGAAGGCGCCGGTTTCGAGGTGATCGTGCCACCCGCGCAAACCTGTTGCGGACAGCCCGCTTATAACTCGGGCGAGCGCAGTATTGCGCGTGATCTGGCCGAGAAAACCGTACGCGAGTTCGAGCAGTTCGACTACATCGTGGTGCCGTCCGGCTCGTGCGGCGGCATGATCCGTTCGCACTACGGCGACCTTTTCGCTGACGATCCCCAGTTGATGAACCGCTTCGGCCGCGTGCGCGCCAAGGTGTTTGAGTTGACCGATTTCCTCGTCAACGTGGCGAAGGTGCAGTTGCAGCCCGGCGAGTTCACTGGAGAAGTCACGTATCACGACTCCTGTTCGGGGTTGCGCGAACTCGGCGTGAAGGCGCAGCCGCGCGCGTTGCTCGCCCAGGTGGGCGTGCCGGTCACCGAGATGAAGGACTGCGAGCACTGCTGCGGTTTCGGAGGCACGTTCGCGGTGAAGTACGGCGACATTTCCACGGCGATCGTCGACGAAAAATGCGCGAATATCAGCGCGAGCGGGGCAGGTACGGTGGTGCTCGGCGATCTCGGCTGCATGCTCAATATCGAGGGGCGTTTGCGCCGTCAGGGGGATTCCACCACCCGGGTGTTGCATATCGCGCAGGTGCTGGCCGGCGACGTCTAGCCGCGTTGGCCGTATGCCGTTGGTGTGTCGGCGCGGGCTGCTTCGCGCAACTGCAACAGCCGGCGCTTCCAGCATCCCATTTCGCGCGTTCTGATTCGCGCGCGTCGTCTTCGCCTAGTGTTCGATTACGCAAAAGGCCGCCATGCAGATTCAAACGATGCAGTTCAAGGCTCGCGCCGGTCAGAAACTCGCCGACCAGCGTTTGCAGCAGAACCTGACCAAGCTTTCCACCAAGTTCGTGTCGGCCCGCGCGTCGGCGATGACCGCGATCGATTTCCCCGTCACCCGCGCCGCGCTCAAGGAGCGCCGCAATCGCGCGCTGGAAAATCTCGACGTGTGGCTGGAAACCTTCGAGCAAGAGGCCGCCCGGCGCGGCGTGACCGTGCTGTTCGCCGAAACGACTCAGGAAGCCGCGCGGCTGGTCGGTGACATTGCGCGCAAGCATGACGTGAAAAAGGTGATCAAGACCAAGTCGATGGTCACCGAAGAAATGCGTCTGAACGAAGTGCTCGGGCAAATGGGCGTGCAGTCGATCGAAACCGATCTGGGCGAGTACATCCTTCAGATCAACGACAACGAACCGCCGAGCCACATCATCGCGCCGGTCGTCCATAAAGATAAGGACGAGATTGCGGACCTGTTCGCGAAGACGCATGGCCGGCCGCGTTTGACCGAGATTCCCGATATGACGCGCGAGGCGCGGGAAATGCTGCGTCCGCATTTCATGAGCGCGGACATGGGCGTGACGGGTGGCAATTTCGTGGTCGCGGAAACCGGTTCGGTCGTGCTGGTCACGAACGAAGGCAACGAGGGCATGTGCACGGTCATGCCGCGAGTGCATGTGGCCGTTACGGGTATCGAGAAAGTGCTGCCCACGCTGGAAGACCTGGCGACGGCAATGCGTCTGTTGCCGCGCTCGGCAACCGGGCAGGTCACGTCGAACTATTTTTCAATGCTGACCGGGCCGCGCGGCGGGGGGGATCAGGACGGACCTGAGCATATGTATGTCGTACTGGTCGACGGTGGGCGCACGGGTCTGATCGGCGGCGATTTCCAGGAGATGCTCCGGTGCATCCGCTGCGGCGCGTGCATGAACCATTGCCCGGTTTATCAGAAGGTGGGCGGTCATGCGTATGGGTGGGTGTATCCCGGCCCGATGGGATCGGTGTTGACGCCGAGCTATGTCGGCATCGACAAGGCGCTCGATTTGCCACAGGCCGCAACGCTATGCGGCGAGTGCAACAGCGTTTGCCCGGTGGGCATTCCATTGTCGGATCTGCTGCGCAAGTTGCGCGAGAAGCAGGTCGAACGGCGACTGCGTCCGTGGAAGGAGCGGGTGGGGTTTGCCGTTTGGGGTTTTCTGGCGCTCCATCCCGACGCTTATGCGCTTTTCACCAAGCTGGCCGTGCGGGTGCTGGAGCGAATGGGTGGCCGGAATCGGTCGATTGCCAGATTGCCGTTGGGCGGCGCGGGCTGGACCAATACCCGCGACATGCCGGCGCCGGTGGGTCGTACGTTCAGGGAGTTGTACGCGGCGCAGCGTAGTCACATTGGCTGATGCGGCTGTTTACGTTCGAGGGCCGTTTTTGCGCAGAGTGCGCAAGTTGGCAGGTAGGTGCTCCGCAACCAACTGAAAATAGCGCTTGGGCTGCAGAGGCACATGGGGCCGAGCGGCGATTTACAAAGCTGCCGATAATTGCTTTGACCGGTGAACCTGCACGGTGGTCTCCAACGTGCAGGCAACTCGCCGCGTATCCTGTCAAGCGCGCCTAGTGCCCAGCGGCCGCCACACTTAACTTAATGCTCACCATTCTGTCCACCTGATTGGCGATTGAAGCCGCCCGAGCCTCGTCTCGACTCACCGCCACCATTGCCGCCGTTACCTGTCCCACCACCATTCCCGGCCTGCTGCTGCGGTTGCGACGGCGGCGGTCCGCCCACGCCTGGTCGTGCTCCACCCGGTCCGCGAGGCCCACCCACTGCGCCCTGCGGCGGCGGCCCACCGTTCGGCGGCCCGCGGTGACCGTTGTCGTCGCCGCGATTGTCGTGGTTGCCGTAGTTGCCATTGTTTGGGTGACCCCGATCGGGATATCCACGAGGGCCGGGGCCTGGCCCGTAGTAGCGTCCCGGTCCGCCGTAGTAGCCGGGTTCCGAGTAGTTGCCATACCCCAGGTAGACGTTGGTCTGCGGTACGACTGCAGCGCCTGGCGCGTAGCCGTCATAGCCGGAGTAGCCGCCGCCATAACCGTTGCTGTACATCGGCGTGCCGTCCGGATAGACCGCGCAGCCACCGAGCAGAGCGGCGAACGCGACGGCGGCGAGTGGTGCAAAACGTTTCATGTCAAAGACCAGTGCGAGTGGATTACATCTGTAAGACCGCTATTATCGCCATCCGTCGCAAGAGCTTTGTATGTCTTTGTAAGGATTTATTTTTCTCAGCGACAGCGTTGCCTATATCCGTCAATTCACTGTTCTATCTGGAGCAACGCTGTATCTCGAATAGGTGGGTTTTTCCCGATTGCGAATTCCTATAGGATTTCGACTGGGCATAGTGGGTCACGAGCTCATGCGCCCCTAATCGGAAAAACATCATGAAAAAGACAATATCGGTGTACTGGCCCCTTGCCATTGTTGTGCCCCTTGCTGCCGTTGCTTATCTGCATATTTGCGGGAATGCCGCATCGCGCGTGTCGCAGGCTCCCCTTGGCGCAGATCAACTGACCGCCGAACTCGCGCGTGCTGTCTCGTACGGAATGATTGACGCTGAGTCGTCGCTGCCGGCTAAACCCATGCGGGCTGCCACCGCGATACCGTTGGCCGACGCTTCCTGAGCGCAGGTTCAAACGCAGGCTAATCGAAGGGAGCGCGAAAAAAGTTGCACAGCATCGGGTTTGCACGCGTGGGGCATCGCGCGCAAACACAAACCGCGCAACAGCCGGGATTTAGCCTGACTTCGCACCCCCGGCGCGGCGCCAGGCGAGATTTTGTGCAGCTTTGTATAATCGCGGCACTCTTTGCTAACCGTCAGTCTTTTACGCGTGGCGTCCTGAAGCGCCGGAAAACTCCTGATGAAAACTGTGTCCGTCTGCTTCGTGTGCTTGGGGAACATTTGCCGTTCGCCGACTGCGGAGGGCGTGATGCGCCATCTGGTCGGCGAGGCCAAGCTGGCTGAGCGCATCCTGATCGATTCGGCGGGCACGGGCGACTGGCATATCGGCGAGCCTCCCGACGAGCGCGCACAACGTGCCGCCGGGCAGCGCGGTTACAAATTGGCCGCATTGCGTGGACGCCAGATTGCTGCAGCCGACTTCGAGCGCTTCGACCTGCTGATCGCAATGGACGACAAGAACATCGCCGCATTACGTCAGATCTGTCCTCCGGCGCAGCGCGACAAGATCCGCCTGCTGATGGAATTCGTGCCCGAGTCGGATAGCCGCTGGGGCGGCGCCCGCGAAGTCGTCGATCCGTACTTCGGCGGCGCGGAAGGTTTTGAGCAGGTGCTCGATCAGTGCGAAGCAGCCTGCCGCGGTCTGATCGCGGCGTTGCGTCCCCAGTTGCTGGCATAGGCCGGGCGGCGTTTGAGCGACGCCCCTTCGTGCAAAGTCAGTAATTAAGCAAATGACCCAAATCGCAATAGGGATACTTGACTAAATCGCTCATGTATTTATACTTGACAAAACTTGTCGAGAATTGCGGTCCCACACTATATGAGACTCACCACGAAAGGCCGTTTCGCCGTCACGGCGATGATTGACCTGGCACTGCGCCAGGAGCAGGGCCCGGTGACGCTGGCAGGAATCAGCCAGCGCCAACATATCTCCCTGTCCTATCTCGAGCAGCTGTTTGGCAAGCTGCGTCGTCACGAAATCGTCGAGTCCGTGCGCGGACCGGGCGGCGGCTACAATCTGGCCCGCCGCGCTGAAGACGTGACCGTGGCTGACATCATCATCGCGGTCGACGAGCCGCTCGATGCCACCCAATGCGGCGGCAAGGGCTCGTGCGAAGGCACCAAACAGCACGACGGCCACTGCATGACCCACGAATTGTGGTCCACGCTGAACCAGAAAATGGTCGAGTACCTCGATTCGGTTTCCCTGAAAGATCTCGTCGATCAGCAACGTTCACGCGAAGGCGCGCCCGCAGTTCTGCGCGACAGGCGGAACGAAGCGGCGACGGTCGAGCCCGTGCGCGTCGCGCCGAAAGGGCCGAATTCCGTTTTCAACATGGCCGGTTCGTGAGGCGCGGTAACAGGTAATACGAAGAGCCACCGCAGCCTGATAGACAAAGAACCCACAAGCCAGAGCACATGACGTCCCCGGAGCAACTGATGAACAACGACTCTCTCCATCTGCCCATCTACATGGACTACAGCGCTACGACGCCGATCGACCCGCGCGTGGTGGACAAGATGATTCCGTACCTGCGCGAGCAGTTCGGTAACCCCGCATCGCGCAGCCACTCGTACGGCTGGGACGCGGAGCGCGCAGTCGAAGAAGCGCGTGAGAACGTTGCCGCGCTGGTGAACGCCGATCCGCGCGAAATCATCTGGACGTCGGGTGCAACGGAGTCGGACAACCTGGCCATCAAGGGCGCTGCGCACTTCTACAAGAGCAAGGGCAAGCACATCATCACGGTGAAGACCGAGCACAAGGCCGTGCTCGACACCTGCCGCGAACTCGAGCGCGAAGGCTTCGAAGTCACGTATCTGGACGTCAAGGACGACGGTCTGATCGACCTCGATGTGTTCAAGGCTGCGATCCGCCCGGACACGATCCTGGTGTCGGTGATGTCGGTGAACAACGAGATCGGCGTGATTCAGGACATCGACGCGATCGGCGAGATCACCCGTGAAAAGGGCATCATTTTCCACGTCGACGCAGCTCAGGCCACCGGCAAGATCGTGATCGACTTGCAGAAGCAGAAAGTCGACCTCATGTCGTTCTCGGCGCACAAGACGTATGGCCCGAAGGGCATCGGCGCGCTGTATGTGCGTCGCAAGCCGCGTATCCGTATCGAAGCGCAGATGCACGGCGGCGGTCACGAACGCGGCATGCGTTCGGGCACGCTGGCTACGCACCAGATCGTCGGCATGGGCGAAGCATTCCGTATCGCACGTGAAGAGATGGCGACGGAAAACGAACGTATCCGCATGCTGCGCGACCGGCTGCTGAAGGGCCTGTCGGAAATGGAAGAAACGTACGTGAACGGCGACATGGAAAAGCGTGTGCCGCACAACCTGAACATCAGCTTCAATTTCGTCGAAGGCGAATCGCTGATCATGGCGGTGAAAGATGTGGCGGTGTCCTCGGGGTCGGCGTGTACGTCGGCTTCGCTGGAACCGTCGTACGTGCTGCGCGCACTGGGTCGTAACGACGAACTCGCGCACAGCTCGATCCGCTTCACGGTGGGCCGCTTCACGACCGAGCAGGATGTCGATTACGTGATCAACCTGCTGAAGACCAAGATTTCGAAGCTGCGCGACTTGTCGCCGCTGTGGGAAATGCATAAGGACGGGATCGATATTTCGACCATCCAGTGGGCTGCGCACTGACGCGCCGTTGGCAAAGAGTCGAATTCATCGAATTGCAATTGCAGGTTGAAACGGATCAAGGAGTTAAATCATGGCTTATAGCGACAAGGTTCTGGACCACTACGAAAACCCGCGCAACGTCGGTTCCTTCGCGAAGGACGACGACGCGGTCGGCACCGGCATGGTCGGCGCACCGGCATGCGGCGACGTGATGAAGTTGCAGATTCGCGTGGGCGCAGACGGCATCATCGAAGACGCGAAGTTCAAGACGTACGGCTGCGGTTCGGCAATTGCTTCGAGCTCGCTCGTCACCGAATGGGTGAAGGGCAAGACGCTCGATCAGGCCATGTCGATCAAGAACACGCAGATCGCCGAAGAACTGGCACTGCCGCCGGTGAAGATCCACTGCTCGATTCTCGCGGAAGACGCGATCAAGGCAGCGGTCGCCGACTACAAGCAGCGTCATGGCGAAGCGGTAGTCGAAGGCGACAAGCAGCACGCTTGAAGTTACAGCATGCGGTTGCGGCACGACCTTCTTATGAGGCCAGGCCGCAAGTTGAGTAGCAAATCGAAGCGGACGGTGCCGTTGAAGTTCAAAGCGCCGTCCAGCATGAGCGATATTTGATGCAGGCAGGGTCGCAGCGCGAAAGGCAAACGGTGATAAACCCGGGCGCCCGGCACGCTCTGCGCAATGAGAAACGCTATGGCAATTACGTTGACCGACAAGGCAGCACAGCACGTCCAGAAATATCTGACCCGTCGCGGTAAAGGCGTCGGACTGCGCGTTGGCGTGCGCACCACCGGTTGCTCCGGCTTGGCCTACAAGCTCGAGTACGTGGACGAACTCGCGCCCGAAGACGAAGTGTTCGAATGCAACGGCGTGAAGATCATTGTCGACCCGAAGAGCCTCGCTTATATCGACGGCACGCAACTCGACTTCGCGCGCGAAGGGTTGAACGAAGGCTTCAAGTTCAACAACCCGAACGTGAAGGACGAATGCGGCTGCGGCGAGTCGTTCCGGGTCTAGGATCGACATTTTCCGCGTGCAGCGGATCAAAGGCGGCGCGGGCCGCCTTTTTAGTTTGATCCGCGAATATTTCTGACTGCACTCCGGTGCGCTTTCCTGAACGGACTCCTTTTATCCGATGGCCTCGCTGAACGACAGCCACTTCGACCTGTTCGATCTGCCGGCGCAATTCGCGCTCGACTCGGGCTCGCTCGATCACGCGTTCCGCACGGTGCAGGCGCAAGTGCATCCGGACCGCTTCGCAGCGGCCGGCGATGCGCAAAAGCGTATTGCGATGCAGTGGGCCACGCGCACCAACGAGGCGTATCAGACGTTGCGCGATCCGTTGAAGCGCGCGACGTATCTGTTGTCGCTGCGCGGCATCGACGTCGGCGCGGAGAACAATACGGCGATGGAGCCGGCGTTCCTGATGCAGCAAATGGAGTGGCGCGAAAATATCGAAGACGCGGCCGCAGCGAAAAATGTCGACGCGCTTGACGCGTTGCTCACCGAGTTGCGTGACGAAGAACGGATGCGTTTCGACAAGCTCGGTGCATCGCTCGACAGCGGCGCGAATCAGGCAGCGAGCGAGGCGGTACGGCAGTTGATGTTCATCGAACGAGTGGCGTCGGAAATCAGCGCGCAGATCGACCGGCTCGACAACTAGTCTTTCAGGGCGCGCCCCGCCATTCAGCCGGTCAGGCGGCACGCGCTGTCGGCAGTTGGCACACGGCGGCCGCAGCACACCCAGTAACGCGAAAATTTCAGGACGGGGCCACACGGCCCCGAGAAGATCCAGATGGCCCTACTGCAAATCTCCGAACCCGGCATGGCGCCGGCGCCTCATCAACGGCGCCTGGCGGTCGGTATCGACCTCGGCACCACCAATTCTCTTGTCGCGGCCGTGCGTAGCGGCGTGCCCGACGTGCTGCCCGACGAAGACGGCCATGCGCTGCTGCCGTCGGTGGTGCGTTATCTGGAAAAGGGCGGCCGCCGGATCGGCCGCAAAGCCAAAGCCGAAGCGGCGAGCGATCCGCGCAACACGATCGTGTCGGTCAAGCGCTTCATGGGGCGTGGCAAGGCGGAAGTGGAAGGCGCCGAAAACGCGCCGTACGATTTCGTCGACGCCCCCGGCATGGTGCAGATTCGTACGGTTGACGGCGTGAAGAGCCCGGTCGAAGTGTCGGCGGAAATTCTCGCGACGCTGCGCCAGCGCGCCGAAGATACGCTCGGCGACGAACTGGTCGGCGCGGTCATCACCGTGCCCGCCTATTTCGACGAAGCGCAGCGCCAGGCTACGAAGGACGCTGCGCGTCTGGCCGGTCTGAACGTGCTGCGTCTGCTGAACGAGCCGACCGCAGCGGCGATCGCCTACGGTCTCGACAACGGCTCGGAAGGCCTGTACGCGGTCTATGACCTCGGCGGCGGCACCTTCGACCTGTCGATCCTGAAATTGACCAAGGGCGTCTTCGAAGTGCTCGCGGCGGGCGGCGATTCCGCGCTCGGCGGCGACGATTTCGATCACGCGCTGTATCGCCACGTGCTGGAGCAGGCGGGCATCGCGCCGAACACGCTCGCGCCGGAAGACGTCCGCTTGCTGCTGGACAACGTACGCGAGGCCAAGGAGGCTTTGTCGGACGCGGCCGAGGCTCGTGTTGCGGTCACGCTGTCGAACGGCACAGCGCTCGATCTGACGATCGGCGAGGCTGCTTTCGAGGCCGTCACGAAGGATCTGGTGCAACGAACCTTCAGCCCGACGAAGAAAGCGCTCCGCGACGCGAAGGTTGCGACCAAAGAGGTCAAGGGCGTCGTGCTGGTCGGCGGGGCAACGCGCATGCCGGTGATCCGCCGCGCGGTCGAGGCTTTCTTCGGCCAGCCGCCGCTGATCAATCTCGACCCGGACCAGGTCGTCGCGCTCGGCGCGGCGATCCAGGCCGATCTGCTCGCGGGCAACCGTGGCGCGGATGGCGACGAATGGCTGCTGCTCGACGTGATCCCGCTGTCGCTCGGCGTCGAAACCATGGGTGGGCTGACCGAGAAGATCATCCCGCGCAATTCGACGATTCCGGTCGCGCGCGCGCAGGATTTCACGACCTTCAAGGACGGCCAGACGGCGATGGCGATCCATGTCGTGCAAGGCGAGCGCGAGCTGGTTAGCGACTGCCGCTCGCTCGCGCGTTTCGAGCTGCGCGGCATTCCGCCGATGGCCGCGGGCGCGGCGCGGATTCGCGTGACTTACCAGGTGGACGCGGACGGCCTGCTGTCGGTGTTCGCACGCGAACAGGGTTCGGGCGTGGAAGCGTCGGTGGTGGTGAAGCCGTCCTACGGTCTCGCCGACGACGACATCGCGAAAATGCTCGAAGACAGTTTCTCGACCGCCGAAGTCGACATGCGCGCCCGTGCGTTGCGTGAGGCGCAGGTCGAAGCGCGCCGTCTGGTCGAAGCGACCGACGCTGCACTTGCCGCCGACGCCGAACTGCTCGACGACAGCGAGCGCGCCGATCTCGACACGTTGCTCGATGCATTGCGCAACGTCGCGCAAAGCGACGACGCCGACGCGATCGAAGCCGCGACCAAAACGCTCGCCGAAGGCACCGACGAATTTGCTGCCCGCCGTATGAACAAGGGCATTCGCCGCGCGCTCGCGGGCCGCAAGCTCGACGAAATCTGAGCGTGGTGGTGCACGTCAGGCGGTCCACTGCCTGACGCGCGCCGCGAAAAACCAGAGCGCATCGCGGACTTAAAAAGTCCGCGTGTCGCCAGTAAAATGGTACGGAGCCAGTTTGCGGCTGCCGTGCCGAGACCCAAACGGAAAATGTATGCCTCAAATCGTTGTGCTGCCCCATGTCGAACTGTGCCCGGAAGGCGCGGTGCTCGAAGCCGAACCCGGCATGAGCATTTGCGATGCGCTGCTGGAAAACGGCATCGAGATCGAGCACGCGTGCGAGAAGTCGTGCGCGTGCACGACCTGTCACGTTATCGTGCGTGAGGGTTTCGCCGCCTTGACGCCGTCCGAGGAAGACGAGGACGATCTGTTGGACAAGGCGTGGGGTCTCGAACCGGCCTCGCGTCTGTCATGCCAGGCTTTGGTGCCGGCCGAGCAGGATCTGGTCGTGGAAATTCCGCGATACACGATCAATCACGCGAAGGAAAATCACTAACAGCAGGAGGATGCAGCCATGAAGTGGACCGATACGCAAGACATCGCGATGGCCCTGACTGACAAGCACCAGGACATCGACCCGCAGCAGGTGCGTTTCACCGACTTGCACCGCTGGGTCACCGAGCTGGAAGGATTCGACGACGATCCCGAGCGCTCGAACGAGAAGATTCTTGAGGCAATTCAGGCTGCATGGATTGAAGACGCGGATTACTGAGCGCGTGGTGTTTTTCTGGTGCGCTGTCGTTGGCTGATAATCGGCGCAGCGTCGGCGGCAAATAAAAAGGCGATTCCATTGGAATCGCCTTTTTTTATCGCCTTTGCTTTCATCGCGACAGGATGTCGGCCAAAGGCGAGGTTTCGCAACTCAACCCGCGACCAGTGAACCGTTTTCGATCCGCACATGCTCGCCTTGCTGGAACGGCGGCGTTTCGTGGTAGGTAAAGTAGCGCGTCTTGCCGCTTTCCATCCTCACGCGCACCGAATACGACGTCGTGCTGCGAATGTGTTTTTCGACCGAATTGCCGGCGAGGCCGCCGCCGAGCGCGCCGAGCAGCGTCATCGCCGTGCGTCCGCCGCCCGCGCCGAACTGGTTACCGACGACACCGCCTGCCACTGCGCCGCCGACAGCGCCAATACCGGTGCCATGGCCTTCCTGCCGCACCGCTGAAATCCCGACTACCGTGCCGCAAGTCGAGCAATAGGCCGGTTGCTGCGCGCTCTGCTGTGCATATTGCGGCGCTTGCTGTGCCTGAGCCTGCTGTTGCTGCGCGTACTGTTGCTGCTGCGCCGGGGTGGGAGCGGGCGGGGCGGATGGCTGCGCCTGCATTGCCTCCGCATTCGCCGGAGCGTTCTGAGCATTGACCGGAGCGGCCGAATCGACCACTCCCGGTTGCTGGGTCGTTACCTGCGCGGCTTGCGACTGATCGGATTGAGCGCTGGTACTCGACGCTTTCGGAAACAGGCCCGTCACCGCAGCGGTTGCGGCAAGGCTGGCGATGATGACCGCACCGGCAGCCACGGCCACCAGCGGATGAAGACGACGTTGTTGCGTGGGTTTATCGAGTGGATTGTCCATGTTGGCCTCCGTCTTGCAGAGTCGACTGTTATTGAGATCGAGTGTCCGGCAAAACGATCCCGGCGACGTTTCAATTTGTAACCGCATGTGGGCGGCGGTTTCCAGGTGTCGACGCCTGAATCGCGGCCGCGCCGAGCAATCTTCAGCGTCCGCCGAAATTGACACGGCGTGCGCGCATGATCGGCCTGGCGTAGCTTTTACCGATAGTTACAAGCCGCCCGGCAGTCGAGGACGACTTCCATGAGCACGCAGCAAGAAAAACGCCCGACATCGAGCCGGGCGTTTCGTGCGACACAAACAGCGCAAAAACAATCAGTCTTCGCGACGCAGATGCGGGAACAGAATCACATCGCGGATGCTCGGGCTATCGGTCAGCATCATCACCAGACGGTCGATACCGATACCGCAACCACCGGCCGGCGGCATCCCGTATTCGAGCGCGCGAATATAGTCGGCGTCGTAGAACATCGCTTCTTCGTCGCCGGCATCTTTCTGATCGACCTGCTTCTTGAAGCGGGCGGCCTGGTCTTCCGGATCGTTCAGCTCCGAGAAACCGTTAGCGATCTCGCGACCCGTGATGAACAGCTCGAAACGCTCGGTGATGCCCGGCGCGGCGTCCGATGCGCGCGCCAGCGGCGACACTTCGACCGGGTAGTCGATGATGTACGTCGGCTCCCACAATTGCGACTCGGCGGTTTCTTCGAACAGTGCCAGTTGCAGCGAACCCACGCCCGCATTCAGGAACTGCGGCTGCGACGCGTCGACGCCGAATTTTTTCAATTCGGTGCGCAAAAATGCGCTGTCGGCGAGTTGCTCGTTCGTGTATTGCGGCGCGTATTTCTGGATCGCCTGCGTGATCGTCAGACGATGGAACGGCTTCGCCAGATCCAGTTCGCGGCCCTGATAGGTGATCGTGGCCGTGCCCAGCGAATCGATGGCCGCCTGGCGGATCAACTGCTCGACGAAGTCCATCAGCCACTTGTAATCGGTGTACGCGGCGTAGAACTCGATCATCGTGAATTCCGGGTTGTGGCGCACGGACACGCCCTCGTTTCGGAAGTTACGGTTGATCTCGAACACGCGCTCGAAGCCGCCGACCACCAGCCGCTTCAGATACAGCTCCGGTGCGATGCGCAGGAACATCTGCATATCGAGCGCGTTGTGGTGCGTGGTGAACGGCTTGGCCGCCGCGCCACCCGGAATCGGGTGCAGCATCGGCGTTTCGACTTCCATGAATTCGGCGTCGGCCATGAACTTGCGGATCGACGAAATCGCCTTGGTCCGCGCGACGAAAGTCTTGCGCGTTTCCGGCGTGACGATCAGATCGACATAGCGCTGGCGATACTTCATTTCCTGATCGGCGAGACCGTGGAACTTGTCCGGCAGCGGACGCAGCGACTTCGACAGCAGACGCAGTTCGGTACAACGCACCGACAGCTCGCCCTTGTTGGTGCGGAACAGCACGCCACGCGCCGCGACGATGTCGCCCATGTCCCACTTCTTGAACGCGTCGTACACGTCCTGGCCGACGTCGGCGGGCGTGATGAAGAACTGGATCTGACCCGAACCGTCGCGCACGGTCGCAAAGCTCGCCTTGCCCATCACGCGCTTGAGCATCATGCGGCCGGCAATCGCGACTTCGAGCGGGTTCGCTTCGAGCGCTTCCTTGTCGGACTGCTCGTATTGCGTTTGCAGATCTTCGGCGTGATGCGTAGGACGGAAGTCGTTCGGATAGGCGACGCCTTGCTCACGCAACTCGCGCAGCTTTTCGCGGCGCTCGGTCATGATCTTGTTGTCGTCCACCTCGGGCGCGACAGTCGGCTGGGCCGCATTGGGCTGGGTCGGTTCGGTCATGGTGAATTTGGTGTTCGGTGGCCCGCATCGGCATGCACCGGAGTGCGTCGGATGCGGGAAGCCAGTCAGTGTAAAAACCTCAGGCGGTAAAAAGATACGGCGCGGCGTTGATTCAAGGCCGCGCCGGTTGTGCCCGGATTCGCTCGCGGTTCGCGCTTAAACGCCCTGTTTCAGGCTCGCGCTGATGAACGGATCGAGGTCGCCGTCGAGCACACTCTTCGTGTTGCTGATTTCGACGTTGGTGCGCAGATCTTTAATGCGGCTGTTGTCCAGCACGTACGATCGGATCTGGTGACCCCAGCCCACATCGGTCTTGCCGGCTTCGAGCTTGTCCTGCTCTTCCTGACGCTTGCGGATTTCCGCTTCGTACAGACGCGATTTCAGCATGGCCATCGCTTCGGCGCGGTTGCGGTGCTGCGAACGGTCGTTCTGGCACTGCACGACGATGCCCGACGGCATGTGCGTGATACGCACCGCGGAGTCGGTCTTGTTGATGTGCTGACCGCCCGCACCCGAAGCACGGTACGTGTCGATACGCAGATCGGCCGGGTTGACGTCCACTTCGATCGAGTCGTCGATTTCCGGGTACACGAACACCGACGAAAACGACGTGTGACGGCCGCCCGACGAGTCGAACGGCGACTTGCGCACGAGGCGGTGCACACCGGTTTCGGTGCGCAGGAAGCCGTAAGCGTATTCGCCTTCGATCTTGATCGTCGCGTTCTTGATGCCCGCGACGTCGCCGTCGGTCTGTTCCAGCACTTCGGTCTTGAAGCCCTTGCGTTCGCAGTAGCGCAGGTACTGGCGCAGCAGCATGGACGCCCAGTCGCACGCCTCGGTGCCGCCCGCGCCGGCCTGGATGTCCAGGAACGCGTTGTTCGGGTCGGCCGGGTTGGCGAACATCCGGCGGAATTCCATGTCGGCGACACGTTGTTCGATGCCTTGCGCGTCGGATTCGCAGGCAAGCAGCGTTTCGTCGTCGGCTTCTTCGCGGGCCATGTCGAACAGGTCCTGCGCGTCGCGCAGGTCGTTATCGAGCGACGTGAGCTTGCCGACGGTGTCGTCGAGCAGTTTCTTTTCCCGGCCAAGGGCCTGGGCGTGTTTCGAGTCGTTCCAGACGTCCGGGTCTTCGAGTTCCCGGTTGACTTCGATTAGACGCAGTGCTTTGTCGTCGTAGTCAAAGATACCCCCGTAGCGAGTCTGCGCGAGTGCGCAGGTCCGCCAGTGAGGCTTCGATCGCGTTGAGACGTTCCGCTTCCATGTCGATCTTTTATAGCTTCGTAAAAAGACGAAATTATAGCCGATCGGCGGCCCGCGCCGGAGGCTCTTGAGCGATCCGGCGCGGGTTTGGGGTTGATTTTGCGGAGATTTTCGATGCCTGGACGGTGAAAGCGGGGCTGACGGTTTTCTGCTTCAGACGGCCCCGCTTACGTCAAACACGGCTCATTCAACTCGCCGCGTGCTCGACGATCAACTGCACCCGCGACACCCCGTTCCACGTATCGCTCGCCAGCCGGTAAGCGACCATGGTGCGGGCGGGCAGCGTATCGGTATGGTTGAACCAGATCGCGTTGAAGCGCTGACGGCCGCGCATCAGTTGCAGTTTCAGGTGCTTGTCCTTCACCAGCGCCTGCGACGCCACCTCGAATTCGCCCGAAAACACCGGCGCAGGGAAGCCTTGGCCCCACACGGCGGCGTCGAGCATTTCGACGAATTGCGGCGTGAAATAAGCGTCTTCGAGTTCGCCGTCGGTTTCCACGGTGCGCGACAGCGCGTCTTCGGACAGCCATTCGCGGCCGACCGCCTCGAACGCGGCGGTGAAGCGGGGCACGTCGGCGGCGGCGAGCGTCAGGCCGGCAGCCATCGCGTGGCCGCCGAACTTGACGATCAGGTTCGGTTCGCGCTTCGAGATCAGGTCGAGCGCGTCGCGCAGATGGAAGCCGGGAATCGAGCGGCCCGAGCCCTTGACGGTCTGGCCGCTGTCGTCGGCCAAAGCGAACGTGAACGACGGCCGGTGGAATTTCTCCTTCAGCCGTCCGGCGACAATCCCGATCACGCCCTGATGCCAGCCCGGATTGAACAACGTGATCGTGGTCGCGCCTGCGGGGTCGATCGACGACAGGTCGTCGAGCGCCTGCTGTTGCATGCCCGCTTCGATCTCGCGACGCTCACGGTTCATCGTGTCGAGTTGCTGCGCGAGATCCCAGGCGCGGCCGATGTCGTCGGTCGTCAGGCATTCGATCCCGAGCGACATGTCCGACAGACGGCCCGCCGCGTTCAGGCGCGGCCCGAGCGCGAAGCCGAGGTCGAAGCCCGACGCGTTGCGGGCGTCGCGCGCGGCGGCGCGAAAGAGGGCGGCGATGCCAGGCTGCATCTTGCCCTTGCGGATGCGCTGCAAACCTTGCGCGACCAGCACGCGGTTGTTGCCGTCGAGCTTGACCACGTCGGCGACCGTGCCGAGTGCGACCAGGTCGAGCAGGCCATCGAGACGCGGTTCGGGAAACGCGTCGCCGAAGGCACCGCGGCGGCGCAATTCTGCCCGCAGTGCGAGCAGCACGTAAAACATCACGCCGACGCCCGCGAGACACTTGCTCGGGAAAGTGCAACCCGGCTGGTTCGGATTGACTATCGCGCGTGCGGCGGGCAGTTCGTCGCCGGGCAAATGGTGGTCGGTGACCAGCACGTCGATGCCGAGCGCGTTAGCCGCTTCGACACCGTCGACGCTGGCGATGCCGTTATCGACCGTGATCAGCAGTTCCGGCTTGCCCGACGGATTGCGGGCCGCCAGCGCGACGATTTCCGGCGTCAGGCCGTAGCCGTATTCGAAGCGGTTCGGCACCAGATAGTCGATCTGTCCGCCGAACATGCGCAGCCCGCGCACCGCGACCGCGCAGGCGGTGGCGCCGTCGCAATCGTAGTCGGCGACCACCAGCATGCGGCGCTTTTGCTGGATCGCGTCGGCGAGCAGGACGGCCGCGTCCTCGCAGCCTTTGAGCGCGACCGGCGGCACGAGCTTCGCAAGGCCGGTTTCGATCTCATCGGGCAGGCACACGCCGCGCGCGGCGTAAAGGCGCGCGAGCACCGGATGCAGGCCGTGGCGGGTGAGGATTTCGGCGTCGACGGGAGAACAGGCGCGCGTAACGATTTGGGTCATTCGGGAATTATTCGATGAAGAGCGAGGCAAGCACGCGCCGTCGCCAGAATTTGCGCAGATCGCCGCGCGTGACGGTCAGCGTGACCGAGCCGGTGTCGCCGCATAAGGTCAGGCCGAGTTCGGCGAGCCGGCCGGATTGCAACGCGGCGAGCGCGGGCTCGAACCAGTCGCTTTGCAGCGCCGCGAAGGCGTCGTTCCAGCGTGCCCAGTCCTGCTCGATGTAGGGCGCGGAGAAGGGGTCGAGTTCGACGAGCGTGGGATTTGATGCGGCGGTTGCGGTTGGGTTTCGGGCCGCGCTTGCGCCATTTGCACCGTGCCCGGCGCCTTCCAGCGCAGACCACGCGGCAAACGATGCTGGCGGTGCAGCCGTTTCGACACCGGCGGTCATAGCCAGCCCGCGCGTGGCGGCGGCATCCGAGAAAACCTGCCCGAACGGGCTGCGCACCGTTTGCGCCGCGCCTTGCGCATGAAACCAGATCGAGTTCACCGCCGGCAGCCCGCGCGCCTCGCGCGCTTCGTTCACCGGATGCTCGAACCACGCCATCTGCACTTCGTTCTGCAGCTTCATCCACGCGCGCGAACGCTCGCCGGAATGCGCTTCGTGAGGCAGCCAGATTTCGATGTTGCGCCCGCTCGCGCGCAACGGCGACGCGCCCGCCAGCGTGCCGAAACCGTCGCCCGACAGATACCAGCGCGCGGGTTTCGGGGCTTCGATACGCACGCCGAGTTCTTCGATCAGCGGACGGGCTACTGCCAGCAACGCAGCGGCGTCGGCGTCGGAGAGTTCGAGCGACGCCGGATCGATCAGCACCAGATGATCATGTGCGATACGTACATGCACCGGTTGCACGCAGGCCCAGGTCGCCTCGCCGGGTTCGCCGCCGTCGGCGCGCAGCATGTACGGCGCGAGCGGGGCTTCGTCGGCGGCGGCTGCGTTGCCGGGCAGCGCGCCGAATTGCCGCGCCACCCAGCGCTCGTGCGGCAGCGTGCGCTGAAAATCTTCGCCGATCACCCGTTCGACCAGCGTCGCGCGCGCGATCAGCCGGTCGAGGGCGGGGCTGCGGATGTCGTGAAGGGCGGTGGAGGCGTCCGCTGCGGCAGGCAGCGCGAAGGGCAGGAGCAGATGGAGACGGTTGGCGAGCATGATGCTGCGCATTGTAGGGCAAAGAGTGTGCGAGTATTCCGCCATCGGCTATCCGCCCGGCAAAACGCGGCGGTGGCCGGCGCACCTGCCGGTCGCCTGGCCGGCGGGGCGTCGCAGCAATAGCAGCCGCGCGCGGCGGCACCGCGCACATGACGAGGGAGACCGGCATGTCGCGTGAACTCAAAACCGAGCAGGAATTGCTCGAACTGGTCGTGAAAGCGCTCGATGCAAACCCGGCGACGGCCGGCTGGATACCGACGGGTTTCCACGAAACCGTCGAGGATGAAACGGGCTGCAACTGGGACATCAGTCATCTGCACCGGGACCGTAAGGACGCGGATAAACGCGATGTCGCCAACACTGCAGCGGCGGGCGTTATCAACGGGTTGCGGGCGCGGTACAACTTGCGGTAAGCGTCTTGCAGACGGTGCAGGGCTGCTGCGATCGGCGTTCGGCTGGTCAGCGAAGCCCTGACGATTGCCGCGCCGAAAAACTCCCCGTGCCGAGGGCCGATCCAGCCATTCCGCAAGCCACCTCGTTCAGACGGCGTTTGCGCGAGCGGGCGGCATTGTATGGCAAACTTCGCGCTTGATCGGTAACTGTGACGGCGATCGCAGCCGCACACCATGCGTCGGAATACGGTGGCGCGCGCCTTGCTACGACGTAGCGCGCAACGCCGGAACCATCCGCGTCGCCGCCACACCAACGATCACGACGCTCGGGCCGCGCGTCGGGCGTTCCACGCCTCCCGCGCGCACTACAAGGTCGAAAAACGGCCCGGACCACGGGCCGGAAAACGCAGAAAAGGATTCGCTTGAAATTTCCCTACGAATGGCAGATTGGCTGGCGCTATACCCGCGCCGGCAAACGCACGACCGGTAACGGCTTCATTTCGTTCATCGCGCTGGTGTCGATGTCGGGCATCGCACTCGGCGTCGCGGCGCTGATCGTCGTGTTGTCGGTGATGAACGGGTTCCAGAAAGAAGTGCGCGACCGGATGTTGTCGGTGCTCGCGCACGTCGAGATTTTTTCGCCGACCGGGTCGATGCCCGACTGGCAACTGACCGCGAAGGAAGCGCGTCAGAACAAGGAAGTGATCGGCGCGGCGCCCTATGTCGAAGCACAGGCGCTGCTGACGCGCCAGGACGCCGTGAGCGGCGTGGCGCTGCGCGGCGTCGAGCCGTCGCTCGAACCGGAAGTGTCGGATATCGGCAAGGAAATGAAAGGCGGCAAGCTGTCCGACCTCGTGCCCGGCGATTTCGGCATCGTGCTCGGCGCAGACCTCGCGACCAACCTCGGCGTGCAGGTCAACGACAAGATCACGCTCGTCGCCCCCGAAGGCACCATCACCCCGGCGGGCATGCTGCCGAGGCTGAAGCAGTTCACCGTGGTCGGCATCTTCGAATCGGGGCATTACGAATACGACAGCACGCTCGCGCTGATCAACATCAAGGACGCGCAGGCGCTGTTCCGGCTGCCCGCGCCAACCGGCGTGCGATTACGTCTGACCGACATGCAGCGCGCGCCGGAAGTCGCGCATCAACTGGCGCGCACATTGTCGGGCGATCTCTATATTCGCGACTGGACGCAGCAGAACAAGACCTGGTTCTCCGCCGTGCAGATCGAGAAGCGCATGATGTTCATCATCCTCACGTTGATCATTGCGGTGGCGGCGTTCAATCTCGTGTCGTCGCTGGTGATGACGGTGACCAACAAGCAGGCCGACATCGCGATTCTGCGCACGCTCGGCGCGCAGCCCGGCTCGATCATGAAAATTTTCGTGGTGCAGGGCGTGACGATCGGCTTCATCGGCACGGCGACCGGCGTCGCGCTCGGCTGCCTGATCGCGTGGAGCATTCCGTGGCTCGTACCGATGATCGAGCACCTGCTCGGCGTGCAGTTCCTGCCGCCGTCGGTGTACTTCATCAGCGAATTGCCGTCTGAACTGATTCCCGCCGACGTCGCGCGCATCGGCATCATCGCGTTCGTCATGTCGGCGCTGGCGACGCTTTACCCGAGCTGGCGCGGTGCGAAAGTCCGTCCTGCGGAGGCACTGCGTTATGAATGACCGTTCCGCGAATCTATCCATGGCCTCTGTCGATAACACCCCGTACCCCTACGTGCTGGAAGCCTCCGGTATTTCCAAAGCGTTCGTGCAGGGCGGTCTGAATGTACAGGTGCTCAACAACACGCAACTGAGCGTGCGGCGCGGCGAAAAGCTGGCGATCGTCGGCGCGTCGGGTTCGGGCAAAAGCACGCTGCTGCATGTGCTTGGCGGGCTCGACGATCCGAGCGCCGGCCATGTCTCGGTGATGGGCAAGCCGTTCACGAAACTCTCCGAGCGTGAGCGCAACGACCTGCGCAATCGCGCGCTGGGATTCGTGTATCAGTTCCATCATCTGTTGCCCGAATTCACCGCGCTCGACAACGTCGCGATGCCGCTGCGAATTCGCCGGATGACCACCGAAGCCGCGCGCAAGGAAGCGCTCGACGTGCTCGAGCGTGTCGGCATGGGGCATCGGGCGAAACATCGTCCGGGCGAGTTGTCGGGCGGCGAGCGTCAGCGCGTTGCCATCGCGCGGGCGCTGGTCACCAAACCGGCCTGCGTGCTGGCCGACGAGCCGACCGGCAATCTCGACGGCGGCACCGCGGACACGGTCTTCAACCTGATGCTCGAACTGTCGCAAACGCTCGAAACCAGCTTTGTGATCGTCACGCACGATCCCGAACTGGCAGGCCGCTGCGACCGCATCATGCGTCTGCGCGACGGCGTGCTTTACGAAGAGCCGCCGGTTCCGGTCTAAGCGCGAATCGTTGCGCCGCTGCTAGCGAGGCCCCGTCATGTGGATCGATACGCACTGTCATCTCGACGCGTCGGAATTCGATGCCGATCGCGCCGAGGTTGCGGCGTCGGCGCATCGCGCGGGCGTTGGCCGCATCGTGATTCCGGCGATCGGCCGGCAGAACTTCGAGGCGGTGCGTGAACTGGCGCATCAAGTGGAGGGCGGGGCGTATGCGCTCGGCATTCATCCGCTGTTCACGCCGGGTGCCGAAGACGGCGATCTCGATCTGCTGCGCATGGAGATCGAGGCGAGTCTTGATGATCCGCTATTCGTCGGTATCGGCGAGATCGGGCTCGATTATTTTGTCGACGGTCTTGACGATGCGCGTCAGCAGTTCTTCTACAACGGCCAGCTGCAACTCGCACGCGAATTCGATCTGCCGGTGATTTGCCACGTGCGCAAATCGCAGGATCAGGTGATCAAAGGGCTGCGTCGGCATCAGATTCATCGCGGCATCGCGCACGCGTTCAATGGCAGTTTCCAGCAGGCCCAGGCCTATATCGACCAGGGGATGCATCTTGGCTTCGGCGGCAATCTGACGTTCGAGCGCGCGCGGCAAATTCGCCGTCTCGCCGAACAATTGCCGTTCGACGCGCTGGTCGTCGAAACCGACGCGCCCGACATCGCGCCGTCGTGGATGTATAAGCAGCGCAACTCGCCCGAGCAGATTCCGGCGATCGGCGCGGGCCTCGCGAACCTGCGCGGAATGACCGCCGACGAAGCCGCCCTAGGCACAACGGCCAACGCGCTCGCAGCACTGCCCCGGCTGGCCCTTTCCTCTGCATAATCAATCTCGTTGATCTTGTGGTTCGCGTCGGGCGAAACCCATGCCCGGCGGGCTCGCTGACGCCTGTTCGTCGCGCGTCGTTTCGTCCCGCGCCAGGTGGACGGAGGGCGGATGCGGGCAGGATGGTGCGGATTTGCGTTGGGCGTGATCGGCTTGCAGCGGCAGGCTGCGTTGCCGGGGTGGGGCGGGTGGTTCGGGCTGGTGGTGCTCGGCATCGTGGCGATTGGTGTCGCGGCGTGGGGTTTGCGAGGCGACTCCATGCTTGCTGCGGCGCGGTCGACGACATCGTCGTCGTGGCGTTGGTGGTCGCGCTATTTCCGGTTTGATTCGCGTTTGCGAGGGTTCGCCGGCTGGATCGCCGTGTGGTGTGCGGCGGCGTGCATGGGTTTCGGCTATGCCGCCGTGCGCGCGGAGATGCGGCTCGCGGTGGGCTTGCCGCAGGCGTGGGAAGGGCGCGATATCGAGGTCGTCGGCAGCATCAAAGGCTTGCCGGCGCGTGATGAAAAAGGCGTGCGCTTTCTGTTCGAAGTCGAATCGGCCGACGCGCCGGTCGCGGCTTTTCCCCATGTTCTACAACTTTCCTGGATCGCCGACGATGCCCCGGCGCCGTTGCTCCAGCCGGGCGAACGCTGGCGTCTGACCGTGCGTCTGAAGCGGCCTCACGGCAACAGGAATTTCGGCGTGCGCGATGCCGAAGCGACGCTGCTCGCGCGCAATGTGCGGGCCACCGGTTATGTGAGCGCCCTGTCTCACGCGCGGCGTTTGCCTGGGCAGGTTCGAGACATCCGCGTGAGCGTGGACCGCTGGCGCGCGGCGTTACGCGCGCGGATCGACACGGTACTCGCGGATGCGCCGCATCGCGGGATTGTCGTTGCTCTGGCCATCGGCGCGCAGGACGAAGTCACTGCCGCCGATTGGCAACTGATGCGGAGCACGGGCACGAGCCATCTGGTCGCGATTTCGGGCTTGCATATCGGCTTCGTTGCCGGTCTTGCCGCGTGGTTCGCGGGCACTGTGTGGCGGCGCTCCGGCTGGATCGGCCGTAACTGGCCGCTGCGCCTGCCCGCGCAAATCGTCGCGGTGACGGGCGGCGCGGCGTTCGCCGCGTTGCATGCGGCGCTGGCGGGCTTCAATGTGCCGGCACAGCGGGCGTTGTGGATGGCGGGAGTGGTTGCGCTCGCGTTTGTCAGCGGACGCAATCTCGCTCGTTCGACGGTGTTGTGCTGGGCGCTGGGGCTGGTGCTGCTGATTGATCCGTGGGCGGTGGTGTCGGCGGGATTCTGGCTTTCGTTCTGCGCGGTGGTGGCGATTCTGTTCGCGATGTCGGGGCGAGTTCGTTGGCGGCGCGAGGGCGGGCGGGAGGCCCGGAGCCAGGAGGGGGATGCCGGTCGCGGCGATAGCGATCGTGGCAACGGCAACGGCGGTGGTCTGCGAAACAGCAACGGCACCAGCCGCTGCCATCGTGATACCGATAACCGCGATGGCCTCGACGATTACAACTACAACGACGTCCGCCCCACCTTCACCAATTTCCGCGCGTCGCTGCGTCGCCGGCTCATTGCTCTCAATGACCGGCTGTACAGCGCCGCCCACGTCCAGATCGCGGTAACCGTCGCTCTCGCACCGCTCACCGTCTACTGGTTCTCGCAAATTCCACTGATCGGCCCGCTCGCGAATGCCTTCGCGATTCCGTGGGTGAGTCTGCTGGTCACGCCCGCCGTGCTGGCTGGCGTTGCACTGCCCGCGCCCGTCGATGCGCTGGCCTTCCACGCCGCGCATGGCCTGCTCGTTTTGCTGGGCGAGTTCCTGCATCTTTTGTCCGGCCCCGGCTGGACGCTCTGGTGGCTGCCGCAACCCAACGCCTGGGCGCTGGCCGCCGCGGCGGTGGGTGTGTTCTGGCTGTTGGCGCCACGCGGCTGGCCGCTCCGGTGGGCTGCGCCGCTCACGTGGTTGCCGCTGCTGATGCCAGCGTCGCCCGGTCCGCCGCACGGCACTTTTCGCCTGACCGCGCTGGACGTCGGGCAGGGTACCTCGGTGCTGATCGAGACCGCGCATCATACGTTGCTGTTCGATACCGGGCCCGGCCCGGAATCGACCCACGCGGGCGAGCGGGTGGTTGTGCCGTTTCTGCAGGCGCATGGGGTGAGATCGCTCGACACGCTGATCGTCAGCCATGCCGATTCCGATCACTCGGGCGGGGCGCCGGCCGTGCTCGACGCGATCCACGTCGAGCAGATGGTGGCCGCGTTGCCGCCGTCCAATGCGCTCTGGTCGAGTGCGAAACAGCACGGCGCGCGCACCTTGCCATGCGCGGCGGGCCAGCGCTGGCAGTGGGACGGCGTCGAATTCGCCATGTTGTGGCCGGACGCCGGCCCGCTGCGAGGCAAGCCAAACGAGCATTGCTGCGTGTTGCGCGTGAGCACGATCCCGGCCGTCGCGAGCGGCCCGGAGAACCGCACTAAAACGATCCCGCCTCGCATCGCGGCTTTGCTGACGGCGGACATCGAGGCGCCCACCGAACGCGTGCTGCTCGCGCGCGATCGTGACGCGTTGCGCGCGCAGGTGCTGGTCGTGCCGCATCACGGCAGCAAGACGTCGTCGACCGAGCCGTTCCTCGACTCTATCGATCCGTCTATCTCAATATTTCAGGTAGGCTACCGTAACCGGTTTCATCATCCGAATGCCGGCGTGTTCGAGCGTTATAAGGCGCGTCATATCGAACTTGGGCGTAGCGATGTGGATGGCGCGGTGCGGGTCGACGTCGATCCGGGTTATTCAGCGCAGGCGGGCGCGGAGACGAACGGCGCCGTGCTGACGCTCGAACGCTACCGCGATACGCAGCGTCGTTACTGGATGGATCGTTGACTGCAAGGTGACGCGACAGAGGCGAATTGTGAGCCCGCATAAAAATGGAGCCGTGCTGCGGGATGGAGATTGCCCTTGAGGAGCGCGAGCCCGCGGCGGCCCCAGAATGTGTCCGCGAAAGAAGTGCCCCACGCAACCGTACCCGCAGCCCCGGCCCGGCACTAAAAAACACAAACAGAACGGAGATAGCCGCAGTTGAAAAACGTCATTCATTTCTCGCACGCGAACGGTTTCCCGGCGTCGACCTACCGGACGATCTTTGCCGAATTGTCCGACGACTACGAACTGCGCGCGATCGAGCGCATCGGCCACGACGCGCGCTTCCCGGTGACCCAGGACTGGCCGCATCTGGTCGAACAGTTGCTCGACGATATTGGCCGTGCGTATGAACAGCCGGTTTGGCTGGTGGGGCATTCGCTAGGCGGCTATCTGTCGTTGATGGCCGCGCTCAAGAAGCCGCAATGGGTCCGGGGCGTGGTGATGCTGGATTCGCCAGTTATCGCCGGCTGGCGGAGCAGCATGCTGCGCGTGTCGCAATGGACCGGCCTCGACGAGCGCCTCTCGCCCGCAGCCGCCACCCGCACGCGACGCACTCATTGGGCGAGCCGCGACGAAACGTGGCGGCATTTTCATTCGAAGCCCGCGTTTGCGCGCTGGGACGAGCGCATGCTGTCCGACTACATCGACTTCGGTATTCCGCAGACTTCGGCCGACGGCTCGCGTTCGCTCGCCTTCGACCGCCGCACCGAATATCAGATATATAAAACCTTGCCGCATACGCTCGGCTCGCGACTGGCTCGCGGCGCGGCGGTGCCGGTCGGGTTTATCGCCGGCACGCGCTCGAAGGAAATTCGCCAGGCCGGGCTGGATGCAACCCGCCGCGTGACCGGCGGACATCTGGAGTGGATCGAAGGCAGCCATCTTTATCCGATGGAAAAACCGATCGAAACCGCGCGCGCAGTGCAGCGCATGTTGCGCGAACTGGAGCAGCGGGGTTGACGCGGTAGGGTAGACCGGCAGTAAAGCAGCGAAGAAATACGGCGGCGCGATGATGCTTCCGCGGGCGCTCGCCAAAACGCGCGGCAAAAGTCTTGCGTTGCATAAACGGGCCGCCTCCGCTTCCCGGCGACCGGAAGCACCCGCCGCCACCTTGCGCGCGCATCGTCAGACCGCGCCGCAAAAAACGGTACATGATCGGCGCACGGCAATCGCCGCCGCCGTGGCACACGTGCGTGCAGATGTCGCTCGGATTTTGCTGGGTTGGGGCCCTGCTTTACGGTATAATCCGTTTTTCCCGCGAGCATCCAGCGATGACCAAATATGTTTTCGTCACCGGCGGCGTAGTATCTTCCCTCGGCAAGGGTATTGCCGCCGCTTCCCTCGCCGCGATCCTCGAATCGCGCGGTCTTAAAGTCACCCTCCTCAAGCTCGATCCGTACATCAACGTCGACCCCGGCACGATGAGCCCGTTTCAGCACGGCGAAGTGTTCGTCACGGAAGACGGAGCAGAGACTGACCTCGACCTTGGCCACTATGAGCGCTTCATCAGCACGAAGATGCGCAAGGCCAACAACTTCACCACTGGCCAGATTTACGAATCGGTAATCCGCAAGGAACGCCGGGGCGATTATCTCGGCAAGACGGTGCAGGTCATCCCGCACATCACGAACGAAATCCAGGCGTTTATCGAACGCGGCGCAGCTTCGGCTACGTGCGGCGAGCCGGATGTCGCCATCGTCGAAGTGGGCGGTACGGTGGGCGACATCGAGTCGCTGCCGTTCCTCGAGGCCGCACGTCAGATGAGCCTGCGCATGGGCCGCAACAGCGCGTGCTTCGTGCATCTCACGCTGGTGCCATGGGTCGCCACGGCCGGCGAACTGAAGACCAAGCCTACGCAACACAGCGTGCAGAAGCTGCGTGAAATCGGCATCTCGCCGCACGTGCTGCTGTGCCGTGCCGACCGTCGCATCCCGGACGACGAGCGCGCAAAAATCTCCATGTTCTCGAACGTGCCCGAAGACGCCGTGATTTCGGTGTGGGACGCAGACAGCATCTACAAGATTCCGCAGATGCTGCACGACCAGGGTCTGGACGCGATCATCTGCGAAGAGCTCAAGCTCTCGCCGCAGCCGGCCGATCTGTCCATGTGGTCCGATCTGGTCGAGAAGCTTCAGCATCCGAAGCACGAAGTCACGATCGGCATGGTCGGCAAATATGTCGATCTGACCGAGTCGTACAAGTCGCTGATCGAAGCGCTGCGCCATGCGTCGATGCACACGGCGACGAAAGTCAACATCGAGTACATCGATTCGGAAGAGGTCGAAACGCAAGGCGTCGACAGCCTCAAGCATCTTGACGCCGTGCTGGTTCCGGGTGGCTTCGGCCGTCGCGGCACCGAAGGCAAGATCGCCGCGATCCGCTATGCGCGCGAAGCGAAGGTGCCGTACCTCGGCATCTGCCTCGGCATGCAGCTCGCCGTGATCGAATTCGCCCGCGACGTGGTCGGCCTGAAAAACGCGAACAGCACCGAGTTCGATCAGGAAACCGAAAACCGCGTGGTCGCACTGATCACCGAGTGGTACGACCGTGAAGGCAAGGTCGAGAAGCGTACCGAAGAATCGGATCTGGGCGGCACGATGCGCCTCGGTTCGCAACGTTGCCCGATCAAGCCCGGCACGATGGCCGAAGAGATCTACGGCAAGGACGTGAACGAGCGTCATCGTCACCGTTATGAAGTCAATAACCGCTTCGTGCCCCAGCTCGAAGCCGGTGGCCTTATCATCAGCGCGCGTACCCCGAGTGAAGATCTGCCGGAAATGATGGAATTGCCGCGCAGCATGCACCCGTGGTTCGTCGGCGTGCAGTTCCACCCGGAATTCACGTCCACGCCGCGTGACGGTCATCCGCTGTTCAAGTCGTTCGTCGAAGCGGCGCTCGCGCATCATCAGGCGGGTGCAACGAACGCAGTTGGGGAGAAAGCATGAAACTGGGCGATTTCGAAATCGGGCTCGACAAGCCGTTTTTCCTGATCGCCGGCACCTGTGTCGTCGAATCCGAACAGATGACGATCGACGTGGCGGGCCGGCTGAAGGAAATCTGCGCGAAGCTGAACATTCCGTTCATCTACAAATCGTCGTACGACAAGGCTAACCGCAGCAGCGGCAAGTCGTTCCGCGGTCTGGGCATGGACGAAGGTTTGCGCATCCTGTCGGAAGTGAAGCGTCAGCTCGGTCTGCCAGTACTGACCGACGTTCACGCCGAACACGAAATCGAGCAGGTTGCGTCGGTGGTCGATGTCCTGCAAACGCCTGCTTTCCTGTGCCGTCAAACGGACTTCATTCACGCTTGTGCGCGTTCGGGCAAACCGGTCAATATCAAGAAAGGCCAGTTTCTCGCACCGCACGACATGAAGAACGTGATCGACAAGGCGCGTGACGCAGCGCGTGAAGCCGGTCTGTCGGAAGACCGCTTCATGGCGTGTGAGCGCGGCGTGTCGTTCGGCTATAACAACCTCGTGTCGGACATGCGTTCGCTCGCGATCATGCGCGAAACCAGCGCGCCGGTCGTGTTCGACGCGACTCACTCGGTGCAGTTGCCGGGCGGTCAGGGCACAAGCTCGGGTGGTCAACGCGAATTCGTGCCGGTGCTGGCGCGTGCCGCGGTGGCAGTGGGCGTCTCCGGCCTCTTCATGGAAACGCACCCGAATCCGGCGCAGGCCAAGTCGGACGGCCCGAATGCCGTGCCGCTGAACCGCATGGCCGACCTGCTCGAGACGCTGGTAACGCTCGATCAGGCCGTCAAGCGCGCGCCGTTCCTCGAAAGCGATTTCAACTGATTCATACGTTTTCCGCGTGTCACGACTCGCTTGCATAATGGGCGCAGTCGTCGACGCGCGGCGAAAGTAACGCAATGGTCGTCGAACGTATCGGCGCGCGAGTGGTTCGTCGGGGAGACCGGCGCTCTGCTTGAGATTGGAATCAGCGCTAACGCGCGAACCCCGATCGACACGCGAGATACAGTGTCACAGTAAAGAATTCAACGTCATTTCTTGAGGAAACCATGAGTGCTATCGTAGATATCATCGGTCGAGAGATTCTCGATTCGCGAGGCAACCCCACCGTCGAATGCGACGTGCTGCTCGAGTCGGGCACGATGGGCCGCGCTGCGGTGCCGTCGGGTGCATCGACCGGCTCGCGTGAAGCCATCGAACTGCGCGACGGCGAAACCGGCCGTTACGGCGGCAAGGGCGTGCTGAAGGCCGTTGAGCACATCAACACTGAAATCTCCGAAGCGATCATGGGCCTCGACGCTTCCGAGCAGGCCTTCCTCGACAAGACGCTGCTGGAACTCGACGGCACCGACAACAAGTCGCGCCTCGGCGCAAACGCGATGCTGGCTGTATCGATGGCCGTCGCGAAGGCCGCCGCTGAAGAAGCCGGCCTGCCGCTGTACCGCTACTTCGGCGGCTCGGGCGCAATGCAACTGCCGGTCCCGATGATGAACATCGTCAACGGTGGCGCGCACGCGAACAACAGCCTGGACATCCAGGAATTCATGATCGTTCCGGTCAGCCAGCCGACTTTCCGCGAAGCACTGCGCTGCGGCGCCGAAGTGTTCCACGCGCTGAAGAAGATCCTGTCGGACCGCGGCATGAGCACGGCAGTGGGCGACGAAGGCGGTTTCGCACCGAACTTCGGCAGCAACGACGAGTGCCTGTCGACCATCCTGCAAGCTACCGAGAAAGCAGGCTACCGCGCCGGTGAAGACGTTCTGCTCGCACTCGACTGCGCAGCGAGCGAGTTCTACCACGACGGCAAGTACCAGCTGGCTGGCGAAGGCCTGCAACTGTCGTCGACGGAATTTGCGGATTACCTCGCAAACCTGGCCGACAAGTTCCCGATCGTGTCGATCGAAGACGGCATGCACGAAAGCGACTGGGCAGGCTGGAAGACGCTGACCGACAAGCTCGGCAAGAAGGTCCAGCTGGTCGGCGACGACCTGTTCGTGACCAACACGCGCATCCTGAAGGAAGGCATCGACAAGGGCATCGCCAACTCGATCCTGATCAAGATCAACCAGATCGGCACGCTGACGGAAACCTTCGCGGCAATCGAAATGGCGAAGCGCGCAGGCTACACGGCTGTGATCTCGCACCGTTCGGGCGAAACCGAAGATTCGACGATCGCTGATATCGCGGTCGGCCTGAATGCCGGTCAGATCAAGACGGGTTCGCTGTCGCGTTCGGACCGCATCTCGAAGTACAACCAGTTGCTGCGTATCGAAGAAGATCTCGGTGATATCGCCAGCTATCCGGGCAAGTCGGCGTTCTACAACCTGCGCTAAGTTGGCTGATGTCTACGTTAACCGATGAGCCGGTTATCCCCCGTTTCTGATTGACCTCGCCGCCCTGCGTATAGCGCAGGGCGGCGCGTATTTATTGTGCTTACTTCATGCGGCTCGTCACTGCTGTCCTGATCGTTCTGCTGGCGCTGATCCAGTACCCGCTCTGGTGGGGCCATGGGGGCTGGTTGCGCGTGCACGAGTTGCAGCAGCAACTGGCGCAGCAACTGCAGAAGAACAACGATTCGAAGCTGCGCAACGAGCGTATTCAGGGCGAAGTGCAGGATCTGCAGAACGGCACGGCCGCTGTCGAAGAGCGGGCACGCTACGAAATGGGCATGGTCAAGGATGGCGAAGTGTTCGTGCAATTCGTGTCGCCGAACGCGCCGTTGCCGACTGCGAACACGCCTTCGGTGACAACCTCGACGCGGGGTGAAGTGTCGGCGGCGCCGTTACACGTGGTGCCGAATCCGGAGTCGCGCGCGAAGCCGGATCGCAAGCACGGCGGCAAGGCGGCGAAGGACAAGAAGGCCGCTGGTACGCATTGAACGTTGCGTGTTGGTGTAGCGCGTTAGCTACACCAGGCCGGCAAGATACGGGGGACGAAAAAAGGAGCGGTTCAGCAATGAACCGCTCCTTTTTCTTTTGGCCCTTCAGGTTGAGTGCGCTACCGCGCGATACGCCCCACGCTTTGTTCTACCAACCCCAGTTTGGTCCAAAACCCACGCCAATCCCGGAGCCCCAGCCGCGTCCCCAACCGCCGCTGGAATAACCTCCCCAGACGTTGACCGGTGGCGAGTAATAACGCGACCAGGCCTGAGCGGCATTTTCGGCGGCAATCGCCTGATCCTGTTCGAACAGCACCTGCCGGTCGATCGCGTCATAGCGTGCGCGTTCTTGCTGCGTGAGTGGCGGCGCGGTGGTGGTGTTGACGGTGTCGGTCTGATCGGCCGGCAAACGGCTCAGGATCGGCGATGGCCCTGGCGGATCGATCGCGCAGCCGGCTAGCGCGGCGGTGCCCGCAACTACGACGAGAATTGAAAAGAAGCGCTTGTGGCGAAGGGGAAGGGCATAGCGGGTCGACGAAACAGTGCGGATCATGTTCGATCTCCAGCAATCAGTCGGTCGGATGCCTAAGTAAAAATGCACAACGTCCGCCGCCAGGAATCAACGCAACCAGACGAAACCACACGCAAGCAAACGGAACCAGCGACAGGTAATGCTGAAGCAATTCGCGCCGCCCGAGTCACAAAGTGACCATGGGCGGCGCGATAACAATCGCCGTGAAACGACTACGATCCGATCCAGATCGGCGAGCCTGAAACCCGCTTCACCGGTCGTCTCAATGCCGTTGATCAGTAGCGGGCGTCACACCCTGTGAGAGTGCGTCGGCGACGAAAAGTTGCGCCACGTCGACCGGATCGAATTCGTACCGCTGATTGCAGAACTCGCAATGAATTTCCACATGTCCGCGTTCTTCGATCACGCCGTCCACTTCTTCGCGGCCCAGCATCTTCAGCATTCCACCGACTTTCTCACGCGAACACGTGCATTCGAAGCGCGCCGTGGCCGGCTCGAAATGCTGGACGTTTTCCTGCCAGAAAAGGCGCCGGAAAACCGTCTCCGGCTCTTCCTTCAACAGTTCGTCCTGCGACAGCGTGCCGCCCAGCGTGCAAACGCGCTCCCACGTATCCGCGTCCAGCTCGCCCGGATGCGGGACGATGCCGCCGTCGCCCGGCAGCTTCTGCAGCAGCATGCCGACCGCGCGCTCGGTGTTCGCCGCGAGCCACAGGCGCGTGTCGAGCTGTTCGGAGTGGTGCATGTAGTGCTCGAGCACTTCGGCCATCGAGTTGAGCGGGCCGTCCACGCCCGACAGCGGCACGATACTTTGATACGGCTGTTGGCCCGGATGCTTATCGGCCGGATCAAGCGTGATCACGCAGCGGCCGTGACCGCTCGCGTTCAGCAATTCGATCATCGAAGCCGTGTCGCCGATAGTATTGGCCGTGTCGCCGGAAAGCTTGGCGGTGGCGCGCATCGACAGATCGGAGCTGCACTGGACCACCAGCATCTTGACCGGGCCGTCGCCGAAAATCTGCATGACGAGCGTGCCGTCGAACTTGAGATTCGCCGACAGCAGTGCGCACGCGGCCATCATTTCGCCCAGAATCGTCCGCACAGGCGCCGGATAATCGCGGCGCGTCAGCACTTCCTGCCACGTATTGCGCAGCGAAACGATCTCGCCGCGCACTGGCGCCGCGCTGAACATGAATTTTTGCAACTGGTCGCTCACAACTTTTCCTCGGTGGAATGACGCGGCTGATGCCGCGCCTTGCGCGCTCCGCGCGTCGGCGGTTAGCCGATGCGTACGAGCTGCGCCTTGAAATATTCGCGGCGCTCGGCATAACTTGCCGTGCCGCGCTGCATATTGGCGATATCCGTCTCGGTCAACTCGCGCACCACTTTGGCGGGCGCGCCGAGAATCAGCGAATTGTCGGGAAACACCTTGCCTTCAGTGACGATGGCGCCCGCTCCGACCAGACAGTTGCGGCCGATTACCGCTCCATTCAAGACCACGGCCTGAATTCCGACCAGTGAACCTTCCTTGATCGTGCAGCCGTGCAGCATGACCTGGTGGCCAATCGTCACGTTCGGCTCGATCGTCAGAGGAAAACCGGGGTCGGTGTGCAGCACGGCGCTTTCCTGCACGTTGCTGCCCGCGCCGACGGTGATCGCCTCGTTGTCGCCGCGAATCGTCGCGCCGAACCAGACGCTCGCGTTTTCCTCGATCGTCACATTGCCGATGATAGTCGCCGTATCCGCGATGAACACGCTCTCGTGAATGGTCGGGGCGGCTTCGCCAAGCTTGTAAATCGTCACAATGTCTCCTCTTGATCAGTCGCTGCTGACGCTGAAATGGGGCGGGAAATGGCCCGGCAGATGACGCGTGGCCGGGGTTGCCGCGGGATGTGCCGCCTGGCCGGCGCGATCGGCGCGCCGGATGGTCGAATCGGGTATTGTAAACGGTTGTGTGGTTGGGGCTCCTGGTGTAGCGGCGGTTGGTGCGGGTTTGATCTCCTGCCTGCTATCGAGGCGCGTGCAGCGCGAGCACCGTTCTGCGAGGGGCGGGCGGGTTGCAATCGGGCGGTGGCCGCTGAGCGAATGGGCGGGTGCAAGCGTATCGCCGAACTGAGCACCGTTGCGCACTTTGCGGCGCCTGCGGCTCGCTCCTTTGCCGCGCCTGCTCCCGCTCACTCCTGTCCTACCTGAAACCCGTTCCCAGCATCGCTGCCATTACCAGCCCGCTTGCCATGACGTTCGCCGCTTCGTCCAACCTGTCTGCCGCCCCTGTCGCCGCCAACCGCAGCTCCCCCGGCTGCGCGCGAACTGCCGCGCTTGCCGCGTTGCGCGAGAGCGATCCAGTGACCAAAGCGGCGGCAGCCCGCTCGCTCTACGCCGCCGTGCTCGACGCGCAGATGACCTGTTCCGCCGACGCCGAACTCGACGAGCCGCCCAACCTGCCGGGCCGTCCTGCGCAACCGGAACTGGTCGATCCGCGTCTGTTAAAGCGGCGCGGCATGCAATCGCCCGAAGGCCGCGCGGTGCTGCTGCACGCGCTCGCGCACATCGAATTCAACGCGATCAACCTTGCGCTCGACGCCGTCTGGCGCTTTCCCGCGATGCCTGCCGCGTTCTACGCCGACTGGCTCAAAGTCGCGGCCGAAGAGGCGTATCACTTCTCGCTGCTCACCGCCCGGCTCGCGGAATACGGCCACGCATACGGCGATTTCCCAGCTCACGACGGCCTGTGGGACATGTGCGAGCGCACCCGCGGCGACGTGCTGGCGCGTATGGCGCTGGTGCCGCGCACGCTCGAAGCGCGCGGACTCGACGCCTCGCCGCCGATCCGCGCGCGACTGCAACAGGCCGGCGACCACGCGTCCGCAGCGATTCTCGACGTAATCTTGCGCGACGAGATCGGCCACGTGCTGATCGGCAACCACTGGTTTCGTCACCTATGCAACAAGGACGGCCTCGATCCGCACACGACCTACACCCGTCTCGCCGATCAGTATCACGCGCCGAAATTGCGCGGGCCGTTCAATTTCGAAGCGCGCCGTGACGCCGGTTTCGACGAGGCCGAACTGGCTGCGCTGGCCGGTCTCGATCTCCAGCAAGCGGTCCCGCCGGCCCGCAGCGACTGAAGCCGGCCGAGACCTGATTCCACGATCCGGCCCCTCGCATCGTCCGGCTATCTCGTTATAATCGAACGACCATTCTTTTTTTCGGGGCGCGCGTTCATGAACACTTCCCAATCTGACTTCATCGCCGTGCGCGGCATCCGTCTGCATGTGCGGCGTTGGGGCAATCCGGATGCGCCCGCGCTGTTCATGCTGCACGGCTGGATGGACGTCTCGGCGTCGTTCCAGTTTGTCGTCGATTCGCTCGGCGGCGACTGGCAGATCATCGCGCCGGACATGCGCGGGTTCGGTTTGTCGGACTGGCCGGTGGCCGAGCGGGGCGGCGGCAATTACTGGATGCAGGACTATCTGGCCGATCTCGACGTGCTACTTGATCACTACGCGCCGGGCGGCCAGGTGAATCTGGTCGGGCATAGCATGGGCGCGAACATCGCCTGTCTGTACGCGGGCGTGCGGCCCGAACGGGTGCGCCGGGTGGTCGATCTGGAAGGATTTGGTCTCGCCCCGGCCCACGCGGCTCAAGCGCCCAGGCGCCTGCTCACATGGCTCGACGAATTGCGCGACCCGCCGCAGTTGAAGCGCTACGCGTCGCTCGAAGCGGTCGCCGCGCGTCTGATCAAGACCAATCCGCGCCTCGCTCCGCAGCGTGCGCAGTTTCTCGCGCAGCACTGGTCGAAGCCCGACGGCGAAGGGCGCTACATGCTGCTGGCCGATCCGGCCCACAAGGTGCGTGGACCGACGCTGTATCGTCTGGACGAGGTGATGGCCGTGTGGAGCAAGGTGAGCGCGAAAGTGCTGCATGTGGAAGCCGCTAGTTCGCCGACGCTCGCGGCTATCGCAGGCGAAATTCCGTTGACCGGGTTCAAGGCGCGTTTCGAGGCGTTCCCGAACTGGCGCGAGAAGATCATCGACGAAGCAGGACATATGGTGCATCACGACCAGCCCGAGCAGATCGCAGCGCTGATCGAAGGGTTTTGCGCGTGAGTGTTCGGCCTACCGGAAACGGCGCGCTTCGCCGGACATGGACGCGAGATAGCTCTGGGGTCGCTTACTGCGTTGCAGTAAAATGAGTACAGAACCTTTTTGCGACCACGATGAACGCCGACCTGCACTGCCATTCCACTGTTTCCGACGGCCAGTTTTCTCCCGCCGACGTCGCACGCCGCGCACATGCGGGCGGCGTGACCCTTTGGGCATTGACCGATCACGATGAAGTGGGCGGCCAGCTCGAAGCGCGCCGCACTGCCGAGGAACTCGGCATGCGCTACCTGAGCGGCGTCGAAATTTCGGTGACGTGGGCTTCGCGTACGGTGCACATCGTCGGTCTGGGCATCGACCCGACCAACCCGATCCTGATCGACGGCCTCGCTCGCACACGCGACGGCCGCGCGGCGCGCGCCGAAGCGATCGGCGAGCAGCTGGCCACGCTCGGCATCCCCGGCGCCTACGAAGGCGCACTCCAATACGTGTCGAATCCCGACATGATTTCGCGTACGCATTTCGCGCGCTTCATGGTCGAAAGCGGTCACTGCAGTTCCACGCAAGATGTGTTCAACCGCTATCTCGGCGACGGCAAACCCGGTTTTATCGCGCACCGCTGGTCCAAACTGGCCGATGCGGTCGGCTGGATCCAGCAGTCGGGCGGCGAAGCGATCGTCGCGCACCCGGGCCGTTACGCATACTCGCCGGTCGAATTCGATGCATTTTTCGCCGAATTCATCGATCTCGGCGGCAAGGCGATCGAAGTCGTCACAGGCAGCCACACGCCCGATCAGTACCGCGAATACGCGGACGTCGCGCGCCGCTTCGGTTTCGAAGCGTCGCGCGGCTCCGATTTCCACGCACCCGGCGAAGGCCGCGTCGACCTCGGCACGCTGCCGCCGCTGCCTTCCGATCTCAAGCCCGTCTGGGAACGCTGGCTGTGATCGCGCGCCGTGCCACGCCGGCACGTTGCGCGCGAGAGCCGTCCGGGCACGCCGCGTGCGGTTTTTCGTCCTGCTGCACCTCTGATTTCTCGTTTCCTCGCGATCGGACTTTTCGTCCGGTCTTCCGCTCCGTTGCATATCGCAAGTATCGCAACGCGTTTCGTTGTTCCGTCGCCGTTCATCTGTAGCCATTGTTAGACATCATGTCCCAATACTTTCGGCTTCACCCTGACAACCCGCAGCCGCGCCTCGTCAAGCAGGCGGTGCAGATCATCAAGGACGGGGGCGTGGTCGCGCTGCCGACCGATTCGAGCTATGCGCTAGCCTGTCAGCTCGACGACAAGGACGCGGTGGAGCGTCTGCGGCGCATTCGCGGGCTCGACGAAAAGCAACTGCTGTCGCTGCTGGTGCGCGATCTGTCCGAACTGTCGAACTTCGCGATGGTGGATAACCGGCAATACCGGCTGATCAAATCGGTGACACCGGGGCCCTATGTGTTCGTGCTGCAGGCCACCAAGGAAGTGCCGCGGCGCCTGTCGCATCCGTCGCGCAAGACCATCGGCCTGCGGGTGCCGGATCACGCGATCACGCTGGCGATTCTCGAGGAACTGGGTCAGCCGCTGCTCGGCTCCACGCTGATCATGCCGGGCGAAACGCAACCGCTGAACGACCCCGAAGAGATTCGCGAGCGGCTGGAGAAGCAACTGGATCTGGTGATCGACGGCGGTGCCTGTGTGTGCGAACCGTCCACCGTGATCGATCTGACCGGCGCGGAGCCGGTGCTGGTGCGGGCAGGGCGCGGTTCTCTCGCGCCCTTTGGTCTCGAAGAGACGGCATGAGCGGAAGCGGACAGACGCCCGCAACCGCGTTGTTACAATAGTGAGCTATGGATTCTTCCCTTATACAAACCATTGCGGTGTACGCGCTGCCGGTGATTTTCGCGATCACGTTGCACGAAGCCGCTCATGGCTATGTCGCGCGCTGGCTGGGCGACAACACCGCTTATGTGCTCGGCCGCGTGTCGATTAATCCGATGCGGCACATCGACCCGCTCGGCACGATCGCCATTCCGCTGCTGTTGTACTTCGCGACCAGCGGCGCGTTCATGTTCGGTTACGCGAAGCCGGTGCCGGTTGCGTTCGGCAATCTTCGCAATCCGCGTTGGGGCAGCTTGTGGGTCGCTGCCGCCGGTCCTGCGTGTAATTTCATTCAGGCGCTGATCTGGGGTGTGTTCGGCGTGGCGCTTGCGGTACTCGGCGTCGAGGAACCGTTTTTCACGCGAATGGCTGCGGCAGGCGTGGGTGTGAACCTCGTGCTCGGCGTGCTGAACCTGTTTCCACTGCCGCCGCTCGACGGCGGCCGCGTGCTGATGGCGCTGTTGCCGCCGAAGCAGTCGATCGCGCTGTCGCGTCTCGAGCCATACGGCTTTTTCATCGTGATGGCGCTGGTCATGACGGGGACGCTGACGCGCTATTGGCTCAATCCGCTCGTGACGCTCGGCTACGGCGCGATTACTGCCGTGCTGACTCCTCTCGTTTCGCTTTTCTGACAATCATGTTCCCTGATCGTATCGTTTCCGGCATGCGGCCTACCGGCTCGCTGCACCTCGGCCACTATCACGGCGTGCTGAAGAACTGGGTGCGTTTGCAGTCGGAATATCCGTGTTTTTTCTGTGTGGTCGACTGGCACGCACTGACGACGCACTATGAAACGCCCGAATTGATCGAAAAGAACGTGTGGGACGTGCTGATCGACTGGCTCGCGTCGGGCATCGATCCGGCGCAGGCAACGCTGTTCATCCAGAGCAAGGTGCCTGAGCACGCGGAACTGGCGCTGCTGCTCGGCATGAGTACGCCGCTCGGCTGGCTCGAACGCGTGCCGACCTACAAGGAGCAGCAGGAAAAGCTGAAGGACAAGGACCTGTCCACGTACGGTTTTCTCGGCTATCCGGTGCTGATGGCGGCGGACATTCTGCTGTATCGCGGCTCGCTCGTGCCGGTCGGCGAAGATCAGGTGCCGCACGTCGAAATGACGCGTGAAATCGCACGCCGTTTCAACTATCTGTACGGCCGGGAACCAGGCTTCGAACAGAAAGCGAACGACGCCGCAAAGAAGCTCGGCGGCAAGCGCTCGAAGCTTTACCACGAACTGCGCAACGCCTATCAGCAGGAAGGCGACGACGAAGCGCTCGAGCAGGCGCGCGCGATGTTGCAGGAATCGCAGAGCCTGTCGATGAACGACCGCGAGCGTCTGTTCGGCTACCTCGAAGGCTCGCGCAAAATCATTCTGGTCGAGCCGCAGGCGATGCTGACGCAGGCGTCGCGCATGCCAGGCCTCGACGGCCAGAAAATGTCGAAGTCGTACGGCAATACCATCGGCCTGCGCGAAGACGCGGAAACCATCACGAAGAAGGTGCGCACCATGCCGACTGACCCGGCCCGCGTGCGCCGCACCGATCCGGGCGATCCGGACAAGTGCCCGGTCTGGCAGCTTCACCAGGTCTATACGAACGAAGCGACCCATGAATGGGTCGAGAAGGGCTGCCGCACGGCGGGCATTGGTTGCCTCGACTGCAAGCAGCCCGTGATCGAGGGCATTCTGCGCGAACAGCAGCCGATGCTTGAACGCGCGCAGAAGTACATGGACGACCCGTCGCTTTTACGCGCGATCGTCGCGGACGGCTGCGACAAGGCCCGCCGGTTCGCGATGGAAACGATGCGCGACGTCCGCGAGGCCATGGGCCTGTCGTACACCTGAGGCGGCGTCCTGTGTCCGCAATGAATACGACTGTTGCCGCCGCCATGCATGGATTGGGCGAGCCTTCGCCGTGGGTGCGCCAATGGGCGCATCTCGTCGCGGCGGGCGGCGCGGTGCTGGATGTCGCGTCGGGAGCGGGGCGGCATGCACGCTTTTTCGCGTCGCGCGGGCATCCGGTGACCGCGCTCGACCGCGACGCGGCTGCGCTCGACACGCTGCGCGACGAGCCGCTCATCGCCACGCTTGCCGCCGATCTCGAAGGCGCCGCATGGCCGCTCGCCGACGACACCCGCTTCGCCGCGGTCATCGTGACGAACTACTTGCACCGCCCGCTCTTTCCTCGGCTTTTGCGCTCGCTCGCCCCCGGCGGCGTACTGGTTTACGAGACCTTCGCGCAAGGAAACGAAAGAGTCGGCAAACCTTCCAATCCCTCGTTTTTACTCGCTCCCGGCGAGCTTCTCGACCGGGTCCGCGGCCAGCTTCGGGTGGTCGCATTTCAGGATGGTTTTCTCGCGCAGCCGCGCCCGGCCTACGTCCAGCGGATCTGCGCCATTCGGGAGGCGGAGCACCCAGACGACCCTCTACAGGCACTCCCTTTGCCTTGTTACGAGTTGGCTGGCTAATCCGCTACAATCGCGGTTTACCTGATCAAATTCATGGCGTTTCATGACTAACGGCAACCAAAGCAGCACCACTGACGGCGTTCAGATTCGCGGCAGCATTCCTGCCATCATCACCCCGATGCTCGAAGACGGCAGCCTCGATCTGCCGGCATTCCGCAAACTGATCGACTGGCATATCGACGAAGGCACGAACGCGCTGGTCGTGGTCGGCACGAGCGGCGAGTCGGCCACGCTGTCGGTCGAGGAACACGTGCTGATGGTCAAGACCGCAGTCGAGCACACAGCGGGCCGGATTCCGGTGATCGCGGGCTCGGGCGGCAATTCCACCACCGAAGCCATCGAACTCACGCAGCAGGCGAAAGACGTCGGCGCAGACGCGACGCTGCAGGTTGTGCCTTACTACAACAAGCCGACCCAGGAAGGCATCTATCGCCATTTCGCGAAGATCGCCGAAACGGTCGACCTGCCGGTCATTCTGTACAACGTGCCGGGCCGCACCGTTGCCGACATGAGCAACGAAACCATCCTGCGTTGCGCGCAGGTGCCGGGCATCGTCGGCGTGAAGGAAGCGACGGGCAACATCGACCGCGCCGCGCATCTGATCAAGTCGGCGCCAGCGCATTTCGGCATCTACAGCGGCGACGATCCCACTGCGATCGCGCTGATGCTGCTCGGCGGCCACGGCAATATCTCGGTCACCGCAAACGTCGCACCGCGCGCGATGAGCGATCTGTGCAAGGCCGCCCTTGCCGCAGACGCAAAGACCGCGCGTGAGATTCATCTGAAACTCCTGTCGCTGCATAAGAACCTGTTCATTGAATCGAACCCGATTCCGGCGAAATGGGCATTGCAGCAACTGGGTCGTGTGCAGGGCGGAATCCGCCTGCCGCTTACGCCGCTCGACGCGAAATACCACGAAGTGGTGCGCGGCGCGCTGCGCGAAGCGGGTCTGCTGGGTTAAGCGGATTCACCGCGACACATTCCAGCACTACGATAGCCTGCCACCGGCATTCCCTTAACCGACGTCGATCCAGCCCACGTTCCCGGCACACAGAACCAGGCACCGCGTTCCAGCATCACGAAGGACCTCATGAAACGTTCCGCACTTTCCCTCCACGCAACCCGCATGGCGGCGCTGGCGCTTGCCCTGACGACGCTCGCCGGCTGTGACACGCTGAACGACTGGTTTGCGTCGGATCGCGTCAACTACAAGGGCGCGGGCAGCGCTCCGCCGCTCGCTGTTCCGAACGACCTGAGCACGAGCCCGACCGACCAGCGCTACGTCGCACCGCCGGCCAATCTGGCATTGGGCGGCGCGCCCACCCGTGCCGTCACGGCCGCCGGCAATGCGACCGAAGGTCAGCCGAATGCGCAGGACCCGCTCGGCATGCACGTCGAGCGTGACGGCGATCGCCGTTGGCTGGTGGTCGACGGCCGTACGCCGGAACAACTCTGGCCGCAACTGCAGGAGTTCTGGCAGGAAAACGGCTTTGCGCTGAAAACCGATGCGCCGGCTACCGGCATCATGACGACCGACTGGGCTGAAAACCGCGCGAACATTCCGGACGACTGGTTCCGCCGCACGGTAGGCAAGGTGATCGACTTTGCGTATTCGTCGGGCACGCGAGACAGCTTCCGCACGCTGGTGTCGCGCGGCGCGGCCGGCACGACCGACATCTCCATCACGCACAGCGCGATGGAAGAAATGCTGACGGGCCAGGACAAGACGTCGTCGAAGTGGGAAGAGCGTCCGCGCGATCCGGCGCTTGAAGCCCTGTTCCTCGCCAAGCTGATGGAAAAGTTCGGTCTGACCGAAACGCAATCGAAGCAACTGCTGACGGATGCGCATCCGGCTGCCGCTCCGGCCACGATCGACCAGAGCGCGGGTACGTCGACGCTCGATCTGCAGGAGTCGTTTGACCGTGCGTGGCTGCGTGTTGGCCTCGCGCTCGACCGCACCAACTTCACGGTGGACAACCGCGATCGCGCGAAGGGCATCTATTACGTGCGCTACGCCGATTCCATGCAGGAACTGAAGAAGGAAGGCCTGTTCGGCAAGCTGTTCTACAGCGGCAATACGGCGAAGAAGCCGGGTCAGGAATTCCTCGTCAACGTGCGCTCCAAGGGCGACGCTGTGACGCAGGTGGCGGTGCTCGACGCGAACGGTCAGGTCGATAATTCGTCCGACGCGCAGCGCATCGTGTCGTTGCTTCACGCTCAACTGAACTAAGCGAGCCGTGCGGTTCGCCAGTCTCGGCAGCGGCAGTGAAGGTAATGCTTTGCTGGTGGAAGCGCAAAGCGGCGCGACCACCACGCGCGTTCTGCTCGATTGCGGGTTTTCGGGCAAAGAAGTCGAGCGGCGCCTTGCGCGGCTCGGCACGAGCGTCGAAGGTCTCGACGCTATTCTGATCACGCATGAACATAGCGACCACATTGGCAGCGCGCTGACGCTGGCGCGCAAGTGGTCGATTCCGCTTTACATGAGCTGGGGCACCGCCCGCGCGGTGGGTGCCGACGAAGCCGATGTCGATCTGCAAGTGCTGTGGGGCGACGAGGCGGTGTCGATCGGCGACCTCAGCATTCTTCCCTACACCGTCCCTCACGACGCCCGCGAACCGTTGCAATACGTGTTTTCGAATGGCGCGAGCCGGCTCGGCGTGTTGACCGACGTCGGCACGTCCACGCCACATATCAGCACAGTGTTGAGCGGGTGCGACGCGTTGGTGCTCGAGTGCAATCACGATGTGCGGATGCTGGCCGGTAGCCGTTATCCACAATCGTTGAAGGCGCGCATTGGCGGCAATCATGGGCATCTGAACAACGAAGCTGCCGCTGAAATTCTGGCTTCGCTCGATCGTTCGCGATTGCGTCATCTGGTTGCGGCGCATTTGAGTCAGCAGAACAATCTGCCGGAACTGGCGCAGGCTGCAATGGCGGGAGTGCTGGGCGCCGCGCCCACTGAGGTCGTGGTCGCATCGCAGGATGACGGATTTGCGTGGCTGAGCGTGTAGAAGTCGGCTGATCGGCGTGTCTATGCCGCGAGCGTGAGCGACATAAAAAAAGCCCATAACGAGCAATCGTTATGGGCTTTTTTCCGGCTGGCTGGCGCATTGCGCGCCATGCCGGATAAATCTTAGTTACGGTTGCCGCCGAAAATGCCGAGCAGCGCGAGCAGGTTGACGAACACGTTATACAGATCCAGATAAATCGCGAGCGTCGCGGTGATGTAATTTGTCTCGCCGCCGTTCACGACGCGCTGGACGTCGAACAGGATGTACGCCGAGAAAATCACGATCGCCATGACCGACACGGTGAGCATCAGCGCCGGCAGTTGCAGGAAGATATTCGCAACCGACGCGAGGATCAGCACGATCACGCCCATGAACAGCCACTTGGCGAGACCTGAAAAGTCGCGCTTGCTGACCGTTGCAATGGTCGCCATCGACGCGAAGATCACACCAGTGCCACCGAACGCGAGCATGATCAGCGATGGGCCGTTCGAAAAACCGAGCACGAAGCTCAGGATGCGCGACAGCATCAGGCCCATGAAGAACGTGAAGCCAAGCAGCACGAAGACGCCGGCGGAGCTGTCTTTGGTTTTCTGAATTGCGAACATGAAGCCGAAAGCGATGGCGAAGAACGCCAGCATGCTCATTGCCGGGCTGGTGGCAGCGAACAGCGAGAAGCCCGTGGCAAGGCCGACCCATGCGCCGAGTACCGTCGGAATCATCGACAGTGCGAGCAGCCAGTAGGTGTTCCGTAGCACACGGTTGCGCGTTTCGGCCGTGCTGACCGCGCCATTGCGGCCAAAGCTGTACGGATGATCGTTCATGGTTTCTCCTTACCTCAGGAAGCGTGTTGCATGACAGTGGTACAGCGACTTGTGCAGCATTTTTGTTTAGAGCTGGCCGGAATCTTTCGCCGCAAGGCGCGGGCCGTTCAAACCTAAGATTAGTGCGGAAGCAGGGAGTTTCAATACCCTGAAAATGTCTACAAGGCCTACGCTACCAGTATTTTGAAACTCGTGCTGGACACCTTTCATTATTGAAAGGGTTCAATCGCAATCATACACGGGAACATGCTACAATAGCGGATTCATTTGAATCTGTAACCTCTTAATTTTTTGGAGTTTTTATGGCGATCGAACGCACCCTGTCGATTATCAAGCCGGACGCAGTGGCCAAGAATGTGATCGGCCAGATCTACAGCCGTTTCGAAAACGCTGGTCTGAAGATCGTGGCATCGCGCATGGTTCAACTGTCGCGCGCTGACGCAGAGAAGTTCTACGCTGTGCACGCTGCACGTCCGTTCTTCAAGGACCTCGTCGAATTCATGATCTCGGGCCCGGTCGTCATTCAGGCTCTGGAAGGCGAAAACGCAATCCTGAAGCACCGCGACCTGATGGGTGCAACCGACCCGAAGAAGGCGGAAAAGGGCACGATCCGCGCTGACTTCGCTGACAGCATCGATGCAAACGCTGTTCACGGTTCGGACGCAGCAGAAACGGCAGCAGTCGAAATCGCGTTCTTCTTCCCGGAAGTGAACGTCTACTCGCGTTAAGCCGTTTTTTGCCCTGGCGGTTCGTGCAGCCGAGTCGTTTTATCGCACGAATCGCCTGGCAAAGTAGTAAGGTAAAAGCAGCAGGAATGGGCGCGAACGGCATTGCGTTCATGCAGCTTGTTGCATGAACGTAGTCTCGCACTGAAATGGCAGGATTCGATATGACGAGCAGTCCAACCGTCAACCTTCTCGACCTCGACGCCCAAGGGCTTGTCGCCTACTGCGACAGCCTGGGCGAGAAGCCGTTTCGCGCCAAGCAATTGCAGCGCTGGATTCACCAGTACAACGCTGCCGACTTCGACGGCATGACCGATCTCGCGAAGTCCTTGCGCGAAAAGCTCAAAGGGCGCGCCACGATCTCGATGCCGGGTATCGTCAGCGACAATATTTCTTCCGACGGCACACGCAAGTGGCTGGTCGACGTCGGTAACAGCAACGCGGTTGAAACCGTTTACATCCCCGAAGAAACGCGCGGTACGTTGTGCGTGTCGTCGCAGGCGGGGTGTGCGGTCAATTGCCGTTTCTGTTCCACCGGCAAGCAGGGCTTCTCCCGTAATCTCAGCACTGGCGAAATCATTGGCCAATTGCGCATGGCCGAATTTGCGCTGCGTGCGTCGCGCGGTCTGGCGGGCGGTCGCGCCAATGGCGGCGACGGCAAGGGTGAGCGTGTCGTCACGAACGTCGTGATGATGGGCATGGGCGAGCCGCTGCTCAATTACGACGCGGTCGTGCCGGCCATGCGGCTGATGCTCGACGACAACGCGTACGGCCTGTCGCGCCGGCGCGTCACGCTGTCCACATCGGGTGTCGTGCCGATGATGGATCGTCTTGGCGCAGATCTGCCGGTAGCGCTCGCCGTTTCGCTGCATGCGCCTACCGATCCGCTGCGCGACATGTTGGTGCCGCTGAACAAGAAGTATCCGTTGCGTGAATTGATGGCGGCTTGTCAGCGCTATCTCAAAGTTGCGCCACGCGATTTCATTACGTTTGAATATTGCATGCTCGACGGCGTGAACGACAGCGAAGCGCAAGCGCGCGAACTGCTGGCCGTTACACGCGACGTGCCGTGCAAATTCAATCTGATCCCGTTTAATCCGTTCCCCGAGTCGGGCCTTCTCCGCTCGAAGAACGAACAGATCAAGCGGTTTGCGCAGGTGCTGATGGACGCGGGCGTCGTCACCACAGTGCGTAAAACACGCGGCGATGATATCGACGCTGCCTGCGGTCAGTTGGCTGGTGCGGTGCAAGACCGCACACGCCTTGCTGAACGCACCGGGAAGGCAGCGAAGGTTATCGAGGTTCGCGCCGTGTAATCGCGCGGTATGGAAGGGGGCGGTCGTGATGACTTCACGGGCGCGCAAAAGCCCTTCATGCCTGCGTCGATTGAAAAGAAAGTTTGCAGAAGCGATCGGAAGCGGCACACAAGGCCGCACATTTTGTTATAAACGGTCTGCGATTCGGGCGCGAGGCTTTAGCCCGTCCGGGTTGCACGTAAAGAAGAATCGACGCGAAAGGATTTGGGATGAGTGAGCCGCAGCACCCGCAGCCGCAGGACACAGAGACACACGAAGGCCATCCGGCGCCGGTCGCGCGGGCGGTGGTGCAGCCTGTTGTGCAGCCGGGTATGGATTCGTTGGCGGCAGTTGGCGCGCGCTTGACCCAGTTGCGTGAATCGAAGGGCTGGACGATCGAAGACGTATCGGCGCGCCTGAAAGTATCGGTCGTCAAGTTGCGCGCGCTCGAGTCGGGCGACATCAGCCATTTGCCGGACACGACGTTCGCGCTCGGCGTGGTGCGCAGCTATGCGAAGATGCTTGGCGCCGATCCCGCGCCGTTCACTCAGGCGTTGCGTCGCGAGAAGGGCGTACCTGCACCGGATCTGTCGATGCCGGCGTCGTCGGGTAAAGATTTGCCGCGTGGCAAGGTGTCGTTGTCGCTCGGCGGTAGTGGTCAGAAAAGCCGTTCGTGGCTGTGGGGCGTGGCGGCGGTCGTGGTTGCTGTGATCGCGCTCGCCATGTGGCATACCAACGGCGGCGATTCGTCGGCGTGGCTGGCACGTTTGAAGGCGAGCGCAAACGGGGCGGCGGGTAGTGCAACTGCTGCATCGGGTGCGGTCGTTCAGGGGCAACCGGCAGCTTCCGACGCAGTGGTGGCTCAGGAAGGTGCATCGGCTCCGGATGCGCAGGCGGCGGAGGGCAGTCCGGCTTCGGCCGTACCGATGCCGGCGCCGCTGGGTACGGATAGCGCGCCTTCGTCGGCGCCTGCGGTGACGGCAATGACGGCGGTAGCGCCCAAGGCGGGCTCGCAGGCTGCGCCGGCACAAAGCGTGAGCGCGCCTGCCGTAGCGGCAGCAGCTTCTGCAGCGGTCACAGCGGCGCCTGACGCGGGCGAGGCAATCGTCGCGGTGCGCGTCACGCAGGATAGCTGGTTCAGCGTGCGGGATAAAAGCGGCAAGGAAGTGTTTTCCGGCCTCGTCCACGCGGGCGATACCAAAGAAGTGACGGGTACGGCGCCTTTCAAGGTCACGCTCGGCAATAAGGCCGGTCTCGAATCGTTGACACTCGACGGTCAACCGGTCGATCCGTCGAAATATTCGGCGGCCAAGGGTAACGTGGCGCGTTTCGCGCTGCCCTGACAGATATGGTATGCGCCGCGGCCTACCGGGCCGCGGCGCTTTTTCAATTCAGGCGCGACGTCTTTTGTGTGGCGCATGCGGCGTAAATGGGTTTTTCGATGCAATCCGAAGCTCAATCCCAATCCAGTAGCAAGATCGTTTCTAACGAGCCGGTGTTCGGCGGCCAGGCTGCGCGACGCAAGTCGCACGCGGTCGACGTCCGATGGGGCGGCCAGCTCGTCACCATTGGCGGCGACTCGCCAGTACGCATCCAGTCGATGACCAACACCGACACTGCGGACGCGATCGGCACCGCGATCCAGATCAAGGAGCTGGCGCAAGCCGGTTCGGAGCTGGTGCGTATCACGGTGAACACGCCGGAAGCGGCTGCTGCCGTGCCGGCTGTGCGCGAGCAACTCGACCGCATGGGCGTGTCGGTGCCGCTGGTCGGCGATTTTCATTACAACGGCCATTTGCTGTTGCGCGATTACCCGGCCTGCGCGGAATCGCTGTCGAAGTACCGGATCAATCCGGGCAACGTCGGCCACGGTGCAAAGCGCGACACGCAGTTCGCGCAGATGATCGAAGCGGCGGCGAAGTACGACAAGCCGGTGCGTATCGGCGTCAACTGGGGCAGTCTCGATCAGGACCTGCTCGCAAAGATGATGGACGAGAACGCGGCGCGTTCCACGCCGTGGGAAGCGCAAAGCGTGATGTACGAAGCGCTGATCCAGTCGGCTATCGGCTCGGCGGAACGCGCGGTCGAACTCGGCCTCGGGCGCGACAAGATCATTCTGTCGTGCAAGGTGAGCGGCGTGCAGGATCTGATCGCCGTGTACCGCGAACTCGCGCGCCGTTGCGACTTTGCGCTGCACCTCGGTTTGACCGAAGCGGGCATGGGTTCGAAGGGCATCGTGGCGTCGACGGCGGCGTTGTCCGTTCTGTTGCAACAGGGCATCGGCGACACGATCCGTATTTCGTTGACACCGGAACCGGGCGCGTCGCGTACCGGCGAAGTGATCGTCGGTCAGGAAATTCTGCAGACCATGGGCCTGCGTTCGTTCACGCCGATGGTGATCGCGTGTCCGGGTTGCGGCCGTACCACCAGCACGCTGTTCCAGGAACTCGCGTCGCAAATCCAGACCTATCTGCGCACGCAAATGCCGGTGTGGCGCGACCAGTATCCTGGCGTCGAGAAAATGCACGTCGCGGTGATGGGCTGCATCGTCAACGGTCCGGGCGAATCGAAGCAGGCGAACATCGGCATCAGCTTGCCGGGTTCGGGCGAGAACCCGGCAGCGCCGGTGTTTATCGACGGCGAGAAGGTCAAGACGCTGCGCGGCGAGAACATTGCGCAAGAATTTCAGCAAATCGTGAGTGACTATGTCGAGCGCACCTATGGTCGCGCTGACGCGCTCAACTAAACATCGGCTATCGAAAGACAGATGACTGAACAGAAGAAAAAGCTCGAAAAGCTGTCCGGCGTGAAGGGCATGAATGACATCCTTCCGCAGGAAGCCGGGCTGTGGGAATTTTTCGAAACCACCGTCAAGTCGATGCTGCGTTCGTACGGATACCAGAATATTCGTACGCCGATCGTCGAGCATACGCAGCTGTTCAAGCGCGGTATCGGCGAAGTGACCGACATCGTCGAAAAAGAGATGTACAGCTTCACCGACGCGTTGAACGGTGAAAACCTGACCATGCGCCCGGAAAACACGGCGGCCGTGGTGCGCGCGGCGATCGAGCACAACATGCTGTACGACGGCCCGAAACGCCTGTGGTACATCGGCCCGATGTTCCGTCACGAGCGTCCGCAACGCGGGCGTTATCGTCAATTCCATCAGGTTGGCGTGGAAGCGCTGGGCTTTTCGGGTCCAGACGCCGACGCTGAAATCATCATGATGTGCCAGCGGCTGTGGGACGACCTCGGCCTGATGGGTATCAAGCTGGAAATCAATTCGCTGGGTCTCGCGGAAGAGCGTGCGGCGCATCGCGTCGAACTGATCGCGTACCTCGAAAAGCACATGGACGTGCTCGACGAAGAAGCGAAGCGCCGTCTCTACACGAACCCGCTGCGCGTGCTGGATACGAAGAATCCGGCCATGCAGGAGGTCGCGCAGAACGCACCGAAGCTCATCGATTTTCTCGGCGACGTGTCGCGTGCGCACTTCGAAGGTTTGCAGCGCATCCTGAAGTCGAACAACATTCCGTTCACGATCAATCCGCGTCTTGTGCGCGGTCTCGATTATTACAATCTGACCGTGTTCGAATGGGTGACGGACAAGCTCGGCGCACAGGGCACCGTCGCTGCGGGCGGCCGTTATGATCCGCTGATCGAACAGCTCGGCGGTAAGGCAACGGCAGCCTGTGGCTGGGCAATGGGCGTCGAACGTATTCTCGAATTGCTGAAGGAAGAGCAACTCGTGCCGGAAGCCGAAGGCTGTGACGTGTACGTGGTCCATCAGGGCGACGCGGCGCGCGAGCAGGCTTTCATCATCGCCGAACGTCTGCGCGATACGGGTCTCGACGTGATCCTGCATTGCAGCGCCGACGGCCAGGCCGCCAGCTTCAAGTCGCAGATGAAACGCGCTGACGCAAGCGGTGCGGCATTTGCGGTGGTGCTCGGCGAAGACGAAATCGCCAACGGCACGGTGGGCGTGAAGCCGTTGCGCGATACAAATTCTAACGGTGGTAAAAGCGAGCAACATAACGTGCCCGCTGAAGACTTGACCGAATTTCTAATCAATGCGATGGTTGCAACCGCCGAAGACGGCGACGACTGATCGCGATGTCGTCGGGCCGGTTGGCTCGACCTGCACATATAGCAAGAAAGAGGAAATCGCCGGGCAATGAGTTACCACGACGAACAAGAATCGATTGAAGGTCTGAAGGCATGGTGGGCGCAGTGGGGCAATGCAACCACGTGGATCGTGCTGGTGGCATTGGTTGCAGCAGCCGGCTGGAACGGCTGGAATTTCTGGCAGCGGCGTCAGGCGGCAGAAGCCGCTGTGCTGTATGACCAGGTGCAGCAGGCCGTGGCATCGGGTGACAAAGCGAAAGTCACGCGCGTCGCCACCGACATGGAAGACAGGTTCAGCCGCACCGCCTACGCGCAGATGACCGCGCTGAGCGCCGCCAAGGCGCTGTACGGCGCGGGCGACGAAGCAGGTGCGAAGGCCCAGTTGCAATGGACGATCGATCACGCGAAGGACGACGAGTTCAAGCAGATCGCCAAATTGCGCATGGCCTCGCTGCTGCTCGACGACAAGGCTTACGACCAGGGTCTCGCATTGCTCGCCGAACCGCAATCCGACGCGTTCAAGGGCATCGTGGCGAATGCCCGTGGCGACCTGCTTGCCGCCCAGGGCAAGCGCGACGACGCACGCGGTGCTTACAAGCTCGCGCTCGATTCGCTGTCGAAAAACGATAGCTCGGCACGTCAGCTGATTCAGTTCAAACTCGACGCGCTGGGCGGCTAATCGTGACTTGCAATGCGTCGCATGCAGTGCTGCGTGCGACGTTTCGCGCAACGATCAACCGGTCTCTTTTAACTAATTCCTGAATGCTTCGTCCACCGATGAATCTGCTGAAACGTTACGCTGTGCCCGTTATCTGTGCGATGACCGTCCTTACCATGGCGGCTTGCTCATCCACGAAAGACGAGCGCCGCGAGCCAACGCCGCTCACCGAGTTCAAACCCGTGCTCGACGTGCAGCAATCGTGGACGGCGAGTATCGGCAAGTCGGGTCGTTATCTGTTCTCGCCGGTTGCGGTCGGCAACGCGGTGTACGCAGCGGGCGCAAACGGCTCGGTTGCGAAGATCGACGCACAAACCGGTAAAGACATCTGGCGCGTCAAGCTGCGCGACGACCTGTCGGCAGGCGTCGGCAGCGATGGCACGCTCACCGCGGTCGGCGGCCTGAAGGGCGATGTCTACGTGCTCGGCGCGGACGGCAAGCAGCTCTGGACCGCAAAGGCGCCGGGCGAAATCATTTCGCCGCCGCTGGTCGGCAACGGCCTGGTGGTCGTGCGTACCGTCGACGGCCAGATCGTCGCGTTCAATGCACAAACGGGCGAGCAGAAGTGGAACTACCGTAACCGCGCGGTGCCGCTCAATCTGCGTGTGTCGTCGGGCATGACGTTCGCGGGCGATGCCGCTGTGCTGGCCGGCTTCCCGGGCGGCGCGTTTGCCGCGATCAACCTGCAAACGGGCGACAGCTACTGGCAGACCCCGGTGTCGTATCCGAAGGGCGTGACAGAAGTGGAGCGCATCAACGACGTGACCGGTCCGCCTACGCTGGTCGGTTCGCAAACCTGCGCGGTGACGTTCCAGGGCCAGATTGGCTGTTTCGATGCCAATTCGGGTCGTGCGTTGTGGGAAAAGGCGTTTTCGAGTTCGAGTGGTCTGGCGCAGGACGACCGCGTTGCCGTGGCGGCTGACGACTGGTCGGTCGTGTCGGCATTCGACGTGAACACCGGTTCGCAATTGTGGAAAAACGACAAGCTGAAGAACCGCGCACTCGGCGTGCCGTTCCTGTTGGGCCGTGCGGCTGTTCTCGGTGACTACCAGGGCTTCGTGCACTTCTTGTCGGCTGAAGATGGCGCGCTGGTCGCACGCATGAAGACCGATGGCAGCGCGATCACGTCAGCTCCGGTACTGGCCGGTGACACGCTCGTCGTGCAAACGAGCGACGGTGGTCTGTACGGTTTCCGCCCGCGCTAATCGCGCAGGTTGATCGTTGTCAGGCGCGCAGGCCGGCTTCGCCGGCCGCGCGCGTTTTTGCTGGTTTTAGTTTTGAGTCGAGTTTTTGTAGAGCTTCCTTAGTTACGCAGAGCAAAGAGTAGAGAAATTCCGCCGGACTGGCTGGTCCGGCAAGTCGGATCAGGGACGGCCCACGTGGCCACCGGTGGCTGCTTGCGGCGCCACCGTCGGCGGCACGCAGAAAATCTGCAATCGAACTGGCCTGCAAGCCGTCGAGCAAGAAAGACTGAATCTGGCGGCCCTCAGGCGCCGCCCATACAGCCAAACCCCCGTCCGCCCGGTTGCGCATATTGACAGCACATCCGGGGCCGGTCGAATTCGTGATAATTTTCGTCAAACGCTGCCGTGTAGCGGCCGCATGGCGTCGCTACGCGGGCGGTCGATTTCGATCCCGCGTTTCACCGTGAACAACATCTGATGAAACCCGTTATTGCCCTTGTTGGGCGCCCCAATGTGGGGAAATCCACGCTATTCAACCGTCTCACACGTTCGCGTGATGCGCTGGTTGCCGACTTGCCCGGTCTCACGCGCGATCGCCACTACGGCGAAGGACGCGCTGGCGACAGGCCGTATCTGGTCGTCGACACCGGTGGTTTCGAGCCGGTCGCCAAAGAAGGCATCCTGCACGAGATGGCGCGTCAAACCCGCCAGGCGGTCGAGGAATCCGACATCGTCGTGTTCATCGTCGACGGTCGCAATGGGCTCGCGCCGCAAGATAAGACCATCGCCGATTATCTGCGCAAGGTCGGCCGGCCGATTTTCCTGGTCGTCAACAAGGCGGAGGGCATGAAGTACTCGAATGTCGCCGCCGACTTCTACGAACTTGGTCTCGGCGACCCGCGCGCAATTTCGGCAGCGCACGGCGACGGCGTCACGGAAATGATCAACGAGGCGCTCGGTGTTGCCTACGCCGGTCAGCCGGAAGAGAGCGACGACGAGAAAGAAGCGCGTGGCGTGAAGATCGCGATCGTCGGTCGTCCGAACGTTGGTAAGTCGACGCTGATTAATGCGCTGGTCGGCGAAGAACGCGTGATCGCGTTCGACATGCCAGGCACTACGCGCGATTCGATCTACGTCGACTTCGAGCGTCAAGGCAAACCGTACACGTTGATCGATACGGCTGGTTTGCGCCGTCGCGGCAAGGTGTTCGAAGCGATCGAGAAGTTTTCGGTGGTGAAGACGCTGCAGTCGATCTCCGACGCGAACGTCGTGATCCTGCTGCTCGACGCGCGTCAGGACATTTCGGAACAGGACGCGCACATTGCCGGTTTCGTCGTGGAACAAGGGCGCGCGCTGGTCGTTGGCGTGAACAAATGGGACGGTCTTGATTCGCATGTGCGCGACCGCACCAAAGCCGACCTCGAGCGCAAACTAAAATTTCTGGACTTTGCCAAATTCCATTTCATTTCCGCACAGGAAAAGAGCGGGATTGGGCCGCTGATGCGCTCGGTCGACGACGCGTACGCAGCGGCAATGGCCAAGCTGCCGACGCCGAAGCTGACGCGCGCATTGATCGACGCTGTTGAATTCCAGCAGCCGCGCCGACGTGGTCCGGTGCGCCCGAAACTGCGTTATGCCCACCAGGGTGGACAGAATCCGCCGGTCATCGTGATTCACGGCAACGCACTTGATGCAATCACCGAAACGTATAAACGCTACCTCGAAAACCGCTTCCGGGAAACTTTCAAGCTGGTTGGGACTCCATTGCGCATAGAGTTCAGATCATCGACGAACCCTTACGCGGATAAAGGCTGAAACCCGCGTGTGTGCTGGGTTTGGCCGCTTAGGCCATGCCCTCGCGCAAAAACGAAAATCGGCTATAGTGTAGCGGTTGATGGCGGATCTCTTTTTCCTTCGTCGTCAATTTAGTCAACCTGCAAAAAAATACGGAGTTTGCTATGAGCAACAAAGGGCAATTGTTACAAGACCCGTTTTTGAACGCACTGCGTAAAGAGCATGTGCCGGTGTCGATCTACCTGGTCAACGGCATCAAGCTTCAAGGGAACATCGAATCGTTCGACCAGTACGTCGTGTTGCTCCGGAATACGGTCACCCAGATGGTCTACAAGCACGCAATCTCGACAGTCGTGCCAGCCCGTCCGGTGAATTTCCACCCGGATTCTGAACAGTCCTAACCCCTGTCGCGGCCGGCGTAGCGTCGCCCGTTGGCGATTACTCCCGGCCGCCTTATCTTGATACCCTCCAATTTGATCAATGCAGCGCTTGTCGGCATCGACTTCGGTAAGATCGATTTCGAAGCCAGTCTCGAAGAACTCAGCCTGCTCGCGCAAAGCGCGGGTGCCAATCCGTTAGTTACCCTCACCGGACGCCGGTCCAGCCCCGACGCGAAGATGTTCGTCGGCAGCGGCAAGGCCGAAGAATTGCGTCTTGCGTGTGAGGCGAACGACATCGAACTCGTCATTTTCAATCACGCTCTGGCACCTGCGCAGCAGCGCAATCTGGAGCAGGCGCTTAATCGCCGTGTGATTGATCGCACCAGTCTCATCCTCGATATTTTTGCGCAACGCGCCCGCAGCCATGAAGGCAAGCTGCAGGTGGAGCTCGCGCAGTTGCAGTATCTGTCGACCCGGCTGATTCGTGCGTGGACTCACCTCGAGCGTCAGAAGGGCGGTATCGGTTTGCGCGGTCCTGGTGAAACGCAGCTCGAAACCGACCGCCGCCTGATCGGCGAGCGCATCAAGGCGCTCAAGACGCGGCTTGAGAAGCTGCGTCGTCAGCATGGCACGCAGCGTCGCGCGCGCAGCCGGAATCAGACGATGTCGGTGTCGCTGGTCGGCTATACGAACGCGGGCAAATCCACGCTGTTCAATGCACTCACTAAAGCTCAGGCGTATGCCGCCGACCAACTGTTCGCGACGCTCGACACAACGTCGCGCCGCGTGTATCTCGGCGACGAAGCGGGGCAGGTGGTGGTGTCCGATACGGTCGGGTTCATCCGCGAGTTGCCTCACCAGCTGGTCGCGGCATTCCGTGCCACGCTCGAAGAAACCATTCACGCCGATCTGCTGCTGCATGTGGTCGACGCATCGAGCGCAGTGCGCCTCGATCAGATCGATCAGGTGAACGAGGTGTTGCACGCTATCGGCGCGGACACGATCCGGCAGGTGCTGGTATTCAACAAGATCGACGCGGTGCCCGAGTTGGCGGCCCGTGGGGACGCGGTTGAGCGGGATGAGTATGGTAATATTTCGCGCGTCTTTTTGAGCGCGCGCACCGGGCAAGGGCTGGATACATTGCGCGCTGCCATCGCTGAAATCGCTACTGCCGAACCTCTTGGCGACGTGCTGATCGAGCCGTCGGAAGAAAACGGAACGGCAGCACCGCACGACGACCGCAAGGTCCCAGAACTCGGGCACTGACCCGTCCCAATTGCACTGACCCGCTGTCTACTCTGGTGAACGAACACAGGTGAACGATTACAACGAGCGGAGTATCTGGCTGCGCATGCGCGCCATGCTGTCACTGAACGATCCGCGCTGGGGCCGGGGCGATGGCAATGGAGACCGGCAACGGCCGAACGATCCCAAGCGCCCACCCAAAGACGGTGAAGGGCCGCCCGATCTCGACGAGATGTGGCGTGATTTCAATCGTCGCCTGAGCCGGATTTTTGGGCGCAAGGGTGGTGGTGTCGGTGGCGGCAAACCCGATAACGGACGTGGCGCACGCATCGGCGTGGGCATCGTGATCGGCGTGCTGATCGCTATCTATCTCGGCAGCGGCGTGTTCGTCGTGCAGGATGGTCAGGCGGCGGTCGTGATGCAGTTCGGCAAATATCGTTACACCGCGGGGCAAGGTGTGCACTGGCGTTTGCCGTATCCGTTCGAAGCGCATGAAGTCGTCAATATCGGGCAGATCCGCCAGGTGGAGATCGGCCGCAATAACGTCGTGCGTCTCGCGAATGTGAAAGACGCGTCGATGCTCACGCAGAATGCGGACATCGTCGACGTGCGTTTCGCGGTGCAATACCAGGTGCGCAAGCCGACCGATTATCTGTTCCGCAGCGTCGATCCCGATCAAAGCGTCATGCAGGCTGCTCAGGCGGCGGTGCGCAGCATCGTCGGCACGCGCAGCACCAGCGATGTTCTCGATCAGGATCGCGAAGCAATTCGTCAGCAGTTGATGGAATCGATCCAGCAGACCCTAGACGCGAATCAGTCCGGTCTCGTTGTGACCGGGGTGACGATGCAAGGGGTGCAGGTGCCCGACCAGGTGCAGGCCGCCTTCGACGATGCCGCAAAAGTACGCCAGGAAAACGAACGCGCGAAGCACGACGCACAAGCCTACGTCGCAGATTTGCTGCCGCATGCGCAAGCCGACGTGGCGCGCCAGATCGCCGACGCGAAGACATACAGCGACAAGACCGTGGCTCAGGCGCAGGGCGACGCCGAGCGCTTCAATCAGGTCTACGAGCAGTACTCGAAAGCGCCCGCTGTGGTCCGCACTCGCATGTACATGGAAACCATGCAGCACATCTATTCGACGGCGACCAAGGTGTTTGTGGACAACAAGAACGGCAATAACGTGATGTATCTGCCGCTCGACAAGCTGATCGAACAGAATCGTCAGCGGCTCGCGGAAGCAGGCGAGAGCCCGTCGGGCGCTTCGGCAGCTGCAGCTCCGCAAGCGGCGAGCGGTGCAGCGGCTCCGGCGGCTTCCGACAACGCGGCTGCCGCTGTACCGGGTGTCGCGGCTTCGGCGCCGGCCGCCGTCAGCACGCCGGCCAGCCAGGCCGCGGCAAGCAGCGACTCGCTCCGTTCACGCGACGCCTTCCGCAATCGCATGCGTGAAGACGACGTTCAATAAGGAGCGCACAACATGAACAAGATCATTGCGCTCGTCGTGGCTATCGTCATCGTGCTGTTCGCCGCGTCGTCGACGGTGTTCGTCGTCGATCAGCGGCATATGGCCGTGCTGTCGTCGCGTGGCGACTCGCCGTCCACGTTGCTCGGGCCGGGGCTGCACGTCAAACTGCCGCCGCCGTTGCAAACCGTCACGCTGGTGGATAACCGCGTGCAGTCGCTCGACGCGCCTGACGAAGATCATTACGTCACGTCGGACAAAACCGAGTTACTGGTGAATCCGGTCGTCCGGTTCCGCGTTACCGATCCGCTGAAATTGCTCGCTGAAACAAAGGGCGATGTCCAGAGCCTGCCGGACCGGCTGGCTCTGCTGTCGCGCACCGCGCTTAGCGATGCGTTTGGCAAGGTCACGTTGTCCGACGCGCTTGCCAAACAGCAGGCTGTCGCGGACGAAGCGCGCGACTCGATGGACAAGGCGGCGGCGTCGCTGGGCGTGTCGGTGGTCGGTATGCAATTGACGCGCGTCGATTTCCCCGCTGCGATGACCGATTCGGTCTTCAAGCGGATGATTGCCGAGCGCAACCAGGTCGCCGCCGACGAACGCGCCAAGGGCGCGGCCGAGGCTGACCAGATCAAGGCCGATGCCATCGCGAAGCAGCAGGAGATTCTCGCCGACGGCTATCGTCAGGCGCAGGGCATTCGTGGCGACGGCGATGCGAAGGCTGCGGCCATTGCTGCAGACGCTTTCGGCAAAGACCCGCAGTTCTATCAGTTTTATCAAAGCATGCAGGCATACCGGAACACCTTCAAGCCGGGCGACATCGTTGTCGTCGACTCGAATAACGAGTTCTTCCGCTTCATGCGTAGCCCGACCGGCGGCGCTGCCCCGGACGCTCCCGCGGCCCCGCGCAAACACTGATAACCGGAACCGCCGCGGCATTCGCATCGCGGCTTTTCATCGCATGGACATAGCCGGCTCGTTACTGCTCGCGATTGCATTGATGCTGATTATCGAAGGGATGTTTCCCTTCGTTTTTCCGGCGGCCTGGCGCGACACGTTCCGTAAAATTGCGGAACGTCCCGCGCATCAGATCCGCATTGGCGGGTTGATCGTGATGGCGCTCGGACTGATTCTGCTGTTTATCGTGACCTGACGGGTCCGGCTCGGGCCGTAGATGCCTCGCCCGTGGTGTCTGTGCTGCTGATGTCTGCCGACGCGAGCCGGCATGAGGTGCACGGGCGTCAGGGCGTCTGCGATAGCCGCCAGAATCGAGTCGCCGCCCGCCATTAAAACTCACTCACCGGCGCCCCAGCCGCCGTGTTCAACGTCGTAGGACTGTATCGATGTCGACCTGGTTACTCCCCGAAAATATCGCCGACGTGCTGCCGTCGGAAGCCCGCAAGATCGAAGAATTGCGGCGCCGTCTGCTGGACCGTTTCCGCTCGTATGGCTACGAGATGGTGATGCCGCCGCTGCTCGAATACCTCGAGTCGCTGCTGACCGGTGGCGGTCACGATCTGAATCTGCGCACCTTCAAGCTCGTCGACCAGATGTCCGGTCGTACGCTCGGTCTGCGCGCCGACATGACGCCGCAGGTCGCGCGTATCGATGCGCATTTGCTGAACCGTCAGGGCGTGACGCGTCTTTGCTATGCGGGCAATGTTGCGCACACGCGTCCGCGCGGTTTGCACGCCACGCGTGAGCAGATCCAGATCGGCGCGGAAATCTATGGTCATGCTGGCCTCGAAGCCGACCTGGAAATCCAGCAACTGATGCTCGACGCACTGCGTCTGGCGGGTCTTTCCAAGGTTCGTCTCGACCTCTGTCACGCGGGTGTGCTCGCTGCGTTGATCGAATCCGAACCGGCCGCCGCAGACCTTGGTCAGTCGCTCTACGACGCGCTGGCGGGCAAAGATGTGCCGCGTCTCGCGGAACTCACCGAAGGACTCACGCCGGTCATCCGCGATGCGTTGCGCGCGCTGCCTTCGCTTTATGGCGACGCGTCGGTGCTCGAAGAAGCCCGCGCACGTTTGCCGAATACGCCGGCCATCGCCCGCGCACTCGACGATCTCGCGTTTCTCGCGAGCCAGGTCGACGGTGCCGAAGTGATGATCGACCTTGCCGACCTGCGCGGCTATGCTTACCACAGCGGCGTGATGTTTTCGGCCTATGTCGACGGCGTGCCGAATGCGGTGGCGCGCGGCGGCCGTTACGACCATGTCGGCCAGGCCTATGGCCGGGCTCGCGCGGCAACCGGCTTTTCGCTGGATTTGCGTGAAGTGGCGCGTATCTCGCCGGTCGAAGCGCGCAGCAGCGCGATTCTCGCGCCGTGGCAACACGACGACGCGTTGCGTGTCAGCGTGGCCGCGTTGCGCGATGCCGGCGAAGTAGTGATCCAGGCGCTGCCGGGTCACGAACACAGCCTGGATGAATTCGCGTTCGACCGCGTGTTGGTCGAGCGCAACGGTGCATGGGTCGTCGAACCGCGCTCCTGAGCGCGTTCCTGCCGACCTGCAAGGGGCTTCCCCTAGCACCTCTCATACGGCGGCGAGAGTGTCATGAATCTGTCGCCGAAGTCTCGCAGGACACGGCGCGGCCAACTGCCGCGCCATCCTTTTCATACTCACCATAACGTGCATACCGTTGAGCGGAAACGGAAAAATTCGGAAGGTTCCGCGAACATAGGTAGAATACGTTTTTAACCAGCTTACGAAACAACATGTCTGCCAGCGCAGTGAATGTGAACCCCGGACGCAACGTCGTCGTCGTGGGAACCCAATGGGGTGATGAGGGCAAGGGCAAGATCGTCGACTGGCTGACGGACCACGCTCAAGGCGTCGTTCGCTTCCAGGGCGGTCACAATGCCGGCCACACGCTTATCATCGGTGGCAAGAAAACTATCTTGCGTCTGATCCCGTCGGGCATCATGCATCCGGGCGTCGCATGCTATATCGGCAATGGCGTCGTGTTGTCGCCGGAAGCGTTGTTCAAGGAAATCGGCGAACTCGAAGCCGCAGGCGTCGATGTCCAGAACCGCCTGTTCATTTCCGAAGCCACCACGCTGATCCTGCCGTACCACATTGCGATCGACCAGGGCCGTGAAGCGCGCCGTGGCGCGGGCAAGATCGGTACGACCGGCCGCGGCATCGGCCCGGCTTACGAAGACAAGGTCGCACGCCGCGGTCTGCGCGTGCAGGATCTGTTCGAGCCGGAAACTTTCGCCGCACGTCTGCGCGAAAACCTCGATTACCACAACTTCGTGCTCACGCAATACCTGGGCGTCGCCGCTGTCGACTTCCAGCAAACGCTCGACACGATGCTCAGCTACGCCGACCGTCTGAAGCCGATGGTGACCGACGTGTCGCGCCGTCTGTACGACGCGAACGCTGCGGGCAGCAACCTGCTGTTCGAAGGCGCTCAAGGCACGCTGCTCGACATCGACCACGGCACGTATCCGTACGTCACGTCGAGCAACTGCGTGGCGGGTGCGGCAACGGCAGGCGCGGGCGTGGGTCCGCAAAAGCTGAACTACATTCTCGGCATCACGAAGGCGTATTGCACGCGCGTTGGTTCGGGTCCGTTCCCGAGCGAACTGTACGACGCGGACAACGCTGCTCGTCAGGAGCCGATCGGCCTTGAACTGGCTACGGTCGGCAAGGAATTCGGCTCGGTCACCGGCCGTCCGCGCCGCACCGGCTGGCTCGACGTGGCTGCTCTGCGTCGCTCGATCCAGATCAACGGCGTGTCGGGTCTGTGCATGACCAAGCTCGACGTGCTCGATGGCCTCGAAGAAGTGAAGCTGTGCGTCGGCTACACGGTCGACGGTCAGAGCGTCGATCTGCTGCCGCGCGGTTCGTCGGAAGTCGCGCGTTGCGTGCCGGTGTACGAAACCTTCCCGGGCTGGAAGGAAAGCACCGTCGGCATCAAGGAATGGGACAAGCTGCCGGCCAATGCGCGTGCGTATCTGTCGCGCGTGCAGGAAGTTGCGGGCATTCCGATCGACATGGTGTCGACCGGTCCGGATCGTGACGAAACCATTCTTCTTCGTCATCCGTTCAAGGTTTAAGCCATGGTTCAAGGTGTACCCATGATCGCGATGAAAGATCCGCGTAATGATGAGAAAAACCTGTGGGTCGGTTGGGACGAGTATCACCGTCTGATCGAACTGCTGGCGTTGGGCGTGCACGACTCGGGCTGGAAGTTCGACCAGATTCTGTGTCTCGCGCGAGGCGGCCTGCGCGTCGGCGATCAGCTTTCGCGTATTTACGATCTGCCGCTGGCAATTCTCGCCACGAGTTCGTACCGCGAAGCAGCCGGCACGGAGCAGGGCGAACTCGACATCGCGCAATACATCACGATGACGCGCGGCGAGCTGCACGGCAACGTGCTGCTGGTCGACGACCTGGTCGATTCGGGCGTCACGCTGGCGCGCGTTCAGCAGCATCTGAAAGACCGCTATCCGGCCATCACGGCGGTGCGTTCGGCGGTGCTTTGGTACAAGGGCTGCTCGAAGGTGAAGCCCGACTACCACGTGCAATACCTGCCGACCAATCCGTGGATTCACCAGCCGTTCGAGGAGTGGGACACGGTTCGTCCACATAACCTCGGTGCGTGGATCAAGCGCGGTATCGCGCAGGCGCAGGAGTCGTCGGGGGAGTGATGCTGACTTCGGCGCTTTACACATCGCGTCGTAATCATCGCAGTGCCCGTGAAACGGAGCCCTTTGGGCTCCGTTTTTTTTGCCCGCGCACCGTGTTCGACGGCGCCGTCGACGCGCTTCGCAAGCCGTGCAACACCCATGCCGACGATCCAGCCAACCTGGCAGACGCGCCCAAATCGCAGTGCTACACTGCGCGGACAATCCACGTGGCTTATCCACAACAGGCCTGGCGGCGTCAGACGGGCAGTTTAGAATAGCGGTCGTTTTTTCCGCTCAGGGAACAGATCTCCTCGCGTCTATGACAGATAACAATCACGTGCACAAACAGCCACTGCCTTCCCTCGCGATTGCCGCGATCGGAGTGGTCTTCGGCGATATCGGCACGAGCCCGTTGTATTCGCTGAAAGAGGCTTTCAGTCCGTCACATGGCATTCCGCTGACTGAACAATCGATTCTCGGCGTGATCTCGCTGCTGTTCTGGGCAATCGTGATCGTGGTCGGCGTCAAGTACGTGCTGTTCGTGATGCGCGCGGACAATAACGGCGAGGGCGGTGTGCTCGCGCTGATGGCATTGGCGCTGCGCTCGCTCGAAGAAAAATCGAAATTCGCCGGCCTGCTGGTGATGCTCGGCATCTTCGGCGCCTGCATGTTTTATGGCGACGCGGTGATCACGCCGGCCATCTCCGTGATCTCGGCGGTCGAAGGGCTGGAAATCGCCGCGCCACATCTGTCGCATCTGGTTCTGCCGCTGACTATCGTCATCCTGATCCTGCTTTTCTGGATCCAGCGGCATGGCACGGCGATGGTCGGCCGCCTGTTCGGTCCGATCATGGTGTTGTGGTTCGTGGTGCTCGCCGCGCTCGGTCTGTGGCACATCGTTCAGGCGCCCACCGTGATCCGCGCGCTGAACCCGTACTACGCGTACACCTTCATGGCCGCGCACGTGTTGCAGGCTTATGTCGTACTCGGCTCGGTCGTGCTGGTGCTGACTGGCGCAGAGGCGTTGTATGCCGATATGGGCCACTTCGGCGCGAAGCCGATCCGGATGGCGTGGTACATCCTGGTCATGCCGTCGCTGGTGTTGAATTATTTTGGCCAGGGCGCGCTGCTGATGCACGACGCGAAGGCCATCGAAAATCCGTTCTTCCTGCTCGCGCCCGACTGGGCGTTGCTGCCGCTGGTCGTGCTGTCGACGGTGGCGACGGTGATCGCGTCGCAAGCAGTGATTTCGGGCGCGTATTCGCTGACGAGCCAGGCGATCCAGCTCGGCTATGTGCCGCGTATGAAGATCCTGCACACGTCCGAGCTGGCGATCGGCCAGATCTACGTGCCGGTCGTGAACTGGATGCTGCTGTTCATCATTTTGTGCATCGTGATCGCGTTCAAGAGTTCGGATAATCTCGCCGCCGCTTACGGTATCGCGGTGACGGCCACGATGGTGATTACCACGATCCTCGCGTGCGTCGTGATGGTGAAGGTGTGGAACTGGAACAAGCTGCTGGTGGCGTTGATCATCGGCGTGTTCATGACGGTCGATCTAGGCTTTTTCGGCGCCAATCTGCTGAAGGTCGAGGAGGGTGGCTGGCTGCCGCTCGGCATCGGCGCGCTGCTGTTCTTCCTGCTGATGACATGGTTCAAGGGGCGGATGATCGTCAAGGAACGTACCGCCGCCGACGGTATTCCGCTGATGCCGTTCCTGCAGGGCCTGCTCGCACATCCGCCGCACCGGGTGTCGGGTACGGCGATCTATCTGACCGGCAGCGATTCGCTGGTGCCGGTGAGCCTGCTGCACAACCTCAAGCACAACAAGGTGCTGCACGAGCGCACCATCTTCCTGACCTTCGTGACCCGCGATATTCCTTACGTGAAAGACGCCGAGCGCGTGACGGTGAAGGATATCGACGGTGGTTTGTATCTCGTGAAAGCCGCGTACGGGTTTAACGAAACGCCGGACGTGAAGGCGGTTCTGCTCGAAGTGGGACGCACGCAGGACATGACGTTCGAGTTGATGGACACGTCGTTTTTCCTCGCGCGCGAAACGGTGGTGCCGACACAGCTGCCAGGCATGTCCGTATGGCGCGAACGCGTGTTCGCATGGATGCACCAGAACGCCGCGAAGCCGACCGACTTCTTCAGCATCCCGGCTAACCGGGTGGTGGAGTTGGGGACCAAGATCGAGATCTGATCCTGGCGCCGTAGTCGGGCGCTAGCCAACAAAAAGCCCACGCATTGCGTGGGCTTTTTGTTGGGCGTTGAGACGGTGCAGCGAGGGTGGGTGTGCGAGCTAACGCGCGCCGACCCTCGCGAACCAGGCTTATTTCTGCTTGAGCTTCGCAAACGCGGCAGCCATTGCACCACCAGCTTCCGGCTCGCGCGAACGCTGCTGACCGCCACGATTACCGCCGCCGCCCGAACGTCCAGCGCCAGAGCCGCCGCGATCCTGCTGCGCGCCACCACCGCTACGCGCACCGGCCGCGCCGACTTCGTCGTCCATACGCATGGTCAGCGCGATACGTTGGCGCTTCACGTCGACTTCCAGCACCTTCACCTTGACGATCTGGCCGGCCTTGACCACTTCGTGCGGGTCCTTGATGAACTTCGTCGACAGGGCCGACACGTGCACCAGACCATCCTGATGCACACCTACGTCGATGAACGCGCCGAACGCGGCCACGTTCGTCACGACGCCTTCGAGCACCATGCCCGGCGTCAGATCGCTGACCTTTTCGACGCCTTCGCGGAATGTCGCCGTCTTGAATTCGGGGCGCGGATCGCGGCCCGGCTTTTCGAGTTCAAGCAGAATGTCGCGCACGGTCGGCAGGCCGAAACGGTCGTCGACGAATTCCGTCGGCGACAGGCCGCGCAGCGCTTCACGATTGCCGAGCACTTCGCCGACATGCTTGCTGATCTTCGCAAGCATCCGTTCGACGACCGGATACGCTTCCGGGTGAACCGACGAGCGGTCGAGTGGGTTCTCGCCATTGTTGATACGCAGGAAACCGGCGGCCTGCTCGAAGGTTTTGTCGCCGAGACGCGGCACCTTGCGCAAATGTTCGCGCGACGGGAACGGGCCGTTTGCATCGCGATAGTCGACGATATTGCGCGCGAGCGTTGCGTTCAGACCCGACACGCGTGCGAGCAGCGCGACCGACGCGGTGTTCGCGTCCACGCCGACCGCGTTCACGCAGTCTTCGACCACTGCGTCGAGCGAGCGGGCCAGTTCACGCTGATTCACATCATGCTGATACTGACCGACGCCGATCGCCTTCGGCTCGATCTTCACGAGTTCGGCGAGCGGATCTTGCAGACGACGGGCAATCGATACCGCGCCGCGCAACGACACGTCCATGTCCGGGAATTCCTTCGCCGCGAGTTCGGACGCCGAGTACACCGACGCGCCTGCTTCGGACACGACGATCTTCTGCAACTTGAATTCCGGGTGACGCGCGATCAGTTCGCTTGCGAGCTTGTCCGTTTCACGCGACGCCGTGCCGTTACCGATACTGATCAACTCAGCCTGCGTCTGCGCGCAAATACGCGCGAGTTTCGCGATCGAGCCGTCCCAGTCGCGGCGCGGTTCGTGCGGATAGATCACGTCGGTGGCGAGCACCTTGCCGGTCCGGTCGACCACAGCCACCTTCACGCCGGTACGCATGCCAGGATCGAGACCGATCACGGCCTTCGGGCCTGCCGGAGCCGCCAGCAGCAAATCCTTCAGATTGCGCGCGAACACGCGAATTGCTTCGTGTTCGGCTTCGTCGCGCAGATTGGTCAGCAGTTCGTTTTCGATGTGCGGTTGCACCTTCACGCGCCAGCACCAGCGGCACACGTCGGAGAGCCATTTATCGGCAGGACGGTTCTGATTGGCGATGCCGAAATGGCGCGCGATCAGCGCTTCGCCCGGATGCGGCACCTGCGCGTCGAGTTCTTCGCCGAGGCCGAGCTTGACCATCAGCACGCCCGCGTTGCGGCCGCGGAACAGCGCCAGCGCGCGATGCGACGGCACGGTGCGGATGGTTTCCGCGTAGTCGTAGTAATCGCGGAATTTCTCTTCTTCCGCGTTTTCCTTGCCCTCGACCACTTTCGACGACACCACGCCCTGGTTGAACAGGTAGTCGCGCAGCTTGCCGAGCAGATCGGCTGTTTCGCCGAACTGTTCCGAGAGGATGTCACGCGCGCCGTCGAGCGCGGCCTTCACGTCGGCGACGCCCTTTTCGGCGTCCACATAGGCGGCGGCTTCGGTTTGCGGGTCGAGCAGCGGGTTGCCGAGCAGCGCGTCGGCGAGCGGCTGCAAACCGGCCTCACGGGCGATCTGCGCGCGCGTGCGGCGCTTCGGCTTGTACGGGAGATACAGGTCTTCCAGCACCTGCTTGCTGTCTGCGCCTTCGATCGCGGTGCGTAGCTCGTCGGTGAGCTTGCCCTGTTCGTCGATGCTCGCAATGATCGTCGCGCGCCGGTCTTCCAGCTCGCGCAGATACAGCAGGCGTTCCTCGAGATTACGCAGTTGCGTGTCGTCGAGATTGTCGGTCACTTCCTTACGGTAGCGGGCGATGAACGGAACAGTCGCTCCTTCGTCGAGTAGTTGCACCGCGGCCGCGACCTGGCGCGGCTGGACGGACAGTTCGGCGGCGATGCGCTGTACGATCTTGAGTGCTACGGTTTCCGTCATAAGGTCTTGGTGTTCCTGCGGACTCGGTCAGGGGCCGCGCGCTAACGGCTCGTGAGGTAAATGTGCACGCGAAGCGCGTGAAATACGTGGAGCACGTTAGGGCACGTCGGGGCACGAGGGCACGCCGGGCGTGCGCGCTGCGACCAGGTGGCTAGAGCGGGGCATTTTGCCATAAATGCCAAAGGGCTCAACCGCAGGGTGATAGAATTTCGGGCATCTTCCGTTGACCCTCTACGACGTTGCCAACCTCCTTGTCCCTCAACCCTCTGGGCTCCCGCTTGGTCTCTCGCCTGTCATCGCGTCGGTCACTTCGCTGGTCGCATATTTCTTCGTCTGTTTCGCCTTTCAGCCCGTCAGCCGGAGTGTCGTCTGACCTCGCGTCGGCCTGCGGTCGAATTGCCAGCCGGATCATCGCCGCATCGTGTGCGTCGTGTGTGATGGCTGCGGCACTGGCGTTTTCCGGAGCGGCCGCTGCGCAAACGCCGATGGCGTCCGCGCCGGTCGCGGCATCGGCGGAGAAACTCGACGAAACAGTTGGCGCAAATACGGCCAACGCCACCAGCGCCAGCGATGCAGCCACACGGGACCAGTCGTTCGACGATCGGCAACGCGTGCTCAATCAGCGCAGCGACGAGAACAACTACAACTACGCCGTTGCGCAGCACAACTGCTACAGCCGCTTTTTCGTCAATTACTGCCTGAACCGGGCCCGCGACAAGATGCGCGCGGTGCAGGCGGACATCCGCAAGGAACAGCTCGCGCTCGACGGCGAACAGCGCGTGCAGCGCGCCCGCGATCGCGACGAACGGACAGCGCTCCGTCGCGCGCAGGACGACGCGAACGCGCCGCAACGCGCCGCTGAAGACGCGCGTAACGAGCAGGCTTACCAGGACAAGCAGCGTCAGCATCAACTCGATCAGACGCAGCGCGCTGCCGAGGCGCCGCAACGAGCCGCCAACGCGCAAGCCTACCAGGACAAACAGCGCCAGCACGCGCTGGATCAGGCGCAGCGCGGCGTCAGCCCGTCGCAGGCAGCGGCCAATCAGCAGGCGTACGACCAGAAACAGGGCGACTTCCAGCGCAAGCTCGACGAAGCGCGTCAGCAGGGCGCACAAAAGGCTCAGGAACGCGTCGAAAAGCAGGAAACCTTCGAGCGGAAGCAGGCCACTGCCGAGCAGCACAAGGCCGACGTGGAAGCGCGTCAGAAGCAGGCGGCCGAAAAAGCCGAGCAGAAGCGGCAGGACGCGCTGAAGCAGCAGCAACTCGAAGAGCAGCAAAAACAGCAACAGCAGCAACAGTAAGTGTGCTGTAGTGGGCCCTGGCGGGTTCTGGCCAGGGCCGTAGTCGCCGTAACGCGTTTTTAAGCCGTACAGCAACCTCAGGCACGAACTGCGCACGCAGCCCGCGCCGTAGACGAGAGGAGGCGAGCATGCGCGATCAACACCACGTCATCACCGCGGACACTCTGCGCGACCGCATTCTGCAACTGGAATCGGAGCACAGCGGGCTCGACCGGTTGATCGATAAAATGTCGGACGAACCCGGCATCGACGACTTCGAGTTGCAGCGCCTGAAAAAGCGCAAACTCAAGGTCAAGGACACCATCATCTTGCTGCAATTGCAGCTCGAACCGGACGCACGCGCCTGAGTTCGCGGCCTGGCGGGCGCCGGGCGCGCATCGCGCGAGCCGGACTTTGCAGGAAACGCTTGCCTTGAATTCACCGCTTGAAACCTCTTCCCGCGCTCCCTCGGGCGACGACACCTCCGCGACCGGCGTGCCGGCGACGCGGCCTGCCGCGTCTGCGTTGAGCGCGTCGCTGAATCCCCGGCGCGTTGCCGAACTGGACGAAATCTTCGCCGACAACGGCTTGCTGGCCCGTCAGATCGACGGCTATCGTTCGCGGGCGTCGCAGATCGAGATGTCGCGCGCCGTCGCAGCCGCGATGGAAGCGTCCGGCCGCGCGATGCCCGAGCCCGCGATGTTTGAAGCGCAGAAGCGTCCGGCGCGGCGCTTGCAGTCACCCGGTGGAGATGCCGCTGCGGACGCCGCAGAAAGCGCCGAATCGGGCGGACTCGACGGTAGCGAAAACACGCTGATCGTCGAAGCGGGTACGGGAACCGGCAAGACCTATGCGTACCTCGTGCCGGCCATGTTGTGGGGCGGAAAGGTGATCGTCTCCACCGGCACGAAGCACCTGCAGGATCAGCTTTTTCAGCGCGATATTCCGACCGTTCGCGATGCGCTTGCCGTACCGGTGTCGGTAGCGATGCTCAAGGGCCGCGCCAATTACCTGTGCCACTACTACCTGCAACGCACCGCGGATAACGGCCGCTTGCCGTCCCGTCAGGAAACGTCGTATCTGCAGGACATCATTCGTTTCGCGAAGATCACGCGCACCGGCGATAAGGCCGAACTCGCGAGCGTGCCGGAGACAGCGGCGGTGTGGTCGATGGTGACGTCCACGCGTGAAAACTGTCTTGGCCAGGAGTGCCCGCAGTACAAGGAATGCTTCGTCATGCAGGCGCGTCGCGAAGCGCAGCAGGCCGATATCGTGGTGGTCAATCACCACCTCTTCTTCGCCGACATCATGCTGCGTGACACGGGCATGGCCGAACTGCTGCCCACGGCGAATACGGTGATCTTCGACGAAGCGCATCAACTGCCTGAAACCGCCACGCTGTTTTTCGGCGAAACGCTGTCTACCACGCAGTTTCTCGAACTGGCGCGCGATTCGGTCGCCGAAGGTCTGAGTCACGCGCGTGAGACCGTCGATTGGGTCAAGCTCGGCGCCACGCTGGAACGTGCGGCGCGCGACGTGCGGCTCGCATTCAAGGAAGATTCGGTGCGCCTGTCGATCGGCCAGTTGCCGGACGACCATCCGCTGTTCCCCGCTCTGGAAACGCTCGAAACTGAACTCGACGCGTTGGCCACGGCATTGGCTGGCCAGGCGGAGCGTGCCGAGTCGATCGGCGCATGTTTGCGGCGCGCGCGCGAATTGCAGGGCGTGCTCGGTGGCTGGACCACGCCGCCTACCGAAACCGAGCGCAACGCCGCCGACATCGCTCAAACCGCTTCCGCCGATGGCAAGGCCGAGCGCGCCGATCCGAATGAAAAGGTGCGCTGGATCGAAGTCTTCTCGCATACGGTGCAGTTGCACGAAACGCCGCTTTCGGTCGCGCCGATTTTCGCGAAGCAGCGCGCCGGTGTGCCACGCGCGTGGATTTTCACGTCGGCGACGTTGTCGGTGCGTGGCGACTTCACACACTACGCCGCGCAAATGGGCCTGAACGCGAAGCGCTCGATGACCTTGCCCAGCCCGTTCGACTATCCGACGCAAGGTCTGCTGTATGTGCCGCGCAATTTGCCGCAACCATCGTCGCCGATGTTCACCGACGCTGTCTTCGACGCCGCTTTGCCCGCGATCGAAGCGTCCGGTGGCGGCGTGTTCATGTTGTGCACGACGCTGCGCGCAGTGGACCGCATCTCGTCCAAATTGCGCGACGTGATCGACGCGCGTGGCTGGGACTATCCGCTGCTCGTGCAGGGCGATGCGAGCCGCACCGAATTGCTCGACCGTTTCCGCTCGTATGGCAACGCGATCCTGGTGGGTAGTCAGAGCTTCTGGGAAGGGGTGGACGTGCGCGGCGATGCGCTGTCGCTGGTGGTGATCGACAAGCTGCCATTTGCGCCGCCCGACGACCCGGTTCTGTCGGCGCGGCTGGATGCGCTCACGAAGAAGGGCTTGAGTCCGTTTGCGGTCCACCAGTTGCCTCAGGCCGTAATCACACTGAAGCAGGGCGCAGGCCGTCTGATTCGTGCTGAGACCGATCGTGGCGTGCTGATGATCTGCGATACCCGTCTCGTCGACAAACCGTATGGACGTCGTATCTGGCAAAGCCTGCCGCCGTTCAAGCGCACACGTGAAATAGAAGTGGTGCGTGAATTTTTCGAAGAGAACGCGACACCGGCGTGATATGCCGGTTGATTGAATGCGTCGCGAATAATGCTGTAAAAAACGACGCTAATAAAATGGCGTCGTTGTAAAAAAGGGCGCGTAAATGACAAAACGCCACGAATGTGAATTCGTGGCGTTTTGCTTTACTGCCCGGGAAATCGCAATGATTTCCCGATGCAGTTTTCGCCCAGAGGCGAACCCTATGCGACAGCTTACTGGCTTGCGCCCGAAGCCGGAGCTGCAGCCGAAGCAGCAGCGTCCGAAGCAGCAGCGCCCGCGTCCGAAGCAGCAGCCGTAGCCGAAGCAGCAGCATCGCTCGCAGCAGCAGCAGCACCCGAAGCAGCCGTAGCCGAATCCGAAGCTGCAGCAGCAGGTGCCGAAGCGGCAGCTGCGTCGCTAGCCGGTGCAGCGGCTTGATCGTTGCTCTTGTTGCATGCAGCCAGTGCCACAGCTGCCAACAGGGATGCTACGAGGAGGGATTTCTTCATGATCACGTCCTTTTATGGTTTAAAGGTAAGCAACAGCGCAAAATAAAACCGGTAATGTGCTCCAACACCGACCTGGGCCGCTGGTGGAGACGCTCTTATGACGAGCTGGAATCTTCCCTACGGCTTGGGCGGAAATTATATGCACTTTCGTACTGACAGTCGATAAATCCGGGGTCAATACGTTGTCTTTCTCATACAAAATTTCACTGTACGGTATAGCAGGCAGGCAGAGTTACGCAAACAGTCACGCAGACTCGCCCACTTCTATCCAGCCCGCACAATACCACTCGTGCAGCAGTGCTGTCACCGACGAATCGTGTGATAGTGTTACAAAGCGTTTCCCACTCATGGACCTGTGATTCGCGAGGTCAGTCAGCCACTTTTTTGCGCCATCAAATGGCGTTTCTTCTCCATTTAGGAAGAAAAAACGGCGGTTGTACAACAGATTGGTCTTGCGGTGCAGCCGGACACCGGACTTCGATGCCTGATCGATAAAACGCGCTTCATTGAGCGGCTTTTGCGGCGGATCAAAGACGACACTCGGCTTCGGTTCGCTGAGATACGTGCCAAGGAACGACGCGATATCCTGCTCTTTCCATTTGATCTGAGCAAGGATCGCACCCACTCGCTCGACGAGCGCCGTGGGCAACTCCGCCGGACGGTCCACAGCCGGTTGTTGCGGGTCGCGATAAAGGCTGCCGGTGCGGCCCGTCGACTCGCCGCGCTCGGCCAGATGGTAGAGAAACTGTGCGGTCAGCTCATCGGTGGAGGGCGCGCGAAAACCGATGGAGCACGTCATGCATTCGCCTTCGGCTATCCCGTCATGGGCGATGTGCGGCGGCAGATAAAGCATGTCGCCCGGCTCGAGCACCCATTCCTCTTCGGCCTGGAAGTTCTGTAAAACTTTCAAAGGCAAACCGGGCTGCAGTGTCAGATCTTTCTGCGCGCTGATACGCCAGCGGCGCTTGCCTTTTACTTGCAAAAGAAACACATCGTAGGAATCGAAGTGGGGGCCAACGCCGCCACCGTCACTTGCATACGAGATCATCAGGTCGTCGAGACGCGCGTCCGGCACGAAGCGGAAGCGGTCGAGCAACGCGCGTGCGCGGTCGTCGTGAAGATCGACGCCCTGCACGAGCAGCGTCCATGCGCGCTGCCTGACCGACGGCAGTTCGTCGGGCGCGAACGGGCCGTGTTCGAGTTGCCACTTGTTGCGGAAATGCGTGATCAGACGCGCTTCGACTTCGTCCTGATCGGCCAGCTCGAAAAATTCGTCGCGCGACAACGGCGCTTCGATGTTCGGAATGGCCTGGCGAATCAGCAATGGCTTCTTTTGCCAGTAGCGGCGCATGAATTGCGACGGCGACAGATTGCCGAGCAACGCGATCGGGGTATCGGGCGAGGGCGGAAGAACCGGCGTGGAAGCCGGCGACGAATTCCGTGCCGAAGCTGCGTCGGCCGGGTGGTCAGTTGGCCGTTTGGGCATCGTATAATGTGAGTTGTATTCTGGAGAATCGAATGAAAATCGCAAAGAACACCGTCGTGTCGGTCGCTTATAAGCTATCGGATGCGCAGGGCAATCTGATTGAAGAAAGCGACGAGCCGATGGTCTATCTGCACGGCGGCTATGATGGCACGTTCCCCAAGATCGAGGAAGAGCTCGACGGCCACGAGGCCGGCTTCGAGACATCGATTCAGCTCGAGCCGCAAGATGCGTTCGGCGAGTACGACCCCGATCTCGTGAAGATCGAGCCGCGCGATCGTTTCCCGGAACCGCTCGAAGTCGGCATGCAATTCGAGGGTACGCCGGAAGAGGGCGACGAGGATCTCGACTCGCTCGTCTACGTCGTGACCGACGTGGCGGAAGATAAGGTGGTGCTCGACGGCAATCACCCGCTCGCGGGTATGGCCTTGCGTTTTGCGCTGACGGTGAAAGACGTGCGTCCTGCTACCGAAGACGAAATCCAGCACGAACATGCGCACGGTGCCGACGGCCTCGAAGTTCTCGATGAGGACGACGAGGAAGACGACAGCAAGTCAGGACCCACCCTGCACTGAACTTGCCGGAGTGCCGGGCACGCCTGAGGCGGCGCCCGGCATATGCGGCTGTACCGCCGATGCGGGCGGTATCGAAATGGCCGGCCCGTATTCGCCACCGCCCTGGTCGGCGGGTATGTGCGGTTGCTGATTGAGCTGCGTACCTGGCTGCGAGGCTGACTGTGGCTCGCCGGGAATTGGCAACAGCGGCGGCAATTCCGAGGCCGGCCCTAACGCCGGCACCGCTGGCATCGAAGCTGACGGTTCGTCGCGCGGCACCACGGTTTGCATGGCGGGCATCGGCATTTGCTTCGGCACATCGCGCAGGCTCACGCGGAACGGCGGTTTCCTGCCGGGATTCACATCGAACTGTACCCACTGGTTAAGACGGTCATGCGGCGCTAATGCGACCCGCGTGAGATTCGTCACCAGCATCCCCTTGTCATTGCGTAGCGGCTGATCGATCACGAAGCCGCCGTTCGCGCGTTCGTCGTCGTGATGAATGACCAGCACGGGCCCGCGAAAATTCTCCGCGAGTTTGACGAGGCTGCGTTTGAACTCCAGAAAACCGTCGCGGCGCGTGCTATGCGCGAAGCGCAGCCACGCAAAACGGTCGGGCCGCTCATAACGTTCTGGATCGGGATCGCCCTGAATGATGATGACTATCGCGCGCGCGTCGCGACGTTTCGCATATTCGCCGGCATGCTCCAGCCAGAATGCATTGGCAATCACGCGGTCTTCGAATTCCCCGTTGCGGCCCCCGGCAATCAGATAGTGATTGTTCGGACTCGGCGCGTTCAGGCCGACAAATACCGTATCGCCGACCATCCATCGAACGTTTTCCCGATACGGCCGAAACCGTGAGACTTCGCTCTCCCGCGTCAGCGCAATCGGGTTCTGACCCATCGACGTAGCATCGGCGAATATGGTTTGACGCAATTGGTCGAGCCGTTCGACCGGATCGAAGCTGCCTGCCTCGGTGGTGCTGCAATCGATCCAGTCATGCTGGCCGGGAATAAAGAATAAAGCCGGCCGCGAAGCTTCGAGCACTGCATGGCGTCGTTCATACAGCCCGTCCCGACACGCCTCTTTCGCACCCTTCAGGTTGCCGTTATAGACGATGAACGAGATGTCGCGTTCGCGGCCGATCGCATCGATTAGCCGTTGCGCTGCGGGCTCGTCGGCGGGGCTGCGCATCGTGTCGCCGATCACTGCGAATGAAAAACGCGGCGTGTCGGCGTAAGCCGACCTTGTGCTGAGGGCCGCCGACGCCGCCAGAGCCGCTATCAGACCACGTGTGAATGCAAGCCTCAGCGCCGCGCGAAAGGGGCGCGGACGCTGCGGGGGCTTGTATGCGTCAATGATCCGCATCCGGCGCGGCGGCCAGTTCGTGCAGTTCGTACAGCAGGTCGAGTGCTTCGCGCGGACGCAGATCGTTGGGATCGATGCCGCGCAAACGCTCGACGAGTTCCTGCACGGACGGCGACGGCGCTTGCGCCTGAGCATCGCGCTCGTCGTCTGCGTCTTCGGCCAGCATCGGTGGAGGCGAAGCAAACAGGTCGAGCTGCGGCGCGGGTTGCGCGGCGGATTGCTGTTCCAGGTGTGCGAGATGCTTGCGCGCCGCGCGAATCACCGCATTTGGCACGCCCGCGAGTTGCGCGACCTGCAAACCGTAGCTCTGATTGGCCGGACCCTCGTTGACCGCGTGCAGGAACACAATGCCATGGCCGTGTTCGACCGCCGACAGGTGCACGTTGGCCGCCTGCGGAAATTCCGCGGGCAACTGCGTCAATTCGAAGTAATGCGTGGCAAACAGCGTATGACAGCCGTTGTGCGCGAGCAGATGACGCGCGATCGCCCAAGCCAGCGCAAGGCCGTCGAAGGTCGAGGTGCCACGGCCGATTTCATCCATCAGCACGAGACTTTGCGGTGTCGCGTCGTTCAGGATCGCAGCGGCTTCGGTCATCTCGACCATGAAGGTCGAGCGGCCGCCGGCCAGATCGTCCGCTGCACCGATTCGCGTGAAGATGCGGTCGATCGGCCCGAACGTCGCGCGCCGTGCCGGCACATAGCTGCCCACGTAGGCGAGCAGGGCGATCAGCGCGGTTTGCCGCATGAAAGTTGATTTACCGCCCATGTTCGGGCCGGTGATCAACAGCAATTTGCGTTCGGGCGTGAGTGTGCAGTCGTTGGCGATGAACTGCTCGACCTGCGCCTCGACGACCGGGTGCCGACCCTGTTCGATCTCGATGCCGGTGTCGGGCGAGAACGTCGGCGCGACCCAGTCGAGCGCGCGGGCGCGTTCGGCGAAAGCGGCCAGCAGATCGAGTTCGGCCAGTGCGGACGCGACCCGCTGGCAATCTGGAATAAACGGTAGCAGCGCCTGCAGCAACGTGTCGTAAAGCGCGCGTTCGCGGGCGAGCGCACGTTCCTGTGCAGACAGCGCCTTGTCTTCGAACGTTTTCAGTTCCGGCGTGATGTAGCGCTCGGCGTTCTTCAGCGTCTGACGGCGGCGGTAATCGTCGGGCACCTTGTCGGTCTGGCCACGCGTGACTTCGATATAGAAGCCGTGCACCTTGTTGTACTCGACGCGCAGGTTGTTAATGCCAGTGCGCGCACGTTCGCGTGTTTCGAGATCGATCAGGAACTGCCCGCAGTTCTCCGAAATATCGCGCAGTTCGTCGAGGTCCGCATCGTAGCCTCGCGCGATCACACCGCCGTCGCGCACCATCGCGGCGGGTTCCTGAGCGATAGCACGGGTAAGCAATTCGACGCAGGCTTGCGGCGGTTCCATTGACGCATCGATGCGCGCGAGCGAATCCGCATTCGACGACACAGCGGCGATCTGCGCGCGCAGTTCGGGCAGCGCGATGAACGTGTCGCGCAGGCTGGACAGATCGCGCGGACGTGCCGACAACAGCGCGAGGCGCCCTGTAATCCGTTCGATGTCTGAAATCTGCCGCAACGAGCCACGCAATGCGTCGACGCTCGCAGCCGGCGGCGCGTCGAGCAGCGCGCCGATAGCCTGCTGACGCGCCTGCGCGACCGCAGATTCACGCGGCGGATGATGCAGCCAGTGGCGCAGCAAGCGGCTGCCCATCGTCGTGCAGCAGGTGTCGAGCAACGAACACAGCGTAGGCGACTCGGTGCCGCGCAGCGTTTCCGTCAGTTCGAGATTACGGCGCGTAGCGGGGTCGAGGCCGATATATTCGGACTCGTACTCGACCTTCAGGCTGCGCACATGGCGCAGTTGCTGGCCTTGGGTCGCCGCTGCATACAGCAGCAATGCACCGGCAGCGCCGCACGCGCAGGTCAGCGAATGAGCGCCGAAACCGTCGAGACCGGCTACTTCGAGCTGGTCGCAAAGACGTTGCGTGCCCGACGCGATATCGAAATGCCAGCTCGGCACGCGGGTGAGCGCGCCCGCGTTGACGGGCGGTGTCCAGCCGGCCGATTCGGCCAGAGTATCGGCAACCAGAATTTCAGCTGGGCGAATTCGCTCGAGGGCTGCGGCGACCTGGTCGGGTGCGACTTCGGCAAGGCGCAGCGCGCCGCTCGCCAGATTCAGCCACGCGAGGCCGACGCTCGTCGCTACGCCGCGGCGGTTGTGCGCCACGCACAGCGACAGCAGGTACACATCGTTTTTATCGGACAGCAGCGCGGCGTCGGTCAGCGTGCCCGGCGTCACCACGCGGACCACTTTGCGCTCGACCGGTCCCTTCGATGTAGCCGGGTCGCCGATCTGTTCGCAAATCGCGACGGATTCGCCGAGCTTCACCAGCTTCGCCAGATACTGTTCCGCCGCGTGATGCGGCACGCCCGCCATCTTGATCGGATTGCCGCCCGACGCGCCACGCTGCGTGAGCGTCAGGTCGAGCAGACGCGCGGCTTTTTCCGCGTCGTCGAAAAAGAGTTCGTAGAAGTCGCCCATCCGGTAGAACACCAGCGTGCCCGGATGCTCCGCTTTAATGCGCAGGTACTGCTGCATCATGGGAGTATGTTGTGCGACGTCGCTGGCCGCTGCGGTTTGAATGCCCATCCTTGGTGTTCTCTTGCGTAAGCTGTTCAGGGCGTGAGTTTAACCCGCCAGCGTGTCGAACGGACCCTGGCCGGATGGCCAATCCTTGCAGCAGGTCGCATCCGCCCGCGTTCGGGTAATCGAAGCCAATGCGGGCCGTCTGGAGGATTACTCCTCCACCATTGCCCGCATATCCACCGTACGCTCGTTCACTGCGCTACGCCGTTTTGCGAGCCACATCATGAACGTAATGAAACTGCCGAACACCACAATGATCCATTGCGCAGGCATTTTTGCGGTGAGCAGCAGCGCGTACACACCAAGCATCAGCAGCACGGCCAGATTCTGGTTGAAATTCTGCACGGCGATCGAGTGTCCCGCCGACAGCAGCGTCGCGCCGCGATGCTGAAGAATGGCGTTCATCGGCACGATGAAAAAGCCCGATAACGCGCCGAGCAGGATCATTAGCGGATAGGCGAGCAGGATGTAGAGCGGTGCGACGAACGAGCCAATGCGAATGCCCGCGCCCGCAGGGAACAGGTCCTTGTTGTAGAAGGCCACCGCGATCGCCACCAGGCCCATCAGAATGCCGACCGGCAGCACGCGCAGCGATTTGCGCAACGGAATCAGCGCAGCCGCCGCCGACGCGCCCACGGCAATGCCCAGCCCGGTGACGCCTTGCATGACCGCCGCTTTAGACAGCGATAGCCCGAGATTCACATTCGCCCATTTCAGCACCAGCAGTTGCAGCGTGACTGCGCCGCCCCACAGTAGCGTCGTGACCCACAACGCGATCTGCGCGAGTTTGTCGGCCCACAGCACGTTAAAGCAGTGATAAAAGTCGCCGATCAGTTTTTTCGGTTCGTTCAGCCGGCTTTCATACCGCGCGCCGGTGTCGGGAATGAAGATGTTGATCGCGGCGGCAATCGCGTACGTGATCATCACGGCGAACATCGCGAGATCGGCGGCGGAGCGGATCAGCGGCAAATGAGCGTGCGCGACGAAGCGGTCGGCCAGCGTGCTGATCAGCGCACCGCCGACCATCGTGCCGACAATCGTCGACAGAACCGTTGCCGATTCGAGCCACGCGTTCGCCTTGACGAGTTTGTCAGCGGGCAGCAGTTCGGTCAGGATGCCGTACTTGGCCGGCGAATACGCCGCCGCGCCGAAACCGACCACGCCGTAGGCAATCATCGGATGAACGCCCGCGATCATCATCAGGCAGCCGCTTGCCTTCAACGCGTTGGAGATGAACATCACGTGGCGCTTTTGCATCGAGTCGGCAAACGCGCCGACGAACGGCGCAAGCAGCACGTAGGAGACGGTGAAGAAAATCTGCAACAGCGGCGTGACCCAGGCGGCCGAGCGAATCACCGAGAGCAACGCGATGGCGGCGATCAGCAGTGCATTGTCCGCGAGCGACGAAATGAACTGCGCCGCAATGATTGTGTAGAAGCCTTTTTTCATGAAGCGGATTGGAAGCTGCGCGCCAGATCCGGCGGCAAGCAGGGCGCAGAAAAAACGCGCGAAACGCAGCCGGTGAAGCGACGCGTTGCAAGATGTCGCAACGCCACCGGCGCGGCATTTTGCTTTGTAGCACGAACGCCCGTGAGATGCAGGGCCGCCAACGAAAAAGCGGCCGAAGCCGCTTTTTTTTGCATTTTATTTGCCGCGAGGAAAGCCGCTCGCCGAACTCGATGCCGAAGCAACGCGAGACGGCATTCGGCCGAGGCAGACTCCGTCCGGCTTAGTCGGCCTGCTGACGGGTGCGGCTGTAGCGCGACAGAACCGGAATCATCTGTGCGTAGATCTTCGGGTTGCCCGCGACGATTTCGCCGACGTGCAGGAAGTCCGAGTCGCCCGTGTAATTACCCACCAGGCCACCGGCCTCGGTGATCAGCAGGCTGCCCGCAGCGACGTCCCACGGATTCAGACCCTGTTCGAAGAAGCCGTCCATGCGGCCGGCGGCGACGTTCGCCAGATCGAGCGCAGCCGCGCCCGGACGGCGCAGGCCCGCGCAGGCTTCGGTCATTTCGGCGAACAGGCGGCCGTACGCTTCGAGACCGTCTTTTTCGCGGAACGGGAAGCCTGTGCCGATCAGGCCGTCTGCGAGGCGGTCACGCTTGGCCACGCGGATGCGGCGATCGTTCAGGAATGCACCGCGGCCGCGCGAAGCGGTGAACAGGTCGTTGCGGGTCGGATCGTAGACCACGGCTTGCGTCACGATGCCCTTGTGGGCGAGCGCGATCGACACGCAGTAGTACGGGAAGCCGTGAATGAAATTGGTGGTGCCGTCGAGCGGATCGATGATCCACTGGTATTCGGACTCGTTGTCCGACTTGCCGGATTCTTCGGCGAGGATCGCGTGATCGGGGTAGGCGGTCTTCAGCGTGTCGATGATCGCCGCTTCAGACGCTTTGTCGACCTCCGTGACGAAATCGTTGTGCTGTTTTTTGCTGACCTGGATCAGATCGAGGTCGAGCGACGCGCGGTTGATGATCTGTGCTGCGCGGCGCGCGGCCTTCACAGCGATATTGAGCATGGGATGCATGAGACGGATCCTTGTGCCGGGGCAGCACGGCTGCTGGCCGGTAAATGTGCAAACGAGGCGCAAACGAGCGCGCTACGCCTGCGCTAACTGGCGCCCCGAAGAGGCGCGGAAACAGCACGGAACGCCCGCCTGGCAATAAACCAGTGCGCATTCCGCCGACGGAGACGAATTGAATAAGAACGAGGCGCCCGGCTTGGCCTAGAAGAAAAACCGGGCGCGAATATCAGTATTTTACCTGAGTCCGGGCGGCCTGGCAGCGTTCGTGCGGCGGGTTGGGCTTTTGCGCCATGGGACGCGCATCGGAGGGTGGGCAGGCGACGGTTCGCAAGCCCTGGACCTCGAGACGAAACTTTACGCCGTGCGCACGCCTTCAGCGTATTCAGCGCTTTCATGTCCGGTCCCGGCGCCTCGGCCTTACTCAAAATTCTGAACCCGTCGAGGGTTGGCGCTACCATACGCGTCTTTAGCTTGCAGGATTTTCATCGTGGACCACCCCCACAATTCCTCCGATCCGGCCGTGGCCGACGTGCGCGGCGGCTTCACGTCGACCCGCTTCGTGCTCGTCGAGCCGAGCCATCCCGGTAATGTCGGCGCGGCGGCGCGCGCGCTGAAAACCATGGGTTTTTCGCGGCTTGTGCTGGTGTCGCCGCGCGTGCCGCATGTGCAGAGCGACCCGGAAGCGATTGCGATGGCCTCCGGCGCCGACGACGTGCTGGCTTCCGCGCACGTCGTCCCGACGCTTGCCGACGCGTTGACCGGCGTGCACTGGTCGATCGCGCTGACCGCGCGTCTGCGTGAATACGGGCCGCCGCAATGGACGCCGCGTGCCGCCGCCAATGTCGCGCACGATCAGGCTGTGCATGGCGAAATTGCACTGGTGTTCGGCAACGAGCGCACGGGGTTGTCGAACGAGGACGTCGAACGGTGCAGTGCGCTCGCGCATATTCCGGCGAATCCCGCTTATAGCTCGCTGAATCTCGCGCAGGCCGTGCAGGTGCTGGCTTACGAGTTACGCACGCGGTATCTGTCGGCGGACGACCAGGCCGGTGCCGCAGCGCTCGCCGCTTCCGCTGGAGCAGGGCTGAGCGAGCCGGCCGGTCCGCGTGCGGCGAGCGACGAAATCGAGAGCATGTTCGCGCACCTCGAAAGCGCGCTGGTCGCATTGGAGTTTCTCGACCCCGCCAATCCGAAAAAGCTGATGTCGCGCCTGCGACGGCTCTTTGCCCGTTCGGGCCTGGAGCGCGAGGAAGTGAACATCGTACGCGGCATCGCCAAGCACATTCTGCTGAAGGCGAAGCATCCGGGTAGCGACGCGTCCTGAATCCGCGCGCATTCCTCTGACGACCTTGCGGGCAGCGTGGACTTCCGGCAGTTTTCGCGCAATCGCCCTACAATCCTCGAAACGTTCTAAGCAAAGCTGCCGCCGTGCTATGCGGCAGCGATGCCGTTACGCGTGGCCCCGGCGGCCTGAAACGCGGGCGGCTTTTTCCCACGACACAGTCCAGACCCTGCCATGTTCACGAGACTTCGCGAAGATATCGCCACCATCCGCGAGCGCGACCCCGCCGCCCGCAGCGCATGGGAAGTCATCACGTGTTATCCCGGTTTGCACGCGCTTGTGCTGCACCGGCTCGCGCACGCGTGCTGGCAGGCAAAGCGACGCTGGCTCGCGCGCTTCGTTTCGCAAATGGCGCGCTTCATGACCGGCATCGAAATCCATCCGGGCGCTACGGTCGGGCGGCGCGTGTTCATCGATCACGGCATGGGTGTGGTGATCGGCGAAACCGCGCAGATCGGCGACGACTGCACGATCTACCAGGGCGTGACGCTCGGCGGCACGTCGCTCACGCGCGGCGCAAAGCGGCACCCGACGCTCGAGCGCGGGGTGATCGTCGGTGCGGGCGCGAAGGTGCTCGGCGGCTTCACGATCGGCATGGAGGCGAAGATTGGCTCGAACGCCGTGGTGACCAAGCCAGTGCCCGCGCGGGGCACGGCGGTCGGCAATCCGGCTCGGATCATCGTGCCGGCAGCGTCGGCCGTGGCTTCGACGGCGGCGGTTCCGGCTGGCGCCAACGTCGGTTCGGGCGGCGCCACGCGCGACATGAAATGTTCGACGGAAAGCAGCGCGTTCTGCGCGTACGGCATCACGCCGAATGCCGATGACCCGGTGTCGCTGGCTATTCACGGTTTGATCGATCATGCGGCCACGCAATCAAAGCGCATCGATGAAATCGTCGGTGCGCTGGAGCGGTTGGGCACGAGCCTCGAAGGCCTGCAAGGCGCGGATGCCGCGTTGCTCGATCTGCGACGCTTGTCGGCAGCGATTGCGGGGAAAGTGGAAGGGGCGGCGGCGGAGCGTTGAAGTTTGAAGCGCGTGTCGGTCGGCGGGCGGTGAATGGCGATCGACGTACGCGGTACGCTTGAATCGAGGGGCGCCGCAGTTTCGAAGTCGCTCGCATCAGATCGAAGCCCGTCAGTCTGGAGATTCATCGCTTCTCTGAATTCCCGGCCATTTCGGCTTCGACCCAGTCTCGGTGGACTGGTCGCTCTGAATCCTGTTGCGTCAATCAGAGCTATTGGGCTCGAATGCCGGTGTGACGCCCGCAGCGTCACGCCGTCCTGGTACGTCACCCCAACGGCAAGGCCCGAATCCCTTCGGCATCGATCCGCAGATAGCCGCCTCGCGGCTCGCCGTGATCGAGATCCCAATCCGGCAGAACCCAACGCGTGCCGCCCGGCTCGCGGTGCCGCGCGGGCCGATGTGTGTGCCCGTGAATAATCGTTACCGCTTTCGACTTCTTGAATAACGCAGCGACCGCCTTCGGCGTCACATCGTATTTCATCGAAACGGGCCGCATGCGGCCGTGCTCGCTCTTCGAGCGCATGTTCTCCGCAAGCTTGCGCCGCCAGCGGAACGGCGACGCCAGAAACAGCATCTGCGCGAAACGGATGCGGGCAAATCGCCGGAAAATCTGATAACCGCGATCGGCGGTACACAAGCCGTCGCCGTGCGCGAGCGCAATGCGCGTGCCGAATGCGGTGATCACGAACGGATCGGGCAGCCAGATCGCGCCGGCCGCTTTCGTGAAGCGCTTGCCGAGCAGAAAGTCGCGATTGCCGTGCATGATGTAAAGCGCAATGCCGCGCTCCGTCAGCGTGTGCAGCAACGCCGCCATGCGCGCGACGAACGGCTCGACGAGCATGTCGTCGCCGACCCAGTATTCGAACAGATCGCCGAGAATGAAAACCGAATCAGCCTGGTCGGCGGTGACGCGAATGAAGTGTTCGAACGCGGCGACCGTGTGCGGAATCGCCTCGCTCAAATGAATGTCGGAGAGGAAAAAAAACGGGCGTGCGGCGTGCGGGCGTTTGCCCTCGCCAGGCACGCCCGCGGCGACGCTTCGCAGCGGCGTTTCTTGCAGCATTGAAGGTGCCTGATATCAGTTGAAGCCAGTCGGCATGTGACTCGACCTTAGTCGACGATCACAGCCTTTTCGATCACGACGTCGTCAGCCGGCACGTCCTGATGGAAGCCCTTCGAACCCGTCTTGACCTTCTTGATCTTCTCGACGATGTCCAGACCTTCGACGACCTTGCCGAACACGGCGTAGCCCCAGCCCTGCGGCGTCGGCGACGAGTGGTTCAGGAAGTCGTTGTCGTTCACGTTGATGAAGAATTGTGCCGTAGCCGAGTGCGGGTCGTTCGTGCGAGCCATTGCAACCGAGCCGTTGACGTTCTTCAGGCCGTTGTTCGCTTCGTTGGTGATCGGCTCGGCCGTCGGCTTCTGCTTCATGCCGGGTTCGAAACCGCCGCCCTGAATCATGAAGCCGTCGATCACGCGGTGAAACACCGTGTTGTCGTAGTGGCCGGCCTTCACGTAGTTGAGGAAGTTCTCAACCGACTTCGGCGCTTTCTCAGCGTCCAGTTCGAGTTTGATGATGCCGTGGTTTGTGTGCAGTTCAACCATGATGGAATCCTTTGATGAACGGGGTGGGTAAAAAGCGCGGCGAGTCGTCATGAAGCGACGGCGGGCCGCGCCGGGGCGTGGATTTTGCGCTCGCGCGCGGTGGGGCGCGCGGCTTCTTTAATGCATGTTCAGGCAGCGGGTTGCGCTTCGGAAGCCGTGCGCAGCTGCGTTAGCCTGGTTACTTGCCGACCACCGTGGCCGACTCGATCACGATCGACTTTTGCGGCACGTCGCTCATCGGACCGCGCGACGTGGTGGGCGTACCTTCGATCTTCTTCACGACGTCCATGCCGCTCGTGACCTTGCCGAACACCGCGTAGCCGTTGCCGTCCGGATTCGGATAGTCGAGACCGGTATTGTCCACCGTGTTGATGAAGAATTGCGCGGTGGCCGAATTCGGATCGCTGGTGCGCGCCATCGCGAGCGTGCCGGCAGCGTTCTTCAGACCGTTGCGGCTTTCAAGCGGAATCGGCGCGCGCGTCGGCTTCTCGGCGAAGCTCTGCGTATAGCCGCCGCCCTGAATCATGAACCCGGGAATCACGCGATGGAAAATCGTGCCGCTGTACTGGCCGGACTTCACGTAGTCGAGGAAATTGGCGACCGTCTTCGGCGCTTTCTCAGGATACAACTCGACGCGGATGTCGCCTTCCGATGTCTTGAGGAGGACGGACGGATGCGTGGCTTGCGAACCGGACTCGGCAAAGGCGGGTGCGTTTGCGATCAGGGCGGCGCTGCCGAGCGCCAACATCAACCATTTCATGAAGATCCTCAGGGGTGGAAAAAACCGGATGCCGGAATCGTGATGACTGTGCGTGGACCGAGCGTAACAAGCGTGCGTGCGCGCCGGACGTCATGACGGCGCGCCGCGTGCTTCAGTTCGACGGCGCCATGTAAGGCGGCATGGCGAGCGAGCCGTTCGCACCGCCGAACTGGAAGCTCGGTGATTGCGTCATGTTCGACGTGGCGCGAGCCGTGTAGTTGTCGGTTGGCGCGACAGCCTGCTTTGCCGGAGCCGCCGGCGCTTTGGACGGCGAGACGATCTTCTGGATGTCCGCGATACGTTGCGTGGTCGTGGCGCTCGCCTTGCCGAGGCTCTGCGCGCGACGGTACGCCTGGTCGGCCATCCGCAGATACACGTCGCCGAGATTCTCGAACGCGAGACCGTAGTTCGGATTCACCTTGATAGCCGTTTCGAGCGCGGCGCGTGCTTCGACCAGATGCCCCTGTTTCGCGTACAGCGCGGCGAGATTGTTATACGGCTCGGGCAATTCGGGGTACATCTGCGTGAGTTCGACGAAGGCGGCAATCGCTTCGTCGTCGCGATTCAGGTGGGCAAGCACGGTGCCGCGCTTGAACCGAGCCTGGGCGTCACGCGGATTCGACGCGATGCGCTCGTCGAGCTGCGCGAGCGACGACTGCCAGTTTTTCTGCGTGATCGCCGTGTCGATGTCCGGCGTGTTGTCGCGTGTTGCCGGACCCTGCGGCATGACCGCGGCCTTCTGTGCGTAGGCGCCCGCAACCGGCAGTGCCGCAAGGGCGACGGCCATGGTGACGCGCAACGCGAGCGCGCGGGCAACACGGGAGGAAGCGCCGCGCGTGATGCCGTGGGCAACACCGTCGAAGGCCGTCGCGGTGAGGGTCGCAGCGCTGCGCGCGCGGCCGCTGGAAGGTTTCATAGGCTCAGGTCTGGATGTTATACTCCGACCCATTCTAACAAAAGGTCTGCGCGTTCCGTCGAACCGCAAACTGTCTTTTCGCCACTCGTGGTCGTCTCCGCCTTGATTGCAGACTGAGCGCAGCCTGAGCGCCGCACCAGCTGCACCGGTTCTGCTGCATGCAACGCACCCGCTGTCCTGTTGTGATCGGCGGGGCGGCGCGCATGAAACACATTGCGGATTTCTTTCGGCCCACGCACCGTTCTCTATGGAATCACTGCGCATCTACAACACGCTCGCGCGTGACAAGCAAACTTTCGTGCCGCTGCAAGAGGGTGTTGTGCGGATGTACGTCTGTGGCATGACCGTATACGACTATTGTCACGTCGGTCATGCGCGGGTGATGGTCGTGTTCGACATCGTGCAGCGCTGGTTGCGCACGCTCGGCTACGACGTGACCTACGTGCGCAACATCACCGATATCGACGACAAGATCATTCGTCGCGCCGTCGAGAACGGAGAGACGATCAAGTCGCTGACCGACCGCTTCATCGACGCGCTGCATGAAGACGCGGACGCGCTCGGTATCGAGCGTCCCGACCTCGAGCCGCGCGCCACCGATTTCATTCCTCAGATGCTCGGCATGATCGAGGCGCTGGAATCGAACGGCTACGCATACCAGGCCACCGACGGCGACGTGAACTACGCGGTCCGCAAGTTCGCGGGCTACGGCAAGCTGTCGGGTAAGTCGCTCGAAGATCTGCGTGCGGGCGAACGCGTCGCGGCGAACGACGCGAAGCAGGATCCGCTCGACTTCGTGCTATGGAAAAAAGCCAAGCCTGAAGAGCCAGCCGACACCGGCTGGGAATCGAAGTACGGTCGCGGCCGTCCGGGCTGGCATATCGAATGTTCGGCGATGGGCTGCTCGCTGCTCGGCGAACATTTCGATATTCATGGCGGCGGACAGGACCTGCAGTTTCCGCACCACGAAAACGAAATTGCGCAAAGTGAAGCCGCTACCGGTCAAACCTTCGTCAATTACTGGATGCACAACGGCTACGTGCAGATCGACAATGAGAAGATGTCGAAGTCGTTGAACAACTTCTTTACGATCCGCGAAGTATTGGCGCAGTACGATGCCGAGGTCGTGCGGTTTTTCATCGCACGTGCGCATTACCGCTCGCCGCTGAATTACAGCGACGTGCATATCGACGATGCCCGCAATGCACTCGCGCGTCTGTACACGGCGTTGAAAGACGTCACGCCGGACACCGCGGAACTCGACTGGAACGAAGCGCATGCGCAGCGTTTCCAGGCAGCGATGAATGACGACTTCAACACGCCGGTTGCAGTGTCGGTGCTGTTCGAGTTGGCAACAGAAGTGAACCGCACGCGCGACCCCGCGCTGGCCCGTCAGTTGCGCTCGCTGGGCGCGCTGCTCGGACTGCTCGGCCGCGAGCCGCGTGCGTATCTGCAGCAGGCCGCGGGCAGCGCAGCACAAGGCGCGCTCGAGCCCGCCGCGATCGAAGCGAAGATCGCAGCGCGCGTGGCGGCCAAGCAGGCGAAGGACTATGCGGCAGCAGACCGGATCCGGGCCGAATTGCTCGAGGCCGGCGTTGCACTTGAAGACAAACCCGGCGGGTTGACCGAGTGGCGGCGCGTGTGAGCGCACCTCGCAATTCCCTTTGATCGACTCGCCAGGCAGGAGGCAGGATGGCAACGGCCACGAAGACGCCGGCTAAACGAGCCACGTCTCAAACAAACGCGGCTGCCGCAGCAAAGTCGACACGAACGTCGGCTCGCACTGGCAGCAGCGGGGTGAAGAAAGCATCGTCGAAAGCTGCCGGGGTGGCGGCCAAGACCGCAGCGGGCGCAGCGAAGAAGGCCCCCGCGAAGACCACCGTGAAGCGCGCGCTCAACGGCGCGTCTGCGCACGCGCCTGCTCCGGTTGCGAAGCGCGTCAAAGCGTCGCGTGTGAAGGCCAATGGTAATGGTGCGTTGTCCGCCGACCTGGCCGGCGACGTGCAGGAACTGGCACGCGAAGGGCAGGGCGAAGTCGTGCGCAAGACGCGCGCGTCGGCAGGTGCGGGCGGCGAAGGCTCCAGTTCGAGCGAAGTCGCGGTGCCGGTGCAGATTGCCGGCCTGACGCCCGAAGTCACGCGTCCCGACTACTGGGACAAAGCGTGCGCCGACCTCGTCAAGCGTGACCGCATCCTCAAGAAGCTGATTCCGAAATTCGGCCCCGTGCATTTGCTGAGCCGTGGCGATCCGTTCGTCACGCTCGCGCGCTCGGTGGTCGGGCAGCAGATTTCGGTCGCGTCCGCGCAGGCCGTGTGGGCGAAGGTCGAGGCCGCGTGCCCGAAGCTCGTGCCCCAGCAGTTCATCAAGCTCGGTCAGGAAAAGCTCACCGCGTGCGGCCTGTCCAAACGCAAGGCCGAGTACGTGCTCGACCTTGCCGAGCATTTCGTGTCGGGGGCGTTGCACGTCGGTAAATGGACGTCGATGGAAGACGAGGCGGTGATCGCCGAACTCACGCAGATTCGCGGCATTGGTCGCTGGACCGCGGAGATGTTCCTGATCTTCAATCTGTCGCGCCCCGACGTTCTGCCGCTCGACGACCTCGGCCTGATCCGTGCGATCAGCGTCAACTATTTCAGCGGTGAGCCGGTAACGCGCAGCGAAGCGCGTGAGGTGGCCGCGAACTGGGAGCCGTGGCGTACTGTCGCGACCTGGTACATGTGGCGTAGTCTTGATCCGTTGCCGGTCGACTACTGAAAGAAAAAGAAAGCGATTCCATTGAAAAACTATCGATTTTCTCGATTCGATAGTTGAGAAATGGTTTTGACATCGGCGAGCGCGGTTAGAATACGCGCTGCCGGTAAGTCCAAGGATTCCAACCAATGAAGACCACCTTTCTGGATTTCGAACAGCCGATCGCTGAACTCGAAGCGAAGATCGAAGAATTGCGCTTCGTGCAGGACGATTCGGCCGTCGATATTTCGGAAGAGATCGAGCGGCTGTCCAAGAAGAGCCAACAGCTCACTAAAGACCTGTACGCGAACCTCTCCCCGTGGCAGGTTTCGCAAATCGCCCGTCATCCGCAACGCCCGTACACGTTCGACTACGTGAGCGAGCTGTTCACCGATTTCCACGAACTGCACGGCGACCGCAACTATGCGGACGACCTGTCGATCGTCGGCGGCCTCGCGCGTTTTAACGGCCAGGCTTGCATGGTGATCGGCCATCAGAAGGGCCGCGACACGAAGGAGCGCGCGCTGCGCAACTTCGGCATGCCGCGCCCGGAAGGCTATCGCAAGGCCGAGCGCCTGATGCGTCTCGCCGAGAAATTCAGCCTGCCGATCTTCACATTCATCGATACGCCGGGTGCTTATCCTGGCATCGGTGCTGAAGAGCGCGGTCAGTCGGAAGCGATCGGCCGCAATCTGTACGTGATGGCCGAGCTGAAGACGCCGCTGATCGCGACGATCATCGGTGAAGGCGGCTCGGGCGGTGCGCTCGCCATCGCTGTCGGTGACAGCGTGCTGATGCTGCAATTCTCGACCTATTCGGTGATTTCGCCGGAAGGCTGCGCGTCGATTCTGTGGAAGAGCGCGGCGAAGGCGCCTGAAGCAGCGGAAGCGCTCGGGCTGACCGCGCATCGTCTGAAGGCGTTGGGTCTGATCGACAAGATCGTCAACGAGCCGCTTGGCGGCGCGCATCGCGATCCGAAGGGCATGGCCGCGATGCTGCGCCGTGCACTCGCCGATTCGCTGCGTCAGTTCCAGGGCATGAGCATCAACGACCTGCGTCAACGCCGCTTCGACCGGTTGATGTCGTACGGCAAGTTCAAGGAAACGACGCCGGGTGCGTAAGCCCGCGCGCGTTCTCTTTCGTCCATCGGCGCACCACGCGCTAGCGACGTGACCACTTCCGCAGAATCGCCAGCCGAGCGCCTCGTTATCGAGGCGCTCGGCTTGGCGCTGTCCGCTGTTCCTGCGCATGAGCGTATTGCCGTGGCGTTCAGCGGCGGCGTCGATTCGAGCGTGCTGCTCGATGCCGTGGTGCGAGTGGTGGACGCCTCGCGTTGTGTCGCGCTGCATGTGCATCATGGGCTGAGTCCTCACGCCGACGCGTGGCTCGCGCACTGCCGGTCTTTTGCGCAGGAGCGTGGGGTCGAGTTCGACGCCGTGCGCGTCGACGTGTCGCGCGCGGCGGGCGTGAGCGTCGAGGCGGCGGCGCGTGACGCGCGCTATCGCGCGTTGGACGCGATGTGTGCGGCGCGCGGCATTCGCACGCTGTGGCTCGCGCAACATGCGGACGACCAGGCGGAGACCGTGCTGCTGCAATTGCTTCGTGGCGCCGGGCTCGCTGGGCTCGCGGCGATGGCGCCCGAATATGTGCCGGCGGGTTCGGCGACGACGCGCGTCAGGCCGTTGCTTCAGGTGTTGCGTGCGCAACTCGAGCAGTACGCGAGCGCGCGCAACCTGAGCTGGATCGACGACGATTCGAACGCTGATACACGCTACGCGCGCAATGCGTTGCGCCATGAGGTGACGCCGGCCTTGGCGGTCCACTTTCCGGGTTTTCGCGACGCACTTGCGCGGACGGCGGCGCACGCGGCGTCCGCGCAGCGTTTGCTCGACGAACTGGCGCGTATCGATATGGCAGCCGTGTCGCGAGACGAAGGGCGAGCGTTGGCGCACGAGGCGCTGCTCGCACTCGACGACGATCGCGCGCTGAATCTGCTGCGTTACTGGATGCGAGGTGCTGGCCTGGTCGCGGCGTCGAGCGCGCGGCTGACCGATGCGTTGCGTCAGTTGCGCGAGGTGGGGGCTACCGGGGACGGGCATCGTCTGCGAATCGATCATGCGGGGCAGGCGCTTCGTAGTTATCGCGGCCTGGTGTATTGGGAAGCGGGAGCTAGTAGTGACCCCGCCGACGAAACCGCGCTCGCTTCGCGTGAAATCAGCGAGCTTGCGTGGCAGGGCGAACCGGTATGGCGCTTGCCGCAATGGCGCGGGACGTTCGTGTTTGCTGAGGTGGCTGCGATTGCGGGCAGCGAGGGTGATGCGGCTTCTGATGACACGCTTGACCTCGATACAGTCTCCCTCAGCGTCCTGACGCGCGCATTGCTAAGCGCGCGATCGCGTAGCGGCGGCGAACGGATGCGCACCTCCGCTTCCCCCGACGCACCGGGCCGTACGTTGAAGAACCTGTTCCAGGAGCGCGGCGTTCCCGCGTGGAAGCGCGACGTCCCGTTGCTTTTTATCGGCGATGAACTGCTGTTCGTGCCCTTGCTCGGCGTGAATCGCGCAACGGCGGCCGCATCGGCGAGTTCGAGCGAACCGCGCGTCAGGATCTCGTGGCGCGAGGATCTGCTGATCGCCTGACCGGCCGTTCGGCTATCCGGCCTGCGTCGCCGCAAAGACCGTAAAAAGGGCGCAAAGCCGCACGCAATAAGCCTTTCCAGCCGCGATTCCGCGCATTTCTTTGGTCCTTTCGGCTTGTCTTTTTGCGCCCGATCGGGTACGTTAACTTGTTTGCCCGACCCGATTTCTCCAATCGCTTTTGTCGCTGTCGCCGGTTTGCGAGCGTGATCCGTCGTTTCCCCGTTTAGCCATTAGCGATCATTTCCGGGCAAATCCGCGCGTGCTGCACGCGTGCTGCATTTACGCCGCCACACACTTTGCCGCCGTTCACAAGACGTTGCGCTCCTGTGCTTTTGTGCGGTCGTCACCAGCGCGCCAGCGCGGTTTCTCTTCCAGTTCAGAACGACAATGGCACTCATCGTACATAAATACGGCGGCACCTCGATGGGCTCGGTCGAGCGCATCAAGAACGTCGCCAAGCGCGTCGCGAAATGGCACAAGGCCGGCCACAAGATGGTCGTCGTGCCGTCGGCGATGTCCGGCGAAACCAACCGCCTGCTCGGTCTCGCGAAAGAAATCACTTCCCAGCCGAGCCCGCGCGAACTCGACATGATCGCTGCCACCGGCGAACAGGCGAGCTCGGGCCTGCTGGCCATCGCGCTGCAGGACGCAGGTGTCGACGCGGTCAGCTACGCCGGCTGGCAAGTGCCGATCAAGACGGACAGCGCGTTCACGAAAGCGCGCATCAGCGAAATCGACGGCGAGCGCGTGTTGCGCGACCTCGACGCGGGCAAGGTGGTGGTGATCACCGGCTTCCAGGGTGTCGATCCGGAAGGCCACATCACCACGCTCGGCCGTGGCGGTTCCGATACGTCGGCGGTTGCTGTCGCTGCCGCGCTGAAGGCCGATGAGTGCCTGATTTATACCGACGTCGACGGCGTGTACACGACCGACCCGCGCGTGGTCGAAGAGGCCCGTCGCCTCGATCGCGTGACGTTCGAAGAAATGCTGGAAATGGCCAGCCTGGGTTCGAAGGTGTTGCAGATCCGCTCGGTGGAATTTGCCGGCAAATATCAGGTCAAGACGCGCGTGCTGTCGAGCCTGACCGATCCGCTCATCCCGCTCGAGACTGAAATGAAGTCGGGCACCCTGATTACTTTTGAAGAAGACGAGACCATGGAAAAAGCAGTCATCTCGGGCATCGCGTTCCAGCGCGACGAAGCTCGTATCGCCGTGATGGGTGTGCCCGACAAGCCGGGCATTGCGTATCAGATTCTCGGCCCGGTGGCGGACGCGAATATCGACGTCGACATGATCATCCAGAACCAGAGCGTCGAAGGCAAAACGGCGTTCACGTTCACGGTTGGCCGTGGCGATTACCAGCGCGCAATGGACATCCTCACGGGCCAGGTGCAAGGTCACGTGCAGGCCGAAAAGGTGCTGGGCGATCCGAAGGTGTCGAAGGTTTCCGTGGTCGGCGTCGGCATGCGTTCGCATGTGGGTATCGCTAGCACGATGTTCCGCACGCTGTCGGAAGAGGGCATCAACATCCAGATGATCTCGACCTCCGAAATCAAGATTTCGGTACTGATCGACGAGAAGTATATGGAGCTCGCGGTACGCGCGCTGCATAAAGCATTCGAGCTGGATCAGGCGTAATTCTGCTGAATCACGGGGCGCTCAAGAGCGCCCCGTTTTTTTTGTGCGTGCAATGTGAACAAATTGCGTCGCCAGCGACAAAGTTGGCACAAAAAATGTTCATTAGACATTGACCTTCGCAGTTTGGCCCGCTATTATCTTGGCTTCGTTGCACTGACTCCCTGTGCAACAGAAAGTTTGGGAGACGTGGCCGAGAGGTCGAAGGCACTCCCCTGCTAAGGGAGCATCTGGGCCAAAACCTGGATCGAGGGTTCGAATCCCTCCGTCTCCGCCAGAAGTGGTAGAGAGAACCCCGCAGAGTCTAGGCTCTGCGGGGTTTTTGTTTTTGGGCTCCACTTTTGCTGTGGCAGAAAGCGGCTTCGTCGCCGTGATTCGCGAGAGGCAAGGCGCAAGAGAAGTTGCCGCAGATACAAGCAGGTTGGGACAGAGAAGAAGCGCCACACCGCGCGCTTCAGTGAATATTTGACTTGTGAAAAAGTGCGATTGAATCAGCCTGATTTTATGAGCACGTGAGGTGGATTGAGGTGAGGGAAGTAGGCGGAGTGCTACAAGCATGACCTCATGCTGCCCGAGAAAAACGCGACATCACACACAGTCAGATCAGTCTCAGAGCGTCGAAAACGCCCCACACGCTGTTCTCAAGCACTACAGCCATGAACCCCTATCATCAGCCATCGATCAGGCGGCTCAGTCTGCTGCGGTATTGACAGATGCCGCTCCACTCGCTGAAGAGTGAACGCGACCGCGCCCGGCTTCTCGCTCGGATAAACCGTGCCACGATAAGAGAACGCCTGGTCGCCAATCTTTGCGAATGCGCTTGAAGCTGCATAGCTATAAACCAGGCGGCCATACAGAATCACGGGCATGCGGATTAAAGCCTCCAGAAGACAGCGCGCGAAGCAGGGGCGCGCAATTAGATGATGAGGAGCGGGGGAGAAAGGTTCGGCGGATAGCTACCACTCGCCCAACCAGATAATTGATAAGTGGCAAAAGCCACAAGCAAAAGCCGAAGCAAATTTGTCCCGCCGATGCTATCCGCAGACCTCGCCGCAACTCGTAAGAGCACTCGGATAGTTTCATCGCGAGCGAACAAGGTGGCGCATTCAGCCAATCGATGCTCACCCGCTCATTCGCCTGCCGCAAAAACAAAAACGGTATGGCTCCGCAGACGACAAAAGTCTGCAAAGCCATACCGTTACGCCCATTGTGATCAGTGAGTCGAACCGCTCAAATCGCACGGCTCGCCACTACTTTTAAGTCGGAACGCGGGCACGTCCCCTTCGGTTCAATCAATCAGCCGCGCTCACTTCAAAACGCGTGCCGCAATCCCACCATGCCGACAAACTGCGAAGGTCCCGACGACGGCGTCGTGTTCTGCGAGTCGCCGACCACCGCCACCGCATCGGTAATCGCCGTCGTGCCCGTGCCGCTGCTCACCAGCGTCTTGCCGCTCGCGTGCTGATACGCTTCCAGCAGATACACCGTCGTACGCTGCGAAAGGTTGTACGTCTGCTCCAGAGAAATCTGGTGATAGCGCGCCGGATCGCTGATCCCATTCGCCTTGCTGGCCTGCGTATAGCTATAACCGCCGCCCACAATCACGCTAGGCGTCACGCGATAAGTCGAGATCAGCCCATACGTGTTGAACACGGCCTGGCTCGCGAACAGCGAGTCGTGTCCCGGTGCGTACTGCACGTTCGAATAGTTGACGCCGACCATCAGATCCTGCCAGTTATAGCGGGCCGCCGCCGCGAACAACTGCGCGCTGCGCGCGGTCGCATAGCCGCTGTTCACCGGTGAGTTGATCGCGAAGCTGCCGAGCGCTGCGCTCGTCGCAATGTCCTTCAGCTTCACGTAACCCACGGCGATCGCGAACGGCTTGTAGTCGTAGCGGAGTGCCGCGCTGAAATGGCTGCCGTTTGCAACGCTGCCCGGCACGCCGCCCAGACCGTACTGCGCGCTCATCTGCAAGCCGGAAATGGTCGGCGACAAGTAGGTGATCGAATTGTTGAAACGCAGCGTGGTGTCGAGTGCGTCGATATCGCCCGGATGTGCGCCGGTTGCGCCCGTGAGCACGCCGGTCGGTCCGAGTGCGCCGACCATCTGGAAGTACGGCGTGTACTGACGGCCAAGCGTCAGCGTGCCGTAGCGGTCGTTGCTGAGTCCCACGTACGCTTGCCGGTTGAACATGTAGCCCGCGCTGCTTTGCGCGCCGGTCAGCGAGTTGAAGCCGCTTTCGAGGCGGAAGATCGCCTTCGTGCCGGCGCCGAGATCTTCCGAGCCGAGCAGGCCGAACTTGCTCGCCTGCAGGTTGCCCTGGCTCATGTAGACGTTCGAACTTCCTTTCTGGTTGCTGGCGTAGGTCAGCGCGTTATCGACGACGCCGTACAGCGTGACGCTGCTTTGCGCCGACGCATTGGCCGACAATGCTGCGCCTGCGAGCGGCAGGCAGGAGAGGACGAACGCGCGAGTCCGCGCGCGCTTGAATGCGTTCATGGGTACTGGTCTCCGGATTGAATTGCCGGCCTGAAGCGATCGTTCAGGCCGGTGTTGCTGCGTGTTTTTTACTGCGCCAGATTGATCGTCAGGCAGCGCCAGCCATCGGCGGTCTGGTCGGATGCGAGTGTGCCGTTCGTGCATTCCACGTTGCGTGTCTCATGCATCGGCACATAGACGCGAACTTGCGTCTGCGGTTGCTGGACCCAGCCTTCGCGTTCGACCGACACGCTCAACGTGTTTGTGTCGCCGCTGAGCGTGACGTTCCAGCGGCCCTGTTCGCCGTTGCGCCACGCCTGGCTTTCGCCGTCGTCCTCGACACAGGTGCCGTGCGCGCTGCCCACGCCGGCCGGCGGCACCGCGATGAATGCGCGCTCGTCGGCGGGACGGCCGAAGTGCTGCTCGGCGATGTTCAACGGCACCACGCTGCCTTCGCGGAGCAGGAACACCGGGCGCTCGTACGGTGCGGGCAACGTCACCGTCTGACCGCCGTCGAATGCTTCGCCGCTCCAGTACGAGACCCAGCGCGTGCCCGCCGGCAGGTAGACGTCGCGGGTTGACTGGCCCGCGTCGACCACCGGCGCGACCAGCATCGACGAGCCGAGCATCATGTCGTCGCCGTCGACGAGACAGCGCGGGTCGTGCGGGAACTCGGCGAACAGCGGACGCAACACAGGCTCGTACGCGCTGTGCGACTGCCACAGCAATTCGTACAGATACGGGATCAACCGGTAGCGCAGCTTGATCAGGTCGGCTACCTGCTGCGTGACTTCCGGGTACATCCACGGCTCGTTGACGGTGCCGTCGTCGTTCCACGAGTGAATGCTGAAGCGCGGCAGGAAGATGCCGAACGCGACCCAGCGAGCGAACAGTTCCGGGCCCGGCGCCGGACCCGAGAAGCCGCCGATGTCGTGGCCGCTGTTCGACACGCCCGACATCGCGAGCCCAAGGCCCATTTTCAGATTGAAGCGCAGCGTTTCCCACGACGTGTAGTTGTCGCCCGACCACGTCTGCACGTAACGATGCATGCCGACGCCGCCCGAGCGCGACACGAGGAACGGGCGCTTCTCAGGCGAGTGCTCGCGCTGCGCGCTGTGCGACGCCTGCATCATCAGATGCGTTTGCAGCACCTTCGCCTGGAGCGCCGGGAACGCTTTGCCGAAGCCGTGAGCGATCGCGTCCGGCGACCAGATCTCGAACTCGTTGTTGTCGTTCCAGGTCGCCGCGATGCCGTACTTCAGCAGCGCGTCTTTCACGCGCGCCTTCCACCAGTCGATGGTGTCGGGGTTCGTGAAGTCCAGGTACGCGCCCACTTCGTCCCAGTACTGAACCCATGCCGGGTCGCCGTCTTTCGATTCGATCAGCAGGCCGGCCTTCGCGACTTCGTCGAACGCGGGGTGGTCCTGCAGCAGACACGGCTTGATGTTCGCGCACAGGCGCACGCCGTGTTCGAGATAGCCCTGCACGAAGCCGTCGATATCGGGAAACTTCTCGTGATTCCAGTTGAACACATAACGCTTCGGACCAATCGACGTATAGCCCGACGACAGATGGAACGAGTCGCACAGCATGTCGTGCTCACGGCACTTGTCAATGAATTCGCCCATGCGCTGCTGCGCGTCGGGGGCGTCGGTGTAGCTCATCGTCGAGCCGGAATAGCCGAGGCCCCACTTCGGCATCCACGCAGGGCGGCCGGTGAGCCACGTGAAGCGGCGCACGGCATTCAGCGGCGTGGCAGCGGACGCGATGAAGTAGTAATCCAGGTCGCCATGTTCGGCGACGAAATGCCGGTAGTGGCCGTGGTAGTTGTCCAGCTCGCGGCCCATGTCGAAGCGGCAATCGGCGAGCGTGTCGTAGAACAGGCCGAAGCCCGTCGACGTCTCCGGCTGCCACGTCACATAGAAGGGGATGTGCTTGTAGAGCGGATCGGTGGTGCGTGCGCTGTAACCCATCGCGTCGATGTTGCGCATCTCGTAGCTCTGCTGCGCGCGATCCAGCGAACCCGCGCGCTCGCCGAGACCGACATACATCTCGTCTTTACGACGCTCGATGTAGTGATACGCGCGCTTGTCCCACCAGCCGAAGTTGTACGCCTGCGTCTTGCGGTCGCTCATCACGCGATGCCAGGTGCCGTCGTGCAGGATGTCCCACGCACAGAAGCCGCCTTCGAGCGTCACGGTCAGACGCACGCGCGCCGTTTCGATCACGACCTGATCCGCGTCGTTCGACAGCTTGAACGGCGGCGGCACGAAGCCGCTCATGTCGCGACGCTCACGCCCTTCGAGCGCGACATCTTCGGCGCCGGGCGCAATTGCCCAGGTGCGCGGGCCGTGCGTTTCGCCATCGGGCAGCACCAGCACGCGGATGATGTCCTCGGCGAGAACGAACAGTTCGATCCGGCAGTTTTCCTGCGCGGTCAGAACGAGGTGGTTGTCGGCTTGCGACGACAACGCAAAACGGGGCGGATATTTCAGATTCAGTGAGCGCATGATGGGTCTTCGAATGAGGTCACGCAGGGAAGCTTGCGCCGTGGCTGGCGACCTGACGCGGACGGCCGTCGGGCGGCACGCCGCGCATCAGGATGATCAGCAGCGTCGCGCCGATGATGTCGAAAGCGCCGAGGGCGCCGAATAGCGGGGTGTAGCCGATCGAGTCGGCGAGCGCGCCGACCGTCAGCGAGAAGCCGAGGCCGCCGACCCACGCGGCCATGCCCGCAAAACCGGCTACCGTGCCGACTTCGCTCGGGTCGAATACGTCGGCGGCGAGGGTGTTCACGAGTGCGGAAATCATCTGGTGCGCAAAGCCGCCGACGCAGAAGAGGGCAATCGCCTGATACGGCGACGCGACGAGGCCAATGCAAGCCGGTCCGAGCATCATCAGTGCGCCGAGCACCACACCCGAGATACGCGACCACACCAGCGGCACGCGCAGGTGTTTCATCAGGAACGGCGACAGGTAACCGCCGAACAGTCCGCCGAGGTCGGCCGCGAGAAACGGCAGCCACGCGAACAGCGCGATCTGCTTCAGATCCATGTGACGCTGTGTGGCGAGGTAAAGCGGAATCCAGAAACTGAAGGTTTGCCACGCGGGTTCGGCGAAGAAGCGTGCCTGCGCGATCGCCCAGAAACGGCGCGTGCGCAGCACTTCGCGGATACCGCGGCGGTGCGTGGCGGCCGGTGCCTGCCCGCTCGTGATCGTCTCGCGCTCGGCGTTGCCGATCAGCTTGTGCTCAGCCGGCGAGCGGTACAGCACGTACCATGCGGCGGCCCATACGAAGCCGAGCGCGCCGGTTACCGCGAAGGCGCTTTGCCATCCATAGCGCAGCGACAGAAACACGACCAGCGGCGGCGCGAGCAGCGAGCCGAGCGACGTGCCCGCATTGAAATAGCCGACGGCCACGGATTTTTCGCGATCGGGAAACCATTCGGCGACCACCTTCATACCGGCCGGAATCGCGACGGCTTCGCTCAACCCCATCAGTCCGCGCAACGCGGCGAGCGACAGCCAGCCGCTTGCGAAACCGTGGAAGACGCCGGTCATCGACCACAGGCACGCGAATAGCGCGAAGCCCAAACGCAAACCGATCAGATCGATGATCACGCCGCAGACCGGCTGCATCACCGTGTAGCCGATCTGGAAAGCGCCGACTACGTATGAATACTGCTGCGTGCTCATGTGCAACAGCGTCATCAACTGCGGCGCCATCACGCCGAGCGAGTTGCGCGACAGGTAGTTGACGATCGTTCCCGCGCATACGAGCGCGATGATCCACCAGCGCAGTCCAGCGATTGTTTTCAAAATCGGTCTCCGTGGCTCATGGGTCCGCCGCTTCGATGCTGCTCAGAGGTCCATGCGCGAATTCGAACATTTTTCAGATTTTCAGCGTCAGTCATCGTATCACCTGGAGTGCCGCTAAACACTAGGGAAAACCATGGGTCATTTGAAAAAAATGCCTGTTTCGTGAGCAAATATTATTAAATTTGCGTAATGGTTTGAGAGGTCATCTGACGACGGCGCACATCGTCAATTTTGATTAAATGTTCTTTCGAACGTTGAATGTTCGTTTTTGTGGTTATCCGGGGGTGCTGTTTTCGTATGTGCGCCCGTCGCGACGGACTTGTGCCGCCGACAGCCGCCCCCAGACGCCGTGCGCGCCTTGCGTAGAAGAGGGGGCGAGATGGACAAAAGAAGAGGGCGGCGCAGTCGGATCTCACGAGCACACATTGCGACGCTATCCCAATGCCCGGATCGCGAGTGATGTGCAAGGCAGGCCGACAGACAGCTCAGTTACAATCCCGCTGCTTTTTCGCCGAAACCTTGTCCGATGTAACCAGAAGTTACCCACTGGGCAGGTGCGCGATGTTATGCATCAGTTATTACAAAGTTGAAATACGCGAGGGAATCCCTTGCGCTATATTTCGGCCACAACACGTTCTTCCAAAGGGTGATCGATGAAGTCCGCTCGTCTTGTTCCACTGCTTATCGGGGTTTTGACTTTGGGTGCATCAGGCGCAGCAATGGCCTCGGGTCTCAACGTCGGGGTCAATATCGGTATTCCCGCGCCGGTCTACGTTGCACCCGCGCCGGTCTACGCACCGCCTCCGCCGCCCCCGCCGCCGGTCGTTTATCAACCGGCTCCGGTGTATTACGGCGGCCCGGCCATCGTGATTGGCTGGCATGGCGACCGCTACTGGGACGGCCGCCGCTACTGGGCGCGTGACGACTGGTATCGTCATCATCCCCCGGGCCGCGCCGACTACGGCCGCGACCACTACGACAATCACCGCGGCTGGCACTAAGCTGTGATGCGTCGATGAGTTCATCGCTGAACTCATTCAGCAGGTTCAAAAAAAACCGCCTTGAAAAAGGCGGCTTTTTTATTCCATCGAGCGAAACGCTGGGTGGATATTGACTCCGCCCACGGGTGCCATTCCGCCCACCACCGCACTGGATCCACTATCGGCGTGCACGATTGCCGCCGTCACCCCCGCCGCCAGATCCGACAACAGAAACGTTGCGGTATTGCCCATCGGCTTGATCGTCACGTTGCGTCTGAGAGGACGCATCTGCTCGGCGAAATCGGGAATTGTTCCGAAGCCTTGAAAGCCGCCTGCGGCCATTTTCCCGATCGGGTTCGTGCGCCGCGCAGCTAGAAATCCACCCGCACATTGCGCGTGAGGACCGCGCGGAGAGCACAGCTTTATTCGGTAGAATTCCCCAACATCGAATCTTGCCCACTGACCAACAAGGCCCCTATGACATCTGGCTCGCGACGGGATCAAACGCCTCGTGCACTTGAATGCAGCGTGATTCATAGACCCTCGCGTGTCGGTCAGGCGGTTGTGCCGCGAATCGTGCGGCCGTGGCGTTCGGCGTGTGCGTCGCTGCTGGGCGGTCTGGTCGCTGTGACCGCTTTGCTCGCAGCGCCGCAAGCGCAAGCGGTCTATGCGATCGCGCAATACGGCGAGCCGAAATATCCGGCGGATTTCAGGCATTTCGACTACGTCAATCCTGATGCGCCCAAAGGCGGCACGCTGGTGCTGGCGAATCCGAGCCGTCTCACGAGCTTCGATAAATTCAATCCGTTCACGCTGCGCGGTAATACGGCACCCGGCGTCGACCTGATGTTCGAAAGCCTGACCACCGGCAGCAGCGACGAAGTGGCATCCGCGTACGGACTGCTCGCCGACGACATCGCGATCGCACCTGACGGCTTGTCGGTCACTTTCCACATCAACCCGAAAGCACGCTTTTCGAACGGCGATCCGGTCACGGCGGAAGACGTCAAGTTCTCGCTCGACACGTTGAAAAGCCCACAAGCCGCGCCGCAATTCGCGTCGATTTTCGGCGAGATCACGCGCGCGGTCGTGGTCGATCCGAGCACGATCCGCTTCGAGTTTCATCAGCGCAATCGCGAATTGCCGCTGCTTGCGGGCGGCATGCCGGTGTTCTCGCGCAAGTGGGGCTTGAAGCCGGACGGCACCCGCATTCCGTTCGACCAACTGGCGTTCGAAAAGCCGATTGCGAGCGGTCCCTATCTGATCGATTCGTACGATAACGGCCGAACCATCACGTACCGGCGCGATCCGAATTACTGGGGCGCGGCGTTGCCGGTTCGGGTCGGCACGAACAACTTCGATCACATCGTCTATAAGCTGTATTCGGATGCCACCGCGCGGCTCGAAGCATTCAAGGCGGGCGAGTACGACGCGCTGGTCGAGTACGTGGCGCGTAACTGGGTGAGGCGCGATGTCGGCAAGAAGTTCGACAGCGGCGAGCTGATCAAGCGTGAATTCCCGCAACATAACGGCACCGGCATGCAGGGCTTCGTGCTGAATACGCGGCGGCCATTGTTCCAGGACGTGCGCGTGCGTAAGGCGCTCGATCTCGCGCTTGATTTTCAGTGGCTGAACCGGCAACTGTTCTTCAACCAGTACACGCGTATCGACAGCTTCTTTGCCAATACCGATTTGCAGGCGAAGGGGCTGCCGTCTCCGGGCGAGCTTGCGCTGCTCGAACCGTGGCGCGCGCAACTCGATCCGGCGGTATTCGGTCCGCCGCCGAAGCAGCCCGATACCGATCCGCCCGGCTCGTTGCGAGCCAACCTGTTGCAGGCGCGCGCGTTGTTGCAGGAAGCGGGCTGGACGTATCGCGACGGCGCGTTGCGTAACGCAAAGGGCGAGCCGTTCCAGTTCGAAATTCTCGACGACTCCGGCTCGGCGGCGGCGATGGAGCCGATCGTCGCCACCTTCATCCGCAATCTGCAGAAGCTGGGTATTACCGCGACGTTTCGTGTGTCGGATTTCGCTGTCTATCAGAAGCGTCTGGACGCTTTCGAGTTCGACGTCACGACGATCCGCATGCCCGACGTACAGGTGCCGGGTTCGGAGCAGATCGAGCGGTTCGGCAGCAAGGCGGCGGATACGCAAGGCTCGGACAACGCTATCGGTGTGAAATCGCCTGTCGTCGATGCCGTGCTGAACGCGCTCGTGCATGCGCAAACGCGCGAGCAACTGGTCGACGCGACGCATGCGCTCGACCGTCTGCTGATGCATGGCTACTATGTCGTGCCGCAGTGGTACAGCGGCACGCATCGGGTGGCGTTCAGGCGCGGCCTGGCGTGGCCGAAAACCTTGCCCCTGTACTATGGCGCGGAAGGCTGGATCACGTCGACATGGTGGCAGGAGCCGACGCACAAGCAGCCGCCTTCGTCTTCGCACTGACACGTCATTCATTCACCGCCTTAGCACCGGAACGCCGCTTATGTGGAGCTACATCGTCAAACGTCTGTTGCTGATGATTCCGACCTTGCTCGGCGTATTGACGCTGACCTTCGTCGTGATCCAGTTCGTGCCCGGCGGACCGGTCGAGCAGATGCAGCACGAACTGCGCAAGGGCGCGGAGAACGGCGCGCCGTTCGGTCTGCGCGCGCATAGCGGGGTCGACGCGCAGCAGATCGCGCAACTCAAGCAACTGTATGGCTTCGACAAACCGCCGCTCGAACGCTATGTGCTGATGCTCAAGCGTTTCTCCACGTTCGATCTGGGTCAGAGCTATTTCCGCCATCAGAGCGTGTGGTCGCTGATCGTGTCGAAGCTGCCGGTGTCGATCAGCATCGGGCTGTGGACCTTCTTCCTGACGTATCTGATATCGGTGCCTTTAGGGATAGCGAAAGCGGTGCGCAACGGCTCGCGCTTCGATCTCGTCACGAGCCTTGTCGTACTGATCGGCTACGCGATTCCTGGCTTCGTGCTCGGCGTGCTGCTGCTCGTGCTGTTCGGCGGCGGCTCGTTCCTGCAACTGTTCCCGCTGCGCAATCTCACGTCGGATAACTGGGCGCAACTGAGCATGGGCGGCAAGATCGTCGATTACCTGTGGCACATCACGTTGCCGATCACGGCGTCGGTAGTCGGCAGTTTCGCGGTCGTCACGATGCTGACCAAGAACGCGTTCCTCGACGAAATCCGCAAGCAATACGTGTTGACTGCGCGCGCGAAAGGGTTGTCCGAACGACGTGTGCTGTGGAAGCACGTGTTTCGCAACGCGATGCTGCCGCTGATCGTCGGTTTTCCGGCTGCGTTCATCGGCGCGTTTTTCACCGGCAGTCTGTTGATCGAAACGCTGTTTTCGCTCGACGGGCTCGGGCTGCTGTCGTATGAATCCGTGGTCAGGCGCGACTATCCGGTCGTGCTCGGTACGCTATATCTGTTCACGCTGATCGGTCTCGCCACCAAGCTGATTTCCGACCTCTGTTATGTGTGGGTCGATCCCCGCATCCAATTCGAACAACTGGAGCGCTGATGAATCGAGCCCGCCTTTCCGCCGATGCATCGGCGCGTACCGAACCGGCTCGCGCGTTCGTCTCGCCTTCGCCCGCGCGTCGCGTGTGGCAGCGGTTTCGCCGGCAGCGTCTCGGGTACTGGAGCCTGATCGTGTTCGTCGTCGCGTTCGCGGCGAGTCTCGCCGGGCCGCTGTGGTCGAACGACAAGCCGTTGGTGGTGCGCTACGACGGCCAGTTCTATTTCCCGCTGTTCAAGACGTACGCCGAGACTACGTTCGGCGGCGACTTTCCCACGCCGGCCGACTATCTCGATCCGTACGTGGCGCATCGCTTCGACGCGCCCGGCAACTTCGCCGTGTATCCGCCGAACCGCTATTACTACGACACGCTGAACTACTTCTCGAAGTTGCCGAACCCGGCGCCGCCGTCGCGCGATAACTGGCTCGGCACCGACGATCGCGGCCGCGACCTGTTCGCGAGGCTGCTTTACGGCTTTCGTGTGTCGGTGGAATTCGGGCTCGTGCTGACCTTGATCGGCACGGTGCTCGGCATCGCGGCGGGCGCGGTGCAAGGGTATTTCGGCGGACGCACCGACATAGTCGGACAGCGGCTGATCGAAATCTGGAGTGCGATGCCCGAGCTTTATCTGCTGATCATTTTCTCGTCGATCTTCGAGCCGGGGTTCATTCTGCTGATTGTGCTGCTGTCGCTGTTCGGCTGGATCGGTTTGTCCGACTACGTACGCGCCGAGTTTCTGCGCAATCGTACCCAGGACTACGTGCGGGCGGCGCGCGCGATGGGTTTGTCGAACTGGCAGATCATGTGGCGGCACGTGTTGCCGAACAGCCTGACGCCGGTGATCACGTTCCTGCCGTTCAGAATGAGCGGCGCCATTCTCGCGCTGACCAGCCTCGATTTTCTTGGCCTTGGCGTGCCGTCGCCGACACCGAGCCTTGGCGAACTGCTCGCGCAAGGCAAGGCGAATCTCGACGCGTGGTGGATTTCGTTGTCTACCTTCGGTGTGCTGGTCGCGATGCTGTTGCTGCTGACTTTCATGGGCGACGCGCTGCGCAACGCGCTCGACACCCGTATCTCCGATGCGATGCGCGCCGGAGGCAATCAATGAGCGCGACGTTGGGGAAAAACGCGGGGCAGGGTGACGGGTCGTCGGGGCCGCTGCTGGAGCTTGATCATTTGCAGGTGACGTTCGGCGACACGGTTGCCGTGAGCGACGTGACGATCGCGATCCAGCGCGGCGAGCGCGTGGCGCTGGTCGGCGAATCGGGCTCGGGCAAGAGCGTGACCGCACTGTCGATCCTGCGGCTCTTGAGCGATGCGCAAATCAGCGGCTCGGTCCGTTTCGACGGCGAAGATCTGCTCGCGAAAAGCGAGCGCGAGATGCGCGGCCTGCGTGGCTCCGACATCGCGATGATCTTCCAGGAGCCGATGACCGCGCTCAATCCGCTCTACACGGTTGGCGACCAGATCGCGGAGACCATCGTCGTGCATGACGGCGTGTCGGCGAACGAGGCCCGCAAACGGGCGGTCGCTTTGCTGGGGCGCACAGGCATCGCCGAGCCGGGCAAGCGCGTGAACAGCTATCCGCATCAACTGTCGGGCGGGCAACGGCAGCGCGCGATGATCGCGATGGCGCTCGCGTGCCGCCCGCGTTTGCTGCTCGCCGACGAACCGACCACCGCGCTCGACGTGACGATCCGCGCGCAGATTGTCGAGCTGCTGCTGGAATTGCAGCGCGATGAAGCGGAAAAGCGCGGCATGGCCGTGCTGCTGATCACGCACGATCTGAATCTGGTGCGTCACTTCGCGCAGCGCGTCGCGGTGATGGAAAAGGGCGTGCTGGTGGAAAGCGGGACCGTCGAGCAGGTGTTCGAGTCGCCGCAGCATCCGTACACGCAGCGGCTGCTGGCGAGCCGCCCTGAGCGCACGGTGGTTCCTGTTCTGCCGATCTCGCCGGTGCTGCTCGAAGCCCGTGAAGTCTCCGTCGATTTCAAAACGAAGCTGCCGGGCTTCAACGGCTGGTTCCGCGCCGGGCGTTTTCGCGCGGTCGCTGAGGCGAATGTCTCGGTGCGGCAGGGCGAGACGCTGGGCATTGTCGGCGAGTCGGGTTCGGGCAAGTCGACGCTTGCGATGGCGCTGCTCGGTCTGCAACGCACCGTGCACGGCGAGATCGAGTTTCAGGGCAGGGCGCTCGGCAGCTATCGCGGCGCCGAACAGACCACCTTACGGTCGAATATGCAGGTTGTCTTTCAGGATCCGTTCAGTTCGCTTTCGCCGCGTCAGACCATTGAGCGGATCGTCGGCGAGGGGCTGGCGCTGCATCGTCCGCAAATGAACGAACAGGCTCGCCGCGACAAAGTGATTTCGGTGCTGCGCGAGGTCGGCATCGACCGGACGGCGCTTTATCGTTATCCGCATGAATTTTCCGGCGGCCAGCGGCAACGGATTGCGATTGCTCGCGCGCTGGTATTGGAGCCGCGCATCCTGATCCTCGACGAACCAACCAGCGCGCTCGACGTTTCGATTCAACAGCAAGTGCTGAAATTACTCGCCGGGTTGCAACAGAAGTACAACCTCGGCTTCGTTTTCATCAGTCACGATCTGGCCGTTATCGGGGCAATGGCGCACCGTGTCGCGGTGATGCAAAACGGTTCGATCGTTGAAAGCGGTGACGTTGAGCAGATTTTTGCGAAGCCGTCTCATCCTTACACGCGAAAGCTGCTGAAAGCAGCGCTTGACCATTGATTTTTCACCCTTTCACCAATTGGGTGCGTATCTCGATTGAATTTTTCTATTTGTTTTGACACATGAATACCTACTGGTTAGTATCGACCAAACTTTTTTCCGTAGACCACTGATTTCTAGGCAAAAACTACCGACCAATGCAGCACAGAAACCTAACCCAGGCTTGCACGCGCGTCGTCGCCGGGATGTTCATTGGCGTCTTGATGGCAGCAGCTCCCGGCGCTTTCGCCGACGAAGTAAGCAGTTTCAATCAGAATGCCTCATATTCGACCTCCGCCGGGTCGAATCCTTTGTCCCTCTCCAATTCGCAACCGGCTGCTTCGAATAGCGACGGCGGCGCCAAATCGTTCCTTTCCGGCATGGCTGGAAAAGCGGGCGACGTGGTCGTCGGCGCGCTGAACATGATCGGCGTTCGCTACCGTTGGGGTGGAAATACACCCGATTCCGGGCTCGATTGCAGCGGATTCGTCCGCTACGTGTTCCAGGACACGCTCGGTATGGCGCTGCCGCGTCGTGCTGAAGAAATGAGCCGGGTCGGCGAGAAGGTTCGCGTTAGCGACCTGAAGCCGGGCGATCTGGTGTTCTTCAATACGATGCGTCGCACGTTCTCGCACGTCGGCATCTATATTGGCGACAACAAGTTCGTGCATTCGCCTTCTACGGGCAGCACGATCCGCGTCGACGATATGGACGACGGTTACTGGGAAAAGCGTTTCACGGGCGCTCGCCGGATCGAGACGTCGTATCAGGAAGGCGAAGATCTGCGCAAACGCGTGAATGCGACGATTGGCGGGAACAATTAATCCTGCCTGAATTGTCGATCGGCGGTTGTCGAGTTATAAAAAAGCCTGCTTCGAACGAAGCAGGCTTTTTTGCGTTTGAGTGATCGCTCAGGGGAATGCCTGGCGGTTAGGGTGCCAGCGGACGCCTGAACGACTTATCCAGGCGCCTGCGATATATCAATGCGCGATTGGCGTCGTCTTACGCCGCAGCGCGGCTCGCGGCCAGTTTGCGCTGCAACTCCGGCATCATCTTCGCGACCGCTTCCTCGCCCGCAAGGATCGCCGCGTTGCGCTGCGAAAAATCGCTGCCGCTCATGGCGGCAAGATTTGGACGAATCACCACGTCGGCATATTTGTCGAGTTCATAAGCCTTGATCGTCTGGCCCATGATCGTGAAGGTTTGCATCAACACGTCGAACGAGCTTGAAGTCAGGCCGGTTTCCGGGCGCTGCGAGATATCCACTGCGATCACGAAATCCGCGCCCATCTTGCGTGCGAACGATGCCGGCACCGGACTCACCAGGCCGCCGTCTACATATTCATGGCCGCCAATCTTCACCGGCTCGAAAATCGACGGCACGCTGCACGATGCGCGCACGGCGATGCCCGTGTTGCCGCGCTGGAACAGAATCGGCTGACCCGTCTTCAGATCGGTGGCGACCACGCCGAGTGGCTTCACCATCTTTTCGATCGGACGGTTGTTGAGGGTCGTGTTCAGGTAGTTCTGCAGCGCGACGCCTTGCAGGAAGCCGCGCGTGCGGAACGGCATAGCCCAGTCGCTGATCGACGCTTCGTCCATGGTGAGCGCGAGCTTGTTCAGCGCGAAGCCGTTCATGCCCGACGCATAAAGCGCGGCAACCACCGAGCCGGCGCTGGTGCCGGCCACCAGATCGACCTGAATATTGCGCGCCTCGAGCGCCTTGATCACGCCGATGTGCGCGAACCCGCGCGCGGCGCCGCCGCCGAGCGCCAGCGCGACCCGGATCGGCCGTTCGGCTTTGTCGACGGGCGGCGGCTTGACGGCGGGCGTCGCGGCGATCGGAGCGTTATCGATTCTGCCGCCGGTTGTGGTGCAGGCGGCAAGCACAGCGGAGGCGGCTGCCAATGAGAAGTTGCGGCGGGCGAGGCGGGGCGATGACGATTTCAACGAGTTCTCCAGCAACGGCGCGGACGACGCAATCAGCGTCGCTACAGGCCGCGATCAGGCGCATAGTCAGACGGACAGGCATTTTCCACGCTGTGGATCCGACTCTTGCCGCAGCGCGCGCACATCATAAATCAAAGGATCGGGCGCGCGGCGGCCTGGTAATGAAACGTTGCAGAGAGTGGCTCAGGGGATTTTCCGGAAGAGGTTCGTGGGGGAGCCTGAGCACAAATGCGGCTATCGGGCGAGCCTCGCTAACGTCGAAGGAAACCTGCCCTTCAGCCGCGCGCATGCGCCCTGAACGCCAGCCCTGGCCATTCGGCCGAGGCCTGGCGATACACCTACGGAAGGTATAATTCGGCTCTCGTATTTAATTCCTTCGTGCTCGTGCACGGCGTTGTCTGCCGCATGAGCGCGTTCCGCTGCCGCGCCCGACGGTTGAAGTCTGCCGGGGCGCCGGCGCCTGTCTTCCGAGTAACCGCTAATGACCACCTCCGTTCGTACCCGTTTTGCACCGAGTCCCACCGGCTTTATCCACCTGGGCAACATTCGCTCCGCGCTTTATCCGTGGGCGTTCGCGCGCAAGATGAAAGGGACCTTCGTGCTGCGGATCGAAGACACCGACGTCGAGCGCTCCACGAGCGAATCCGTCGACGCCATTCTCGAAGGCATGGACTGGCTCGGCCTCGATTTCGACGAAGGTCCGTTCTATCAGATGCAGCGCATGGACCGTTACCGCGAAGTGCTCAAGCAGATGCAGGACGCCGGCCTCGTGTACCCGTGCTACATGTCGACGGAAGAACTGGATGCGTTGCGTGAGCGTCAACGCGAAGCCGGCGAAAAGCCGCGCTATGACGGCACGTGGCGCCCGGAACCCGGCAAGGTCCTGCCGCAGCCGCCCGAGGGCGTGCAACCGGTGCTGCGCTTCCGCAATCCGCTGACCGGCGTGGTCGCCTGGGACGACGCGGTGAAGGGGCGCATCGAAATCTCGAACGAAGAACTCGACGACCTCGTGATCGCGCGCCCGGACGGCACGCCGACGTACAACTTCTGCGTGGTCGTCGACGATCTCGATATGAAGATCACCCACGTGATTCGCGGCGACGATCACGTGAACAACACGCCGCGTCAGATCAACATTCTGCGTGCGCTGGGTGGCGAGCCGCCGGTGTACGCGCACTTGCCGACCGTGCTGAACGAGCAGGGCGAGAAGATGAGCAAGCGCCACGGCGCGATGAGCGTGGTGGGTTACCGCGACGCCGGTTATCTGCCGGAAGCGGTGGTCAACTATCTGGCGCGACTCGGCTGGTCACATGGCGACGCGGAAGTGTTCACGCGCGAGCAGTTCGTCGAATGGTTCGATCTGGATCACCTCGGCAAGTCGCCGGCTCAATATGACCACGACAAGCTGAACTGGCTGAACGCTCACTACATCAAGGAAGCGGATAACGCGCGCCTCGCCGAACTGGCGAAGCCGTTCTTCGCGGAGTTGGGTGTTGATGAAGCCGCACTCGCTCAAGGCGCTGATCTGACGGCGGTGGTGGGTTTGTTGAAGGATCGTGCGTCGACGGTGAAGGAAATCGCTGAAAACGCCGCGATGTTCTATCGCGTACCTGCGCCCGATGCGGAGTCCCTGGCGCAACACGTGACGGACGCGGTGCGTCCGGCGCTGGCCGATCTGGCCGCCGCGCTCAAGACGGTCGAGTGGACCAAGGAAGCAATCGCCGCCACATTGAAGGCGACGTTGGGCGCGCACAAGCTGAAGATGCCGCAACTGGCGATGCCGGTGCGGTTGCTGGTGGCAGGTACGACACATACGCCGTCTATCGACAGCGTTTTGATGTTGTTCGGTCGCGATGTCGTTGTCGGCCGCATTGAAAAGGCGCTTGCTTAAGCGCGTTCGCGCCTGCGTTGAGAGGGTTTGCATGCGACTTGCGAAAAAAGTCGCATGCAATTGCTCAAAGGGTATTTACAAGACGCAAATTGGCCTCTAGAATCTCGTTTCTCTGATGTGCCGCGGGGGTATAGCTCAGCTGGGAGAGCGCTTGCATGGCATGCAAGAGGTCAGCGGTTCGATCCCGCTTACCTCCACCAACACAGCAGAGCGAGTAGTAGAAAGTTGTTGAGAAGTCAGCAAATTGTAGTAAAAAAGACTTCACAAATGACCGAAACGTTGTTATAGTAGCGGTCTTCGCAGTTGACGAAACGAAGTAACGAGATAGCACCAGTTACCGGCGAGTTGGCAGCGAGTTAAAGACAGATCTGAAAAGATTGTGTCCCCTTCGTCTAGAGGCCTAGGACATCACCCTTTCACGGTGAGTACAGGGGTTCGAATCCCCTAGGGGACGCCAAACATAAGCGTCGCTTTAGTGTTCGAGTTAATGCTCGATTGGCAGTAAAGCAGCGCAGCTTGCAGAGAAAAACCAACGCTCGCAAGTAGGTGGAAAACTGGAGCGGTAGTTCAGTTGGTTAGAATACCGGCCTGTCACGCCGGGGGTCGCGGGTTCGAGTCCCGTCCGCTCCGCCAGTTAAAGCCCGTTCGCACGAACATGAACGGGCTTTTTCATTAAAGTTGTAAGCAGTACGTTGTCCCCTTCGTCTAGAGGCCTAGGACATCACCCTTTCACGGTGAGTACAGGGGTTCGAATCCCCTAGGGGACGCCAAAACATCGGCGTCGTTCGGTTGGAAGTTTGAACGGTGCAGTAGGTTGCTGAAGGTAAGTGAGCGTAGCTCATAAGCCAGCGGTGCAAAATCTGGAGCGGTAGTTCAGTTGGTTAGAATACCGGCCTGTCACGCCGGGGGTCGCGGGTTCGAGTCCCGTCCGCTCCGCCAGATTTTAGAAAGCCCACTTCGAAAGAAGTGGGCTTTTTTTATTTCCGCTGCTCAGCAACGTAGCTCGCCTGGGTATGCTCGGGACAAACAGCCATTGCCAGCAGGCTTCCCCTGTTTTACCGTTGACCCCACTCATTCTCGTCGCTCATCTGCGTCACCTATCTTCGTCGTTTCGCCATGTTCGATCCAACCGAAGCTACCTCACCGTTTCTTTTGCGCATTGCCAGCATGGACGATTTCGAGTTCGCCGAGGCGCTGACTCGCAACAACATGGGTGGCTACTATCACCGGCATCACCTGGTTTGGCGCGGTGATCTTTTTCTCGGCAGTTGGCGCGAATCGGAGAATTTTATTCTTGAGGTGGATGGCAAGCCGATCGGCGTGCTGCGCATCACGGAAGAGGGCGATTCGCTGCATATCCGCGACGTGCAGATCGCCGAGGGACATCGGCGGTTAGGAGCGGGCACGTATTTGCTGGATATGTCGCATCAGTGGGCGCGGGAGCGCGGGCTGCGCGAATTGCAATTGCGTGTGTTCGTCGACAATCCCGCCGCGCGGCTCTATCAACGTAAAGGCTACAAACTGGCGGGACCGCGTCTCGCCCAGCTTGGCGCGATCCGTCATCTGGCGCGACGGGTCTGATGAGAGCGTGGCCTGGCGGTCGTTGCTGCCCGATACGCCTACACTTCCCGCGCCGTTTCATCATCCTGTGAACGCGCGACATGATTTTCCGGACGATGCTCCGAACCGCGCTCGATAAACGCACGCGGACTCTCGCCGAACGCACGCCGGAACATCGCGGAAAACGCACTCTGGCTCTGGTAGCCAAGCTCCTGCGCCACATGCGAAAGCGGCCGCCCCTGACTCAACAGCGGAATGGCACGCGCCAGAATCGCCTGCTGACGCCACTGCGAAAAACTCACCCCTAATTCCTGCCGAAACAGCCGCGCGATCGTACGGGTACTCGCGCCGACGCTCGACGCCCATTGTTCGAGCGATTCGCCATGCGTCGGATCTTCGATCACGGCTTCGCAAAGCGCACGCAGGCGCTTCTCGTTAGGCATCGGCACTGAAAGCGGCAAAGGCTCCGAACGCGTCAATTCGTCGAGTGCGAGCGCGCCGAGTAGCTGTTCGCGCGTGACGGAAATGCCGGGCGTGTCGAGCGCGGCAATCACTTCCCGCAGCAGATCCGAGACCTCGACCACCCGTGGCGTATCCAGTCCGGCCGGCACCGTGTTCTCGGTGATGTACAGCGTGCGCAGAAACGCATCCTCGACGGCGACCACTTCGTGCGTCACATGCGGAGGCACCCAGATTGCGCGCGACGGCGGCACCATCCACGTAGTGCCGGTCGTTGCGATTCGCAGCACGCCGCGCGACGCGTAAGCCACCTGTGCCCACGCATGCCGATGCCTGGCGATGCGCGAACCCATCGGCATGGGCCGCGAGCGCACACGAATCGGATGTTCGTTCGTGGGTTGATGCTCGGGCGGAATGTCGGCGAAGCGTACGAAGCTCAACAGGTCTGAGTCGGCGGACGAAGTCATGGCGAAGAGCGATCCAGAGAGCGAATGCCGCAGGTGGGGCTGTCATGTTCACGCGCCAAAGGCTTGAGTCGTGAGTCGAAAAACCGTGCGGATTCAAAGCCCCAAACCGCAGTCGGCCTCTCATTGTAGAGGTTGACCGCGATACGGCGTGCATAATGTCCCGATTGTCCGGTCCCGAGGAGAATCCCATGAGCTTTGCTACAGCGGATTTGTGCGATGCACATGAAGACCAGTTGGCGCTCGGCACGCTGCGCGTGCTCGAACCGGTCTTCCATCTGTTCAGCCGCCCCGAGTGTTTCAGCGGCGCGGCGGTGACGCTGAAAGTGTTCGAAGACAATGCGCTCGTGCGTGCCACGCTCGAAGAGCAAGGCGAAAACCGGGTGCTGGTGATCGACGGCGGCGGCAGTCTGCGTTGCGCGCTATTGGGCGGAAATCTCGCGCAAATCGCGGAGCAGAACGGCTGGGCGGGCGTGGTTATCAACGGCTGCGTGCGTGATACGCTCGAATTGAACGACGCCAATGTTGGCGTGGCGGCGCTGGCAACCTGTCCGCGACGCTCGCCGAAGCTCGGCGCCGGCGAGCGTGATGTCCCCGTGCAGTTACCCGGCGCATTAGTGCGTCCCGGCGACTGGATCTACGCGGACCTCGACGGCGTGCTCGTCGCGAACACCGTGCTGACTTGAAGCGTCAGCGGAACCCCGGCTCGAACCGAAGCCACCCATTCCTTATTTTTCAGGAGAGCAAACGACGATGCAGACCGTCTTTATTTACGGCACATTGCGCGCCGGTGAAGTGAACGACATCCACGAAGCAGCGGCGCGTAACGAGATCGCCGAGCCGAACCGGCTTGGCACGGCCACGGTGCGCGGTCATCTGTTCGACTTCGGTTTGTACCCGGGGCTGGTGCTCGACGAAGCGGGTATCGACGTGATCGGCGACGTCTACGAAATCGACGACGCGCTCGTCGCGGTGCTCGATGAAATCGAAGCGGTTTATCCGGGCATCGAAGATCGTTTTCTCGCGCGCGAGGTGATGCTGAAAGTGGACGGCAACGTGGTGAATTGCCGCTTCTATCCGGTCGCGCCCAGTGCGGTGAAGGGGCTACCAGAAATCAAATCGGGCGATTGGGTCGGTTATCGCAGCACTCGCTGACCACTCGAAAACCCGCACAAAAAAATGGCCCGGCAGGCATACACCTGTCGGGCCCTCCGGTCGGTCAGTCTTGCGAGTCAGGCTGTTTTCATACGACGTGTGCCGTCCCGGCAGGCTTCATGGGGCCGACTTCACGACGCATAAAAAAGCTCAGCCTCAAATCTCTTCATACAGCGGCAGCGTCAGAAAGTCGGTGAACTGCTCCGACGTCGACATTTCCTCGAAGATCTGCGCGGCCCGTTCATACGGCTTCGTATCCGCGCCAGCCGTACCGCCCACCGCCTGCTTCACCTTCGCCAACTCCTGCGCCGACAACTCGCGCACGAGTTCGACCGTCACCTTGCGGCCATCCTCGAGCTTGCCCTTCGGCGAGCGAATCCACTGCCACACCTGCGAGCGCGAAATTTCCGCCGTCGCCGCGTCTTCCATCAGGTTGTGAATCGGCACGCAGCCATTGCCCGCGAGCCACGAACCCAGGTAGTGAATGCCGACGTTGATGTTGTTGCGCAAACCGCCTTCGGTAATCGGCGCCTCGGGACGGAAGTCCGTCAGATCGGCGGCCGTCACGAGCACGTCGTCGCGTTGCTTGCCGATCTGGTTCGGCTTGTCGCCGAGCACCTTGACGAATTCTTCCATCGCGATCGGCACGAGGCCCGGGTGAGCGACCCAACCGCCGTCGTAGCCGTCGCCCGCATCGCGTGCCTTGTCCGAACGCACACCGCCCATGGCCTTGTCGTTCGCCGCCGGATCGTTCTTGATCGGAATCAGCGCGCTCATGCCGCCGATCGCGGGCGCGCTGCGTCGATGGCAAGTCTTCAGCAGCAACAGCGCATACGCGCGCATGAACGGCGAGGTCATCGTGATCTGCGAGCGGTCGGCGAGACAGAAGTCGCGATCGGCCTTGAACTTCTTGATCGCCGAGAAGATGTAGTCCCAGCGGCCCGCGTTCAGTCCCGAGCTATGTTCGCGCAGTTCGTACAGGATTTCGTCCATCTCGAACGCGGCCACGATCGTTTCGATCAGCACGGTTGCGCGAATCGTGCCGCGTGGCACGCCGACGGCTTCCTGCGCCGCGAGGAAAATGTCGTTCCACAGACGCGCTTCCAGATGGCTCTCCATCTTCGGCAGATAAAAGTACGGGCCCGAACCGCGCGCGACCAGTTCCTTCGCGTTGTGCACCATGAACAGCGCGAAGTCGAAAATGCCGCCCGACACGCGCTTGCCGTCCACCTTCACGTGCTTCTCATCCAGATGCCAGCCGCGCGGACGCACGATCAGCGTGGCGACCTTGTCGTTCAGCTTGTAGGACTTGCCGTTCTGTTCGAGCGAAATTGTGCGGCGCACCGCGTCCTTCAGATTGATATGGCCGCCGATCTGGTTATCCCAGCTCGGTGCGTTCGAATCCTCGAAGTCGGTCATGTACGAATCCGCGCCCGAATTTAGCGCGTTGATGATCATCTTGCGCTCGACCGGGCCGGTGATTTCCACGCGGCGGCATTGCAGATCCTGCGGCAGCGGCGCAATTTTCCAGTCGCCTTCACGGACGTGCTTCGTCTGCGCGAGGAAATCGGGACGCTCGCCGGCATCGAGCCGCTTCGTGCGTTCCACGCGCGCCTGCAACAACTGCTGACGACGCGGTTCGAAGGTGCGATGCAGCGCGGCGACGAGTTCGAGCGCTTCGCGAGTGAGGATTGCTTCGTAGCCCGGCTTGATCTCAGCCGAAATTTCCATGCCCTGCGGCAGCGACGACGATGACAGCGAATTCGCCATGGTTTCTCCTTGGTCGGTCAGATTGCAATGATGCAAATGTTGTTGAGCGATGAATGTGTGCGGCGTGTGTAATGCATGCGTGTTGCGGGTCCGGTAATTGCCGTCATGCGCCAGGGCTGTGACGCGTACGGTTGCCAGCGGACTTGCCGGAGCTTCCCGGTGTGCTGCTGCGGCCGGGCGAAGCGAGCGTCTGCAGGAAAACGAGCAGATCGTTCATGTCTTCGCCGGTGCCATGTGGCGCGACGCCCAGTTCTTCGGCTGGTGCGTTTTGCCGGTTGAGCCAGAAAGTGGTGAAGCCGAACCACGTCGCGCCCGCCACGTCCCATCCATTCGACGACACGAAGACAAGTTCGCGCGGCTGCGCGCCGAACGCCTGCGTGCCGAGGGAATACGCGGCCGGTGAAGGCTTGTAGGCGCGCACAGTGTCGACGGAAAGAACGTGGTCGAACAGGCCGTTCATGCCCGCGCTTTTCACGGCGATGTCGAGCATTTGCGGATTGCCGTTCGAAAGGATCGCGAGGTTGAGGCGATGAACTTTTTCGCCTGACGCAGAAGCTTTTTTGCTGCTGGATTGAGCGCTTGCCGTCGCATTGATACCCGCATCGCGCAGCGCGCGCAGCGCCGGCACTGCATCAGGAAACGCGGACAGGCACGCGTATTCGTCCATCAGACGTTTCTCGGCCGCGCGACCCAGTGTGAGTTGGAGTTTCTTCGCGGCGAAACGCAGTGCATCGAGCGTGATGTCCCAGAACGGGCGATAGTGCGCGCCGGGTGCGTCCGATGGAGCGGCCAGCGTGCGCAGTTGCGTGTATTCGATCTGCTTCTGACGCCACAAATACGACAGCGCGTCGCCGTGAGTGGGGAACAGCTGCTCCGCGGCAGCGATCACCGAATGCACGTCGAAAAGCGTGCCGTATGCGTCGAAAATCACTGCTTTAGGGGGAAGTGTCGTTATGGCCGACATTGCCGTGCACTCCAGTCAGAGGTCAGGATGAATTGTATTAGTGATGATTGACGCTAAAAAAGAGGCTAAACATCACTTGATCTTTTACTTTTATCCACCTAATCTTGCCCGCTTCGAACCTTCACTCTCCCCATCTCGTTCATGGACCGATTCAAGCAGATCGAGACTTTCGTCACCGTCGCGGCCAAGGGCAGTCTGTCTGCGGCGGCCATGGCGGAGGGCGTCGCGCCCGCGATCATCGGCCGCCGTATCGACGCACTGGAAGAGCGCCTCGGCGTCAAACTGCTGGTGCGCACAACCCGCAAGATCACGCTGACGTTCGAAGGCTCGGCGTTTCTCGAAGACTGCCAGCGCGTCATTCACGACATGCAGAACGCCGAAGCCAGCGTGTCGGCGGGTGGCGTAAAAGCGAGCGGCCATTTGAGGCTGTCCGCCCCGGCGGGTTTTGGCCGCCGGCACGTCGCACCGCTGGTCCCGGCTTTCACGGTCGCGCATCCCGACGTATCGATCACGCTCGACCTGTCCGACCGCCTGGTCGATCTGGTCAACGAAGGTTTTGATTGCGCAGTGCGTCTTGGCGAGTTGCCGGATTCGTCGCTGGTGTCGCTCCGGCTCGGCGAAAACCGGCGCGTGTGCGTGGCGTCGCCCGCGTATCTGAGCCGACGCGGTGCGCCGCACAACCTCGCCGATCTCGCGCATCACAACTGCCTCGCGCTCGGCGCGAGCGCCAACCAGCAACGCGGCTGGATGTTCCAGCAGGGCGACAAGGTTGTGTCGATCAAGGTGTCCGGCACGATGGAATGTTCGGACGGCGCGGTGCTTCACGAGTGGTGTCTCGAAGGCCACGGTCTCGCCTGGCGCTCGTGGTGGGAGGTTGGCGCGGAGATCGCAGCGGGGCGGCTCGTCACGGTGCTCGACGAATTCGCTGCGCCGCCGATCGGCATCCACGCGGTGTTCCCGCAGCGTCGCCATTTGCCGTTGCGAGTGCGGTTGTTTCTGGATTTTCTCAAGCATACGTACAGCCATCCCGGTTACTGGGGCTGAGCGTCGAACGGGTTGTCGACCCGGGGTTTCCGATATGCGGACAGACCCTTCAAGCTCTCCAAACCTGCATTTGTGCGAACTACAATCGATTGAGCGGCTGGCACACCAGACCACATTCGATGCTGAGCGCAGGTGCGCACGCCCGCTCGTGCATAGCCGGCGACGGAGGGCCTTATGTTCACGCACATCCTGGTTCCGACCGATGGTTCCGAGCTGTCGCGCAAGGCGATAAACGGCGCGATCGATCTGGCGCAGGCCGTCGGCGCGCGCGTCACGGCTTACGCGTGCCTGCCTCAATATCCGTATTCGCCTTTCTCCGACGTGGTGGTCGAACCACCGTCCGAGTTCCTGCAACGCAGCGAGCGCGAGGCGCGGGTGCATCTGCGGGAAGTGGAAATGGCGGGGCGGCGGGTAGGCGTGGTTGTCGAGAGTCACACCAGCGTGCATCCCGCGCCTTATCTCGGGATTATCGAAGCGGCGGAGCGGGGTGGCTGCGACGTCATTTTCATGGCTTCGCACGGGCGGCGCGGATTGGGCAGCCTGCTGATCGGCAGCGAAACGCAACGCGTGCTCACACATACGAAGATCCCAGTGATCGTGTATCGCTGAGCGGCATCATGAAAAAACGCGGCGGATTTTAAGTCCGCCGCGTCCCTGATTAACCGGCGCGATCCGCTGTGCCGGTTCTTTCTCCGCTGCTGCGATTTTTTCTACCGGATTCCGGCCGCCGGGTCGATTGTCCGCGAAACCGATTGCGCACAACGACTCCAGCGGCACGGCTCCTCCCTGTGACGGCGGCTCTCTGACGGAGCCGTTTTTTCGTCTTCTGCGTCGTCGTTCGCTCAGGCCACGGGGCCGGTTGCGGCCGGTTACGCGACTTTCTTGTCGAAGAACTGTTCGTCTTCCGTCGAGCCGTGCAGCGCGGTCGTCGATGCTTCGCGTTCGACCGTTTGCGTCACGGCGTCGAAGTAGCCGGTGCCGACTTCGCGTTGATGCTTGACCGCGGTGAAACCCTTGTCCGCAGCCGCGAATTCGGCTTGCTGCATTTCGACGAAGGCCGTCATCTGGTTGCGGGCATAACCGTGCGCGAGGTTGAACATCGAGTAGTTCAGCGCGTGGAAACCGGCCAGCGTGATGAACTGGAACTTGTAGCCCATCGCGCCGAGTTCTCGCTGGAACTTGGCGATCGTCGCGTCGTCCAGATTCTTCTTCCAGTTAAACGACGGCGAGCAGTTGTACGACAGCAGTTGATCCGGGAATTCCTTGTGGATCGCGTCGGCGAATTTCTTCGCGAACTCGAGGTCCGGCTTGCCGGTTTCGCACCAGATCATGTCGGCGTACGGCGCGTAGGCGAGACCCCGCGAAATGGCCTGCTCGATGCCCGGCTTCGTGCGATAGAAACCTTCCACCGTGCGCTCGCCGGTCAGGAACGGCTTGTCGTTATCGTCGATGTCGGACGTGACGAGGTCGGCGGCTTCCGCATCGGTGCGGGCCAGCAGCACGGTCGGCGTACCGGAGACGTCAGCGGCGAGGCGCGCGGCCGTCAGCTTGGCGATGTTTTCACGCGTCGGCACGAGCACCTTGCCGCCCATGTGACCGCATTTCTTCACCGAAGCAAGTTGGTCTTCGAAGTGGACGCCCGCAGCGCCGGCTTCGATCATCGCTTTCATCAGTTCGAACGCGTTCAGCACGCCGCCGAAACCGGCTTCCGCGTCGGCGACGATCGGCTGGAAGTAGTCCACGTAGCCTTCGTCGCCCGGATTCTTACCTTCCGACCACTGGATCTGGTCGGCGCGCGTCAGCGTGTTGTTGATGCGCTTGACGACGAGCGGCACCGAGTTCGCCGGATACAGCGACTGGTCCGGGTACATTTCACCGGCGACGTTCGCGTCACCCGCCACCTGCCAGCCCGACAGATAGATCGCCTTGAGACCGGCCTTCACCTGCTGCATCGCCTGATTGCCGGTCAGCGCGCCGAGCGAGTTGACGAACGGCTCGTTGTTCACGCTTGCCCACAGCTTTTCCGCGCCGCGCTTCGCGAGCGTGTGCTCGACCTGCACCGAGCCGCGCAGACGGATCACGTCTTCCGCCGAGTAGCTGCGCTTGATGCCCTTCCAGCGCGGATCGGTGTCCCATTGCTGCTGGAGTTGCCTGGCTTGATCCTGACGGGATGCAGTCATGTTGTTCTCCTTGATTTGCCTGAAATGGATAGGTGACTCGGTAATCTTCGTCGAAGCTGCCGGCCGGTTTGGCGTTTCGTTTCGTGAAGTCTTGTATAAGAGTCTAGGCAAATCGAGGTGTGCGCAATAGTCGCGGGAACGCGCTTTTATAATATTTATTTTTGTTTTAAATCAATGGTTTGCGGATATCATTTCGCATTAAGAAACGACTTTTTCCATCTTGCAATAGGTCGTCTTGTGCCGTGCAGCACGATTTTTTACGACGCAAAAAAATTTTCCACATCGTGAAATTTCACGGTTGGCCGGCGCGACGGCGAGTACAGACGAAAAAAAACCGGCGCCTGAGCACCGGTTTCTTCCGACTGACGGACGGCGAAGAGGCCGTCCGGGTCATTTTCTGGCTGATTGCTGTACTGCTACGCAACATGCCGCACGCCGCGAGGGCATGCGTGCCGTCTACGTCACTTAGCTGCCGCGACGAGCCGTACGCGGGCCGTCGCTGCGGCGTGCGCCGTAGCCGCCGTCACGCGAACCGCCGTAACCTTCACGCGAACCGCCGCCGAAGCCGCCGCCGCCTTCACGCGAACCGCCGCCAGCCGACTTGCCAGCCCAGCCGCCGCCATTGCCACCGCCGCTACCGCTGCGCGCACCGCCGCCGTTACCAGCCGGCTTGCCCGAACCGCTACCGAAGCGACGGCCACCGCCATTGCCACCGCCCGGACGGCCGCGGCCGCCAAAGCCAGGACGGCCATTACCCGACGGAGCCGACTTGCGCGGCTCGAAGCCTTCAACGACGTTGACCGGCAACGGGGTACGCACGAAACGCTCGATGCGCTTGAGCGCGCCTTGCTCGGCGTGATGCACGAGGCTCACTGCGATACCCGAGCGGCCAGCACGGCCGGTACGGCCGATACGGTGCACGTAGTCTTCAGCGAACTTCGGCAGGTCGTAGTTGAACACGTGCGTGATGCCCGGAATGTCGATACCACGAGCCGCGACGTCCGTTGCGACCAGCACGCGAACGCGACGCTCGCGCAGTGCCTTGATGGTGCGGTTACGCGCGCCTTGCGGCAGATCGCCGTGCAGGGCAGCCGATTCGAAACCGGCGTCGGCCAGACGGCCTGCCAGCTGGTCGGCGTCCATCTTGGTTGCCGTGAAGACGATAGCCTGGTCGAGGCCTTCGTCACGCAGCAGATGGTCGAGCAGACGATCCTTGTGATCGCGGTCGTCAACGTAGTGAACGGTTTGCGCGATGTTGGTGCGTTGTTCGAGGCGTTGAACGATCTCGATACGTTCCGGATCTTTCAGCAGACGGCCCGTCAGCGAACCGATCTTGCCGTCGAGCGTGGCCGAGAACAGCATCGTTTGACGGGTAGCCGGCGTAGCGGCGACGATCGTTTCGATGTCTTCGATGAAGCCCATGTCGAGCATGCGGTCAGCTTCGTCGAGCACGAGAATCTGCAGTTGCGACAGGTCGATACGGCCACGTTCGAGGTGGTCGATCAGACGGCCCGGCGTAGCAACCAGGATTTCCGGGTTCTTCGCCAGCAGCATCAGCTGTTGACCGTAAGCGACGCCGCCCAGAATGCTGACGGTGCGCAGGCGCTTGAGGTGCTTGCCGTACGTGGCAGCAGCGGTCGTGACCTGCATCGCGAGTTCGCGGGTCGGCGTCAGAACCAGCATGGTCGGACGTGCAACCGGTTGCGGACGGCGAGTGTTGCGGGCGCCGTCGGCCGGGCGCGGCTCACGCGGCTGGCTGGCTTGCGCCTTTTGCAGTTGCGAGAAACGTTCGATAGCGGGCAGCATGAACGCAGCGGTCTTACCCGAACCAGTCGGGCTCGACACCAGCAGATCGCGGCCGGCGATACCAGCCGGGATAGCGCGTTGCTGAACCGGCGTCGGGTTCTGGTAACCAGCTGCGGTCAGCGCGGAGACGACATCCGCGGAGAGACCAAGCGACGCGAACGTCGGGCCGGTCGGGACTGCGGCTTCAGCGACAACGGCTTCCGGGGCGACAGCAACGGCTGCTGCTTGTTCGGGAGCGTCGGCGAGACCGAGTGCCTGATCGGCGATGGCGTTCAACGGGCTGGAGGTGTTGCTCGAAGTCATGAGAATCCTTGGTACACAGGGAATTAAAACGTCGGCGCCAATCGGCATACCCAAGTCGTCGGATTCAGCGAGCAAAGAAGCAGCGAGCAAATCGAAAAACGGGGGCAGCTCGCGACAATGAAGGCGAGCTTTTTGTTAGAAGCTGTATCGGATGCGACATGCCAACACGGCGTGCCGCCAGCCTGGGACATGATCGCCCGTAGGGGGCTAGGCAGGAGGGGACAGGTTCTAAACTGGATTGGAGCTAAACGCTACGAGGCGCTGCGCCGCAAAGGCCGCTAAAGAAAGCGGGGCAAAGCAGTGAAGCGCAGGCAGCATTGTATAGGCTTTTGTTGCACTGCGCCACTCCTAGGAGTTTTCTTAACGAAAAAGACATATAGGGCGGCGCGGCGGCTGCCAGCGGGGCGGGTGCCTGGGCGGACAGCTGCGTCAGCTGGTCGCACGCTCGCGGCGGCTGCCGCGGCGAGCGTGCCGGCACTCATCAGGCTTGGGCCTGCTCAGGCTGCGGTACCGCTTTTCAGCGATTCGACGAGTTCGACGTATTGCTGCTTCGCGGCGTCCTGATCGGTGCCCTTGAGGGCGGCCCACGCGTCGTACTTGTATTTGCCGACGATGTCGGTAAAGCCCGGCTTGTCGCCATGCACGTCGCCCTTGGTGGACTGTTTGTAGAGCGCGTACAGGCGCAGCAACGTGAGGTTGCCCGGACGCTCCGGCAATTGCTGGACTTCTTCGTGGGCTTTTGCGAACTGGGTATCGATGTCTGTCATTGTCGTTTTCGCCCGCCGGGCGGGATCGGGTTGGTTGAGATCGGGTTGACGATCATAACAACTGGACGCCGCTGGCGGGCCGAGAGCCTATTCCAAACATCGCCAGACATCGGCCGCCGGGTTTCAACGCGAGGGCGAGCCAAACCACATTTGCACGCGCCGTGCCGATTACAATATCGTCCATGACTCAAACTGTGCTCCTTGCCCTCGATACGTCGACCGAATTCTGTTCGGTGGCGCTTCTGTCCGTCACTGCCGCCAACGCCGACGCTGCCGGCGTGACTTCCGCCGAACCTCGCATCTGGGTTCGTCACGAGCAGACGGGCGCGGTCTCCAGCACGCGCCTGCTGCCAGCCATCCGCGAACTGTTCGACGAAGCCGGCCTTGCCTTGGCCGATTGCGATGCGATCGCTTTCGGTTCCGGTCCCGGCTCGTTTACCGGCTTGCGGACGGCAACGGGTGTCGCTCAGGGCCTCGCGTTCGGCCTGAATCTGCGGGTGGTGCCGGTCAGCACGCTGCTGGCTTGCGCGGAGAGCGCCCGCCTGCGCGATCCGTCCGCGACGCGCGTGCTTGCAGCGCTCGATGCGCGCATGGACGAAATCTATTGGGCCGACTACGAATGGGACGCCATGCAACGCGAATGGCGGACGGTTCAATCGGCCTCCCTCGACGCACCTGACAAGCTGGTATTGCCCGGCGTGCCCTTTACGCTGGCCGGCAACGCGGCGGCGGCTTTCGGCGCGCGTTTGCCGGCGGTCGCCGCCGCGCGAACGGTCGACGCAGAGGCGTTGCCGCATGCGCTGCCGCTCGCGCACGCCGCGCTGCGCGCGTTTCGCGCCGGCCGCACGGTCCCGGCCGATCAGGCGGCGCCCGAGTATGTGCGCGACAAAGTCGCGCAAACCACAGCGGAGCGGATGGCGGACAAAGCCGCCAAGGCTGAACAGGCCGCGCTGGCTGCCGGATCGGTCCAGGAAGCGCCCCAAACTGCACCTCGCGCGCCGGATCACCGTGTACCTCATGAAGCGCCGCAGGCGGCATCTCAAGGGGCATCTCATGTCGCACCGGGCGGCGAGGGCGGGCAATGAGCGGCGTGCTGCTCGCCGACCGCTACATGTCGCCGATGACCGAAGGCGATCTGGACGAGGTCGCGGCCATCGAAAAAATCGCTTATGAGTTTCCGTGGAGCCGCGGCAATTTCGGCGATTCGCTGCGCAACGGCTATTTCGGCGTCTGTCTGCGACACGTCACGGGGAGCCTGATCGGCTATTGCGTGCTGATGCCGGTCGTCGATGAAATGCATCTGCTGAATCTGTGCGTGGCGCCGCATGCGCAGGGGGCGGGCGCGGGTCTCACGCTGCTGCGTGAGGCGGTGCGCATCACGCGCGCGGAAAAACTCGACGGGCTGCTGCTGGAAGTGCGGCCGTCCAATCATCGGGCGATCCGGCTTTATGAGCGCTTTGGCTTTGCATCGATCGGCCGGCGCAAGAACTACTATCCGGCGCGTCATCGCAGCCGGGAGGACGCCATCGTGATGCGTTTCTCGTTTGCCACGGAGGGCGCAGATGGCGCTGCATGAATCGGTACTGGAAGAGTTCGGGCTGGCCCCGCTGTGGGTGCGTCGCGGGATGGCTGGGCAGCAGGCGGGCGATGAAGCCGGAGAGGGTGCTGTAGCCGCTCAGGTGGCGCAGGCTGACGACGCTGGAGTTGAGCGTGCGGTGACGCAGGCGCCCGGTAACGTGCGGCAGGTGCAAGCTGCCGGGTCGCAGCCGATGCAGCAGCCCGCACAGCGGATTCAGGCTGCGTCCGACATTCAGGCCTCCGCTGAGCATCGCACTGTGTCCGGGCGTCCTCTGCCGTCGGAGTCTGAACACCAGGTTGCGCAACCGGTTCAACATTCGCCTGCACCCGAGTCTCAGCCCGCACGCGAATCTCGACCGGAAGCGGAATCCACCCAGGCGCAGCAACAGGTTCAACCCGCAGCACCACGTCAGGCAGTTCCCGAGCCGCAAACCATTCAGCAGCAGCGAGCCGCTTCGCCGTCGCAAACCTCGTCGCAGCCAGCACCGCAATCCCATTCACCCGAGCCCGAACCGTCATCCTTCGACGCTCCGCCGGACGACGATTTCGCGTGGTTCGACGATCTCCCCGCCCATCCGCAGTCGGAAGCGCGAGCTGAAAAACCGGCGCTACCCGCCATCCAGACCCTCGACTGGGATGCGTTGAGCGAGCGTGTCGCAAACTGCCAGCTTTGCCGTCTGTGCGAGAAGCGCACGAACACCGTGTTCGGCGTAGGCGATCGTGGTGCCGACTGGATGCTGATCGGCGAAGCGCCGGGCGAAAACGAGGACCGTCAGGGCGAGCCGTTCGTCGGCCAGGCGGGCAAGCTGCTCGACAGCATGTTGCGTTCGCTGACCCTCGCGCGCGACACCAACGTGTACATCGCAAACGTGATCAAGTGCCGGCCGCCCGGCAACCGCAATCCCGAGCCCGATGAGGTCGCGCGTTGCGAGCCGTATCTGCAACGCCAGGTGTCGCTGGTCAAGCCGAAGCTGATCGTCGCGCTCGGCCGTTTTGCCGCACAGAGTCTGCTGAAGACCACCGCCAGCATTTCGTCGCTGCGCGGCCGTGTGCACGAGTATGAAGGCGTCCCGGTGATCGTCACTTATCACCCGGCGTATCTGCTGCGCAGTCTGCCTGACAAGGCCAAGGCATGGGCCGACCTGTGTCTCGCCCGCGATACGTGGCGCGCAGCGGGCGGCGAAGCGTCGAACCAGTCAGAGTGATGAGCGGCGGCGGGACCAGAACTGAGGCGGCGGGTGTCGATACGCCCGTCACGTACGCTTATCCGGGCGCGCTGCTCGATACGCTGCTTGCCAGGTTGCGCGATAAGGTCGTACGCGATCTCGCGTGGCTGCTTCTCAGCGCCGACCTGTTGCGTCCGCAACCGCCGACCGGCGCACTCGCGAGTGCATTTGAAACACCCCAGCAACTTCACGCCACCGCCGACTGGCTACGCACTCTCGACGCCGCGCCGCACGCGTTGCATCGCGATCTGGCGGCGACCCGCATGACCCGTCTTGGCCGCTACGCCGAATGGCTGCTCGGGTGGTTTCTGCAACATGGCCCGGCGGCGCGGCTGATCGCGGCCGGTGTGCCGTTGCGGCGCGCGGGCGTCACGCTCGGCGAATGCGATTTCCTTCTGCAGACGCAACAGGGTGCGCGCTTGCATTGGGAACTGGCGGTGAAGTGCTATCTGCACGCGGGCGATGCGAATACGCAATCGACGGCCCGTCTGGCGGACTACGTCGGCCCGAATCTGAAAGACCGGTTCGATCTCAAGCTCGCGCATTTGCTGGATCATCAGTTGCCGTTGAGCGCGCGGGAGGAGTTCGCGTCGGTCGGCCATCCAGGGCCGTGGACGCCGCAGATGTTCATCAAAGGCTGGCTGTTCTACCGGCATGGCGAAACGCCGGCAGGTCCGGCTGAACTCGATCCCGCGCATGGTCGTGGCTGGTGGGTCACGCGCAGCGACTGGCCGGATTTTGCCGCGGAGCATGCGCGCAAGTGGCGGCAATTGCCGCGTCTGGAGTGGCTCGCGCCGAGGCGTGTCGAGCTCGATGACCAGAACGAGCCGCAATCAGAAAATGACGGACCTGCTGCTTCGCGTTACGTCGATGCACAAACGCTCGCCGGGCAGATTCCGCATCATCATGGACCGGAAATGGTCGTCGCCTTTACCGACGACGACGCGGGCAATCTGATCGAGCGCTCGCGCGGTTTTATCGTGCCGGACGAGTGGCCGGAAATGGCGCGGAACTACGCGGCAAAGCCGGGAAAGTGACGTGGGGCCGACCGGCCGCTCACCACCACCGATAAAAATGATGCACCGGCCCAACACCGTGCCCCACGTCGAGCAGATCGCTGGCCTGTAGCGCGCCGGTCAGATAAACCTTCGCATCCGCCACCGCACTCGCGAGATCGCCGCGTTGCGGAATCAGCGCAGCAATCGCCGACGACAACGTGCAGCCCGTGCCGTGCGTATTCTTCACCGGCACTCGCGGACCGCCCAGGCGCAGCGTGCCGCTGTCCTGCACCAGCCAGTCCGGGCTGTCCGTCGCGCTCAGATGGCCGCCCTTCATCAGCACCGCGCGGGCGCCGAGCGCGCGCAGTGCTTCGCCTTGCTTGACCATGCCGGCTTCGTCGACGGCCGCCTGCACGCCGAGTAGCGCTGCCGCTTCCGGCAGATTCGGCGTCAGCACGTCGGCGAGCGGCAGCAATTCGTCGCGTACCGCCGCGACCGCGTCCGGCAGCAGCAACGCGTGATTGCTCTTCGAAATCATCACCGTGTCGAGCACGACGTGCTTCGGTTTATGCCGGCGCAGCGCATCCGCGACCGCGCGCGCGATCGGCGCGTTCGCCAGCATGCCGATCTTCACGGCATCGATCCGGATATCGTCGAACACGGCGTCGAGTTGCGCGGTAATGAAGTCCGGGTCCGGCGCGTGGATCGCGGTCACGCCGCGCGTGTTCTGCGCGGTCAGCGCAGTAATTACGCTCGCACCGTACGCGCCGAGCGCCGAGAAGGCCTTCAGATCGGCCTGAATGCCAGCGCCGCCGCCCGAATCGGAACCGGCGATCGTCAGCACATTGGGAATCGGTTGGGTCATGGTCAAGCGAGGAGGAAAGAGGGCGCGGGCGCGCGGTGGAGCGCTCGCCCGCCGCAGATCAGTGTCGGTATCAGTGCTTGGCTTCGCCGATCAGCGCGACGGAGTCGAACGCGCGCTGGTTGGCCTGGTGGCGCCGCATCACGAACCACATCATCACGCAGACGAACGTGCCGAACAGCACGATCACCGCCGTGACCGGCACGTCGAGCCACACCAGCACCGCGTACAGGCACAGCATCACCAGCACCGAGAGATTTTCGTTGAAATTCTGCACGGCGATCGAGTGTCCCGCCGACAGCAGCACGTGCCCGCGATGCTGCAGCAGCGCGTTCATCGGCACGACAAAGAAGCCCGACAGGCCGCCGACGACCATCAGGAAAATATACGCAAAGATCAGATAGCCCGGCACGTGCATGCGGCCGAAATAGAAGCCCCAGTGCGCGGGGAACAGATCGCGCGTGTAGAACGCCATCAGCATTACGGCGATCCCCATCATGATGCCGACCGGCAACACGGACAGCGACTTCTTCAGCGGTACGCGCGAGGCGGCGAAGATCGCGCCCGCCGCGACGCCGACCGCAACGACTGCCTGCAGGATCGCCGCCTCGGAAAGCGACATGTTCAGCGACACCTCGGCCCACTTCAGCACGATGAACTGCAGCGTCGCGCCCGCGCCCCAGAACAGCGTGGTGACGGCGAGCGAAATCTGGCCCAGCTTGTCGCGCCACAGCACGAGGAAGCAGTCGGCGAAATCGGTGACGAGCTTGATCGGGCCGCGTTCCTGCTTCGGATAACGCGCGCCGGTATCGGGAATTCGCAGATTGAAAAGTGCGGCGATGATATAGATCGCCATGATCACCAGCATCGCCGCCTCGGCGGGCGTGTTGACCGTGGGGATGTGCTGCCGGAGGATCGGCGCGGCAATGTGCGGACTGATCAGCGCTCCGCCGAGCACGGTGCCGAGAATGATCGAGCCGACCGTGGTGCCTTCGATCCAACCGTTCGCGGCGACCAGCCGGTCAGGCGGTAAAAGCTCGGTGAGAATGCCGTACTTGGCGGGCGAGTACGCGGCCGCGCCGAAACCCACGATACCGTAGGCAATCAGCGGATGCGCGCCGACCAGCATCGTGATGCAGCCGAGCACCTTGATGGTGTTCGTGACGAACATCACGTGGCCCTTCGGACGGGAATCTGCGAAAGCGCCGACGAACGCGGCAAGAACGACGTACGACAGGACGAAGAACAGCTTGAGCAGCGGCGTCATCCAGTTCGGGGCGTGAAGATCTTTCAGCAGTGCGATAGCAGCGATCAGAAGCGCATTGTCGGCCAGCGACGAAAAAAACTGCGCGGCCATGATGGTGTAAAAACCTTTTTTCATCTGATGCGATGCTGTCCTCGCTGCGGTCTGTCTGCCCCGACCGTTTGCAATGCGTGCGGGCCTATGCCGTTCGAAATGGGTTGTGCGCACGGCTTTATATCACGAAAATAGCTGGATTCGGACTAGCAGAATCCTTGATCGCACCGCCCAGCGGGCTGCCGAGCGCTGAAAACGCCCTGTAAGCCGCTGATTCGCAAGCGTCTTTACGAAAAAATATCTCATGCCGCGCCCCCTTTCAGCCACGATTCACACCGCCGCACTCGCCAATAATCTTGCTGTTGCCCGCCGCTACGCGCCGAAATCCAAAATCTGGGCCGTCGTCAAGGCAAACGCGTACGGGCATGGCCTCGCACGCGCGTTTCCCGGTTTGCGAGCAACCGACGGCTTTGGATTGCTCGACCTCGAAGAAGCGGTGAAGTTGCGTGAATTGGGCTGGGCCGGCCCGATTCTTTTGCTTGAAGGCTTCTTTCGTCCGACCGATATCGACGTGATCGATCGTTACAGCCTGACCACCGCGCTGCATTCGGACGAACAGTTGCGCATGCTGGAAATGGCACGGCTGTCCAAACCCGTCAACATCCAGTTGAAGATGAACACCGGCATGAACCGGCTCGGCTACACGGTCGAGAAATTCCGCTCGGCGTGGGAGCGGGCGCGCGCCTGCCAGGGCGTCGGCCAGATTACGCTGATGACCCATTTTTCCGACGCCGACGGCGAGCGCGGCATCGCGTATCAGATGGAAGCCTTCGAGCGCGGCGCGCAGGGCATTGCGGGCGCGCGCAGCCTGTCCAACTCGGCGGCCACGTTGTGGCATCCGGGCGCGCATTTCGACTGGGTGCGGCCGGGGATCATTTTGTATGGCGCATCGCCGTCGGGCGTGACGGCGGCAGTGGCCGGCACCGGCTTGCAGCCGGCCATGACGCTCACGTCCGAACTGATCGCCGTGCAGACGCTCAGCGAAGGCAGTACGGTGGGCTACGGCTCGGCGTTCAAGGCGCGCGGGTCGATGCGGATCGGCGTGGTCGCGTGCGGTTATGCGGACGGCTATCCGCGAGTCGCGCCGGAAGGCACGCCGGTGATCGTCGACGGGGTGCGCACGCGGATCGTCGGGCGCGTTTCGATGGACATGCTCACCGTCGATCTGACGCCGGTTCCGACCGCCAATATCGGCTCGCGCGTGGAGCTTTGGGGCGCCGCGCTGCCGATCGACGACGTCGCGCAGGCGTGCGGCACGATCGGCTATGAGTTGATGTGCGCAGTCGCGCCGCGCGTGCCGGTGCGCGCGGAGTAACGCCTGCGGGTGCCGGGCCCGTGCTCGACGAGTAAGGAAAGCGTCGGGCCGGGTTTGCACAAAGCGGCGTGGCAGTCGCAAATGCGGCGCGGCGTGTTGCGGTTGCTGCGCGAACTGCGGCGGTGACAGCAGGTTGCGCAGCTTCGTTTCCGCTTCTGGCGGCGCGGCTGCAGCCGGTTAGGACTAGAAGCCCGCTATCGGCTCGGCGAGTAGCCGCTTGGGCAACCGTCAGCTTTCCCACCCGCTTTCCCCACTTTTTTTCCGAAGCTCGACGAATCGGCCCAATGCGACCGGTCCATCGAACATATCGATCCCACGAACACCAACAGGCAACACAGGCAATCACGCGTGGCTAAACCGAAGACCTTGTACATCTGCAGTGAATGCGGCGGCCAGTCGCCGAAATGGGCCGGACAGTGCCCGTCATGCCAGGCGTGGAACACGCTGGTCGAGTCGGTCGCTGAGGCGCCGTCCACGCATCGCTTCCAGTCGCTCGCGAAAAGCGCGCCGGTGCGTCGGCTCGCCGATATCGAGGCATCCGACGTGCCGCGCTTCTCCACCGGCGTCAGCGAGTTCGACCGTGTGCTGGGCGGCGGCCTGGTGCCGGGCGGCGTGGTGCTGATCGGCGGCGATCCGGGGATCGGCAAATCGACGCTGCTGCTGCAATCGCTCGCCGAAATTGCCGCCGATAAACGCGCGCTCTACATCAGCGGCGAAGAATCGGCTGCGCAGATCGCGTTGCGCGCACAACGGCTTTCGCTGCTCGAACCCGGTTCGAAAGCGAGCGAACTGCAATTGCTCGCCGAAATCCAGCTCGAAAAAATTCAGGCGACGATCGCCGATCACAAACCCGACGTCGCGGTCATCGACTCGATCCAGACCGTCTATTCCGATGCGCTGACCTCCGCGCCCGGCTCGGTCGCGCAGGTGCGCGAGTGCGCCGCGCAATTGACGCGGATCGCCAAGCAGTCGGGCACGACCATCATCATGGTCGGCCACGTGACGAAAGAGGGCGCGCTGGCCGGCCCGCGCGTGCTCGAACACATCGTCGATACGGTGTTGTACTTCGAGGGCGACACGCACTCGTCGTACCGCCTCGTGCGCGCGATCAAGAACCGCTTTGGCGCGGTCAACGAACTCGGCGTGTTCGCGATGACGGAGCGCGGTTTGCGCGGCGTGGCGAATCCTTCGGCGCTGTTTTTGTCGCAGCACGAACAGTCGGTGCCCGGTTCCTGTGTGCTGGTCACGCAGGAGGGCACGCGTCCGTTGCTGGTCGAAGTCCAGGCGCTCGTGGATGCCTCCAACGCGCCGAATCCGCGTCGGCTCGCGGTCGGCCTCGAACAGAACCGCCTGGCGATGTTGCTGGCGGTCCTGCACCGGCATGCCGGTATTGCCTGTTTCGATCAGGATGTGTTTCTGAACGCGGTGGGCGGCGTGAAGATCACCGAACCCGCCGCCGATCTGGCCGTTCTGCTCGCGATCCACTCGTCGCTGCGCAACAAGCCGCTGCCGAAAGGCCTCGTGGTGTTCGGCGAAGTCGGCCTCGCGGGCGAAATCCGACCGTCTCCGCGCGGTCAGGAGCGTCTGAAGGAAGCCGCCAAACTGGGCTTCTCGGTCGCTGTGATTCCGAAGGCCAACGCGCCCAAACAGCCGATTGAAGGCTTACAGGTCGTTGCGGTCGAGCGGATCGAACAGGCTATCGACCGGGTTCGTACGCTTGAATAGGCGGGGTGAGGGCTCCTGCGGGCGCCTTGCGCGCTGTAATGACCGGTAAAGATCTCCATATTGGTTGTAACCTGAATGGCAATCCTTTTTCCTAAGCTGCGAGGGTAAGCATCCCTTCTGATGCCTGAAAAAGGATCGCGCCTTGAAACAGTCATATCAAACCGTAGCCGAGCGGCCAATACAGGTACGTGGCTGCCGGGTCTCCGAACCGATTCGCCAGCCTTGGGGCGGCGCTTGCCGGATTGTCGAGTGGATCAACACGGCGGGGCAGATATCGCGCCGGGTCGTGGCCGAAGACGCCACCGCCGCCGAGGTGCGCGCCACGATCAACCGTCACGTGGAAGGCCGCAAGCACGTGCTGTACGACGATGAAAAAACGCCGCGTCAGACGCTGCCGAGACAGACGGTGGCGAGGCGGTGAGGTTGAGGGGGGCTGTGTCGTAGGCTTTCTACGTGATGCCCTTCGGGAATTTTTTTCTCTCTGGACGCGCGTGGCGAGCGCTTCCTGCATTCATCTCACGCAATCGCCGCGACCGCGCGTTCAGCCGGTCGGGCGCGTTAGCCCATCACGCCATCGTCTTCGTCCGCGTTATCGTCCGGCACCAAATAAGCCTGCGGATTAAACAGCGGATGCCGCGCGGCTTCCTCCGCCGTCAGTACCGGCGTAACGCAGCAATCGACCGGCTCCAGCAGCAGCACCCATTCGTCCAGCGGACGCTTGCCGATCACGTCGGCCAGTTCCTGCGTGAGCGCAACGGCGTCCGGGCCGCCAATGGCCTGACCGAGGCTCCAGTGACGCGTCGCCCACTCGGGACGGTCGAGCGCCATGCACAGCGTTTCCCAGAACTTCAGTTCGAGCGCGCCGACCGCGAGCCAGCGGTTATCGAACGTGCGGTACAGGTTGTAGCAGGGCACGCCACCGTTCAGCAGACCCGTGCCGACCGGCGGCGCGGCGCCTTCGTTGACCAGCGCGACCTGCGCGACGAGGTTGTGCGCATGCGTGGCGTGTGTCATCGAGACATCGACGAAACGGCCTTCGCCGCCGCGCGACACGTGCCATAGCGCGGCGAGAATCTGCGTGACCGCGCTCAGCGCCCCGCCGAGCAGGTCGGCAATCTGGAAATTGGGCAGGATGGGCGCGCCGTCGCGGCTTGCCAGTTGATCGAGCACGCCCGCATAACCGATGTAGTTCAGGTCGTGTCCGGCGCGGTCGGCGAACGGGCCGCTCGCGCCATATCCGCTGATCGCGCAGTAGACGAGCCGCGGATTGACCGCGCGCAGCGTCTCGTAGCCGATGCCCAGCCGCTCCATCACGCCTGGCCGGAAGCTCTCGATCAGCACGTCCGCTTCGGCCGCGAGCGCGCGCAGCACATTACGTCCGGCGGCGGATTTGAGATCGAGGCGCGTCTCGCGCTTGCCGCGATTCACCAGCCGGTAGAACGCGCCGGGGCGACCGGCGACACGGTCGCTGGACGACTGCATCATCGTGCGGGTCGGGTCTCCCGCGCCGGGCGCTTCGATTTTCAGCACGTCGGCGCCGAGTTCGGCCAGTCGCAGCGCGGCAACCGGACCGGGTAGCAGACGGGTCAGGTCGAGCACCCGCAACCCTTGCAGTGCCGGCGGCGGCACCGTCACTGCCGGAGAAGCCGGTGATTCCGTCGAAGGGTCCGGTGAAGCCGAAGAATCCGATGCCCCGAATGATGATGTTGCAGATGACAAAGCCAACCTCTCGTCGGTGCCGGCGCGGGCCATAAACAGCGTGCCGCTAGCCGATTTGTTCGAGTTCCTCGTGAATCTCGAGCCATTCGGCTTCGAGCACTTCGAGGCGCGCGTTCACATCTGCCTGACGGCGGATTGCTTCCGTCAGTTTGCTTTTCTGCTCGGGCTCGTAACTCGCCGGATCGACGACGAACGCATCGAGCGTCGTTTTCTCGGTGTTGAGCGAGTCCATTTCCTTCTCGATCTTCGTGATGCGGCTTTGCAGCGGCTTCTTCAGATGCGCGAGTTTCTGACGCGTTTCCGCTTCGAGCCGACGCTGTTCCTTGCGGTTCACGCCATTGTCGGCGTTGCCGTCGGCGCTGTTGGCCGCCGCGGTACCCGCCTTGAGCGCCGCACGCTGGTCGGCTGCGTGTTGCAGCAGCCAGTCGCGGTAATCGTCGAGATCGCCGTCGAATTCCTGCAGACGATGTTTGGCGACCAGCATGAACTGATCGGTCGTGGCGCGCAGCAGGTGCCGGTCGTGCGACACCAGAATCAGGGTGCCCTCGAACTGCGCAAGCGCCATGGTCAGCGCGTGACGCGTTTCGAGATCCAGGTGGTTGGTCGGCTCGTCGAGCAGCAACAGGTTCGGCTTTTGCCAGATGATCAACGCGAGCGCGAGACGCGCCTTTTCGCCGCCGGAAAAAGGCGCGATTTTCGCCGTCGCCATTTCGCCGGAAAAGTTGAAGCTGCCGAGGAAGTCGCGCAACTCCTGCTCGCGCGTGTCGGGTGCGAGACGCGCGAGGTGCTGCAGCGGGGTGTCGTCGGCGCGCAGCGTTTCGAGCTGATGCTGCGCGAAGTAGCCGATGCGCAGCCCCTTGCCTTCGCGGACGTGGCCGCCGAGCGCTTCGAGCGTGCCGGCGAGCGTCTTGATCAGCGTCGATTTGCCCTGACCGTTCGCGCCGAGCAGGCCGATGCGCTGACCGTTCTGGATCGACAGCATCACGCGATCGACGATCGGAATCTCGACGCCGTCTTCGCCGTGATAACCGCAGCGCACGTTTTCCATCACCATCATCGGATTCGGCGCCGAATCGGGCGTGCGGAACTCGAACGTGAACGGCGACGCGGCATGAGCCGGCGCGATCAGTTCCATCTTTTCGAGCGCCTTCACGCGGCTCTGCGCCTGACGCGCCTTGGTGGCCTGCGCCTTGAACCGGTTGATGTAGCTCTGCAGATGCTCCACCGTGCGCTGCTGCTTTTCATACGCGCTCTGCTGCAGCGCGATTTGCTGCGCGCGCAGTACTTCGAATTGCGAGTAGTTGCCACCGTAACGCTTGATCTGCTGGTGCTCCAGATGCAGCGTGACGCTGCAGACCGAATCGAGGAATTCGCGGTCGTGCGAGATCACGACCAGCGTGCCCGGATAGCGGTGCAGCCAGTCTTCGAGCCAGACGATCGCGTCGAGATCCAGGTGATTGGTCGGTTCGTCGAGCAGCAGCAGGTCGGAACGGCACATCAGCGCCTGCGCCAGATTCAGCCGCATGCGCCAGCCGCCGGAGAAACTGCTGACCGGCTCGCGCGTTTGTTCGAGCGTGAAGCCGAGGCCGAGCAGCAACGCTTCGGCGCGCGCGGGCGCGGTATAGCCGTCGGCATCGGCGAAGGCAGCGTGCGCTTCGCCTTCGGCCGCGCCGTCGTGCGCGGCCGATGCTGCGGCAATACGCGCCTCGATGGCACGCAACGCGGCGTCGCCGTCGAGCGTGTAGGCGAGGGCGGTTTTATCCGCGGCGGGCGTTTCCTGCGCGACGTGGGCGATCTGCCAGTTGGGCGGGATCGAAAAATCGCCGCCGTCCGCGTGCAGTTCGCCGAGCAGCACGGCAAACAGCGTCGACTTGCCCGCGCCGTTCGCCCCCACGAGGCCGGCTTTCTCGCCGGGGTTGAGGGTGAACGTGGTGTTGTCGAAGAGCGGCTTGGTGCCGCGCGCGAGGCTGAACTGGTTAAAGCGGATCACGAAGAGGCCGGCTGAAGAAAACCGCTATTTTAGACTGCCGGGCGTGACACCGGGCGCTCAGTCGGGATCGGCCATTCGGCCGACTGTTCTGGCGCGGCTTTTGGCATAGACTGACGGCTTTCACGGGGAGAGCACATGACATCGATTTATTCGTTTTCGGCACGTACGCTCGGCGGCGAGGAAGTGAGCCTCGAGCAGTATCAAGGCAAGGTTTTGCTGATCGTCAACACGGCCAGCGAATGCGGATTCACGCCGCAGTATGCGGGCTTGCAGAAGCTGTTCGATGGCTACGCGGCGCGCGGTCTCACGGTGCTCGGCTTTCCGTGCAACCAGTTCGGCAAGCAGGAGCCGGGCGATGCCGGGCAGATCGGCAGTTTCTGCGAAAAGAATTACGGCGTGACGTTTCCGATGTTCGACAAGATCGACGTGAACGGCGCGAACGCGCATCCGTTGTTCCGCTATCTGACGGAAGAGGCGCCGGGCTTGCTGGGACTCGAAGGAATCAAGTGGAATTTCACCAAGTTCCTGATTGCACGCGACGGCAGCGTGGTGAAGCGCTATGCGCCGCTGACGAAGCCCGAGGCGATTGTCGAGGATATCGAGAAGTTGCTTTGAAGGGACTTTGAGATTGCTGCAAGCCGAGGCGGCCGGCAACGCTTTTGTATCTATCTGCAGTCGTGCAGATCGCGTCGAATCCGGCGTGGTGCGAGGCGGCTGAGCGGCGTCGATCAGGTATCGATGCCGCGTATCAACGCTGCGTGTAGATCCGTTGAATCTGGACGATCTGCCAACGGTTGTTGAGCGAGCGTCACGGCAACCACCGCGCGGCGCCGTTCAACATTCAGTGGCTACGTACTGCCGCGCAATCGCTGAAACAGCCACCGCACAGCTCAAAGAATCGGCGCGAAAAGCCGCGCGACATGCATCAGCACGCGCTTGAACGCGCTGGCCTGCCGGTACTCGTTGCGGTCGATTTCGAGCGACTGGGCGAAGTCGTTCAGCAGCATCGTTTCGACCTCCTGCGCGAAGCCTCGGTCGACGGTCAGCACCATGATCTCGAAGTTCAACCGGAACGACCGGTTGTCGAGATTCGCGCTGCCGATCGCTGCAGCGACGCTATCGATGAGAATCACCTTCTGGTGCAGAAAACCCGGCTGGTAGCGGAAAATCCGGATGCCCGCGCGCAGCGAATCGTATGCGTACAGCTTCGACGCGGCAAAGACCACCAGATGGTCCCGGCGGCTCGGAATCAGAATGCGCACGTCCACGCCGCGCAGCACGGCGAGCCGCAACGCTGAGAACACTGCTTCGTCGGGCACGAGATAGGGCGTGGTGATCCAGATCCGCTCGCGCGCCGCGTTGATCGCTTCGACGAAAAAGAGCGAGCAGGTTTCCTGTTTGTCAGCCGGACCGCTCGGCACGACCAGGCAGTGCATGCTTTGAGCGCCCAACGGATCGACCGGCGCCGCTGCCGGCATGTCGAATTCGGGCAACTGCTGCGTCGCCCAGTGCCAGTCTTCGGTGAACACGAACTGGATACTGGCGACCGCTGGTCCGCGCACCTCGATATGCGTATCGCGCCACGGCGAAAGCGGCGGCTTGCCGCCGAGATACTCGACGCCTACGTTGTGTCCGCCGACAAACGCGCGTTCGCCATCCACGGAAACGATTTTGCGGTGATTGCGAAAGTTCAGTTGCAGCCGGTTGACGAAGCGGCGATTAGTCGCGAACGGATGCGTCTCGACACCACCCGCACGCAGTGCCGCCACGTAGCGGTGCGGCAGATCGAAACTGCCGATGCTGTCGTACAGAAAATAGACGCGCACGCCTTGCTGTGCCTTGGCGATCAGCGCGTCTCTGAGCATCTCGCCGAGCGCATCGTCGCGGACGATGAAGAACTGCACGATCACGTAGTGACGCGCGCTCTCGATTGCCTCGAAGATCGCCTCGAAGGTCGCTGCGCCGTTCACGAGGGTTCGCACGGAATTGCCGGGCAGGAACGGCATGCCGCCCAGACGCGTCAGCGAATGCACGAGCCTGACGCCGAGTTGTTGTGTGGGCAGTCCCGCCGAAGACGACTGCGTGTCCCATTCCGGCGGATGCGCGCGGGTGCGCAGCAGTTCGTTTTCGACGCGACGGGCATCCGCGTAACCGGCGAATTTGCTGCGACCGAGGAACAGGTAAGGCACCAGCGTCAGATAAGGCATCGCGACCAGCGACACGGCCCACGCAATCGCGCCCTGCGAGGTGCGCGTATTCAGAATCGCGTGACACGCCGCGACCATGCCGAGGATATGGGCAAGGGCGACCAGCGGGCCGACGTGAAGCAGGTCGAATTGCATAGGCGGGCGAAGGGTTGGCGAAGCGCTGCATGTCCCCGCCGATGACGCGGCGGGCAGGCGCTCATCTTACCGAACGCGGGTGGGTTGGGGTGCCGTTGTGCGCGGGCTTCGTGGTTTTGGGTGCGCGCGGGGATGCCGATGGGCGACGCAAAGACCGTTCCGCGATTGGGTGAGACGGAGGGGCGGGGGTCTTGAAACGAGAGGGGGAGTTCGATAACCGCATGCTGAAGGCGGCCACGCGTGCAAGCCAGAGCAAGCCACAAGCGCGGCTTGGCCACCTGCCGGAAGCGACTGCGTCATGCGGCAGTCAGGTTATGTAGGTCCACGCAACGCCCGTGAACCCACACCCCAGTCACGCCCCCTACAACACGCCGCGACATGCCGCACGCAGCAAAAAACCGCGCGCGCCATGCCGCAAACAGGAACAGCAAAAACCTCAAACCGGCAAGTCAGCGGCTTGAATCAGGAACACGTTGTCGTCGCCGGCGCTGGTCGAGAGCCATACCAGATCCAGGCCGCCGAACGCCGCTTCGACGTTTTCGCGTTCATTGCCGATTTCGACTACGAGCACGCCGTCTTCGGTCAGCCAGTTGCGCGCGTCGGCGATGATCCGGCGCACGATATCCATGCCGTCCGCACCGCCCGCCAGCGCCATATCCGGCTCGTGTTTGTATTCGGCGGGCAATTCCTGCATCGACGTCGCGTTCACGTACGGCGGATTGGTGATGATCACGTCGTAGCGGCGCTCGGCGAGCGGCGCATACAGATCGCCTTCGAACAGCGCAATACGGTCGTCGAGCTTGTAATCCATCACGTTGCGCGTGGCGACTTCCAGCGCGGGCGCGGAGAGATCGACGGCGTCGATATCGGCGTTCGGGAACGCGTGCGCGGCGAGAATCGCGAGGCAACCGGAGCCGGTGCACAGTTCGAGCACCGCGCTGACCTGTTCGGGATCTTCGACGTAAGGCTGCAAACCGTCCTGCAGCAATTCGCCGATGAACGAGCGCGGCACGATCACGCGCTCATCGACGTGAAAGCGGAAACCGTGCATCCACGCTTCCTGCGTGATGTACGCGGCCGGCACGCGTTGCGTGGCGCGGCGCTCGATCACGTTCAGCACGGCGTCGATTTCGGCCGCGCTCAACCGTGCGTCGAGAAACGGCTCCAGCAGATCGAGCGGCAGGTGCAGCGTGTGCAGCACCAGATAAGCCGCTTCGTCGTAGGCATTGGCCGAGCCATGACCGAACGACAGTTCAGCCTGGTTAAAGCGCGACACCGCAAAACGCAGCAGGTCGCGGACGGTAGAAAACGGGAGCGTCATCGCAAATAGTCCTTGTTCAGGCGATCAGTTGTTCGAGCACGCGGCGATACACGTTCTTCAGCGGCTCGATGTGTGCGACTTCGATATGTTCGTCGATCTTGTGGATGCTGGCGTTCAGCGGCCCGAATTCGATCACCTGCTCGCAGATGCGCGCGATGAAGCGGCCGTCCGACGTGCCGCCGGTGGTCGACAGTTCGGTCGTGACGCCGGTTTCGTCCTTGATGGCTTTCGCCAGCGCGTTCGACAGATCGCCGCGCGGCGTCAAGAACGGCAGCCCGCTCACGTTCCAGTGCAGATCGTATTCGAGGCCGTGTTTGTCGAGAATTGCATGCACGCGGGCCTGCAAACCTTCGACCGTGCTGGCCGTCGAGAAGCGGAAATTGAACATCACGTCCGCATGACCGGGGATCACGTTGGTCGCGCCCGTGCCGCTATGAATGTTCGACACCTGCCACGTGGTAGGCGGGAAGTATTCGTTGCCGTTGTCCCAGCTTTCAGCGACCAGCTCGGCCAGTGCGGGCGCGAGCAGATGCACCGGATTTTTCGCCAGATGCGGATAGGCGATATGTCCTTGCACGCCCTTGACGATCAGCTTGCCGGACATCGAACCGCGCCGGCCGTTCTTCACCATGTCGCCGAGTTGCGCGCTCGACGTCGGCTCGCCGACGATGCAGTAGTCCATCCGCTCGCCGCGTTCCTGCAACGCTTCGACGACCTTGATGGTGCCGTCGGTGGCCGGGCCTTCTTCGTCACTCGTGATCAGGAACGCGATCGAGCCGCGATGCGCGGGATGCGCGGCGACGAATTCCTCGCTCGCGACCACGAAGCCCGCGATCGACGCCTTCATGTCCGCCGCGCCGCGGCCGTACAGCTTGCCGTCGCGCTGGGTCGGCTCGAACGGCGCCGAGTGCCATTGTTCGAGCGGGCCGGTGGGCACGACGTCGGTGTGTCCGGCGAACGCGAGCAGCTTGCCCGCGGTGCCGTCGACGCCGCGTTTGACGGCCCACAAATTGGTCACGCCGTTCGATTCGATCGTCTCGTGCTCGAAGCCGATCGCGGACAGACGTTCGATCAGGAGGCGCTGGCAATGCTGGTCGTCGGGCGTCACGGACGCGCGTGCGATCAGTTGTTCGGTAAGGGCGAGGGTGCCGGACATGGATTCAGTACAAGCCACTTTGAAATGAAAAAATGCCGGCTGGCGGTGCAGCACCGCAGCCGGCAACAGCTTTTAATCGACGCGGCGAGGCCGCGTTCTGCTTCTTGTTGCTGACCGGTTCCGATCGCGGAGCCTGATGCCAGTGCTGGCGTTCGGGTCCGCGCGCCGGGTCCAGCGTATTGCGTTCAATGCGTGTCAGCACACCGTGCTGGTGGACGCCGCGTTCGCGGCATCCACGAGATTACGCTCATGCAACTAGCTGAATGAACGCAATGCCGTTCGCGCTCATTCCTGCTGCTTTGCGTCGCTGCATGGCGGGCGTTCACCACGCCAGAGCACCGCGCGTGCCAACACCCAGACTCAGGCAAACAGCGCCGTGTACTCGTCCGCGGAAAAACCGAGCGATTTGACCCGCCCGTTCACCACCAGCACTGGCCGCTTGATCACCGACGGCTTGTGGATCATCAACGCGATTGCGCCCGGCTGGGTTTCCGCCGCCGCTTTCATGTCGTCGGACAGGCCACGCCAGGTGGTGCCGCGACGGTTCAGCAGCGCGTCGAGCTTCACGTCTTTCAGCCAGTCCTGCACGAGCGGTTCGGTCACGCCGTGCTTCTTGAAGTCGTGAAACTCGAACTCGACGCCGTGCTCTTCCAGCCACACGCGGGCTTTCTTCACGGTGTCGCAGTTCGGGATGCCGTAGACGACGGTTTTGGTGCCGCGCGCCATCAGTCGCCTCGCAGCAGCTCGTTCAGGCCGACCTTCGCGCGGGTCTTCGCGTCCACCTTCTTGACGATCACCGCGCAGTACAGGCTGTGCGAGCCGTCTTTCGACGGCAGGTTGCCCGCCACCACCACCGAGCCCGCCGGAATGCGGCCATACGTGACCGAACCGGTTTCGCGGTCGTAAATCTTGGTGCTCTGGCCGAGGTACACGCCCATCGAGATCACCGAGTTTTCTTCGACGATCACGCCTTCGACCACTTCCGAACGCGCGCCGATAAAGCAGTTGTCTTCGATGATGACCGGGTTCGCCTGCAGCGGCTCCAGCACGCCGCCGATGCCCACGCCACCCGACAGGTGGACGTTCTTGCCGATCTGCGCGCACGAACCGACGGTCGCCCACGTATCGACCATCGTGCCTTCGTCGACGTACGCGCCGATGTTGGTGTACGACGGCATCAGCACGACATTCTTCGCGATGAACGAGCCACGGCGCGCGATAGCGGGCGGCACCACGCGGAAGCCGCCGGCAGCGAAGTCTTCAGCGGTGTAGTTCGCGAACTTCGACGGCACCTTGTCGTAGAACTGGCTGTAACCGCCAGCCGGCATCGGTGCGTTGTCTTCGAGGCGGAACGACAGCAGCACGGCCTTTTTCAGCCACTGATTGACGACCCAGTCGCCGTCCTTCTTTTCGGCGACGCGCAGCACGCCCTTGTCCAGTTGTTCGATTGCATGGGCGACGGCTTCGCGCACGTCGGCCGGAGCGGCCTTCGGCGACAGTTCGGCGCGGTTTTCCCAGGCGGTGTCAATGATCTGCTGAAGTTGTTGCGACATATGCGTGTTTTCTGAAGAGTTGAAGGCTGAAGAAGGAGATGCGGCGCGGCGGGAGCTGTCGCGCCAACGGTCGAGGTGAACCCTCAAACCGTTGGCCCGGCTAACTCAACTGGCCTGGCCCGCAAGCTTGCGGCAAAAATCGACGATCCGCTGAACACCTTGCGTGCATTCGTCGACGTCCGCGACCAGCGCGAGGCGCACGAAATTGCGGCCGGGGTTCACGCCGTGCGCAGTACGCGCGAGGAACGAGCCCGGCAGAACCGTCACATTATAGTCGGCGTAGAGGCGCTGGGCGAACTCGGTGTCCGACAGGCCGGTGCGCGACACGTCGGCCCACAGGTAGAACGCGGCGTCCGGCAGACGCACGTCGAGCACTTCCGCGACCATCGGCGTGACGGTCGAGAACTTCTGCACGTACTTCGCGCGGTTGTCGCGCACGTGCGTCTCGTCGTTCCACGCGGCGATGCTGGCGGTCTGGAATACCGTCGACAAAGCTGCGCCGTGGTACGTGCGGTACAGCAGGAAATCTTTCAGGATCGCCGCGTCGCCCGCGACGAAGCCCGAGCGCATGCCCGGCACGTTCGAGCGCTTGGACAGGCTCGACAGCATCACGAGCCGCTCGAAGCCGCGGCCCAGTTTGTGCGCCGCTTCCAGGCCGCCGAGCGGCGGATTCGCTTCGTCGAAATAGATTTCGGAGTAGCACTCGTCCGACGCAATCACGAAGCCATAACGGTCCGACAGCGCGAACAGTTCGCGCCAGTCATCGAGCGTGAGTACCGCGCCGGTCGGGTTGCCCGGCGAGCACACGTACAGCAGCTGCGTGCGCGCCCAGATGGCTTCCGGCACTGCCGAATAGTCGCAGGCGAAATTGCGCGCCGGGTCGCTATTGACGAAATACGGCTGCGCGCCGGACAGAATCGCCGCGCCTTCGTAGATTTGGTAGAACGGGTTCGGACAGAGTACGATCGCAGGCTCACCGTCAGCATTGCGCTTCGGGTCCACCACCGTCTGCGCGAGCGCGAACAGCGCTTCGCGCGAGCCCGATACCGGTAGGACTTCAGTGAGCGGATCGACCGGCGGCAGGTTGTAGCGTTGCGTCACCCAGTTTGCAATCGACTCGCGCAACGGCGCCGAGCCGAGCGTGGCCGGATACGCGGCCAGGCCGCCGAGCGAATCCACCACGGCGTCGCGGATCAGCGCGGGCGTGGGATGTTTCGGCTCGCCGATGCCGAAGCTGATATGCGAAAGACCGGCTGGCGGCGTGACGTCCGCGAAAAGCAGGCGCAGCTTTTCGAACGGATAGGACTGGAGGGAATCGAGTAACGGGTTCACTGGATGGATCGAGCCTGATCGAAGAGGGCGCAGAACGGATGCAGGAAGAAGCTGGGCACGCGCGCTGGCGGCGAAGCGCTGACATGCCTGAAATACGGTAGACAGATGCGCTAGACACGCTGGCAGCGGCGGCGAACGAAGAATTATAGCGTGGGCGGCTTGCGTTCGCGGGCGTGCAGGGTTCGATGGCCGGTTGGCGAACCAGCTTGAAGGATGGCGGAAGATCGGCGGAAGGTAATGGCCGCCATGAAATGCAGTGTCGAATGAACGCAGAGCGCCGCCCCCGAGACGGCGCAACCCGCCAGGCGGCGCATTCAATGCGTTGCAGCGGGAACGACGCGAACCGCCGACGGTTCGCGCAAAAAGAAGCAGGAGCAGCAATGGTTGCAGCAGTCCCGGAGACAGCCGGACACAGCAGGCGCAAGAGCGCCGCGGTCCGCGAGAACGATGCCATGAGCGCAAACAACGAGAACGTGACGAACAGAGCGGCCGCGTCTGGCGTCAACGGCACACCACCCAGACCAGGCTCGCCCGGAGCAGCGAAATCCTTCGCCCGGAGTGCCAAACCATGACCAACTGGCTTCGCAACGGCTGGCCGACGCTCGCGATCATGCTGGGCGCTTCGGTGTGGGGAATGATCTGGTATCCGCTACGCATGCTGGCGGCGCTCGGCGTCACCGGCACGGCGGCGAGCGCGCTGACGAGTGCAGCCGGTTGCCTGTTCGTGCTGCTGGTGCGGCATCGTGCGATCAGAACGGTGCGCTGGCATTGGCTCCTGCCCGCGCTCGCGCTGGCGGCGGGCATCACCAATCTCGGCTTTGTCTGGGGCTCGATCCACGGCCAGGTGATGCGCGTGCTGCTGCTGTTCTATCTCACCCCTGCGTGGACCGCGCTGTTCGCGCATTTCATCCTGCACGAACGCCTGACCTGGGCGGGCGCGGGTCTCGCCGCGCTGTCGCTGGCCGGTGCGATGACCATGCTGTGGTCGCCGCAACTCGGCATTCCGGTGCCCGGCAACCTCGCCGAATGGGCGGGTCTCGCGGGCGGCATGGGTTTCGCGATGAGCAACGTGCTGATCCTCAAGACCAGCCGCGTGTTGCCGGAAATGAAACCGGAAATGCGCACGGCGACGATCTTCGGCGGCGCAGCGCTTTTCAGCGCGTGCGCGTCGCTGTTCGAAGCCATGCCCGCACCGCCCACCGGCGCCCATCTCGGCACGGCCGCGTGGCTCGTGCTCGGCCTCGGTTTTTTGCTGGCGTCGAACAATATGCTCGTGCAGTACGGGCTGTCGCGCGTGCCGGCCAACCGGGCGTCGATCATCATGCTGTTCGAGATCGTCGTCACGGCGTTGTCCGCGTGGCTGTTCGCCGGAGAGATGCCGGGTCCGCGCGAATGGGCCGGCGGCGTATGCATCGTGCTGGCGTCGGCGTTGTCGAGCTGGGTCCACCGGACCCGCGCCGTGCCGCCCGATCCGCCTGCCCAGGACCCGGGTTCGTCCGCCGAACCCGATGCCGATGACAAGGGCGTGAAGCAAGACCGTAAGGGCGGTAAGAATCGCTCACGCGCGATGGTATGATTGCCCCTCATTAGCTGGCACATGCATCAACGTGCGCGGTGAACGTGCGTAGTGAGCGCGTTTCGCGCACCTGAATGGACGCATGAAGCCGGCATCCGTGTTCCGAGGGTTTGCGAGCTTCGCGGGCCGCTTCGCTGCATTGGCGAACGGCTGGCGCGGCCTTCACAAGCCACCTATTTTTTCCCTTTTCAAACAGCGAAATCGCCGTGCGTCTGACCTCGATCAAACTCGCTGGCTTCAAGTCATTCGTCGATCCCACGCATTTCCAGGTCCCGGGCCAGCTAGTCGGCGTGGTCGGGCCGAATGGGTGCGGCAAGTCCAACATCATCGACGCCGTGCGCTGGGTGCTCGGCGAATCGCGCGCCTCCGAGCTGCGCGGCGAGTCGATGCAGGACGTGATCTTCAATGGCTCGACCGCGCGCAAGCCGGGTAGCCGCGCCAGCGTCGAACTCGTGTTCGACAACGCCGACGGCCGTGCCGCCGGGCAGTGGGGCCAGTATGCCGAGATCGCCGTCAAGCGCGTGCTGACGCGCGACGGCACCTCGAGCTACTACATCAACAATCTGCCGGCGCGTCGCCGGGACATTCAGGACATCTTCCTCGGCACCGGTCTCGGGCCGCGTGCTTACGCAATCATCGGGCAGGGCATGATCGCCCGCCTGATCGAGGCGAAGCCGGAAGAGCTGCGCGTGTTCCTCGAAGAAGCCGCGGGCGTGTCGAAGTACAAGGAACGCCGTCGCGAGACTGAGAATCGTCTGCATGACACGCGCGAAAATCTGACGCGGGTCGAAGATATCGTTCGCGAGCTGAGTGCGAATCTCGAGAAGCTGGAAGCGCAGGCGGTCGTCGCCACGCGCTACAAGGAACTGCAGACGGACGGCGAAGAGAAGCAGCGTCTGTTGTGGCTGTTGCGCAAGAACGAAGCCGGCGGCGAGCAGCAGCGCCAGCAACGCGCAATCGAACAGGCGCAGATCGATCTCGAAGCGCATACCGCGAAGCTGCGTGAAGTCGAGGCGCAACTGGAAACGCTGCGCGTCGCGCACTATTCCGCCAGCGACGCGATGCAGGGCGCGCAAGGCGCGCTTTACGAAGCGAACGCGGAAGTCAGCCGGCTCGAAGCCGAGATCAAGTTCATCGTCGAATCGCGTAACCGCGCGCAGGCCCAGATCGCGGCGCTAACCGCGCAGCGCGAGCAGTGGCAGTCGCAGGCCGAAAAGGCGCAAGGCGATATCGAAGACGCCGAGGAGCAACTCTCCGTCGCCGAGGAAAAAGCCGCGCTCGCCGAAGACGAAGCCGCCGCGAAGCACGATGCGATGCCTGCGCTCGAAGCGCGCTGGCGCGATGCGCAGACCGAACTGAACGCGGAGCGCGGCGGCATCGCGCAGACCGAACAGGCGCTGAAACTCGAAGCCGCGCATCAACGTAATGCCGATCAGCAGTTGCAGCAGTTGCAGCAACGTCACGAGCGGCTGAAGTCGGAAGCGGGCGGACTCGACGCCCCCGACGAAGCGCAACTCGAAGACCTGCGCATGCAGCTCGCCGAGCACGAAGAAATTCTGCACGACGCGCAAGCCCGTCTCGCCGACGCGCAGGAAACGCTGCCGCGTCTGGACGGCGAACGCCGCGCCGCGCAGGAGCGCGTGCAGGCCGAAAGCGCGCAGATTCATCAGCTCGACGCACGTCTTGCCGCGCTCAAGCAGTTGCAGGAAAACGTCCAGACCGAAGGCAAGATCCAGCCGTGGCTCGAAAAGCACGAGCTTGGCAGCCTGCCACGTCTGTGGAAGAAACTGCACGTCGAAGCCGGGTGGGAAAACGCGCTTGAAGCCGTGCTGCGCGAGCGTCTCGCCGCGCTGGAAGTGTCGAATCTCGACTGGGTCAAGGCTTTCGCCACCGACGCGCCGCCCGCCAAGCTCGCGTTCTACGCCCCGCCCGCAGCCGGTCAGCCGGTCGCGGCACCGGCCGCGCTACGGCCGCTGCTGTCTCTGGTGCGTATCGACGACGCCGGCATTCGTGCGGTATTGAACGACTGGCTCGGCCTCGCGTTCGTCGCCGACGACCTGCAGCAGGCGCTCAGCCTGCGCACGCAGTTGCCGGAAGGCGGCTCGTTCGTCGTGAAGGCGGGACACGTGGTGACGCGCGTCGGCGTTCAGTTGTATGCAGCCGACTCCGAACAGGCCGGCATGCTGGCCCGTCAGCAGGAAATCGAAAATCTCGGTCGCCAGGTGCGCGCCCAAGCGTTGCTTGCCGATGAAGCGAAGGCCGCCGCGATCCGCGCCGAAGCCGCGCACACGCAGGCTGCGCAGACGCTGACCGATGTGCGTCAACAGTCCGAGCGCGCCACGCAACGCGTGCACGCGTTGCAGATGGACGTGCTCAAGCTCACGCAGGCGCACGAGCGTTACACGCAGCGCAGCACGCAGATTCGCGAGGAACTCGAAGAAATCACCGCGCAGGTCGAAGAACAGCGGGCCATGCGCGCGGAGTCGGAAGCCAATTTCGAGCGGCATGATTCCGAACTCGCCGAATTGCAGGCGCGTTTCGAAGACCACCAACTGGCCTTCGAAGCACTCGACGAAAGCCTCACCACCGCCCGCGGCCAGGCGCGCGATCTCGATCGCAACGCCACCGATGCACGCTTCGCCGCGCGCAACATGGCGAACCGCATCGACGAATTGAAGCGCAGCATTCAGGTCGCGCATGAGCAGCGCGAGCGGGTCGAGGCGTCGCTCGAAGACGCCCGCGCCGAACTGGAAACGATCAACGAACAAACGGCTCACACGGGCTTGCAGGACGCGCTCGACATCCGTTCGGTCAAAGAAGAAGCACTGCACGCCGCGCGTCTGGAACTGGACGATCTGACCGCCAAACTGCGTGCCGCCGACGAAACCCGCCTCACCGCCGAGCGCGCGTTGCAGCCGCTGCGCGACCGCATCAACGAATTGCAGTTGAAGGAGCAGGCGGCGCGGCTGAACGGCGAGCAGTTCATCGAACAACTCGCGGCAGCGGGTGTCGACGAGGCCGAATTGCAGGCCAAGCTCACGCCGGACATGAAGCCGTCGTACCTGCAGGGCGAAGTCACGCGCATCAACAACGCGATTACCGCGCTGGGTCCGGTCAACATGGCGGCGCTCGACGAACTGAAGGCGGCGACCGAGCGCAAGACGTTCCTCGACGCGCAGTCGACCGACCTGAACAGCGCGATCGAAACGCTGGAAGACGCGATCCGCAAGATCGACGCCGAAACGCGCACGCTGCTGCAAGGCACGTTCGACCAGGTGAACCATCATTTCGGCGAACTGTTCCCGCGTCTGTTCGGCGGCGGCCAGGCGAAGCTGATCATGACCGGCGACGAAATTCTCGATGCCGGCGTGCAGGTGATGGCGCAACCTCCGGGCAAGAAGAATTCGACGATTCACCTGCTGTCGGGCGGCGAGAAAGCACTGACCGCCACCGCGCTGGTGTTCGCGATGTTCCAGCTGAATCCGGCGCCGTTCTGTCTGCTCGACGAAGTGGACGCGCCGCTCGACGACGCCAACACCGAACGTTTCGCGAACCTCGTGCGGGCGATGTCGGACAAAACCCAGTTCCTGTTCATCTCGCATAACAAGATCGCGATGGAAATGGCGCAACAGTTGATCGGCGTGACCATGCAGGAGCAGGGCGTGTCGCGGATCGTCGCGGTGGACATGGAATCGGCGGCCGGTTTCGCCCAGAATATCGTTTGAGTTAAGCCTTCGCGGGCGTCCGCGTTCAGCGCTGCGGCTTGAGTGGTTGCCGCGCGACACGTGAAGCGGGCGCACAACCGCGCAGATAAAAGAATTGCTGATGGAGCATGCATGGACGAGTTGACACTCGGTTTGATCGGCGCGGGTGCCGTGGTGGTCGGAGGCGTGGTTGTGTACAACGCGTGGCAGGGCGCCAAGGTGCGTCGCAAGATGCCGCGGCCCATGCCGGCCGAAGCTGCCGAAAGCTTTGCGCGGGACGAGCAGGAGGAGCAAAGCCCGTTCATCGAACCGGCGCGTCCGACTACGCGTCGTGAGCCGGTAGTCGGCGCGGATGCGCCGGCGGAAACGGGCGCGGCGCGTGTCGAACCGACGTTCGGCGCTTCTGCTGGCGCTGAGCCGCTCGACACACCGGCCGATATCCAGGCGGAGACGACTACGCCGAATGGTTATACGGAAGAGGAAAGATTCACTGAGGCTGAAGGCGTAGCGCGGGGCGAGACAGCTTCTGCCTCGGGCGAAGCGGCTCCTCAGGCCGACGAACCGGTCGAGCCGATTCTGCCTGCCGCTACGACCATTTCGTCGGCGCCTCCAGCTATCGTCGATCGCCGGATCGATTGCATCGTGCCGATCCGTTTGAACGGCCCGGTTGCCGGCGACAAGGTAATTCCGCTCGCGCAGCGTCTGCGGCGCGCGGGCAGCAAGCCGGTGCACATTGAAGGCAAGCTCGAAGGCGGCGCGTGGGAATTGCTGCAAAACGGCGCGCGCTATGAAGAATTGCGCGCGGCCGCTCAGTTGGCCAACCGCAGCGGCGCGCTCAACGAACTCGAATTCTCGGAGTTCGTGACCGGCGTGCAGCAGTTCGCCGACGCGCTCGATGCGTCGCCGGAATTCCCCGACATGCTTGAAACGGTGGCGATGGCGCGCGAACTCGACGCGTTCGCTGCGCAATGCGACGCGCAGTTGTCAATCAACGTACTCTCCGACGGCGCGCCCTGGTCGGCCAATTACGTGCAGGCGGTGGCGTCGCAAGACGGCTTGCTGCTTTCGCGCGACGGCACGCGTTTCGTCAAGCTCGATTCGCGTCAGAGCCCGGTGTTCATGCTGCAATTCGGCGACACCAACTTCCTGCGCGACGACCTCACGTACAAGGGCGGCCAGATGATCACGCTGGTGCTCGACGTGCCGGTTGCCGACGAAGACATTCTGCCGTTCCGGCTGATGTGCGATTACGCGAAGTCGCTGGCGGAGCGGATCGGCGGGAGGGTGGTCGACGATGGCCGCCGTCCGTTGCCGGAAACTGCGTTGCTCGCCATCGAAAAGCAATTGATGACGCTGTATGCAAAGCTCGAGCAGGCGGGCATTCCGGCGGGTTCGCCGGCCACGCGGCGCCTGTTCAGCCAGTAAATTCCGGTATTTACCAGACGCTTTCGACGGCCGCACGATGTGCGGCCGTTGTCGTTTTCGACGCCGCATTCGCCTTCAGCAGAAAGGCAATCATAGACGCGTTGAATCCTGCCCGAAACCTGGCCATTCGGCCGATGTAAAGGGGCACGCTTCCTGCGATAATCCAGTGTCTGAATTTCATTGAAGAAACGTCCTCCAGCATGGCCCGAACTCCCGTCTCTCCTCCTGCAGCCAATGCCCCCGCCGAGCGGGCCGTGTGGCTGCGCGCGGAACTCGAACGCGCGAACTACGCGTACTACGTGCTCGACCAGCCCGACCTGCCGGACGCGGAATACGACAGGCTGTTCAAGGAACTGGAAAGCATCGAGACGGAGCATCCGGATCTGATCGTGCCGGATTCGCCCACGCAGCGCGTCGGCGGCGAGGCCGCTAGTGGATTCGAGCAGGTGGTGCACGATCAGCCCATGCTGTCGTTGAACAACGGTTTCGCCGACGAAGACATCGCGGCGTTCGACAAACGCGTCGGAGACGCGCTCGGCAAGAACACGAGCGAGCCGCCAGTGCCGGTCGATTACGCGGCCGAGTTGAAGTTCGACGGCCTCGCGATTTCGCTGCGCTACGTCGACGGCGTGTTCGTCCAGGCGTCCACGCGCGGTGACGGCACGACCGGCGAAAACGTCACCGAAAACGTCCGTACGATCCGCTCCATTCCGCTGATGCTCAAGGGCAAGCGCGTGCCGCACGTACTCGACGTGCGCGGCGAAGTGCTGATGTTCAAGCGCGATTTCGAGCGTTTGAACGAACGCCAGCGCGCGGCGGAGCAGAAAGAATTTGCCAATCCGCGTAACGCTGCGGCGGGCAGTTTGCGGCAACTCGATTCGAAGATTACCGCGCAACGGCCGCTGTCGTTTTTCGCTTACGGAATCGGCGTGCTCGACGGCATCGAGATGCCGGCCACGCATAGCGAACTGCTCGACTGGTACAAGGAACTCGGCTTGCCGGTGAACGGCGAACGCGCGGTGGTGCAGGGGGCCGACGGCTTGCTCGGCTTCTTCCACACGGTTGGCGAGAAGCGCGACAAGTTGCCGTACGACATCGACGGCGTGGTTTATAAGGTCAACCGCCGCGACGAACAGGACGCGCTCGGCTTCGTGTCGCGAGCGCCGCGCTTTGCGCTGGCGCACAAATTCCCCGCGCAGGAAGCGCTGACCAAACTCGTCGCGATCGACGTGCAGGTGGGCCGCACCGGCGCGATTACGCCGGTGGCTCGGCTGGAGCCGGTGTTCGTCGGCGGCGCGACAGTGACGAATGCCACGCTGCATAACGAAGACGAAGTGCGCCGTAAAGACATTCGCATCGGCGATACGGTGATCGTGCGGCGCGCCGGCGACGTGATTCCCGAAGTGGTCAGCGCGCTGCTCGACCGCCGCCCGGACGACGCCCGCGAATTCGTGATGCCCACCCAGTGCCCGGTGTGCGGCTCGAACATTGAGCGTCTGCCCGACGAGGCGATTGCCCGGTGCACGGGCGGGCTGTTCTGCCCAGCGCAGCGCAAGCAGGCGCTGTGGCATTTCGCGCAGCGTCGCGCGCTGGATATCGACGGGCTGGGCGAGAAGATCATCGATCAACTGGTCGAGCAGAACCTCGTGCGCACGCCTGCCGATCTGTTCAATCTCGGCTTCGCGACGCTTGCCGAACTCGACCGTTTCGCTGAGAAATCTGCGCAAAACCTGCTCGATTCGCTGGAAAAAGCCAAACACACGACGATGGCCCGCTTTATCTACGCGCTCGGTATTCGCCATGTCGGCGAATCGACCGCGAAAGATCTCGCAAAGCACTTCGGTTCGCTGACTCCGATCATGGACGCGTCGGTCGAAGCCTTGCTGGAAGTCAGCGACGTGGGCCCGGTGGTCGCCGAATCGCTCCATCAGTTTTTCGCCGAAGAACACAACCGCACGGTGATCGAGCAACTGCGCGCGCCGGGCAAGGTCACATGGCCGGAAGGGCCGCCTGCGCCGAAGGCGCCACAAGGCGTGCTGGCCGGCAAGACGGTGGTATTGACCGGCACTTTGCCGAGCCTCGCACGCGAGGAGGCGAAGGAAATGCTCGAAGCGGCTGGCGCGAAGGTGGCCGGCTCGGTGTCGAAGAAAACGGATTACGTGGTCGCTGGGGCCGAAGCGGGCAGCAAGTTGGCCAAGGCAGAGGAACTCGGCATCCCCGTACTCGACGAAGATGGTATGCGCAAGCTCCTGGAGGGGCAGTTATGATCCGCGAAATTCTTAAGATGGGCGACCCGCGTTTGCTGCAGATTGCCGATCCGGTCGATCACTTCGACACGCCTGAATTGCATGAACTCATCAAGGACATGTTCGAGACCATGCACGACGCGAACGGCGCGGGTCTCGCCGCACCGCAGATCGGCGTGAATCTGCAGGTGGTGATCTTCGGTTTTGGGCAGAACCAGCGTTATCCGGACGCACCTCCCGTGCCGGAAACGGTGCTGATCAACCCGACCATCACGCCGGTCTCGCTCGATATGGAAGAGGGCTGGGAAGGCTGTCTGTCGGTGCCGGGTCTGCGAGGGGCGGTGAGCCGTTTTTCGATGATCAAATATCACGGCTTTGATCAATACGGCAAACCGATCGACCGGGTTGCCGAGGGCTTTCATGCGCGGGTCGTGCAGCATGAATGCGATCACCTGATCGGCAAGCTGTATCCGATGCGGATCAACGATTTTGCGAAGTTCGGTTTTACCGAAGTGCTGTTCCCGGATATGGATCCGAATAGCGACGATTGAGGCGGCGCTTTTCTGCCGATTAACAAAAACCCACGCCAAGGCGTGGGTTTTTTGTTGGTCTCATCGTCAGGCGGGCGGAGCGGCTTAAGTCGTCCGCCCGCTGCCTGATTCGTAAGCGGCGCGACCGATCAGAACGACTCGTCCGCCGACAGATAGCGCCATTGGCCTGGCGGCAATGCGCCCAGCATCACCTGACCCATCCGCACGCGCTTCAGGCCGATCACTTCGAGGCCGACCAGTTCGCACATCCGGCGAATCTGGCGCTTCTTGCCTTCGCGCAGCACGAAACGAAGCTGCTCGCCGTTCTGCCAGTTGACTTGCGCCGGCTTCAGCGGCTGGTCGTCGAGCGACAGGCCGTGGCACAGCAACTCAAGACTTTCCGCCGGGAAATGACTTTCAACGTCGACCGTGTGCTCGCCATAAGCCACGCGCACCAGATACTCCTTGTCGATCTCCGAATGGCCACCGATCAACTGCTTGGCGACACGCCCGTCCTGCGTCAAAACCAGCAGGCCAGTCGAGTCGATGTCCAGACGGCCGGCCGGCGCGAGTTGACGCAGATGGGCGACGGAGAAACGAATCTCGGAATGGTCGCCTTCCCAGCGATTCTCCGGCGTAACCAGCGTGATCGCCGGCTGATAGCCATCTTCCGCCTGGCCGGATACGAGTCCGACCGGCTTGTGAATCAGCACCGTCACCTGGCTCGCCTGCGCGGCTTCGGCGGCGGGATCGATCTCGATGCGCTGGTCCGGGCGAACCTTGGTGCCGAGCGTGTCGACGACTTCGCCGTCCACCATTACCCAGCCTTTCTCGATCCACTCGTCGGCTTCGCGGCGTGAGCAAAGGCCGAGTTCCGACATCAGTTTCGACAGACGCAGCATGCCCGGCGCGTCTTCATAATCGCGACGCGGCGTGCGCGGTGCGGCGTCGTTGTCGTCAGCGACACTGCGTTCGGTACGGGCAGCGGGTGACGGGCCGCGCGGTTTGTCGGCTCGTGCCGGACGGTCGTCGCCGAAACGGCGCGTCGCGGACGGCAACGATTTGTCGAAGCTGCGGGCAGGGCGTTCGCCACGCTCGGACGAACCGCGTTCGCCTTCGAAGCGGCGCGGCGCGCTTTCGCTGCCACGGCGATCCTGCGAGGCACCGCGGTCGTTGCCGAAACGGGGGCGATCGCCACGCGGACCGCCTTCGGACGGACGGCCATCGCCCGTGCGCGGGCCGCTGAACGGGCGACGTTCGCCGTCGTCACGACGCGGAGCGCGCTCGCTACTGCCTTCGAAACGGCGGGGTGCGCGTTCGGTGCGATCACCGGAGTCACGACGCGGACCACGATCGCCGTCATCACGACGGGGCGGGCGGTCGCCGAAGCTGCGCGGAGCGCGTTCGGTGCGATCACCAGAGTCACGACGCGGACCACGGTCGCCGTCATCACGACGGGGCGGGCGGTCGCCGAAGCTACGCGGAGCGCGTTCGGTGCGATCACCGAAGTCACGGCGCGGACCACGATCACCTTCATCGCGACGTGGCGGCCGGTCACCGAAGCTGCGTGGAGCGCGTTCGGTACGATCACCAGAGTCACGACGCGGACCACGGTCGCCTTCATCACGACGCGGCGGACGGTCACCGAAGCTACGCGGAGCGCGCTCGGTACGATCTGCGCCACCTTCGAAGCGGCGTGGCGCTCGCTCGGAACGATCCCCAGCGTCACGACGCGGACCACGATCGCCTTCATCACGACGCGGCGGGCGGTCACCGAAACTACGCGGAGCGCGATCGCTACGATCTGCACCACCTTCGAAGCGGCGTGGCGCTCGCTCGGAGCGATCCCCAGCGTCACGACGCGGACCACGATCGCCGTCATCACGACGCGGCGGGCGGTCACCAAAACTACGCGGCGCCCGCTCGCCATCATCGCGACGCGGACCGCGATCGCCCGCAGCCCCTTCCCGCCGCGGCGGCCTATCCGACGGCGCACGTCGGGGCGCGCCCGAATCCCGCTCGCGCGAAAACGATCCTTCGGCACGCGGCGCGCGCGGACCGGCACCGGCCGGCTTACCCGCTGGCCGCTTACCACCACCAGCCGTAGCGCCAGCGCCTTCGTCCCGCGCCCCGCTAAAACCCGCCGTCAACGGCTTGGGTCCCGCCGGACGCGTCGGCTTACGCCCCGACGTGGTACCGGTACGGACAGGGGCGCGTTCGGACGAAGCCGGCCGCGGGTGCTTGGCTGTTAATTTGACTCGCATGAAATCTCACACTGCAATCGCGCGCAGCAGTTCGGTCTCGACCTGAATTTGCAGGCGGTTGTCCGACAGACCGCGTCCTTCCAGCAGGAACACGTCTTCGACGCGTTCGCCGAGCGTATTGATCCGCGCCGAAGCGACGCCGACCCGGTGCTCGGCCAGCACGCGCGCGATCGAATAAAGAAGGCCTGGCCGGTCGTTCGCCGACACGGACAGGATGTAGTATTGGCCGCGCTCGTCGGCTCGAAGATCGACGCGCGGCGTAACAGGGAAGGTCCGCGACAGCCGCGACAACCGGCCTTTCGACGGACCCGGCAGTAGGGTGCCGTCGCCGGTGAGGCGTGCGGTCAGTTCCTGTTCGACCAGATTGGCAATATCCCGATAATGCACGTCTTCTTCAGTATGCGCGACGAGGAAATTATCGAGCGCATAACCGTGACGGGTCGTGCTGACCCGCGCATCCAGTACCGACAGGCCGCTGCGGTCGAAGTACGCGCAAATGCCGGCGAACAGATCGGGCTGATCTTTCACGTACACCAGCACCTGAAGCGCTTCGCCGATTGGCGAAGGACGCGCGCGCACGATCGGCGTCGGCGTTTCGACATGGCGGGACAGCACGCGGGTTTGCCACGCGATATCAGCCGCGTCGTGGCGCAGAAAATAGCCGACGTCCAGCTTGTCCCACAGCGCCTTTTGCGCGCCGTCCGGCACGGTTTCGAGACGCAGCAGCGCGAGCGCCTCTTCCTTGCGGGATTTCAACTCGGAATGCTCGTCGGGCCGTGCGCCGCCGAGAACGGCGAGCGTTGCGCGATAGAGGTCTTCGAGCAGCTTGCCTTTCCACGTATTCCAGACTTTCGGGCTGGTGCCGCGAATGTCGGCCACCGTCAGCAGGTAAAGCGCGGTGAGGCGCCGTTCGGTGTCGACCAGCTCGGCAAAGCGCTTGATGACTTCCGGGTCGCTCGTGTCCTGCTTCTGTGCGACCTGGCTCATGGTCAGATGCTGCTGTACCAGCCACACGACCAGGTCGGCGTCTTCGCCCTCGATGCCATGCTGACGGCAGAAGCGCCGCGCGTCGGCCATGCCGAGTGTGGAATGGTCGCCGCCACGCCCCTTGGCGATATCGTGGAACAGCGCCGCCACGTAAAGCACCCACGGGCGGTCGAAATTGACGATCAACTGGCTGCAGAACGGATATTCGTGCGCGTGCTCGGCAACTGCAAACCGCCGCAGATTGCGCAGCACCATCAGAATATGCTGGTCAACCGTGTACACGTGATACAGATCGTGCTGCATCTGTCCGACAATTCGTCGGAAATTCAGCAGATAGCGTCCGAGAACGCTCGTCTGGTTCATCAGGCGCAGCGCATGCGTGATGCCGGCCGGCTGCTTCAGGATATCCATGAAGAGACGCCGGTTTTCCGGATCGCGGCGCCAGTGCTGGTCCATCACGTCGCGCGCGTTGTAGATCGCGCGCAGCGTGCGCGCCGACAGCCCCTTCACACCGGGCGTCTGCTCGTACAGCAGGAATGCTTCGAGGATCGCGTTCGGCTCGCGCTGGAACACGTCGTCGTCGGCGATTTCGAGCATGCCCTGTTTCTCGACGAAACGATCCGATAGCACGCGCGTAATGCCGCTGGTGTTGGGAAACAGTTGCGCTTCGATGTTCTGGATCAGAATCGTCGCGAGTTGCGTGACGGCTTTGGCAGCCCAGTAATAGCGGCGCATCAGCTGTTCGCTCGCGCGCTTGGTGGCGGTCGGCTTGTAGCCGAAACTTTCGGCCACCGGCGTTTGCAGATCGAACACCAGAATGTCCTGCCGACGCCCGGCGGTCACATGCAGTCGCGCTCGCAGCGTCTTCAGAAAACTCTCATTGCGGCGCAATTCGCCCGCTTCGCGCTCGGTAATGAGCCCGCGCGCTTCGAGTTCGCGCCAACTGCTGCCAAATTCTGCCGCCTGGGTGATCCAGAGAATCAGCTGAAGGTCGCGCAGGCCGCCGGGGCTTTCCTTGACGTTGGGTTCGAGCGAGTAGGGCGTGTCCTGAAATTTCGCGTGACGCTGACGCATTTCCAGCACCTTCGCCTGGAAAAACGCCTTCGGATCGAGTGCTTCGCGATAGCGCCGCGCGAAGTCGGCGAACAGTGTGGCGCTGCCCGTGATCCGCCTTGCTTCGAGCATCGCGGTGCGCACGGTGACGTCGTTGGCCGATTCTTCGAGGCATTGCGACACGCTGCGCACGCTGCTGCCTAGCTCCAGCCCCAGATCCCACGCGAGGCTGATAAAGCGCTCGACGCGCGCTTCCAGATGTTCAAGCGGTGCGTCGGGCAGTAAGACCAGAATGTCGATGTCGGAATGCGGCGCGAGTTCGCCTCGCCCGTAGCCGCCGACAGCCAGCAGCGCCAACTCGCCCGGCAGCTCGCAGGTATCCCAGGCGGCGCGCAGGGAATCGTCGGTGGCGCGGGCCAATGCCGCCATCAACGCATCGACGTTGGTGGCGGTTTTGAAGCGTTCCAGCAATTGGGCTTTGGCCACTTTGTAGTCCGCCTTGAGCGACGTGGCATGGGATTGGGCGACGGCTGGAACACTACTCATTGGCAGGCGGGTCGGCAGACGGTGGGTCGGGGGACGGTCAGGCGGTAGCCGCGACGAGCGGCGGACGCGCAGGCGTGCCGGCGGAAACGGTTAGCACGTCATAACCGGTTTCCGTGACGAGCACGGTATGTTCCCATTGCGCCGACAGGCTGCGGTCCTTCGTCTTGACGGTCCACTGGTCGGGCATGGTGCGGATGTCGCGCCGGCCGGCGTTGATCATCGGTTCGATCGTGAAGATCATGCCGGCCTGAAGCTCAAAACCGGTGCCGGGACGGCCGTAGTGCAGAATTTGCGGGTCTTCATGAAAGACCGTGCCGATGCCATGGCCGCAATATTCGCGCACGACGCTATAGCCTTGGGCTTCGGCATGCTTCTGGATCGCATAGCCAATGTCGCCGAGATGCGCGCCGGGACGCACCTGATCGATACCCAGCCACATGCATTCGAAGGTGGTCTGAACCAGCCGTTTAGCCAGAATCGACCCTTCGCCGACGATAAACATCCGGCTCGTATCGCCGAAATAGCCTTCTTTAATAACGGTGATGTCGATATTCAGCGCATCGCCGTTTTTTAGCGTTTTGTCGCCGGGAATGCCATGGCAGATCACGTCGTTGACGGAAATGCAGGTGGCTTTCGGATACGGCGGGTAGCCGGGCGGCTGATAATTCAGCGGCGCGGGCACCGTGCCCTGTTCCTTCAGCATGTATTCGTGACACAGGCGGTCGAGTTCGCCGGTCGTGACGCCGGCCTTGACGAACGGCGTGATGTAGTCGAGCACTTCGCTCGCGAGTTTGCAGGCGACGCGCATCTGCGCGATATCGTGTTCGTTTTTGAGCGTAATAGCCATAAGTCGGGCCTGAAATGCAAGTTATTGCATGATTATCGCACCATATTCCGGCTGCCGCAGGCTTTTGCGCCGGGGTTGGCGCGTTTTGCAGGCTGCTTTCCGGTGAGATCGCTGCGCGGGCGCGGCGGCACGCTTTGTCCTGGTTGCGCCATATCGCGTCGGCACTATGCCGGATTCATGCGCGCGACATCTGCCCGACACACTATTAGATCTGCGAGTCTGTGGTGCAACCCGGCGGTGGCAAAACGGACAACCGGGCAGGTTGAGTCGGCCGATAGTCACGTGCTATAATGTTTGGCTAAGTCGATCCATGCCGTGGTTTATTGCTCTTTAAGAGTTCTGGCCTGCAGGAAAGGCTTCTTGTGACGATCGTTGCCTTCGTCATGGGGTAGAAGCAGTACCAAGGCAGCAGACTCGCAAGCCGGCGCACCCAGGGTGTCCGTCGCGTTCAGCCAAAGATAAGGCGGGCGCGGCCGATACGGCAGCCGGCTTAAGACCCAACCCTCGCGGAGATTTTCATGGCAGTTACCATGCGTCAAATGCTGGAAGCAGGTGTCCACTTCGGTCACCAAACGCGCTTCTGGAACCCGAAGATGGCTCCCTTCATTTTCGGTCATCGCAACAAGATTCACATTATCAACCTCGAAAAGACGCTGCCGATGTACAACGACGCGCTGAAGTACGCGCGTCAACTGGCAGCTAACCGTGGCACGATTCTGTTTGTCGGCACGAAGCGTCAATCGCGTGACACGATCGCTGAAGAAGCGCAACGTGCAGGCATGCCGTTCGTCAACGCACGCTGGCTCGGCGGTATGCTGACCAACTTCAAGACGCTGAAAGTTTCGATCAAGCGCCTGAAAGACATGGAAGCAGCGCTGGAAGCAGGCGAAACCGAACGCATGAGCAAGAAGGAAGCTCTGTTGTTCGAGCGCGAAATGGCCAAGCTGCAAAAGTCCATCGGCGGCGTGAAAGACATGGGCGGCATTCCTGACGCAATTTTCGTGGTCGACGTTGGTTACCATAAGATTGCTGTCACCGAAGCTAACAAGCTCGGTATTCCGGTCATCGCAGTGGTCGACACGAACCACTCGCCGGAAGGCATCGACTACGTGATCCCGGGTAACGACGACGCATCGAAGGCTGTCGCTCTGTACGCGGCTGGCGTGGCTGACGCGATCCTCGAAGGCCGTGCGAACTCGGTCAACGAAGTGGTGCAGGCTGCACGCGGCGACAACGGCGACGAGTTCGTCGAGGTCAACTCGGAAGCGTAAAGCTGCCCCGTGTCCGGCAAAAAAGGGGGCTTTCTACAGGCCCCCTTTTTTTAAGTCGCGACATTGTAGTGGGGTGCTGAATTTGGCGCCCAACGCGTTGTCCGCGAAAAAAATCGCGCAATGCTGAAACGAATTCTTGCCGCCGGTATCGAAGTGCGGGCGGTGTGTGACAGACGGAACTCAAGGAGCAAATGATGGCGGCAATTACCGCAAGCATGGTTGCAGAACTGCGCGCAAAGACCGACGCGCCGATGATGGAATGCAAGAAAGCGCTGACGGAAGCCGACGGCGACATGGCGCGCGCTGAAGAGCTGCTGCGCGTGAAGCTGGGTAACAAGGCCAGCAAGGCAGCGTCGCGCGTGACGGCTGAAGGCGTGGTCGCATCGTTTATCGGCGGCAACGCTGGTTCGCTGGTCGAACTGAACTGCGAAACCGACTTCGTTTCGAAGAACGACGACTTCCTGGCTTTCTCGAAGACGATCGCCGAACTGGTCGCTACGGCTAATCCGGCTGACGTCGCAGCGCTGTCGGCACTGCCGCTGGACGGCTCGACGGTCGACGCAGTGCGCCTCGCGCTGGTCGGCAAGATCGGTGAAAACCTGTCGATCCGCCGTTTCGTGCGTTTCGACACGGCTAACAAGCTGGCGGCATACCTGCACGGCACGCGCATCGGCGTGCTGGTCGAGTACACCGGCGCGGACGAGCAGGTCGGCAAGGACGTGGCAATGCACATCGCCGCAATGAAGCCGGTTTCGCTGTCGTCGGACGACGTTCCGGCAGAGTTGATCGCGAAGGAACGCAGCATTGCTGAACAGAAGGCTGCTGAATCGGGCAAGCCGGCTGAAATCGTCGCCAAGATGGTCGACGGCAGCGTGCAGAAGTACCTGAAGGAAGTGTCGCTGCTGAACCAGACGTTCGTTAAGAACGACAAGCAGACGATCGAACAGATGCTGAAGGCCGGCAACGCGAGCGTCCAGAAGTTCGCGCTGTTCGTGGTTGGCGAAGGCATCGAAAAGAAGCAGGACGACTTCGCAGCTGAAGTGGCCGCTCAAGTCGCTGCTGCAAAGCAACAATAAGCTTTAGCCAAGCTTCACCGTAGTACTGTTGGACCCGCGGCGGAGCAAGACTTTGCCGCGGTCGGCAGCGCCGCAAGACCGCACGCGGGTTGACCCTCGCAGTGCGGTCGCCGGCGGACTCCAGGGTCCGTCAATTTGGCGACGCTTGCCCGAATCAGCATTTCACCCCTACATTAGTCCCTTGTTGTTGCCCTGTTCTGCGCGATCTGGATACCCCTATGCCCACTGCCTACAAACGCGTCCTGCTTAAACTCTCCGGTGAAGCTCTGATGGGCGACGATGCCTTCGGCATCAACCGCGCGACCATCGAACGAATGGTGGCGGACGTGGCCGAAGTGGTCCGTCTCGGAACGCAGCTGGCCGTGGTGATCGGCGGCGGCAATATTTTCCGCGGCGTCGCGGGCGGTGCGGCCGGTATGGACCGCGCCACGGCCGACTACATGGGCATGCTGGCCACGATGATGAACGCGCTGGCGCTGCAGGACGCAATGCGCCACGCCGGCATCGAAGCGCGCGTGCAATCCGCGCTGCGCATGGACCAGGTGGTCGAGCCGTACATTCGCCCCCGCGCGATCCGCCAGCTCGAAGAAGGCCGGGTCGTCATTTTCGCGGCCGGTACCGGCAACCCGTTCTTCACGACCGACACGGCTGCTGCACTGCGCGGCTCGGAAATCGGCGCCGAAGTCGTGCTGAAAGCAACCAAGGTGGACGGCGTTTATTCGGCCGACCCCAAGAAAGACCCGAGCGCGACGCGCTACACCACGATCAGCTTCGACGAAGCGATCGGCCGCAATCTGCAGGTGATGGACGCAACAGCATTTGCGCTGTGCCGCGACCAGAAGCTGCCTATCCGGGTGTTTTCGATCGTCAAGCCGGGCGCGCTCAAGCGCATCGTTCAAGGCGAGGACGAGGGCACCCTCGTCCACGTGTAAACTCTCGTCACATAACGTGGGCTTTAACGCGAGCCCGGGCCGCCGCATATTGCGCGCGCTGGCCGGTTCGCACCGTTTTGAAGGTTCGGAGGTTTAAAAATGTCTGTGGCTGATATCAGGAAGGGCGCTGAACAAAAGATGCAGCGCTCCATCGACGCGTTCAAGAACGACCTGTCGAAGATCCGCACGGGCCGTGCGCACACGGGCCTGCTCGATCACATCCAGTGCGATTACTACGGTTCGCCGGTGCCGATCTCGCAGGTTGCGAACCTGACGCTGATCGACGCACGCACGATCGGCGTGCAGCCGTGGGAAAAGAAGATGGTTCAGGTCGTCGAAAAGGCGATTCGTGAGTCGGACCTCGGTCTGAACCCGGCTACGCAAGGCGACGTGATCCGCGTGCCGATGCCCGCGCTGACCGAAGAGCGTCGCCGCGAACTGACCAAAGTGGTCAAGAGCGAAGCGGAAACGGCCAAGGTTGCGGTCCGTAACCTGCGCCGTGATGCCAACGAGCAACTGAAAAAGCTCGTCAAAGACAAAGAAATTTCGGAAGACGACGAGCGTCGTGCAGGTGACGACGTTCAGAAGCTGACGGACAAGTTTGTTGCCGAAATCGACAAACTCGTCGTGACGAAAGAAGCCGAGATCATGACGGTTTGAGGCCGTTTGGGCTCAGAACTTTCACGGTTTCCACTTCTTATTTGCAGTCACAGTCCCGACGGCCATGACCTATACCAGCTCAACCGTGCGCGTGCCTGATGTCGCCGCGGTGCCGCGACATATCGCGATCATCATGGATGGCAACGGCCGTTGGGCCACCCAGCGGCGTTTGCCGCGCGTGGCGGGCCATACGCGCGGCGTCGACGCGGTGCGCGCGGCCGTCGAGGCGTGCGCCCGTCAAGGCGTCGAATACCTGACGCTGTTTGCGTTCAGCTCGGAAAACTGGCGTCGTCCGAACGAAGAAGTTTCGTTCCTGATGCGCCTGTTCGTCACTGCGCTGGAGCGCGAAATCGGCAAACTCCACGCCAACGGCATCCGTTTGCGCGTGGTCGGTGATCTGGATCGTTTCGACACGCGTATTCGCGACCTGATCAAACGCGCGGAGACCAAAACCGCGCGTAACACCCGTCTCACGCTGACCATCGCCGCGAATTATGGCGGCCGCTGGGACATCATGCAGGCCACCCGCAAGCTCGCCGAACAGTCGGCTCTGGCGGGCAAGGCGGTAGAGGTCAACGAAGATTCGTTCGCCGAACACTTGTCCATGGCCTATGCGCCGGAGCCGGATCTGTTCATCCGCACCGGCGGCGAGCGCCGCGTCAGCAATTTCCTGCTGTGGCAGCTTGCCTACACCGAGTTCTATTTCACCGACACGTTCTGGCCTGATTTCGACGCCGACGCGCTCGGTCATGCCATCGCTTCGTACGCGGAGCGCGAACGCCGCTTCGGCCGCACCAGTGCTCAACTCGAGCCGCAATCGCAAAACGTCGATTCGCTTCCATGCTAAAAACCCGTGTCATCACGGCGATCATCCTACTGGCTGTGTTCCTGCCGGTCACGCTGTTCGCGCCGGTTGGCGCGTTTGGCGCGCTGATCGCTTTTGTCGTCGTATTCGCCGCGTGGGAGTGGGCACGCCTGCTTAAGCTGGGCGGGGCCGGTCCCGTCATTTACGCGCTGATCGCAGCGGCCGCGCTGGTCGCGAGTACGCAGCTCGGCACGGGCGTGGTCGAAGCCCGTTCGCTGTTCAAGGCATCTGCCATTTTTTGGGTCGTCGCCGGGCCGTTCGTGCTTTTGCGCAAGCCGACGCTCGCTCAGGGGGCGTGGCGAATCTTCCTATTTCTGGCTGGCATTGTGATATTCGTCGCCTGCTGGCATGCTCTCGTCGCCGCACGCATGCAAGGTGTGCCGTTCGTGCTGTCGCTGCTCGTATTGGTATGGCTGGCCGATATCGGCGCATACTTCTCCGGAAAAGCATTCGGAAAGCATAAGCTGGCGCCAGCCATCAGTCCGGGTAAAACTTGGGAGGGTGCGATCGGCGGCTGGTTGGTGGTGATGATCGTCGCGGCGGCGGCGGTCTTTTTGCATGCGTTCGAGCCGACCCTGTATTCTGCGCTGCTGGCGCAATGGGGCGCCGTGCGCACGCTGCTCGCATTGACCTTGCTGGTGGCATTCAGCGTGGTGGGCGACCTGTTCGAATCAATGATGAAACGCCAGGCCGGAGTGAAAGATTCAAGCGGCCTGTTGCCGGGGCACGGTGGCGTGCTCGACCGCATCGACGCGTTGTTGCCGGTGCTGCCGCTTGCCATGCTGCTGCTCGGCTAGAGAAAGAGATATGCAAAAACGTCTGACATTGCTCGGTTCCACGGGCTCGATTGGAGACAGCACGCTCGACGTCGTCGCGCGTCATCCCGAACGCTTTTCGGTTTATGCGCTTACGGCGCATCGCAACGGCGACAAGCTCGTCGAGCAATGCCTGCGCTTTCAGCCGGAAGTCGCGGTAGTCGGCGACGCCGATACCGCCGCGCGCGTCGCCGCGAAGCTGCGTGAAGCCGGTTGCAAGACCGAGGTCACGTACGGCCCGCAGGCGCTCGTCGACGTCTCGAACAGCGACGGCTGCGATACGGTGGTTGCGGCGATCGTCGGCGCGGCCGGCCTTGCGCCGAGTCTCGCCGCCGCTCGCGCCGGCAAGCGCATCCTGCTCGCCAACAAGGAAGCGCTGGTCATGTCCGGCGCGATCTTCATGGACGCGGTGCGCGACAACGGCGCGGTACTGCTGCCCGTCGACAGCGAACACAACGCGATTTTCCAATGCCTGCCGCGCGAAGCCGCGCTGCATGGCGGTGTGTCCAAGATCATTCTGACCGCGTCGGGCGGCCCGTTCCGCACTCGCGAACCGGCTACGCTCGTCGACGTCACGCCCGAAGATGCATGCAAGCATCCGAACTGGGTAATGGGCCGGAAGATTTCGGTCGATTCCGCGACGATGATGAACAAGGGCCTCGAAGTCATCGAGGCTCACTGGCTGTTCGATTTGCCGGGCGAGCGCATCGACGTGCTGATTCACCCGCAAAGCGTGATCCACTCGCTGGTCTCTTACGCAGACGGCTCCGTGCTCGCGCAACTCGGCAACCCCGACATGCGTACACCGATCGCTCATGCGCTGGCTTTCCCGGATCGTGTCGATTCGGGCGTCGCGCAACTTGATCTCGCGGAGATCGCGTCGTTGTCGTTCGAAAAGCCGGATTACACGCGCTTCCCGTGCCTCGCGCTTGCGATGAAGGCGCTGGCCGAGGGTGGCGTCGCGAGCGCGGCGCTCAATGCCGCTAACGAAATCGCCGTCGAAGCGTTCCTCGCTCGCCAGATCGGCTTCATGACGATCGCTCAAGTGGTCGACTCGGTGCTAAACGCGTTGCCGAACCGCAGCGCGCACGCGCTGGAAGACGTGATCGAAGCCGACGCCGCCGCGCGTCGCGCCGCTACCGAATTTATCGCGCGTCTGCCGGACGGCGCCCGTCGAACGGAACGCGCCGTCCAGTGAGGCGCCTATGAACCTGCTGATCGAGCTGCTTGCCTTCGCGGTCGCGATTGGCGTACTCGTGGTCGTCCACGAGTACGGGCACTACAGTGTCGCGCGTCTGTGCGGCGTGAAAGTGTTGCGCTTTTCGATTGGCTTCGGCAAGCCGCTGTTTCAGTGGGTGAGTCCGAAAACAGGCACCGAGTGGACCATTGCCGCGCTGCCGCTCGGTGGCTACGTGAAGATGCTCGACGAGCGCGAAACCGGCGCTGCGCCGATTCCCGCCGACTTGCTGTCGCAGGCGTTCAACCGTAAGTCGGTATGGCGCCGGTTCGCGATCGTGGCGGCCGGTCCGGTCGCCAATTTCCTGCTAGCTATTGTGCTGTTCGCGCTCGTGTTTGCCACCGGCGTGACCGAGCCGGCGGCCGTGATCGCGCCACCTGCGCCGAACACGCCGGCAGCTCTGGCAGGTTTCGAGGGCGGCGAGACGATCGTTGCTGCGCGTGCTTCCAACGCCGACGATTCCGAACAGGTGCGCTCGTGGTCGGACTTGCGCTGGAAATTGCTGGGCGCGGCATTCGATCACAAGTACATCGTGCTGAGCGCGAAAGACGCGCATGGCACATCGCAGTTCCAGCTGGATCTACGCGGCATCGGCGAGAAAGATGTCGACGACGACTTCATGTCCCATCTCGGCTTTGAGCCGGGCGGCGGCAAGCTGACGGTGGCCGGCGTTCAGCCGGGCAGCGCGGCGCAGAAGGCGGGTCTGGTCGCGGGCGACCGCTTGCGCGCCGTCAACGGAATTCCGACGGATAACGCCACGGCGTTCATCGCTTATGTAAAATCGCACGCCGGCGTGCCCGTGACCTTGCAGATCGAGCGCGGTGGTCAGGCAGGGCACGCGCAAGGCAGTCTCGAAGACATCAGCATCGTGCCGCAGTCACAGCGCGATGAAACGAGCGGCCAGCAGATCGGCCGTATCGGTGCCGAACTGGCGACCCAGGTGCCGTCGATCGACGTGCGCTATGGGCCGATCGAGAGTCTGCAACTGGGTGCGCGCCGCACGTGGGACCTCGCGGTTTACTCCGTGCGCATGTTCGGAAGAATGATCGTCGGCGAAGCATCGCTGAAAAATCTTTCTGGCCCCGTGACGATCGCCGATTACGCAGGAAAGAGCGCACGTCTGGGTCCTTCTGCGTTTCTGTCGTTCCTGGCCCTTGTCAGTATTAGCCTCGGCGTACTGAACCTGCTACCAATTCCGGTATTGGACGGGGGTCATCTGTTATATTATTTGGTTGAAGCTGTGACCGGTAAAGTTGTCTCCGATCGCTGGCAACTCGTTTTTCAGAGGGCGGGTCTCGCCTGCATCGTCGCATTGTCGGCGATCGCACTGTTCAACGATCTGGCTCGTTTAATCCATTTTTAAAGTGTCCGGCGGCGTTCACGATGGCGACCGTCTGACCTGATGCAGCTATACACACTGGGGAAGCACGTTGTTTAAACCTCATCGCTTTGTTCCAAAGACGGTTATAGCCGCGGCATTCGCCGCGCATGGGCTGGTTGCTCACGCAACGACGCCCTTCGTGGTGCAAGACATTCGCATTGAGGGATTGCAACGCGTCGAACCCGGTACCGTGTTCGCGTATCTGCCCATCAAACAAGGCGACACGTTTAGCGACGACAAGGCGTCCGAAGCGATTCGCGCGCTGTATGCGACGGGCTTCTTCAACGACGTCAAGATCGCGACCGAAGGCAATGTCGTCATCGTGCAGGTGCTGGAGCGTCCTGCCATTGGCGCGATCGACTTCGCCGGCATTCACGAATTCGACAAGGAAAACCTGACCAAGGCGCTGCGCGCCGTGGGGCTGTCGCAAGGTCGTTACTACGACAAGGCGCTGGTCGACAAGGCCGAGCAGGAACTGAAGCGTCAGTACCTGACGCGCGGTTACTACGCAGCCGAAGTCACGACCACAATCACGCCGATCGACCGGAACCGCGTGTCGGTGCTGTTCTCGGTGGCAGAAGGCCCGAGCGCGAAGATCCGCCAGATCAACTTCATCGGCAACAAGGCGTTCAGCACGGGTACGCTGCGCGATGAAATGCAGCTGTCCACGCCGAACTGGTTCTCGTGGTACACGAAGAACGACCTGTACGCGAAAGACAAGCTCACCGGCGACCTCGAAAACGTCCGTTCGTATTACCTGAATCGCGGTTACCTCGAGTTCAACATCGAGTCGACCCAGGTGTCGATCACGCCGGACAAGAAGGACATGTACCTGACGGTCACGCTGCATGAAGGCGAGCCGTACACGATCTCGAACATCAAGCTGGCCGGCAATCTGCTCGATCGCGAAGCCGAGCTGACCAAGCTCATCAAGATCAAACCGGGTGATCGCTTCTCGGCTGAAAAGCTGCAAGCCACCACGAAGGCCATCGTCGACAAGCTGGGTGAATACGGCTACGCGTTCGCGACCGTCAACGCGCAGCCGCAGATCGATCAGCAACACCACACGGTGGATCTGACGCTGCAGGTCGACCCGAGCCGCCGCGTCTACGTGCGCCGCATCAACGTGGTCGGCAACACGCGTACCCGTGACGAAGTCGTGCGCCGCGAAATGCGCCAGCTCGAAAGCTCGTGGTTCGATTCGAACCGCCTCGCGCTGTCGAAAGACCGCATCAACCGTCTCGGCTACTTTACCGACGTCGACGTGACCACAGTGCCGGTCGAAGGCACGCCTGACCAGGTGGATGTGGACGTCAAGGTCGCTGAAAAGCCGACCGGTGCGATTACGCTGGGCGCGGGTTTCTCGTCGACCGACAAGGTGGTGCTGTCCGCGGGCGTGTCGCAAGACAACGTGTTCGGTTCGGGCACGAGTCTGTCGGTGAACGTGAACACCGCGAAAACGTACCGCACGTTGACGGTGACGCAGGTCGATCCGTACTTCACGGTTGACGGCATCAAGCGTATTACCGACGTCTACTACCGTACGTACCAGCCGCTGTACTACTCGACGGATTCGAGCTTCAAGATCGTTACGATCGGTGGCGACCTGAAGTTCGGGATTCCGTTCTCGGAAGTCGACACGGTCTACTTCGGCGCGGGTCTCGAGCAGAACCAGCTGGACGTCGATTCAACCACGCCGGCGTCGTACAAGCAGTACGTTGCCGACTTTGGCCGCGTTTCGAACAACGTGCCGGTCACGGTGGGCTGGTCGCGCGACGCGCGTGACAGCGCGCTGGTGCCGAGCCGTGGTTACTTCGCGCAGGCCAACGCCGAATATGGCACGCCGATCGGCAGCACGCAGTACTACAAGGCCGACATCAACGCCCAGTACTATTATTCGTTCTCGCGTGGCTTCGTGCTGGGCTTCAACTTCCAGGGCGGTTACGGTAACGGCATGGGCGGCAAGCCTTACCCGATTTTCAAGAACTACTACGCGGGCGGTATCGGTTCTGTGCGGGGCTACGAGCCGAGCTCGCTGGGTCCGCGCGATGCAACCACCGGCGACCCGATCGGCGGCTCGAAGCTGCTGGTCGGCAATATCGAGTTGACGTTCCCGCTGCCGGGCACCGGTTATGACCGCACGCTGCGGGTGTTCACGTTCCTTGACGCCGGTAACGTCTGGGCCGACGCGAGCAGCGCCGCAACGTCGACCGGCGCGAACGGTCTGCGTTATGGCTACGGTGTGGGTCTGGCGTGGATTTCGCCGATCGGTCCGCTCAAGCTCAGCCTGGGCTTCCCGCTCGTGAAGCACACTGGCGACCAGTATCAGAAATTCCAGTTCCAGATCGGGACGGCGTTCTGATCGGGCGCGGCCGGCTGCAGTTGCGGGCCGGCCAAACTACAGTATCGAGAGGATGACTTTGCTAACCGGTATGTTTTCGAAACGTGTAGCGTGCGCATTGGCGCTGGCAATGACCTTGGGCGTTGGCGTCGCGCATGGGCAGGAGGCGCGCATCGCCGCGGTGAATTCCGACCGCATCCTGCGCGAATCGGCGGCGGCGAAGGCCGCCCAGGTCAAGCTCGAAGCCGAATTCGCGAAGCGCGACAAAGATCTCGCCGACATGGCGCAGAAGCTGAAATCGATGTCCGACTCGCTCGACAAGAACGGCGCGTCGATGTCGCCGGCGGATCGTGCACAGAAGCAACGCGATCTGTCGCAACTGGATACGGACTTCCAGCGCAAGCAGCGCGAGTTTCGCGAAGATCTGAACCAGCGCCGTAACGAAGAACTGGCGGCGGTGCTCGATCGTGCGAACAAGGTCATCAAGCAGATCGCCGAGCAGCAGCACTACGATCTGATCGTGCAGGAAGCGGTCTACGTGAGTCCGCGGATCGACATTACCGACCAGGTGCTCAAGGCGCTCGCAGCGTCGGGCAACTAATTGAAAGCGCCGGGTCGTTGACCGGCGCAACCGCTTTGCGTTTGCACTGACAAGTTGGACTGAATTGCAGGAGACAGGATAGGCATGGCATTTACGCTCGAGGACATCGTCCATCGGTTCGGCGGTGAAGTAGTCGGAGACGGTTCGCAGCGCGTCGGCAGTCTGGCGCCGCTCGACCAGGCAGGTCCGGACCAACTGGCGTTCCTCGCCAATCCGAAGTACCTGTCACAGGTCGACACGACCCGTGCGGGCGCGGTGTTGATCAACGCCAACGACCTGACCAAGCTCGCTTCTCGCGAGGGCCGTAACTTCATCGTCACGCCGAACCCTTACGCTTACTTCGCGCGCGTCGCGCAAACTTTCATCGATCTCGCCATGCCGAAGGCGGCGCCGGGTGTGCATCCGAGCGCCACGATCGACCCATCGGCGCAAATTGCGGCGACGGCGGTCATCGGTCCGCATGTCACGGTGGAAGCGGGCGCGGTGATCGGCGAGAACGTGCGGCTCGACGCCAACGTGGTGATCGGCCGCGGTACGCGGATCGGCGCGAGTTCGCATCTGTACCCGAATGTGGCGGTCTACTACGGCTGCAAGCTCGGCGAGCGTGTGATCGTGCACGCGGGCGCGGTGATCGGCTCGGACGGTTTCGGCTTCGCGCCGGATTTCGTCGGCGAGGGTGATGCGCGTACCGGCAGCTGGGTGAAGATTCCTCAGGTCGGCGGTGTGTCGATCGCGGCGGACGTCGAAATCGGCGCGAACACGACGATCGATCGCGGCGCGATGGCCGATACGATCATCGAAGAGTGCGTGAAGATCGACAACCTCGTGCAGATCGGCCACAACTGCAAGGTCGGTGCATACACGGTGATCGCCGGCTGCGCGGGCATTGCTGGCAGTACGACGATTGGCCGTCATTGCATGATCGGCGGCGCAGTCGGGATCGCGGGGCACGTTACGCTGGCCGACTACGTGATCGTCACGGCGAAGTCGGGTGTATCGAAGTCGCTGCTGAAGCCCGGCATGTACACCAGCGCTTTCCCGGCCGTGAATCACGCGGACTGGAACAAGAGCGCGGCGTTGCTGCGCAATATCGACAAGCTTCGCGATCGCATCAGGGCGCTCGAAAACGCCGCGGCCGACAGGCCGGGCAGTGAATCTGCCAACGCATCGGCTGATGCATCGGCAGGCGAAGCAAGCAATTCCACAGGCAGCAAAGCCTGAAAATTGGCCCAAGTTATCAAGGCGGCCAGCCGGCACGCGTAAAATAGCGGGCGAGCTTCACGAAACAAAGTCGGTTGTGGCGTCGCGTGGCACCACAACCGGATCATGGCGGGCGCCGGCGGCACACGTTTTCAACCTACCTGCACCAGCTTCCGCAGTCATCATCGCGCAGTCAATGCGTGAGCAGAAACACCATGAGCACCGAAAAAATCAATCTCGACATTCATAAGATTCTCACGCTGCTGCCGCATCGTTACCCGATCCTGCTGGTCGACCGGGTGCTCGAACTCGAGCCGCACAAGAGCATCAAAGCGTTGAAGAACGTGTCGATCAATGAGCCGTATTTTCAAGGGCACTTCCCGACACGTCCGGTCATGCCCGGCGTGCTGATTCTCGAAGCGCTCGCACAAACCGCGGCCCTGCTGACGTTTTCGGAAGAACCTAGCGATCCGTCGAACACGCTGTATCTGTTCGTCGGCATCGACAATGCGCGTTTCAAGCGTGTGGTGGAACCGGGCGATCAGCTGATCCTGAATTGCACGTTCGAGCGTCACATGCGCGGCATCTGGAAGTTCAAGGCGCGTGCCGAAGTGGATGGCGTCGTAGCGGCGGAAGCCGACCTGATGTGCGCGGTGCGGCACACGGACAAGGACGCCTGAGTCGGCGTCCCGGCGGTCAGCGGTTTCAAGACGTCTCCAATGGGCGGCGGAGATCGGTGCTGACGGGTCGAGCAGACCCATCCAGACAACGCAACAGAATCAGAAGCGAGGACGCATGAGCAGGATTCATCCCACTGCGATCATCGAAGCAGGCGCACAACTCGACGAATCCGTCGAAGTAGGGCCGTATGCCGTGATCGGCGCGAACGTGACGATCGGTGCGCGCAGCACGGTCGGTTCGCACAGCGTGATCGAAGGCCACACGACGATCGGCGAAGACAACAAGATCGGCCACTACGCGTCGGTTGGCGGTCGTCCGCAGGACATGAAGTACAAGGAAGAGCCGACCCGGCTCGTGATCGGCAACCGCAATACGATCCGCGAGTTCACCACGATCCACACCGGTACGGTGCAGGACGCGGGTGTGACCACGCTCGGCGACGACAACTGGATCATGGCGTACGTGCACATCGGGCACGACTGCCATCTCGGCAACAACATCATCCTGTCGAGCAATGCGCAGATGGCCGGCCACGTGACGATCGGCGACCACGCGATCGTTGGCGGCATGTCGGGCGTGCATCAGTTTGTGCGCATCGGCGCGCATTCGATGCTGGGCGGTGCGTCGGCACTCGTGCAGGACATTCCGCCGTTCGTGATCGCCGCCGGTAACAAGGCCGAGCCGCACGGCATCAACGTCGAAGGTTTGCGTCGCCGGGGCTTCTCGCCGGACGCGATTTCGGCGCTGCGCGCCGCTTATCGCGTGCTGTACAAGAACGGTTTGTCGCTGGAAGAAGCGAAGGTGCAATTGCGCGAACTCGCTTCCGCAGGCGGCGACGGCGATGCACCGGTGCAGACGCTACTCGCGTTCGTCGAAGCGTCGCAACGCGGCATCATCCGCTAAGCGATGGCATTGAACCCCAGTCCGTTACGCGTCGCCATGGTGGCCGGCGAGCCGTCCGGCGACCTGCTGGCCGCATCGCTGCTCGATGGCCTCGCGAGCCGTCTTCCCGCCGGCACCCAGTACTACGGAATCGGCGGCCCGCGCATGATCGCCACGGGCTTCGATCCGCACTGGCCGATGGAAAAGCTGACGGTGCGCGGTTATGTCGAAGCGCTGCGGCATATCCCCGAGATTCTCGGCATCCGCAACGAACTGAAGCGGCAATTGCTGGCCGAACCGCCGTCGGTGTTCGTCGGCGTCGATGCACCCGATTTCAACTTCGGGCTCGAGCACGCGCTGCGCGACGCGGGTATTCCGACTGTCCACTTCGTGTGCCCGTCCATCTGGGCGTGGCGCGGCGGCCGCATCAAGAAGATCGCGAAGGCGGTCGACCATATGCTGTGCGTGTTCCCGTTCGAGACGGCGCTGCTGGAAAAGGCGGGCGTCGCGGCGTCGTACGTGGGTCATCCGCTAGCTGACGAGATTCCGCTGGTGCCCGACACGCTCGGCGCCCGCCGTGCACTCGGCCTTGCTGAAGATGGCCCGATCATCGCGGTGCTGCCGGGTAGCCGGCGCTCGGAGATCGATCTGATCGGCCCGACGTTCTTTGCGGCCATGGAAATGATGCAGCACCAGGAGCCGGGCTTGCGCTTCGTGATGCCGGCGGCAACGCCGACGCTGCGCGAAATGCTGCGTCCGCTGGTCGATTCGCATCCGGGTCTCGCGCTCACCATCACCGACGGCCAATCGCAACTCGCAATGACCGCCGCCGACGCGATTCTCGTCAAAAGCGGCACGGTAACGCTCGAAGCGGCGCTGTTGAAGAAGCCGATGGTTATTTCGTACAAGGTGCCCTGGCTGACCGGCCAGATCATGCGCCGCCAGGGCTATCTGCCGTACGTGGGTTTGCCGAATATTCTGGCCGGCCGCTTCGTCGTACCGGAAATTCTGCAGCACTTTGCTACGCCTCAGGCGCTGGCCGAAGCCACGCTGAAACAGTTGCGCGACGAAGCCAACCGGCGCACGCTGACGGAAATCTTCACGGAGATGCATCACGTGCTGAAGCAGAATACCGCGCAGCGTGCAGCGGAAGTCGTGGCCGCCGTCGTCGAAAAACGCAGGGCGCGGCCGTGACCGGTGCGCGTGTTCCTCGCCGTAAGGTCGCGGGTGCCGCGGCGCAAGTCGGCCTGAACTTCGAGAATCCCGACGACATCGTCTGCGGCGTCGACGAAGCAGGGCGTGGCCCGCTGGCGGGTCCGGTCGTTGCCGCGGCCGTGATTTTCGATCCGTCGAAACCGATGATTCGCGGGCTCGACGATTCGAAGGCGCTTACTGCTAAAAAGCGCGACGAGCTATACGACAAGATCGTCGACCGTGCGCTGGCGTATTGCATCGCGTCGGCCTCGGTCGAAGAAATCGATTCGCTCAATATCCTTCACGCCACGATGCTGGCGATGAAACGCGCGGTGGAAGGGCTGTCGGTCGTGCCTACGCTGGTGAAAATCGACGGCAATCGCTGCCCGAAGCTCAGCATTCGCAGCGAAGCGGTGATCGGTGGCGATGCGCTTGTGAAGAGCATTTCCGCGGCGTCGATTCTGGCGAAGGTCACGCGTGACCGGATGCTGCTGGAACTGCACCAGACGTTTCCTGTGTACGGCTTCAACGCGCATGCTGGCTACGGCACGCCGCAGCATCTCGCGGCACTGCGCGAGCATGGTCCTTGTGAGCTTCATCGGCGTTCGTTTGCGCCGGTGCGCGAAGCGCATGCGCGGTTCGGCACGGGCGTACAGCTCACTGCGAGCAAGGTCATCGTCGTGCCCGGCACGCTGACCGACGCTCGGCTCGACGACGACGCGTTCGGCGAGCGCAACACCGCCTGAATCTATTTGAGCGCCACGAGCGGCCACGAGTCGTTCGTCGCCGGTTCTTTTCCCAATCTCACTGTCTTCGCTGCCTGTGAAAGCCATCACCTCGCGGGACAATCCGCTCTACAAACGCCTGAAAGCTTTGGCCGGTTCGACGCATCAACAACGTCGCAGCGGTCACGCGTTGCTCGAAGGTTTCCATCTCGCGAGCGCGTATCTCGACGTCGCCGGGCAGCCGGAAATGTGCATTGTCACGGAAGGCGCGCTTCAGCACGATGAAGCGCAGGCCATCGTTTCGCGCATCGAAGACCACCGAATCGTGACGCTGCCGGATGCGCTGTTCGGGCAATTGTCGAATGTCGTGCATGGCGTCGGCATTTTGCTGCTGGTGGAGAAGCTCGAAACGCTGCTGCCCGAAAAGGTCGCGCAGACCTGTCTCGTCCTCGACGGCGTGCAGGACGCCGGCAACGTCGGGTCGATTCTGCGCAGCGCGGCAGCCGCCGGGATTCAGCAGGTATTTTGCGCACCCGGTACCGCGTACGCCTGGTCGTCGAAAGTCTTGCGCTCGGGCATGGGCGCGCACTTCCTGTTGCAGATTCACGAGGATGTCGACGCGCACGCGCTGATCGGGCGCCTCGCGGTGCCGATCGTCATTACGGATTCGCACGGCGCCGAAGCGATTTACGACTGCGATCTGAGCGGTCCGCTTGCGTGGGTGTTCGGCAACGAAGGGGCCGGCGTTTCGCAGACCTGGCGCGACGCGGTGTCGTTGCGAGTGACGATTCCGCAGCCCGGCGGAATGGAGTCGCTGAATGTGGCGGCGGCGGCCGCTGTGTGTGTGTTCGAGCAGTGCCGGCAGCAACGCGGGCGGGGTTGAGCGCTCCGCCGCACGGCTGACGTTTCGCTTTGACTCGCCAGCAATGGGCTGCGCACTACGCGCAGCCCGTCGTCCAACGATCTTCGGACCAGGCTCAATAAGCCTGTCGATCCAGCTTGATCTCCTGCAGAATCGTCGTCGCGATCTCTTCGATCGACTTATGCGTCGACGACAACCACTTGATCCCTTCGCGCCGCATCATCGCCTCGGCCTCGTTGATCTCATAGCGACAATTCTCCGGCGCGGCGTACTTGCTCCCGGGCCTGCGCTCGTTCCGGATTTCCGACAGGCGCTGCGGATCAATCGACAAACCAAACATCTTCTGCCGATGCGCGAGTAACGGCGTAGGCAGCTTGCCGCGCTCGAAATCTTCCGGGATCAGCGGATAGTTGGCCGCTTTCACGCCGTACTGCATCGCCAGATACAGGCTGGTCGGCGTCTTGCCGCTGCGCGATACGCCGACCAGAATCACGTCGGCGTCGGCAAGATTGCGGTTCGACTGACCGTCGTCGTGAGCGAGCGAAAAGTTGATCGCCTCGATCCGGTTCTTGTACTCCTCGGTGTCAGCGTTCTGGTGACCGCGACCCATCGCGTGACTCGACTTCAGTTCCAGTTCCTGTTCCAGCGGCTCGACAAACGTCTGGAACATATCCAGCACGAGCGCATTCGAGCCTTTGACGATCTGGTTCGACGCGCTATCCACCAGCGTGGTGAAAACGATCGGTCGTCGGCCGTCCTGCTGGATTGCCTCGTTGATTTTTTCGAGCGTGGCGTAGGCCTTTTCCGTCGAGTCGACGAAAGGCACACGAACCAGGCGGAATTTCTGGTCGAACTGGGAAAGGATCGAATGCGCGAAGGTTTCGGCAGTGATCCCGGTACCGTCGGAGACGATGAATACGGTGGGCGGCATCAGTGGGGCTGGGGAACGTGAGCGGCAAACAGCGCTCGAATAAAACATCGCTGTATCGGACTTGCTGCCAGGTGGCTAACCGGAAGACGGCAGCGGCGTCGATACAGCGCGCCGTGGGCACCGTAATTGCGTCCGGATGACGGCAGGGCCTAGTAAAAGCCCGTTTGCCGGTCCGGGGCGCGATTCGAGGCGCAATTCTCGTCCGACTGCCACATTTTAGGAGTCGGCACGGTAGAATAGCGGCAACCTGTTGGATAAGCAATTGCAGGCGATTGGCGGCTAACTTGCCGCGAACGATCGTTCAACGCCTTGCTATTGGCCGGTAACTAGCGGTGAAATTGGTGGATTGATCGGTAATTTCGTCCATCCGGCTTCTTCGTCGCGTATCCGGTTCGCCGCGCACTTCGGCTGCGCGTAGCGATTGCTTCTCCAACAGGTTGTGCAAGACACGAGTTCACGCTTCCAATGGGCGTCTCGTGTTCAAGCCCACTTGCACAACCGTGAATTTCTTTCACACTTAGGGGCTTGTATGACTAACGTAGTTACCGTCGCAAAGGACAAGGCGTATGTAGTTCCGTTTGAGCAATTGCGGATGACCGACGTGGAAATCGTCGGCGGCAAGAACGCGTCGTTGGGCGAGATGATCAGTCAGCTCGCCGAAGCGGGCGTGCGCGTGCCGACCGGTTTCGCCACCACGGCGTTGGCCTTCCGTGATTTCCTGAATCACAACAATCTGACCGAACGCATCGCCAAACGTCTCGAAACGCTCGACGTCGACGACGTGAAGGCGCTCGCCGAAGCGGGCAAGGAGATCCGTCAATGGATCGTCGACGCTCCCATGCAGCCGCAACTCGAGGCCGACATTCGCGCGGGCTTCGACACGCTCCAGAACAGCTCGCCTGAAGAGCTGTCGTTTGCCGTCCGTTCGTCGGCAACGGCGGAAGACTTGCCGGACGCATCGTTCGCGGGTCAGCAGGAAAGCTATCTCAACGTGGTCGGGGTCGAAGACGTGCTCGATCGCATGAAGCACGTGTTCGCGTCGCTGTATAACGACCGCGCTATCTCCTATCGTGTCCACAAGGGCTTCACTCACGCTGAAGTCGCGTTGTCGGCGGGCGTGCAGCGCATGGTGCGCTCGGACGTCGGCGCAGCGGGCGTGATGTTCACGCTCGACACCGAGTCGGGCTTCAAGGACGCCGTGTTCATCACGTCGAGCTATGGTCTGGGCGAAACCGTCGTGCAAGGCGCGGTGAATCCGGACGAGTTCTACGTTTTCAAGACCACGCTCGCGCAAGGCAAGTACCCGATCATCCGTCGCTCGATTGGCTCGAAGCTGATCAAGATGGAATTCACGAAAGCCGGCGAAGAAGGCCGTGTGAAGACTGTCGACGTGTCGCATGAGCAGCGCAACCGCTTCTCGATCACCGATGAAGACGTGATCGAACTGGCGAAGTACGCGGTCATCATCGAAAAGCACTACGAGCGTCCGATGGACATCGAGTGGGGCAAGGACGGCCGTGACGGCAAGATCTTCATTCTCCAGGCGCGTCCGGAAACGGTGAAGAGCCAGGCGGCGGGCAAGGCCGAGCAGCGCTTCAAGTTGAAAGGTCAGTCGAACGTGCTGGCTACGGGTCGCGCAATCGGCCAGAAGATCGGCGCGGGTCCGGTTCGCGTGATCCACGATCCCTCGGAAATGGACCGTGTGCAGCCGGGCGACGTGCTGGTCGCCGACATGACCGACCCGAACTGGGAGCCGGTCATGAAGCGTGCGTCGGCAATCGTCACGAATCGCGGCGGCCGGACCTGCCACGCGGCGATTATCGCGCGTGAACTCGGCGTCCCGGCAGTGGTCGGCTGCGGCGATGCAACCGACGTGCTGAAGGAAGGCGCACTCGTCACCGTGTCGTGCGCGGAAGGCGACGAAGGCAAGATTTACGACGGTCTGCTCGAAACCGAAATCACCGAAGTGCAGCGCGGCGAACTGCCGCCGATTCCGGTGAAGATCATGATGAACGTGGGCAACCCGCAGCTCGCTTTCGACTTCTCGCAACTGCCGAACGCAGGCGTGGGTCTGGCGCGACTCGAGTTCATCATCAATAACAACATCGGCGTTCACCCGAAGGCGATTCTCGAGTATCCGAACATCGACCAGGACCTGAAGAAGGCCGTGGAAAGCGTTGCTCGCGGTCATGCGTCGCCGCGCGCGTTCTACGTCGACAAGCTGACCGAAGGTATTGCGACGATCGCGGCCGCGTTCTACCCGAAGCCCGTGATCGTGCGTCTGTCGGACTTCAAGTCGAACGAGTACAAGAAGCTCATCGGCGGTTCGCGTTACGAGCCGGACGAAGAAAACCCGATGCTCGGTTTCCGTGGCGCGTCGCGTTACATCGCCGAAGACTTCGCCGAAGCGTTCCAGATGGAATGCATCGCGTTGAAGAAGGTGCGTGAAGAGATGGGCCTCGACAACGTCGAGATCATGGTGCCGTTCGTGCGTACGCTGAAGCAGGCGGAGCGCGTGATCGGGCTGCTGGCGAAGTTCGGCCTGAAGCGCGGCGAAAAGGGCCTGCGCCTGATCATGATGTGCGAAGTGCCTTCGAACGCGATTCTTGCTGAGGAATTCCTGCAATTCTTCGACGGCTTCTCGATCGGTTCGAACGATTTGACGCAGCTCACGCTGGGTCTGGATCGCGACTCGGGCATGGAGCTGCTGGCTGTCGATTTCGACGAACGCGACCCGGCCGTCAAGTTCCTGCTGCAGCGCGCGATCTCAACTTGCCTGCGTCTGAACAAGTATGTGGGCATCTGCGGGCAAGGTCCGTCGGATCATCCGGACTTCGCGCAATGGCTGACGGACGAAGGTATCGCGTCGATTTCGCTGAACCCGGACTCGATCATCGAGACGTGGCAGCAGTTGGCAAAGTCGACGAAGTAAAAGCAATGCATGCCGTTTTTAAGCGGCTTGCATAACGTGCGGTGCGATATGTCAAATGCGGTCAAAAGTAGTTGAGACATAGGGCATCGTGCGTTAAATGCACCTGCTTCGTGCTATAAACACCCCGGTAGATCCGGGGTGTTTTGCTTTGTGGAGGTCAACGTGGCGCCAGGTGGATTGTTCTGGTGGATCGGGGCGGGTGTGCTGGTCGTGCTCGAGTTGATGAGCGGCACTTTTTATCTGCTAATGATCGCTTTGGGTTGCGTGGCGGCCGCGATTGCGCATCTCGCAGGCGCGGGCGCTGACCTGCAGTTCGCGATTGCTGCCGTGGTGGCGCTGGCGGCGGTCGTGGCGTTGCGGCGCTCGAGCTTTGGACGGCGCAAGCGCAAGGAGGCGTCGCGTAATCCGGACGTCAATCTCGATATCGGTCAGACGCTGAATGTGCCCGCGTGGAGCGAGCGGCGAGCGCGGGTCAACTATCGCGGCGCGGCATGGGATGTCGAACTCGCCGCGGGTGAACCCGAAAGTGCGCAGGTCTACGAAATCACCGAATTGCGCGGCAGTTGCCTCATCGTCGTGGCGAGCCGGCATTCGCCGGCGAAAGCGGGCGCGGTCTGAGCATTCGCACGCCCGGGCAATACTCGCGTAACTATTCGAACCAAAGAGCGGAGGGCAGTTATGGATTCGACCATCGTCGGGGTGGTGCTTCTCGTCATCGTGATCGTGCTGGCATCACAGACCATCAAGATCGTGCCGCAGCAACACGCGTGGGTGCTCGAACGGCTGGGCCGCTATCACAGCACACTGACCCCTGGCCTGAGCTTCGCGTTTCCGTTTGTCGACCGGATCGCGTACAAGCACATTCTTAAAGAAATTCCACTTGAAGTGCCGAGTCAGGTCTGTATCACGCGTGACAATACGCAGTTACAGGTAGACGGTGTGCTGTATTTTCAGGTCACCGATCCGATGAAGGCGTCGTATGGATCGAGCAACTTCGTGTTCGCCATCACGCAGTTGTCGCAGACCACGTTGCGTTCCGTCATCGGCAAGCTCGAACTCGACAAGACTTTCGAAGAGCGCGATTTCATCAATCACAGCATCGTTTCATCGCTCGATGAAGCCGCCGCGAACTGGGGCGTGAAGGTGCTGCGCTATGAAATCAAGGACCTGACGCCACCCAAGGAAATCCTGCACGCGATGCAGGCGCAGATTACCGCCGAGCGTGAAAAGCGCGCGCTGATCGCGGCGTCGGAGGGGCGCAAGCAGGAGCAGATCAATATTGCGTCCGGTGGGCGGGAAGCGGCGATCCAGAAGTCCGAAGGCGAGCGCCAGGCGGCGATCAATCAGGCGCAGGGGCAGGCGTCGGCGATTCTGGCGGTGGCTGAGGCCAATTCGCAGGCGATTCAGAAAATTGCGGCAGCCATCCAGTCGAATGGCGGAATGGAGGCGGTGAATCTCAAGGTGGCCGAACAATATGTGAACGCGTTCGGCAACCTGGCGAAGCAGGGCACCACGCTGATCGTGCCTGGCGATATGTCGGATATGAGTTCGATGATCGCGTCGGCTCTGACCATCGTGAGCAAAGGCAAGGGTGTGCCCGACACGAAGTGAGCGCGCGAGTTTGTCAGCCAAAAAAATGGCCCGCAGTGAGTGCGGGCCATTTTTGCATTTGAGCGCCAGTAAGGCGTTGGCGTTGGCGCGATGTGGGAACGATGTGTAACGTGGCGGAGTGGCGAGGAGTAATGGTCAATCTTCGCCTGGCTCGAAGTTGCACAGTTCAGCGGCCACGATCACCCGCATCCCGCCCAGATCAGCCTCGCGAGCGCATCAACTGCGCCTTCTCCCGCTCCCAATCGCGCTTCTTCTCGCTCTCGCGCTTGTCGTGCAGTTTCTTACCCTTGGCGAGGCCAATTTCGCATTTGACGCGGCCGCCCTTGTAATGAAAATTCAGCGGCACGAGCGTATAACCGCGCTGCTCGACCTTGCCGATCAGTTTGCTGATCTGTTCGGCGTGCAGCAGCAGCTTGCGCGTACGGACCGGGTCGGGATTGATGTGGGTCGAGGCTTCGGGCAGCGGGCTGATGTGCGTGCCGATCAGGAACAGTTCGTTGTTTTTGATCACAACATAACCTTCCTTGATCTGGCCGCGCCCGGCGCGCAGCGCCTTGACCTCCCATCCTTCGAGCACGAGTCCTGCTTCATAGCGTTCTTCGACCGAGTAGTCGTAGAAGGCTTTTCTGTTGTCGATGATGCTCATGAATGGAAAGTGCCCAACTCGTTTAAAATCACGATTTTAGCAAAGCGGGGCAAGGAAAGCCCGCGGCGCTTTTTAACCCGCTTGTCCACCCTTGCCGCGCGCTGTTCAATTTATGGCAGATGTCCAGAAAACCGTGTTGATCCGCCATTCGGCGGAACAGATGTTCGACCTCGTCACCGACGTCGCCGATTACCCCAACTTCCTGCCCTGGTGCGGAGGCGTCGAAATTCGCCGCCAGGACGAAACCGGCATGGAGGCGAAGATCGATATCAACTTCAAGGGCATCAAGCAGCACTTCGCCACGCGTAACAGCATGGAGCGGCCCACGCGCATCGACATGGAATTCGCCGATGGCCCGTTTCGCAAGTTCACCGGTTTCTGGCGCTTCACGCCGTTGCGCGCGGATGCTTGCAAGATCGAGTTCGCGCTGCACTACGAATTCACCAACATCATTCTCGAGAAAATCATCGGGCCGGTGTTCAATCACATCGCCAATAGTTTTGTCGAATCATTCGTTAAGCGCGCTGATCAGCGCTACGGTAAGGCATGAGCACGCGTCTGTCGATTGAAGTCTGTTACGCGGCGGCCGACGCGCAAACGCTGATCGCCGTGGATTTGCCAGAGGGCGCGACATTGCAGCAGGCGCTCGACGCAAGCGGCATCTTGCAGCGTTATCCGGCTATCAATCTGGAGACGCAGAAGGTGGGTGTGTTTGGCAAGCTGAAGCCGCTCGATACAGTGCTGGCCGATCACGATCGCGTCGAGATTTACCGGCCTCTGCTGGTAGATCCGAAGCTGTCGCGTCAGCGTCGTGTGCAGAAGGCCCGCAAGGCAGGGTCGATCGAAGGGCGTCGCTGGCAGAATCGGGAGTAGTGGTAGGCGGAGTAGTCGCGCATCTTCAGGGCTGAAAGGGAGCACGGCTTGTGCGAACCGCCGCAAATCGTCGCAGGCTGCGCGTGAGCGGTCCGAACGCCGAACTTTCAATCAAGGCGCTGAAACCTGCGCTTTCTCCTTGATCCGTGTGGCCCCTGACGAATCGTCGTCCGCATGCTGGCGCACCGACCAGCACACTCCTGCTACCAGCAACAGGATCGCCGCCAGTTCCAGCGGGCGCGGCAAGCGCTGGTCATAAATGAACGCGTAGAGCAGCGCAAACAGCGTCTCAAACACGATCATCTGGCCGGAAAGTGTCAGCGGAAGCCGTTTCGATGCGGCATTCCACAGTCCATTGCCGAGCCACGACGCGCCAATCGCGAGGCCGAGATTCAGCATCCAGAAAGTTTGCCAGCGAGCATCCGCCAGTTCGCCTTGCGGACCACCCGACGGCAACACCGCGACCACCAGCCACAGCGCCGCGCCGAGGGCGCCGGTCACCACACCCCACAACACCGACCACTCGTTGCCGCTGAAATGCGTCTGGCGCTGCAGATATCGGGCGTTTTCGACCGCGAACCACGTCCAGCAGCCCAGCGCGCCGACTGCGCACGCAATGCCCAGCAGCTTCGTGGCGACGCTGACGGGTGAGCTATCCGCCACCGTAAATACGTCGACGTTGATGCAGACGATACCCGCCATGACCACCGTCAGCGGCCACGCGAGCCGGGCCAGCGGCACCGCGCCGTGATCGCGCCGTCCGAGCAGGGTCACCGTGACCGGCAGTACGCCGACGATCAGCGAGGCCGGCGCAATGCCGATCAGATGGACGGCCGCCGTCAGCAAAAGGTAATAGATGAGGTTGCCGGCCAGCGCCAGCTTCACCAGCGCGCCGAGATCCTCGCGGGTCAGGCGTTTGACGAGCGAGCGCGCCATCGGCAGCGCGGCGGCCAGCGACACGATTCCGTACATCGTGTAGCGGCCCGCACTCAGCAGCAGCGGCGAAAAGTCGGGCAGCACGCGCGGCACCAGAAAAACCATGCCCCATAAGGCTCCGGCCATTACTCCATATGCCACACCGCGCTGCATCGACTGCTCCTGCTGGAAAACTTGAGAATGGTCGGCAGAATAGCGGGTTGGCCGGTCCCGCGTCTTGTTCGATTCTGCATTTGAGCGGAAATCATGCGACCGTCATGCGTGTTTTATCCGGTTTTTCCCCGCCGCCGCTTATTTGCGCCCGAACGCGCAAACGAAACCCGATCGAACCCGAGCCGAACCGATAAGCGAAATCGACAGGCCCAAAGTCATGAAAAAAATCACCCGAAATTCGCTAAGCTGCTGTTAGTGCAGTGAAAACCGGGGAGGTATCGCGTATAATTCGCTTTTGCGCCTATAGGATTTGCCATGCGTCTGATCCAAACAGCACTCACGTTCGATGACGTGCTCCTCGTCCCGGCTTTCTCCGATGTTTTGCCGCGCGACACCAGCCTCAAGACCCGGCTGACCCGCAACATCTCCCTGAATATGCCGCTCGTGTCCGCCGCCATGGACACCGTCACCGAAGCCCGCCTTGCTATCGCAATGGCGCAGATGGGTGGCGTGGGCATCATCCACAAAAACCTCACGCCGGCCGAACAGGCGCGTGAAGTTGCCAAGGTCAAGCGTTTCGAGTCAGGCGTCGTGCGTGATCCGATCACCGTCCCGCCGCAAATGAAAGTGCGCGACGTTATCGCGTTGTCGCAGCAGCATGGCATTTCGGGCTTTCCGGTTGTCGAAGGCGCGCAACTGATCGGCATCGTCACGAATCGCGACCTGCGTTTCGAAGAGCGCCTGGATGAGCCGGTCCGCACCATCATGACGCCGCGCGAGCGCCTCGTCACGGTCAAGGAAGGCACGCCGCTCGCCGAAGCGAAAGCGCTGATGCACAGCCACCGCCTCGAGCGCGTGCTGGTCATCAACGATGCATTCGAACTGCGCGGCCTGATGACCGTCAAGGACATCACCAAGCAAACCGAACACCCGGACGCGTGTAAAGACGAACACGGCAAGCTGCGCGCAGGCGCGGCGGTCGGCGTCGGCGCGGACAACGAAGAGCGCGTCGAACTGCTGGTGCAGGCGGGCGTCGACGTAATCGTCGTCGATACCGCGCACGGTCACAGCAAGGGCGTGCTCGAGCGCGTCAGGTGGGTCAAGCAGAACTTCCCGCACGTCGAAGTGATCGGCGGCAACATCGCCACCGCAGCGGCTGCGAAGGCGCTCGTCGAGTACGGCGCGGACGGCGTGAAGGTCGGTATCGGCCCGGGTTCGATCTGCACGACGCGTATCGTCGCGGGTGTCGGCGTTCCGCAGGTCACCGCAATCTCGAACGTGTCCGAAGCGCTGAAGGGCACGGGTGTGCCGGTCATCGCCGACGGCGGCGTGCGTTTCTCGGGTGACGTCAGCAAGGCGCTGGCAGCCGGCGCGAACGCTGTGATGATGGGCAGCATGCTCGCCGGCACCGAAGAAGCGCCGGGCGACGTGTTCCTGTATCAGGGCCGTCAGTACAAGTCGTATCGCGGCATGGGTTCGGTCGGCGCGATGAAGGACGGCGCAGCAGACCGTTACTTCCAGGACAACTCCGCGAATATCGACAAGCTGGTGCCGGAAGGTATCGAAGGCCGTGTCGCCTACAAGGGCTCGGTCAACGCCATCCTGTTCCAGCTGATCGGCGGCGTGCGCGCGAGCATGGGCTACTGCGGTTGCCGCACGATCGACGAAATGAACGACAAGGCCGAGTTCGTGCAGATCACCGGCGCGGGCCTGCGCGAGTCGCATGTGCATGATGTGCAAATCACGAAGGAAGCCCCCAACTACCACGTGGACTAAACGCCAATGAAGCCACTGCTGCGTTTTGTACTTATCGTCGATGCCTTGTTGTTGCTTGCGTTCGGTCTGCTGTTTCTGCTGACGCCTTGGACTTCGTTGTACAACGCGCTGCAGTTGGTGCAAACCGAGCCGGCTCTGGTCGGCCAGGGGTTTGGCGTGGCGCTGATCGGACTCGCGTGGCTGGCGTTGCACGCGTCGTTCGATGGAGCGCTAACTTCGGCGGTTGCCAAGGCCGTCGGCCATGTGAACTGGCTGACCGGCGTGCTGATGCTGGTTTGGCTGCTCGGTCTGCGTACACCTTCGCTGACCGGTTTTGGGCAGGTCGTGGCGGTGCTGGCGGGTGTGGTGCTGGTGGTGGTCGGTCTCGGCGGCGTGCGCCTGTCGGGCGCGGTAAGACGGCGTGAGAAGGGCATTGTGGTTAAAGGCTCTTCCACTCGCGCTGAAAAGCGGGCTGAGAAACTGGCCGCCAGCCAGGCTGCTAAAGACGCCGAAATCCAGGCCGAAAAGGATGCCGCCAGGCGGCGCGAGTTGGAGCGCGACGCTGCGCGCGAACCGGCACGTGTCACCGCGGGTTTTCCGGTGTATCACGCGGAGCCGGTGGTCGAACCTGTGATTCCGGTTACGCGGCCTGTAGGTGCTGCGTCGGCCACGCCACTTCATCCTGTCGATGAAGCCAGCCTCACCGAGTCTGAACGTGCTGCACGGGCAGCAGCGGTTGCGCGCAACGAAACGCGTGACGCAACCGCCGACGCTTCCGGCGCACCCCGGCCACCGCTTCATGGCTGACGCGCCGAGCGCCACGCCATCCGCTGAAGCTAACGGATTTCGTTCGAGCATGCCGCAGGCAGGTGGCTGCGGCGTCGAACGCATCAGCTGGCTTCATCGTTACGTTTCATGTCCGATTGTCCCCACGTGGACCGTTTTGAATTCAAGGCCGCGCGCTTCGGTGCGCGGCATTCCGTATCCGCTCACTTTTGACTCCGTCCGCTGCCATGCATGACAAGATCCTGATCCTCGACTTCGGTTCGCAAGTCACCCAACTGATTGCACGTCGCGTTCGCGAAGCCAACGTGTATTCGGAAATTCATCCGTACGACGTCGATGCGTCGTTCATTCGCGATTTCGCGCCGAAGGGCGTGATCCTCTCCGGCGGCCCGAGCTCGGTCACCGAAACGGATACGCCGCGCGTGCCGCAAGCGGTGTTCGAACTCGGCGTGCCGGTGCTCGGCATCTGCTACGGCATGCAGGCGATGGCCGAGCAGCTCGGCGGCAAGGTCGACAACGGCCATCTGCGCGAATTCGGTTATGCCGAAGTGCGCGCGCGCAACCATACGAGCCTGCTCGACGGCATTAGCGACTTCACCACGCCGGAAGGTCACGGCATGCTGAAGGTGTGGATGAGCCACGGCGACAAGGTGCTGGAAATGCCGCCGGGCTTTGCGTTGATGGCATCGACGGAATCGTGCCCGATCGCGGCGATGGCTGACGAAAAGCGCCATTTCTACGGTCTGCAGTGGCACCCGGAAGTTACGCACACCGTGCAGGGCCGCGCGATGCTCGAGCGTTTCGTGCTGAAGATCTGCGGCGCGCAGCCCGACTGGGAAATGGGCAACTATATCGACGAAGCTGTCGCGAAAATTCGCGAGCAGGTCGGTAACGAGCACGTAATCCTGGGGCTGTCGGGCGGCGTGGATTCGTCGGTGGCGGCAGCGCTGCTGCATCGCGCGATTGGCGATCAGCTGACCTGCGTGTTCGTCGACCACGGCCTGTTGCGCCTGAACGAAGCCGAGCAGGTGATGGCGTTGTTCGCCGACAACCTCGGCGTGAAGGTGATTCACGTCGACGCGAGCGAAGCGTTCCTGAGCAAGCTGGCCGGCGTGACCGATCCGGAAGCGAAGCGCAAGATCATCGGCGCGGAATTCGTCGAAGTGTTCCAGACCGAAGCTGGCAAGCTGACCGACGCGAAGTGGCTGGCTCAAGGCACGATCTACCCGGACGTGATCGAATCGGCCGGTAAGGGCAAGAAGGGCGCGCAGACCATCAAAAGCCACCACAACGTGGGCGGCTTGCCTGAGACGCTGAATCTGAAGCTGCTCGAACCGCTGCGCGAACTGTTCAAGGACGAAGTGCGCGAACTCGGCGTAAAGCTCGGTTTGCCGCCGTCGATGGTGTACCGCCATCCGTTCCCGGGCCCGGGTCTGGGCGTGCGTATTCTCGGCGAAGTGAAGCGCGATTTCGCGGATCTGCTGCGTCGCGCGGACGCGATTTTCATCGAGACGCTGCGTACGTTTATCGATAAGGAAACGGGCAAGTCGTGGTACGACCTGACGAGCCAGGCGTTTGCGGTGTTCCTGCCGGTGAAGAGCGTTGGCGTGATGGGCGATGGCCGCACTTACGAGTACGTTGTCGCACTGCGCGCCGTGCAGACGCTGGACTTCATGACCGCACATTGGGCGCACCTGCCGCATGAGTTGTTGGGGCATGTGTCGAACCGGATCATCAATGAAGTGCGCGGGATTAACCGGGTTGTTTACGACATCTCGGGTAAGCCGCCGGCGACAATCGAGTGGGAATAAGCTTGCCGGTTTAATGGCATGGAAGAGGGCGCTGCGGCGCCCTTTTTTATTGCCGCAATTTTTTCGAAGTTGGGTTGGGTATTTCATGTAATGCGGATTCCGCCAATTCACGGGCCCGCTCAAGCGCGTTGCTGATCTCGCCGAGTATCTTGTCGCGGGCAGCGTCGTTCGGCTGTCTCAGCGCGAACGAAGGATGATAGGTCGCAATGCCCACGCTGCCTGCCATTTCGAACGGTTTGTCGATGTAATCCCGTAAGCTGGCTTTCTCTCGCAACAAGGCGTTGAGTGCTGTTGCTCCCAACGTTACGATTACAGTTGGCCGCACCGTCTCCAATTCCCGCTCAAGCCAGTAAGAACACGCTTCGACCTCACGCTGCCCCGGTGTCTTGTGAAGCCGTCGCTTGCCGCGCAATTCCCATTTGAAATGTTTTACAGCGTTCGTCAGATAAAGACGCTCGCGCGACAATCCCGCGCGCTTTATCGCCATGTCCAGTAACTGCCCTGCGGGCCCGACAAACGGTTGACCGCTCAGGTCTTCCTGATCTCCAGGCTGCTCGCCAATCAGCATGATTCGCGCTTCGCCCGGCCCTGAACTGCCGACCGCTTGCGTCGCGTTGCGCCACAGGTCGCAACGTCGGCACGCATCAAGCGATGATGGGCTTTCGCGAACTGGTTGAGCGACTTCAGCCTCAACCGGAATCGACTTGCCACCGAGCTCACCGACGCCGCTTGCTTGCGCTAAACGGCGCGCGCCGCTTTTCGCTTCGCTGATCATGGCGGGGATCAGGTGGCCTTCCGGTAAGCCTTTCCAGAAACGTACCGGCATGTGCTGTTCGAGCGCGGTCTCGTTGAGGCGGGCCGGGTTGAACGTGCTGCGGTAATAGGCGAGCCAAAGCGCTTCGGCTTCGTCCTCGGTGTCGACGCGATGTTCGCCGGGCAACGCGTGACGGCGTTCGAGATGCAACTGCTGACCGTCCCAGAACGCCGCGCCTCTTGGCGTCGTGATAATCCACGACGAGCGCCCCATGCGCTGGGCGAAATGCTCGGCCGCCCACGCAAGGACGTCGTGCTCCGGTTCGTACCACGCGATGTACTCGGGTGGCCGTGACGCTTGCGCCTGCTGGCGAAACCGGACGTACGCAATCATGTCGTGCTTGGCGCGTCGCACGCTTTTGGCCATGCGATAAAGCTGCGCGCCGTCTTCGTCAGCCGGCGACGCTACCGAGCGATCTCCTTGCTGCCAGCGCCACAGTACTTTGTATAAAAAAGCCCAACGCTGTGGCTCGCAGTGAAGTGCGCAGTCGTGAATCAGCGCGCCCAGTTCTTTTGATACAAGCACGGCCACTGTTGCGGGCGTGATCATGTCGTTTTCCGACGATTCCCCATAGTCGAACAATGTTTGACCTTGCCGTAACTCTGGCGGTTGTTCGACGCGCCATTCAATCGATTCCGGCGCGAGGCCTTCGGCTAACGCTTTGAGTGACGCGGCTCGCCACGCGGTGAAATCGTCGTCAATAACGATGGAACGCATTGCGATGCTTTACAACAGCGCCAGTTGTACCGGCGGCGGCGTCAGCACACGGCGCAAATGAGCCGACGACGCGTCATGACTGGCCGCCCGGTAGTCTTGCGTGACGACAAACGGTTTGATTTTCTCCAGCGGACAACGCAGCCGAACGAGGTCGTCATAGCGCACACGACGCGTTCGCCGCAATTCGACCAGCCGCTTCGCGTTGCGCATGCCGATGCCCGGCACGCGCGCGATCATTCGCATCGGTGCGCGATTGAGATCAACCGGAAACGCCTCGCGATGCGCCAGCGCCCACGCGAGCTTGGGATCTATCTCAAGCGAAAGATTGCCCGGCTTTTCAAACAGTTCCTCGACGCTGAAACCGTAGCCGCGGATCAGAAAGTCGGCCTGATACAGCCGATGTTCACGCAACAGCGGCGGCGCCTGCGCGGGCAACGCAGAAGGGCTGTCGGGAATCGGGCTGAATCCCGAGTAATACACGCGCTTCAGCTTATAAGCGCCATAGAGCGTTTCGGCTGTTTGCAGGATCGTGCTGTCGCTGGTTTGATCTGCGCCGACGATCATTTGCGTGCTTTGTCCCGCCGGAGTGAACTTTGGCGCCTTCGCGTCGCTCTGCGCTTCTTCCTGCGCGAGACGGATCGAACCCATTGCCAGCTTGATGGTGCGCACGTCCTTTTCCGGGGCGAGGCGAGCAAGACTGCTGTCAGTAGGTAACTCGATATTCACGCTCAAACGATCGGCGTAACGCCCCGCCAGGGCGATCAGTTGCGGGTCGGCGTCGGGAATCGTTTTCAGATGAAGGTAGCCGCGAAACTGGTGCTCCTCACGCAGCGACTGCGCAACGCGTACAAGCTGCTCCATCGTGTAGTTCGATGACTGAATGATTCCGGAACTCAGAAACAGGCCGTCGATGTAATTGCGCCGATAGAAATCTAGTGTGAGATCGACCACTTCCTCCGGCGTGAAGCGCGCGCGGGGCACGTTGCTCGAGCGCCGATTGACGCAGTATTGACAATCGTAAAGACAAAAATTGGTTAGCAGTATTTTCAGGAGGGACACGCAGCGCCCATCGGGCGTAAAGCTATGGCAAATGCCCGCACCCGTGCTTGCGCCGAGCCCTTCTGTGCCTCGAGAGCCGCGCTTGGGAGCGCCACTGCTGGCACACGACGCGTCGTACTTCGCCGCGTCCGCCAATACTTCGAGCTTTTTGAGCAATTCCATGTTGCCGCCAATACTGTATGGATGTACAGTATTGTACGTGGGCAGAGCAAAGGTGCAAGCGGTTTCTGAAGTGGCTGAAACGATCGGGGCGCGGCCGCGCTCGCGACAAACCGGGGGTTCATTTACATGCAGATGCGGGCTTTTCCATGTCAGGAGCGACATGCCTGAACAATTCTGGTTGCCTGGGCTAGAGGCGCCGCCAACGCCAACAGATGGCCTGTTTTTCGCCGTTTTCCCCGACACAAGAACAGCGGCCGGCATTGCGAAGCTCGCGCACCAGCTTTGCGGGGAGGCGCGCGTCCGCAGCAAGCCGCTAGCAGCTGGACGTTTGCACGCAACGCTGACTCATCTGGGAAATTTTGCGGGAGGGTTGCCGCAAGAGAAAGTCGACGCGGCAAAGCGTGCAGCGGAGTCGATCGGCATGGCGCCATTTACCGTCGAATTCGACGCGGTTGCGAATTTTGGAAAGAGGCCGCGTCCGGGGCCCATGGTGTTGACTGGAGGCGAGGGCGTCGTTGGCCTTCATGCGCTGCATGACGCGCTAGAGCAAGCGTTAAACAGCGTCGACTTCTGGGGGCATCCGATTGCCAGCAAGAGTTATGAGCCGCACGTTACGCTGGCTTATGGCATACCGCCGGCGGACAAACGTCCCGTTGAGCCCGCGTGCTGGAATGTGCGGGAGTTTGCATTGATACATAGTTTGTTAGGACGTACCCGACATGTTGCATTGGCGCGGTGGTCTCTGGTGGGCGGCGTGTCGTAACGACTGCGTCAGTTGCAAAGGGGCGGGAGAAAGTGGTTGTGCAGCTACTTCCGCGCCACTAAGCCGTGCAAAGCTGAAGCGTGTGCATTAAAACCGTACGCCGGTTCCGCAGCCGCCAGCGAAGCCACCACCGCTTCCACCCGCGCCGCCGCAGAATACGCCGCAGCCTGACAGCGTCATCATCATGGCGATGGTCGCTAAAGTTGTGCGCAAGCGTTTCCCAAGTATGAGCTTGCTTATGGACACAGTATGCGGGCGGCGCGCGGCGAACTGCGAGAGGCTGTTCGAGTCGGGTGCCGCTGAAGTGGTGCAGGATGATGAATCAATCATTCTGGATTGCATCAGGTAAGTGGCCTCGAAGAACAAAAAGCAGGACGCTTGTCGTACCGGTTGATGGAAGATTTATCGCGAGTTCGTTGTGCATAAACGGCGCAGCAGCAGGGTTTCAACTCTAATTTACGTCTATGCGTATCACAAATACGCAGTATCTGAAAACCGGTGTGTTTTGTCTGTCAGACACGCGGAGCGGCTAGGCGCTCCCTGATAGAATGCTTGGGCCGCAACGTAGTGGATTTCAGATGAAATTGCTTGATGCGCTTGTCGAACAGCGTATTGCCGCCGCAGCCGCGCGCGGCGAGTTCGAAGACGTGCCGGGTACGGCCGCGCCGCGACCCCAGGACGATGATGCGCTGGTCCCGGAAGAGGTGCGTATCGCTAACCGGATTTTGAAGAATGCGGGCTTCCTGCCGCCCGCAGTTGAGCAGTTACGCGCGTTGCGTGATCTGCAAACGGAGTTGAATGCCGACAGCGGCAGCGCCACGCTTTGCCGCATCCGGGCTCGCATGCTGGCGCTCGATATGGCGCTCGAATCGTTGCGCGGCGGTCCGCTGGTTTTGCCGCGCGAATACTGCCGACGCATCGCTGAGCGGCAATCGGAGCGGGTTGGCAAACTCGACACGGCAGACGTGGTTTCGCGGTGAATGAATCGGCTAGCTGCTCAGTGCTGTCTGGTTCGATGTCTGTCGAGGGGGGCGAAGCATTGAATATGTCTGTTTCTCCCAATGAGGCCGGCGCAGAACTCTCTAAAACGTCGGTGAACGATTCGTGCCCGCCTGCTGTGCGAGAGGTCAGTGGATCGACAATATCTACCGATCCCTCAGAGTCTCCTGCCGTGTCCGAACGTGATCGCCGGTTTATGGCACTTGCTCAGGCCGCCGCCGAAGAGGCACGCGCAGCGGGCGAAGTGCCGGTCGGCGCGGTGCTCGTTCGTGGTGACGAAGTCATCGCCAAAGGTTTCAATCATCCGATCGGGGCGCACGATCCGTCGGCGCATGCAGAGATGATTGCGTTGCGTGCGGCCGCGCAGGCCGTCGAAAACTACCGGCTGCCAGGCTGCGAACTCTATGTGACGCTCGAGCCCTGCCTGATGTGTGCGGGCGCGATCATGCACGCGCGAATCGCTCGCGTCGTGTTTGGCGCTCGCGATCCGAAAACGGGGGCATGCGGCAGCGTCGTCGATGCATTTGCAAATCCGCAACTGAATCATCACACCACGGTGAGCGGCGGAGTGCTCGAAGCCGAATGTGGGGCGGCGCTCAAATCGTTTTTTGCGGAGCGTCGACGCGCAAGTCGTGAAGCGCGCGCGGCGGCGCGTGCCGCTGAAACTGCCGGCGATCTTCCGTCGGCCGAAGCGCTGTAGAGCGGCTTTGAACCCGCCGTAAAACGACAACATCCAACAGGTCTTGCCAATGACCGTTCATCGCACCATCGAATTGATCGCGCCGTCCGGATATCCGCATGATCCTGAGGTGCTGCATCGCGCTTTGCATCGTCTGCACGCGCTGGGGCACCGCGTCGGCGGCGAGGAGGCGGCAAAGCGTCGGTATCAGCGATTCGCGGGCACTGACGGCGAACGCGCGGCCGATCTGAACCGGCTCGCCGATCCGTCGCGGCAATTGCCCGATGTGGTGCTGGCCGTCCGCGGTGGTTACGGCGCCGTGCGTATTCTGCATGGCCTTGACTATGAGGGGCTGCAGCGGCGCCTGGCCGATCAGCCGGTCGCGCTGGTCGGGCACAGCGACTTCACCGCGATCCAGCTCGCGTTGCTGGCGCGTTCTGGCGTGAAAACGTTCGGTGGGCCGATGCTGATGAGCGATTTCGGCGCGGAGGACGTCAGCGAATTCACCATGCAGCATTTCTGGTCGGCGTTGACGAAGCCGAGCATGACCGTGACCGGCAACACGCCGCAGGCACAATCCGTCGACGTGTCGGGCATGCTGTGGGGCGGCAATCTGGCGGTGCTGACGTCGCTGATCGGTACGCCGTATATGCCGCCGGTGCAGGGCGGCATCCTGTTTGTCGAAGACGTCAACGAGCAACCGTTCCGCATCGAGCGGATGATTTATCAGTTGCATCTGTCAGGCATTCTCGCGCAGCAGCAGGCGCTCGTGCTGGGCGATTTTTCCGGCGGCAAAACGTACGATTACGACAACGGCTATGACTTGCACGCGATGGTCGAGCAGGTGAGGGCGTTGATCGGCATTCCGGTCGTTACAGGGCTGCAATTCGGGCATATCCATAACATGCTGACCTTGCCCGTCGGCGCGGACGGGCACCTCGTCGCGAACGCGCATGGGTTCAAATTGACGTTGTCGGGCTATCCGCATCTCGCCTGACATTTCGCTTCGATCCGGATCTGGAAGAGAGCGGGCATTGAGCAGCCCGCTCTTTTTAGCAATATGAAAGCAACTAACGGTCATATCTTGGCCACGTCGATAACCATAATCGACCACGACCGCAGGCGGATTTTGTTGACAAAATACGCTGTCGATCGCCCGACTGCTTATCAATTAATAAACCTGCTAAATAAGCTGCACTGTGCAAAGCACTCCACCTCGCCCATCGCAAACCCCAGCCTCCGCAAGAAATTGTCAAAATTCAAAACAAAAATTGTTGACAATCTTTATGTCCGTCCTAAGATGACCAACATACAGAGACAAACATCATGTCCGACACAGACTTCGCCGCCATCACCAGTTCGAAACCCGAAGCGATTGCCGAGCGCATCCGCGCGGCGATCCTCGAGCATCGGCTGGCTCCTGGCGCCAAGCTGACCGAAGCGCAGTTATGCGAAGTATTCGGCGTGAAGCGTGGCCCGATCCGGCAGGCGCTCGCGCAACTGGCGACCGACCATCTCGTCGATCTCGAGCCGAATCGCGGTGCGTTCGTCGCGAGTCCGTCGCTGCAGGAAGTGCACGAAGTGTTCGAAATGCGCCGCATCATCGAACTTGCCGTGGTTGAAAAGATTTGCAACGGTCACGGCATGCGTCGGTTGAAAAACATCGGCAGCATGATCGGCCGTGAACGTAAGGCGTTCGAAACACGTGATTTTCCGGCGTGGATTCGCCTGTCGGGCGAGTTCCACACCGAACTGGCAGGACTCACCGGCAATGCCGTGTTGTGCGACTGTCTGAATGGCCTGGTTGCGCGCTCCACGCTGATTTCCGCGTTGTACGAGTCGCTCGGACGCAGCCCTTGTTCGTTCGAAGACCACGAAGCCATTCTCGCCGCGCTCGACGCCGGCGATGCAAAGGAGGCGGCGGCCCTGATGTCGCGCCATCTGCAAAGCGTCGAGTTGAAGATGCTGGACCGCCCCGCTCGTGGCGCGGCCGATCTGCATGAAGTGTTCGGCACGCTGGGTGCGGCGCCGAAAAATGCCTCCAAAGCCAATTCCACAGCAGGCTGAGGCAAGCAGTCAGTGCGAGCAGGTTTGAGCAGAAGCGCCCGTTAGCGGTGCGCGCCGCACTGAATTGAATCGAACTGGATCAGGCGTTGCAAGGCGGCTCGGCGTGAGCGCTGCCGGCTTGCGCACGCGTGTCCGTCTTCGAACGACGGACTTTGGGCAGCAATGTATTGCCGGACATTCGCGGCAGCCGGCGATGCGATCACCACAAGTACTTCAGTACGGAGACACCCGCGGCACGGCCCTGACAGACAGCGCCGGCTTCCTTTCCCGACAGCGAAAGCTAACGTTAAAGCGTACGCGGGCAAGGAGGGCGCGACTGGCACGGCTGGTGCAACGTCCTTCGATGCGCTATCGAGGGTCCCCACCCAAGGAGGAATCATGGCTCAGTTCAGTGCAGCGCCCGGCAGTCCCAACCTACCCACTTATGCAGACGGCAGCGCGTCCGGCGAATCGTCGATGCCGGCAGGCTATAGCGAGCGGCTTTACAACGAAGATCTCGCGCCGCTGCGCGAACAGACCTGGGGCGCTTACAACATCTTCGCGTTCTGGATGTCGGACGTGCATAGCGTCGGCGGTTACGTGTTCGCGGGCAGTCTGTTCGCGCTCGGTCTGACGAGCTGGCAGCTGCTGATTGCGCTGCTGGTCGGCATCACGATCGTCAATCTGCTGTGCAACCTGATCGCCAAGCCAAGCCAGATGAACGGCGTGCCGTATCCGGTCGCGTGCCGCGCGACGTTCGGCGTGCTCGGGGCGAATATTCCCGCTGTGATTCGCGGGTTGATCGCGGTCGCGTGGTATGGCATTCAGACTTATCTGGCGTCGAGCGCGCTGGTGATCGTGGTGCTCAAATTCGTCCCGCAATGGCTGCCTTATGCGGATGTTCACCACCACGGCTTCATGGGCCTCTCGACGCTCGGCTGGGCCGGTTTCATGCTCCTGTGGACGTTGCAGGCGCTGGTGTTCTGGCACGGCATGGAAACCATCAAGAAGTTCATCGACTTCGCGGGTCCGGCGGTCTATGTCGTGATGTTCATCCTCGCGGGCTACATGGTGTATCGCGCCGGCTGGCGCAACATCGGCATCAACCTGGGCGGTGTCAAATATCACGGCATGCAGGTCGTGCCGGTGATGATCACGGCAACCTCGCTGGTCGTCTCGTACTTCTCCGGCCCCATGCTGAATTTCGGCGACTTCTCCCGCTACGGTAAGAGCTTTCGCAGCGTGAAGCGTGGCAATTTCTGGGGACTGCCGGTCAACTTCCTCGCGTTTTCGCTGGTCACGGTGGTGACGACTGCAGCCACGCTGCCGGTCTTCGGCGAACTGATCACGGACCCGGTCGAAACGGTAGGCCGGATCGACTATCCGACCGCGGTGATTCTCGGTGCGTTGACCTTCACGATTGCAACGATCGGCATCAACATCGTGGCCAACTTCGTGTCGCCGGCGTTCGACTTCTCGAACGTCGCGCCGCGTCTGATCAGCTGGCGCATGGGTGGCATGCTCGCGGCAGTGGCGTCGATTTTCATTACGCCGTGGAATCTGTTCAACAACCCGGCCGTGATTCACTACACGCTCGACATTCTTGGCAGCTTCATCGGCCCTTTGTACGGCGTCCTGATCGTCGACTACTATCTGGTGAAGCGTCAGAAGATCGTGCTCGACGATCTGTACACGGTGGAGCCGACCGGTTCGTACTGGTATCGCAACGGTGTCAACTACCAGGCTGTGGCTGCGTTGCTGCCGGCCGCGTTGATTACCGTGGTCTGCGTGATGACGCCTGCGCTCGACAACGTGGCGAATTTCTCGTGGTTCCTCGGCGCCGGGCTGGCCGCGCTGTTCTATCGCATTCTTGCGCGCTGAGTCTCGTCGGTCGTTTGCCCGTTCGTTTTGCCCGCCAATTCGCCAGTTCGCGGCCCGATTCGTAGCCGCAAATGAGTTGCAACAGGAGTCGAGATGCGTATCAAACTGATCAACCCGAATACGACCCAGCGCATGACGGACGCAATGGGCCGTTGCGCGCGGGAAGTCGCCGCGCCAGGCACCGAAGTGATCGCGGTAAATCCGACCATGGGGCCGCCGTCGATCGAAGGCTACTACGACGAAGCGCTCGCCACGCCGGGCCTGCTGGCGGAAGTCGCCGCAGGCGAGCGCGAGGGCTGCGACGCGTACGTGATCGCCTGCTTCGGCGACCCCGGTTTGTATGCGGCGCGCGAGGTGGCGCGCGGGCCCGTCATCGGCATTGCCGAGGCGGCGATGCATGCGGCGAGCGTGCTGGCGCCGGGCTTTTCTGTCGTAACGACGCTTGCCCGCACTTGCGGCATGGCGTGGCATCTCGCCGAGCGCTACGGGATGAAGCGCTTCTGCCGCAATGTCCGCGCGACTGATGTAGCCGTGCTCGATCTCGACAAGCCGGGTTCGGCGGCGCGCCGCATCATCCTCGACGAATGCCGTCGTGCGCTCGCCGAGGATGGATCGGACGCGATCGTGCTGGGTTGTGCGGGCATGGCCGAACTGTGCCGGGAGATCGAGGACGCGCTCGGCGCACCGGTGATCGAAGGCGTGACGGCGGCCGTGAAATGGAGTGAGGCGCTGGTCTCGCTGCGGCTTTCGACGGCCAAGCGCGGCGACTATGCGCGACCGTTGGCCAAGCGCTACGACGGCGCGCTGGAGTCGTTCAGCCCGGGCGCAACGGAGTTGCATCCGCAGTCGCCGCGCGGGTCGGCCGCGTCGGGTCCGGCCGATCCTAATCAGCAGCAAGCCGGCGCACACGTCGTCACGCATGGAGATTCGTCAAAAAATCTTCAAGAATCCGCAGAAACATCCGATTCAGCCCGGGTAAACGCGAAGGAATCGGCGCAGCACATACATTCAGTCTGACACGCACTATCTGCCCGGGTGTATGGGCGCATCCGGGTGTTTTCGCTACACTGATTCAACTCGGCGAGGGTGCCGAAACGCGGTTTTTGCCGCTGATTCAGCCCCGTTCGTACCCGCGCCGGCGAGACGCACATGCAGTCGCATCGCACGTGGACTTGCGCAAAAAGCTCACGTGTCAGGTGCATATATCGCCGCTCAGAGCGTCGCGCGAATTTTTCATACCGTCACCACGCATTGTCAAACCATGCCACTCGACTCGAACTACCCACGTGATCTGATCGGCTACGGCCGCCACCCGGTACAGGCCAACTGGCCGGGTCGAGCGCGCGTCGCAGTGCAATTCGTCCTGAATTACGAAGAGGGCGGTGAAAACTGCGTGTTGCACGGAGACCCTGGCTCGGAGCAGTTTCTGTCGGAGATCGTCGGCGCTGCCGCTTATCCGTCTCGTCACATGAGCATGGAGTCGATCTACGAATACGGTTCGCGCGCGGGCGTGTGGCGCATCCTGCGCGAGTTCGAAAAACGTCATCTGCCGCTTACAGTGTTCGGTGTCGGCATGGCGATCGAACGGCATCCCGATCTCGCGCGCGCCTTCGTCGAACTGGGGCATGAGATTGCGTGTCACGGCTACCGCTGGATTCATTACCAGGATGTGTCGCCGGAGAAAGAGGCCGAGCACATGCGCCTCGGCATGGAAGCGATCGAGCGCGTGACGGGCGAGCGCCCGCTTGGCTGGTACACCGGCCGAGACAGTCCGAATACGCACCGTCTGGTCGCGGAATATGGCGGCTTTCTGTACGACTCCGATTACTACGGCGACGACCTGCCGTTCTGGATGGACGTCGAGGTCAAGGGCGGCAAAACCGAGCCGCAACTGATCGTGCCGTACACGCTCGACACCAACGACATGCGCTTCGCCAGCCCGCAAGGTTTCAACACGGCGGACCACTTCTTCACCTACCTGCGCGACGCATTCGACGTGCTCTACGAAGAGGGCGACGAAGCACCGAAAATGCTGTCCATCGGCATGCATTGCCGCCTGCTCGGCCGCCCTGGGCGGTTCCGCGCACTGCAACGTTTTCTCGACCATATCGAACAGCACGATCGCGTGTGGGTGACGCGGCGCGTCGATATTGCGCGTCACTGGCGCGAACATCACCCTTACCAGCAAAACAACCGCGAGGCTGCGGCATGAAGGCGATGCAATACACACTCGACCAACTCAACAGCATCCCGGCCGACGCGTTTATCACAGCGCTCTCGGGCATCTTCGAGCATTCGCCGTGGGTCGCGGAAGTCGCCGCGCAACAACGGCCGTTCGCGAGCATCGACGAGTTGCATCGCAAGATGTCGGGCGTTGTCGAAACGGCGGGCGAAGCGAAACAACTGGCGCTGATCAACGCTCACCCGGAGCTTGCCGGTAAGGCCGCGGTGCGTGGTGAACTCACCGCCGAGTCGACCCGCGAACAGAGCGGCGCGGGCCTCGCGCAATGCACTCAGGAAGAGTTCGACAAGCTGCTCGCGCTGAACAGCGCGTATCGCGAGAAATTCGGTTTTCCGTTCATTCTGGCGGTTCGCGGCTATGACCGTCACGGCATCATCGCGAACTTCGAGGCGCGCGTGAACAACAGTCGCTCCGACGAGTTGCGCGCAAGCCTCGACCAGATCTACCGCATCGCACGTTTCCGGCTCGACGATCTGATCGATGCGTAAGCGCTCAGGCGTGATTTCGATCACGCCTTGTTAATGCGCACACGCATCGCAACTCTCGAATCGAAACGTTTTTTCAGCACCCACAATCAAGGAAGACAAAGATGGCACTCCCGATTCTCGATCCCAACGCACCGGAATTCACGCGCCGCTATGTGAATCTGGCGGACCCGCGTCTGGGCGCGCAGGCGCTCGAGTCCAGCGACGATTTCTTCGCGCCGAAGGAACGCATGCTGAATCCGGAGCCGGCCGTCTTCATTCCGGGCAAGTACGACGACAACGGCAAGTGGATGGACGGCTGGGAAACGCGCCGCAAGCGCGTGTCGGGCTATGACTGGTGCATCGTCAAGCTCGCGCGTCCGGGCGTGATCAAGGGGCTCGATCTCGACACCAGCCACTTCACCGGCAACTTCCCGCCGGCGGCCTCGGTAGAAGCCGCGCGCGTGGTGGACGGTGCGCCGAATCAGTCGACGAAGTGGACCGAGATCGTGCCGTCGTCGACGTTGCAGGGCAATAGCCACCACTATCACGAAGTCAGCGACGCGAACGCGTACACGCATTTGCGCGTGAACATTTACCCGGACGGCGGTATTGCCCGTCTGCGTGTGTATGGTCAGCCGCAAGTCGACTGGGCAGGCGCGAGCCGCACCGAGCAGTTCGATCTGGCCGCGATGGAAAACGGCGCGTATCTGGTCGGCGCGAACAACCAGCACTTCGGCGCAGCGTCCACGCTGCTGATGCCGGGTCGCGGCGTGAACATGGGCGACGGCTGGGAAACGCGCCGTCGCCGCGAGCCGGGCAACGACTGGGCGATCATCGCGCTGGCGCAGCCGGGCGTGATCAAAAAGATCGAAGTCGACACCGCGCACTTCAAGGGCAACTATCCGGACCGCTGCTCGATCCAGGCCGCGTTCGTGACGGGCGGCACCGACAGTTCGCTGGTCACGCAGGCCATGTTCTGGCCGGTGCTGCTCGGCGAACAGAAGCTGCAAATGGACAAGCAGCATTTCTTCGAAAGCGAGATCGCGGCGCTGGGTCCGGTCACGCACGTACGCTTTAACATCATTCCGGACGGCGGCGTGTCGCGTCTGCGTCTGTGGGGCACGCTCGCATCATGAAAACGCTCGCAATCGAACCGTTGACGAAAGAGGCGTTCGCCGCCTTCGGCGACGTGATCGAACTCGAAGGCGCGAAGCAGATTCCGATCAACCTCGGCACGACGATCCGCTTTCACGATCTCGCGAAAGTGGATGTCACCGACGAAAACGGTCGCACGCTGGTCAACCTGTTTCGCGGACAGCCGCGCGTGTTGCCGTTCGAAGTGAAGATGCTCGAACGTCATCCGCTGGGCAGTCAGGCGTTCGTGCCGCTGAACGACAAGCCGTATCTGGTCGTGGTCGCGCCGGCGGGCGATCTCGATGCATCGCAGATTCGCGCGTTCGTGACGAGCGGCTGGCAGGGCGTCAATTATGCAAAGGGCGTCTGGCACCATCCGCTGATCGCGCTGGGTGATGTGAGCGACTTTATCGTCGTCGATCGTGGCGGGGACGGGCTGAATCTGAATGAGCAGGATCTGGCCGAGCCGCTGTGGCTCACGGAAGATGCGTTGAGCGCGGTCGCGGTTTGAGGGTTGTCGCTGCGCGTGTTTGTGTCCCACGCGCAGCGCAATGTTAAAGAAGGCTCACGGCATGCAGGTGCCGTGGGCCTTTTTCATTGCGGCCGGCCGGTGCAAATCGCGCGCGCGTTGATTCACCGTTTTCCAAGCAAGGGCGAGCGCCCAATCACCTCACGCGCTTTTTCAGCCGGTTCGGGCGCGGAAAATCCCGCCGCCTCGATCGCGGGTTTCAGTCCCTTGAATTGCAGGCTTTTCTTCGACGAGCGCAACGACGCCATGCCGTCGTCCCACGCATGCAGCATCTGCTTCGCGACGGTGTGCCATTGCGGCTCATTGCGCGCTGCTTCGATCAGCTCATGGCCGACCGTGACCGCCGAATCGCACAACGCTTCGACCATCTGCGCGTACTGCCGGGGCGGAATGCCCATCCGCGTATTGAAGAAGCGCTCGAGCGTCTTGCCGGCTGCCCAGGTCTTGCGGCCGTCGATCGGCAGGCCCGGCGGATTCGCGGCAAATCGCGGGTAAGCCTGGGTCGTGACGATATCGTAGACGGGCGTGAATGCGACATCGTCGACGGACGTGTAGTACAGCGCAACGTTTTTCGTATGACAGTCGGCGTTGCGCACCACGTAGTTGGTCAGCAGATGCCACGCGAGCTGTTCCAGTTGAAGCCGCATGCTGTCGCGATCGAGCAGATAAGCCCGTGCGGCATTGAGCATTTTCTCGGTGGTCGAGTTGTATTTCTCATGCGGCGGCAGACCCAGCAGGCCGCACATGTCTTCGACGCCATAGGCGGGCAGGCCGTCGGCATCCACGTCGAAGCGCTCGACGATCAGCGCGCGGCCATCGTCCGACATCTGCGTACGCGCGACCTTTGCCACATCGAGCCGCTCCAGCACGCGCATCGAATAGAACTCGTTGAAGCCGAGAAACGGCGTGCTGTCGTCCGAGCCCTTGACGATGTGACGGCTCGTGCGGATGGTCGGCTTGCCGAGTGGCGTCGGTACAGCTTCGCTGTTTGCCTGCCGGTCCGGCGCGATGAATTTCGGCACCGCGCCCGAGATTGCCGCGCGTGCATATTCGCGCACCAGTTGCGAGAAATGGTCGGCGGTGTTGTCGCCATGCAGAATGTCCTGCACGTCGAGCGCCTGCAATTCGGTGCCGGGCGCGACGCCTTCGGGCGTGACGGTGACGCGCCCAATACCCATTGCACCGACCACCGCCAGCAACGAGAGATCGGTGCCATCGAGCAACGGCCCGAATTGCTCGCGGATCAGATTCAGCAGATAGCCTTCCGGCAGGTTCTGCCGGAAGAATGGATGCAGGTCGCGCGGCCAGCGCCACGCTTCGTCACGAACCGGCATGGCCAGGCTGACGAAATCGGCGGCATTTGCGTTGGCGTTGTATTTGAGAACGTAGTCGTCGCGCTCGCGGAACAGCGTGGCAACGGTCTTGCCCAGTACCTGAACGTCGAGTTTCATGAGTTCGCGTCCGGGCTGCGCTGTTCAGCGAGGATGTCTTCGAGCGTGCGCCCATGCCCGTGCGCGACGAACTTCAGGTCGTAGCCCGCTGCTTCGAGCAGACGCACGAGCACCGACACGCTCATATCATTTTTGGCGAGCGTTTCCATCCGCGCGACGGTGGTGCGCGCGACGCCCGCGCGCCGCGCCAGTTCTTCCTGCGACAGATTGCTTTCGCGTCGCACGGTTTTCAGCATGTCGGATACGTCGGCCAGATTGGTCATTTGTAGCCCCAAGGCATCAATTTCTGCGATTTGTCGCTTTATTGTAGCCTATGGGACACAAAAATAAATGACCGATTTGTAGCCTATGGGCTACATTTTGATCTGGTATAGCATTTTTTGTAGCTCTTAGGCTACCAAATGCGATTTAATAATTGGCAAATCGCGCGAAAGGGCGACAAAAGAAAAAGCGGGCTTCCCGCTTACGCGAAAAGCCCGCTTTTCAATGATGCCGCCTCTTCAGGCCGGCACGCTCACCCGGCCTTCAGTCAAAAACGACAAGCCGCGTGCGAATTCCTGCAAATCTCACTTCACCGCACCACCTTCGAACCACGCAGCGATTTTCATGCGCTCGTCGTCGGTCATATGCGTGACGTTGCCGAGCGGCATTGCCTTCAGCGTCACCGCCTGCTGATAAATCCGCTGCGCGTTCTGCGAGATTTCATCCGGCGTATCGAGCAACACGCCTGCGGGTGCGCTGCCCATCATCGTCGGATGCGCGGAGTGGCACGCCACGCAACGCTGTTGCAGCACCGGCGCAATGTCGGCCACTTTCACCGACGGCGCGTTCGCAGCCTGAGCCTGCGCGACGATCGGCTTCGGCATGGTCCAGACCAGCGCGCAGAACATCAGCGCGATGCCGACCAGCGGCAGATACCACAGCACCTGGCCACGGTGACGCATCACGAAGAACTGACGGATCAGCGCGCCAGCCAGCATGATGACCAGCAGCACGGCCCAGTTGTACGGATGCGTGTAGGTCATCGCGTAGTGGTTCGACAGCATCGCGAACACCACCGGCAACGTGAAATACGTGTTGTGCACCGAGCGTTGCTTGCCGCGTTTGCCGTAGATCGGGTTCGGCGTGTCGCCCTTGAGCATCGCCGCGACCATCTTGCGCTGGCCCGGAATGATCACGAAGAACACGTTCGCCGACATGATCGTCGCCAGCATCGCGCCCATGATCAGGTACGCGGCGCGGCCCGCGAAAATGTGGCAAGCCAGCCACGCGGCGATGAACACATACACGCCGACGCAGATGCCGAGCACCTTGTCTTTAGTGCCGAGCAGGCGGCACAGCGAGTCATAGACGATCCAGCCCGCCGCGAGAAAGCCGATTGCCGACGCCACTGCCACCACCGGACCCATATCGAGCACGTTCTTGTCGATCAGGTAAGTGGACGGCGAGAACAGATACAGCACCGTGAACAGACCGAAGCCCGACAGCCATGTCGTGTACGACGGCCACTTCGACCAGTGCAGATCGTCGGGCATTTCCGGCGGCGCGACGGTGTACTTCTGCATGTTGTAGAAGCCGCCGCCATGCACGTGCCACAGCTCGCCGAACACGCCGCGTCGGCGCTGGTTCGGGTCCGTCGGCGGTTTCAGGCTGTTGTCGAGCGCGACGAAATAGAACGATTCGCCGATCCATGCAATCGCGGCGATGACGTGGAACCAGCGAATCGCCAGGTTCAGCCAGTCGGTGATAAAGCCTTCCATGAAACTCCTCCACTTCTGATTCGTTGTATGCGCGATGACGTTCGGCCTTGTGCGGACCCGCTTGACGGGTCTCGGGCACGTATTACGTCACTGCGCCGACTGCGGGGTGAAAGACACGCTGCGCTCAGTTCGCAGCACGCCGTTTTTTAACAGTGCTTCCAGTCAGATCGCTGGGCCGAACCGCACGCGGTCGATTGCGTTTCGCGGACAGGTCGCCGGTGTCGGGCGACCCTCTGCGCAAGGCAATCGGACGCATATCGGCGTCAGCCTCCTAGCTGCCGCGATACGTGCTGTACGACCACGGCGACACCAGCAGCGGCACGTGATAGTGCGCAGCCGCATCGGCGACGCCGAAGCGCAACACCACGCGATCGACGAAACGCGGCTCCGGCACCTTCGTGCCGATCGACGCGAAATAGTCGCCCGCGCCGAACACGAGTTCGTATTCGCCCGCGACTAGCGCGTCGCCTTCGAGCAGCGGCTGGTCGCAGCGGCCGTCGTCATTGGTGAGGGTGGTTTTGAGCGCGCGGCGGGTGTCGCCCGACAGCGCGAAGAGTTCGACCTTGATGCCCGCGCCGGGACGGCCGTTCGCGGTGTCGAGCACATGGGTTGTGAGCTTTCCCATTCGCAATTTTCCTTGTGTGTTTGCGAGGTTTCGGCGGCGGCCCGATCCAGATACGTTTGCGGCGGATCGAGGCTCCACGTCAGTGGCTACATACCCGTCGGCGAAATGAAGCGAGCGCCGTGGCAGCCATTGTAAAAAGGATGTTCCGTCCAGCGCGCGCGAGATAGGAAAGATAAGCCCCGGCGCATGACAGACAGCCTGTTGAAAGCCACAGCATGCCGATTTGTTCGATCAATACGCTGAATCGAACCCACCGGCGGATCGTACCGGTGCCAAAAAAGGCCCACTATATCGGCAGCGTGAAGTTGGGTATCGCATTGGCGCGAGTTGTCAGCGTTTTTTTGGCCGTCGAAGGTTACGGCTGTGTGCCGCAGCAAACCCGAACTTGAAGTGTTGGGCTGCGGCACACAACCCGAAGACGGCGGAAGACGCTGGGTAACCGGGCCAACGGCGTTCGACGGGACGCGGCGGCACGGTGAGCGTGCGCCACATCGCGTTCGAACGGCTTTGCACGGAAGCATTGAAGCGGAGAAAACGAATGACGATGGAGCAGAAGGTGGAACAGACGGCAGGCAGGCCGAAGAAAACGATGCTGGTGAAGCACGCGGACGTGCTGTTCACGATGGACGGCGCCCGGCGCGAATTGCGCGACGGCGGCCTGTATATCGAAGACAACCGGATCGTCGCGGTCGGACCGACGGCGGACTTGCCGCAAACGGCCGACGAAGTGCTGGACATGCGCGGGCACCTGGTGATCCCCGGTCTCGTGAATACGCATCACCACATGTATCAGAGCCTGACGCGCGCGATACCCGCCGCGCAGAACGCCGAACTGTTCGGCTGGCTCACGAACCTCTACACGGTGTGGGCGAACCTCACACCGGAGATGATCGAAGTTTCGACGCTGACGGCGATGGCCGAACTGCTGCTGTCCGGTTGCACGACGTCGAGCGACCATCTGTATATCTATCCGAACGGCAGCCGGCTCGATGACAGCATCGTCGCTGCGCAGCGGATCGGCATGCGGTTTCACGCGGCGCGCGGCAGCATGAGCGTGGGGCAGAAGGACGGCGGTTTGCCGCCGGATTCGGTGGTCGAGCGCGAGCCCGACATTCTGAAGGACACGCAGCGTCTGATCGAGACGTATCACGACGAAGGCCGTTACGCGATGCTGCGCGTGGTCGTCGCGCCGTGCTCGCCGTTCTCGGTGAGCCGCGATCTGATGCGCGAGTCGGCGGTGATGGCGCGCCAGTATGGCGTGTCGCTGCACACGCATCTGGCGGAGAACGTCAACGATATTGCGTACAGCCGCGAGAAGTTCGGCATGACGCCCGCCGAGTATGCGGAAGATCTCGGCTGGGTCGGTCACGACGTATGGCATGCGCATTGTGTGCAACTCGACGATGCGGGCATCGAACTGTTCGCCCGCACCGGCACGGGTGTCGCGCATTGCCCGTGTTCGAACATGCGGCTGGCGTCGGGCATTGCGCCGGTCAAACGGATGCGGCTCGCGGGTGTGCCGGTTGGATTGGGCGTGGACGGATCGGCGTCGAACGATGGCGCGCAGATGGTCGCGGAAGTGCGGCAGGCGCTGCTGTTGCAGCGGGTCGGCTTCGGACCCGACGCGATGACCGCGCGAGAAGCATTGGAAATCGCGACGCTCGGCGGCGCGAAGGTGCTCAACCGCGACGATATCGGCGCACTGGCGCCGGGCATGGCGGCGGATTTCGTGTCGTTCGATCTGCGTCAGCCGCTGTTCGCGGGCGCGTTGCACGACCCGGTTGCCGCGCTGGTGTTCTGCGCGCCGTCGCAGGTGAGCTATAGCGTGATCGGCGGCAAGGTGGTGGTGAAAGACGGGCAACTGGCGACGCTGGAACTGGGCCCGGTGATCGAGCGGCACAACCGGCTGGCGAAGACGCTTTACGAAGCGGCCGCGTAGTACCGGCTGACAGGCAACCGAACCGCGCGAGCAACTTGCGGCAAGCAGGTGTGAAAAAAGCGTGAAAACCGGCGTAACAAGCTAATCGAGTTGCCCGCCGCCACCAGGCCTGAACGGCGGCGGGAAACTCTCAGTACGGAAGGTTCAAGGCTTGTCGATCAACGTTTTGGTCGCCTCGGCGACCAGGCTGCGCAACCAGCGCACTTCATCGGAGTAATGCACGCGCTCGTGCCACAACTGGTAGTACTGCATCGGCGGGAAATCGAGCGGGGCGGGCACCACGGTGAGCGGCAAAAACTTCGCGTAGTAATCGGCAAACAGGCGCGTCGTCGTGAAGATCAGATCGGACTTGATCAGCACGTACGGCGCCAGATTGAAGTACGGCAACGTGACGACCACATGACGCTTTAACCGCTCGCGCGCGAGGTGCACGTCGATCGCGCCGCGCTGGCCCACCGAGTAAGGAGTCGGCGCGAGATGCGGAGCATTCAGATACTGGTCGAGCGTCAGCCCGCCGCGTTTGGCGAACGGATGTGTGTTGCTCATCAGGCAGACGATCTGATCGACGAACAGGTTCGACAGATGCAACTGCTCAGGCGGCTCCGGCCAGTTGCCGACCACGATGTCGAGCTTGCCGTCTTCGAGCGCGAGTTCGTAGTCGAAGGCGGGCCCGAGCGAGTGAAATTCGAGCGTCGCATTCGGCGCGGCCTGGCGAAAACGTTCGACCACGGTCGGCACGAACAGCACGTTCAGGTAGTCGGGACAACCGATCCGGTAGCAGCGGATCGACGTCGCCGGATCGAAGTTGTGCTGCTGGAACTTGATGCGCTCGATTTCGCGCAGCGCGTTCTGCACCGGTTCGAGCAGGCGCAGGCCGTACTCGGTCGGCACCATGCCGGATTTGCCGCGCACCAGCAGCGGGTCGCCGGTGATGTCGCGCAGGCGGCGCAGCGCCGCACTGATGGCAGGTTGCGATTGATTCAGTTTGACGGCCGCGCGCGTGACGCTGCGCTCCATCAATAAAGTATGCAAGACGCGTAGAAGGTACGTATCGATCGCCTCGCGTTGCTGACTCATGACTTCTCCGAAATATATGTTCTGGCTGATCGAACGGGCGTGGGGGTATATGCGTTTTAATATGAACGAAAAACCGCGTCAAGGGAGGCATACCCGCAGAGCGCGCAACGGCGCGGGTTTGCGGGAATTTTGGCGGCTCGACTGACTGGGTCGAATTAGGTATTGTCACCCGGTTGTGGTGACGGATCGTCTGCCGGCGAGGTAGACGGACACGCTGTAACCGGCAGTCTCTGACGTACTACGGAATCACATGAGCGACTCTTCTTATAGCAACGGCGCCGCCGCGCAGCCGGCACCCAGGCCGGAACAGGCGACGCCCCGGCTGGTGCTTTCGGGCATCACCAAACAATATCCGGCCGTGCGCGCCAACGACGACGTCACGTTGATCGTCCAGCCGGGTGAAATCCATGCGGTGCTCGGCGAAAACGGCGCCGGTAAAAGCACGCTGATGAAGATCATCTACGGCGCGGTACGGCCCGATGCCGGCGAGATTCGCTGGGAAGGCCAGCCGGTCGAAATAGCGAGTCCGGCGGCGGCGCGCAAGCTCGGCGTCGGCATGGTGTTCCAGCATTTTTCGCTGTTCGAGACGCTCACGGTCGGCGAAAACATTGCGCTCGCACTCGACGAACCGTTCGATCTGAAGACGCTCTCCAAACGGATCCGCGAAGTCTCCGCCGATTACGGCCTCGACATCGACCCGCAGCGTCACGTGCATAGCCTGACGGTGGGCGAGCGGCAACGCGTCGAGATCGTGCGCTGCCTGCTGCAGAATCCGCGTCTGCTGATCATGGACGAACCGACGTCCGTGCTGACGCCGCAAGCGGTGAGAAAGCTCTTCGCGACGCTGCGCCGTCTCGCCGCCGAAGGCTGCAGCATTCTCTACATCAGCCACAAGCTCGACGAAATCCAGGAGCTCTGCGACACCGCCACGGTGATGCGCGGCGGCCGCGTGACCGGTCATGTGAAGCCGAAAGGCGAGACGCACGCATCGCTCGCGCAACTGATGGTCGGCCATTCGCTGCCCGACTACACGCGTCGCGAGCACAACCCCGGCGCGGTACTGCTCGACGTGAAGGAGTTGTCGGTCGAAAGCGACGATCCGTTCGGCACGTCGCTGAACAACGTGTCGTTCAGCGTGCATGCGGGCGAAATTTTCGGTATCGCGGGCGTGTCGGGCAACGGCCAGGCGGAATTGCTGTCGGCGTTGTCCGGCGAAAAGCGGGGCGCGCGCGCCGACGCCGTGACGATTTGCGGCAAGGCGGCCGGGCGGCTCGGTGCGGGCGGGCGTCGCGCGCTCGGTTTCGGCTTTGTGCCGGAAGAGCGGCTTGGACGCGGCGCGGTGCCCGCGATGTCGTTGTCGGAGAACGCGTTACTCACCGCGCATCGGCAGCAGATGGTGAAGTCGGGCTGGATCAGGTCCGGTGCGATGCGCGCGTTCGCGAAGCGCTGCATCGACGCGTTCGACGTGCGTTGCGGCGGCTCCGAAGCGCTCGCGCAAAGTCTGTCGGGCGGCAATCTGCAGAAATACATCATGGGACGCGAGATTCTGCAGGCGCCCAAGGTGCTGGTGGTCGCGCAGCCCACATGGGGCGTCGATGTCGGCGCGGCGGCGTTCATTCGCCAGCAATTGCTCGATCTGTCCGCGCGCGGCGTCGCGATCCTGGTGATCTCGGAAGAACTGGAGGAGTTGTTCGATATCTGCGACCGCATCGCGGTGCTGGCCGGTGGCAGACTGTCGCCGGTGCGTGCCACGGGGGCGACCAATGCCGAGGAAATCGGCCGCTGGATGGCAGGTCTGTTCGGCGGACGCGAAGGCGCGGCACCGTCGGCGGAACAGCCGGCGCATGCCTGACGATGCGTAAAGCGACGCCGGCTTCTTAAGCCAACCGGTTCGACCTCGGCTCGACAACAACAACGCGATAAATCACACGCTACCCATGATCTTTCCTTATCGACTCGAAGCGCGCACGACCCCCTCGCGGACGATGCAGCTCGCCGTACCGCTGATCGCCGCGCTGCTCACGCTCGCGATCGGCTTCCTGATTTTCAGCCTCGTCGGCCGCGATCCGCTGGAGGCGATGCACGCCTTCTTTATCGAACCGCTGTCGAGCGTGAACGGCTGGTCCGAACTGCTGCTGAAGGCGTCGCCGTTGTGCCTGATCGGCCTCGGTCTCGCGGTCGGCTATCGCGCGAACGTGTGGAACATCGGCGCCGAAGGGCAGATGCTGCTCGGCGGGATTGCCGCAAGCGGCGTCGCGATCTATTTCGATCAGGCAACCGGCTGGTGGATTCTGGCGCTCATGATGATCGCCGGGGTGGTCGGCGGCATGGTGTGGGCGGCGATTCCGGCACTGCTGAAAAGCCGCTTCAACACCAACGAAATCCTCGTCAGCCTGATGCTCACGTATGTCGCCACGCAACTGCTGATCTATCTGGTCAGCGGACCGTGGCGCGATCCGCAGGGGATGAATTTCCCGCTGTCGGAAATGTTCAGCGGCGACGCGCTTTACCCGACGCTGTACGGCGACTGGCATTGGAAATGGCTGCGCGGCACGCGGCTGAACGCGTCGGTGTTCGTCACGCTGATCGCGATTCCGCTCGTGTGGGTGTTCATGCGCAAGAGCTTCTCGGGCTACAAGATGAACGTCGGCGGTCTCGCGCCGCTGGCCGCGCGCTACGCGGGTTTCTCCGACAAGAAAACCATCTGGACCTCGCTCTTGATCAGCGGCGGTCTCGCGGGCCTTGCGGGCATGGGCGAGATCGCCGGTCCGATCGGCCAGTTGCAGGCCACGTGGTCGCCGGGTTATGGCTTCACCGCGATCATCGTGGTGTTCGTCGGGCGGCTGCATCCCATCGGCATCGTGCTCGCGAGCCTGCTGATGGCGCTGCTGTACCTCGGCGGCGAAGCGGTGCAAACCTCGATGCAATTGCCGCAGGCGCTGTCCGGCGTGTTCCAGGGGCTGCTGCTGTTCTGCCTGCTGGGCGCCGACCTGTTCGTGAACTACCGTGTGCGCCGCCGTTCGCTGGCCGCTCCCGCTCACTGACCCGTTCACCGTTTTTTCAGCCGATCTCATGGATATTCAACAAGCCAGCGCGCTCACTTCGAGCGCCGTCACCGCCGCGATTCCGCTGATGTTCGCGGGCGCGGGCGAACTCGTCACCGAAAAATCCGGTGTTCTCAATCTCGGCGTGGAAGGCATGATGCTGATGGGCGCCGTGAGCGGCTACGCGGTCACGGCGATTACCGGCAGCCCGTGGCTCGGCGTGCTCGCCGCGATCGGCGCGGGCCTCGCGATGTCGCTGCTGTTCGCGTTCCTCACGCTGACCATGCTCGCCAACCAGGTCGCCACCGGCCTGTCGCTGACGATCTTCGGCATCGGGTTGTCCGCGTATGTCGGCAAGCCGTACACGTCCGCGGCCGTGCGCGCGACCATCGACACGTGGACCATTCCCGGCCTCTCGAAGATCCCCGTGCTCGGCCCGGCGCTGTTCAGCCTCACGCCGCTCGATTACCTCGCATTCCTGATGTTCGCGGTGATCGGCTGGTTCCTGTACCGCACTCGTGCGGGTCTCGTGCTGCGCTCGGTCGGCGAATCGCCGCAGGTCGCGCACTCGGTCGGCTTTCCGGTGGTCGGCGTGCGCTATGGCGCGGTGGCCTTTGGCGGCGGCATGGCGGGCCTCGCGGGCGGCTATTACTCGATCGTCAATCTGCACCTGTGGCAGGAAAACCTGACCTCGGGCCGCGGCTGGATCGCGCTTGCGCTGGTCGTGTTCGCGACGTGGCGGCCGGGGCGTCTGCTGATCGGCGCGCTGCTGTTCGGCGCGGTGACCGGCCTGCAGTTTTACGCGCAGGCGATCGGCGTGCCGGTGCCGACGCAATTCCTCGCGATGCTGCCGTATATCGCGACGGTCGTCGTGCTGGTGCTGATTTCGCGCAATCCGAACACGATCCGTCTGAATGCGCCTGCTTCGCTGGGCAAGCCGTTTTTCTCGGCGGGCTGAGAACTGCCTGTCCCCACGTTTTGAATCATCCGATAACCACAGCTACACGTTGCACACGACAGGAGAAAACATGAAGAGAAGAAATCTGCTGACCGCCTTTGCGTGGGGCGCAGCCTCGCTCGCGCTCGCCGCACCGTTCGCACAAACCGCGCAGGCCGCCGACGCCCCGGGCGTCGCGTTCGTCTACCTCGGCAATCCGGGCGACGCCGGCTGGACCTTCGCGCACGACGCGGGTTCGAAGCAGGCCGAAGCGAAGTTCGGCAACAAGATCAAGATCACGCGCATCGAGAACGTGCCGGAATCGGCCGACTCGGAACGCGTGTTCCGCGATCTGGCGAACAAGGGCAACAAGATCATCATCGGTTCGAGCTTCGGCTACCAGGACTTCGAACTGAAGGTCGCGAAAGATTTCCCGGACGTCGTGTTCCTGCACGCTACCGGCTACAAGAAAGCGCCGAACTTCGGCACCTATGACGTGCGCATGTATCAGGGCGCTTACCTGGCGGGCGTCGCCGCGGGCAAGGTCACGAAGACCAACACGCTCGGTTTCGTCGCGTCGGTGCCGATTCCCGAAGTGATCCGCAACATCAACGCGTACACGCTCGGCGCGCGCTCGGTGAATCCGAACGTGCATACGAAGGTGATCTGGATCAACAGCTGGTTCGATCCGGGCAAGGAAAAGCAGGCCGCCGAAACGCTGATCGGCCAGGGCGCTGACGTGCTGCTGCAAAACACCGATTCGAGCGCGACGCTCGCGACTGCATCGGAAAAGCATGTGCACGCGTTCGGTTGGGATTCGGACATGAAGAAATTCGGTCCTGACGCGCACCTCGGCTCGGTGGTCGGGAATTGGGGCGTGTACTACAACGCTGCAATCCAGCAGGTGCTGGACGGCAAGTGGAAGAACGATCCGGTGTGGTGGGGCATCCCGCAAAAAGCCGTTTCGCTCGACGACCTGAACACCTCGGCGATTCCGGCTGACGGCCTCAAGCAGGTCGCGGCGAAGCGCGATGAACTGGCGAGCGGCAAGTGGGACGTGTTCACCGGTCCGATCAAGGATCAGTCGGGCGCGGTCAAGGTGCCGGCCGGCAAGACGCTGGGCGATGCCGATCTGCAACGGATCAACTGGTACGTGGAAGGTGTGGATGGCGCGTTGCCGAAGTAAGACGGCGCGCCGGGTTTGCCCCGCCACGGTCTGAAGAATTCAGGATCGACCGGGCGGCGGCCTTGGCAACCGTGGCTCTGAAATGCTGTGTCCCCTTTGAAGGGGGCACAGCTTTTTTTTTCGCCTTTTCAGTGGTCACATCTGGAGCCAGTAACCACGCGACGGCGACGCGTCACTCGATCCGCAAGCCCACCTTGATCGTCACCTGCCAGTAGGCCACCTTGTCGTCCTCGATCTGGCCCCGCGTTTCGATGACTTCGAACCAGTGCAGGTTGCGCAATGTCTTCGACGCTTTCGCAATGGCAGTGCTGATGGCGTCGTCGATCGATTTTTTCGACGAACCGGTCAGTTCGATCTGTTTATAGACGTGTTCCGACATGAACTTCCTCCTTTGAACTTCGTTGGTGTTCAAAAAGTATAGGCAACCGGGCCTTTGGCGCACGGCCGTTCCTGGAGCGAGTGAAGTCGCACGTCGCGTGCCTGGCGGCGTCCAGAAAGGCGCGGGACGGTTTGCGTGACGCCCGATGCGGGTTGCATGACAGGCGTCCGGTGTGCGCGTGGGTTGAATTCGCGATAACCTGCTAAAATATTGGGTTTTTCGCCGATATCACATTCAAAGGGACGCGCCGTGCTGTCTACCGCCAATATCACCATGCAATTCGGGCCCAAGCCCCTCTTCGAGAACATCTCGGTCAAATTCGGGGGAGGGAATCGCTATGGCCTGATCGGTGCAAACGGTTGTGGCAAGTCCACCTTCATGAAGATTCTGGGTTCCGATCTGGAACCGAGTTCGGGCAACGTGATGCTCGAACCGAACATCCGCCTCGGTAAATTGCGCCAGGACCAGTTCGCCTACGAAGACGTGCGCGTGCTCGACGTCGTGATGATGGGCCACGCCGAAATGTGGGCCGCGATGACCGAGCGCGACGCGATCTACGCGAACCCCGACGCAACCGACGACGACTACATGCACGCCGCCGAACTCGAAGCGAAGTTCGCCGAGTACGACGGCTACACGGCCGAAGCGCGCGCGGGCGAACTGCTGCTGGGCATCGGCATCGCGATCGAAGACCACAACGGTCCGATGAGCAACGTCGCGCCGGGCTGGAAACTGCGCGTGCTGCTCGCGCAGGCACTGTTCTCGAAGCCGGACGTGCTGCTGCTCGACGAGCCGACCAACAACCTGGACATCAACTCGATCCGCTGGCTGGAAGACGTGCTCAACCAGTACAACTCGACGATGATCATCATCTCGCACGATCGACACTTCCTGAATCAGGTCTGCACGCACATGGCCGATATGGACTTCGGCACGCTGAAGGTCTATCCGGGCAACTACGACGACTACATGCTGGCCAGCACGCAGGCGCGCGAGCGTCAGCAGAACGCCAACGCGAAGGCGAAGGAACGCGTGGCCGACCTGCAGGACTTCGTGCGCCGCTTCTCGGCGAACAAGTCGAAGGCGCGTCAGGCAACCAGCCGTCTGAAGATGATCGACAAGATCAAGATCGAGGAATTCAAGCCGTCGTCGCGTCAGAATCCGTTCATCCGCTTCGAGTACGAAAAGAAGCTGCACAACATCGCGGTGGTGGCGGAGAAGATTTCGAAGAAGTACGAACGCACCATCTTTAACGACTTCAGCGTCAGCGTGCAGCCGGGCGAGCGTATCGCGATCATCGGCGAGAACGGCGCGGGCAAGACCACGCTGCTGCGCTCGCTGCTCGGCAAGCTGGAACTCGATCACGGCAACGTGAAGTGGGCGGAAAACGCGAACATCGGCTACATGCCGCAAGACACGTACGAAGAATTTCCGGACGACGTCACGCTGATGGACTGGATCGACGGCTATCGTCAGGAAGGCGACGACGAGCAGATGGTGCGCGGCACGCTCGGCCGCCTGCTGTTCAATGCCGACGACATCCGCAAGTCGGTCAAGGTGCTGTCCGGTGGCGAGAAGGGCCGCATGATCTGGGGCAAGCTGATGCTGGGCCGCCACAACGTGCTGCTGATGGACGAGCCGACCAACCACATGGACATGGAATCGATCGAATCGCTGCAGATCGCGCTCGACAAGTTCGACGGCACGCTGATTTTCGTGTCACACGACCGTGAGTTTGTTAGCGGTCTGGCGAATCGGGTTATCGAAGTGAAGACCGATGGCACGTTGAACGACTTCGGTGGTAACTATGAAGAGTTCCTGACGAGCCAGGGCGTGCAGTAAGCGTCATTGACACGCGCGTTTTTCGCATCGCGCTCGTAGCTAGTTCACGAAAGCCCGCTTCTTTGGAGAAGCGGGCTTTTTTCATGGTGCGTCATTGCATCGCACCGTTTCCTTGATGAAAGCCGCTCCACGTGACCGGCATCAATCATTCAACACACGCACTCCATCCAATCACCAACCCATTGACCTGAAGCAAAACCCCCCGCGCCCGAGCGTCGATCATCACCGGTTCGATCACTCACCATCGGGCCAGTCAATGCTCAACTCTCATCCTTTCCCGCCGCTGGTGATTCGCGGCCGTTCGCTGCTGCCTATCGTTCAGGGCGGCATGGGCGTCGGTATCTCGGCGCACCGGCTGGCCGGCAGCGTTGCCCGTGAAGGGGCGCTCGGCACGATCGCCAGTATCGACCTGCGGCATCATCATCGCGACCTGATCGACGCATGCCGCCAGTCGCCCGATACCGCGACGCTCGAACACGCGAACCTCGTCGCACTGGAGCGCGAAATCCGCGCGGCCAAAGCGCTCAGCGAAGGCCGCGGCATGATCGCCGTCAACGTGATGAAGGCGGTCAACGCGCAAGCCGACTACGTGCGCGTGGCCTGCGAAAGCGGCGCCGACGCCATCGTGATGGGCGCGGGCCTGCCGCTCGATTTGCCGGACATGACGCAGGGCCAGGACATCGCGTTGATCCCGATTCTGTCGGACAGCCGGGGCGTCGCGCTCGTGCTCAAACGGTGGATGAAAAAAGGGCGCCTCCCCGATGCGGTCGTGATCGAACATCCGGCGCACGCGGGCGGCCATCTCGGCGTCGGCAACATCGCCGACATGCACGATAAGCGCTTTGACTTCGTGCGCGTGCTCGACGAGCTCGACACGGTTTTCAAGTCGCTTGGCCTGAACCGGCAGGACGTGCCGTTGATCGTCGCGGGCGGCATCAACAGTCACGAGTCTGTGCGGACGCTGCTTAACGCGGGCGCAAGCGGTGTACAACTCGGCACGCCGTTCGCGGTCACCGAAGAGGGCGACGCGCATCCGAACTTCAAGCGCGTGCTGGCCGAGGCGACTCCCGACGACATCGTCGAATTCGTCAGCGTGACGGGGCTGCCTGCGCGCGCGGTGAAAACACCGTGGCTCGCACGCTATCTGAAGCACGAGGCGAAAATCCGCGACAAGGTCGGCGCGCTCAAGCACGCATGCCCGACCGCGCTCGAATGCCTGAGCATGTGCGGCTGGCGCGACGGCATCGAGAAGTTCGGGCACTTCTGCATCGATACACGGCTCGCCGCGGCCCTGCGCGGCGACATAGCCAACGGCCTGTTTTTCCGCGGACGAGAAGCGTTGCCGTTCGGCCCGGCAATCCGCAGCGTTCACGATCTGATCGAACTGCTGCTGACGGGCAACACGCGACCTGCTGTCGCAGGGCGCTGGTCGTTTTCGCTGGGTTGATGCGGGTCAACGCGCACGCCGACGCGAGCTTCGACAATCCCTACGAATCAATCAACGACACGGGGAAACTTATGAAGTACGCGCTCAGCAAGAAAATCAAAACCGCCGCCATTGTCTCGGGGCTGCTATGCGCGGGACTGATGGCGCCGGAGGCGCGCGCGCAATCGGTGGACAGCGATCCGATGAGCGGCATTCACGCGGGCGACGTGCTGGTGCGTCTGCGCGCGATCAGCATCATGCCGGACGTCGGCACGAGCAACACGCTGTCGGCGCTCAACGTGGGCGTCAACAATGCGATCGTGCCGGAACTCGATTTCACCTACATGATTCGCGATTACCTGGGCGTCGAACTGATTCTGGGAACGTCGCGCCATCAACTGACATCGAGCCTCGGCAACCTCGGCGGCGTGAACGTGTTGCCGCCGACGCTGCTGCTGCAATACCACTTCAATCACGCGGGGCGCATTCGTCCGTATGTCGGCGCGGGTCTCAATTACACGCTGTTCTATAACAACGGTTTGAGCGCGGGCGGGGAGTCGATCGGCATCAGCAATCACAGCTTCGGACCCGCGTTGCAGGCCGGTGTCGACGTGCAGGTCACGCGCAAGCTGTTCGTCAACGCGGATATCAAGAAAATCTGGATGCACACGGACGCGACACTCGGCGGCGCGTCGATTGGCCGCCTGAACATCGATCCGTTGATCGTCGGGCTGGGTGTGGGTATGAAGTTCTGATCTTGCGCGGGACCGTGCCCGATGCAATGGGCGCGGCAGGCGCGGGCCGGTACGGATGTGCCCCGGGTACGGCGAAAAATTAAAGCTTGTCGTTCCTGAAGCGCATTGCCGTGCCTTCCTGCTCGATGCGCGTCCAGACGACGCGCTTTTCTTCGTCGCTGAGGAAAACCCAGTTGGAGACTTCGGCGGCGGTACGGCCGCAGCCTTTGCAGACGTCGTCGAACAGCGTGGAGCAGACGCCGATGCACGGGCTGTCGGGAAGATCGTGGAGATTCGAAGCCATCGGAAACCTTGGGGCGGGAAGCAAAGTTCCGCTATGTTAAACGATGACGCGCGGGCTCCCCGGCAAAGCTACCCGCCCGCCGCGAGTTGCCACAACAACGCGCCGTTAAGCAACACGATAAACGCCGCCGACAGCCACGCCAGCGCCAGCGGCACGCCGCGCACGCGCCATCCGCGCATGAGTCCGGCATCCGATGAATAGCGGATCAGCGGCACCACGGCGAGCGGCAATTGCAGGCTCAACACCACCTGGCTTGCCACCAGCAACTGATTCGAGCCGTGCTGCCCAAACAGCGCGACCGCGAATAATGCGGGGCCGATCGCGAGCGCGCGCGTCAACAGCGCGCGTTTCCAGCGCGGCAGCTTCAGCCGCAGAAAGCCTTCCATGACCGCCTGGCCGGCCAGCGTGCCCGTCACGGTGGCGCTCAGCCCGCAGGCGAGCAGCGCCGCCGCGAACAGGATGCTGGCCCAACGCGAGCCGACCAGCGGCGCAATCAGCCGATGCGCATCCGCGAGATCGGTGACGTCGCGGTGGCCGCTCGTGTAAAACACCGCCGCCGCCACGATCAGCAGCGCCGCGTTGATCACGAACGCAAACGCCAGCGAGCCGAACGTGTCGATATTGACGACGTGCAGCGCGGCGCGGATTTGCGTGTCGCTGTTGTCGGGCGCGTGGTGCTTCACGAGCGACGAATGCAGATACAGGTTGTGCGGCATCACCGTTGCGCCGACGATGCCCGCCGCCAGCCACACCATGCCCGCGTTGCGCAGCAGTTCGACGCTCGGCGCGGTGCCGGCCAGCGCGGCGTGCCAGTCGGGCTTCGCGAGCGCCAGCTGGACCACGAAGCACAATCCGACAAAGCCGATCAGCGCGGCGATCACCGCTTCGAGCTTGCGGCCGCCTTTCTGCTGGAGCGCGAGCAGCGCGAACGTGCAGACCGCCGACATCAGCACGCCGACCGTCAGCGACACGCCCAGCAGCAATTGCAACGCGACGGCGCTGCCGACCACCTCGGCGACGTCGCACGCGATGATCGCAATCTCGCTGGTCAGCCACAGGAAGAGGGTGCCGCGCCGGCTGGTGCGCTCGCGGCAGATTTGCGCGAGATCGCGGCCGGTGACGACGCCCAGCCGCGACGACAGCCATTGCATCAGCATCCCCATCAGGCTCGACAGCAGCACGATGCCGAGCAGCCGGTAGCCGTAGCCCGCGCCCGCACCGAGCGCGGTCGCCCAGTTACCGGGATCGATATAGCCGACGGCGATCAGCGCGCCCGCGCCGACGAACGAAAACCAGTGCGCCGGACGTGCCGCGCCATCGACGGGCACGCGCCGGCGTCGGTTGGGTCGCCACGCGGATGGATTCGTGTTCATCGCAGTGTGAGGGTCGGGACTGAATCCGGGGCAAGCCACGTGCCTGCGGTCCGCTCCTGGGTGCCTGCTTTGCCGGTGCGGAAGGCAGGCGTCGTGCACGTGAAGCAGGACCTTTGCAGGGCGGAGGAACCACACCGCAGCCAGATGGATTCACGGCACGCGATTCCCGGATTTGCCTTACAGCTCATTGTGCACTGTGAAACGCTCTACCGCTCATGCCCCTGCTGGTCACGCGGCCTCCCGAACTTGACAATGAGATAACAGCGCATCGGCCGAGCGTGTTTTTTTCGGGTAGACACGCGCGGATAACCCGCTAAAATTGCGCCCATTTTCCAGTGGTGCGGCCTGCGCTGTACCGTTTGCGCGACACCTCGGCGTTTTTTTTGGTCCGCGCAATAATTGGTGGTAGTTTTCGGGTTTTTCAGGGGAGCCGTGTGCGCAAAGCCGCGGCACGAGTGACGGCGACCGGCTCAGGCCGGCCAGGAGCGGAGAACGGGATGAAAAGACGGGTAGTAGGTCATGTGGCGGCGCTGGTCTTGTGCGCGGCCCCCTGGTTGACGGCCGCTGCGAAAGATACGCAGCTCAACGTGTACAACTGGTCGGATTACATCGCCAAGGACACGATCCCGAACTTCACCAAGCAGAGCGGCGTCACGGTCAAGTACGACAACTACGACAGCGACGACACGCTGCAGGCCAAGCTGCTCACCGGCAATTCCGGTTACGACATCGTCGTGCCGACCAGCAATTACGCGGGCAAGCAGATCGCCGCCGGCATCTTCGCGCCGCTCGACAAGTCGAAGCTGCCGAACCTCAAATATCTCGATCCGGCGCTGATGGCGCTGGTCGCCGGCGCCGATCCGGGCAACCAGTACGTGGTGCCCTGGGCTTACGGCACGACCGGCCTCGGCTACAACGTCACCAAAGTCCAGCAGATTCTCGGCAAGAACGTGCCGCTCGATAACTGGGACATCCTCTTCAAGCCGGAAAACATTTCGAAGCTGAAAGCTTGCGGCGTGTCCGTGCTCGACGCGCCGGACCAGATGTTCGCCGCCGCGCTGCACTACATCGGTAAAGATCCGATGAGCACGAATCCGGCCGACTACCGCGCCGCGCTCGACATGATGAAGAAGATCCGTCCGTACATCACGCAGTTCAACTCGTCGGGCTACATCAACGACCTGGTGGGCGGCGACGTGTGCTTCGCGTACGGCTGGTCGGGCGACGTGGTGATCGCCAAGCATCGCGCGGCCGAAGCGAAGAAACCGTACAAGATCGAGTACTACGTGCCGAAGGGCGGCGCGCCGGTCTGGTTCGACGTGATGGCGATTCCGAAGGACGCGAAGAACAAGGAAGCCGCGCTTGAGTGGATCAACTACATCGAAACGCCGCAGGTTCACGCCGCGATCACGAACGAAGTCTATTACCCGAGCGCCAACACCGAGGCGCGCAAGTACGTGAGCAAGGACGTGGCGAACGACCCGGCCGTGTATCCGTCGCCGGAAACCATCAAGACCCTGTTTCTGCTGAAGCCGTTGCCGCCGGAAATCCAGCGGCTGCAAACGCGGCTGTGGACCGAGTTCAAGTCCGGCCGCTGAGTGCCGTAAGACTGAACGGGTAAGTATCATCATGAAGCCCTCGGTGTCCGCCGGGGGCTTTGTACGTCAAACGCCGGAGTAATGCATTGTGATGAGTAGTGACCAGCCGGGCGCAGGGGCGGCAGCGCCCGCGTCGTCCCAGGGCCAGTATGTGAGTATCAGCGGCGGCGCGAACGCTGTGGGCAGCGACGCCGCGGACCAGTTCATCCAGATCGTCGACGTCGTCAAGAAGTTCGGCGACACGGTCGCGGTCAAGGGTGTCAGCCTGTCGGTGAAGAAGGGCGAACTGTTCGCGCTGCTCGGCAGTTCCGGCTGCGGCAAATCGACCTTGCTGCGAATGATGGCGGGACTCGAAACCGTGACCTCGGGCAAGATCCTGATCGACGGAGAAGACCTCGCGCAACTGCCGCCGTATCGCCGGCCGGTCAACATGATGTTCCAGTCGTACGCGCTGTTTCCGCACATGACGGTCGAGTCGAACGTCGCGTTCGGCCTGAAGCAGGAAGGCGTGCCGAAGGCCGAGCTGAACGACCGCGTGCAAAGCGCGCTCGAACTCGTGCAGATGGGCCGTTTCGCGAAGCGCAAGCCGCATCAGCTTTCGGGCGGCCAGCAGCAGCGCGTGGCACTCGCGCGTTCGCTGGTCAAACGGCCCAAGCTGCTGCTGCTCGACGAACCGATGTCGGCGCTCGACAAGCAGATCCGTCAACGCACGCAGATCGAACTGGTCAACATTCTCAACCAGGTCGGCGTGACCTGCGTGATGGTCACGCACGATCAGGAAGAGGCGATGACGATGGCCAACCGCCTCGCCGTGATGAGCGAAGGCGAGATCGTGCAGCTCGGCACGCCGCACGAGGTCTACGAGTATCCGAATAGCCGCTTCTCGGCGGGCTTTATCGGCTCGACCAATCTGTTCGAAGGTCATACGGTCGAAGACGAACCCGACTACGTGTTCATCGAAACACCGGACCTGCCGTGCCGCCTGTACGTGAGCCACGGCATTACCGGCCCGCTCGGCATGCCGGTGACCATCTCGGTGCGTCCCGAACGCATCGCGCTTACGCGCAAGCCGCCTGAAGGCGCGTACAACTGGGGCAAGGGCGTCGTCACGAATATCGCGTACATGGGCGGCTATTCGCTGTATCACGTGAAGCTCGACGGCGGCAAGACCGTGATCGCGAACGTGACGAGCCTCGCGCTGACCGAAATCGATCCGCCCACCTGGGGCGACGAAGTGTATGTGCGCTGGAGCGCGTCGGCCGGTGTGGTGCTGACGTCATGACACGCCTCATCCATTCGTTCGCCACGTGGCCGGTGCGACGCTTCAACCTGACGAGCCGCACGGCCGTGGTGGCGGGGCCGTTTATCTGGCTGCTGCTGTTTTTCCTCGTGCCGTTCCTGCTGGTCGTGAAGATCAGTTTCGCCGATCTGCAACTCGGCATTCCGCCGTACACGCAGCTTTCCAACTTCGCCGACGGCGCGATTCACATCACGCTCGACCTGTCGCATTACGCGTTCCTGCTGACCGACAGTCTGTATTTCGCGACCTATGTGAGTTCGGTGGTGATCGCGGCGATCTCGACGTTCCTGTGTCTGCTGATCGGTTATCCGATGGCGTACTACATCGCGCGCTCGAATCCGAAGAACCGCAATCTGCTGATGATGGCCGTGATGTTGCCGTTCTGGACCTCGTTCCTGATGCGCGTGTATGCGTGGATCGGCATTCTGAAGAACAACGGGCTACTGAACAATTTCCTGATGTCGATCGGCGTGATTCATTCGCCGATCGAGCTGTATCACACGAACATCGCGGTCTATATCGGCATGGTGTATTCGTACCTGCCGTTTCTCGTGATGCCGCTGTACGCGCATCTGGTGAAGATGGACATGACCTTGCTCGAAGCCGCGTACGACCTCGGCGCCAAGCCGTGGAAGGCGTTCTGGCAGATCACGTTTCCGCTGTCGAAGAACGGCATTATCGCGGGCTGTCTGCTGGTGTTCATTCCGGCGGTGGGCGAGTACGTGATCCCGGAACTGCTCGGCGGCGCGAATACGCTGATGATCGGCCGCGTGATGTGGAATGAGTTCTTCGACAACGCCGACTGGCCGATGGCCTCCGCGGTGACGTGTGCAATGGTGTTGCTGTTACTGGTGCCGATGGCGTTTTTCCAGCGCGCGCAGGCGAAGGCGATGGAGGAAAGGCGCTGATGAAGCCGAATCGTTTCTGGCAGTTTCTGGCTCTGGGTATCGGGTTTCTGTTCCTGTACATCCCGATCGTGAGTCTCGTCGTGTATTCGTTCAACGACTCGCAACTGGTCACCGTGTGGACGCGTTTTTCGACGCGCTGGTACGTGGCCTTGCTGCACGACGACGAATTGATCGCCGCCGCGTGGCTGTCGTTGCGGATCGCTTTGCTGACGGCGTTCGCATCGGTGATCATCGGCACATGGGCGGGTTTCGTGCTCGCGCGCATGGGGCGCTTTCGCGGTCTCACGCTATATACGGGCATGATCAACGCGCCGCTCGTGATTCCCGAAGTGATTCAGGGCATCTCGCTGCTGCTGCTGTTCATCGAAATGGGCAAGCTGCTTGGCTGGCCCGCCGAACGCGGCGTCTTCACGATCTGGATCGGTCACGTGATGCTGTGCATGTCCTACGTCGCGATCATCGTGCAATCGCGGGTGAAGGAGCTGAATCCTTCGCTCGAAGAAGCTGCGCTCGACCTGGGTGCAACGCCCGTGCGCGTATTTTTCTTCATTACATTGCCGCTGATTTCACAGGCGCTTGTGTCAGGATGGCTGTTGTCTTTCACGTTGTCGATCGACGATCTGGTATTGTCGGCGTTCCTGTCCGGCCCCGGTTCGACGACGTTGCCGCTGGTGGTGTTCTCGCGCGTGCGGCTCGGTTTGAACCCCGAAATGAATGCGCTGGCCACGCTGTTTATCGCCGTGGTCACGGTTGGCGTGGTGGCGGCCAACTTCTTCATGCAGCGGGCGGAGCGCAGGCGGGCAGTGCTGGCGGTCTAGTTTTCCGATGCCTCGTGCGATGCCGGTCGGGCATCGCACGAGGGGTCGCCGGTTGATTCAGGACTGCTCCGAACTCCTTCCATCTTCCCCTCGGCGACCATGATTCATTGTTTTACAAGCGCGTTTGCAGAGGCCTTTGCACGCGTCTCCGGCTGGGATCAGCTGTATTACCTGTGGGAAATGCTGGTCATGCTCTGGAAGCTTTTTCTCGGGCTTCTGCGCATGCTGGGCGGCGGCTAGGTTTTAAACCGGCGCCCGCTTTTCGTCTGCGCGCTCACTGCTGTTCATCGTATTCACATCCGGCGTGCCGAGAAACGCGCGCAGATCGGTCATCACGCGCTCGGGCGCTTCTTCCATCGGAATGTGACCGAGTCCCGCATACATCACCGACTTCGCGCCCGGAATGCGGCTCGCGAACTCTTCCAGATGCGCGGTCGGAATCCAGCGGTCCTTCGCGCCCCAAAGCACCAGCGTCGGCACATCGAGTGTCTTCAACACGTTAGTGTCGACTTCGGTGAAATCGAGCGTGGGCACCATCTTGCCGATCGCGGCGCGTGTGCCTTCGCCGTGGAAAAAATCGACGTAGCGCCGCAGCGTGACCGCGTCGATCTTGCGAGGATCGCCGTACACGTTGCGCACCGCGCTCTTGATGATCGCCTCGGGCAGCCACCATGGCGAACTGACGCGCACCAGCGCGCTATTGAACAGGTCGATGTAGATCGGCAGCTTCATCGGAAAGCCGGCGGAGTCGATCAGCACCAGTTTTTCGACTGCATTCCGATGACGGATCGCGTAGTCCCATGAAATCAGGCCGCCGAGCGAATTGCCGATAAAGGTCGCGCGTGCGATATCGAGCGCTTGCAGGAAGGTGTCGATGAAACGCCGGTAAGTCGGCAGATTCATCGTTTCGATGACGCCGCTGCTCGACCGCAGCGGACCCGTCACGCCGAACGGCGGCAGGTCGAGACGGATCACGCGATGCGTGCGTTTGAGTTCATCCGCAACCCGATTCCACGTATGCAGCGACGACGCGAAACCGTGAATCATCACGATCGTATCGCCGTGTCCTTCATCGACGTAGTGAACATCGGCGCCCATGATCTTCACGAACTTCGAGCCGCTTTGCGTGTACCGTCGACGCAGATCGGCGCGCGACACGCTGGTGATGCCCAGGCGCGCGGCGATGGAGCGCGAAGGCAGCGCGGTGGATGAGGACGTACTGGAGTCGATGCGGGTCATATTTTTGTCTCCCTTTTGATTTTCTCAAACGCAACGCTGCTTTTACGCGAGCGACTGCGCTATGGCGCAAACCGGTAATCGTCCGGCCGCACGCGCCGGGTGCGCTTACGGAAACTGAACGTGAAGCCCGGCCACAGCGCCGTCACCTTGCCGCTCTGTGTCTGATACCAGCTATGGCAACCGCTGGTCCACACGGAATGCTGCATATCCTTTTGCAGACGCGCGTTGAAATCACGCTGTACGTCGGGCCGCAAATTCATCGTGCGCGCCTTGCGCTTCTTCATCACGCGCAAACAGTCGGCGATGTACTGCACCTGCGACTCGATCATGTAGATCATCGAGTTGTGGCCGAGTCCCGTATTCGGGCCGACGATCATGAAGAAATTCGGGAAATTCGCGATGCTGGTGCCGAGATAAGCCTCGGGGCCGTCGCGCAGCCACATCGCGCCGAGGTCCGCTCCATCGAGGCCGGTCACGTCGAACGGCGCGCCAACATCGTTGACCTGAAACCCCGTGCCGCAGATGATCGCGTCCGCGTGACGATGCACGCCGTCGTCGGTCACGATGCCGTCAGCGACGATCTCGCGAATGCCGGAGGTCACCACGTCGACATTCGGCTGGGTGACGGCGCGGTAGTAGTCGCTCGACAGCAGAACCCGCTTGCAGCCGAGCCGGTAATTCGGCGTCAGCTTCGCGCGCAGCGCCGGGTCTTTCACGCGGCGTTCCAGATAGCTGAGGCCGAATTTCATCGGCAGCTTCATCAGCTTTGGGTTGATCACGAACGCGATCGCGCGCGATTCGAGTTGCCAGTAAATCGCGTTGCGTACGAAGTGCTGCGTGAACGGCAAATGGCGGAACAGCCAATGCGCGCGCGGGCCGACCGGCTTGTCCGGCTTCGGCATGATCCACGGCGCGGTTCGCTGGAACAGGTCGATGTGCGCAGCACGCGGCTGGATTTGCGGCACGAACTGAATCGCACTTGCACCGGTGCCGATCACGGCGATGCGTTTTTGATCCAGCGGATACGCGTGGTCCCAACGCGCCGAATGAAACAGCTTGCCTTCGAAGCGATCGAGCCCGGCAATTTGCGGCATGGCCGGACGCGACAAGGGACCGCTCGCGGCGATCACGATATCGGCTTCAACGGTTTCACGCGAACCGTTCGAGTCGATCTCGACACGCCAGATTCGACGCGTTTCATCGAATTGCGCCGACGCCACGCGCGCGTTGCAGCGCACATAGCGCTCCGCGTCATACTTGCGCGCGCAATGCTTCAGATAGGCGAAAATTTCCGCCTGGCCACCGAACGCACGCGACCACGCCGGATTCGGCTCGAAAGAAAAGGAATAGAGGTGCGAGGGGACGTCGCAAGCCGCGCCGGGATACGTGTTGTCCCGCCATGTTCCACCGATGTCAGCCGCCGCTTCGTAAATCGTGAACGACGTGATGCCCATCTGCTGCAATCGGATCGCCATGCCGATACCGGCAAAACCGCTGCCGACAATGGCGATGCGTGGCGCAGCGGGACGGGAAGGGGCAGGCGTCACAAAAGTCTCCGGCATGGGGTGGAATTTCAGATATTGCTCGTATTGGCAGACGTGCACACCTGTCTACCTGAGCATAAATCGCAGGGTAGACAACTGTACACTTCGCGTCAAGATCGTTTAGAGTGCTGCTATTAAACGCTACTGTTAAACGTACCTGTCGCACGGTGATTGAAAGCTCATGAAATCCGCCCCCGAAGCGGCGCTCGTCGCCGATCCAAGCCACGCCGTTGTGCGGGAATTGCCAGCGGGCAAGCGCAAGCTGATTGAAGCCGCGCTGCGTTTGACCGCGGGCGGACGCAGTTTCGCGAGCCTGGGTCTGCGTGAAATTGCGCGTGAGGCGGGGCTGAATCCGAATACGTTTTACCGTCATTTCAGCGCGCTCGACGATCTCGCGGTCGAGGCGGTCGAGTCGGTCAGCCGGCGTTTGCGGCCGATGCTGCGGCGTGAGCGCTGGCTCGCCGCGCACGACGAACCGCTGAGCGTGCCGCGTCGCGCGTGCGTGGCTTTTTTTGCGTTCACGCTGGAGAACCGGGCGGCGTTTCAGAGTGCGCTGGTCGAGTATCACGGCACGTCGCCGGCGTTGCGCGAGGCGGTGCGCGCGAATCTGCACGAGGTGTCGGCGGAAATGGCGGACGACGTCGTGCAACTGGCGCTGATGCCGACGCTCTCACGCGAAACCGTCGACGAAGTCTGCACGCAGATCGTGCTGCAACTGTTCCATCTGTCGGCGGAGTATATCGACGCGGACACCGCCAGGCGCGATGCGCTGATTGCTTATGCGGAGCGTTTTATCGTCAGGCTGTTTGCGGGTTCGATGCTGCTTGCGCAGCATGAGGCGGAGAGGGCGCAGACCTCGGGCTGAGATTGCGCGTAGGAAGACGCGCGCATAAAAAAAACAGGCTCCGTTCATCGTACGGAGCCTGTTTTTTATTTGAGCGGAGATTCTGCTTGCGGCGTGAATCAGGTATCCGTCCAGCCGCCCGAATCGTCGTTGCTGCCCATATCGATTCCGCCGCCTCCGCCGCCATCGCTCCAGTCGTTCGAGCCCTGGCCGAAGTCGAGGCCGCCGTTACCGTTGTCGTTACCACGGCGACGCGAATCATCGTCGACGATCACATCGCGCTCGACGACGCGCTCACGCCCCGAGTTCAGCGCTTCGCCCAGCAGCACGCCGGTCAGCAGACCGCCCATGCCGCCGCCGAAACCGCCGCCGCCCTGTTGCACGATGACCTGTTGAGGCTGTTGCTGATACGGTGCTTGCGGCGGATTGCCGAATCGTTCGGCTTCCTGCGCATACGACGACTGCTGGGTATTCGCGGACGCCGCATACGGATCGGGCTTGCCGTCCGCACGCGCACGCAGACTGCCGATGCGTTGTTCGAGTTCGTCGAGCTGATACGGCGGCAATGGGTTCTTGCCATTCGCCAGGCCTTCGACCACGCCGCGCAACTGATCTTCAGCCGCTTCGACTTCCTTCTCCAGCGCTTCGTGCCCAGGCGCAGTAGAGAGTTTCACGTCGAGCTTCAGCGAACGCACGGTGTTCAGCAACTCGGTGGCGCGCTTGAGTTGCACACGACGATCGTCGTCCGCGCGCGTGTCTTCCTGAGTGCGGGCGCGGCGCAGGGTCCAGCGCAGTACCAGCGCGATCACACCGATCAGAATAATGATGCCGATCCACATACCGACTCCCGGACCATGCCGTTGTTGCGCTTGCGACGCCATCGCCGATTGTTGCTGCACAGCAGGCGCATTCTGCTGCGCGAACGGATTCGCGGCGCGGGTAGTGTTGTTGCCATTGAGACCGCCCGCACGTTCCGCGTCGCGACGGACGCGCGCCTCGGTTTGTGCGAAACGGGTGGGATCGGTGAAGCGGATTTGCGGATCGAGCGTCTTGGCCTGCTGGATCTGAGCCAGTGCGTCGGCGTAACGGCCTTCGCGATCGAGAACCTGGCCATACAGATAATGCGCGCGCGCATTGTTCGGATGCGCCTGCAGCACTTCGCTCAGACCGGCATCGGCCTGCTGCCAGTTGCCTTGCGACATTGCCGATTCGATCTGCTGCGCGGTGGGCAACGCGAACGCCGCAGCCGATACGAACAGCGCTGAAGCGAAGGCGGTGGCGAGAAATTTTTTCATGTGCGGGCCGGGCGCGTGGCGCCCGTCTCCTTGAGTCGTTTCCGGTGGCCGTGTGTTGCAACGTACTGCTTCGGCCGGCATACCGGACGTCTGATGCAGACACAGACGCCGGTATGTACTGCCGACGCAATTACTGGGCCGGCGTGTTGAGCTGCTTCTTCAATGCCTCGAGACGGTCTTCGACGGACGGGCCGCGATTCAGATCCGCGAGCTTGTCGTCGAGCGCCTTGCCGCTTTTCTGGTCGGCGGAATTCAGGCGTGCGTCCGAACGTGCATTCGACAACGCCACCTTGTCTTCGAGCTTCTGAAAATCTTCGGACAGATTCTTGCCGCCGATGCCGCCCAACGCGGTGGCCGCCGTATCTTTGGCCTGCGCGATCTGCTGCTTTGCCTGCAGGATGTTCGAGCGTGCGTTCAGGTCGTTGCGACGGCTGCGCATGTCGTCGATCTGGCTCTTCAGTTGAGCAACCGACGGCTCAAGCGTAGTCAGTTCTTTCGTCAGCGCATCGCGTTCGGCTTCGGCGGTAGCTTGCGCGCCGAGGGCTTCGCGAGCGAGTGCTTCGTCGCCGGATTGCAGCGCGCGCTTCGCGCCGTCTTCGTATTTCTTCGCCTTGTCGGCCGCCACGTCACGCTTGCTTTGCTGCGTGGCCACCTGAGCCTGAATCTCGATCAGCGAATTTTCGGCTTTGCCGATGCTGTCGTCGAGTTCGCGCACGATCTGGCGCGAGTCGCGCGACGGGTCTTGCACGGAGTCGGCTGCGTCGTTCAGAAGACCTTTGAGCGTGCGCGAAATGCTGTCAAAAAGCGACATGAAAAACCTCCAGAGAATGGTGTCGGCGCTGAATATCTCACGCGCTCAACTACTTTCAACTGCTACTTTACGCCGCTGCGCGGGATGCTGCGCAACGTTCGGACCGGAGTTCGGGGCGTACTCTTCGATTGCAATAGCGAAACGATAAATTGTTCGATGAATGGTGAGTGGCAGTTGTAAATGTTGAAGTGAATGTTAAAGCGCGTGGTTGTCATTAAGCGGCTGGCGGATATTACACCATGGGCTTTCTTAATTTCGGCTTAAAGGGCGCGATGCCAGTGCTCACCACTTTGCATGCGCCGGGTGTCGATGACGTGACTGTGCGCGGGGTTGCGACACATCGGTAATTCGCGCTTAAACGGAGTTTCATCACCGAATACGAATAAGGCGCGACGATCTTTAATTGCTTTAGCTTGCAATATCGAAAGCTGATTCATCACTTGAATCAGGCAGCGACAATGTTGTGCTGTCGCCGCGTAAAGCGTGGCTTCGCAGCGGGCGAAAAACACGAAGGTTTTCGTTTAGGCGAAGCGGCCGCCTTCGGTGCTCGGATCGCCGAGCGGATCGTCGTCTTCGCGCTTGGTGTCGAGGCGCGGGCGCTTCAACACGCTGCGCAATTGCGCGTCGTTATCGGCTTGCGTGGGGGCGGGATCGTCGGCCGTTGCTCTGGCTGCGGCAACACGGGCAACGGCCTCGGCGGTCGCGGCGGCTTCCTCGTCGATTTCGGCGGCGAGAGCGGCGGCAATGCCTGCGGGAAGCAGCGGGGCAAACCCGGCCGGTTTGAGCGTGTCGGGCAATACTTTTGGATCGGCTGCGGAGCGCGCCGCCGGATGGGCCGTTTCCGTGGAATTGACGGAAGCGGTCGTTGCAGCGTCGTCGGCCGATAGAGGTGCGTGCGCGTCGGCTTCGCTGTCGTCGCGTGGCTGCAGTGCCGCCGGCAATGCAGCGCGAGCGTGCCGCGTGCCGCGCGCCACCCGCTGCAACGCCGCGTTGAGCGCATCCGGCGCGCGGGGCGCGCGCAGCCGGTCGACGATGCTCGCCGCCTTCACCTGTTCGCTAGTGGCGCCGAAGCTGAGCACCGCGCGCCTCATCAGTTCGCTGACGCTGATGCCCAGATTCTCGGCAGTGGCGGTGATCGCGCGTTTCTGAGCGGTCGTGACGAAGACGACGATACGCTCACTGGGCTTGTTCATGATCGGCTCGCATACTTGTTGGCATTGGCGGGTCAAGGCGTGCATGTGGCATACGCCGTCGCGCGTTCCGGTGTCTTTGCACGCGTCGGTCCATCATATGACGAGTTGCGCCGATGCGGAACGGGCGTCGCGTGAAAATCCCGTGACATCAACGAGTTGTAGCGTTTCCTCGGCATTTGTCCACAGGCCTGCGCACAGTTTCTGTTGATAAGTCCCGCGCGCCGCCCGGGGCGGGTTTGTGCGTACCAGGAAATACAGCCGCGCGCGCCGCGAAGGGAATTCTTACAAAAAAACTAGCTTGGACCGTGCTTGATTTCTTTAAAATGCGCTGTTACGTTGCGCCGGGCAAGCTCCCTGGCGTGCCGTGCGGCTGGCCGGGGGCTGAGGGCCGCGCGGTGATTCACGCCTCAGGCTACGATGCTCGATCACGACCCATGCGCGCGCCATGAGCGCGGGCAGAAAGGCGTTCAGTTATGCGCCCACTATTCCAGTCATGCCAATCATCAAACGACCGCATTCCTCCCATTCTCCGGCCGGTGAAGACCGGGACTCCTACCAACGCACTCCAGGACGCGACGCCGAGCCCGCGCGCCGTTCGATCGGCTCGACGCTCGTCATCTGGTTTGTCAGCCTGGTCGCGACGCTCGCGGTGGTGGGCGCGCTGATCGTCGGCTATGCGCTCGTGGTGATGGGGCCGCAACTGCCGTCGCTCGACGCGTTGACCGACTATCGTCCGAAGGTGCCGCTGCGGGTCTACACCGCCGACCACGTGCTGATCGGCGAATTCGGCGACGAGCGGCGCAGCCTCGTGCGCTTCGAGGACATTCCCGACCAGATGAAAAAAGCCGTGCTCGCGATCGAAGACTATCGCTTCTACGAGCACGGCGGCGTCGACTTCCTGGGCATTCTGCGCGCTGGTTTCGCCGATCTCGCGCACGGTGGCGCATCGCAGGGCGCGAGCACGATCACGATGCAGGTGGCGCGCAACTTCTTCCTGTCGAGCGAAAAGACCTACACGCGCAAGATCTACGAAATGCTGCTCGCGTACAAGATCGAGCGCGCGCTGACCAAAGACCAGATTCTCGAGCTGTACATGAACCAGATTTATCTGGGCGAGCGCGCCTACGGCTTCGCATCGGCTGCGCGCGTGTACTTCGGTAAGGATCTGAAAGACATCACGCTGGCCGAGGCCGCGATGCTCGCGGGCTTGCCGAAAGCGCCGTCCGCGTATAACCCGGTCGTCAATCCGAAGCGCGCGAAGATCCGCCAGGAATACATTCTGCGGCGCATGCTGGAGCTGAAATACATCAGCCAGGAGCAGTACGACCAGGCGGTGAAGGAAGAGATTCACACGCGCAATCCGGGCAACGAGTACAGCGTGCACGCGGAGTACATCGCCGAAATGGTCCGGCAGATGATGTATGCACAATACAAGGACGAAACTTATACGCGCGGTCTGAACGTCACGACCACGATCGATTCCGCCGATCAGAACGCTGCTTATCTGGCGGTGCGTAAAGGCGTGATGGACTACGAGCGGCGCCACGGTTATCGCGGGCCGGAAGGTTTCGTGCAACTGCCCGCGCCGGGTGACGACCGCGATCAGACGATCGACGACGCGCTCACCGATCACCCGGACAACGGCGAGATCATCGCTGCCGTCGTGACGGACGTGAGTCCGAAGCAGGTCAAGGCGCAACTGGTCGACGGCACCCAGGTGACGATCAGCGGCGACGGTCTGCGCTTCGTCGCGGGCGCGCTGAGCGCGCGTGCATCGGCGGCGACGAAGATCAAGGAAGGCTCGATCGTGCGCGTGGTCGCCGACGATAAAGACAACTGGCAGATCACGCAGCTTCCGCAAGTGGAGGGCGCGCTGGTGTCGCTCACGCCGCAGGACGGCGCGATCCGCTCGCTGGTGGGCGGCTTCGACTTCAACAAGAACAAGTTCAATCACGTGACGCAGGCATGGCGTCAGCCGGGTTCGAGCTTCAAGCCGTTCATCTATTCGGCGGCGCTCGACAAGGGTCTCGGACCGGCCACGATCATCAACGACGCACCGCTTTACTTCCCGCCGAGCACGCCGGGCGGCGACGCGTGGGAGCCGAAGGACGACGACCAGCCGGACGGTCCGATGCCGATGCGCCTCGCGTTGCAGAAGTCGAAGAACCTCGTGTCGATCCGCATTCTGTCGTTCATCGGCACCAAGTACGCACAGGACTTCGTTACGCAGCGTTTCGGTTTCGACGCCGACAAGACCCCGCCGTATCTGCCGATGGCGCTCGGCGCGGGGCTCGTCACGCCGCTGCAATCGGCGGGTGCGTATTCGGTATTCGCGAACGGTGGCTACCGGATCAACCCGTATCTGATCAGCGAAGTGACGGACGCACGCGGTCAGCCGCTGTCCAAGGCGCAGCCGTTGACGGCGGGTCGCGATGCGCCGCGCACGCTCGAACCGCGTAACGCCTATGTGATGAACAGCCTGCTGCATTCGGTCGCGACGGCCGGCACGGGCGCGGGCACCAACGTGCTGCATCGCTCGGACCTGCAGGGCAAGACGGGTACGACCAACGACGCGAAAGACGGCTGGTTCGCCGGTTATCAGCAGTCGCTGGTGGCGGTCGCGTGGATGGGTTATGACCAGCCGAAGAGCCTCGGCAGCCGTGAGTTCGGCGCGCAGCTCGCGTTGCCGATCTGGGTCGAGTACATGCAGCGTGCGTTGCGCGGCGTGCCGCAGGCGGAGATGGCGCAGCCAGACGGCGTGACCTCGGTCGACGGCGAGCTGTTTTTCACGAACATGACGCCGGGTAACGGGTTTGTCGCCAGCATCGGCCTCGATTCGGCGAATCCGACCGCAGGTGCGACCGATGCAGTGGGTGGTGTCGGCCCGGCGGGCATGACGCCGCCGGTGGTGCCGCCGCCGAGCGTCTCGTCGAACGAGAAGAAAGAGATCATGGACCTGTTCGAGTCGAACAAGCCTTGATGCCTGATGCATCGATGCATGCGCGTACTGGCTTCGGCCAGGCGCGCATGCAAGTTTTTGAAAGCAGCACCAAACCCTGCCCAGTAAGGCTTACGAAGCGTAACGCCGGCAGCCGTCCAGCAGTTTTTGTTCCCGGCATTCGCGGTGTGTTTTAATCACGCCTGCGGTGCATTCACCCAGGGTCCCTGACAGGACGCCCGATTCCTAAACGGGATCGGCCTCGGCACCACAGCGTCCCGCCGCAAGCGGGGCGTCCCTCTTCAGAACGCGCAGCGCAAGACCCGGTTTGACGCGCGCACGGTTCACCTTGCTCGTCACCTCGCTCGCTGGCAATGTTGAAATTGCCGTGTCCGGTGTGTTCACCATCCAGCATCCACCGGGTTCCAGCCTTGTGAAAAGTCGAATTCTCATCTGTCTGATGACAGGTCTGTTGCGCGCGTTTGCGTTCCTGCCGTATGGGGTCGTCGCGCGAATCGGTACGGGTATCGGCGCACTGCTGTACCGCATTCCCAGCACACGCCGACGCGTCGTGCATACCAATCTGAAGCTGTGTTTTCCCGATATGAGCGACGACGCGCGCGAACGTCTCGCGCGCGCGCACTTCTGTCATGTGATCCGCAGTTATGTCGAGCGCGGGCCGCAATGGTTCGGCAACGCGCAGGCGCTGGCGCGGCTTGTCGAAGTCGAAAGCGCGATCGATCTCGACGATGTGCAGGCCCAGCCGACGATCTTCGTGGGCTTCCACTTCGTCGGCATCGAGGCGGGTTGCATGATGTATTCGACGCGTCATCCGGTTGCATCGCTCTATACGCCGATGTCGAATCTGCTGCTCGACGCAATGGCGAAGCGCCAGCGCGGCCGTTTCGGCACGGAGATGATTCCGCGCAGCGACAGCGTGCGGCGCGCGTTGCGGGCGCTGCGCGAGGGCACGCCGGTGATGCTGGCAGCCGATATGGACTTTGGCATGCGCGATTCCGTATTCGTGCCGTTTTTCGGCGTACCAGCCTGCACGTTGACGTCCGTCTCGCGGATGGCGCGGGCGGGCAATGCGCGCGTGGTGCCGTTCGTGACGGAAGTGCTGCCGGACTATCGCGGCTACAAGCTGACTATTTTCGACGCGCTGAGCAACTTCCCGTCCGACGATGTATCGGTCGATGCCCGCAGAATTACCGAGTTTCTGGAAACGCAGGTAAGACGGATTCCTGATCAATATTATTGGGTGCACAAACGCTTCAAGAATCGTCCGGCGGGGGAGGCGGGGGTTTACTGATGCCGTTGCTGTGCGTGGCAGTGAGCGCGTCTGTGGCTGAATCCGGTGCGCGCTCAAGCACTTAGGTGGAATTTCCGGGCGTTATCAACAGGGCTTTCAACAAAATCTGTGGATAAGCAGGCCCGCCAAAGCGGGCATTTTCCCGCGCATCAGGTCACCAGATTGACTCGCTTTGTTTCCACCAGGTCTTCGGGCAGCAAAGCGAATCGCATCAAGCACTTACACGACACCTGTTGAAGTTATCAACAGATCTGTCAACAAAATCTGGGGATAACGTTGAGGCATCCCTGGCTTTCGATCCAGCGAAAAAATAGCCTGGCAGCCCCAAATGGTTCATTCTGAACCGCCTGGGTAAATCCCAGTCTGCTCAACGTGTTAGCCGGGTTATCAGAAAGTTTTCAACAGGTTCGTCAACACAAACTGGGGATAACTCGACTGCCTTCAGTACGGAATCCCAGGTTTAGTTGCTAATTCCAACTGTCGATTTAGCCCCCGCGTCAGCCGCCTTCACACCTTGAACATCGTCAACCGGTGGATTACCCATCGCCTGGAATAACGCCGCCGTGTCTGTCAAACGTGCGCTCGTATAGCGGATTTCATCGAGTTGCGCGTTACGGAATTGCTGCTCGCCCGAACGTACCGACGACTCTGGCAACGCACCCAGCTTATAGCGTCCCGATGTCTCGACGAAAATGCCGTGCGCCGAGCGCGCGGCGATGTTCGCGGCGTCGAGCGCCTGTGCGTCATGTTGAAGCGCGGCGAGGCTGTCGGCGACATTCTGGAATGCGGCCAGCACCGTTTGCCTGTATTGGGAGACGGTTGCCTCGTACGTGTCCTGCGCCGCGCGACGCTGCGCAAACAGCGCGCCGCCATGAAACAGCGGCTGTGACAACGATGCACCGATGCTCCAGATCGCTCCAGCACCGGAGAGCGCCACGGGCCAGCTAAAGCCGCCCTGGCCCATCGCCGCGCTCAGCGACAGGCTCGGGAACATCTGCGCAGTCGCCACGCCGACGTCGGCAGCCGCGGCTTTCAAAGCGGCGTCGGCGGCCTGGATGTCCGGCCGTGCGCGCAACAACTCAGACGGCACCACGACCGGCACCTGCTCGGGCACATGCAATTGCGCAAGCTCGAGGTCGTCCGGTGCGGCGTCGGGCGTACGGCCTAGCAGGACAGCCAGCGCGTGGCGCGTGGTCAGCCATTGCTGTCTGAGCCCAGGCAGGCTCGCGGACAGGCTCGCCGCGCTTTGCTCCGCATTCAACTGATCGCTGTGCGAAACCGCGCCCAATGCGTAACGGCGCTGCGTGTCGCGCGCCTGTTCGTTGGCGAGGGTCACGAGCCGCTCGGTGGTGTCGATCTGCGCGTGCAGTGCGGCGCTGGTGATGGCCGCCGTCACGATATTGGCCGCGAGCGCGCGCCGTGCCGCGTCGAATTGATACGCCTGCACGTTCACGCGTGCGGCCAGTGCGGCGTCGGCCAGACGCGCGGCGCCGAACAGGTCGAACGTGTAATGCACCTGCAACTGGCCGACAAACACGTTGTAGAGCAGCGTGCTCGGTCCGAGGTCGGGAATGGTCAGCGCCCGGTTGCGGGTCGCCTGGCCGCCTGCGTCGATGGTCGGCAACATCGAACTGCCGACCTGCGCGCGCAATTGCTCGCGTGCGGCGGCGAGGCTTTTATCGGTGGCGGCGAGCGTCGGGCTATTGCGCAAGCCTTCGTCGACCAGCGTGTTCAACGCGTCCGATTGATACAGCTTCCACCATTCGGGAACCGGCTTCGCGCCGGTCACAAACTGCTGCGTGATGCCTTGCGCGGGGACGGTTTGCGTCGGTTGCGCTTCGGCGCCGTAGTGCGCGGGTTGCGGCATCGCGGGCGGCTCGCCGCCTGGTCCGAACGAGCAGGCCGCGAGCATGCAGGCGGCAACCAGCAAGGAGAGTTTTCCAAAGCGCGGCTGCTGGAGAGTTGCCAAAGTCACCATGCTCAATTCCCCGTATGCGTCGCGCCGGACGTTGTCGGCGGCTCGCGCTCGTCGCCGCGCACCCTGAACGATGCGGCGTACAACGCGGGCAGATAGAACAGCGTCAGGATCGTCGCGCTCGTGATGCCGCCCATCAACGCGGTCGCCATCGGGCCGAAAAAATTCGAGCGCAACAGCGGGATCAGCGCGAGCACAGCCGCAGCGGCAGTGAGCGTGATGGGCCGGAAACGCCGCACGGTCGCACCGACAATCGCGTCGAACCGTTTGTGCCCCGACGCGATGTCCTGCTCGATCTGATCGACCAGAATCACCGAGTTGCGCATGATGATGCCGAACATCGCGATCACGCCAAGCATGGCGACAAAGCCGAACGGCTGGCCGAACAGCAGCAGCGTGATGACGACGCCGATCAGCCCGAGCGGCGCGGTCAGCACGACCATCAGCACGCGCGCGAAGCTTTGCAGCTGGATCATCAGCAAGGTCAGCACGGCGATCACCATGATCGGAATTTGCGCGTAGATCGAGGTTTGGCCCTTGCCGCTTTCCTCGACCGAGCCGCCCACTTCGATCCGGTAACCAACCGGCAGCGTGCCGCGAATCTGGCCCAACGCGCGGTCCACCGCATGCGTGACGTCGATGCCTTGCGCGCCGCCGGTAACGTCGGACTGTACGGTGATGGTCGGCTGACGGTCGCGCTCCCAGATCACGCCGTATTCGAGATCGTTGCGCAGGTGGCCGAGCGTGCGGAGCGGCACCGGGCCGTTGGGCGTCGGCATCGCGAGCGTGACGAGCCGCGACGGGTCGACGCGCTCCGCTTTCGGCGCCCGCAGATCGACGCTGATCAGCTTGTCGCGCTCACGGTATTGCGTGACGGTGTAACCGGAGAGCGTCATCGCGAGGAAGCTCGAAATGTCTTCGGAACTCACGCCGAGTTCGCGCGCTTTCGTCTGATCGACTTCGAAGCGCACCGAGCGTTCGGCGGGTTCGTCCCAGTCGAATTGCACGTTGCTCGTGCCGCGCGTGGCGCGCATCGTCGCGGCGACGCGATCGGCGATGGAGCGCACGGTGGCGATGTCGTCGCCGCTCACGCGGAACTGCACCGGATAACCGACGGGCGGCCCGTTTTCCAGCCGCGACAGACGCGTGCGAATCGCCGGGAAGTTGTCGCGCAATTGCGGGTCGAGCCACTGCGCGAGCTTCTCGCGATCCTTCACCGACTTCGCCGTAATCACGAACTGCGCGAAATTGGGCTGCTGCAATTGCTGGTCGAGCGGCAGATAAAAACGCGGCGCACCGGTGCCGACGAAACTCACCGTGTGATCGATTTCAGGCCTTCCCACAAGGGTTTTTTCGAGGCGTTGCGCCTGACGCAGCGTGGCTTCGAACGAAGCACCTTCGGGCAGACGCACGTCGACCAGCAATTCAGGACGGTCCGAACTCGGGAAGAACTGTTGCGGCACGAGCGTGAAGCCCGCCATGGCCAGCGCGAACAGCACGACGGTGATCGCGAGCACGATGAAGCGCCGCTCGATACACCAGCCGATCCAGCCGCGCAGACGCCTGTAAAAGCGCGTGTCGTAGATATCGTGTTCGTGGTCGTCGGCGAGATGCGCTTCGTGCGCTTCGCGTTTGCGTTCGGGCAGCAGATGAAAACCGAGCAGCGGAATCAGCACGACCGCCGCGAGCCACGAAGCGATCAGCGCGATCGCCGAGACCTCGAAGATCGAGCGCGTGTATTCGCCGGTGCTCGATTTGGCCAGCGCGATCGGCAGGAAGCCGGACACGGTGACGAGCGTGCCGGTCAGCATCGGAAACGCGGTGCTGGTGTACGCAAATGCTGCCGCCCGCGTGCGGTTCCAGCCTTGCTCCAGTTTCACCGACATCATTTCGACCGCGATGATCGCGTCGTCAACCAGCAGTCCAAGCGCCAGCACCAATGTGCCGAGCGACACCTTGTGCAAACCGATATCGAACAGATACATGCACAGTGCCGTGACGGCGAGCACGACCGGGATCGAGATCACGACCACCATGCCGGTGCGCACACCGAGCGACACGAGGCTGACCACCAGCACGATCGCGACGGCTTCGGCGACAGCTTCGAGGAAGTCGTCGACCGAACGCGCGACCGCGTGCGGCATGCTCGACACCTCGACCAGATGCAGGCCGACCGGTAACGCCGCGCGCAACGGCCCCATCTGCTGATCGAGCGCCTTGCCGAGGCGGATCACGTCGCCGCCATCCTGCATCGTCACGCCGATGCCGAGCACGGCCTTGCCGCCGAAGCGCATCTGCGTGACGGTCGGGTCGTCGTAACCGCGCTTGATGGTCGCGATATCGCCGAGACGGAACGAGCGGTTGTTGATGCGGATCAGCGTGTCGGCGAGCGCGTTGACGTCGTTGAACTGGCCGGTGGGGCGCACGAACACGCGGTCGTCGGTGGTGGTCAGCGTGCCGGCCGGCGCGACGCTGTTCTGCGAGTTGATCGCCTGGCCGAGTTGCTGTGGCGAGATGCCGAGACGCGTGAGTTGCGTGTTGGCGATCTCGATGTAGATGTGCTGGTCGGGGTCGCCGAAATAATCGACCTTGCCGACGCCCGGCACGCGCAGCAGCACCGTGCGGAGCTGGTCCGCGTAGTCGTGCAGTTGCGCGGGCGAAAAACCGTCGCCTTCGAGCGTGTAGATGTTGGTGTAGACGTCGCCGAATTCGTCGTTGAAGAACGGGCCTTGAATGCCTTGCGGCAAGGTGCTCGCGATGTCGCCGACTTTCTTGCGCACCTGGTACCACGTTTCGGGTACGTCCTTGACCGGCGCCGAGTCTTTCATCGAGAAGAACATCAGCGATTCGCCGGGGCGCGAGTAGCTGCGCACGAAATCGACGGCGGGCGTTGCCTGCAGCGTGCGGCCGATGCGGTCCGTCACCTGTTCCTGCACCTGCCGCGCGGTCGCGCCGGGCCAGAACGTGCGGATCACCATCACGCGGAACGTGAAGGGCGGGTCTTCGGATTGGGCGAGCCGCGAGTACGCGAGGATGCCGAACGCGGTGGCAAGCGCGATCAGGAAAACGACCAGCGCCTGGTGACGCAACGCCCACGCGGACAGGTTGAAGCGTCCCTCTTCATGGGGCGTGCTCATGAAGCGAAGTCCTCGGGATGCAGCGGCGCGATCACGCGGACTTTTTCGCCAGCGCTCACCGTATGCACACCTTGCAGGACGACGCGTTCACCGTCGCTCAGCCCCTGACTGACGACGACGGTGCGCTCGGTATAGCGGACCACGGTGACGCGGCGCAGTTCGAGCGCATTGTCGTTGGCGCGCACGATCCATACGGCCGGTTGCTGGCCCTGGTGGAACAACGCGGTGACGGGCAGCGTGAACGAACCGTGCTGATCCGCCTGACCGTTCGACGATGACGGTGATGAGATCGGCGCGATGTCGGCGGTCATGCCAAGACGCACGTCCGGGCTGGGCTGCAGGAGCGTAAGACGCGCGCGATAAGTGCGGCTTTGCGGATCGGCGGCCGGCGACAATTCGCGCACGCGCGCCGTGAACTTGCGCCCCGGCAGCGCCGCGAGCGTGACGTTCGCGCTTTGTCCGATGGCGAACGAGGCCAGCGCGCTCTCCGGTACGTCGCAAATCACGTCGACGTCGCCGCTCCACGCGAGGTTGTACACGGCCTGACCCGCGGACACGTTTTGCCCCGTGTCAGCCTGTTCGCCCGTAATCACGCCGTCATGACCGACGACCAGCGAGGTGTACTGCAACTGGTTCTTCGACAACGCTACCTGCTGCTGGGCCTGATCGCGCTGTGCGAGCGCGGAAGCGTAAGCGTTGGTGGTCTGTTCGAGTTGCGCCTGCGAAATCAGATTCTCTTTCGCCTGCGCCTGGTCGCGGTCTAGCTGCTGTTTCGCGAACACCAGGCCGTGCTGCGCGGCGTCGAGTTGCGCCTGCGAACTGGCGGCATTTTTCTGCGCGTCGGCGGGATCGAGTTGGGCGACGACCTGACCGGCTTTCACGACATCGCCGAGACGCACGCGCCGCTCAATGATCTTGCCGTTGACGCGAAACGACAGCGGCGTCGAATAACGCGCCTGTATTTCGCCGGGCAACGACGCGGCCTGCATCGAATTGCCGTCCGCATGGACGGCAAGCGCGACAACCGGGCGCGGCTCGGGAGCCGCCGCTTCCTTCTTCGAACACGCGCTGATTACAACGAAACCTGCCATCGCAAACACGAAGGCGGAGCGCTTCAAAAAGCCGCGGAACTGCTGGCGCATCGGCGACGATGCGGGAAAACCGGGACGCTTCACAATTACCCCAACAGGAGACAGCGAACGAACACGGCAAGCCGCAGCGGCCCGCCAGCAAAGGCTTGTAAGCGGATTATGCAATTCGCATACACGTCTGACTTCGAATGACGTTTTGCATTCTAATACACACCTGTATTTGAATGTCGAAGTGAATTGGAATTCTTTTCGGTGCTAGACTGGCGCCCATGAAACGGCAACGACTGACCCGCGAGCAGAGCAAAGACCAGACGCGCGAGCGCCTGCTCGATGCTGCGCAAGCGATTTTTATGAAGAAGGGCTTTGTCGCGGCGAGTGTCGAGGACATCGCCGGGGCGGCAGGTTACACGCGCGGTGCGTTCTACTCGAACTTCCGCAGCAAGAACGAACTGTTTCTCGAACTATTGCGGCGCGATCACGAGACGATGCAGGCAGGCTTGCACGCGATCTTCGAGAGCGCGGCGTCGCGTGAGGAAATGGAAACGCGCGTGCTGAACTACTACAGCAACCTGTATCGCGAGAATAAATGCTTTTTGCTGTGGGTCGAGGCAAAGCTGCTGGCCGTGCGCGATGGTCGCTTCCGGCTGCGTTTCAACGCATTCATGCACGAAAAGCTGGAGCAGTTGGGCGCTTATGTCCGCGAATTCTCGGCGCGAGTCGGCACGCCGATGCTGATCGAGCCAGAGCAACTGGCAATCGGCCTGATGGGTTTGTGCGACGGCGTGCAGTTTTTTCACATCATCGATCCGCAGAATGTGCCTGCGGAGATGGCCGAAAAAGTGCTGGCGGGATTTTTCGCGCGTGTGGTGTTCGGGCGCGATGCGTGAGCGGGGAGTCCGCTCGCGGAGCTGCCTTTAGTTGCAGCGTGGCTGGGTGCGCCTGGCCGGTGATTTTCCGCGGGCGATATCGAAAAGCGCGGCTGGAGTGCGGCAGACCCTGCTACAGCAGTCCTGCTCGCCGCCGCCAATCAATCAGATCAGTTGACCGGAAGCTGGCCGCAAACGTCGGTAGACGGCGTCGCGCAGGCGAGCGAATACTCGCCGCTGTAGCGCAGGACTTCTTCTCCGGCATGCAGAACGACCTTGATGTCCGGGCATCGCTCGTAGGCGATGAAGGCCGAACAGGCTGCGGCGGACCAGCAAACCAGCGAAAACGCGATTTTTTCGATCAGTTGAAAACGAGGTGTCATAGCGATTGATTTCCTTTCGGACGCTATGGTACCAAAATACTAGGGTTTATACCTAGTCGAAAAGCCGCAATGTTGCTTTGCAACAAATTATGAAATGGGCGCGTCGCCAACCTGACCGGAATGTCATCTTCGGGTCAGGGTTGGGACATGATCCGCTAGCTACAATCGGAACGTTGGGCAAATCCGCGCGCGCCTTGCCGTGCGGGTCGACACAGGCGGCAGCGTTGCGCCGGCCCGGCGTTACCGTGGCAGGAGCGGTCCCATGAATCAACTTCAGTCGATGCGCGTATTCGTCAAGGTGGCGGACCTCGGCAGTTTCGTCGGCGCGTCCAGTGCGCTGGATCTGTCTACGGCGGTCATCACGCGGCACGTGGCCGATCTCGAAGCGCGTCTCGGCACCCGGCTGCTCAACCGCACCACGCGCCGTCTTTCGCTGACCGAAGCGGGCCGGACTTACCTCGAACGTGTGCGGCACATTCTCGACGACCTCGAAGGCGTCGAGCAGATGGTGGTCGCGCGTAATCACGAGCCGGTGGGCACGTTGCGGATCGTCGCGCCGGTGGTGTTCGGGCTGCATACGCTCGCGCCGGTGGTGCAGTCGTACGCGGCGCGCTATCCGGACGTGATGCCGGACGTCACGCTCGCGGACCGCCAGGTCGATCTGGTCGAGGAAGGTTTCGACGTCGGCATTCTGGCGACGCGGCATATGCGCAGCGGCAGCATCGTCACGCGACGGCTGACCACTGGCTACATGACCGTCTGCGCGACCCCCGCTTATCTCGCTCAACACGGCACGCCGACGCGTCCCGAGCATCTGCTGAATCATCCGTGTCTTGCGCGGCCGTCCGAACACGGCGGCGAGGAAAGGGTATTCACGGGCCCCGATGGCGGTGACATTCGCGTGCGCCCCGGCAATGCGATCGGCGCGAACAATACGGAGATGTTGCGGCAATTCGCGTTGCTCGGCATGGGCGTGGCGATTCTGCCGAGTTACCTGATCGGGCGGGATCTGGCGTCGGGGCGGCTCGTGCCTTTGCTTACCGATTACCGGCTGCCGCAGGTTGAAATCACGATTGCATATCCGAGCCGTCTTCATTTGCCGGCGAAGGTGCGCACGTTTATCGACCACCTCGTCGAGCATTTTCAGCAGACCAGCCCGCCAGCGCGGTCGCCGCGCGTGATCGCGCCGGCGCGGGTCGCAGCGGAGCCGATGGCTAACGCCGATGTCCGGACGCGTTCAGTGTCTGCGGCGCCTGTTGAGGTCGCGCTGCCGCGAGATGCGGCGCGTCGCTTGCCGAAGGTGCCGCGTACGCGGATCGTGGCGGCGTCGTCGGCGTGAAGAGTTGCTGATCGTTTTGATGCTGACGTGAGCGGGGTTTATCCCCGCTCATTCTTTCTGGATCACGAGCCCAGACCGGGCCCGTAATTTCCCGCGACCAGACGCGTGACCGAGTCGATGTCCGCGTAATCCTGTTCGGGCATGCCGTCGAGCATCGACAGCAGTTCGTTACTCGCGCCGGCTTCGCGCGCGGCATCGACTAAAGCGTCCTTGTTGGCCGGAAAATGGACTTCGCTTAAAAGATCGGCGATCTGCAGATCAATCGATTCGCCGGGGAATGCCGATGCTGTCATGCAAGTGCTCCAGGTTGAAGGTGAGAGCGGCGTTGATGCGCCGGTTGAGATGAGGGTTGGAGCGCGAAGGTAAATTATCGAGACCTGAATTTGCCCGTTCGCAAGTTCGCGAATGACGGGCCACTCGGCGGAACTCAGAGATTAATCCGCCGATAACGCATCGGCTTATAAAAAAGCCCGCCGCTGGAAGGCGGCCAACACCGCAGCCGCCAAGAATCAACCCGCAAAGCGCCCAGGTTCGCATTGACGTATCAAATGGCCGCTCTACGCAGCGCTACGCCCAGGCGCCGCCCGTCAAGTCTGCAAATGCTCGTTTTGTCCCATGAAACTTCGGTCGAGATGCCGCGACTTCGGCAGCGCGATGTGTTGCCATTGTTGCGGACTGGTGTCGTCCGTGGCGGCGACGCCGGGTGCGGCAGGCGCGACCGGTGCGGCATTGGCGCGGGCGGCAAGGCTGGTCGCGGTCGTGCCGTCGGTCGCGGTATGAACCGGCGCGGCAAAACACGAAGCTGACAGCGTCACCATGGTCAACAGTGTCGAGGTTTTCATCGCCCGACCTCCTAAGCTCATGCGGCGCAAACTGTTGAGCAATCGCCGTGCCGTCCCCGCGTCGAAAGGGCGGCCAGGCTACACGCGGCCTCGCACTATCCCGCGTGCGCGTATCTTCCATCTTAGTTGGCAAATACTGCAATGCGCGCACATTTGCGGCAAAACCGTATTGTAGTTTTCAGATGATGGCACCAATGAGGCAGTAGATGCCCGCTCCGTGCACGAGGCGTCGTGCAGGCACCGGATGGTGCGGTGCACTAAAAACCCGTGCTGACTTCGCATTAGCGCTGCACCTCGAACCGCGTCCACGGCCACGACGGCCGGTCGCGCATGTAGCCGTTCAGCCAGTTCCACTGCGGATGCCGTTTCATGAACGCCTGCGCGTCGAACGGCCTTCCGCACGGATGCCCCCAGCGCGCGCTAAACGCCATCGCGCGGGCCATCTCGCTGTCGGCGACCTTGCCGTCGTTCGCGCCCCACGGGTTAAACGGTCCGTGATCGGTGCCGCCGAAGCGGGCATCGTCCAGTTCGAGGTGGCCGCAAATCGTCCGCGAGCAGGGGTTGTCGTTGCGCTCCAGGTAGACGTCGTGATGGTCGGCGATCATTGCTTTGGCCAGTTCGACGTCGATCTTGCCGCGATGCGTTTCTTCGAGCTGCATGAAGCGCAACCGGCGCGCGCCGTTTTTGCGCACGTCCGTGTAGTCCTCGCCTTCGCCGATACATTCCTGGTTGCGGATTTTCAGGTCGGTCGCGGTGTTGTAGCCGCTATAGAAACCGTTCTTCGTGGTCTCGAAGCCGGAAAAGTGCAGCCCCAGTTCGTAGCGCGCGATCTCGCCGGTCTTGACGTCGCCGAGCAGCCAGCTATTCGCGTAGCCGCCGTTGTTCGCGCGCGCGAACATCTCGCACCATTCGCCGATGTCCTTCGCGTACTGCGATGCCCGTCGCGAGCGGTAAAACTCAGGTGCGCCGGCCGCGTTGTAGCCGACGAAGTTCGAGATCGTGGTCTCGGTCACCATCAGCCCGGCGGCCGTGATCCAGAAGTCGGTGAGGCTCGAAATGCAGCCGGGCAGGCCTTGCATCAGGATGCGGTTGCCGCGGTCCGGCACGATGTCGAAGATCACGTTGAACGCGTCGCCCGCTGCGTAGCGGTCCCACGAGTTGTGCGCCATCACGATGCCGCCGTCGCGGGTCGCGTCGCCGGTTGCGATGAACGCGCTGCAATGATGTCCGCGCCGGCCACGCCAGAGCTTCGCGCCAAGCTCCGGCTTCTGCTGTGCCGCGTGGCTCGGCCACCAGCTTTGCAACAGGTCCATGTAGCCGTTCCACGCAAGCACTTCGGCGAACGGCAGCTTCGCGCCGTCGGCGATACCCTGGATTTCGTCGGCGAATTCGGTGTCCAGCTGGTTCGCGAACTGCGTGACCGCAGCCTGGACGAAGGTGTCGAAATCTTCGCCCGTATCCCACTTCGCGAGATAACGGGCGGTGCGGATGGCGTTGCGAATTTCGGTGGCGAGCAACTGGCCGTGCTGTTCGCCGCGATCGTACGGCTCGCCTTCGATGTGCACGAAAATCCAGCCCGCCTGGTCGCGGCGTACGGCATCGGCGGATGAATCGCTCATGATCGCTCCGGTCGGATGGCGGGCGTTCCGATGCGCCCGCTTTTTGCGTAACGCGCGCTGCGGGCGAGGAGTGATGGGTCTTGAAATCGCCTCGGATCGAGTGAGATCGATTCGCCGCAGCAGTCCTCTCATTGTAGAAACTTTGCGCTGCTTTGCGCCGGGGCTCCGCGCCGCTCCCCGTTATGCCCCCGGGCCGGCGCCTAGCGCGTCGGATTCATCCGGAAATAGGCGTCGAGCAACGAGGTCTTGTAGACCACGCCCGCTAGCGTCGGATGCGCGGCGCTTTCCACCACCGGCAGACGCTCGCCCTGAAACGCGAGGAAGTGCTGCAACGCGACCCCGAGCGACATATCCGGCGTGAGCACGTCGAAATGCGGCTGCAAATAATTGGCGGCGGTTTTGGTCGACGTATCGCTTTTGTCGAGCAGATCGGACGTGATGTCCTTCAGCGCGACCACGCCGAGAAATGCCCCCGACGCGTTCGCCACGTACAGATACTTCACCGGATATTCGAGGAACACGCGCGTCATGTCCTGCACGGTCGCGTTGGGCGGCACGACGGTTTCCGCGGGACGGATCAGCTCGCGCATCTGGGTGGCGCGCAGCCGGGAGCGCGCCTGCTCCTCGCTATTACGGCGCAGTGTGATTTCGTACATCGACGTCTTCGCAATCGCACGCGAAATGAAATACGCGACCACACACGACAGCATCAGCGGCAATACGACCTGATAGCTGAGCGTCATTTCGAAGATCATCAGGATCGCCATCAGCGGCGCCTGGGTCGCGCCCGCCAGAAATGCGCCCATGCCGACCATTGCGTAAGCATACGGCGCGGACGTCGCGTGCGGCCACAACGCATGCATGCCCTGGCCGAAGATGGAGCCGACCGCCGCGCCGACGAACAGCGTCGGCGTGAAGACCCCGCCGACCGCGCCCGAACCTGCGGTAGCCGCCGTCGCGATCAGCTTGAACACCAGCACGGCGACGAGCGCGGTCCAGGTCCACGGGGAATGGAGGATCGAGTTGACGACGCTGTAGCCGTTGCCCCAGACCTCGGGCGACCAGATCGAGATCACGCCGACCACGAAGCCGCCGAGCGCGAGCCTCACCGGCAACGGCAAAGGCAGCTTGCGAAAACCCGCCTTCGACACGTCGAGCAAACGCAAAAACTGCGGCGCGGCCGCGCCGCACAGCGCGCCGAGCGCGACGAACAGCAGCACTTCGATCCCGGCCACCGGCGGAAACACCGGCATTTCATATGGCGGCTTGTAGCCGGCGAATTCGCGCATCGTGATATTGGCCACCACCGCCGACACCACGACCGGCCCGAAGCTCTCCATCACGATCGAGCCGAGCACGATCTCGGTGACGAAAAACGCGCCCGCAATCGGCGCGCTGTACGCGGACGTAATGCCCGCCGCCGCGCCGCACGCGACCAGCAGACGCAGCCGGGAAGGGTCGAAATGCACCCAGCGTCCGATCAGCGACGCAGCGAGCGCCGCCAGTTGCACCATCGGCCCTTCGCGGCCGATCGAGCCGCCGCTCGCAATCGTGAACAGCGACGATACGCTGCGCCACAAACTCAGTTTGACCGGCACCACGCCGTCGCCGATCGCGACGGCTTCCATGTAGTCGACGTGATTGCATTTATCCGCGTAACGCTGGGCGATCAGCAGGAACAGACCGGCGATCAGGCCACCGGCTGCGGGCAGCCAGATACGCACGGTCCAGGGCATGCTGCGCGCCATTTCGACGAAGCTGCCCGACCGGCCGGCCACGCTCAGTTGCAACAGCGCGATGGCCTCGCGAAACGCAATCGTCGCAAAGGCGCCGGCGACGCCGACGACCACCGACCAGACCAGCATCGTATGGGCTTCGGACAGGCGAAACAGGTGTTGGGCGCGGGTGCGCAGCTTCAGCAGGAATGAAAGCACGTCGGTGGTACGGGGTGAGGGGTTGGGTGAGGGACCGGGCATGACACAGGCAACGCGCGCCGGCAGGCATGCATTGCAGCACCCTGATGCCATCCAGCAGCGCGAATCAACTCGCCGCCTTATCGAGTTCCGGGTAATGCCTGAAGATGCACGACTCGTTGTGCTCGATGCGCCGCTCCGATTCCAGATACGCGGCGATGTTCGGCCGTTCGATCACACGATCGTGCAGCGCGGCGAGACGCGGATAGTGTTCGCCGAATCGCTTGAGCGCACGCGGAAACGCGTACAGCAGACCGTCGATCAACTGGAACATCGATGTATCGACATACGTGAGCGCGTCGCCGACCATGAACGTGTCGCCCGCCGGATTCTGCTTCAGCACCCGCTCGAAGTACGACATGAACTTCGGAATCCGGTTGTCGATGAAGTCGTGCGCGCGCACTTTCGCGGCGTCTTTCTGATCTTCGTAATAAAGGCCGCTCGCCAGTGGGTGATGCGTGTCGTGCGCCTCGGTGACGAGATCGGCGATAGTCAATTGCAGCCCGTTGGCCACGTAACGCAGGCTTTCCACCGACGGCGCCAGATTCAACCGTGGCCCCAGGTAGAACAGGATGTTGGCGGTCTGCGAGATCAGCAGGTCGCCGTCTTTCAGAAACGGCGGCGCATACGGCGGATACGGCTCGTCGCGGTCTTTCATCAGCGCCAGCATTGCGCCCGTGCCGAGTCCTTTAGACTCCTTGCCGCGCGCGACTTCCACGTAGTCCGCGCCGGCTTCTTCCAGCGCCAGCCGCACGAATTCGCCGCGGCCTTGCAGGCCGTCCCAATAGTAAAGTTCCAGGCTCATCGATCGGTCCTCATTCCGGTCGCCCATTCACGACGCATGGCCGGTGAACGCGCGGGTTGCAGGAGAAGGTGATGCCAGCAACCAGTATGCCGCGCGAGCGCAACCGGTGGTGTCTCCGATGAAGATTCACGGCTCGAGCGGGGCGCTCCAGAACGCGCAAAACCCCGCACGCGGCGGGGTTGCTGAGGGAGCGCAAACTGCGCGAACGGTTTAGCCGAACAGATGCTGGACACCCCATGTAATCCCCAGTCCACCGGCGATCAGCCATACGTACAGGATCAGACCGGTGGTCAACGCACGCGGTCCCGCCTGGCGGATTTGCGAAATGCGGGTTTCGATGCCGAGCGCGGTCATGGCCATGGTCAACGCGAAGGTGTCGAGCGTGTTCAGCGTGCTCGTGGCGGCTTCGGGCAACACATGCAGCGAGTTGATCACGACGAAGCCGAGGAAGCCGAGCGCGAACCACGGAATCGCCAGCTTGCGCGGGATGTTGTTTTGCGCGCCCGCCGACGTTGGGTTGGCAGCAGCCTCTTTACGCGCCGAGCGGTTCACCCACATGCCGACCACCAGCAGCACCGGCACCAGCAGCATCACGCGAGTCATCTTGACGATGGTGGCGATGTGGGTCGCCTCCGGGCTGACATTGCTGGCCGCGCCGACCACCTGCGCGACCTCGTGGATCGTGCCGCCAAAGAACAGCCCCGCGCCGATCGTGTCGAGATGCAGCCAGCCCGCTTTGAACAGAACCGGGTAGAGGAACATCGACAGCGTGCCGAACAACACCACGCTGCCCACGGCCATCGCGCTCTTGTGCGGTTTGGATTGCAGCGTCGACTCGAAAGCCAGCACTGCTGCCGCGCCGCAGATCGCGCTGCCGGCGGCCGTCAACAACGCGGTATCGCGGTCGAGCTTCATGATTTTCATGCCCGCCCACGTGCCTATAACCAGCGTGCTGACCACGATCAGCACCGATTCGGCGAGCCCCGGCAAGCCGACCTGAGCGATTTCCTGCAAGCTCACGCGCAGGCCGAAGAACGCGACGGCGATGCGCAGCAGCTTGCGCGCCGAAAAGTTGACGCCGGCCGCCCAACTCGCGGGCATGCCGTCGCGCAGCACATTGCCGTAGATGGCGCCGGCCACGATGCCGACGATCAGCGGACTCAGGCCCAGCCCGGCAATCGCCGGAATCGCCGCGACGCGGGTCACGGCCGCCGCGAACAGCGCGACGAACAGGATGCCGTTGAGTTGTCCGAGAGTGGACGACTCGCCGGTCGGGGCAGCGGTAAGCGGGGCAGTGGACATGGCGCAGTCCTTTTGATGACTGACTGGATTCGATGGCCTAATCCTAATTTAGATATATCGATATGAAAAATCGTGATTTAGGATGTAAAGTATCGGCTAATCTGATATTTGTCTCGTCATGACCCCCGATCAACTTATAACATTCGCCTCAGTCGCTGAGCATCTGAACATCAGCCGTGCGGCGGTGGCGCTTCATTTGTCGCAACCGGCGGTATCAGGCCAACTGCGGCAATTGCAGGACGAATTCGGCGAGCCGCTGTATCAGCGCGACGGGCGCGGCATACGTCTGACACCCGCTGGCGAGCAACTCGCGAGCTATGCCACGCGGCTGCGCGACACGTGGCGGCAGGCGCATGCCTATCGCGACGCGTTGCGCGGGCTGGAGCAGGGCACGCTGCGGATTGGCGCGAGCACGACGCCCGCGAGTTACCTGCTGCCTTATCTGATCGCGGATTTTCATCGGCGGCACCCGGATGTGAGCGTGCATACCGCCGACGGCAATACGGCCGAGATCGTCGGCGCGCTCGGTTCGGTGGATATCGCGATGATCGAAGGGCCGGTCGGCGCCGATCTGCCGCCCGATACCGCCGTGCACGCGTGGCGCGAGGACGAGATCGTGGCGATCATGCCGCGCTCCCATCCGTTGGTGCAGGACGTTTCGGGAGACGACCGGGGCCGCGTCGAACTGGCGGTGCTCGGCGCGCATCCGCTGGTGGTGCGGGAGGCGGGGTCGGGTGTGCGGCAGATCGTCGAGCGGGCCTTCGCTCGAGCGGGCGTGCCAATGCGCGTCGCGCTGGAAATCGCCGGGGTCGAAGGCGTGAAGGAGGCGGTGCGCGCGGGTATGGGCATCGGTTTCGTGTCGGCCATGTCGATGCGGCACGAGAATGGCTCGTTGCGTCTGTTCTCGCTCAGCCCGGAGCCGCTGACTCGCCGGTTGTCGATTCTCGTGCCGCACGCGAGCGCGCCCGCCCGGGTCGTCGAGCAGTTTCTGACGCTGTGTCTCGCGGACGGCGGCTAGCGGCAAGAGCCCACATGCCCGCCGCGCCTGGGGATTTCCACTATGGTGCATGGCCCTGACCCTGGCCACTATCTGGGCATTGCAAGCGCCTCGGCGCTTTTTTTCAAAGCGCAATTGGAACCGGTTCCAATTGCGTGCGGCAAGACAGGACCAGGTAAATTCGACATGGCTGAAGCAGTAGACGTGGTGATCGTTGCAAGCGCGTTCGGGATGGACGCGGTGCGCACGGGCGGCCATCTGAAGTGGGCGCAGGCGAGCCGGCGGGCCGGTGCGGCGGGTTTCGAAGTGCGTCGCGAGCTGTTCGCCGATGAATCCGACGCTAAGCCGCAGCGGTTGCAGGCGCTCGGCGAATCGATCGCCGAACTGGGCTTGTGGTCGGTGTTTTCCACGCCGGCTTCGCTTTACACATCCGATGGACAACTCGACAGCGCCGCGTTGCATCTCGCGCAGGACGAAGCCACCGCGCTCGGCGCGCACTTCGTCAAGCTGCAACTGGGCGGCTTCGTCCGCGATGCGCACGGCGCGGCGATTGCTGAGCAGATGCAGCGAGTGCAGCGCGCGAATCTCCGGCTTGTCGTCGAAAACGGGCAACTGGAAGAAGGCGGCTCGCTGTCGCAATTCACCAGCCTGTTCGACGCGCTGTCGCGTGAAGGTTTCGCCGATGTGCTCGGCATGACGTTCGATATCGGCAACTGGGCATGGCGCGATGTCGCGCCGCTCGACGCAGCCGGTCTGCTGGCGGCGCACGTCGACTATATCCATTGCAAGACGACGGTTGGCGAAGGCGCGCGGCGTTTTCCCGCGGCCCCGGCTGCCGACGATGCAAACTTCGCCGCCGTGCTCGAGCGCTTGCCGCGCGACGTGCCGCGCGGCATCGAGTTTCCGTTCGACACAAGCCGGATCGATGCGGATGCCGCGCATTACGTCGAGTGGTTAGGCAAAGCTTAAGTGGTCGCGAGTGGCTTGAAGAACCTGAGAGTGCGGCAATAGACGACAACAAGACGACAACATGCCGCGAAAATAAAACACAAAAAACACACCGCGAGAATCACAGCGCGGGCGACGCAAAGTCATGTGACATGAACGTGCCGGTTCAGGCGAGGGTGGCTTTAACCACCGCACCTGAAACGCGCTCACGACATCGCACAGCAATAGAACTAGCCAGACACACAGCGCATAGCAGCGAGCAGGAGCAAAGCATGACCACCACCTCACACGCAGCACTCGACGTCATCACCTACGGCGAAGCAATGGCCATGTTCGTGGCCGCCGAAACCGGCCCGCTCGCCGAAGTCGGGCAATTCACGAAGCGCGTGGCGGGCGCCGATCTGAATGTCGCGATTGGCCTGTCCCGGCTCGGCTTCAAGGTCGGCTGGATGAGCCGCGTCGGCAACGATTCGTTCGGCCAGTTTGTGCGCGACACGTTGACGAAAGAGGGCATCGACCAGCGCTGCGTGAGCACCGACGATCGCTATCCGACCGGCTTCCAGCTGAAATCGAAGAACGACGACGGCAGCGACCCTGCGATCGAATACTTCCGTAAAGGATCGGCGGCGAGTCATCTGTCGCTGGACGACTATGTGGGCGATTACGTGCTGCCCGCGCGTCACCTGCATCTGACGGGCGTCGCGCCCGCGATTTCGGCCAGTTCGCGCGAACTCGCGTTCCATCTCGCCCGCGAAATGCGCGCGGCGGGCAAGACGATTTCGTTCGACCCGAACCTGCGCCCGACGCTCTGGCCGTCGCGCGCCGCGATGGTCGAAGGCCTGAACTCGCTCGCGGCACTGGCCGACTGGGTGCTGCCCGGCATCGGCGAGGGCGAGATTCTGACCGGCTATACGCAACCCGAAGATATCGCCAGCTTCTATCTGGAGCGAGGCGCGCGCGGCGTCATCATCAAGCTAGGCGCGCAGGGCGCGTATTACCGTACCGCCGATGATGCCGGCACCGTCGCCGGGCAGCCCGTCGCGAACGTCGTCGACACGGTCGGCGCGGGCGACGGCTTCGCGGTCGGCGTCGTCAGCGCGTTGCTGGAAGGCAAAACGCTGCCGCAAGCGGTGGCGCGCGGCAACCGGATCGGCGCGCTGGCGATTCAGGTGATCGGCGATTCAGAAGGCCTGCCGGGCCGCGCGGAACTCGACGCGCTCGAACTGGCCGACGTGCCGCCTGTCGGCACGAGCGCACGGGTGTCGAGTACGGCCGGCGTCGTGTGACTTCGAACACAGCAACAACGCACAGACATACGGATACGGCGCCCACGACCGCCCGTCACCAATCCGGGACGCCGTAGACGCCGGAAATGCCGTAGAGAGACGTAACACAGTACGCAGTAACAGGAGACTCACATGCAGACCCCCGTCACTTCATCGCTTGCGGTTCGCCGCTGGTGGACGATCATGCCGATCGTCTTCATCACGTACAGCCTCGCTTATCTGGACCGGGCGAACTTCGGCTTCGCGTCGGCGGCCGGCATCAACCAGGATCTGGGCATCAGCAAAGGGCTGGCGTCGCTGATCGGTGCGCTGTTCTTTCTCGGCTATTTCTTCTTCCAGATTCCCGGCGCGATCTACGCGGAACGCCGCAGTGTCAAGAAGCTCGTGTTCTGGAGCCTGATCCTGTGGGGCGGCTGCGCGGCGCTGACCGGCATGGTCGACAACATTCCGTCGTTGATGGTGATCCGCTTCGTGCTCGGCGTCGTCGAAGCCGCCGTGATGCCCGCGATGCTGATCTTCATCAGCAACTGGTTCACCAGAAGCGAGCGCTCGCGGGCCAACACGTTTCTGATTCTCGGCAATCCGGTGACCGTGCTGTGGATGTCGGTCGTGTCCGGCTATCTGGTGCATTCGTTCGGCTGGCGTCACATGTTCATCGCCGAGGGCGCGCCCGCGATCATCTGGGCGGTGTGCTGGTGGTTCATCGTGAAGGACAAGCCGCAGCAGGTGTCGTGGCTCACGCAGCAACAGAAGGACGACCTCGAACGGACGTTGCGCGCCGAGCAGGCCGCGATCAAGCCGGTTCGCAATTACGGCGAGGCGTTCCGCACGCCCGCCGTGATCCGGCTATGTGCGCAGTATTTCTGCTGGAGCATCGGCGTGTATGGTTTCGTGCTGTGGCTGCCGTCCATTCTGAAGAATGGTTCGTCGCTCGGCATGGTCGAAACCGGCTGGCTGTCGGCGCTGCCTTACCTCGCTGCGACGATTGCGATGCTTGCAGCTTCGTGGGCATCGGATAAACTCAACCGCCGCAAAGTGTTCGTGTGGCCGTTCCTGCTGGTCGGCGCCATTGCTTTCGCGGCGTCGTATGCGCTCGGCTCCACGCATTTCTGGCTCTCGTATGCTCTGCTGGTGATCGCGGGCGGCGCGATGTACGCGCCGTACGGCCCGTTCTTCGCGATCGTCCCGGAACTGCTGCCGAAGAACGTCGCGGGCGGCGCGATGGCGCTGATCAACAGCATGGGCGCGCTCGGTTCGTTTGTCGGCTCGTATGTGGTCGGCTATCTGAACGGCGCGACCGGATCGCCGTCGGCATCGTATGCATTCATGAGCGTGGCGCTGATCGCCGCGGTAATCCTGACGCTGACCGTCAAGCCCCAGCCGCTGACCCAGAAGCCCACGCTCGCTACACCGTTGCAAGGAAAATAAGCTCATGAAGAAGATCGTCGCCTACAAGTCGTTGCCCGCAGATGTGCTCGCGTATCTGCAACAGCACGCGGAAGTCGTCGAGGTCGATGCCTCGCAGCATGATGCGTTCGTCGCCGCATTGCGCGACGCGGACGGCGCGATTGGCGCCAGCGTGAAAATCACGCCGGCGATGATCGAAGGCGCCAGCCGCCTGAAGGCGCTGTCGACCATCTCGGTCGGCTTCGACCAGTTCGACGTCGCCGATCTCACGCGGCGCGGCATCGTGCTCGCGCATACGCCGGACGTGCTGACCGAATCGACCGCCGACACCGTGTTCGCGCTGATCCTCGCGTCGGCCCGCCGGGTCGTCGAACTGGCCGACTGGGTCAAGGCGGGTGACTGGCGCGAGAGCGTCGGTCCGGCTCAATTCGGGGTCGACGTGCAGGGCAAAAGGCTCGGTATCGTCGGGATGGGACGGATCGGCGGCGCGGTCGCACGGCGCGCGGCGCTCGGCTTCAACATGAAGGTGCAGTACACGAACCGCAGCCCGAATCCGCAAGCCGAAGCGGCCTATGGCGCAAAGCGCGTGGAGCTGGCGGAGTTGCTCGCCACTTCCGACTTCGTCTGCCTGCAAGTGCCGCTCACCGCCGAAACGCGCCACATGATCGGCGCGGCCGAATTCAAGGCGATGAAGACGAGCGCGATCCTGATCAATGCATCGCGCGGCGCGACCGTCGATGAAGCGGCGCTGATCGAAGCGCTGCAAAACGGCACGATTCACGGCGCAGGCCTCGACGTTTTCGATACCGAACCACTGCCCGCCGATTCGCCGTTGCTGAAACTGCCTAACGTGGTCGCGTTGCCGCACATCGGTTCGGCGACTCACGAAACCCGTCACGCGATGGCGCTCAATGCGGCCGAAAACCTGGTCGCCGCGCTCGACGGCACGTTGAAGACGAACATCGTCAATCGCGACGTGCTGAGCCAGTGAGCCGGACTGCCAGCGAAGGAGTGACTGCACGATGAGCACGCCGCAGCAGGGCACGCCGCGCCGCGCGACGATTACCGACGTCGCGCGCGAGGCCGGTACGGGCAAGACCAGCATTTCGCGTTACCTGAATGGCGAGATGAGCGTGATGTCGCCGGAATTGCGCGCGCGCATCGAGGCGGCCATCGCGCGGCTGAACTATCAGCCGAACCAGATGGCGCGCGGGCTGAAGCGCGGCCGCAACCGGCTGATCGGCATGCTGCTCGCCGATCTGACCAACCCGTACACGGTCGAGGTGCTGCAGGGCGTCGAGGCGGCCTGTCACGCGCTCGGCCTGATGCCGCTGATCTGCCACGCGGCCAACGAAGTGGAAATGGAGCGGCGTTATCTGCAACTGCTGACCACGTACCGGGTGGAAGGGGTGATCGTCAACGCGCTCGGCGTGAGCGAGGAGACGTTGCGTCCCGTGGGCGGCAGCGGCATTCCGGCGGTGATGGTGGACCGTCAGGTCGAAGGACTGACCGCCGACATGGTCGGTCTCGACAACGGCGCGGCGGCGCAGTTGGGCGTGCAGCATCTGCTGGAACAAGGCTTCGACGACATCTGGTTTGTCGTGCAGCCGTTCGAGCAGGTCAGCTCGCGGCATTTGCGGCAGACGTCGTTTCGCGATGCGATGGGCGCTCAAGGCCGCGCGCGGGGACATACGCTGGTGCTGGATCTGGCGGAGTCGGACGAGACGGCGCGCGGTCTCGCCGAACTGGATCGCGCGATCGATTCGGCTGCGGACGGCAAGAGAGGCAAGAACGCGTCAACCGCTCATCGCATCGCCCTGTTCGCAGCCAACGCGCCGGTTGCGCTGTGCCTCGCGCTGCATCTGAAATCGCGTTACGGCCCCGACTGGCAAACGCGCGTCGCGCTTCTCTCCATCGACGACCCCGACTGGGCCGAACTCACCGGCATCACCACGATCCGCCAGCCGACCTACGAGATCGGCTATCGCGCGGTCGAGTTTCTGCACGAGCGCATCGAAGGCGTTCAGACAACGGTGCGGGACTGTCTTCTGCCGGGCGAGCTGATCGTTCGCGCATCAACTTCGCGCTGATCTGCGATCATGCGGGCTGCGGCGCGCAGCGGGTGCGCGCCGGTCATCGCAAGGAAACTCATGGTTGTTGCACCGATTACCCTGTCGAGCCTCGCCGTCGCGACGCTTTTCGTGGCCGCGTTACCTTTCATGATTTACCGGCGTGCGCGCCGTCCGCTCGCGCTCAATCCGCGCGACGCCATTACTGGTATCGCCGTGTTCGCGCTGTTCGCGATGGTGATCGAGCGCGCGCTGAACGACTACGTCCTGCATCGCAACGAGGCAACCGCGACGTTCCTGTCGAACCCGCTGGCTTTCGTGATTTACGGCGCGCTGGTCGCAGGCGTCTGCGAGGAAGTGGGGCGCTTTATCGGCATGCGGCTGATCCTGAAACGTGCGGCAGCGAAGTCGCCCGCGACGGCCGCCCGCACCGACGACGGCACCGCGCTGACCTACGGCCTCGGCCATGGCGGCGCGGAAGCGTGGCTGGTCGGCGTGCTGGTGCAGGTTCAGTGGGTTCTGTTTGCGATCTTCGAGAACCGGGGTGAACTGGACGGCTACCTGAGCAATCTGCCGACCGATTCGCTGATGCGTATTCACCTGATCCTCGCCAGCCTGACGCCGCAGACGGCGGGCATTTTCGCGCTCGAACGCGTGGCGGCGCTGGTGTTCCAGATTGGTTTGTCGGTGCTGATGTGGCGCGGGTTGCGCGCGGGTTGGCGCGGCATCCTGCCGCTGGCGATTGTTCTGCACGCGCTGGTGGACGCACCCGCCGCGCTGTTCCAGGCGCAACTGGTGCCGCTTGCTGCCGTTGACGCCATTTATGCGGTGGCTGCGCTCGTGGTCGCCGGGTTGCTGTTCAGGACTTTCAAACGTCCTGCAGCGGCTGCACGTCCGTGATTGCCCGAGTGTATTCGCACGCTCTGCGGATAGCTCGCTAAAACGTCGGCCTTTGCCTACAATCGGCCGACTTTTTCCTGTAGCTTTTTAAGCTCTTTCAGCCTCTTAAGGCCGATCTTTCGGCAGACCTCATGGAAGCTTACCAATACGACTGCGCGAATCCCGAGTTCGAGGAACTGGCGCGTGTGATCAGCGATCTGTTCCCGGAGCAGACGCAGTTCATCCAGAGCGCCGCCGAAGACGGTACGCCGACGCTGACGATTCACTGGGTGGCGATGCGCTTCGGTTCGACCGCACGCCGCATCGTGATGACCGTAGCGATCACACCGGCGGCGCTGGCGCGTTATTTCGCGTTGCCGGCGCGGTTGCGGGGCCGCAGTTTCGCGGTGTTGCGCGCGTATGTCGAAGCGAGCCTGGGCTCGCTCGAAGAGCAGTATGCGAAAGGTGAGGCGGTGCCGCGCGACGTCATCGTGGATCTCGGCGACGAGTTTGCCTGAAGGGGGGGCGCTAATCGCCTGAGCGCGGCGACCAGGAATCAGTCCGCGCGCCGGTAGACCTTCGCGAAGCGCGCGGCCTGGACTACGCCGTAGTCGCCCGGCGCGTATTGCATCACCCAGTCGCCTGCGACGCCGCGCAGCACGTCGCCACCGCTGGCGGACCGCGCGAGCGAAAACGCTTCGTTCATCTGTCTGGCCAGCACGACCGCAGGGCGGTTGCGGTACGCGCCGGCTTCGCCGTGCGCGAGGGCTGCGTCGGCGGGGAGGTATTTAGCGTCGAAGCGCTCGCGCGAAACGACCCAGCGGTCGCCGGTCGATCCGGTGATCAGCGCGTCACCGCGCACGTAGCGGTTCGGGCCTTCGAGGCTCATCAATTCGCCTTCGCTCGCAGCGAATTCGACGGCGACCGTTTCGTCCTTGACGACGCGAAGTGCGTGGGCGTCCTGAGTCAGGTCGAGATTTTTCAGTTCGGTCATGAAGCGGTAGGAGTAGAGGCAGACTGGTGCGGAAAGGGGAAAGACAGCGTGCTGGCTTATGCCGCGATGTCGTTCCTAGGGGCTTTAAAACAAGGGATTTTCTCACGGGACTTCACGTCCCAAAGCCGTCTACCCGCATGATGCCAGATGCATCGGAAAAATCAGCTTCTTTTGGCTTCTTTTGCGAAGGGCGTTGCGGATGCTGTGAACCATCCCGAACCAGCGCCCTTCGCAAAAGATCCGCGTGCGCAGCGCCAACCTCGCGCCGCGCACGAACAGAACCTTTAAGCGCTTACGGCTTCACAGCTGCGTCGCTAGCCGGGGCAGCGGCTGCTTTACCGCCCTTACCCTTGCCATGATGATGACGGCCACCTTCGCCGCCCGGCTGATGGAACGTCGCGTCGGCGAGCTTTTTCTGCTCCGGCGAGAAGCTGCTATACAGCGGATCGAAAGCATCGACCAGCTTCTTCATGCCATCGGCATGCGCTTGCGCGATCTGCGCGTATTGCTTCATGTCGTCGACGGCGGACAGCTTGCCGGCCGACTTGCGCTGTTCGAACAGTTGGCCCATCGTCTCGCCGTTGCCGCGCATCACGTCGGCGAACGTGTTCCATTGCGATTCCTGCGCCGAGGTAATCTTCAGTTGCGAATGCAGATAGGCGATGCGGTCTTCGACATTGCGTTCGTGACCTGCCTTGCCGGCCGGAGCCGAGGCGCTCACCGGTGCCGAAGCCGGCGCGGGAGTTTGTGCGAACGCGCCGCTCATGGCGACTGCGGTGGCCAGCATAACCAGTGCTTTTTTCATCGAAACTCCTGATGTCTATTCGAATTGGGACAGGGCGTGCGGCGAGCGTTCCGTCGCGCTTCACATTGCGTCGATAACGCGCAACGTTTGGCTGCCGCCTGTTTCCGTCGCCGCTATTTGTAACACGATATCTGGGTAATGCGGCTGTTGTGCGACAAACGCTTACAACCGAAACGAAAGGAAATAGCGGGTGGATAAATTCGTCAGCATGGAAATTTTCGTCGCGGTGGTCGACGAAGGCAGCCTGACCGCGGCCGCCGAGCGCTTTCACATTTCGTCGGCGATGGTAGGCAAGCATATCCGCGCGCTCGAAACGCGGCTGGCGACGCGGCTGCTGACACGCACTACACGTCGGCAAAGTCTGACGGAGATTGGTCGGCAGTATTACGAACAATGCAGACGTATCCTCGCCGATGTGAAAGACGCCGAGTCGCTGGCCGAAGCGATGGCCGCCGCACCGCGCGGCGTGCTCAAGGTGACCGCGCCGCTGACTTACGGCGTCGAAGTGTTCGCGCCCGCCGTGACCGATTATCTGAACGCATGGCCGGATATCACGCTGGAACTCGATCTGTCGAACCGCGTGGTCGATCTCGTTGAAGAAGGCTTCGACGCGGCCGTACGCATCGGTCATCTGGCGGATTCGGGTTTTGTCGCGCGGCCGTTGAAGCCTTACCGGATGCGCGCGTGCGCGTCGCCAGCGTATCTGGCGAAGCATGGCACGCCGCGCACGCCCGCCGATCTCGCGCAGCACGAATGCCTGGGTTTCCTGCATTGGGGACGCGAAGGCTTATGGCGTCTCGATGGCGATACCGTCGACGAAAACCCGCTGCGTGCGGGCCGTTTTCGTGCGAATAACGGGCAGGCGCTGAAGGTTGCCGCATTGCGTGGTTTCGGCCTCGTGTTGCAGCCGGAAGCGTTGCTCGCGCGCGAGATTGCGAGCGGCGAACTGGTGCCGGTGCTGGACGATTTTCTACCCGACGGCGCCCCGGTGCATCTGATCTATCCACGCGATCGCCGCGCGACACCCAAGCTCACCAGCTTCATCGATTTCGTGATCGACCGGTTCGGCGTGTGAGTTCGCGATGAGCATGCAAGAGAGCGCGGCCAACCCCGCTTTTCGTGGCGAAGACGCGCGATAATCGTCCGCATTACCGGCCCAATTCGAAACCCTCAATGCGACCACCGCGCCTCGACCAACTCGACGACCTCGACCGTAACCTCGTTGCACTGTTGCAAGCTAACGCCCGCGAAAGCGTCGCCAGTCTCGCGCGCCAACTCGACGTGGCGCGCACCACGGTTATCGCGAGAATCGCGCGGCTGGAGCGCAGCAACGTGATCGCCGGATATAGCGTGCGGCTCGGGCAGGACGTGCTCGATTCGAGCATCGTCGCTTATGTCGGCATCATCATCGCGCCGAAATATGGTGCGGCGGTGCAGAAGCGACTGGGCAAGATGCCCGAGGTGCAGTTGCTCTGCGCGGTTAGCGGCGAGTTCGATTATGTCGCGTGGTTGCGCGCCGATTCGCCCGAACGCCTGAACGATCTGCTCGATCAGATCGGCGGGCTGGAAGGCGTCGAGCGGACCACGACGTCGATCATTCTGGCGCGCAAGATCGATCGCGGGACGGTTTGAAGCGGGGCCGCGTTTACGCGATTTTTATAACTTTTCAACATATTGATTGAAAAGTTGGTCGGAACGTCGAAGTTCATGGTCATAACGCAGCATTTTGCGTGTATGAACTGTTTTTGCTTCTTCCTAAACTGTCGCTGTGGAGTTCAAGACGGCATACGGATAACAAGGAGAAGCGCATGAAAGTAGCCATCGTTGGTGCAGGGCTGATTGGTCACACCATCGCTCATATGTTGCGCGAAACCGGCGATTACGACGTCGTCGCATTCGACCGCGATCAGCACGCGCTCGACAAACTCGCCGCCCAGGGTATTCCGACTCGCCGGGTCGATTCCGCCGACGCGGCCGCGCTGCGCGCCGCGATTCAGGGTTTCGACACGCTGGTGAACGCATTGCCGTATTACCTCGCGGTAAACGTGGCCGCAGCGGCCAAGGGCGCGGGCGTGCATTACTTCGACCTGACCGAGGATGTGCGCGCGACCCACGCGATCCGCGCGATCGCCGACGACGCCGAGCATGCGTTCATGCCGCAGTGCGGTCTTGCGCCGGGTTTCATCGGTATTGCCGCGCACGAACTGGCGAACCGTTTCACCGAGATTCGCGACGTGAAAATGCGCGTCGGTGCGTTGCCCGAGTTTCCGACCAACGCGCTGAAGTACAACCTGACGTGGAGCGTCGACGGTCTGATCAACGAATACTGTCAGCCGTGCGAGGCGATCCGCGACAGCCGCACGCAGTGGGTGCAGCCGCTCGAAGGCCTCGAACATTTTTCGCTCGACGGCACCGAGTACGAGGCGTTCAATACCTCCGGTGGTTTGGGCACGTTGTGCGAGACGCTGGCTGGGCGCGTCGAATCGCTCGATTACAAGTCGGTGCGTTATCCGGGCCACCGCAAACTGATGCAATTCCTGCTTGAAGACCTGCGTCTTTCGAGCGACCGCGACACATTGAAGAACATCATGCGCCGCTCGGTGCCGTCGACCGCGCAGGATGTCGTGCTGGTGTTCATCACCGTGAGCGGCATGCGCGATGGGCAACTGGTGCAGGAAGTGTTCACCCGCAAGATTTTCGCGAAGACCGTGTGCGGCGTGCCGATGAGCGCGATCCAGATTACGACGGCCGGCGCGATGTGCGCAGTGCTCGATCTGTTCCGCGAGAAGAAGCTGCCTCAAAGCGGTTTTGTGCGTCAGGAACAGGTGCCGCTGCGCGACTTTCTGGCGAACCGGTTTGGGCAGTTGTATGAAGGAAAGTCTTTGGAGACGCTGGCGGTGGTGTGACGCCGGGTTGGTGGAAAAGGTTTCTGGAAACCGGAGCCGTTTGCCGGACGACTCGGCGAATCATCGCTGCTTATGTTCTGGCCATATGCGGCGAATGGAGAAACCAGGCCACGGTAGAGCATCACAGACATGCCGCTTGAGTGAGTCGCGCCCTGAACATGTGTCCTGATGTTCAGGGCGTAGTTTTTTGGCTTTGTCAGACAGAGGTTGCTACACGGGCAACGGCGGCAACCTCCCGCCAGTCGTCCACGATTCGCCGACGATACGCGTCAGCAACGTTTCATAATCCGCCTGCACTGGCGCGGTGTTGTCGAACATCAGCAGGTCGTCGCACATGTCGCCGCTGGGCACGAAGCGGCGTTGCCGGTACTCGTCCCAATGCGCGAGTTTGTATGCATCGTTCGGATCTGCGCGCTCGATGATCCGCTGCCGCGCCGTCTCTTCGGTCGTATGAACCCACACGACCCGCAGTTTCACTTCGTCGCCAATTCCGAGCCATGCGCGATCAAACAGACGGCGCTCGCGTATTTCGCGCGATAACGGCGCAACCACCATTGCGCTCACGCCGAGTCGAAGGTTGTCGCACGCGGTATCGATCAGGCCGCGATATTCGGGATCGCGCAGATGCTGCAGGAAAAGTGGGCTGTCGCGGTCGTTCGGGTCGCCGGTCAGCATGGCCATCGCGGCGGCGCTGTAACCGCCGTAGAGCGTGTCCTTGTCGAGCAGGCAGCAGGGCGTGGCGCTTGCCTGCATCAGCGGGGCGAGCAGTTTTCTGGCGAGAGTCGTCTTGCCCGTGCCCGCGTGGCCGCAGAAGAAAACCAGATGCGTCACGCCGATCACGCAGATTTGTCCCCGGATGGCGCGGCTGGCGGGTCGCCGGGTAGAGGGTCGCGCGCGAACTTGCCGTTCGCCTCCAGCCACATCACGTTGATGACGCCGAAGGCCAACGCCACGCCGACGCCCAGAATCCAGGTGAAATACCACATAGCCGTCTCCTTGATCGCGGGTCTGCCGACACGGACGAACCCGTATGACGCATGCGGGTTGGCAACCCTGACCTGCGACGCAACCGAGGGTAAATCCGCAGCGCCCGAGCGCCCACGTCGCAGTCCTTTGCAGCGATCATGAACAAGAACGCGACGCCATGCAAGAGGCGTCGGATTGGCCGTTCGGCCAAGCTGGTGCAACGGCTGCGCGTTGCTATCATGCAATGGCGAAGGGCAACACTCAGCAGTCAGGATGGCCTGGCAGCAGGGCACGCGTTGATCTCGCGTCACCTATCGCGCGCGGCATCGAAGTTCGAAGAACAACGACCACAATTAACAACACGGGAGAGACAGCATGCCAATGCGCATCGGTTGCCACTGCAAGGCCGCGTCTGTCGTGATGATCGCGTTTGCCATGCTCACCGTCGCGGCGCTCGGCGGTTGTGCTTCGACACCGGCCGAGCCTGTGCCCTTCAAGCCGGTGCCGTCGACGCGCATCGTGGAGCAGGGCTACACGCAACCGGCGCCAGGACTCGTGGCCGTGGATGTAAGACGGGAACGTTCGCGCGACGTCATCGTGCGGTTTCGCGACGCGCTGGTTTATATCGACGGCGAGCGGGTTACCGATCTGATGAACGGCGAGCACGTCGTCTTCTACCTCAGCCCCGGCGTGCACCGGATCGGCGTGTCGACGCAGTTCGATCCGGTGGTCGAGTTGAAGTTTATGGTGACGGCTGATCCGCGTTACACGAACCGCGCATCGGTCACGTTCAACGACGATCATCGCATTCTGCTGAACCGGGTTGCTCAATGAGGTTGTAGGCCGGCGCCGTTCAGGCGCGCGGAATGCTCTACCGCGACTAAGCCCCGCAGTCCGCAGCGATTAACAATTGGATACCTGACGTTTGCGCGTAGCCGCTAACATGGCGGCTACCGTTTATCCGTCAACGAGGACCTTGCGCCAGGCTTACGCTTCAGGCAATGCCGGCCGGTCTGTTTTAGCTTTTCAAGGTAATCCGAACATGCTGATCAATTGCGCCGCCTATCAGGACGGCCGGAAGCTGGCAGATATCGACATCGATAGCATCAGCGACTACGTGGCGCGGCCCGAGTGCTTCGTGTGGGTCGCGCTGAAAGACCCGGGCCCGGGCGAACTGGCCGTGATGAAAAAGGAGTTCGGCCTGCACGAACTCGCGATCGAAGACGCGCAGAACGGTCACCAGCGTCCCAAGATCGAGGAATACGGCGACTCGCTTTTCACCGTGATGCACACGGTCGAGATGGACGAAGAGGGCGAACTGCTGATCGGCGAAGTCGATGTGTTTGTGGGTAGCAACTATGTGTTGTCGGTGCGGCGCGGGACGAAAATCGGCTTTCAGAATGTCCGTGCGCGGTGCGAGCGCGAACCGCATCTGCTGAAGGAAGGTTCGGCGTTCGTGCTGTACGCGCTGATGGACGACGTGGTCGACCGCTATTTCCCCATCATCGAGGCGATGAGCACCGAGATCGAGAATCTCGAAGACCGCATTTTCGATCGCAACGATTCGGCGGCGTCGCGCGCGATCGTGCAGGATCTGTACTCGTTGAAACGCCGTCTGGTGATCCTGCAGCATCACATTGGACCGTTGCAGGAAGCCGTCAGCAAGCTGACAGGCGGTCGTATTCCGAGCGTCTGCTCGGGCATGCAGGCGTACTTTCGCGACGTCTACGACCATCTTGAGAGAATCGTCAGAACGATCGAAGGCCGGCGCGAAATCGTCGTCACGGCGGTGCAGGTCAACCTCGGCATGATCTCGCTGGCCGAGAACGAGGTGACCAAGCGGCTCGGCTCGTTCGCGGCGCTGTTCGCGGTGCCGACCATGATCGCCGGCATCTACGGGATGAACTTCGAAAGCATCCCCGAGTTGCATTTCAAGTTTGGCTATGAGATCTGCCTGCTGGTGATGCTGTCGGTCGACATTTTCCTGTACCGGCGCTTTCGCAAGGCCGGCTGGCTGTAGGGCTCGGGGCCGGTTTCACGGCTGGTATCGCAATCGGCTGAACACAGGCCAAGCACCGGCCACAAACCGGCCACAAACGCCAACCTCAAGCCCGTCTGACAGCGGGCCAACAACCTTCTTCAAAGTCCCCATCGCTCCGCGTTGTCCCCGCTTGCACCGCGCGCAATAAAAGGCCAGCATAAGCGGCCCGCCGGCTGCCTGTCTTGCAGCCGGCGGCAACCCTGCCACGCACGGACCGAGCGAGGGACCCTTGCCACACGCTGCCTGCCGACGCGCCTATCCGGCGAATCGGGCTGAGTCTACCGACCGCATAGCACCGCCGCACATCCTGCGCGCCGATGCACTGCAACACCGCGAATCGTTGACATTTCGAAGGAACTGCGCTGAGAATAGGCCTCGCAAACGTTTGCGCGCCACTAAAAATACGGCTCGGCTTCGAGCCTAGAAACCTGGAGATACGCAATGAGTCATTGCAACGGTCATCGCATGCGCCGCCGCATTCTTGCAGCTGCCGTCCTCGCTACCGCCACCGCCGCCTTGCCGTTTTCAGCCGCCTACGCGCAGAGCGCTCCCGCTCACAAGCCCAAGGTCGCGCTGGTCATGAAGTCCCTCGCCAACGAATTTTTCCTGACCATGGAAACCGGCGCGAAGGATTATCAGGCCCACAATTCCAGCCATTTCGACCTGATCACCAACGGCATCAAGGACGAGACCGACACGGCGAACCAGATCCGTATCGTCGAGCAGATGATCGTGTCGAAGGTCGACGCCATCGTGCTCGCACCGGCCGATTCGAAGGCGCTTGCGCCGGTCGTCAAGAAGGCGGTCGATGCGGGCATCATCGTCGTGAATATCGACAACCGGCTCGATCAGGACGTGCTCAAGTCGAAAGACCTGAACGTGCCGTTCGTCGGACCGGATAACGCGAAGGGCGCGCAGATGGTCGGCGATTACCTGGCCAAGCGTCTGAAGTCGGGCGACGAGGTCGGCATCATCGAAGGCGTATCGACCACGACCAACGCACAGCAGCGTACCGCGGGCTTCAAGGCGGCGATGCAGACGGTCGGCGCGAAGGTCGTGTCGGTGCAGTCGGGCGAGTGGGAAATCGACAAGGGCAATACGGTGGCTGCCGCCATGCTCAACGAGTACCCGAACCTGAAGGCGCTGCTCGCCGGTAACGACAACATGGCGATCGGCGCGGTCTCCGCCGTGCGCGCAGCGGGCAAGCAGGGCAAGGTGCTGGTGGTCGGCTACGACAACATCAACGCGATCAAGCCGATGCTGAAGGACGGCCGCGTGCTCGCCACCGCCGATCAATACGCGGCCAAGCAGGCCGTGTTCGGAATCGACACCGCGCTGAAGGCGCTCAGCGAGCACAAGAAGCAGTCGGAGCTGTCGGGCGTGGTGGAAACGCCGGTCAGCCTGGTGACGAAGTAAGCGTCGCCTAAGCAGCACCGGGCCGGATGCCGGGACCACGCGTCCGGTATCCGGCGCCGGGCTCACGGAATCGCACCGAAACCGGAGCCGTCGCGGGTTCCCGCTGCACCGCAACCGGACCCTCCGACGCCGGCAAAACTCCGGCTTCAGCGTGCGAATCCGCACTATTCAATAAACGCTCAATAAGCGCTCAAGAAACCCGCAGTGCCGCCGTTAATTTCAGTGGTAAGCGTCATGACGGCGGCTGGGCAACGGATGGTGCGCGAACCTTAGGACTCGCGAACCGCGCGTATTGAGCCGACATGACTCGTGACGGCCGGCCGCGACCTCATTTGCGTCACCGCGTATGAGGCCACGCCGCCCGCCATGGAAACAGGATCGCGATGGATTCAACCGACCACAACGCGTCACCCGTTGTACTGTCCGTCAGCGGCATCGGTAAGACCTATGCCGAACCGGTGCTCGCCGACGTTTCGCTGTCGCTGCGAGCCGGTGAAGTATTGGCGCTGACCGGCGAGAACGGCGCGGGCAAGAGCACGCTGTCCAAAATCATCGGCGGGCTGGTCGATCCGACCGCCGGCACGATGCAACTGGGCGGCGCGCCTTACGCACCGGCCAGCCGGACACAGGCCGAAGCGCTCGGCGTGCGGATGGTGATGCAGGAGCTGAATCTGCTGCCGACCTTGTCGGTCGCCGAGAATCTGTTCCTGAACCGGCTGCCGCGTGCGGGCGCATTCAGCTTTGGCTGGATCGACCGTCGCAAGCTGCGCGAGGACGCGCGTCAGGCGATGGCGCAAGTCGGCCTCGACGCCATCGACCCCGACACGCTGGTGGGCGAACTCGGGATCGGTCATCAGCAGATGGTGGAGATCGCGCGCAATCTGATCGACGACTGCCGCGTGCTGATCCTCGACGAACCGACCGCGATGCTGACCGCGCGCGAGGTCGATCTGCTGTTCGAACAGATCGACCGGCTGAAGTCGCGCGGCGTCGCGCTGGTCTATATCTCGCACCGGCTCGAAGAGCTGGCGCGGGTCGCCGAGCAGGTCGCGGTGTTGCGCGACGGCCGCCTCGTGCACGTCGACGCGATGGCGAACCTGACCAGCGACGAGATCGTCACGTGGATGGTCGGCCGCGAACTCGGCGAGCGGATCGATCTGGGCGTGCGCAACATCGGCGCGACGCTGTTGAAGGTGGACCGGCTCGCGCGCGGCAAGGTGGTGCGCGACGTGTCGTTCGAGGTGCGGGCGGGTGAGATTTTCGGCATCAGCGGGCTGATCGGCGCGGGCCGAACCGAGCTGATGCGGCTGATTTACGGCGCCGATCAGAAGGACAGCGGCACGGTAGCGCTGGCCGCGACGCCGGGCGCGACGCCAGCACCGGTGGAGATCGCGTCGCCGTCGGACGCGGTGCGCGCGGGCATCGCGCTGATCACCGAAGACCGCAAAGGCGAAGGCCTGCTGCTGCCGCAACCGATCGCGGCCAACGTGTCGCTTGGCAATATCGGCAGCGTCGCGCGGCATGGCGTGGTCGACGCGAAACGCGAAAACGCGCTCGCGCAGAAGCAGATCGACGCGATGCGGATCCGCAGTTCGGGACCGGGGCAGATTGTCGGCGAGCTGTCGGGCGGCAACCAGCAGAAGGTCGTGATCGGCCGCTGGCTGGCGCGCGATTGCCGCGTGCTGTTATTTGACGAACCGACGCGCGGTATCGACGTCGGCGCGAAGTTCGATATTTATGGCTTGATGGGCGCGCTGGCCCGGGAAGGGCGCGCGCTCGTCGTGGTGTCGAGCGACCTGCGTGAGCTGATGCTGATCTGCGACCGGATCGGCGTGATGTCCGCGGGAAGCATGACGGGCGTGTTCGAGCGTGATAGCTGGTCGCAGGATGCGTTGCTGGCGGCTGCATTTGCCGGTTACCGCAGCCGCGAGGCGATGCTGCACGCCCCCGATACCACTGAAGCAGGGAGTCTGTGATGACCGATCAATCGTTGCGGGAAACATCGGGCGGCAAGCAGGGCGCAGCAGGCGCAAACGCCGGCGCGGGCGGCAACGTCACGCCGCCGGCCGATCCGTCGGCGCCGCTCGCGAGCGGCAAACCGGCCGGCACGCGGCTCGGCTTTTCGAACTACCTGGGTCTGGCCGGCGCGTTGCTGGCGATGATCGTGCTGTTCTCGCTGCTGAGTTCGCACTTTCTGACTTACGACACGTTCAGCACGATCGCCAATCAGATCCCGGATCTGGTGGTGATGTCGGTGGGGATGACCTTCGTGCTGATCATCGCGGGGATCGATCTGTCGGTGGGGTCGGTGCTGGCGCTGGGGGCGTCGGTGGTCAGCGTGGCGGCGCTCAAGTGGGGCTGGGGGCCGATCCCGTCGGCGCTGCTCGGCATGGCGGCCGCCGCGCTGACCGGCACGATCACCGGTGCGGTGACGGTGGGCTGGCGGATTCCGTCGTTCATCGTGTCGCTCGGCGTGCTCGAAGCGGCACGCGGGCTGGCCTATCAGATGACGAATTCGCGCACCGCCTATATCGGCGACGCGTTCGACATCCTGTCGAACCCGATCGCGCTCGGCATTTCGCCGGCGTTCCTGATCGCGGTCGCGGTGATGGTGATCGCGCAACTTGTGCTCACGCGCACGGTGTTCGGTCGTTATCTGGTCGGCATCGGCACGAACGAGGAAGCGGTGCGGCTCGCGGGCGTCAATCCGCGGCCTTACAAGGTGATCGTGTTCGCGCTGATGGGCGCGATGGCAGGCCTCGCCGCGCTGTTCCAGATTTCGCGTCTGGAAGCGGCCGACCCGAACGCGGGCGTCGGCATGGAGCTGCAGGTGATCGCGGCGGTGGTGATCGGCGGCACGAGCCTGATGGGCGGACGCGGTTCGGTGATCAGCACGTTTTTCGGCGTGTTGATCATCTCGGTGCTGGCAGCCGGGCTCGCGCAGATCGGCGCGAACGAGCCGACCAAACGGATGATCACCGGTGCGGTGATCGTCGTGGCCGTGGTGCTGGATACGTACCGGAGCCGGCGCAAGCGGGCGTGATGCGAAGCGGGGCGGCAGCGGACTGGCGCAGCGGCGGCGGGTGGCGCGGCTGTGATGCTGCCGGATTTGCCGGATTTGCCAGACTGGCCGGATGAAGTGGCTGGAATGGCAAATGGAGCGGCAAATGGAGTAGCAAACGAAGTCGCGAACAGATGAGAAATGAAGTTGTAAGCGAGTGGCAGATGAAGTCGCAGAAAGCAGATGAAGGCGTAGCAGCAATGGTCTGGACCGGGGGCGGAACCAGCAGCAGTCGCAGCGTGACTGGCGGTACAGCAAAAATACAAACGGGGTTGGTCTGATTTCGATGAGAACGTCCGGTGGGTCGCCAGTTGGCGCGACCGGCGGGAAAAACAGGCAGGAGAGCAACAGGTTATGGCGACGATCAAGGATGTAGCGGCCGTGGCAGGGGTGTCGTTCACGACGGTATCGCACGTGGTGAATAACTCGCGGCCAGTGTCCGCCGACGTGCGCGCGAAGGTCGAGCACGCGATCCGTCAGCTTCACTATGTGCCGTCGGCGGTGGCGCGCTCGCTGAAAGCGCGGGCGACGGCGACTATCGGGCTGGTGGTGCCGAACAGCACGAATCCGTATTTCGCGGAACTGGCGCGCGGTATCGAGGACGGCTGTTCGCGCAATGGCTACTGCGTGTTCTTCTGCAATTCCGACGACGATCCGGCCAAGCAGCGTAACTATCTGCGCGTGCTGCAGGAAAAGCGCATCGACGGGCTGATCGTCGCGTCCGCCGGCGACGACGCCGTGCTCGCGCAGACCCTCGCCGACGCGCACGAGCCGCTGGTGATCGTGGACCGCAACATCGAAGGGCTGAACGCGGATCTGGTGCAGATCGACCATGAAAAGGGCGCCTATCTCGCCACGCGTCATCTGCTTGAACTCGGGCATGTGCGGATCGGCTGTATTACGGGGCCGGTCGCGACGGCGGTCAGCGCCATGCGTGTGCACGGCTTCATCCGCGCGATGACCGAGCGCGGCATCGAGATTCCGCCTGACGCGATCGTCGAAAGCGATTTTTCGGGCACGGGCGGGCATCGCGCGGCCGGACAGCTATTCGATACGGTCAAGCCGTCGGCGATTTTCGCAGGCAACGACATGATGGGCATCGGCGCGTTGCGCGCAGCGGCGGAGCGCAATATCAGCGTGCCGCGCGATTGCTCGATCATCGGTTTCGACGACATCGAACTGGGGCGCTTTACGTATCCGGCGTTGTCGACGGTCGGGCAATCGGTGCGTGCGTTGGGCGACATGGCGGCGCAGACGCTGATCGAGCGGATCGCGGGAAGCGCGCGAGGCGGTGCCGGTTTGCCGGTCGGCACGCGGGCGGCGGGGCGTCGCCGGGTGGTGTCGCCGAGGCTGATCGTGCGTGAATCCACGGCGACGTGGGCCGGAGCGGAGAAGCACGGGTTGGCGGCTTGAAGGTGGATTTGCGGCAGATTTGAGGTCGGTTCGAGGTGATAGCCGGGTGGTAAGGGTGGTAAGGGTGGCGTGGCATGGCGACTCGATCGCCCCACGCGCGCCAGTTTTTTGTGCGGTTTTCTGGCGGTTGGCCTGACTGCTTAACCGGCGGTCGATCGTAAATACCCGCTGCGATCGCGAGTCAGCGAGTCAGCCGACAGGGCGGCGAAACGATCCGGACACACGGCGCTCGCCGCCGGACGGGTCCGCGGAAGCCAGTCTGGCCTGGCACCGGCATAACCCTGCCGCACGCACGAAAGGAGACAGCAGTGGCAAGTAACGAAACGCGCTCACGCGTGACAGTGGTCGGCAGTCTGAACATGGATCTGGTGGCGCGTGCGCCGCGTATGCCGCATCCCGGCGAGACGCTCGCCGGCCGCACGTTCACGCAGGTCGCGGGCGGCAAGGGCGGCAACCAGGCGGTCGCGGCCGCGCGGCTCGGCGCGCAGGTGTCGATGCTCGGCTGCGTCGGCGCGGACGGTAACGGTGCGCAATTGCGCGCGGGTCTGGAGGCGGAAGGAATCGACTGCTCGGCGGTGGAAACCGGCAGCGAAGCGACCGGCGTCGCGCTGATCGTCGTCGACGATGCGAGCCAGAATGCGATCGTGATCGTCGCGGGCAGCAATGGCGAACTCACGCCGGAGACGGTCGGCCGTCACGAGGCGGTGCTGGCGTCCGCCGATGTGGTGATTTGCCAGCTCGAAACCCCGCCCGACACGGTGCGCGCAGCACTGGCCGCAGCGCGGCGTCTGGGCAAGACGGTGATTCTGAACCCCGCGCCCGCCACCGGTCCGCTGCCTGCCGACTGGCTGCCGCTGATCGATTACCTGATTCCGAACGAACTGGAAGCCGCCACGCTGACCGGTTTGCCGGTCGATTCCCCCGAAGATGCAGCCAGAGCGGCTGCCGCGCTGCAGGCGGCCGGTGTTCGCAACGTGCTGGTGACGCTCGGCGCGCGCGGCGTCTACGCGGCGCTCGATGGCGGACATGCCGCGCTATACGACGCGGCGAAGGTGAAAGCCATCGATACGACTGCAGCGGGCGATACGTTTATCGGCGGCTTTGCGGCGCAGCTTGCGCAGGGCGAGAACGTCGATACGGCGATCCGGTTTGCGCAACGCGCGGCGGCGTTGTCGGTGACTCGCGCGGGTGCTCAGCCGTCGATTCCCACTCGCGATGAAGTGGGCGCAGCGGGTTGATAGCCCAAGGACGGCGTCGCGACTGGCGTTCTCGTCCCCGCGTTCAAGCCCATTCAATCTGATTTGACTTTTGCCGCCACGCGCCAGATGCCTGGCGGCTTTTTTACGTCCCACATTGCCTTCGACGCTTCACGGCGTGGCGTCCGGTCGTTTTGGAGTCACCAATAAAACGGCGGTGAGCAAAACAGTTCGCACACATCCGCATCGGCTCTGATAAATCCCCGTTCTGCTGGGCACTCCTGCCCATCCAGGCCCCGCTCGACACCCCGTCGTGTAATTCTTCCAGTCCCTTACGGCGCGTTTCCTCATACCATATAAAACCTTCAAGTATGCATTTGGCGTGCCGTAAACGAGCTTATTAGAGCGCACTTTCAAAAAGCGCCATGCACGCAAACGCCACCCGTTATCCAGTGCTGCGTAAGCGGCCTCTCACATAGTCAAGCACAGGACTTAAGCATGTTGAACAAAGGCATTACGATCAAGGCGCGGATTGGCCTCACGATGGCTTTTCTCGCCGCGCTGCTGGTAGCGATTGGCGGTTTCGGTTTGTTCGGCATGGGCCGTTCGAACGATGCATACAAGGACACGTTCACCAACGCGATGCCTAGCGCCGTCAATATCGGCAATGCCGAGTTGTACGCCGCGCGCGAGCGCCTCGCTCTCGACCGCGCCGCGTTCATGATCGGCACGCCCGACGCGGTGCCGACGCTGGAGCGCGCGCACGCAATGCGCACCACCTCCGACATGTGGTGGAAAAAGTATCTCTCCCTGCCGCGCAGCGCCGACGAAGACCGTCTCGCGCAGGACGTCGCGGGCAAGCGCGACACGCTGCATCAGGAAATGGACGCGTTTTCGGCAACCGTGGCAGCGAACGATTCGGCCAAGGTGGTCGACGGCGCGAAGCGTCTGCAGGCCACTTACAACGAACTGTCCAATGCCGACGACGCATTGCGCAAGTTCCAGTTCGAGTCGGCCCAGCAGGGTTACGACGCGGCGCAGGGCAGCTTCGACGTGTTCCGCATGGTCAGCCTCGCCGCACTGTTGATCGGCGTGCTGGCCGCCGTGATCTCGTACCTGACGCTGAGCCGCGCGATTGCCCGTCCGCTGGACGAAGCGCTCGGCCATTTCGACGCGATCGCTTCCGGCGATCTGCGTCGCCCGGTCGCCGTGACTTCGCGTGACGAAATGGGCCAGCTGCTGGAAGGCATCGCGAAAATGCAGCGCAGTCTGATCGAAACCGTTCGCACGGTGCGCAGCGGCAGCGAGTCGATCGCGACCGCCACGCGTCAGATCGCGGCCGGCAACATCGACCTGTCGTCGCGTACTGAAGAGCAGGCGTCGGCGTTGCAGGAAACCGCGTCGAGCATGGAAGAGCTGACCGGCACGGTCAAGCAGAACGCCGACAACGCCCGCCAGGCAAGCTCGCTCGCGGCGAACGCGTCGGAAATCGCCAACAAGGGCAGCGCCGTGGTCGGCCAGGTGGTCGGCACGATGGGCGACATCAACCAGAGTTCGGCCCGGATCGCCGACATCATCTCGATCATCGAGGGGATCGCGTTCCAGACCAACATCCTGGCCCTGAATGCGGCCGTGGAAGCGGCGCGAGCCGGCGAAGAAGGGCGCGGTTTCGCGGTCGTGGCGGGCGAAGTGCGCAGCCTCGCGCAGCGTTCGTCGGCGGCGGCGAAGGAAATCAAGGAATTGATCGACACGTCGGTGGAGCGCGTTCAGTCGGGCTCGGCGCTGGTGGACGAAGCCGGCCGCACGATGACCGAGATCATCGGCGCGGTGCAGCGCGTGACGGACATCATGGGCGAGATCGCGGCGGCATCGGAAGAGCAGAGCGGCGGGATCGACCAGGTGGCGCGCGCTGTCACACAGATGGACGAAGTGACGCAACAGAACGCGGCGCTGGTGGAAGAGGCGGCTGCGGCAGCGTCTTCGCTCGAAGACCAGGCCGGCAAGCTGCGCACGGCGGTGGCCGTGTTCCAACTCGACGAGGGTGGCTATCGCGCGCCGGAAAGCGCGCCGCGCCGTGCGTCGACGCCGGTGCGTCCGGCTGCGCGCAAGGCACCGTCGATGTCGGCTGCGACGCGTGCTCCTGCCGCTCCGGCGGCGTCTGCTGCTGCACCGGCCGCTGCTGCGCCGGCTAGAGCACCCGCCAAGGCCGCAGTGACCGCGAGCGCCGGTGGCGATCAGGATTGGGAAACGTTCTAAACGGTCGCCGGCAGGAGTCGGGGTCGAAGTTCGATTTCGATGCGGCGATTGACGTGTGGGGAGGCGGCTCGGCGGTCCGGGCAGCCTGACAGACGATTCGAGCAGGCGCAGAGTGGTTTCGTCCCACTCTGCGGGTTATTCGCTGATCCCAACCGGCCACGTCGAGCCGCGCGGGAGTCGCAACATTCATTCCCGGAATCTCGCATTCCAGACGCACGCTCATGGCCTCCGACTGGCCATTGCCCAGACCTGAAGACCGCGAATGCATCGGCATCCGCGGTCTTTTTTTATCGTGTGCGCATTAAGTCACCTTTCCGATCACAGTCCGAACCCTGGCGGGCGTCGTGATCCGGTACATTGACGGGCGCAGTCATGGCTTCGCGGCTGCAATGTCCATGCGCATCAGGTTATTCCGCACGCATGGGCTTGCTGTCTTCAGGCGCCGCAACACATGGCTTCCTTCAACCAGTACGCCATACCAGGCCGCTTAATGCGCCAGCCAGAAAGGACCGACATGACGCCATACGACCTCGCGCAACGCCTCGTCGAAGCACGCCGGCTGCATCGCCCGATCGATGCGCCCGCCCCCGACAGTCTGCCGCCCGATGCGGCAACCGCGTACGCGATCCAGCAGGCGGTCATCACCGGTCTCGGCGACTCGACCGGCGCCTGGAAGATCGGCGCGAAAGCCCCAGGCGGCGCCGCTGCGGGCGCGCCGATTCCGGCCTCGCTGGTGCTGCCCTCGCCTGCACGGGTCGCGCATGGCGGTTTTTTCCGGGTGCTGATCGAACTGGAGATCGCCTTCCGTTTCGCCGAGGCGATCGAGCCGCGCGGCCGGGCCTACGCGCGCGATGAAGTGTTGTCGAAGGTCGGCGTCGTGCTGCCGGCCATCGAGATCGTCGATAGCCGTTTCAGCGAATGGCCGAACGTCGCGCCGCTCGCGCAACTCGCCGATGCACAGAACAACGGCGCATTGATTACGGGCCATCCGGTCGCCTATGCGGGTCTCGCCCGCAACTTCGATTTCGTTTCGCCGGAACTGGAATTGACCTTCGACGGTGAGTCGCTGGTGCCGGAAGCGACCGGCAATCCGGCGGGCGACCCGCGCGAGCTACTTGTGTGGTTCGTCAATCACTGCGCGGCAATGGGCATCACCATCGAACCCGAATGGACGCTGACCACCGGTTCGTATGTTGGCGCACACAAGCTGGAACACGGCGGCGTGGTGCGCGGGCACATCGACGGGCTGGGTGAAGTGGAGATTGAACTGACGTGAACTGACGCCCACGAGCAGTGCTGAAACAGGCAGGCTCGACACGATCTGTAACAGCGCCAATGTCGCGCTGCGTGTGTAACAGCGCATTACGAAGCTTTATTCAAACGGCTGCCTGAGGGCGGCCGTTTTTTATTGGTCGAATCCTTTGTCGCATCTGCAATGGCCGCTTTGCCGTATACACCTATGAAAGCGATTCGATGTACCGCCGTCATTCAGATAGGCAGGGGACAACCATACTGTCCAAACGGTTAATCGGAATGATGCAAGGCCGATTGTTCGCGCAGGCATGCATCGTATGAGTGCGTGATGAAGCGGAACCAAAATCTTCACGCGTTGACGAACAGGCTGAAGATGATCGACCCGTGTTTCAGCAGAGGCATTGCCTGGGAACATGTAACAGACGCGTGTTCGCTGTAGACCGGATGCGAGTGCCGCGCGTTGATGAAAAAATGGCCGGGCATGCAAATAGCCCATAACGTCCGCGTTTTTTAGCTACAGAGTGTGTGGACACAGACAGCTTGTCCGATGCAGCAGTGAGATTGTTCACTGAACAGGATAAGCATAACGACCCTTAGGACCGGGCATCGAAAGCGCAGAGATGGGACAGACACCGAGGCATAGATGTCGTGGCATGACGACGCCAAAGGTGGCAACGCAGCAGACAGTCACGCAGTAATGCAATCACGTGAAGCAATAATCGCTGCGATGTGAGTGCAAGATTGTAGGTGGTCGAAATTTTGTTTCCAAGTAGCGAATGTTGGGATGCGCATACGGCGCGATTTTCGCCACGTAGTTCATGGAAAAAAAATTTAAAAGGGTTTAGGATGAATTCGAGCGATGTCGTTTCCGAATAGCGCGCCGCGCACGACATCGGTCTAGACTTCGGCGAGGAGGTAGCATGGATATCTACAGCAGTTTCGCGACCCGCTTCGAGAAAACGCGAGAAGATGAACTCTCGCTCGAGGAGTACCTCGCGCTCTGCAAAGACAATCCCGCCGCGTACGCCACGGCTGGCGAACGCATGTTGACGGCCATCGGGGAGCCGGAACAGATCGACACTCGTAACGATCCGCGCATGTCGCGTATCTTCGCGAACAAGGTCATCAAGGTATACCCCGCATTCCGTGAGTTCTACGGAATGGAAGAGGTGATCGAGCAGGTGGTCGCCTACTTCCGGCACTCGGCCCAGGGGCTCGAAGAAAAGAAACAGATTCTGTATCTGTTGGGTCCGGTCGGCGGCGGTAAATCGTCGATTGCGGAACGTCTGAAACAACTCATGGAACGCGTGCCGTTTTACTCGATCAAGGGCTCGCCCGTGAACGAGTCGCCGCTCGGTCTGTTCGACTATGAGGAAGACGGCCCGATTCTCGAAGAACAATACGGCATTCCACGCCGCTACCTGAAAAGCATCCTCAGTCCGTGGGCGGTGAAACGCCTGCACGAATATAACGGCGACATCCGCAAGTTCCGCGTGGTGCGCCGCTACCCGTCCATTCTTCGCCAGATCGGTATTGCCAAGACCGAGCCGGGCGACGAGAACAATCAGGACATCTCGTCACTGGTCGGCAAGGTCGACATCCGCAAGCTCGAACAGTACGCACAGGACGACGCAGACGCCTACAGCTACTCCGGTGGCCTGTGTCTCGCCAATCAGGGTCTGCTCGAGTTCGTCGAAATGTTCAAGGCGCCGATCAAGGTCCTGCACCCGCTGCTCACTGCAACCCAGGAAGGCAACTTCAAGGGCACGGAAGGCTTCGGCGCGATTCCTTTCGACGGCGTGATTCTCGCTCACTCGAACGAGTCGGAATGGAAGGCGTTCCGCAACAACCGCAACAACGAAGCACTGCTCGACCGGATCTTCGTGGTGAAGGTGCCGTACTGCCTGCGTTACGGTGAAGAGGTCAAGATCTACGAGAAGCTGCTGCGTAATTCGTCGCTGGCGAATGCGGTATGCGCGCCCGGCACGTTGAAGATGATGGCGCAGATGTCGGTGCTCACGCGTTTGCAGGAGCCCGAGAATTCGAGCCTCTTCTCGAAGATGCAGGTGTACGACGGCGAGAATCTGAAGGACACCGATCCGAAGGCGAAGTCGTATCAGGAGTACCGCGATTTTGCAGGCGTCGATGAAGGGATGACCGGCGTGTCGACCCGCTTCGCGTTCAAGATCATGTCGCGCGTATTCAACTTCGACTCAACGGAAGTCGCGGCGAATCCGGTGCATCTGATGTACGTGCTCGAACAGCAGATCGAACGCGAACAGTTCCCGCCGGAAACGGAACAGAAGTACCTGTCCTTTATCAAGGACGTGCTCGCCTCGCGCTACGCGGAGTTCATCGGCAAGGAAATTCAGACTGCGTATCTGGAGTCGTATTCCGAGTACGGTCAGAACATCTTCGATCGCTATGTGACGTACGCCGACTTCTGGATTCAGGATCAGGAGTTCCGCGACCACGACACCGGCGAGAGTTTCGACCGCGCGGCGCTGAACGCCGAACTGGAGAAGATCGAGAAACCGGCAGGCATCAGTAACCCGAAGGACTTCCGCAACGAGATCGTGAACTTCGTGCTGCGTGCGCGTGCTGCGAATGCGGGCAAGAACCCCGCATGGATCAGCTACGAAAAGCTGCGCGTCGTGATCGAAAAGAAGATGTTCTCGAACACGGAAGAACTGCTGCCGGTTATCTCGTTCAACGCCAAGGGCTCGGCGGAAGAGCAACGCAAGCACGAAGACTTCGTCAATCGTATGGTGACGAAGGGCTACACGCCGAAGCAGGTGCGCTTGTTGTGTGACTGGTATCTGCGTGTGCGCAAGTCGTCATGATGCGCATTGCGTGCCGCCCGCGCGGTCAGACCGCGCGGGCACCTTGCGAGGCGCAGGCTGTATGGACATAGTGTTGCCGGTGTAGCACAGGCAGCGTGCGTCTCGCGTACCGGAAATTAGCGCAGCTGCATGGGATCGGAACTGAGGTTAAGCGCCAACTTCCGATCTAGAGCGTTGCATGGGAGACCGGGCGTGCTTCATCAAATCATCGACCGCAGGTTAGCAGGCAAGAACAAAAGCATTGCGAATCGCGAGCGTTTTTTGCGTCGCGTCAAAAACTACATTCGTCGCGCCGTGTCGGAAGCGGTACGCGATCGCAGCATTAAAGACATTCAGAATACCCAGAGCATCACCATTCCGCGTAAAGACATCGCGGAACCGTCGTTCCGTCACGGTCCGGGCGGCAAGCGGGAAATGGTGCATCCGGGCAACTCGGACTACATCCGCGGCGACAAGATCCAGCGCCCGCAGGGCGGCGGCGGTGGAGGCGGGGGCAATCAGGCCAGCAACGAGGGCGAGGGGCAGGACGACTTCGTATTCGAGCTGAGCCGCGAAGAATTCATGCAGTATTTCTTCGACGACCTCGAACTGCCGCGTCTCGTCAAAACCCATCTGATGGCCGTGCCCACGTGGAAAAGCATCCGCGCGGGCTGGGCTGCCGAAGGCACGCCGAATAATATCGACGTGGTCCGTTCGCTGCGCAGTGCGCTCGGCCGGCGTATCGCGCTCGGCGCGCCGCTCGTCAATCAGTTGCATGAGATGGAACGGCAACTGGAGCTGATGAAGGCCGACCCGGCCGATCGTCGCGACGAGATCAAATTGCTCGAAGAAGAAATCCACCATTTGCGCGGCCGCATCTGGCGAATTCCGTTTATCGATCCGTTCGATCTGCGCTACGTGAATCGTGTGAAGCAGCCCACGCCGTCCAGTCAGGCGGTCATGTTCTGTCTGATGGATGTGTCCGGTTCGATGGACGAGCAGCGCAAGGACCTCGCCAAGCGCTTTTTCATCCTGCTGTATCTGTTCCTCAAGCGTAACTACGAGAAGATCGAGGTGGTGTTCATCCGCCACCACACGCGCGCCGAAGAAGTCGACGAAGACACGTTCTTCCATTCGACCGAAAGCGGCGGCACGGTCGTGTCGAGCGCGCTGGAACTGATGCAGAAGGTGATGGACGAGCGCTATTCGCCGACTGAATGGAATATTTACGGCGCCCAGGCATCGGACGGCGACAACTGGACCGACGACTCGCCCAAGTGTCGCAAGATTCTGTCGGATGACATCCTGGAGAAGGTGCGCTATTTTGCGTATATTCAGGTGGCGCCCGAAGAGCAGAACTTGTGGCTCGAATATGCGCAGTTAGCGTTAAGCCAGCCGCACATGGCGATGAAGAAGGTCGAAACCGCGGCTGACATTTATCCGGTGTTTCGCGAACTGTTTGAGAAGCAGGCGGCGAATTCATGACGAGCAAGCCCCTGCACGACGATGCGCGCGGCGACGCAGACAATGCAACGCCGGCGCGCGAGATAGGCGTGCCGCAGCAATCTTCGGGGCATGCCACGGTTGGGGCGGACGACACAGGCGCCGCCGCAGCCGCAGCAGTCCACAGCGCTGCAGCACGGGGACACACCGGAACGCCCAATCAAGGGCAAAGGGAAGTCCGTATGAACGTAGCCGATAGACGGCCTCTGCCGTGCCCGTCCGACTGGACCTTCGAATTGATCGAAGAGTACGACTCGCATATTGCCCGTGTTGCAGAGCAATATGAACTCGACGTGTATCCGATCCAGCTCGAACTCATCAGCGCCGAACAGATGATGGACGCTTACGCGTCTGTCGGTATGCCGGTGAACTACCGTCACTGGTCGTTCGGCAAACACTTTCTTTCCACTGAAAAAAGCTACCGTCGCGGGCAGATGGGGCTCGCGTACGAGATCGTCATCAATTCGAATCCTTGCATCGCGTACCTGATGGAAGAGAACACGATGACGATGCAGGCGCTCGTCATCGCGCACGCGGCCTACGGGCACAACTCGTTCTTCAAGGGCAACTATCTGTTCAGACTCTGGACGGATGCGCACGCGATCATCGACTACCTCGTCTACGCGAAGAATTACATCGCGGAGTGCGAGGAGCGCTTCGGACTCGATCGGGTCGAGGAACTGCTCGATTCGTGCCACGCGCTGATGAACTACGGCGTGGACCGGTACAAGCGTCCGCAGAAGCTGTCGCTCGAAAAGGAATTCGCGGCGCGCCGCGAACGCGAGGCTTATCTGCAATCGCAGGTCAATGAATTGTGGCGCACGCTGCCCACCCGGCATACGCCGTTGCCGGAGGAAACCGAGGAGCGTTATCCGCCCGAGCCACAAGAAAATCTGCTGTATTTCGCGGAGAAAAATGCGCCTTTGCTGGAGCCGTGGGAGCGCGAGGTGATTCGTATCGTGCGCAAGGTGGGCCAGTATTTTTATCCGCAGCGGCAAACCCAGGTGATGAACGAAGGGTGGGCCACGTTCTGGCACTACACGTTGCTCAACACGATGTACAACCAGGGCAAGCTCGAAGACGGCTTCATGATGGAGTTTCTCCATTCGCACAGCAACGTGGTGTATCAGCCGCCTGTGACGAAGCCGTATTACAGCGGCATCAATCCGTACGCGCTCGGTTTTTCGATGATGAGCGATATTCGCCGCATCTGCGAAGCGCCGACTGAGGAGGATCGCCGGTGGTTTCCTGAGCTTGCGGGTAGCCCGTGGTTGCCGGCCATGCATTACGCGATGCGCAACTTCAAGGACGAGAGCTTTGTCGCGCAATATCTGTCGCCGCATCTGATCCGCGAAATGCGTCTGTTCTCGGTGCTCGACGACGACATGCGCGATTCGCTCGAAGTGTCGGCGATTCATGACGACAGCGGCTATCAGTACGTGCGTCAGGCGCTGTCGCGGCAGTACGACATGCATCATCGGGAGCCGAATATTCAGGTGTGGTCGGTCAACACGCGCGGCGACCGGAGCCTGACACTGCGGCATTTCATGAGCGACAACCGGCACCTGTCGTCCGATAGCGATGAAGTGCTCAAGCACATGGCACGCTTGTGGCAGTTCGACGTGTATCTGGAGAGCGTCGACGAAAACGGTACGGTCAGGAAGAAATATGACTGCCGGTATGTGCCGCCTGCCGTGAGGTTGTAAGCCTTTTCGCCGGAAACGCGGTGACGCCGAAGTCTTCCGGTCACGTCGCCCCAAAGCCCCAGCCAGTCTCGCGACTGCTGGGGCTTTTTCATTGGTTACGCGCTGGAGTGCGTTGTTTTCATAGCGTTTTCCAGACTTGTCTTCTGTCTGCTTAAACTAACAAAATCCCATCTTTGCCTTTCTATTCTGTAAAATTCGCGCGCCACGCGATGGACGTTCGTTACATACGTCGGCGCGAGTCGCAAAGGCGGCGAGACGATCGCCATCTCCGTTTCAGAAAAGGGAAAGATATCAATATGAGTGAACTGACCGATCAATCCGTGGGCTCGGCTCACGACACGCGGCGCCGCATTTTTGCGATCGTCGGCGCTTCGTCGGGCAATCTTGTCGAGTGGTTCGACTTTTACGTGTATTCGTTCACCGCGCTGTATTTCGCGCCCGCATTTTTCCCGAGCGGCAACACCACCACGCAGTTGCTCAACACCGCCGGCGTGTTCGCCGCGGGCTTCCTGATGCGCCCCATCGGCGGCTGGTTCTTCGGCCGTCTTGCGGACAAACGCGGCCGGCGCACGGCGATGATGGTGTCGGTGTTCATGATGTGCGGCGGCTCGCTGGTCATCGCCATGTTGCCTACGTATGCGCAGATCGGCGCGTTCGCGCCCGCGCTGCTGCTGCTCGCGCGTCTGTTCCAGGGCTTGTCGGTGGGCGGCGAATACGGCACCAGCGCAACCTACATGAGCGAAATCGCGCTCAAGGGACGGCGCGGTTTCTTCGCGTCGTTTCAGTACGTGACGTTGATCGGCGGACAGTTGTGCGCGTTGCTGGTGCTCGTGATTCTGCAACAGACGCTTTCCACCGAAGAGCTGAAGGCATGGGGCTGGCGCGTGCCGTTCGTGATCGGCGCGATCGCCGCGCTGATCGCGCTGTATCTGCGCAAATCGCTCGATGAAACGACCACCGCCGCGACGCGTCAGCGCAAGGAAGCGGGCACGCTGCGCGGCCTGTGGATGCACAAAGGCGCGTTCATGACGGTGCTCGGCTTCACGGCCGGCGGCTCGCTGATTTTCTACACGTTCACGACCTACATGCAGAAGTATCTGGTCAACACCGCGGGCATGCAAACCAAAACCGCCAGCAACGTGATGACCGCCGCGCTGTTCGTCTACATGCTGATGCAGCCTGCGTTCGGTGCGTTGTCCGACCGCATCGGCCGCCGTCGTTCGATGCTGTTTTTCGGCCTGTTCGCGACTCTCGGCACGGTGCCGCTGCTGCACGCGCTGAAGGATGTGTCGAGCCCGTACGCGGCGTTTGCGCTGGTCGTGGCGGCGCTCGCCATCGTCAGCTTCTATACGTCGATCAGCGGGCTGATCAAGGCGGAAATGTTCCCGCCGGAGGTGCGCGCGCTCGGTGTGGGTTTGTCGTATGCGGTGGCGAATGCGATATTCGGCGGCTCGGCGGAATATGTCGCGTTGTGGCTGAAGTCGATCGGCGTCGAGTCGATGTTCTTCTGGTACGTCACCGCGATGTGCGCGATTGCCGGGCTGGTGTCGCTGCGTATGCGCGATCCGTCGAAGGAAGGGTATTTGCGGCACGAGCCTTGAAGGTGTGATACGCGTCTGAAAAACTGAAAAACAGCGGCCGGAGGTGACTTCGGCCGCTGCTTTTTTATAACATGTCACGCCCATGCACACGTATAAGTCGCGCCTTCAGCTCACCACAATCTGCGTTCCCAACGCATGCAACAGATCGCGCAACGTCTCGGCCTGCGCCATTTTCGCATCGCTTCGAAGATGAATTTGCACCGCGCGTCCCGCGATGCCGTCAACGGGCTGCGCGAGCCATAACTCCACGGCGAGGCCGAGGCCTTCGGGCTGATTGTCGACGACGGGTTCGATCACTCGCGGCTTGAAACAGGCACTGTCGGACATGGTGGCGACTCACCTTGGTGGATAACGAAGGTTCATCGTAATCAGCGCCGCGCGTAGGGCCAAGCAACAAATACGCGTTTGCTAATCAGCCGATGCTTAGCACGCAGGGTGGTTAAAAACTCAAACACGCTCAGACCGGCTCAGACCGGTCCGTCACCAGCTCATTGACCAGCTCCTTGACCACCGCCGCCGAATCGGCAACGGCAGGCGCGGCAGCCACCGCCGCAACCGCGGCCGCAGCGACGGCCTGTCTGCGCACAGTGAACCCGGCGCGCGCCAGCGTCAGCAGATGGTAGTAAAGCCGCGCGCTGACTCCGTAGTTGTACGCGAACAGATGCCCGAGCGCGATCTTCAGGCCGGCCCATGTTTGCCGGTTACGCGCGTGCACCGACACGACAATCGGCACCAGCCGTCGCAATGCCAGCCTGCGCGACGATTCCAGTTCGGGCGGCAGCTTCAGCGCCTTCACGAACCCGTACGCGCTGACCGTCGCCGCGATCGCCGTGCCGCGCGTGCTGTGCGAGACCGAGGTCGCCGTCTTTCTATAGACGGACACGTAGTCGTGCAGGTAGTACACCTCGCGCGCCGCGAGACAGAGTTCCGTGCCGAACACGAAATCGCAGCAGATGCCGTACTGCTCGTCGTAGCCGATCCGCTTCACGAGATCCGCGTTCGCCATCCAGCCATTGTTCGGGAACATCTGGACCAGCCCGGTGCGGCCAGGCTGCGCCTGCAGACCCTGCGCGTCTTTCGTGCGCCGGAACGCGGCATTCAGATGGACGCTCGCGTCGAAGTCGACGATGCCGTCGTGATCGGCTTCGTACTGGTCGCCGAACGCGGCATCGAGCTGCGGATGAAGCTGCCACAGCGACACGAGTTTCGCGACGCCGTCGGTGGTGAGCAGGTCGTCGTCATGGATCAACAGGATCTTGTCGCCACTCGCGCGTGCAAAAAGACTCGCGACATTGCGAGCCTGGCCGAGCGGCGGCTGATTCAGCGTATAGCGCACGCGCGGCTCCTGCGCATAGCGTGCCGAGATCAACTGTTCGGTGCGGGTGTCCTTCGAATCGTCGCCGATCACGATTTCGAGATTGTCGTAGGTCTGCGCGAGACACGAATCGATGCATTCGACGAGCAGTTCAGGCCGGTTGCAGGTCGGCAGACAGATCGACACTTTCGGCAGATGCCGCGAGGTGGGAGAGATGGACATGGGCGTCGCCTTTTTTATCGATTAAGGGGCGGCAGCCGGCCCGCTTGGCGCGGAGATCGCTGCAAGCAGGAAAATAGTCCATTACGCGGGAAAAATAATCGGTAAAAAACCGGAAGAAATGTTTGCGTTCCGAAAGGCGCTGTAAGGAAGAATTTTGCGCGGCTTTGTTGCGGAAAATGCAGCAAAGCCGCCGGAACATTTTGAATTATTTTTTCAACGAGCTTTTAACTGACCGACGGTTCGCCTTCACCGGGCTTCTTGCCGGGGTGGTCGGCGGGCGACTGATCGCGGTTGGCGTCGTTGCGTTCGGGCAGTTTGCTTTTTTCGTTGTCGCTATGCACTGCCGGTTGCGGATGTTCGATGTTGGCCGGTTTGGTCTTCGCATCGTCTTTGGTTTCGCTCATGGTCGCTCTCCGGTTGGTTGGACTCCTTGAATGGAGCAAGCCGCAGTCCCGGTGCTTTTCTCGTTGCCTACGTCCACGCCCTCAAGCACGGCCTGCGCGCACCGATGTGGTGCCTTAACGCGTTGAGCGGGTGCGGCCTGGGGTCAAACGGCTGCGCAGGAAATGCGTCGGACGCGTGTGGTCATGCATCTCACGGCGCCGTGCTCGGCTGGCACAACATTCGCTTAATACGCAATCAGAGTAGAAGCGGCTAGCGAGCCGGCATGTTAATGCCGGTCACCGTGGGGCATTGCTCTTGGGGCGCATCGTGCGCCCACGTCGATCCTTTCGACGTTTGATCGGAACCGTCCGGTTTCGCCAACAAGGAGCGTGCGATGCAGTTGCCCCAAATTGTCACCCGACTGTTTTGCGTCACTGCAATGAGCCTCTGCGCGATCACGCTCGGCGGTGTCATCGCGCGCTCCCTGTTGCGACGCCTTTCCGCTATTCCAACCATTCCCACGATTCCTACTTTCACACGGAGTTCAGTCATGCGCGTTCTGCATCTTCTCTCCCGTCTTGCTCGCGTTGCAGTGTCGGGCCGTTCGCTTATCTCTTCGTTGATCGCTCGCCGTGCCGCCGCTGCCGCGTTGACCGGCCTCGCGCTCGCGACGCCGCTGGCCCATGCCGAAGACCACGTCACGCTGCTGACCAGCTGGTATGCGCAAGCCGAACACGGCGGCTTCTATCAGGCTGTCGCGACCGGCATCTACAAGAAGTACGGACTCGATGTCACGATCAAAATGGGCGGCCCGCAGGTCAACGGCATGCAGTTGCTGGCAGGCGGCCAGGCGGATTTTCTGCTCGGCTACGACTTCCAGGTGTTGTCGAGCGTCGAGGCGGGTATTCCGGTGACCACGGTCGCCGCCGCGTTCCAGTACGACCCGCAAGGCATGATGACCCACGCGGACGTCACCAGCCTCGGCGGTCTGAAGAACAAGACGATTCTGGTGGCCGGTTCGGGCCGCACGACATGGTGGCCGTGGCTCAAGGCGAAGTACGGCTACACCGAAGCGCAGGCGCGCCCGTACACCTTCAACCTGCAACCGTTCTTCGCCGATCAGAACGTCGCAATGCAGGCATACCCGTCGTCGGAAACGTTCCAGGCCGAGCAGGCGCACGCGAACGCGCACTTCTTCCTGTTCGCGGATGACGGCTATCCGCCGTACAACACGACCATCGTCACGATGCGCGACACGATGAAGACGAAGCCGGACGTGGTCGCACGTTTCGTGAAGGCGTCGATGGAAGGTTGGAAGAGCTATCTGAACGATCCCGCGCCGGGCAATGCGCTGATCAAGAAAGACAACCCGCAGATGAGCGACGCGCAACTCGCATACGGCGTTGCGCAACTGAAGAAGCTGAAGATCGTGACAGGCGGCGATGCGGCGACCCAGGGCATCGGCACGATGAGCGACGCGCGCTGGAAGAAGACCTTCGACTACATGGTCGACGCCAAACTGCTGAAGCCCGCGACCGACTACCACGCGGCCTACACGCTGCAATTCATTCAGAACGTGAAGGTGATGCCTTGATGCCGTGCCGGTGCATATGGAACACAGGCATCGCACGCATTGAACAACCCCACATCTGAACGTCAGAAAAAGAAGGAGCCTCACATGCTGGTCACCCGTCAAAAAGTTTTGCGCCGCTTCTGGTACGCGATCATGCCGATGTCGCAACTCGACGCCGGTCCGCAGCCGTTCACGCTGCTCGGCGAGCCGATCGTGTTGTGGAAGGGCGCGGGCGGCAAGCCGCACGCGTTGCAGGACCGCTGCTGCCATCGCACGGCGAAACTGTCGAAGGGTTTCGTCGACGGCGACGGCAACATCGCCTGCGGTTATCACGGCTGGACCTACGACTGCACCGGTCAATGCGTGAAGATTCCGCAGAACGACGGCGGCACGATTCCGTCGCGCGCGGTGGTGCAGTCGTACCACTGCGAAGAGCGCTACGGCTACGCATGGGTCGCACTCGACGAACCTCTGCGGCCGATTCCCGAATTCCCCGAAGACGGCGCGCCGGGCTATCGCCGCATCCTGCAGTTTTACGAGCGCTGGCAAACCAGCCCGTTGCGGATGATGGAGAACTCGTTCGACAACTCGCATTTCAGTTTCGTGCACAAGGGCAACTTCGGTCTGTTCGACAACCCGAAGCCGTCGAGCTACGAATTCCGTCCGAACGACTGGGGCTTCGAAGCCGAAACGCATGTGCCGGTGCGCAATCCGCCGGCGAGCTACCGCATTACCGGCACGACCGAGGAAGTCACCGAGCGGCATCTGATCAACCGCTGGTTCATGCCGTTTGCGCGGCGCTTTGGCTGCGTGTATCCGGCGAGCGGCATCCATCACATCATCTACAACTGCGCGACGCCGATTGACGACCGCACGCTGATGCTGTCGCAATGGCTCTACCGCAACGACACCGAAGAGGCCTGCACGACGCAGGAGTTGATCGACTGGGATCGCCCGATCACCGACGAAGACCGCGACATCCTCGAAGCCACCGACTACGACGCGTGCATCGACGTGCGCCGTCAGCAGGAATGTCATATGGAGTCGGACAAGCCAGGCCTGCTGATGCGCCGCATGCTGCTCAAGCTGCTGAACGACCACGGCGAAAACGAAGTCTTTCGCGAAATAGTCCCCATTCACGTGGAGCAATGAACATGGCCGCGACTGAAGCTTATATTCCCAAAGCGGCCGCGCCGTTGCTGTCGGTGCAGCGCGTCGACAAGCGCTATCCGAACGGCACGGTCGCGCTCGAAGACGTGCGGCTCGCGATCGAACCCGGTGAGTTCATCTCGTTGCTCGGACCGTCCGGTTGCGGCAAGAGCACGCTGCTGAAAATGTTCGCCGGGATCGAAACGCCGACGCATGGACACATTCGCTGGTGGGGTCAACCGTTCGACACGGTGGGCTCGAAAGGGCGGCGTATGTCGATGGTGTTTCAGGAAGCCACGCTGATGCCGTGGGCGAGCGTCGCCGATAACGTACGCCTGCCGCTCGATCTCGCGCATGTGCCGCGTCGCGAAGCGGATGCACGGGTGGCCGACGCGCTCGAAGGCGTCGGGCTCGGCAAGTTCGGCAAGGTGCTGCCGCGCGAACTGTCGGGCGGTATGCAGATGCGCGCGTCGCTCGCGCGGGCGCTGGTCACCGAGCCGGATCTGCTGCTGCTCGACGAACCGTTCGGCGCGCTCGACGAATTCACGCGCAACCGGCTCGACAGCGATCTGCGTGACTTGTGGAAACGACGCGGCATGACGGTGGTGTTCGTCACGCACAGCATTTACGAAGCGGTGTATCTGTCGAGCCGCGTGGTGGTGATGGGCGCGCGGCCTGGGCGGATCATCGCCGAGGTGCCGATCGACGACGCGACTGCAGGCGCGCTGGAGCGCGACGATGCTTATCGTGTCAGCGAGCCGTTCATGCGTCATTGCAAGACGCTCTCGGAATTGATTGCCGATGCGCACCGCGCATCGTTCGCGAACGAGGAAACAGGAGTGCAATCATGACAGGCGAAGTGCTGGTGGGTCATTCGGCTAAAACGCGACGCGAAACGTCTGCGGTAACGACAACGGTCGCGAAGCCCGCGCGTCGGCCGTTGCTGCAACGTCCCGGCATGGCGAAAGCACTTGCACCGTGGATCGTCGGCGTGCTCGTGCTCGCGATGTGGCAAAGCTGGTGCGTGCTGATGAAGGTGCCCGCGTACCTGGTGCCGTCGCCGTCGGCCATCGTGACTGAGTTGATTCAGGACGCGCCGTTGCTGTTCGGCAGCCTGCTCGCGACGTTGAAGATCACGCTGCTCGCGTTCGCGCTGGCGACTGTGCTCGGCGTCGCGATTGCGTTGCTGTTTGTGCAGAGTCCGCTGATCGAGGCGAGTCTGTTTCCGTACGCGATCCTGTTGCAGGTCACGCCGGTGGTTGCCATCGCACCGCTGATCATCATCTGGGTCAAGGACATGAATGCCGCGCTCGTGTTGTGCGCGACGCTGGTCGCATTGTTCCCGATCATCTCGAACACCGCGCTCGGTTTGCGCAGCGTGAACCCCGGCCTGATCAACCTGTTCAAGATCAATCGCGCGACGCGCTGGCAGACTCTGGTGCGCTTGCGGATTCCAAGCGCATTGCCGTATTTTTTCGGCGGACTGCGGATTTCAAGCGGTTTGTCGCTGATCGGCGCGGTGGTCGCGGAGTTCGTTGCAGGCACGGGCGGCAGTGGTGCAGGGCTCGCGTATCAGATTCTGCAAGCCGGTTTTCAGCTGAATATTCCGCGTCTTTTTGCGGCCTTGCTGCTGATTACCGTGACGGGTGTCGTGCTGTTCGCGATCACCGCGTGGGTGTCGCGCATCGGTTTGCGCGGCTGGCACGATAGCCAACTCTGATTCTTCGCGTTCACGAATTCACGCATTCAGGCTTATGACAACACACACTACGCAAGCTTCCACGCTGATCCGCAACGCGGCCGCCATCATGACCGGCGGTCGCGGTTCCGCCGACGACCCTGACCGCGTGAAGGGACCGGACATCCGCATCGTCGGCGATACGATCGAGGCGATTGGCGCGCTGACGCCGCGTCCGGGCGAGACGATCGTCGACGCGACCGATTGCGTGGTCTACCCGGCCTGGGTGAACACGCATCATCATCTGTTCCAGTCGCTGCTCAAGGGCGATACGGCCGGTCTCGATGCAACGCTCACGCCGTGGCTCGCCGCCACGCCATACCGGTTTCGCGCGCTGTTCGACGAGCGGCGCTTTCGTCTCGCGGCGCGCATCGGTCTGATCGAACTGGCGCGTTCCGGTTGCACGACGGTGGCCGATCACAACTACGTGTACTACCCGGGCATGCCGTTCGACAGTTCGGCGATCCTGTTCGACGAAGCCGACAAGCTCGGCTTGCGCTTCGTACTGCTGCGCGGCGGCGCGACGCAAACGCGCCAGCTCGAAGCGGAATTGCCGACGGCATTGCGTCCCGAAACGCTGGACGCGTATGCCGCCGATATCGAGCGTCTCGCCGCGCAATATCACGATGCGTCGCCGCGCGCGATGCAGCGCGTCGTGGTCGCGCCGACCACGGTGCTGTATTCCATTTCTCCCGCCGAGATGCGCGAGACGGCGGCGTTGGCGCGTCGCCACGGGCTGCGTCTGCATAGCCATCTGTCGGAGACGGTCGGTTATCAGGACAGCGCGCACGCGATGTACCGGCAGTCGCCGGTCGCGTTCTGCGGCGAGCACGACTGGCTCGGCAATGACGTCTGGTATGCGCATCTGGTCAAGGTCGATGCCGACGAAATCGCGCTGCTCGCGCAGACCGGCACCGGCGTCGCGCATTGTCCGCAAAGCAATGGACGGCTCGGCAGCGGCATCTGTCCGGTGCGCGAGATGGCGGATGCGGGCGTGCCGGTGTCGATCGGCGTCGACGGCGCGGCTTCGAACGAAGCGGCCGACATGATTTCCGAAGTCCACATGACGTGGCTCGCGCAACGCGCGCGGCTCGGCATGATGGCGCAGCCGACCTATCGCGGCGGCAGCTTCGAAGGCGGCGCGAATGCAGCCAGCATTGCCGACGTGATTCACTGGGGCACGGCGGGCGGCGCGCAGATCATGGGCCTCGACGAAGTCGGCAAGATCGCCGTGGGTTTCGCGGCCGACCTCGCGGTCTACCGGCTCGACGATCCACGATATTTCGGCCTGCACGATCCGGCTATCGGACCGGTTGCGTCAGGTGGACGGCCTTCGCTGGCCGCTCTGTTTTGCGCGGGCAGGCAGGTGGTCGCCGACGACCAGATCGACGGTGTCGATCTGAAAGAACTCGCACGCGAAGCGAGGACGGCGGTGCGGGAATTGCTGGAGGAGGTGGCCTGAAACGACCCGCAACGTCAGACGATCGGAGCGAATGGCGCGGCCCTGCAAGCCGTGAAATGCGGAGCAAAAACCGCTTGACCGCGCCACTCATTCAGCGCAACGTGCAAAAGGAAATGGACAACTGCCGGAGCACGACATGTCGCTCAACTTCCCGAACCCGAGCCGCAGCTACGACGCTTATCACCATTGCGTCAATTTCTGGGGCTACGACAATGCACGCGAAATCGCCTTCGCCGTCAACGATTCGGTGCTGTCGAATCTGAGTCCGAATGCGGGCTCGGATGAACCGGCGGTGCTGGCGGCATTCGACCGCCATCGCGAGCAGATACTGATGCTCGCGCGTGGCGTGTACGTTCCTGGCTCGCAGAATCGCTATACGATTGGATAGCGCGGGTTGGCATCACACTGCGGCACGGTGCTGCTGCGTACCGCTAGTGCATAACGCCAACTCGTAACACCACAACGCAGCGCAGCAAATCCGCACCGTAAAGCGACCGCAACCCGCACGCTTCAGACGCCCGCTTCGCGGGCCGCACCACCCGTCAGCGAAACGATGAAATCGTAGAACGCCCGCACCTTCGCCGGCGGATGATGCCGCGACGGATACAGCGCATATAGCGGATAAACCTCATCGCCCCAGTCGGGGAACAACTCGACCAGCTTGCCGTTCGCCAGCAACGACTCGGCCCCGAGCGACAGAATCTGCGCAATCCCCTGGCCCGCTGCACACGCGCTATGCAAGGTGCCCACGTCATTCACGGTCAGGCGTCCCTGCGGCGTAATCACATGCTTCTTGCGGCCGCGATGAAACTCCCACGCGAACGGATACCCGGTGAGCGGATCGCGAAACTTGATGCACACGTGCTTGCCGCTCTCGAGATCGGCCGGGTTCACCGGATGACCATGCTTCTTCAGATACGAAGGCGCAGCCACGGTCAGGATGCGCGTGTCGAGCAGCTTGCGCGCGATCAGCGTCGACACCGGCGGCTCGCCGAAACGGATCGCGAGATCGAAGCCGTCGGCGACCATATCGCCCAACTGGTCACGCGTGATCAGTTCGAGTTGCAGATCGGGATGCTTGTCGATAAAGCCGCCGAGCCGCGGCCCCAGCACGAGGCGCGAAAAGAACGGGTCCATGTTCACGCGCAAACGTCCGCGTACCGCTGTCGCGCCTTGTGCCGCCGATGCCGCCGCCTCTTCGAGTCCGCCGAGCAGCGGCACGATCTGTTCGTAGAAGCGGCGCCCTTCGTCGGTCAGCGTGACCGAGCGTGTGGTGCGGTCGAACAGGCGGATACCCAAACGTGCTTCGAGCCGTGCAACTGAACGGCTCACCCCGGATTGCGACATGTCGAGCGCTTCGCCGGCCGCCGCAAAACTGCCGCAATCGACGATCGCCGTCAAGACGCCCATGCCGTTCAGCATGCGCTCGTCAAATGGCATGTGATCTTCCTTTTGTTATGCATTAATGCACGACATGCTAACGCGAAAGTAGCCTTTGATTCACGCGAGAACGCAGGCGGTGCGGGCCTCTCAGCGCTTATCGATGATGCGATGTCATGAGTGCCATGATAGCGACGCTATCGCGTCAATCGCGCGCCAGGCGTTAGCCTGTTCGGACTCGGCCCACATGCGATGGAATGGGCTTCTCGTCATGCATCGGGCATATTTGGACTATTCAACGGAGAATCGATCATGTCGCGTGTTTTTATTACCGGATCTTCCGATGGTTTAGGCCAAATGGCCGCGCGTCTACTCGTCGATGCAGGACATGAAGTCGTTTTGCATGCGCGCAGCGATGCGCGCGCGGCCGATGCGTTGAAGGCGGTGCCTGAAGCGCGGGCCGCACTCGTCGGCGATCTGTCGAGTATTGCGGCGACGAAAGCGCTCGCTGAGCAGGTCAATCGGCTCGGCCATTTCGATGCGGTGATCCACAATGCGGCGGTCGGTTTTCAGGAGCCGCGCCGGGTGTCGACCGTCGACGGCTTGCCGCATGTGTTCGCGGTGAACACGCTGGCTCCGTACGTGCTGACCGCGCTGATCGACAAGCCGAAGCGGCTCGTCTATCTCAGTTCGGGCCTGCATCGCAGCGGCGACGCGAGTCTGGTCGATCTCGCGTGGGAGCGGCGTCCCTGGCGCGGCACGGCTGCGTATTCGGACTCGAAGCTGCACGATGCGTTGCTGGCGTTCGCGATGGCGCGTCGCTGGCCGGGGGTGTTGTCGAATGCGCTGGAGCCGGGTTGGGTCGCGACGAAAATGGGCGGGAAGGGCGCGCCGGACGATTTGCAGGCCGCACCGGAAACACAGGTGTGGCTGGCCGTCAGCGACGAACCGGCGGCCAGGGTGAGCGGCGCGTATTTTTATCACAAGCAGCCGCGCGACACGCATCCGGCATTGCGCGATGTCGCTGTGCAGGAGCGGCTGATCGAAGCGTGCGAGGGTTTTTCGGGCGTGCGTTTACCGGAGTGACCAGGGCACGGGCTTAGTCTTTTCAGACCGCGCTTGCGAGACAACGCAGGTCGAAAAATGCAAAGCAGGCCCGGTCGAAGCACTGCGGATCGACAAGCCCCCGGACTCGGGGCCCGCCGTGCCAACGCAAAATCAGCGCCCCGCGCCTTGAGCCGCCTGGCCGCGTACGGGGCTTGTCCCCGACGCGTCGTCGAGATGGCGGAAGACCCACGCCGACACCAGCGTAATCACGCCAACGCACACGAAGGCGAACCGGAATCCCAGTTCCGCCGATCCCCAGTGCGCGGAGAACACGTTCACCAGTCCGCCGCCGATCGACACGCCCAACCCGATCGCCAGCATCTGCACCATCGAAAAGAGGCTGTTGCCGCTACCCGCATCTTCGTGAGAGAGACCTTTGAGCGTGACGCTGTTCATCGCCGCGAACTGCATCGAATTGGCCGCGCCGAACACGGCCAGAATCGCGGCCTCGATCACGAGCGGCGTGCCGCGCGAGATCAGCGCGAACGACACGATGGCCGAGCCGACAATGATCGTGTTGACCAGCAAAAACGTGTCGTAGCCATAGCGGCGCACGAGCGGCGCGATCCAGCGTTTGGCGACGGTGCCGGCGAGCGCCGCGGGCAGCATCATCAGCCCGGAATGCAGCGGCGAGTAGCCCAGTTGCAATTGCAGCAGCAGCGGCACGAGGAACGGCACCGCGCTGGAGCCGACCCGACAGACGAGATTGCCGACCAGCCCGACGCTGAAATTCGGCTCGCCGAACAGAGAGAGCTTGAACAGCGGTTCGCGCCGATGCCGTGCATACGGAATGTAGGCCAGCGCGCTCAGCACGGCGAGCACGAACAGTCCCGCCGACCACGCGGCCCGATGCGTGGGAACCGGCGCGTCGATGGCGAGCGAGAACGCGATCATGCACAGCGACAGCAATCCGCAGCCGATAAAGTCGAACGGCGGCGCCTTGGCTTCACCGTGCGACGGCAGATAGCGCTGCACCGCATACAGACCCACCGCGCCGATCGGCACGTTGATCAGAAAAATCCAGTGCCAGGTGATGGCCTGCACGAACCAGCCGCCGAGCGTCGGCCCGGCAATCGGCCCGAGCTGGCCCGCAATCGAAATGAACGCGAGCGCCGACACGTACTGCTCGCCCGACACGCTGCGCAACACGGCGAGGCGTCCGATCGGCAGCAGCATCGAGCCGCCGATGCCTTGCAGCACGCGCGCCATCACCAGTTGGCCGAGCGTATGCGCGCTCGCGCAGCAGACGGAGCCAAGCACGAAGATCAGGATCGCCACGAAATACACGCGGCGGGTGCCGAAGCGGTCGGCGAGCCAGCCGGACGCGGGCGTGAGCATCGCCATGGTCAGCGTGTAGGCCACCACGATCGGCTGCATCGCGAGCGGCGCGACGTGCAGGCTGTTGGCGATGGAGGGCAGCGCGGTGTTGACAATCGTCGTGTCGAGCGATTGCATGAAGAAACCGGCGGCGACGATCCACAGCAGCGCGGTCTGGGAGGAATCCTTGGTCATTTTTCACGACGCGCTCAGGCGGCCTTGACGGCGTCTGCGCGGGGCAATTCATTGGGGAATTCCGTCATGATATTGACATCTTCGTCAATCGGGAACCCCACTAGCGACGCTGACTGTTATCGACTTTGCCGATAAGCAGCGCGACAATGGCGCATCATGCTCAATCCCATCTGGCTCAAGACTTTTGCAACTGTCGCCGCTTGCCACAGCTTCACCGAAGCGGGGCGGCGGCTGAACCTGACGCAATCGAGCGTCAGCGAACACATCCGGCGGCTCGAAGAGAGCGTTGGCCGGCGCCTGTTCGTGCGCGACACCCATTCGCTCGCAATGACCCCCGACGGCGAGGCCATGCTCGCGCACGCCAGCGTGATCCTGCAGGCGCTCGCACGCGCCGAATCGCAGTTTCGCGCGCCGCGTCTGAAAGGCCGCGTGCGTCTCGGTTCTTCCGACGATGTCGCGCTCGGCCCGCTACCCACGGTGCTGGCGGCTTTCCGCGACGCCCATCCCGACGTCGAACTGGAAATCACCATCGGCATGACCGGCAAGCTGTACGAGTTGCTGGACGCGGGCGAGATCGATCTGCTGGTCGGCAAGAGGCGGCTCGGCGACCGGCGCGGCGTGCCGCTTTTCACCGGACGGCTGGAGTGGCTCGCGCGCGCGGGCACGCTGGTCGATCTGAGCCAGCCGTTGCCTCTGATTCTGGTCGCCGAGCCGAGCGTGACGCGCGCGGTCGTGCTCGACGCGCTCGCCGAGGCGGGTTTCAGCTGGCAGGTCGTGTGTACGAGCAGCAGTCACTCGGGATGCATTGCGGCGGCGCGCGGCGGTTTGGGTATTACCGTGCGTCCGCAGTATCTGGCCGCGCGCGGGCTGACGCCGCCGTTGAATGCGGCCGGTCTGCCGACGCTGCCGTCGGTGGAATTCATCGCACTCGCGGCGAAACGGCTCAGCCGTCCGGCGGGGACGCTGCTGCAATTGCTGCATGACAGCGATCTGCGGGGTTCGTGGATCGGCGAATGATTCCGATGGATGCCGTTCCGCAACGGAGCGGCAATTCGCGCGGCGAATAAGCGGGAAGCAAGCGGCGCACATGCTGTTAGCCGCAACCAGAAATGAATGGCGGCGCGCGCAATGCGCGCCCTGATCGTGGCCTTTCCCGGCCCTCCAACTCCTCCAGATACGGTCTCCACAGACGCTGCCACGCCTGTTGCGCGTTTACCGCGTCTTTCAGATTTTATTTTTTCGCACGATCCTGTCTCGATATACTTTCCATATACGGTTAGATGTTCCAAATAAGGAACAAAAAATCGTTTGAGCAGGAAGTACAGAGTGGCCACGTGGAAGGCGTCGGGACACATCGCCTTTCATCCGTGCGCAGGAGCCGCACGTCATGAGCCAGAGCGCGAGACCAGCCAGAGCCAGAACAATCACGATGACCAGACACCTCACCATCAATCTCCGCATCGCGATCACCATCGCGTTTCTCGGCGTGCTGTTGATCGCCACCGGCGCCCTCGGCATTCTCGGCATGGACGAAAGCAACGACGCGCAGCACGACGCGTACGCGGTCCACTTCGCGTCGGTCGTCGCGCTCGGCAAATCGGGCACCGCCATGTCGCGGGCGCGCTTCGGCCTTGACTGGGCGATGAGCAATCCGCACTCGCCGCAACTGACCGCGCAACTCGAACGCGCGAACATGCTGCTCGGCGAATCGGACAAATGGTGGCGCACATTCCGCGAGCTGCCGAAAACGCCGGAACTGCAAACCCTCACCGACGACCTCGACGCGAAGCGCACGGCTGTGCGGCGTGACGGTATCGACAAGCTGGTCGAGGCGATCCGCAGCGGCGACGTGAGCTGGATGGACGAGGGCCGCGCGAATCACCTGATCGGCCTTTATACGGCGATGAACACGAGCCAGGGTGCGCTGGAAAACTACCTGAATCAGCAGGCGAGCGACGCGAACGACCGCTCGGCGGCGCGCTTTCATACGCTGCTGATCGCGTGTATCGGCAGCATCGTGCTGGGCTTGACGGTGGCGTTCGTCAGTTGGCGCACGTTGCGCCGCGCGATCATGACGCCGCTGAACGACGCGCTGCGCCAGTTCGACGCGATCGCCGCCGGTGAATTGACGACCCGCGTGACGATCCGTTCGAACGACGAAATGGCGACGCTGTTGCGCGGCGTCGCGTCGATGCAGGACAAGCTCGGCGCAACCGTCACCACGGTGCGGGCCGGCTCTCATTCGATTGCGTCGTCGACCCAGCAGATTGCGGCAGGCAATCTCGATCTGTCGCAACGGACCGAGGAACAGGCCGCGTCGCTCGAACAGACGGCGGCGGCGATGGAGCAACTCACGTCGACCGTGCAACTGAACGCCGAGAACGCGCATCACGCGAGCGAACTGGCGCTGCGCGCATCGGAGATGGCCGCGCGCGGGCGCGATTCGGTCGGCAGCATGGTCGAGACCATGCGCGTGATTCACGCGGGTTCGTCGAAGATGACCGGCATCATCACCGCAATCGAGGGCATTGCTTTCCAGACCAATATTCTTGCGCTGAATGCGGCCGTCGAAGCGGCGCGAGCGGGCGAGGAAGGGCGCGGTTTTGCGGTGGTCGCGGGCGAAGTGCGCAGTCTCGCGCAACGCTCGGCGGCGGCCGCGAAGGAAATCGGCGCGCTGATCGCGGAGTCCACCTCGCGCGTGGAAAACGGCGCAGGCCTCGTCAACGAAGCGGGCGGCACGATGCAGAACATCGAAGCCGCTATCGAACGGGTCGCGCGGATCGTCGGCGAGATCGCGGCGGCGTCGAAGGAGCAGAGCGAGGGGATCAAACAGGTGAGCCTCGCCGTCACGCAAATGGACGAGGTGACCCAGCACAATGCGGCGCTGGTCGAGGAAAGCGCGGCGACCGCGAACTCGCTGGCCGATCAGGCGCGGCAGTTGAGCGAGTTGACGGCGGCTTTCAAGGTGTCGGGCGACCGGGCGCTACGCGAAGCGGCTTATTGAGCGCTCGCGTAGCGGGTTCGGCATGATCTGGCTTTGACGCGGGTCCTTCATGCAGGCCTTAGGGAGTCCTTTCATGCAGCGCGTCGTGCAGCCTTTTATGCAGGCATCTTGCGGAACGAAATCGCAAAGCGGTTCCATGCGTTGATCGCCGAAATCAGCAGCGTCAGGTCGACCAGTTCCTCGTCGCTGAAATGCGGACGCACGGCTTCCCACACGGCATCGGGCACATGCTCGTGCGACACCAGCGTCACCGCTTCGGTCCATTCGAGTGCGGCGCGTTCGCGGTCGGTGAAGAACGGCGTTTCGCGCCATACCACTACGGTGGCGAGACGGCGCTCGGTTTCGCCGCCTTTGCGGGCGTCGGTGGTGTGCATGTCGACGCAGAATGCGCAGCCGTTGATCTGCGATGCACGCAGACGCACCAGTTCGGTCAGCGATTTTTCGAGCGCCGATTTGCCGATGCGTTCTTCGACGCCGAGCATTGCCTTGATCGCGGCGGGATTGGCTTTGTAGAAGTCGAGACGTTGTTCCATGATTCACTCCTCAGTGGGATGGTTGAACGCGTGGCTGGACGCTGTTCTGCTGGCATTCCGTGACGCGATGAGTGAATCTTAGACGTCGAAATGGATTCTAAAAATGACCGATTTTAGGTATTTTCAGGTGACCACTTTGACGGTTTCGCGGCGGCTTCGGACAGGCGTTCTCAGGGCTCTCATTTTTTATGGTTAGCATCGCTCGATGCCGTGCAGACAGCCCGCAGAAAGCAGTTTTTCCAATGGCAACGAGCAACGCGATCTTGCGAAGCGATGCCGGGCGCACGAATCGAACGCCGACACCGCCGCATACCCGCTTCAGGTCTTATCAAGGCAAGTGATTGCCACCGGTCACGCCATACACTTCGCCCGTCACAAAGCTCGACTCCTGCGACGCCAGCAGTACATAGACAGGCGCGAGTTCCGCAGGCTGGCCGGGGCGCTTCATCGGCGCTTCGGAGCCGAATTCTTCGACTTTCTCCTGCGGCTGCCCGCCGCTCGGCTGAAGCGGTGTCCACACTGGACCTGGTGCAACTGCATTGACACGGACGCCTTTACCGATCACCTGTTTCGCCAGGCCGTGGGTGAAGGCCGTGATGGCCGCTTTGGTCGACGCGTAGTCGAGCAGACCCGGGCTTGGCTGATAACTCTGGATCGACGTCGTATTGATGATGGTCGCGCCCGGCGGCAGATGCGGCAAAGCTGCCTTGCAGAGCCAGAACATCGCAAAGACATTGGTGCGGAAGGTCGTTTCGAGCTGCTGCGTGGTGAGATCGGCGATATCTTCGACGAATACCTGCTTGCCCGCCACGTTCACCAGAATATCGAGGCCGCCGAGTTGCCCGACCGACTGTTCGACAAGTCGGAGGCAAAACGCCTCGTCGCCAACGTCGCCGGGCAGGGCGATTGCCTTCCTGCCAGCTTCTTCAACGAGCCGGATGACCTCGCGTGCGTCCGCTTCCTCGCTCGGCAAATAGTTCAGCGCCACATCGGCACCTTCGCGGGCGAATGCGATCGCAACCGCTCGTCCAATGCCGCTGTCCGCGCCGGTGATCAGTGCGCGGCGGCCGGCGAGTCGACCGAATCCCTTGTAGCTCGTCTCGCCGTGATCGGGCTTCGGAGTCATCTTCTGCGCCAGTCCGGGCGCTGATTGCGGCTGCCGTTCGAAGGGCGGCTGCGGATATTGTCTGGTGGGGTCCTGCATGGTGAATTGATTGCGGGTGTCGGCCATGAATAACTCCGGGATAGGAAAGGCGTTGTGATCTTCGTCAGATGTCGCTGCGCATTACCTGCGAACGATGTCAACGACGATGATCGAGCGCGGCCTGGTGTTGCTGACATCGCAAGAGCCGTTCCCTGCACGCGGATAAAGGTGCGTATGTGCGGACGCGTTACGCTGCCCGTTTTTATTCGTTTGTCGTAGCGGGCCGTGCACCAGATTGCGTGTGGCATACCCAGCTCATCAGCGCGTGCGAAGCCGCCTTTGGCAACTGCCAGCACGACGTAAGACCCGCAAACCGTCTTCGCATTTGATGAGCCGGGAGTAATCGGGAGCTTCATACCTCAGCCGCCAATCGACGATAAAAGCGTGCCAGTGAGGGTGAGCTCGCGTGACGCTACATGCTGCGAGAAGGGGGCGAATGCGACCGCATGGGACGTCGCCAGCAAACATATCGATCCCGATTTTTTTGCACCACACACACTGACCGAACCCGAATCGTCAGGATGGCTGACTGCACCCGCGCGCTGGGACCCGGCCACCGACCGGTCCTCGCAAACGACAGGGGAACACGCGTTCGCCGGGATCGCAAAAGGGTGACGCGCAATTGAAGCAGAAGAGGCCATGTTCTACGTGTCAGGACGCGCGTCGCCCGGAACTTCCTGCCTGTATTAACTTCTCGCGCGTACATGCTCTCGATACGCCGGCCAGTTGTGTCATGAGCCGCTACTGAATGCAACCGGCTCATCCCGCTGTCGCATCACGCGAAGGGCAGCCTCGTGCCGGCGTCTAAATCGATACCGGTGCGGCTGCGGAAATCGGAAAGAGTCGGCAGGTTGCCATACAGACTCTTATCAAGGCCACTAGCGACGTAATGTGGTGGCTGAATGCGCGCCGGGGAAATCGCAAATTTGCGTGCGGCACTGCACGAAAAAAACGGATCGGGTGTCGTAGAAAGTACCGATAGACGGCTGCCAGATCGGAAAATTCAGGGTTTACGTGTGCGCCCAAAACTTCCTTTGTGCGAGAGCGCAACCTCCGCTAAAAAATTCATTCAAGGAAGAGAAGACACACGGTCCGCCGAAATCGCCGGACTGTATGATATGGCACTCGTTGGATAGCGCATGAACCCACTCAGGAGCAAACATTGAGCGATCAGACAGATTTGGGTGCCATTCTGGAAAAGAACGAAAGTTCTATCCTGACGGCGTGGGTCGATGGACAGTTGGCGGGCGGTTCGCGGCAAGGAGTGATCTCGGACGGCGAACTGAAAGAAACGTCACGGGTATTTCTCGCGATCTTCGCGAAGGCAGTCAAAAGCGACTACGACGAGGAATTGAGCGGCGAAGCCTGGCAGGCTATCCGCGCACATCTCATCGCGCTGTCGCGTGAACGTGTCGTGCAGGGTTTTTCCCCGGCGGAAACTGCCACCTTCATCTTTTCGCTGAAAAAGCCCTTGTTTGACGCGTTGCGGAAAGAGTTCGGCAAGGATTCGTCCCGCCTGGTAGACGAACTCTGGAAGCTGACGCAAACGCTCGACAGGCTCGGCCTGCTGACGGTCGAGGCTTACCAGGAAACGCGTCAGGAGATCATCGAGCGTCAGCAGCAGGAATTGCTCGATCTGACCACGCCGGTGGTGCGGCTGTGGGATTCGATCGTGGCGCTGCCGCTGATCGGTACGCTCGACAGCGAGCGCACCCAGGTCGTCATGGAAAGCCTGCTCGATTCGATCGTCGAAAACGAAGCTGCGATTGCCATCATCGATATCACCGGTGTTCCGACGGTCGACACGCTCGTTGCACAGCACCTGCTCAAGACAGTGGCCGCTGCGCGCCTGATGGGCGCCGAATGCATCATCAGCGGAATTCGTCCGCAAATCGCGCAGACCATCGTGCACCTTGGCGTCGATCTGGGCGATGTGGTCACGAAGGCGACGCTCGCTGAAGCGCTGAAGGTCGCCCTGCGTCGAGTCGGCCTCGGCGTCGGCAAGCTCTCGGCCCTGAAGCAGGACAACTGAAATGGAGCAGATTCCAGTTCTCAAGCTCGGCGAGTTTCTGCTGGTTTCGATTCAGGTCGAGCTCCATGACGAATTGGTGCTGGGCCTGCAGGACGACCTGACGTCGCGGATCGAGCGCACGCGTGCGCGAGGCGTGCTGATCGACATCTCTGCTCTCGAGATCGTCGATTCGTTCATCGGACGCACGCTGGGCCATATCGCCGCGATGGCGCGCATCATGGACGCCACGACCGTCCTCGTCGGAATGCGGCCTGCCGTGGCGATCACGCTGGTTGAACTTGGCATGTCGCTTCACGGAATCCGCACGGCGCTCGATGTCGACAAAGGTATGGCGTTACTGCGCGCATCGCTGGACGACGCGGGAGAGCCGCCATCGTTAAATTAAGCGAAGTCGTACTGGACATTCGCTCTGGCGACCAGGTCAATCTCGCTCGTAAAACAGTCCAGGAATGGGCCGTGCGAATGGCCTTCGGCACGCTGGAGCGGACCAAGTTCGTCACCGCTGCGAGCGAGTTGGCTCGCAACACGCTGGTTCACGGGCAGGGCGGCACGCTCACGATTGCCGAGGTCAATCAGGGAGGCCGGCCCGGCATCAAACTTGTTTTTGAAGACTCTGGACCGGGTATTCCCGACATCGAGCGCGCGCTCGAAGACGGCTTCAGCACAGCCAAAAGCATGGGTCTGGGGCTCGGCGGTGCGCGCCGGCTCGTCAACGAATTCGAAATTACTTCAATTGTGGGACAAGGCACCAGAGTGAGCATTATCCAATGGAAGCGACGCTAAGCCTGACCGACAAGAGCGGTGTCGCTGATGTGCGTCGTCGCGCAATACATATGGCGCACGCGCTAGGGTTATCGGAAAAACGCCAGGCCGATGCCGCGCTCGTCGTCACAGAGGCCGCGACCAATATTCTCAAGTACGCAGGCCAGGGTCAGGTCACGCTCAGGAATTATCAGGAAGGCGCGGCTCAAGGGCTTGAAGTGATCGCGCTCGATCGAGGCCCTGGCATTACCAATCTGACCTCGGCACGCACTGACGGCTTCTCTACCGGCGGGAGTCTGGGAGCCGGCCTCGGCACCATCGAACGGCACTCGACGCTGTTCGATATCTACTCCGTGACGGGTTGCGGGACGGCACTGCTGGCCCGGATTGCCAACTCCTGTGATGCAGCGGCGCACCCGTTCGAGGTCGGCGCGAGATCCACGCCGAAACTTGGGCAGGATATCTGCGGCGACGCGTTTGGCATCCGGCACACCGGTAACGGTCTCTGGATTGCGCTGCTGGACGGACTAGGTCATGGCCCACTGGCCGCAGAGGCATCGAACCGTGCTGTCGGCATATTCCAGCAAGCCGGTATCAACGACACACCGGCGGACGTTTTGCGCGCCGTTCATCAAGGCATCAAGACGACGCGGGGAGCCGTGATGGCCGTCGCGATGTTCAATGCGGATAAAGCGCTCATGTCGTTTGCCGGCGTCGGTAACATAGTTGGAATCGTCGCTTCCGGTAACGATACGCAGCATCTGATTTCAACGGACGGCACCGTCGGCTATAACATGCGCACCGTTCGTCCGAGCGAAGTGCCCCTGACCCGGGGCAGCGTATTCGTCGCGACCACCGACGGGCTCTCCACACGCTGGAATCTGAACCGTCATCCCGGTCTTGTCGACCGGCATCCGAGTCTGATCGCCAACGTCCTGCACCGCGACTTCGCGCGCGATACGGACGATGCAACGATCGTCGTCGTGAAGGCATCCTGATATGCGTCACCGAATTCTGTCGACGCCGATTAGTACGAACCTCAGCCTCGTGGCCATTCGTGACCGGTCGCGACAGATCGGCGAACTGTTTGGACTCGATAACGTGCAGCGGACGCGCTTTATCACCGCCGTGTCGGAGATCGCGCGCAACGCGGTTCAGTTTGCGGGCGGCGGTACGCTGACCTTCCTGGTCGGCGACGCCACCGACGCGGACGAGACGCAGTGCGTGATCGCGCAGATCAGCGATAACGGCCCCGGCATCGCGAATGTCGATGAGTTGCTCAGAGACCATCAGGGCCGCACGGGCGAAGTCGGTGTCGGCATCCCCGGCAGCCAGCGCATGACCGACGGGTTCTTTATTCACTCCGAACCCGGCAAAGGGACAACGGTCACGCTGGAAATATTTCTCCCGCGCGGTACCGCACGGCTTTCCGGGCGTGAATTAAGCTCGCGTGTCGAGCAACTCACACGCCGCAAGCCGCAAACGCCGGTCGAGGAACTCGAACAGCAGAACCGCGAAATGCTGTTGACGCTCGAAGAATTGCGTCGGAAGAAAGCGGAACTTGAAGACGCCGATTTGCGCAAGAACGAGTTTCTGGCGATGCTCGCGCATGAGTTGCGCAATCCGCTGGCGGCGATCTCGCTGTCGCTCGAATTAGCTGAGCGCACCGTCGCGGAATCTCGTGAGCAGACGTTTGCGGTGATCGCCCGGCAGACTGCGCAGTTGTCCCGCATGGTCAACGATCTGCTCGACGTTTCCCGTATCACCCGGGGAAAGGTGGAGCTTCAGACCGAAGTCGCCTCGGTCACCGCGCTGATCGACGGGGGCATCGAAATGTCGCTGGCGGAGATAGAGCGGCGCGGCCATCGGGTTCGCGTCGAGTACCCGCCCGAAATCCTCTCGGTTCGAGTCGATATCGCCCGTTTGAAGCAGGTTTTCAATAACATCATTCATAACGCCGCCCGCTATACGAAGCAGCCGGATGTGATCGACATCCGGGCTACGCGCGTCGGTGACGACGTGCAGGTGACGGTCAGCGACCGGGGAGTGGGGATCGATCCAGCCATGCTGCCGCGCGTATTCGACCTGTTTGCGCAAGGCGCGACCTCGATCGGGCGGCAGGACGCAGGCCTCGGCATCGGATTGACCGTCGTGCAGCGACTCGTACGGGATCACGGAGGCTCGGTCGCTGCGTATAGCGACGGCATCGGCATGGGAAGCCGTATTGTGGTTACCTTGCCGATCGTCGACGAGGAAGTTGTTGAAGCAACCCCAGCCGCGCTACAGAGCGAGGGCAACGGCGAACACAGGGTGTTGATTGTCGACGACAACAAAGATTCGGCCGATTCGCTGGCGGCGCTTCTGGAGATACACGGCTACGAATGTGCGGTTGCTTACGACGGCAGGAGCGCGTTGTCGACGGCGGAAACATTCAATCCTTCGGTCGCGGTCGTCGACCTCGGCTTGCCGGACATGCCTGGGTTCGATGTTGCGATTGCATTGCGCAAAGTGCGGGCTTCTACGCATCTCACGCTCGTCGCACTCAGCGGATATTCCAGCGACGATTATCGAAACAATGCGGCTCAGGCCGGCTTCGATCATTACTTCGCCAAACCACTGCTGATTGACGATTTTCTGGCTTTTCTTGCGTCGCTTGGAAAGTAAGGCGTCGCGGGTGTCTCCTCTGACCTCCGCGACGTTGCAGATTGGCGCGATTACAGATTGCGCTAAAGGGCCGACACGGTAGCCGGATCTCTTACGACTACCTCGCATGGGGGGCGTATTAGGGGGCCTTCTGTACACCCACGCCGTCGTGTGCAAATCGTCATCCTCGTCGTCGCAGAACGTTAAAGCTCTGCCTCCAGGCCTTCGCCAAGCGTCCTTACCACTTGTAATGGCATCGTTGCCGCGCTTCGGTCGATTCGGTATGGTGAGCCACTACCCAATCGACCCAATCGAAGAGAAACGCCCATGACGCCCACCGCCGACCCCCATCCAACCCCCATCCGCACCGATGTCCTGATCGTCGGCGCCGGTCCTGTGGGACTGTTTGCGGCGTTCGAGGCGGGCGTGATCGGCCTGTCGTGTCAGATCGTCGACGTGCTCGACAAAGTGGGCGGCCAGTGCACTGAGCTTTATCCCGACAAGCCGATTTACGACATTCCCGCCATCCCGTCATGCACCGCGCGCGAACTGGTCGACCGTCTGATTGCGCAATGCAAGCCGTTCAACGTGCCGATTCACCTCGAACAGCGAGTCGAATCGGTCGAACAGCGCGACGACGGCCGCTGGACCGTGCGGACCAGCGGCGCGCTCGTGTTCGACGTCGCGGCGATCCTGCTGGCGGCGGGCAACGGCGCGTTCGTGCCGCAAAAGCTCGCGCTCGCCGAGGCCGTGCCTCTGGAGTCGCGTCATGTGCATTACAGCGTGCCGCGCCTCGCCGATTTCGCGGACAAGACCGTGGTCGTCGCGGGCGGCGGCGATTCGGCGCTCGACTGGGCGCTCGCGTTGCGCAAAGTTGCGCGGCGCGTGACGCTGGTGCATCGGCGCAACGGTTTCAGCGCGGCCGATTCGAGCGTCGAGTTGATGCGGCGCGCGGTCGAGGCGGACGAGATGGACTTCGTCGTCGGGGCGATTTCGGCGCTTAACGTCGAAGGCGATACGCTCAGGTCGCTGACGCTGCGGCAACTCGAAGGCGAGACGCAACTTGAAACCGAACACGTCGTCGCGCTATACGGCCTGGTGGCCGATCTCGGTCCGATTGCGCAGTGGGGGCTGACGATTCACGGCGGCCGCATCGATGTCGATACTTCCTATTACGAAAGCTCGCGGCCCGGCATTTTCGCGGTGGGCGACATCGCTAATTATCCGAACAAGCAGAAGCTGATCCTGTCGGGTTTCCACGAGGCATCGCTCGCGCTGCGCAAGGCGTATTCGTACGCGTATCCCGAGAAAAAACGCGTGCATGTGCATTCGAGTTACGACGCGAAACTGGCGGAAAAGCTGGGCGCGGCAAGTTGAGCGCGTTCCCGGAAGCCGATGGTTTTAACCCACGAATTAAGGACCAGACAGTGGCGGTTTAAGCACTGATTTAACTAGGGGCTATTCGAGCAGGCCGCTCGTGATTTCCTGTCACGAGCGGCCTGTTTTTCAAATGACTGGCGACATGGGCATAAATACGCTGGGCGAGCGGTTATTTGCCCGCAGGTTGACTCGCTGACGCCGCCGCGCTTGCCGCCTTGTCCTTCTTCTTCGCTTCGTGATGGCCGATCGCACAGCCTGCTGCTGCGCCCGCTACGCCGTGATCCCCGGCAACGTGGCCGGTGACGCCGCCCACCACAGCGCCTTTGGTACAGCCTTCGGCATGCGCGACCGTGCTGGTAAGCGCGACCGCGGCGACGAAGGCGAGGGTTGTGAAGGCTTGTTTCATTGAGGCTCCTTTATGTCGATGCTTCGAAGTGAGGTAGACATGGAGTAGCAAACGCGAGGCCTGGCATCCGGCAACGTGCTCCGGGTCTGTTTTATGCGGCTCCTGCCAACGCGAAAGCCTCCCGGAAAAAAACCTCTCAGGTGAAACGATAGGCCCGGCAGCGACGCATGCGCGGTGTATCCTTCCGGGCAAAACCCCCTCTACATATGCACCATGAAACAGCTCGACGTCCCCCCCTCCCACGACAGCGGTGAGCCGGCCCATGTCACCCCAACGCGTCCGGCCCGGCCTCTCGATGTCGATTACTGGCAACTGGTGCAGGCGATCGAAGACTATGCAATCTTCCTGCTCGACGCCACCGGACGGGTCGTTAGCTGGAACGTCGGCGCGCAGAAGATCGAGGGTTACACGGAGGCGGAAATCGTCGGCCAGCACTTTTCGCGCTTTTATACCGAAGAAGCCATAGCGCGCGACTGGCCCGCTTACGAGTTGCAGCAGGCGTCGCTAACCGGCCGTTTCGAAGACGAAGGCTGGCGGGTTCGCAAGGACGGCACAACGTTCTGGTCGAATGTGGTCATCACGGCGATCCGTAACGATGCGGGCATCCTGACCGGCTTTGCAAAGATCACGCGCGACCTGACCGCGCAACGCGAGTACGTCGAAGCATTGCGGCAGAGCGAAGAGCGCTTCCGTTTGCTGGTCGACAGCGTCAAGGACTACGCGATCTTCATGCTCGATCCGCAAGGCTTCGTGGTGAGCTGGAATGCGGGCGCCGCGCGAATCAAGGGCTATACGCGCGATGAAATCGTCGGCCGGCATTTCTCGCAGTTCTATTTGCAGGAAGAAGCGGCTGCGGGCAAGCCGGCTCGCGAGCTGGCTATCGCGCGGCAGCTTGGGCATGTGGAAGACGAGGGCTGGCGGGTGCGCAAGGACGGCACGACCTTCTGGGCGAACGTCAACATTACGGCGGTGCATGACGAGTCGAACCGGCTGCGCGGCTTCGCCAAGGTCACGCGCGATCTGACCGAGCGGCGTCAGCGGGAAGAAGCGGAGCGTTCGAGCGAACGTCTGCGCAAATTTCTGGCGACGCTCGCGCACGAGTTGCGCAATCCGCTCGCGCCAGTCCGCAACGCGGTGGGCGTGATGCAGATGGAGACCGGGCTGAGCCCCGTGCTCGCACGCGCACGCGATCTGATCGACCGTCAGGTCACGCACCTCACGCGGCTGGTCGACGACCTGCTCGACGTGGGCCGGATCATGTCGGACAAGGTCGAACTGCGTTATTCGCGTGTCGATCTGGGCGAACTGGTCGCGCGCGCGACCGAGGCCGCGCGGCCGTTCACCGACGCGCGTAATCAGCGTGTCGTCGAGCATCTTCCGCTCGAGCCGATGACCATTCGCGGCGACCTGACGCGGCTTGTTCAGGTGCTGCAAAACCTGCTGCATAACGCGTCGAAATTTTCGCCGGTGGGCAGTGTCATCGACGTGCTGGCACGCATCGACTACAACATGGCCGTGATCGAAGTACGCGACGCGGGCTGCGGGATTCCCGCGCGTTCGCTCGACCGCATCTTCGAACTGTTTGCGCAGGAAAAGGCCGCGCAGAGTTCGGGCGAGGGCGGTCTTGGGATTGGCCTGACGCTGTGCAAATCGCTGGTGGAAATGCACGGCGGCAGCATTTTTGCGAGCAGCGACGGGCCGGGTTGCGGCAGCGCGTTCACGTTGAGTTTGCCGCTCGCGGCTGCATCGTCCGAGTCTCCCGCCGATGAAACCGGCGCGGAGTCTCAGCAGGTCACGCCATTGCGGATTTTGCTGATCGACGACAACCACGATTCCGCCGACAGCCTCGGGATGCTGCTCGAACTCAAGGGCCACGAAGTGCGTGTCGCGTACGAGGGCGAGCAGGCGATCCAGATCGCACCGCAATTTGCGCCCCATCTTTGCGTGATCGACATCGCGATGCCGAAGATGGACGGTTACGCGACCATCGCCGCGTTGCTCAAGATGCCCGAGCTGGCCGACACGATGTATGCGGCGATGACCGGCTTCGGTCACGCGAGCGACCGCGAACGTACTCGCGATGCAGGTTTCCATGCGCATCTGGTGAAGCCGGTGGAGTTGTCGTTGTTCGATGAGTTGCTCGCGCGGGTCGAGCCGCGTCGGCGGCCGTAGTGTTCCCGTCGTGTTCCTGTTGCGAATTGTCCTTCGCATAAACCGAAGTCCCTGAAGATAGCAATGCGTTTCGTCGTCCAATAGTTGCGGCACGACGCTTGCTGTGCGTTTTGTATGCTCTGCGGCGACCAGCGCCGCGGACCGATCGAAGCGCTTCAGGGAGGCACGATGCTCGATACGCAAGGCCGTGCGGCCGCCGTCAATGCGCGGCCTTTTGCCGATTCTCGCGGAAGACCGGGCGACAGCCCGTCCGGTAAAACCGGAAGCGGCGATTCGTGTTTTTCGGCTTCATCGAATCCGGCAGTTGGGGCGGGGGCGGGGCAGGACGTAAAGCCTGTTGATGCGCCGGAAAATGCGCTGGAAGACGTTCTGCGCGACACGCGCTTCGACTCCATTCATGCCGTTTCGCCAGGTGACGGTTTGCGCCTGCTCATCGAGCACGGTTATGACCATGCGCCACTCATGCCGCTCCCCGCTCAAGGTCAGACGCTGGCCCGCTGGCGTGTACTGGCGGCCGTCGCCGCGTGCGATCTCAGTCTCATCAAACTGTTCGAAGGCCATACCGACGCGCTTGCGATTCTCGCGGAGCTGCGTGGCCCAATCGCGCCTCCAGCGAGCCGCTGGGGCGTGTGGGCCGCCGAGCCGCCGGATGCGCGCGTCCAGGCAATCCAGGCAGGAATCCGAAGCAATGCCGACGCTGGCGTTCAAGTCGTTCTCGCGGGAACAAAGGCGTGGTGCTCGGGCGCGGAAGCTGTCAGCCATGCGCTTGTGACTGCGTGGTTCGATAACGAGCCCGTGCTTGCCGCTGTCGCCATGGATCACCCGTCGATCACGATCGATGCGTCGAAGTGGCAGGCGGTCGGCATGCAGGCCACCGCCAGCGCCGATGTGACGTTCGACAGAACGCCCGCGACGCTGGTCGGCGCGGCCCATGCGTATGTGCGTCGGCCGGGGTTCTGGCATGGCGGTGCGGGTATTGCCGCGTGCTGGTATGGCGCGGCGGCGCAGATCGGCCGCACGTTGCGCGATGCCTGCGCCCAGCGCGCCGATCCGCATCGGTTGGCTCACCTCGGCGCAGTCGATGTCGCGCTGGTATCCGCCGCCGCTGTGCTTCGCGAAACGGCGGCCTATATCGACGCCAATCCGCTCGTCGACGCACAACGCGAAGCGATGCGCGCGCGACTTGTCGTCGAGGAAGCGGCGACGGTCGTGATGACACACGCCACGCGCACCCTCGGCGCCGGTCCGCTCTGCCGCGACGCGCACTTTGCCCGCGCGCTCGCGGACCTGCCCGTGTTCCTGCGGCAAAGCCATGCGGAACGCGATCTGGCGTCGCTCGGCGAACTGGTTTCCGCCACGCCGGGAGTCACGCCATGGACGCTCTGACACTCCGCGTCAAACCGCTTGAAGAAGCAGAGGATCATCGAATGAATTCGACGGCCCAATATTTCGACGACCTCTACAGGGAAAGCGACGATCCTTGGAAGCTTCGCGAGGGCTGGTATGAGCGCCGAAAACGTACGCTGACGCTCGCGTTGCTGCCGCGTCCGCGTTATCGGAATGCGTTCGAGCCCGGCTGCGCGAACGGCGAACTGACCGCCGAACTGGCGGGCCGCTGCGACGCGCTGCTCGCCGCCGATCTGCACGAACGCGCGGTGACATTGGCGCGCGAACGCGTCGCCGGGATGCCGCAAGTGCGCGTCGAACGGCGCACAGTGCCGCTCGAATGGCCGACCGAAGCCGGGCCGTTCGATCTGATCGTGATCAGCGAATTCGCGTATTACCTGCACGGCGACGAACTGGAAACGCTCGCTGCGCGAATCGCCGCGTCGCTGACCACCGACGGCACGCTGCTCGCCTGTCACTGGCGCAGGCCGTTTGCTGAAGCGCTGCAATCCGCCGATTCCGCGCATGCATTGTTCGATGCGCGATGCGGACTGTCGCGACTCGCGCATCACGACGAAGCCGATCTGCTGATCGACGTATGGTCGCGCGACGCACGGTCGGTCGCGCAACGCGAGGGGCTTCTATGATCGGCGTGATCGTCCCGGCACATAACGAAGAGGCGTTGCTCGCGCCTTGCCTCGCAGCGCTGCTCGAAGCGTCGCGTCACGAAGACCTCGCGGGCGAGACGGTGCGCATCGTCGTCGTGCTCGACGCGTGCAACGATTTCTCCGGCGCGATTGCGCGGGCTTACGGCGTCGAAACGCTGGCGCTGAAGGCGCGCAATGTCGGCATTGCGCGGGCTGCCGGCGCGGATTATCTGCTCGCCGACGGCGCGCGCTGGCTCGCGTTCACCGATGCGGACAGCCGGGTGTCGGCGACGTGGCTGGTCGCGCAGTTGTCGCTCGATGCGGACGCGGTGTGCGGCTCGATTGCCGTCGACGACTGGAGCGCGCATCCGCACAGCGTGCGCGAATATTTCCGCAAGACCTATGTCGATGCGGACGGCCACCGGCATATTCACGGCGCGAATCTGGGCGTATCGGCGGAGGCTTACCGGCGCGCAGGCGGCTTTCCACCGCTGACATGCAGCGAGGATGTCGCGCTGGTCGACCGGCTGATCGCGATCGGCGCGCACATCGCGTGGAGCGCCGCGCCGCGGGTGATTACGAGTGCGCGCGCGGCGGCCCGTGCAAGCGGGGGTTTCGGCGATACGCTCGTTGGGTGGGCGGCCGGATAACAGCGGTGGGCCGATCCGGTTTGCTTTGGGTGCGGCTCTGATAAAACACCACAAGAAAAAAAGCCGCCAACACGGCTATGAGCAAGGCAGCCAGCTAGGCGGCGAACACGGCCATAGGCGAGGCCGCAAGCAAGGTCGCAAGCAGGCCGCAAGCAACGCCACAAGCAACGCCACAAGCAACGCCACAAGCAACGCCCACAAGCAACGCCCACAAGCAACGCCATAAGCAACGCCATAAGCAAGGCAGCTAGCAACGCCTCAAACAACGCCTCAAACAACGCCACAAGCCCCAAGGAGGACGACATGACGAATGCGATCTTCGTTCTGTTCGGCGAGGGCCGTGATCTCAACACATTGCAGATGGCTCTGCGCGCGATCGTCGTGTTCGTGATCGCGGTGGTGCTAATCCGCGTGTCGGGGCGGCGTTCGTTCGGACAGCGCTCGCCATTCGATTCGGTCGTCGTGATTCTGCTCGGCGCAACGCTGAGCCGCGCGATTGTCGGCGCGTCGCCGTTTGGCGCGACGGTGCTGTCGTCGTTCGTGATCGTCGCCTGTCATCGGCTGCTGGCGCTGGCCTGCGTGCATTCGACCCGCTTCGAGCGGCTGGTGGGCGGAGTCGAACGCGAGGTGTTCCGCAATGGCGCATTCGACGCGAGTGAGATGAACGCCGCGCTGATCACGCCAACCGACGTTCACGAAAGCGTGCGGCAGAAAACCGGCTCACATTCGATGGATAGCGTGGCCGAGGCGATTCTCGAGCGCAACGGCGATATCAGCGTGATCCGCAAGCAAGGCCGGCCGAATGACGGGCAGGGCGCTTAACCGCGTCCGCCGCGTGATATTTCCGCGCCCGCGCCGCGCGGCATGCGCAGCGTGACCGGAATCGACGCGAACGAGCACAGTCCGACCACCAGAAACGCCGGCCAGAAATCCGACCACATGATGCTCGGATGCCCGTGCAGCGCCCGCGACATCTGCAACACGATCCCGCCAACCGTTACGCCGAGGCCAAGCGACATCTGCTGAACGACGCTGCCGAGACTGGTCGCGCGCCCTACGTCGCGGCTGGCGATTTCGGCATACGTCAGCGAATTCAGACTCGTGAATTGCAGCGCAGGGAAGAAGCCGCCGAGCAGCACAACCACCCAGATGATCCACGTGGGCGTGCCGGGGAAAAACAGCCCGCACGCCGCAATCGAAATACCCGATAACGCGGCGTTGACGACCAGCACCGAGCGGAAGCCGAAGCGCCGCAGCACCGTGGACGCGACCGTCCGCATGAACATGCCGCCGAACGCCGACGCGCAGGTGATCAGCCCGGACTGGAACGCGCTCATCCCATGGCCTTCCTGCAGCATCAGCGGCAACAGGAACGGCAGCGCGCCTAACCCGATACGGAACAGCGAGCCGCCGAGCACGCTCGCCTGGAACGTCGGCACCTTGAAAAAGCGCAAATCTAGCAGAGGCAGCTTCGCGCGTTGCGCGTAGACGACGTAGATCGCCAGCAATGCCGCGCCAATGCCGCACATGCCGAAGGCGTCCGCGTTCGAAATCAGTTCGCCGCCGACCAGCGACAACCCCAGCAGAAGCAGCACCGCGCCCGTCGCCGACAGCAGGAGGCCGATCCAGTCGAGCGGGCCGGGGTCGGGCTCACGCGTGTTCGCGATGAACCGGTTGGTCAGATAGATACCGAGAATGCCGATCGGCACGTTGATGAAAAAGATCAGGCGCCAGTGCAGATAGGTGGTGATGAAGCCGCCTAGCAGCGGGCCGGCGGCGGGGCCGAGCATCGCGGGAACGCTCAGATAGTTCATCGCGCGGATGAAGTCGGCCTTGTCGACCACCCGGAAAATGATGATGCGTCCGACCGGCACCATCATCGCCCCGCCGACACCCTGGACGAAGCGCGCCAGCGTGAAGGTGGCAAGCGAATTCGACGCCGCGCACAGCAGCGAGCCCGTCACGAAGATGCCGATTGCCGTGCGGAAGACGGTGCGTGCGCCAAAACGGTCTGCCAGCCATCCGCACACCGGGATAAACACGCCCAGTCCGAGCACGTAACTCGTGACCGCGATTTTCAGTGTGACCGGATCGCGCCCGAAATCGCGCGCCATGGCCGGTAATGCTGTGACGATCACGTTCGCGTCGACGCTTTCCATGAACATCGCGCACGCGACGATGAGGGGCGCAATCAGTGCTTTCTGGACCACGGTCATGACGGCGGAGTGCTGCGGCGGACGGTCGCAGGCAAAGGGGCCATTATTGCACCTGTACGGTGCGGATGGTTAATAGACGGCCGCCTGATGGCACCCTAAGCGAAATTATGTGCGTTGGCGGATGTGGTCGTCGTACAACATCGCAAATCTGTATTTAATTTTTGTTGCGGCGCGACATGGGAGGACTATAATCGGGTTATTCCCTAGGTATAAACCCTATACAGGAGTTGACCATGAACACCGCTTCCAACGCCGCTGCCCGCGCTACTTCCGCTCGCAACACCACCTGGTTGGGCAAGCTGCGCGCTTTGGCGCTGCATGCGCTGAACCTGCATCTGCAAAACTGCGCGGTTATCGCTGAAGCTCATCGTCGTCCGCAGTAAGGCAGGTATTGCGCGCCGTTCGCCGGAAAGTGGCGGGGCGCAGGAAGGGCTGGGCGTGTCGGGCCGTGTGTGCGGTCTTTGATGTGCCTTGGTCGATCAGGCAATTTTTAGCAGTCGGTCGGCTGCCATCTGTTCATATGTAGATGGTCCATGTCTTATTGCCGGTGCAGCGGCGCGATCCTTACAGGATCAGCGCGCCGCCGGCATAGTCCTCTGCTATTTCGCTATCCGGGCAGGCAAATCAGCATTCACGTGCAACTCGCGCCAGCGGCTTTTCGCCCCTGGCGTTGCACGCGTTTGCTAAAGAGCAGCTTCCCGGATGGCGCCTTACTCGCTGGAATGGTTTGAACCGGACGCCGCCGCGCGCATCTTCGTCGCCCGCGCGGACAATGCGCTCATCAACAGCAGGGTAGCCACCAGTCCCACCAGATACACGCCCGCCATCACCCAATCCTGATCTGCCATCATCGTTCCCCTTCAAGTCCCTGTTCACATGGCGCGTGCTTCGTATTTCGTCGCTCCATTGCTTGCGATTACGGCAGGTGAAGCGGAAAGCTTGATGCCGGAAAACGGGTCTCGGGACAGTTTTTTGATTCCGCCGACAACCCGTCGTGCGCCGATGCGATAGGGTCGAATCGCTATTCATACGCGATTGCGCTTAAACTCCGGCCCCCTCGGCTTCGATCTATCGATTGAATGGGAAGCCGATCGGCAAAATTGCCCGTTTAACGGCTTTGCGGCGTCGATCACGCTGCTCGAACGCGCCCTTTTAATGGCCTGCTGAGTTAATTCCGCTGGAAATCATTCCCCCTGTCAACCTTTTGGTCGGTTTGCCGTTATCCCTTTGTAATCGCCAAAAGCAGGCGACGCCGCGATGGACGTTCCGTCGTCGCGACAGCTCCACGCAAGGCCCGCATGTCCATGTTTCGTCGTTATAACGATCAATCCGGCCGGTTCGGCGCGATGCTCACCCGGGCGTCGAAAGCCCTCGGCAATCGGGGCATCCTCTCGCCAGTACTTGCACTCGTTATCTGCGGGTTGCTGCTGCTCGTCTTCCAGCATTTGTCCCAGGCAGTCGACTACCGCTCGGTCATGCGCCAGTTGCGCGGGCTCACCGGCACCGAATGGAGCGCCGCGCTCGGCGCCACGGCGCTGAGTTACGTGGCGCTGGTCGGGCGCGACGCGGTCGGCCTGCGTTACCTCGGCGTAGTCGTGCCGCGCATGGCGCTGTGGATCGGTGCGACCGCCGGCTCCGCGCTCGGCAATGCGACCGGCTTCGGCGCGCTGACCGGCGGCGCCGTGCGCGCGCGCGTCTATGGCGTGGCGGACGTGACGCCCGCACAGATCGGCCGCATGACGGTGTTCACCAGCGTGTCGCTCGCGCTCGCGCTGGTGTTGATGACGGCGCTCGGCATGGTCTGCAAGGCCGGATCGATTGCGCCGATGCTGCATCTTTCGCCGCTTGCATTGCGCTGGATCGGCGCTGCGCTGCTCGTCGCACTGGCGCTGGCCGCCGCCGCATGCCGCAGCGAGACCCGCCCGGTTCGCACGCGCTGGCAGTGGCTGTCGTTCGATATTCCCGCGCGCCTCGATCTGATCGAGCAGGTCGCGCTCGCGGTTCTCGACGTGGTCGCGGCAGGCCTCGCGTTGTGGGCGCTGCTGCCGCACGCGGACGTGAGTTTCGTCACCTTCATCACCGTCTACGCCGCGGCCATGCTGCTCGGCATGATCGGCCATACGCCCGGCGGCGTCGGCGTATTCGAAGCGGCGATGGTGTTCACGCTGAGCCGCAATGTGCAAACGCATCAGATGCTCGCCGCGCTGCTCGCGTATCGCGCGATTTACTTCGGTGTCCCGCTGATCGTGTCGGCCGGGCTGCTCGCGGGCTTCGAAGGGCGCCTGCTGAAGAAGCGTCTGCCGATGCTGCAGGCCGAAGCCGCGGCGAAACTCGCGCCGCTGTTCCTGAGCCTGGTTACGTTCGTGGTCGGCGGGATGCTGGTTATTTCCAGCGCAACGCCGGCATTCTGGCAACGGATTCACATCTTGCGCGACGTCGTGCCGCTGTGGGTGATCGAAAGCTCGCAGATGCTATGCAGTGTGCTCGGCGTGCTGCTGCTGTTCGTCGCGCGCGGTTTGTTGCGACGCCTCGACGCCGCATGGTGGATGACTCTCGCGCTCGCAGTGGCGAGTCTCGCGCTGTCGCTGACCAAAGGTCTCGCCTTCGTGGAGGCGGGCGTGCTCGGCATGCTGATCGTGCTGCTGCTGTCCACGCGCCGGCGTTTCAACCGTCATTCGTCGCTGTTTGCCGAGCGCTTTACGGCGGGCTGGCTGGTGTCGGTGGCGATGGTGCTGATGCTGGCAACGTGGGTGATGCTGTTTGCTTTCCGCGACGTGCCGTACACGCAAGACCTCTGGTGGCAATTCGCCTTCGACGAACGCGCGCCGCGTGCGCTTCGCGCCACGCTGGCTGCGAGTCTGTTCGCGGCGACGTTTTCGTTCTGGCAGTTGCTGCGTCCCGCGCCGGGCCGCTTCGTCAAACCCGCGCCGGAAGATCTGCACGACGCCGCGCGTATCGTGCGCGCGCAGGAGCGCAGCGACGCGGGTCTCGCGCTGATGGGCGACAAGAGTTTTCTGTTCTCCGAGTCGCGCGAGGCTTTCCTGATGTATGCGAAAAACGGCCGTACGTGGGCCGCTTTGCACGATCCGGTCGGACCGCGCGAGGAGTGGGCCGGACTCATCAGCAAGTTCGTCGCGCTTGCGCATGCGCACGGCGGCCGCGCCGCGTTCTACCAGGTTCGCGCGAACGCATTGCCGCTGTATCTCGACGCCGGTCTCACGCTGATGAAACTCGGCGAGGAAGCGCACGTCGTGCTCGACGATTTCGATCTGAAGGGCTCGCATCGTGCACATCTGCGTTACGCGCTCAAACGAGGTGACCGCGACGGCTTTACGGTCGAAGTGATCGATCAGGCCAACGTGCCCGCATCGCTCGAAACGCTGCGTCAGATTTCCGATGGCTGGCTCGATAGCCGCGATGCGCGCGAGAAAAGTTTCTCGGTGGCCGCGTTCACCGACGAGTATCTCGCCGCCCAATCGGTGATGCTGGTTCGCCAGAACGGCGAGCCCGCTGCGTTCGTCACGTTCATGACGACCGATATGAATACCGAGGCAACAGTCGGCGTGATGCGGCATGTGGAAAGCGCGTCGCCGTACGCGATGGAATATCTGTTCACGCAACTGGCGCTGCATCTGAAGCAGGCGGGTTTCCGCTCGCTCAGTCTCGGCATTGCGCCGCTCTCCGGCATGCTGCCGACGCCGCTCGCTTCGCGTTGGCATCGGCTGGCCGGCATCATCTGGCGCTTCGGCGGCCGCTTCTATAACTTCCGCGGACTGCGTGCTTTCAAGAGCAAGTTCCAGCCGCATTGGGAGCCGCGTTATCTCGCGGCGTCGGGTTCGGTGGGCGTGTTCTTCACGCTCGCGGACCTGTCATTGCTGGCGGGAGGCCGGCGTTCATGACATTGCATCCATTCTTCAAACTCGCTGCCGCAGCGGGCCTCGTGACTTGCGCCACATTCGCGCAGGCATCTACCACTACCGTGCCGGGCGGCCGCTATGGCGACGTCACGGTGACGCAACCAGCCGGCCCGTTGCGCGGCTTCGTCGTGCTGTATTCGCAGGCGAGCGGCTGGAGCGCGGCGGACCAGCAGAGCGCCGATGCGCTTGCCAAAGCCGGTGCGTTGACGGTCGGCGTGGACACCGCGCGTTATGCGGCCAATCTGAACGCGAAGAAAGAGGCCTGCCATCAACTGGTGGGCGATGCTGAAGCGTTGAGCCATCAGCTCGAACGGCAGTCGCAATCGAGCCATTATTTCGCGCCGATCGTCGTCGGTACCGGCCAGGGTGCGACGCTCGCAATGCATGTGCTCGAACAGGCGCCGTCGAATACGATCGCCGGCGCTGTATCGGTCGATGCCGAACGCAATCTCGATGCGCGTTTTCAGCCGTGTCCGCCGGATCCGACGGTGATTCGCGACAAGGTGCCGGGTTTCGTCGAAAAGGCCACCACGGGTAGCGCGGATCGCGAGCGGCTTGTGTCGCTGGTCACGCCGCATTTGCAGGCGGTATCGACCAGCGATGACGATGTCTCCGACCTGCCGCTGATCGAATTGCCCGCGGCACATCCGAACGGGCTGATGGCGATCGTGATTTCCGGCGACGGTGGCTGGCGCGATCTCGACAAGACCATCGCGCAGGCTTTGCAGAAAGACGGCGTGTCGGTGATCGGCTGGGACAGTCTGCGTTATTTCTGGAGCGAGAAGCCGCCTGCGCAAACCAGCCGCGACCTCGCACGCGTGATGCAAACCTACAGCGCGCGTTGGCACGCTCAGCACATCGCATTGGTCGGCTATTCGTTTGGCGCCGATGTGATGCCGTTCGCGTATAACCGCTTGCCTGAAGCGCAGCGCGCGAAGGTCTCGCTGATTTCATTGCTGGGCTTTGCACCCGACGCCGATTTTCAGATTCGCGTGGGCGGATGGCTCGGTATGCCGGCCAGCGACAAGGCTCTGAAAGTGCGGCCTGAACTGACGCGTGTGCCGCCTGCCATCGTGCAGTGTTTTTATGGCGCAGACGAGAAAGATACGTTGTGTCCGGCGCTGACCACGACCGGTATCGACGTGATTCGCACAGGCGGGGATCACCATTTCGGCGGCGACTATAACTCGCTGGAACAGCGCATTCTGGTGGCCTTTAAAAAGCAGAGCGGCGCGCACGATTGAATTTCTTGGCGTGATGTGGGGCGCGTCGATGGACGAGTCCCACATCTTCTCGCGCAAAGCACAAGGATTGACAAAGGCCGTCAAGTCAACGAAGATCGAACGCATGAACTGCACCCACATCCGTATTGCGCTGATTATTAGCATCATTCATCGAATGGTGGGTTAGCGCGCGTCTGGTAGCAGTGACACATTAACCCGCCCCACGAGGCGGGTTTTTTTATGTCCGCGCTGCCTGCCTCCTGGTGAACTCTTTGCTGATTCGTCTTTGCCACCCAGGAGCTTGCCTTGTCATTATTCGAATTCGAACATGCAGCCGATGCATCCGATAGCGTCGCGTTGCGTCACGACTACCTGAAAAAGACCCTGACCGCGCGCGTCTACGACGTGGCCCGCGAGACCGAACTCGAACATGCGCCGAATCTGTCGGCGCGGCTGCGTAATCCGGTGTATCTGAAGCGCGAGGATAACCAGCCGGTGTTCTCGTTCAAGCTGCGCGGCGCGTACAACAAGATGGCGCATATTCCGGCGGATGCGTTGCAGCGTGGCGTGATTACCGCATCGGCGGGCAATCATGCGCAGGGCGTGGCGTTGTCGGCGGCTCGCATGGGCGTGAAGGCGATCATCGTGGTGCCCACTACCACGCCGCAGGTGAAAGTCGATGCGGTGCGCGCGCATGGCGGCGCAACGGTTGAAGTCGTGCAGTTCGGCGAGTCGTATAGCGACGCCTACGGCCATGCGGTGAAGCTCCAGGAAGAACGCGGCCTGACCTTCGTGCATCCGTTCGATGACCCGTACGTGATTGCAGGCCAGGGTACGGTGGCGATGGAAATTCTCAGCCAGCATCAAGGCCCGATTCACGCGATCTTCGTGCCGATCGGCGGCGGCGGATTGGCGGCGGGCGTGGCGGCGTACGTGAAATCGGTGCGACCGGAGATCAAGGTGATCGGCGTACAAACCGACGACTCGTGCGCGATGGCCGCCTCGCTGAAAGCAGGCGAGCGCGTCACGCTGAACGAAGTGGGCCTGTTCTCGGACGGCACAGCGGTCAAGCTGGTCGGGGAAGAAACCTTCCGCCTGTGCAGCGAATATCTCGATGACGTGCTGCTCGTGAACACCGACGCATTGTGCGCGGCGATCAAGGACGTGTTCCAGGACACGCGCAGCGTGCTTGAACCAGCCGGCTCACTGGCGGTAGCGGGTGCCAAGCAGTACGCGGAAAGAGAAGGCATCGAAAACCAGACGCTGATCGCGATCACGTCCGGCGCGAACATGAATTTCGACCGCATGCGCTTCGTGGCGGAACGCGCCGAAGTCGGTGAAGCACGCGAAGCCGTGTTCGCGGTGACGATCCCCGAAGAACGCGGCAGCTTCCGGCGCTTCTGCGAGCTGGTCGGCACACGCAGCGTCACCGAATTCAACTACCGCATCGCAGACGCGAATTCGGCGCATATCTTCGTCGGCGTGCAAACGAAAAACCGCAGCGAGTCCGTGCAGATTGCAGGCGCATTCGAAACGCACGGCTTCGCCACCGTCGATCTGACTTTCGACGAACTGTCGAAGCAGCACATCCGCTACATGGTCGGTGGTCGCTCGCCGTTGGCGCACGACGAACGCCTGTTCCGTTTCGAGTTTCCCGAACGGCCGGGCGCGCTGATGAAATTCCTGTCGTCGATGGCGCCGAACTGGAACATCAGCCTGTTTCATTACCGCAACCAGGGCGCGGACTACAGCTCGATCCTCGTCGGCATCCAGGTGCCGATGACCGAGAACGACGGGTTCGACAATTTCCTTACGACGCTCGGCTATCCGTATTGGGAAGAGACGAAGAACCCGGTTTATCGCCTGTTTCTAAGCTAACTACAGGTAAAGCAAGCTCGGGGTTTACCTTGAGCCTGCAAAACATAGCCACGACTAACCGTTATCGCCACGCACGGGCCAAAAGCCCCGGCTGGCAAGCGTTAGCGCCCGATGCAACCCATCCGCGCAAGCGTCCTGGATAGACTGTCTATCGCCATAAGCGATACAGCCTATCCGCCATATCGCGTTGCGGGATACACCACCCGATCGTCACACTGAGCGCAAATCACTCGCCGCATTCAGGAGACAACTCATGCGCACCCAAGTTGGCATCATCGGTGCCGGGCCCGCGGGCCTGCTGCTTTCCCACCTTCTTCATCAACGCGGCATCGAGTCGGTCGTGCTCGAAACGCGTAGTCGCGAACAGATCGAATCCACCATCCGCGCCGGTGTGCTCGAACAGGGCACGATGGACCTGCTGACCGAAGCGGGCGTCGGCGCGCGCATGAAAGCAGAGGGCGCGCTGCATCATGGCTTCGAACTGGCTTTCGAAGGCAAGCGCCGCCGCATCGATCTGACGGATCTCACCGGACATTCGATCACCGTCTACGCGCAGCACGAAGTGATCAAAGACCTGGTCGCGGCGCGTGTCGCGGCAAACGGTGCGCTGCGTTTCGGCGTATCGGACACATCGATTCACGGCATCGATACCGACAAGCCGTCGATCCGCTATCGCCACGAAGGCGAATCGTATGAACTGCAATGCGACTTCGTGATTGGTTGCGACGGCTCGCAAGGCGTTTCGCGCGCATCGATTCCGCAGGCGCTGCGCAAAGACTACGAACGTGTGTACCCGTTCGGTTGGTTCGGCATCCTGTGCGAAGGTCCGCCGTCGTCGGACGAACTGATCTACGCTCGCCACGATCGCGGCTTTGCGTTGATCAGCACGCGCTCGCCGAACGTGCAACGCATGTACTTTCAGTGCGATCCGAAAGACTCGGTCGAGAACTGGTCCGACGATCGCATCTGGGCGGAATTGCACGCACGTGTCGATTCGCACGACGGTCAGAAGATTGTCGACGGCAAGATTTTCCAGAAGAACATTGTCGGCATGCGCAGCTTCGTTTCGGCGACGATGCAGCACGGCCGCCTGTTTCTCGCCGGTGACGCCGCGCACATCGTGCCGCCCACCGGCGCTAAGGGTTTGAACCTGGCCGTCGCCGATGTGCGCGTGTTGACCAGAGCGCTGAACGCGTTCTACGTGGAAAACCGCACCGATCTGCTCGACGGTTATAGCGAAACTGCGCTCAAACGCATTTGGCGCGCCGAGCATTTCTCGTACTGGATGACCAGCATGATGCACCGTATTGAAGGCGCGTCGCCGTTCGAGCAACAGCTTCAGGTCGCCGAACTCGAATACGTGACGACGTCACGTCCCGCAGCGATGGCGATGGCGGAAAATTACGTCGGCGTCGCAGCAGTCTGATTTTTTCGCGCGACATTCAGGCATCGGAACGCACGTTTCAGTTGAGCGATAAATCCCGATGCGCTGCCGCCTGAAACTCCGTAGGCGTGACGCCCGTCTGCTTGCGAAAATAGCGGCTGAAATACGCCGAGTCTTCGAAACCGAGCGCATGCGCAATCTGTTTGATGGTCATGCCTGAATAAACCAGATCGCGTTGCGCCTCGCGTATCAACTGATCGTTGACAAGCGACATGGGTGACTGACCCAATTCGTCGCGGCAGATACGACCCAATTGCGCTGCAGTCACGCCCAATTTCCCCGCATAGAACTCGATGGGCTGATGCTCGCGAACATGCGCAGCGACCAGTTCACGCAGCCGTTTGATCTGCGCAGCGCGCCGGTCGTTGACAGTCGCGCCGGTCGCCGACGCTGCGTCGCTCAAACGCGCCACCTGTACAAAAAGTGCAATCATCAGAGACATGCCCGCGGCGATATGGCCACGCGCGCTGCCGCGAAATTCCTGCTCCAGCAAACCGAATAGCGGCATCAACGTGCCTTCGCCGAGAGCAGGGCGAACGGGGATCAGCGCTGGACGTTGCAGCACCGGCAAAAGCCCGGGCGACACTGCCTTTGAAATCGACTCCAGCGCACGTTGTGCGGCAGTAATCACGAGTCCGTCCACATCGGGCGAAAACACGAAACCATGCACTGTTTGCGCGGGAATCAGCAGAATGCATGGTGGTTCAATGGAGAGCTTCTCGCTCTCGATCAACACATGACCGCCGCCACTGCGGATGTACAGAATCTGCAATAACGCGTCATGACGATGCGCGGCGATATGCCAGTCGTTAGGACGGCTGCGCTCGGCGATACATTCGAAATTGAATGCGTCGTACCACGGCGGCCGAGCCGATTCTCCGTACAGATCGTAGTTAGGGATTTTCCTCATGCGTTTTTGTCTCCTATGTACGGATTGTCCTGCGATGCGCTCCCTTTGTCCAATTTCTCCTGCACTCGCATCGCTATACTTTTTTCCATGGATGGGACGGTTCGAAAGCACGGCGGTAACGTCGTTCTGCGGACCGTAGCCAGAATTAAAATCATGGAGATTCGGATGGCTAATCAAATTGATACGGCTGGTGATCGTGGGAATTCACGACACTGGCTCGCGCTCGACAGCAAGGTTTGCGTAGTCAGCGGTGCTGCGGGCGGCATAGGCAGCGCCATTGCGCGCGTGCTCGGCGATGCAGGCGCACGCGTCGCGTTACTCGACCATGACGAAGAAAAATGCCGTGCACTCGCGCAGACGCTAAACGAAAACGGTGTCGAAGCACTCGCATTCGCCTGCGATATCGGCGACATAGATAGCGTGCGTGGCGCGGTGGCCGGGGTCGAAGCGGCGTTCGGCGTGGCCGATGTGCTCGTGAATAATGCGGGCCTGCTGCGTCCAGGAGGCATCGAGGAAATCGGCCTTGAAGCGTGGAACGCGATGCTGCGCGTGAATCTCACTGGCTACATGCTGTGCTCGCAACAGTTCGGTCACGGCATGTTGAAGCAGCGCGCGGGCGCGATTGTGCATGTGGCTTCGGTGGCCGCACATCATCCGCAAACTTATAGCGGCGCGTATAGCCCCGGCAAGGCGGGCGTGGCAATGCTGTCGAAACAGTTGGCGGCGGAGTGGGGGCCACGCGGCATCCGCAGCAATACCGTGTGTCCCGGCATGATCCGCACACCGCTGTCCGCCGCCTTTTACGAGCACGGCGATATCGAACAGCGCCGTAGCGCGATGACGGCAAGCCGCCGAATTGGCGAGCCGCAGGATATCGCAGACGTAGTCGCGTTTCTTGCGAGCGCGCGAGCCGCGTATGTGAACGGCGCAGAGATCGTGGTCGATGGCGGACTCGAAAGCATGTTGATGGACCTCGTGCCGCGCCCCGGTTTCGAAGCCGTGCAGTCTGCTGCACGCTAAGCCATCTCAAGGACAACCATCATGACTGACACCACGCGAAACGCCGTGTTGACTTGCGACGTGCTCGTCATCGGCTCGGGGGCAGGCGGCCTCTCCACGGCGATCACTGCACGCAAGCAGGGGCTCGACGTGATCGTGATCGAGAAGGAGCCGTTCTTTGGCGGCACCACTGCGTTTTCGGGCGGCGTATTGTGGATCCCCGGTAATCGTCACGCGCACAGCAACCAGGTGCACGACACGCGCGGAACGGCGCTCAGGTACATGCGCCACGAAACCGGCGAATTTTTCGACGCGGCCGCTGTCGATGCCTTTCTCGACACGGGTCCGCAAATGCTCGATTTCTTCGAGAAGGAAACCACGGTCAAGTTCGTGCCGACGCTGTATCCCGACTATCACCCGAACGTGGACGGCGGAGTGGATATCGGCCGCTCGGTGGTGGCCGCGCCATTCGATGCGCGGGCGCTCGGCAAGGACATCGTGCGGCTGCGTCCGCCGCTCAGCACGATCACGTTTATCGGCATGATGTTCAATTCGTCGAACGCGGATCTCAAGCACTTTTTCAATGCGACGCGTTCGCTGAAGTCCGCGATTTATGTAGCAAAACGCCTTGCGGGACATCTGAAAGACCTCGCGTTATACCGGCGTGGCGTGCAGGTGACGAGCGGCAATGCACTTTTGCCGCACGTTTGGCTAAATCGGCGCTCGATCTGGGCATTCCGATTCACACGAATACCGCAGCGCGTGAATTGACGACGACAGGTCAGCGCGTAACCGGTGCGCTTGTCAGTGGAGCAGACGGTGAAATTCGAATCGTCGCGCGGCGCGGTGTCGTGCTTGCATGTGGCGGTTTTTCACATGACGTAGCGCGTATTGCGAACGCATACCCGCATCTGAAGCGCGGCGGCGAACATGTGTCGCCGGTGCCCCCAGGCAATACCGGGGACGGTGTCGGCATGGCGGAACGACTCGGCGCGAAAGTGGCGATCCGTTATCCGCAACCGGCGGCCTGGATGCCGGTGTCGCGCGTGCCGATGCGCGACGGCAGTGTCGGCGTGTTTCCGCATCTTCTGGATCGCTACAAGCCCGGCATTATCGGCGTGACGCGCGCGGGCAAGCGCTTCACGAACGAAGCGAATTCGTATCACGACGTGGGCGCGGCGATGATCGAAGCGTGCGCGAACGAGCGGGAAACCGCGATGTGGCTGATCTGCGATCACGCGACGATCCGCAAATACGGGCTTGGTTTTGCGAAGCCCGCGCCGGTGCCGCTCGGTCCGCTGTTGCGCAATGGCTATCTGACCATGGGGCGAACGCTGGCTGAACTCGCGCGCAATGCTGGGCTCGACGGACGGGCGTTAGAGGCAACCGTTAAGCACTACAACGTCGGCGCTGCTCGCGGCGAAGACACCGAATTCGGCCGGGGCACGACGTCGTTTAACCGCTATCTGGCGGACCCGGAACAGCGGCCTAACCCCTGCGTTGCGCCAATCGGCGACGGCCCGTACTACGCGTTGAAAGTGCTGATGGGCGACCTCGGCACCTTCGATGGAATCTCGACGAAGGTCACCGGCGAAGTGCTCGACGAAGCGGGCGCACCGATTCCCGGCCTGTATGCCGTCGGCAACGACCGGGCGAGCGTGATGGGCGGCAACTATCCGGGCGCGGGCATCACGCTCGGACCGATCATGACCTTCGGCTACATCACCGGCCGCCATCTCGCAGGGGTGAGCGATGCCGCCGCGCCAGCGCAAAGCCAGCCAGACGCATCGCAGGCATCGAAAACAGCATTGAGGACAGGCACATGAGCAGCGGCAAACCCTTTGTCGATCACCGCATTTATACGATTCGTCCGCGCGGCATGGCGGAATTCATCGACGTATTCGACCGGCTGGCGATGCCGATCCAGGTGAAGTATCTCGGTGCGCCGGTTGGCTTCTACATGAGCGACATCGGCGCGTTGAATCAGGTGGTGCATCTATGGGGCTACGAAAGCATCGGCGATTACGACCAGCGCCGCACCGCGCGCGATGCCGATCCCGAATGGCCCGCTTATCTGCAGGCGTCGGCGCATCTGATCGTCGCGCAGGAGAGCCGGATTATTAAACGCGTCGATTTCAGAAGCCTGGCCATGCTTCGCTAACGGCGCGATCACGGAGGAGACAGACATGAACGAACCAACACGACGCGTCGCGATCGTGACAGGTGGCGCGAATGGTATCGGTTGGGCGACCGCGCAGCGCTTTGCACAAGACGGATACAGCGTGGTCGTTGCAGACCTGCACGCCGAACGTGCGCGTCGCCGCGCTGAGGAGTTGGGCGAGGCTCACCTGGGTATTGCTGCCGACGTGGCTATCGAAGCAGACGTGATCGCGCTGGTCAGTGCGTGCGTCGAACGCTTCGGCAGACTGGACGTACTCGTCAACAATGCTGGCAATAGCGATCAGCCGTATCCCACCATCGAGCAGAACATCGACGCATTCGACCGCCTTGTCGATATCCATTTGCGCGGCACTTTTCTCGCTTGCCGCGAGGCCGCGAAATTGATGCTTGCGCAGCGCAGCGGCGCAATCGTCAATCTCGGGTCGATTGCGGGGCTCGCGGGTATCCCGCAACGCAACGCGTACAGCGCGGCCAAAGCCGGCATCGTCGCGATGACCCGCTCGCTCGCGTGCGAATGGGCACGCGAAGGAATTCGCGTGAATGCCGTTGCGCCTGGCTACGTCGCGACTGAACTGGTCGAAGCGCTCGAACGCAACGGGCAGATGAATCTCCAGTCGATCGAAAAGCGCACGCCAATGGGCCGGCTCGCGCGCCCTGATGAAATTGCGCGGGCAATCGGTTTTCTCGCATCCGACGCCGCGAGCTATATCACCGGCACGACGCTCAGCGTGGACGGCGGTTGGCATGCGTATGGCGCGGCGTATTAGACGTATCGCGTGTGCGGTTCAGATTCACGGCCTGGCAACAGCAACATCGGCAACATCGCCAGCATTCGAAAAATAAAAAATCATCACGTCATATCACGGAGACACCGCAATGAATCAGCCCCAACCCTGCAGGGCGGCCGCTCTGCATCCGCATGATCTGGAAACACGTTTAACGTCAGAAACTGGCGGGCACGGAGGCGCGTTATGACAGGCCCCGACCGCAGCGTCGATGTTCAGGTGTTCATCGACGAACAACGCTTCTCGCCGTTTCAATGGACGATTCTCGTGCTGTGCTTTCTGGTCGTCGCCGCCGATGGTTTCGATACCGCCGCAGTCGGCTTCATCGCGCCTTCGCTGGTGCAGCAGTGGGGCATTGCGCGGAGTTCGCTCGGTCCGGTGATGAGCGCGGCGCTCGTCGGACTCGGAATCGGCGCGCTCGCGGCCGGTCCGTTCGCGGATCGTGTCGGACGTAAAACGGTGCTGGTTTTATCGGTATTTTTCTTTGGACTGTGGAGTCTCGCCGCCGCTCGCGCGACCTCGATCGAGTCGCTCACGCTGCTGCGGTTTTTCACCGGCCTGGGTCTCGGCGCGGCGATGCCGAATGCCGTCACGCTCATGTCCGAATACGCGCCCGCTCGAATTCGTGCGGTGGCCGTGAATGCGATGTTCTGCGGATTTTCATGTGGACTCGCGCTTGGCGGTCTTGCGTCCGCATGGCTGATTCCACATTTCGGCTGGCCCAGTGTGCTCGTCGCAGGCGGTGTGGGCCCGATCGTGCTGACCGTGTTGCTGATTCTGTTACTGCCGGAGTCGGTGCAGTTTCTCGCCGTACGCAGGAAAGCGGACCAACGTATCGCGCGGATACTGCAGCGCATTTCGCCGCACATCAATCTGGAACGATGCCGCTTCGTCGCGCGCGATGATCGCGCGGGGCACGTGACCCACGCATCCGATGCGCGAGGACACAGCGGCGACGGCACACGCGCTCAATGGGCACTCGCCGTCGTGCTGTCATCGCGCTATCGCTTTGGCACCCTGATGCTGTGGCTCGCGTATTTCATGGGGCTGCTGATCTACTACCTGCTCACGAACTGGCTGCCCACGCTGTTCAAAGACACCGGTTTTTCAGCCGAAAAAGCGGCGCTGATGACGTCGCTGTTTCCGCTCGGCGGTGTGCTCGGCAACCTGTGCGTCGGCTGGATCATGGACCGCTTCGTCGGACACCGCGTCGTCGCGTTGACCTATGCACTCGTTGGCGTGCTCGTTTTGCTCGTGGGACAAGGCGTCGGACATCAACTGTGGCTCGGCACGCTGATTTTCCTCACCGGCGCGGTCGCCACTAGCGCGGTCACGTCGATGTCGGCCCTTGCCGCGAGTTTCTATCCGACGCGGGCACGTGCAACAGGCGTCGCGTGGATGCTCGGCGTGGGGCGCATTGGCGGTGTGGCAGGGGCATTGGTAGGCGCCGCGCTAATGGGACTCGGCTGGCAATTCGGCGCGGTCTTCAGCCTGCTTTGCGTGCCGGCGGTCATTGCGGCCGGCGGCGTATATCTGATGATGCGGCGCGTGCCCGAGGAGGAGGCATCGTCAAAGGGAGCAGTTGCCGCTATGGCAGGGAAATGATTGCTGCATCGCAAAAGCGGCTGCCGTGTGCTGGTAATTACGCTCTGGCAGCCGCTTTTTCATTGTCGTGCGAAACACAACAGTGAATTCATGATTGATGGATTTATCTCGCACCTCGCGCCACCTACACTTTGTCTAACGCTGCCTCACAAGTTGCATCGGCAGCCCGCACAGAGACAATCCCCGGAGGTGGTTTCATGAAGTCGCTCATTCAAGCTGTTGCTATCGCTGTCGTTCTTGCTGCGCCGGTTGCATCGTTTGCGCAGTCGGCTGATCAGGGCGTTTCGCAAGATACGCAGGCCACGCAGGCTCAGGCGTCGGGTCGGCAGAACGCAGCCCAGGTCGACAACAGCGGTTATGGTTCAGGCAGCCACGGTACGTGGCAATCCGGTCGAGGCGGCAGCACCACGGTAAGCTCATATTCGCCGCCGATTTACAACGCACGTTGAGCGTTGCCGCCAGCATCCGGTTACAACGAAACAGCGCACCAGAATTGAAAAAGCGCACGATGAGTCATTGACTCCTCGTGCGCTTTTTTGTTTGCATCATCAGATCACGCGCAACAACACCATCTCGTTGCGTAGCAGCGCCAGCAGATCGTCGTCACTGGGACGCGTGCCCCAGTGACGCGCACCCGCGACCGAAGCGATCGCCATCCACGAGTGCGGCGGAAACCATTCGCGCAATAGCGTGCCGTCCTGCCGCAAGCACAATTGCCCGGTCTGCTCGCTATATTCCGCGCAGATGAGCGTGCCATCGACCTGCGCCGTCACGCGTCGTGGATCGCTGCGTACCATATCGTCGCTCCTGCAGGATGGGTGGCGCGAATGCGTACGCGGCGCGGCCGCGTTACCGAAGCCGCTCCAGCCGATGCATTAGTGGTAGCCGCGACCATGGTCGTCGTCACGGCCGTGCGGGCCGTCGTCGTGACCGTGCCAGTCGCCGTGCGGGCCGCGTGCGTCATGCCACTCGCGCTGATCGTGATGACGCGATTCCCACTCGCGACGTTCCCAGTAGCGATGTCCGTCGTAGTAACGTTCGCCGTACCAGCCTGGGCTCACCACGACGACCGGCGCCGGTGCGTAGACGGGCGGCGGGGGCGGCGGCGGTGCATAGACCGGCTCGGGCGCGGCGAGAACGACACCCGGCACGCCGATGTTCACGCCGACATCCACGTGAGCCATAGCGGCCGACGATGCGCCAATCCCCAGGCCTGCAACGATCGCCAGCGACATCCAGCGGTTTCGTGAAGTGTTCATGTTTAATCCCGGATTCTTAATTGTGGGTGTTGCTGCGCGCGATGCGCTTAGTAATGATCGTGATCGTGATAGTGCGGATGGTCGTGATAACCGCCGTCCGGGACCACGATACAGCCGCTCAAAGCGGTGCCGAGTGTGACTGCCAGAATGGCCAGCGCGATAATTTTTCTCATGACGTTGCTCCCTTTTTGCTTGTGACCCGAACTCTACTGAGCGGTGAAATTTCGGTTGTGTTTGTGTGTAACAGGACGTGTCGTTTGCGCTGCATGTAGATGGCGCGCGCGGATTTGACCGGACACTATTCGCGGATGGATTCGCGGCCCGGTACCTGCTTACAGAACTGCAGGCAAGCCATTGAACGCGCTATGAAAAAAACGCTGTATACGGGGGCGCGGCGCGCTTGAATGCGTGGGGCGGCAAACACATTAACTGTCGATAAATGGCGCACATCGTGTTTCGCCGCTGCGATGCCGTGCGGATACATTCAGTTGCAGACTGACGACGCGATGCGACAGTAGGAGTGCGCTTCTGATGGCTTATTCACGCTCGACGGCTCGCATCCACGTGAAGACGAATACGCGAGCGAGGCGTGTGAATCACGCACGATTGGCTCACGACGTGATGGAAATGGCCGGTGAGAGCACGGCGTTGCCGCTCGCCAGTTGCCTTGTCGGTTGTGGATCGCCCAACGTCCCGGCGATGCCCTCATGCCCGCCGTCGGACGTGCGCGGAATCACCCTCCGGCGCGAGGATTCGCAGCACCCGCCCACACCCGGCGCGCGGGTAAACGATGACCGAAAAATCGAAAACGAATCGGAATCCGCTTCCTTTCACGGTGATATATTGCGCCGAAAGGGGAGAAGTCCGACATCAGACCGGGCCAACAATCCACTACACCGGGTTATCCGCCCGGTAACGGGACGCAAGTCCATGGAGGAGGCATGAAGCTCAAGAAGGCTCTCGACCGCATTCCTGGCGGCCTGATGCTGGTGCCGTTGCTGCTCGGCGCCTGTGTCCACACGTTCGCGCCGGGCGCCGGGAAATATTTCGGCTCGTTCACCAATGGTCTGATAACTGGCACCGTGCCGATCCTGGCGGTCTGGTTCTTCTGCATGGGCGCAACGATCGATTTGCGGGCCACCGGCGTGGTGCTGCGCAAGTCCGGCACGCTGCTCGCGACCAAAATGCTGGTGGCGTGGATCGTGACGCTGATCGCCGCGCGCTTCATTCCCGTCGACGGCATCAAAACCGGTTTATTCGCGGGCCTCTCGATGCTGGCGATCACCACGTCGATGGACATGACCAACGGCGGTCTCTACGCCGCGGTGATGCAGCAGTACGGAACCAAGGAAGAAGCGGGCGCGTTCGTGCTGATGTCGATCGAATCGGGGCCGCTCGTCAGCATGATCATTCTCGGCGCGACGGGCGTGGCGTTTTTCGAGCCGCGGCTTTTTGTCGGCGCGGTGCTGCCGTTTCTGATCGGCTTCACGCTCGGCAATCTCGACAGCGATCTGCGCGAACTGTTCGGACGTTGCGTGCATCCGCTGATTCCGTTTTTCGGCTTTGCGCTGGGCAACGGCATCGATCTGAACGTGATCGTCACGAGCGGTTTTCCGGGCGTCGTGCTCGGGCTCGCAGTGATCGTCGTGACCGGCATTCCGCTGATTCTCGCGGATCGCTGGCTGGCTGGCGGCAATGGAGCGGCGGGGTTGGCGGCATCGTCGACGGCGGGAGCGGCGGTCGCGAATCCGGCGATCATCGGCGAGATGATTCCTAGCTTCAAGCCGCTGGTGCCTGCCGCGACCGCGATGGTCGCGACGGCCTGCCTGGTGACCGCGATTCTGGTGCCGATCCTGACGGCGCTGTGGGTGCGCCGGCATCATGCGCGCGATGCGTTGCGCGAGGAGTTTGCCGCTGTTGCTCCGCAGTCGGCGCCTTTGAATGAGCGGGACGCACACGTTTGAGCCTGCTTTGCGGGCGGCCTGCTCGCGCGCGGTAGTGGCGTGAGCGGGCCGGGAAGGCAGCGAAGCGGGAGAGATGAGCGTTTTACCTGAACGGGGCCGCTCGCAGAAGCCAATGAGCGGCCTCGACATGCGTCACACTGGCGTCAAACGCTACCGCGCCAGTTTCCCTTCGAGCATCGCCTTCACCGCCGGCCATTCATCATCGATGATGCTAAAGCGCACCGAGTTACGCTTGCGTCCATCCGGCATGATTCGCTCATGCCGCACCACGCCTTCCAGTTTCGCGCCGATCCGCAGAATCGCCGCGCGCGATTTCTCGTTCAGCTCGTCGGTCGTGAACTGCACGCGCACGCACCGCATCACGTCGAACGCGTGGCTCAGCAGCAGATACTTCGCCTCGGTATTCACCGGCGAGCGCTGCACGGATTCGCCCAGCCACGTATGGCCGATTTCGAGCTTGCGATTCGCGCGGTCGATCTTCCAGAACCGCGTGCTGCCGACCACCGCGCCGGTTTCCCGCAACACGATCACGAACGGCATCACAGTGCCGCCTGCTCGGCCTTCGAGCGCCGTCGCGATATAGCGGTCGACGGTCTCCGGCCCCGGCACCACGGTCAGCTTCATATTCCACAGTTGTCCGTCGGCGGCGGCGTCGAGCAGCGCTTGCGCGTGCTCCTGCTGCAGCGGACGAAGTTCGACGATTTGACCGGTGAGCGTGGGTTGCATGAGTCGAAGAGGGTGATCAGAGGAGAAAAAGCAGACGCAAAAAAAGGTCCGTGAGCGAAGGCTCGCGGACCCGATCAGGCATTTCGCAGGACAGCCGGGACAGCAGGCAAAACCCGCCCCGGCTATCGACAGCGAGCTAGAGCGAGCCTTAAGCCGCCATCACCGAAACCGCCTTGGTGACAAGATAGCCTTCCATCGCTTCAGGACCGCCTTCCGAGCCGTAGCCCGAATCCTTCACGCCGCCAAACGGCATTTCCGGCGACGGCGTAGCGGGCTGGTTGATCCACAGCATGCCGACTTCCAGTTGTTGCGACAGCAGATGCACGTTGCTGAACGACTTCGTGAACGCGTAGCCAGCGAGACCGTACGGCAGACGGTTCGCTTCGGCGATCGCTTCTTCGAGCTTGTCGAAACCGCGAATCGCGGCGATCGGGCCGAACGGCTCGTTGTTGAACACGTCCGATTCGAGCGACACGTTGGTCAGCACGGTTGGCGCGAAGAAGTTGCCTTCCGAGCCGACGCGTTCGCCGCCGGTTTCGATCTTCGCACCGGTCTTGCGCGCGTCGTCGATTACCTTGCTCATTGCCGACAGGCGGCGGGCGTTGGCGAGCGGCCCGAGAGTCGTGCCTTCTGCCAGGCCGTCGCCGAGCTTGAGGCTTTCGGCGTGCTTGACCAGCGCCGCAGCAAATTCTTCGCGGATGCTGTTGTGGACGAGGAAACGCGTCGGCGAAATGCAGACCTGGCCTGCGTTGCGGAACTTGGCTCCGCCCGCTGCCTTGACGGCGAGTGCGACGTCGGCATCTTCCGCGACGATCACCGGAGCGTGACCGCCCAGTTCCATCGTGGCCCGCTTCATGTGCGCGCCGGCCATCGCGGCCAGTTGCTTGCCGACCGGCGTCGAGCCGGTGAACGTGACCTTGCGGATCACCGGATGCGGGATCAGGTAGCTCGAAATTTCAGCCGGATCGCCGAACACGAGGCCGACCGTACCGGCCGGCACACCGGCTTCGACGAAAGCCTGCAGCAGCGCTGCCGGCGACGCCGGGGTTTCTTCCGGCGCCTTGACGAGGAACGAGCAGCCGCTTGCCAGCGCCGCGCTCAGCTTGCGCACGATCTGGTTGACCGGGAAATTCCACGGCGTGAACGCCGCGACCGGGCCGATCGGCTCCTTCAGTACCAGTTGCTGCGCGGACAGGTTGCGCGACGGCACGATCCGGCCGTAGACGCGGCGGCCTTCGTCAGCGAACCATTCGATGATGTCGGCGGCGGCCAGCACTTCGACGCGCGCTTCCGCGAACGGCTTGCCTTGCTCCTGCGTCATCAGACGGCCGATGTCGGCCGCGCGCTCGCGCACCAGAGCAGCAGCTTTGCGCATCGTCGCAGCGCGCTCGTTGGCGGGAATCTTGCGCCAGGCGTTGAAGCCGCGTTGCGCGGCTTCGAGTGCGCGGTCCAGGTCGGCGATGCCGGCGTGCGCCACTTTGCCGATGGCCTGGCCGGAGGCCGGGTTGATGACGTCGAGAGTCTTGCCGCTGGCGGCGTCGCACCATTCGCCGTTGATCAGAAGTCGGGTATCGGTATAGCTCGAGGTGGCCATGCTGGGTTCCTGTTAGTGGAAAAAACGACAGGCCGCGCGGTCGGGTGGAAGCTGCATAAAGTCTGCAACGGGCCGTGCGCGGCGCTGGATGGACTGCCGATACCAATTATCTTATCTGATTGCGGGCGATCGCATCGGCTGTCCGCCCGATCGTGGTGCGCGGCACGTGTCTTGCTCGGATGCTGCGGTGGCGCTGGGATTGCGGTCGAAGCGGCGTCGCGCAAAGAGGCGTAAAGTCAGACGGCAGTGGCAGTGGCAGTGGCAGTGGCAGTGCGGCAGGTGCAGTGTGGCAGATGCAGTGGCAAGAGCGGGCGCGGGCCCGCAGCCTTGAACGGTGCCGGATAGAGGCAGTAGCGGCGCGGGGCGAGGTTCGGAAGTAGCAGTCAGCAGTCAACCGACGGCGAATACCGCCCAATCAACCCAGATGCAAACGAGGAATCGACATGCCTACCGGTACAGTGAAATGGTTCAACGACGCTAAAGGCTTCGGCTTCATTACGCCAGACGACGGCGGTGAAGATCTGTTCGCCCATTTCTCGGAGATCCGCTCCGAGGGATTCAAGTCGTTGCAGGAAAACCAGAAGGTCAGTTTTGAAATCAAGCAGGGGCCCAAGGGCAAGCAGGCGGCTGATATCAAGCCGGTGTGAGCGGGGCGGCGGCTGGTTCACGCTATAGGAAGCGTGGGCCGGCCGCGATTTTTTTGTGTCACCGGAAGCGGTTAGGTCACGCGTGGGGTTCTCACGGGTGATGCGGTTCGATGTGCGATTTCGGTGCATGAGTCCGCTGATAACTTCCGCTTCAGCGTTTCTAGACGCCGAGTCCCGCGCCAATCCCCTCCAGCAATTCATCCCGCAGATCGCCAATCGACATATCACGCCGGTCACGCGGATGCCCGCCGCTCACAGCGATATCGCGCACCAGACGCCCGGAACCGTGCGGCCCCGTCGTGTTCAGCAGCAGCACGCGGTCGGACAGATACAGCGCTTCGTCCAGGTCGTGCGTGACGATCAGCGCGGCGGTGCCGTGCGCCTGCGTCAGCGACAACAGCAGGTCTTGCAGACGCATGCGCGTCATCGCGTCGACGGCGCTGAACGGCTCGTCGAGCAGCAGCAGGTCCGGCTGCGAAAACAGGCCCCTGGCGAGCGCGACACGCTGCGCCATGCCGCCCGACAGTTGTTTGGGCAAAGCGGAGCCGATGCCGGCAAGCCCGACTTCATCGAGCAGACGTGCCACACGCGGATCGTCGCCTTGGCGCGGTCCGGCGGAAAACGCGACGTTGTCGGCCACGTTCAGCCACGGCAGCAGACGCGGCTCCTGAAAAATCACGCCCACGCGCGGCGAGGGACCGCGTCGAATCTGGCCGTCGAGCACAACCTCTCCGTCGAAATCGCGGTCGAGCCCGGCCAGCACGCGCAGCAACGTGCTCTTGCCGCATCCGCTCGGACCGACCAGGCTGACGATCTGGCCGCGCGCTAACGTGAAGTTCACCCGATCGAGCACGGTTCGCGTGTCGTAGCGCTTGCTGAGCGCGCGGACGTCGAGCAGCGGCGAGTCACTGGCAGCGGCGCCCGCAGAGGAAACTCCGGTCAGGGCACTCATTGCTTGTCTCCGGTGACGGCATCGTCATGAGCCGTATCGCGCCACGACAGCACGTGCGTTTCGATTGCCTTGAGCACGCTGTCGCTGAGCTTGCCCAGCAGCGCGAGCAACAGGATCGCGCCGAACACGAGATCGGGGCGTCCGGTCTCGCGTCCGTCGCTGAGCATGTAGCCGAGGCCGCGAGTGGCCGCGATCAGTTCGGCGGCGACCATGAACATCCACGCGAGGCTCAAGCCCGTGCGAAGCCCGGTGAAAATATGCGGCAACGATGCGGGCAACAGAATACGTGTGAACAGCGCCCGTCGACTCAAGCCGTTGACCTCGCCGAGTTCGATCAGCTTCCGGTCGACGCCGCGAATCCCGGCCACCACGCTCAGTTGCACGGGAAAGAACGCACCAATGGCGACGAGTGCGATTTTCGGCGCTTCGTCGATACCCATCCACAGCAGCAGGATCGGCACCCATGCCAGCGATGGAATCGCCCGCAATGCCTGGAACGCCGGGTCGAGCAGCGCGTCGAGGCGACGGCTCAGCCCCATCGCCGCGCCGATCAACAGCGCGAGCGCAGCGCCGAGGCCGAAGCCCGCGAACACGCGCAGCGTGCTTGCGCCGATATGTCGGCCGAGACGCTCCGCGCCGAGTTGCCAGAGCGTCTCGAAGATCGAGCTGGGCGCCGGCACCAGATGCTCCGGCAACACCGACGCACGCACCAGCACTTCGATCAGCGCGAGAAAGGCGAGCGGCAGGATCAGCCCGGCGACCCGCCAGCGTCTGAGCGGGTCGCGCGCCGGTTGTGCGCGCTGTTCAGTTGCTGCGGGCGCGAGGCGGTCAAGGGCGAGCGATTCGTCGGTAGCCATGTGCGTAGATCAGCGAGTCAGATGCAAGGAGTCGAAGCAGTAACGCGCGCCATCTCACTTGGCGTTTGCTGCGATCACGGGTTGCGCCGCCTGCACGTCGATCAGCGCGTCGATTACCTGATTCAGGTCCGTGCCCGGCTTCACCAGTTGTTCCTGCACGAGAATCGGCGCGGCTGCCTTGAGCGCGGTGAGTTGCTGCGCACCCGGTTGCGGATGGCTGAAATCGTTGCGGCTCAATTGCAGCTTCGCGACCGGCAACGACAGCTTCGATTCCTCGGCGACGATCTTCGCGGTTTCGTCGGGATGCGCGGCGATCCACGCGCGCGCCTTTTCATAGACCTTCAACACTTGCACGAGCGTTTCGGGATGGTCGTGAATGAAATCTTCGCGAGCGTCGAGCAGGCCCCAGGTGTTGAAATCGACATTGCGATAAAGCAGCTTCGCGCCGTCGTCGATCTGCGCGGCGGCCATGTGCGGATCGAGTCCGGCCCATGCGTCGACCTGACCGTTCGCCAAAGCGGTGCGGCCATCGGGATGCTGGAGATTGACGATCTCCACGTCGTCGCGCGAGAGGTCTGCGGTATGCAATGCGCGTAGCGTGAACAGGAACGGATCGGTGCCCTTGGTCGCGGCGATCTTCTTGCCTTTGAGGTCCGCGAGCGTTTTGATCGGAGAATCCTTGCGCACGACGAGCGCGGTCCATTCAGGGCGCGAGAAAACATACACCGCGCGAATCGGATTGCCGTTCGCCCTGGCGAGTACTGCGGCGAGTCCGGCGGTCGAACCGATATCGATTGCGCCGCTATTCAGGTACTCCAGTGCGCGATTGCTGCCGAGACTCAGCACCCATTTGACTTCCGTATGCTGCGGCGCGAGTGCCTGTTCGAGCCAGCCATTGCGTTTGATTACCAGGCTTTCCGGCGAGTAGTACGCGTAGTCGAGTTTCAATTCTGCGGGCGGCGCAGCGCGCGCAATAGTGGGCGCGAGAAGAGCGAGCGTGGACGTAGCGGCAATGAGAAGCGATGCGAAGCCGGTGCGAAAGCCCGCATACCGCGCGCGTGAAAAACCCGAAGAGCCCGAAGATGAATGCGGCAAGCGTGCCGTGTCCCGCGAGAAGATCATTGAACGGTCCTGGTCTATTGTTGAGTAGTGACCGCTCAATGTAGTGAAAGCGTAAGCGAAACTGAACCAATAAAAACGCACAATCAAAGCAGATTGGACGCTATGGCGGAATCGGGCAGAACGCCAGGTTCAAGCTGGGTTCAACCTGCGGCATATGAATAGAGGCTGATTCAATCTCTGCCCGCCTAATGGTAAACGCGGTAAGCACGATAAGCGCGAGCAGACACCAGGCTTCGCAGCGCAGTTAATTCATGCGCGATTCCCAATCTTCATAATCTTCTCAAACGTGTGGCGCGATTTATTTTGGCGCCTACTAATATGACTGCAGCATGAATCCGCCACTAAAAACGAACCATTAGAAGAATGCCGTTTGCCGTCGGAACGCAGTATGATTGTTAAGGTTTCCTTCAGCTTCGCTCCGTACTATTTGCGCCACCTTCTCGCATCCATGCGGGGCAATAGTTTCGAAAGTTTCTTCCCCAGAAAACTGAAAAGCGCCTAACAGGCTTGCTGGAGCGTCCATGAAAACTCTGTTCTTGCAGGCGCCGTCGTATGACGGCTTCGACGGTGGTGCGGGTTCGCGCTACCAGGCCAAGCGTGAAGTCCGCTCGTTCTGGTATCCCACGTGGCTTGCGCAGCCCGCCGCACTCATCGCCGACAGCCGCGTACTCGACGCCACCGCAGACGGCCTGTCCGTCGAACAAACGCTAGACATTGCACAGCAATACGATCTGGTGGTCATTCACACCAGCACACCGTCGTTTCCCACCGACGCTTTATTCGCCGAAGACCTCAAGAAGCGCAAGCCCTCGCTACTGATTGGCATGGTCGGCGCAAAGGTCGCAGTTGATCCGCATAACTCGCTGACCGCGAGCGACGCCATCGACTTCGTGGGCCGCGAAGAATTCGACTTCACGTGCAAGGAAGTCTCGGAAGGCAAGCCGTTCGCCGACATCAAGGGCCTCAGTTATCGCAACGCCGATGGATCGATCGAGCATAACGAAGCACGTCCGATCCTCGAGAACATGGACGAACTGCCGTTTGTAGCACCAATTTACAAGCGCGATCTGACGATCAAGAACTACTTCAACGGCTACCTGAAACATCCGTATATCTCGCTCTATACGGGCCGTGGCTGCCGTTCGAAATGCACGTTCTGCCTGTGGCCGCAAACCGTCGGCGGTCATCGCTATCGCGTGCGTTCGGTCGAAAACGTGCTGGAAGAAGTGAAGTGGATTCGCGACAACATGCCCGAAGTCAAGGAGATCATGTTCGACGACGACACCTTCACCGACTTCAAGCCGCGAGCTGAGGAAATTGCCCGCGGCATGGGCAAGCTCGGCGTGACGTGGTCCTGCAACGCCAAGGCAAACGTGCCCTTCGCGACGTTGAAGATCATGAAGGAAAACGGTCTGCGTCTGCTGCTGGTCGGCTATGAATCGGGCGACGACCAGATTCTGCTGAACGTGAAAAAGGGCTTGCGCACCGATATCGCGCGTCGTTTTGCGAAAGACTGCCGCACGCTCGGCATCAAGGTTCATGGCACTTTTATTCTGGGTCTGCCGGGCGAGACGCCGGAAACAATCCAGAAGACCATCGAGTACGCGAAAGAGATCAATCCGCTGACCATCCAGGTGTCGCTCGCCGCGCCTTATCCGGGCACCACGTTGTATAAGCAGGCAGTGGAAAGCGGTTGGCTCGAAGAGAACAAGGTCATCAATCTCGTCAGCAAGAAAGGCGTGCAACTCGCGGCGATCGGCTATCCGGATCTGTCGCGCGACGAGATGTATCACCAGCTCGAGAACTTCTATAAACGTTTCTATTTCCGTCCATCGAAGATCTGGGAAATCCTGCGCGAGATGCTGACGAGTTGGGACATGATGAAGCGGCGCTTGCGTGAAGGCGTCGAATTCTTCCGTTTCCTGCGCGCACACGAGGCGTGAGCGCCACGCACCTGCTCGCCGTCACGTTGGGTTACGCGTGCGCGGCGGGCGCGGTCTTCGGGCTCGGGTACACCGCGCTGACCGGTGTGCTGATCGGGCGTTTTTTCAGGCGGCCGGTGGCGCAGCCGGCCAGCTATCCACCGGTGACGATCGTCAAGCCGCTGCATGGCACCGAGTGGGCATTGCTCGCCAATCTGGCGAGCTTCTGTCAGCAGGACTATCCTGGTCCTGTGCAATTTCTGTTTGGCGTACACGATTCGACCGACCCTGCGCTGCAAGCCGTCGAGGAACTGCGGCGGCTGCATCCCAAGGCGGACATTACCGTGATCGCCGATGCGCGCCTTTACGGTCCCAATCGCAAGATCAGCAATATCGTCAACATGCTGCCGCATGCGCTGCACGACGTGCTGGTGTTCGCCGATAGCGACGTGAGCGTCGCGCCCGATTACCTGCGCAACGTGATCGGCGAATTGCAGAAGCCTGACGTGGGGCTCGTCACCTGCGTGTATCGCGGACAACCCGATCCGGGTTTCTGGCCGCGCATGTCGGCCAAGGCCACCAACTACCAGTTTTTACCCAGCGTCGTGACCGGACTCGCGCTCGGCCTCGCGCGTCCGTGTTTCGGACAGACCATCGCGATGCGCCGCGATACGCTCGACAAAATCGGCGGCTTCATGCCGTTCGTGCGGCATCTCGCCGACGATCACGCAATCGGCGAAGCTGTACGCCAGATCGGCGAAAAGGTGGTGATTCCGCCGTTCACGATTTCGCATGCGTGCGTCGAATCGAGCGCGACGCAGTTGATCTCGCATGAACTGCGCTGGAGCCGGACGATCCGGCGTATCGATCCGCTCGGTCATTTCGGCTCGGCGCTGATTCATCCGCTCGCGTTCGCGTTGCTGGCCGTCGCGTTTTCGGGCGGCATGCTGTGGGCGTGGCAACTCGCGTTCGCGGCGATGTGCGCGCGGCTCACGCTGAAGCTGCTGCTGGACCGCGCATTGCGGCAACCGCATCGCGACCTGTGGCTGCTGCCGCTGTGGGACCTCGTATCGTTTGCGATTTTTGTCGCGAGCTTCTGGTCGTCGCGGGTGATCTGGCGAGGCTTCTGTTTCAAGGTGGACGGCGACGGCCTGTTGTCGGCCACGCAGGACGAACAGGTCGAACAGATATGAATGGCAGGCTGGATTGGCAATGATGCATGGGTTTTCTGAACGACCGCGTTCCACAAAGAGGACGGCGGCAATCGCAGAGCAACGCGCGCGCGAGGTGTCCGCGTGATGAAACATCTTGGCCGCTTCGCCGCGCTTGCCGGTCTGGTGCTGTCGCTGTGGCTCGTGTGGCAGAGCAACCCTGGCGCGGTACTCGGCGCACTGCGCGCGGCTGGCGCGGGCCTCGTGCTGGCAGCGCTGGTTCACGTGCTGCCGATGCTCGCGAATGCCATCGACTGGCGCTCGCTGATTCGCGGCGCAAACCGGCCCGGCATCGGCAGGATGCTGCATCTGGTGTGGGTGCGCGAGTCGGTCAACAGCATGCTGCCGGTCGCGCGGATCGGCGGCGAAGTCGTGTCGTTCCGCATGCTCAGGCGCTGGGGCGTGAAACCGTCGACGGCGGTGGGCAGCATCGTCGTCGACATGCAGCTCACGGTCATCAGCCAGTTGCTGTTCACGATGGTCGGCATCGGCTTTCTGTTCGCGCATGCGCAGTCCGGCACGTTGCGGCTCGCCGGACAACTCGCGTGGGGCGTCGTGGTGCTCACTCCATTGCTGGTGCTGTTCGCGCTCGTGCAGCATGCGAGTCCGTTCGAGCGCATCACCCGCGTGCTCAACCGGATGACGAGCGGCAAGCTCGCCGCTCTCGTCGGGCAATCCGCGCAGATCGATCAGGCCATCCGGCTGATCTGGCGTCGCCGCGCGGTGGTGTTGCGCTATCTGTTCTTCTGGCAGCCGCTGCAAAGCTTCCTGACGTCGCTGGAAATCTGGCTTGCGCTGTATTTCCTCGGCGCGCCCGTCACACTCGTCGAAGCCGTGGTGATCGAATCGCTGATCCAGGCGGTCAGCAGCGCGGCGTTCTTTGTGCCGGGCGGTCTGGGCGTGCAGGAGGGCGGGTTCATCCTGATCGGCGGCGCGCTCGGACTCGATGCGCCCACCTGTCTCGCACTCGCCGGTGCGCGGCGGATTCGCGATCTGCTGATGTTCGTTCCCGGGCTGGTGGCGTGGCAGTTTTTCGAGTCGTCGAACCGCGCTTCCAGCGGTGGGCAGAGGGAGGCGCGGGTGGAGATGGCGGAGCAAACGGTGGCCGGCGAGAGTCATCGCCATTGAGCTTGCCGGGCATTGTCCGTTCGGTTCACTGCTGCACCGGCGCATAGGCCGGAAACGACACCTCGACCGCCAGGCCGCGCTCGCCAATACCCGCTCCCATGCGCAGGCTCGCGCCAAAATGTTCGGCGATGCGCGCGACAATCGACAACCCCAAACCGCTCCCGGTAGCCTGATTCCCTGTCGCACGAAAAAAGCGGTTCGTCAGACGCGCGAGGTCGTCGGCCGCCACGCCGGGGCCGTCGTCACGCACGGTGACCTGCACGCGGTCGTCCGCATGTTGCACGGCGACCTCGATATTGCCGCCCGTGCGTCCGTACTTGATCGCGTTATCGAGCAGGTTGTCGAGCAGAATGCCGATCAGCACCGGCTCCGCATAGATTTCGGCGCGCATGTCGCCCATCAGCATCACGCTGATGCTCTTCTGCTGCGCGTTGCGCTCATTGGCCAGCAGCGCGTTCTTCGCGACAGTCGCGGGCTTGAGCGGCACCGCCGACAATTTCTCCTGCACGTCCAGACGCGCCAGCAGCAGCAATTGCTCCGCGAGCCGCGCGCTGCGATCCACACCTTGCACCACCCGCTGCATGGCGAGCCGCTGCAATGCGGTGTCCGGTTCGGCGAGCGCGACCTGCGCCTGCACCTTGATCGCGGCGAGCGGCGTCTTCAGTTCATGCGCGGCGTCGGCGGTAAATGCGCGCTCGCGTTCCAGTGCGTTCAGCAAGCGCGACAGCATCAGATTGATCGCGTCGACCAGCGGCCGCACCTCGGTCGGCACGTGGCCGATGTCGACCGGCTCCATCCGGTGGATGTCGCGCGAGCGGATGGCGTTGGACAGCACCTTCAGCGGCGCGAGACTCCAGCCGATACTGAACCACACCAGCAGCGCGAGCAGCGGCAACGCGACGAGCGTGGGCCGCGCGATCCGGCTGGCGACGCCGCTCACCAGATCGCTACGCGTATTGGCGGGTTCGAAGACGCGCACGGTATGGCCGAGCGCGGTGTCGCGCAACGTGAACGAGTGATACATCTGGCCGCCGAGCGTAATGTCGCGCGCGCCGCTGACCGGCGGCACCGGCAGGTCCCATGCGTTCAGCGCATGCAACGGCGGGCTGCCCGCGAGAATGTCGCCGTTCGCGTTGCGCACCTGGAACAGCGCATCGCGCGGCAACGAGTCGTCGTCGTCGAGATCGTTGGCACCCGGCTCGCCGCCTTTTTCTTCTTCACGCACGTCGATGCGCGCGTTCGCGAGCGTGATCAGATTGTGCTGGTCGAGCAGCGCGAGAATCTGCGCGAGTTCGGCGATGCGCGCATCTTCCCATTCGCCGAGCTCGCGGGTGGCCTGGCGATAACTGGACACCAGCGCGATTCCCCAGCACAGCACGATGCTGGCGAGAACCAGCAGCACCAGGCGTCGGCGGATCGACGCGCCCATCACAGTTTCTCCACGACGTAGCCGATATTGCGCACCGTTCTGATCAGCGTCGCGCCGAGCTTTTTGCGCAGGTTGGACACGTGGACCTCGATCGCATTGCTTTCGATTTCTTCCTGCCAGCCATACAGGCTTTCTTCGAGCCGCGAGCGCGATTGCGGAATGCCCTGGTGGGTCAGCAACTGCATCAGCACCGCCCATTCGCGCGACGTGAGCGGCACGCGCGTGCCGGATACCTCGACCGTCTGCGCAGCCGGATTGACGGTCAGATCCTGATAGCGGATCAACTCGACACTGCGGCCTTGCGCGCGCCGCAGCAGGGCGCGGCAACGCGCGATCAGTTCGGTGAGATCGAAGGGCTTGCCGAGATAGTCGTCGGCGCCCGCTTCGAGTCCGCCGACCCGGTCGACCACCGTGCCTTTCGCGGTCAGTACGAGCACCGGCACGTCCTTGCCGGAATCGCGCAGACGTCTGAGCAATTCCATGCCCGATACACGAGGCAAACCGAGGTCGAGAATGACCAGTGCATAAACGGTGGTGGTGAGCGCAAGTCCGGCCTTGTGGCCGTCGCGCGCCCAGTCGACCGTGAAGCCGGCTTGACGCATCCCGGCTTCGATACCGCAGCCGATCAGATCGTCGTCTTCTACGAGAAGTACGCGCATGGGTGGGGATTCCGTTTTGATGTTTATTGCACAACGGTAAGCACTTTTATGCAAGTGCCGACTGCTGGATCCTGAGTTGAACCATCCTGTTCAGTGAGCGTTTTAACACGCGGATGCTTAAGGTTTCCTTCAGCTTGAATCGATACTATCGCCCCTCAATAGACCCCAGTCGCGCGGCCTTTTTCCGAACAGATGAAACAGGTGTTTTGTCAGGTTGTCGCGGCGTGATTGAAAGTATGTCGATAGCGTGGGCACGGAGTTTTATTCCGGCCAATCGCCTCGACGAATCGCGTTGATCAACGCGCCAAGCATCCCGTCAGGTCACGAGACTTCTGTTATGAAAACAGTCACCGTCGACATGCTGCGAGCCCATCTGCTGGTTGCTTCGCTCACTGCCGTGGGCACGGAAGCGCTGGTCTGCGTCGCGCTGCTGGTGTTGCCGGTGTCGCAGCAATTCTTCGGCTCCACGTCGTTCAGGCTGTTTGCGATCGTGGTGATCCTCGGTGGAGTCATCGCTGCGCGCGAATTCGCGCAGGCCGCCTTCGAATCCGCTGTGGAAAAACATCACACGATGCCGGTCAACCGGGCCGCATGGCCGGTCGAATTCGCGGTAGACGCCGATTGTCCGCGGCGCTGGCTCGTCATTCTTCATTTACGGCTGACAGGTAAGCCGTTCGTGCTGGCCGGACATTGACAGGCGCGGACAATGGCGGCGCACGCTTTGACGGCATGCGAATGGATTCTGCTGGCCGGCTGCATGTGCGCGACGCTGTACGCGGTTTTCGCAGCGGTAGCGATGCCGTTTTTCGGCCCCCGCCGCACACATCGCACACTTGCCGGCCGGCGTCGTTCGTCCGGTTTCTCCGCACCACACTCCCGCTACGATTCCAGCGCAACCTGCTCGCCAACGTCAGGTTCATTTGCGCAGGTCGGCGTCAGCGTGCTCAAACCGCTGTGCGGCGCGGAGCCGCGTCTCTATGAAAATCTGCGGACCTTTTGCGAGCAGCGGCACCGGCACTTTCAGCTGGTGCTCGGCGTGTCGTCGCCCGATGATCCGGCGATTGCCGTGGTGCGCCGGCTGCAGGCCGCCTATCCGGCACACGACATCGAACTGGCCGTCGATCCGCGCGTGCATGGCAGCAATCTCAAGGTCAGCAATCTGATCAACATGGCGGAGCATGCGCGGCACGATCTGATCGTGATCGCCGATAGCGACATCGCCGTCGAAGCCGATTATCTCGATAGCGTCGCTGCGCCGCTCGCGGACCCGCGCGTAGGCGTCGTCACCTGTCTGTACGTCGCGGAGGGCGTGGGCGGCTTCTGGCCGCGTGTGGGCGCGCTTTTCATCAACGAATGGTTTGCTCCGTCGGTGCGTGTCGCGCATGCGATGGGTTCGCGCCGTTTCGGTTTCGGCGCGACCCTCGCGTTGCGGCGCGCGACGCTCGAACGCATCGGCGGTTTCGACGCGCTGAAAAACTGTCTCGCCGACGACTACTGGCTCGCCGAGCACGTCCGCGCGCTCGGCCTGCAAACGGTGCTGTCGCGCGTGATGGTCGCCACCGATGTGATCGAGCCGACTTTTACCGCGCTATGGCAGCGCGAGACGCGCTGGCTGCGCACGATCCGCTCGGTGAATCCGCCGGGATTCGCGTCGTTGCTGATCACGTTCACGACGCCGTGGCTGCTGGCCGGCGCGTGGCTGACCGGACTGCTGTCGGCCGGCCCGTGCGGCCATCCGCACATCGCCGCCGCGCTCCTGAGTACCGGGATCGCGGCAGGCGGACTGGCCGCGCGTTTGCTGCTGCACCTGCGTGCAGCGCGTCATCAGCAGCGGTTCTGGCGCGATCTGCCGCTTGTGCCGTTACGCGATCTGCTGCTGATGTTGCAATGGCTGAGCGCGTGGACCGGTTCGCATGTGATGTGGCGCGGCGCGCGCGTGCCGGTCGATACGTCGCCCACACTCAATGTGTTCGATGCACGCAATGGACGTCTGACCGCAATGGACGCCATGGAGGCTTCCGATGGAAATTAAGCCGCGCGGCCTCATCGTCACCGCCGACGATTTCGGCTTGCACCAGCGCGTGAATCTGGCGGTCGAACGCGCGCATCGCGATGGCGTGCTGAGCGCCGCGAGCCTGATGATCGGCGCACCCGCTGCGCGCGATGCAGTGGCACGCGCGCGCGATCTGCCGCATTTGCGGGTCGGCCTGCATCTGGTGCTGGCTGACGGCGCGGCGCTGATGCCGCGCACGGCGATTCGTGCGCTGCTCGACGAACATGGCCGTTTCGGCGACAACATGGTGCGCGACGGCGTGCGGTTTTTCTTCCTGCCTCATGTGCGAAAACAGCTGGCCCGCGAGATCCGCGCGCAGTTCGACGCGTTTGCGCGAACCGGGCTGACTCTCGACCACGTCAACACACACAAGCATTTTCATCTGCATCCGACGGTGCTCGGAATGATTCTCGCGATTGGCCGCGACTACGGCATGACGGCGATGCGTTTGCCGTTCGAGCCCGATGCGTCGCTGTGGTTGAGGCCGTGGATCGCGCAGGTGAGGGCGCGTCTCGATCGCGCTGGAATCGTCCACAACGACTATGTGGTCGGTATCACGCACACGGGACGGATGGACGAGGCGGCATGGCTCGCGGCGCTTGCCGGTTTGCCCGAAGGTGTGGGCGAGATTTATTGCCACCCTGCATTGCCGGGCGACACCGCGCTGAGTGACGGCATGCGCGATTACCGGCATGCCGATGAATTGCACGCGTTGTTATCGCCGAGGGTGGCTGCGGCGATTGACTCGCTGGGCGCGAGGCTCGGCGGATTCGCCGACGTACTGATGTGACCGGCGTCGATGTAGCGTGCCATACGTGAGCCACGTGCACGTTCACGGCAGCGCGCCGCGAACGTGCAGGTGGCTAAACAACACGCGTTAGATCGCCTGCTTCTTCATCAGCAGCTTCAGCAAAACCGGCAGCAACAACAGCACCAGCGGCAACTGCACGATCAACCCGGAGATAATCGCAATCGCCAGCGGCTGCTGCATCGCCGAACCTTGCCCGAGCGCGAATGCCAGCGGCAGCAACGCGAGAATCGCGGCAATCGTCGTCATCGCGATAGGGCGCAGACGATTGCGGCCCGCGCTCAACAATGCCTCATCGAACGGCATTTCCTCACGCACCAGCGACTGCAATTCCGACACGTAGAAAATCGCGACCTCGGTGACGATGCCGATAATCATCGTCATGCCCATCATGGCGGAGATGTTCAACTCGATGCCGGTGATCCATAAGCCGATGAACACCGCGCCCGCTGCGAGCAAGGGCATCGCCATCACCGCCAGCGCGACGCGAAAGCGTTCGTACAGAAACAGCAGCAAGCCGAACACGAGCGCAATCGCCGCGCCGAACACCGTCAGCAAGCCCTTGAACGCAATCTGCTGCTGCTGATACAAACCGCCCAGCTCGTAGTACACGCCGGTAGGTAACAGGCTCTTGTCGCCGAGCGCTTTCTCTACGTCGGCGATGGTCGAGCCCAGATCGCGTCCGTCGATACGTGCAGTGACTGCCACCATCCGTTTCAGATTGTCGCGGCTGATTTCCGGCTGACCTGTCACCTTGATCTGATCGGCCACGCGGTTCAGGGCGAACAGATGGCCGTCCGGCGCGCGTATCTGCAACTGGCCGAGTTGCGTATCCGTCAGTTTCAACGCGCCGTCCACCCGCACGCGCACGCCGACCGTTTTCGGGCCGTTCTGGAACTGCGTCGCAACGTTGCCTTCGACCATGTCCGATACGGCCTGTGCGATCGATTGCGGGTCCATGCCTTCGGCTGCGGCCGCGGCGGGCAGGATGTGCAATTCGAGCGCATCACCGGCGGGATTGATGCCGTCGTTCACATCCACCACGCCCTGAATCTGGCCGATGCGGGCCGCGACTTTGCGCGCGGTGGTATCGAGCGTGTTCTGGTCGTCGGAGAAAATCTTGATCTGCACGGGTTGCGGGACGGCCGTCAGGTCGCCGATCAGATCTTCCATCAACTGCGCGAGTTCGACGCTGACGCCGGGCACCTGAGTCTCGACCTGCGAGCGGATTTCTTCCATCACGGTGTCGATCGGTTCACGATTGCCCGACTTCAATCGGACAAAAAAGTCGCCCTTGTTCGGTTCGTTCAGATCGCCACCCAGGCCCGCTCCGGTTCGACGCGAGTAAGTTGCGACATTCGGATTCGCGCGGACGATGGCCTCGATCTGCTTCATCAGCCGGTCCGTCTCGGTGATCGACGTGCCCGGTTCCGTGTGGTAGTCGAGCACGAAGCCGCCTTCGTCCATGGTCGGCATGAAGCCGCTGCCGACTCGCGTGAACGCGATGGCGGCGACCACGATCAGCGGCACGAGGCCGATCAGCACGAGCAGCGGCCGGGCGGTGACGCGCTCGACGAGGAATGCATAGCGCCGGTTCATCCACGACGCGAAGCGCGTTTCCGCATGCTCCTCGGCGTCCTTCGGTTTGAGCCAGCGGTCGCACAGAATCGGCACCGCGAGCCACGTGACGAGAAACGAAATGAACAGCGCGCTTGCCATCGTCACCGACAGCGCCTTGAAGAACGCGCCGGTCACGCCGGACAAAAATGCCAGCGGCACGAAGATGATCAACGTCGCCGCCGACGATCCCGCCAACGGCCGTGTGAATTCGAGCGCGGCGGCCATCACGCGGCCATGAAACGCGCGTGATCCGCCTTCGCGCATGCGTCGCACGATATGTTCGATCATCACGATCGCATCGTCGATGACGAGGCCCACCGCCGCCGCCATCCCGCCCAGCGTCATGATGTTGAAGCCCATGCCGAACACGTCGAGCAACAGGATGGTCGCGGCCATCACGACCGGCACCAGCGCAACCGCGATCGCGGTGATCTTCCAGTTGCGCAGAAACACGAACAGGGTCAACGCGGCCAGCACCACGCCGATCATGATCGCGTCGCGCACGCTGGTGGCCGACGCGATCACCAGTTCGCTCTGGTCGTACCAGTTCGACAGATGCACGCCGGGCGGCATCTGATGCTGAAAGTCGGCGATCTTCGCGCGGATCGCCTGCGCCATCGCCACGCTGTTCGCGCCGGGCTGCTGATACACGTTGAGCAGCACGGCGTCCTGGCCGTCGGCGGTGACGCGCAGCCATTGCGGCATCACGCCCTGGCGAACGGTGGCGATGTCGCCGAGACGGATTTGCGTCGCGCCGTTCGCGGACACTACCACGTTGCGCAGTTCGTCGAGTTGCGTGATGGTGGTGTTGGTAATCACGAGATACAGCTTGTCGTGATCTTCGATACGGCCGTTCGCCATCAGCACGTTGCTCGCGCCGATCGCCTTCGATACATCCGCGAGCGACAGCTTGTACGCGGCGAGGCGCGCGGGATCGACGGCGACTTCGAACTCGTCCTGAGCGCCGCCCGTCACATCGACCCGCGCCACGCCTTCCACCGACGACAGCAGAGGCCGCATCTGGAATTGCGCCAGATCGTGCAGAGCCGATAGCGACTGCTGCGTCGACGTGAGGCTGTAGGCGAGCACCGGAAACACCGTCGGGTCCATGCGCCGGACCTGCATCGAGGTGCCTTGCGGCAGCGTCGCGAGAATTTCGCTGAGCGCCGCCTGCGCCTGCAAGGTGGCTTGCGCCATGTCGGTGCCCCAGTCGAAGTTCAGCGAGATCTCGGCCGCGCCGCGACTGGTTTTCGATTCCACGTCGCGCACGTTCGGCACCCGCCGCAGCGCTTCTTCGACCGGCATCGTGACGAGTGTGGCCATCTGTTCGGCGGGGCGGTCGCCTGCGTCGAGCGAGATGACGGCGCGTGGAAACGCGACGTTCGGAAACAGCGAGATCGGCAGACGGAACGCGGTGAGCGCGCCCGCAATCGCGAGCAGCGCAATCACGAACAGCAGCGAACGCCGGTGCGTTTGCATCCATTGACCGAAATTCATTGCGGCGCGCCTCCGCTGGTTCGCACCGCCATGCCGTCCTTCAATTCATAGTTGCCGCTGACCACGAGTCCTTGCGCGGCATCGATCGGACCATCCACGCCATAGCGGTCGCCGTTTTCTACACGAGTGATCACCGCTACACGGCGAGCCTTGTTTTGCGGGGTAATCTGGAAAACGTAGGCGCCTTTGTCGTCTTTCAGCACGGCCGCGCGCGGCACGATCCAGTGCGTGCCGGCGCGGGTCGCGATATCGGCGCTGACGCGGGTGCCCGGAATGAACGGCGTCTGGGCAAGCGGCACGTTCGCGCCGATGTCGACGAGCTGGCTCTGCTGGTTGACTGCTGCGCCGACCAGCATCACGCTGCCGTTCGCCGTGGTTCTCGCGAGCGAGGTGGACAGGCCGCGCAACGTGACGGAATCGCCCGCATGAATAGAGGCGGCTTCCGACGGCTCGACGCCTAGCGTCACGTTGGCGCGCAAATCGTGGCTATTGCGGCTATTGCCGCCCGCGAGCTGCAGGATTGGCGCGCCCGCCTGCACCTGGTCGCCCTGTGCGGCCGACAGTTGCATGACCACGCCGTCGATCGGCGCGGCCACGATTTTGTTGCCGCTCGTGACGCCGGTCTCGTTCTGCGCGGCGCTGGCCTGCTGTGCATCGTCGAGCGCCTTGCGGGCGGTCGCGAGTTGCGACTGCGTGGCGAGCCCTTTGTCGAGCAGCGACTGTGTGCGCGCCAGTTCGCCCTGTGCGAGGGTCACCGCGCTTCTTGCCTGGGTCGCAGCGAGGACGGCGGCTGGGTCGGCCTGCACGGCGAAGAGCGGCGTGCCGCGCGTCACCGTTTGACCGGACTGCACGCGCATCTGCACGATCCGCGCGACGTACGGCAGATTGACCGTCGTCAGATTCGATGCGGATGCCGCGACGATGCCAAAAGCACGGACCGGTTGCGCAATCGTTGCCTGCTGCACGCGAACGGTTTGCACGGATACGACGGGTTGGCTCGACGCGTCGGGTGCCGCTGCGGGAGCGCTCGCCGCAGGCGATGCGTGGATGGTCATGTACGCGAGTGCACTGCAGGCCGCGGCGGACATGACGACTGCGGCGATACGCGGCCGCATCGCTGGAAAGGGGTTATTTCGCATGAGAGTCGGTGAAGGTCTGAGCGGATGTGAAGGCGTCGGGTATCGCACTGCCTAGCAGCGCCTGCAAGCCAACGCGTTGTTCGGCGAGCGATTCGCGCAGTGTCGCGATGTCGATACGTTTGATGAGCGACGCGCTTTGCGCATCGGTGTATGCGCCGAGTGCGAGGTTGTGATCGGCGAAGGCCGCAGCGGCGTGCTGTGCGGCAAGGTCAACATCGGGCAATGCGGCTTCGGTCTGCTGAAGTTGACGCGAGAGAATCACGGTGTCCGCGCGAAGATGGGCGACGTCCGCATAGGCCTGATTCAAGCGCGTTTGATATTCGTCGCGCAGGCGCTGACGGGTCGCTTTTTCGATCGCGACGTTGCCCTGATTGCGATTGAAGATCGGCAGGCTCAGGTTGATCTGGAAGCCGCTGGTGTAGATGTTCGACGTATCGCGTGCGCGTACGAAGCCGACGGACAGGCTCGGAAACTGGCTCAGGATCGCCGCGCGATATTTCTGTTCCTGTGCCTCATAACCGGCTTGCAGTGCGATCAGATCGGGACGGCGTTGCGCGAGACCGGGCAGTGTTGCGTCGAGTGCCGTGTCGGTGAGCGGTTCGATGCGGTCGTCGCCCGAAAGCTGCACGCGGACCTCGGGCGCAAGGCCGAGCAACGCGTTCAGGTCGTGATGCGTCTGTTCGGCTGCGCGTTCGGCGTCGGAGAATTGCTTGCGGGCGTCGCTGTAAGCGGTGAGCGCGGCGGTCAGCGTGTCGTCGGTCAGGTTGCCGTCGCGGCGCGCTTCGGCCATGCGTTCGTAGCGGGTACGCGCGAGGTCGCGCTGTTGCTGGAGAAGCGGCAACGTGTCCTGCTGAAAGCGCGTCTTGATGAACAGTTGCCGCGCCTGCGCGACGATCTGCCATTCCTGCCAGAGCAGGCCGAGATCGGTTTTGGCGACGGTGGCGTCGGCGGATTGTTTATTCGCGCTGCGCAACACGATCGCCATCACGTCGATGCTCAGGCCGTAGTTGAACGCGCGCGTGGTGCCGAGCTCGCCTGGATAGTCGCTCGACACGCTCAGTTGCGGATCGGGCAGCAAACCCGCCGAATACGCTTGCGCGCGCGCTATGCCGAGGTCGTCGCGCGACAGTTTGAGATCGGGATTGTTGGCGACCGCGAGCATCGCGAGTTCGTCGATATCGAGCCCGTCGGACGGATCGAAGCGATGCGCGGCCAGCTCGGGCAGCGGCATCTTCGACGAATCGATCTGGATACGTTCGAGCGAATGCGCGGACGTCGACGTGTTTTGCGGTGCAAGCGGCTCAGGGTGGTACCACGTGCAACCGGCGACGAGCAACGCGAAAACGGGCGTGAGCCTGCGCAGATGGCGCAACGCCGTGCTCGATATGACCGTGGGTGTAGCCGCAGTCGCGGCGTCGAAAACGGGCAAAATCCGGCTCCTGTATGAAGAAGTGGCGGCAACCGGAAACGGATGCCGCAGAATAGGGGCCGAGTTTGCAGAGGGGGGGCTTAAGGAACGCTTAAGCGTAAAAATGACTGAAGCCTATAGCCAGCAAGGCCTGGCTGCCGAATACCGGCCACCAGCTACCTGGCTAGCTACCATTTCCCAAGATCCTCGTATGGGTGGCGACAAAGTGGGACAGACTGTCCTCTGTAATTGCCGATGCGCGCGTGCCAAGTTTTATGAACGTGAGTTCTCCGGCGCGTACTAGCCGGTACCTCTCGGAGCCGGATCAAGGGAAGGGCGATTTTGGGCGTGAATGATCATCGCAACGATGCGAGCGATTTTCGAGGCGTTCCAGAATGAGGTGACCGATATTGACTACATGGTTGGAGGGGCGGATTGGATGGCGCAGCGATAGGCGTTGATTATCTACAGTCGAGAGCGAGCGGCTGATCCTGCAGGACTGTTTTAGCGTAAGCCCATGAGGCGACCGAAACGCTATCAACCGCTCAAGGGACAACTGAGTCTTCAAATACGGGCGGCCCCAGGTCCAACGTGATCAGGTAACGCTCATCGTCCGGATGCTGTTCGCTGCGAAAGCAGCGAATATTTAGCGAGAGTTGGTATTTGATTCCGGCTTGCCAATAGCTCGTAGGTGCCACGCACGTTTGAATTTCTGCGCGTCTCGCGGGCGTGTCTTCTATAGGCTGGCTTCGTGCTTCTCGAAATGGCTTCCACCCTCCGCGTCGAAGCTGGTCCTGCAAATCCGTTAGGACTTGCATCGCATCATCAAGGAGCAATGTCGCCACTTGCGGGGATAGCGTAACGGAGTCGACATTCCCCTTGCTGTCGTAATGTACCGCCAGGAATTTCGCTGCGGGAGTGACAAAACCGTATTGGGGATCGACGAAACGCAATCTGGCAGGGCGGCTTGCCAAGCCACCCCAGTTTGCATCGGGCTCGATAGCCGGCAAGACCGACGGAGACTGAAGCCTTACCTGTTCATACGGCTCTCCAATCGCAAGCACTAATTCATCCGATGGACGCGCTATCGCGTAAATAGCCAACAGGGCGGTGAGTACAAACCCTGCGCAAGCAAGGCGCCGACGCCGATTAAGTTTTGTGATCTGCATCAGGCGTCTCCGTGCGCGATAAGGAACAGGGAATTCTCCACAAAATGCCGCTGAATCGGGTCCTTCAAGAGCTGATCGAACCGCAGCGCAGCGCGTAAAACAAACGCCATCCGCTGGCGGCCGTCCGCAAGATTGGCCAAAGGCTCCTTGCTGAACGTTTCATATCTTGCACTAGCGCCTGTTACGGTGCACTGGTTGGCGAGCGTTAGCTGGATTTCGCGCGCCGATCCGGTCGGAATGTTCAGCGCCCATGCGAACTGATTGGCCCGCATCAATAGAGCGAAGTTCTGATCGTCGTACATGGCCGGTTGCAAAATGTTGATCTGTTCATGCCACGCGAGTAATTCGACACTTTTAGTGATAGCGCCAGCATCAATCGCTTCAAACCCCTGTACAACTTGCGTTTTGGTAACCCCAAACGGAACGCTATCAGCGAGCGGCCATGCGACCGATCCGTTCAGTTCCCGACGCTCCTGCAGACAGCGCTTGAACCGCTGCAAACCGAACTCCTTAAAGAACATGTGCAGTGGCCAGATGTCCAGGAAGAGCGCGGTGTTGCCCTTGGCAAGCATTTGATAAACATTCCCGGCGCCAGCGCCGTTGGCCTGATCGGGAATGGGCATGCGCGGGGATCCGTAGGGTGCCATCCGTTCAAGCAGGGAGCTCTGTTTTTCCCATTGCTGATACGCGTTGCGTTCGCGATTTGACTTGCTAATGAACTCCGCGGCGTTAAGCAGGCCGCATCCGACTTGTTTGGATGCGAATGCAGCCAGTCCTGCCCACTGGAAGCGGCGGTCATCTAACCACAATCGCGCATAGGCCGCATTGATTCGTCGGTTACGGGCGATCGGATCGCCGGCAGAAACGATGGCTTCCGCTTTTTTCTGATAGAAGCGCCAACAGTTGATGCAGTCCTGGTGGTCATCTTCTGCGCGCTTTTTTGCGGCAGCTTCTTCCTCTTTCCAGTTCGGGTAACAGATTGGACAACGTTGGTTATCACACTTTGTCATCGAACGATTTCTCACTATTGGGAAATTTTAGGGACTGTTGCTGCCCTAGTCTCCCACGTGGTGAGTGGCGTCTATCTTGATATAGGGGTATCGGCCGTTGCAACGTCGAGTTGCATGATTGACTGAATGCGAGCGACAATTTTCTCTTGAGGAAAGGCCGCCGCGTGGTGGCCTTTCTTTCGTCGTTCAGTGTCGATCCTTGTACTGCATCGCTGTAGATAACGGCGTGAACTTACTAGACTTGCCGCTTTACACCAGGTCGACCGACCCTTGTGGTTCGATCTATGTCGGCCGTGCAATTAACGAGTTGGAGGAGAGTTGTTCGGGTAATAATCGGAATCAGTTTGGCGAGCTCCGGTCATTCGACGAAGCTACGTAGATCGTTGACAATGAAACCTTGGCTCACCTACTAAGCCTACGGACGCCCATGATCCATGGCTACGACCTCTCTGTTGTCTTGCCTCGTCTCACCGGCCCTCTTCGTCAGGTTCTCGACGCTGAGCTTTCGGTCGGTAACGTTATGGTTGAGGTCACTAGCGGTTGGCCAATGCCAAATGTGAATGCATGGCTAAAAAATCCGCTGAGCCGGAAGTACGTGGCCGATTACCCGAACCTCGAATATGCCTATCTCGGCGGGCCGAGGAACTGGCTGGAGCATTACATGGATACCAGGATCGGAGCTATGGTTGCAGCCAGGTGTTAGCGATTAGCTGACCTCGAAAGTGCAGCACGCCTGTTGACCAACAACAGCCAGTTTCCGTTTTCCGACTCTCTGGTCGATTCGGTACTGGTGTGCGACTTGATCAAGTTCTTGCGCCGGTGGCGTAAAGATGGTCAACGCAGTATGCGCTACCGTTCAACTGGTTCTTCTCGCAGCCATTCCACATGCATTTTGCGGTCGCATTCTCCCCGCGTGACTGAACAAGATACTCCTTGCGCAGCGCCTCGTCTGAAGCATTCCAACCTTTCGCATCTTCGACCTTTACCGCAAACTGAATCTGATACTTGTCCCATTCGTCAACAGCCCATAGTTGCCCGCACATCGGGCATCGAACAAGCGCTCTCCAGTGCGCGGTATCTACGAGTCGGAAGCCGGGAAACAGTTTCGGCACGACCCCGTCAATCCTGCGGATTGCCGGCTGATCATGGCAATCACATTTCATTGGCTTATCGCAGTCGCTCATCGCTGAAAGAAGTTTACGGCGATAGCCTGGATCAGGTCATTGACCGTTACCTGTTCCGCTTCGGAAATCGCTGCTCGACAGTCGGAGCGTAATGCTCGTAGTGCTTCGTGCAAGTCACCCCAGTCGTCTGTCAAGCCGCTCGTTAGCGGCCACGTCCGCAGCAAGTGGCGCAAAGGACGCACGACGCGACGCTCGCACCAGATGTCGAACAGTTCGGCGCATCCAGCGTTGATGTCGTCGGGAAGCATTGATCGGTTTTCGTCAGTTATCGTTGAGGAGTGTTTCAATGATGCACCATTTCGAATGGCTGCTCTCGGCGTCCCTTGTATGTCAATTGGGACGTGGGATCCCTTTCAGGGAGCATCATGCGTCGAGCATGCTGAGGGAGTGTTCGAACAGCACAATCCTGCCTCGCCGTTTGCAACCAACCGAGTAGGTGAGACTTATCCACGAGTCACTGCGCCACGAGATGGTGTACTTCGCCCTGACATTGCCGTGTCCCATCCACGGCAGCAGGGATGCCCCGAGCGCCTCCTTCCTTCGTTTATAGAGAAGGCTGGGCCTTACGATGACATTGACGTTGCCCGTCGTCATCCTCGAACATAACTACCTTCGCAGTTCCTGGCCGCTGACGGATTGTCACTAGCCCGCAGCAGCGCGCGACGCGGCCATCGCGATAGGCATCACAATATCGATGCCGGCATCAACCGCACCCCCAATCTGTCATGATTTGCCGCTGATCTTAAGGAACCGTTAAGCTCCCAACCACGACAATGCGGGCCAAAACTGGACAGAGGAGAAGGCCATGCGTCTGCTACTGGTAGAAGACGACGACATGATTGCAGAGACGGTGTTAGGCGCGATGCGCCGCGCCGGCTATGCGATCGACTGGGCCGAAGACGGTCGCGCAGCCGAGTTGTCGCTGGGAAACGGCGTGTACGACCTCGTCCTGCTCGACCTCGGTCTGCCGAAGAAAGACGGTATCGACGTGCTCAATGCCTACCGGAAGAACGGCGGCGACGCGCCGGTCATCATCCTGACCGCGCGCGATGCGGTGGACGACCGGATTCGCGGTCTCGACGCCGGCGCCGACGACTATCTGATCAAGCCGTTCGATCTCGACGAACTGGCCGCGCGTGTGCGCGCGCTGTCGCGGCGGCGCACCGGCCAGAAGCAGCCGGTCTATGCGCACGGCGAACTGACGCTCGATCCCGCCGCGCACGAAGTCACGCTGAACGGCGCGGCGTTGCCGCTCGTGCCGCGCGAATTCGCACTGCTGCATGCGTTGATCGAACAGCCCACGCGAGTCTTCACGAAGGCCGAACTCGAAGAAAAACTGTACGGTTGGGGCGAGGAAGTCGGCAGCAACACGATTGAAGTGCACGTGCACAGTCTGCGCCGCAAGATCGGCGCGGAGCAGGTCGTGACGGTGCGCGGCGTGGGCTATCGCCTGAAGAGGTGCGGATGACGTCGATTCGCCGCTGGCTGCTGGGCTGGCTGATTTTCGGCATGGCGGCGGCGTCGGGCATGGCTGGATACGGCATCTTTCACACGGCGCGGCAGGAGGCCAGCGAGCTGTTCGACTATGAATTGCGCACGGTCGCGCTGTCGTTACCGTCGAACCTCGCGGGCGTCGGCAACGGCGAGCATCGCGATCCCGATCTCGGCGATCTCGCCGACGACCGCATCGTCATCCAGATCTGGGGCGGCGACGGCGAGCTGATTTATCACTCGACGCGCGAACCGGCAATCTCGCGTCAACCGGCCGGTTTCAGCACGGTGGAGCGCGGCCGCTATCACTGGCGCATTTTCGGGGTCGAGCAGAAGGGCCGCTATGTGCAGGTCGCGCAGCCGGTCTCCGTGCGCGAGGATCTCGCGCTGCAACTGGCGCTGCACACGCTATGGCCGCTCGCGTTGCTGGTGCCGGTGACGATCGTACTGGTGCTGCTGGTGGTCGCGCGCGGTTTGGGGCCGATCGGCGGGCTGTCGCGCGCACTGACCACGCGTTCGATCGATTCACTCGAGCCGTTGCGTCTGGACGGCACCGTGCCGGTCGAGATCAAGCCGCTGGTCGAGGCGCTCAACGATCTGTTGCAGCGCTTGCATACGGCGTCGCAGGCGCAGCGCACGTTTATCGCGGATGCCGCGCACGAACTGCGTTCGCCACTCGCCGCGCTGAAGCTGCAACTCCAGGCGGCATCGCGCGATGGGTCGTTGAAGGGCGAGGGGCAGGCGCTCGAACGCGTCGAAGGGCGGGTCAACCGGATCATCCACCTGGTACAGCAGTTATTGACGCTGGCGCGCGAGGACGCGCACCTGGTCACGTCGATGAAACCGGTTAGCCTGCGACGGATCGGCGAGCAGGTGGTCGGCGATTTTTCGCTGCTGGCGGAGGCGAAGGGGATCGACCTCGGTCTCGAATGCGAGCACGCTCAAACGGACGACGACGCTTACACCGTGCTGGCCGAGCCGCACGGCATGAACGTTCTGCTGGCGAATCTGGTCAACAACGCGATTCGCCATACGCCTCACGGCGGGCGTGTCGACGTGATCGTCCGGCGTGCGGACGGCGGGCGCGTGGGGCTGGCGGTCGTCGATACCGGGACGGGCATCCCCGAGGCCGAACTCGAGCGCGTGTTCGACCGGTTTTATCGCGGCGAGAACGCGCAGGGCGAGGGCAGCGGCCTCGGCCTTGCCATCGTTTCGCGGATTGCGGGGCGGCATCAACTGGATCTTTCGCTGCGCAATAACGTGGGGCGGCCGGGTTTGTGCGTCACGGTGACGGGGCTGAAGGCGCAAGAGGCCGAAGCGGCAGCGGCGGCATCCACCAGAACGTGATAAAAATTCGGAATTTGCGAATATTGGCGGAAGTGGCTTTCAGGTGCCGGCGCACAGCAGCATCCCACAGCCCCACCGCATCTATTTCGCCCGCGATTCAAACGACAAAACCTGCAAAAACGCGGTAAAAATCCTACTCTTCCAGCTACATCGCGGCGTCATGCCGAATCTGCCTCGCAGCGTTGTCACAAGCGCGTTTGCGCACGCTGCTACAATCTCGTCTTTCTCAATCGACTGTGCGCTATGGGTTTCGAACAACTCGCTGAACTGAAGAAGCAACTGGCTGCGGCACGTGCCGAAGCTGAGCCTGCCGCCAAATCCGGTGCCAAGCCCGCTTCGAAGCATGCCTCCAATGCCGCTTCTAACCCGGCTTCCAAGCCCGGCGCGAAGGCGGGTTTCAAGCCCGGTTCCAAGCCGGGTGCCCGGCCCGACGCGAGGCCCGCGCGCAAGCCGGCGCATCCGCGTCGCGACGCGAACCCGGCTGCCGTCGACGCAAAGCCAGCTGTGGATGCCAAACCGGTCGATCCGGTGGTCAAATCGATTGGGCGACTGCAAAAGCGGTTCCCGGTTGCGTTCCCGAAGAATCCGGCGCCCAAGTTGCCGCTGAAGGTCGGTATCTTCGAAGACCTCGTCGTGCACGCGAAAGACCTGTCGCTGAGCGAAGCCGAGTTGCGCGACGCGATCAAGACGTGGTGCCGTGGCAGCCGCTACTGGAAGTGCCTAGTCGAAGGCGCAGCACGCGTCGATCTGACGGGCGCTGAAGCGGGGCAGGTCACCGCGCAGGAAGCCGCGGGCGCGCAGCGTCTGCAGGCGCATCGCGCGAACCGGAGCGCTGCGAAGGCCGCAGCGGCTGGTACGGCCGATGCGGCGGCACCGGCTGACGGGACGGCGGTTGCTCCGACGGAAGCGGCATCTGCGGAAGCAGGCGCCGCACCAGCCGAAGCTACCGAGGCCACCGGCAACAAGCCGCAAGCCGCTTCGACGGAAGCACCGGTCAGCAACGAAACTGCCGCGCCGGCAAGCTCCACCGACACTCCGTCGGCACAACCCGAAGCATAAAGTGCACGCCATCCCGCCTAGGGATGGCTCACCTGCGCCGCGGCCGTCAACCGGCCGCGCACAAAACCCACATGCTCGCGCAGCACGTAAAACGCATCGGCATATGCCAATGGCATACGCAGCCGGTTCAGCGACGCTTCGATCTGATCCAGTTCCGCGAATAAGTGCTTGCGTTCATCGTCGCTCGGATCGGCCAGCGCGCCGCGTTCGATCGCAATCAGCGATCCGTAATATCGATAGATGCGCGAACGCACCCGCCACCGGTAGAGCGCCGGAATCAGGCGCATGGTCGGAAACAGCAGCACCGCCATCGGCAGCAGCAGAACCAGCGTGCGGTCGCCGATACTCGCCAGCCAGAACGGCAGCGTCCGGTACAGAAAACTTTTACCGGTCCTGTAATAACGCTGTGCATCCTCGCTGATCTGATATTCGCGCGCCACCGGATTCGGAAATTCCCCCGCATGCTGCAACAGGCCCGGCATGCCGTGCACTTCCTGCGCGGCTTCGATCAGCAGATCGGAAATCGCCGGGTGCAGGTTGGTCCGCGCGACGAGTTCGGCAGTCGGGCTGATCAGATGCACCGTTTCAGGCGGAATCCTGTACTTCAGATCCAGCACGCCGGCCGGCAGGCTGATGTCCGCAAGGTAGGGGAACAGGCGCGCGTACGCACTCGCTTCTTCGAAATTCATCACGGAAACGCCGGGCACCTTGAGCAGCCGCAACATGAGCGGGCGGGTTGCCGAGTCGCCATTCAGAATCGCCGCGTCGACCTCGGCCGACACCAGTTGCGTGGCGGCCTGCAAACCATCGGTTGGCACCAGCACGGTGCTGCCGCCCGGCCCGATGCCGTTCGCCTCCAGCAACTTGAGCGCGAGCAGGCGCGTGCCGCTGCCTTCGCGGCCTATCGCGATTCTTTTGCCTTCCAGTTGTGAAAGCTGCGTCAGCCCTGCGCCGCGATAAAACACCACCACGGGGATATAGAACACGCTGCCGAGCGACATCAGCGACGACGTATCGATTCCGTCAGCGACGCCGCCTTGCACGAGCGCAAGATCGACACGCTGTTTCGGGTCCAGCAGACGTTGCAGATTCTGCACCGAGCCGTCCGATTCCAGCACGTTCAGCTTCACGCCGTTGCGCGCGAGAATCTTCTTGTACTGACTGGCGGCGACGAAGAACGAACTGTCGCGCGGACCTGCGCTGATCGTGATGGTTTTGGGCGGCGCCGGATCGACCACCCAGATGACCAGCGTGATCGCCAGCAGGATCAGCACGGCGACGATGACGTAAGGCATCGTATGGTCGCGCCATTCGGCATGGTGGTCGCCGGGAAAGTGCGGGGGATGCGGGCGCTGCGCTTTCATGGGCACTCCGTGCCGGGGCCTGAATGATGCATTGTCCATCGTCCGGGGCGGCTTTGCCGTCGGCAGTTTGCTCTATTGACCGTGGCATAATCCGCGACAGCTTCTAATCGGCTTTAATCCGCTTCTAATCGTCTTGCCGGGCGCATCTTGAGTCGTTTTTATCGGAACATTGGCAGTTGGCTGGGATTGCTCGCGATCCTGATGGCCACGCTCGCTCCGACGATTTCGCAAACGCTCGCCGCTCGCGCAGAGCGAGGGGCGATGGCGGATGAGCATTGCGACATGGTGTCGATGGATTCCATGCAATCGATGCACGCCATGCCGCAGATGGGCTCGATGTCGTCCATGCGCGACGCCACCGACGACGCCCCTCAAGCCTCCACCCCAACCAGCGACTCCACCACCAAACACACGCAAATGTCCGATGGCGACGCCTGCGGCTATTGCAGCCTGCTCGCTCACCTGCCGGTCATGCCCGGCGTCGAGACGCTCTTCGTCGCCGCCGTGCGCACTCGCCAGCACGTCGTCGCAACACGCTTCAAGAGCGTCCGCCGCGTCGAACCGCTTACCTTCGCGCAGCCTCGCGCACCTCCGTTCATCGCCTGATTCGAGTCCTCGTCGCCCGTTGCGCCCATGCGCAGCGCGGCTGCCGCCGCACGTCCGTTCGGGCGTGCGCGCCGGCGTTGTCACGACCCATGAAACAGGATGAACCATGCAGAAACAATCAGTCCGCTGCGCTCGCACGCTGCGCGCGGCATCGCTCGTTGCGGCCGGTATCGCGCTATGCGCGCCGTCGCTGGCGAATGCGCACGCGATTGCGGGCGACCGCGTCTTTCCGTCGACGATGTCCGTCGACGACCCCGGTGTCGGCGACGAAGCCAACTTCGAGTACGGCCATCAGCGTGTACCCGGCGACGACGGCGATCAGAGCATCAACACCTTCGACGTCGAATACGACAAGCTGATCACGCCGCGCCTCGCGGTATCCGTCGACGGCACTTATGCGATGCAGAACAATCCGCGGGCGCGCGGATTCGACAACTTCGGCGTCGGGCTGAAGTACCTGCTGTATGTCAACGATGCGCACGAATTCATGACGTCGATTGGCGTGGATGCCGAACTCGGCGGCACTGGCAGCCGTGCGATTGCCGATAATTTCTCGACGATTTCGCCGACTGTCTATGCCGGCAAGGGCATGGGCGATCTGCCGGATTCGCTCGCGTACCTGCGGCCGGTCGCGATCACCGCCGAGGCCGGTCCGGCGCTCACCACCGGCGCAGGTCAGCCGAACGCGTTCAACTACGGCGTGACGGTGCAGTACAGCCTGCCGTATCTGCAGCAGCATGTGCACGACGTCGGGTTGCCGCAGCCGCTCGCGAGCCTGATTCCGCTGGTCGAAATTCCGTTGTCGAGAAGCCAGGGGCAGACCACCGGCACGGTCAATCCCGGCTTTATCTGGATAAACCGTTACGGGCAGTTCGGGGTCGAGGCACAGATTCCGGTCAATCGCGCGAGCGGGTCGCACGTGGGCATCCTGGTGCAGGCGCATATCTTCCTCGACGACATCGCGCCGACGACGATCGGCAAACCGCTATTCCAGTGAACGAGGAGAGAGACGATGAAAACGAAGCATTTTTCGAACGATGCCGGTTTGCGTGGCATCGCGAAACTGACGACGCTGCTGGCGGGACTCGCGCTGGCGGGTGCTGCCTGCGCGCATGTGTTTCCGCAGAAGCAGGAGCCCGGTGCGGGCTCGACGGTCACGTCGCCCGCTCAGGTTCGCGTGATGTTCGATGGACCGCTGGAACCGGCCTTCAGTTCGCTGACCGTCACCGATGCCAGCGGCAAGCAGGTGAACACCGCGAAATCCTCAGTCGATGATCACGAGGCGGCGTTGATCACGGTGCCCTTGCCGACGCTGGCAGCGGGCCGTTATCAGGTGCACTGGGTGGCGGTTGCGTCGGACGGGCATCGCACGCATGGCGACTATTCGTTCAACGTGAAGTAACGCGGGAATGCGGAGATGCGCCGCGCCGCTCGCCGTGTTCAGGGCGACGGCGCGGCGAGTTGGCTCATTGCGTATCGGCGGCCTTGCCGTCAGCCGCCGCTCGGCTTTTCACATGATCGATGAATGCGCGCAGCTTCGGCATCATCTGCCGCCGGTCCGGATAGTAGAGAAACACCCCCGGAATCACGGGCGCGAACGGTTCCAGCACCTGCACCAGTTTCCCCGCCCGCAATCCTTCGGCGGCCAGCGGTTCGGGTAGTTGGGCGAGACCCATGCCTTCGATCGCCGCACCGAGCATCGTGGGAAAGTCATTGGCGATCAGCGGGCCCGCTACGGCGATCTCGATCGTGCGGCCCTGGTCGTTGAACGACCATAGCGCGAGCGCACCGCCGGATCGCCGCCATCGCAGGCACGCGTGCTGGCGAAGTTCGTCGGTGTGGGTCGGCAGACCGCGCGCCGCCAGATAAGCCGGACTGCCCACGACGATCAGACGAAGCGGCGGCGTCAACGGGATCGCGACCATATCGGCGTCGACGAACTGGCCGAGCCGGATTCCGGCGTCGAATCCTTGCGCGGCAAGATCGATCAGTTCCTTGCTGGCGGCGATCTCCACTTCGACTTCGGGATAAGCGGCGCAAAACGAGGCGATCAGCGGTTCCAGCAGGATCGGCACCACCGCACGCGGCACCGAAAGACGCAACAGGCCGGTGGGCCGCTGACCGAATCCGCGCGCCACCTCGCTGGCGGCGACCAGCTCGTCGAACGCCGGTTTTGCGTGCGCCAGAAACCGTTCGCCCGCTTCGGTCAGGCCGACGCTGCGTGTGGTCCGTATGAAGAGCGTGGCGCCGATGCGCGCTTCGAGGACACGCACCGTCTGACTGACCGCCGACGGCGTCACACCGAGTTCCGCGGCGGCTTGCCGGAAGCTGCGATGCCGGGCCACGCTCAGGAACACTTCCACGCCGTCGAGCGCGCCTTGCCTGACTGTGAAGTTCTGCTTCATAGCCCGTCAACATTGTGATGAATAGTCGGTCGCGAGAGGCCATGGTACACCTATGCCTGTAGCCGGTGAGTCGCGCCAGGCAGGCTCGCAAGGCCGTTAAGACCGGTGAGGAAACTCACGGAAAAAACTTGCGGTGAGCGATGGATGTGCGTGATACGCCCAACCGGGACGCCCAACCGATGTGCCGGATCAGCCTGATGTATCCGACACCTCGCCAACTGCCCCCCGATGCACCGCACCTATCCCGCGACAGGAGCCAGCATGCCACCCGAACTTATCTTTCTATCGCATCTCGTTCTGGGATACCTCGCGTGGCTGCTCTGCCTGCGCACGTACATCTGGCCCAGGCTCAAATCGATGGATCCGTTCGAAGCGCATCGCGCCATCGCCACTTTGCACAGCTTCCGGTTCTTCGGGCTGGTATTCGTTCTGCCGGGCGTGGTCGGCGCGCATCTGCCGGGCAGTTTCGCCGGGCCCGCCGCATACGGCGATTTCGCAACCGGCGTTCTGGCGCTGCTGGCGCTCCTCACCGCACGGATGCCGCGCATCTTCTGGCTGTTCGTCGTCGCGTTCAATGTGGTCGGCGCAGGCGAACTCATGCTCGACTACTACCACGCGATCCAGGCCGATCTGCCGGCGCGCGCGGGAGAGTTGGGCGCGATGTACGCGATCGTGATCATCTACGTGCCGCTGCTGATGCTGACGCACGGCGCCGCCTTCTATCTGCTGCTGCGCTCGCGCTCCCGGACAGCGCAACACTACGGATCGCTCCACAAGGGGTGAGCGCTGCTTTACACCGCTTTATTTATCTCCTAAAGTAGAGCTAATTCTACTTTAGGTGGATTTCATAAAGGGGTCGATGTCATGGCAGAAACGCTTGAGATGTCCAAAAAGGACCTGATCGAACTGGCCGAGCGCAGGCTCGACGCCGACGTGCGCGAAGGCAACTGGAGTGTGTCCGAAAAACTGGCGCTGACCTGTCGCATTCTGTTCGACGGCGGTCATGATTCGGGTCTTGCCGGGCAGATCACCTCCCGCGCCGAAGCGGGCACGTTCTACACGCAGCGGCTCGGCCTCGGCTTCGACGAGATTGCGCCGTCCAACCTGATCAAGGTGGACGAAGACTTGCAGGTGGTGTCCGGCGAGGGCATTCCGAACCCTGCTAACCGTTTTCATACGTGGATCTACCGGGCGCGGCCCGAGATCAACTGCATCATCCATACGCATCCGCCGTACATCTCGGCCTTGTCGATGCTCGAAGTGCCGCTCGCGGTGTCGCATATGGACACCAGTCCGCTGTTCGACGATTGCGCGTTCCTCGAAAAATGGCCTGGCGTGCCGGTCGGCAACGAAGAAGGCGAGATCATTTCGGCGGCGCTCGGCGACAAACGCGCGATCCTGCTCGCGCATCACGGTCAACTGGTGGTCGGTAAAACCATCGAGGAAGCGTGCATGCTCGCGCTGTTGATGGAACGGGCGGCGCGCCTGCAATTGCTGGCCATGGCGGCGGGCACCATCAAGCCCTTGCCTCAGATGCTGGCGGTCGAAGCGCACGACTGGGTCTCCACGATCAAACGCGACATGGTGACCTTCGCGTACTACGCGCGGCGTGCTCAACGCAATCACCCGGATTGCCTCGCGGCGTGAGGTCATGGCGTAGTCTCATGATGTGATTCAATGCCGCGCGCGCGTAACGCTATAAAATCACGGGATTCAAACGAACGCGAATTCGACTGTGATAAAAAGCAAAACCGGCGCGCGGCATCCTGCCAGTTCAACCAGTCAGACGGCGCAGGACGATACTGTCCCCGTCGACCACGACAATGCTCCGGTTGCGGCAGACAGCGCCGCAGCAGCGACCCCCGCAACTCACGCGACCAATGCCGCGCTCGGCGACGAATTGCGCCGTCAGCGCAAGCTCAAAAGCATGTCGCTCGACGATCTGGCCAGCGCGTCGGGCGTCAGCCGCGCGATGATCTCGAAGATCGAACGCGCTCAGTCTTCACCGTCAACGTCGATTCTCTCCAAACTCGTCGATGCACTCGACACGACGGTCGCTCGCCTGCTCGGTCAGGAAGTGCGTCAGCACGATGTCGTCGTGATGCGGCACGACCAGCAAACGGTGCTGGTCGATCCCGATACGGGTTTCTCGCGGCGCGTCCTTTCGCCGATCCTGCCAGGCCGCGGCCTCGATTTCGTGATGGCGGAAATGCCGTCGAAAGCGGATACGGGGCCGCTGGTCGCGCATACGTTGCCGGTCGAGGAGTATGTGTACGTGTTGTCGGGCTCGCTTATTGTGACGATCGGCGATACCCGCACCGTGCTCAATGCGACGGATTCGCTGTACTACCGCGCCGACGCGCCGCATCGTTTCGAAAACACCGGACGCAGCGTCTGCAAGTATCTGATCATCATCAATCCGGTTCGTAGCTGAAGCGTCTCGGCGATGCAAGGAGCGGTATCCGGCACACGCGAGAACTCGTGGCCGGATACGGTTCCAACGTAGATCAGAAAGGCGCGGCCACTCAGTTCCGCAACGGCTCATGCGCGGTTTCAGGCGCGTGCCACGCAGCGAGCAACGTGATGCACGCCGTGCCGATCAGCAGGATCGATACCGGCCACGTCGCGCCGCCCGCCCAGTTCATCAGCAACGTAGCGACGAGCGGCGTCAATCCGCCGGATATCGCGCCGCCTAGCTGGAAGCCGAGCGATGCGCCGCTGTAGCGCAGACGCGTCGGGAACAGTTCCGACACCCATGCTGCTTCCGGGCCGAACATGATCCCTTGTCCGAGGCTGACTGCGATCGCGATGGTCAGTGCAATCGTGGTGGGATCGCGGCTATCGAGCAGATGGAACAGCGGAAACGCGAACACGATCGAAAATACGCAGCCGGTGAAGAACATGGTGCGTCGTCCGTATAGATCGGATAGCCAGCCGAACAACGGAATCGTCACGAGTTCGAGCGCGGCCGCCAAGAGCAGGCCGTTCAGAATCACGCTCTTCGGCAGGCTCAGATGAACTGTCACGTAGCTGATGGTCACGATGGTCGCGACGCTAACCCACGCGATCTCCGAAATTTTCAGGCCGACCGCCACCAGGAAGGTCCGGCGGTGGTTGGCGAGAATCTCGAAGAACGGCACCTTGGCGAGCTTTTCCGGTTGGGCGACGCGTTCGAACGCGGGGCTTTCGGCGACACGCAGGCGGATCACGATTCCCGCCACCGCGAACAGGATGCTGATCAGAAAGGGCAGACGCCAGCCCCACGACAGGAAGTCCGCTTGCGGCAGCCACGCCATCATCGAAAACACGCCGGTGGAGACGATCACGCCGACCGGATAGCCGAGTTGCACCAGACTGCCGAACAGTCCGCGCCGATTCGGCGGCGCGTGTTCGACGGCCATCAGGATCGAGCCGCCCCATTCGCCGCCGATCCCGAGACCCTGCGTGAAGCGCAGCACGATCAGCAGCGCGGGCGCCCACAGGCCGATCTGCGCATACGTCGGCAGACAGCCGATCAGAAACGTGCCGACGCCCATGATCGCGAGCGTCAACGACAGCATCGCCTTGCGCCCGAGCCGGTCGCCGAAGTGGCCGAACACGATGCCGCCCAGCGGTCGCGCGACATAGCCGACCGCATAGGTGCCGAATGCCGCGATCGTGCCGACCAGCGGATTGGCCGCTGGAAAGAACAACTTGTTGAAGACCAGCGCGGAGGCAATCGCGTACACGACGAAGTCGTACCACTCGAAGATCGATCCGATCACGCTGGCGATCAGCACGCGCCGTCGCTCGTGATGGAGATGCTGCGACGCGGGTGTTGCGACTGCCGGCGGCGCGTCTGCCGTGACTTGACTCATGGTGGCTCCCTGTAACGATGGTAGAGGCGATTCTCTTAAAGTAGAGCAACGTCCATGCCATTTGAGAGGGGCCGTGGTTATGTTCCCGGCGAAAAGGAAGGTGATGAGGGAGGGTGAAAGCCGTACGAATGGGGTTGGCGGGGGATTTGTCAGCTTCTCGCGGAGGAGAAAAAAGACGGGGTTGCTGCGTTTGGGACGCGGCGAGGACGGGCGGTGGATGAGGGATGCGGTGCGGTTCGAAAGACTTCGAGGGCGCGTTTTTGTGCAGCGATGCACCGTCACGTTTCATCGCACCAGTGCGTGACATAAATTCCACTATCGTGGAGGGCGTCGATTATGGTGTCGTGGACAGGACCAGCACGCAGTTTCAGATAACGATTGAAATGCAACTAACCGTCAGGCCGATCGTATTCACCGAAAACGCTGCTCCGCAGCGTTCTGGTCTTCAGGCGAGGAGAGGCCGATAAAAAAGGGTGCGGCGGCATACCCGCACCCCGACAACAGATCGTTATCTTCAGTTCACGTCAGAATCAGAACGAGACAAACCCTCAAAACGGAAACACCCGCTGCCCCATCTGCACCGTGACCCACTTCAGCTCGGTCATTTCCTCCATCGAATAACGGCCGCCTTCACGGCCGCTGCCGCTCATTTTCGTGCCGCCAAACGGCACATGCGGTTCATCGGACACCGTCGTGTCGTTGAGATGAACCATGCCGGCTTCGATCCGCAACGCAAGATCGAACGCTTTCTGCAGATCGTTGGTGATCACGCCCGCCGACAATCCGTACGACGTATCGTTGGCGACGTGCAACGCTTCCTCGGAATCGGCCACGCGAATCAGCGAGGTGACCGGGCCGAAACTCTCGTCGTCGTAGATCGTCATCGCGGACGTGACATCGGCGAGAACGGTGGGATCGTAGAAGTTCTCGCGATGCGTGCCGCCCATCAGCAGGCGCGCGCCTTTCGACACGGCGTCTTCCACCTGCGCGTCGATCACGCCACATTGCGAGCGGCGGATCAGCGGTCCGATGACGGTCTTTGGATCGCGCGGATCACCGACCTGATACGTCTTCGCCCGCGCGACGAAGGCTTCCGCGAACGCGTCGTACACCGGTGCTTCGACAACGATCCGCGAATTCGCCATGCACACCTGGCCCTGATGAAAGAAGATGCCGAAGCAGGCGGCGCGCACTGCGTAGTCGAGGTCGGCGTCGCGCAACACGATCAGTGGATTCTTGCCGCCCAGTTCCAGCGTGACCTTTTTCATCTGCTTCGCCGCTTCGACCGCCAGGTGTCGGCCCACACGCGTCGAACCCGTGAACGTCAGCATCCGCACGCGCGGATCGGTGAGCAGCACGTCGCCGACTTCATCGGCGGGACCGGGCACCACGTTCAGCACGCCGGGCGGCAAGCCGCCGCGCTCGAACAGTTCGGCGATTTTCAGGCCCGTCACCGGCGTTTCTTCAGATGGCTTCAGCACGAACGTATTGCCCGCCGCGAGCGCGAGCACGACCTTTTTCATCGCCAGCCAGAACGGTGCGTTGAATGGCGCGATTCCGGCGATCACGCCAAGCGGACGGCGCAGCGTGAAGCCGAGTTGTCCCTGCATGCTATGCGGCAGCGTCTCGCCGAACACATGCCGTGCATCGCCCGCCGCGCTGCGCAGCAGGTCGATGCCGCTCATCACTTCGAACATCGCTTTCGGATAGGTCGAACCGGACTCTTCGATCAGCACGTCGCGCACGTCGTCGGCCATGGCGGCCAGCGCATCGGCGCAGGCCAGCAGAATATCCGCGCGCTTCGACACGACCATGTTCGCCCACATGTCTTTCGCCCGATGCGCGGCATCGACCGCGCGCATTGCGTCGGCGCGGGTCGCCTGATGCACGTTTGCAAACTGCTCACCGGTTGCCGGGTTGTAGTCGGGCCGCGTCTGGCCGTCGGACCCGGCGACCCATTGCCCGTCGATAAACAGTTTGCCTTCGCGGATCACGCGCGCGGCGGTATCGGTTGTCATGATGATGCGGCTCCAGAGAGGAAACAGCGGTTGACGTGCGGAAGAGCTGAAAGAGGGCGGCGCGCAAGCCCCGGATCTATTCGACCGGCGCGCTGTCTTTCCAGCGCGCCATCAGCGTGTTCGACGGCAGTTTTTCGTTCATCAGCTTGCGCGCCGCTTCGGCGCCGGACACCGGCAATCCAGCGGGATCGAGCAGCCCGATCTGCACGAGCACGCTCGCCTGATCCCAGTAGATGTGCTCGTTGTAGAGCTTCGGTCCGCGAAAGCCGACCACCACGAGCATCGGAATTTCGACGTAGCGGCCGGTCGGCGCGACGCCGGGCAACAGCCAGTCGATTTCGCGATCGTGCGTGAAACACAGAATGAATTCGTCGACCATCCGGTCCACGCCGACCACGCGCGAGATCGGCACCATCTTCGTGTCGGCGGGATTGTTGTGGATGAAATGGTTCGCGTAAAAGCGCTTGAGTTCGGTATAGCCGGTGCCACCGGTCATCGTCGGCACGTGGTTGACGTACGGTTGCGGCACCATCGTCTGCATCGTCGCTTCGGGATCGCGCGCGGCGAATTCGAGGTAGAAGTGATGATCGGCGATCGCGCTCAGGTCGTAGTCCGGCCCCAACGTCTTGCGGAATACGTCGAGACTGCGCGTATGCGCGGGCATCGCGGCGCTCTTGACGAAGGTCGGGCCGCTACGGTTGAACGCGTGGCCGGCTTCGGGATAGACGTGGAGTTTGACGTTCGGCTTGTCGCCGAGCGCCGCCTTGATTGCCGCAACGGCCGCAGGCGGATTCATCGGATCGGTTTCGCCGAAGTGCAACGCGAGCGGACAGGTGATCTCTGCCGCGAGATCGAGTGCATCCTGAATGCCGACGCCGTAATAGCCGACCGCGCAATCGACACCGCATTGCGCCGCCGCCAGATACGCAAGCTTGCCGCCGAGGCAGAAGCCGAGCGCGCCCACCGCACCGGTCGATTCCGGCATCGAGCGCGCAAATTGCACCGTCGCGCGAATATCGCCAATGGCGCGCGCAACGTCGAAGCGCTTGTAGTAATCGAATGCTTTCGCGTGATCGGCTTCGCTATAGCCAAGTTCGATGTTCGGCTCGAACTGGTGGAACAGATCCGGCGCGAGCACGACATAGCCTTCGCTCGCGTACAGGTCCGCGACTTCGCGCATCTCGGCATTGATGCCGAAAATCTCCTGCAACAGCACGATGACCGGACCGCTGCCCGTATCCGGCAACGCGAGCCAGGCATCGAACTGCGAGCCGTTCGACGTGATCTTGATCTGCTGCGACATGGGTGTCTCCTTCGGGGACGTTCTTTCTGAATGGGACGAAACGTGTGTGTGATGCCGTGTCAATCGGCAGGCTGAAGACGCGCGAACCAGTCGCGCGGCGACACGCCCTGGTCGGGTCCGAGAATCGAAAAACCACCGTCGACCGGAATATCGACGCCGGTAATCCACGACGCGTCGGCCGAGCAGAGGAATGCGACCACCTGCGCGATTTCGTGTCCACGCCCGACGCGCCCGAGTGGATGCAGTGCCTCGCCGACCTTGTCGGCGGTATCGATCGAGCCTTGCGCGAGTTGTTCGAGCGACGGCGACCAGGTCCATGCGGGCGACACCGTGACCGCCCGAATGCCGTCGGGCGCGAGCGTCACCGCGAGATTGCGCGTGAACTGCTGCAACGCCGCTTTCGACGCCGGATACAACGCGCGCCCCGCCGCGCCGAACTTGCCGCCGGTGCTGCCCAGATTGACGATCACGCCGCCGCGCGACAGATGCGGCGCGGCCTTCTGCGCGAAGATCGCGGCGGACACCAGGTTCACATTCAGCAGATGCGTCCATTGCTCGCGCGTCGACGCGAGGCCGGAATCGGCATACGTGCACGCGTTATTGATCAGAAAGTCGAGCCGTCCGAAACGGCGCAACGTCACGTCGATTGCGCGGTCGATCTGCGCGTCGTCGGTGATATCGGTGTCGACGAAACAGGCGGCGTCGCCGAGCGAATCGGCGACGGCCCGGCCCGTGGGTGCGTCGAGTCCGAGGATCGTCACCGAGGCGCCCGCCGCGACGAGCCCGCGCGCGATGTCGGCGCCGAGCCCTTGCGTGCTGCCGCTGACAATCGCGACTTTACCGGCCAGCCGGCCATGCAATCGGGTGGAAGCGGGCGCGTTCATGCGTGGTTCTCCTGTTGCGCGAGCGCCGTGTCGACGCTGCCGATTTCCGCCAGCAGACGCATGCTGTCGAGCGACGCTTCGTGAGTTCGCGTATCGGCCGCCGCGCACGCATCGGCGGCGACCGTTGCTTCATAGCCGAGATCGACGGCATGACGCACCGTCATTTCGACGACCGAATGCGTCGCCACGCCCGCCACGATCAGATGACGCACGCCGAGTTTCAGCAGCAACTGTTCGAGCGGCGTGCCGATAAAAGCGCTGGTGCGCCGATGCCGGATCACGAACTCGTTCGCGCGGGTTTCATCGGGGCCGAGTCCGTCGTAAAACGACGCGCCCCATGTGCCTTCCTGCACCGCGCCGAGTTCCGCGGTCTTGCGGAAAATCCAGCAGTTCTGCACGAGGTCGGCATAGTCCGGACGAAATGCGATGCGCACGTGAATCAGCGGCAGGTGCATGCGTCGCGCGCCGTCGAGCAGCTTTTTCGCCGCATCGATGACACGTTCGCGCGCCGGGTCCGCCGCCGCGAGGCCGACGCGAATCTTGCCGTCCGGATGCAGCACGTCGTTCTGATAGTGCAGCGCGAGCACGGCGGTGCGCTGCAACGGGGGCGTGGAAATCGCCGTCATCAGACGAACACTTCCAGATTCGCGAAGGCGTCGGCGGCATTGATCAGGTCCACGCGCTTCAGGTAGATCTGCCAGCCGCCGTTGTCCTGGGCGACGAGCTTGTGCGTCGTGAGTCCGGCGAGCTGACGCTGGCCGTTGCGCCATTCGGTCAGACTGAACGTGGAATGGACGATCAGCCGGCCGGCTTCATCGGTGCCGTCGATCATCACGTTGCCGATCACGCGAGCGGTGCGCGTGACCGGTTGTTGCGACCAGTTGCGCGGATTCGTGATGCGGCGCACGCGTACTTCGCGCAATGTCGCGTCTTCCCAGAACAGCGAAATGTGGTCGCGTGCATTGGTCTGCTCTGGATCATGCGGCATCCAGTACATACCGTCGGCGGTCCAGAGATCGAGCCACGCGTCGAAGGCGCGCGTGTCGAGCAAACGCGCTTCGCGAAACAGAAACTGCTCGACATCAACGCGCAACGTATCAGTCACGCGAACTGGATTTGCAACCTGGGTAGAGAGGTCGAAAGTCGTGTCGAACAACATCATGCGGCTCCCTGGTTTCCGGCGATCTCGTTGAGCATGAAGCGCTTCCACGCGACAAACTGATTGCGCATGGGCAACTCGCTGGTGCCGTTGATCGACACCATGCCGTTCTCCACCGCGCGATCGGTGCCCGCATAGCGGTGCATGCTGATCCAGTCGCCGCCGTTGGTCTGGTTGCCCTGCTGGCAACGCGCATACACTTCGACGTCGTCGGGCATCACGTTCGACGACGGCGAATTGATCACGTTCGCGTAGGTCATTGCGCGTTCGAATACCGAGTCGGGCGCGCCCTTGAGTTTGAATATCTGGATTTCGACCAGGGTCCGGTCCACGGCGAGTGGACGGATCACGCGAAACTGCTGGAACACCGTATGCGGCGATCCGCTGCCGTAGATCACCGTGTTATGCCGGTTCATGCCGAGAATGTCGCGTGCGCGGGTTTCGCCATACGCTTCCGTCAGCGCCGCGAAATGCGCGCTCGAGACCGGATCGCGTTCGGCGGCGGCCGGATCGAAAATGCCTTCCATGTAGCCGTGGCCGTTTTCATACGCGCGCAGTTCGAGCTTTTCCCAGAACTCGTACGGCTCGCCGTTGCCTTCCATGATCAACAGTTCGAAGGGCAGTGAGCCTTGCGCCTCGGCCTGCGAACGCGCGGACACCACCGACGATTCGTGCGTGACCGGCGCATGCATCGTGTCGTGCAGATTCTCGTAAAACACCTTCCAGTTCGAGCGTTGCAGCACGCGGAACACACCGCCCGCCACTTCGACTTCGCCGACCGGCGAGCGGTCGCACAGGTTGTCGATCGACGACGCGACGCCGTTCAGGAACTCGGCCAGCTCCGGTCCTTCTTTCGACTGGCTCGCGAACACGAAGCCGCGATACACGCCGACGCGCGCCACTTTGCGCATCGAAAAATCCGGGTGCTTCGGATCGAAGCAGGTGTTTTGCAGGCCGTTTTTCAGCGGCGCCGACAGGTGCGCGCCGTCGAGCCTGAAGGTCCACGCGTGATACGGGCAGCGAAAGAACTTGCCGGTCGAGCCGTCGCCGTCGGCGACGACTTTCGCACCTTTGTGCGGACAGCGGTTGTAGACGACGTGAATCTGTCCGTCGCCCGCGCGCACCATGACGACGTCCTGATCGCCGAGGAGCGTGGTGTGATAGTCGCCGGGATTTTTCACCTGGCTTTCATGGCCGACGTAGATCCACGCCTGACCATAAATACGCTGCATTTCAAGCTCGAAAATCTGCGGGTCGGTGTAGACGCGTTTATGCACGCTGTCCGGGCGCACCAGGCTCGCGAGGGTCTCGTTGCTGAGGCTCATTCGGCTTCCTTGAATGGGGAGAGGTTTACAGGTCGAGCACGAGCCGCGACGATGTCGCGCGTGACACGCACGGGCAGAAGTCGCCGCGTTCGCGGTCCTGCTCCGACAGACAGATATCGCGGTGATCCGGCGTGCCGTCGATCACCTGGGTCGTGCAGACACCGCAGTCGCCACGCCGGCAGTCGAATAGCGGATCGAGTCCGGCGTCGATCATCGCGTCGAGCACGGTTTTTCCTGCGGCTACGTTCAAGCTAAGGTTGCTGGCTTTCAGCACGACTTCGAAGGCGGTGTCCCCGGTGCTGTCCTGATTGGCGGTGAAGAGTTCGCTGTGAACTTGCGCAGCCGGCCAGCCGAGCGTGTCCGCTTGAGCCAGCACGGCGTCGATCAGCGGACGCGGCCCGCAAACATACAGATGACGCCCGGCTTGCGGCGCACCGATCGTCGTCGCGAGCGGCATGCCGTTGCGCGGATCGCCGCCGTCGAGCCAGCAGGTCGCGGCGGGCATTGCGAGCACGTCGTCGCGGTAAGCCATGGTCGCGGCTTCGCGGGCGGCGTAGTGGAGCGCATAGGCGGTCCCGGCGGCATCCAGCGCGCGTGCCATGGCAAGGATCGGCGTGATGCCGATGCCGCCGGCTATCAGCAGCGCATCCTGAGTGGCCGGATCGAGTGGAAAGTCGTTGCGCGGTACGCCGATCTCCAGTTCCGCGCCTGGTTCCAGTTCATGCACCCAGCGCGAACCGCCGCTGCTCGTGGCTTCCAGTTGCACGGCGATTTCGTAGTGGTCCGTGTGAGCGGGCGCGTTGACGAGCGAGTACGCACGGCGCTGCGTGCGTCCGTCGATCGGCACATGCAGGCCGATATGCGCGCCTGCGCTGAAGGCGGGAAGCGGCGCGCCGTCGGCGGCGACCAGCAGCAGGCGCCGTATCGTCGGCGTCAGCGCGTCGATACGCGCAACGCGCATGCGCAGCGTTGTCATCCTGGAACTCCTTCGATTGCATTGCGGGGTCGATCCAGACGACTGTAGGGCAGCGCTTTGGCGGTCTATAGCCGTTGATCGCAGCGAATGTCCAGAATGCGCAGCTTTATCGCGCGGGAGGGGGCGAATGCGGGAAGGAGGGGGGCGTAACAGGGGAAAATAAAGCGGCGATGCGCGCGAACGCGCGCCGCGATCGCCAACCGGGAATCAGGACGGCGGCCTAAACGCCGCGCTGCTGCGCGTTGCGCAACGTGTCGGACGGCGCTTCGCCGAATTTCTCCCGATACACGCTTGCGAAGCGGCCGAGATTCACGAAGCCGCAACTCAGCGCGATATCCGCGACGCGGTCGGCGTCGCCGGCACGCATCAGCCTGTCGCGGGCACGTTCGATACGCGCCTCGCGCACCAGTTGCATCGGGCTGACATCGCGAAAGCGGCGGAAACTGTGCAGCAGCGTGCGCACCGGCACACCTGCGGCATCGGCGATATCGGACAGCGTCAGCGGCTCGCACGCATGTTCGCCGATGTACGCCTCGGCGCGCCGCACGGTACGCGGCAGCAGCACCGATGTCTGCGTCCGTTCCTGACTGTGATGCGGTTGCCCGGCCAGCAGAAGCATCACCAGCAGCCGCTCGATTTCAACTGCAACACGGCGGTCGCGCTGCGCCAATGCGACCGTCTCAGGCGACCCGGCCAGCAGCCGCAATTGCGCGAGCCACGGCGCAAGTTCGGGGCGCGACAGATCGATCGTCGGCTCCATCTGCAGATGCTCGAAACCGGAATGCGCGAGCATCGCCTGCTTGTCGATGCGGACGAAAAACTGTTCGCAATCGCCGGAAAAGGTGCCGCCGAAGCGCGTCGACGGCCCGACCACCACGCCCTGGGACTGCGCGGCGATCAGCCGCCGCGAACCGACCGACACGTCCGCATAGCCGCTCAGCGTGAGGATCACGAGGTAGTAGTCGCCCAGTTCGCCCGCCTCGACGCTCATCGCGCCCGCGTAGCCGAGCGAGCCGAAGGCCAGGTTTTCGAGCCGCGCGTAGTTCATGTACGCCGAGTGGCCGGGCCGCGCCGGACCCGGCATCAGCCGATGCGGTTGCAGCACGGCCGCAATGCGCTGACGCGTGTCGTCGACGTCCGTGGATTCGAAATATCGGTATTTGCGCAGGGCCGTCGGCTCGATCTGCAGGGAAACGGGCAGCATCAGATGGGCACTCGTCAACAGGTTGTGGGGAGCGAGGCATGTGCAAAATGACGGTCCTTCGCACACGGGTCCCGATGATGACGGTCACCTTACCCTTTTTATCCACGTCAAAAAACGGGAGTTTGCCGGATTGCATGCGTGGGGCATGCCTGATGTGCCTATGTGCCTATGTGCCTATGTGCATAACGTGCGTCGTTCGACGCGTGACAGGCGAGGCGGAAGATCCGCCCCGCGCGGCAGCGGCCACGGCGCCACGGACTGTGACCGCCGACGCTCAGTCCGCGCTGCCTTCCTCGGCGAGCGACGAGGGCTCATCCAGCAAGGGCGGCGATTTCAACTGGGATGCCGCCTCGACGAACTGCTCGGCCGGCATCGGGCGTCCGAGCAGAAAACCTTGCAGCGTATCGCAGCCCAGGCTGGTCAGAAAGGTTTGCTGCATCGGCGTCTCGACGCCTTCCGCGACGATATTGAGCTTCAGGGTCCGGCCGAGCGCCACGATCGCCGAGACGATCGCCGCGTCCTCGCTGTCGCGGGCCATGTCGCGGATAAACCCGCGGTCGATCTTGAGTTCGCTCGCGGGCAGCCGTTTCAGATACAGCAGGCTCGAATAGCCAGTACCGAAATCGTCGATGGAAATACGCACGCCCATTGCATGGAGTTGCATCAGGATCGCGAGACTCGCCTCGACGTTGTGCATCGCGGTCGTTTCGGTAATTTCCAGCGTCAGGCAGGCGGGTTCGAGCGAATGGCGCAGCAGCGTTTGCCTGACCGTTTCGACGAGATGCGTGTGATTGAACTGCAGCGGCGAAAGATTCACGGCCACCGTCCAGTTGGTGTTGCCGGCGTCGTGCCACGCGCGCATCTGCCGGCACGCCTCGTTGAGCACCCACTCGCCGATGGGCACGATCAGCCCGCTTTTCTCCGCGAGCGGAATGAACTGGTCGGGCGGGATCAGTCCGCGCGTCGGGTGCTCCCAGCGCAGCAGTGCCTCTGCGCCGACGAGCGGTCCATTGGGCGCGTCGAACTTGGGCTGGTAATGGAGGATCAGTTGTCCGCGCGTCAGGGCGAGCCGCAGATCCTGCACGATCTGCAACTGTTCGTGAACGTTGGCGTTCATCGAGGTCTCGAAAAAGCAGTAGGCGTCGCGTCCTAGTGCTTTTGCGTGATACATGGCCGCATCCGCGTTGCTCATCAGATCGTGTTGCTGCGCGCCGTTGCCCGGATAGATCGCGATGCCGATGCTCATCGACACGCACAACTCGTGTTCGTCGGTATGGATCGGCTCGCGAATTACCGTCATCAATGCTTCCGCCAGCGTGGCCGCGTCCGCGGGTTCGTCGATGCCGGCCAGCACGACGAATTCGTCGCCGCCCAGCCGCGCGACGGTGTCCTGCCTGCGGACCTGAGCGCCGATGCGGCGCGCCACCTCGAGCAGCAGCAGGTCGCCCGCATGATGTCCGAACGCGTCGTTCACCGCCTTGAAACCGTCCAGATCCATGAACAACAGAGCGAAGCTGCCGCTACTGCGATCGGATGCCTGGATGGCCTGGCTCAAACGGTCTTCGAGCATCAGGCGGTTCGGCAGTTTGGTCAGGCTGTCGTGCAGCGCCAGGTAGGTCAGCTCCTGGTTTGCCTTGGCCAATGAACTCGCCAGAACCGAGGTGCGCGCCTCCAGCCGCAAATCCAGAACCGAGATGATGAGCGCGATCGCCAACACGGCCAGCGTGATGATAATGACGACCACGGCCAGCCAGCCGGTACTGACGCCGGTTCGCGCCGCGCCGCAGATGCTGCCGTACGGAAAGCGCGCGGCAGCCATGCCGGTGTAATGCATGCCCGCGATCGTAAAGCCCATCACGACCGCCGCGCCCGCCCGCAAGGACCACACCCGCGAACCTTCGCGGCGCAAGCGGTAGGCAATCCAGAGCGCGGCTCCCGACGCCCCGATGGCAATGGCAATCGAAAGCGCGAAGAGTCCCGGCTTGTATTGAATCGCGGGCGTCATGTGCATGGCCGCCATACCGGTGTAGTGCATGCCGGCGATGGCCGACCCCATCAGCAACGCGCCGACGAACAGACGCGACCACGGCAAGGTCTTCTGCGAGACGAGCCACAAGGCCAGCGTCGAGGACGCGACGGCGAGCAGCAGCGACAGCCCGGTGATCTCGGGATCGTAGCCAAGCGGAACGGGCAGGCGGAACGCCAGCATGGCCACGAAATGCATTGACCAGATACCCAGCCCCATCGAGCACGCTCCGCCCGCGAGCCACCAGTGAGCGGCCCGCCCCGTGGCCGTGGTGATGCGCCCAGCCATGTCGAGCGCTGTGTAAGACGCGAGGATCGCTACCAGTAGCGACCAGAGAACGAGTAACGGGTTGTATGTGCCGGACAGCATTCAATCATTCCTTGCTTGCTTGTATCGACGCGAATTGACGGTCACTGCCGCCCGGCGCCCTCGACCTCGAACATGAACCGCCTGACCAGGACCGAACGCCGGTCCCGGCGCGACGATTCGCCGATACCCATTACCGGCGGCTCACGCGGTCCTGCGCTGCGCGAGAACAAAACTGCCGACGACTTCTTTCAGCCGTGTCGCCTGATCCTTCAGGCTTTCGGTCGCCGCCGCACTTTGCTCGACCAGCGCCGCATTCTGCTGCGTGACGTTGTCGAGTTGATTCATGGCCACGCTGACCTGGGTGATGCCCGAGGTCTGCTGCTCGCTCGCCACGGAAATCGTGCCGATCAGTTCGCTCACGCGGCTCGCCTGGTGTACGAGTTCTTCGATGCTGCCGCCGGTTTCGTGAACGAGGTCGACGCCCACGTCCACCCGCTTGCGGCTGTCGTCGATCAGGTCCTTGATTTCTTTCGCGGCGGTCGCCGAGCGTTGGGCGAGCATGCGCACCTCGGCGGCGACGACGCTGAAGCCCCGGCCCTGATCTTTGGCGCGCGCTGCCTCGACCGCCGCATTGAGCGCGAGGATGTTGGTCTGGAACGCGATACTGTCGACCACCGAACTGATCACGCCGATCCGTTCCGACGACTGCGAAATCTCGTTCATCGTCGCCACCACCCGGCCGACGGCCTTGCCGCCGTCGAGCGCCGCGGACGAGGCCGAACGTGCCACCAGAGACGCCTGCTCGGCCGTCTGGGCCGTGTCGGTGACGGAGCCTGTGAGGCGCTCCATCGATTCCGCTGTCTGCTGAAGGCTGTTCGCCTGTTCCGAAGTTCTCTGGCTCAGATAGTTGTTGCCGAGCACGATTTCGGACGACGCATTCTCGATCGACGACGTCGCCACGCTGACCTCGCGGATCGCTTCACCGATATTCAGGACGGCGCGTTTCAACGCGCGGGCGGTCGGCGCCTCAACGTGGATATTCTCGACGTCGAGGCAGATCAACTCGCCCTGATCGACCGCCCGTACGAGGGACAGCAGGTCCGATGCTTCGACCGCGGCCTGATTCAACTTCCGCGCAAGGTAGACCTCGATGGCCGTTTGCCCGACCACATAGCCTGCGTGCAGGATCACGACCAGAATATTGGGTTGCGTGGTGCAGTAGACGTTGAAGCTGAGCGCCTGAAGCCGGTCGAATACCAGATGATGGATAGCGAAGAGCGCGGCCGCCAGCACGAGCACCCGCCAGTCCCGGTACACGAGCAATAGCCCGAGAAGAACGAATACGCCGAAATGAAATTCGGTTGTGCCGCGTCCCAACTGGATGTGCAGCGCAACGAGACAGACGTTGCAGACAGTCAATACCGCGCGTGCGGCGAATGAACCTCGCAATAAACAGAACGCAAGGCTGGCGGCCGCGATAACGACGGCGCCGATAATGATCGCAAGCTGCAGATCGCCATAGTACTGGCCGATTGCCAGCGCGACTAATGTGGACGCAAGCGCGGTGTAATACATGACGACATCGCCTGATCGATTAACAGTGATCAGAGCGAGATCGCGATGCAGGATATCTGCATGAACTTTCATTGCTGCTATTTCTCTCCAGGCAAACCGTTGGCAAAACCCGACGGATAACCGGTGCAATGTTCTTGCCGATCGCGATGACAGCGGGATTAACCGTTGTTTGCAGATTGTTGTCCGGTTGTTCTGACGAATTCGCATATTGCGGATCGGCGCAACCCGGGGAAGCCGGCACAGGTCAAATCAGTTAACGACCATGTAAAAGTATTCTTAATAGATATTTGTCGATTATTTTTCTGCCCGAATGACGAGAGCAGGGAGATCTGATAATCCGTTTCGCCGTGACTTCAGTTTCTCGGTAACTGGATTAACTTGGAGGTACTCGTCATACAGGATCGGGCGAATCGGTTCTAATCGCGCGTGGCAAAAAATTACTTTTCCTTTCAAGAGTCGCGCGAGAAAGGGTAATAAATCGGTCTTTATGTTTGAAATCAATCTCTTGAGTTTTTATGTCCCCGGTTTGAAAGCGGGTTTAACCCGGCGCAAATTCGTTGAGCAACTCGGTCTTACGCTTTTGCTTGCAGCTTGACGACTGCATCGGCAGAAGTCGGACTTATCCGCCGGTCATGAACCTGAAAGATGCCTGACGAGCGCTTTCTCCGCGCGCGCCATCCCGTTCAGATCGCGCATGCAGATCAGCAACTGCCGCGTGGCCCAGTTGTCTGTCAGTTCGATGACGCGAATGCCCAGGGTGCCGCGATACCGCTTCGCCGCCGTGGCCGGGACAATGGCCACACCCGCGCCCTGTTCGACCATGCAGCAGATGCTGTCGAACGTGCGCACGTGGGTGCGAAAACTCAACGCCTGACCGGCGAGCAGCGCCCGTTCTCCCAGATACGTCTGCAATGCGCTTTCCGTATCGAGACCAATGAATTCCCGATCCACCACCTCGGACAGCGTCACGCGACGGCGCGTCGCGAGCACGTCGTCGCGGCTTGCGATCAACACCAGTTTGTCGACGGCAAAGGGCAATGTGTGCAGCGCGCCATGATCGACCGCATCGGAAATGATGCCGATCTCGGCCGCGCCGCCAAGCACCGCCTTGACCGTTTCCGTGCTTTGCCGCTCCTTCATGTCGATCTGCACATTCGGATGATCGCGCAGAAACACCGCGATCGCGGACGGCAAAAACTCCGTCATCGCCGCGGTATTGGTCCACAGGCGGATGCACGCCTTGCGTCCCTCCTGATGTTCGCCCAACTCGCCCTGCATGCGCTCGATCTGCCCGAGCACCAGCCGTGCGTGATGCGCGAGCGTGTCGCCGGTCGGCGTGGACTCGACACCGCGCCGGCCGCGTTCGAGCAGCGGCATGCCCAGCGCGTCTTCCATGCCGCGTAACCGGGCGCTCGCGGACGGCAGCGACATGTTCGCGCGCGAGGCGCCGTGGGTAATGCTGCCGGTATCGAGAATATGCAGGAACAGCCGGAGATCGATGAGATCGAAGCGCATGAAGGACCGTTGCAAATGAAAACGAAAGCGGCCATTGCCTGGGTCAGCCTTAGCCGCAGCCTAAGCCACGGTAAGTATCTTACGCATTGTGGAGCGCGCCGGGGCGATCGAGAATCCAGCCATCTTCCCCATCCATCAACTCTCCGATGATCTCTTCGTTCGTGCTGCGCACCGGCATCGTGGTCGTGACCTTCGTCGTGGCCGGCTTCGTCAAGGGCGTGACCGGCATGGGCCTGCCGACCGTCGCGATGGGCATTCTCGGCACGTTGATGCTGCCCGCGCAGGCGGCCGCGTTGCTGTTGTTACCGTCGTTCGTCACCAACGTGTGGCAACTGTTCGCGGGGCCCGGCGTGCTTGCTTTGACCAGGCGGCTCTGGCCGATGATGGCCGGCATCGTCGTCGGAACGATTGCTGCCGCGTCGTTCATCGCGGGTGGTGGAGGCGTGTGGGCTGTCGTCGGTCTTGGTGTGGCGTTGACGCTCTACGCAGCCGCCGGGTTGATGGCGTGGCGCTTTTCGGTTCCGGCGCGATATGAGCGCTGGCTGTCGCCGGCCATCGGCACGGTGACGGGCGTGGTCACTGGTGGCACGGGCGTGTTCGTCGTTCCGGCGGTGCCTTATCTTCAGGGACTCGCGTTGAAGAAGGAGGATCTGGTTCAGGCGCTCGGCCTGTCGTTCACCGTGTCGACGATTGCGCTCGCGATCGGTCTCGTCCGCGAAAACGCATTCGCAGTGGGCGATCTGCGCGCGTCGTTATTTGCGGTCGTCCCGGCGCTGGCGGGGATGGCTATTGGACAGCGCGTGCGCGGACGCATCAGCGCGGAAACATTTCGACGCTGGTTCTTTATCTGCCTGCTGGCGCTCGGCATTCAATTGATCGCGCGCGCATTCGTTTAACGACAAGGCGACGAAACCGGATAAGGAGGGCGAAATCATGTGGCCCATTATTCTCGATACGTTAGGCGCGTTGGCGGTGCTGGCCAGCGTCGCAGCGCAGATTACGCTGATACGTAAGCGTTGAATGAACGGAGCACGGTATTCGTCATGCGTGGTGGAAAACGCTGGGAAACGCCTGAGAACGCCTGAAAACGCCGCCTCTGCATCAAGTCGCACCTCGCCTGCGTTCGACTAATTTCCGATTGTTCGGCTGAACCGACGTATCTATTCGCCTCCAGCCGCTTTATCCCGTTGGCCGGGATGCCTACATTGTGTCCAGTGACAGCGCCACTGCATTTTTCCCGCTTCATCGATGTGAGTCCGCGAATCTTCGCGATATCACGCCGGCGCGAAACCCCATTGAAAGGACACGATCATGAGCAAGCTCACAGGTAAGGTTGCTGTTGTAACCGGCGCATCGAAAGGTATTGGTGCGGCTATTGCGAAGGCACTCGCGGCGCAGGGCGCGTCGGTGGTGGTGAACTACGCGTCGAGCAAGGCGGGCGCGGACAGCGTGGTCGACGCGATCACCGCAGCGGGCGGCAAGGCGATCGCCGTCGCAGGCGATGTGTCGAAAGCGGCGGATGCGAAGGGCATCATCGACTCGGCAGTCGAAACGTATGGCCGTCTCGACATCCTCGTGAACAATTCGGGTGTGTACGAATTCGCGACGATCGACGAGATCACCGAAGAGCATTTCCATAAGCACTTCAACGTGAACGTGCTGGGTCTGTTGCTGACCACGCAGGCCGCAGCGAAACATCTCGGCGAAGGCGGCAGCATCGTCAACGTGAGTTCGGTGGTGAGCCGCATCACGCCGCCGGGAAGCGCAGTTTATACGGCGACCAAAGGCGCGGTGGACGGCATCACCGGCGTGCTGGCGAAGGAACTCGGCCCGCGCAAGATTCGCGTGAACTCGGTGAACCCGGGCATGGTCGCGACGGAAGGCACGCATACGGCAGGCATCATCGGTTCGGATTTCGAAACGTGGGCCGTCAACACGACGCCGCTCGGCCGTATCGGTCAGCCTGAAGATATCGCCGATGTCGCCGTGTTCCTCGCCTCCGACGACTCGCGCTGGTTGACCGGCGAAAGCCTGATTGCCAGCGGCGGCTCGCGTTAAGAGAGTTAGCGCAATGCGACGGTCCCGATGGCCTCTGTCGGGATAGCTGCGGCAAAGGCCGCATCGGAACAGAAGCCGTCAAGCCGCCCCCAGGCAACCCCTGGCGGGCGGTTTCTGTTTATGTGGCGCTGTTTATCCACCGATAACCGGTGCTTGCACCGCCGGCAACTCGACGGCAAACAGCGCATCCAGCAGATTCGATCCCGGCCGCTCGGCGAGCCGCGTCAGCGATTCGATCATCTGCACCCGGCAGTCCTGTAGCGGAATCATCCTGATCCGCCGCGACTCGTTGAATTCGGCGCGCGCGATCACGCCGACGCCCATCCCTTGCGCAACCGCTTCTTCGAGCGCTTCGCGTCCGTCGACATACATCACCGGTTCCACCTGCAACGACTCGCGCACCAGTTCGATTTCGAGCAACTGCTGCGTGACCGATTGCGGCTCGCGGAAAATCATCGGTTGACGAACGAGTTCCGCGTAGCTCAGCTTGCGCTTCTTCGCGACCGGATAGCCGAGCGGCACCATCGCCACCAGCGGGTCGCGCCGCAACACGCGCGATTCGAGCCGGCTGTGAACCTGCGGCGCAGCGGTAATGGCCGCGTCGACCGCGCTCGACAGCACGCGCTGCATGCAGTCGGCGGCATTCGCGATCGACAGCGTCACGACAATGCCCGGATGCAGTTTGCGAAACGCGCCGATCAGCGTGACCGCCAGATCGGGCGCATCGGCCACCAGCGACAGCGAGCCCGATTCCAGCCCGCCCGCCGACTCCAGCAATTGCCGCGCGTCGCGCTCGCAACTCAGCATATGACGCGTCACGCTGAAAAGCCGCAGGCCCAGTTCGGTCGTTTCGACGCCACGCGGCCCGCGCTCGAACAATTTGACCCCGTAATCCTGTTCCAGACGCCGCACGTGATCCGACACCGCAGGCTGCGTCAGCGACAGCGCCTGCGCCGCCTTCGAAAACCCGCCGTGTTCCGCGACCGCATGGAACGCCCGCAATTGCGCGTATTGCACGTATGCCTCATCTGGCTGTAGGTGATAAGTTTTAGCGATACCATCATCGATTATATCGATTTTACCGATGGTCGGCCTTTCGGTACTGTGTCATGCATCGACATAGCGATATCGGAGTACCGGACATGGAAAGCGCGATTGACAGTTCGCAGGACGCGTCGGCGGAAGTCTCAACCGTGCGCTGCGCCGCGCCCGCCAAGGGGGAGCCGTATCTGCTGACGCCGGGGCCGCTCACCACGGCGTTCTCGACGAAAGAGGCGATGCTGCGCGACTGGGGTTCATGGGACGGCGATTTCCGCGCGATGACCGCCCATCTGCGCCGCAGCCTGCTGGATATCGCCGGCGACACGGCGGGCGACTACGACTGCGTGCCGCTGCAAGGCAGCGGCAGCTACTGCGTCGAAGCGATGCTCGGCAGCCTGATGCCGCGCGACGGCCACGCGCTCGTGCTCGCCAACGGCGCTTATGGCAAGCGCATCGCGACCACGCTCGGCTACCTGGGCCGTGCCTGCACGGTGCTCGACAAAGGCGACTACCTGCCGCCGCGCGGAGCCGAAATCGAACGGATGCTGGACGCCGATCCGCGTATCACGCATGTGGTCGCCGTGCATTGCGAAACCAGCTCGGGCATCTTGAATCCGCTCGAGGAAATCGCCGCTGCCACCGCAAAGAAAGGCCGCAAGCTGCTGATCGATTCGATGAGCGCCTTCGGCGCAGTGCCGCTCGATGTCCGTGAGATTGCGTGCGAGGCCTTCGTGTCGTCGGCGAATAAATGCATCGAGGGCGTGCCGGGTTTTGGCTTCGTGATCGCCCGCAAGAGTGCGTTGCGCGAAGCGAAGGGCCGCAGTCATTCACTCGCGCTCGATGTCTACGATCAATGGGATGTGATGAACCGCACCGGGCAGTGGCGCTTTACGCCGCCCACGCACACGGTGGCCGCGTTTATCGAGGCGCTGCGTCTGCACAAGCTCGAAGGCGGCCAGCCCGGGCGGCTCGCGCGCTATGCGAACAATCGCGACGTGCTGGTGGCCGGCATGCACGAACTCGGCTTCGAACCGCTGCTGAATGCGCGCTGGCGCTCGCCGATCATCGTGACGTTTTTCGCGCCCGCGCATCCGCAATTCAGGTTCGAACGCTTCTATGAATTGATGAAGCAGCAGGGTTTCATCATCTATCCGGGCAAGCTGACGGCGGTGGACAGCTTCCGTATCGGCTGCATCGGTCAGGTGGATCAGGACGTGATGCGGCGCGTGGTCGACGCCTGCGCGCGCTCGCTGGAAGCGATGGGCGTGCCGCACGCCGCGCCGCCCGAAGCCGCACTCGAAGAACGCAAAACCCTGGCGCAGGCGGCCTGAAACGCATTGGGCCGACAAGCCTCACCAGGCTGTCACGAATGAATGCTAGCGTGCGATCCATCGCGCGAGCTTTTGAACCTCTTGAGGATCGAAGTCAATGAAACACGTCAAAGCGGTGATTTTCGACTGGGCCGGCACGGTCGTCGACTATGGTTCGCTCGCGCCGATGGGCGCGTTCGTCGAGACCTTCGAACAGTTCGGCGTCTCGATCTCGATCGACGAAGCGCGCGGTCCGATGGGCATGGCCAAGCGCCCGCACATCGCGGCGCTGATGGCGCTGCCGCGTGTGTCGCAGGCATGGGCGGACAAGTACGGCCACGTGCCCGGCGAAGCCGATATCGACGCGGTGTACGACGTCTTCGTGCCGAAGAATATCGCGGTGGCCGCAAGTTACAGTTCGGTGATTCCGGGCGTCGCGGAAGTGGCGAGCGCATTGCGTCACGACGACATCCGCATCGGCACGACCACCGGCTACACCCGCGAGATCATGGCCGAAATCGTGCCGGGTGCGGCGGCGCAGGGCTTTTCGCCGGACAGCATCGTGTGTACCGGCGATACGCCGGAAGGGCGGCCGTCGCCGTACATGATCTACAAGACGCTGCCGGAACTCGGCGTATGGCTGGCGCGCGATGCGATCAAGGTGGATGACACGGAGGTCGGCATCGAAGAGGGCATCAATGGCGGGACGTGGACGGTCGGTGTGTCGGTGAGCGGGAACGCGTTCGGGATGGCGGAAGCCGATGTGAAGGCACTCCCGGCCGAGGAATTCGCCGCGCGCCGTCAGGCGGCGATCGGCAAATTGCAGGCGGCGGGCGCGCATTACGTGATCGACAGCGTCGCGGATCTGATGCCGGTGGTGTACGACATCGAAGCGCGTCTCGCGCGCGGCGAGCGGCCGTGATGGCGTGACGCCTCGAATGGTGGTGCTGTAGTAGGGCGAAAAGCGCACTGGCGGCCAGTGCGCTTTTTTATTGCGCGCTCGATACAGCCAGGTCGAAAACGTATCATCCTGTCGGGCCGGAGATTCACTGATGCCGGTCGGTCCAGTCCATCATGGGCACAACCACCACGCAAGCGCACGACCAACCATGCCGAAGCCGACCCCCGCCGATACCCTCGCCTGGCACATCCACGCCCGCTCGCTGCGCTATTTCGATGCAATCCGCCGCTGCGGTTCGATCCGGGAAGCGGCGCGGCAGATGCATGTGGCGTCGTCGGCGGTGAACCGGCAATTGCTGAAACTCGAAGCGGAAGTCGGCACGCAACTGTTCGAGCGGCTCGCGTCGGGACTCTCGTTGACCGCTGCGGGCGAAGTATTCGCGCGGCACGTCATCACCGTGTTGCAGGACGCGCGCCGTTTCGAAAGCGAAATGGATGCGCTGCGCGGAATCCGGCGTGGCGAGATCAGCATCGTCACGGTCGAGGGACTCAACTCCAGCTTTCTGCCTGACCTGGTCGAGCGGATGCTGACGCGTTATCCGGCGATACGTTTTCAGGTGCATACCGCCGGTTCGGCGACGATTGCCCGCACGATTCTCGATGGCGACGCCGACCTCGGGCTCGCGTTTTCGCTGCCGCGCACGAGCGATCTGCAACAACTCGCGGTTGGGCGGTTCCAGTTGGGCGCGATTGTCGCCGCCGATCATCCGCTGGCGGGCGAAACCAGTGTGACGTTCGCGCAGTGCGCGCGCTATCCGCTGATTCTGGGCAACGCGCAACTGTCGATCAGCGGGCTGCTCGAACCGCTGATCCGGCACTACGCGAAGCCGCTGCAAACGGTGCTCGAAAGCGATTCGATCGAGTTGATGCGGCGCATGGCGGCTCGCGGACGCGGTGTCGGATTCCAGACCCGACTCGGTCTCGAACGCGATCTCGCCGACGGCACGCTGAAGCATATTCCGCTGCGCTCGCCGCGTCCGCTGGTGTCTGAACTGGGCGCTTACGCGAGAGCGGGCCGCACGCTGACGCCCGCGCTGGACGCTTTCGTCAGGCTGCTCGCGGAGGCGCTGGCCGACCGCGAGGACGATGAACCGGCAATCTGACCCGTTCGAACCGAACCTTTATTTTGCACGAACCGCCTGATGCCGTTTCGGCATCGGCATGCACGTTTTTCTGCGCTTTATTGGACACCCGCCGCCCCCTAAACTCGGTTGCAACGGAATCGACCGGTTCAAAGGAGGCGCAATGTCCGAAGTGCTATCAGCCAGAGCGGTGCCGCATACGAGCCTGCCTGTCATCGACGTCGCGGGGCTCGCGTCGCCAGATCTGCAGCAGCGCGCGGCCGTCGGCGCCGCGCTGCATGCTGCCTGCATCGACAAAGGGTTTTTCTACATCGCCAATCATGGCGTCGCCGACGCGCTGATCGACGCCGCGCGCCTCGAGGCCGAACGTTTCTTCGCGCTCGACGACGCCGAAAAACGCCTTGTCGACAAAGCGAAGTCGTTCTGCAATCGCGGCTACGAGCCGTTGCGCGGACAGGTGCTGGAGGCAGGCACGCCGCCCGATCTGAAGGAAGGTTTTTATATCGGCAACGAACTGCCGCTGGATCATCCGCAAGTGGTGGCGCGCGCGTTCAATTGCGGGCCGAACCAGTGGCCGCAGCAGTCGGCGGGTTTTCGTCCGGCGATGGAAGCGTATTTCGCCGCGCTGTACGACCTCTCCAGGCGGCTGACACGCGGTCTCGCGCTGTCGCTCGATCTGCCCGAGGATCATTTCGACGTGTTCTGCGACGACGCGATGGCGACACTGCGTCTGTTGCACTATCCGCCGCAACCGGCGCAGGCGTTGCCGGACCAGAAGGGCTGCGGCGCGCATACCGATTTCGGCTGCCTCACGCTGCTCTGGCAGGACGGCAGCGGCGGTTTGCAGGTGCAGGACGGCGACAGCGGCTGGATTCATGTGCCGCCGCTCGCGGGCACCTTCGTCGTCAATCTCGGCGACATGATCGCGCGCTGGACCAATGACCGCTATCGCTCGACGCTGCATCGCGTGGTCAATGCATCGGGGCGCGAGCGCTACTCGATCCCGTTCTTCTTCACCGGACGTCCCGACTACGTGGTCGAGTGTCTGCCGGGCTGCACCGAACCGGGCGAAGCGCCGAAGTATCCGCCGATCACCGTGGCCGGTCATCTCGAAGCCTGCTACCGGAGAACCTACGGATGACCGCCGCCGTTCAATCGACAGAATCGTCGCACGTGGCCGGCATGCTGCTGATCCACGGCGCGTGGCAGGGCAGTTGGGCATGGGACGCCTGGTTGCCGGAAATGACCGCGCGCGGCTGGACCTGCAAGGCTGTGGATCTGCCGGGCAACGGCGCGGATCCCGAACGCGACGCCGGCGTCGAAATCACGCTGCAAACCTATGTCGACGCGTTGACCGAAGCCCTGAACAGATTCGACGGCCCGGTCGTCGTGGTCGCGCACAGCGGCGCGGGCGTGCCCGCATCGCAACTCGCCGAAGCGCTGCCGGAGCGGGTCGCGTGCCTCGTCTATGTCGCCGGAATGATGCTGCCCGCCGGCATGGGTTACGCGGACCTCGTCGACGCCAGTGCCGCCGACGTGCCGAACGCCGCAGGCATCGCGCCGTATCTGCAATGGAGCGAGGATCGTACGGTCACCGTCGTGCCCGCCGCCGCCGCGCTGGAAATCTTTCTGCACGACTGCCCGCACGAAGCCGCCGAACGCGCCGCCGCGAAACTCACTCCGCAACGGGAAAGCGGCCGTGCCTTGCTGACGACGCTGAGCACCGGACGTTTCGGCCGTGTCCCGCGCATTTATGTCGAAGCGCTGCGCGACCGCTCGGTGTTGCTGCCTCTGCAACGCAGGATGCAGGCGCTCGTGCCGGGCGCGATGGTGCGCTCGATCGATTGCGGTCACGTGCCGCAACTCGCGCGTCCCGCCGAACTGGCGACGCTGGTATGCGACGCGCTCGCTGAAATCGGCATTCGTGCCGACGGCGCTACATCTCAGCCCCGCTGAAGAAAACCACCACGATTTCCCCTTCGCTTACTACTGGAACCTCGTCATGATCCGACTTCCTCGCCCTGGCCGGTTTTTTTCCGCACGCGCTTCTGCAAGCATCGCTAGATGCTTTTCAACCCGCTTCGCGCAGCTTGCGAACGGCGCGCTGGTCGTCGCGTTGTGCGGCACGTTCGCGGCCGGCAGCGCTCCCGCTGACGCCGCCGATGCGCCGCTCGACGTTTCCATCGTCTACCTCGGCAACCCGGGCGACGCAGGCTGGACCCACGCGCACGATCTCGGCATCAGCGCGGCGGAGAAGCAGCTCGGCTCGCAGATCAAGGTGACGCGCATCGACGACGTCCCCGAAAACGCGGACGCGGCGCGCGTGTTTCGCGATCGTGCGGCGAAGGGCGACAAGATCGTGATCGGCACGTCGTTCGGCTACATGGACTCGATGATGAAGGTCGCGCACGACTACCCGGACACCGTGTTCCTGCATTGCTCCGGCTACAAGAGCGCGCCGAACCTCGGCAACTTCAACGGCAAGGTGTATGAGTCCGCGTACCTCGCGGGTGTGGTCGCGGGATACGTGTCGAAATCGCACACGCTCGGCTTTGTCGGGTCGGTGCCGATTCCCGAAGTGGTCCGCAATATCGACGCGTTCGCGCTCGGCGCGAAATCGGTCGCGCCGCAGACGACCGTCAAGGTGGTGTGGATCAATAGCTGGTTCGATCCGGGCAAGGAACGCCAGGCCGCCGAAACGCTGATCGGACTCGGCGCCGACGTGCTGATGCAGAACACCGATTCCACCGCGACGATGGCCGTCGCCGAGCAGCACAAAGTCCACGCATTCGGCTGGGATTCGGATATGAGCCAGTGGGGGCCGCATGCGCATCTGGGCTCGGTCGCGTACGACTGGGGCATCTATTACAGCAAGGTGATCGACGAAGTGAAGCGCGGCACGTGGACCAATAAACCGGTGTACTGGGGCGTGAAAGAAGGCATCACGGACCTCGTGCACGTGAACACGTCGGCGGTGCCGGCGGACGCGCAGCGCGCGCTTGCGGAGAAACGCGCGGCACTGGTGGCGGGCAAGCTCGATCCGTTCGCGGGTCCGCTGAAGGACCAGAGCGGCAAACTGCGCGTGCCCGCCGGCACCGTGCTTTCCGCGGACGATACCAACCGGATAAACTGGTTTGTCGACGGCGTGCAGGGCAGCGTCGCGCAATAACGGAGCGGCTATGAGTGATGCAAACAGTGTGTCGGCAGCAGTGGACGATGCGATGCGCGATCCGGTCGTGTGGAACGACTGGCATCCGGTGGCGGCGCTGGATGCGTTCGGCGTATCCGGCACTGCACCTGCGGTGATGAGCACGCGGTTGCTGGGCGTTGATCTCGGTCTTGGCGTCGATGCGTCGGCATCGGCATCGGCCAGCACGACGGACCGCTACCGCGCATGGCGACTCGACACGCTCGCTCACTGCCACGCAAAGGCGCGCTACGGCGTGCTGTGGGTCTGCCTCGGCGAGCCGCGCCGCGATCTTCTGGCGATTCCCGAGGCCGACGAACCCGAGCGCCGTTTGCTGCACGCCGGGGCGTTCAGCGTGCACGTGAGCGGTTTGCGCGCGGTCGAAAACTTCCTCGACATGGGCCACTTTCCGTTCGTGCATACGGGCTATCTCGGCGTCGAACCGTACACGGAAGTCGCGCCGTATCGTATCGAACGCGACGAAATCAATGACGAGCTATACGCGCACGACTGCCGCTTTTACCAGCCGCGCGCGGCAATGACGGCAGGCGCCGCGCTCGACGTTCAGTACGTGTATCGCGTCGCGCGTCCGTATTGCGCGATTCTGTACAAGACCTGCCCGCCTCAGCCCGAACGGTTCGACGTGATTGCGCTGTTCGTGCAGCCGGTCGACGAAGAGCGCTGCATCGCGCACACGGTCATGAGCTATCTCGATGACGCCAGTAGCGACGACGAATTGCGCGGCTTCCAGCAAACCATCTTCGCGCAGGACATCAAGATTCTGGTGAACCAGGTGCCGAAGCGCCTGCCGCTCGGCGCGGGCATCGAACATCCGGTGCGCGCCGATGCGATGTCGGTCGCGTATCGCCGCTGGCTGTCGGCGCAACAGATTACTTATGGAACGACTCATGGCCGATAAGAACCCGTTGGCGTCCGCTGCGTCCGGCTGGTTTGCACTATGCGATGTGGACCGGCTCGGCGAACGCGCGATCTATCACACTGAACTGGCGGGCTACGAACTCGTTGTCTGGCGAGCCGAAGACGGCGCGATCAACGTGTGGGAAAACCGCTGCCCGCATCGTGGCGTGCGGCTGTCGATGGGACATCATCGCGGCGACGCGTTGCAATGCCAGTACCACGGCTGGCAATTCGGTTCGGGCGACGGAGCGTGTCGCTTCGTGCCCGCGCATCCCGATGCCGCGCCGCCCGCAGTCGCGGTGAAAACGTGGCCGGTTGAAGTGCGCCACGGTTTTGTGTGGACCTGTATCGCATATACAGATGAAACGCCGCCTCCGTTCACGCCAATCGATGAACTCGACGGCGAAGCGGACTTCGATCGTCCGATCCGCTTGCGCACGGTCGCGCTCGATGTGTCCAGCGACGCTGTGCAGCGCGCGCTCGCCGACTACTGTTTCGACCATGCCGCATTCGATCCGTGGACGACCACCGAATGCGTTGCGTTCGACGCGGGTCCGCGTGCGGTCGTCGTCGAACAACTCGATGATGCGCGGCAACGTGTGGTGTTTCTCGTGCAGCCCGCGCGCGACGGGCGCACGTATCTGCACGGTGTCGCGCTGGGTGTTTCCGTGTGCGACGATAGCGGGCGACGGGCCGTGCAGCGGCATCATCAACAACGTCTCAACGTGCTGCGCGATGCGCTGGAGTTGCAGGCCGTTCCGCCACGCAGTAGCGAAACCGCAATGAGTCAGAAGCCGCTGGGCATTCCGCCCGCGCTACTGAAAAACGCGCAGCCGGTTTTCTTGCAGCCTGCGGTATCCCGGCCCGTTTCTCCTGCGCGAACGTTGACGCCAGGCGTCGCAGATTCCGCCACGGCAACTGAAGTTGAAGATCACGCGTTCACGGTTCATCTGTCGCGCAGTAAAAAAAAGCTGACCGTGGCCGCCGACGCAAGCCTGCTGCAAACCTTGCGCGACCACCACGTCGATGTGCCGACATCCTGCGAGCAGGGTGTGTGCGGTACATGCCGAACCCGCGTGCTGGACGGCGTGCCGCTGCACCGCGACGATTTTCTGACGCCGCACGAACGCGCGGCCGGTGACTGCATGCTGGTGTGCGTGTCGCGCGCGGCCGGTGCCGCGCTGACGCTCGATCTGTGAGGCCGCAATGTTCAAACTTTACGACGACGAGTTGTGCGGAGAAAGCTACAAGGTCAGGCTCATGCTGGGCCTGCTTGGAGTCGAATACGAACGGGTGCGTGTCGAGCTTTATCCGTCGAAACAGAACGGCACGCGCCGCTTTCTCGCGATGAATCCGCTGGGCACGCTGCCGGTGCTCGACGCCGACGGCGCCTTGCTGCACGGCGCGCACGCGATTCTGATGTATCTCGCGCGACGCCATACGGGTGCAACGACTGAGCCGGGAGAAGAGCAGACGCACTGGCTGCCTCTCGATGATCCGCTGCAATTCGCGCAGGTTCAGACGTGGCTCGATTTCGCCGCGCAACTGAGCGGCATAGTCTTCACGTTGCGGGCACAGGTGCTGCACGGCACGCCGCCGCACGATCAATGCCGTCCGCTGGAAGCGAGGAAAAAGGCGCAGCAGCTTTTACGAATTCTCGACGAAACCTGCTGGTTCAACGAGGCCGCGGGCACGCCGTACGTCTGCGCGAGTGTGTCGCCGACCATTGCCGATATCGCGTGCTTCGTGCCGGTCGCGCTGCTCGACGAAGCGGAAATCGAATCGATCGACTATCCGGCGCTGTTGCGCTGGATCGCGCGGATCAAACGTCTGCCCGGGTTCACCACGATGGCCGGCGTCTACGCAGCAGCCTGAAAAAAGCCGCCCCGCGAGTTCACTCGAAATACCCCACCGCCAGATCGATGAACTCGCGGACCTTGCGCGGCACGAACTCCCGGCTCGGATAAACCAGCGACACCGCGACATCGCCGTTGATCACCGCATAGTCGCCGAGCACGCGTTGCAGCGTGCCCGCCTGCAATTCGTCGGCGACCATTTCGAGCGGCAACAGCGCAATGCCCATCGCGCCCAGCGCCGCCTGCTTCTGCATGATCATGCTGTTGACCGTGAACGACGCATCCAGCGCGATGCTTTCTTCGCTGTCGCTTTCCTTGTTGCCCTTGCCGCCGCGACCAGGCTTGTCCTTCCTGAACAGCCACGTCTGCGGACTCGTGTCGAGCGGCGCGCCGATCACGCGATGCTGCGCGAGATCCGCGGGCGTTTGCGGCTGACCCGCCTGCGCCAGATACGCGGCGGCCGCCACCGGCACCGCGTACGAGTTGATGAGCCGACGCACCACCAGCGACTCCGAACGGATCATGTGCTCGGTGACGATGCCCACATCGAAGCCGCCTTCCAGCAGATCGACCCGTTTCTCGGTCAGCGTGACTCGCAGATTCACTTGCGGAAAACGGGTCTGATAATCGGCGAATAACGGCGTCAGACGAAACAGCGAGAAGCTGCCGAGCGCGACGATGCGCAGGTCGCCGGTGACTTCCTTCGACGTGGTGGTCGCGCGCATTTCGACTTCTTCGAGTTCGGCGAGCAAAACCCGGCAGCCGTCCGCGTATTGCGCGCCCGCTTCGGTCAGCACGACCTTGCGCGTGGTGCGCTGGAACAGGCGAATGCCGAGGTGCTGCTCGAGGCTCGACACATGGCGCGTCACGACCGATGTCGATACACCGAGGTTCGCCGCGGCCTGCGCAAAGCTGCCCGAGTCCGCGACCCTGACGAAAGCCTGCATGGCCTGGAAGAGATTGATCATGTGAATGAAAAAACGTATTCGTTAAGGCAGATGACGTGAAAAGCACGGCCCGTTTACATGCACCGGACTGTGCGTTGTCGGCGCGTCAACTCCGTTCTCAAGCCTCGATCGCGCCGGCTGCATACGCGCCGTTGCGCGCGACCACCCGTCCGTTCGACACCACCAGCTTGCGCGGCGGCCGCGCGACCATCGCGTGCGCGAGCGTGTCGGCGTCGAGCAGCACGAGGTCGGCGCGCGCGCCTGCCTGCAAGCCGTAATCGCCGAAGCCGCACGCTTGCGCGGCGACGCTGCTGACGCAGTCGAACGCGAGCGCCAGATCGTCGTCGCGGCGCAGGCCGTAGCGCGCCGCGATGTGCATCGCGCGTTCGAGCATGTCCGGCGAGCCGTAGGGCGTCCACGTGTCGCGAATGCCGTCGTTGCCGCCGAACAGCGTGACGCCGTGTTGCAGACACGCTTTGAGCGGCGGGACCGGCGTCGACGACGGCGCCGTGGTCAACAGTGCAACGCGCAGATCGGCGAGACGTGCGAGCAGCGCATCGCGTTGCGGCTCGGGCAGCGCGCCGAGACAGAACGCGTGACTCACGACCACGCGTCCCTGCATGCCGAGCGTCTCCACGCGGTCGAGCAGAAGTCCGAGCGTGAACGCGCCGAGTTCGCCCGGCTCATGCAGATGAATGTCGATCGGCTTGCCGTGCCGCTGCGCGAGCTCGAACGTTAGATTCAGCGACGCAACCGGATCGCCGTCGATCAGCGCCGGGTCGAGCGCGCCGAGTACATCGGCGCCTGCCTGCAATGCGCGTGCGAGCAGGGCATCGGTGCCGGGACGACCCAGCAGCCCCGATTGCGGAAACGCGACGATCTGCATGTCGAGCACGTCGCGCAATGTTTCGCGCGTCGCCAGCACGCCTTCGAGATGACGCAACCCGGCATCGGTATCGATATCGACGTGCGTGCGCAGGCGCGTCGTGCCCGCCTCCAGAAACGCGCGAGCCAGCGCGAGCGATTGCGCACCCGCGTCGTGTCCGGTTTGCGCGCGGTAACGCCGCTCGTTCTCGATCCGGTCGGTCAGCTTCGGCCCGACCTCGTTGCGATACCAGCGCATGCCCCACAGCGTTTTGTCCAGATGCGTATGACCTTCGACGAAACCCGGCAGCAGCAGCGCGCCCGCGCCGTCCTCGGGCGTGACGCCCGGCTCGCGCGGCAGATCGGGGCCGATCGCCGCGATGCGGCCGTCGACGATCGACACGTCGACGTTCCTGTCAACGTGCGGACCGAGGCCCTGGCGGACGTTCGTGATGAGCCAGGTGTTCGTCATGCGATTTGTCTCCGTTTTTGTCATGTTGGCCGGACGCTGGCAGGTTTCGACGGCGCCAGAAGTAAGCCTCTGAAAGACATCGAAAGTCAGCGCCCGTTAAAGCATTTGTCTGCTGAATCGCGCGCCCGGCTCGCCCGGCCAGACGAAAGGCGCGGCGCGGTTTGCGGGTGAATTGTACTTCGTGGGTCGTGCGCGCCGATTCGCGTGTTCCGACCATGCGCAAGCGCGCGCAAACCTCGCGGACGATATGCGGTATGCCTCAAGTTTCGGATGTCGATGCCGTTGACCTAAGCTAATTACACTCGGGAATCTCGCCGTGCAACTCGCTTACAGTAACGACCGTCTGGCCAGCCGGATGGCAGTCGATCCTTCCGCCGCCGGCGAACCCGAAGTGGAGTCGTCCGTCATCGAATGGTTGTTGCACGACGATCAGGTGATGCGCGAATGCTTTATTCACGCAGCGGAAATCCTCAAGAGCGTGACGGGCGCGGCCATCACCGCGATCACGCTGCTCGACGAGGAATATCAGCACTATCGCGCCGAGGTCGGCATGTCGATGCCGCTGGTCACACGAGCCCGCTCGCTAGCCGACTACGCGGTGCGCGATGCCGAGTTGTTCGTGATCGAAGACGCGCACGACGACAGCCGTTTCGGCGAATGCATGCTGGTGAAGCGCTACCCGTTCGTACGCTTTTACGCGGCGATTGCGCTGCGTGCGCCGAATGGCGAGATCGTCGGCGCGTTGTGCGCGATGGACCCGTCGCCCGGCAAGCTCGACGCCGGTCAGCGCGGCGTGTTCTACCACCTGCGCGCGATGATCGAAAATGATCTGAAGATGCGCACGGCGACTGCGATCGATCCGCTCACTCAGCTGTACAACCGCCGCTTTCTGCTGGAGACGATCACACGCCGCTGGAAAGAAGCGCAGGACGGCGACGTGATGGGTTCGGTGGTGGTCGATGTCGACTGGTTCAAGCAGTACAACGACACCTACGGCCACCAGGCGGGCGATCACTGTCTGCGCCGGGTTGCTTCGGTGATGCAGGCGGCGGCGGACGGCGAGCGCATCGTGGTGGGCCGGATGGGCGGCGAAGAGTTCGGGCTGCTGGTGCTGCGCGCGGAAGCCGCATCGCTCGCGGACACGCTGAACGCGCTGCGCCAGGGCGTCGAGGATCTCGCCATCGAGCATCGCGCTTCGCCGCTCGGCGTGGTGACGGTGAGCGTGGGGGCGTCGCTCACGCGCATCACGGAATCATCGCGGCCCGCGCATCGCGATGGCTTTGCGAGCGCGGACAGCGCGCTGTATCGCTCGAAACATCGCGGCAGAAATCAGGTGACGATGGCGTAGTTTTCGAGGTGGCCTGTGGCGGGCCTGACATTGGCCACGCCGCATTCGCCGACAGGGCCGTAGTAGGCGTGCCAGCGCCGCGTGGCGCACGTTCGCCTGGATCTGGCCGGCGCTTGAAGAAGCAAAAAGGCCGGAATTTCCGGTCTTTTTGCCTGGCGGTGAGTTCGACTGTCAGCTACGCGTGCGTCGAATCAATCCCTCAACTCGCAATCAGCTTCAACCCCGCCGGCAACGATTCGCCGAACACGCGGCCTTCGTCGGCGTTATCGAGTTCGACGTTCTCGCTGACCATCGTGATCCATGCACGCGGTGCGTTCGATGTTTCGAGCCGTCGTATCGCGGCGTGACGCACGTCGTCGGCGAGATCGCGCGAGCGGTCGCCTGTCATCCGCGCAATCTGCACGGCGGCGAACGCAGCGGGATCGACCTTCTTCCAGTCGAGCGCGAGGATCGCATTCAGCCATTGAGCGGCGATCTCCGGCGGCACGACGCTATGCGCGCTGCCGTAGAACGGCCGCCGCGCGCCGATCCGCCCGACCGCCCACCAGCCTTGATGATTCTCGGCAGGTTTTTTCAGCCGCGTCAGCAGCGACTCGCCGAGTTCGATCTTGCGTTCGACCGGAATCCGTTCGAGCGAAGCGCTCAGGCGAAGCATGTCGGCGAGACCGGTTTTCGCGACGTCGAACGGCAGTTTGTGACGCGATTGCGCGGCCGTTTGCAGATATGCCATTGCATCGAGCACGCGCAACTGCGAGGTCTCGTCGAGACCGCCCGCGGCGCGGCGCCACAGCGTCCACCATTCGGACCAGACCTGGCTGTCGTTGACGTACTGGATGCCGTCGTCGAATAGCGACCACAGTTGTTCGACCCGCCATTCGTCCAGCGGATAGCCGAAGCCTGGCCGCACGCAATAACCGGCCAGATTGAGCCACGTCCGTTCGTGATCCGCCGAACGGCGCCGACGCCGCGCGCGTTCCCACAGTGCGCCGAACAGTTCGCGCAGCAACGCGCTGTTCCAGGTGTCGCGCGGGCCGAGCAACTGCTCGAGTTGCGCGCGTAAGCGTTTGACTTCTTTCGGATCGAGCTTTTGCGCACGCGAACCGAAGCAGCGGTCGATCAGTTCGAGCGCGGCGTCGAGCGACGGGTGCCGCGCTGCGGACGCGTCGCCGACCGGCAGATTCACCTGCGCGGTGTCGCTGCGCAACTGGAATTCGAGCAGCCAGCGCTGCGCGGGATTGTCGAGTTCGATGCAGTGCACGTCGAGCGTGCCGACTTCGGTGAGCGACGTCGCGATCTGCACGATGGTTTCGCGTGCGGCGCGTTCGCTGTGCGGCTGCACGACGGTGGCGATCGGCGGCAGGCGGATGAAGTCGCCGCCGTCGAGATCGACCAGTTCGCCCGGTTGGTAGACCGTATCCGCGCTCGATGAAACCAGGTGGAAGCGCACCGGATGCCCGAGGCGCAGCGCGAACGTGCGATCCGCGATCAGGATTTCGTGGCCTTCCGTTGTGCCGCGCGGCAGCAGACAGATGCCGCGTGGGACGGCTCCGGCGTCCCGTTTGCGCTCGCCGGTTTCGTCGAGCACGAGGAAGTAGCTGCGCGGCGAGCCGCCGCCGATTTTCGGCGCGTTGCCCGCGCGGGCCAGCGAATAGGCGACCGCGCCGCGTGCCACCGCCACGTCGGGGTTGTCGTTGTGCAGCACGTTGAGCGCGTCGCCGCGCCACGTGCCGAGCGTATCGGCGAGGCGGCGGGTGAGGGCGTCGGCGCGGAATACGCCGCCGTTGAGCAGCAAGGTGTCCGGGATCGGCAGCGGCTGGTTGCTGTCGTTCTCGTCGTCGGCTAAACCCAGCGCCTTGCGCGACGGCGCAGCAAAGCGGCTCAAAAACGCCGCGATGTGACGCGTGACGGCGGCATCGGTCGCATAGGGCAGGCCGAATTCGACGATCGCGCCACGCGGCCGGCCTGGCCGTTCGTCCGATGCCACCTTCGGAAAGAAGCCGTCGACGATCACCCGCTCGACTTCGTCGCGCGTGACCTGCGCGGTGCGTGCGCCGCCGATCAGCTTCGAGCCCGCGCCGAGCAGCGTGATCGACGTCGACTCGGGCGCTTGCGCGCCGAGCAGTTGTTCCTTCGCGCCACGGCACCGCTCGACCAGTTGCGACAGGCTCGCTGCCGACAGACGCGTGCGTGTGTCGCCGCCCGGCAGCCGCGCTTCGACCAGATGCGCGAGCGCGAGGTCCATGTTGTCGCCGCCGAGCATCAGATGATTGCCGACGCCGATGCGCGTAAGTTGTGGCTGGCCGTCGTCGCCGGGAGGGCCGACTTCGATCAGCGTGAGGTCGGTCGTGCCGCCGCCGACATCGCAGATCAGCACGAGGCGCGTGTCCGCCAGTTCGTCCGACAGGCTCTCGCGATGATGGAACAGCCAGTCGTAAAACGCGGCTTGCGGTTCTTCCAGCAGCCGCAACGTGGTGAGACCGGCCATGCGCGCCGCTTCGACGGTGAGCGCGCGAGCGCCTTCGTCGAACGAGGCGGGGACCGTGAGCACCACGTCCTGATGTTCGAGCAGCGCGTCGGGGAACTGCTGGTTCCACGCCGCGCGCAGGTGCGCGAGATAGCTCGCGCTGGCTTCGACCGGCGAGACTTTGCGGACGTCGTCGGGGGCACCCCACGGGAGAATCGGCGCAATACGGTCAACCGATGCATGCGACAACCAACTCTTCGCGCTTGCAACTAACCGTCCCGGAACCTGAGCACCAAGCAAGCGCGCAAGGCGGCCGATGACGACCGGTTGGGTTTGAGCGTCTGCATTGCCAGAGGCCTGGACAGAAGCCGAAGCCGTCCACGGCAATTGCAGATCGCCCGCGCTCAACTCGCCCTCGGCCGCGTGGTAACGCACCGAAGGCAGCAGCGGCCGTGCGGCGACCTCGCCGGGACTCACCAGCTGTTCGATCCCGAACACGCGAATTTGCGGCGAACCAGAACCACCGTCCGCCGCCGACTCCGTTTCCGCATAAGCCAGCACCGTATTACTGGTGCCGAGATCGATACCGACGCTGTACCGCTTCATCTCACTCATGCATTCGCGTTGCCGCGAACATCGAACTCGACTTTCCAGCGCTCGTCGGAACCGCGCGGAATCGCTTCGAGTTCGAGCGTGCCCGCTTCGGTCACGCGTGCATGCAGCTTCACCGGCACGACTTCACCGGCTTGACGGCCGGAGGCAGGCAGCGTCGCCTGAATTTCTTCGAGTTCCTGAAGCTCGTCGGGACCCCAGAAGTCGAGCAGCGTGCCGACCTGATCCTGGCGACGCACCGACGATCCGAAGAAGCGGAAATGCACCGGCTCGCCGACCACCAGGCCGAATTCCTGCGCGGGCAGTTCGGCGTCGGTGCCTTCTTCCATGCCGAACGGCGCGACGCACAGCGCCTGGATCGGCGGCTCGAGTCCGGGTACGGCAGGCATCGCCGATTCGATCGCGATGTAGTACGCGCGGGCGGTGCCGCCGCGAATCCGCACGCCCTGGCCGCGTCGCACGTAGCCGTAGTAGGCCGCGCCGCGCGCAACCGCGAGATCGAGATCCGCGCCTTCGAGCAGACGGGCCGGTGCCGCGCTTTCCGCTGCGAGCCAGTTGTTCAGCGTGCCCATGAGCCGCTCGACCAGCAGCGGCGACTTGAACACGCCACCGTTGAACAGCACGACCGTGGGGTGCAGGAAAGTGGCGTTTTCCGCGCCATGGTTTTGCAGACCTTCCAGTTCGGCCAGCGCGCCGACCTGGCGTCCCAGGAACGCGGCCAGATGACGCGTGATGCCCGCGTCCTGCGCGTACGGCAGGCCAAGCTGCGTCAGGCCGGCACGCGCGCGCGTGACCGGACGCGCGGCGCTGTCCACCTGCGGGAAGAAGCCTTCGAGAATCGTCTGCGTGAGTTCGGCGCGTGTGAGTTCGGTGCGGATCGATCCGCCGATCAGCTTCGAGCCGCGGCTCGGCACCACGAGCGGCACGGTGTCGGCAGCCGGATCGCTGAGCAGCGTTTCCTTGGCCGAGCGGCACGCGTAGGTGAGGGCGCGCAATTGCCACGCGTCCGCTTGCGTGCCTTGTGCCGCGAGCTTGCGGGCGACCACGTGCGCAAGCGCGAGGTCCATGTTGTCGCCGCCGAGCAGGATGTGTTCGCCGACCGCGACGCGATGCAGTTCGAGATTGCCTTCGCGTTCGATCACCGCGATCAGCGAAAGGTCGGTCGTGCCGCCGCCCACGTCGACCACGAGGATGATGTCGCCGACCTTGACCTGCTTGCGCCACTGGCCGCCGCTCTTTTCGATCCAGCTATACAGCGCGGCTTGCGGTTCTTCGAGCAGCGTCATGCGGCCGTAGCCCGCGGCAACGGCTGCCTCGGCGGTCAGTTCGCGCGCGGCCGGATCGAACGACGCGGGGATCGTCACCGTGACGTCCTGTTCGCCGAACGGCGCGTCCGGGTGCGCATGGTCCCAGGCTTCGCGCAGATGCGTCAGATAGCGCACCGAGCTTTCGAGCGGCGACACGCGCGCGACTTCGGGCGGAGCGTCGTTCGGCAGAATGCCGGCGCGACGGTCGACGCCTGGATGGCACAGCCAGCTTTTCGCGCTCGACACCAGCCGGATCGGCGTGGCCGCGCCCCGGTTGCGGGCGAACTCGCCGACCGCGAAGTCGCGCGCGCCGGTCCACGGCAGATGCAGGTCGCCGGACGCGAGTTCATCGGGATGCGGCAGATAGAGGAACGAGGGCAGCAGATCGAGGTAATCGACCGCGCCCGCGCCGGTGAGTTGCGCGATGGGCAGCACGCTTTGGGTGGTTTTCTCGCCGTCGCTCGCGCTGGTGTCCACGTAGGACAGCGCAGAGTGCGTAGTGCCGAGGTCGATGCCGATGGAGTAGCGTGCGTCGCTCACAGTTCCACCTCCGCCGGGGCGATCACTTTCGCGTTGTGGCTATCCGTCAGTTTCGGCAGACGCACGTCGTCGACACGCCAGCCGCGATGGCTGATGCTGCCGCTGAACGGCGCCTTGCCGACCACGTTGCCGGTCAGGCGGACCGAGCTGGCGTCGAAACCTTCGGGCAGCGTGACGCGGCTGCCTTCGGCTTCGTCGCGCACCGGACGGATCGTGAAATGCTCGCGCAGCGTGGCGCGGCAGCCTTCGTGGACGAGGCGCGCGGCCGCGCCGATGTCGGCGTCGCTGTAGTTCTTGATGTCTTCTTCGACGAAGTCGATGAAACGCGCGTCGCGTTGCAGCAGGCCGAGCAATTGCAACGCGGCGTCGGGCGTGGCTTCTTTCAGCACGGGCGCGGGCTGCGGAGCCGGTTGCGGTGCCGGTGCCGGTGCAGGCGCGGCTGCGGGTTGGCTAACGCCGCCGTTACGCAGACGCAACACGTCGGCGGCGAATTTGCCGTCGCCGAGGATGCTGAAAAACGTGCCCACGGCAAGCGAAATCCTGCCGAGGAAAGATGGGTTCGAATCGGTCATAAATGCTCCTGAGGTGCTCTGTTAAAGGACGAGCTGTCCTGACTGCCGCGCCCGTCACCGGTCGCCGAACCCCGTTGGGGCTTGGCTCGGCCGTCACCGGGCGAATTTGCGAAGGCCGGCGGCAAGCCTGCCGCCGACGCGTGATCCATTCGATGCCGCCATGCGCCGGTAAGGCGCGCAAAACCCGTATTTTGCCTTGTGGCGCGTCCGGGTCGGGCAAAACCGGCCATTCTAGCGGGCAATGCGGCGAGATTGGCGGTTTGTGGGGCGTGATGGCGGCTGACGTGGGGGGCGGGCTTTCGACGGAAGGGGGCTGCGAACCGAAAAACTCAAGCGCCGCAAAAACGGTTGCCCGGAATTATTCCCGCTATCAATGTTGGAACCGTGAAAACAGCAGTTGCCGCATCCGCGCGAACGCCGCTACCATCACTGCTATGGACCCCCGTAACGTACTGCTCTCCAGTTACCACCATCACGGCCGCTCGACATTGCGCCGTGGTTCGTTACGTCCATAGCAAAGAACCGGCTGGCTGTACCGGGCCGATTTCCTGCACAACGACCAAGGCGCCTCCGGCGCCTTTTTTATTTCTATCAGCGAGAGATTGAGCCATGACCATGATTCGTGGAACCCGTTTTATCGTCGGCGAGGAAGCCGCGCGATTCCGTGCACTCGAAAGCCGTTTCCGGAGCTACCTTCATTGAGGTTGGCGCCGACGAGGCCATCGTTCCCGCGCTGTGGGGGCAGGATACGTTTATCGACAAAGCTGGCGGCAGTGAAGTCATCGGCCAGATGTGGGCATTTGAGGACAAGAAAGGCCGGCCGTGCTGCCTGATTCCTGAAGCCACCGCACTGTTCCAGGAGCGCCGCGACGCGCTGCTCGGCAGAAGCGCTGAACGCATGTTCTTCTATATCGCGCGATGTTATCGGTATGAGCGTCCGCAAGCCGGCCGATATCGCGAGTTCGTGCAACTCGGCTTTGAATACCTGTGCGCGAATCCGGGAAAAGCCAGCGTGCGCAGCCAGGCGATCGCGGCTGGCTTCCTCGATTCGCTCGGCGTGCAGTACGTCGCCGACAGCGCGGCGCGACGCGGACTCAGTTATTACCTGGAGGGTAGGGGCTTCGAAATGCGCTGCACCGAACTCGGCGCGCAACAGCAGGTGGTGGGCGGCGGCGCTTATCGCGAAGGCGCGGGTTTTGGCATAGGCGCAGAGCGTTTGCTGCTTGCGATAGAAGCACAAGGGCTTGCTTTGTCGCCGTGACCCTCGCGATGATCTCGCGGTGACGGAGATGGACTGCCCGAGCCTGTTCGCCCAGGCGGTCCGTCTCCGTTCGCGGATACACCCGCCGCGTGCCGCGTCGTTTAGAACGACGTACCGATCTGGAACTGGAAGACCTGATACTTATCCGTCGAGTGCCGGACGATCGGGAAACCGACCGACAGCTTGAGCGGACCGATCGGCGAAATCCATTCGAGACCCGCGCCATAGCTGTAGCGCAAGCCATTCGCGCCGACGCTGTCGCCTTCGTTGCCCCACACGTTACCCGCGTCGACGAAGCTGAATACACGCAGCGTGCGGTCCCATCCGGTGCCCGGCAGCGGCACCGTCATTTCGATATTCGCGACGACCATCCGCGAGCCGCCGATCGGGTCGCCGGTGCTGGCGTCGCGCGGGCCGAGCGAACTCGGCTCATAGCCTCGTACGGAACCGATACCGCCTGCGTAATAGTTCTTGAAGATCGGATAAGCCTTGCCCGCGAAGCCGTTGCCGTAACCGCCCTGCAGATTCAGGCCGAGAATGAAGCCGCGCGCGAACGAGTAGTAATACTGCGCCTGAAGGTCGGCTTTGTAGTACTCGGTGTCGCCTGCGGGCGTGCCGACTTCGCCGTTGGCCTGCAGGAAATAGCCGCGGCTCGGCACGAGGGCGCTGTCGCGATTGTCGCGTGCCCACGCTGCCGTGAGCGGCACGTTATTCACGACATTGCCGAATTCCTTGACGTAGTCGAGATAACTTTGCGGCGTCGTCGAATCCGTCGAGATGCGGTTCTGTTCGAGACCCATGCCGAGATAGACCGTATCGGTTTCGGAAAACGGAATCCCGAACTTAATGTCGCCGCCGATCGTGAGAATGCGGAAGCTCGTATCGGAGTTGTAGTACAGCGGGTACGTGGTGCGGTAATAGGCTTCGGTAATCCGCTTGATCCCGTCGACGGTGAAATACGGATCGGTCTGCGTGACGGTCAACGTGCGGTACGTTTTGGCCGTGTTGACGTTCACGGCGAGACTCGTGCCCGAACCAAACACGTTGTCCTGCGAAATGCCTGCGGACAACACCACCTTGTCGGTCGACGAAAAGCCCGCGCCCAACGTAATGGCGCCGGTCGGTTTTTCGCTGACCTTGACGTCGATGTCCACCTGGTCGGCCGAGCCTTCGACCGGCACCGTGGTCACGTCGACATCGGTGAAATAACCGAGGCGGTTGATCCGGTCCTTCGACAGCGCCAGCCGGTTCGAATCGAACCACGAGCTTTCAAGCTGGCGCATTTCGCGGCGCACGACTTCGTCGCGCGTACGCGTATCACCGACCACGTTGATATGCCGCACATACACGCGACGGCTCGGGTCCACCTGGAGCGTCAGATCCACCGTGTGGTGTTGCTGATCGATCTTCGGCAACGCGTTGACCGTGGCGAATGCATAGCCGTATTCGCCGAGCTTGTCGACGACGGCCTTCGTCGCCGCTTGCAGCTTTTCAGCCGAGAAACGCTCGCCCGCCTTGATCTTCACGAGCTTCGACAACTCCGCTTCGCGAGCGAGCAGATTGCCGGACAGCTTGATCGACGAAATCGTGTACGGCTCGCCTTCATGCAGCGAGACCGTGAGGTACATCTCCTTGCGGTCGGGCGTCAGCGAGACCTGCGTCGAGTCGATATTGAACTCGAGATAGCCTCGATTCAGGTAATACGAGCGGACGTTTTCGAGGTCGCCAGTGAGTTTGTCCTTCGCGTACAGATCGTTTTTCGTGTACCACGAGAACCAGTTCGGCGTGGACAACTGCATCTCATCGCGCAACGTATCGCTACTGAACGCCTGATTGCCGATGAAGTTGATCTGGCGAATCTTTGCATTGGGGCCCTCGGCCACCGAGAACAATATCGCTACGCGATTACGGTCGATCGGCGTGATCGTCGTCGTGACTTCAGCCGCGTAATAGCCACGCGTCAGGTACTGACGCTTCAGTTCCTGCTCGGCCTTATCGACAAGCGCTTTATCGTAGTAAAGCCCTTGCGACAGTCCAACGGATTTCAACGCTTTCGTCAGGTTCTCCTTGTCGAACTCGTGGATACCCGCGAAATCGATCGTGCCGATTGCCGGACGCTCCTGAACATACACGATGACGACGTTGCCCTCGGTCGAAATGCGCACGTCGTTGAAAAATCCCGTTGCGTAGAGCGCGCGGATTGCTTCGGAAGCCTTATCGTCGTCGAAGGTGCCGCCCTGCTTGATCGGCAGATAGGCGAACAGGGTGCCCGGTTCAATGCGCTTCAACCCTTCGATGCGAATGTCCTGTACGACGAATGACTGTGCGGCGTGGGCCGACCCGGTCGCCAGCGAGAGGCCGGCAAGCGAAAGCGCGCCGGCGACCCGGCTCGTTAAAACCTGTAATTTCATCTTGGGTATTCAGTCCTGATGCGGCGCGCGCAGCGCAAACGGGAACGCCAGAGTAAGAGTGACGTCAGCAAAACGATCGTCCCCAAGCTCTGGAAAGCGCGAAGTATAGGGACGGGTGTTCCGTCTCTCGTTACTGAAAACTTTCCGCGCATTAGGGCTGTCAGGGTGCGCAGCGCGCATAAGCGCCTGTGGGCGAGGTTTGCGGCGCCCGCGCCGAAATAAAGCGTTACAGAACCCAGGCAAGCGTAGTACGCGTGTAACCCGGCGCCGCATTTGCGCTGCTATCGTGAATTGTCGATTCGGCGACCTGCTTTACCTGCGTATTGCGTTTTTGGAGAAGTGACCATGATTGAATACCTTTCACCGGCGGTGCTTACGGCAGTCTTGCGCGTCAGCTCAACACCGATTTTTTCCGTGCGACTGGCCATGGCGTCGCTGCTTACACGGCGTGACATATCGAGCCGCCCGTTGCGGGCAGGCATCTTCAACGCGACTGTCGAGGAGGGTAAGCACCATGTCTGAAGTCTCGCCTTTCATGTTGAATTCGATCAGCGACATGCAATTGACCGCTGACGGCCAATATCTGCTGATTCACGGCAATCAACCCACGGCGGCCGTGCATCGCTCGGTGCTCCAGGACCTGCTGGTGGCGCTTCCCAATGCAATCGAACACGCCGACCGCGTGGCTCACAACGATCGGGAAATGGGCTTCGCACTGCACTGCCAGGGCTGGGAGGTCGGTCGTTTGAACGGACAGGAAACCATCGTGATCCGCTTCCGTTTATCCGGCACAGCGGGGCTGTCGTTCTCATTACCGGCAGGACAGATTCCTTATCTATTACAGGCGCTCGGCGGTGCGGCAGGGATAAACGAGTCGCATGCCGAGGGTGTAACCCTCCAGTAATTTCACGCACGCACGGCGTATTTCACGCGTGCATCGCGGGCCTTTCTTCGCATCACTGCGTCCTTCTTTCTTTCCGGTCATTACCTGTTTTGATATTACGCAGTGTATTTCCTCCGTTACGTCGTTTGCGTTTAAGGCCACTCGTTTATTTCATGCTGTGTGCGGCAGGCTGCGCGCCGCTAGCCGGTCATGCGCAACTGGTCGGCGCGGCTGCGGTTGCCGAACCGCTCGACGGTGTGTGGGGCTTCCGGCTTGCGCCTCAATTGAGCGAACAGCCTTTGCGTGCGGGCGACAAACCCGTGACCGCAGCGATCGGCGATTCGATGACCGCCACCACCGGCACCGATGTTTCGCTCAAGGGCCACGCGCAACTACGGCGCTATGCGTCGATCGTGAAAGGCGACGCGCTGCATTACGACATCGACAGCGATAAGGCCGATGCTTATGGTCACGTGCAACTGGTCGATAACGGCAACGTATTCGAAGGACCCGACGCCCATTTCTTCGTGGACGCTAGCGAAGGCACGATCAGCGTGCCCAAGTACCGCTTTCAATTGACCGGAGGGTGGGGCAGTGCGCAAAGCGCGGATCTGATCGACAGCGAACGTACGGTCGTGCATCACGGCACCTATAGCACCTGCCAGTGCGATGCGACACCGGCGTGGTATCTGAAAGCTTCCGAGTTCGATATCGATACCGGTAACGACGAAGGCATTGCGCACGATGGCGTGCTGTTCTTCCAGGGCGTGCCGTTGCTGGCGAGTCCGTGGCTGTCGTTTCCGTTGTCGAATGCACGGCGCAGCGGTCTTCTTCCGCCGACGTTTTCGTTCAGTTCGACCAACGGCGCGGACATCTCGCTGCCGTATTACTTCGACCTCGCGCCGAATTACGATCTGACGCTGACGCCGCGCATCATGTCGCGCAGAGGCGAAATGCTGACGGCGGATTTCCGTTACCTGCAGCCGAACGATTCCGGCACGATCTCGCTCGCCTACTTGCCGCACGATGCAATCACCAACACGGCGCGTTATTCGATTGCGCTGAATCAGACCTGGAATCTCGGTTCGGGTCTGGGCGCGTACGTGAATTACAACCGCGTCTCCGATTCGACGGTCGTGACCGATCTGGCGTCGGGGTTGGCGTTTCCCACCGGCTCGACCACGCTGTATCAGCAGGAAGCGGGGCTCACCTATTCGAACGGACCGTGGACGGTGCTGGCTCGCGAACAACGCTGGCAATCTTTTTCGAGCGACGACACGTATAACCGCGAGCCGCAGCTCAACGTTCGTTATGCCCGCTACGACGTGGGCGGATTCGATTTCGGCGCGGAAACGGATGCCACGCGTTTCACAATTTCAACGTCGGACATGACGCAGGGTAATCGTTTCGTTTTCAACCCTTACGTTAGCTATCCAATCGAGCGCCCTGGCTGGTTTATTACGCCGAAGCTCGCGTGGCATTTCGCGGCTTACGATCTGACGTCGATCGGCACGGACGTGCCCGCCGGAGAGCCGAAAACATTCAGCGTGAACGTGCCGACTTTCACGCTCGACTCAGGCATGCGGTTCGAGCGCAGTGTGCGACTCTTCGGGCAGTCGTATATCCAGACACTCGAGCCACGGCTCTTCTATGTGTACACGCCGTATCGCAATCAGAACTTCGCGCCGCTATTCGATACCGCGACCGCCGACTTCGGTCTGACTGAACTGTTCATGCCGAACAGTTTTGTCGGCAACGACAGAGTGTCCGACGCCAATCGCGTGACGGCCGCGTTGACCACGCGTTTCATCGACGCTGCGACTGGCGACGAGCGAGCCCGCTTTATCCTCGCGCAGCAATACGACTTTCGCACGCCGCAAGTAACGCTCGAACCGGACGATCCGATCAGCACGGTCGCGCGTACCGGCGTGATCGTCGGCGCTTCCTATAAGTTGGGCGGGAATTTCTCCGCAGAACAGGCGGTGGAATACAACCAGGCGGATCATTATCTGTCGCATGCGGAGGCCGGTTTCGGTTGGGCGCCCGCCGCGCAGCATGTGTTGAATGTCGCGTATCGCTATACCCGTGCGAATACCACGCTCGATTATCAGCCGGTCAATCAGTTCATCGTGTCAGGGCAGTGGCCGCTCGCGCATAACGTGGTGAGCGTCGCGCGGGTCAATTACGACATGAGTGCGCATCGGTTGATCGCGGGCTTGCTGGGTTTGCAGTACGACGCCGATTGCTGGTCGCTGGGCGTGGCGTTCGAGAAGTACACGAATGCGACGAGTTCCACGACATCGCCGAGTTCGGGCACGCGTGTGTTGATGCAGCTTCAGTTGAAGGGCTTTTCGCAGGTCGATAACGGCTTGCTCAACCAGTTCCGCGCGAACGTGCCGGGTTATACGCCGACGTCGACGGTGACTGAGCCGACCTCGCGTTTTAGCGACTATCCGTGACGCTAGTGCAAATCAAAAAAGCCGGACCCTGTGGTCCGGCTTTTTTGATTGCCGCGGCTTTCGTCGCTAAGTCGTCAGGTCATTACGACTTCTTGGGCGGCTGCTTCGACGGCTTGGCTGCCGGCGCCGGCCTGGCGGGCGGAGCCGCGTGCGCGACGGGCATCATCTCACCGGGTCTCTGCTGACCGTGTGCGTCCATGGCCGGAGCAGGGCCGCCGTGTGCTTCGGGGCCACTGTGCATTTCGGGACCACCGTGCATCTCCGGGCCGCCATGCGCGCCCGGACCGTCCATATGCGGATGCCCCGCGATCGCATGATCCGGCAAATGTCCGGCATGATTCGCCATCACCCGATGCAATTCTTCCCGGCGACGAAACACGTCCGCACGATGATCGCCGTGCGCGTACAAGTGACGATGCCGCACGCCATCATGTCCGACGACCCAGAAATAGGTGTTGCCGCCTGAAACGAAAACATCGCGCTCGGCGACGTTGGCGATATAGACGTCGGTCGGCATCGGCTGATAGGCCTCTTCGATCACGACACCCGGCTCAGGCTGCATCGGCGCCGCATTGACTCGCGGATCGACAACCAGCAGGCCCTGGCCATTGGTTGCGCATCCCGCCAGAACGCCGGCGCATGCGAGTGAAGCAATTAGCGCTTTTGATCGCGTTTTCAAATGTGTTCCCCGTTTGTCTGGTTATTTTTTGTCGAGCGACTTACTAATAACGGACACGGGTCGCTGTTCTTGATAGACAAACAGCGATTCGGCAAGCGGAAAACATTACGAGGTATTACGCGGACTCGGCGTCGTCTGTCTTGTCGTCACGGGTTTTATCGTTACCGGTCTCGGGCGAGCCCCAGTTCATACGGTGACGTTTGACGGTCTCCGTATGCCGCACATCGTCTTCCGTGTGCAGGTAAAGACTGGTCGTGTTCAGCGACACATGTCCGAGGTTGTCGCGGATGGTACGCAGATCGACGCCGCCGTCCGCCTGATGAGAACCGGCGGTGTGGCGTAGCCAGTGCGCCGATGCCCGTTCGAGTTCGTCGGCACGGTCGGCGAATTCGGAGCCCTTCGTGCGCAACCACAGCGCAGCGCCGCCGAAAATTCCCTTGATTGCGTCGTGAATCGCCGAGCGCGACAGGCAGCGATTTCTGCCCTTGAACGGAATCACGAGCGGCGTTTCTTCGGAGCGCGCGGGCAGGGCGGCGAGACCGTTCGACAAGCGGTAGCTGCGCAATTCCTGGATCAGTTCCACCGACACCGGGACGATCCGTTCCTTGTCGCCCTTGCCCAGCGTTTCCAGCCACCACTGGTCTTTGCCGTCCGTGCCGAGCCGCCTGAAAAAGCTACCCATCTGACCGCCGGCCACTTCCGAAATGCGCATGCCTTGCAGATAGAACAGCGTGGTCAGCCAGCGGCAGCGCGCGTAGTACGCGCGTTGGGCGTCGGTGTCCTGCGGCAGTTGTTCGACGAACAGCTTGACTTCATCCCAGAGCGAAGTCGACAGATAGCGCGTGACGCGCGGTGCCGAGCGTTTGGCCCGTTGCCGTAACAGCGCCATCGGATTGCCACGCAGATAACCGGCGTTGACCAGCCACGTGAACATCGCATTGAGGATGATCAGCGCCTGACGCTGGCTGGCCGGCGACAGCGGCCCGTTGAACGGACGCCAGCGTTCGTCGCTGCGCGGATATTTGCCGCCGTTGGCCGACACCCAGCGGCTGGCCGGCTCGGGATCGGTCAGGAAAATCTTGAACCGCAGCAGATCTTCATGCGTGAGCGACGACAGCGGCTTGCCAAGTTGCACGACCGCCCACAGCAGCAGGCGCTCAGCTTCCTTGCGGTAGTTGTCGAAGGTGGTTTTGGTTTCTGCGTAATTCGACAGCCATGCGCGGACCGCGTCCAGATCGTTGCGGGCCGAGAGTTGCGAATTTTCGATCGCGCCGCGATTGGTGCCGTCGCGGCCGTCGAGACTTTCCGGCACAGCAAGCGATTCGACGGGCTGAACGGTGGCGAGCTGGGCGTTGGACACGGTTTGGAGGCTCCAGAGGGCTTGAAGACGCGGCGAAAACGTCAGATTAGACCATAAAACACAATACACGACATTATAGTACTAATGTCGTGTATCAGAACGCATGGGGTAGTGATTTTTATAAAATACGTTGTATTATCAACATATCAACGTTTTACACCCGGCTACCAAGACCATGACCCTCGAATCCGACATCGAAGCCGTTCGCGAACACGCGTCCGACACGCAGGCGCTATATCGCGAGGTTTGCGCGCTGATGTTCTTCCGGTACGGCGAAACGCCGACGGCCAACCGGCTTTACCAGTTGGTGCGCAAAGGCAGCATGAGCGCGCCGGCCAAGGCGCTGCGCGATTTCTGGGTCGAGGTCCGCGAGAAAACCCGGGTCGATGTCGGACGCCCGGATTTGCCGGCTGAAGTCGCGGCTGCTGCCGGTGAACTGGCGGCCAACCTCTGGCGCTTGTCGAGCGATGCCGCGAACGCCGGTCTGGACGTGTTCCGTCAGGATGTGCAGGCTGAACTCGCCGCCGCCCGTGAACGCCTGCTGGACGCAGAATCGCAACGCGACGAAGCGGCGTCGAAAGCCGAACGCGCGGCGGACAACGCCGTCGCGCTCGGTCAGCAGATTGGCGGACTTGAGGCGCGTCTGGTCGAGCTTCTAACCGCCAACGACATGCTGACGAAGCAACTGGCGTTATCGAAGGAAGAAATCGCGGCGGGAGCTGTCGCGCTAGCCGATGCAAGGCGCGATTTCGCCGACGAACTGACGAAACTTCGGCAATCGCACGAGCAGAACGAGCAGCGGCTCGCGGCGGCTGAAAAGCGGGCGTTGCTCGAAATCGAAAGCGAACGGGCGGCGGCGTCCCGGATGCGCAAGGAGTTGCAGGCAGCCAATGAGCGCACCGCGTTGCTGGAGGCCGAGCACCGTTCCGAACGCGATGCTTTGCGGGACGCACTTGCCACCACGAAGGCCGAACTGGCGGCGTCGGCGGCACGGTGTCTGGCGAGCGACGCGCAAATCGTCGAGAAAGATGCGTTGCTTGCCGAGCGGCTGAGCGCGAGTGATCTGCTTCGTCAGCGGGTCGAAACCATGTCGCAGCAACTCGAAGCGGCGCGGGCCGAAGCGGCACACGTCCGCCCTCACCTTGTGCGCCGCTCCCGCGTCAGAGGCGATGCGCAAAGCCGCGCGTCGATTGATTTTTCAGGCGGACCGTTTGTGAAGCGCCCGGCCAGTCAGAAGCCGTGACGCGCAAACCGTGACCGGCGTCCGCGTTTGCAGCTACAAGCTCAATGACCACCCGCGCCCGCTGCAGCAGACGAGGCCGACTGATCCGGCTTCGTCACCCAGATCAGCGGAATGATCAGCACGAAGATCACCGCCGACAGCCAGAAAATATCGTTCAGGCCGAGCATGGCCGCCTGAGCGTTCATCGATTGCTCGAAGTACGCCATGGCCTGAGACGCGCTGCCGCCCAGCGAGTGTTGCAGCGAATCCAGCGCGGCTACGAACGTGGGATTGTTGACGCTCGTCTGCTCGGCCAGTTGCGCGTGATGCAGGATGGTCCGGTCGTTCCATCCCGTTGCTGCCAGCGAGGTCCCCACCGCGCCCGCAAACACGCGGGCGAAATTCGACAGCCCCGCCGCAGCCGGAATTCTCGCCGCAGGCAAACCCGACAGAATGATCGCGGTCAGCGGCACGAAGAACAGCGCAGTCGGAACGCCCTGCAGCAACGTCGGCAGAACGAGCGTCCACGTATCCACGCCCGTGGTGTAGTGCGAACGCATGAAGAACACGCCCGCGAAACCGAGAAACGCCAGCGTCGCCAATACCCGCGCGTCCGATTTCGGCATGATCTTCGCCATGACCGGCGCGAGAATCACCGCGAAGATACCGAGCGGCGCCGTGGCAAGACCTGCATCGACCGAACGGTAATTCAGATAGCCCTGCATCCATTGCGGCAACAGCACGAGGTTCGAGAAAAACACCGCATAGGCGACCGAAATCGCAATCGTGCCGCCAAGGAAATTCCGTTTGCCAAACAGTTTCAGATCGACGATCGGGTTCTTTTCTGTCAACTCCCAGATGACGAAAAACACGAAGCTGATCGCGGCGAACACGGTCAATCCGACGATGACCGGCGAGTTGAACCAGTCCAGATCCTTGCCCTTGTCGAGCATGATCTGCAGCGAGCCAACCCACGCGATCAGCGAGATCAGCCCGATTTTGTCGATCGGCAAGCGCTTGGTCGGCGTTTCGCGGGTACGGTAGATCGCCCACGTCACGCTCGCGGCAAACAGGCCGACCGGAATGTTGATGTAGAAAATCCACGACCACGAATAGCTGTCGGTGATCCAGCCGCCGAGCGCCGGGCCGGCAATCGGGCCGACGGTGGCGGTCATCGCCCATAACGCCAGCGCATGCGAGCTTTTTTCCTTCGGATACGAGCCCAGCAGAATAGCCTGCGACAGCGGAATCAACGGGCCCGCGACCGCGCCTTGCAGAATGCGCGCACCGAGCAGTATCGGCAGCGTCGGCGCGATCCCGCACAGCCACGATGACAGCACGAAGAGCAGGATGGCCCAGACGAACAGCTTGATCTGTCCGACACGTTGCGTGAGCCAGCCGGTCAACGGAATCGAGATTGCATTGGCGGCGGCGAACAGCGTAATCACCCACGTGCCCTCGTCCACCGAGACGCCCAGGTTGCCGGCAATCGTCGGAATCGCCACGTTCGCGATCGACGAGTCCAGCACGTTCATAAACGTAGCCAGCGCCACGGCGACGGTTGCCAGCACGAGCTTGCCGCCGGTTAAAGGCGGCAGCGTGGCTGCGTTGCCCGATCCATTCATTTCGTCACCTGTCGACAAAGGAAAAAATATCTGACTTATCAGTTAAATGGGCAAAAAATATGACCCGTGTTGCTGAGATTTTTGCTTGCTGCAAGAGCTAATCTGCATCTGCGTTTATCAGCCCGCTTTACGTAGCGAATTTTTCGCGGGCGATCCAGCCACCGTTGCACGCGTCGCCGGCATGTTCTGAGCGATGATGCGCGCGATCTCCGCATCGGCTTCATCGCCGTATTGCGCGAAAACGTCGGTGCGATACGACGTATTGACCGCCGCGCCGAGTTGCGCGCCCGACTCTTCGTGCGTGTCGACATCGACCTGCATCGACAGGCCAATCCGCAATGGATGCGCGTCCAGTTCGCGTTGATCGAGTGCGATCCTGGCGGGCAACCGCTGCACGACCTTGATCCAGTTGCCCGTTGCATTCTGTGCGGGCAGCACGGCGAATGCAGAGCCCGTTCCCGCTGAAAAGCCCACTACCCGGCCGTGATACTTGACGCCCGAGCCGTACACGTCGGCTGAGAGCGTGACCGGCTGGCCGATGCGCATGTGGGTCAACTGGCCTTCCTTGAAATTCGCGTCGACCCACACGCCGTCGAGCGGCACGATTGCCATCAGCGGCGTGCCCGGCGCGACGCGTTGACCGACCTGCACCGAGCGCCGCGCGACATAGCCGGTCACAGGCGCGGGCAACGTGTTGCGTGCGTAATTCAGGTAGGCGTCACGCACTTTCGATGCGGCGGCCTGCACGTTCGGATGCTGTTCGATCGACGTGCGGTCGGTCAGCGCGTGATTGGCTTCGGCCTGCTGGCGGGCGGCGTCGAATGCGGCTTGCGCGGCGCTGACCGCATCGCGGGCATGCGCGATATCTTCACCGGACACGGCACCCGTGTCGGCCACCGCCTGACGGCGTTTTAGGTCGTCGTTCGCGCGGGCGAGATCGGATTGACGCTGGGCGACCGTCGCCGCGTAGAAGTCGTTGTTCACGTAGAGGCCGCTGACCTGGCGCACCGTCTGGCCGAGCGTCGCCTCTGCGTTCGACAGCGCGATTTTCGCGTCCGCGTTATCGAGCGTGACGAGCGGTGCGCCCTGTTTGACGATCTGCGTGTCGTCGGCATTCACCGCGATCACGGTGCCGGTGACTTGCGGCGTCAATTGAACGAGGTTGCCGCTGACGTACGCGTCGTCGGTGGACTGGTGATAGCCGCCCACCGTGAAGTAGTACGCGCCGTAACCCGCGCCCGCCACCACCACGCTCGCGGCGAGCAGGCTAAGCAGCACTTTGCGTTTCATGGACGGCTGCGCCTGACTGGCCGCATCCTGGGTGTGATCCGCGGGCTCCTTCGTGCGGACCGTGTCGATCGTATCGCTCATTTTCTGGCTCCTGACTGACTGTGTGGATGTCGCGGGCGCGTCTCAGCGCGCGGCGACGACGGGTTGATCGGATTGGGCGGATTGCGCGGATTTCGCCACGGCGTCGTCGCCATCGACATAACCGCCGCCGAGCGCCGCCGCCAGCGCAATCTGCTGATCGCGCCGGTTCATTCTGAGATTCGCGACCTGCTGATCGGCGGCGAGCGCGGTCGTGTCGGCGTTCAGCACGGTCAACTGATTCGTGAGACCGGCCTTGTATTGCGTCAGCGCCAACTGGTCGGCGCTGCTGGCAGCGTCCTGGGCGGCCTGCGCGTCGGCGAGTTGCTGGTCGGTCGAGCGGATCTGCGCGAGTTGCGTCGCAACCTCTGACAGCGCGGTGACGAGCGTCTGGTTGTAGCTGGCGACGGCGTAATCGAAATCGGCATAACGGCCCTTCAACTGCGCACGCAACTGGCCGCCGTCGAAAATCGGCAGATGGATCGCCGGACCCGCTGACGCCGTCCGGCTCGCCGCGGTCAAAAAGCGGCCAAAGCCGAACGCGTCGAGCCCGATCGCCGCGCTCAGGTTGATGTCGGGATAGAACTCGGCCTTCGCCTCTTTCACGTCGTGGGTCAACGCGTCGACTCGCCATTTCGCGGCGACCAGGTCGGGACGGCGGCTCACGAGATCGGCGGGCAGGTTGTCTGGCAGATGCACTTCATCGCCGACACCCAGCGCAGGCCGCGCAATCGCGAGACCACGATCCGGCCCGGCGCCGAGCAACGCGGCCAGTTGATAGCGTGTGGTGAGAATGCTGCCGTCAATTGCCGCCAGCGTCGCGCGGCTGGTCGCGAGATTGGCCTGCGCGGTCTTGCGCTCGACCTGCGTGTCCAGCCCGTTGGCAATGCGCTGCGCGGTGATGCGGTCGATCTGTTCGCGCTGTGTGATTTCCTGCTGGGCGATGTCGCGCAACGCATAGAGCCGTGCAAGCTGGTTGTACGCCCGCGCCGTGGCCGACGTGAGAGACAGCTTGACCACTTCGGCGTCGGCCTGACTCGCCTGCAATTGCGACAACGACGCCTTCAGCGCCTCGCGGTTCTTGCCCCACAGGTCGAGATCGTACGAAGCGGAAAGCAGGCCTTTGTTCTCCGATTGCCATGAGCCGGCATACGGCGGCGGCACGAGCGCAGTGCTCGAATACTGTTGTCGCGTGAACGAATAGGTCGCGCCGACCTGCGGCATCGTGCTGGCTTTGGCCGTGTCGCTATAGGCGGCAGCGGCGGCGACTCGCGCCCTTGCCTGTTCGATCGACGGGTTGCCTTTCAGCGCTTCCGCGAGCAGATCTTTCAGTTGAGCGTCGCCGAACTGGTCGGCCCAATCGGCAGCCGGCCAATGCCCGTTGTCTTGCGGAAGACTTTGCTGAGTCGCGTAGGTCTGCGGCTGCGCCATCTGTTTATCGCTGGAAATGCCGGCGTAATTCGCACAGGCCGACAGCACCGCCGCGAAGATCACCGTCACGCCGGCCTTCGCGACGCGCGGCCCGGCTGCCTGCCTGATTAACTGTGATTTCATTTTCTGACCTGTCAGATATTTGGGTGTTAAAAACGCTGTGGATAGTCACAGCGGGTTGCCTTGCCTCGCGTTCCCGCGTCGGGCCTGATCGTGTTGCCTTGCGGTGCTTCCTGGCGCGTCGTCTAGTCGGCGAGAAACTTGTTGAGCAGGCGGCGCAATTCCTCGAATTCGGTTTTGCTGAACTTCCTCAGGCGCCGGTTCAGGACCCCCGGCGCGATTTCCGGTACTTGCGCGGCGACGGCGGCCCCCTCTTTCGTCAGCGTCAGGTTGACGACGCGGCGGTCTTCGACGCTGCGCGAGCGTTCCAGCAAGCCCTTCGTTTCGAGCTTGTCGAGCATGCGCGTCATCAGGCCGGTGTCGATGCCCAGCAGCCGGGACAACTCAAACGGCGTGGTCGCGAGTTCACGGGCCAGGGACAACAGAATGCCCATCTGCTGACTGGTGATGTCGAGTTCCTTGAGCGCCGCATCCATCTCGGTGATCAACACGTTCCGTGCCTTGGTGATCGAGAACCCCACGCTCTGCGTCAGGCTGAAATTTTCCGGCGAGTAGTGGTTCATCGAGGCCTCCAGGTTGATGGGCCGAACTTTATCTGCAAAGTCAGATATTGTCAAAATCGATTGCCGCACTTCTGTGTTTCATTTGCGGCACTCGTTCGGGCTCTCCCAAGTGGTCACCTGAAATTAACCGAAACCGGTCATTTAACAAAGCCACTCAAGCGACTAATCTGCGGTCAGGTCAAATCACTATCGGAAGGACGGAAATCATGAAGATCATGCACGTCGATGCCAGCGCGAAGCGCGAGCGGTCCAACTCCCGCGCATTGAGCCGTTATTTTCTGGAGCGTCTGCGCGACCAGCACGTCGATCTGGAAATCGATTATCTGGATGTGACGGTCGATACCCCGCCGCACGTCACCGAAGCGTTCGCGATTGCCACCTACACGCCCGCCGACCAGCGCACGGACGCGATGAAGGCGACGCTGGCGTCGTCGGATGCATTGTGCGCGCGCCTGCTCGCCGCCGACGCGTTCGTGTTCGCGATGCCGATGTACAACTGGTCGATGCCGTCGGCGTTCAAGGCTTTCATCGACAGCGTGACGCGTACCAACCTCACCTACGTTTTCGCGGAAGACGGCAGCACGGTCGGCCAGCTCGGCCGTCAGAAAGTGCTGTTCATCACGAGCCGCGGCGCGGATCTGCGTCCGGGCACCCAATATTCGTCGATGGACGCACTCACGCCTGCATTGAAAGCGGCGTTCGGTTTCCTCGGCGTCGCCGATCCGGCTTTCGTCGACGCGCAGCCGCTGCAGTTTGCGAACCCGGAAGCGCGTACCGAGGCGCTGGAGCGGGCACGCGGCGAACTGGACACGGTGGCGGAGGATTGGGCTCAATCGGTCAGGAGCACCGAAGCGAACAACGAAGCCATGACGGCTTGTCAGGAGTAACGCGATGAACATGCGCACATTTATCGCAGCGGTTACGTTGACGAGTTTGTCTCTCGCCGGTGCAGCGCCCGCTGCGTTCGCGGACGAGCCGGCCAGCGCGGCGGTTGCTCGCGAAACGATCACCCCTGCGTTCGCCGAAGCCATCGCGAACGTGCCGGGCAAGACCATGACCGCGCTGGTCGTCGACTACGCGCCGGGCGGCAAATCGCCGTCGCATCGTCACGGACAGGCTTTCGTGGTGGGCTATGTGTTGTCGGGCGCGATCCGCAGCCAGGTCAACAATGGCGAAGAGCGCGTCTATCACGCGGGCGAATATTGGACCGAGAAGCCGGGCGTTCATCACACGGTTAGTGAAAATGCGAGCGCGACCGAACCCGCAAAATTGCTCGCCATTTTCGTGGCCGACACGAAAGATAAAAACCTCGTCACGTTCGATAAAAAATAACCGTATTTGAAGTCGCAATGACTTCAGTTTCAAACGCGGATTAATGTCGGGGCGCACTACGCGTCCCGATTTTTCTTTGGCTGCTTGCCCCGCATCCCCCTCGCCCACGCATTCGCACGGGCCTTCACGTCACTCTAACAAGTCGAATCTGTTGTTTTTATTCTTGCGTCGAAAGTTGCCATAGCGCCCGTTTTTTTCCTAGACTGGATTTTCCAGCTATTGCGCGCCAAGGGCTCCTCCATATAGCGTGAGTACGCAAGCCGTCAATCGTTTAGATACACCGCTGTATTTTTACGGAGATAGCAATAATAATTTCCCGATTTGCCAGATGCATCAATTTTTCGCTTGAAGTAGAATGCCGCCGGTCTTCCGTGTACTAACCAGTTAAACCACCGTGACGACCGCGATCCGGGTAGGCATCTGATAAGAACATTCAGGTGAATGCGTTGCTAGTCGGGCTGTCCATTGCTGACCGATGGCCTGAATTGCGGCGTCGTCCGGCCAGGTGTCGAGCATCGTCGATGCATCGCACCAGTGCTACGGACACCACCTTCCTCACGAGAAAAACGAAATGCCAAAGAATGAGTCCTCGGGCAAATCGCAGTCGCCTTCGCTTTCGTCCTCATTGTCGTTTACGCCTTCGCGTCGACAGTTCATTTTCGGCTCCGCGATCGTCGCCGCAGCAGGCCTCGTCGGCCTCGCGCGACATACCGGCTTGCCGGGTCTCGGCAGCGCCCTTGCGCAAAATGCCCCCGCCGGCGCTAGCGATGCCGACTTCGCGGCGTTCATGCGTCTGTCGCAATACCTGACCGGCAAGACTTCGCTCGACGTCGAAATCGGTCATGCGATTTTCGCGGGCCTCGTCGACGGCGATCCGCATTTCACGCAGCAGGTTACGCAGTTGAACGACTTCGTCGCCAGTTCGAAGACGCCTGCGAACGGCCTGCAACAGGTGCTCGACAGCAGCCAGCCCACGCTCGCGAGCGTGCCGAAACGCGTCATGCCCGCGTGGTACCTCGGCGTGGTCGGCACCGGCGCGAAGGCGCGCACGGTCGCGTACGAGCAGGCGCTGATGTATCCGCCGATCGCCGACGTCATCGTCATGCCGAGCTTTGCGCGCGGCGTGCCGGGCTACTGGGCGCAACCGCCGCGCCTGTCGCAGTCGTGATCGCGTCATCGTGATCACGCAACCCCGATCCCCCCTTCCAGTCTGAACCGCCATGCCATCGAATAACTCTGCCGACGTCGTGATCGTCGGCGCCGGGATCGCCGCCGGGCAGATCGCGCAGAAACTCGCCAAAGCCGGCATCGACGTGCTGATGCTCGAAGCCGGTCCGCGCATCGAGCGCTGGCGCGTCGTCGAGAACTATCGCAACAGTCCGTTCAAGTCCGACTTCCAGTCGCCGTATCCGCCGACTGAACACGCGCCGCATCCGCAGTACTCGCCGAATAACGACTACCTGATCCAGCGTGGGCCGGAGCCGTACAAGGCCGGTTATCTGCGGATGGTGGGCGGCACGACGTGGCACTGGTCCGCGCAATCGTGGCGCCTGCTGCCGAACGACATGAAGCTGAAGACCCTGTACGGCGTGGGCCGCGACTGGCCGATCAGCTATGACGACATCGAGCCGTATTACTACGAGGCCGAAGTCGAAATGGGCGTGGGCGGTCCCGATGAAGGTCTCGGTTCGCCGCGCTCGAAGCCCTACCCTCACCCTGCGCTGCCGCTGTCGGATTTCGACCGCCGCTTCAAGGAAGTGGTCGAGAAGGCGGGCTATGCGCACGTGACCGAACCGGCCGCGCGCAACACCGCGCCGTTCGACGGCCGCCCCGCGTGCTGCGGCAACAGCAACTGCATGCCGATCTGCCCGATCGAGGCACAGTACACCGGCGAAACCGCGATCCGCAAAGCCGAAGCCGCGAAGGCTCGCCTGCTGGCGAACGCGGTGGTTTATCGCATCGAACACGACGCGAACGCGCAGATCGTCGCGGTGCATTACAAGGACCCGGACGGCACGACGCATCGCGTGACGGGCAAGATTTTCGTGCTCGCGGCGAACGCGATCGAAACGCCGAAGCTGATGCTGATCTCGAAGAGCGACAAGTTCGCCAACGGTATCGGCAACAGCTCGGACCAGGTGGGCCGCAATCTGATGGATCACCCCGGCACGTCGGTCACGTTCCTCTCGGCTGAGCCGATGTGGCCCGGCCGTGGCCCGATGCGTCTGTCGTGCATCAACAATCTGCGCGACGGTCCGACGCGTTCCGAATACTCGTCGATGAAAATCAACGTCGGCAATTATTCGCCGATGCGCGCAGTCACCGATTACCTGATCGGCAAAGGCGTGTACGGTGCGGAACTCGACGAAAAGATTCGCGAATACTGCTCGCGCTGGGTTGTCGTGAACAGCTTCTTCGACATCCTGCCGGACCCGGAAAACCGCATCACCGCGAGTACCGAGTTCAAGGACAAGATGGGCATTCCCCGCCCGGAAGTGCATTACCACATCGACGACTACATCAACCGTGCAGCCAAGGTTGCGCGCGGACACTACGCGAATATCGCGAGCCTGTTCGGCGGCACCGAAGTGCGTTTCGACGATACGTACTTCAACAACAACCACATCATGGGCACGCTGATCATGGGCAACGATCCGCGCGACTCGGTGGTCGACAAGGATCTGCGTTCGCACGATCACCACAACCTCTTCATCGCGTCGAGCGGCACGATGGCGAGCGCGGGCACGGTCAATTGCACGTTGACGCTGGCCGCGTTGTCGATGCGTCTGGCCGACAAGTTGATCGATGAAATGAAGCATGCGTGAGGCGCGGACAATGACAAACACACAACCTCAACGCGGCATCAATGTGCTTCGCAAGGTGCTGCTGAAATGGCTGCCGTCGGCCGCTTTGACCACGCTCGCGAGCTTCGCCTTCACCGGCCTCGCCCATGCCGACGACGCCGCGCAGATCAAGCACGGCGAATATCTTGCGCGTGCGGCCGACTGTATCGCGTGCCACACGTCGAACAAGGCGAAACCGTTCGCGGGCGGCGTGCCATTCAATCTGCCGTTCGGCACGATCTATTCGACCAACATCACGCCGGACCCGGTGCACGGCATCGGCCAGTTGAGCGACGCGGATTTCATCAGCGCGGTGCGTGAGGGCAAGTCGAAGGACGGCAAGCGCCTGTATCCGGCGATGCCGTACACGTCGTACACGCAACTGACCGACGCGGACATCCTCGCGATTCGCGCGTATCTGCGCACGGTCGCGCCGATTGCGCAGCCCGCGCCCGAAAATACGCTGTCGTTCCCGTTCAACCAGCGTTGGGCGATGATGTTCTGGAACCTGTTCAACTTCAGTTCGGGCCGCTTCCAGGAAGATCCGACGAAGAGCGCGGAGTGGAACCGTGGCGCGTATCTGGTCGGCGCGCTCGCGCACTGCCAGGAGTGCCATACGCCGCGTAACTTCATGCAGGGTCTGTCGAGCAAGTCGCTGGCGGGCGCGGAACTGGGCAACTGGACCGCGTTCAACATCACGCCGGACAAGAACGCCGGTATCGGCGGCTGGAGCCAGGATGAGCTGATCGCGTATCTGCGTGACGGTGCAGCGCCCGGCAAGGCGAACGCCGCGGGCCCGATGGCCGAAGTCGTCGAGAACAGCACGCGCTTTCTTACGCCAGAAGACCTGAAGGCGATGGCGGTTTTCCTGGGTACGGTCCCGCCGCGCAACAACGGTGAAACGCAGCCGCGCTTCTCGTTCGGTTCGCCGATCCAGTCGGTCAGCCAGATCCGCAATCAGGCCTTGACGGTGCTGGGCGGCGGCGCTCCCGCCGACGGCCGCACGCTGTACAACGGCAATTGCGCGAGTTGTCACGGCTGGCAAGGCACGGGCGTGGGTGGCGATTCCGCTGGCGCTTATCCGTCTTTGTTGCACAATACCGCCCTCGGCGCAGCGACGCCCAACAATCTGACCATGGTGGTGCTGCACGGCGTGAGCCGCCAGACCAACCAGGTTCACGTCGCCATGCCCGGTTTCGCGGATCAGTTGAGCGATGCCGACGTTGCCACGCTGGTGAACTTCCTGTCCACGCAGTTCGGTAACCCGGCCGCCACGACGACCGCGGCGAACGTGGCAAAAATGCGCTGAGCGCGGTACCCGCGCGGTGCGTCCGTTTCGTGCTGTCGGCACGATCCGTACGCGTCGCGTGGGCAAAGCAATAACAGGCAACAGGTAATCACCAGCAGGACAGATGAAACAACAACAACGTAATACCCGCAACGTCATCCTCAAGACGTTGTTTGCTGCCGCCGCCGGCGCCGCAGCGCTTCCCGCCAGTGCGCAAAGCAGCGTCACCCTGTACGGCGTGGTCGACGATGCCCTCACCTACGTGAACAATCAGAAAGGCCATTCGAACGTTTATCTTCGACAGGGAAATCTGTATTCGTCGAAATTCGGCATTAAAGGCAATGAAGATCTCGGCGGCGGCACGTCCGCGATCTTCGATCTGCAGGCGGGCTACGATCCGAACACCGGGGCGAGCGCGTCGAGCGGATTGCTGTTCAACCGTCAATCGTTCGTGGGGCTGTCGAATCGCGATTACGGCACCGTCACGCTCGGACGCCAGTACACCGCCTATTTCCAGTTCGTCGGGCCGCTCTCGTCGAGCACTTACCTGACCGGCGCGACCGGCGCGCATCCTGGCGATATCGACGGTCTCGACACGACGATCCGCACGAATAACGCGGTGCTGTACGTGTCGCCGCAGTGGTTCGGTTTGCAGGCGAGCGCGATGTATGCGTTCGGCGGCATCGCGGGCAGCACGGGGCGTGGTCAGACGTGGAGCGGCGCAGTGCGTTACACGAACGGTCCGTTTGCCGTCGCGGCCGGTTATCTGCAGATGGATAACGCTCAAACCAGCGAGACGACCGCAGCATTCGATTCGTCGTCGACGACCGGCTTCGGCGTCTCCGCAGTGAATCAGGGCTACGTGACCGCGCGCTCGGTGCGCCATGCGGCGATTTCGGCGAACTACCAGTTCGGTCCGGTGCTGACCGGCCTGACGTATTCGAATGTGCGCTATCTGCCGGGCTCGCGTTCGATCTTCGTCAATACCGAAACGTTCAACACGTACGGCGCATTCGCGCGCTGGACCATCACGCCCGCGACGGACGTGGCCGCCGGTTACTCGTACACGTTTGCGTCGAAAGCGAACGGTGTCGCAAACGCGGCGCGCTATCAGCAGGTGTCGTTGAAGCAGAGCTACCGTCTGTCGAAACGCACGACGCTGTATGCGGTCGAAGCGTGGCAGCACGCGAGCGGTCAGACGCTCGACAGCACGGGCGCGGTGATCGAGGCGGCACCGGTAGTGGGCGATTCGCAAAACACCACGCCGTCGTCGACGAATTCGCAGTTCGTCGGCATGCTGGGGATGGCGGTTTCGTTCTGACGCGTCTCTGATTTCGTGCGGTGCGTTTGTCTTTGACGACAGCGCATCGCACGCTTCACGCTAGAACTTCGGATGACACTCGAAGTTCACCGACGATGCGTGTGCTTCCATCGTCTGCACGCCGCTGACGGTTTCGGTCGTGACGCTGCTCTGCATACCCTGTTTCTCGCAGTAATCGCGTGCCTCGTTGACCGCATGGACATGCGCACGAGCCCACGCCATCCTGCCGCCAGTCGCGCTGGCCGCCACCGTATAAGTGCCGGGCTTGTCAGTGGCGGCGACGTCGCTTCCCGACGCGCATCCCGCGAGGCTCGCACACGCGGCGAGCGCCACCACCAGGCCGCGCATTCGCGCCGGCCACGGGTTCTTCTCCGACAGCGCGAGCGACGCACTGTTCTTCATCGATAGACCGTCAAGATCGATTGAATCTCGATTCGTCATGTCACACCTACCCTCGTTTTAACCTTTCGCCAAGACCGAAATTATCCGTAATCGCGCGTAAGAGATCAGCCGATTCGTACGGAAACACTGTTGCGGACACTTGAACAATCGCGTCCGCGTGGCGGTTCGCGGCGTTCGTGAGATTTGCGGCACGGCCGTTGCTAACACCGTTGAGATTCGCGGAGTGCGGCGCCTGTCACTTTCCTCTGCTCTATTGCACGGCGTGTGCCTGCATACGACGCGTCGTGGTCCGCACCAGGGCAATCCCGCCGATGCCGTTTCCTGGAGTGTGCTGCCATGCCCGACGAGCGCCCCATCCCTTCGAGACCTGCGCTGCCGCTCGACGCACGCGGCCTGATCGGCAATATGAAAACGACCGCGCTGGTGTCGCTGCGCGGTTCGATCGATTTCATGTGTTTTCCACGCATCGATTCGCCGGCCATTTTTGCGGGTCTGCTGGAGCCGTCGCAGGGCGGTGCTTTCTCGATCGCACCGGAGAACGACGCGGCCAACGTCAAGCAGATGTACATGCCGGACACCAACGTGCTGCTGACGCGCTTCATGACCGGCGAAGGCGTGTGCGAGCTGATGGACTTCATGCCGGTGCCTGAAAACGGCAACGAGGACGGCAATGAGAATGGCCCCGACAAGCCTTCAGCGAACTCAGGCGCACCGCTGCCGAACTGCGTGATTCGCGTGGTGCGGATGGTGCACGGCCGCATGCGTTTCAGGATGCGTTGCGAGCCGCGTTTCGCTTATGCGCGCAGCGTCCCCGCTGTCGAACTGGTAGAACAACACGCGGTGCAATTCAGCAGCGCCGAAGGCGACTTGCGTCTGCGGCTGAACAGCACCCACCCGCTTTCCATCGACACTAGCGAGGGCGCGGCGCATGCCGAATTCGAACTGGAGAACGGCGCGTCCGCCGGCTTTGTCTTCGGCGACGCCGACGCGTTGCGTGACGACCCGTTCGACTGCGAAACGGTGTTGGCCGACACGATCCGTTACTGGCGAGGCTGGTCCGCGCAATCCACCTATCGCGGACGCTACCGCGAAGTCGTGATGCGCTCGGCCCTCACGTTGAAGCTGCTCAGTTCCAGCGAATACGGCGCCATCGTGGCCGCGCCGACCTTCGGTCTTGCCGAAGCGCTCGACGGCTCGCGTCGCTGGGATTACCGATTCACGTGGATTCGCGACGCCGCGTTTTCGGTCTACGCACTGCTGCGTCTTGGCTACACCGGCGAAGCGCGGCACTTCATGAAATGGATCGCCGAGCGCAGCCGCCATTGCGATTCCGACGGCTCACTGAAGGTGATGTACACCGTTGACGGCAACGAGCCGCCCGCCGAAACCGAAGTCGCCACGCTCGCAAACGGCACGCCCGCCGTTCCGCTGATCGGCAATGCCGCGCGCGATCAGACCCAGCTCGACGTGTACGGCGCGCTGCTCGACGCGATCTATCTGTACAACAAATACGGCGCCGCTATTTCGTACGACGGCTGGCGTGACGTGACGCGCACGGTCGACTACGTGGTCGATCACTGGAGCGAAGCGGACCACGGCATCTGGGAATTCCGCAACGGTTTGCGGCCCCTGCTCCACTCGCGGCTGATGTGCTGGGTGACGGTGGATCGCGCGCTGCGTCTCGCGGAAAAGCGCTCGCTGCCCGCGCCGCTGAAGCGCTGGTTCGATACGCGCGATGCGATTCATCGGGACATCCACGAACATTTTTGGAACGACGAACTGCACGCGTTCGTGCAGACGCCGGAGTCGAAGACGCTCGACGCGTCGGCGTTGATGATGCCGCTGGTGCGCTTCATCGGCCCGACCGATCCGCGCTGGCTCGGTACGCTCGACGCGATCGGCGCCGAACTGAAAGTCGATCCGCTGATTTTCCGCTACACGCGCGGCGCAACGCTCGACGGCCTGCCGGGAATCGAAGGTGGTTTCAGCGCATGTTCGTTCTGGTACGCCGAAGCACTGGCGCGTGCCGGACGGGTTGACGAAGGCCGGCTCGTGTTCGAGAAAATGCTCGCTTACGCGAACCACGTCGGCCTCTTTTCGGAAGAAGTCGCGACCAGCGGGGAGGCGCTCGGCAACTTTCCGCAAGCGCTGACGCACCTCGCTCTGATCAGCGCGGCGTACCAGCTGGACCGCAATCTCGACAAGGTTCACATTCCGTGGACCTGATCGTTCGGCCGCCGCGGAAGCCCTGCGTAAGCGCGGACACACAGCCTTTCATAAAACATTTCCTGAAATGCTTTTAAGCGACTAGTCTGTAACGACATCAATCTAACGACCCGGACGCAAACCGGAGGAGACATCGATGGAGCTCGAAACACGCACTATTAAACGTGTGATGGCGCGGCTCGTGCCGTTCCTGATGCTGTGTTATTTCATTGCCTATCTCGATCGCGTCAACGTCGGTTTTGCTGCACTGCAAATGAACAAGGCGCTTGATTTTTCGGCGAGCGCTTTCGGCTTCGGCGCAGGGGTGTTCTTCATCGCGTACTTTTTCTTCGAAGTCCCATCCAATCTGCTGCTCGAGCGATTCGGCGCGCGCCGCTGGATCGCGCGGATCATGTTCACGTGGGGGATTCTCGCGGGCGCGATGGCGTTCATTCCCAATATCGCGCACTGGACCGGCATGTCGGCCGCACACGTGTTTTTCGGCTTGCGGATTCTGCTGGGCATTGCCGAAGCGGGCTTTTTCCCCGGCATCATTTTCCTGCTGACGCTGTGGTTTCCCGCCGCGTATCGTGGCCGCGTGGTCGGCTATTTCATGGCGGCGATTCCGCTGTCCACGGTGATCGGCGGGCCGATTTCGGGCGCGCTGCTGTCGCTGGACGGCCGGGCCGGACTGGCCGGCTGGCAATGGCTGTATCTGATCGAGGCGATGCCGGCGGTCCTGCTGTCGTTCGGTGTGCTGCTGTATCTGACCGACAAGCCCGCCGACGCCCACTGGCTCGCCGACGAAGAACGCGACTGGCTGATGGCGCGGCAGAAGCAGGAGCGCGCGCATCGCGAATCGGTGCACGCGTTCAGCGTGAAGGAAGCGCTGATCAACCCGCGCGTGCTCGCCATCGCGCTGATCTATTTCGGCGCGAACGCAACCAACTACGGGCTGAGTTTCTTCCTGCCGCAAATCGTGAAGTCGTTCGGGCTCACCAATCTGCAAACGGGGTTTGTGACGTCGTTGCCGTATATCGTCGGCGTGATCAGCATGGTGCTGTGGGGGCGTCACTCGGATCGCAAGCTCGAACGCAAGTGGCACGTGGCAATCGCGCTGCTGGTCGCGGCGGGCGGGATTTCGGCGGCGGCCGGGCTGGACAATCCGGTGCTGAAGATGATCGCGCTGTCGATCGCCGGGTTCGGCATTTTCGGCTGTCTGCCGGTGATCTGGACCTTGCCCGCTTCGTTCCTGTCGGGTGCGGCGGCAGCGGGCGGGATTGCCGCGATCAATTCGCTCGGCAATCTGGCCGGTTTCTTCGGACCGTTCGCGATGGGCTGGATCAAGGACAGCACCGGCGGCTTCGGCGCGGGGCTGCTGTGCCTCGCGGGCGCGGGTCTGGTGGGCGTGGCTGCCGTGTTGCTGCTGCATCACGACCCGTCGCTCGAGGCGTCTTCGGGGATGCCTGACGCGGGGACTGCGGGTGGGGCGAAGGTGGCGCGGTCGTAGCGCGGAGGCGGTTTTTTCTCTGCGGGCGGGTCTTTAGCCGGGATGGGCGCGGGCATCGTTGACCGCGCCATGCAATCTCCTCGCCATGGCGCGCCCCGTCCGTCTCAACTACGGCCTTGTCACTGCGCGCTATTTCCGCCCGCGCCCACGTTCGAAGAATTTCCTGCGTCCGGCGGCACGGCATCGTCCGGCGTAGGTGTCGGCGCGAAAGCCGGTTCACCGTTACCGTGCGCTTCGCCGTCGACGGCTCCATTGCCCGGCTCAATCGACAACCCCGGCGCCGGCAGGATCGGCGGCAGCGCACGCGGCTCGACTGTCGACCCGGATGCCGCCGCTGAAACCGACGCGCCCCTGTCAACCGAAGCCGCCGGCGCAACCGGCTCCGCCGGCCTGGCCACCGATCCATGCCGTGCCGACCCACGCGACGCCACGACCTTCGCGTCGGTCTTCGGCGCCGATCCCGCAAACAGATGCTCGAACCAGTCCTTCAACCTGCCCGTGCGCTCGGCGAACCAGCCCGGCTCCTGCTGCGTATCGAATTTCAGGCGCGTGTCGATCAGCCTCGAACGCTGCGCGCGCTGGAAGAAATCGCCGACGATCGGCAGCGCGCTATGCGCTCCCTGCCCCCAATAATCGCTGCGCAAGGTCACTCGGCTGTCGTTGAAACCGACCCATGCGCCCGCCACCAGTTGCGGCTGAATCAGGATGAACCAGCCGTCCGCGTTGCCTTGCGTCGTGCCCGTTTTCCCCGCGACGTCGCCGCGCACGCCGAAACGGCTGCGGATCGCCGAACCCGTGCCCCGGCTCACCACGTCGCGCATTACGTCGACGAGCGTGCGCGCGGTCGACACCGGCAACTCCTGCTTCGGCGCGACCGGTTCGAAATCGGCGAGCACGTCGCCTTTGCGGTTCTCGATACGCGTGACCATCACCGGTTCGACATAGCCGCCGAGATTGGCGATCGTGCCGTACGCCGACACCATTTCCTTCAGCGTGACCGGGCTCGTGCCGAGCGCGAGCGACGGCACCGGGTCGAGTTCGCTGTCGCGCACGCCCATTGCACGGGCCAGCCGCGCGACCTTGTTTGGACCAACCTGCTCCATCAATTGCGCGGTGATGCGGTTGCGCGAATACGCGAGGCCGTCACGCAGGCTGATCTTGCGTTCGCTCGGTTCGTCCTCGTCGCCCGGACGCCAGACTTCGCCGCCCGCGAGGGGAATTTCCACCGGCTTGTCGACCAGCGTATCGGCCGGTTGCGCGCCCGCTTCGAAAGCCGCAGCGTAGACGAACGGCTTGAACGTCGAGCCCGGCTGACGGCGTGCCTGCTGCACGTGGTCGAACGGGTCCTGGCTGAAATCGCGGCTGCCGACCCATGCCTTGATCTGGCCGTTGCGCGGGTCCATCGCGAGGAAATCGGCCTGCACGCGGGTTTTTGCGTCGCAAACGGACTGCACCAGCGCGCGGTCGGCGCTGAGCTTTTTCAGCGCGTCTTCGTCGCTCAGGCCCGCATCTTTTGCGGCGCGGTAGTCGGGCGTTTCGCGCAGGAAAACCGGCATCAGGTCTTTCGCGCCCGAGCAGCCGGCGCGCGCACCCCACGCCGAATTCGCGATGCCCTGCAACTGGTTGCCCTGCAGCGTGACCGCCTGGGTCGCCATGCTCTGCAGACGCGAATCGATGGTGGTGCGCACCACCAGTCCGTCCGAATAGATGTTGTAGTCGTTGCGGTCGGCCCACGCGGCCAGCCATTTACGCAACTGCTGAGCGAAGTGCGGCGCGGGTCCGGGCGGCTCCGTCTGACGCTCGAAATCGATTCGCAGCGGACGGCGGCTCAGTGTCTGATACGCGGCGGGCGTCAGCTTGCCGTACTTGACCATCTGGCCGAGCACCGTATTACGGCGGTCCAGCGCGCGCTCGGGATTCAGTACCGGGTTGTAATAGCTATTGCCCTTGAGCATGCCAGTGAGCGTCGCGCTCTCCAGCACGTTCAGATCGGACGCCGACTTGCCGAAATAGGTGCGGGCCGCCATCTCGATCCCGTACGCGTTGTACAGGAACGGCACCGTGTTCAGATAGGTTTCGAGAATCTCGTCCTTGCTGTAGAGCGCTTCGATCTTGAACGCAGTGATCGCTTCCTTCAGCTTGCGGGTCAGGGTCGGCGCGCGGCCGATTTCGTCGGGATACAGATTGCGCGCGAGCTGCTGCGTGATGGTCGAGCCGCCCTGGCGGTTACCGGAAAACGTATGCAGCGCCGCTGACGCCGTCCGTCGCCAGTCGAGCCCCCAATGCTGGTAGAAACGGTGATCTTCGGTCGCGATCAGCGCGTTCACGACGTTCGGCGAGATTTCCTTGAGCGGCACCCACTCCCGGTTGGACGGCTTGAATTCGGCGAGCAGTTTGCCGTCGGCGGAAAGAATCTGCGCGGGTTGTTCGATCTTCGCCTTGCGGATATCGCCGATGCTCGGCGTGAACGGAATCAGGATCAGCACATACAGCAGCAACAGCACCGGTAGCGCGGCGACAGCCCACGCCACGCCGCGCCGGGTGGGATGGCGCAGGTGCCACAAAGCCTGTGCGACGAGCGGATTCGCGAGGGTCAGCGCTTTGTCGAGAGCTGCCAGAATGGGGGGGATGATGCGCTTCACACTTGCTACCGTCTGCCTGGAAAGGCGCAATCCTACCAAGACGCGCGGTGGCCGCCGATTTTTGCGGCGTTCAGCGGGTATCCCGGCTCGCCTGACTGGCAATCGATCCCGCATAAAGCGAGGGCCACTATAATGTCGCCAATTCTGACAAGAGGTGCTTCATGATCATCAAACCGCGCGTGCGTGGCTTTATCTGCGTCACAACTCATCCGGTCGGCTGCGAAGCCAACGTCAAGGAACAGATCGAGTACGTCAAGGCACGCGGTCCCATTGCGAACGGCCCGAAGAAGGTGCTCGTGATCGGCGCGTCGACCGGCTATGGCCTCGCCGCCCGCATCAGCGCCGCGTTCGGCAGCGACGCCGACACCCTCGGCGTGTTCTTCGAACGCGCCGGCAGCGAAACCAAGGCGGGCACGGCCGGCTGGTACAACACCGCCGCGTTCGAGAAATTCGCCACGGAAAAAGGCCTGTACGCGACCAGCATCAACGGCGACGCTTTTTCCGACGAAGTCAAACAGCGCACCATCGAGGTGATCAAGCGCGATCTGGGTCAGGTCGATCTGGTCGTCTACAGCCTCGCCGCGCCCAAGCGCACGCATCCGAAAACCGGCGAAACCTTCAGTTCGACGCTGAAGCCGGTGGGCAAGGCCGTGAACCTGCGCGGCATCGACACGGACAAGGAAGTCATCAAGGAAACCGTGCTCGAACCGGCCACGCAGACCGAAATCGACCACACGGTCGCCGTGATGGGCGGCGAAGACTGGCAGATGTGGATCGACGCGCTGCTCGAAGCGGGCGTGCTCGCGGATGGCGCGAAGACCACCGCGTTCACATACCTGGGCGAAAAGGTCACGCACGACATCTACTGGAACGGCTCGATTGGCGCGGCCAAGAAGGACCTCGACCAGAAGGTGCTGGGGATTCGCGAGAAACTGGCTGCCAAAGGCGGCGACGCGCGCGTGTCGGTGCTGAAGGCGGTCGTGACGCAAGCCAGCTCGGCGATTCCGATGATGCCGCTATATCTGTCGCTGCTCTTCAAGGTGATGAAGGAGAAAGGCACGCACGAAGGCTGCATCGAGCAGGTTTATGGCCTGTACAAGGACAGCCTGTACGGCGCCGCGCCGCATGTCGACGACGAAGGCCGTCTGCGCGCGGACTACAAGGAACTCGATCCCGAAGTGCAAGGCAAGGTGCTCGAACTGTGGGATCAGGTGACGAACGACAATATCTACGAACTCACCGATTTCGCCGGTTACAAGACCGATTTCCTGCGTCTGTTCGGCTTTGAGATTGCCGGCGTGGATTACGAAGCGGACGTCAACCCGGACGTACAGATTCCGAAGCTGGTGCAGGTTTGAGGTGATGCGGGGCTGTAGCGGCCCCGCTTAGCCGATGCATTGTTGCTGTTGCTATTCCCAGGGGGCCCGCGTGGCCCCTTTTCTTTTGGCCCGCTGCTATGTTGCGTCGCCGCTGACGACGCGCGACTGCCCCACGTAGCCATCCACCGCGCGCATTACGCGCACTTCCAGCGCAGCCGCGTCGCGTTCGCTGCGCTCGCCCGCGTAGTCGACCATCCCGTGCACGATTGCCAGCAGATCGTGCGCGACTTCGCTCGCGTCGCCGAGTTCGGGTGCGCCCGTTTTGACGGTCAGCGCGCTGACCAGCATCCCGTGAATCGTGTCCGCGACCCGCTGATCGCGCTCGCCTAGCGGCAGTCTGCGCTCCTCGAAGTCGATGATCCGCGCCAGTTCGGGCCTGCGCATCTGATGCGCGACCGACGCCTGCACCATCGCCCGCACGCTGTCGTGCGAGCCTTCCAGCTGCGCTGCGGCCTCGATGTCCGCCATCAGTTGCGCGGTCTCGCGCTCGATCAGCGCCACCGTCAGCGCATCGCGATTTGGAAAGTACTGGTACAGCGAGCCGATGCTGACGCCGGCCCGCTCCGCCACCGCATTCGTCGTGTAACCGTTCAGACCGTGCGCTTCCAGAATGCGAGCCGCTGCTTCGAGAACGGCCTCGACGGTCTTTGCCGAGCGCCGCTGAACCGGTGATTTACGGGGCTTCAGATGCTGTTCTGCGGTGGATTTGGCCATGGCTGGAATGCGAGTTTTAAATATGAGTGTTCACTCGTATTCTAACGGTGTTCTCGCGAAAACAGCACGCCTTCAACGGCACTTATCCGACACTCATCTGGAACCGACCATCATGACTTCATCTGACCAGGACACCGTACTGACCGTATTCATGCTCGTCAAAACGCGGCCCGAATGGCTCGCCTGCCCCGGCGACGAGCGCGCCCGCCTGCTCAACGAGCACCTCGTGCCGATTCTGAAAGAGCATGCGGGCGAAGTCAGCCTGCGCTTCTACGACATCGAGTTCTATTCGGCGCGCGTCACCGATATCTGGGTGTGGGACGCAAAAAGCCATGACGCGTACGAAAGGGTCGTCGAAGCGTTGCGCGATACGCCGATCTGGGATCGTCTGTTCGAAGTGGTCGAGATTCTGCCCGGCGTGGAAAACGCCGACGCCAGGCAGAAAACGCGTGAATTGCTGGCAGCGGCTTGAAACTGCTGCGTGATTCAGCGAAGCGGCCGGCGCTGCCGGCCCACACAAAACATTATTTGCAAGGAAACGCGCCCTGAAGCGCGCGGAGAATCACGAGGCCGATCGGGAAATCGTCCGAAATACCGGGGTGGTTCGTGAAAAACGAGTCCAGCAGCGGGTACACGTTCTGATTGCCGATGGCGAGATTTTGCGGCGGGCAGAACAGTTGCGGCTGCTTCTGCGCCGCCAGATCGCCGTTTGCCCAGCCGAACGCGTTGATCGTGCCAGTGATGTAGGCCGCGTAAACCGAGTTGTTATCGCTGTGAGCCCATTTCTTGTATTGGGCGGCCGTCATTTCGGCGCTGGCATTCACGGTGAAAAACAGGGTGAAAAACGCCGTCAGCAGAGCCAGCGCAAATTTTGAAACCCGCATCGTCGAACCTTCAGTTCATGTCGCAAAAGCCGCCATTGTAGGTGAGTCGGCAGGCGGTGCGCAGGGAGACCCGCACGGATATAAATTCGTAAGCATCGCAGAAGGATGGTTGTAAGCGTTGCGGGCATGCAACGGCGCGCGCATGCCCGGCGTACGGCTTTTATGGCGTGCCGTTCCGGCAGTAGCTGCGATAGCCTTCCCGCTCGCCGAGCCGCGTCATATACGCCGCCAGCGCCGGGAAATCGTCATGTTCCAGCGGCGTTTCGAGCCAGCGGTTGGCCGACAGCGCAATGGGAATGTCCGCGAGCGAAAAAGCGTTTCCCGCGATGAACGCGCCGGTGTGTTCCAGTTGCCTTTCGACAATCGCCATGTGCTTCGACCAGTTGGCGCAGGACAACGCAATCTGCTGCGAGTCCTGATGCGCGGGCGAATGGCGGACCAGCGCGAGAAACGCGTAACTCCACGAGCGATTCAACTCGCTCGCCTGCCAGTCGATCCATTGATCGCAGCGCGCTCGCTCGCACGGATCGGCCGGATAAAGCGACTCGCCGCGATAACGTCCCGCCAGATAGCGGATGATCGAATTCGACTCCCACAGCACGAAGTCGCCGTCGCGGATCACGGGCACCATCGCGTTCGGATTGAGTGCGCGAAATTCCGGCGTGTCCGGTGAGCGGAATCCCGCGCCCCAGTCTTCCTGTTCGAAGGAAAGTCCGAGTTCGGTACAGGTCCACAGAACCTTGCGAACGTTGATCGATGAAGTCTTGCCGAGTATCTGCAGCATGGCGGGTCGGGTCTTGACGAAGGGTTGAGATGGATGAGCCGCAGCAGCCTGCGGCGTGCAAGCCGCACTAATGCGACGCCACGAAAATCGAGCCCGGAGCGGGCGGCGGTATAGCGAAGTTTTTTCGCATCCGCTCGGCCTCTTCGACCGGCGTGCGGCCAAATAGCCGCTTGAACTCGCGGCTGAATTGCGACGTGCTTTCGTAGCCCACCTGCACGCTCGCGAGCGCCGCGGTGGTCTCTTCGCGCACCATCAGAAGCCGCGCCTGATGCAGCCGGGTCGACTTCAGATATTGCATCGGCGACGTACGTGTGACGGTTTTGAAGTGAGCGTGAAAGCTGGGCACGCTCATATTCGCTTCGAGCGCGAGTTGCCCGATGTCGAGCGGCTCGCGATAACACGCGTGAATCTTGCGGATCACCCGCGCGATTTTCGCGAACTGTCCCTGCGCGGTGAGCGCGGCGCGCAACGAACCGCCCTGCTCTCCGGTCAGCACGTGAAAGTAGATTTCGCGGACCAGCGCGGGGCCGAGCAATTCCGCCTCCAATGGCACGCTCATCGCTTCGAGAAAGCGCAAGACCGACGCGCCGAGCCGGGCGTCGAGCGGTGACGACACCATGCCGAGGGGCGTCGAGGCAACGCCACCTTCGCGCTCGTCGATTTGCAGCAGCAGATCGGCGGCGAGCCGGAAATCGAGGCGGAAATAGATCGCCAGCAGAGGCCGCGCGGCGCTTGCGTCGGTTTCCATCGTGAACGGCACCGGCACGGACACCGCGAGATAGTGCTGTGCATCGTAGAGATAGACGGTCTCGCCGAGAAAGCCGCGTTTGCGCCCCTGACACACGATCACGATGCCCGGGTCGTACAACACCGGGGTGCGCGCAAGCGGACGATTCGAGCGCAGAAACCGCACGTCGGGCAACGCGGTCAGGTTGTAGCCCTCCAGCGGCGCCAGCGTGTCGAGCAGGCTCACCATGCGCTGCCGGATAGTCGGATTACTTGTATTCAGCTTCACGTCGGCTCTGGCCCCCTGTTGCCGGTCAGGTTGCAATGTGCCATGGGTGCGTCGAAAAATCCACGCGTTCATAGAATCAGGCAATCACCACAGATGAACCGGCATTCGCGCGCGAAGCCGCCGCTTTTACCATTCAGTCCTGTGCCGGATTCAATCGACGGCAACCTTCAAGGAGTGAAACATCATGAGTAAAACGTTTCTGATTACCGGTGTCAGTTCCGGCTTTGGACGTGCTTTCGCGCAAGCGGCGCTTGACGCGGGCCATATCGTCGCCGGTACGGTGCGCGACGCAGGCGCACGCGACGCATTCATCGCGCTCGCCCCTGGACGCGCTCACGCGGTCGTGCTCGACGTGACCGATTTCGACGCGATCCCACCCGCGCTGGCGGCGTTGAGCGAGTCCATCGGACCGATCGACGTGCTGGTCAACAACGCAGGTTACGGGCACGAAGGCACGCTCGAAGAATCGCCGCTGGACGCGATGCGGCGGCAATTCGACGTCAACGTGTTCGGCGCGGTGGCGATGATCAAGGCGGTGCTGCCCGCCATGCGCGAACGCCGTCACGGACATATCGTCAATATCACGTCGATGGGCGGCTTCATTACGATGCCCGGCATTGCCTATTACTGCGGCAGCAAGTTCGCGCTCGAAGGCATCAGCGACACGCTGGCGAAAGAAGTGGCCGGGTTCGGCGTTCACGTGACGGCGGTCGCGCCCGGCTCCTTCCGCACCGATTGGGCCGGCCGCTCGATGGTGCGCTCGGGCCGCAGCATCGCCGATTACGACGCGCTGTTCGATCCCGTGCGCGCGGCGCGCGAGTCGAAGAGCGGCAATCAGGCGGGCGATCCGCGCAAGGCGGCGCAGGCGTTGCTGAAGATCGTCGAGGCGCCGAATCCGCCGGTGCATCTGCTGCTCGGCAACGATGCGGTCGATCTGGTGAAAGCGAAGCTCACCGCATTGCAAACGGAGATCGACGCGTGGGAAGCGCTGTCGCGTTCGACCGATTTCGCGTAGCGCGCCGTGCCTCGCAAGCGACGCTTTGCGGGCGGCTCGTGCATCAACCGCTCAGCGTCGCCTGCTCCCGGATCATGTCGTACAGCGCCTGCGCCGCCGGCGACAGTTGCGCGGTCTTGCGCGCGACCAGCACGAGCGTGCGTGACACCACGGGCTGCGTGAGTTCGATCGTCCGCACCGCCGGGTATGCGCCCTTCTGAATCGCCAGCCCCGGCACCACCGCCGCGCCAACGCCCTGCGCGACGAGGCCCACCGCGGTCGAACTGCGCTGCACTTCATAGAACGAGCGCAGCGCGAGACCGCTCGTTTCCAGTGCGACGTCGAGCAACGCGCGATTGCCGCTGACCTCGCCCGCGAAAATCAGCGGATACGACTGCAATTGCGCCCACGCGATGCGCCGCCGTTTCGCGAGCGGATGATCGTCGCGACAGATCAGCACGTAGCGGTCTTCGGTGAGCGGCACGCTGTCCAGATCGGGATGATGATCGCGCGCGATATTGATGCCGAATTCCACCTCACGCCGCAGCACCGCCTCCTCGACCGCCGACGAAGCGTGATCGAGAATCCTGATCCGGTTATGCGGATAACGCGCCGAATAAGCCTGAAGAATGCGCGGCAAATACTGCACGCCGACTGTCGGCACACATGCAATCGACACGTCGCCGCGACGCGCCACACCGGTCTCGCGGATTTCGACCAGTGCGTCGGCAAGTTCGCCAAGCAGGCGGCGTGCTTGCGGCAGAAAACTGCGGCCGATTTCGGTTAGCGCCATGGAGCGGGTGGTCCGCTCGATCAGCGTGACGCCGAGAAACGTTTCGAGCTTGCGCAGACGCTGCGTGATGGCCGTTTGCGTGACATGCAGCGAATCGGCCGCGCTCTGGAAGCTGCCGCGATCCGCGATGGCGACGAAAGCCTGAACACCTAGGGTGTCGATTTTCATTAGAAAAATGCAGGAATCGGAATGATAAATTCATTTTACTCTGCCCGATTCGACACTGAAAATGAGCGGATTGGATCGCTGTGGAATGTCGCCAACCTGATCTCTCAGACGATCCTGCCCCCAACAATACAAAGGAGCGCCATATGACATCGATATCGACATCGACATCGACATCCGCATCGACGGCATCGAACCCGGACTGGGCCGCGAAGCAATACGTGCTGTTCGAAAACGAGCGCACGCGCCCGGTCCGCGATCTGCTGGCGGCGGTCCCCGCCACCCAGGCGCGAGTCGCGGTGGATATCGGCTGCGGCCCCGGCAACTCCACCGAGATGCTGGCCGCGCATCTGCCGGACGCGGCCGTCAGCGGTATCGACAGTTCCGCCGACATGATCGACGCGGCCCGCCAGCGCCTGCCGCAATGCCGCTTCGAGTTGAGCGACGTATCGACGTGGGACGCCGTTGGGCCGTACGACGTGATCCTGGCGAATGCGGTGTTTCAATGGGTGCCCGACCATCAGCGGCTGTTTCCGTCGCTCGTGAACAAACTCGCGCCGGGCGGCAGCCTCGCTGTGCAGATGCCCGACAATCTCGACGAACCAGCGCACCGTCTGATGCGCGAAGTCGCGGCGCAAGGGCCGTGGGCGGACAGGCTCAAGGGCGTGGAGCGCACCCTGCGGCTCGGTGCCGACTGGTACTACGCGCTGCTCAAGCCGCTGTGCGCGCGTGTCGACGTATGGCGCACCGTCTATCACCACCCGCTCGCGGGCGGCGCCGATGCGGTGGTCGAATGGTTCAAGGGAAGCGCGCTGCGGCCGTTCCTGGCCAGCCTCGACGACACGCAGCGCGACGCGTTCCTGCGGCGATATCGCGACGAGATCGCGAAGGCCTATCCGGCGCTCGCGGACGGCACGGTACTGCTGCCGTTTCCACGGCTTTTCGTCGTCGCCACGCGCTAGCCGTGCGGTAGCCCACACACCGGCTGCACGGCTTGCGCAGCGACGGCGAGCCAAGGGCGCTCAGGCATTGCCGCTGGTCAATTCAGCGTGATATTGTTGCTGTAAGCAAAGGGCGGCAAACCGTCGTCCTCATCGGAAAGCAACTTTCAGCAGCGAGCGTCGCCATGAGTGATGTACGCCATCATCTGAGTCCACGTGACCGTCTGGAGCTGTTGTGCTGGCTCACATGCGGAAGTCTTGGTGCTTATTACCTGAATGAGGACTGGCCCGACGCGGCATTTCACGTGCAGGCCGCCCACAAATGGCTCGACCGCCGCTCGCGCGAAGCCGACTGGCTTTGCATCGCGAAGCTGTCGGCCACCGCTGTCGAAATCGCCAGACGCCATGCGCGTTTTGTCGATACCGACTGGGCGCGCGACGCCGTCGAGGAAATACTCGACACCGACGAAATCGATCCGCAGGCGCGCCTGCTCAAACAGGTACTGGCCGATTGCCAGAGCGCACTGGCCGACAAGCGTATAGCGGATTAGGTCGGTCGCGCTGCACACGTCGTGCAGCGCAGTCGCGGCTTAAAAGTTATGCCGCAATCCGACAATCACGGAGAGTTGCTTGTCTGTGTCCGAATTGACGATGTTCGGAATCTGCGCAAGGTTCTCTGTGTCTCCTGTCGACGGATTGATCCCCAGGCCCGCACCCGACGATTTCTGCCCGATCGCGACCGCATAGACCGCTGTGCGCTTCGAGAGGCTGTACACGGCGCCCAGGTTCACCTGGTGAATTCGCGTCGACGAACCGCCCGACGGTTTGGCGTCGTTGAAAATGTACGCGAAACCTAATTGCAGATCGGGCGCCAGCGCGTACGTCGTATTCAATTCGGCGATGTCGAACGAAATATCCGCGCCGTCGGGCCGCGCCGCAGTCGCAAAGTACTGGCTCTGCGACAACTTCGTGTGCGTATAGGTCAGTGCGACACTGGCCTTGCCGAACGCATACGATCCCCCTGCCCCGAAAATCCGCACCTTGCTCGCGTCCTGCAGCAGACAGAACGACGCGCTCTCATTCGCGCAACTGAAGTCGCCGATATAGCCGCTGGCGCCCCCCAACGCAGCCTGCAAAGGCTGATTCAACTCGAGATAACCCGCGCTCAACGACAACGGGCCATTGGCGTAATTCGCAGCGAGCGACCATCCCTTGTTCTGCGAGAAATTGCCCGCGACGCCACCGAGACTGAACAGGCCGCCAACCGTCAGACCGCCGAAGCTCGGGCTGATGTACTTGATCGAATTATTGAAATTGAACGCTTCGTTCAGGTTGTCGACGTCGCCGAAATGCGAGCCGTAGAGCGTCGCCCAGTTATTACTCGACGCGTAAGCGCCGAGATAATCGGAGAAAGGATCGTATTGACGGCCGAGCGTCAGCGAACCATAGGTGCCGTTACTCACGCCGACCCACGCATTGCGGTTGAACAGCGTATTCGATTGCAGCATCGCGCCGTTGCCGGTCAGAAAGCTGTTCTCGAGCGTGAAATTAACCGTGGTGCCGCCGCCGATATCTTCGGTGCCCATCAGGCCCCAGCGCGACGGCACCAGATTGCCGCCCGCCAGTTGATAGTTCGCGTGGCCGCTGGTGCTGCCGTCGGCGTGCGTCGTCTGCTGATTGGTCGTGTAGACGAGACCGGCGTCCACTGTGCCGTACAACGTAACTGAAGATTGCGCGTGTGCGCCGATCGAAAGGCCGAGCGCGGCCAGCGCAAGCGCCGAGCGCTTGACGAATTTGTCTGCCATGGTTGTCTGCCGGAAGTGAGGTTGACTGCTTTTTTCGCGGACGTTGCGTGGTTTTCGCCGTTTTGCGCGGACGATTTACTGGCCGAAGCCTGCGTAAATATCCGGCCGCTTTTTGCGCAGGATGAGACCGATCACCACGCCGATGAGCGCCACGGCGAACACGATCCACGGGAACGACTTGACGATCGGGCTATCGGAGCCGCTGAGCGCGTCGAGATTGCGCACCAGAATCACGCCGATATACACGAGGCCGATGCCGCCGACGAACGGCGCGATCAACGAGTGCCACACACGCGTGTCCTTGCGCGTCTTGCGGAAAAACGCGATCACCGAAAAACTCGTCACGGCTTGCAGCATCACGACGCCGATCGTGCCGAGTGCCGAACTCCAGCTAAACACGATGTTGAACACGTCGCTGCCCGCTGCGATATAAAGCCCGAGCAGCACACACACCGACAGCGTTTGCAGATAACTCGCGACATACGGCGAACGGTATTTTTCGTGCACCCGGTTGAGTACTTGCGGCAGGATGCCTTCCATACTCAATGCGTGGATATAGCGCACCAGCGTGTTATGAAACGACAGCAGACTCGCGAAAATACTGCTGAGCAGAAGAAAACTCATCACGGTCGTGACGGCACCGCCGAGGTACTTGCCCGACTGAATGAACCAGAAATCGCCGGGTTGTTTGGTGGCGACCGTGACGACGTCGGCGAGACCGTACGCGCAGACAATCGTCCACGTCACGAAGGCGAAGAACACGAGAATCAGCACGACCGACACATACGTTGCGCGCGGCACGGTGACTTTCGGATCGCGGCATTCCTTGCCGTAGATCGCAGTAGCCTCGAAGCCGATGAACGACGCGAACGCGAACATCACCGCAATGCCCAGATGGCCGCTGAATACATGGTCCGGCGAAAAAGGCGCGAGTGTGAGGCCGTTAGGGCCGCCGCCGTGAATCAGAATCGCGACCGACAGCAGCAACAGGATGCCGAGTTCGAGGCACATCAGCACGCCGAGCAAACGGCTATTCAGATCGATGCCGCGAATGCCGGTGAATTGCACCACCGCCACGCAGATCAGCGAATACCCGTACCATGGTAATGCGGTGTGAAGAAGTGGTGACAGGATCACGGTGCAGAAGAAACCGAAGAGCCCGTATAGCGCAATCTGGATGAAGGTGTACGACATCAGCGCGACGAGTGCACCCGCCATGCCGAGCGGACGCCCGAGTCCGGCGGTGATATACGCGTAGAACGCGCCCGCGCGCACCACATGCCGGCTCATCGACGCAAAGCCGACGCTGAAGATCAACAGAATCGCACCGGCAATCACGAATGCGCCGGGAATACCCGCACCGTTGCCGAGACTGATCGCGGGCGGCACTGCGCCGAGCATGCCGGTCAGCGGCGCGGCCGCGGATATCACGAGAAACACGATCTGCCACAAGCCCAGCGTATTGCCCTTCAATTCCACGGGGTTCTCCGCGTCGACCAGGGTGGTCGGCGAATAGGGTTCGTTCATCGCTGCCTCTATGTTATTGGCTAGTTTGACACTCGCCAGAACCCTTTTTATTGCTGGTCATGGCGCTCGTTTAACCGACGTCAAATGCTTCGGGCTGAGCGCATGTTAGGTAGCTAAAAAATAAAACGACTTCGCGAACCGCGCCAAATTTTCGATAAACCGCGCCAATACCGGCGCGATTGCGGGATTCGCGGGTTTGTACTTAATCGACCGATGATTGCTTAGGAAGCCGGAGTGTTTCGGCTTTTGCCTGCGTTTTTCGCTAGAGGCTTTCAGTAGTGAAAGCCTCTACTTCTGCTCGCGTACTTTTATTTTTTCCAATTGCGCGTCGCGCGCCACAACACGGTTGCATCGGCGTAACCGACCGCGCGTGCGATCGCCGCATTGGTCAGTTCGTCGCGCTCCAGCAGGCCTTCTACGCTGCGTTGCCGCTCCTCACGCAGAATCTGACGCACGGACGTGCCCTCCTGCGCGAGGTGCCGTTGCAACGAGCGATGCGAAAGGCCGAGATCTTTTGCAATATCCGCGACGATCAGCTTTTCATGCGCGAGCCGTCGCGTGATCAGATCGCGAACCTGCTCGACAATGCCGTGCTGAATCGCGTCGTTTGCAATCAGGTCGGTCGCGTGGCGCTCCATCATCCGCGCCATTTGCGTATCGGCACTTTTCAGCGCCGCGTCCAGATCCTGCGGACGCAGAATAATGCCATTGAAAGGCTGCTGAAAGCGCACCGGTACGCGAAAGATTCGTGCAAACGGTTTGAGGTCCGCCGGTGCGGCATGCTCGAAATGCACCTCCACCGGATTCCATGCCGAGCCGCGCACGAGCCGGATCATGTGGCACATCGTCGAGATGCTGTACTCCGCATCCTGACGACGCGGCCAGATTTGCGGACTCGCGATCTGATAAGTCCAGATCGGCCATTCGTCGTCGCGCAGCACTTCACACGTCGTCGTGTTCTGCCACGACGCAAGCGCAAGCGTGAATTTTCGCATCGCCGCGTTCAGCGTCGGCGAAGAAAGAAACACGAGGCCCGCAGGCCCGAGTTCTGTCAATTGCAACTCGCTGCCCAATCGCAAGCCGAGCGACGCTTCGTCCAGTACTTCCGCCGCGCGCTCGAATGCCGCCACATATCGCGTGAGCGGCAAGATCTCATACGGATTGGATAGCAGCCGCCGGCTCATGCCGAATGCTTCCAGCAGCGCATCGCAATCGGCGCCTGATTGATCCAGTGCGCGCACCACCGGTCCCATGACCGCCGCGCGAACCATCGGGAAATTGCCGTTGAGCGTGACTTTTTTCATATCGAGCGTCTCCTCTCAGTCTTCGCTTTCAAGATGCCAGGGTCATCCCTTCCTGGCGCACTTTATCGTCCAAATGGCGCGATAAGCAAGCGCGAAAATATTATTGGGTTCCTACGATTTGCCATCGACTCAGCGTTTGCCGCTCGTCGCTCAGGTCCGCGAGCGCGCTGTACGGTCCAGCAAACTTCCTTACGGGAACCTTATGAACACGAATGCCACGAAAGCTGCTCACAACCCCGTTCATCCGCTCGATCCGTTGAGCGGCGAGGAAATGCAGCTTGCCTGCGACCTCGTCAAGGCAGCCGAAAAACTCGATAGTCACGCGCGTTTTCCGATGGTCGAATTGCGCGAGCCGCCGAAAGCGGAAGTGGTCGCGTTCAAGACCGGCGAGTACTTTTCGCGCACGGCTTTCGTGCTGGCGATCGATCGCTCCAATGGTGCAACGATTGAATTCGATGTGGACCTGAGAGAAAAAAGAATCGCGTCACGCCGTGTGATGCCGTTCGATAAAGCACCTTATGGGCAGCCGCCGATCATGATCGACGACTTCATGAACGCCGAGCAGATCGTCAAGAACGACGAAGCATGGCGCGTGGCGATCATGAAGCGCGGCCTCAGCGAAAAAGATCTGGAACGCGTGCAGGTCGATCCGTTTTCTGCGGGCGCATTCGACCGTGAAAACGAAAACGGCCGGCGTCTGGTGCGTTGCGTGAGCTACTACCGCGAGACGCTGACCGACAACGGCTACGCGCATCCGATTGAAGGCGTGATGGCCGTGGTCGATCTGCTGGAAAAGAAAGTGATCGAACTGGTCGACGACGGCCGCATCATTCCGATTCCGCGCGCGAAACACAACTACGACACGCCGAGTCTCGGCGAGCCGCGCAAGTCGCTGAAGCCGCTGTCGATCGATCAACCCGACGGCCCGAGCTTCAAGATCGACGGCTGGCACGTGAACTGGCAGAACTGGAATTTCCGCGTCGGCTTCACCCCGCGCGAGGGGCTGGTACTGCATCAACTGTCGTGGGACGACGGCAAGAGCACGCGGCCGATTATCTATCGCGCGAGCGTCACCGAAATGTGCGTGCCCTATTCCGATCCGACCACGAATCACTACTGGAAAAGTGCATTCGACGCAGGCGAATACGGTCTCGGCAAACTGGCGAACCAGCTTGAACTCGGTTGTGACTGTCTGGGCACGATCCGCTATTTCGACATTCCTTCCGCTGACGATTTCGGCAATGCGTTTGTGATGAAAAACGCGGTGTGCATGCACGAAGAAGATTACGGCACGCTGTGGAAACACTACGAATTCCGCACCGGCGTATTCGAAATGCGCCGTTCGCGGCGCCTCGTGATTTCTTTCTTCGCTACCGTCGGCAACTACGACTATGGCTTCTACTGGTATCTGTACCAGGACGGTACGATTCAACTCGAATGCAAGCTGACCGGCATCGTGCAAACGTCCGCAGTCGCAGACGGCGACACGTATTCGTGGGGCGGCATGATCACGCCAAATCTCGGCGGCCCGACGCACCAGCACTTCTTCAATGCACGCATGCACATGATGGTGGACGGCGAGCGCAACAGCGTCTCCGAACATGAATTCGTGCCGCGTCCAATGGGCGAATCGAATCCGTACGGCAACGTGTTCGACACCACGAAACAGGTGTTCAGGACTGAGAGCGAAGCAGCGCGACTCGCGAACGGCAGGACGGGCCGTTACTGGAAAGTCACCAATCCGAATGTGAAGAATGCAGTCGGTGCAAATCCGGGCTACAAGCTGATCGTCAACGATTCGCCGTTGATGCTAGCCGACGAAAAATCGAAGGTTCGTCAACGTGGCGGCTTTGCTACGCGTCACGTGTGGGTCACGCCGTTCGACCCGGCCGAGCGCTATGCAAGCGGCGATTACCCGAACCAGCATTCGGGCGGCGACGGGCTGCCGCGCTATATCGAGGCCAATCGCAACATCGAGAACGAAGACCTCGTGTTGTGGCACAGCTTCGGTCATACGCATGTGTGCAAGCCCGAAGACTTTCCGGTGATGCCGGTCGAGTACGCGGGTTTCATGCTCAAGCCAAACAACTTCTTCTCGGCCAACCCGACGATGGACCTGCCGGCCGAGCGCGATATGAAGAGCGTCGAAGATGGCAAGTCCGCGGATCATGGCTGCTGCAAGCACTGATTCGAACGCGATGCGCGACGCTCAGCGTGCTCCTTGCGACTCGGGCGTGCTGGCCGCTTGCGCGGCCGGTGCGGCGTGCGTGCTCGTTGCTGGCGGCGCTGCTGCGCTGTCGATGCAGGCAGGCTTGAGCCAGCAAGCGGGCGCGGTGTGGATGAGTGCGCTGGCGCTCGCCGCGATGATGGGCGTGCCCTTGCTGATGGCACGTTTATCGAGCCGATACACCACGCTTAAAACCGCTGCCACGCTGATCGTCACGATGTGTGCGATGAATGCGCTGCCCACGTATCTGAACGGCGTTCAGCACGGCAATGCCGCCGCCGTGTGGATGATCGTGATGGGCGGCGTTCTGCTGCTTTACGGGCACCGCTCGAATCGAACGCACGTCAACGAAGATCGTCATGTCGACGCATCCGCTGCAACGATTCGCTACACAGGTTCGACTGCCATGCCCGCGGCACTCGCATTGCTCGCGGGAATATCGAGCGGCAGCCTTGCGCGTTTCCAGCTATTCGCGCTATGCGGCGCGAGCGGCGCGCAGCCGCTGTGGCAGATCGCGCTTCTGTTCCTTGCAGTCTGCACATTGGCCTGCGTAGCGGACCGCTCGCGTAGCGGCAGCAACGGCATGCTGATCGCGCTGTACCTCACGAGAGCCGTATTTATCGGCTTGCTCGCAAGCGCTGACAACCCCACTCTCGCACCGTTCGCATCAAAAGTATTCCTGCTTCTTGACTGCCTGACGATTCCCGCACTCGCGAATTTGCGCGGCAACGTAAATAGCCCGTTAAACGCGACATGTCTCGGTATTGCACATCACATCGGGATGGTAACGGGGGCAGCGTTATCGACGTCTCCTTATTTTTTCGGCGACGGTTTCGTCGTGCTGTTCGCGCTCAGCGCGGCAGCGAATCTGATATGTGCTGCGTCGTTAGTCACTCATCGGCTCGGCAGCGCACGTCGCCCGCAGGCACATCGCTATCACCATGAAGCACACGCTTCGCGTTAGCAACACGTCATTTATCTACAGCCGATTCAACGGAGACAAAGCACCATGAGCGAACACAATCCTGCTGTGAATTTGCCGCAAACCATGTTTATCAATGGCGAAAAAACGCACGGCACTTCGGGTAAAACTTTTCCGGTGTTCAATCCTGCGACGTCGGAAGAACTCGCGCAGATTCCCGACGCGTCGGAATCGGATATCGATCATGCGGTCAGAACGTCGAAGGCGGCATTCGAATCCGATGCGTGGCGCAGAATGCCGCCAGCCGCGCGTGAGCGTCTGCTGCTGAAACTCGCCGATCTCGTCGAGCAGCACACCGACGAACTCGCGACATTGGAAACCTTGAACCAGGGCAAGCTGATCGGCTTTTCGAAGATGCTCGAAGTATCTGGCAGCGTGCAATGGCTGCGTTATATGGCGGGCTGGGCGACCAAAATCGAAGGCACGACCTTCGATCTGTCGATTCCGTTTCCTCCTGGCACACGCTACAACGCGTCGACCCGGCGCGTTCCCGCAGGTGTCGTCGCCGCGATCGTTCCGTGGAATTTCCCGCTGCTGATGGCTGTCTGGAAAATCGCTCCGGCGCTCGCATGCGGCTGCTCGGTCGTGCTCAAGCCCGCCGAAGAAACACCTTTGACCGCGATCCGCCTCGCCGAACTGGCGCACGAAGCGGGCTTCCCTGCTGGCGTGTTCAACGTGGTCACCGGACGGGGCGAAACAGCCGGCGCTGCGTTGGTCAGGCATCCGCTGGTGAACAAGGTCACGTTCACGGGATCGACCGAAGTGGGCCGTATTATCGGCCGTCAATGTGCGCAGGATCTGAAACGCGCGTCGCTCGAATTGGGCGGCAAGAGTCCCGTGATCGTGCTCGATGACTGCGATCCCCGTAAAGCGATCGAGGGCGCGGCAGGCGCGATCTTCTTCAATCACGGACAGGTTTGCACCGCAGGCTCGCGCCTGTACGTCGCACGTTCGATCTACGACGAAGTCGTGCAAGGCATCGCGGCAGTGGCCGACAGCATCTCACTCGGTTCGGGCTTCGACGCGGCGACGCAAATGGGCCCGATGGTCTCTGCTCGACATCGCGACAAAGTGGTCGGCATGATTGCGCAAGGCAAGCAGGAAGGCGGCGAGATTTTGTCCAACGACGCGCGGGTGGACAGTAACGGCTATTTCGTGCGTCCGACCGTGATTGCCAATCGCGCGTGCAAACCGCTGTCGGTGGTGAAGGAAGAAGTGTTCGGCCCGGTTCTCGTCGCGATGCCGTACGACGATATCGACGAGGTGCTGACTCAGGCAAACGCATCCGAATACGGGTTGGGCGCGAGCGTGTGGACCAATCAACTGGACAAGGCACTGCGACTCGTCGACGGAATCGAAGCGGGCACGGTGTGGGTCAATACGCACAACATGGTCGATCCGGCGATGCCGTTCGGCGGCTTCAAGGCATCGGGAATCGGCCGCGAGCACGGTAAGGCGATCATCGATTCCTATACGGAGAGCAAGTCGGTCTGTATTGCTTATTGAGTGCGCGTTATCCGTGCGGTGTAAGAAGTGTCGGACTGTGCTGCGCATGAGCAACACGCGGCATATGTCCGTCAAATGCCGCACGGGCAAGCAGTAAAATACGGGAACCTCGCGCCGTCGCGCGCCACCTTTCCGTAAAACATCTTGAAACGCAAAATGCCCGCGCTGAATGCGCTAAAAGCCTTCGAAGTGGCTGGCCGCACGGGCAGCTTTACTCGTGCAGCGGAATTGCTGAACGTCACGCAAAGCGCGGTTAGCCGGCAAGTGCGGCAACTCGAGGCGCAACTCGGCGAGACGCTGTTGCAGCGTCACCATCATCATCTGGAACTGTCGGTGGCGGGTCGCATTCTGCTGCAGGCACTGCAGCAATCGTTCGACCGTATCGAGTTGACTGTGCGCAGTTTGCAGGAGAAAACGCACCGTAACCGGCTGCGCATCAATGCGCCCCCTACTTTCACCAGCCGCTGGCTGATGCCGCGCCTTGGGCGTTTGCGCGACGCGTATCCGCATCTTGAACTCAGCCTGTCAACCCGCATCGACGACAATCTCGCCGAATCCGGCGTGCTCGATTGCGCGATCCGCTTCGGCAATGGCGAATGGGAAGGCTTCGATAACCGTCTGCTAATGAACGAGCGGCATGTCGCCGTGTGCGCGCCAGGCCTGCTCGCCCGTCAGGCAGGCCGCGCGACGATCGATCTGAACCAGTTCACGTTGCTGCATGTACTCGCGAGCGCGGACCAGCGTTATCTCACGTGGCAGCACTGGCTGAAGGCGGCCGGCATCGACAACGTGGATACGCGCGGCGGTTACGAGTTCGATCTGCTGGACCACGCGATTTGCGCGGCTATCGACGGGCTTGGCGTGACCATTGCCGATCGTCATATGATTGCGCGGGAACTGGCCGAGGGTCAGCTTGTGCAGGTACTGAACACGCACGTCGACGGACATCAATCGTACTGGCTCGTCACGCGTGAGAAGCACAAACAGGAAGAATTGCCGCACGTCGCGCTGTTTCGCGACTGGTTGCAACAGGAGATCTGGCTAAGCGAAAGGGCGCTCGATTCGTCGGAATCGGCGCCCTTGAGTTCGGTCAACCTCGTGAAGTGACGCGTGCGTACGTGCGTTACGTGCGTTATCAGGCGGCTGTTGCCATCTCGGCTACCGCCGGTTGATACGCGGATTGACTCGCCGCATCGTCGAGAATCATCTCCGCGCCCTTCTCCGCCACCATCATGGTCGGCGCGTTGATATTGCCCGACGTGATGTTCGGGAAGATCGACGCATCGACCACGCGCAAACCCGTCATTCCATGCACGCGCAAACGCGCGTCGACCACCGACGTACGCGGATCGTCACCCATCGCGCAAGAACCGCACAGGTGATAGATCGAGCCCGATTGCTCGCGGAAGTACTGCAGGAAGCCTTCACGCGTATTCACCTGCGGCCCCGGCGAGATTTCCTCGACCGTGACGGCCTTCAACGCCGCTGACGACATCACCTTGCGCACGAGTTCGCAACCCTGAATCACCTCGTCGATATCCTTCTCCGTGGTCAGTGCGTTGATGCGGATTTTCGCGGCGTCTTCCGCGCGATTCGACGCGATTTCGATCGAACCTCGACTGGTCGGCCGGCACGGATTGAACGCGAGCAGAAAGCCTGAATAGGGTTCGGGTTCGAGATTCGCCTTATTGCTCTTCGGAATCCGGTACGACAGCGGATTGAAGTACAACTGCAAATTCGGTTGCGCTTCTTTATCGCTTCCTTTAAAGAATCCACCCGACTGGTTCACGCTCATCGCAAGCGGCCCTTTACGTGTGAGCAGATATTGCAGACCGAGTTTGAGCTTGCCAAGCAGCGGACGCATTTCGTCGTTCAGTGTCTTCATGCTCGAACGATAGTAGAAGCTCACGCACAAATGGTCCTGAAGATTCTGGCCGACCGCCGGCAGTTCCTTGACGAGCGCAATGCGATGCTTCGCCAGCAACGAGCTGTCACCTACACCGGACAACTGCAACAGTTTCGGTGAATCGACCGCGCCTGCGGACAGAATCACCTCGCGATTCGCGACGAAGCGACGCGCAACACTGTTCTGCATGACGCTCACACCAATCGCGCGTTGGTTACCGTCGAATAGCACGCGGTTCACCAGCACATCACGCTCGACGCGCAGGTTCTCCCGTGAGAGCGCCGGGTGCAGATACTCGAAGCTGCTCGACGAACGCTGACCGTTACGCGTATTCACGTCGTAAATGCCGGCTCCTTCGAATTGCGCACCATTGAAGTCGTCGCTGCGTTTGTAGCCCGCCTGATCGCAACCTTTCAGAAATACATGGCAAATCGGATGCACCGCGTCTTTCATCGGCGAGATGCGGATGGGGCCGTCAGCACCGTGATATTCCGTATTGCCGAGCGGATGCGACTCCAGCTTGCGGAAATACGGCAGCACGTCGCGGAATGCCCAACCGGTGTTGCCGGCCGCCGCCCAATCGTCGAAATCGTGCGGCTGGCCGCGCACATAAATCATCGCATTGATCGAGCCTGAACCGCCCTGCACCTTGCCGCGCGGACAATAAATCGGCCGGTTGTCGAGTTCTTTTTCCGGTTCGCTGTAGTACATCCAGTTGTAGGTTTCGTTGTAGTACGTCTTCGTGAAACCCACTGGAATCTTGAACCAGAACGAACTGTCCTTGCCGCCCGCTTCGAGCAGCAGCACCGAATATTGGCCCGACGCCGACAGACGATTGGCGAGAATGCAGCCCGCCGATCCCGCGCCGACAATGATGTAGTCGTAATTCATGCTCTATGTCGCCCGCAGGCGCTCAATCTATTGGATGCGTATAAAAGCGTGGACTGGCTTCATCCCCTGGCTGGCGCGAGATCTTTCACGTCAGCAGGTTGTGCGGCCATTTGCAGATGCAAACGCTCGCCGGTGTACGGGGTGTGCTGTCGCACCACTTCCATGTTCAACTCGACACCCAAGCCCGGTTCCTGCGACGGAATGATGTAACCGTCTTCCCATTGAATCGGCTTCTTCAATACGGCTGCGTGGAAACCGTCCCACGTGCCAATGCTTTCCTGAATCAGGAAGTTCGGCGTACACGTTGCAAGCTGAATACTCGCGGCTGCGCCAATCGGCCCGTTGTACAGATGCGGCGCGATTTGCGCGTAATACACCTCAGCCAGCGTCGCGACTTTTTTCGCTTCGAGCAGACCGCCCACGCGCGCCACGTTCAATTGCAGAATCGATGCAGCGCCCGCTTCGAGCAGCTTGAAAAATTCATACTTGGTGGTGAGACGCTCGCCAGCGGCAATCGGAATGCTGGTGTGTTTTGCGACCTGCGCCATTGCGCCTTCCTGTCCAGGCGGCACGGGTTCTTCGAACCACAGCGGGTCATATTTTTCGAGCCGTTTCGCAAGCCGGATCGCGGACGACGGGACCATCTGCCCATGCGTGCCGAACAGCAGGTCGGCCTTGCTGCCCACCGCTTCACGCACGCGGCGGCAGAAAGTTTCGCAACGGTCGAGCACTTCCATCGACAGTTGATGACCCGAATACGCGGTGTACGGACCGGCCGGATCGAACTTCACCGCCGTGAAGCCGCGCTTGACGTTTTCAAGCGCACATTCGGCTGCAAGATCGGGATCGTCGTAGTCGTATTCGCCACGGCTGTTCTTCGGATACAGATACGTGTACGAACGCAGCCGCTGATTCACCATACCGCCAAGCAGCTCATACACCGGCTTGTTCGCCGCTTTGCCGATGATGTCCCAGCACGCCATTTCAAGGCCGCTGACCACGCCCATCATCGTCAGATCGGGGCGTTGCGTGAAGCCGCTCGAATACGCTTCGCGCCAGAGCCGCTCGATATGATGCGGATCGTGATCGAGCAGATAGCGGCCGAATACATCGTCGATGATGTGGGTCATCGCTTTCGGATGGAACGTCGCCGAATAGATTTCGCCGACACCCTCGATACCGCAATCGGTCTTGAGTTTGACGAAGATCCAGTACATGCCGCCAACGTGCGGCGGCGGTACAGCGACGATATGCGTTTCGAGCGAGACAACTTTCATTTACGCACCCTCTTTACGGTTAAGCATGTTTCTCAGCGCGAGCCCGGCGAAACCGCCGAGCGCCGCCATTGCGGCTACATAGCCGAAGTACAGTTGATAGCCGAAGACGCCCGGGAACGTCTGCGTCAGATAGCCGTTGATCAACGGCAGGAACACATCAGGCGAATAACCGAGTACCGAGATCAGGCCGATGGCGAGACCCATCGTGGTAGCCGGAATATTGCAGCGATCGAGCAGTGACCAGTACAGCCCGCGAATCGCGTAAGTCAGAATGCCGATGAACAGCACGAGGAAAACCAGCAGCACGTGACTCGAAATGCGCGGTGCCGCCATCAGACCGAGCAGCGACAGTGCAGCGAGAAAGAGCGCGATGACCAGCACCGACACCTTCGAGTAACGGTCGCCGAGAAAGCCCCCGCCAATGCCGCCAATAGGACGCATCCACAATTTCAGCGTAGTGATCGTGCCGGCCATCACGACCGTGAGGCCGATTTCGCCTTCGTGCAGATACGCGGAAAAACTGTAGGTTGCCCAGAACACCTGATAACCGCAGAACACGATTGCCGCGACCAGCCACAACTCGGGAATAGCCGCGAGCGTTTTCAACTCGACCAGCACGTTGCTGCGCTTGCGTGCCGCGCGATTGGCAACAGCGTCGTCGGTGCCTTGCGGGTCCTTGACGAGAGCGAGCACGACACCCAGCGCAATGCAAAGAAACGCATACAGGTAGACGACCATTCTGAAGCCGACTGCAACCGGCTCGCCCTTGGTCTGCGTGACCCACGCGAACAAAGTGATTGCGATGGTGGCAAGCATCGCTTCGATGAGTCCGCGTCCGCCGTCGAGCAAACCGAAGAAACGGCCCTGCTCCTGCGAACCGGCAATCATCGTCACGCGTTTGATGACGGCGGCCCAGAACGTCAATCCCGTCGACAAACCCCAGCCGCCGAAGATCAACATCAGAATATGAAACGACGGCGCGGTCGAATAAAGCAGTCCCAGCAGGCCCGTTGCAATCAGCGAAAAACAGATCAGCAGACGCGGCGCGATACGGTCGGCAAGCCAGCCGCTCGGCAGATAACTCAGCAGAAAAATCGTGCCCAGCGACGAATACAGATAGCCCAGTTGACTATCGGTGATGTGGAACACCTCAAGCATCGTCGGCTGATACACCTGCCGCAGATACAGAATCGGATAGATCGCGCCGGCGGCCAGCACCAGCAGCATCAACTGGATATAACGTTGCGCCTTGGTTTTGTCCAACGCGGCTTGTGCGTCGCCTAATGCGGACGCGGCATGGGTTTGAACGGGCTGTGACGACACGTGAGCGCTCCTGAGAGACGCAGCGCCGGTCCACCGGGCCGCCGGGTCTCCAATATGTTTTGTTATGGATTGGCAGCGTGTGTGCTGCCTTTTTTGGGCTAAAGAGAAAGCGCGCGTCGGGATTGGTGTGATTGAAGTGCAACGCGCGCCGCTTCGGTTTTCAACTTCAGTACTTCATGACCACGAGACGGGTTTGCGTGAATTCGAGCATGCCGTGCTTGCCGTCGTCGCCGCCGAGACCCGAACGTTTCCAGCCTGCGTGAAAGCCTTGATACGGGTCGGCCGGCGTGCGGTTCACATACAACTCGCCCGCTTCGATACCGTTGGCGATCTTCATCGCAGCGCGATAGTTCTCCGTATACAACACCGACGACAGACCGAACTGGTGATCGTTCGCCATCTCGAGCGCTTCGTCGAGCGTGCTGTATTTGACGACCGGCATGATCGGGCCGAAGGTTTCTTCCTGGATGATTTCCATGTCCTGACGGCAATTCGTCAGCAACGTCGCCGGATAGAAAAAGCCCTTGCCTTGAGGCAGTTTGCCGCCGGTTTCGAGTTTGGCGCCTGCCGCGACAGCTCGCTCGACCATCGCGTGAATAGATTGACGCGATGCTTCGTTGACGAGCGGACCCATCAGCGAAGGCTGTTCGCTGCGGTCGCCGGATTCCACTGCGCTCATGTGCTGTTTCAGCAACGCGACGAAACGGTCGTGCACGCTTTCATGCACATAGACTCGTTCGATTGCCGTGCAAAGCTGCCCGCAGTGAGTGGTTTTCGACGCAACCAGATCGCGCGCGGCTTTATCCAGATCGGCATCGGCTTCGATAATCGCGGGCGTTTTACCGCCCAGTTCGAGCGACGGCTTCGCGATGTTCGCCTTGCAGTAATCGAGCACCTTGCGCCCCGCGCCGACGCTGCCGGTCAACGTGATCATGCCGACCTTTGGATGCGTGCAAAGCGCTTCGGCGGTCGCATGATTCATCGCGAGAATATTCACGACGCCCGCGGGCAAGCCGGCTTTTTCGACTGCTTTGGCGATTTCGAATGCCGAGGTCGGCGTGTTGTTGCTCGGACGCACCACCACCGTGTTACCGGCAATCAACGCAGGCGCGACCTTGCGCATGAACGTATAGACCGGGTAGTTGAACGGAATCAGACACGCCACCACGCCGATCGGCTCGCGGTGCAGCACGAGATTTTCGTCGGCCGTATCGCTCGGAATCACTTCGCCTTCAATGCGGCGTGCCCATTCGGCGTGATAACGGGTGATCTGGCCTGCGTAAATCGCTTCGTTGGTCGCGTCGGCAACGCTCTTGCCCGACTCCAGCGCGAGCGCTGCGCCGATGCTCGGCGCGCATTCGGTCAGTGCATCCGCGAGCTTGTGCAGATACACGGCGCGCTCGGCGGACGGCAGCTTGCGCCAGGCTTTCTGTGCGACGGCAGCGGCGTCCACAGCGGCGATCGCCTCGGCTTGCGTCGCACCCGTGACGTGGGCAATCGCGGCCCCTGTGGCCGGGTTGTAGACGGCGATGTGCTCGTTGCCGGCGGGTTCGGTCGAAGGGTCGATAAACCGGCCGTTAGCAAAATTCCGATCGAGTCGCATGTCGTCTCCTGAGATGCTGGGTACAAAAACCGCATGGCCTTCAGCTATCGATTTCATGCCAAAGGTGAATGATTCGAATTTTTCTCCTCGTTGCCACGGGCCACAAGCGAATAATTTTGAGGACAAACATTCGAAAAAATCATGGTTATTCAGGGATTTGCCTCATACGTGAAACCCATCTCGATATGCAGAATCCGGGCTTCGCCAAAAAAACAGCGGCCTTCCGAAGTCGACCCAATCGACCCGGAAAGACCGCTCATACCAACATCTGGAGCTCTGAAATGAAAAGGAACCAACTTGCCCGCGCCACTCTCGCCGTATTCGCAGCGCTGTCGGCCACGTCGGCGTTCGCGCAAAGCAGCGTGACCCTGTACGGCGTGCTCGACGAAGGGATCGACTACACCAACAACGCCAAAGGCGGATCAGTGTGGGAAATGGCTAGCGGCTATGCGCAAGGCAGCCGCTGGGGCATGAAGGGCTCGGAGGATCTGGGGGGCGGCAACAAGGCCGTGTTTCAGCTCGAAAACGGCTTCGACGTGGGCTCGGGCAAGCTCGGCCAGGGTGGCCGCATGTTCGGCCGCCAGGCTTACGTCGGTCTGAGCAACGACAGCTACGGCACGCTGACGCTCGGCCGGCAATACGACTCGGTGGTCGATTACCTGGCGCAGACCACGGCGAACGGCAACTGGGCCGGCTACCTGTTCGCGCATCCGTATGACAACGACAACACCGACAACTCGTTCCGGCTCAGCAATAGCGTGAAATACGCGAGCCCGGACATTGCGGGCTTCCAGTTTGGCGGCGTCTACAGCTTCAGCAACGACACCAACTTCGCGAACAACCGCGCGTACAGCTTCGGCGGCCAGTATGTGAACGGCGGCCTGCTGGTCGCGGCCGCCTACATGCAGGCGAACAACCCGGGCGTGGGCTCGACTGGCGCGATCACCGCGAACGACGCGAGCTTTATCGCCGGACGCATGCGCGTGTTCGGCGGCGGCGTGAATTACACGTTCGGTTCCGCAACCGCCGGTTTCGCGTACACCAATTCGACCTATAACGACCCGACCGGCAATGGCTACATCGGTCTTCCGCTGGCTGCGGCTGGCGTGCAACTGAATACGCTGAAGTACCAGAACTTCGAGCTGAATGGCAAATACCAGATCACGCCAGCGTTCTTTGTCGGCGCGCAGTACGTGTATTCGATGGTGAATTACGACGCGTCGTCGGGCAGCGTGAAGCCGAAGATTCACTCGGCGGGTCTGATGGCGGATTACAACATCAGCAAGCGAACCGATGTGTATGTACAGGGCGTTTATCAGAAGGTCGCGGGCGACTCGACTAATTCGATTCTCGACAACGCGTTTATTCCGGGCACCCAGGCGCCTTCATCGACGGATACGCAGGTTGCCGTGCGGGTTGCGCTGCGTCACAAGTTCTAACGTGCTTTAGTTAAAGCCGGCGCGTTAAACGCTCGCCGGTTTTGGCGAAGGCCGGCTCCTACTCCTCCACCATCGCCTTCAATCTCGCCAACGCCTGATCCCATTGCTGCGAGATCACATCGAGCGCGCGGCGTGCTTCGTCGAGATGAGCGGCTTCGAATTCCCACAGCCGCTCACGCCCCACTTTCACATCCCGCACCAGCCCCGCGTTGGCCAGCACCTGCAAATGCTGCGTCACCGATTGCCGCGTAATGTCCGTGCCGGCGGTCAATTGCGCAATCGACATCGCGCTGCCCGCGCATAAGACCGCAATGAGCCGCAGACGCGTTTCGTCGCCGAGCGCTGCGAAAATCGGTGCGGATTTTCGCAGCGCGGACGCAGTCAGTTTTCCGCCGGCTTTGCCCGATTTCGATTTATCCGTTGGCGACATGCTTTTCGATGTTGGTGATCTGATGGTCCCAGCCACCGTTATTCATACGGAACGCTTCTTCGCGCCGCGACGCGGGTATGTTGTCGAAGCCCGATTCGACGACGCGCAGCAAGGTGCCCGACTCGACTTCGGTCAATTCGAATACCACCAGCGTGGTCGGCTCCGACGCGTAGTCGAATGATGGATCGATCGCGGCCGGATGCCAGCGCCACGACAGATGATGCTCAGGCTCGACCCGCTCGATAAATACGGTCACGATAATATGCTCGTAGCCCGCGTACGTGAGCGTGCCTTCCGTCTTCTGTCCCGCGATAAACTGCTTGCCGGTGAGCTTCACGCCGAACCAGGTGCCGAATTCCTCGGCATTGGACAACGCGCGCCACACTCTGGAGCGTGGCGCCTTTAATAGAATCTGCTTTTCGATGCGATCGGTCGATGTGGTCATATGCAGCCTCCTGACTGCATATTAGAAACCTCATCGGCAATATGCAAGGAGTTGACTGCCTATTTTTACGACCAGCGATTCCGCGTTTATCGTTAGTCACCTGCGTTGCCCGGCGCCCCGCTGCTCCAGATGCACGAGTGCCGCCAGCGCATGCGCACGCTGGCGAGCGCCGTATCACTCCGTAGCATGCGCGTGCACGACGCCCGTGTGCATCGACCACGCCATCCACGGACGACGCAGCGCGACGATCGCCACAAACGCGCACGCGGCCAGGGCGCCGAACGTCGCAAAGCCCATCTGATAGCTGCCGGTGCTTTCCTTCGCAATGCCCATCACGACCGGCAGATAGAAGCCGCCAATGCCGCCCGCCGCGCCGACAATACCCGACATCAAGCCCGTGCGCCCCGCCCAGCGATGCGGCACCAGTTGAAACGTTGCGCCATTGCCGAGGCCGAACGCCACGTACATGCACAACAGCAGCGCGATACCGCCCGCCATCGACGGCATGGCGGCGGCAAACACGAAGTCGCACAGCGAAATGATCGCGAGCAGGAAGGTCAGCGCGCGTACGCCGGACACCTTGTCGGCGACGAGGCCGCCCAGCGGACGCACCATTGCGCCTGTCGCAGCGAGCAATGCCATGAACAGACCTGCGTCGATCTTGGACAACTGATACAGGTTGGTCAGCAACAGCGAAACATACGACGACATGCCGACGAAACCGCCAAACGTGATGCTATACACCAGCATGATTGCCCACGTATCGCGCTCACCGAGTACCGAACGATAGCGTTTCGGCAACACTGCAATCGCGAGCAGCGCGCCGATCACCGGCAACAGCAGCACGCCCGTTTTTCCCGAACCGAACAGACCCGCTTCAACCAGCAGCACCAGCACGATCAAACCGACTAGCGTGACCGCGAAACTGCCGAATGCGCGCAATGCGCTACCGGACTTGATGCCCGTATCGTTTGCCCAGAAATACAGCGTGATCGCAGCGATCGCGAGCAACGGCAAGGCGCCGCCTGCGGCCATCTGCCAACCATAATGCGTTGCCAGTTGCGGGAACAGGAAACCGTCGAGCACCGCGCCGATGTTCCCCGCAGCAGCGAGGCCCAGCACGAGACCCTGAACCTTTGGCGGATAGTTGCTGCCCGCCATCGGCAACGCGACTGCGAAGCTCGCACCGCCCACGCCGAGGAATACGCCCAGCACCAGCAGCACGTTATACGACGGCACCGACTGCATGGCCGGCAGCACGATGGTCGGCACAGCAGACAGCAACACGCCCATCAGCGCAATGCGTTTGCCATGCGCCGACTGATAGAGATTGCCGAGTGTCACGCGCAAAATCGCCGCCGACAACACTGGTACGGCGACCAGCAAACCCTGTTGTGCGGGTGTCATCGCGATGCTCTTGCTGATGAACGGCGCGAGCGGTCCATACAGCACCCACACGGTGAAACCGGTGTCGAAATAGAGGAAGCACGCCACTAGCGCGCGCCAGTCTCCGCTCTTCAGCGAGGTCATTACGTTTTTCATCAGACATCCTCACAAAACTGATTTTTCGACTGTCCGGCAATGGCGTTGATTGCGATGCACCGGCATGTCACGTTATTGAAAATACCGGCTTTAACATGCAACCTCCATGCCATCCGGGTCCATCTTTTTGAAACTCGATTGCGTACTCTTTAAAGCTCAACGACCGCGTGTTTAAAGCGCTATTTCAAAGCGCTGATGCGATCAATAAACGTCGCGCGCATAGCGCTTTTCTCGCGATAGACGGTTCACGTAGTCGAGTGCTTTTTCATCACTCATGCCGCCGTGTGTGGCGACCACTTCCTTAAGCGCAGCATCGACGTCCCGCGCCATCCGGTTCGCGTCGCCGCATACGTAGAAGTGCGCGCCCTCTTCTAACCATGCCCACAGTTGCGCACCCTGCTCGCGCATCCGGTCCTGTACGTAGATCTTTTCTGCCTGATCGCGCGAGAACGCGACGTCGAGGCGGGTCAGTACGCCACTGTCCCGCATGGCTTCGAGTTCGTCGCGATAGTAGTAATCGGTGGCAGCGTGCTGCTCGCCGAAGAACAGCCAGTTGCGTCCCTGATCGCCGCGTGCACGACGCTCGTGCAGAAAGCCGCGAAACGGTGCGATGCCGGTGCCGGGGCCCACCATGATCATCGGCGTGCCGGATTGATGAGGCGGCCGAAAATGCGCGGACTTCTGCACGAATACAGGTACGTCGATATCGCCCGCGCGGTCGGCGAGAAACGTCGACGACACGCCTTTGCGATGACGACGGCCATTGCTGTAGCGCACGGCAGAAACCGTCAGATGAACTTCGCCAGGATGTGCTTTCGGGCTCGACGCTATCGAATAAAGACGCGGTTGCAACCGTTTGAGCATGCCGGTCAATTCGGCAGCGCTGAGGCTGAGCGGAAATTCGTGCAATACGTCTGCGAGTTGCTGGCCCCACAGCCATTGCTTGAGATCGGCCTTGCGCTCCGGCGTCAGCAGATCGCGTAGTGCGCCATTGCTGCTGCGCGCTGCGATAAACGCGAGTGCGTCGCTACCCGGTCGAGCGATTTCGTAGTGTTTGCCGAGCGCATCGGCAAGACGCATCTCGCCCGCACCTGGCACCTGCACGGGCGCGTCCGCACTCGCGCCACTCAGGTCGATCAACTCGCTCACCAGTTCGGGACAATTCACGGGCCACACGCCAAGTGCATCGCCTGCTTCGTATTCGAGGCCGGCGTCGCCTGTATTCAGAGAAACATAGCGCGTATCTTTCGCCGCGCCCTGCCGGTTCAGCCGCAGATTGCCGACGACGCGCGAAGCGGCCGGACGCGTCTTGGTCGGCACGGCACCGGGCACGACCGCGTTGATCATTCCGCCCGGCGGCACCGCATGCAGAGCGGCATCCTCTTCATTGATCCGCACGATGATGCGTTCGAGCCAGGCGTCCGCGCTTTCCTGATACTCGCCGTCGCAATCGACGCGGTCCATCAGGCGTAGTGCACCTTGCGCGGCGAGTCGTTCATCGAGGCGACGTCCGTGGCCGCAGAACTGATCGTAGTTGCGGTCGCCGAGCGCGAGCACCGCAAAACGCACGCCGTCGAGACGCGGTGCATCGTCGGCGCTCAATTGGGTCCACAAACTCTGCGCGTTGTCGGGCGGATCGCCGTCGCCGAAAGTACTCGTCATCAGCAACACGTATTGCGCTTTCGCGAGCGACGCCGCCTGATAATCGTCCATGCAGGACGTGCGGATTTCAAAGCCCGACTCCATCAGACGAGTGGCATAGCGTTCGGTGAGCGATTCGGTGTTACCGGTTTGCGAGGCCCACAGCAAGGTCACCTTGGGCCGCGCGCGCACGATACGCACGCCGGATGCCGATGCTGCTTCGAGTTGCGAGGCAGCAGCAGGCAATGCCGCCGCAGTCCTGCTACGGCTGTAAAGCCCCGCCAGCAGACCATCCACATACAGGCGATGGCTGGCATCGAACGGCGCGCTGGCGGGCAACACCGGCACGCTATCGCCGCCCTGCGCTTCCACCGAACGCAATCCGCCAACAAACCCGGCCAGGTAGGCTTTTTCCGTTTCGCTGAACGACGGCACGGGCACGGGCGGCAATTGCAGAAGATTGTTGAGTGCTTCGATACGGGGCATAACCTGATCCTCGACACTTGCCGTTAGAGCGCTGGTTTGTGCCGCGCTGGCGGCAACGGCTAGGGGTGCATCAGTCGACAACTCGTCGTCATCCGTAAGCGGCTCGATCGCGTCGACTGTGACCGGACTCAGTGCGACCGCGCAGAACTTCAGTTCGGGCTGTTGCGAGACCGGGTCGATCGCATCGCTTGTCACCGCGTTGATGCACAGGTCGTCACCGAAAACGTCGTTCCAGTGCATCGGCGCAAAGCAGTTGCCTGCGCTCACGCGTTCGGTGATGACGGCGGGCAGTACCGCACGGCCTCTGCGCGAGCGGATTTCGACGGGCGCCTTCGCCTTGATGCCGAGCGTCGCGGCGTCTTCGGGATGAATCTCGACGAACGGCCCCGGGTTCAGCTTGTTGAGCATCGCGACCTTGCCGGTCTTGGTCATCGTGTGCCATTGATGCTGCAAGCGGCCCGTGTTCAGTACGATCGGAAATTCGCGATCGGGCAATTCGGCGGGCGGTGCATACGTGCGGGCGAAAAACATGGCTTTGCCGCTGCCCGTCGGAAACACGAGTCGCGGGCGACTGCCGTCTTCGAACGCCTTGAGCGTCTGACTCACACCGTCGTTGAGATAGCGAACGGGATTGCGATCGCTCGATTCGCTGGAAGAAAGCGGCCACTGCAAAGGCGTTTCCTTCAGCCGATGATGGCTCGCACCACGCAGGTCGTAGCCGGTTTTCGGGTTCGAAGCGCGGGTGATTTCCGCGAAAACTTCCTCGGCGCTCGCGTAGGTGAACGCGTCGGTGAAACCCATTTCACACGCGATGCGCGCAATGATCTGCCAATCCGGCAACGCAGCGCCCGGCGGCTCGACGCCCTTTTGCATCAGCGTGAGATTGCGCTCGGAGTTGATCATCACGCCCTCCGCTTCGGCCCACAGCGCGCCGGGCAACAACACGTCGGCGTAACGGTTGGTCTCGGTGTCGAGGAACGCGTCCTGTGCGATGACGAGTTCGGCCGCGCGCAATCCGGCAATGGCGTTCTGCCGATTCGCGACACTCGCCACCGGATTCGTGCAGATGATCCAGCATGCCTTGATCTCGCCTGCGGCCATCCGCGTGAACATGTCGATCGTGCCCTTGCCGACTTCGGTCTTCAACGTCCCCTTCGGAATGCACCACATGTCTTCGATAAACGCGCGGTCGGCCTCCACCAGCACGGAACGCTGCCCCGGCAAACCGGGCCCCATGTAGCCCATTTCGCGGCCGCCCATTGCGTTGGGCTGTCCCGTCAGCGAAAACGGGCCGCTTCCACGACGGCAAATTTTTCCCGTCGCGAGATGAATGTTGCAGATTGCGTTGGTGTGCCACGTACCGTGCGTGCTCTGATTCAGGCCCATGGTCCAGCAACTCATCCACTCTTTGGCCGAACCGATCATCTGCGCCGCGCGGCGGATATCGTCGGCGGCAAGGCCTGTAATCTGCGCAACGTTTTCCGGCGTGTACGCCGAGAGAAACTCCGGCATCGCGTCCCAGCCTTCGGTGGCGTCGGCGATAAAAGCGGCATCCGTATGGCCGTTTTCGTGCAACAGATGCAGCAGGCCATTCAGCAATGCGAGGTCGGTGCCCGGCTTGATCTGCATGAACAGATCGGCCTTCTCCGCAGTCGTGTTGCGGCGCGGATCGACGACGATCAGTTTCGCCCCCGCTTTCACGCGGTCCATCATGCGCAGAAACAGAATCGGGTGACAGTCGGCCATATTCGCGCCGATCACGAAAAACAGATCGGCGTGATCGAAGTCTTCGTACGATCCCGGTGGACCGTCCGCGCCGAGCGAGAGCTTGTAACCGCTACCCGCGCTCGCCATACACAGGCGCGAATTCGATTCGATGTTGTTAGTGCCGACAAAGCCCTTCGCGAGTTTGTTGATCAGGTACTGCGCTTCGATCGACATCTGTCCCGAGACGTAAAACGACAACGCGTCCGGTCCATGTTGATCGAGCAATCCGCGAAGACGCGCGGCGGTCGTGCTGATTGCCTGCGCCATGGGCAGCGGTACCGGATCGGCATCTCGTGCATGGCGGACGAACGCGCCTTCCAGGCGGCCCGATTTTCGCAACGCGACATGAGCGGATTGCCCTTTCGTACACAGCCGGCCGAAATTGGACGGATGCTCCTTGTCGCCGGAGATTTTCACGACCTGTCCGTCCTCGACGTGCAGCACCATTCCGCAGCCAACGCCGCAGTAGGGACACACGGTTTTTACGCTAGAGGAGGACATATCGGACGATGTGGTTAAAGGAAATCAGTCAATCAGTGCTTTACGCCGCGACCCACACCTGGCCGTTTTCCACTCGCGCCGCGAACGCGCTGACGGAATACGACGGTGTTTCCAGACACTCGCCGGTGCGCAGATCGAAGTGATGCTTGTAGATCGGCGACGCGACCACGATCCGTTCACCGAGGCTGCCGATCAGCCCGCGCGAAAGTACCGCAGCCTGCGAACCCGGATCGAAGTTTTCGATCGCGTAGACAGACTGAGTGTCATCGCTGCTATTCACGCGAAAAATCGCCACCTGCTCACCGTTGACCAGCGCGCAGACGCCGGTGTTGGGCACGATGTCGTCGATCTGGCAGATGGGCGTCCAGGGGCGAGGCACACGATCGTTGTTCATGACGAAGATCCAGATAAGGGGTACAGGTAGGTGGAAAAACGAGTCAGACCATTTCGACGACAACCGGAATCGCCGCGAGCACCGATTGCTTCGATTCCCGTTCCGCCGGTGTCGCCGGACGAATCTGGCCGCGCTCTTCGACAAAAGTGACGTTGCTGTCGGACTCGCCGCTGTTGACGAAATGACGGAAGCGCTTGCGCGTTTCAGGATCGGTGACCGCCTTCTTCCACTCGCATTCATAGGTGTCGACCACCTGCTGCATTTCCGCTTCGAGTTCGTCCGCCACGCCGAGGCGATCGTTGACGACCACGTCGATCAGATACTCGAGGCCGCCTTCGAGGTTGTCGCGCCACACACTGGTGCGTTGCAGGCGATCGGCGGTGCGCACGTAGAACATCAGGAAGCGGTCGATATAACGGACAAGCGTTTCCTTATCGAGGTCCGTCGCGAGTAGTTCGGCGTGACGCGGCTTCATCCCGCCGTTGCCGCACACATACAGATTCCAGCCCTTTTCCGTCGCGATGATGCCGACGTCCTTACCCTGCGCTTCCGCACATTCGCGTGTGCAGCCGGACACGCCGAACTTGATCTTGTGCGGTGTGCGCAGACCCTTGTAGCGGTTCTCGATCTCGACCGCGAGACCCACCGAATCGCCGACGCCATAGCGGCACCATGTCGAACCAACGCACGACTTAACCGTACGCAGCGACTTGCCATAGGCATGCCCCGATTCGAAGCCGGCGGCGATCAGTTCTTCCCAGATGAGCGGCAATTGTTCGACGCGCGCGCCGAACAGATCGACCCGCTGACCACCGGTAATCTTCGTATAGAGGCCGTATTTCTTCGCGACCTGCCCGACCGCGATCAAACCGTCGGGCGTCACTTCACCGCCTGCCATACGCGGCACGACGGAATACGTGCCGTCGCGCTGGATATTCGCGAGGTAATAGTCGTTGGTGTCCTGCAACGACGCATGCTCTTTCTTCAGCACGAATTCGTTCCAGCACGACGCGAGAACGCTCGCCACAACCGGCTTGCAGATATCGCAGCCGAGTCCATGGCCGTGCTTGGCGATCAACTCGCCGAAACTGCGCACGCCCTCGACCCTCACAATGTGATACAACTCCTGACGCGAATACGCGAAGTGCTCGCACACATGATTGTTGACCGCGAGACCCTGCTTTTTCATCTCCGCTTTCATCACCTGCGTCACGAGCGGCACGCACCCGCCGCATGACGTACCGGCGCTGGTTGCGCATTTCAGTGCGCCGATGTCGGTCGCTCCCGCGCAAACGGCCGCGCACAGATCCCCTTTCGACACGTTGTTGCACGAGCAGATTTGCGCGGCAGCAGGCAACGCCTCGACGCCGAGCGCCGGTTTTGCGTTGCCGTCGGCTTGCGGCAGGATCAGGAATTCCGGCGACGCGGGTAGTTCAATGCGGTTCAGCATCATCTGCAGCAGGGTGCCGTACTCGCTCGCGTCGCCGACCATCACTCCGCCGAGCAGATACTTGCCGCACTCCGACACCACCAGCTTTTTATAGACCTGTTTGCGTTCGTCGCTGAACTGATAGGCGCGGCTGCCCGGCGTGCTGCCGTGCGCGTCGCCGATGCTCGCCACGTCGACGCCCATCAGCTTGAGCTTCGTGCTCATGTCGGCACCGGCAAATTCGGCGGAGTCGCCAAGCAGTTGCTTCGCTACCGCACGTGCCATTTCATAGCCAGGTGCAACGAGGCCGAACAACTGGCCGTTCCACAGCGCACATTCGCCGATTGCGTAGATATGCGGATCGCTGGTGCGGCAGGCGTTGTCGATCACGATGCCGCCACGCGCGCCAAGCGTCAGTCCGCATTCGCGCGCGAGGTCGTCGCGCGGACGAATGCCTGCGGAAAACACGATCATGTCGGTGTCGAGATGCGTGCCGTCCGCGAATTGCATGCGGTGCGTGCCCGCTTCGCCGTCGACGATTGCCGTGGTGTTTTTCTGCGTGTGCACCGTCACGCCGAGTTCTTCGATTTTGGTGCGCAGTACGCGGCCACCGCCGTCGTCCACTTGCACGGCCATCAGGCGCGGCGCGAATTCCACCACGTGCGTTTGCAGACCCATGTCGCGCAACGCTTTCGCGCATTCGAGTCCGAGCAGTCCGCCGCCGACCACCGTGCCCGTTTTCGAACGTGCGCCGCATTCCTGCATCGCTTCGAGATCGTCGATGGTTCGGTACACGAAGCAATCTTTGCGCTCACGTCCCTGCACCGGCGGCACGAACGGATACGAGCCAGTCGCAAAGACGAGCTTGTCGTACGGCAACGTTTCGCCGGTCGATACCGTCACCGTGCGCGCATCGCGATCGATCGCAACGGCCTTCGCATTCAGCTTGAGCAGCACGTTCTGCCGCTCGAAAAAGCCCGGCTCGACCAGCGAAAGATCGTCCGCCGTCTTGCCCGCGAAGAACTCGGACAGATGCACGCGATCGTAGGCCGGCCGCGATTCCTCGCACAGCACGGTGATGTCGAGACCATGCGCCGCGTCTTGCGCGAGGCTCTCGATCAGTTTGTGGCCGACCATCCCGTGACCGATAACGATGATTTTCATGAGCGCGGTGTCCTCAATGTACTGGGGCGTCGGGCGTCGCCATGTGATAGCTGGCGAAACGGTTCCGGAAATAAAAATGGCGTCCCGCAAACCCAGTCGACGACTGGATTCGGGGGACGCCATTGTCCTGACCTGTGCTACAGCGAGTACTTTGTGTTGCACCCGCGCCGGACCCACGTTGGTCCGATGGCAAGGCTTATGCAAAGCCTGTGCCAAGCACACGAAATACGCGTGACAAGGCCGTCGCGCGGGGCTTAGAGGTGAATGAAACGGGTGTGTTGCGGTGAAGGTGCGCGACGCGTTTTGATGCAGCGAGGCACTTGGCTGGTGCGGCGCAGCACTGCCCGCGTGCGGAGCGATGCGCGCGGGCGGTGCGTCGACGGTACGCTCCTGGCAATACAAACCAATCGCCGCAACGATTCGCGCATAGGTGCGTGACAGGTGGCGTGGTCCTTGCATTGTTCGACGCGAGTCACTGCGGCAATGAGGTCGCAATGACGTGACGCAATCGCATCATCTATACGAAGCACAACGCTGCGCTTTGTATGTATCGAAGTGGCTTGAACAGGCTCGAACCAGGCGCGCGACCAACGCGTAGCCATTAACAAATAGCAGCAACGGACAACGGCGTCCCCTCGCGAGCATCGCGAGCGGACGCCGTTTTTATTTGGCACCGGCAATACGGCCATTGCCGGGCCGTGCAAAAAACATTCAGCAAGCGAAGGACTCCGCGATGAACACGAACATTGGCAAGGTCACGTTATTGAGCGCAGGCCCCGGCGATCTCGATCTGCTCACGCTCAAAGCCGCCAAAGCGCTCGCAGCCGCTAACGTCGTGCTGCTCGACGACCTCGCCAATCCCGACATCGCCACACTCGCGCCGCAGGCTCGTGTGATTCGGGTCGGCAAACGCGGTGGTTGCCGCTCGACGCCACAAGCGTTCATCGAGCGTCTGATGCGGCGCTATGCGCTCAAAGGTCTGCACGTAGTGCGGGTAAAAGGCGGCGAAGCGCTGTTGTTCGGCCGGGCCGGTGAAGAAATTGCGATCTTGCGCGAAGCCGGAATCGCGGTGGAGATAATCAATGGCGTTTCATCGGGATTCGCAGCGGCGGCGGGGCTGGGCATTTCGCTGACGCATCGGCGGCATTGTCATGGCGTCACCTTCGTAACCGCGCACACGGAAGACCACGGCGAGCCGGATTGGGCCGCGCTGGCCGCGACCCGCACCACGTTGGCCATCTATATGGGCATGCGGCGTATCGAGAAAATCGCGAGCGCCTTGCTGGCAAGTCTGCCCGCCAATACCCCCGCGGCCGTCGTTCAGTGGGCGGGCGGAATCGACGAACGGCGCTTGCTCACACGCCTTGGCCGACTCGCGACCGATGCCGTCGACGCAGGTTTCGACAGTCCCGCCGTGATTCTGGTCGGCAGTGCGATTGGTGAGAGCGTGGAACCGGAATGGGCGCTGCGCAATGAAGACGTCACGACAGCGTTAAGCGCCGCAGCAGAAGTAGACGGCGGAGTCGTCGCTCAGGCAGCCTGACGCGAGGTCGTAAGGCGAGGTGTAGGCAACCCCTGCCGTGGTCGCCGGAACGCGCCTGAACGCCGTTTGAAGCGCCGCCGGAGCGTCAAACCCCGGTAGGCAGTCTCGCGACAAAGGAAGTCCCCATCTCCGCCGACGAACTCAATTCCAGCGTGCCGCCGTGCGCCAGCACAATCTGCTTGCAGATATACAGACCCAGCCCGAGGCCGCCACCCGGCTTGCTGGTAGGCGGCCGCCAGTATGGTTCGAAGACCTTGCTCAACGCATCCGGCGGAATCGCATTCCCGCCGTTCACCACGGTCAGCACCCACTCGCCACCGTCGATCCGTGCCTGCACCCGCACCGGAAACTCCGCCGCGCCATGCGTGACAGCATTGCCCAGCAGGTTCGACAGCAACTGCTGAACCCGCGTGCGATCGCAACGCACCGGTACGTTGATCGCAATGTCGTCGGCGAGTACGCGGTCTGGATTCGCCTCTCGCGCCTCGGCGATCACCACGCGCAGCGCTATCTCAAGATCGTCGACCTCGTTGATCGACACGCCGATGCCCGATCCCAACCGGCCTCGCGCAAAATCCATCACGTCGTCGATCAGACGCGCCATTCGCAACGTGGTCGCCTTCAGACGCTGGCCGATTTTCACGAGATCCGGCTCGCTCTTGCGCAGCGCCAGAAGTTCCGCCGTCGCGCTCACCGCCGACAACGGATTGCGCAAATCGTGTCCCAGCACGGCGATGAACTGCTCGCGCAGATTGGAGGTTTCGCGCTCGCGAAGCAACGCAGTTTCCGCGGCCCGCTGACGCCCCTCGCTGGCAAGCTGGAACGCAATCAGATCGGCGAACACTTCGAACATGCTCACAACGCGCGCATTCGACAGATCCGCCGGAGAGGGATCGATTGCGCAGAGATTACCGAAGTAGCTGCCGTCGGGAAGAATGATCGGCACGGAAATATAGCTACCGAGGTTGTAGATTCGCGGCGTGTGGTGGCTGTGATAGACAGGATCCTTGCCGAAATTGTCGATCACGATCGACGCTCGCGCGGCACGCGACTCGAAGCACAGCGTGGTGTGCAGTTCGAGCTGACCGCCGGCGGCGAGGCCGAAATTCACTTCGTCCTGAACCGCGCAGGCTGTCCACGTTTCGTCCGTCACGCGCGCGACGGCGGCGAAGCCCATGCCGGTGTTCTTGCAGATCAGCCGCAGGATCGACGGCACCGCGTCGATGCGCTGCACCGCTTCGATATCGCGCGCGAGATCCGCGTCCCTGCTGTCGCTGTTATTTCCAGACGGTAAATTTTTCATAAGACGGCGCTGCCGGTTACCCTTGCCGATATGGCCTGAAAAAACAGAGACTTGTGTGCCTCGATTCTATCGGGACTTCAAATTGCTCAGTACGAGGAACACAAACTGGGAGGCCGGATGCACACTCACCAAGCCGCTCGCCTCTTGATCGCGGACGACGACGCCGATCTGCTGGCAGCCTACTCGCTCTACTTCAGCGCGCACGGTTTCGATATCCGCACCGCGCGCAACGGGCTGGACGCGCTCGCCGAATATTGCGCGTGGCATCCGCAGGCCGCTTTACTCGATGTCGAAATGCCGCGCCTCGATGGGCGCAGTGTCGCACGCCGTATCCGCTACGTTGGGGATACGCCCGCGCCGGTGCTGGTGGCGGTCAGCGGGCTCGGACGCGCCGAGGAAACCAACGAGTCGTTGCGTTCGGGCTTCAATCACCACTTCGTCAAACCCACGCCGATGCCGGTGATTCTTGCGGCGTTGATCGCGCGGATGAAGCAGACGTGAAGCGCTAAACGAGGCGCAACAGGAGGGACAGGGTTGCATATCCTGCTTCGTGTACGGCCTCAAATCCTCTCAATCGCCGAAACCGATTTCCGCTTCGACCTCTTGTCCCACTCGCAGCCAGGCCCCCGCGCCGCTCGAAATCAGCGCGTTGTTGCCGAACGTGACCGCGCCGTCGAACTGTCGCTTCGCGCGGTACGTGGTCATCGTGTCGGTGGGTTCGTTCGGCCAGTCGGGGTTCGGCGCACCCGTCTGCTGATCGACGGTCGGCATCGGGCAGCGCGCGCACAACTTGACCAGCTGCAATTGCACGCCCTGCTCCGCCTGCGTCGCACCGTCGATATTCAGCGTCTCCACATAGTCTTCTTCGTACGCATCGAGTCCGGTTAGCACGACATTGGGACGGAAGCGGTCGATTGAAATGGACGGCGCGCCTTTGCTGGTCAGGCGCGTGTTCAGGTCGTCGAGCGATGCCTGGCCGACGACCAGCAGCGGAAAGCCATCGGCGAAATATGTCGTGGCGCCGCCGACGCTGCCCGTGTAGTCCGGGTCGACCTGACGCTCGCGCTGCGGATCGAAACGCAGAAGCCGCGTGGGAAAGCCGAGAAAGCTTGAAAACCATCCGGCCGTAGTGTCGCCGGTGTCGAGCCCGTAGGCCGCATCGCGCCACACCTTGGTCTGCACCTTGAACGGCGCGTCGAGCCGGGCTGCATCGAGCGGCGTGCGCAATTCGCTCATGCCGGGCGCGCGGATGATCAGCATGTCGGCGCCGATCTCGACCTTGATCAGCGCCATTCGCGGATACGCGCGCTGTGTGAGCATCTCGCCGTCCGGGTGGGTGAGCATCCAGTAGCGGTCGTATTCGAGGCCGGTCGCGAGCAGCCGCGCCTCGCGCAGCGCGATACCTCCGCAGGATTTGATCGGATAGACGAAAAGCTCGCTGATGGTCGGCATGGTCGGGGAGCGCGTGGGAAGCGCGCGAATTTTTATGTTCAAGGCGTGATTGTAAGGCGCATCAATAATCTGCCGCGAGGCCGTCGTTTCTTCCCGGCGCGCTTGGACGTAAAATCCTCTGGCACGGCGCCTACCCGGCAGACCGCAATCCGCACTATACGTTCATCGCGCAGCGAGCCCGCGACCGGCACGACACCTTTAGCGAAGCGGCGCGTGATCCGCTCGCCGCGTGACGGACCGGCGGCAACCCAGGTGGACAGGTATCCCCTCGCCTGGCCATGCACACCGGGGCAGCGGTGAACTCATACCGCGACGTCGCTGGATAAAATCACTGGGCAGAACTTGTAGAAGCATCCCTCCCATCACCGAGACAGGAAATTTATTATGCTGAGCAAACCCGTGCTGACCGTTGCCGAAACGACCCGAATCCTCGATGCCGCCCGCGCGGAAGCCGAGAAGCATCAGTGGGCCGTCGCAATCGTGGTGACCGACGACGGCGGCCATCCGCTCGGCATGCTGCGTCTTGACGGCGCGGCACCGTCCACCTCGTACATCGCGACGGAAAAGGCCCGCACGGCGGCAATCGGCCGTCGCGAGACCAAAGTCTACGAAGACATGATCAACAATGGCCGCACAGCTTTCCTGAGCGCACCGCTGCAAGGTACGCTGGAAGGCGGTGTGCCGGTGATCGTCGAAGGCCAGGTGGTCGGCGCGGTCGGCGTGTCGGGCGTCAAGTCGGATCAGGACGCGCAGGTCGCCAAGGCCGGTATCCAGGCTATCGCTGCGTGAGCGCCGGGTCCGGCCACGACCCGCGAAAGTAGAACCAGCAATACAGAAAAGTAACCACGGCAGTTCCGCCATAACGAAGCTAACCGGCAACAACGCGGACCGATGCCCCCTCATCGGTCCCATCAGACAGATGGAGCAGTCGATGACTCAGATGAACCCGCGCGGCGCACTGCAGGTCGCCGCCAATCTCGACCAGTTCGTCGAAACCGAAGCCCTGCCCGGCACCGGAATCGACAGCGCCGCATTCTGGTCGGGTTTCGACGCCCTCGTCCACGAGCTGGCGCCCAAAAACCGGGCACTGCTCGCCGAGCGCGATCGCCTGCAAACCGAACTCGACGGCTGGCATCGCGCGAATCCAGGCCCGGTGCGCGACCTGCACGCCTACCGTGCGTTTCTCGAAGGCATCGGCTATATCGTGCCGGTGCCGGCCAGCGTCAAGGCCACGACATCGGACGTGGATACCGAAATCGCCGAGCAGGCCGGCCCGCAACTGGTCGTGCCGCTGTCGAACCAGCGCTACGCACTGAACGCGGCGAACGCGCGCTGGGGCAGCCTGTACGACGCGCTGTACGGCACCGACGCGATTCCCGAGACGAACGGCGCCGAAAAACAGGCGGCGTTCAATCCGGTGCGCGGCGCGGCGGTCATCGCCTACGCACGCAAGTTTATCGATCAGGCTGCGCCGCTCGCCAACGGCTCACATGCCGATGTAACGCACTACGGCGTCGAAGGCGGCAAGCTGGTCGTCACGCTGAAAAGCGGCAGGAGCGAACTGAAGACGCCCGCGCAATTCATCGGCTATCAGGGTGCAGAAAACGCGCCGTCGGCGGTGCTGCTGAAGCACAACGGTCTGCACTTCGAGATTCAGATCGACGCGAACGACTCGATCGGCAAGACCGATTCCGCGCATGTGAAGGACGTGGTGGTCGAAGCGGCGGTGAGCACGATCATCGACTGTGAAGACTCGGTGGCCGCCGTCGATGCGGACGACAAGGTGCTGTTGTATCGCAACTGGCTCGGCCTGATGACCGGCGACCTGACTGAAGAAGTCACGAAGAACGGCAAGACCTTCACGCGTCGTCTGAACGAAGATCGCGTGTATGTGGCAGCAAACGGCACTGCGCCGGTCGTGCTGCATGGCCGCTCGCTGCTGTTCATCCGTAACGTCGGTCATTTGATGACCAACCCGGCGGTGCTGACCCAGGACGGCCACGAGATCCCCGAAGGTATTCTCGATGCCGTGATCACGTCGCTGTGCGCGCTGCACGACCGCAAGCACAAGCTGAATTCGCGCACCGGTTCGATTTATATCGTCAAACCGAAAATGCACGGCCCGGCCGAAGTCGCGTTTGCGAGCGAACTGTTTGCACGCGTCGAAGACCTGCTGCAGTTGCCGCGCAACACCATCAAGATGGGCATCATGGACGAGGAGCGCCGCACCAGCGTCAACCTGCTCGCCTGTATCGCCGAAGCGTCGGAGCGTGTTGCGTTTATCAACACGGGTTTCCTCGACCGTACCGGCGACGAGATGCATACGGCAATGGAAGCCGGCCCGATGATGCGCAAGGGCGACATGAAGTCGAGCGCATGGATTACCGCCTATGAGCGCAGCAACGTGCTGGTCGGTTTGAGCGCGGGCCTGCGCGGCCGCTCGCAGATCGGCAAGGGCATGTGGGCGATGCCCGACCTGATGCACGCGATGCTCGAACAGAAGATCGCTCATCCGAAGGCGGGTGCGAACACCGCATGGGTGCCCTCGCCGACCGCCGCGACGCTGCATGCGCTGCACTATCACCAGATCGACGTGCAGGCGGTCCAGCAGCAGCTGGAGCGTACCGACTATGCCAACGTGCGCGACGAACTGCTCAGCGGGCTGCTGACGATTCCCGTGGTCGAATCGGCGAAGTGGAGCGACGACGAAATTCGCAGTGAGGTCGACAACAACGCGCAAGGCATTCTCGGCTACGTGGTGCGCTGGATCGATCAGGGCGTGGGATGTTCGAAGGTGCCGGACATTCACGACGTCGGTCTGATGGAAGACCGCGCGACGCTGCGTATTTCGAGCCAGCATATTGCCAACTGGCTGTATCACGGTGTGGTGAAGCGCGAGCTGGTCGAAGAGACGTTCCAGCGGATGGCTGCGGTGGTCGACGGGCAGAACGCGGGCGACCCGCATTACAAGCCGATGGCGCCGGGTTTCGACACGATTGCGTTCAAGGCTGCGCAAGCACTGGTGTTCGAAGGGCGTCAGCAACCGAGCGGTTATACGGAACCGTTGCTGCACAAGTTCCGGCTCGAAGTGAAGAAGCTGGGCTGAGGCTGCCGCCCCGCGTTTGAGGCGCGAGAGCTGGTTTGAAATGAGAAAGGGCGCCGCTTATGCGGCGCCCTTTTTACTGAATGGCGCTACCGGCACAGAAGCTTCACCAGTGCGAACAGGCAGTAGTGAAACCCTGATAGCCTTCAGCACGCCAGTACACCTGCGAATGAAAAAAAGCGCGATTGCTCGCGCCTTGCAACTGGCGGGGCATGTCCGCCGGAGGCCACGACGGAATGCCCCAGCCCAACTTATAAACGTTGCTTCAAGCGGCTTCGGCCGTGTACTGGGCAGACTCGTTCACCAGCGCATTATTCTGCATATATGCCTGCAAATAAGCCTCAAAATCCGCCTTGACTTCCGGGTGACGCAGCGCGAATTCCACCGTCGCCTTCAGATACCCAAGCTTGCTGCCGCAATCGAAACGCGTGCCGAAATAGCGATACGCGAGCACCTGCTCTTCGGTCAGCAGCGATTGCACTGCATCGGTCAATTGCAGTTCGCCGCCCGCGCCTGGCTTCAACGCGCGGATATGTTTGAAGATTGTCGGCATCAGCACATAGCGGCCGACCACGCCGAGATTCGACGGTGCATTTTCCGGCGACGGCTTCTCGACGATGCCCGACATCTTGATCACGTTGTCTTCCCATTCGCGGCCATCGACGACGCCATACGAGCGGCTCTCTTCGCGAGCAATGGTTTCGACGCCGATCACCGAGCTGTGATAGTGGTTGAACGTATCGACCAGCTGGCTCATCACCGGCTTCGAGCTATGCAGCAGATCGTCGGCGAGAATCACGGCGAACGGGCTGTCGCCGACCAGCTTTTCGGCGCACAGCACGGCATGGCCCAGACCGAGCGCTTCGGCCTGACGCACGTAGAAACAGTCGACGTTGGCCGGTTTGATGCTGCGAACCAGATCCAGCAGCTTCTGCTTGTTGCGTGCTTCGAGTTCGGCTTCGATCTCGTACGACTTGTCGAAATGATCTTCGATCGCGCGCTTGCTGCGGCCCGTCACGAAAATCATCTCAGTGATGCCGGCGGCAATCGCCTCTTCAACCGCGTATTGAATCAGCGGCTTGTCGACGATCGGCAGCATTTCCTTCGGACTTGCTTTGGTAGCCGGCAGGAATCGTGTCCCGAGGCCCGCTACGGGAAACACGGCTTTGGTGACTTTCAGCATGGTAGGCATTCCCACATCGGTTAGAAGTTAGTGTAGTCGCGGGCCTTGCGGCCAATCGATGTCGCTGGAAAAGACTAGCAAAAATTTCAGCCTGGTTCATCCAGGAAAATTTCGCCGTCGAAATAAATAATTCAGTTTCGACTTCAATATTCCAGACTATGAATAATCCGACGCGGACGTCAGGAAATAATGACTTATTCCAATTGAATTATTTTACGAAAACCCTGAAATTTTTGCCATATCCGGGGGACGGCGCTGCGCGTTTTCGACGTGCAGCGCCATGCACGCCAATGGGAAAACCACTGGCGTGCGTGATGCGTGCGACGTAAGCGTTATTCGCTTTCGTCGACTGGCGGGAGCTTGCCGGGATTCATCCGGTAACGGCGGATCGGCTCGTTGCGCAGTGCTTCGCGGTAGGCGGAGGCGGCAACGAGGATCAGCAGCACGGCAATGCCGGCGAGTAAATGCAGGTTCATGACTTCACCTCTGGTCAAGAAAATCCGTGACTAAAATTAGCATGACAAAAGGGGTAAATAATTCGACGCCGCATCTGCTTATCATCAATTACAATTCGTCACAAAATGGTTACTCAAATAGAATTGATACGGCATTTTTTTATCGATTTTTTACCCGCGTGCTGAACTAGGATGTCAGGCACCGCGGGCGCGCATGGCGTCCGGGAATCCGCTTTTTCCTCCGTCAGAAAGATAAGGACCGCGCATGAGCGACTCAGCACTGGATGCCGCCGGCTCATCCCTGCCCCTCTCTCCACCCCGTAGCACGAGCGCAGTGCGCGTCCACAGCGACGTGCGCGCGGAGAGCGCCGGCAAGGAGCACGTGATCGATGCCATGCGCGGTTTCGCCGCGCTACTGGTCGCGTATTTTCATTGCCGCCAGGTTGCGTGGGTCGGCATGCAGGCGTTTCATCAGAGCGTCGGCCATTCGCTGAGCCTCGGCGCCCTTGCTGCCTATCTGACGTTTCCGATTGCATGGGGCTCGGCGGGTGTGCCGATTTTCTTCGTGATTAGCGGCTATTGCATTCACCGTGGCGGTGCGTTGCGTCTCGCCGCCAATCCGGCTTACCGGCTCGATACCGGCAATTTCTGGGTGCGCCGCTTTGCGCGCATCTATCCGGTGCTGCTCGCGGCGCTGGTGCTGACTTTTGCGCTCGACTGGTTCAGTCTGCAGTTGCCGCCTGTCAGTCACAAGATTCGCGAGATCGGCTTGCAGTCGTTTCTGGTCAATCTGTTTTCGCTGCAAGGCGTGGCGGGTAAAACGTATGGATCGAACGGCGCGCTCTGGACGCTTTCGCTCGAAGTGCAGTTCTACGCGATCTATCCGCTGCTATTCGCATTGCGCCGACGCATCGGCATGACCTCGGTGCTGGCGATCGTCGCCGTCGTCAATGTCGTGTCCGCCTACGTGCTGGAACGCCACGACATCCAGTTCTTCACGTCGTACTGGTTTTCGTGGACGCTGGGTGCATGGATCGCCGACGCCCGAACCCGCCGCGCGCCGGAAGCCCGTTCGTCGATCTGGCTCTACGTGCTGGCCGCGGCTTTTATCGTGCTCGGCTGCGTCGCGTTCCATTTCGGCCAGTACGGTGCGTTCCAGTTGTGGGCGCTCGGTTTCGCGTTCTATCTCTACAAGGCGCTCGAGCGGCCCAGCGGCACCCGGCGCGAAACGTTCGGCACGCGCCTGCTGTCGCGTTTCGGCGATTTCAGCTTCTCGCTGTACCTGATCCATCTGCCGATATTCGTCTTGCTGTCGTCGCTGCTGTTCCGCTCGTCGCTGCAGATGTCGATCTGGCCGTCGTTCGCCTACATGCTGGTGGCTGTGCCGGTTGCCTACGTGTTCTACCGGCTGGTGGAGTTGCCGGCGATGAAGTGGTCGGCCAGTTTCAAACCGAAGGCCGCGAAGAAAGCGGCCTGACATTGCGGGGCTGAACCTCGGCCCCGAATTGCAGTTCCGATTTACAGCCCCGAACCTCGGCCCTTGATCACAACCGCCGATCACGGCAATAAAAAAACGGAGCGAAGGTCCATGGATCTTCGCTCCGCTGCGCCAACGACAAGAACTGGCCGAGCCCCTGCCTACCCCCGCGTAAAACCGTTCACATCGACGTGAAGCACGGTCGGTGCTTGCCTCCGATACCTCTCCGGCGAGATCGCCGCGCCACACGGAAAGAAATTCACGGAAGGGCCCGTCAAGAGCCCCCCCAAAATCCGTTTAACGCCCCGCCACGCCCTTCAGAATCCGCGCGACGCCTTCGACATAGGTTCCGGTGCCGAAGCGGCTCAGCGCCGTCTTGTAGCCGTTCCTGACCAGCCTGTTACGCAGTTCGTCGTTCGAGCGCAGTTCCGCGAGCGTGTCGGCGAGACCGTGCGCATCGCCCGGCGTGCACATCACACCGTTTTCGTAGTCGTCGATGATCTCCAGCACGCCACCCGCGCGAGCCGCCACAACCGGCCGCCGGGCCAGCATCCCTTCGACGATCACGCGACCGAACGGCTCAGGCGTGATGGACGTGTGAACGACTGCATCGACCGCACACATGCAGGCCGGAATATCGTGCTGGAAGCCGAGGAAATGCACCCGGTCGCCCAGATTGTGCTCGGCAACGAACGCATGCAGCTCAGCCTCGTACTGATCCTCGCCGAACAGCGGCGCGCCAACCAGCACGGCGTGCATCTGCGGATTCAGAACCATCGCTTCGAGCAGCACGTGTTGCCCTTTCCAGCGCGCGAGTCGGCTGAACGAGCCGACCAGAAACGCGTCTTGCGGCAGCCCGAGCAATTCACGCAGTTCGTCTTGCGGCACGTTCTGCAACGCGTCGAACGGCTCCGACGAAATGCCGTTGAACACCACGTCGATACGCTTTTCATCGAACTGGGTGAGTTCAGCAAACGCGCGCGCCGACGCCGCCGAATTGGCGATCACATGCGAGAGACCGAGCCGCGCGCACCATTTGATGATGGCCAGTTGCTTGCTGCCGAAATGTTCGGGACTCACGATATCGCGCAGGTGCCACACCACGGGCCGCCTCGCCAGCTTGCCCGCAACCGCGCCGATCACCATCGCGCGCTGTGTGTTCGCGTAGATCACATCGGCGTTGCGCGCGCGTCGCGCGGTCGCGCGCACGAGCGACAACAACCCCTTGATCGCCTGCCCCTTCGGCAGCGAACCGCCCTGTTTGCGGACATTTTTCAGCGCGCCCGCATCGAGCACGTTCACAGTGACGCCCGCCGAATCCAGCGCCGTGCGAAACGGGCCATCGTCGAATAGCACGACCTCGATGCGCGAGCGCAGCGCCTTCACGATTTCCAGCAGCGACAGTTCGGCGCCGCCTAGCACGCCGCTTTGATCGACGGCGAGAATGCGCGGCGCACTGGCAACAGGTGCGGCTTTATACGGCACGTACGCGGGCAGCTTCGCGCCGCGCAACGCGGGCACCGCCGCGCGCACATGCGAGAAAAAGCGTTCGCGGAAATTCGCGGCGGAGAACTGCTCGGCATTGGCACGGCAGTCTGCCGCGGAGAAACGCTTGATGTTGTCATCGAAACGTTTGACGGCCGAGATGATCGAGTCGGTATTCTGCTCGTCGAAGAACATGCCGGTTGGCCGCGTTTCGGACAGATCGCGCACGGTTTCGAGCGCCCCGCCCTTGCCATACGCAATCACCGGCGTGCCGCACGCCTGCGCTTCGACGACCGAAATGCCGAAGTCTTCCTCGGCGGCGAACACGAAGGCTTTCGCGCGGCTCATCCGGTCCTTCAGCACCTTGAACGGCTGATAGCCCATGATCTCCACGTTCGGCGCCGCCTTCGCACGGATTTTTTCCATGTCGGGGCCATCGCCGATCACGACCAGTTTGCGCTCCGGCATCTGTGCAAACGCTTCGACAATCAGATCGATTTTCTTGTACGGCACCATCCGCGACGCGGTCAGATAAAAGTCCTCTTTCTCCGTGCAAAGCGAAAACGCTTCGACATCGACCGGCGGGAAAATCACCTGTGCCTCGCGCTGATACACCTTCTTGATGCGTCGCGCGATGAACTCGGAATTGGCGACGAAGCCATCCACCGAATTCGACGTGCGGATATCCCAGTTGCGGATGTAATGCAGAATCAGCCGCGCCAGTGCGGATTTCGGGCCGTTGGTCAGCTTCGACTGCTGCAGATACTGATGCTGCAAATCCCACGCATAGCGGATCGGCGAATGCACGTAGCTGATATGCACCTGGTCGGGACCGGTGAGAATGCCCTTCGCAACCGCATGGCTGCTGGAGATCACCACGTCGTACGCGGACACGTCGAGCTGCTCGATCGCGAGCGGCATCAGCGGCAAATAGGAACGGTATTTCTTGCGCGCCATCGGCAGCTTCTGGATGAACGAAGTCGTCACAGACTTGCCGCGCAGGAAACTGCGGTCGTCGAGAAAATCGACGAGGCTGAACAGATCGGCGTCTGGAAAACACGCGACGATCTGCTCCAGCACTTTTTCCGCACCGGCATAGGTGACAAGCCAGTCGTGCACGATTGCAATGCGCACGGTTTTATCGGCGCGCATCGCGGCGCGGCGGGTCGTCGGCTGAACGCAGGGCACGCTCGTGAGTTCGCTCAGGGCGCTGCGCGTCGCGGGTCTCAGCACGGCTTCTTCAAGGACTTCGTGGTTCATGCGCTTTTCCTCGGATTCAGTCGCAACAGCAGTGAACGCGCAAGATTGCGCAAGGCGGGAGTCATCGTGATCGACCAGGCGACGTTGGCGGCAACCATCAGAAGGCCGGCGGCAATCGCCATGGCAAGACTCGGGAGGAAGCTGGCGAGCCACAGGCTGGCCAGCAGGAAAGCAAGGTGCGCGAGCATGTCGAGCGCGATCTGGCGGGCGCGGATCGCCGAGAAATGCAGCAGCACCGCGTAGTCGAACAGCGCGCGCGCGGCGACCGCCACCGCTGCGCCGGTCAGACCGAAATGCGTGATGCCGAACCACAAAGCCCCCGCAAATAAGGGCAATTCGAACAGGCCGACCTTGGCGGCCGTGGCCGGATTAACCTGTGACTGGATCAGGATTCGCGTCACGTTCGCCTGACCGACGAGCCACACGGCAACGATCATGATGCGGCCCACCGGCGCGGCCACGGTCGCGATTTCATTGCCGACCCACAGGTGCAAAAACGGTTCGAGCACCAGCATCGCGACCAGCGCGACAGGCGTGAACACGCCGTTCAGAAACTCGAGCGATTGCTGCGTGATGGTGTCGGCATCCGCGCGCCCTACTGCAGAAAGACGCGGAAACAGTGTGCGCACCAGTGCGGTCGGCACGATGTTCAGACGCGTCACGAGGTTCTGCGGCACCGTGTAGTACGTGACGAAACGCGCACCGAGGCTCGTGCCGAGCATCACGCGATCGAGCGAGTCGGCGATCATCGTGGTGACGCTGGCAATCAGCATCCAGCCGCCGAAGTTGAACAGCCCCTTCGCCACGCCGAATTGCGGCGGCATGACGCGACGGATTTCCAATACCTTCAATGCGGACCGGCCCAACAGAATCGCGGCGAGAATTCGCGCGAATACCGCCGCAGCCAGCACGTTTTGCAACGTCGCGCCCAGCCACAACGCTGCGCCGAGCGGCAGCAACTGGAACAGGAATGTGCCGATCGTCTGATTCGTGTTGTAGACGCCAAATCGTTCAGCGCCGTTGATCGCCCCGGCAAACACCCACGACACGTTGGCAATCGGAATCGCCACTGCGAGCCATGGCAGCGCCATGTACACCTCGTGCTGCAACTCGGGAGACACCTTCGTGAAATACGCGGTGTAAAGAAAAGCGCCGAAATAAATGATCAATCCGCCGATCACGCCGGTCGCGAGATTGAGCCACGTCGCGCTCCAGAACACGCGCACGCTTTCTTCCTTGTCGCCGGATGCACGCGCCTTCGAGATGTGATTCTGCGCAGCCATGCTCATGCCGAGATCGAGAATCCCGAAGTAGCCGATCAGGGTCCACACGAGACTGATCACGCCGTAGCGCTCGACGCCGAGCAGCTTGATATACGACGGCACGGTCACGAGCGAGACGAAGGTCGGCAGTACGAGCCCGAAGAAGTTGATCGCTACGTTCTTGAGAATGCCTTTGTCCATCGGATGCCTTGGGGTTGACTACGTTTGCGTTCGCATTGCCGGAGCATGTGCAGATGCATGTGCTTGTGCATGTGCTTCACGGTTTCCAGCGGTACATCATCACTTTCCCGCGCGCGTCTTCTTCGACGAACACGAGGTACTCGCCATTGCTGCGTTTAGCCGCGCTGATACCGTTGGGCACGTCGACCCAGCCGGACGCGCGTCCCACTTCCGCGCCTGGCCGGATCACACCGAGTTCGCGGCCGCTGTCCTTGTCCCACACGTGCACCGCGCCAACCGGTTCGACGCCGAAAATGTATTGACCTTCGACCGTCAGGCCGATGATCGTCGCGATGGGTTTGCTCTGCGTTTGCCACGGCAACGTGATCGAGTAGCGCTGCACCGGGTTGCCGCTCGACCATTTGTCGTAACGCACCAGCACGCGGCCCACTTCTTTCCAGAAGCCGCGATCGAACGGCATCTCCGGCGTGTAGCCGGTGACGTACATCGTGTCGGTCTCGGGTTCGTAGATCGCGCGGTGAAGTTCGTTGAACGGCTGCGGCACCGGGTACTGCGTCATGTTCGAATACGAATAGACCGGGTTGCCCTTCGCGTCGAGTCCGCCGAAACGGAAGCGATAGATGCCCTTGTTATCGCGCGTGCGCCAGATGTCGCCGGCCGTGTCGACCCACCAGCCCCAGCCGCCCGCGAGTTTGGTGCCGCTGGTGTTGAGTGTGAATTCGTCGGTATCGAACTTGCCGTCGCCGTTGGCATCGCGCCAGATCCAGTCGCCGCCCGGAGGCGCATTCGGCACCTTCGCGACCGCGCGCTCGCGTCCGGCGATAAAGCCGGAGGGAATCGCGGTCTCGCCGTCGTGCTGCGGATCGAAGCGGTAGATCTTCAGGTGATCCGCGTACATGTCCGTCAGATACAGGAACGTGCGGCCCTTGAGCTTGCGGGCGATCGGCAGGCCTGGATATTGATCGGTATGAAAGACCGGGTCGTCCGGATATTTGAAGCGATTCGACAGAAAGCCTGCATATTTCCAGTCCTGTCCCGCCGGCTTCGACAGATCGAGTTCGAAGCGCTTGTTGCCGGTATAAACGCTGTCGGGCCGCGACGGATCGATCCACGCTCCATCGACGAAGAGCAGCCCCTGCACCTGCCAGTTCTGCTTGCCGTCCGGCGCATAGCTTTCGAGTGTCGCGCCGAGGCCCGCACCGATCGGGTCGTAACGCGGACCAATGCCATTGGTCGATACATAGACGTTGCCGCGCGCATCGACGCCGACGCCGGTCAGTCCGTTGAAACGCTGCGGTCCGGGCTTGCCTGCAACGCCGCTGAAAATGCCGCCGCGCTCGCCTAACGAACCCGACGCCTTGTAACCGCCATTGCCCTTCGCAAAGAACAAAACCTGCTGACGTGGGCCGTTATCGGCTATCAGCACGCGGCCTTGCGCATCCACGGCAATGTCGACGGCCACCGTATCTGACGGCAGCGTGAAGTTTTCGTCGATGCGTTTGCCCGCAGCCGTGTAATGCTCGACCTTCGGCGAGCGATCGGTGAGCGTGCCGCTCAGCACCCACAGCGTGCCATCCGGCGCCAGCGCGATGCGACCAGGCTCATGCACGTTCCATTTGCCTTTCTGCTGCATCGATTCGGCGTCGTACACCTCGATCTGATCGTGTGCGGTATTGGCCGCGAATAACGTGGTGTCGTTCGCCGCGAGGCCGCCGATTTCCGCGCTCGTACCGGTTGGCACTTCGTTCATCATCAGGAACGCGGCCGCCAGTTGCGCATGCGGATCGGCCTTCGCGGCCGCCGGCTGGAATGGCGCGGCGCGTTTCATATCGGCGATGTCCCGCCGCGAAATACCGAACCACTGTTTGCCCTTTTCCGGCCATACGCCCTGTTGCACCAGTCGGCCTTTTTCGTTGCCGACCGCGATCGCCACGAACGCGTACTTGCGATTCACTGCGATCGCGCTGCCGCCGGCGTTGCCCCACCCATGCGTGCCGCCCGCGAAGCCGAGCATCTTGCCGTTCTGATACACGCTGGCCTCGGCGCCGCTTTCGTCCCACGGTGCGTTCGTGTAGACCTTGCCGTCAGGCGCGACCGCAATCGCGGTGATGTTGATCTGCGCCCACGTGCCGTCGCCGAAACCGAACGTATTGCCGATCCACGACGTCTTCGCGTTCAAAGCCGTCTCCGCGCGAGCCGTGAAGCTGACTGATACGGCCGCCAGTCCTGTGGCACACGCGAGCACTCCTAGCCAGCTCTTTAACGTGAAACGGGGCAAAGTAAGTTCTCCAGTCAACGACATGTCGCGCGTCGGGCCCAGGCCCGCGCGGTTAAAAAATCCAGTGATGTGACGGGTCGATCCGTCAGAGACCACGCAAGAACGTGTGGCCGATTCGTGCAGGACGGTACGTATGCAAAACAGCGCTTCAACAGCACATCAATGCAGCGCGAAAGAAGCCGGCATCAACGCCGCCAGATGCGGCCCACGCGCCATCCATCGCCGTCCTTGCGCACGGCTCACATTACGCGGAAAAAACACCGCGACGAAAATCGAAAATAATTCAAAAATATTCGGCGCTTCAGGCAACGTGAAAGAAATCGATTTAAAAATCGAATAAAACGAAATGCATTGCGGATCGCATCGTCCTGCGGCGGTTTTAACCCATCTTTACCGATCTGGGCGCGCTATCCGAGAATTTATTACGCACTGCAACATCGGCTTCGCGCAAGCATATAAATTCGTTTTGAATGGATAACGAAACACCCTGTTGCAATCTGATTCATTTATCCAATTCATTCCCGTTTTTTCGCGATTTTATTTTCCCTAGAATCGATTGCACTTCTGTTGCGACGCGAAATGAGCGCGCCTGCTCCCCGCCATGCCGGGAACTCGCGCGGTCTCTCGTCCGGCCCATCCGCTTTACACCATGGACGGTTCATGACTGCTAGCGCACTGCCCCTCGCGCCCACCCACTCGCGCATCGTGCAACTCGACGGCCTGCGCGCCATCGCCGTGCTCGCGGTATTCGCGCAGCACGCATTGAAAGCGCCGCTGTGGATGGGTGTCGATCTGTTTTTTGTTTTGAGCGGCTTTCTGATCAGCGGCATCCTGCTCGAACGCAAGGCTCGCGAACAATCGTATTTCGGCTACTTCTACGCACGCCGTGCACGGCGCATCCTGCCGCCGTATGTGCTGCTGATGGTGGTGTCGTCGATTCTGTTCGGCCTCGGCTGGGCGCAACACTGGTACTGGTACACGTTTTTCGCGACCAATATCGGCGATGCGCTGAATCAGAGCGGCCACGACAGCCTGAACGTGCTGTGGTCACTAGCCGTCGAAGAACAGTTTTATATTTTCTGGCCGTTCGTGATCCTGCTGGTGCCCGAGCGCGTGCTCGGCTACGTCGCCGCCGCACTGATCGTGCTGGTGCCGGTGCTGCGCGCAGTCGCTACGCCATGGTTCGATTCGTTCTGGCCGATCTATTACCTCACGCCGTTCCGCATGGATCTGCTAGCGGCGGGTGCGTTGCTGGCGGTGGCGGTGCGACGCGATCGCAATGCACTCGAGCCGTTCAAAGGGCTCGCGGTGCTCGGATTTTTCGCTGCGCTGGCCGTGCTCGCGTGGCTGCATCTGCACTACCCGCGTTTTCGCGCGGCTAATACGCCGCTGTCGAACGCGGGTCTCTACAGCGTTTCGTTGGTGCTTTGTACTTCAGTCGTGGTCATCGCCCTGCAAAGCAAGGGCATCGTCAAACGGCTGCTGTGCAATCCGGTGCTGGTCTATATCGGCACGATCAGCTACACGATTTATCTGATTCACCTGAGCGTGCTGTACATGCTGTGGCCGCTGCATATGAACCGCTATGCGACCGCCGCGCTCGCGCTTGCGATCACGCTGCTGTACGCAACCATCACGTGGTTCGCGTTTGAAAAGCGCCTGATTTTCGGCTCGGCGCAGAAGAAAGCGCAGGCGCGTGTACACGGGGCCGCCAGTGAAAGCGTCGCCACCGCAAGCGTTGCGCGCCAAACGCCGCAAAGCCGCGCATGAGGCGGCGAAAATGGCTGGCGGGATTGACGACGTTGACGGCAAGCATCTGCATGGCGGCGTCGGCGCTCACCACGCTCGCCGCCCATGCGGATACTGCGCAAAAACCGTCAAAGCAGGTGCTGATCGAAGCGTATGGCGATTCGACCACGCTCGGCATTACCTGCAGCAACGGACATTGCGGCCCGCAGCCGCAAAACGCCGTGTCGTATCTGCAGGATGAATTGCAGGCACGTCACGGCGCTCAGGTACGCGTCACGAATGACGGTGTGGGCGGCACGACGGCCACGCAGTTGCGCGACGGCACGGGCAACCGGCGTGCGGGGCCGACAGCGGGCTTGCCCTGGCCGCAGCGTCTCGCGGCATCGCCGGCGCAAATCGTATTGATCAATTACGGCATTAACGAAGTCATGCAGAACCAGACGCCCGAGCAGTTTTACGCAACGCAAACGTCGCTCGTAAAAACCGCTCTCGCGCTGGGCAAACAGCCGGTTTTGCAGACATCGAATCCGATGCCCGATAACCGGCTCAACGCACGGCTCGCCGCGATGGTCGCGATGACACGGCGCGTGGCCATCGAGCAGAAAGTACCGCTGGTCGATCAGTTCGCTTATGTGAGCAGCCTGCCGGACTGGAAGACGCTGATGTCCGACGGCGCGCATCCGAAGCCGGATTTGTACCGGTTGAAAGCGGAACAGGATTTTGAGGTCGTCGAACCGCTGGTGCGGCGACTGCTGGACGGTGCGCCCTGAAGCTCTTTTTCAAGCGCGGTGAGTGAAGCGAAAGTTGGCTGAACGCGCTTCTGAAATGCGCTTCCGGGTGTGCCGATGAAATGCGCCAGGCAGCACGGCGTGAATATTTTTTTAATTAACCAATATTGAAGGCAAGCTATGAGCCAACCACGCAAAGCGATCATTACCGGCGTATCCGGGCAGGACGGCGCCTATCTGACCAAACTGCTGCTCGAAAAGGGCTATCACGTCACCGGCACTTACCGGCGCACCAGTTCCGTCAATTTCTGGCGCATGCGTGAGCTTGGCGTGGTCGATCATCCGAATCTGCGTCTGGTCGAACACGATCTGACCGACCTCGGTTCCACGCTGCGACTGCTCGAGAACACCCAGGCCGACGAGCTGTACAACCTTGCCGCACAGAGCTTCGTCGGTGTGTCGTTCGATCAGCCGGTGACCACCGCCGAAGTGACCGGTATCGGCGCACTGAATCTGCTTGAAGGGCTGCGTATTCTGAGCCCTAAAACGCGTTTCTATCAGGCGTCGACGTCGGAGATGTTCGGTCTCGTGCAAGCGGTGCCGCAACGCGAAGAGACGCCCTTCTATCCGCGCAGCCCGTATGGTGTCGCCAAGCTGTTCGCGCACTGGTCGACCATCAACTATCGCGAGTCGTACAACCTGTTTGCGAGCAGCGGGATTCTGTTCAATCACGAATCGCCGCTACGTGGCCGCGAATTCGTCACGCGCAAGATCACCGACACGGTCGCGAAGATCAAGCTCGGCAAGCAGGACTCGCTCGAACTCGGCAACCTGAGCGCGAAGCGCGACTGGGGCTTTGCACTCGAATACGTGGAAGGCATGTGGCGCATGCTGCAGGCCGATCAGCCGGATACTTTCGTGCTCGCCACCGGCCGCACCGAAACGGTCCGCGATTTCGTGCGCATGGCATTTGCCGCGGCGGGTTATCAGATCGAATGGTCGGGCAAGGAAGAACGCGAAACCGGTATCGACGTGGCGACCGGCAAGACGCTGGTGCGCGTGAATCCGAAGTTCTATCGTCCCGCTGAAGTCGAATTGCTGATCGGCTGCGCGGATAAAGCGCGTGACACGCTCGGCTGGCAACCGCAAACCACGCTGGAACAGCTTTGCCACATGATGGTTCATGCGGATATCGGCCGTAACGAGCATCACGAGACGTTCTGATTCCGAGTAGCAAGATCACGCGAGCGGCCACGCAGGTGGCCGCAAAAGAAATGGCCCGAATCGAATTACGATCGGGCCATTTTTTATTCGATGAATATTTGCTGAAGGCGTGCTGCATCACTCCGCAGCACGTCATTGGTTTTAATGCATCTCACCCGCGCGAATCGCCTCGCTATACACCGACGCAACCCGCTTCGCGATCACCGAATTATCGAAGTTCTCACGCGCATAGCGGCGGCATGCTTCGGCGTCCGGCAACTTGAGCTTGCCGCTCAGCGCGCCCGCCAGTCCATCCGCAATCGCCTTCGCGCCCGTCTCCGGCAGCACCAGATTCGGCGACAAACCCGCCACTGCTTCCGGCAAACCGCCCACTGGCGTGACCAGCACCGGCGTGCCCGACGCCAGCGATTCGACGGTAATCAGACCGAAGCCCTCGAGCGCGACCGTCGGCACGACGCTAATATTCGCCGCGCGATACAGGGCCGCCAGATGCTGGTCGGGCACGAAGCCGAGCAACTTCACGTTGTCTTCGAGACCCGCTTCGGTGATGCGCGCCTGAAGCTCGCCCTCGAGCCGCCCTTTACCCGCGATCAGCAGCAGCACATCGGGCGCGGTGTGCTTGAGCAGCTTCACCGCGTCGATCAGATCTTCCAGACCCATGCGGCGCACCAGCCGCCGCACCGCCAGCACGATCGGCCGGTCTTGCGGCAACTGTAGCTTCAGACGCGCTTCAGCAGGCGTGATCGGCAGATTGAACTGCTCGACGTCGACGCAACCCGGCACCACGCGGACGCGGTCCGGTGCAATGCGATAACGCGTAGTCAGAATCTTGCCGAATGCTTCCGACAACACGATCAGCCGCGAAGAACGTGCATACACCGATTGCTCCAGATAACGCTTCGCGCGCTGGCCGAGCGAATCCGCGCCTTCGACATGGCTCTCGTCGGCCCACGGTCCCTGAAAATGCGAGACCTGCGGAATGCCGCGCGTCACGTCGAGACCTGGAAACGTGTACAGCGCGAAGTGCGACGAAATCACGTCGGGACGCGACGTGCTGATTTCCTGGCGCAGCGCGCGGCGTGCCGCCATCAAACGTAACGGCAGCGATTGCGCGGCCGAACCGAAGCCGTTGATTGCGCCGCCGGTATCGGCCGCGACTTTCGGCGAACCCGCGACCACGCCGCGCACTGCGACGCCCGCGCCCGGCAGCGCACCGACCAGCGAGTAGTACATGCGGTCGAGGCCGCCTGCGCGCTCGGGAAACCAGTGCATCCCGATCTGCAGCGATTTGATTGAGCTAGTCGTCATGGTTATTGCCCCTGTGCGTTCTGAGAGTTGTATGGATCAAGCGCTGAACAAGCTGTATAAAAGGCGGCGCTGTCAGTCGGCGCTCTTCTGTCCGGCCAGCGTGTTCAGCGTCAATGCGTCGGTCTTTGCAACCGCCGACGCTTCCGCCTCGCTACGCAGGCGGTTTTTCTGCTGCCCCGCCAACTGCCGGTAAAGCGCGATGTACTGCTCGGCCATCCGCGCCCAGCCGAAACCGGTGGCGAGCTGGTTGGCGGCGACGCCCATCGCGCGCCGCGCGTCGTCGTTGTCCGCGAGACGGGCGACCGCGCCGGCCAGCGCCTTCGGATCGTCCGGATCGTCGAGCACGATCCCGCAATCGGGCGTGATGATTTCGGCGCCGCCCGCCGTGCGTGCCGTGACCACCGGCAGCCCTGCCGCCATCGCTTCGAGCAGCGACAGACTCATCGCTTCATAACGCGACGGAAACACGAAGGCATCGACCGAATGCATCAGCACCGGCATCTCTTTTACGAGCCCGAGAAAATGCACGCGATGCGCGATGCCCAGCGCCTTCGCCTGTTCCGGATACGGACTGCCCGGCAGATAACCGGCCACTGCGATCTGCACGTGCTCGGGCAGATGCTTCAGCGCGGCCAGCACCGTGCCGAGGTTCTTGCGCGGCGTGCGCAGATCGCCGACGAACAGCAGCAGGAACGCGTCCTTCGGCAAATTGAATTTCTCGCGATTGCCGGTGGCCGCAGCAAACCCCTGCGTATCGACGCCGTTGTAAATCACATCGACGCGGTTGTCCGGCGTGAGTCCGATTGCGCGAATCTCGTCGGCCACCTTTTGCGACACCGCGGTAATCACCTTCGAGCGACGGTATGCCCAACCTTCGAGCAACGCATTGCAACGCGTATAGACCGACTGATACGCGGACCACACGCCCTTCGTGAGACCGAACGGGTAGTACTTGCTGCCGAACCAGCCGCTATGCACGAAGTGCGACGTGTTGACATCGGCGGGCATCCACGTGATGAAGCCGTTCACGTGCAGCACGTCGAATTCGCGGCGATGGGCGCGCAGCCACAGCGCGCTCTTCAATGCGAAGACCTGCTGGCGCAGCAGATTGGTGGGCCACCAGCGGCCGATTTTCACCGGCACCCAGCGGACATTCGGATGAGCGAGCAATTCCGGCGCGACATGCGAGGCGATCAGCGTGACGCCGATGTTCTCGTCGAGGGCCGCGCGCGCGATCTCGTGGTTGACGCGCCCCTGGCCGTCGTTATGGCGCACAACGTGCGTGACAATGGCGACTCTCAATCAGTGCCTCCGTGGAGAAATAGCGTGCGTCGGCGGTTCATCTTTTCGTAATGAACCGCGGAAAGAATCGAAAAAACACTCATGAAAAGCAGCAGTCCGCCGGTGCCCACCAGCGAGTTGGTGAACACCAGCATCGCGAACGTCGCGAGGCTCAGGCTCAGACACGCTGAGACGAACTTGTCGTCGCGCAGCTTGAACGACGCGAGCACCGCGCGCGTCACGAGCCAGATGATTCCGGACATGTAGAGCAGCGTGCCGGGCCAGCCGAGCACGAACGGGATGTTCATCACGCCGCTGTCGAAGTTGCCGTACTGGCCGAGCTGGCCGCCGTCGTTCGAGAGTTTGGTGGAGGTGCCGGTCGCGCCCATGCCTTCGCCGGATACGTCGGTAAAGGCGGTTTTCGCGAAGGTCGCGTAGAACTCGTTGCGCGCCGCGTAGCTCTGGTCGTCGTTCAGGTTGACGATGGTGGACAGGCGCGCCTGCATCCGTTCGGCGACCGGGCCGACCGCAAGCAGCGGCACGCACAATCCGGCGAGCAGCACCGCACTGGCGACGATCCGCACGCGGACCTTGTTGTTGGATTTGACGAGCTGGATCAGCAGCGCGATGACCCAGCCGCCCCACGTCGAGCGCACGAGGCTCAGTGCGAACGAGAAGAAGCCGAGCGCCGCGGCGATCCACCGTACGCGATGCGTGGCCGCCATCACGAACACCATCGCGCCCATCATCGCAAACGCGAATGGTCCCGACGAATTCATCGTGCTGAACACGCGCACGCCCATCGGCACCGGATCGCCTTGCGAGTTCATCTGCGAGCCGAGCATCCACAACGCGTCCCACGGCGGCATGATGAAGAACTGGATCAGCCCGTAGCCGCCCATCACCAGCATGCCCCAGATGAACGTGTTGACGATAGTGTCGCGATACTGCGGATACTGCCGCGTATTCGCCATGATGTGAAAGCCGATCAGGATCGGATAGAGCCAGTTCGCGAGGTCATAAGTGGCCGCGAGGGGCCCGCTCGACATCACGCCGATCATGAACGCGTAGATCAGGCCGAGCAGAATCAGCAGCACGGGCAGACCGCGCCGTTGCGCAAGCAGGCGGTAATAGCGCAGCAGCGACAGCGCGCTGATCATCGTGACCGCGAGCGGCGCGACCTGGATCAGACTGGTCGGCGTAAACGAGCCTTTCGACCAGTCGGCCAGACGCCGCACTTCCGGGCTCAGGAACCACAGCCACCACATGAAACCGATGTAGCGTGCCGGGCTTTTGAAATACAGCCACAGGCCTGTCAGGATCGCGAGCACCGGAAACGCGAGCGTGAGCACGGTGCCCTGATGCGCGATGATCAGCACCGCCGTGATCAGCCACAGCAACAGCGGCGGCAGCCATTCCTGCGCACCGCCGGACGCGGCACGCACAGCGACAGCGGCTTCGGCTCGCGGAATCGTCGACATCGTTCAGAGTCCTCCGCGCGATTCGCGCGTGGCGGCACGTTGCGCCGGGGCTTGCTGTTGGGCTTGCCCTTCAGGCTGGGTCCGGGCCCGCGCGCGCAGCATCTCCTGCGTGATGCGCACGTGCTGCATCGCGTAGTGCTGCGTGGTCAGATCGCGCGCGAGCAGACCTGCTGCGGCGGCTTGCGCCTGGCGCAGCGCTTCGGCGGGCGACGCCGCGAGCTGATCGACCGCATCGCGCAAGGCCGGCGGATTGAACGGCGGGATATAAGCCGCTTCATCGGACGGAAAATAATCCTGCAATGCGCCGACATTCGTCACCACCATCGGCTTGCCGACCGCCGCCGCTTCCAGCATCACGGTAATACCCGACGCGTGCGTGTTCGGCCGCAGCGGTACGACGATCACGTCGGCCCAGTCGTAAAGCTCATGTTGCTTCTTGATGCCCGAGAACAGCGCGATCTCGACATTCGGTGCACGCAGCGACGACGGAATCCGCCGCCGCGTCGCAAGCTTGACCGTATAACGCGGATCGTTGCCGAACGCCTTGATCAGCGTCTCCCAATCGCGGTCGCGGTCGTTGCCGATTGCGGCGATGCGGATCGGCGAGTGCGGCTTCCACTCCGACGGCGACTTGACCGGGAAGTCCTGCGTGTTCAGCCCGTAGAGCAGCGGCTTGGCGTCGCGGTTGAAATATTGCTGGCACAGTTCGGCGTTTTCGCTGGCGAGCGTGGTCAGCTGATCGGCGCGAGTCATCAGCTTGCGATACAGCCAGCTACGCACGATTCCATAAGAAGGCCACTTATCGAGCAGCCACACGCTTTGCGCTAGCAGCAGCGGGCTTGCCCCTACCCCGGCCTTGCGGCCGCTCAGAAGCAGCATTAACGCGGCGGAAAGCCATTCCTGTTCCGTATGCGTCCAGATCACGTCCGAGCGCAGCATCTCGGCGCGGTTGCGCCACGTATGGATGATGTCGAATCCGAGCATCGCCTTCAGGCCGCGGCGGATCAACCGCACCGGCTTGCTCTCGCGGGCGTCCTGCGAATAGGTCAGCGCGAACGCGTCGGACTGCGCGTGGTGATAGCCGTACAGGCAGCCGATATCGTCGCCGGGCCGGTAATAGCGCGGGTCCGCGCCGTAAAACAGGTGAACGTGAACTTTCGTACTCATGCAGACACTCCGCTCTGCCGGTGGAAAGGGGCATCGGCGGCCTTGGGGCGGGCCGTGTGCCGATGCGCGAACGTCGAGGACGTCGTGGGCGTATTGGGCGTGACGAACGCGTTAGCCGGTCTCATGCGCGTCAGGACAGCGCACGGCGCGCTTCATGCGCGCCCGTGCGAACCGCCCGCCAGCGCGACAACTTCAGCGCCGCCTGCTTCGACAGCAGCCCGAGCGCCGCATGCGTGAGCCCCGGATACACCCGCGTGCCGACCAGCGTCCACCACCACCACGCGGTTTCGCGGCGCAGCGGCGGCAACTGGTCGCGCAGGATCAGATGGAAATTGAACGCGGCGTTGCGCAATGCGTTCATGGTTTGCGCGTCGCGGCGATCGTCGTCGAAACGCTCGGCGGGGAAATGATCGACGGCCACGCGCGGGTCGTACATCAACTTCCAGCCGGCGTTTTTCACGGCGAGGCTGAACGCCATGTCGTTGTGAACCTGTGCGCCCGCGCCGCGCAAACGCGCGTCGAAACGGATGTTGCGCACCGCGTCGCGCCGATAGCTCATGTTGGCGCCCTTCAGGATGTCGACTTCGCGTGCGCCGCCCACGCCCAGATGATGATTGCCGATGATCTTGCCGTGCGCGGTCACCTTGCCGACCAGCGGCCGCTCGCCGTCCAGCACGCGGCCTTTTTCGTGGACCCAGTCGCGCCCGCCCAAGGCGCCCAGACGCGCGTCGTTTTCGAACGCGCCGGCAATGCGGCCGACCCAGTCGACGTGCGGTGCGGCGTCGTCGTCGGTAATTGCGATGACGTCGCCGGTGGCCGCGTCCAGCCCGCGATTGAGCGCCGCGACCTGACCCGGCACGTCGACCAGCGCCACCGACAGCGGCAGCTTGCCGGACACCGCCGGATCGCGCAGACACGTATGCGTTGCATCGTCGTCGGCGCGGGCGACCACCACCACTTCGTCCGGCGCGCGCGACTGCCGTTGCAGCGCCGCGAGGCAGCGCGCCAGATCGGCCGGGCGGCGGTAAGTTGGAACCAGTACCGTCACTTTCATCGTGATGTCCTTTTTTATCGTCGTTGCGCTGGGTGCTGGGCGCGGGCGCCCAGGTGCTTCATCAGGTGCTCAGGTATTCCTGAACCGCTGCATAACCACGGTCATAACCGCCACGCGTGCGTGCCGGCATGCCGTTGAAAATGCCGCCCTGCACATGCACGCCTGCGGCACGCAGACGCTTGAGCGCGTCGCCGATTTCGCCTTCGCTGTGCATGCCGGAGCGCATCACGAAGAACGTCGAGCCGGCATAGGCGCCGATGATCGACGCGTCGGTCACGGCCAGCACAGGCGGCGTGTCGATCAGGATCACGTCGTAGCGTTTCGCGAGGCCGTCGAGGTATTGCGGCAGACGCGGCGACATCAGCAGCTCCGACGGGTTCGGCGGACGGCGGCCGCAGGAAACGAAGCTCAGCCCTTCCACGCTCGTGCTGCGGATCGCTTCTTCGAGCGAGATCTGGCCGCTCAGCAACTCGGACAGGCCGATATCCTGCGCCCCGCCCATGTAGCGTTCGAGCACGCCGCGCCGCATATCGCCGTCGATCAGCAACACCCGCTTGCCGGAATTCGCGAGCAGCACGGCGAGGTTCGCCGTCAGGAAGCTCTTGCCGACACCGGCCATCGGGCCCGTCAGCATGACGATGCGATTGCGCGCGTCCATCATCGTGAACTGCATCGACGTACGCAGGCTGCGCAGACTTTCGATCGTGACATCCTTCGGCCGCGCGCTGGCGAGCACCGAACGCAGACGGTCACCGCCGCGCTCAAAGCCGCTTTCGAGGAGTGCCTGTTCCGCGCTTTGCGGCACCAGACCGAACACCGGCAGATGGAATGCGCGTTCGATGTGATCCGGGTCGTCGATGCCCTTGAACATATTGCGGCGCAGGAACACGAAGCCGGTTCCGGCGATCAGCCCGAGAATCACCGCCGCCGACAGGATCAGCATCTTCTTCGGCTTGACCGGGGCGCCCGGACGCAGCGCCACATCGACGATATGCACGTTGCCGCCCGTGCCCGCCTTCTGCACCGACAACTCCTGCACGCGATTGAGCAGCAGCACGTAGATGTCCTCGGCCACTTTCGCGTCACGTTGCAGTTGCACGGCTTTCACTTCGGTCGCGGGCAAATCGCGGAAACGGTCCGCGTATTTCGTGCGTTGGGCCTGCAACTCGGCCATCTGCTGGCGCGCGGCGACCAGCGTCGGATGGTCGTCGCCATAGCGTTCGGTCAACTGCGCCATCTGCAGACGCAAGCCGGCAATCTGCTGCTCGTACTGCATGCTGCCTTCGAGGTACACCTTCGCCTCGTCGCTCGCATTGATCGAACCCGACTGACGCTGATACGCGGTCAATGCGGCTTCGGCGCGTTCGAGGTCGGACTTCAGACGCGGCTCCTCGCTCTTCAGGAACGCGAGCATCTTGATCGCGTCTTCCTGCTTGCTTTCGACGTGCTGACGCACATACGACTGCGCGAGCGCATTGGCAACCAGCGCCGCGTGTTCGGGGTTCTTGTCTTCCAGCGAAATCTGGATCACACCGGTCTGCTTGCCCTGCTCCTGCACGGTAATCGCCGACTGGAACGCGGTGATCGCGTCGAGGTCGTTCGCGCGCATCACCGTGAATTCCTGACCCGGGCGCGCGACCAGTTTGTTGATCAGCATCGTGACGCCGCCGCCCTGCACCTGCTGGCCGACCTGGCCGGTCAGCAGCAACGCGCCGTTCTCCGCGCGCAATTCGTAGTGCTGGTCGTCGATCACTTTCAGCGTGAGCTTCTGGCCTTCGAGTGCCGGGATCACGTCGATCGAATCGAGGTCGACGATTTCGCCGCCCCACGCATACGACTTGAGCCCGAGCCACGGACGCGCAGGTTGACCCGGTGTCGCCATCCGCGCTGCGATGCTGCCGAGCAGCGGGAAGGTCTTCGGCGTGACGCTGAAGTTCAGCTTCAACTGCTGCACGACAGGTCCAACCACGCCCCGGCTCTTGATGATTTCAATTTCGGCGTCGGTCGGCAACGAGGTCGAACCGCTGCTGATCGCGGCGCCCGTTTGCGTCTGCGTGAGCGCCTGCGACGTGTTGTCGGACTGTTCGACACGCACGTGCGCGTCAGCCGAATACGTCGGCTTGGCGAGGTAGCAGTACGCCGCCGCCAGCGCGACGATCACCCCGGCAATGGCCAGCAACCACCAGATGTCGTCGATGATCACCTGCACCAGTTGTCCGAGGACAATGTCTTCTTCTTCGGTCTTGATCGGACCGGCAGCCATGTGTGGAGAGATTTGATTGCTCACAATTCGATCCCGTATCGGTTGCTTAAGCTTCTGCTTCAGCGTTGTGCGTCAGCGGTCGGCCTCGGCGTTTGCTTCGGTCCCGCATCGCATCCTCGACTGGCAATGCGATGCGGGCCTGTCTACGGCTCAGACGTTCAGCGCGTCAGTTGTTTCAGATAGAACAGCGTCTGCACGCTCGGCAGAACCTGCTGCAACACACGGTTGAACGTGGTCGAAGCGGCGGTGCCGACATACACGACGTCGAGCGGCTGCAACTGGAACTGCGACGACAGCATGATCGAGTCCGGCTGCGTCATGTCGAGGCGGAACACTTCCGGCGTGGTCGGATGGTCCTTCATGCCGCGCATCACGAAGATCTGACGCGGATTGGCGTCGGTGTCGAGAATGCCGCCGCCTTGCGTGAGCGCATCGGCAATCGTCATGCGGCCGCGAATGATCGGCAACTGGATCGGCGTCTTCACTTCACCCATCACGAAGATGCGGCTGTCGGTACGGTCCGGCACGTTGATCACGTCGCCGTTTTGCAGCATCACGTTCTGCGTGGTGTCGCCGCGATCGAGCATGCGGTCGGCGTCGAGCACATAGAGCTTGTTGTTACGCGTAAGACGCACACGCTGGATGTCGGCGTCCGAATTCGTGCCGCCCGAACGCGTGATCGCGTCGACCAGCGTGAGCGGCACGTCGCTGATCGCGAGCGGACCGGGCGTCTTCACTTCGCCGGTCACCTGTATTTTTTGCCCACGATACGACAGCACGCGCACGTCGACCTGCGGGTTGCGGATATAGCGCACGAGGCCGCGCGAGAGTTGCTCGCGTAACTCGCTGGTGGTTTTTCCGGCAGCCATAATCCGGCCGACGAACGGGAAAAAGATCGTGCCGTCGGAGGAAATGGTTTGACCGTACGGATCGGCCTGACCGGGCAGCGCAGCCGTGTACGGCTGCTGCAGAGCGCCGCCGATCGACTGCGTGGTATTGCCGCCCGACGACAGCGTGCTGCCCTGCGGCGTCGTCAACTCCGGGTGATCCCACACGGTGATGCCGAGAATGTCCTGCGGTGAGAGCTTGTACTGGTATTGCGAAGGATCGCTGATGGCCGAGGTCGGCAGCACCTGCGTTTTCGACGCAGCGGCTTGCGCCTGCGCAACGATCAGATTCGCGTCGATCAGATGAACGGGGTAGGTCTCGGTGGGCGCGTGCCCATCGTCCTGCAGACGCGACGTGTCGAGGTAATTACCCGGTGCGGTGGCGCAGGCCGACAGAAAGGACGTCAGCAAAAGCGTAGCGGCGAGTTTCGATCCGACGGTCGAATGAACCGGCGAACCGGGTTTCGAATCGCGATTCGCGAATGAGTTTGCAATGAGTTTTTTCATCAGCATATTTTTTTCAGCCATCCCATGACCAGATGTTCGATGAGCACGAGACTCTCCCTGTAAGCGGTTTCCTCGCCACCGTATGGATCGGCGACATCGGAATCGTCTTCCCATTTGCCGAGCGGAAAGACCTTGCCGCGTGAGGCCGGATCGAGCGCTTCGACGTGGCTCACCTGTGCACGCTCGGTGACGAGCACGAGATCGGCGGAACGCACGAGTTGCCGGTCGAGACGCCGCGAGTAGTGAATGCCGGAGGCGACGCCTTTCTCGGCGAGCAGGCGTTGCATCACCGGGTCCATGCCGTGACCGTTCATCGCACGCAGGCCCGCCGAATGAAACGCGATCGGCGCTGTGGACCGCCCCGCTTCCGCGGCCGCGCGCTGACGAGCCTTGAACAGCATCTCGGCGGCTGGCGAACGGCACACGTTGGCGTGGCAGACGATCAGAACGTTGGCGAACATGGCAGGCTCCCTGGTGAGGCGAATGGTGGCGCGGCGACCCGGTAACACTCGATGTGACTCGACGAGATCAGTTGCTGAACGCCGAGGCTTTCAGCGCATCGGCATCGACACCCGCGTGCGCGAGCGGCAAGCCGTTCGCGCCGACTCGCGCCGGCGCGTTGCGCAGTGCGTGCTGACGGCCGATCGCGTGATACTCGATACCCAGTTCGAGCAGCGCATCCGGTTCGTACAGGTTGCGGCCGTCGAAAATCAGCGGCGTCTTCAGGATCTGCTTCAGCGAATCGAAGTCCGGGCTCTTGAAGACTTTCCACTCGGTGAGGATCACCAGCGCATCGGCGCCGTCGGCAGCTTCCATCTCGTCGTTCACGAACTGCAGGCGCGCGTGCTGTTGCGGCACGTCCTTCAGATCGAGCGCGAACACGCGCTTCGCTTCGTCGATCGCAACCGGGTCGTACGCCTTCACCGTCGCGCCGCGCCGCAGCAGTTCCGCGATCAGCGGACGGCACGGTGCTTCGCGCATGTCGTCGGTATTCGGCTTGAACGCGAGGCCCCACACGCCGAACGTGCGATCCGACAGGTCTTCGCCCAGACGCGCGACGATCTTGTTCGCGAGAATCTTTTTCTGCGTGTCGTTGACGGCTTCGACCGCTTCGAGAATGCGCAGATTCGAGCCCTGGTCGGCCGCCGTGCGGATCAATGCCTGCACGTCCTTCGGAAAACACGAGCCGCCATAACCGCAACCGGCATACAGAAAGTCGTAACCAATGCGCGGATCGGAGCCGATACCGCGACGCACCGCTTCGATATCCGCACCGACGCGATCGGCCAGATTCGCCAGTTCGTTCATGTACGAGATACGCGTGGCGAGCATCGCATTGGCCGCGTATTTGGTGAATTCCGCCGAGCGCACGTCCATGTACAGCGTGCGTTCGCGATTGCGGTTGAACGGCGCATAGAGGCGCTTGATCAGTTCGCGCGCCTTCTCGCCGGGAACATCTTCATCGCAACCGAGCACGATGCGATCGGGCCGCGTGAAGTCTTCGACCGCCGCGCCTTCTTTCAGGAACTCGGGGTTCGACACCACCGAGAACATGTGATCGACCTTGCGTGATGCGAGTTCTGCGGCCACCACGTCGCGCACGCGCGAAGCGGTGCCGACCGGCACCGTCGATTTGTCGACGATCACCTTGAAGCCCGTCATATGCCGGCCGATATTGCGCGCGGCGGCAAGCACGTATTGCAGATCGGCGGAACCGTCTTCGTCGGACGGCGTACCGACCGCGATGAACTGGATATCGCCATGCGCGACCGCCGCTTCGATATCGGTCGAGAACTTCAGGCGGCCCGCTTTGCGATTGCGCGCGATGATCTCCTGCAGACCCGGTTCATGGATCGGCACGCCGCCGCCGTTGAGCACGTCGATCTTGCGCTGATCGACGTCGAGACAGAACACATCGTGGCCGATGTCGGCCAGACATGCGCCCGTCACGAGGCCTACGTAGCCGCTACCGATGATCGTCAGGTTCATGTGTTGCACCTCGGAAAAAAGGGTTGATTCGGTGAAGTTGATTCAGGAGTACGGCCCATGCAGTCATGCGTAAAGCGTTCTGCACGGCCTGGACTCAATACGCGTTGCTGCCCGCGAAGCCCTTCCACAGCGTCAGCACGACGATCTTGATGTCGAGCCAGAAGGTCCAGTGCTGCATGTAGTACAGATCGAGCTTGACGCGCCCCATCATCTTTTCGATGCGGTCGGTTTCGCCGCGATAGCCGTTGATCTGCGCCCAGCCTGTGATGCCTGGTTTGATCCGGTAGCGGTGCATGTAGCCCTTCACCAGATCCTTGTAGATGTCGTCGTGTTCGAGCGCATGCGGACGCGGGCCGACCACCGACATCTCGCCGCGCAGCACGTTGATGAATTGCGGCAATTCGTCGAGGCTCGTGCGCCGCAGGAACGCGCCGACCGCCGTGATACGCGGGTCGCGGCGCGTAGCTTGGGTGATCTTGCCGGCCTCTTCCTTGTGCATCTTCATCGAGCGGAATTTGTAGATCTCGAACTGATTGCCGTCGATGCCCTTGCGTTTCTGCCGGAAAAACACCGGCCCAGGCGAGCTGACTTTCACCATCACGGCGATCACGATCATCAGCGGCGACAGCGCGGTCAACGCGGCAAGCGCGAACAGCCGGTCGAATACACGCTTGGGCAGCACGCGCAGATCGGTGATCGGCGACGCGGCGAGGTTGATCGCGGGTACGCCGAGCAATTCGACCATCGGCTGATTGAACAGCGTGAGGCTGCGCACGTCCGGTATGAAACGGATATTGACGAAGTCGTTGCGAAGATCCATCACGAAGCGATGGATCGCCTTCTCTTTCGAAATCGGCAGCGCCAGCCACAATTCGCGGATCGAACGCTGACGCACGAGTTGAATCATCCGTTGATAGTCGCGCTCGACGGGTACGCCGTCGATTGCGTTGGCCGCATCCGGGTCTTCGTACGGATTGATGGTGCCGTCCTCGTCGAACACGACAACCGGACTAAACCCTGCTTCCGGGCGGCTGCGCATCTGCTCGATCAGAAAGCGTCCATACGGCGCGCCACCGACGATCGCCACCGCGCGCTGGTTGAAGCCTTCGCGCCGCAGCCCGCGCAGAATCGAATAGACGATGACCTTGGTGATGATCAGCAGCACCACCGTGGCGAGCGCCCAGTACACGAGCCATAGACGCGACAGACCGTCCGAGCGGTGCAGGCTGAAGCTGATCAGCACGCCGGTGATCTCCACCATCAGCCAGCCGCCCGTGACGCGCGACAGCAGGTCGTAGAGCGGCTTGCCGCGCCACGATTGATAGATGCCCAGCGCCGGGAAAAAAACCACCATCAGCAGGCAGCCGAACGCGAGCGACACGCTTTGCATGTCGTCCAGCCACACCACTTTCCCGCTGTGCACGGCCGCCGCGATGGCGGCGCCAAGCGCGACCATGGCGATGTCGATGATTCTCGATAGAACGCTCAGCATGCGCGGCCCCTCAGTTCGTCAGTCAAGTGTCGTCCGTTGCCAGGTTGAAATTACGTTGCACGTCAGTCCGCCGGATGGGCGCGCAACGCCGGTATCCGCGTCGCGTAAATCAATACGCCACGCGAAACTGATTGAACCGGTGCGATTGCCCTTCCATTTCCCGATCTGGAATCGGCCGCCGAATTAGCGGAATGCCCGGATCAGAAAAGATGTGTCGGAATGAGTGAATACCCTTGTACAGGTATAGATAAAGCGATATTAAAATTCGCGCTGCAAGACCGCAAAATATCTCAAATTGTATCGGTCAATATTTCGGCATTTTTTCCGAGTTTTGTGCGGCAATTGTTACCGCTTTTGTCGCTCTCGTATGCATTTTCAGGCCGTCCTGTAAGCATCTGCGGGCAAGACTGCCAGCTTCCCTACGAAACTTACGTAACACCCTGTGGCGTTATTCTGACGCAGAAAATGATGTGAAAAAATCTCTTCCGAATTTTTTCGGGTAATTTTTCTTTTTTATAAATTCACCGGACATTTTTTCTTCATCGGCGGGTGAATTTTATTATTCGTTTTATATAGTTTTCATTTAACGCGCTTTTATTGATTGAAGAAGTCGTGTTAAATCTCGACGCATTCACCCAGCCTCGAGGAGTTCATCATGACAGCTCCGGTCACGGCCAAGTCTGCCGACACCCGGTCCACCCAAGCTACGCCCCTGAACGTCAAGCTCAAGGTTCATCCCGTGATTCTTGCGGGCGGTTCCGGCACGCGGTTGTGGCCGATGTCGCGTGAGCAGCATCCGAAGCAGTTGATCGGACTGCTCGGCGACGATTCGCTGCTGCAATCCACCACGCGCCGACTCGATGGACTCGAAGCGGGTTATCCGCTAAGTGGACAACTCGTCGTGGTCGCGAATGAAGAACAGCGCTTCACTACCGCCGAGCAATTGCGCACGAGCGGCAAGCCGACGCGTCTGATTCTCGAGCCGGCCGGCCGCGATACGGCTCCGGCGCTGACGGTGGCCGCGTTGTCGATCGCCGCGCAGGACGAGGACGGCATCATGGTCGTGATGCCCGCCGATCACGCGGTCACCGACGGCAAGGGATTTCAGGCCGCCGTTGCTGCAGGCGTCAGGCACGCGGCAGCCGGTCATATCGTCACGATGGGTATCGTGCCGACCCGCGCGGAAACCGGCTATGGCTACATTCGCATCGGCGCGGCGCTTGGCACAACTGAAGGCGGTAACGCGGCCGTTGATTCGGATGGCGAATCATCTGCGTCGATTGTTGCGCACCAACTCGACCGCTTTGTCGAGAAGCCGCATCTCGAACTGGCGCAGCGCTACATCGAATCGCAGGAATACTGGTGGAACAGCGGCATTTTCATCATGCGTGCGTCGACGTGGTTGAAGGCGATTCGTCACTTCCAGCCCGCCATTTTCGAAGCCTGCGAAGCAGCTTTCGCGGGCGGTAAATCAGACGGCGACTTCTTCCGCCTGCAGCGTGACGCGTTCAGCGCATCGCCGTCGAATTCGATCGACTATGCGGTGATGGAAAAACTCGGCGGCGATCAAAGCGCGGCATCGGGCGTGGTCGTGCCGCTGAAAGCCGGCTGGTCCGACGTGGGTTCGTGGGACGCGATCTGGGACATCTCCGAGAAAGACGCGGATCAGAATGTGGCGCGCGGCCGCGTGATGTTCGAAGGCGCGACATCGACCTTCGCCCACTCGGAAGGACGCCTGATTGCCTGCGTGGGCACGCAGGATCTCGTCATCGTCGAAACGCCGGACGCGATTCTGGTTGCCGACAAATCGCGCGTGCAGGACGTCAAGAAGATTGTCGGACGCCTTCGCGAAGATGGCAGCGCCGAGGCGGCCAACCATCGCAAGGTGCATCGTCCGTGGGGCAATTACGATTCCGTCGATACCGGCGAGCGTTTCCAGGTCAAGCGCATTGTGGTGAAGCCGGGCGCGCGCCTGTCGCTGCAAATGCATCATCACCGGGCGGAACACTGGATCGTCGTGCGCGGCACGGCGCTCGTCACGCGAGGTGAAGAGCGCTTTATCGTCTCCGAAAACGAGTCGGCTTATATTCCACTGGGTGTCACCCACCGCCTCGAAAATCCGGGCAAGATGCCGCTCGAAATGATCGAGGTGCAGTCCGGCTCGTATCTCGGCGAAGACGATATCGTGCGTTTCGACGACACGTACGGTCGCCAGTAACCAGGCCATTGGGAGTCGTCGGCGGGTTGTCGTCGACGACTCATCAAGCCAAGCGGGCTCAGGCACCGGCAACAGCAGCGGGCACGTGCAACAGCGCGGACGACATTCAGGGCAACAGCGGTAGATCACAACGAATGAAGCGGGAACCTGCGGCGGTTGCTCCTACCGGCCGCGGGGTACTACATGCTCATCCCACGTGGGAGACGAGTTCTATATAGGCCGACGAAAAACGATCCGATGCCGTGCTGTCGGTCACCGCGTTCACCGCAACGGACGACGCCGTAACAGTTGCGGCAACCGGTTCGCCCGGATAACGACGCAGTGGTCCGCGAAACGCATTGATCGGACCGTGCAGCGGCGCGCCGTGATTCACAGTGACGGGTTCCGGCACGTGACGCAGCGCGGGCAATGGACGAGCCACGCGCGGATGAGTCTCGGCATGCGTTTCGGCGGATTGAAGCGACTCCGCCAAAGCAGGCTCTGCCGCTCCCTGCGCGACGCATTCCCGGTCGATCCACTGCTGCGCCCAGTCGAGCGCGTACTGCTCGGCTTCGGCCGCCTCGGCAAAGCGCGGGCCGATCAGGCCGGAGCGTTCGACACGCTTGCCGTCCTTCACGATTTCCGCCGACGCGCGATACATCGCGCCTGGCACCTGCTCGGCGACGGTACAGATCAGATAGCCGTTGCTGCCGGCCACCTGCGTGCCGCGCGGCGCGAGACTCATCGACAGTGGACTGCGAAGGTCGTCGTTGGGCGCATTCGGCGTACGGCGTGCCGACGCAATAGCGAAATCGAGTTGCGCCATTGCCGAGCCCACCGCGCCCGCCTCTCCCGTTCTGACCGGCAGATCGACGCGCGCCGCTGAGCGCGCAACGACCGCTGCCGGCGTTGCAGGCATTGGACGCGCGCGCGCCACCGGCGCCTCGTTCGAGAGACCGGACAATTGACGCGTGATATCGGCAATCGGATCGGCCGAGCGCCAGTTGCCCAGCGTGTTCGACACACGAGGCGCCTGCCACGATTCAGGGCTTTTCCACGACACACCACGCAGACCTTCGTCACGCATGCTGGGCGTTTCCGTGACCGGAGCCACGGGTTTGGCCGCAACCGGCGGTGCCGGTGGCGGAATGTACGCGAACGTGCGCCCGGTTTGCGACAACAGCCGAACCATCTCGAGGAGAGTGCCGTTCAGTTGCCACTCTTCGAACCGCCGCCGGCACGTTGGCCCGGACGGATAGCGGCCTGGCAGTTTCGACCAGGGTTCGCCGGTTGTCAGAATCCACAGGACGGCATTCGCGACGATGCGCGGTTCGGCGCGGGGCCGGCCGCGTCGGTTCAGACGGACGGCCGGCTCGTCAGAGACAAGCACTGCCAGCAGCGCCCATTCGTCATTGCTTAGCTCATCGAAAAACATTGGGTTTTCTCCACGCAGCCTGGCCTGGCCGCGGCTTTGGACTTGCCACGAATTCAGCTTTCACGATTCGTGTGCAGCCCGCGGTTGCACAAATATGTTTTGTACGTTCTGTTGGCTGGTCAATACCGCCCTGAGTTAGTGCGGTTTGTCCCTATTCCGAAGCACAAAACGTGGTCTCACTCGTGCATGGGAGAATTTGTGCACGAAGCATACCACCACCAGGGTTTGCGTGAATACGGTTGAGACAAGTGTTACGGATAGAAACAATCTTGTCCTTTTCGCTGCGTCGCTTCACGCATTGCGGTAACAAAAGCACTGTCTTATCGGGCAACGGAATACGTTATTGCACGGCACAACGGTATGCAGCATCACTGAATTGATTTAGGAATCTATAGCATGGCCGGGATGCTATTTCGAAGTATTGTTTCCGGCCGAAGATGCTGGGCGTAGCACAGTCTGACGGGCATTGAGCAGCAAACATGCCTGAGGGAAATTGCGCGACGGGGAGCGCGCGTTCGGTGTTGGTACACGTGCTCCCACCCGCCTCCCATCGATACGTGGATGCCACTATCCGCGCTATGCGGGACGCACAGGTTTGGTAGCGCCCTCACCGGCGACGGTCGTCCATTCACGCACCCGCCAGCTTGCGACGAGCCCCGATCGCACGTACGGATCGGCTCTGGCAAAGGCTTCGGCGGCTGCGGGTGAATCGCCTTTAAAGAGCAGCACGGCACCGTCGACAGGATCGGCTAGCGCGCCGCCCAGCAAAAGTTCGCCGCGTTCGGACGCTGTCCATGCGAGTCTCAGGTGCTCATCGCGGTACTCGCCGCGACGGTCGAGGTAGTCGGAGACAAGCTCATACATCAACAGATAGTGCATGAAGAACCTCCTGTGGCCTTCTTCGGTTACAGGTAAAAGACGATCCATTGCAGGCTGCGAGGCCAGAATTACCCGCAGGATCAGCCGTGGGATTTTTTTCCGATTTACTATTCAGGTGCATGTGCAGCAATGCGAAAAGCATTTTCAATTTTTTTCATCCGCTTTGAATAAAGCATGGAATAAATCGTTTGAAATTGCCATTTCAATTGATCTGGAATGCATACGATAATTTATTACGATTTCCATTCGCCTGTTTCAAACGGAAAGGCTGTGTGAACCCCTCTGTGATGTCCCGTGTAGTCAGGGAAAACGAGCGGAATCGGCTGTCAACCGGAATGCGCTTTTGTCCGTTCTGGCAGACAGCATTTGCCATAATGGATGCGCCGGGGGTACCTGGATGCCGTTGACGCCCACGCGCATGAACGACCAAAAACGTTTTCACCACCGATGGAGTGTCACATGAAAATCCAATCCGCTATTGCTACGCTGGCGCTCGGCGCTGTTCTCGCGTCCCCGATGTTCACACCGGCATTCGCACAGAACAGCCAGCAAACGAAAATGGCCGACTGTAACAAGCAGGCCGCCGACAAGAAAGGCGACGACCGCAAGGCGTTCATGAAAACGTGTCTCTCGTCCAAACCGGCCGCTGCACCGATGAGCCAGCAGGACAAGATGAAAGCGTGCAACACGCAAGCCACCGGCAAGAAAGGCGACGACCGCAAGGCATTCATGAAGAGCTGCCTGTCGTCCGCACCGGCCAACTGATTGCGTGTGATTGCCGTATGAGCGATGCATGACGGGCACGGAAGTCAAACGTCCCTCTTCGCGCTCATCTGATTACTGAAACACGCATCGTCCCAATCGGGCCGCGCTGCTGTCTGGCGCGGCCTTTGTCCGTCTGCCCCTCCCGCTACAGTCCGCCCGCCTGAACCTGCCGTTTTCTTCTATGATGGCTGCGGAGACGGCCCACCCCCAGATATAAATCAATCACATTAGACGGGCCGCCATCTTGTCGTTGATGCCGCTGAGCATCGATTGGAGGCAAGGATGGTATCGAAACATAAAAACCGCTGGTTGAGGCGGTGGCTGGTCGTCATCGTGTTCTGGGCCGTGCCCGTGGCGATCGTGGCGGTCAACGAAATCCGCGAGGAAATGGCTTATAACGCCGTCGACCTCGACCGCGAGCTGTCCACCTGGAGTTTCACCGACGCACAACGCGCCGCCGGCGCTCCCGCGCGCTGTCGCGGCAAGCCTGAGGAGGCGCAGGCCGCCGGCTGCCCCGCCGACGTTTTGGCCGCCAATCTGCCGCATCAGAAGGATGCAATCCATGAGTACAGCGTGCGGCGCTCGACGCTGATGTCTTATCTGTGGCACGCGTTCGTCGGCTACTGGGTCGTGCCGGCGGTCGTGCTGTTCCTGATCGGCGTGCTGATCGGCATGGTGCGGCGGGCGCTGCGCAGGCCGCCGCCGGTGAAGAGCCCGGCCAATCATGGATAGCGTCGGCGGAACGAATCCTTGCGCCACCCGTGCTTGCGGGCGCGACTGCGGCGTCCCCGCAACACTTTCAATTCGATTTCGCCGATTAGTCTGTTATCCAGAATCGGTAAAAAAGGCCGGTTCATAAGCCCGTCATCAGGCCTCGCAGCGGGGCGTGGGCAAAAGTCATCAACCAGGCGCGCGTCATGGAAAACCTGTTCAAACACATCGTACGAAGCGCGCCGCCGCACTCTGCGAAGCCGGTCAAAATTACTTCGGCGTGCCTTACGATTTGCCGCAAAGCCCCGCCGCGTAAGGCTTTTCGGCTGTCTGCGGAATGCGCCATTTATGCTTGCGTGTGATATAACTTAAACGCGACCTAGCACTTCCACTGGGGTTGCGCCCCGGAACCATACGGAGAAAAACGATGCAAAGACGAAACTTCATGCTGAAGACCACCGCTGCGCTCGCTTTCGGCGGCCTTGCACTCGCGGGTTGTACCACCACCGGCACTGACAGCAACAAAGGCACCGCCTCCACCAACGAATCCAAACGTCAGTCGATCGATGCCAGCGTCGACGGCACCATGTCGCGGCTTTTCACCACCGTCAAGGGTTCGCGTGAACTGGTTTCCAAGGCGCGCGGCGTGCTCGTGTTCCCGTCGGTTCTGCAAGCCGGCTTCATTGTCGGCGGCCAGTATGGCGAAGGCGCATTGCGCGTCGGCGGCAGCACGGTCGGCTACTACAGTACGATTTCCGGCTCGTTCGGCCTGCAGGCCGGTGCGCAGTCGAAAGCGCTCATCTTCCTGTTCATGACGCAGGACGCGCTGGACAAATTCCGCAACACGGATGGCTGGTCGGTCGGCGGCGACGCGTCGGTTGCGTTGGTCACGGTCGGCGCAAACGGTGCGATCGACTCGAACACGGCAACCGCGCCGGTCGAGGTATTCGTGCTGACCAATGCCGGCCTGATGGGCGATCTGTCGCTGCAAGGCACGAAGGTGTCGCGTCTGAAGATCTAGGCGTGAGTTCGGGCTGGGTTTAGCAGCGGGTCGGCCGGCTCGCGTCTCGGAGCGAGGCTTTGCCCCGATGCAGGCGTTCAGCGTCAACACAGGCGTTGAATCTCTGGCAGACATGAATACGGCGATGTGCCACGCACATCGCCGTCTTTTTTTGTGCGGACCGATTGGCCCGCCCGGTGCGCTCAACTACCCGACGTATCGATCACCTTGAAGCGCGAGCGCTTCTGCGCACGAATCACCGACTGATACGCGTCGACATACTGCTGGGCCATCCGGTGCGACGTGAAGCGTTCTTCGAAGCGCTGCCGCACGCCCGCGCGCGGCATCTTGTGCAGACGGTTGACCGCCGCCACCGCACCGATTTCATCTTCGACGATAAACCCCGTCACGCCGTCTTCCAGCACTTCGGGCACCGAGCCGCGATTGAACGCGACCACCGGCGTGCCGCACGCCATCGCTTCGATCATCACGAGACCAAACGGCTCCGGCCAGTCGATCGGGAACAGCAGCGCATGCGCACCAGACAGGAATTCGGCCTTCTGGTTATCCGCGATCTCGCCGATGAATTCCACGTGCGGCAAGTCCAGCAACGGCTTGATCTCGCGTTCGAAATATTCGCGGTCGGCCGCGTCCACTTTTGCCGCGATACGGATCTGCATGCCGCAACGGCCGGCAATGCGAATGGCCGTGTCGACCCGCTTTTCCGGCGAGATACGCCCAAGGAACGCGAGGTACTTCTGTTCGACGGGCTGCGGCGTGTAAAGCTGCTCCGGCAGGCCGTGATAGACGGTGGTCAGCCAGCGCGCCTGCGGCAACGGGTGACGCTGCGCGTTCGAGATCGAGATGACCGGTGCGGTGTTGAAGGTGTCGAACACGGGCTGCTGCTCGGGCAGATCGAGACGGCCGTGCATGGTCGTGACGAACGGCGTGTCCTGACGCTTGAACACCGAGAACGAGTAATAGTCGAGGTGGAAGTGCAGCACGTCGAAGTCTTCGGCCTGGCGTCGCACGAGTTCCATCAGCAACATGTGCGGCGCGACGCGGTCGCGAATGCCCGGGTCGAGGCGCAGCGCACGCGGCCAGACGGCCTCGAGTTTCGCGCTGGTGACGGAGTCGCCGCTGGCGAACAACGTCACGTCATGGCCAAGCGCGACCAGCGCCTCGGTGATGTACGACACGACACGCTCGGTGCCGCCGTACAGCTTGGGTGGCACCGATTCGGTCAAGGGGGCGATCTGCGCAATCTTCATAGTCTGTCTCCGTGGACTGATGGCTTGCGCCTTGTGGCGGTGCACATCAGCGACGCCGAGTATGACAGCGCCGTTACATCCAATCAATGCGATCGTCCGCGCAGGCGCAAAGCTGCGTCGTTGCGCGGACGGCTTCCGACTATTATTCGCGTCCCGGGCAACGAAGGCGCCGAGTCTTGCACTTCCTGCGCGCTGTTACATTCAGCTTACATTCCCTCGTGGATCCGCGCCGTCGTCGCCGATTAACGCGACGGCCATTTCCAGGCGGGAAGATCGCGCTCGTCGGCATCGGCGATGCGGGTGGCGCCGAAGTGCTTCTCCAGCACGATCGACTCGCTCGCCTCCTCGCGCTCCAGCGCCGCAATCAAACGCGCGGCATGCGACACCACCAGCACCTGCGAATGCACCGAAGCCCGCGCGATCAGACGGGCGAGCGCCGGCAGCAAATCGGGATGCAGGCTCGTCTCCGGTTCGTTCAGCACCAGCAGCGCGGGCGGACGCGGCGTCAATAGCGCAGCAACCAGCAGCAGATAACGCAGCGTGCCGTCCGACAATTCGGCGCCCTTGAGCGGCCGCAGCAGGCCGTGTTGCTGCATCGCCACTTCGAAACGGCCGTCATGCGTGTCGATGTCGAGACGTGAGCCGGGAAAGGCGTCGTCAATGGCGGCGTCGAGCGCGGCCGGATCGCCGATTTCGCGGATGGTTTGCAACGCAGCGGCCAGATCGGCGCCGTCGTTGGATAGCACGGGCGTGTGCGTGCCTATCTGTGGCAGGCGCGCTGGCGCGTCGGCGTCGGTGCGGAAATGATCGTAGAAACGCCACGAGCGGATCTGTTCGCGAACCGTGATCATCTCGGGCGCGCTGCGAGGGTCGGCGAACTCCGTCATCATGCTGTCGAAGCTCGCGACGGGCTGCGGAATGGTCTGCCATTCGCCATTCTCGTCACGCGTACGCAGCGCCACGCCGTGCCGGTCGACCAGTAACGCCGAAGGCCTCAGCAACGGACCACTCCAGATGCATTCGCGCTTGATGACCGGATCGAGCAGAAATTTGCTCGGTATCGGATTCGCGGGCATTTCGGGCGGAGGCAGCCCCAGATCGATTGCATAGCTGAATTCGTCGCTGGCAAAACCGAGCCGGAGGCTGACCGGCTCGTTACGGCGCGTGCCTTGCACCGGCACTTCACCCGCCAGCATGGCGCGCGAAAACCGCTCGGGACCGGCCCATAAAGTCGACGGCAAACCGCCCTCACGAGCGAGCGACGTAATCACGCCGCCACGGGCGGTTTCCGCCAGCAGACGGAGCGAGCGGTATACGCTCGACTTGCCGCTGCCGTTCGCGCCGGTGATCACGTTCAGCCGGCCAAGCGGCACGATCAGCTCGCGCAACGACCGGTATCCCGCGACGGCTAACGTGCTCAACATGCATGCCCCCGTGGCCTGATGGCGATTGCGAACCGCCCTACTTTTGCTTTAGCAGACTTGAAAACCGGTACGTCGGCCCGCGCCATCATTTATGCCCGCCGCCCTTGCCCGGCTTCTGCACCGGCACGCTGCGCAGATCGCTCAGGAACGTATCGCGCCACACCCCGAGGTCGTTCTTGCGCAAGGCCGCCATATTGATCTCGTGACGCCGCTGACGCGCGTCGAGCGGCATCTGCAACGCACGCTGCAATGCTTCGCACATGCCGATCGCGTCGTGCGGATTCACCAGCAGCGCGCCAGTCAGTTCAGCCGCCGCGCCCGCAAAAATCGACAGGACCAGCACGCCCGGATCGTCGGGATTCTGCGCGGCGACGTATTCCTTCGCGACCAGATTCATGCCGTCGTGCAGCGGCGTCACGAAGCCGATCTGCGATTCGCGGAAAAGGGACATGAGTTTCCAGCGGTCGTATTGCTGGTTCAGATAGCGGATCGGCGTGTAGTCGAGGCCCGAATACCGTCCGTTGATTCGCCCGGCTTCGTACTCCAGGTCCTGGCGGATCTTCTGATACGTGACGACATCGGAGCGCGTGGGCGGCGCAATCTGCACCAGCGTGACGTTGCCCCGCCACTCGGGCGAGCGCTCCAGCAAATGCTCGAATGCGCGGAATCGCTCGACCAGCCCTTTCGAATAATCGAGCCGGTCGACACTCATGATCAGCTTGCGCCCTTCAAGACTCTGCTTCAGGTCGAGTACGTGCTGGCGGCTTTCGTAGCGTTTGGCCTGTTCGGCGATTTCGTCGGGGAACACGCCAATCCGGTAGACGCCGGTGCGCAGCTTGCGCCCGAACGCTTCGATAATGCCGTCCTTGCTCACCGTGCCGCGCGCGTGCCGCGTGACGTAATCATGGAAAGCTTCCTGGTCCGTCGCGGTCTGGAAGCCCAGCAGGTCGTAGCACGACAGCGACTTGACCAGTTCCTCGTGCGGCGGAATGTTGAGCAGGATTTGCGGCGACGGAAACGGTATGTGCAGGAAGAAACCGATGCGGTTCGTGATGCCCTCGTTGCGCAGCGCTTCGGCAAACGGGATCAGATGGTAGTCGTGAATCCAGATCACGTCGTCGGGTTCGAGCAGCTTGATCAGCTTGTGCGCGAGCCATGCGTTGACGCGCCTGTAGCCCGCGTATTCTTCGCGCTCGTAGCGCGCGAGGTCGTTGCGATAGTGGAACACCGGCCACAGCGTCGCGTTCGAAAAGCCACGGTAGTACTGGTCGTAGTCCTTGCGCGTGAGGCCCACGGTCGCGAAGGTGACGGCGCCGTCCTGTTCGAGGGTCGGCCCTGCATTGGCGACGGTCTCGCTGACCACGTCGCCGCTCCACCCGAACCACACACCGCCCGCATCTTTCAGCGCACCGAATACGCCGACCGCGAGTCCGCCCGCCGATCCTTTGGTTTCCGTCGGTGTTGCAACGCGATTCGACACAACGATCAATCGGCCCATCTTGCATGTCCTCCTTGGTTCGCGCGACGCGTGCCGGGTGCGCCAGGACCCGGTGCGTGTCGCTGACGCAATGACGTTGCGATACCGCGACCGCCCGAAGCCTGTGAAGCACGCAAGGCCGCGCCGGATTCGTGAGTGAGTGGACGTTTCGACCGCGCGAAGGCGGGATCGGTTCTGTGCGACGGCTTATCGGGCTTCGCCGTCCGGGAGGCTGCCGAGCAATTAACCCATGAAAATGCGGGCTTTTTTGTCATGCGCACATGGCGGATGAGGGCGCATTCCTGTCAGCCCCAGGCGCAAGTTTCAGTGCGCTTCGCTGCGAAATCTGCATGCAGGCCGCCCAAACGCTTAAAGCACTACATCCGCTCACAAAATCGATCACGCCGACACATTCGTACGATTATGCCCCCGGCGTAACCTAAGCCTTTTCCCTCGCCTTCTCCGCGACGTCGCTAACACCATGCCGGCCAATCCGGCTCGCCACCGGATCCGCCTCGGTATTCGCGGCGGTACTTCCCGCTGGCGACTGTGCACTGCGCGGAACCCAGTCGACCGGCGGCTGGGCCTGACCCACATCCAGTTCCGCCGACACTTCGGCGCGCGCCCTCGGCAGATACTGCGGATAGTTCCGCTGAATGAAGTCCAGCAGCCCTTCGCGGACCCGGCAGCGCAAATCCCAGTTCAGCCCCGAATCGAGCGAGCTGACCAGCGCGCGCAACTGCATCGCGCGCTCGGTGCCGTCCGTCACCTGCAACACCTGCACGCGACGATCCCACTCCGGCGCGCCCTCGACGATCCGCGCCAGTTCTTCGCGCAGCGGCGCGAGCGGCATCCGGTAATCGACGAACAGAAACACCGTGCCGATGATCTGCGAACTGCTGCGGGTCCAGTTGGCGAACGGGTTTTCGATGAACCATTGCAACGGCACGATCAGCCGACGCTGGTCCCACAGCCGCACCGACACGTAGGTTCCGGTGATCTCCTCGATGCGCCCCCACTCGCCTGAAATCACGACGACGTCGTCGAGCCGGATCGGCTGCGACAGCGCGATCTGCAAGCCCGCGATCAGATTGCCGAGCACCGGCCGCGCCGCGATACCGGCGACCAGACCGGCCACCCCCGCCGACGCCAGCAGGCTCGCGCCGATCTGCCGCACGTTCGGAAAAGTCATCAGTGCACCGCCGACCCCGACGATCACGATGACGATCATCACCGAGCGCGCCAGCACGCGCGCCTGCGTATGGATGCGGCGGGCGTGCAGGTTGTCGGCGGTATCGAGCGGATGGGCGCGGATGATCGCCTCGCCGATCGCCGCCGCCGAGCGCACCGACAGCCACGTGAGCGCGGCGATCAACGCGATCGCGGTGACGTCGCGCAGCGGCACGATGTAATTGAGCGTGTCGGGCGCTTCAGCCCAGATGCCTTCCAGCACCACGATCACGAGGACGAACAGCGAAGGCTTGTTGATATAACGCAGGATGACGCTGGGCAGCGGATGAGGCTTCGCGAGGCGCATCACGATGCGCGAGCCGAAGCGGTGAACGGCAACGGCGAGGGATGCGCAGATGATCGAGACGATCAACGTGCCGAGCCACGTATGCAGAGGCGAATCGGCGAGGCGGCTGATGTCGTCGGAAGTAAACATAACGGGCGTGATCCTCCTGGCTTGACGGGTAGACAGGACCGCTGCGCGTGAAGCGCGGGGGCGGCGTTGCGTGTGGTGCGGCGGCTGTAGTGCTTACGCAGGTCGAATCGGGGAAATCACGACATCGGCACATCACGGCTTCGGCCGTGCTGACGTGGCGGTTCGGCAGTAAATGCGTGGCAAATCGATGACACCGTTATCGACATCTTAGGTGTTCATCCACGCACAGTGAAAAAGGTGTCCCGGCGGACCGCGCCCGGCGCCCCGGAGGGCCGGGTTGTCTGGAAGCGCGCGCCCATTCGGGAATCCCGGCTTTCAGCTCGAACTCAGGACAGGACGAAAGCTGCGGCCTTCGGCGCCTGCACCCGCCCTTCAGATCACTACAACTCAGCTTCCGTTCCGGCAAGGAAATGCCTTGCCAAGCCCCAGCGAAATGGCCGTGCTGGCGTTGTAGCCGGAAACATTCGGATTTTCAGCGATGTATTTGCGCACGGCGTCGGTCAATTGAGCCGAGCGAGCGTCGGGCGGCAGACAGAAATACTGGCCGACACGCGGACCGGTGGTGCCGCCAATCGCGTCGATCGTGTTGAAGATGCCGTCGGCGGCGCCTTCGATATAAGCCGCGCATGCGCTACGCGATGCTATGTCCGTCTTCGTGCATAGCTTGTTGAGGTCGCCCCCCGTAAACGCGGCTGCCGATAGCGGTACGGCGAGCGCGCTGGCGAAAATCAAAGCCCGCAGCATGGTGTTCCTTTCCAGGGTCGTTTATCAGGCGGTCTTTCGCCGCATCCAGAGGGCGCGCCGTGCGGCGCGCCAAAGTCGTCATTTTGCACTGTTTTACGGGGTCGCAGCAGGCTGGCAACCGCGTATCTTCAGGCAAATCGGTGGTGAACAGGGGGTGAGCCGCGCGTCTGCCAGTCAATCAGCAGACTGAATGGCCGGCTCGCCACCTTACGTCCGCTTGACGTCACTTCTGCTGCATCTGCTGCATCCGTGCAGTCAGGCCTTCGATGACGTCCGGTTCCTTATAGGTCTTCGCGAAATCGAGCGCGGTCAAGCCGATCTGGTTCTTCACCGTCAGGTCCGCGCCGTTGTCGAGCAGCAGCTTCACCGTCGACACGTGACCGCCGCGGGCGGCCATCATCAGCGGCGTGGTGCCGTTCGGCGACCCGGCGTCGACGTAGGCCGAATGGTCGAGCAGCACCTTGACGATGTCGTCGTGACCGTTCGCAGCCGCGTAGTGCAGCGGCGCCCAGCCCTTCTTGTTCACTTCGGCGTCTTTCGCGATCAGCAGATTGACGAAGTCGAGATCGCCGCCCAGCGCGGCCATCATCATCGCGTTCTCGCCAGCCTTATCCTCAATCTCGATGTTGGTCTTCGGATTGGCGACCAGCGCCGCGCCGACCTTGTCGGACTTTTCGCGCGCGGCGATGACCAGCAGAGGAATGCCCTGGTTGTCGACGCTATTCGGGTCCATGCCCTTGGCGAGCAGCTTGTTGACACCGTCGACGTCGTCGAACTTGACCGACTTGATCAGCGAGTCGATCGGCGCGGCGTGCGCCGGCGAAGCGACCAGCGAGGCTAACGCCGCGCACGCGAACGTGGTGGCAAAAACGCCACGCGACATGCGGCGCCTGATTGAAGCCAGCGTTGCAGTGGCCACATCGCTTACTGCAAACATCGGATTAACTCTGACAGTCGACATCGAAATAGTTTTCATGTTTTGCTTTAGGAAACTTCCCTATCCTTTTGATATTGCTCGGTATTGCGTTGCCAACGTATCAGGCCACGTTCGGCGAAGGGATGTTGAAAAGCCGGAAAAAGTTCTGCGTGGTCGCAGCGGCCAGCGCCTCGTCCGGCATCTCGCGTTGTTGGGCGATGAAGCGTCCGACATAACTTACGTACGCAGGTTCATTAGGCTTGCCGCGATACGGCACCGGCGCGAGGTACGGCGAGTCGGTTTCGATCAGCAGACGGTCGAGCGGCACGCGGCGCGCGACGTCCTGCACGTCGGTCGCGCTCTTGAACGTGACGATGCCTGACAGCGAAATGTAAAAATTCTGCGCCAGCGCCTGTTCGGCGACGGCCCACGGCTCGGTAAAGCAATGCATCACGCCGCCCGGCTCGCTCGCGCGCTCCTCGGCCATGATTCGCAGCGTGTCTTCCGACGACGAGCGCGTGTGGATGATCAGCGGCTTTTTCGTCGCGTGCGCGGCGCGGATATGCGTGCGGAACCGCTCGCGCTGCCACTCCATATCGGCAATGGAGCGGCCTTCCAGACGGTAGTAATCGAGCCCGGTCTCGCCGATCGCGACCACCTTCGGATGTTCAGCCAGTTCGATCAGCTCGGCGAGGCTCGGCTCACGCATGTCCTCGTGATCGGGATGCACACCCACTGACGCGTACACGTTCTCGTGCTGGCTGGCGATCTCCAGCACGGACGGCAGCGTCTCCAGATCGACGGACACGCACAGCGCATGCGTGACCGAATGACTGCGCATGTTTTCCAGCACTTGCGGCAGGCGGTCGGCGAGTCCTTCGAAGTTGATGTGACAGTGCGAATCAACAAACATGGTGATGTCCTGCAATAAATTGGCCGGAGGTGGCTCAGGCGGTGGCCTGGTTCACAGGCGCGGCGGGGTCGGCGTGCTTCGTATCGAGGCGCTTGCCGAGAATCACGAGGTCGCGCTCCACGCCGTCCAGCACGGCCACGCGCGGCAGCGAGCCCCACGTGTCGAAACCGAAGCCGCGGAACAGCCGCAGGCTCGCGTCGTTGTGACCAAAAATAAAACCCAGCACGGTGTCGATGCCGAGCGCCGGTGCCGCCGCGAGCGAAGCCGCCAGCAATTGCTTGCCGAGGCCTTTGCCGCGCGCGCTTTCGTCGAGATAAATGCTGACTTCGGCGGTGCGCAGATAGGCCGGACGGCCGTAGAAATCTGAAAAGCTCAACCACGCGATCACCCGGCCCGGCTGCTCGGAATCTTCCACTACCCACAACGGACGCTTCTGCGGACCATGCGCGTGAAACCACGCCAGCCGGCTTTCGACGCTGACCGGTTCGAGGTCGGCGGTCACTTGCCGCGACGGCACGGTCGAGTTGTAAATAGCGACGATGGTGGGCAGATCGTCGAGCGTGGCATCGCGGTAGGAAAGGCTCATGGTGCTGTTCGAATTGGTTTGATTGTGATGAAAGACAGTGACAACTTAACGGGACGCGAAGCCGGCCGGGTGTCGCGCCACGGCCAGTGTGCGCGATGCCGGGCGGATTCCGCGTAACGGCTTTACGCGAACAACTCGCGGTAGCCGATAAACAGTTCCTCGAACACCAGCCGCGCATTCAGCGGATGGTTCTCGACCGCGCGCTGACGCGTCACGGTGCGGATGAAGCGCGCAAATGCACCGGCGTCGGCCTGCGATGCGCAGCGCGTCAACGCGCCGGCAGCCTGCGGAAAATAACGCGGCGCGCCTGCCGTGCTCTGCGCCAGCAAATCGTACATCCAGCGTTGCAGCCAGCCCAGCACCAGCGGCACGGGCAGCTTTTGCAGCGCTTCGCCGCATGCGAACGCGTCGCAATCGGGACCGGCGGCCAGTTGTTTGAGCGTCCAGTCGCGCAGCGTGCGGTTTTCGTCGCTGGCGAGCGCGAGTGCCGTGAGCGGCGCGCCGCCGGCTTCGGCGAGCAGCGCGGGCGCGTCGGCGACGCCTTGCGCGGCCAGCCATTTCGTAGCCACATCCGGCGCGGGCACGGTCATCGGCCACTGGCGACAGCGGCTGATGATGGTGGGCAGCAAACGGTCGATCCGCGCCGACACCATCAGGAACACGACACCCGCGGGCGGCTCTTCGAGCGTCTTCAGCAACGCGTTGGCCGCCGCGATATTCAGCCCCTCGGCCGGATACAGCACGACGACGCGAGCGCCGCCGCGATGCGAACCCACGCCGACAAAATCGAGCAGGCCGCGAATCTGCTCGATCTTGATTTCCTTGCTCGGCGTGCGGGTTTTCTTGCTCTCGTCGGCGTCGGCTTTTTCGTCCGGTGCAGTCGCGTTCAGGCCCGCTTCGGCGGCCAGCGCCTCGGGCACGATGATCCGGTAATCAGGATGGTTGCCCTGCGTGAACCAGTTGCACGCCACACATTTCTCGCACGGCTCGCCGTTAGCCTGCTGCGCTTCGCACAGCAGGCCTTGCGCCAGATGCTGCGCAAAGCGCAGCTTGCCGATGCCCGCCTGTCCATGCAGCAGCAACGCATGCGGCCAGTGGCCGCGCAGCTGCTGCAGGCGGTTCCAGTCATCGGCTTGCCACGGATAAATCATCGTTTCTCTTTGAAATCAATCAGTTGATGCCGTTATCTAAAGTTCTATACGAGCTTGATGGCAGAGTTATAAATCGCAGTTATATTTATTTAAAATCAAAGGCCTGCGACCAACTCCTCAAGCTGCTTCTGAATTCTGGCGATGCTCTGCGAAGAGTCGATGATAGCGAATCGGTAAGGCGCCTCTTCTGCGCGACGCATGTATTCGGCACGAGTCCGGTCGAAAAACGCCGTCGATTCGCTCTCGAACCGGTCCGGATCGCGCGCCGCACTGCGCCGTTCGTTGGCGACTTCGGGCGGCAGATCGAACAGCACCGTCAGATCCGGCTGAAAACCGCCCTGCACCCAGCGCTCCAGCGCTTCCAGCTTGTCGCGCGGCAGGCCGCGCCCGCCGCCCTGATAGGCGAACGTCGCGTCGGTGAAACGGTCGGACAGCACCCAGTCGCCGCGCGCGAGCGCCGGTTCGATCACCTCGGCCAGATGCTGGCGGCGCAGTGCGAACATCAGCAGCGCCTCGGTTTCGAGGTCCATTTTCTGATGCAGCACGATCTCGCGGATCTGTTCGCCGAGCGGCGTGCCGCCCGGTTCGCGCGTCATGACCACCGAACGGCCGGTGCTCGCGACCTTCTGTTCGAGCCGTTCGCGAAACCAGCCGAGATGGGTCGTCTTGCCGGCTCCGTCGATGCCCTCAAACGTGATGAATTTGCCGCGCGCCATCATTGCCCTCGAATGTATTTGTCCACGGCCTTGTTGTGATCGCCGAGGGTGTCAGAAAAGATGCTGCTGCCGTCGCCGCGCGACACGAAGTACAGCGCGGTGCTCTGCGCCGGGTTCATCGCCGCCTGCAGCGACGCGACACCGGGCAGCGAAATCGGCGTGGGCGGCAGGCCCATGCGGGTGTAGGTATTGTAGGGAGTGTCGGTCTGCAGGTCTTTCTTTCTGATGTGACCGGCATAGCTCTCACCCATTCCGTAGATCACCGTCGGATCGGTCTGCAGCGGCATACCCGTGCGCAGACGGTTCGCGAACACCGCCGCCACCATCGGCCGGTCGGACTTCTTGCCGGTTTCCTTTTCGATGATCGACGCCATAGTCAGCGCGTCGTACGGCGTCTTGTACGGCAGGTCCGGCGCGCGTGCGACCCATGCTTCGTCGAGCCGCAGCCGCATCAGCCGGTACGCGCGACGGTAGACGTCGAGGTCGCTGGTGTTCTTGTCGAACAGATACGTGTCGGGGAAAAACAGCCCTTCGCCGTTGCCGATCGACGCTTCCGGCGCGCCGATCGCGGTCATCAGATCGGCGTCGCTCATGCCGAGCGTGTCGTGTTTGAGCGCCGGATTGGCGTCCAGCTCGGCACGCATGTGCCTGAAGGTCCAGCCTTCGATAATCGTCGCAACGTATTCGTTGACGTCGCCGCGCGCGATTTTCTGCAGCACTTCGTAGGGCGTGACGCCGCTCTTGAACTCGTAGTTGCCCGATTTCAGGTCGGTCTGCAGGCCGAGCAGCCGCGTCATGGCGACGAACAACTCCGGCTCGACGGGCACGCCGCCCCGATTGAGCTGCTGCGCGACGCTGCGCAGGCTGCTGTGCGGTTTGACGGTGACGTCGAGTTGCGCGGGGGTCAGGTCGAGCGGGCTGGTGGCCCAGTGATATCCGCCTGCAATTGCGGCTGCGGCCAGCACAACGACAATTGAGCCGGCGACGAAACATTTCTTGAACAGGGACATGCGGAACGGGAGGTGGTTTGACTGCATATAATAGCTGTTTGCCTTAGCCAAAGTCAGAATTGACTGTTCCCGGAATCCATGAACACACCGCTCGCTACCGCTCCAGGCACTGCGTCAGGTACCACAGCTACGACGTCAACCCCAGCAGCCACCGGCTTGCCCGTGCTGCCGCGGCCGTCGGCTGAAGAATTCGAGGCCGTGCTGCAGCACGGCGCTTACATGCCGCTCACGCAATTCGGCGTGATCGACGCAACCGGCGACGACGCGGCGAGCTTCCTGCACGGCCAGTTGACCAACGACACCCAGCATCTGGACGCCGCCACCGCGCGCCTCGCCGGCTACTGCTCGGCCAAGGGACGCTTGCTGGCGTCGTTCCTGACGTGGCGCAGCGGCGACACGATCCGCCTGCTGGTGTCGAAAGACGTGCAGGCGGCAGTGCAGAAACGGCTCTCGATGTTCGTGCTGCGAGCCAAGGCGAAGCTGACCGACGCGAGCGGCGAACTCGCCGTCGTGGGTCTGGCGGGCGACGTGCGCCGCGCGTTGTCCGGCGTATTCGACGCGTTGCCCGACGGCGTGCACGTGCAGGTCGACAGCACGGCCGGTTCGCTGATCCGCGTGCCCGACGCGTTGGAGCGACTGCGTTATCTGTGGATCGGCCCGAAGGCGCAGGTCGACGCGCACCTTGCGTCGCTCGATGAAAAGCTCACGCGCGTGTCGCCGGCCGTGTGGGACTGGCTCGACATCCGCGCGGGCGAACCGCGTATCACGCAGCCGGTGGTCGAGCAGTTCGTGCCGCAAATGGTCAATTTCGACGTGCTCGGCGCGGTGAACTTCCGCAAGGGCTGCTATCCCGGTCAGGAAGTGGTCGCGCGCAGCCAGTATCGCGGCACGATCAAGCGCCGCACGTCGCTTGCGAATGTGGCCGGCGAACTGGACACAGTCCGCGCGGGCACGGAACTGTTCCACTCAGACGATCCCGGCCAGCCATGCGGAATGATCGTCAACGCGGCCTCTGCGCAAGGCGGCGGGGTCGATCTGCTGGTCGAGATCAAGCTCGCGTCGCTGGAAAGCGGATCGGTGCATCTGGGCGCGGCCGACGGTCCGGCGCTCCGGTTCCTCACGCTGCCGTACGGCTTGCCCACCGAGGTTTAATACCCGTGCATGGTAAAAAGCGGCGCAATCTGGCGCCGCTTTTTACTGGTCCGTGCTGGTCTGTACTGGCCCGGTCAACGCGTCGACACCCACGCGCCTTCACCACGCCCTTCACTTCAAGCGGGAGATCGTCCCCGATGTGCCTGATCGTTTTCGACTGGCGACCCGACGCGGTCGACGGCCCGCTCTTCACGCTCGCCGCGAATCGCGACGAATTCTTTCGACGCACAGCCGATCCGATCAGCTGGTGGCAGGACGCGCCGGGCGTGCTGGCGGGCCGCGATCTGGTGGGCGGCGGCACGTGGCTCGGCATGTCGCGTGATGGCCGGTTTGCCGCGCTGACCAACTACCGGGCGCCGCACGAAATGCGCGCCGACGCGCCGACACGCGGCACGCTGGTGAGCGACTGGCTGAGCGGCTCGGCGCGCGATGCGAACGGCGTCGCTCACGACAGCCCGCTCGCGTATCTGCAACAGGTTGCGCAAACCGGCGACATCTACAACGGCTTCAATCTTCTGGTCGGCGACTGGATGCGCCGCGAACTCGCGTGGTACTGCAACCGCTCCGACGCAGCCCCTGCTCTGCTGACGCCCGGTACGCACGGCATTTCGAACGCGGTACTCGATACTGCGTGGCCGAAGCTGGTCAAAAAGCGCACCGAACTCGGCACCCTGCTTTCACGCGACGCCATGCCGACGCTCGAACGTCTGATCGATTTGATGCGCGACCCGCGTCTTGCCCGCGATGACGAACTGCCGTCCACCGGTATTCCGCTTGAACGGGAGCGGGCGTTGTCGGCGGCGTTTATCGAAACGCCTGAATACGGCACGCGTGGCACGACGGCGTTGAGGGTGAGCGCGCATGGCGAAGTGGTCAGCGTGGCCGTCGCCGAGCGCAGCGACGATAACGGCTCGCACCGGATCGCGCGGCCCGGAGACTTTGAACGCAGCTTTGCATTCAATATCGAGCGTGAGATGGTGTGAGGGCAGTCTTTGTCTGGGCTCACGCGCGTGGCTCACGGGGCACACACTGGGCATCGCTGCAACACCGGGCATCGAAGCGGGTCGATCTGGGCAACACCGCCGGGCGTCGCTTGCATCACCCGATACCGAACGCCCCGCGCAACACCGCAGCCGCATCTGCATGAGCGGCGGCCACCTCGGGCACATATCCACCCATCTTGAAGAACTCGTGGATCATGCCCGCATAGCACTTCAGCGTCACCCGATTCCCCGCCGCGCGCAGCTTTTCCGCATACGCCTGCCCTTCGTCGCTGAGAGGATCGTATTCGGCAGTCGCGATCCATGCCGGCGCGACGCCGCGGAAATCGGGCGCCTCGCGCTGGCCGTCGAGCGGCGCGAAACGCCAGTCGTCACGATCGCTTTTATCGCGTACGTATTGCTCGAAGAACCATTGAATCGTGTCGGCGGTCAGCAGAAAACCATCGGCAAGCCGCGCGTGCGACGCGGTGTTTTGATAACCCGTCGTACCCGGATAAATGAGCAATTGCAGCGCAAGCGGGATGCCCGCGTCACGGGCCAGCACGGCGCAAACCGTGGCCAGCGTCCCACCCGCGCTGTCGCCGCCGATCGCCAACCGGTTCGCGTCGACGCCATACTCGGCGGCATGCGCGTGGAGCCAAATCAGCGCATCGAAAGCATCGTCGACGGCGGTGGGAAATTTGTGCTCCGGCGCGAGCCGGTAATCGACCGATAACACCGTGCATTGGCCGTCGCGCGCGAACATCCTGCATAGCGCGTCGTGGGTATCGACGCTGCCCACCGTGAAGCCGCCACCATGGAAATACACCAGCGCGGGCGCAGGTTCGGCCCAACTCGGTTCGACCGCCTGATACAAACGCGCGCGGATCGTCGCGCCGTCGCGGACCGGTATGTGCAGATCGTCGAGCGTGACCATCGGCGCGCTCGCGATCTCCAGAATCGGCGCACTTTTTTCGTACGACGCACGCGCCTGCTGCGCGGACATCTGGTGATACTGCGGGCGCCTGGCCCGCGCGATCATATCGAGCACCTGCTCGATCTTCGGATTCAGCGGCATGGGCGCATGTGGGTTCGATGGCGCAAACGCGCCGCAAATTGAAAAAGCCGGCGCGAGGAACCGCACGCCGGCCATCGGATAAACGTTTGGATAAGCGTTTGGACAAACACCAAGCCGTCGCGCCAACTCGCAGCGATCACCACGCTCAGTTGGCGTTCTTCACTTCCGGTTTCAGCGACATCGGATCGGTCGGATTGCGCAAATGCTCGATGTCCTCGTGACGCAGTTCCACCGTCGCCATGATGCCCGGATGCGTGACGATATAGAACCGCCGCACGGCGATGGCCTCGAAGGTGATATCGGCGACATCGTCGGCGGTCAGCTTGCCCGAGCGCACTGCGCGCTGCAGTTGCTTGTCGGCGGCGATCTGCGAACGGGTCGGTCCGCTATCGTTGCGCAATTGCTCGGGACGCGCGCGTTCCGCATCGGCGATACCGGTCGGCACGAACGCCGGGCACAACAGCGAGCAGCCGACCAATGGAACCACTGCGGATGCATCCGCAGCACCCTGAGCCGCCTGCGACACTTGCCCCGCCTGGGCCAGTTGCAGATCGTGATACAGCGTCTCCGTCAGCGACACCACCGCGTGCTTCGACGCGTTGTAAATCCCCATCGCGGGCGGCGACAGCAAGCCCGCCACCGACGCCGTATTGACGATATGCGCCGGTTCGTTCTGCGCCAGCATGATCGGCGTGAACACGCGGATGCCGTGCGCGACGCCCATCACGTTGACGTTGAACACCCACGCCCAGTCGTTCGCGGAGCTTTCCCAGAGGAAGCCGCCCGCGCCCACGCCCGCGTTGTTGAACAGCAGATGCACCTTGCCGAATGCATCGAGCGCCGCTTGCGCCAGCGCTTCGACCTGGGCCGCATTCGACACGTCGGTGGGCACGCCGATCACTTCGACGCCGTTCGAACGCAGCGCATCGACGGTTTGCGCAAGCGCGTCGGGGTTCACGTCGGCCAGCACGAGCTTCATGCCGAGCGCCGCCCCCTTCTGCGCGAACGCCCGGCCAAAGCCACTGGCCGCGCCGGTGATCACCGCCACCTTGTCTGCGAATTCGAACATAACCGACTCCGGGTTGAGCGGCGCGTGGTCGACGCGCCGCGACTTCACATCGTTCAGATCAGCTTGACCAGTTGCTTGCCGAAATTCTTGCCCTTCAGCAGACCCATGAAAGCCTCGGGCGCGGCGTCGAGCCCTTCGGCGATCGTCTCGCGATATTGCAGCTTTTTCTGCGCGACCAGTGTGCCGAGCTGCTTGAGCGCTTCCGGCCACACGTCCATATGCTCGCTGACGATGAACCCTTGCACCAGCAGCCGCTGCGTGAGCATCAGCGAAGGATGCTTGAGCGGGATCGGCTCGCCATCATAGCCCGCGATGAAGCCGCACAGCGCGATCCGGCCGAACGCGTTCATCCGCGCGAGCGTCACGTCGAGCACTTCACCGCCGACGTTCTCGAAATAGCCGTCCACGCCGTCCGGCGTCGCGGCCTTCAGGTCCTTGTACAGATTGCCGGCCTTGTAATCGACGCACGCATCGAAGCCGAGCGTCTCGACCACATAGCGGCATTTGTCCGCGCCGCCCGCGATGCCGACCGCGCGCGCGCCGGCCAGCTTCGCCAGTTGGCCGACCACGCTGCCCACCGCGCCGCTCGCCGCGCTGACCACGACCGTCTCGCCCGCTTTCGGCGCGATGATCCGGTTCAGCCCGTACCAGCCGGTGACGCCGGGCATGCCGACCGGGCCGAGATACGCGGACAGCGGCACATGCGTGTCGTCCACTTTCTGGATGCCGGTGCCGTTCGAGGTGCCGAATTCCTGCCAGCCGAACATGCCGACGACCTTGTTGCCGACCGCGAACTTCGGATTCTTCGACTCCACCACTTCGCCGACCGTGCCGCCGATCATCACTTCGTCGAGCGCTTGCGGCGCTGCGTACGACTTGGCGTCGCTCATGCGGCCGCGCATGTACGGATCGAGCGACAGGTAGTGATTGCGCACGCGCACTTCGCCATCGGCGAGCGGTGCAAGCGGCGTTTCGACGAGACGGAAATTGTCGGGCGTCACCGCGCCTTGCGGACGCGAAGCGAGCACGAGTTGACGGTTGATCTGGGTCATGACGGGCGTCTCCTTGAGTTATGCGTGAATAAGCTGGCGATGATCTGCCGGGTGACCAGTGAATGATTTAAACGGCGGTTGTGTGTGCTAACCCTTGGCGAAAATTCGGCGAAGACCCTGCGCGCCGCTTCCGGCACGCAGGTTATTTCGCTCGATCGAAACGACACGGCCGGCACGATCAGTCGCTAGGACCGGGTTTCGCCGACGGGTCGCTGCGCAGGCGCTGCTGCGTCACGTCGCGGCCCACGGCGAGGCGTCGCATGTATTTGAAGGTGCCGAGCGCCTTGGCGACGAAATGGCCTTCGCTGTCGCGAATCTCGCCCTCGCAATACGCCATCGTGGTCGAGCGGTGCAGCACGCGGCCGGTTGCGCGCAATTCGCCACGGCCCGGCTGCATGAAGTTGACCTTCATTTCGACGGTGACGACGCCCACGCCGTCGCCGGCCAGACTGCGCGCGGCCATCGCGAGCGCGACGTCGGCGAGCGTCATCGTGACGCCACCGTGCGCGACGTCCCAGGTGTTCATATGGTCCGGCTGCAACGGCAGCACGACTTCGCTGACGCCGTCGGCGGCCGACAGCAGTTTTGCGCCGAGCCGGTCGACGAACGGGCTTTCGGGCAGCGTTGCGTTGCCGGATTGAGTGGATGAAGAGGAATCGGTCATTGCGGTATTCGGATTTCGGAGCCGACGGCAGCAAGCGCCATCGACGGATTCGTTGAACTTCAGACTGCCTGGACGCATACCCGATGAATCACGTCGATTCGAATTCACGGACGCCCACGCGCAGCAGGAAATGATACCCGCTATGGCACGGACGCATGCTCCGGCATCCGCGCCGCGAGCCGCCCGAGCCTGCGTATCGCTTCGTCCGCGAGATCGAGATCGGTGCTCGGACAACTCAGGCGGATGAAATGATCGAAGCGCCCGCTGTTCGAAAACACGGTGCCAGGCATCACGCGAATGCCGTCAGCGAGAGCGGCCTCAAAAAAAGCCGCCGACGACACCTCGCGCGGCAACTCGATCCAGAAAAACATCCCGCCGCGCGGCGGCGTGAATCGCGTGCCATCGGGGAACGACGCGGCCACCGCTGCGGCCATGCGCTCACGCTGAATCCGCAGGCTTTCCCGCAAACGCCGCAGATGCCGCTCATACGCGTTCGTTTCCAGAAACCCGGCCAGCACCACTTGCGACAACTGCTCGTTATGCCGCGACTGCGCGAACTTCAGCATGCCGATTCGCGGATGCCAGCGCCCGCCGTTCAGCCAGCCGACCCGCATCCCTGGCGCGAGCGACTTGTTGAACGACGTGCAATGAATCACGGTGCCATCCGTGTCCCACGCTTTCAGCGACTTCGGCGGCTGCGCGGCATCGACCAGTTCGCGATACGGGTCGTCCTCGATCAGCGCAACGCCGGCCCGCGAGCACAGTTCGACGAGGCTCGCCTTGTGCGCGTCGGGCATCACGCTGCCGAGCGGATTTTGCAGATTCGGCACGACCACCACGGCCTTGATGTCGGGATGCGTCTGCAGCGCGAACGCCAATGCCTCGACGGAAAGGCCGGTGGTCGGACTAACAGGAATTTCGAGCGCACGCAGGCCGAGGCTTTCGAGCGCCTGCAACAAGCCGAAGAAACACGGCGACTCGACCGCGACGGTGTCGCCCGGCTGCGTGACCGCGCGCAACGCGAGGTTCACGGCCTCGATGCCGCCGTGCGTCATGATGATGTCGTCGGGACCGATCTGGATGCCCGCCGCAAGCGCCCGGCGCGCGATGATCGCCCGCAAGCCCGGATCGCCCTGATCGGGGCCCGCGGCGGTCAGCAACGTCGGCTTGCTGCGCAATGCGCGCAGTGCAGCCTTCTGCAATGCGTCGGTGGGGAAAAGATCCGGCGATGCGGTTGCGCCGCCGAGATTCAACGCATCTGGACAGCGCTGGAAAGTCGACACGATCGACGAAATCGTCGAGTGAATGCCGACGAATTGAGCGGCGCGCGGCAAGTTCGCGAGGTCGGGTTCGGACGCGGCGGGCAACGCCGCCGTATGCGGCGCGCGCACGAAATAGCCGGCGCGCGGCCGTGCGTCGATCAACGCCGCCCGCTCGAGCACGCGATAACTCTCGGTTGCCGTCGCGAGACTCACACCGTGGCGCTGCATGAACGCGCGCATCGACGGCATGCGGTCGCCCGGACGCAGCACGCCGCTACCGATGGCACGCCGGTACTGGTCGGCGAGTTGCCGATAGAGCGGGTCGGTATCCGCTGGACGGGTTCCGGCCGGGTTGGTCTGATTGAAGTTGGCTTGGGTCATGAGCCGATGGTGCGGACAGTTTGCACGCCGCGACAGATACAGATCGGCCTGATTCCAACCGATACAGCGCGATAAATCACGATCCTGTACCGGTTCAGATTGTCGAAAGCTGTGGCTGTTTTCATGCGAACGGACTCAATAAGCTGGGTGACATGAAAACGGTTTACAGGAAGCCAGTCATGCCAGTACTTCAATCCAGCAGCGGCAGGCTTTTCGACGATGCCGCCCCTGCTCTGTCTCATCTCGCCGCCGGCCAGGTCGGCGTGCACGACCTGCAGGCCGGTACGTCGATCGTGGCCGTGGAAGGTGATCTGCAACTTGGCTTCCGCGATCATTCGCTCGCATGGCTCGGTGATACGGTCCAGCCCACATCGGTCACCTTGCGCGAAGGCGAACGGTTCGTGACGCCGCAACGCGGTGTCGTTTCGATTCACGCTGCCGATGCCCGTAGCGCGACCTTCGTCGTGCAGGCTTCTGGCTCGGAAAACTCGATCCGCCGTGTTTTCCATCGAGCCGTTCGCCATCTGGGCAGTATCGTCAACGCGCGCTTGCGGCGTATCGCCTGAACGGTCTCCGGTCGCACTTTGCCCCCGGCTACAATGCATGACCAACCCGCTTCCATCGAGGTGCCGGTCATGTCCTTCGTTCGCACGCTGCTGTCCGGACCCTTCTCCCGCGTTGCCCGCCTGGTTGCGATCGGCGCGGTCGTCACGCTGACGCTCAACGGTTGCGCCGGGCTGTTCGGCGCCGACCCGTTGCGTGTCAATGTGGCCGGCATCGAGCCGATCGACAACCAGGGACTCGAGATGCGCTTCAACATCAAACTGCGCGTGCAGAATCCGAACGACTCCACGATCAGTTTCAACGGCATCTCGGTCGATCTCGATCTGAACGGCAAGCCGTTCGCTAGCGGCGTCAGCGACCAGAGCGGCACGGTGCCGCGCTTCGGCGAAACAGTGGTGAGCGTGCCGCTGACCGTGCCTGCGTTCACCGTGGTTCGCCAGGCGCTCGCGCTGCCCGGCGCGATGCAGTCGGGGCAAGTCCCGTACACGCTACGCGGCAAGCTCGCGAGCGGCCTGACCGGCACCACGCGATTCGTCGATCAGGGAAGCTTGAAGCTGCCGATGGCGGACATGGGCTTGCAGTAACGCGCGCGGGTAAAAACGGGCGCTGCCAGTTCAGTGTTATCAGCTTGAACCAGTGGCACCCGCCTTTCGCACTTCACCGCCGAACGCGCCCGTTCACACTACTTCGAACAGGCCCGCCGCGCCCTGGCCGCCGCCGATACACATCGTCACGACCACCAGCTTTGCGCCGCGACGTTTTCCTTCGATCAGCGCATGGCCCGTCAACCGCGCACCCGACACGCCATACGGATGACCAACCGCAATCGCGCCACCGTTCACGTTGAGCCGGTCGTGCGGAATGCCGAGCTTGTCAGCGCAATACAGCACCTGCACGGCAAACGCTTCGTTCAGTTCCCACAGGTCGATGTCTTCGACCTTCAGACCCGCCTGCTTCAGCAGCTTCGGCACCGCGAACACCGGGCCGATGCCCATTTCGTCCGGCTCGCAACCGGCCACCGCGAAGCCGCGGAAAATGCCGAGCGGTTGCAGTCCTTCCTGCTCGGCGACCTTCGCGTTCATCACGACGCATGCCGACGCGCCATCCGAAAACTGGCTCGCATTGCCCGCGGTGATCACCCCGCCGGGCATCGCCGTACGGATCTTCGATACGCCTTCGAGCGTCGTGTCGGCGCGAATGCCTTCGTCGCCGCTGACCGTCACTTCCTTCGTGAACAGACGGCCGGTCGCTTTGTCGGCGACACCTGCCAGCACCGTCAGCGGAACGATTTCGTCCTTGAACCTGCCGGCTTCGAGCGCGGCAGCTGCGCGCTGCTGCGAGCGTGCGCCGTATTCGTCCTGACGCTCTTTCGAGATGGAATAACGCTTCGCGACGTTTTCGGCGGTCTGCAACATCGACCAGTAGATTTCCGGCTTGTTCTGGCTAAGCCAGCCTTCGGTCATCATGTGGCGATTCATTTCGTTCTGCACGCACGAGATCGACTCCACGCCGCCCGCGACGAACACGTCGCCTTCACCGGCGATCACGCGTTGTGCGGCGAGCGCGATAGTCTGCAAGCCCGACGAACAGAAGCGGTTCACTGTCATGCCCGGCACGCTGACCGGCAAGCCTGCGCGCAGCGCGATCTGCCGCGCGATGTTCATGCCTGTCGCGCCTTCCGGATTCGCGCAACCCATGATCACGTCTTCGACGCGAGCCGGGTCGATCTTCGCGCGCTCGACGGCGGCCTGAGTCACGTGGCCGCCGAGTGTCGCGCCGTGCGTCATGTTGAAACCGCCGCGCCATGATTTGGCGAGTCCCGTCCGGGCGGTCGATACGATTACGGCATCAGTCATGCATATCTCCTTTGTCGATCGGAGTTGGCGCTCTAGCGCTGACCCCGGTCCCATACGAGTAGTTTCGAGTTGGCGCTTTAGCTGTCGACCAGAGTTGGCGCTTTAGCACCTACTCTGGCCCCATGCAAAGCTCTTACTCACGTCCCATACGAGTGAGTTCGAGTTAGCGCTTTAACGCCCACTCCAGTCCCATACGAATCGAGCAGCGCGCCGGCGATTCGCCATGCAGCAGAAACGCAGCAACGCGCGCTACCTCAGTTAGTCCAATCGGGAGGTCTTTCGCCCGCTCAACCGTGGTCGTTAAAACCACGGCCCTTCGCGGCCAGCTCCGCGATGCTCGGCGCGAGCTTCCACGCGTCGCCATTGGTCCGCGATGCATAGCGGCGAATCGCGCGCTCGACGTTGTAGAGGCCCACCGTGTCCGCGTACAGCATCGGACCGCCGCGATAGAGCGGGAAGCCGTAGCCGGTCAGATAGACCATGTCGATGTCCGACGCCTTCGACGCAATGCCCTCTTCGAGAATCTTCGCGCCTTCGTTGACGAGCGCGAACACGAGTCGCTCGACAATCTCGTCGTCGCCGATCTTGCGGCGCTCGGCGTTGGCATCTTTCGAGAACTCGCCGATCATCTCGTCGACCACTTTCGACGGATACGCCGTGCGGTCGCCCGCCTTGTAGTCGTACCAGCCGCCGCCGGTTTTCTGACCGAAGCGGCCCATCTCGCACAGACGGTCGGCGACCTTCGAATAGTGCATGTCAGGATGTTCCTGATAGCGGCGCTTGCGGATCGCCCAGCCGATGTCGTTGCCGGCCAGGTCGCTCATGCGGAACGGGCCCATCGCAAAGCCGAACTTCTCGATGGCCTTGTCGATCTGCGCGGGCAACGCGCCTTCTTCGAGCATGAACAGCGCCTGGCGGATGTACTGCTCGATCATCCGGTTGCCGATGAAGCCGTCGCAAACGCCCGACACCACGGCCGTCTTCTTGATCTTCTTCGCGAGCTTCATCACGGTGGCGAGCACGTCTTTCGACGTCTCTTTGCCGCGCACCACTTCAAGCAGCTTCATCACGTTGGCCGGGCTGAAGAAGTGCATGCCGACCACGTCCTGCGGACGCTTCGTGAATGCCGCGATCTTGTCGACATCGAGCGTCGACGTATTCGACGCGAGGATCGCGCCGGATTTCGCCACCTCGTCCAGCTTCCTGAACACCTGCTCCTTCACACCAAGTTCTTCGAACACGGCTTCGACGATCAGATCGGCCTGCTTGAGGTCGTCGTAGGACAGCGTGGGCGTAAGCAAGGCCATGCGCTGTTCGAGCGCTTCGGGCTTGAGCTTGCCCTTCTTCACCGTGGCTTCGTAGTTCTTGCGGATGGTCGCGAGACCGCGGTCGAGCGCTTCCTGTTTCGTCTCCAGCAGCGTGACCGGAATGCCCGCGTTGATGAAGTTCATCGCGATGCCGCCGCCCATCGTGCCCGCGCCGATCACGGCGACCCTGGCAATCTCGCGCACCGGCGTATCAGCCGGCACATCGGGAATCTTGCTCGCTGCGCGCTCGCCAAAGAACGCGTGGCGCAGTGCGTGGCTTTCCGGCGTCTGCACGAGCGCCATGAAGCATTCGCGCTCGAATGCCAAACCCTTGTCGAAACCGTTCTGCACGCCCGCTTCGACCGCGTCGATACACTTTTGCGGAGCCGGGAAATTCTTCGCGATCGCCGCGACGCTGTTGCGTGCGAACTGGATAAAACCAGCGGCATTCGGATGTTCGATCTTGCGATCGCGCACTCGCGGATGCGAGCCCGTTTTGGCGCCGACCTTGCGTGCAAACGCGAGCGCCGCTTCGGCCAGATCGCCCTGCACGACTTCATCGAAGAGACCGGAATCGGCGAGTTTTTCCGACAACACCGGCGCACCCGAGACGATCATGTTCAACGAAGCTTCGAGGCCGATTGCACGCGGCAGACGCTGCGTGCCGCCCGCGCCCGGCAGGATGCCGAGCTTCACTTCCGGCAGCGCGATCTGCGCGCCGGGCGCGGCGATCCGGTAATGCGCGCCGAGCGCCAGTTCCAGCCCGCCACCCATCGCCACGCTGTGAATCGCCGCGACAACCGGCTTCGCGCTGCCTTCGACGATCCTGATGACCGTGGCGAGCGTCGGCTCCTGGGTCGCTTTAGGCGTATTGAATTCGGTGATGTCGGCGCCGCCCGAAAAGGCCTTGCCCGCGCCCGTCAGCACGATGGCCTTGATGGCCTGGTCGTTCTGCGCGCGCTCGATCCCGTCGACGATGCCCGCGCGTGTCGAAAGGCCCAGGCCGTTCACGGGAGGATTGTTCAGCGTGATGACGGCCACGCCGTCGTGAGTTGTGTAGTCCACTGCCATCTGCCTGCCTCCATGCGATCCATGCAATGAGGCGACACGTTGCGTGCCGCCTGTCCGGTTCATCGAGTTGGCGCATGACTCATGCGGCCCAACTCATTGTCCATCTTTCCGATTGTCCGGGGTCAGCAGGCAGAATACACAAAAAAGCACGCTCGTTCAATTTATCGTTAGACGGGGTTTCCCCTGGCAAGCGGACAGTTCTTTTCATCCTCGAGCGCGGACGGCAACACGTGATTGCGGAAGATGTCGCGCAGCTTCAGTTTTTGCAACTTGCCGGTGGCCGTGTGCGGCAGTTCGTCGACGAACGCGACGTCGTCGGGAATCCACCATTTGGCGACCTTGCCGTCGTAGAACGCGAGCAGTTCCTCGCGCGTCACGTCGACGCCCGGACGCTTGACCACCACCAGCAGCGGACGCTCGGTCCACTTCGGATGCGCGCACGCAATGCACGCCGCCTCGGCCACGGCCGGATGCGCGACGGCGACGTTCTCGATGTCGATCGAGCTGATCCATTCGCCGCCGGATTTGATGACGTCTTTCGAGCGGTCGGTGATGTGCAGGAAACTGTCGGCGTCGATGGTCGCGACATCGCCGGTCGGAAACCAGCCGTCCACCAGCGGCGATTCGTCCTTGCGGAAATAACGGTCGATCACCCACGGCCCGCGCACATGCAGATCGCCGAACGCGACACCGTCCCACGGCAATTCGCGCCCATCGTCGCCGACGATTTTCATGTCGACGCCATAGATCACATGGCCCTGCTTTTCGAGCGATTTGCGTTGCTCGGCGAGCGGACGCTGGCTCTGCTCCCACGTCAGTTTGGACAGCGTGCCGAGCGGCGACATTTCGGTCATGCCCCATGCATGGATCACCTGCACGCCGTAGTCGTCTTCGAACGTGCGCAGCATGGTCGGCGGACACGCGGAGCCGCCGATCACCGTGCGATTGAGCGACGAAAATTTCACGCCCGCTTCGCGCATGTAGTTCAGCAGCCCGAGCCACACCGTCGGCACGCCCGCCGAAAACGTCACGCGTTCGCTTTCCATCAATTCGTAGAGCGACTTGCCGTCGAGATCCTTGCCGGGCAGCACCAGTTTCGCGCCGGTCAGCGGCGCGGCGTGCGGAGCGCCCCACGCGTTCACATGGAACATCGGCACGACCGGCAGGATCGCGTCGCGCGCGGACAGGCACATCGCATCGGGCAATGCGGCGCCGAACGCGTGCAGCACCGTCGAGCGATGCGAGTACAGCGCGCCTTTCGGATTGCCGGTGGTGCCGGACGTATAGCAAAGGTACGACGCCTGACGCTCGTCGATGGACGGCCAGTCGAAATGGCCGTCCTGCGCGTCGAGCAGCGTTTCGTAGCAGAGCACCGGCGTTTGCATCGCGGGCAGATGCGCTTCGTCGGCGAGCGCGATCCAGCCGCGCACTTTCGGACATTGCGGCGCGATGCAATCGACCAGCGGCGCGAACGTGACGTCGAACAGCACGTACGCGTCGTCCGCATGATTGACGATGTACGCGATCTGATCGGGGAAGAGACGCGGATTGATCGTATGGCATACGGAGCCGAAACCGGCCGTGCCGTAATACGCTTCCAGATGACGGTAGCCGTTCCACGCGAGCGTCGCGACCCGTTCGCCCGGTTCGACGCCCAGCGCGATCAGCGCCTGTGCGAGCTGCTTCGCGCGCTTTTCGCAGTCGCGGTAGGTATAACGATGCAGATCGCCTTCGATGCGCCGCGACACGATTTCGCTACTGCCGAAGTGCCGCGCGGCATGCGCGAGCAACGAGGACACGGTGAGCGGCACGTCCATCATCTGGCCCAGCAGCGGCGTCGTCATAAAACGGGGTCTCCTGGCTTGTGTTCTGTTCGATCGGATTGGAATTCGGGCCGGGAGCCGCGAGGACTTGGGCGGACGTGTCGGGATGCGCCGCCGGGCTATGCTTCGAGACCGGCGAGAGATCGTTGCAACAGCGCGTTGCGACAGCGTCGGCAGGCTGGCCAGCAGCTCCGCGGGCGCGGACTTACAATATCGGTTAATCCAGAGGCGCTCAATATGTCGTTTTCCCCAAGCATTGCAGGGTTATCCGAAGCGGTAACGGATCTTTCCAACGCGTTGACCACATCGTCCGACAGCGCATTTGCGCGGCTCGGCAGCACGTTTCTGACGCGCCTGCCGGCAGCGCCGTTACCCGCGCCGTACATGGTCGGTTTTTCCGCCGAGACCGCCGCGTTGCTCGGTCTGAACACAGACATTCAGAACGATCCGGGCTTTGCCGAGCTGTTTTCCGGTAACGCTACGCGTGAATGGGCCGCCGACGCGCTGCCTTATGCGTCGGTGTATTCGGGTCATCAGTTCGGCGTGTGGGCCGGTCAACTCGGCGACGGCCGAGCGCTCGGCCTCGGCGAAATCGAACATGACGGCCGGCGCTTCGAGTTGCAGCTCAAAGGCGCGGGCCGCACCCCCTATTCGCGGATGGGCGACGGCCGCGCGGTGTTGCGCTCGTCGATCCGCGAATATCTGTGTTCGGAGGCGATGCACCACCTCGGTATTCCGACCACGCGCGCGCTGTGCGTGATCGGCTCCGATCAGCCGGTGCGGCGCGAGACGCTCGAAACGGCTGCCGTGGTCACGCGGGTGTCGCCGAGTTTCGTGCGCTTCGGCCACTTCGAGCACTTCTATTCGAACGACCGGACCGACGCGCTGCGCTCGCTCGCCGATCACGTGATCGATCGTTTTTATCCGCATTGCCGCGACGCTGAAGACCCCTATCTCGCTTTGCTCGGCGAAGCCGTCGATTCCACCGCCGACCTGATGGTCGAGTGGCAGGCGGTCGGCTTCTGCCACGGCGTGATGAATACCGACAACATGTCGATTCTCGGTCTGACGATCGACTACGGCCCGTTCGGTTTCATGGACGGCTTCGACGCCGGCTACATCTGCAATCACTCCGATTCGCAAGGCCGCTATTCGTACAAGATGCAGCCGCAAATTGCGTACTGGAATCTGTTCTGCCTCGCGCAGGGCTTGTTGCCGCTGCTCGGCGAACAGCACGAAGAAAGCGTGCGTGGCGACAAATCGATTGAAGACGCACAGCGTGTGCTCGGCGGCTTCAAGGACCGTTTTGCGCCCGCGCTCGAACGCCGGATGCGCGCGAAGCTCGGGCTCGAAACCGCGCGCGACGGCGACGACACGCTGGTCAATCGCCTCTTCGAAGTGATGCACGCGAATCGCGCCGATTTCACGCTGACCTTCCGCAACCTTGCGCGCATGTCGAAACACGATGCGAGCGGCGACGCGCCGGTGCGCGACCTGTTCCTCGACCGTGCCGCGTTCGACACCTGGGCGAACGACTATCGCGCGCGCCTGTCCCACGAAACGCGTGACGACGCCGCGCGCGCCATTGCAATGAACGCGGTGAACCCCAAATTCGTACTTCGCAATCACCTGGCGGAAACGGCGATCCGTCGCGCGAAAGAGAAGGATTTTTCCGAAGTGGAGCGCCTGGCGGCCGTACTGCGCCGTCCGTTCGACGAACAGCCTGAAAATGAAGCGTATGCGGGGTTGCCGCCGGACTGGGCGAGTTCGCTGGAAGTCAGTTGCTCGTCGTGATGCGCGCAATCCGCCCGACGCCTGAATCTGATGTGAAAGAAGCCTGAGCCATTGAGCCGTCCCCAAAACAAGCCCGAGACAGGAACCCGACCATGAACAAGCCCGACGATCTCAACACCGACGCACCCGCCGTGCAGAAAGACGACGCCGAATGGCGCAAACAGCTGTCCGACGTCGAATATCAGGTGACGCGCCATGCGGCCACCGAACGCCCGTTCACGGGCCGCTATCACGATCACTGGGACCGCGGCATTTACGATTGCGTGTGCTGCGGCACGCCGCTGTTCGAATCCGACACCAAGTTCGACGCCGGTTGCGGCTGGCCGAGCTACTTCAAGCCGATCGACGGCGAAGTGATCGCCGAGAAAACCGACCGCTCGCACGGCATGCTGCGCATCGAGGTGCAATGCAAGAACTGCGGCGCGCATCTGGGCCACGTGTTCGAAGACGGTCCCGCGCCGACCGGCCTGCGTTACTGCATCAATTCGGCTGCGTTACAATTCGAGCCCAAGTAACGCGGCGCGTGGCTGGCCGACCGCCACGGAAACTTCATCTTGCTTGCGGCGGCCTGCGGGTCGTTTTCGGGCGGCTTGCGAAAAGTTTGCACACCGTTCACAAGCGGGTTACGCGGATTCGGGCTGGTGTCTTACCAGTCTGGTCCGCAACGCCGCTGGCACTGGCCCGCTGAACCCGCGTCGGCTGGTGCAACCGCACCGACCTTCGGCGGCAGACAGCAGACGGCATGCAGCACCTGGCACCATTTATCGCTGGCCGCTGCCGCATCGGGTCTCACGCGGCGTACACTACCGGGCGCTTTGAAACGCACCCAATTCTCCGACTCACTCTCCGAATTCCCGACCAGATAATGAAATTCCTGTTCGATCTGTTCCCGATCATCCTGTTCTTCGTCGCCTTCAAGATCTGGGGCATTTTCACGGCGACGGCAGTGGCGATCGTCGCCACGCTGGTGCAGATCGCGTGGGTGGCCTTCCGCCACCGCAAGGTCGACCCGATGCTGTGGGTGAGCCTGGGCGTCGTCACCGTGTTCGGCGGCGCCACGCTCGTGCTGCACAACGACACCTTCATCAAGTGGAAGCCGACCGTGCTGTACTGGGCGTTTTCCGTCGCGCTGGTGGTGTCTCAGTTGGCCTTCAACAAGAACCTGATCGAAGCGATGATGGGCAAGCAGATCACGCTGCCGCACGCGATCTGGAGCAAGCTCAGCCTGATCTGGGCAGCGTTTTTCGTGCTGCTCGGGCTGGTCAATCTGTTCGTCGCGTATCACTACACGACCGATCAGTGGGTCAATTTCAAGCTGTTCGGCGCGACCGGATGCCTGCTGGTGTTCATCGTCGGACAGAGTTTGTGGCTGTCGAAGTACATGAAGGAAGAATGACATGACGACCGATGTTTTCATGCACGCCACCACCGCCGAGCGCGCCGCGTTGATCGAAGCGCGCCTCGCCGCCGCACTCGCGCCGGCCGCGTCGATCCAGATCACGGACGACAGCGCGCAGCACGCGGGACACGCCGGCGCATCGGCGGGCGGTCACTTTACCGTCACGATCGTGGCCGCCGCATTTGCCGGAAAGCCCCGCGTAGCACGGCATCGCATGGTGTATGATGCGCTGGCCGATGCCATGCAGCGCGGCATTCATGCCCTTGCCATCACGGCGTACACGCCCGAAGAATTTGCTTTGTTGCCCCGCTAGGAACTTCCGATGACCTTGAAGAAAACCCGCCTTTGGGTATTGCTGGCTGCATTTGCGGCCGCACCTGCATTTGCACAGAACATCGCTGTCGTGAACGGCACGCCGATTCCGAAAGCACAAGCCGATGCACTGATCGATCAACTGGTCCATCAAGGCCAGCAAAACACGCCGCAACTGCAAATGGCAGTGCGCGAAGAACTGGTGAACCGCCAGATCCTGATGCAGGAAGCGCTGCGCCGCGGCCTGCCGAATCGTCCGGACATCAAGGCGCAGATCGCCGTCGCACAACAAACCGTCGTGCTGCGCGCGCTGATCGAAGACTTCGTGAAGAACAACCAGCCGAGCGACGCCGAAGTCACCGCGCGCTACAACTCGCTGATCAAGGACGCAGGCGGCAAGGAATATCACCTGCACCACATCCTGGTCGACAACGAGCAGCAGGCTAAGGACCTGATCGCGAAGATCAAGGCCGGCGCAAGCTTCGAAGACCTCGCGAAGCAATACTCGAAGGACCCGGGATCGGGCAAGAACGGCGGCGACCTCGACTGGTCGGACCCGAAGGCTTATGTGCCTGAATTCGCGGCTGCGGCCGAGAAGCTGCAGAAAGGCCAGATGACCGACGCGCCGGTGCATACGCAATTCGGCTGGCACATCATCCGTGTCGACGACGTGCGTGCTGTCACGCCGCCGCCGCTGGAACAGGTTCGTGCACAGATCGTTCAGCAGATCCAGCAGGAAAAGCTGCAAGCGTTCGAAGAAGGTCTGCGTAAGAACGCGAAGATTCAATAAGCGGCTGATTATTCAGAGACCGCTTTGGTTGATGAAGATTGAAATGCAGAGAAGCCGCCCTTGGGCGGCTTTTTTGTTGCCGTGAATTTGATGGGCTTGAAGGTGCGAAAGCAGGTGCATCGCAGTTCGAGCTTTGGCATTAGCTCAGAAATAAAAAAGCTGCCCAAAGGCAGCTTTTTTGATGCGATAAAGGCCACCGCCCGAAGCGGCAGCCCCACACAAATCAACCCAGCCAGCGACGTGCGTTCTGGAACACGCGCAACCACGGGCTTGCGTCCGTGCTGCCCTCGCCCCAGCCTTCCGGATGCCAGCTCATCTGCACTGCGCGATGCACGCGCTCGGTGTGCGGCATCAGCACCGTGAAGCGGCCGTCGCCTGTCGTGACCGACGTGATGCCGTTCGGCGAACCGTTCGGGTTGAACGGATACTGCTCGGTCGCCTGACCACGGTGATCGATATAACGCATTGCCACCGCGACCATCGACGCATCGCCCTGCTGCGAGAAGTCTGCGAAACCTTCGCCGTGCGCGATCGCCACAGGAATGCGCGAACCTTCCATGCCGGCGAAGAAGATCGACGGCGACGCCTGCACTTCGACCAGCGAGAAACGCGCTTCGAATTTCTCCGACTTGTTGCGCGTGAACTTTGGCCAGGCTTCGGCACCCGGGATCATCGACGCGAGGCTGCTCATCATCTGGCAGCCGTTGCAGATGCCGAGCGCGAACGTGTCGTCGCGACCAAAGAATTCGGCGAACATGTCGGCGAGTTGCGAATTGAAGCGGATCGTTTTCGCCCAGCCTTCGCCTGCACCCAGCGTGTCGCCGTACGAGAAGCCGCCGCAGGCCACCGCGCCGGCGAAGTCTGCGAGATTCGCGCGACCCGACAGCAGATCGCTCATGTGCACGTCGTGCGCGTCGAAGCCGGCGCGGTCGAATGCATACGCCGTTTCGAGGTGCGAGTTCACGCCCTGTTCGCGCAAAATCGCGACACGCGGACGAGCGCTTTTGCCGACGAACGGCGCAGCCACGTCTTCAGCCGGATCGAAGCTCAGGACCGGCGTGATGCCCGGATCTGCCGCGTCGAGCAGCGTGTCGTATTCGGCATCGGCACAAGCCGGGTTGTCGCGCAGACGCGCGATACGCCAGCTCACCTCGCTCCACGTGCGATGCAATTCGGCGCGCGGCGCTTCATAAATCTTTTTCGCGTCGCGATAGATTTCGATCGTGTCGCGTTCGTTGATCTTGCCGATCACGTGCGAGCACGCCGACAGGCCATGTTCGCGCAACGCGGCGAGCACCACGTCGCGATCGGCTGCGCGCACCTGAATCACGCCACCAAGTTCTTCGTTGAAGAGCGCGCGGATCGTGCGGTCTTCGCGACGGCCGCTGGTCTGCTTCGCCCAGTCTTTCGCGTCGCCGTAATCGGATTCGTGATGCGGATCAAGCACCAGCATGTCGACATTCAGCGACACGCCCACGTGACCCGCGAATGCCATTTCGCAGACCGTCGCCCACAGGCCGCCGTCCGAACGGTCGTGGTACGCGAGCAGCTTGCCGTCGTTGTTCAGCGACTGGATGGCGTTGAAGAAGCGCTTCACGTCTTCCGGATCGTCGACGTCGGGCACCGTGTCGCCGACCTGCTGCGTCACTTGCGCGAGGATACTGCCGCCCAGGCGATGCTTGCCGCGGCCGAGGTCGATCGCGATCAGCACGGTGTCGCCCACGCCGTCCGTGCCGTTCGTACGGCGCAGTTGCGGCGTGAGGTGCTTGCGCACGTCTTCGACCGGCGCGAACGCCGAGATGACCAGCGAGACCGGCGCGACGACTTCCTTCGCGACACCACGGTCTTCCCACTTGGTGCGCATCGACAACGAGTCTTTGCCGACCGGAATGCTGATGCCCAGCGCCGGGCACAGTTCCATGCCGATCGCCTTGACCGTGTCGTACAGCGCCGCGTCTTCGCCCGGTGCGCCGCATGCGGCCATCCAGTTCGCCGACAACTTCAGCTTGTCGAGCGACGCGATCGGCGCCGCTGCAATGTTCGTGATCGCCTCGCCAACCGCCATGCGGCCCGACGCCGGTGCATTGATGACGGCGAGCGGCGCGCGCTCGGCCATCGTCATTGCTTCGCCGGTGAAACCCGCGTAGTCCATCGTCGTGATCGCGACGTCGGCCACCGGCACCTGCCACGGACCGACCATCTGGTCGCGCGCGGTCGTGCCGCCCACCGAACGGTCGCCGATCGTGATCAGGAACGACTTGCTCGCCACCGTCGGATGACGCAGCACGCTCGCTGCCACGTCCGGCAAAGCGATATGGGTGACGTCGACCGGTTCGAGCTTCTGCTCGACGCGCTTCACGTCGCGATGCATGCGCGGCGCCTTGCCGAGCAGCACTTCCATCGGCATGTCGACCGGCTCGTGAGCGTTGTCTTTCTGCTCGGAGTCGATCAGCTTCAGTTGACGCTCGGCGGTTGCCGTGCCGATCACCGCGAACGGGCAGCGCTCGCGTTTGCACATCGCTTCGAAGGCCGGCAGATCGGCCGGATCGATCGCCAGAACATAACGTTCCTGCGCTTCGTTCGACCAGATTTCGCGCGGCGACAAGCCGCTTTCTTCGAGTTGAATACTGCGCAGATTGAACACTGCGCCTTTGCTAGCACCGTCCACCACTTCCGGGAACGCGTTCGACAAACCGCCCGCGCCGACGTCGTGAATGCTCAGGATCGGGTTCTTTCCGCCGAGTTGCCAGCACGCATTGATGACTTCCTGCGCACGGCGTTCGATTTCCGGATTGCCACGCTGCACCGAATCGAAGTCGAGTTCGGCGGTGTTCGTGCCGGTTGCCATCGAGCTGGCCGCACCGCCGCCCATGCCGATGCGCATGCCGGGACCGCCGATCTGAATCAGCAGCGAGCCTTCCGGCAGATCGTGCTTATGCGTGTGCTGGTCCGAAATATTGCCGATACCGCCGGCGATCATGATCGGCTTGTGATAACCGCGCACCAGGCCCGCGACGTTCTGCTCGTAAGCGCGGAAATAGCCACCCAGATTCGGCCGGCCGAATTCGTTGTTGAACGCGGCGCCGCCGAGCGGGCCGTCGATCATGATCTGCAACGGCGACGCGATGCGGTCGGGACGGCCATACGCTTCGAACTTGTCGTCCGGATTGCGATGGGCGAGCGGCTGTGCAGCGTCGCGCGCGTTTTCCCATGCTTCGACGCCGTCGGGCAATTCCAGATTCGACACCGTGAAGCCCGCGAGACCCGCCTTCGGACGCGCGCCGCGGCCGGTCGCGCCTTCGTCGCGGATTTCACCGCCCGCACCGGTCGCAGCGCCCGGGAACGGCGAGATCGCGGTCGGGTGATTGTGCGTTTCGACCTTCATCAACGTGTGCGTCAGCTCGACGTTGCGGCGATAGTGCTCCGGCAATTCGCTCGCACCAAGTTGCTCCGGCGTGCGCGGGAACCAGCGCTCGGCCATGCCGCCCGCCATGATCGCCGAGTTGTCCGAATACGCGACGATCGTGCCTTGCGGATTCAGCTTCTCGGTATTGCGGATCATGTTGAACAGCGAGATGTCCTGCTTCTCGCCGTCGATGGTCCAGTCGGCGTTGAAAATCTTGTGACGGCAGTGCTCGCTGTTGGCCTGCGCGAACATCATCAGTTCGACGTCGGTCGGATTGCGGCCGAGCTTCGTGAACGCATCGACCAGATAGTCGATTTCGTCGTCCGCGAGCGCGAGGCCCAGTTCGGTGTTCGCCGCTTCCAGCGCGCCACGGCCGTTGCCGAGCACGTCGACGGTTTGCAGCGGCTTGGCCGGCAGTTCATCGAACAGATGCAGCGCGTGCTCGCGCGACGGCGCGACGCTTTCGGTCATGCGGTCGTGCAGCGCAGCGGCGACTGCCGCGCGCGCTTCGTCCGACAACGCCTTCTTGCCGCCCAGCAGACCGCTTTTCAGCGTGACCGTGTATTCGACGCCGCGCTCGATGCGGCGCACCTGCGTGAGGTTGCACAGATGGGCGATGTCGGTTGCCTTGCTGGCCCACGGCGACACCGTGCCGAAACGCGGCACCACGAGGAAAGTTTCGACCGAACCGCGCTCTTTACTTTCTTCGAGCGGATCGCCGTAGTGCATCAGCGCTTCGATCTTCGCGTTGTCTTCAGCGGAGAGCGGGGTTTGAGCGTTGACGAAGTGCAGGAATTGACCGCGCACGCCCGTAATGTTCGGATCGATGCGCGTGAGCGTGTCGAGCAGGCGGGTTTGACGGAAATCGGAGAGGGCCGAAGCGCCGGGGAAACACGAGAAGTGGGCCATGGACTTGACGTTGCGTCGCTCTGCGATGCCGCAGACTCGAACATACAGGCGACGTGAGGCGGAAAGGAAGTCCGGGATTATACCCCGGGAACAGGCTTCCAGCGGGCCTGACGGTGCGGTTTCGGTCCATCCGCCGATGCTGCGTCGATGCGCCGCCCGCGTGGCCGCGCCTTGCGTTTGACTGCTATCATTCGGCCTTTCACCAGATCGGCGCAAGCAGCCCGGCTCATGCCAGGCAGCGCCGCATGTCACGCCAGAACGGATACGCCACTTCGGCGTCCCGCCGGCAACTCGAATCAGAACATGGATGTCATCGTCATTGGCGGCGGAATTGCAGGCGCCGCCACCGCTTATCACCTGCGCGCGGCCGGTCACCGGGTCTGCGTCGTCGAGCGCCACGCCACCGTCGCGCAGGGCGCCACCTATGGCCACGGCGGCACGGTCCTGCCCACGCCGCTCGACGTCTGGTTCGGCCCGACCTTCATGGCGAGCCGCCAGAACGCCCGCAACGGCGTGATCAGCAAGGTCGGCTTCAATGGGCAGGCGCGTCAGTTCGTCAAGCAATTGTCCGCGCTGCAGGAACCGGACGCGTTCAGCCGCCAGTTCGGCCTGCTGCGTCCGCTGATCGAAGCGTCGCGCGACGCGTTGATCGATGTCGAATCGCGCTTCGGTCTCGAATTCGAACAGTCGAACGGCGTGCTTTATCTGGTGCGCTCGCAGCAGGAATGGGAGCAGACTCAAGCCGCGCTCGAATTGCTGCGCCAGTACGAAGTCCCGCATCACGTGCTGACGCCGGCCGAATGCGCGGCGTTCGAGCATTCGGTGCGCACCGAACCGGAGTTCGCCGGCGGCGTGCTGTTCGACCAGGAACGCACGGCCAACTGCCCGCTGTTCGCCAAACTCATCAAACAGACGCTCGACGCGCAAGGCGGCGTGCAATTCATGCTCGGCTGCGAAGTGTCGGCGATCCGTCTCGAAGGACAACGCGCGTCGGTGGAACTGGCGCCGCGTCCGGGTTCGGACGCCCGTTCACGCGAAGTCGACGTGATTCACGCCGACGCGATTGTCGTGGCGGCCGGTCATGGCAGCCTGTCGTTGCTCGAACCGCTGGGTTTGAAGCTGCCGCTGCATCCGCTGCGGCTGCATACGCTGGTCGCGCCGATCGCGCACGAGGAATGCGCGCCGCATGTGGCGATCGTCGACGCAGTGAAGCGGATCGGCATCAGCCGGATGAATCACCGGTTGCGGATTGCGGGCGGTGCGGTGCTGCAAAGCGCCGGCCAGATCGACAAGCCGTTGGGCGAAGCAGTCACGAAAGAGGCGCTGGCGCTGCTCGGCCAGGCCACGCATGACTGGATTCCGGGCGCCGCGCGGATTTCGGCGGCGCTGCCGTGGGAAGGCGTCAAGCTGCTGTCGCCGGATGGCTTGCCGGTGATCGGCAATGCGCTGCATCCGCGTCTGTTCGTCAATGTCGGACATGGTCCGGCGGGCTGGGGCCTCGCTTGCGGAGCGGGCAAGCTGGTCGCCGATCTGATTTCAGGCCAGACGTCCGATTTACCGGCCGATACGCTGGCCGCACTGCGGGCAGAACGGTTTCAATAAGCCTGTCGCTTCTGCATCAAATCCACTTGAAAACGTATTGGCGATCATGAGAACCACAAGGTTTTCATGATCGCCGGTTGCGTTCTTTTGCGTCCGGTCGCGTCTGTTTGCGAGCACACGCGACGACCGCTCCCGCAATTCCCGCTGCAAATGGCGCGCACGTACCAAAGCGGGCCGGAAAGAGCCGCGCATCGCGCCCGCATCGGCACTAACATAGCGATTTCCTTTGCTTGCGCGTGCTGCAACGAGCACGCGAAACGCCAGGTCCGCCATGACAGACGCCGAACACACGCCGCCTACCCTCATCAACCCGCATCATCGGGCGCTGCCCCTGCTGACGCTGACGGATCTGCGGATCGCCGAATCGCAAGCTCAAGCCGCACTGCCCCCGCACACGCTGATGGGCCGCGCCGGGCAATCGGCGGCGAGCTTTCTGCATGAGCAGATCACCCGCGACACGTCGGTCGAAAAATCGAAGCAGCGCGTGTGGCTGATCGCCGGCCCCGGCAATAACGGCGGCGACGCGTTGATTCTCGCGGCCGAATTGCACAGGGCGGGAATCGCCGTCGAGTTGTGTATGCCCGTCGACGTGAAACCGGACGACGCCCGCTGGGCACTCGACACGGCCCGCGCCGCGGGCGTGCCGATCACACCGGAACCGCCTGCAACGCTGGACGGCTTCCGCTGGCTCGTGGACGGCATGTTCGGCATCGGCCTGACCCGTCCGCTCGAAGGCGTATTCGCGAATGTCGCGCGGCAGTTGTCGCAGCGGGCGAAAGCGCGGCCCAGAAAAGGCGGCGTTCTCGCGCTCGACGTCCCAAGCGGACTCGACAGCGACACCGGCACCGTCGTCGGCAATGGCGACGGCGTCGCGGTCTGCGCGACTCACACGATCACCTTCATCGGCGCGAAGCCGGGTCTGTTCACCGCGCAGGGGCGCGACCTCGCCGGCCAGGTGACTGTCGCGCCGATCGGCGTCGACATTGGCGCGCGCACGGTCGTGCAATTGAACGCGCCCGAGCTTTTCAGCGCGTTCCTGCCGCCGCGCGATTTCGCGACCAACAAGGGCACGTTCGGCAGCCTCGCGGTGGTCGGCGGCGATACGGGGATGTGCGGCGCGCCGATCCTCGCGTCGCGCGCGGCGCTCTACGCCGGCGCGGGCAAGGTGCATGTCGCGCTGCTGGGCGACGGCGCTCCGCCTTACGATCCGCCGCATCCCGAACTGATGCTGCATCCCATCGACGATCTGCCGCTCGATTCGATGGATGCGCTGGCGGTCGGCTGCGGCATGGGGCACCGCGAGCGGGCGACGCGCGTCATGCACGACGTGCTGCCGCTCGACGTGCCCAAACTGTTCGATGCCGATGCACTGAACCTGATCGCCAAAGATCCCGCGCTGGCCGCAGAAGTGACCGCGCGCGGCGTGCAAGGCGACCCGTGCATCCTGACGCCGCATCCGCTCGAAGCCGCACGCCTGCTCGGCAGCGACGCCGCCGCCGTGCAGCGCGACCGCCCCGGCGCGGCCCGCGCGCTGGCCGCGCGCTTTGCGAGCGTCGTGGTTCTGAAAGGGACAGGCACGATCGTCGCGGCGCCGGACGGCCGCCTCGCGATCAACCCGACCGGCAACGCGGCGCTCGCCACCGGCGGCACCGGCGACGTGCTCGGCGGGATCATCGGCGCATTGCTCGCGCAGCATTTGCCACGCTACGAGGCGGCTCTCGCGGGCGTGTTCCTGCACGGCCTCGCCGCCGACACCCTCACCGCGCAAGGCCATGGGCCGGCCGGCCTGACAGCAGGCGAACTCGCACCGATGGTGCGCACCCTGCTGAACCGTATGTTCTATCCGCCGACGGCCGCATAACGCCGGCCTGACGCGCACCGTCGTCCCAACTTTTGCGCGCGATGCCCAAACCCATGCAGGCTGTCACGCATCGCCGCTATACTGGACAACTGCGCCGCGTGTCGGGTCGATCGCGGGCAGCAGCGAAGTTTCAACCGGAGCCCGAAGGCTCTGCGGCTCGTCAAAAGCCGGTTGAAACTTCACTGCGGCCCGCGTCGCGAACCCGGCTGCGCGGCATCGTTCTAACAGCATCGTTGCATCATCCTCGGCAGCGCTTCACGCGCGGCCTTTCTTCGTGCCCCCTGGTTAGACGGACGCTATGACCCAGAACTCGCTCCCCTCCTGGTCCTCGCTGCAAACGCATTACGAGAAGATTCGCGATGCGCACATGCGCGACTGGTTCGCCCCCGAGAACGACCCCGCCCCTACCCGTGCCGAGCGCTTCGCGTTCGCGGGCGGCGGACTCGCGGCCGATTTCTCGAAGCACCGTATCACCGATGAAACCCTGAAGCTGCTCGTGCAACTCGCGCGCGAAGCCGGCGTCGAAAAACGCCGCGACGCGATGTTCGCGGGCGAGGTCGTCAACCCGACCGAAGGCCGCGCCGCGCTGCATACCGCGTTGCGCGCGACCGATCCGAAAGCGCCGTTCCACGCCGAGATCAAGGCCGAACGCGCGAAGATGGCCGCGTTCGCCGACCAGGTGCGCAGCGGCGCATGGACCGGCTACACCGGCAAGCGGATTCGCTACGTGGTGAACATCGGCATCGGCGGCTCGGATCTCGGGCCGAAGATGGTCGTGCACGCGCTGCATCATCTGGCTACGCCGGAGATCACCACGCACTTCGTGTCGAACGTCGACGGCGCCGATCTGTACAACGTGATGCAGCAGATCGATCCCGAGGAAACGCTCGCGATCATCGTGTCCAAGACCTTCACGACGCTCGAAACGATGACCAACGCGCGCTCGCTGCGCGACTGGTTCGTCGAAAAGGGCTGCCCGGAAAGCGCACTGGCGAAGCATTTCGTCGGCGTGTCGGCGAACCCGGCGGAAGTGGTCAAGTTCGGCATCGCGAAAGAGAACGTGTTCGAGATGTGGGACTGGGTCGGCGGCCGCTATTCGCTGTGGTCGGCGGTCGGTCTGTCGATCATGATCGCGGTCGGCCCGCAGCAGTTCGATGAACTGCTCGCTGGCGCGAACGAGATGGATCAGCATTTCCGCGATGCGCCGCTCGAAAAGAATTTGCCGGTGCTGCTCGGCATGATCGGCATCTGGTATCGCAACTTCTTCGGCTCGCAAAGCTACCTGGTCGCGCCGTATTCGGAAGCGCTGCATTTCCTGCCGTCGTATCTGCAACAACTGGAGATGGAGAGCAACGGCAAGTCGGCACGGCTCGACGGCGCGTTCGTCGACTATCCGACGTCGGCGGTGACGTGGGGCGAGCCTGGCACGAACGGCCAGCATGCGTTCTTCCAGATGCTGCATCAAGGGCCGACCATCGTCCCGATCGACTTCGTTGCTGTGCTGACGCCGGAGCATCCGCTGGCGAGCCATCATCCGAAGCTGCTGGCTAACTGCTTCGCGCAAAGCGAGGCGTTGATGCTCGGCCGCACGCTTGAAGAAGCGAAGAAAGTGGCGGGCCCGGACAAGCCGGAACTCGCGCCGCATCTGACCTTCCCGGGCAACCGGCCGACCGCCACGCTGATACTCGATGCGCTCACTGCGCGTTCGCTCGGCGCGTTGATCGCGTTGTACGAACACAAGGTGCTGGTGCAGGCGTCGGTGTGGAACATCAACCCGTTCGATCAATGGGGCGTCGAACTCGGCAAGATTCTCGGCAAGGTGGTGGAGGCCGATCTGACCGCTGCAAGCGTGGACGAGAAGAAGCACGACTCGTCGACCTCGGCGCTGATCGCGCGGGCGCGGGCCGCGTTGAAGAAGTGAGCGATGCTTCGGGCTGAATCCCGCTGCTTCTAGCAGGAATGAATAGCGGAAATGAAAAAGCGGGCCTTCGTGGCCCGCTTTTTTTATAGCGACGATTTTTGTCGATGGCGCAGGATCAGGCCAGCCGCCCCGCTTCGATCGTCACCGTCTTGTCGCAACGACGCGCCAGTTCGATGTCATGCGTGACGAGAATCAACGTGGCGCCGTTCGCGCGATTCATCTCGAACATCAGATCGATCACGGCGTGACCGGTCGCGGCATCGAGACTGCCGGTGGGTTCGTCGGCGAACAGGATAGCCGGATGCGTGACGAAGGCCCGCGCCAACGCCACACGCTGCTGTTCGCCACCGGACAGCAGCTTCGGATAATGCCCGGTACGCTGCCCAAGGCCGACCTGCTCCAGCAGACCACGCGCCCGTTGCGCCGCCTCGCGCGTGCCGACGCCGCCTTGCAACTCGAGCGGCAACGTGACGTTCTCGAGCGCGGTCAGGTGCGGCATCAGTTGGAACGACTGGAACACGAAGCCGACCGATCCGCTGCGCAACGCAGCCCGCCCGTCTTCGTCGAGTTCGCCGAGTTCCCGGCCCAGCAACCGAACCGAGCCCGAACTCGCGCTGTCCAATCCCGCGAGCAAGCCAAGCAGCGTAGACTTGCCCGACCCGGATGCACCGACGATTGCCACACTGCTGCCGGCATCGATAGCAAGATCGATATCGTCGAGAATCGTCAGTTCGCCCGTTGCATCCTTAACCTTCTTGCACAAACCCCGCACTTCAATGACTGGATCAGTTTTGTTTAGCATGGTGAAGCGTAGGTTGAAAGTGCTCGCCATAGCCCCGCGCGCCGCAGCGCTGTCTACAGCATTCGGCTCGACCGTGATGGCCGCCGCCCTCTTTTCGATGCCCTTCGCGGCCCAGGCCGCCAATGCGCCCGAACCTGCCCGGCCGGTAATCGTCGTACTCGGCGACAGCATCTCCGCCGAATACGGCCTGCCTCGCGACACTGGCTGGGTTGCGCTGATGCGCCAGCGTCTGTCCGACGAGCGAATCGATTATAGCGTCGCCAATGCCAGCATCAGCGGCGACACCACCAGCGGCGGACGGGCCCGCTTGCCGGCGCTCATGCAACGCCTGAAGCCGAGCATCGTGATCGTCGAACTCGGCGCCAACGACGCATTGCGAGGCGTGCCGCTTTCCACCACCGAAGACAACCTGCGCACGATCATCGAGCAGGCTCAACAGGGACATGCAAAGGTCGTGCTGGTGGGCATGTACGTCCCGCCCAATTACGGCCCCGACTACACGCAAAAGTTCCACGGCCTGTATGGCGATCTGTCGAAGGAATTGCGTGTGCCGTTAGTGCCGTTCCTGCTCGCCGGCATCGCCGACAAACCGGACATGTTCCAGGCCGATCAGATGCACCCGACCCAGCAGGCACAGCCAGTGCTACTCAACAACGTGTGGCCTGCAGTAAAGCCACTCCTTCGTACAAGTTCGTCGCACTGAAAAGCTGCTAACAACTTGTTTCCAGAACTTTGGGAACGCGGATCGGCAAGTTTGTTCTGACACTTTCCTATCCCGTGTCACCCCGCTCGTTTCGCTAGAGCGACTTCCGAGGAGATAACGTGAAATACCTACCGTTAATCGCTTTGACCGTGGCAATTTCTGCCTGCGCCGCTCAACCGCCTGCTGGCGTTCAATCCGTCGGACAAAGCCAGCAACCGCCGAAGGCCGTGGCCACCTGCATCGCGCAGAAATGGGCCGACGGTTCGCAACAGCAGGTTGTCACGCAAAATACCCTGGCCAACGACCAGGCCATGGACGTGTATGTGCCGGGTCAGCAACCGCCTAACGGCGCTGCGGCTGTGGTGCGTCCGTCCTACAGCGGCCCGGGCACGTGGGTCGGTTTCCGCTCAGGCGGCGGCGCTGGCGGTGAAGCGGCTGGCGCGATCAGCGGCTGCCTTTAAGCTTTAATGTCTGACGCAACGCTCGTTGCGTAGCAGCAAACCATTTGCCGGTCGCACCGCGATCGTCAAATGAAAAAGCCCCGCAAATGCGGGGCTTTTTTTGCCTGCGTACGGTGTTCTGTACGCGGCCTGAAAGCGCTGACGACAGTTAGTCGTCGTTGCCTTGCGCGTTATTGCTGCTGCTGTCGAGCGAACCGTAGAACTTCACTTTCGAACGCTCGCGCAGCGCCTGCACATAGGCTTCGACTTCCGACTGCGAGGCAACTTGTGCGATCTGTTGCTGCGCAGCAGTCAGACGCTGCGGGTCGATCGGCGCACCCGCGACCACCGAGTTCACCCGATAGATCGCGTAACCATCAGCACCGAGGTCCACACCCACGTAAGCCGGCAATTTTTGCGCATCGGCTTTGTAGATTGCACTCAATGCGGCAGGCGGCACGCCTTGCGCGTCATTGCGCGAAACCTTCAGCGGAGACGAAAAACCGGTCGTTGCCTTCGACTTTTCAAACTCGGCCAGCTTCGCGATACCGTCCTTATGCGCTGCCTCGTCCGATTGAACCGCAACGACCTTCTGACGCACGGCATCTTTGATCGCGTCGAGCGCCGGCACGGCCGCAGCCTTGTAGTCGGTCACGCGTGCAGCGATCAGCGCGTTGCCGCCAACATCGATAGCTTGCGTGTTATTGCGAGCTTGCACCGCATCGTTAGCAAACACGGCCGCGAGGAATTTCGCGTTGTTCAACGGGCTATCCGGCGGCAGCTTCGGATCCGGCTGCGGCGTGACCGTTGCGGTCTGCAACTGGAGCTTGTACTTGTCGGCGGCCGGTTGCAGGCTCTTCGCCTTTTCGTAGACGATCGACGTGAAGCCTTCCGAATCGTCGGTGAATGCCTTGCTGGCCAGTTGCGTCTTCAGATCTTTCGCGATCTGATCTTTCACTTCGTCGAACGGTTTCGTGACGGCAGGCTTCACATCCGTCACCTTGACGATGTGGAAACCGAAATCGGTTTGCACGATGCCGCTGACTTCGTCTTTCTTCAGCGCGAACACAGCGTCGTCGAATGCCTGACCGCCCGCGATCATGCCGCGACCGAAGTAACCGAGGTCACCGCCCTTCGATGCCGAACCCGGATCCTGCGAATTCTGCTGAGCGATCTGCGCAAACTGATCCGGGTGCGCCTTGATCTGCGCGAGCAACTCTTCGGCCTTCTGCTTCGCCTTGGCTTTGTCAGCCGGGCTCGCGTCTTTCGGCGCCGAAATCAGAATGTGGCTTGCACGCACCTCGCCGTCCGTGCGGAAGTGCGTGATGTTGTCGTCGTAGTACTTCTTCAGATCGGCGTCGCTCGGCTGCGTTGCCGCGCTCAACGTTGCCGGCGACATCACGAGGTACTGAATCGTAGCCGTGGCGGGCGTGGCGAAGTCGCTCTTGTGCGCGTCGTAATACGCCTGCAATTGCGCGTCGGTCGGCTGGACTTTCGCCGCATAGTCACGCGGATGGAACGCGATGCCCTGCACTTCACGCTGCTGTTCTGCCAGTGCGGTCAGTTGCTGTGCGAGGGTTTTCGACGTGAAAGCACTGCCTTGAATGCTTGCCGGCAGTTGCTGCGTGGCAATGCTATAGCGCACGCGCTCGTCGTACTGGTCGGGCGTCATGCCCTGCATCGCAAGCAATTGCTTGTAGCGGTCGAGGTCGATCGAGCCGTCGGGATTCTTCAGCGACGAGATAACCGGATCGTTGAGCAGAACGCGACGCACGGCGTCGTCGGATGCAGTCAGATGCAGACGCTGCGTTTCATCGGCCAGCACGCGCTGTTCGATCAAACCGTCGAGCATGTCGCGACGACGATCCGGCGTATCGAACGACTTCATGTCGAACTGCGCGCCAAGCATTTGACGAGCGCGGTCGAGCTGCTGACGCATGGCGTCGTCGTACTCTGCGCGAGTGATCTTGTGACCGTTGACGCTTGCGACGTTTGCGCTCTCGTCGAAAAAGCCGCGGAACCCTTGAATACCCACAAAACCCAACCCCGGCACAATGACGAGGATGAGCATGAACATCATCAGGCGTTTGTGATTACGGAAAAAATCGAGCATGCGTGGAGTGCCAAAAACAGAACGCCCGATCTTACAACAGCGGGCAAAAAAAAAGGCGAACCGGAGTTCGCCTTTCATGGATGCTGGCGGAGTGGACGGGACTCGAACCCGCGACCCCCGGCGTGACAGGCCGGTATTCTAACCGACTGAACTACCACTCCTTATACTGCGTCACTGCGCTGAAACACTCGAACCGAATCTGAAACTGGTGGGTGCTGAGAGGCTCGAACTCCCGACCTACGCCTTGTAAGGGCGCCGCTCTACCAACTGAGCTAAGCACCCAGCTTCACGATTCATGTGCTTCTGCTATTGCTGCCTGATCGCTTCGGGCCGAACATTTCGACGCCTCGGCTAGCACCTGCCCGCCGCACTTCTTTCTGGCGAACCGGCTATTCCTCAAGCAGCAAGCCCATTAGTTTAGCGCATCCTTCAGAGCTTTGCCAGGCCTAAATTTAGGAACTTTTGCGGCCTTGATTTTGATCGCTGCGCCGGTGCGCGGATTGCGCCCCGTACGAGCCGTCCGCTTGCCGACCGCGAACGTGCCAAAACCGACCAACGTCACCGAACCGCCTTTCTTCAACGTACCCTTGACGCCACCGATCACAGCATCGAGTGCACGACCTGCCGCCGCCTTCGAAATGTCGGCTTGTTGTGCAATGTGATCGATCAATTCCGTCTTGTTCATTCCTACCCCCGAGAATGTTTATGGCAATCGTGACGGTGCTTTAACGCACCTGGATCATCACGCGGCTGGCGGTAACGCCGAGCCGCCTCATTAGAATTGGCCGAAACCCTTGTGTCAAGCGGGGTTGAGCCTGATTCAGCGGCTTTTTAAACCGCTTTTTTATAACCGAAGATTGCAACAATTCCATGCGTGCGCGGGCACTCCGAACTTTGCCCATAAGGTGGGAATGACAGTACGCGCGGTCATCACGCGATGCGTCCAGACAATAAAAAACCCGCGGCCGTAACCGCGGGTTTTTTGTCCAGCAAGCAACCAGGTTGCCAGCTGCTTTAGTGCTTCACAACTTCTGTTGCGCCAGCGTCTTTACCCGGCTCGGCTGCAACGGGCGTTGCAGGCTTTGCCTCTTCTTCCGGCAATGCTTGCGGTACACGTTCGAGCGCAAGTTCGAGCACCTTGTCGATCCAGCGGACCGGCACGATTTCGATCGCGTTCTTCACGTTATCCGGAATCTCCGTCAAGTCCTTGACGTTTTCTTCCGGAATCAGCACCAGCTTGATACCACCGCGATGCGCAGCCAGCAGCTTTTCCTTCAGGCCGCCGATCGGCAAGACTTCACCACGCAGCGTGATTTCGCCCGTCATCGCGACGTCGGCACGAACCGGAATACCGGTCAACACCGACACCAGCGCGGTCGTCATCGCGATACCGGCCGAAGGACCGTCCTTCGGCGTCGCGCCTTCCGGCACGTGGATGTGAATGTCCTGCTTCTCGAACGCTTCGTCCTTGATACCGAGACGACGCGAACGCGAACGCACAACCGAGCGCGCAGCTTCGACGGATTCCTTCATCACGTCGCCGAGCGAACCCGTGCGGATCACATTGCCCTTACCCGGCATCACCGCGGCTTCGATGGTCAGCAGATCGCCGCCCACTTCCGTCCACGCGAGACCCGTGACCTGGCCAACCTGATTTTCCTTCGCAGCCAGACCGAAGTCGTACTTGCGCACGCCGAGGAACGTGTCGAGATTACTGCCGTCGACCTTCACCGCGCCTTCTGCCTTCTTCAGCAGAAGCATCTTCACGACCTTGCGGCAAATCTTCGAAATTTCACGCTCGAGCGAACGAACACCCGCTTCACGCGTGTAGTAACGAATGATGTCGCGGATCGCGGTTTCCGTTACATCGACCTCGCCTTCCTTGAGGCCGTTGTTCTTCTTCTGCTTGGGCAAAAGATAACGTTGCGCGATGCTGACCTTCTCGTCTTCCGTGTAACCCGACAGACGGATCACTTCCATCCGGTCGAGCAGCGGCGGCGGAATGTTCAGCGAGTTCGACGTCGCCACGAACATCACGTCCGACAGATCGAAGTCGACTTCGACGTAGTGATCGGCGAACGTATGGTTCTGTTCCGGATCGAGCACTTCGAGCAGAGCCGATGACGGATCGCCGCGGAAATCCTGGCCCATCTTGTCGACTTCGTCGAGCAGGAAGAGCGGATTGCGCACGCCGACCTTGGTCAGGCTTTGCAGAATCTTGCCGGGCATCGAACCAATGTACGTACGACGATGGCCGCGAATCTCAGCTTCGTCACGCACGCCGCCGAGCGCCATACGCACGAACTTGCGGTTCGTAGCGCGAGCGATCGACTGACCCAGCGACGTCTTACCGACACCCGGAGGCCCAACGAGGCACAGGATCGGCGCTTTGACCTTGTCGACACGTTGTTGGACCGCGAGATACTCGAGAATGCGTTCCTTCACTTTCTCGAGACCGAAGTGGTCCTCATCGAGCACGCGCTCCGCATTCGAGAGGTCGTTGTTGACCTTGCTCTTCTTGCGCCACGGCAAGCCGATCAGCGTGTCGATATAGTTACGCACGACCGTCGCTTCAGCCGACATCGGCGACATCAGCTTGAGCTTTTTGAGCTCGGCGTCGGCCTTCTTCTTGGCTTCCTTCGGCATGCGGGCAGCCGTGATGCGCTTCTCGAGTTCTTCGAGATCCGCACCTTCTTCGCCTTCGCCGAGTTCCTTCTGGATCGCCTTGACCTGTTCGTTCAGGTAGTACTCGCGCTGGCTCTTCTCCATCTGGCGTTTGACACGCCCACGGATACGCTTTTCGACCTGCAGGATGTCGATCTCGGCTTCGAGTTGCGCGAGCAGATGCTCGAGTCGCTCGATGACCGGGAACATTTCGAGGATGTGCTGCTTCTGGTCGAGCTTGAGCGGCAGATGCGCCGCGATCGTATCGGCCAGACGACCCGCTTCGTCGATACCCGACAGCGACGTCAGGATCTCAGGCGGAATCTTCTTATTCAGCTTCACATACTGATCGAACTGCGACACGATCGCGCGGCGCAACGCTTCAGTTTCAGCGCTGTCGGCGTGGTCGGGTTCGAGCGGCATGACTTCGCACGAGAACTGCGTTTCCTGTTCTTCGATGGAAAGCGTCTTCGCGCGCTGCAAGCCTTCGACGAGCACCTTGACGGTGCCATCGGGCAGCTTGAGCATTTGCAGGATGTTGGCGACACACCCTACTTCGTACATGTCCTTTTCGGTCGGCTCATCTTTCGCAGCCGTTTTCTGGGCGACGAGCATGATGTGCTTGCCGCCTTCCATCGCTGCTTCGAGAGCCTTGATCGACTTCGGGCGGCCTACGAAGAGCGGAATCACCATGTGCGGGAAGACGACTACGTCACGCAGCGGGAGCAGCGGGAGCGTAATGCGTTCCGGCGGGAGGAGTTGGGTTCCTGACATTTCATTTCCCCATGAGTGGAATCAGTTCGTTCGATAGGTGAGGCCAGCAGAAACTATTGCAAGGCCTCCGCGTGTGGGAAAAGTTCAGTGACTCCGAAGGTTCAGTGACTCCATTGTGAAAACAAGCTTCATTGACCACACGATAAACGAAAAAAGCCGTTCACGTTGCCATGAACGGCTTTTTTTGCAGAACTCGAAAGCCGATCAGTTCGAACCCGCGACCTTGGGCGCGTCTTCGTAGATCAGTAGCGGTTTGCCGTCGCCGTCGATAACGTTGTCGTCGATGATGACCTTGCTGACGCCTTTCATTTGCGGCAGGTCGTACATCACTTCAAGCAACGCCTGTTCCAGGATGGAGCGCAAACCGCGCGCACCCGTCTTGCGACGGATCGCTTTACGCGCCACAGCCTGCAACGCAGCCGGACGAATCTCCAGTTCGACGCGTTCCATGTTGAACAGCTTGTGGTACTGCTTCACCAATGCGTTCTTCGGTTCAACGAGGATCTTCATCAACGCAGTTTCGTCGAGCTTGCCGAGCGTGGCGACCACCGGCAGACGGCCGATCAGTTCGGGAATCAAACCGAACTTGATCAGATCTTCCGGCTCCACTTCGCGAAGCACCTCGCCCGCGTCCCGCTCCTGCTTGCTCTTCACGCTCGCGCCGAAACCAATACCCGTCTTTTCGGTGCGGTCGACGATGACCTTCTCCAGACCGTCGAACGCGCCACCGCAGATGAACAGAATATTGGTGGTGTCGACCTGGATGAAGTCCTGATTCGGATGCTTGCGGCCGCCCTGCGGAGGCACTGACGCCATCGTGCCTTCGACGAGCTTCAGCAGAGCCTGCTGCACGCCTTCACCCGACACATCACGTGTGATAGACGGGTTGTCGGACTTGCGGCTGATCTTGTCGATTTCATCGATGTAGACAATACCGCGCTGGGCCTTGTCCACTTCGTAGTTGCAGTTCTGCAGCAACTTCTGAATGATGTTCTCGACGTCTTCGCCGACATAGCCGGCCTCCGTCAACGTGGTTGCGTCAGCAATCACAAACGGGACGTTCAGGAGGCGTGCGAGCGTCTGCGCGAGCAAAGTCTTGCCGGAACCGGTCGGGCCGATCAGCAGAATGTTGCTCTTTGACAGCTCGATTTCATCCTTCTTGTCGAGATGCTTGAGGCGCTTGTAGTGGTTGTACACCGCTACTGCAAGAATCTTCTTCGCGCGTTCCTGACCGATCACGTACTGGTCGAGAATTTCACGAATTTCCTGCGGACTTGGCAGATCGGACTTGGACAAGCCCGCCTCGATGCCCGCACCCGCCGCCTCGTCACGGATGATTTCGTTGCACAGGTCGATACATTCATCGCAAATGAACACCGACGGGCCAGCAATCAGCTTTTTGACCTCATGCTGGCTCTTGCCGCAAAACGAGCAATACAACAGCTTTTCGCTGTTAGAACCTTTCTTGTCCGCCATAGATGTGTGAGCCTCCGGACACTCAATTACATGATACGCCGTTTGCCCCCGCCTCGCGGTTTGGGCGTGGCGGGGTTTGAGCCAAGGTGACGGCGTTTGCCGCAGGCGCTCGGACGATTCTTGATTATTTCACAACGGATCTGGCGGCCTTGCCCCAACTAAGGGCAAAACCGCACCAGGTCAAGGACGCTTGTGCGCGACCTGGTCGACCAGACCGTAAGCTTGCGCGTCGTCGCCGGACATGAAATTGTCGCGGTCGGTGTCGCGGGCAATACGCTCGACCGGCTGGCCGGTGTGGTGGGCGAGCAGACTATTCAGGCGCTCCTTCAGGTACAGAATTTCCCGAGCCTGAATTTCGATATCCGAGGCCTGACCACGCGCGCCGCCCAGCGGCTGGTGAATCATCACGCGCGAATTCGGCAATGCAAAACGCTTGCCCTTCGCTCCTGCCGCCAGCAGGAACGCACCCATGCTAGCTGCAAGACCCATGCACAGAGTGGAAACGTCCGGCTTGATGAACTGCATCGTATCGTAGATCGCCATGCCGGCCGACACTGACCCGCCGGGGCTGTTGATATAGAAGCTGATGTCCTTGTCCGGATTCTCGCTTTCCAGGAACAGCATCTGCGCGACAACCAGATTAGCCGTCTGATCGTTCACCTCGCCCACGAGGAACACGATACGTTCCTTCAGCAGACGCGAGTAGATGTCATACGAGCGCTCGCCCCGGCCGCTCGTTTCCACGACGATCGGCACCAGTCCGAGCGCCTGCGCTTCGAGATCCCGTGACGATTGGGAGGTCAACGTGTCCAGCATTTGAGCGCGAAAGGTCATGCAATGGATCCTTGTCTGGAAATATTCTAAATATTCGATGCTAGACAGGTGTGGTCGACGAGCCCGCATTCAAGTGCGCGATCAGTACGAACTGGACGCGCAATGCCATGCAAAATGCAACGCACATTCACAGCACAAAAAAACGGCGTGCGGGCCGTCGCTCCGACAGCCGGCACGCCGTTGCAGCGACGCTTACGCTTGCGCCGTTGCGCTTGCCAGTTCTTCGAAGCTCACTTCCTTGTCCGTCACCTTCGCCTTACCCAAAACGAAATCGACGACGTTGGCTTCAACGACGTACGCTTCCATTTCAGCAAGACGTTGCTGGTTCGAATAATACCAGCGGACGACTTCCTTCGGGTCTTCGTAGCTTTTTGCGAACTCGTCGACTTCAGCACGGATCTGTTCCGGCTTGGCTTGCAGTTCGTTAGCCTTGACCAGCTCAGCCAGCACGAGGCCCAGCTTGACGCGGCGCTCAGCCTGTTCCTTGAACATGGCAGCCGGGATCGGCGCATCTTTAGCGTTGGGCACGCCGCGTTGCTCCAGATCCTGACGCGCCATTCCGACGAGGCGCTCCTGATCCTGTTCGATCAGTGCGTTCGGCACGTCGAGTTCGGAAATTTTCAGCAGCGCGTCCATCACCTGGTTCTTGACGATGGCTTGCGTGCGGCGCTTTGCTTCGCGTTCGAGATTGTCTTTGATCTCGGCGCGCATCTTGGTCAGATCGCCGTCTTCGATACCGAGCGACTTCGCGAAGTCAGCGTCGATTTCCGGCAGGTGCGGCCACTCGATCTTCTTCATCGTGATCGTGAATTGCGCCGTCTTACCTGCGACGTCCTTGCCGTGGTAGTCCTCAGGGAACGCCAGGTCGAATTCCTTCGCCTCGCCGACCTTCAGGCCCAGTGCCGCCTTTTCGAATTCCGGCAGCATGCGGCCTTCGCCCAGCACGAACGCGAAGTCGTCGGCGCTACCGCCCTGGAACACTTCGCCTTCGATCTTGCCGACGAAGTCGACCGTCACGCGATCGCCGTCTTTGGCTGCCGTATCGGCACCGCCGTCGCCGTGATCGCCAGCTTCGCCGCGAGCGTGGAAGTGCACGCGTTGCTTGCGCAGGATTTCCAGCGTGCGGTCGATTTCCGCTTCGCTGATCGTGGTCGTGGTGCGTTCGATTTCAGCCGTAGCGACATCGCCCAGCTTCACTTCCGGGTACACCTCGAAAGTTGCGTCGAATGCGTAGTCGCCTTCAGCGACGTCGGCCTTCGGCGCAAAGCTCGGCTGGCCTGCAACGCGCAGGTTTTCGGTGCGGCTGATGTCGAAAAATTCCTTGCCGACCTTGTCGCTCAGCACTTCGGCTTCCACCTGGCCCGAATACTGTTGCGTCACCATCTTGAGCGGCACCTTGCCCGGCCGGAAACCCGGCATACGCACGTTCTTCGCGAGTTGACGGATACGCGAGTCCACTTCCTTCTGCACGGCATCCTTCGGCAGGGAAATCGTGACGCGGCGTTCGAGCTTGCCGAGGTTTTCAACAACGTTAGCCATGGCTTCAATCGTCCTAAAATTATTCGAGCGAATCAGTTATCTTCTCCGTGCCGCTTGTCGATGTCGCGTGCAAACGTTCTTACATTCGCTAACGTCGTTTTGCATCGATTGCGCGCCTGCGCCGCGGGCTTGCAGGCCGCCGGCAGCACGGTTGGGTCCAAAGAGCCGAATATTTTAGCAAACTATTTGCGCGCCCAACCGGGATTCGATGAATGAGGACGTTTTTCTCGAGATTCCGGTAGCTTTCCGGCCCGTTTCTGCACGGTTTCCACCTGATTCCAGTGCCGCTCCTGCGCCTGGTCTCCGCCTGTCTGCGGCGACGTTGACCCAGCACCCGGAGCCACAGCAATCGCAACCACCGTTCGCGACGATATCCATTACGGCCGCGCCTCCAGCCCCGTCCGCCTTCACGTTGCGCTAGCTCCCCGTTTACCGCCGCCACAGAACAGCGCCTGTCGGCCAGCACGCTCCAGCGGACGATTCCGGCTATGCCGTTCGACATATTCAGTCCGCGCGCCCATGCTGATAAGCTAATGAACGAGCTTGGACTGCATCGCTTTCTGCTCTGTTCCGACTGCCCCAGCACCCCGCGAAACAATTCCAACTATCCAGAGACACCATGCCGAATTCGTCGTCCTCGCCTGTCGTCGTCATTGCTCCCGACTCATTCAAAGGCTCGCTCAACGCGGAACAGGTCGCGCAGGCGATCGCGTCCGGCATTCAGCGCGCGCGGCCCGATGCCAGCGTGCGCATTTGCCCGATGGCCGACGGCGGCGAAGGCACGCTCGACGCGATGCTCACGAGCGGCGGCGAGCGACGCAAGCTGAGCGTGCGCGGCGCAGCCGGCCCATTGCGCGAAGCCCAGACTGCGCTGCTCGCCGACGGCAGTGCGATTATCGAAACAGCGGAAATCGTCGGCATTACGGACGCGGTGGGCATGGGCGTGCCGGTCGAAGCTCGCAGTACTCGCGGCATGGGCGAAGCGATACGCGCGCTGCTGGACGCCGGCGTGCGGCGGTTTTTCGTCGCGCTGGGCGGCAGCAGCACTAATGACGGCGGCGCCGGCTTACTGGCCGGCCTCGGCCTGAAACTGCTCGACGCGCAGGGCAACGAACTCGACGGCACGCCTGAGCAGCTTGCGCGCGTCGCGCGTCTCGATGTTTCCCAACTGGACGCCCGCCTCGCGGACACACAATTTATCGGCATGTCCGACGTGGATAACCCACTGACCGGCGATCACGGCGCAACCGCGGTATTTGGTCCGCAAAAGGGCGTCAAGCCGGAACAGATCGCATCGATCGACGCTGCCCTCGCCCGCTTTGCCGATCTGCTCGAAGCAGCACTCGGGCGTAAGGCGCGCGACCAGGCCGGTGCGGGCGCGGCGGGCGGCCTCGGATTTGCGCTGCATATGCTCGGCGCGAAATTCGAACCCGGCGCGGAAACAGTCGCGCGGCAGATCGGCCTCGACGCGGCGCTCGAAGGCGCTAACTGGCTGATCACAGGTGAAGGCCGCTCGGACGTGCAAACGCTGCACGGCAAGGCGCCGTTCATCGCTTGCCGTCACGCGCAGGCAGCCGGTGTGCCGGCCACGTTACTTTCCGGCGCAGTGGATTCAGCCGCATTGCCGCGTCTTTCCGAATATTTCAGCGGATGCTTTTCGCCCGCTCCGGGCCCGATTACGCTCGATGTCGCGATTCGCGACGCGGCACGTCTGCTTGCCAACGAGGCGGAACAACTGACGCGCCTCAGGTACGGGCCGACACCAGACTCCGCCCCCGGCGCGCGTTGACCCGCAGGGCGGTTGCGGCAACAATCACAGCGCCACGACCGCTCCACTCATCACGGGATGACCATGAAGGACTCCGTTAAAGCTGGGCTCGAGCAGCTCCTCACCTACCGTCTGCACGTGCTGAACAAACTTGCGGAGCGTGGCATCAGTGAGCGCTATCAAGGGAAACTCGGCGTGACCTTGCCCGAGGCGCGGGTGATTGCGTCGGTAGGATCGTTCGGACCGTTCTCGATCATGGAGTTGGCGAGACACGCCAATCTCGACAAAAGTCAGGCGAGCCGCGCGGCGGAAGCGCTGATCCAGCAAGGACTGGTTCAGCGACAGCAGAGTGAGGAAGACGGACGGGTGGTGCTGGTCTCGCTCACGGCGGAAGGCCGGGCGCTTTATCGGAAGGTCATGCCGATTGCGCGAAAATGGAACGGCGATATGTTCGATTGCCTCGACGAACAGGAAAGGGCCGCGTTCGGGAACGCGCTCGACAGGATCATAGCGGCGATGTCGGCGCGGCAGGAGTGAGGATCGTGTCTCACGCTAGTGACAACGACTCTCCTCGCGCTAGTATTCAGCACTTTTCGCGGACCAGCCGAGCATTGCTTTTGTGAGGCAATCGCCCGGTTGTTAGTCACCTGGTTGCCATCACGTGCAGCCATCCGCAGCCCACTCAATCCGCACTGTCTAGCTCGAGCCGAAGTTCAACTTCGCGCACGACGTGCCGACGCGCACGCAGCGTTCGCGCCGCCAGGCAACCCCTAATGGCGGCACTCACGCTCCGCTAACACGAATCAGCCCTTCACATCACCGGCTTCATCGGCGGCGGTCGCGGCGCTATCGCTAGCCGTCGCGCTCATTGTTCCTGCGCCGTTGGCCAGACCTCCCTGCGCGTCGGCCGCCCGAATGTGCGCTCCACGCGCAATCCGCCATCCGATCGCCCCAAGTGAACCAACGGCCAGCAGCAATGCCGCCCACAATAAATAACCACGCGACGCGTCCGGAGCGCTAGCGATCAACTGCGCGCTCGCCGGATGCGCCACAGACGTTTCGTCATTCAGTCGCGCAACGCCTGGTACCGACGACGCGCTCACAGGCAAAGTGCTGCGACTGACAACCGCTGGCAGCGCCTCCACGCGCCCCACCGCCAACGTATAAGGCGGACTCCCTTGCGCGACAAAAGTCAGCGCCGCCGGACGCCAGCCCGCCGAGACAGTCAGCGCCCCACTGCCAAGACCGCCGTTACGGGTATCGACAACCACGCGCCATTGACGGTCGGTGTCGGTCTTCAGTTCGAGCGGCGCATTGCTTTGCTCGACCGTCCCATTGTGCAGACGGAACAGCGTCGCGCTGGACACCTCGCGCCACGGCTTGTCCAGCCCGGTTCGCGAATAAATGATGGCGGACACCACCGTATTAGGCTGCGGCAAAGTCAGCCGCAGGCGGTCGACGGGATACGAGCCGCCCGTCGCGAAGAAGTACTCGCCCGGCTTCAGGCTCGTGTGGGCGACGATTCCTTCTTTCCACTCCCGCTGTGTGCCAGCGGTCTGGGCGGACCCGGCGCCGACAGGCTGGATTTCCATGTCCATCGAATCGACATACGGTGCGCCGTCGAGCCAGTGAAGACGCAGATATCGCGCGTGCGCTCCACTCAGTTCGATACGGTCCTGGCTCAGCGTGCTGCCGTTGTAGTTGACCTTGAGCAATTGCGCATCGCCGGCAGGCTGCCAGTGACGCAGATCGTCGCTGACCTCGACGGTGACGCGCCCCTGGAAGTTGTCGTCGCGCAAATGGACAACCAACGCGTCGACCTGGGTTGTCCGCGATACGCGTCCGAGGTCGATCAGGTCCAGTTCGTGTTGAGCGCGGGGCGGCGGAGCGGCGGTCGCCCGCAACGATCCGTCCGCCGCGATCGCCACTCCGGCCGGCATGCCGCTGCTGCCGGCCGGGGCCGGCGCAAGCGGGAACCACCCTACCGAACGCGTTCTGGACGGGGTGCGGGCGACCGCGCGCGGCGCGTCGAGCGAGTACGGCACTGTATCGCCGGTGCTATTGAATATGCGGATGTCGCCGAGATCGCTGCGCTGGCTGGCGGCGTAGACGATCGCCGGCAACGTCATGCTGTAGGACGACGCGGCGGCGTCATCGAGTTGAAGCGTGAAATGCTTCGCGAAATCGCGCTGCGCAAAGCTGTCGGCCGCGACCGCGGGCAGAGCAAGCCCCACGGACGCAATGGCAAAACACCAGCCGGTGAATTTCAAAACATGCTTCATTGCCAGGTTTCCAGAACCACATTGTTGAGCGGCACGAGATGCCGCCAGTGAGCGGAAACATCCCGCGCCGAAAAAAGGCGCGATCCGTGTCATACCAGCCGGTTATGACAAGTCGAACAAAAATGGATAAGAGCCGCGTGCTGCCGATCACCCTGAACGTCCGGATCATCGTGCCCGGCGTATGCCATGCAGGTTATCCAGAATACCGAAACTGGGAGATTCCGGAGTATTGCGCACATGCGTTTTTGAATTCGCGCGACTGACCCGCCTGAGCCGCAATGCCACGTTTGCCGGACAAGGCAAAGTGCCTCGTATCGCGATGCGTTGCCAACCATGTCAAAATTCGGGATTGGCCACCGAGCCTTCACTCTCCACTTTTCATTCAAGGAAGTTTCTGTGGACATCAACAAACAGGTTGCAGCGCTCACCGCTTCGGAACTCCAGACCGCCGGCGCAAGCCAGGCGACGGCGATTGCCGTTAGCGTGCTGCTGCGCCACCTCCGCTCGCCCGAACTGGTGAAGCTTTTGTCGTCGGCATTTGAAAACCACCAGGCGGTCATGCTGCAAACGCCGTGGCCGGAGCCGATGCTCCAGGCCTTCGAGTCGACCCGCCGTTTTCTCGAAGGGGCTGCCCAAGCGGAACCGCCGGGTTCGCCCTCTGCGTCTGCGGCCCAGCCCGACGCGCCCGCCGCATGAACCAGGCCGGGCGACCATGGGCCCGGCGTACGAAGCAAAAATAGACGAAAACAAAAAACCCCGTCAGTCCAAAGACTTAACGGGGTTTTTCGCTTTAAATAATGGTGCGAGGGAGGGGACTCGAACCCCTACACCCTTGCGGGCGTCAGGACCTAAACCTGGTGCGTCTACCAATTTCGCCACCCTCGCAGCCGGGTGAGCCGCAGTGCGTTCACCCGATGTCCTGCCTGCTTCCAGCCGCGTCAAAAACCTGCGTCCGAAAGCGTAAGCGCGAGATTCTAACCGATTGATTCGCACTTGTCTGCATCTGCGGCGTCCTTCAACCCATCGCCGATGCTACAATTTTTGGCTCGACGCACGGCCCCCCGTGTCAGCCTTCTTCGCCTGCCTCTCCCCACGACGCCAATCCAGTGAATTTCGACGAATATTGCCAGCAGAAAGCGGCGCCCCCAGGATCGAGCACTTACTACGCGCTTCGGCAGGCGCCCGCGAAAAGTCAGCCACTTCTGACCGCGCTGTTCGCATTGCGCCGCGAGTTCGAGGAAACGGTCAAGGAAACCAGCGATCCGACCATCGGTCGCACCAAGCTCGCGTGGTGGCAAAACGAGATCGCCGCGCTGGCTTCGGGCTCCCCATCGCATCCGGTTGCCAAGGCGCTGGAGGCCTATCTGCCCGACGCGAAAGCGGAATATCCGGCGTTGCAGGCGTTGCTTTCCGGCTTCGAAATGGACCTCGACCAGGCGCGCTACCTCGACTATCCGAATCTGAAGCGCTATGTGGCAAGCGTTGGAGGCACGTTCGCGGCGCTGGTCGCGCGCGTCACGGCGAAAGACGCCGAGCAGTCGGCCGACTGGTCCGCGCCGCTGGGCGATGCGCTACTGCTTGCGCAATGCGTCGCCGAAACCGGAAATGATGCGCGGCACGGGCGTATCTATATTCCGATCGACGAAATGCAGCGCTATAACGTCACCGCCGCCGATCTGATCAACCGAAAATATTCCGACGCGTTCACCGAGCTAATGCGCTTCGAGACCACTCGAGCGCGCACGGCGTTGCATACGGCGCTTGACGCAATACCCAGTGGCGAACGTCGTTCGCAGCGGACGCTGCTTGCGCTGGCCGCGTTGGCGTTGGCGCTGCTGGATGAAATCGAGCGCGACGGCTATAAGGTTTTACATCAGCGGATTGCGTTGACGCCGATCCGCAAACTATGGATTGCGTGGCGGGCGAAATAGACGCGTTCGCAACGGTGGGATGACGGTCGCTGCGCGTCGAGAATGTTTTGCTGCAACTCGCACACGACAACCAGCGCCGCCCCTCACGTCGTCAAACCCGCAACAACGGCAACGGCTCAAACCTCTGCTGCAAAATCTCCGACGCATCCAGCCCCCACCAGGGCCCAAGCACCGTCGCATAGATCTGTCTAAAATCCACCCCGACCGGCAAATTGCCGTTCCCGTCGAGCCGCGCGAGTACCGGCGCGACGCCGTGCAAACCGCCCCGCACCCGCCCGCCCATGACGAAATGCGGCGCGACGGTACCGTGATCGGTGCCTTGACTCTGATTCTCACGCGGACGTCGCCCGAACTCTGCGTATGTCATCACCAGCGTCTCGTTCCAGCGGCCAAGCTCGACAAGCGCCGACTTCATCGCCGCAAATCCGTCCGCAAACTGCTTGAGCAACGCGGCCTGCTGCACCGGCTGATTCTGATGCGTGTCGAAGCCATTCAGCGTCAGACGGATCACGGCGACGCCCTGCCCGCTTCGCGGTTGCGCTTGCGGGGTGTCACCTGCAGCCAGCACCTGCATCGCCGTTTTGATCGAATTGCCGAACGCTCCACCGGGAAACACGGTTTTTAACTGCACATTATTTTGCGTGGGACGCAGCCGGCCGGCCGCTTTCACGATGTCGTTTTCGACGTCGAGAATATGGGCCAACTCGGGGTTGCGTTCATGCAGAGACACGGGCGTGGCAAGTCTCGACGACTTGATGAACTGGGTTGGGTTGACCAGCGCGATCGCGCGCGCGCCATTCGCGAACGGCCCCATTTCAGCGCTGCCGATCACCACGCCGTCCGCGGCAAAATCGGTGGGCACGGGCGCCTGCGCAAACGTTCGCGTCAGCCAGCCCTCACGTAAATATTGATCGGAGCGCGACGCCGTGTCCCATATCTCGATCGAACGAAAGTGCGACAGGTTCGGCTGCGCGTAGCTGACGCCCTGCACGATCGCCAGTTGCCCGCTTTGCCATAGCGGCATCAGCGGCAGCAGCGACGGATGCAGCGCGGTGCGCTCGTCGAGTTGAATCGCCTGCCCGCGTTTGATGCCGATGTTCCGGCGCAATTCGTAATACGCAGGATCGGCAAACGGGATCACGGTGTTCAAGCCGTCGTTGCCGCCTTTCAGTTCGACGAGGATCAGCAGGTTGTCGTAGCCGTTGGCCGAAACCCCATCCGCCAACGCCGTCTGCGCGCCGAACGCCCGGGGCAACCATAGCGTTGCGCCGGCAGCTGCGCTCGTCGAAAGAAAGCTACGTCGATTCATCCTGCACCTCGTTTTTCTTGTAACGACCGGGATTATTTCAACTGATAAGCCGGGTCCATCAGCAATGCTTCCAGGTAGGCGCTCGCGGTCGAATCCGTTTCGATTGCATCCACCGGGGTGAACGGCAGGACTGCATGCTGCAACTGAAGCTCGGCCGACAACCCGGGCCTCGCAGCAGGCGCAGTGTTGTACGACGCGAGCCATGTGTCGACGTCAAAGCGTACGCCACCCCGCGCGCTTTTTGCTGTTGCCATGACGCGTTGCATCGGCGGACTCGTCTGCATGGCGGCGGCTGCGCCGCTCGCCGCGAATGTCGCGTTCGCAGGGCGACCCGGCTGCCCCGTGCGCATCGGCGCGGCCTCGGTCGCGCGAAACAGTTGCTCGACGAATTGCTTGCGTGCAAGCAGCGTCGAGCTATTGATCCAAGTCGTGCCGCCTGGCCATCCTTTGACGTTCGGCGCGGCGAACAGGTTCTCGCCGAGCACGCGCATCTGCGCGGCGAAGGCGCCGGTACTGTCGTAGCCAACATCGAACGCCCGCAAGGTCCCGACCACGAACTCCGCCGGCGATTTCACGAGGACGCCGCGATTGCTGTCGTCCCAGAATGCGTCGCTCAGAAATAATCCGCGCAGTGCGACCGCGATCTCGTAATGGCTGGCGCGAAACTGCTCGGCGATCGGCGCGATGCGAGCGGGATCAGGCGTTTCGGAGACGAATTCGCGCCATAGCTTCGTGGTCACGAAAGTGGCCGTTTCCGGACGTGCGAGCAGGATGTCCAGCACCTGATCGCCATCGAACCGACCGGTTTGACCGAGCACGGTTTTATCGCCGTCGTCGTGCTGATTCGCGCGCCACACGTAAGCCTGCGTGTCGGGATCGAGGCTCCAGCCCGTATAAGCGCGCGCCGCCTCTGACACATCGCGCTGCGTGTAATGGCCTTCGCCCAGCGTGAACAGTTCCATCACTTCGCGCGCGAAATTCTCGTTGGGCCGGCCCTTGCGATTACTTGCACCGTCGAGGTACTGCAGCATTGCCGGATCTTTCGCGACTTGGTGCAGCAAGTCTGCGAAATTGCCCAGCGCGTCGCGGCGCAACAGCATGTTTTGCTGCGCCATCTGCTGCGGATACGGAACCTTGTCCTGCGCGGACGTGAAGTGGTTATGCCAGAACAGCGTCATACGCTCGGTGAGCGGCGAAGGCGTCGCCAACATCTCGCGAACCCACCACGCGCGTAATAGTTCGTAACGCTGTCTACGCAGACTTTGCTCGTCGCGACGCTGGTCGACGGTCCACGTCTGGCGCGCTTCTCGTGTCGGGATGGGTTCGAACACCCAGTCGGGAGATGGTGTGACGGCTTCGGTTCGCGCTGTCGCGAGCACCTTGTCGACGGCCTGCTGCCGGGTAAGTCCGACGTATTGCGCAGCCTCGGTGCGATCTGGCTCAAAGCCGATTCGCGTGAGGAAAAAGCGCGCGTCATCGGCATCGAGAATGGTCTGCTCGCTGGCCGTAGCCGACGACGTGGCGGCCGTCCTCGCTACCGGTCGATGCCTAACATGCGCAGTTGAAGTTGCCCCTTGCTGCGCGGCTGAAACCGACGAATCGCGAGGCAACGCTGCGCCCAAGGCGACATTCGACACCATGGCAGAGACTACAAACCATCGCCCGCGATTACCGTGCGCCCGCAGTTTCATCGACTACCTCCTCGCAGCATGACGCCACGCAAAGACGCGTTGACGCGGCAATACAAGTATTGCTCTAACGCCTCAACGGCAGGCTGCGCGGGAAAGTTGACTATGGAGTTGAAACAGGATGTCTCACGCGAAGAAGGTGCGTGAGTGATGTGCCCGGTGTCAGGCACGGAAATAGCTACCGCTTATAGAGTTCACGGACAGCATCTTCGATATGCTGCCGCAATAGACGCCGTTCGTCGGGCGTCATATGACCATCACGACGACGTTGATCAAGATCGGGGGGAACTGCCGTGCGCAACATTGCGTCTGATGCAGGACGTTCGTCGTTATTCAGATTGTGGCGGCTTGAACGCGGGTTGCCTGATCTAGGCGCGCGCTCACTCGCAGCTCTGTCGGCGGAAGGCTGGGCATGGGCGAGCGTGGGTACCAGTGAGCCTGCGAGCGTACCGGCTACTGCCAGTGCAATGACGCTCAGGCGCACATTTGGCCAAACCCCTCCCTTCATGTTGTTCCCTTCGTGGCGCGGCAACCGGCTACCTCAAATGCGTATACAGACCCCGGTAACGAGCCGGGTGCGAGAGTGTTAGTCGAGTGAAGTATCCACCGAACAGCCGCATTCAGTAAAGGAGTCTACCTGCCCCTGCTTTACGTCGTGCCACAGTCCGGGTAAATTTTGTAACTGACTGTAACCCCAGAAATGATGCGACCGCGCACCACTTTCTAATCGCGCTAAGATGCCGACCATGGAAACCAAAAACCCTTCGAAAATCCTCGTCGTCGACGACGATCCGCGCCTGCGCGATCTGCTGCGCCGTTACCTCGGCGAACAGGGCTTCAATGTCTACGTTGCCGAAAACGCGCCGTCCATGAACAAGCTGTGGGTGCGTGAGCGCTTCGACCTGCTGGTGCTCGATCTGATGCTGCCAGGCGAAGACGGCCTGTCGATCTGCCGCCGTCTGCGCGGCAGCAACGACCGCACGCCGATCATCATGCTGACGGCCAAGGGTGAAGATGTCGATCGTATTGTCGGGCTCGAAATGGGTGCCGACGACTATCTGCCCAAGCCATTCAATCCGCGCGAACTGGTCGCGCGAATTCACGCGGTGCTGCGCCGCCAGTCGCCGTCCGAATTGCCGGGTGCACCGTCCGAAACCACCGAGGTGTTCGAGTTCGGCGAATTCGCGCTCAATCTCGCTACCCGCACGCTGACCAAGGCCGGCCAGGAAATTCCGCTGACCACGGGCGAGTTTTCCGTGCTCAAGGTCTTCGCGCGTCATCCGCGTCAGCCGCTGTCGCGCGAAAAGCTGATGGAGCTCGCACGCGGCCGTGAGTACGAAGTGTTCGACCGCAGTCTCGACGTGCAGATCTCGCGTCTGCGCAAGCTGATCGAACCGGACCCGGGCAGCCCGCGCTTCATTCAGACCGTGTGGGGTCTGGGCTACGTCTTCATCCCCGACGGTGCGGCCTGAGTTTGCACTCACCTCATGTGTCGACCCGAGTTAGCGCTTTAGCGCTTACTCGGGTCCCATGCAAAGCGTCGACCCGAGTTGGTGCTTCAGCGTCTACTCAGGCTCCACGCATCGCGTCGGCCAGAGCCAGCGCTTCGGCACCCGCTCTGGCCTCATGCAAAATAGTTGCTGTCTTTGATCTCAAATAAGAAGGGCCCATGCGGATCGACCGGCGCCTCCTGACGCTCGCGTTCGGCGGCCTTTTCTGGCGGACCTTTCTGTTGATCGCATTGCTGATCGCAGTCAGTCTCGCCGCCTGGTTCCAGAGCTTTCGCGTGATCGAACGCGAGCCGCGCGCACAGCGCGTGGCGCTTCAGCTCGTCGCCATCGTCAAGCTTACGCGCACCGCGCTCCTTTATTCCGACCCAGATCTGCGGCGCGCGCTGCTGCAGGATCTGGAGAGTAACGAAGGCGTGCGGGTGTATCCGCGTGAAGCTAACGACAAATACAAGCTCCAGCCCGACGAGTCGCTCAATCGCCTGATCGAACACGACATTCGTGGGCGCCTCGGCGACGACACCGTCATCGCGCAGAGCGTGAACGACATCAACGGTGTCTGGATCAGCTTCAAGATCGACGACGACGATTACTGGGTCGCGCTCGACCGCGATCAGCTCGACAACGCGACCGGTCTGCAATGGGCCGGCTGGGGCGTGTTCGCTTTGGCGCTGTCGCTATTCGGGGCGGCGTTCATCACGAGTCTCGTGAACCGTCCGTTTGCGCGGCTCGCGATGGCCGCACGCAAGGTCGGCTCGGGTCAATCGCCGGAACTGCTGCCCGAACGGGGCATGGGCGTGGCCGCTGAGACCAACCGAAGCTTCAACCAGATGGTGCAGGACCTCGAACAACTCGAGGCCGACCGCGCTCTGATGCTCGCAGGTATTTCGCACGATCTGCGCACCCCGCTCGCGCGTCTGCGGCTCGAAACCGAAATGAGTCCGTCCGATCAGAGCACCAAAGACGCGATGGTCGACGACATCGAGCAGATGGATATGATCATCGGCCGCTTCCTCGACTACGCTCGCCCGGTGCAGCGTGTTCCGGAGCCGGTCGATCTGTCGGTGATCGCGGGCGAACTGGCCGCGCGTATGCAAAGCGAGGACAGCATGCGGCTGATTACCCGGCTCGCGCCGTCGGCGGTCATCGAGGCAGATGAAACCGACATGCGCCGCGTGGTCGGCAATCTGCTGGAAAATGCGCGCAAATATGGGCTGAGCGATGGCGACGGCATTCCGCATGTGATTCTGGAAACGCGCGTGTCGCATTCCCGTGTCGAACTGTCGGTGGTCGATGAGGGTCCTGGCATTCCAGAAGACCAGCTAGCGCTTGTCACACGGCCGTTCTATCGTGTGAATTCGGCGCGTACGCAAGCCAACGGCACGGGCCTTGGCATGGCGATTGTGCAGAGGCTGGTAGGTCGCTATCGCGGTGCATTGCGCCTGCGCAATCGCACGCCAGGACCGGGACTCGAAGTCACCATCGAGTTTCCGCTCGCCAAGGGCGCGTGACCGGGACGGGCATCCCTATGCCCGTTCGCGTTCCAAATCAGCCGCTTCGCGTTGAATAATAACTATCCGGGTTGTTAGAAAAAAACTATTGGTCGGATAGTCCAATAGAACTATAGTGGTTCGGTGTAACGCGCTCGTTATCACGGGCAGGTAGCCTCAACATGCTGTTTTTTCCAACACACGAAGGAGCATTCGCATGAAAACCGTTGGCGATAAAGTCGAAGCGTTCACCGTTACCGCTGCCAAGCCGGGCTTCAACAATCATGAAGAAAACGGCTCGTCGGCGTTCGAAGAAATCACCGAGCAGTCGTTCCCTGGCAAGTGGAAGATCATCTACTTCTACCCGAAGGATTTCACCTTCGTGTGCCCGACGGAAATCGTCGAATTCGGCAAGCTTGCCAAAGACTTCGAAGAACGCGATGCGATCCTGCTGGGCGGCAGCGTCGACAATGAATTCGTGAAGCTGGCCTGGCGCCGCGAACACAAGGATCTCGACAAGCTGAACCACTACTCGTTCGGCGACGTGAAAGGCGAGCTGATCGACCAGCTCGGCGTGCGCGACAAGGAAGCCGGCGTCGCGCTGCGCGCCACCTTCATCGTCGACCCGGACAATACGATCCAGCACGTGTCGGTGAATAACCTGAACGTGGGCCGCAATCCCGAGGAAGTCCTGCGTATTCTGGACGGCCTGCAAACGGACGAACTCTGTCCTTGCAACCGCGCAGTCGGTGGCGCAACGCTGTAACGCCGTGCGCTCAGACGCCCGAAAGCCCGCCTCGCTTGCAAAAGCCGCGGGCTTTTTTGTCGACCATCCGATAGGAGATGCTAATGGAATTCCTGGCTTCGATTAAGGCGCTCGTGCCGGACTATGCGAAGGACATCCGGTTGAACCTGGACGGGACGATTGCGCGCTCATCGCTCGAAGGAAACGACTCCGTGGGCGTGGCGCTGGCGGCCGCGTTCGCCGCGAAGAGCACGGTTATCGTCGACGCGATTCGCAACGCGGGCGTGTTGTCGCCGGAAGAAACCAATGGCGCGCTGACGGCGGCGGCATTGATGGGGATGAACAACGTCTGGTATCCGTACGTCGAAATGACGGGCAATGCCGATCTGAAATCCCAACCGGCGCAGCTACGGATGAATGCTTATGCGTCGCACGGCGGCGTGGACAAGCGGCGCTTCGAGATGTATGCGCTGGCGGCGTCGATTATCGGCAAGTGCCATTTCTGCGTGAAATCGCACTTCGATACGCTGGTTGCCGAAGGCATGAGTTCGACGCAGTTGCGTGACGTCGGACGCATTGCAGCGGTGATCAACGCGACCGCGCAATGCATTGCTGCAGAAGGAAAATAACTCATCGGTTTTGTTTCCTTCGGGTGCCCGAAGGAAACAAAACCCGAGGATCAATTCTTAACGAGCAACACCGCAGCCTGCGCTTCGATCCCCTCGCCTCTGCCCAGATAGCCGAGCTTCTCGTTCGTCTTGGCTTTCACATTCACCCGATCGACCGGCAGCCCAAGATCCGCAGCGATATTCGCGCGCATGCCTTCGATATGCGGCGCGAGCTTCGGTGCCTGCGCGACCACGCTGCTGTCCACGTTGGCGATCGAAAAGCCCGCCGCCGTCACGCGCGCGACGCATTCGCGCAGCAGCACGCGGCTGTCGGCGCCAGCGAATTTCGCGTCGGTGTCCGAGAAATGACGGCCGATGTCGCCCATCGCGGCCGCGCCGAACAGCGCGTCGGTGATCGCGTGCAGCAGCACGTCGGCATCGGAATGGCCGAGCAGGCCGCGCTCATAAGGAATCGTCACCCCGCCGATGATCAACGGACGTCCCGGCACCAACGCATGCACGTCATACCCTTGCCCAATTCTGAAATCCATATGCGTCAAGTCCTTAAGTCCGCTAGCTAAAATTGAAATGCGTCACGCAGCCGATGGCCGCGACAGAATCGCCTCGGCCAGATCGAAGTCTTCCGGATACGTCACCTTGAAGTTGCGCAATGCGCCCTGCACGAGCTTAGGCGCGTGGCCCAGCCATTCGATTGCGCTCGCTTCGTCGGTCAGATCGTGACCGTCGGCCTGGGCGCGCAGAATCGCTTCACGCAACATGCCGATGCGGAACATCTGCGGCGTCTGCGCCTGCCACAAGCCGTCGCGTGCTTCGGTACGGGCGATGCGGCCGTCGTGCGACGTCGCGTCGATCCGCTTCAGCGTGTCGGCGACCGGCAACGCCATGATGCCGCCCACCGGATCGTCTTTCAGCGCGCCGGTCAGCGTGCGGATCAGCGTGGGCGTGATGCCGGGACGCGCGGCGTCGTGCACCAGCACCCAGTCGTCGTCGTGCGCGCCGAAGCCAGCGAGCGCATGCAGTCCGTTGAGCACCGACGCCTGCCGCGACGCGCCGCCGGAGCGGCTGACCGCAAAGCGCAAGCCACCAAAGCGGCGGGCATCGAAGTGAGTGTCGTCGGGCGCGATCACGACCAGCGTTTGCGCAAATTCGCTGCACGCGTCGAACGCGGCGAGCGAGTAATGCAACATGTCGCGGCCGGCGACAGTGCGATATTGTTTGGGCATCGCGGCGCCGGAACGGCTGCCGGTGCCAGCGCACGGAATCAGGGCAAAAAGACGGGAAGTCACGAGTGCGGATGCCGCGAAGTCAAAGTAAAGGACGGATTTTATAATAGGTCTTTCGCATTCACGGCCCGAGACGCTTAAACTTCCCCAATTCGCTTGTCCACTTGCTTGTCCATTCGCTTGCTCAGCCGCTTGCCAATTTGCCTGTCGATTCGCTCGCCAATGCGGCTTGCCGATCACGCGTGAGCCAGAGGCCGCCTTTTCTCATCTATGCCAGACATCGCCGCATCTTCGCAGTTCTCTCCGCCCGTCGCGCTCGTCAAGGCCGGCCAGCGCTTTGCTTTCGACGGCACGCATGGTTCGTCCGACGCGCTGCTGATCGCCCGCTATCACCTCGCCTACCGCGACAAGGTGCCGCTGCTGGCGGTCGTCTGCGAAAGCGCGGTCGATGCGCAGCGTCTGTCGCAGGAAATCGGCTTCTTCGCGCCCGACGCGCGGGTGCGCCTGCTGCCCGACTGGGAAACGCTCCCTTACGATACCTTTTCGCCGCACCAGGATCTGGTCTCGGAGCGCCTCGCCACGCTGCACGATCTCGGCGAAGGCCGCTGCGACATCCTGCTGGTGCCCGCCACCACGGCGCTCTACAGGATGCCGCCCGCGTCGTTTCTGGCGGCCTACACGTTTTCATTCGCGCAGGGCGAACGGCTCGACGAGGCGAAGTTCAAGGCCCAGCTCACGCTCGCCGGCTACGAACACGTCAGCCAGGTCGTGCGGCCTGGCGAATATTGTGTGCGCGGCTCGCTGCTCGACCTGTTCCCGATGGGCTCGCCGCTGCCTTACCGGATCGACCTGTTCGACGACCAGGTCGACTCGATCCGCGCATTCGATCCCGACACGCAGCGCAGCCTCTATCCCGTGAAAGACGTGCGCCTGCTGCCCGGCCGCGAATTCCCGTTCGATGAAGCCGCGCGCACCGCTTTCCGTAGCCGCTGGCGCGAGACCTTCGAGGGCGATCCGAGCCGCGCGGCGATCTATAAGGACATCGGCAACGGTGTGCCATCGGCGGGCATCGAATATTATTTGCCGCTGTTTTTCGAAGAGACGGCAACGCTGTTCCACTACCTGCCGGAAGGCGCGCAATTGGCTTTCGTCGGCGATCTGGACGCTGCAATCCGCCGCTTTACCAACGACACGAAGCAGCGCTACAACTTCCTGTCGCATGATCGCGACCGGCCGATTCTGGAACCCGCGCGGCTGTTTCTGTCGGACACGGATTTCTTTACGTTCGCCAAGCCGTTCGCGCGGCTCGCGTTGCCCGCGAACGCAGGCGGCGGCTGGTCGACGCCTCTGCCGAATCTCGCCATCGACCGTCATGCCGACGACCCCGTGCTCGCGTTGCGCGCGTTTCTCGCCAGTACGCCAAACCGCGTGCTGTTCGCCGCGGAGTCGGCCGGACGGCGCGAAACGCTGTTGCAACTGCTCGCCGACAACCATCTGAAACCGGCATCGAGCGACAGCTTCCAGGATTGGCTCACAGGCGACTCGCGCTTCTCATTAGGCGTCGCGCCGCTCGCGAACGGCTTCGCGGTGCCGGTCGACGGCATCGCGATCATCACCGAGACCGAGCTTTACGGGCCGCTCGCGCGACGCGCGGGGCGTCGCCGCCAGGAACAGGCGAGCAACGTCGATTCGATGGTGCGCGATCTGTCCGAGTTGAAAGTCGGCGATCCGGTCGTGCATTCGCAGCACGGCATTGGCCGCTACATGGGCCTCGTCACGATGGACCTCGGCGAAGGCGAAACCGAGTTCCTGCACCTCGAATACTCCGGCGACAGCAAGCTCTACGTGCCGGTCGCGCAACTTCACGTGATCTCGCGCTACAGCGGCGCCGATCCGGAAAGCGCGCCTTTGCACTCGCTCGGATCGGGCCAGTGGGAAAAGGCCAAACGCAAGGCCGCGCAGCAGATTCGCGACACGGCCGCCGAGTTGCTGAACCTGTACGCGCGCCGTGCCGCGCGTTCCGGCCACGCGTTCCCGCTCGAGCCGAAGGACTACGTGAAGTTCGCCGAGAGCTTCGGCTTCGAGGAAACGCCCGACCAGGCCGCCGCCATCGCGGCCGTGATCGGCGACATGACGAGCGGCAAGCCGATGGACCGTCTCGTGTGCGGCGACGTCGGCTTCGGCAAGACCGAGGTGGCGTTGCGCGCGGCATTCATTGCGGTGATGGGCGGCAAGCAGGTTGCACTGCTCTCGCCCACCACGCTGCTCGCCGAACAGCACACGCAAACCTTCACCGACCGCTTTTCCGACTGGCCGGTGCGGATCGCCGAACTGTCGCGCTTCAAGTCGACCAAGGAAGTCAACGCGGCCATCGGGCAGATCAACGAAGGCACCGTCGATATCGTGATCGGCACGCACAAGCTGCTGTCGTCCGACGTGCAGTTCAAGCGGCTGGGGCTTGTGATCATCGACGAGGAACATCGTTTCGGCGTGCGTCAGAAAGAGGCGCTGAAGGCCTTGCGCGCCGAGGTCGACGTGCTCACGCTGACCGCGACGCCGATCCCGCGTACGCTCGGCATGGCGCTCGAAGGCCTGCGCGATTTCTCGGTAATCGCCACCGCGCCGCAAAAGCGGCTCGCGATCAAGACCTTCGTGCGTCGCGAAGAAGACAGCGTGATTCGCGAAGCGATGCTGCGCGAACTGAAGCGCGGCGGCCAGGTGTACTTCCTGCACAACGAAGTCGAGACGATCGAAAATCGCCGGCAGATGCTCGAAGCGCTCGTGCCTGAGGCACGTATCGCGGTCGCGCACGGCCAGATGCACGAACGCGAACTCGAACGCGTGATGCGCGATTTCGTCGCTCAACGCGCCAACGTGTTGCTGTGTACGACGATTATCGAAACCGGCATCGACGTGCCGAGCGCCAACACGATCCTGATTCATCGCGCGGACAAATTCGGTCTCGCCCAATTGCACCAGTTGCGCGGACGTGTCGGCCGCTCGCATCACCAGGCATATTCGTATTTGCTGGTGCACGATCCGCAAGGGCTGACCAAGCAGGCGCAACGCCGTCTCGAAGCAATCCAGCAGATGGAGGAACTCGGCTCGGGCTTCTATCTGGCGATGCACGACCTCGAAATTCGCGGCACGGGCGAAGTGCTCGGCGACAAGCAGTCGGGCGAAATTCACGAGATCGGTTTCCAGCTTTATACCGACATGCTGAACGACGCCGTGAAGGCGCTGAAGGAAGGCAAGGAGCCGGACCTCACCGCGCCGCTCGCCGCGACGACCGAGATCAATCTGCACGCGCCCGCGATTCTGCCCGCCGACTATTGCGGCGACGTGCAGGAGCGTCTGTCGCTGTACAAGCGCCTCGCCAACTGCGAGCACAACGATTCGATCGACGGCATTCAGGAAGAGCTGATCGACCGCTTCGGCAAGTTGCCGCCGCAGGCGCATGCGCTGGTGGAAACGCATCGTTTGCGGCTCGCCGCGAAGCCGCTGGGCATTTCGAAGATCGACGCGGGTGAGACGGTGATCGGCTTGCAGTTCATCCCCAATCCGCCGATCGACGCGATGCGGATCATCGAGATGGTGCAAAAGCATAAGCACATCAAACTCGCGGGCCAGGACAAGCTGCGGATCGAAACACGCAGCCCGGATCTTGCGGTGCGTGTCGCCACGGTCAAGGAAACCTTGCGCGCACTGGGATCGCCGAGTCGCGGCACGGCGCCTGCCGCCGCGGCACGATAAGCACCCTGCTTGCTCCGGCATTGCTAACGCTGCATTAGCGATGCCGGAGAAGAAACCCGGGGACGTATAGCGTTTTTTCGTTTCATGCTGCGCTGCGCCATGGCCGCCGCCGCTTACGGGCGTGTTTTTTTTGGGTATGATCGAAAGACTCAAATGCTGGAGTCCTGTCATGTCTCACGTCGCTGAATCAGCGCAGTCCACCTCTTCCTCATCTGCTGCGTCGCCTGCGTCGCTGCCGTGGGTCACCCGTCTCGTGTCGATGGACACAGTCAGCCGCAATCCGAATCTCGGCCTGATCGAAACCGTGCGTGACGAACTGCGCGCAGTCGGTGTCGAAGCCACGTTGACACACGACCCAAGCGGCAAATGGGCGAACCTGTTCGCTACCCTCCCCGCGCACGACGGCGAAACGAACGGCGGCGTGGTGCTGTCGGGTCATACGGACGTGGTGCCGGTTGACGGCCAGCAATGGGACAGCGACCCGTTCAAGCCCGAGATTCGCGACGGCAAACTCTATGGCCGCGGCACCTGCGACATGAAGGGTTTTATCGGTGCGGCGCTCGCGCTGGTGCCGGACATGCAGCGCACGAAACTGGCGAAGCCGATCCATTTCGCGTTGTCGTTCGACGAAGAAGTCGGCTGTGCAGGCGCGCCGCTGCTGATCGCCGATCTGATGAAGCGCGGCGTGAAGCCGGACGGCTGCATTGTCGGTGAGCCGACCAGCATGCGCCCCATCGTGGCTCACAAGGGCATCAATGCGTATCAGTGCTGCGTGCGCGGCCAGGCCGCGCATTCGTCGCTGACGCCCAAGGGCTTGAACGCAATCGAATACGCAGCACGGCTGATCTGCTATATCCGCGACATGGCCGACCAGTTCCGCGAGCAGGGTCCGTTCGACGAACTGTACGACGTGCCCTTCACGACCACGCAGACCAGCACGATCATCGGCGGCAATGCGATCAATACCGTGCCGGCCGAGTGCAAATTCCAGTTCGAATTCCGCAATCTGCCCACGCTCGATCCCGAGCCGATTTTCGCGCGCATCGATCAGTACGCGCGCGAGACGCTGTTGCCGAAGATGTTGCGCGAACATCCGTCGGCAGCGATCGAGATTACGAAGATTGCAGCGGCGCCCGGCCTCGATTCGTCTGAACAAGCCGCGATCACGCAACTGGTGCGCGCGCTGACCGCCGATCAGGACAAACGCAAGGTCGCGTACGGCACCGAAGCGGGGCTCTTTTCGCTGGCGGGTATTCCGAGCATCGTGTGCGGTCCTGGCGATATTCAGCAGGCGCACAAGGCGAATGAATTCGTCGCGCTGGATCAGTTGGTCGCGTGCGAACGCTTCCTGCAGAAATTCATTCACAGCATGTCGGTGGACGCGCACCCGGCTCACGCGCGCTGAAACTGAGCGCCGCGAAACGGGTCTTACGATTACCGACAATCCCACGCCCACGCCCACGCCCACGCCATGTCAACCGCCACGCCGCAACATACGGACCACACGATCGACGGCGAGCCGATCCCCACACTGGACGACATCGCCGCGCAGCACTTTGCACTGGCGCCGTGGGTCATGCGAACGCCAGTGTTCGACCGGCTGGATTTTTCATCGCTGGAAGGCACAGTGGTGAATTTCAAGTTTGAACTGTTGCAGGCGGGCGGCAGTTTCAAGGCGCGCGGCGCGTTCACGAACCTGCTTGCCCTCGACGAATCGCAGCGTAGCGCGGGCGTGACCTGCGTGTCGGGCGGCAATCATGCCGTCGCCGTCGCGTATGCGGCCATGCGTCTGGGCATCAGCGCGAAGGTCGTGCTGTTCCGTTCAGCGAATCCGGCACGCGTTGCGCTGTGCCGGCAGTATCGCGCCGACATCGTCTACGCAGAAGATATAGCTGAAGCGTTTGAACTGGTGCGCCATGTCGAGGCTGAAGAAGGCCGCTACTTCGTGCATCCGTTTAACGGCTATCGCACGGTGCTGGGATCGGCCACACTTGGATATGAATGGGCCACGCAATCGCCCGATCTCGAAGCGGTGATCGTGCCGGTGGGCGGTGGCGGACTCGCTGCCGGCGTGGCGACGGCGATGCGTCTCGCGAATCCGCAAGTGCATGTTTATGGCGTCGAACCCGAAGGCGCTGATGTGATGGGCAAGAGTTTTGCGGCCAATCACACGGTCAAGATGGGCCACATGCACAGCATTGCCGACTCGCTAATGTCGCCGCATACGGAGGAATACAGCTACGAGTTGTGCCGCCGTCATATCGACCAGTTGGTGACGGTTTCGGACGACCAGCTTCGCGCCGCCATGCTGATCTTATTCGGACAACTGAAGCTGGCGGTGGAACCCGCTTGCGCTGCTGCTACCGCCGCTTTGCTCGGTCCGCTGCGCGATCAGTTGCAAGGCAAACGCGTGGGTGTACTGCTGTGCGGCACGAATACCGATCCGGTCAGTTTTGCTGAGCATATAGAGCGCGCGCGGCACGGCGAGTCACAGTTTCCGCAGTAAGCAAACAATCCTTGCATATTGTGGCAAAGCACTAGCCTATCCTTCTCAGGTTGGTATCATTCGCTTATCGATACTTGGGAGGAATCTCTATGAGCATGATCAAGGAATTCAAGGAATTCGCCCTCAAGGGCAACGTGATGGACCTCGCGGTTGGTGTGATCATCGGCGGCGCATTTTCCACCATCGTCAATTCAGTTGTGAAAGACCTGATCATGCCGGTTGTCGGGCTCGCACTCGGCGGCCTCGACTTCTCCAACAAGTTCGTTCGGCTCGGCGATCTTCCTGCGTCCTACAAAGGCAACCCGGAGTCATATAAAGATCTGCAAACGGCGGGTGTTGCGGTATTCGGTTACGGCTCGTTCATTACGGTGCTGATCAACTTCATCATTCTCGCGTTCATCATTTTCCTGATGGTCAAGTTCATCAACAATCTGCGCAAGCCGGCTCCGGCCGCGCCGGCAGAACCGGCACCCACGCCGGAAGACGTTTTGCTGTTGCGTGAAATCCGCGATTCGCTGAAGAACTCGCCGCGTTAAGCACGCGCGATTATCGAGTCGAAGCCAATAAAAAAGGCCTGTTGCGATATCTGTCGCAACAGGCCTTTCAATTTGTTGAGTCGCTTTTTATTGCCCCCATCGCGCAGATAACGCGACACGTCAGGCTTCTTTCTGCGCTTTCAGATTCACCGCGCCTTCAATCATCGTTTCAAGCTGGCCGAAATTGACTGGCTTCGTTAAATGCGATGTAAAGCCGGCACTCAGACAACGACGCACATCTTCATCGGTACCGAAACCGGTTAACGCAACTGCCGGCGCATCCGAGTGCTCGCGGAATGCCTTGATGAAATCGAGACCGGTGCCGTCCGGCAATCCGACATCGCTGACAATCAGATCGAAATTTTGCAATTGCGTGGCGGCCAGCGCATCGTCCACGCGCCCCACCACCGTCACGTCGTGACTGAGGCTGCGTATCAGTTGCGCCATCACCTCGGCGGTATCTTCGTGATCTTCGATCAGCAGAATAGTCAGCAATCCCTCCGGATGCACCTGGGCCGGCGCGACCACCGGCTGCACGATATCGGGGGCGGCGGCGGTGGGCAGCGTAATCGTGAAAGTCGCGCCGCAGTGCGCGCCAGGGCTTTGTGCAATGACGGTGCCGCCGTGAACATCGGTGAGCGCCTTGGTAATCGCCAGCCCCAAGCCGAGGCCGCCGAATTGCCGCGTCATGTTCTGGTTGCCCTGCTCGAATGCGTTGAACAGCTTGCCGATCTGTTCCGGCTCGATGCCGATACCCGTATCTTCGACCGATATCTGCACGTGCATTCGCTCATCGCGTGTACGTACGTAAATATGGCCGCCGTCGGGCGTGAACTTGGCGGCGTTACGAATCAGGTTCCACAGCATCTGTTGCAGGCGGGCGCGATCGGCCAGCACATAGTGATGCGCAGCGTGCTTTTGCACGTGCACGTCCTGCTGCTTGACCTGAATCTCGCTGCGGAAAAGTTCGAGCACGCTGTCCATCACGTCATGCACGTCGACGGTTTCAAGCGACAGGCGCAGCTTGCCGTTCGCCACCCGCGTCAGGTCGAGCAGATCGTCGATCAGCCGTGCTTCGAGTTCGACATTGCGCCGAATCATGCGCACACTGCTGCGCGCCTGGTCCGGCAAATCGGGGATCATCTCCAGCACACTCGCCCCGGCCAGCACCGGCGTGAGCGGCGTGCGCAATTCGTGCGACAGCATCGCCAGAAAGCGGTCTTTTGCGCGATTCGCCTCTTCGGCCGTTTGACGCGCGGCCTGCTCTGACGCGAGCAGCCGTTCGCGCTCCTCGCTCGCCTCGCGCTGCGAATGAATATCCGTGAAACTGCCGAACCACTTGTTGACGTTGCGCTCGGCATCGCGCATCGCCACCACGCGCGCGTCGAACCAGCGATATTCGCCGTCGTGCCGCCGAATCCGCAACTCATGCCGATAGTCGCCCGCCTGGCTCGCCACCGCTTTTAGCCAGCTGCGGCGGATCTGCTCGCGATCGTCCGCGTGAACCGCATCGAGCCACGCGAGGCCATACGAACTGTCTTCGGCGAGACCCGTGTAGTCGTACCACTGTTTCGACAGAAAATCGCAATCGCCCGCCGCGTTGCAGGTCATCACGAGGTGAGGCAAGGCTTCCGACAGGGTCCGGTAATGCTGTTCGCGATCGCGCAGCAACAGCGCTTCGTCCGACGCCCGTTGCAGGCGCACCTGCGACAACACGCGTTCCACGGCTTCCGGAAGATAGTCGAGATAGTCACCCGATTTCGGCACGACGTCGGACACGCCCGCACGCAGCGCTTCGATCACGCGCGACTCGTCGGTAAAACCCGTCACGAGGATCGCCGGAATCCGCACACCTTCAGCACGCAGACGGCGGAAAAAGTCGAGTCCGGTTTCCGGTCCGCTCAGTTGATAGTCGAGGACCAGCAGGTCGGGGCCGCCGCCGGCGAGGCGTTCGCGCGCCGCGTCGACGCTGGCGCAGATCGCCACCCGGCAACCGGCGCGTTCGAGCGACTTGCGCGCGAGCCGGAGGATGCCTTCGTCGTCATCGACGACTAGCACATACGCGGCGGGCTGCGTGGACACTTCTTCGGTCATGCGGAGTTTCTCTGGCTAGGTCAGGTGGTCGATGCGGTCGATGTGGCCGGTCTTGTCTATCTTGTCACGCGCGGCTTTCGGGCGGCTTTTACGGCGTCGTCCGAAAAACGCTCACGGCGCGGCGAGCCGGTGGCCGGGCGGCAGCTTGACGACCTGCAGGAAAAAGCCGAGCCGGCGCACCGCCTCGATGAATGCATCGTATTCGACCGGCTTGCAGATGTAGACGTTGCAGCCGAGTTCATAGCAACGGGCGATTTCGCGCGGGTCGTCGGTGGTGGTCAGCACGATCACGGGCACGGCGGACGTTTTCGGGGATTCTTTCAGACGACGCAGCACTTCGAAGCCGTCCACGCGCGGCATCTTCAGATCGAGCAGCACGACGAAATGGCTCAGATCTTCGAGCGGCGGATACGGATTCGACGCCTGACTGGAGGTCGCGGTCGCCGTTGCGGCCAGCGTGCCGGCGTTGTCCGCCGGAGCCGGACCGAAGAAATAATCGAGCGCCTGCTGCCCGTCGTGAAGGCGCACGAAGCGATTCGAAATGCCCGCACGGCGCAAATTGCGCTCGACAAGCGTGGCATGTCCGTCGTCATCTTCGATCAGTACGATGCTGACCGTATCCCCGTGACTCATATGCTCTCCGTGCTAACAGATTCGTCTATGCAAGTTACCTGTCATTTTTGTTGCTGGCCCTGACGAAGGCCGTGCCGCTCAGCTGCGCCTCAACCGCGCAACGGCTGCTCGGGCAGCACCACGAAAAAGGTCGACCCGGCGCCGACGGCCGACTCGACCCACACACGCCCGCCATGCCGCTCGACGGTACGCCGCACCACCGCGAGGCCGATACCGTCGCCGCTCGCGACCTCGCCATGCAGGCGCTGAAACGCGCGGAACACCTTCGACAGATAAGCGGCTGGAATGCCCAGGCCATTATCGCGAACGTAATACGTACGCATGCGCACCGCGCGCGGCTCGGTTTCGTCGACCGCTTCGGCCTCCAACGCACCGACTTCGATTCGACCATGACGCGCAGGATCCAGAAAATTCAGCGCGTTGCCAATCAGATTGCTGAAAATCTGCTCGACCGCAGCCGGATCGCCCCATGCCGGCGGCAACTCGCGCACGGTCACCGTTGCCGAGCGCTGAGCGATCGGGCCCTGCAACGCGTCGACCACGCGGCTCACCACCCGCCCTACGCTCACCCGCTGCCACTGATATTCGAGCCGCCCCGCGCGCGAAATCCGCAACAGCGCCTCGATGATCGCCGCCGCCCGCGTTACCGCGGTGCGCAGGTAGTACAGCGATTCGCGCACATCACCGTCGAGAATATGCGCCATACGACGATGCTCCGCCTCCGGCAATCCCGCCTGCGCGACGATGCCACCCAGTTCGTCGCAGGACACCTGCAATTCTTTGGAGAACCCTTGCAGATTCACCAGCGGCGAGCGCAAATCGTGCGACACGCTGTAGATGAACATTTCGTTGTCTTGTGTTTCCTGCCGCAACTCTTCGTTGAGGCCCGCCAGTTCCCGCGCGCGCGCTTCGAGCCGCGTTTTCAGGCTGGCCTGCTCGCTGTCCGCTGCGCGCAGCCGCGTGCCGGTTTGATGCAGCACTGCGTCGAGCGCGGCGATTTCGTCGCTGCCCGACAGGGGTGCCGCGAGCGGGCGCCCGCTGCCCAGGCGCTCGGCGTTTCCGGTCAGCACTTCCAGCCGCCGGCCGATGCTTCGCGCGAACACCACCGCCGTGCCGGCCCAGATCAGCATCGAGCCTATCACCGCCGCAATCAATGCGTATTGCTGCCGGTCCCGCCGCCTGGCAAGCGCAGCCGAGCGCTCGGCGTCGAGCCGCGACGCCTCCTGGCCGAATCCGGCAAGTTCGTCGCGAAACAACGCGACCTGCTGCGGCAACGCGCCCGTTTCCCGTGCGATGAATGGCTTCGTGCTGTGTCCGTCGTGCAAGGCCCGGGAGATTTCGGCGGTTTGCTCGCGATATTCGTCGATGGCGCGCTGCATGTTGTGCACGCGCGCGACCTGTTGAGGCGTTCCCGCAACCAGGGCGTCGAGCTTCGACAGACGGTCGCCGACGTCGACCCACACCGTATGGCGGTCGATCAGCGAGACGTCGCCGGTGACCATGGCGGTACGGACCCGTGCTGCCTGACGCAGCAGCGGGTCGATGATCGCCGACGACTGATAGAGGATCTGCTTGCTGTTGGTGACCCACTGCGCGGCCTGCGCCGTCTGCTCCTGGGTATCGAAGACGACGCCAAGGAGCGCCAGCTCGACCGCGCTCGGCACGGCAATCAGCAGCAGCCCCCTGGTGAATAGTTTCATGTTCGCCCGAAGGGTCGCAAAGCGGTCGCTCAGGGATCGGTCCGGTCGTGACCAAAGCGAATCCCGAACCACGCAGATACGTGTGAGGCATCATCTCGTTCACGCGACCGGCATACCGGCCGGAACGCACGGTGCAGTGCAGCCGGACGGGCCATTATCGACGTGAATTCGAGATATTTCAATGTAGCGGCAAGATGCGCTGGCCCACACAAAAATGACTTTTTTATTGGTACGAGGTGTTTTTTCGGCGGCTCGTGCGTCTATGATGGAGACAGATGTGCTGGGATGCGAAAGCGCGCGGCGAGGCGGTTCGGCATGATTCGTGCGGGAAGCGGTGAGGCGGCGCAGTCGTCGAATCATCGTGAATCCGGCCTTGTCGTATGCTATAAAAGATCGACGTGCGGCGCGCGAAGCCGGGAGTTGTCGCATGAGGACGCAGCGTTTTTTGCAATTCTTTTTCAGGCGAATTTTTATGTCCTTCCCGAAAAAGCGTAGACGCGCGAAGGTGGACGGCGATGAGTCGTTCCTCGCGGTACTGCGGCATTTCAAGCCCTTCGGTCAGCTCGACACCAAAATTGCGCGCGCCCGTGCGCAAGACGAGCCGGTCCTTTACGCGCATGTGTTGCCTGGGCTCGACGTGCTCTTATGCAGCGTGCGGGGCGCGCAACCTCCGTATCCGGCACCGGCGGAATTGCGCCGGCGCTGCATCGAATCCATTACGAATGCGTTGGAGCAGCCGCTCGATGGTCTCGAGAACGGCGGTTACTGGTATGAGGCAGACGGTTTCGGCTTTCTCGTTTTCGCCAGTCGTGCGCGCAGCAAGATTCTCGCGGAATTCGGTGCGACCCGTGTGGGCGGTTCGCGTCGCGGGGTGCGTCGGCAGGATGCGGCCGGCGATACCGCTCCAAGGTCGTTGAGGTAAGCGCAGTCGCGCCGGTTTCTTCTCAGGTTGTTCTCTTTTGAGTCGCTGGTAGCGCCACTTTCTTGACGGCGGCGTTGCCAGAGTCCCTCTTCTCTTTCCCCAGTTGCCTTGACGCGCCCGAGTGCGCTCCATCGAGTCACGCTTCGATCGAGACCCGGTTTGATCGTGCGCACTCTCAGGTAATGACGGCCGTCCCCCGCCCACTCACTCCGTTATCGCGTCTTCACTATGACCGCGCACCGAGGGTACGCTGATCAGCCATAGAAAGACGAATGAAAGGCCGCCGCCCAGACTCCAGCTCAGCCAGTCTGCAGGTAACGTCGAAAACATCAGCTCCCCTTGTACAACGAAGCGCTTGCCGGCGACATCGCAGCGGGCTTCTTCCTGGTGTCTTTCGCGTCGCTGGCTGCGGCGGGTGACGAAGCCCCGCCAACCGACTTGTTGACCGGCGCGCCATCAAGCGAAAGCGCCGCTTTTGGTTGCTGCTTGACGCCCGGCGGCGGCGCCGTCGGAGCCTGCCTCACTTGCGAGAGCAACTGCGCACACGGCAACGGCTTGTTGTTGCTCGGAGCCAGCAACGGAATCAGCGCAGCGAACGGGTTGATCAGCCCCAACCCCACCGCCGCGCCGCCACGCAGCGCCAGCGCGGCCGCGTTCACGCCAACATGCGGGTCCTTGAACGTGCCCTTCACATAGAGCGGCGAGCGCAGCGAAAACACCCGGAAACCCTTCGTATGCGGATGCACGCCAAGGTCCAGCGTCTCGTCACGCAGATTAACGGTGCCGTCGATGTTGATCACCGCGTCGTCGGTATCGAGGGCAAACACGCGTGGTTCGAGCACGCCGTCGGTCGCGACGAAATCGGCGGCCGCACAGTTGATCTTCACGTCCCGATTGCCGAACAGCTTTTCGTACACCACGTTCGCGACGTTCAGACCGGCCGCTTCCATCAGCAGACGGCTCACCGTGCCGTCGGTCACCAGCGCTTTCACCTCGCCGTTGGAAGTGGCCGCCAACGCGGCCGGCGAATTGCCCGTGGCGGTCAAAGCGGCATCGCCGTTGATTTCGCCCAACGCGCTCTGCATCGTCTTGAAGTTCGGGAACAACTGCTTGAGCTTCAGATGCCGCGCCGAGGTCGAGAAGCGTCCCTTGAGCGGCGTGGTGCTGCCGTCGAGATGAATGTTCGACGCGAGCGAGCCGCCTGCCACGCCGAATTTCAACGGTTCCAGGGACAACACGCCATCGGTCATCACGACGTGGGTGTACAGGTCGGTGATCGGCAGATCGGAGCTTTTGACGATGCGCCGGCCGGTGAATTTCACGTCGGCATCGATTGCCTTCCAGCGGTCGGTGCGGAACTCTTCGACCGGCAGCACCTTATTGCTTGGCTGCGCGGTCGCGTCGCCGCGCTTGGCCTTGCTGGCGTTCGAATCCGCGCCGATCACCGGGGCGAGATCGGCGAATTGCAGCAGATGCGAGATCAGTTCGCCCTGCAGCAATGGACGCGGCTCACGCGCGGTATAGGTCAACGAGCCGTTCAGATCACTGCCGCCTACCCGGCCTGTAAAATTTTCATACTTGAAGACATTGCCGGTGGATTTGAACTGGCCGATCAAACGGCCTTCGGTCGCGTAAGGCGGCGTGTCGGGCAAGGTCACGCCGGTCAGCGAGTAGAGACGCGCCATGCTGTTGCCTTGCAGCCAGAGCCGCAGATCGACGGCGGCCAGATGAGCCGGCTCGGTAATCGTGCCGACCAGGCCGACATGCAGATCGCCCGCCTTCACATCGGCCTGCACCGGGAACGGACGATTCGCGTCCTGCAACGCCAGCACGCCCCCGACCTTGCCGCTGCCCGCCACCGGTGTCTTGTTGTAGGTGCCCTTGACGGTCCAGCCGATCGCGTACGGCGGAATTTCCGGCTTCGCTCCGGCCGTCGTCACCGTACCGCTTGCGCCCGAGGCGGTCATCGCGCCGCTGGCGGTTTCGGGCGTTTGGCTCGCGACTCCGGCTTCGCTTGCACCCGCGCTTGCCCCGGCCGCCCCACCCGCGACCAGCGCGCCCGAAGCGCCCGTAGCCGCAGTCGTTCCCGACGCCGTGATATCCGTCGACGAAGCACCTGACGCAGCCGCCGCCGATGCTGCCGCCGCTTCCGACGCTGCCTGCGCGTTGGCCTGGGCGGTCAGCTTGCTCGCGCCCGCCTTACCGATGGCTTGCGCCGACGCGCTACGCGACGCCGCTTCCTGCTGCTTCATTGCCTCGCCGATCGGAATCGGCTGGCCGAGCGTATCGACGACCATTTGCAGATCGACCTTCTTCTGCTGATCGGAGAGCGCGATATTGCCCTTCGCAAAGGCGATATCGTTCAATTCGAGCTTCCATTCGGAAGGCCCGCTCGACGACGCCATTTTGAAAGTCCAGTTATTACGGCCGTCAAGCATGCGCTCGAGATCGACCGAAGGATTCACGAGGTTGATCTCCGGAATCACGATGTCGTGCGCAAGCAGCGGCAGCACCTTGACTTCGAAGTCGATTTCATCGAGCGTCGCGAACTGCGGGTGTTTGGTCCAGTCGGGATTGCCCACCGTGATATTGGCCGCCGAAAAACGCGGCCAGGGCACCCAGCCACGCCAGCCGGTTTCGCCCACGGGGTGCTTCCACCCCACCTTCAGATCGCCATTAATTGCGAACGGCCGGCCGATGGCCTGCGTAACCTTATCGTTGATGTAAGGCCGGGCGCGATTCCAGTCGAACGCGAGAATGAAAATGACCAGCGCGACAATCAGGACAACGAGAGTACCCAACAGCCATGCAATGATTTTTCCGGTCCGTTTTCCGATGGTGCTTGACACTGCCATTGGGAGGCTCCGCGGTTTTTTGTACGTTGCGCAACGAGCAGCACGTTATGTGCCCGATGTGAGTTCGCTTTTCTCCAGGCCTTCACCCAGGTGATGGATGCGTTTAGAGGCCTTTGGCATGCCGCGCCGCTTCACTCAAGAAGTGCGCAAACCTCGCAGCAGATGAACAGCATGCGCGCTCATTTTCTGCTAATTGTCGCCGCGCACAATGAGTCCCGTCAGTCAGAACAACTCTGACGCAAACCGACAGGAGTCGATCATGAACCGCAAACATCTTGCAGCCGTTGTAGTCGCCGCCACCGCATTGGCGCTTTCCATTGGTACCGCAGAAGCCGCGCAAGGTTGTGGTCCGGGCGGATGGCGTAACGTGTGGGGCCAATGCCGTTACGCAGCACCCGTGATCGTCGAACCGGCGCCGGTGGTTTATGCGGCGCCCGCCGCTGCGAGCTATGCGTGCCCTCCGGGATCGTGGCTTGGTCCGTGGGGACACTGCCGGAATACGCCTTATCACGGTCGTCTGCCAAACGGGATGTATCAATGAGACGGAGCGGTTAGCCTGCAGCCGGTCTGTCATGCGAAGTTGTTGACGTTGCCTCTATGCGTTATGACTGCGCAAAGAGGCACGACGCGCTGCCGAGGCCCTATTGGTCAATGCACGCACGCAATTAAATCCTCAGCGCAACCAGCTATTCGCGGAACATTTTTTGCGTCCATGCCAAATGAGTCAGCCGCTTTCGCATCGCTCCAAACCACTGACCGGTTTCAGGAATACCGTTTTCGACCCCGCCTCCAGTCATCACTTGCTCGCGGGACTTACCCGGCAATCTCTGGATTGGACATGCGACCATGGAAAACCTCTTCGCGGTAACAGACCCTCGCGACGACGCGCGCGGCGGCGATCTGAATTTCACGATCCAAGACGGCACAGCGACGATTCCAGGCCGCATATCCAGTGCCGCCATGCGCATTCTCGCCGACGATTCCGGCTACTCTCCCACTGAAGTATTCACCGCAAACCAGTCGAAGATTCGTTCGGCGGCCTACAAGTCGCGGCGTTTCAATCCGCGTCTGGCGATGGTTCTGCTCAGCGTGAATGACTTTAGCTAGTCCGTCCGCTGCCCAAAATCCGGCTGTTTTCATTTCACATCACAACGTGATAATTTCGCCGTGGCGCATGAGCGGAGCCACGCGAGCGCATTTATATCACGTTGACATATAATCACGGCTCGGCGTCGCGCCTTCACTCCTTGTCCCGTATCTATCTTGTTCCGCTCCATCGCCCTCCGCTGGCTCGCCAGCTTTATTCCTGCACCCGTCACCGTGAGATGGCAGGAGCGCGCGCGCTCGTGCCTCGGCGCGCTGCTCGGCATCGCCTTCACCGGCGGCACGATGTTCCTGCTGCTCGGGCCCACTGCGAACATTCCGCTGCTCGTCGCGCCGATGGGCGCCTCAGCGGTGTTGCTGTTCGCCGTGCCCGCGAGTCCGCTGGCGCAGCCGTGGTCGATCGTCGGCGGCAACCTGGTGTCCGCGACGATCGGCGTGACCTGTGCATACGCAATCGGCGAACCCGTGCTCGCGGCCGCGCTTGCCGTCGCGTTGTCGATCTGCGGAATGTTCGCGCTGCGCTGCGTTCATCCGCCATCGGGCGCGGTCGCTTTGACGGCGGTGCTCGGCGGACCGGCCATTCACGCACTGGGATATCGCTTCGTACTCGAACCGATTGCGATCCAGTCGGCCGCACTGCTCGTCGCGGCAATCGCTTATCACGCGGCTACGGGTCATCGCTATCCGCATTCGGGGCGGCAGGCTCGCGTTGCCGTCACGCCAAATAACGCTGCAAACCCGGCGCGCGACAGCTTCACGCGCGCCGACCTCGATGCTGTTCTGAAACGCCGCAGCGAAATGCTCGACATCGATCCCGATGACCTCGAATCGCTGCTGCGGGAAACACAGCTTCAGGCGTTTTCGCGCAGCTTCAACGAACTGACTTGCGAAGACATCATGTCGCGTCACGTGGTGTCGGTATCGGCGGACACGCACACGACAGCCGCGTGGGATCTGCTGAAACGCAACAACGTGAAGGCGCTTCCGGTAACGGACACCGACCGGAATCTGATCGGCATCGTGACGCGCGCCGATCTCGCCGACAGGCGCGGAGTCGATAAACCGGCGCCATTCACGCGCTATCTCGAAGGATGGCTTCGCGGCGACGGGCTACGTACGCCGACCGTCGGCAACGTGATGACCACCGAGGTCTGCACGATCCGCACGAACGCGCCGATCACCGACCTCGTGCCGATTTTTGCCACTCACGGCCATCACCATATTCCGGTACTCGATGCATCGGGACACGTGGCGGGAATGATTACGCAAGTGGATCTGATCGCAGGCCTGTACCGACAGACAGGGGACACACTGCGTCAGGCTGCATGACACGGCGAAGGCGAATCTGCACGAATCGCACGAATCGCACGAATCGCACGAAAATAAAATACATCATCATGTGATATATTCGTCGTTTCTCCGCACCGGCAGGTCTCCAATGAAAACACGCACTCGCGGGCTGAATAAAGCCGACTTCGAGCAACTGTCCGAGTTTCGCTATCAGATGCGCCGCTTCGAACGGTTCTCGGAACAGGCCGCGCAGAGCGAAGGCATCACGCCGTTGCAGTATCTGTTGCTGCTGCATATCAAGGGCTATCCCGACCGCGACTGGGCAACCGTCGGCGAACTGGCGGAGCGGCTTCAGTCGCAACATCACGGCGTTGTCGCGCTGGTATCGCGTTGCGAAGCGCTCGAACTCGTGCGCCGCCAGGTCAGCGACAACGATCGCCGTCAGGTGGAAGTCCACCTTGAAAAAGCCGGTGAACGCGTGCTCGCACGGCTCGCCGAACTGCACCGGGCAGAGTTGAAATCGCTTGAAGGTGCGTTCCAGATTCCACAGATCGACCTCGACTGATCATGAGCATGGACTCCCATAAGCGCGACTTCGCGGCCAACGCGCGGCTGCCCGGCATCTTCGTTCTGGCGGCCTGCATCGGCGCGGTCAGCACGCTCGCCGCCTTCGTCTTGCTGAACCTGATTCATCTGTTCACCAATCTGTTTTTCTTCGGCACGCTATCGTTCGCCGAACGCTCGCCTGCGGGCAACACGCTCGGCCTCTGGGTGATCGGCGTGCCGGTGGCGGGCGGTCTGATCGTCGGCTTGATGGCGCGCTTCGGCTCCGAAAAAATTCGCGGACACGGCATTCCCGAAGCCATCGAAGCGATCCTGTTCGGCAAGAGCCGCATGTCGCCGAAAGTGGCGGTGCTCAAGCCGCTGTCGTCGGGCATCGTGATCGGCAGCGGCGGCCCGTTCGGCGCGGAAGGTCCGATCATCATGACCGGCGGCGCACTCGGCTCGCTGATCGCGCAATGCGTGAAAGTCACCGCCGCCGAACGCAAGACGCTGCTGGTCGCGGGCGCGGCCGCCGGTATGACGGCGGTGTTCGGCACGCCGGTGGCCGCCGTGCTGCTGGCGGTCGAACTGCTGCTGTTCGAATGGCGGCCGCGCAGTTTCCTGCCGGTCGCAATCGCGTGCGCGGTCGCCGGTTTTGCCCGCGCGCTTTTCTTCGGCACAGGTCCGCTGTTCCCGCTTGAAACTGCCGCGCCGGACAGCTGGGCGCTGTTGTCGTGCGTGATCGCCGGATTGTTGTCGGGCGCGCTGGCGTCCGGACTTTCCGCCGCGCTGTACAAGACCGAGGACCTGTTCGGCAAGCTGCCGATTCACTGGATGTGGTGGCCCGCGCTCGGCGGCGTCGTGGTCGGCATCGGCGGATGGCTGGAGCCGCGCGCGCTCGGCGTCGGTTACGACGTGATCGGCGATCTTCTGCATCAGCACATCGCCTTGCAGATCGCGCTCGCACTGCTCGCCGTGAAGGCGGTGATGTGGGTCGTGGCGCTCGGGTCCGGCACGTCGGGCGGCGTTCTCGCCCCGCTGTTGATGCTCGGCGCGGGTTTGGGCACGGTGCTGTCGCACTGGCTGCCGGGCAATCAGCCGGCGTTGTGGCCGCTCGTGTGCATGGCCGCGACGCTCGGCGCAACGCTTGGCGCACCGCTGACCGCGATCGTGTTCGCCTTCGGCCTGACTCACGACGCCAACGCGCTGCTGCCGTTGCTGACCGCCACGCTGATCGCACACGGCTTTTCGGCCGTCGTGATGCGCCGCTCGATCATGACGGAGAAAATCGCGCGCCGTGGTTATCACATCTATCGCGAGTACGGGGTCGATCCGCTCGAGCGTCACTTCGTCGACGAAGTGATGACGCCCACCGTCGATTCGATCGACGCAGGCGCGACGGTCGGCGAAACCTTGCAGAAGTTTTTCGGCGCAAATCAGACGCGCCGCGCGTATCCCGTCTTGCGTGATGACGCGGTGATCGGCGTGGCCGATCGGGCGCTGCTCGAGCAATTCTGCCGGGAAAACGCAGAAGTCAAACGCGCCGCACTTCTCGCCGACGTCTTCGCGCAGATGAGCCCCACCTACGCGTTGCCTTCCGAAACCTGCCGTCTCGTTGCAACAAGACTGGCCGTCCACAATCTCGAACGGCTGCCGGTGGTCGAAGATCGCAAGAGCATGCGCCTCGTGGGAATCGTGTCGCGCAGCGATCTGGTCAAACCGTCGCTGAGCCATTTCGAAGAAGAACATAAGCGGGAGCGTTTCCGGCGTTTGACGCCGGTGCTCGGCAAGCGGCGCTTTGCGCCGATCCGCAAGGCAGGCTGAAACCAGCATGCCCACATAAAGGTTGAAGCGGCTGACTGCTTCAACCTTTTCTTGTTTATGCAAGCGTGACCTGCATTCCTTCACAGGCCTATCCATTGACCCGCAAAGCGTGGTCTCATTCGCCTATCGCCACGACCGAAGACCGCAACGATGTCCGAACGCATGTCCGATGAAGCACTCCGCCGCATGGCCTCCATCGTTGCTCTGGCGGTCGCGCTGATTCTCGTCGTCGTCAAGGTATGGGCATGGCTCGCCACGGGCTCCATCTCGCTGCTGACCTCCGCCGCCGATGGCCTCGTCGATGTCCTCGCTTCGTCGGTGACCTTTGCAGGCGTCCGTTATGCGGCGCGTCCGGTCGATCAAGGTCATCGCTATGGACACGGCAAAGCCGAAGCGATCGCGGCCTTCGTTCAGGCGCTGCTGCTGGCAGGCGCGGCGGTCGGACTCGGCGTCGAATCGACACGCCGCTTCTTCGATCCGCAACCGCTGAATCAGACCGGCTTCGGCATTGCGGTGATCGTGGGCAGCTCGCTGGCCGCAGCCGGACTCGTCGGCATGCAGACGCTGGTGGTCAGGCGCACCGGCTCCACCGCCATTGCCGCCGATCGCGCGCACTACGCGACCGATGTCGCCGTCAACCTGACGGTGCTGGCCGCGCTGCTGCTCGACCATTTTCTCGACTGGTCGCGCGCCGATGCGACCGGCGCCATCGTCATCTCGTTGTACATGCTGTGGAACGCGCGAGGCATGGCCGCGCAGGCGTTGGTGCAGTTGCTCGACCGTGAGCTGGACATGCCCGACCGCGAGCGTATCGAGGCGGCCGTGCGAGGCTGCGACGGCGTGCAGAACGTGCACGATATCCGCACACGCGACGGCGGCGACCGCGTGTTCGTCGAGTTCCACGTCGAAGTGGAAGGCTCGCTCACGGTCAACGAGGGCCACACGATCAGCGACAACGCGGAAAAAGCGGTCCAGCAACTGTTCCAGTCCGCCGATGTCACCGCGCACCTCGAACCCGCCGGTATCGACGACGAACGTCTGGACGATCTCGTCAAATAGCCCTTCACGCAAACCCCCCGTCAACACAGGCTATTTATTACAGAATGCTTTCTGACGTGTTAAGCTTGCGCCCTGTCTTTGGGGAGTAGCCGGCTTCTACCCAGAAGCGCCTGCATCAACATTCTCGGTCGCGCAGACCGTGGTGCAGGTAGCCGTCAGGTTGGCAAGACCATCGACACATCACGCGACCGGTCGGGCGCGGCGGTGTGTCGCGGTTTTCCGCCCGACCATGGACCTCGAGCCACTCCTGTCATGAATCCTGTCGCCACACTGTTCCTCGCTTTCGCCATGTCCACCGACGCCTTCGCAGCCGCCATCGGCAAAGGCGCGACGCTGCATCGTCCGCACTGGCGCGAAGCGCTGCGCACCGGGCTTATCTTCGGTGCCATCGAGGCGCTCACGCCGCTGATCGGCTGGTTCCTCGGCAAGGCGGCGGCGCAATACGTATCCGCGTGGGATCACTGGATCGCGTTCGCGCTGCTGCTCGTGCTCGGCGCGCGCATGGTGCGCAACGGCTTTCGCACGCCGCAGGCTGAAGAGGAAAAACCCGCGACCCATTCGTTCTGGCTGCTGGCCGTCACCGGCTTCGCAACGAGCATCGACGCGATGGCGGTCGGCGCGGGCCTCGCGTTCGTCGACGTCAACATTTACTCCACGGCCGCTGCAATCGGACTCGCCACCACGCTGATGGTGACCATCGGCGTGCTGCTCGGACGGGTCATCGGTCACGTGGCCGGCAGGCGCGCGGAGATGGCGGGCGGCGTCGTGCTGATCGCGATCGGCTGCACGATTCTGGCGGAACACCTTCAGATCATCGGCTGAGTTTCCGCTCGGCTGAGGGCTCATCGGCCGCACGTCTATTGACGGCGGCTCGCCGAGCGGTTAGATAGATGGCGCAGTGCCCCCACTACGCCGCTACGATCCCACTCATGACCGACGTCCCCCTTGTTCTCGCCGACGGCATCGTCCGGCGCGATCCACAGCGCGACCAGACGCTGTTGCAGCCCACTACCTTCGCGTTGCGCGCGGGTGATCGCGTCGCCATCACCGGGCCGTCCGGCTCGGGCAAGAGCGTGTTTCTGCGCGCGCTCGCGCTGCTCGATCCGCTCGATGCCGGGCGCGTGCTGTGGCACGGCGCGCCGGTCGAGCGCGCGGCGATTCCACGCTATCGGCGCAACGTCGCGTATATCCGGCAGCGGCCCGCATTGCTCGACGGCACGGTCGAAGACAACCTTCGCTATCCGTTCGAGTTGCGCACCTATCGCGACGTGCGTTTCGATCGCGCGCGGGCGGCGAGCCTCGCGGTGCAGGCCGGCCGCAGCGCAAACTTTCTCGACCAGCGCGCGAGCGAACTCTCCGGCGGTGAAGCGCAGATCGCCGCGCTGATCCGCGTGCTGCAACTGACGCCCGAAGTGCTGCTGCTCGACGAGCCGACCGCGTCGCTCGATCCCGAGTCGTCGCAGGCGATCGAAGGTCTCGTGAAGGCGTGGTTCGACGCCGATCCGTCACGTCACGCGTCGATGTGGGTCTCGCACGATCCGGCCCAGGCCGCGCGCATGAGCGAGCGCCATCTGACCATGCGTGCAGGCGTGCTGGACGAAAGCGCGGCGCCATCGCCCGCGCACGAGGAGGCCGCGCGATGACCCTGCAAAACCTGAGTCTCTGGGACGTCGCGATTGCCGCGCTGCTGATCGTCGTGAACGGCGTGGTGTCGGTGGCGCTGAAGCTCGATCTGGAGCGCAAGCTTGCGTGGGCGGCGGTGCGCACCGTGGTCCAGTTGCTGGCCATCGGCTATGTGCTCGGCTGGGTGTTCCGCTACGACCACTGGTTCGTCGTGCTGCCGCTGATGATCCTGATGACGCTGATCGCCGGGTTCGCGGGTGCGAATCGCGGCAGCCGCACTTACGCCGGGCAGCGCGCGGACAGCGTGCTGTCGATCTGGGTCAGTTCGTGGCTGGTGGCGGCGGTCGGGCTGTTCGTCGTGATCCGCATTCACCCGTGGTACGAGCCGCAATACGCGATTCCGATCCTCGGAATGATTCTCGGCAATACGTTGACGGGCGTGTCGCTCGGAATCGAACGGATGACCGAGGAACTGACCGCCCGGCGCGATCGTGTCGACATGGCGCTGGCGCTCGGTGCGACCCGCTGGGAAGCGGCGCAGGCGCCGGCGCGTCAGGCGGTGCGCGCGGGGATGATGCCGACGCTGAACCAGATGGCGGTGGTCGGCGTGGTCAGCCTGCCCGGCATGATGACCGGTCAGGTGCTGGCGGGTCAGTCGCCGTTGCAGGCGGTCCGGTATCAGATCGTGATCATGTTTCTGATTGCGGCGTCGTCCGCGTTGGGGACAGTGGGCGCGGTGCTGCTGACGTACCGGCGGCTGTTTTCGGCAGAGCACCGGTTTTTGTCCGCGCGGCTGGTGGAACGGGCGGCGGCGAAGCGCGGCTAACGTCGCTCTGCGGATGCCGCTCGGGCCATGTTCAGTGACGCTGAGCGGCATGCGCGCTTGCGCTATGCAACGCGGTCGTGACACGACACGTAGCGGACCTCTGCTTCGGTCCGCTCGCCAGCCATCAACGCGCGACCAACACGCAAACTGCCCTCACCGCATTGCACGCTTCGCACAACACGACGGTCACCGCTTCGCGCTGATCGCCACTTCCGTGCCGTCATTGAGCGTCAGCGTTTTCGTGCTGCCGTTGACCGGCATCGTAAAACGCAGAATCTGGCTGACGGTTACGTCGTTCGGACACTTGAGCGTCTTGCCGCCGTTCGTCACCGTCTTCACGCCGTGCGGAGTTTGCGCCTGGAAGTTCATCTGCACAGTCGCCGTGCCGTCGCCGGCGACAACCGGCGCAAAGCGGATCTGCGTCTGACGGATCATCGCGCCGTTGGTATCGACCGGCAGCGACGAATAGTTCGGGCAGTCGTCCGTGCCGGCTACGGGACCGCCCGGAGGCACGGTCTTCCAGGTGAAATCGTCCGACTCGCCAGAGCGGATCGTGCGGGTTTCCTGGGAATTGCCGAACTGTTTCGACGTGACGCGGACCGTGTAGCGAATCGGACCATCGAGAGCGGCCTGCGAGGTCACCGTGATCGGCGTGGCCGCGTGGGCCTGCTGCACGACCAGGGCGGGCGCGAACGCGCAAGCGAGAGAAGCAATCACTGAGACAGTGGAAACAGCGGAAACGGCGGAGAGTTTGAAGCTGGAGCTCATACTGTCACCTCGTTGTTGTGCCGCTGCGCGCCCGTAACGGCGCTACTGCCATTGCCTGTGTACTGCCGACGCAACGGGTCATGATTGACACCGTTCTGCGGCCAGCTGGATCACGAGACACGCAACTGTTTTAGCGTGATGCTTTACCAGTCTAATCCCAAGCGCGACCCTTCGTGCGGGGCGCAAGCTTGGGAGTTAACCCGCTTGCGGAACGAGTTTTCCGTGCGTGAGCCGAGTGGTCAGTGTGTCTGCACAACACGTTTTAAAACGATGTCGCCGCGCGTTGCATTGCACAAACCCGCGCACTCCAATGCCCCTGGTTAACCGCGCCCAAACGTACGCGCAAATAAACATGGCCAGTGCGCATCGCTGCGGCACTGGCCATGCTTTATCGGCGAAACACGCTCAGCGGGCGATCAGAATCCCGTCAGGACGACCTTGCCGATTGCACGCCCTTCTTCAAGCAGCCGATGCGCGCTACGCAGATTCTCCGCGTTGATCTTGCCGAAATCCTGTCCGACCGTGGTGCGCAACGTGCCCGCATCGACCAGACGTGCGACCTCGGTCAGCAGCTTGTGCTGTTCGATCATGTCGGGCGTGCCGAACATCGAACGCGTGAACATGAACTCCCAGTGAAACGCGGCGCTTTTCGCCTTCAGCAACTCGACCGGTACCGGCTCGCTGTTTTCGACGATCGTCGCGATGCTGCCCTGCGGCGCGATCACTTCGGCCGCAGCCGGGAAATTCTTGTCGGTGTCGTTGAAAATCAGTACGTAATCGACCTGATCGATACCGAGTTCCTTCAACTGCGCGGGCAGATCGCCGAAATGATCGACGATGTGGTCCGCACCCAGTTCCTTCGCCCACTTCGCCGATTCGGGGCGCGAAGCGGTCGCGATCACCTTCAGCTTCGCCATTTGCTTCGCGAGTTGGATGCCGATCGAGCCGACCCCGCCCGCGCCGCCGAAAATCAGCACGCTGCGGCCTTCATGCGCGCCTTGCGGCGATACGCCGAGGCGGTCGAACAGCGCTTCCCACGCGGTAATCGCGGTCAACGGCAACGCGGCCGCGTGCGTGAAATCGAGCGATGCCGGTTTGCGGCCGACGATCCGCTCGTCGACCAGATGAAACTCGCTGTTCGCCCCCGGACGCGTAATGCTGCCCGCATAAAACACCGGATCGCCGACCTTGAACAACGTGACATCCGGGCCGACCGCGACAACTGTGCCGGCGGCGTCCCAGCCGAGCACGCGCGGCGTCTTTTCGACGGTATCTTTCGGCGCGCGCACCTTGGTGTCGACCGGATTGACGGAAATCGCCTCGACTTTCACCAGCAGGTCGCGGCCGGTGGCTTCGGGCGTCGGGATGTCGACATCGACCAGCGATTCGGCGTGATCGATTGGGAGATAGCGATAGAGACCAATGGCTTTCATGGCAACTCCTGTTTGTTCGGATTTGAGGTTTGACGAAGATCGGCGGCTGGTCCGGTTGGCTGGCATGTTTCGCGAGCGCAACGCCCTCTTGATGCCGTCGATCCATAGGCGTAATCGTACGATGCCTCTTCTTCTCGCAAAACCATCATAATGACTAAAACATCTTTTGGATTTTCCAGATAATGACGCTTTCCCCGTCCGCTGAGCGCGAGCGGCTCGATCTGCTCGATGTCGCGTTGTTCGTACGCGCCGCGCTGCTTGCCAATGTATCGGCGGCGGGACGCGAATTCGGTTTATCCGCGGCGGTCGCGAGTTCGCGCATCGCGCAGCTCGAAAAGCTGCTCGGCGCGCGGCTGTTGCACCGGACCACACGCCGTATCAGCCTCACGCAGGACGGTGAAGTCTTCATGACGCGCGCCGAGGCGCTGCTCGACGCGGCGGCCGCCGCACGCGCGTCGGTCGGCCGCGCGCAGACCGAGCCGCAGGGCCGCTTGCGGGTGTCGATGACATCGTCGTTCGGACGCCAGCATGTGTCGCCGGTGATCAGCGAGTTCTTGAGACGTTATCCGGGCGTGAGCGTCGATTTGCGCCTGACCGATCAACTGGTCGATCTCGTCGATGCCGGAATCGACGTGGCGATCCGGATCGGCGCGCTGAAGGATTCGTCGCTGGTTGCGCGGCGGCTCGCGGTCAACCGGCGCGTGCTGTGCGCATCGCCCGCGTATCTCGCCGCACGCGGCATGCCGCATCATCCATCGGATTTGACCCGGCACGAGTGCGTGATTCTGTCGGACCAGCGCGACTGGGCGTTCGTGACGCCGGCAGGCCCGCTTGAGGTACGCGTGAGCGGGCGCCTCGTCACCGACAACGGCGAGGTGATCCGCGACGCGCTGCTCGCCGGATTCGGCATCGCGCTGAAATCGACGTGGGACGTGGCGCCCTATTTGCGCAGCGGCGAACTGGTCAGCGTGCTCGATGCTTACCCGCTGGTGGATAACGTCGCGATCTGGGCGGTTTATCCGAGCCGCGCGTTCGTACCGCCCAAAACGCTCGCTTTCATCGAGTTCCTTGCTGCGCATTTCGGTGATCCGCCGTATTGGGATGTGGCGCCGAGGTGAGCGCCGCATCCGGAGCCGAGTCGTTTGGCGTGTGACAAGTCACACTGGCAATAGACGCGAGGACGCGCGCGACCGGGCATCGAGAATTGCGGCGTTTCGGCGAACCTTCGCCGCAACCGCCTCTGCGAACCACGGCCCGAACCACTCAATGCTTGCGCTGCCCTGCCGCCCCCGCCCGCTTCCCATCGGAATTGACATCGGTATGCGCGTCGTTCTGCGTCTTCTGCTGATACTCGTCGCCGCCGCGCCGGTCCGTATCCTTCAGCCCGCGCTCGACATCGCGATGCGCCTGTTTACCCACGTGGCGCGGCTCGTCCTCGTGTTGCGATTCGGGATTCTGGTCGGTCTCGTGCGGCAACGGCGCGGCAGCGTCCTGCATCGAGCGAGGCTGCTTGTCGGCATGCGGATCAGCCTGCTTGTCGCCAGGCTTGCTGCTCTGCGTACCCGCCAGCTTGTCGCCATCCGATGATTGCGGTGAAGTCTTCATGACGTGCTCCCTTTTCTCGTTGAATAAATTCCGCCGACCGGCGCTTACTGCGCTTCGTCGAGGCGTTTTCTCATGGCCGCGGTAATCCGCTGCCGTGTCTTCGCGTAAGCAGCCCAAGGATCTTTCTTCAGATCGGCGAGCCGCTCGTGCAGGTTCTGGATGGTCCATTGATCGCCCGCCGTGGTCGCGGCGACTTCGTCCCACGATAGCGGCACCGATACACCGAGACCAGGCCGCGCGCGCGCCGAGAATGCGGCGACCGTGCTCGATCCACGGTTATTGCGCAGGTAATCGACGAAGATTTTCTGCTTGCGGTTCTGCGCGCCCATCTTTGCGCTGAAATACTTCGGCAGCGTGGCGGCCATGTGCTGCGCGACGGCTTGCGAAAAGTCCTTCACCTCGTCCCAGCCGGCCTGTTTTGCGAGCGGCACAACGACATGCAGCCCTTTGCCGCCGCTCGTCTTGCAAAACGATTCGAGACCGAGTTCTTCGAGCAGTGAGCGCGTGAGTTGCGCGGCTTCGATCATGCGTTCCCAGCCGAGCGACGCATCGGGGTCGAGATCGAACACCATCCGGTCGGGTTTTTCGATGTTCGATACCAGCGCATTCCACGTGTGAAATTCGACGGTGCCCATTTGCGCGGCACCGACCAGCGCGTTGAGTACGTCGACGGTGATCAGCGGCGGATGGCCGGCGTCGAGGCCGGGATGCTGGGTGACATTCGGAATCGACAGTTTCTGGCTGTGCTTCTGAAAAAACAGTTCTCCGCCGATGTCCTCGGGCGCGCGCACCAGCGACACCGGCCGGTCCTTGAGATGCGGCAGCATCCAGTCGGCCACCGCTTCGTAATACCGGACGAGATCGATCTTGCGTGCGCCGGTGCTGCTATCGATCACGCGGTCGGGGTGGGATACGCGTACGCCGGCGATTTGTTCTGTGGCGTTGGATTTTTTTGTGGCGGAGGTTTTTGTAGCTGGTGTTTTTGCAGTCGCCGTCTTTGCAGCAGGCGTTTTTGCAGTAGCCGTCTTCGCACCAGCAGCCTTCGCAGCAGTAGTCTTCGCGGACACCGTCTTACCCACCCCACTCTTCGACGACGCGCGTTTCTTCGGCGCGGCCTCGACTTCAGCTTCAGCTTCAGCGGCACCTTCGTGACGGATATCGGTTTCCTGTTGCACATCGACTCCTTGACGGGATGCTTCCTTGACGATCTGGCGTGCCGGTTTGTCGTCGCGCAAGCTGACGAACGACGCCTGGCGCACGATGCCGTCGCTGGTCCACTCGGCGAAATTGCATTCGGCGACTAGCACCGGCTCGACCCAGTGAACCGCTGTGCGGCTGCGCTCGCGCGGCGCGGCGGCGAACGGCATCTCCTTGCTTGCGTGCGCGTCGAGCGCCTTCTTGACCGAGCGCAGCAACGCGGCGTCGAAGCCGGTGCCGACTCGGCCTGCGTAATTCAGTCTGCCTTTGCTGTCGTAGACGCCGAGCAGCAGCGCACCGAACGACGCGCGGCTGCCGGACGGTTCCGAATAACCGCCGATCACGAATTCCTGGCGTCGGCGGCACTTCAGTTTGATCCACGACGACGAACGGCCGGACAGGTAGCCGCTATCGCGACGCTTGCCGATGATCCCTTCGAGCGACATATCGCAGGCGCTCCTGAGCAGTTCGTCGGCGCTGAATCCGAAGTCGTTCGAGAATCGCAGCACACTGTCGTCGATGTTCTCGAGCAAGGCGCGCAGGATCGCGCGGCGCTGTTCGAGCGGCACGTCGCGCAGGTCGTAGCCGTTCAGATAAGGAACATCGAACAGGTAGATGACGATGTCCTGCGGACGGTTTGCGTCGAACGTGTTTTGCAGCGCCTGGAAGCTTGGGACGTCGTTATCGTCGAGTACCACGGCTTCGCCGTCGAGCCACGCGCTGTCGAGTTCGAGCTGATCGACGGCCTCGACCTGCTTGCCGAATTTCGCGGTCCAGTCGTTACCGGCGCGCGTGAATATCTGCGTGACTCCGCGTTTCGACACACGGTCGATGCGGACCAGTACGCGGTAGCCGTCGAACTTGATCTCGTACGACCAGTCGTCGCCTGCGGGCGCGCTGTCGACGAGTGTCGCCAGTTGCGGTTTGAAGGTCGCGGGCAGGCGTGCCTTGACCGCCCCTTCGATCGCGGGCGACGCGGCAAGCTCGCGCAGCGATTCGTTGGTGCGCGTGGCGACGATGTCGGGTCGCCTGGGATCGGCTTTGGATGACGCGGGTTTTGTATCGCTGCGCCTGGTGGCTTTCGCCGAGGCGGTGGGTTTGTTCGGGGACTCGCTGGCTTTTTTGCGGACAGCAGGCTTTGTCGATGCCGTTTTTGTTGCGGCCGTTGAGGCTGCGGTTCTGGCGGCCGTTCTGGCGGCGCTTCTAGTCGCGGACTTCGTGGCCGGCACGGGCGCGGTTCGACTGGTCGCGTTGGCGGTAGTCTTAGGCACGGCTTTGCCCGCGCCTTTGCTTCGCGTGCGACGCCCATCGCCATCCTCTCCCTCGTCCGTTTGCGAGTTCGCGCGCCTGCTATTTCCGCCGTCCTTGCCCGCACCGCGTCCCTTTTTCCCAACCGACGCTCCGCCCTCACCCAGCACGCTCCCGGGCTGCTCCTTCAGGATGTCGTACTCGGCTTCCCCACGTGCTTCGTCGTCGCGCTCCTTGATCAGCAGCCATTGCTCCTTGTCGCCGCTGCCGCGCATGTGACTGCGCACCAGCGTCCAGCCGCCGCGCAGCTTTTCCCCATGGAGCCTGAATTTGAGCTTGCCCGCAGCGTACGTGCGAGCCGCCTCGGCCGATCCGCCGACCGGCTCCCACGTGCCGCGATCCCACACGATCACGCTGCCCGCGCCGTAGTTGCCGGCCGGGATTTCGCCTTCGAACGAGCCATACTCGACCGGATGATCTTCGACATGGACCGCCAGCCGCTTCACCGACGGATCGAGGCTCGGCCCTTTCGGCACGGCCCATGAAAGCAGCGTCCCGTTCAATTCGAGCCGGAAGTCGTAATGCAGACGCCGCGCGTCATGCTCCTGGATCACGTATGACAGCGTTTGGTCCGCGTCGGCATGCACCGCTTGACGGCCCGCGCGCCCCGCCCGCTTACGTGCCGTAGTCGCGCCCGAAGGCTCCGGCGTTTCGTCGAAGCGACGTTTGCGTTGATAGAGATCGAGTCTGTCGTTCATGGCGATGACATCATCGAGAGAGGGGTGAAATAGCGCCTGGCAAGCGGAATCACGACGACAGGCGCGGCCCGGTCAGGACCGCACTCAGGCCGCCGCCCTGCGCTTGCGAACCGGGGACGACGCAGCCGTCTTCGCCGCCGCGCGACCGCCGCTGGAACTACTGCCGCCGCTTCGCCCGCGTGGCGCGCTCGCCGCCTTCGTCGCGCGAGGCTTCTTGCGGGCTGGCGCTTCGCTCTCGCCGGTTTCCGCTTCGTCGTCTTCGTCGTCCCCGGCTGCGGAAGCCCGCTTTCGACCACCCGCCGCCGCCTTTCCTTTGTCTTTGTCCTTACCGCGCCCCAAACTGCGCTTCAACAGATCGGACAAATCGAGAATATCGGCGGATTGACGCGACTCGTGCGGCGTCTCGATCTCGGTGATTTCCTCGGTCTTGCCCGCCCGCACCTTCTTGTCGACTAACGCCATGATGTCGTCGCGGAACGTGTCGTGATATTGCGACGGGTCCCACTTGTCGCTCATGTCGTCGATCAGCTTCTTCGCCATATCGAGTTCGCGAGTGGAAACGCCTGCGGCCTTTGTGCCGTCGGCGGGCAGCTTGAATTCGTCGAGATCGCGCACTTCGGCGGCCCAGCGCAGCGTGTTCAGCGCCAGCACCGGACCCAGCGGAATCAGCGCCGCCAGATGCTGCTTGTTGTGCAGCACGACGCTCGCCACGCCGATCTTGCCCGATGACTTCATCGCCTCGCGCAACAACGCGTAGACCTTTTCGCCCTTGCGGTCGGGCGTCAGGAAATACGGCGTGTCGAGATAGAGAAACGAGATGTCGGCGGCATCAACGAAAGCGAGAATGTCCACCGTCTGCGTCGATTCGGGATTCGCCGCGCGAATCTCGTCGTCGGACAGCACGACGTATTTGTCCTTCTCATACTCGAAGCCGCGCACGATGTTCTCGCGCGTCACGTCCTTGCCGGTCCGCTTGTTGATCTGCTTGTAGCCGACCGGATCGATCGTGCGTTTGTCCAGCAGATTGAAGCCGACTTTCTCCGACTGCGTCGCCGGATACAGCTGCACCGGCACGTGGACGAGGCCGAAGCTGATTGCGCCTTTCCAGATCATGTGTGGCATCGTCACGCTCCTGTGAGCCGAAGACCTGATGTGAAGCAGCTTGCGTGCCACGGGTCCAGGCGCCACAGCGCATGACGGGACGCGGATTACGCTGTGGCGAGGCTGTAAGACTTGCGTCAGCCCGGCAAAAGATGCGGAACGGATTCCCGCCGTTTTCAGCAGGTTTTGGCGGTTTTTCAGCCGTTCACCTCGACCGGCACCGCCGCGAATCCGCGAAACCGGACGCGGCCGCCTCGCGTCGGCGTCCCATTCAGCCGATACGACGGAAACCGCTGCACGAAACGCCCAATCGCAATTCGCGCCTCGAGCCGCGCGAGCGACAAACCCGCGCACTGATGAATCCCGAAGCCGAACGCGAGATGCCGGTTCGGATCGCGGCGAATGTCGAAACGATCCGGCTCGGCAAACTGCTCCGGGTCGCGATTGGCCGCGCCGATGCACAAAGTGACCGGCGTACCGCGCGCAACCTCGACGCCGCCGATCGTGGTATCGACGGTCGCCATCCGGTTACCCAACTGATTCGAACTCTCGAAACGCAAACATTCCTCGACCGCCGATTCGATCAACGACGGCTCGCGCAACAACGCAGCGCGTTGCTCCGGCCATTCGGTCAGCGTAACGAGACCGTTGCCGATCAGGTTGGTGGTCGTTTCATGTCCGGCATTCAGGATGAAAATGCAGTTCTGCAGCAATTCCGCTTCGGACAGTTGCTCACCACCCGCCTCGCCCTCGATCAGCCGGGTCAGCACATCGTGCTGCGGATCGCCCGGTTCGCGCCGCCGGCGCGCGACCAGATCGCGCAGATAATCGACGAATTCGGTCACCGCGCGATTGCCGCGTTCTAGTTGCGCGGCGTTCAGCGACGGCTCGAGCGCGCCGAGTATCGCGAGCGACCAGTCGCGCAACGGCTCGCGCTCGGCGTGCGGCACGTCCAGCAGATTGCCGATGATCTCGACCGGAATCGCCGACGCGAATTCGCCGATCAGATCGATCGTGCCGCGCGCGGCCGCCCGATCGAGCAGGCCATCGACGAGACGCACGAGGCCCGGCTCCATGGCCGCGATAGCACGCGCCGTGAGCGCTCCGGCGATCAGTCTGCGCACCCGCGTATGCCGTGGCGGATCGTTGAACACAAGGCTGGTGGTGTGATGCGCGTAGAGCGGCGAGTCGCCGTATTTCGGCCTGAACTCGACGGTCTTGTCGGAGCTGAACGTCTTCGGATCGCGATAGACCGCCTGCACGTCACGAAATCGCGTCAGGAACAGCGAGCCGTCGGGCATCCGCCGGATCGGCTCGTGGACGCGCAGTGCGTGATAAACCGGATACGGGTCGGCGTAGAAAGCGGGACTCAGGTGGCGCAGATCGAAATCGCGCGCGAGGATGGAGGGGTCGCTGGCAGTCGCCGGGGTCATGCTGTGTCTCCGTCTTTGTGTTTATGTGTGTTGTTGCCGGGTCGATGCAAATGACCGCGAGGGATCGTTCGCAGCGTCGTTCGATTCGACAGTCGAGTATGGCTCGCGCGCAATCCGTTTGCACAGCGTGATTCTCCGCCCGCCCGCAACCGCCGCACCCGCAGAACCGCCGCCCAGGACGGCGCATCTGCCGGAACCGATACAATAGCGGGATTTCCGCGCTCTCCTACTTCCTGCTTCCCTTGCGTCGTCCATGAACCTCGTCATTCAAAGCTCCGCGCCCCTTTCCGCCGATCACCACAAAACGCTCGTCGCGCTCGCACGCGGTTCGCACGCCACCGCGATCGACGCGAATGCGCTGCGTATCGCCGACGCAAACATCGACCAGCGCGCGGATATCGACGTGTATTGCGGCACCCATCAGCTTGACTACGCGTTTGTCGAAGCGGGCCGTCAGTTGCGCGACTTCGGGCTGGTCGCGATGGACATGGACTCGACGCTGATCACGATCGAATGTATCGACGAAATCGCCGATTTCTGCGGACTGAAAGCGGAAGTGGCCGAGATCACCGAAGCGTCGATGCGCGGCGAGATCAAGGACTTCAACGAGAGCCTGACGCGTCGCGTCGCGCTGCTCAAAGGCCTCGACGCCAGCGCGCTCGAACGGGTCTACGAAGAACGTCTGCAACTGTCGCCCGGCGCGGAGCGCATGCTCGCAGGCGCGAAGGCGGCGGGGCTGAAAACCTTGCTGGTGTCGGGCGGATTCACGTTCTTCACCGAAAAACTGAAGGCGCGTTTGGGCCTCGATTTCACGAACGCGAACACGCTCGAGATCGTCGACGGAAAACTGACGGGCCAGGTGACCGGCGAGATCGTCAATGCCGAGGTGAAAGCACGCACGCTGCGCGAAACCTGCGCGAAACTCGGCATCGAACCGGCGCGCGCTATTGCAATGGGCGACGGTTCGAACGATCTGAAGATGATGGCCGAGGCCGGTTTGTCGGTCGCGTTTCGCGCGAAACCGGTGGTGCGCGAAGCGGCCACCGTGGCCTTCAATCATGTCGGACTGGACGGGTTGCTGCGGCTGTTCTGAGCGCAGCCTCACGCAAATACATTGAGACCCGCCGGCATCGGCGAATTACAGCCAGCGCGGGTCTCGCGTAAAAGCCACCGTCAGCCAGCGATCCGGGCCCGATTCGCCAATCGCACGCGATATCTTGTCGCGAATCAGATCGAGCTGGCGGATGCCGACATGCTCCATCGCATCGGGCAACACGATGTGCACCTCGACGAACAGCCCGCGCCCCACGCGCGTCGCGTAATGCGAGTACGTCACGAAGCCGTATTCGGCGGTCAGGCTGTGCATCAGTTCGCGCACGGTCGTGTCGAGACTGTCCGGCGTCATCAACAGCACTTCCTTGACGGCACCGACCACCGTGCCGATCGGCATCGGAATCAACACCAGCGTCAGCACGGCTAGCACGCCAGGGTCGACATACCAGCTCAGGTGGCTGTAGCGGGTCTGCTCCAGGATCCACGCGACAGAAAACGCGACCAGCAGCGCCGAGCTGATGCATGCCGACATCAGCCAGCTTTTGGTGTCGAGTCCGATCAGTTCCGATTCGATCACGCGGTTGAGCCGCCGCTGCCGGAAGTACATGAAAAAGCAGAAGATGCTGACCACGACCGCGTAGATCATCGCGATGCCGAACTCCAGCTCCCGGCCGCCGTCGATGATTCCCTTGACCGCGTTGACGAACGCATACAGACACAGCACCGACAGCAGGCTGCCGTTGAACACCAGCACAAGCGGCTCGATGTGCCAGAAGCCGTGCTGGAAGCGTCGGCTGCCCGGCTGACTCAACAGGCGCGCGACCAGCAGCGACAGGCTGCACATCGCGGCGTCGAGCGCGGAAAACATGCCGTCGAAGATGATCGACAGCGAACCGCTGACCACACCCACGACGATTCCGACACCCGCGATCATCAACGTGCAGAGCAACGATCGCCTGAGGGTTCGCTGCTCGAGTTCGGTGGCCGACATGATCTGGCGCCTCCTGATGTTCGAGGATCCAACGAGGAAGTGACCGTTGCAGTATATCGGCGGCGAGTGGGCTGCGGCGTGGCGTGCAGTGCGATGTCGCGATGGATTTCCAGGCACGCTGATGACCGTCGCCGGATATAAAAAAACCCACCGGAAACGGGTCCCGGTGGGTCGATTCATTGCATCACGGCGGCAAAAAGGCTGTCGCGAGCCCTGGCACTCGCATAGAAGCTCAAACGCTCACGCCAGCGCCGACAGACTCTGCTCGATGTCCGCGCGCAGGTCCGCCTCGGCTTCCAGACCGACATAGAAGCGCACCAGCGTGCCCTTGTGCGGCCAGTCGCCGGCGGTGCGCATCGACGCGACGTCGTAGGGCATCACGAGGCTGTGTGCGCCGCCCCAGCTCCAGCCGATCGAAAAGAGTTCGAGCGATTCGCAGAACGTGTCGATCTGCGCCGCGCTGTAACGGCCGTCGAAGACGACCGAAAACAACCCGCCCGCGCCTGTAAAGTCGCGCTTGAAAAACTCGTGGCCCGGACAGTCGGCAATCGCCGGATGCAGGACCGACGCGATTTCAGGGCGCGTTTTCAGCCACTGCGCGAGGGCCAGTGCAGCACGGTCGTGCTGCTCGAAACGCAGTTGCATGCTCGGCAGGCTGCGCAGAATCAGCGAGCAGTCATCCGCCGATACGCCGATCCCCATGCGCATACGGGCCGCCTTCAGCTTCACGTGCAAGTCACGGTCGACGGTGATCGTCGCGCCCATCAGCACGTCACCGCCGCCTGACTGGTACTTGGTCAGCGCCTGCACCGAAATGTCGACGCCATGGTCGAACGGACGGAACGCGAGACCCGCGGACCAGGTATTGTCGATTGCCGTGATCACGCCGCGCGCACGTGCCGCCGCGGCGATCGCCGGGACATCGGCGACTTCCATCGTCACTGAACCGGGCGCTTCGATCCAGATCAGGCGCGTGTTCGGCTGGATCAGATCGGCGATGCCCGCGCCGATCAGCGGATCGTAATAACGCACCGTCACACCGAAATCGCGCGCCAGCCAGTCGCCATGTTCGCGATTCGGCGAGTAGACGTTGTCGGGAATCAGCACGTCGTCGCCTGCCTTGACGAGGCCGAAGTACACATTCGAAATCGACGACAGACCCGACGGCTGCAATAGCGCATGATTGCCGCCCTCGATGGCGGCAAGACGCTGGGCCAGCGCGAGCGACGTGGGCGTTGCATGCAGGCCGTAGCGCCATTGCGCGTCGTTTTTCCAGTCGAGCGCGCGCATGGTGGCGAGATCGGGAAACACGACCGTCGAGGCTCGCGCGACCGGCGTCGAAAACGATTCGAAGCCCGGCGTGATCTGGTCTTCGGCGCGCACGATGCGGGTTTGCAGATCGCGTTTGAGTTTGGATTGGGTCATGGTGAGATTCGTTGAAAGACGGCGCGGGGTGTTGCGCCGCCTGAGAAAGAGTAGACGAGTTGGCGGGATTGCGCCTGATAGAAAACCCGCGCGAGGATCTTTGAGAGGTCCGCACGGGGTTCTGTTTTGTGTTGCAGATTCGTGGCTGACTAGTGGCCGGTTAGTCATTGGACAGTGGCAGATCAGTCGCCGGTTTGCAGATTGCTGACGCCGCCGACCGGGTGGCCACCAGGGGCCGGTGCAGTCCCGTTACCGCCTGCTTGAGGCGCGGGCGCGGGCGCCGCCTCAGGAGCCGCATGAGCCACAGCTGGCGCGCCCGGAGCCGGAATCGCCTGGCCTGCGGCCAGCGGCTTCAGATCGAACGGTTGCGGATCGGAATCGTCGACGTTCATCCGGTCGCCAGAGACCGTGCCGTCGGCCGCGAACTTGCCGACCCAATTGCCGGTGATACGGGTGCCATCGTTCGACTCCTCGACTTCGAGCGTATCGCCGTCGCGGTCGCCCGCGATCAGGATAACTTCGCCGGTGTCCGTGTACTGGTATTCGCCGTGCACGCCCGATGGGTCGTCGGTTTTCGGGCCCAGCCGCAACACGATCTGACGCGAGCCGAGCATGCCTGCATAACGCGGAAATTTTGCGAACTCGGGGCTCGGCCTGAGCGGCAACTGGATTGGCGGAGGCGCCGCCAGTTCCTTGACCGCGTCGCTTTCGGCCCAGGCTTGCGCGGGCATCAACGCTCCCGCACCGGCACACAGTAGCGCGGCCACGCTAACCACCGCCCAGCCACGCCGCCGCACTGCGCCGTTTCGCACGCCGCCCGGCAAACTCTTCATCGCTTTTGATTCCTGCATCCGTTCTTCCTCCTGCCAATACTGCGCGGTGCCCCCGAACCCCAGCCGGCACCGTTTAAACCTATGTCCAGCCCGCGTCAGATCCGCTCGAAGATCGCAGCAATGCCCTGCCCGCCGCCGATACACATCGTGACGAGCGCGTAGCGGCCGCCGACGCGCTGCAATTCATACAGCGCCTTGACGGTGATCAACGCACCGGTCGCGCCGATCGGGTGACCGAGCGAAATGCCCGACCCGTTCGGATTGACCTTGGCCGGATCGAACCCAAGCTCCTTGCTGACCGCGCAAGCCTGCGCGGCAAACGCTTCGTTGGACTCGATCACGTCGAGGTCGGCGACCGTCAGGCCCGCGCGCTCCAACGCCTTGCGCGACGCCGGCACCGGTCCGATACCCATGTAAGCCGGATCGACACCCGCATGCGCATACGACACCAGCCGCGCGAGCGGCTTGACGCCGCGCTTTTCGGCGACGCTGCGCTCCATCAGCACGACCGCGGCCGCCGCGTCGTTGATGCCCGACGCATTGCCGGCCGTCACCGTGCCGTTTTCTTTCGCGAACACCGGTTTCAGCTTCGAAAAATCTTCCGCCGACGCGTTCATTCGCGTGTGTTCGTCCGTATCGAACACGACATCGCCCTTTTTCGACGGGATCGTGATCGGCAGGATCTGTTCCTTGAAGTAGCCGCTGGCGATGGCGTTAGCCGCGCGGCGATGCGATTCGAGCGCAAGCGCGTCTTGCGCTTCACGCGAAATATCGTATTTACGCGCGACGTTTTCAGCGGTGACGCCCATATGGATCGACTGGAACGGGTCGTTCAGCGCGCCGACCATCATGTCGACGAGGCGCGCGTCGCCCATGCGTTGACCGAAGCGGGCGGCGGGCATCGAGTAAGGGGCGCGGCTCATGTTTTCCGCACCGCCGCCGATCGCGATGTCGGCGTCGCCGAGCAGCACGCTCTGCGCGGCCGAAACGATGGCCTGCAAGCCCGATCCGCACAAGCGGTTCACGGTTAGCGCGGGCGTGTGCTGCGCGACGCCGCCGTTGATCGCGGCCACGCGGGCGAGATACATGTCTTTCGGTTCGGTATGCACGACGTTGCCGAACACCACATGGCCGACTTCGTCGCCCGATACGCTGGCACGCACAAGGGCCTCACGCACGACGCGTGCGCCGAGGTCGGTCGGCGGAAAATCTTTCAGACTGCCGCCGAAACCGCCGATTGCCGTACGTACCGCGCTGACCACCACTACGTCCCGTTGCATCGCTCGCTCCTCTTTTAGTCTCTCAAGATGATCTTGTGATCTTGCCCGCGGGCCGCAGGCCGCGACATCGCCGCAGCGGCGTGTCGCGGTGGGCACGGATTTCAGCCTGCCAGCAGGCGTTGCACTGTCTCGCACGACGGAATCGGCGCAACCGCGCCGTAACCTTGCGTGGACAGCGCCGCCGCGACGTTCGCATAACGCGCCGCCGCAAAAGGATCGTCACCGGCGACGATGCGCGCGATAAACGCGCCGCCGAAGCAGTCGCCCGCACCGGTGGCATCGACCGCGTTGACGACGTGGCCCGGCACGACGCGCCGTTCGTCCGGCGTCGCGATATACGAGCCTTCCTTGCCGAGTTTCAATGCGACCACGCGCGGACCGTGCGACAGCAGGAAATCGACGATCTCGTCACGGCCGGTTAAACCGGTGAGTTCGGTGACGTCGTCCCAGCTCGGCAGACAGATGTCCGTCTGGCGGATCGCTTCGAGCATCACGGCGCGCGCGCGGGCCAGCGGCCACAGCTTCAGACGCAGATTGGTGTCGAAGCTCACGCGCACACCGCTTGCGCGCGCATGCGCGATGGCTTCGAGCGCGGCGTCGCAAGCGCTGACGCTGATCGCGAGACTGATCCCGGACAGGTGAATGACTTTGGCTGCCGCAATCGCGTCGCGCGGCAGATCGTGCGGCGCGTAGCAGCTTGCCGCCGAGCCGGCGCGGAGGTAATCGAATGCGTGGCCGTTCGGGCCGTGCGACACGAAATAAACGCCGGTGGGCGCGCGCGGATCGACGCGGACGAGCGACGTGTCCACCTGTTCGCGTTCCCACAGATCGATCAGCAGACGCCCGAAATGATCTTCACCGACCGCCGACACAAAGCCGGTCTTCGCACCTTGCCGAGCGGCGGCGATACAGAAGTTCGACGTATCGCCGCCGAAGCCCTGCAGATAGTTCGGCTGGTCTTTCGCCGACTGGTTGAATTCGATCATCGCCTCGCCGAGCGCGAGGATTTCCGGCGTGCTGCTGTTTGGCTGAGCGGTCGTACTCACCGTCATTGTTTAGACCTCGCCCCACAGGTCATGACCGTCGGCGCCGGTGATTTTCACCGATACGAAATCGCCGACCTTGTATCGCCTAGACGCCTTCGTGGACGGCGCGATATACACGACGCCGTCGATCTCCGGCGCGTCTGCCGCAGTACGGCCGACGCCGCCGTCGGCATTGATCTCGTCGACCAGCACCTTCAGCGTCTTGCCGACCTTCTTCGCGATCCGTTTCGCCGACACTTCCTCGGCCACTTCCATGAAGCGCGCGCGACGCTCTTCACGCACTTCGTCGGGCAGCGCGCCGTCGAGTTCGTTGGCCGTCGCGCCTTCGACCGGCGAGTACGCAAAGCAGCCGACCCGATCCAGTTCAGCTTCGCGGATGAAATCGAGCAGCGTCTGGAACTGCTCTTCGGTCTCACCCGGGAAGCCGGCGATAAACGTGCTGCGGATCGTCAGATCCGGGCACATCTCGCGCCACGCCTTCACGCGCTCCATCACCTTTTCGGCGTTGGCCGGGCGCTTCATGCGCTTCAGCACTTCGGGATGCGCATGCTGGAACGGCACGTCGAGGTACGGCAGCACGTGGCCCTTGTACGGACCTGCTGCCATCATCGGGATCACTTCGTCGACGCTCGGGTACGGGTACACGTAGTGCAGGCGCACCCACGCGCCGTATTGCGCGGCGAGTTCGCCGAGTGCGCCGACCAGGTCGGTCATGCGCGTCTTGATCGGCTTGCCGTTCCAGAAGCCTGTGCGGTACTTGACGTCGACGCCGTAAGCGCTGGTGTCCTGCGAAATCACCAGCAGTTCCTTCACGCCTGCCTTGAACAGGTTTTCCGCTTCAAGCATCACTTCGGCGACGGGGCGCGACACGAGGTCGCCGCGCATCGACGGGATGATGCAGAACGTGCAGCGGTGGTTACAGCCTTCGGAAATCTTCAGATACGCGTAGTGGCGCGGCGTGAGCTTCACGCCGGCGGCGGGCACCAGGTCGACGAACGGGTCGTGCGGTTTCGGCAGATGGGTGTGCACGTGCTGCATCACTTCGCCGACCGCGTGCGGGCCGGTCACCGCCAGCACCTTCGGATGTACTTCTTCGATCAGCCCCGAGCCGCTGCCGCTCTTCTTCGCACCCAGGCAGCCGGTGACGATCACCTTGCCGTTTTCGTTGAGCGCTTCGCCGATCGCGTCGAGGCTTTCCTGCACGGCTTCGTCGATGAAACCGCAGGTGTTGACGACCACGAGGTCGGCGCCGTCGTACGTACCGGAAATTTCGTAACCCTCGGCACGGAGCTGCGTGATGATCTGCTCGGAATCGACCAGAGCTTTCGGGCAGCCGAGCGAAACAAAGCCGACTTTCGGTGCGGCCGTAGGGGCGGCCGTCGGAGTAATCGTGGGGGTGGACATGGGGGGGACCGCTTGAATACGTTAAACCTTGAATTGTAGCGGTTCGCCAGGGCGACCGCTCGTAAGTCTTTGAATTTTCGCCTTCAACCGGCAATGGCGTCGGCGAGATCGGGTTGATCCGCGAGCAGGGTTTCGCGAGACGAGCGTGGGCCGGTGGATTCCAGCGCCTGTTCGATGACGCGCAGAATTTCGTGTGAATCCTGTACCCGCCGGATCGCCGCATGCAATTCGGCGGCCTGCGGCCACGTCCGCTGAAGATAGCTGAGCCACTTTTTGACACGCCCGTGCTCATGGCGGGCAACGCCGAGCGCCTGTATTTTCTTCAGATAACCCGCGATGTCATGAAGCACGACGCGCCAGTCTTCGGCGGACGGAAGCGGGTCCATCTGACCACGTATTCTCAGCGCCAGAAATGGGTCCGAAACCGCGCCGCGCCCTAACATCACGTCCGCACAGCCGCTGACCGCCCGGCATCGTTCCCAGTCCGCCACCGTCCAGACTTCGCCATTGGCGATGACCGGCACGTCGACGGCCGCGTCGATGTGCGCGATCCACTCCCAGTGCGCGGGCGGCCGATAGCCGTGATCGCGGGTCCGTGCATGGACGACGAGCGACGCCGCCCCGCCTTCGGCCAGCGCCACCGCACACTCCAGAGCCAGCGCCGTGTCCGATACGCCGAGACGCATTTTTGCCGTCACCGGGACCTCGGCGGGCACCGCTGCGCGAACCGCCGACACAATCCGGTTGAGTTGCCGGGGATCGGCCAGCAACATGGCCCCTCCGCCGTGCTGATTAACCACTTTGGCGGGACAGCCGAAATTCAGGTCGACCCCGTAAGGCGACAGGCGCGCCGCGTGAGCCGCATTGCGGGCCATCCATTCGGGATCGCTACCGAGCAACTGGATCACCATCGGCGTGCCGGCTGCCGTACGGCTGGCGTGCCGCACCTCGGGCGCTTCCCGCTCGTAGACGCGCGCAGGCAGCACCGACCCCGTCACGCGGATGAACTCGGACACGCAACCGTCGAATCCGCCCGTGCGGGTCAGCACGTCGCGCAACACGTAGTCTGCAAGCCCTTCCATCGGGGCGAGAAACAGCCGGCTCATGCGGGCGTCTCATCAGACGAAGCACTGGCGCAATGGCAAAAGGGATTTGAGACGTGCAAGGGAGTCCAGCGGGTGGCGGATAGAGACAATTGAGGGAACGATGCGGCGGGGCATTGAGACCCGGGTCCCGTGGCGACGGCGCCCCGTACGTTTAATCCACAATTGTACCGTGCCGGCTACCCCTGACTTGCGCGTTGCGCAGGGAGATGCGCTGTGGCTGGACCCACTGACAATTTCGCCGGAACGTTTCGGCTCGCCAGTTGTGCCAGTTGTTCAAGGGTGGCGGGACCACGTCGCGGCCGCGGCTTCCCGTCCAGGTAACCGCGCGCCACCAGCCTCCTTCAAACCGCCCTACTTCTTCTCCGGCTCCGGATTCGTCTGCGGCGTGCCCGGCACACTGCCGGCACCGGCCGCATTCACCGCACCGCCCGGCGTGAACGGGAACGTGGCGAACATCGATTTCGCCTGGGTCTGCATCTGCTCCTGCATCTGCACGAACATGTTCTTCGACTGCTCGATGTAGCTGGTCATCATGCCCTGCATCATCGGCGCCTGCATGTTCATGAATTGCGACCAGACCTCCGGGTTCATCGCCTTGCCTTCGTACAGATTCTTCGACTGGTCGGCGAGTTTTGCCTGAATGTCGATGAAAGCCTGAATGTTCTTTTCCAGGTACGTGCCCATCATGCCCTGCATCGCATGACCGTAAAAACGGATGATCTGCGACAGCATCGACGACGAGAACATCGGCAAGCCGCCGCTCTCTTCTTCGAGAATGATCTGCAACAGGATGGCGCGCGTCAGGTCCTCGTTGCTCTTCGCATCGATGACCTTGAAATCCTCCTGATCGAGCACGAGCTGCTTCACATCCGTCAACGTGATGTACGTGCTTGTCTCGGTATCGTAGAGCCGACGATTCGGATATTTCTTGATCAGTCGTTCGGCTGTTTTCTTTGTAGTAGTGGTCATGTAACGCCTTTGAGCGCGAGTTGAGCGCGGAACGGCGTCTACCTGCTACGCAATGGTTGCCATTGCGTAGCAGGGACGCCGCCGTAACCATCTGAGCCGAAGCACGCCGCCTTGTGAGCGGCGCGCCGGTGACTCAGCCCATATGCAAACCGCCGTTAAGCGAAAAATCAGCACCCGTGGAGAAGCCCGATTCGTCCGACGCGAGCCACGCGACGATCGAACCGATTTCGTCCGGTTGACCCAGGCGGCGCACCGGGATCGTTGCCACGATTTTTTCCAGCACGTCCGGACGGATCGACTTGACCATGTCGGTGCCGATGTAGCCCGGCGACACGGTGTTGACCGTCACGCCCTTGGTGGCCACTTCCTGCGCAAGCGACATCGTGAAGCCGTGAATGCCGGCCTTCGCCGTCGAGTAATTGGTCTGGCCGAACTGGCCTTTCTGACCGTTCACCGACGAGATGTTGATCACACGACCGAAGCCGCGCTCCACCATACCGTCGATCACCTGCTTGGTGACGTTGAAGAGGCTGGTCAGGTTGGTATCGATCACCGCCGTCCAGTCTTCGTGCGTCATCTTGCGGAACACGACGTCACGCGTGATGCCGGCATTGTTCACCAGCACGTCGATCTCGCCGACTTCGGCCTTGACCTTGTCGAACGCGGACTTGGTCGATTCCCAATCGCCGACGTTGCCTTCGGATGCGATGAAATCGAAGCCAAGCGCCTTCTGCTCTTCGAGCCACTTCACGCGACGCGGCGAATTCGGGCCGCAACCTGCGATCACCTTGAAGCCCTCTTTGTGCAGCCGCTGGCAAATGCTCGTGCCGATGCCACCCATCCCGCCCGTTACATACGCAATTCGCTGTGTCATAAACTACACTCCGTTATCGTTTTCGAGGCGCCGACCGGCTGCCTCTTCCCTCGCCTTGATGCTTCATCTCCGCTGCCGCCGGGCGACCGGCGCTGACGAGGCCACTGCTGAATGCGCGCCACCTGCTTCGCGTGCGGCGCGCGGCAACCCGGCCTGAGGTTGCGTGAAACCGCCTGATAACACAGTGATGCTACCAGGCACGGCTCATACCGGGTTATTGCCTGCCTGATGCCGATTCTTACCGGCGTCTGATATCTGGCTGACTATCAGCGCCCGGCGCCTCGACCTTAAGCGCGCTCGACCGCCAGCGCCACACCCATGCCGCCGCCGATACACAGCGACGCCAACCCCTTCTTCGCATCGCGCTTCTGCATTTCGTGCAGCAGCGTGACGAGAATCCGGCAACCGGACGCGCCGATCGGATGGCCGATTGCAATCGCGCCGCCGTTCACGTTGATCTTCGACGTGTCCCAGCCCATTTGCTGATTCACTGCGCAAGCCTGCGCGGCAAACGCTTCGTTGATTTCCATCAGGTCCAGATCGGCCGGCGTCCAGCCTGCACGCTCGAGGCAGCGGCGCGAAGCGGGCACCGGGCCCATACCCATCACCTTCGGATCGAGACCCGAGGTCGCGTAAGCCTTGATGCGCGCGAGCGGCTTGAGGCCGAGCGCCTCAGCCTTCTTCGCCGACATCACCAGCACGGCCGCCGCGCCGTCGTTCAGACCCGACGCGTTAGCCGCCGTAACCGAGCCTTCTTTCGAGAAAGCCGGCTTCAGACCTGCCAGCGATTCCGCCGTCACGCCATGACGGACGAATTCGTCAGTAGCGAAACGCAGCGGTTCGCCCTTGCGCTGCGGAATCTCGACCGGGACGATTTCGTCGTCGAAACGGCCGGCCTTTTGCGCGGCTTCCGCCTTGTTCTGCGACAGCGCCGCGAACGCGTCCTGCTGCTCGCGCGTGATGCCGTATTCCTTCGCGACGTTTTCCGCCGTCACGCCCATGTGGTACTGGTTGTACACGTCCCACAGGCCGTCGACGATCATCGAGTCGACCAGCTTCGCGTCGCCCATGCGGAAACCGTCGCGCGAACCCGGCAGCACGTGCGGCGCGGCGCTCATGTTTTCCTGGCCGCCGGCCACCACGATGTCCGCGTCACCCGCGATGATGGCGTTGGCCGCGAGCATCACGGCCTTCAGACCGGAGCCGCACACCACGTTGATCGTCATGCCGGGCACTGCGTTGGGCAAGCCCGCCTTGATGACCGCCTGACGCGCCGGGTTCTGCCCCGAGCCTGCCGTCAGCACCTGGCCGAGAATGACTTCGCTTACCTGTTCGGGTTTCAGACCGGCCCGTTCGAGCACGGCGCGAATCACCACGGCGCCGAGATCAGGCGCGGCAGTCTTCGCCAGCGAACCACCGAATTTGCCTACTGCCGTACGGGCGGCCGATACGATCACAACATCAGTCATTTCCATATCCTCCGGGCATGCCGGCCGAAAGCGCCGCTGCCCGTCAAGTTAAAAATCTTGTTGCTCTTACGCCCTTACTGAATCAGACGCTCATTCACATCGCATCATTCACATCCAAACATCGCACGCGTGAAGCGCGTCATAAAACGAAACCTTACTCGCGTTGCCGCACATAACGTCCCGGCGCGGGCTCGATCACCGGGTATTCCGCCGAGCCGGCCGTGGCACGCGGCTTCACTTTCTTGCCGCCGTACTGATCGAGCCACGTGGTCCATTCGGGCCACCAGCTGCCTGGCACTTCGGTGGCTGCGCCGAGCCAGTCGTCCGCGCTTTCCGGCAGCGTCTTGACGTCGCCTTCAAGCGTCCAGAAATTGCGCTTTTTCTTCGCGGGCGGATTGATCACACCGGCGATATGCCCCGACGCACCGAGCACGAATTTCAGCGGGCCGCTCAGCAACGGCACCGATGCATACGCGGTTTGCCACGGCACGATATGGTCTTCGCGTGAACCGTAGATGAAGGTCGGCACGTCGATCTTCGACAGGTCGACCGGCTCGCCGCACGTGGTCAGTGCACCGGGTTCACGCAGCTTGTTCTCGAGATACGTGTTGCGCAGATACCAGACGTACATCGGTCCCGGCAGACTTGTCGAGTCGCTATTCCAGTACAACAGGTCGAACGGCACCGGAGTGCGTCCTTTGAGGTAGTTGTCGACGACGTAGTTCCACACCAGATCGTTCGGCCGCAGGAACGAGAACGTGTTCGCGAATTCGAGGCCGCGCATCAGCCCCGCCGGCGCGCCCTTCTTGCCGCCGATGGTCTGCTCACGCATCTGCACATGCGCTTCGTCGACGAACACGTCGAGCACGCCCGTATCGGAGAAGTCGAGCATGGCGGTAAGCAGCGTCATCGACGCCGCCGGATGTTGGCCGCGTGCCGCGGCCACCGCGAGCGCCGTGGCGAGCATCGTGCCGCCGACGCAGAACCCGAGCGTGTTGATCTGCTCACGGCCGCTGATCTTGCTGACAGTATCGATCGCGGTGAGCACGCCTTCGCCGATGTAGTCGTCCCACGTTTTATGCGCGATGGATTGATCCGCATTGCGCCACGAAATCAGGAACACCTGGTGTCCCGAATCGAGACCGTGAGCGACCAGCGAATTCTCCGGTTGCAGATCGAGAATGTAGAACTTGTTGATGCACGGCGGCACGATCAGCAAAGGCCGTTCACGCACGGTTGCCGTGCGCGGTTTGTACTGAATCAGCTGCAGCAGATCGTTTTCGAATACCACCGAGCCTTCGGTGTTCGCGAGATTCTCGCCGACCACGAAACGCGATTCGTCGGTTTGAGAAATCTTGCCGCGCTGCATGTCGCCGAGAAGATTCATCACGCCCTGACGCAAGCTTTCGCCCTTGCTGTCGAGCAGGGTTTTTTGCGCTTCCGGATTCAACGCGAAGAAGTTGCTCGGCGACGCCGCCGCAGTCCACTGCTGAACTGCGAAACGGATGCGCTCACGCACCTTCGGATCAGTGTCGAGTGCGTCGACCATTTCCTGCAGATAACGCGCGTTCAGCAAATACCACGCGGCAGTGAACGCATAAGCGGGCGTAGCGCTCCACGCTTCCGAGCTGAAGCGGCGGTCCTTCAGTTCAGGTGCTTTGCTGGCCGACGCGGTAGCCTGCTGGATCAGTTCCAGCGCCTCACGCGAATAATCGGACTGGAGTTTCTGCAGACGCTCCGCGGGAATCGCGGCGCTTGGAATGTTCAGGTTCGCGAACGACGGCATGGAAGGCATCGAGCCCGCCATCAATTTGCTGAAGTCGGGCATGCCGGGAAACGCGGTGGGCATCTGGGGGAAACCCTGCGGAAAACCCGCCGGCATACCCGGAACCTGGGGCATCTGCGGCATCGCGAACGGCAAGCCGCCCGCGCCCGGCGGAGTGCCGAGCGAACGCCACGCGTTCATCCATACGTCGAGTAATTGCTGCATGCCTGCGGCCGGCGCGGCACTGCTCGTACCGGCCTGCTGCGTATGCTCCGTGGAGGAGTCCGTGCTGGGAGAAGCTGAGGAATGTGATGCTGCCATACCTGCTTTTGACCGGTAAGTCCTTGCGGACGGGTTGGAGAGGCAGGTTCGTGCGCACGTGAGCGACTGCTCGCGACCTCGTCACGCCCTGTCCCATGTACGAGGAGCTCGTGAGGAACATTCTTGCTCCCCATCGCAAGGCATGTCAATGCTTGTTCCCGATTTTGCCGCAGTGCGATAGTTTTTTAATTATCGTTTTCCCTGTGTAGCAGATAGCGCTTTTGAGACCTCTTTGAAAAAGGATGATCGCGGACGAAAAAGCTCCCATCTTGCATAGGCTTATGTGGATTTATCCGTTCGCGATCAGACATTTTTCGCGGCGGTTTTACGTCAGTGGAAAGAATTCTGGCAGTGCAGCAAAATTCGCTCGACACCTCCGAATTAACCCTCATACAGGGGTTCGTACGGATGCCTGGTAAATCGCGCCTTGTCGCCGGAAACTGTCTCGAAAACGACCACGCCCGCATGATGAAGCAGCGAGCTGTCGCGTCATCATGCGGGCGTGAGATTGCTTGAGTGTGAAGCCGGGCGAAAAAGCTGAAAGACGCGACAACGCGAAGACCACGTTGCGACATCGCCCGACTGCAATCGATGCAGCGAGCGACGCCCTCGTCTGCTTCAATCGGCGAGTGCTTGCGCGTGATCGTCGAGCCAGATCAGCGCAGCCATGCGGCCGGTTTCGCGGTCGCGCCGATAGGAATAGAAACGCTCGCGTTGCGCGACCGTGCAAAGATCGCCGCCGGCGATTCTGGTCACGCCGAGCGCCTGCAAACGCAAGCGCGCCAGCGCCGGAAGATCGGCGAGATATTTGCCAGGATTGTGCGGATGCGCGATGAACGCATTCGCCGTCGCATCGCGTTGTGCGCCGCCGACGCCCTTCATGAAGGCGTCACGCACGTCAGGGCCGACTTCGAACGCGTCGGGACCGATCGACGGCCCGAGATACGCTTGCAGCGCCCCCGGGTCGACGCCCGCGAGTTCCGCGACGCGCTGCGCGGTCTGCTCGACGATGCCCGCCGCCAGTCCGCGCCAGCCCGCATGGGCAGCACCGACCGCGCGGCCGGCTTCGTCGCACAGCAGCACCGGCATGCAATCGGCGACCATCACGACGCATACGGTGCCGGGACGATCGGTGACGCTCGCATCGGCTTGCGTCGGGCCGCTGCCCGCGCGCGTTTGCGCAAGAGCGTCTTCGGCGCGCACGATGCCCGCGCCGTGAATCTGCTCGAGCCACGCGACGTCGGTGACGCCCGCAAGTGACAACAGCCGCTCGCGGTTGATGGCGACCGCCGTCGGATCGTCACCGGCTTTCATTCCCAGATTCAGGCCGCCGGGCTGATCCGCGCCATTCTGCCAGCGCCCGAACGGCGGCTCGCTGACACCGCCGTTTCGCGTAGTGACGAGCGCGCGCACGCGCGGCGATACGTTCCACGCCGGCTGCACCACATCGGCAAAACCCAGCTCGGGGAGAGTCATGCGCGATCGTCCTCGTCGTGGTCGTCGTCATGTTCTTCGGCGTCGTGATCTTCGGGATCGCCGTCTTCGATGTCATCGTCGAGCGACTCGTCGTAGCCGTCTTCTTCGTAATACGTCTCGTCGAACTCGCCCGCGTCGTCTCGCCCAAGACCGAGCGCCGCCGACAGCACTTCCATATCTTCCGGCGCATCGGCACGCCATTGCATCGTGCGACCGGTTTTCGGATGAATCAGCCCGAGCCGCCACGCGTGCAACGCCTGGCGCGCGAAGCCGTCGGGCAGCGGCGTCACCGAGCGCTTGCCGCGTGCACGCCCATACACCGGGTCGCCGAGCAGCGGATGGCCGATGTGCGCGCAATGCACGCGAATCTGGTGAGTCCGCCCGGTTTCCAGATCGCAATGAATCGCGGTGACCGGCTGACGCTGCCAGATCGCCGAATCGACGCGCCGGAAGTGCGTGCGTGCGGCCTTGCCCGACGCGCTCGTCACCACCGCCATACGCGTGCGCTCGCGCGGGTCGCGGCCGATCGGCGCATCGATCGTGCCCTCCTCGGGCATGTTGCCCCACACCAGCGCGAGATAGCGACGCTTCACCGTACGTGCCTGCAACTGGCGCACGAGATCAGTCTGCGCTTCGAGGGTGCGCGCGACCACCATCAGCCCGGAAGTTTCCTTGTCCAGTCGATGCACGATGCCCGCACGCGGCAGGCCCGCCGCGGCGTCGCCATAGCGATACAGCAGGCCGTTCAGCACGGTGCCGCTCCAGTTGCCGGCTGCCGGATGCACGACCATGCCGGCCGGTTTGTTGATGACCACCAGCGTATCGTCTTCGTAGACGATCTCGAGCGGCACCGGTTCGGGCGTGAACGCAAGCTGTTCGGGCAGCAGATCGGGCACCAGTTCGATGGTCGCGCCGAGCGGCACCGGCTGACGAACTTTCGCCGCCTTACCGTCGATCCGCACGCGTTCGGCCTCGATCCAGCTCTGCAGACGGTTGCGCGAGAACTCGGGGAAAACGCGCGCGAGCACCTTGTCGAGGCGCTCCCCGGCCAGTTCGTCGGGCACGACGACGCTGCGCGGGCTCTCGTCGGCGACCGGACTCGCCACGGTCGGAACCATGGCTGGCGGGGCTGTGAGCGCGTCGCTGCCGAGATCGTCGTCGAGGGAATCGACGCCCAACGCGTCGGAGGGGTCAGCGCTTACGCTATAATCTTTGTTGCTATTCCCGGCACCGGTTGCGGCGCCTGGAGTATTTGAGCGGGTCATTGAGTCTGGGTCACCTGGACGTAAAGCTAGACTGGAAAATGCGAGCCTTGAACACCATCACTAAAGCGGCGATCAATTTGGCGGCCATCAAGAAGGCGGCCCGTAAAGTGGCCGGATACATTGCGTGTGCCGCTGCCGTCACTGTTATTGCGGCTTGCCACGGCCTGCCGGAAAAAACCGACGAAACGGCAACGTGGAACAACAACAAATTATATACGGAGGCGAACGACGCTCTGACCGGCGGTGATTTCGGCAAGTGCGCAAAGTACTTCGAAATGCTTGAAGGCCGCGACCCGTTCGGCCACTTCGCCCAGCAGGCGCAGATCAACGTCGCTTACTGCAACTGGAAAGACAGCGAAAACGCCGCCGCCGACCAGGCCGTCGACCGCTTCATCCAGCTGCACCCGGATCATCCGGACATCGCTTACGCGTACTACCTGAAGGGCATGATCCACTTCAACGACGACCTCGGTCTGTTCGGCCGCTTCTCCGGCCAGGACATGAGCGAGCGCGATCCGAAGTCGCTGCGCGAGTCGTATGACGCGTTCAAGGTCGTGGTCGACAAATACCCGAACAGCAAGTTCGCACCGGACGCGGCGCAACGCATGCGCTACATCGTGAACGCGCTGGCATCGCACGAAGTCCACGCGGCCGACTACTACTACCGCCGTGGCGCTTATGTGGCTGCGATCAACCGCGCTCAACTGGCGTTGCGTGAATACAAGAACGCACCGGCTATCGAAGACGCACTGCACATCATGATGCTGTCGTATCAGAAGCTGAACCAGCCGCAACTGGCCGACGACACCAAACGCGTGCTGGCCGGTACGTTCCCGGACAGCCCGTACATCACGGGCCATGCTCGCCCGGGTACGGTGAAGTCGTGGTGGCAGTTCTAAGCCGCGCAGCGGGTTAAGCCGCACATCTGAAAAAAAAGCCACGACTTCGGTCGTGGCTTTTTTATTTGCGCGAAGCGCAGCGGCTTTGACGCTATGCGAAGGCGGCTAACCGCCGCCTTTCACTGCGTCGGCGACAGTCAATCCCGTTCGAACAACGCGATCGACTCCACGTGCGACGTATGCGGGAACATGTTCACGACGCCCGCGCCCACCAGCCGGTAGCCGGCCTCGTGCACCAGCAGCCCCGAATCGCGAGCCAGCGTCGCCGGGTTGCACGACACATAGACGATCCGCTTCGGCAGCGGCCCGTCGCCGCTTTGCGCGATCTCTGCCAGCGCTTTGGCAACGGCCTGTGCGCCTTCGCGCGGCGGGTCGATCAGGAATTTGTCGAAGTGACCGAGCGCGCGCATGTCGTCGGCGGTGACTTCGAACAGATTGCGGCACGCGAACGACGTATGCCCCGCCACGCCGCTCAGCTCCGCGTTGGCCAACGCGCGCGAGGTCAGCACTTCGCTGCCCTCGATCCCGACCACTTCCTTCGAAATCCGCGCGAGCGGCAGCGTGAAGTTGCCAATTCCGCAAAACAGATCGAGCACACGATCCGTGCGCGCCGGCGCCAGCAGGCGCAACGCGCGGCTCACCAGCACACGGTTGATCGCGTGATTCACCTGGGTGAAGTCGGTCGGCTTGAACGGCATCCGGATGTCATATTCCGGCAGCGTGTAGTCGAGTTCCGGCTCGAGTGGATAAAACGGCGCAACCGTTTCCGGGCCGGCCGGCTGCAGCCAGAACTGCAGCTTGTGCTGATCGGCGAAATCGCGCAGAACCTGCTCGTCCGCTTCGGTCAGCGGCGCCAGATTGCGCACCACCAGCGCCGTCACCGACGAACCCACTGCCAGTTCCAATTGCGGAATACGATCGTGGATCGACAACTTACGCACCATGAAACGCAAAGGCATCAGCATCGCCGACACATGCGGCGGCAATACTTCGCAGGTTTTCATATCGGCGATGTTGCCGCTTTTCTTTTCGTGGAAGCCGATCCGCATACCGCCTTTTTCCGGCAGATACCGAACAGCCAGCCGCGCGCGATAGCGATAACCCCAGGCCGGCCCGTGGATCGGCCGGAACACCGTTTCGGGGCGTAGCTTCGCCAGATGCTGCAGGTTGTCTTCGAGCACGCGCTGTTTGACGGCGACCTGCGCGCGAACATCCAGATGCTGCATCGAACAGCCGCCGCAAACATCGAAATAATTGCACTTCGGCTTCGTGCGGATCACGCTTTCGCGGAATACCTGAACGACTTCAGCCTGCTCGAATTTCGCCTTGCTGCGATGCGTCGAATAACTGACGCGCTCGCCCGGCAGCGCACCCTCGACGAAGATCACCTTGCCGGGCGTGCCGTCTTCGGTTTCGGTGCGGCCGACGCCGCGCGCTTCCATATCGAGCGAAGTGATTTCGATGACCGGCTCATTGCCGGTGATAACGAGCGCGGGCGCGGGCGGCGGCGTCTTATGGCGCTTCGGCGAGCGACGATGGGGGGCAGTTCGGGACACCTGCGACTTCCTGACAACTTGGGGAAAGGCGAGATTGTAGACGAAGCGGGGATGTTGCCCACGAGTTGAGGCGGCGGGTCGGGGTGTGAGCGCGGACCTATGGGTTGTTTGCGCTCGCGTTTGGACATCGTCCCACCGCCGGCCTACACATCAGTTATTGCAGCGCAAGTCGCCGGGCAGAAGGGAGCTATCCATCTGCCGGGCCTGTCGGCAATCATTCAAAAGCGGCTCGACTACCTTGCTACGGCTTTCCTGTGCGACAGGTTTCTTTGCACGCCGGGGTTGTCGCGCAACCTTACTGCCGCCGACTGCCCGGCGTGCATCCTGGCGAAAGGCTTATTGCACTGCCTCGCCACCACAATAAGCTCGCGCCAGATCACTGATCAAACGCGGCCAGATACTCAGCCCATTGCGGCGCCGCTTCCTTCGCGAGCGCCCTCTTGACCAGATTGATTTCGTCGGAGTACTCCTCTGCCGAAAAGCCGCCGCGAATCAACTGAAAACGGCAATACAGCAGATACGTATTGACGACGTCGGTCTCGCAATAATTGCGGATTTCGTCAAGTTGCCCTGCCTGAAACGCGTTCCAGACCTGACTGCCGTCCATCCCCATCTTGCCGGGGAAACCGCACATCTTGGCGAGCGCGTCGAGCGGCGCGTTGGCGCGGCCCGAGTACATCGCGAGCACGTCCATCAGATCAGTGTGACGCGCGTGGTATCGGCTGATGTAGTTGTTCCACTTGAAGTCGCGGTCGTCCTCGCCGAGATCCCAGAAGCGGCTGGCGGGAATGCCGTTGACCAGCGCCCGGTAGTTCAGCACCGGCAGGTCGAAGCCGCCGCCGTTCCACGACACGAGTTGCGGCGTGTACTTCTCGATCACCCGATAAAACGACTGCACGAGCGCGGCCTCGCCGTCTTCGAGCGTGCCGAGCGAGCGTACGCGGAAACCGTGGTCGTCGCGGAACACGCAGGAAATCGCGGCGATCCGTTGCAGGTGATGCGGCAGGAAATCGCTACCGGTTTTTTCGCGCCGCGCGGCGAACGCGTGTTCGGCGACTTCGGCGTCGCTCATCGTGGAAGGCAAATCGTCGAGGCGGCGAATGCCGGCGACATCGGGAATCGTCTCGATGTCGAATACAAGAATCGGTGTCATCAGCTTATAAAACGGCGTCCTTCCGAACACCGTTGGAGGCAAAGAAGCGCTTCAGTCGGACAAGCGCTTCCTGTTGGATCTGGCGCACACGCTCGCGCGTGAGGCCCATTTCGTCAGCCAGCTCTTCGAGCGTGGCGGGTTCGATGTGATTAAGCCCAAAGCGGCGCTCAATCACATGACGATGCTTGTCAGACAAGCGCGCGAGCCAGGCCCGCGTCAGCGTTTCCAGTTCGCGATGCTGCACTTCGGCGTCCGGCGACTGGCTCTGGTCGTCGGACAGCAGATCGAGCAGGCTGCTCGCCGGATCGAGATCGAGCGGCGCGTCGAGCGACGCTGTGTGCTCGTTCAGCGCGAGAATGTCGGTGACTTCGTCAGTGGTCTTGCCGGTCAGATAGGCAATGTCGTCGATGCTGGCGTCACGCCGCTCGGCAGCCTCGCCGGAATTCATCGAATTTTTTTCCAGATGACGCTTGGCACGCAACACCTGGTTCAACTCGCGAATCACGTGCACCGGCAAACGCACGGTGCGCGCCTGGTTCATGATCGCGCGCTCGATGCTCTGGCGAATCCACCAGGTGGCGTAGGTCGAAAACCGGAAGCCGCGTGTCGGATCGAATTTCTCGATGGCGTGCATCAGGCCGAGGTTGCCCTCTTCGATCAGATCGAGCAACGGCACGCCGCGATTCAGATAACCCTTCGCAATGCTGACCACAAGCCGCAGATTGCGCTCGATCATCACCTGCCGCGCTTCGAACTCGCCCGCCTTGGCAAGACGCGAATATTTCTGCTCTTCTTCGACGGTGAGAAGCGGCTTGACGCTAATGCGGTTCAGATAATGCTGGATTGTGTCGGCCGTCAGCTCGGCTTGCAGCAACGCGCGAAAGTCGTCTGCGTCCGGCGCGGCTTCGCGCGGCTCGCGACCCTCTTCTGCGCCACTGGACGACTCGTCGAGATCGCGTTCTTCTGCGATCTCTTCTTCGGCTTCCGAAGCACCGCTGTCGTCCACCGAAGCGGACGTAGCTTGGCTGATCGTTTCAGATTCGGCTTGCGGCTGGCGGCGCTTCGGTTTCGGCATGGTCGTATCGCTTATTGCGGCGGCAAATACTTCAGTGGGTCGACAGGTTTACCCTGCCGGCGAACTTCGAAATGCAACATAACACGGTCGGAATCGCTATTGCCCATCTCAGCGATCTTCTGCCCCTTCGTTACCGCGTCCCCCTCTTTTACCATCAAAGCGCGGTTGTGTGCATACGCGGTGAGATAAGTTGCGTCATGTTTGATGATAATGAGGTTGCCGTAGCCACGCAGCCCATTTCCGGCGTACACGACGCGGCCATCGGCGGAGGCTTTGACCGGATCGCCCGAGGCGCCGCCAATATTGACGCCCTTGTTGGTCGAATCGTTAAACGTGCCGAGCAGTGGGCCACGCACCGGCCACGCAAACGCGACATTGCCCGATGCAGCGGGGCTCGAGTCGCTGGCAGCGCCCGGCGCAGCCTGCGGCGCCATCGACGCGTTGTTCGCGGCCGAACCATACAGCGGCGGCGCAGCGACGCCGTTCGCAGCCGGCGGCACGCTGCCGAGCGGCGCGCTCTGCACCGCAGCACCGCCGATGATCGGCGCGGTCGCCACACCCGGCGTCATCGCGGCGGTATTCGCGCCCGGCGGCACGACACGCAGCAACTGATCGACTTCGATCTGGTTCGGGTTGGTCAAATTATTCCACGCCGAAATGTCGCGATAGTTCTGGCCGTTCTCCAGTGCGATCCGATACAGCGTATCGCCCGGTTTCACGCGGTAGTAGCCCGGCGGCGGCGGCCCGAGCGGCACGGGCGGCGGCGCTGCCTGCGTACTGAGCGGCGCACCGCCGGAGCGGTCGACGACCGGCGCCTGATCGAGCCGGGAAGCACAGGCCGTCATCAACAGGGACAAGGCGAGCACGCACACGCTACGCTGGGTTACGGTCATGGGGACATTCAGGCTGGTTCTTTGCATCGCGCGCAACATACTCATCGGTGTCAAATCACTCCGGATTTTAAGGGTACAAAGAAAACGCGATCAAGGCGCGACTCGCGCCACTGCGCCGGCCCGAGACGCTCGACCAGCGTCAGCACCTGGTTCTGGCCGTCCTGCGAGCCGACCGGCGCGACCAGACGGCCGCCGATCGCGAGTTGTTCAAGTAAGGCTTGCGGTACATCGAGCCCCGCAGCCGCGATCACGATCGCGTCGAACGGCGCGGTGGACGGCAGTCCGAGGCGGCCGTCGCCGTAATGCAGCCGGATGTTCGGAATGCGCAGCGGACGCAGATTCGTCTTCGCGCGTTCGGACAATGGCTTGATGCGTTCGATCGAATAAACCTCGCGGGCCACCTGGCTCAGCACCGCCGCCTGATAACCACAGCCGGTGCCGATTTCGAGCACGGTGTCGAGCGCGCGTCCGGCCGCCGCCAGCTCGATCATCCGCGCGACTACCGAGGGCTTGGAGATCGTCTGGTGATGACCGATGGGCAACGCCGCATCTTCGTAAGCCTGGGCGGCAAGGCCCGGGTCGACGAACATGTGGCGCGGCACCACCGCCATCGCGTTCAACACGCGCTGGTCGGTCACGCCGTTCGCACGCAGGCGTTCGACCATCCGTTCGCGAACCCGTTCCGAAGTCAATGCAAGTGCGCCGTTCAGCGCGACATTGGGCGCGGCGGTGCGCTCGCCGGATCGGGCAGCGGGTTTAGCGGACGGGGACGAAGACGCCGTGCGCGCGGTCACGCCCTGAACATGGACGACCGGCTTCGCCTGCGATTTAACCGACGGGGCGGCCTGCGGTTTGGGTGGCGCGATGGATTGCGGCGCGGTTTGGGGTTTCGCTTGTGGCCGCGCCTGGACTGCCGCAGCTTGCGACCGGGCATGCGCCTGACTTTGAGGCTTTGACTTGACCGCCGCGCCCGCCGGCGAATTCCTCGCTGGCTGCTGTCGTGCGTTCAGCGCGGCGCTCGCGGCCAGGGCCGCCGCGCGCACTTCGCCTGGACGCCCTTCGGGACGGCGCGGTTCGCGCACCAGATCCTCGAGGCCGAGCGGAAAGCGCTTTGCGCGCTCGTTTGTCATGAAGCGCCGCTGCCGGCGCGCGCCCAGTCGCGCGCTGCGGGCAGCATTTGCGTGTGGGTCAGGTCGAGCTGAAGCGGCGTGATCGACACGCGGCCATTCGCAACCGCATGAAAGTCGGTGCCTTCGCTCGCGTCGCGCGCACTGCCGGACGGCCCGATCCAGTAGATCGGTTCGCCCCGCGGATTGGTCTGCCGGATCACCGGTTGCGACGGATGCCGCTTGCCAAGACGCGTGATATGCCAGCCGTCGAGTTGCTCGTACGGCAGGTTCGGAATATTCACGTTCAGCAGCGGATGCCCAGGCAGCGGCTGCTCGAGATAATGCGCGACGATCTCGGCGGCGACACGGGCTGCGTCTTCGAGATGCACCCAGTCTTTGTCGACCAGCGAGAACGCGATGGCCGGCACGCCGAACATGATGCCCTCGGTCGCGGCCGCGACCGTGCCCGAGTACAGCGTGTCCTCGCCCATGTTCTGACCGTTGTTGATGCCCGATACGACCAGATCCGGCGTGTGGTCGAGCATGCCCGTCAGCGCGATATGCACCGAGTCGGTGGGCGTGCCGTTCACGTAATAGAAGCCGTTGGCCGAGCGCAGAACCGACAGCGGCCGCGATAGCGTGAGTGAATTCGACGCGCCGCTGCAATTCTGTTCGGGGGCCATCACGGTGACGTCCGCGATCGGCTTGAGCGCTTCGTAAAGCGCGGCAAGGCCCGGCGCCAGATAACCGTCGTCATTGCTGAGTAGGATTCGCATGCGGCGATTGTAACCGAGGAAAGATGGCGCGCGAGCGACACGGCGGCCCATGCGTATACCGCGCAACGCGCCTGCGTCTTTGCTTGCCGCAAGCCAGGTGCATGTGATTTGCAAGCGTCGCATCTCACGTACGCAGCGCAAATAAAAAGCACGATCGTACGCATTGCTTTACACTCAGAATGATTGCGGACCCCCTATCGACATGGAGACACGATGCGCGCGATTCGCTGTAATCAATATGGGCCACCTGAGAGCCTGGTCGTCGAAAATCTGCCTGATCTCGAAGCACCTCCCGGCCACGTCGTAATCGACGTCAAGGCGGCAGCCGTCAACTTCCCCGACGTGCTGATCATCGAAAACAAATACCAGTTCAAACCGCCTCTGCCCTTCACGCCGGGTTCGGAAGTCGCGGGCGTCGTGCGCGCGGTCGGCGCCGATGTCACGCAGTTCAAACCGGGCTCGCGCGTGGTCGCGTTCACCGGATCGGGCGGCTTTGCCGAGCAGGCGATCGCCCCCGCCGCAGCATGCGTGCCGCTCGCCGACGGCGTCGACTTCGACGTAGCGGCGGCCTTCACGCTTGCGTATGGCACGTCGCATCACGCGGTGGTCGATCGCGGCCAGTTGCAGCCCGGCGAGACGATGCTGGTGCTCGGCGCGGCAGGCGGCGTCGGGCTCGCGGCGGTGGAGATCGGCAAGGCGCTCGGCGCGCGCGTGATCGCGGCGGCATCGAGCGATGAAAAACTGGCGACCTGCGTCAAGCATGGTGCGGACGCGACCATCAATTACAGCACCGAAGATCTGCGCGAGCGCATCAAGGCGCTCACCGACGGCAAAGGTCCGGACGTCATCTACGATCCGGTCGGCGGCATTTATGCGGAGCCGGCGTTTCGTAGTATCGGCTGGCGCGGGCGTTATCTGGTGGTCGGCTTTGCAAACGGGGAGATTCCGAAGCTGCCGCTCAATCTGACACTGCTCAAAGGTGCGAGTCTGGTCGGCGTGTTCTGGGGCGATTTCGCCAAACGTGAGCCGAAACACAACCAGGCCGCATTCCAGCAGATGACCGGCTGGATCGCCGAAGGCAAGCTCAATCCCTACGTATCCGCACGCTATTCGCTCGACGATACCGGGCACGCATTGCGCGATATGGCCGAACGTCGCGTGATCGGCAAGGTGGTGATTACGCCGTAGTCCTGGGCTTTAGTCGACGCTGCCTCGACAGCACGAGGTTGATCATGAAACTGAAACGGCGGCTGGTTAAAAACCTGCCGCCGTTTTTATTTAACTCGAAGCCTGCATCGTCATAACTTCTCTGCATCCCCGGTCTTAGGCTGCCACTTCATCAAGCGACGCTCGCCGATCCCGACTATCGCATCGAGAATCAGCGCGAACGCGGTTAACACCAGAATCCCGGCGAATACGGTGTTGATATCGAACGTGCCTTCGGCCTGCAGAATCAGATAGCCGACGCCGCGCGCCGAGCCAAGGTACTCGCCCACCACCGAGCCGACAAAAGCCAGCCCGACCGACGTATGCAGGCTCGAAAACACCCAACTCATCGCGCTAGGCAAATAGACGTTGCGCAGCAATTGCTTGCGATTCGCGCCGAGCATCCGCGCGTTCGCGAGCACGACCGGGCTGACTTCCTTCACACCCTGATAGACGTTGAAGAACACGATAAAAAATACCAGCGTGACGCCCAACGCGACCTTCGACCAGATCCCCAAACCGAACCACACGCCGAAGATCGGCGCGAGGATCACACGCGGCATCGAGTTGGCGGCTTTCACATACGGATCGAACAACGCACTCGCAATCGGCGCGAGCGCGAGCCACAAACCGACGCCGAGTCCGAGCGCGGTGCCCAGCACAAATGCAAGCACGGTCTCGACCAGCGTGATCCATAGATGCAGATAAATCTCGCCGCCCGCGAACCATTCCCAGATCCGTTGCAGAACCTTCTGCGGCTCGCCGAAGAAAAACGCGGCTTTGTTCGGATCGTCGAAATAGAACGGCGGCAGCAGCGTCGGGCTGGTCAGCACGTACCAGAGCACGAAGCACAGCACCAGCAGCAACCATTGCCAGATCACCAGATTCGCCCGGCTCGGGCGCAACGTCTTCCACATGACTCGATTTGCCTTGGACGGTTGAGACAAGCGTGGGTGGGTTCGTTAGTCTGCGAGTTCGCTGGTTCGCTAGACGGCGGTCAATTGCTGCTGATAACCCTTGAGAACCTCATCGCGCAACACGCTCCAGATCTGCGCGTGAAGTTCGACAAAACGCGGGTGCGCACGAATCTCGGCCACGTCTCGCGGACGCGGCAGATCAATCGTGAATTCGCCGATCGGATGCGTGCCCGGTCCCGCCGACAGCACCACCACGCGGTCGGACATCGCGATCGCTTCGTCGAGATCGTGTGTGATGAACAGCACCGCCTTGCGTTTCGCGGCCCACAGATCGAGCAATTCGTTTTCCATCAACTGACGCGTCTGGATATCGAGCGCGGAAAACGGCTCGTCCATCAGGATGATGTCGGGATCGAGAATCAGCGTCTGCGCCATCGCGACGCGCTTGCGCATACCGCCCGACAACTGATGCGGATAACGATCGCCGAAACCGCCGAGACCCACGCGCTTTAGCCATTCGTCGGCCTTCGCGCGCGCTTCGGCGGCCGGCACGCCACGAAACGAAAGACCGGCCATCACGTTGTCGATTGCCGCGCGCCACGGCATCAGCGCATCCGCCTGGAACATGTAGCCCGCGCGCCGGTTGATCCCGGTGAGCGGCTCGCCGAACACGCTGACGGTCCCCGACGACGGCGCCAGCAAACCTGCACCGATGTTTAGCAGCGTGGACTTGCCGCACCCGGTCGGACCGACCACCGACACGAATTCGCCAGGCGCAATGCGCAGCGTCGTATCCTTGACGGCGGTATAGCGCTGCGTGCGCTTATCGCGCGCGGCGAACGTGCAGGTGATGTTGTCGAGCGACAGGGCGGCGACGGTCATCGTTTGGCTCGCTTCTTCGGGATCGGGGTTGGGTTCTGGAAGTGGTCGCTTTTATACGGAGATGGGCGCCGCGAACGCGCGGCATTCATCGCCCTCGTCTCCGTCCTTGCACCCTGGCGCTTTACGCCTTGACCGTCGTCAACGCCTTCTTCACGAAGTCGTTGGTCCACGCCTTCGACAGATCGATCGGCTTGCCCTGCACGTTCGGATCGAATGCCTGCAAAGTTTTCAGTGAAGTCGCGGGACCGTCGGCAGGCATCAGACCATCGGGCGACATCGCTTCCTTCACGTGCTGCCACGCATCCAGATACACCGCGCGATCGCCGAGCAGATAGCCTTCCGGCACCGTGCTGATCAATTCGCTGCCGGTTGCCGTCTGCAGCCATTTGAGCGCGCGCACCATCGCGTTGGTCAACGCCTGCGTCGTATTCGGATTCTTCGTGATGAAACTCTGCGATGCATACAGGCATCCCGCCGGCATGTCGCCGCCAAACACGGTTCGCGTGTCGGCCAGCGTGCGCGTGTCCGACACGACGCGGATATCGCCGGTACGTTCGAGCCGGGTCATCACCGGGTCGAGATTCGCGATGGCATCGATCTGCCCCGACTGCAGCGCGGCAATAGCCCCGGCACCCGCACCCACGCCGATGAACGACACGTCTTTCGCGCTCAACCCGGCTTTTGCCAGCACGAAACTCGCCATGATCGATGTCGACGAACCCGGCGCGGTCACGCCGATTTTCTTGCCTTTGAGATCGGCGATCGACTTGTAGTTTGGCATCGCTTTCTTCGACACCGCGAGCACGATCTGCGGCGCGCGCCCCTGCAATACGAATTCGCGGAAATACTGCTTTTGCGCCTGCAACAGCAACGTGTGTTCGAACGCGCCGGAGACGACATCCGCGCTGCCGCCGACAGCCGCCTTCAACGCTTGCGAGCCGCCCGCGAAATCGGATATCTCGACGTCGAGCCCTTCGTCCTTGAAGTAATTGCGACGCTCGGCAATCGTGAGCGGCAGGTAATAGAACAGATTTTTTCCGCCGACGGCAATCGCGACTTTACTGGTTTCAGGTTTGCCCTGGGCAAACGAAAGCGGCGTGGCGGCAAGCGTGGCGCCGGCGAGCGCGGCGCTTCCGGCGAGGAGGGTTCTGCGTTGCATGATGTCGTCTCCAAACTTTTGTCGTGCGGCTTTTTTTGCCGCTTTGCGTCGCTCTTTACCGGCAACTTTTCTGGGTGCTGCTCCGGCGTGTTTCTTTCGAACGAGTGCCAGCCTTTCTGAGGCGGCGATCCGGTCGCTGTCTCATGTTTTACTCGAGGCACCCGAGGATGCCGCGCTTCGCTTCACACGATCTGTTGCGCGTGCAACCTTGCAATGTCGTCTGCATCATAACCTAGCGATTGCAGGACTTCATCGGTATGTTCACCCAGTTCGGGGCCGAGCCAGCGCGTCTCGCCAGGCGTCGCGGAGAGCTTCGGCGTGACCGCCGGCAATGTGATTTCCTGACCGTCCTGCCACTTGAAACGCTGAATCATCTGCCGCGCCATGAACTGCGGATCGGTGAACATATCCGCGACGCTGAAGATGCGGCCAACCGGCACATCGGCTGCATTCAGCACCGCGAGCGCTTCTTCGATCGTCCGCGTGGAGAGCCACCCGGCAATCGCGCCGTCGATTTCCTGGGTACGCGGCACGCGGCCGTCGTTATGTTCCAGCGCCGGATCGTTCGCGAGGTCTTCACGTTCGATCGCCACCATCAGCCGCTTGAAAATCGGATCGCTATTGCCGCCGATCACGATGCTGCCGTCGCGGCACGGATAGGTGTTCGACGGCACGATACCCGGCAGCGACGCGCCAGTGCGCTCGCGCACCATCCCGTACACGCCGTATTCGGGCACGACGCTTTCCATCATGTTGAAAACGGCCTCGTACAGCGCCACATCGACGACCTGCCCCTTGCCACCGTTCACCTGCTTGTGATGCAGCGCCATCAACGCGCCGATCACGCCGTGCAGCGCAGCGATCGAATCGCCGATCGAAATCCCGATGCGCGGCGGCGGCAAATCCGGATAGCCGGTGATATGGCGCAAGCCGCCCATCGATTCGGCGATCGCCCCGAATCCGGGCCGGTCGCGATACGGCCCGGTCTGGCCGTAGCCGGACAGACGCACCATCACGAGCCCGGGGTTTTCGGCGGACAGCACGTCATAGCCGAGTCCGAGTTTCTCCAGCAAACCCGGCCGGAAATTCTCGACGACGATATCCGCTTCTTTCGCGAGACGCCGCACGATCTCCTTGCCCTCTTCGGCCTTCAGATTGATCGTGACCGATTTCTTGTTGCGCGCCTGCACCGCCCACCAAAGCGACGTGCCGCCGACTTCCGGGTAGAGCTTGCGCCATTTGCGCAGCGGGTCACCGCCTTTGGGATCTTCGATCTTGATGACGTCGGCACCGAACTCGCCGAGAAAGCGCGCGGCGAACGGGCCGGCGATCAGCGTGCCGAGTTCCAGCACCTTGACGCCGGCGAGCGGGCCTTGAGCGGGTTGAGGCGCGGCGCTCGCGTCTGATTCAGAGGTGGCGCTCATGTGTCTCCTTTGTTCTGGTCCTGACGTATTTGACGATCTTGACGTTCTTGAGATGGCTGCTGACGCGCACGGCGTGTGCGCGCGGTTTTAGTGAGTGCATGGTTCAAGCCGCCCCTCCAACACACCGCACGGCCTGCTTCAACACGCGACATTTACCGGAACCGCTCGCTCGCGATCCTCCGGGCGTCATCGTGGAGACGGCTACATCGAACGGCGATCGAGCATCGCGCGCGCAATCGTGCCGGCGTCGACATATTCAAGTTCGCCGCCCACCGGCACACCGCGCGCCAAACGCGTGACAGCAAGGCCGCGCGCCTTGAGCGTCTGCCCCAGGTAATGCGCAGTGGCCTCGCCTTCATTGGTGAAATTAGTGGCGAGCACGACTTCCTTGACCACGCCATCCGACGCACGTTTGACCAGCCGGTCGAAATGAATCTCTTTCGGACCGATGCCGTCGAGCGGACTCAGCCGCCCCATCAGCACGAAGTACAGGCCGTGATAGGTCATGGTCTGTTCGAGCATGATCTGATCGGCCGGCGTTTCGACGACGCACAGCAACGCCGGGTCACGTTCCTCGTCGAGGCAGACCTCGCAGATCTGCGCTTCGGTAAAGGTATTGCACTTTTCACAGTGCTGCAGATGCTCGGTCGCGAACAGCAACGAACGGCCGAGTTTTTCGGCGCCGTCGCGATCGTGCTGCATCAGGTGATAGGCCATGCGTTGCGCGGACTTCGGCCCGACTCCTGGCAATACACGCAGCGCTTCGACGAGCGCCGACAAGGCGGAAGGTTGTTTCATGCGGGATCGGCGTCGAAGTGGGTAGTGCCCGTGGATGCGGGTCGCGAGGCGATGGATGGTTCGCGTTGGTTCAGTTAGCGCCCGGCAGGCTGACTGCGGATCATCAACCATCAGATGGAGAACCCCTGATTGATGGGCTGCATCAGAAATGCCGACGCGGTTTGAAACTATTCGATCAGTTTGAAACGAGGTGAAACTTGCAAACCCGGTGTTGTCGAGCACCTCGCTCGCGCGTCGACCGGTATACGTCAACTACTGCATTCCGTTCGGGCGCCGGATCGAGCTTTTCAATCAGACGCCCGCGATTACGTTCAATTCTGCAAGTGACGCACGCTATTCGCGTTGCGCTCGCGTGTGTAGCAGGCCTATGCCCCACATTAGCGATTCACGCCGCGGCAAAGTTTGCCGCGGCGTCGCTCAGAATCAGAACGGCATCTTGAAGCCCGGCGGCAGCGGCAAGCCCGAAGTCATGCCACCCATTTTTTCTGCGGCGGTGGCTTCGGCCTTGCGCACGGCGTCATTGAACGCAGCGGCGACGAGGTCTTCCAGCATGTCCTTGTCGTCGGCAAGCAGGCTCGGATCAATCGACACGCGGCGCACGTCGTTCTTGCAGGTCATCGTCACCTTCACGAGACCGGCACCCGACTGCCCCTCGACTTCGATCAATGCGAGTTGGTCCTGCATCTTCTTCATGTTTTCCTGCATTTGCTGGGCTTGTTTCATCAGCCCGGCGAGTTGGCCTTTCATCATGGACATGCTCCTTCTTGATAGCTTGGGATCTGCAAATCGGGCGCGCTAAGGTCAATAGCGGCGCGGTGAATCAATGGACCGGCGACGCACCGTTCGAGGCGGCGTCCGGGGAAATGGGGCGAATCGAACCAGGCACGATGCTGGCGCCGAATTCGCGAATCAGCGACTGCACGAACGGATCGGCGCCAATCTCGCGCTCCGCTTCCCGCTGACGCTGTGCGCGCGTCGCGGCGTCGTGTGCGGAGGCGGTCCGACGGGCGGCACCGACTTCGACCAGCACCTCGACGGTCCGGCCGAGTCTTTCGGCGAGCGCGACTTTCAGCTTGGCGACCTGCGATGCCTCCGCGTACTGCGGAACCGGCACGTTGAGCTTCAGCGTGTTGCCTTCGAGCGCCATCAGTTCGCTGTTGAACGCGAGCTGATACGAAATGCCCTTGAGCGGCAGATCGACGGCAAGCGCCGGCCAGTCGCCATTAAAACCCAGCGGATCGAGCGGCACGGCAGCGGGCAGCGGACGCGAGTCCACCACCGGCGCGGGCGAGGACGCAGGCGCTGCGTTCACTCGAACGTCGTCGGGACCGCGGTCGAACACCGGCACGTAGTTGTCGTCGGGCGGACCGAAATAGCCATCGTCCGACGCCGAAAGCGGCACGTAGTCGTCAAGCGGAATGTCGTCCCACGGAGGAACCGACGAGCCGTTCTGCTCTGCATTGCCATTGCTGTTGCGCTGAACCGGCGACGACGGCGCGCGCGCTGCCGGTGCGGCGTCCTGCTGCGGCGCGCGGCGCTCGGCGCCGGGTGTCGGCACGGCGACGGCCACGCGCGGCGCGGTGGGCTTCGGCACAGCAGGCGCAACCGGGGCGGCGGGTTTTGCGGCGGAGACAGCGGCGCTCGCACGGCCACGGTCCGACGATACTTTCAGACCTGCGCTGCGCAACACGTCGAGTGCGGCGCTTGCGCCGCCCGCGCGACGTGGCGCGTTGACGGTTGCCGATGGCGGCTCCTGTTCCACTGCGACCGACGCGGCCTGCGCTGTGCGCGTGAGCGCCGCAGCGGCAGGCGCGGTCAACGAAGAGGCCGGCGACGTGTGGTTGGCGACAGACGCTGCGGAGGTATCGTTTATCGCTGGACTGTTCGAAGCCGCGTTCTTAATGGAGTCGGCGGGCTCATCGTCCCACGGAGCCAAAGCGTGTTCGGTCGAAGCCACGGACGGTGCATCGACAGCCGCCGCGCTCGGCGCACTGCCCGCATCGGCAACTGGTGCGTGCGCTGCGTCACTCGAAGAATGTGACGCTATCGAGTCTGGCCCAGAAAGCGCTGTGGCGGTTCGCGCACCGCCAGCGGATTCGCCAGATACAACGCTCCTGCTCACTACATTGACGGCAGGCGCATTGCCGACGACTTGCGTGTCGCGAACCGGCACAGCAGCGCTCGCCGCCGATGCAGCAACAGTCGCCGAACCCGCACGCTTTGCACCCGCTCCGCCGACAGCTCCCGCTGGCCCAGCCGAACGCGCGCCGCCGCCAATCGCACCACCACCGCCCGTAGGCGCCGGCTCGAACGCCAGCATGCGCAGCAATGTCATCGTGAAGCCGGCGTATTCATCCGGCGCGAGGCCCAGCTCGCTTCGACCAATCGTTGCGATCTGATAGAACAACTGCACGCGCTCGGCGCTCAGCGCTTCGGCAAAGCGCCGCAGATCGCCCGCCTCCGGCCATTCATCGAGCACGGAGGAAGGTGCGAACTGTGCCCAGGCGATTCGATGCAGCAAGCTCGCCAGATCCTGCAACGCCGTCGAGAACGACAGACTGCGCAATGCCATCTCGTCGGCTACGGCAAGTACCGCAGCGCCATCACCGTCGGCAAGCGCATCGAGCAGACGAATCAGATAGCTTTGATCGAGCGCGCCGAGCATGCCGCGCACCGCTTCTTCATTGACCTGATTGGCCGAGTAGGCAATGGCCTGATCGGTCAGCGACAACGCGTCGCGCATCGAGCCGTCAGCCGCGCGCGCGAGCAGCCGCAACGCCTGCACGTCATACGGCACCTTCTCTTCACCAAGAACGTGCTCGAGATGCGACACGATATGCCCGGCGGGCATCTGCTTCAGATTGAACTGCAGACACCGCGACAGAACAGTAACTGGAATTTTCTGCGGATCGGTCGTGGCGAGAATGAACTTGACGTGCGGCGGCGGCTCTTCCAGCGTCTTCAACATCGCGTTGAAAGCGTGGTTGGTCAGCATGTGCACTTCGTCGATCATGTAGACCTTGAAGCGCGCGTCGACCGGCGCATACACCGCGCGTTCGAGCAGCGCCGCCATCTCGTCGACGCCGCGATTACTCGCCGCATCCATTTCCACGTAATCGACAAAGCGACCTTCGTCGATCTCACGACACGCGCGGCATACGCCGCACGGCGTGGAAGTCACGCCGGTTTCGCAATTCAGCGCCTTGGCGAAGATGCGCGACAGCGTGGTTTTACCGACGCCGCGTGTGCCGGTAAACAAATAGGCGTGATGCAGCCGGCCGCCGTCGAGCGCGTGCGTGAGCGCGCGCACCACGTGCTCCTGTCCGACGAGCGACGCGAAATCCTTAGGCCGCCATTTGCGTGCGAGAACTTGATAGGTCATCGAGAAATTGTATCAGTAACAATGCCGCTCAAAACCGAAACCAGAAGGCATAGGAACGCGCGTCGCCGCTTCATTGAAACAGGCTAACGGACCAATAGAAAAAAATAGATGAAATGTGGATCAGACATGAAGAATACGCAATGCAACGCGAATGCATGCACGGGGCATGGCGACGCCAAGGGTAATACCGGGGGAAGAAAGAGATTGCGGAAGAACACCGCAACGGAAAAACTGAAAAAGGAAAGGTGACGAGCCTGACCCTCGGCACTGGTGGAAAACGGCTGTGGCTGCTTCGTTCCCGACCTGACCAGGTTGACCATCCCTCCATGCGAGGAGGCCCGTCACGAAACATTCTATCACCGCTTGGCCGATCGTGCGACTGTTAATACGAGCAAACCGACATCGACGCGTCGAATCAGGCTTTCCCCTTCTTATAGTCGCTATCGACGACGCGCGCACCGAAGCCACTTGAGTTCGCCTTACCCGCCTCCAGATAAGCTGCGTGGCGGGTATAGAAACAAGATGTCACTTCACCGGCAGCCGTTGGCCCCACTGCCCCTGATGAGTACTATCGCCCCCGGCAACGCATAGCGAATTAAGCTAAACTGCCGTACGGATGACCCGCAAGCGCGAGCTTCCCGCACATCGTGAGCCATTTTCAACGGGTCATGCATGGGCAGGCAATGCTCCAGTTTGCGGCAAAGCGAACGGAAGTTTCCTTAGGTTTTGACGTATCGTGGCGAGCAATTCAGGCGGGCCTCGAACCGATAGAGGTATTCATACAATGAGCGAACAAATCAAGCATATTAGCGACGCATCGTTCGAACAGGACGTCGTTAAATCCGATAAACCCGTGCTGCTCGATTTCTGGGCTGAATGGTGCGGTCCGTGCAAGATGATCGCGCCGATCCTCGACGAAGTCGCGAAGGATTATGCCGATCGTCTGCAAATCGCCAAGATCAACGTCGACGAACATCAATCGACGCCGGTCAAGTTCGGCGTGCGCGGCATCCCCACGCTGATCCTTTTCAAGAACGGCGCAGTCGCCGCGCAGAAGGTCGGCGCGTTGTCGAAGTCGCAACTCACTGCGTTCCTCGACGGCAATCTGTAAAACGGTGTGCATCGGCGCGCCCGGCGTCTCTCGAGACCCGCGAGCGCACTGATTCGGGGCGTGTTGTCAACCGGCAACACGCCTGACAAGAAAGATGCCATGCCGTCGTACTGGCGGAAATTGGCGTGTGCTATGCTAGAATCCGCAAAACGTCGAAAAGACGTGTAAGTCCTTGAGCGGTTCCGCTCACTCTCCTCCCAGATTTCATTTCGTCGCACCTTCTCCTGCGGGTTCTCCGTATGCATTTATCCGAGCTTAAGACTCTGCACGTGTCCGAATTGATCGAGATGGCCAATGGCCTCGAGATCGAAAGTGCGAACCGCCTGCGCAAGCAGGAACTGATGTTCGCCATTCTAAAAAAACGAGCCAAAACGGGCGACACGATATTCGGCGACGGCACGCTCGAAGTGCTGCCGGACGGTTTCGGTTTCCTGCGCTCGCCGGAAACCTCGTACCTCGCCAGCACGGACGATATTTATATCAGCCCGTCGCAAATCCGCCGTTTCAACCTGCATACGGGTGACACGATCGAAGGTGAAGTGCGTACGCCGAAAGACGGCGAGCGCTATTTCGCGCTGGTCAAGGTGGACAAGGTCAACGGCCAGCCGCCGGAAGCCTCGAAGCACAAGATCATGTTCGAAAACCTGACGCCGCTGCACCCGAACAAGGTGCTGCTGCTCGAACGTGAAATGCGTGGCGAAGAAAACGTCACGGGCCGCATCATCGACATGATCGCGCCGATCGGCAAAGGCCAGCGTGGTCTGCTGGTGGCATCGCCGAAGTCCGGCAAGACCGTGATGCTTCAGCACATCGCGCATGCGATCAAACAGAACCATCCCGACGTCGTGCTGTTCGTGCTGCTGATCGACGAACGCCCTGAAGAAGTGACCGAAATGCAGCGTTCGGTGGCCGGCGAAGTGATCGCCTCCACGTTCGACGAACCGGCTGCGCGTCACGTGCAGGTCGCCGAAATGGTGATCGAAAAAGCCAAGCGCCTCGTCGAAATGAAGAACGACGTGGTCATTCTGCTCGACTCGATCACGCGTCTCGCACGCGCTTACAACACCGTTGTGCCGGCCTCGGGCAAGGTGCTGACGGGTGGTGTCGACGCCAACGCGCTGCAACGTCCGAAGCGCTTCTTCGGCGCGGCGCGCAATATCGAGGAAGGCGGTTCGCTGACCATCATCGGTACGGCGCTGATCGAAACCGGCAGCCGCATGGACGACGTGATCTACGAAGAGTTCAAGGGCACCGGCAACATGGAAGTGCACCTGGAACGTCGCCTGGCTGAAAAGCGCGTCTATCCGTCGATCAACCTGAACAAGTCCGGCACGCGCCGCGAAGAACTGCTGATCAAACCCGAAGTGCTGCAAAAGATCTGGGTGCTGCGCAAGTTCATTCACGACATGGACGAAGTCGAATCGATGGAATTCCTGCTCGACAAGATTCGTCAAACGAAGAGCAATTCCGAGTTCTTCGACATGATGCGCCGTGGTGGCGGCAGCTAAGTAGACCTTAACCCTGTCGAAGTAGCTGAATTAGTCTCATCGCATAGAAAGCCGCTCGCTGCAAACGAGCGGCTTTTTTACGTCTGCTTGCTTTGTTGCTTCCGGTCTTACGAAGCACGCCCGACCAACCCGGCCCCTGCCGCACAACCTGAACGTGAACGTACACGTTGGAGTACAATGCGACCAATCCGCCACGCCTGCAATTCCCTATGTCGAAGGACTCGTCCGCCCTGCTCACCGTACGCGACGCCGCTGAACGCCTCGGTGTGACGCCGCGTACGCTGAAGTACTACGAGGAACGCGGCCTCGTATCGCCCACCCGCAGCGAAGGTCGTTACCGACTGTACGACGAGGAGGACCTGAAGCGCTTTGGTCGCATTCTGCGTTTGCGGTCGCTGGGCTTTTCGCTGCACGGCGTAACTGAAATGCTCAAACGTCCGCTGGAACCTGTCGACGGCGGGCATCGCTTTTCCACCGAGTCGTTGCAGCAGATTCGCGACGCCATCGCCGAGCAGGTCGACGCACTCGACGTGCGTATCGAAACGATGCGTCGCGAGTTGAAGGAAGCGCAAAAATTGCGCGCCGAACTGAGTCCCGACCTCGACTATCTCGAACGACGCCTCGCCGGTGAAAATGCGGACACGCTGCTTGAACAGCGGCGCAACGCGGCGGCGAAAGTAGCAAAGGCCACGAAAGCATCCAACAGCGCGAAATCGGCCAAAGCGGCTAGCGCACCGTCCCCAAAACGCGCCAAAAACACCCGCAAATCCGAACCGGACGACATCACGCCGGACGCATCTATACCGGGCGAATCGTCATGACCACGGCGTCATCCCGCGTGGCGCTATTCAGCGTCGAAAAACTACGCGGCGATTTCTTCCCGTGGGTGCTGGCAGTTGTCACCGGCCTCGACTATTTCGACAACTCGATCTTTTCGTTTTTCACCAGCTACATCGCCGGCGGCATCAATGCATCGCCCGATGAACTGGTGTGGGCCTCGAGTTCCTACGCGGTCGCGGCAGTGCTCGGCATCCTTCAGCAGCAATGGTGGGTGGACCGTTTCGGTTACCGGCGCTACGTCGCCGGCTGCATGCTGCTCTATTCCGCCGGCGCGGTCGCCGCCGCACTCTGCGAATCGTCGATTGAACTGGCGCTCGCACGCGGCTTTCAGGGCTACTTTATCGGCCCGATGATGGGCACCTGCCGCATCCTGATCCAGATGAGTTTCACGCCGCAGCAGCGGCCCGCCGCCACGCGCGCGTTTCTGCTGCTGATCGTTCTGTGCAGCGCGCTCGCGCCGCTGATCGGCGGTCAACTGGTCGCGCATTTCGACTGGCGCGCGCTGTTCGCTTGCACGGCGCCCGTTGGCGTGCTGTTCGCGGTGCTGGCTTTGCTCGCGTTGCCCGATTCCGGCAACCGTCTGCCGGAAGAACGCGGAACCGCGCATTTCTGGCCGTATCTGATCTTCGCATTCGCGCAAGGCGCGCTGCAGATTGTCATGCAGCAGGTGCGCTTCCAGTTGTTCAGCGCTTCGCCGGGACTGATCCTGCTGACGGTGGCCGGCATCGGCGCGCTCGCCTGGTTCGTGTATCAGCAGTGGCACCATCCATCGCCGCTGATGCGGTTGCACGCGCTGCGCGAAAAAGTCTTCCAGGTTGGCCTCGTGCTGTACATGTTCTATTACTACATCTCGACGGTGTTCAGTTACCAGATCTCACGCTTTCTCGAAAGCGGCCTCGGCTATCCGGTCGAGAATGCGGGGCAACTGGTCGGCGTGACGTCGCTGATTTCCGCGAGCGCGCTGTTCGTCTATCTGCGTTATGCGAAGCTGTTGCCGCGCAAAAAGTGGATCATCGTGCCGGGCTTCGCGGTCGCCGCCTTCGCCGCGGCGTGGATGACGCGCATGTCGCCGGGTGTCGGCGAACAAGCGTTGATCGTACCGCTGCTGCTGCGCGGACTGCTGTTGCTGTTCATCGTGTTGCCGGTCGCGAATCTGACGTTCAGAATCTTCGCGATCGAAGAATTCACGCACGGTTACCGGCTGAAAAATATCGTGCGGCAATTGACGATCTCGTTCGCGACGGCCTCGGTGATCATCGTCGAACAGCATCGGCAGGCATTGCATCAAACGCGCCTCGCGGAGTTCGCGAATCCGTACAATCCGTTGTTCCAGAACACGCTTGCCACGCTGACAAACGGCTTTGCCGCCAGCGGTCATCCGGCGTCGCAGGCGCACTCGCTGGCGATCGTCGAAATCAGCCGGATGGTCACGCAGCAAGCCAGCTTTCTGACCTCGCTCGACGGCTTCTATTTTCTGATTGGCGTCGCGATTGCCGGCGGTATTTTTGCCGCGTGGCAGAAACAGATCGACTAGGAGTTTCATCGGACCATGCTCTCGAAACTCACTCAATGGCTGGGCACGCGCCGCCGCGACCGCGCGCTGCGCGACTACGCCATCGACGACACGTTATGGCAAGCGACACTCGACGGCCTGCCGTTCCTCGCCTATCTCGACGCGCCGGATCTCGCGCGTCTGCGAGAACTGGCGAGCCTGTTCATCGCGCGAAAGGAATTTTCGACTGCGCACGAACTCGAGTTGACCGACGCGATGACCGTGGCGATTGCCGCGCAGGCGTGCCTGCCGGTGCTGAATCTGGATCTTGACCTGTACCGCGGCTGGGTCGGCGTGATCGTCTATCCGGGCGAGTTCGTGATCCGCAAGACCGTCGAGGACGAAGACGGCGTCGTGCACGAAGTCGAACAGGATGCGAGCGGCGAAGCGTGGGAAGGCGGCCCGGTGGTCCTGTCGTGGGAAGACGCGCAAATGACGGACGGCGCGGAGGCGTACAACGTCGTGATTCACGAATTCGCGCACAAGATCGACATGCTGAATGGCGAAGCGGACGGCCACCCGCCGTTGATGCGCCGCTGGCACGCGCCGCTCGATTCCCAGGCGTGGAGCGACGTGTTCGACCACGCGTACGATCATTTTTGCGCGAAAGTCGATGCGGTGCCGGAGCGTCGCTGGGCGCGTTTCGAGCGTGAATCGCTGATCGATCCGTACGCGGCCGATCATCCATCGGAATTTTTTGCCGTTTGCAGCGAGGCGCTGTTCGTGAAGCCGCAGGCGTTCGAGGCGGAATATCCGGAGCTTTACCGCTTGTTGGCGCGCTATTACCGGCAGGATCCGGCACGGGTGGGGGTCACATTCACCCACGGCTAGTTCCGCGAAAGGCTGCTACGCAGCGGCCAAACGCCCGCTGCACAAGGATTCCGCCCCGCGCTGCGCCGGCAGCCTCGAATCACGCTCCACAAAAGTCGAAACACCCCGAACTGCTCGCGAACAGCTGGCACAAAAGTCGCCAAGGGACTGATTTTCTGGCATAATCGCCGCTTTTCGACCACAGGCAAGTGGCTCGCGCCTAGATGCTGTCCGCTCAAACGCGGCTGCTCGCGGGTTGGCTACCGCCAGATTAAAGGAAAGACCATGAAAGAAGGCATTCACCCGGATTACCGCGAAGTCCTGTTCGTCGACATGTCGATCGACTTCAAGTTTGTCACGCGCTCGACCATCCTGACGCGTGAAACCGCCGAATTCAACGGCAAGACCTACCCGCTCGCCAAGATCGAAGTGTCGTCGGAATCGCATCCGTTCTACACCGGCCAGCAAAAGATCATGGACACGGCAGGCCGCGTCGAGAAGTTCAACAAGAAGTTCGGTTCGCGCGCTACCGGCAAGGCAGCAGCGAAGTAAGACCCGGCTCGTCGCCGGTTTATGCCGGCAACGAAGCAGCAAAAAAGGGCAGCGCGAGCTGCCCTTTTTTGTCGCCTGGCCTCGCGTATCCGGCCGCTTATTCATGCCGCGCACCCAACCCGTTTAGCAGGTTGCCTATCGCTGCGCGGCCTCGCGGCTCAGCAACGGCGAAGGCAATCACCGTTGCCTGAAACGTCCGGCACCGTGTAACAGCTTTCACAACCACGTTGCGGGCCGTTACCAGCCGTGACGTGCATTGCATCGCCCGACTACAATGCCGGATGCTCCAGAGGGGCCATTCCAGCCGGACATGCGTCCGGTCCCGGCAGCATCGCTTACCCAATTTCAACATACCGCATGAGACCTGTCGTTCGTCTGACTGCCTCCGCGACCAGTGCGCTCCCCCGCTGGCTGCTGCTGACCATCTGTATCGTCTACGCGGCGTTCGGGCTATTCGGGCGCGATCCCTGGAAAAACGAGGACGCAGCCGGTTTCGGTGTCATGTGGACCATGGCGAACGGCAACGCGCACGACTGGCTACTGCCGAATCTGCTCGGCAAGTACATGACCGAAGACGGCCCGCTCGGCTACTGGCTCGGCGCCAGTGCGATCCGCGCGCTCGCGCCGTGGGTCGATGCGAGTAACGCGTCGCGCGTGTTCACCGGCCTGCTGTTCTGCGCGGGCTGTGCGTTCGTCTGGTATGCCGCCTACCTGCTCGGCCGCCGCGCCGAGGTGCAACCGTTCAAATACGCGTTCGGCGGAGAGCCGGAACCGCGCGACTACGGCCGCACGCTCGCCGACGGCGCGCTGCTGATCCTGCTCGCCTGCTTCGGCCTGGCCGAGCGCGGCCACGAAACCACTCCGCAACTCGCACAGTTCGTCGGCATTGCAATGCTCGTGTACGGCCTGGTGCGGATGATCGACAAGCCGGTGCAAGGCGCGGCGATCTGGGGCCTCGCGCTCGGGCTCGTCACGCTGGCGAGCAGCCCGGTGCTGGTGGGCGCGCTGCTGCTCGGCACCTTGGCGATGAGCCTGATCGTGCGCGAAGGGCGCTCCCGCTGGCTGCTGCTGGCCGGCTTGCCGGTTGCGCTCGTGGTGTCCGTCGCCTGGCCGATCGCCGCCCTCTCCGCTTATCCCGACGACGCCGTCTGGTATCTGAACCAGTGGCTGCACGTCAGCCTGAGTTCATTCGCAGGACCGCCCGGATCGGTCGCGGCGTACGCGCTGAAAAATCTGCCGCTGTTCACGTGGCCGGCATGGCCGTTGGCCGTGTGGGCGTGGTTTAGCTGGAAGGGCCTGCGACGCGCGCCGCACGTGGCGATTCCGCTGTCGGTGATCGGGCCGCTGCTGGTGCTGGTGATCCTGCAAAGCCATCAGTCGAACCGGCTTTACATGCTGTTGCTGCCGCCGCTAGCGGTGCTCGCCACGTTCGCGCTGCCCACGCTCAAGCGCGGCGCGATTAACGCGATCGACTGGTTCGCGCTGCTGAGCTTCACGATTCTCGGCAGCTTCGTGTGGCTGGTCTACGTGGCAGGGCTGACCGGTTTTCCGCATCCGCTCGCGCGCAACCTCGCGCGTCTCGCGCCGGGATTCGCGCCGCAGTTCAAGATTCTGTCGTTCGTGTGCGCGGTTGCCGTGACGGTGTGCTGGTTCGTGCTGGTGCGCTGGCGTCTCGCGCGTCATCCGAAAGTCTTGTGGCGCAGCGTGGTGCTCTCGAGCGCCGGCACGACACTGATGTGGGTGCTGCTGATGACGCTCTGGCTGCCCGTCGTCAACTACAGCCGGACTTATAAGGATGTCGCCGAGCAGATAGCCAGCCATCTGCCGGAAGACTACACGTGCATTTCGCCCGTGCGGCTCGGTAACGCGCAACTCGCGACCTTCGCGTATTTCGGCGACATGCACTTCTCGTTCGACCAGGATTGCGACGTGATCCTGCGTCAGGACGCGACCGAATACGGCGATCCGAGCGCCATGCCCGACTACATCTGGAAGCTGGTATGGGAAGGCCGTCGCGTGGCCGACCGCGACGAACGTTTCCGGCTGTACGTGCGCATCGACCGGCCGAAGCCGCCGGCTGTCAAGCGCCGCACTTACCACAAGCCGGCCAGCTGACCATGCTCGCCGATGCGCGAAAAATCGCCGCGCTTGCCTGGCCGGTGCTGATCGGCCAGTTGGCGATCATCGCGTTCGGCGTGATCGATACGGCCATGGTCAGCCGTTACTCCGCGGTCGATCTGGCCGCGCTCGGCCTCGGTTCATCGATCTATATTTCCGTCTACATCGGCCTGACCGGCATTCTGACCGCGCTTCAGCCGATCACCGCGCAACTTTACGGCGCGCGCCGCGAGGCCGAAATCGGCGAGGAAGTTCGCCAGTCGCTGTGGCTGGCGCTCGCGCTGAATGTGATCGGCTTCCTGATCCTGTTTTTTCCCGAACCGATCCTTCACCTGGCCCGCGTGCCCGAAGCGCTGCACGATCGCACGCTCTCGTATCTGCGGATTCTGGCGTTCGGCTTGCCGGCCGGGCTGATTTTCCGGATCTACAGTTCGATCAGCAATGCCGTGGGCAAGCCGCGGCTCGTGATGATTCTGCAAGTCGGCGCGCTCCTGCTGAAGTTTCCGCTCAACACGTGGTTTATCTTCGGCGGATGGGGCGTGCCGCCGCTCGGGGGACCGGGTTGCGCACTCGCCAGCACGGCAATCAACTGGGCGCTGGCGAGCGTCGGCATGGTGCTGCTGACGCGGGTCGATGTGTTCAAACCATTCGCGATCTTTTCGCACTTCTGCTGGCCGGTCTGGCGACGGCAAGCCGCCCAGTTGCGGCTGGGCATTCCGATGGGTCTGTCGTATCTGATCGAGGTGACGTCGTACACCTTCATGGCGCTGTTCATCGCGCGCTTCGGGACGACGACGCTTGCGGGCCACCAGATCGCCGGCAACATCGGCGCGGTGCTTTACATGACGCCGCTGTCGATCGGCATCGCTGCGTCGACGCTGGTCGCTCAGGCGCTCGGCGCAGGACGGCCGGAAGCGGCGCGCACGCTGTCGCGGCACGGCATCGCGATGGCGGTGGCGATCGCGTGCTGTTATGGGGCGATCGTGCTGGTGCTGCGGCCTTACATCATCAAAGGCTATACGCCGGACGTGCAGGTTATGGCAGCCGCCATGCCGCTCGTGCTGATCGTCGTCTGCTATCACCTGTTCGATGCATTGCAGATCACCACGGCGTTCGTGCTGCGTGCCTACAAGGTGGCGGTCGTGCCAACGGTGATCTATGCGATCGCGTTGTGGGGCGTTGGATTGGGCGGCGGGTATCTGCTGGGGTTCGATGTCGGCGGCGTCATACCCGAGTGGCTGACCGGCGCGCGGGGCTTCTGGGTTGCGAATACGGCCAGCCTGGCAATTGCTGGAGTAGGTCTGCTGGCTTACTGGCGAGTGGTGAGCAAACGGTATTTGCGGGTTGATGCAGCGCGGGCAGCAGATTCGGTGGCTTGAAGGTTTGGCAGCTCGCGTTTCGCGCATTGGGTAATCTGGGAGGTTGTCTGCGTTAGTTACACGAGCCTCCACTACCCCGGCATCAAAACATGCCGCCCTGCTGATAAACAGGCGTCCTGGATATCACCCCTACCTCCACTTGGCAGTATTACTCTAAAATTGACGGTTAGTTGCGTTTATGACCTAACAAAAAGCGGCTCTCGTCAAAAACGCAGCCGCTCTCTGCCGCCTACCTCGACATCACACCACCTCTACGGTCGCCGTGTTCGCAGCCTCTCCGCCCCTCGCGTCATGACGCTCGAAAACCTCCCTCGCCGCAAACAACGCATTCAACGCCGCCGGAAAACCCGCGTACAACGCCATCTGCATAAACACCTCGACAATCTCGTCACGCGTGCAGCCGACGTTCAACGCCGCCTCGATATGCACCTTCAACTGCGGTTGCGCGCAACCCAACGTCGCCAGCGACGCAATCGTCGCGATTTCACGCGATCGCAAATCGAGTTGCGGGCGGCTGTAGATATCGCCGAAACCGAATTCGATCAGCAGACGGCCGAAGTCCGGCGCAATCGGCGCGAGTGCCGCAATCACCTGCTCGCCGGTCGAGCCGTCGATTTCCTTCAGCTTGTCCCAGCCTCGGGCGTAGCGGTCGTTGTGCTGGTGGTCCATGGTGAGTCCTTTTCCGAATGTGAGATCGATGGATTGTCGTCAATCTGCCGGGCCGCATCACCGTTTGCGGCCTGCTGTGCGGCCACCTCGTCCTCGTAATACGCGATCTTGTCGACGATCGCGTCGAGGTTCAGTTGCAGTTCGGCAATCCGCGCCAAAACCGCATCCCGATGCGCCACCAGCAGGTCGCGACGCGCGGGCAGCGTCGGCTGCCCCTGCGTGCGCAATGCCGCGAAAGCCTGCATTCCGGCGATCGGCATGCCGGTCGCTTTCAGACGCATCACGAAACGCAACCAGTCGAGGTCGGCGGGCGAATACAGCCGATGCCCCGCCTGCGTGCGCCCGACCGGCCGGATCAGCCCGGCCTGCTCGTAATAGCGCAGCGTATGCGTGGACACGCCAATCGTTTCGGCGACCTGCCCGATGGTGAGTGCGGTGGAGATTTTCGACATGACAGACTCAGGTTAGGACTTCGAGTGCACTCTAAGTCAAGCGCCTGTGAATGTCTTCGTCGATGTCATTTGTCTGCATTGTCATTTTTTATGACTGACGGCATTAATCGATAAACTCGGCGATAAACCCAGACCAGCCTAATGCTAGGCAAAAGGTTTAAATATTGTCTGGCCTGATTTACTTGTCATGAATCGATCGGTATAAATCGTCCGCGTTCGCGAATAAGGGCCTGCGATTTGTCCTATGCTTAAGCGCAGCGCCCGCTGACAGAATGCGTCGTCCGTTCCCGGCTAACTACTTTTTGCCCTCAATGGAGTGCTTGCCATGCTGAAGAAGCTTTTAATGCTTTGCGTTGCTTTGGCTTTGTCGCTGTCGGCCGGATTCGCGGCGGCGGTTGAAGTCAATTCCGCCGATCAGGCGGCGCTCGAATCGGTCAAGGGTATCGGCCCGGTCCACGCAAAGGCGATCATCGACGAACGCACGAAGAATGGCCCGTTCAAAGACGCCGACGACCTCGCCACTCGCGTCAAGGGTATCGGCACCAAATCCGTCACCAACCTCGAGGCGGCCGGCTTGACGATCAACGGTTCGTCGGCGCCGCCGGCGGGCGTCAAGGCCGCGCCAAAGTCCAGCAGCACGGCAAGCAGCAAGGCGGCACCGGCCGCGACCACTGCCGCGCCCGCCACCACGACGGCGGCTACGACACCGGCAGCGCCAGCGGAACCGGCGTCCAGCAGCAAAAAATCGAAGAAGAAGAAGAGCAAGGCCGCGGCATCCGAGGCAGCAGCGGCGTCCGCACCGGCAGCACCGGCTGCGGCAGCCCCCGCCGATGCATCGGGCACCAAGGCATCGAAAAAGAAGGCCAGGAAGAGCAAGGCTGCATCGGCTGCGGCGGCTTCGAGCTGAGCGTAACGGCCTTCGCAAAGAGATAAGGGCTGGCGGCGGGCCGAGAGAGGAGCGGCACATGATCCACGATACAGGTGATGCAAACCTCGACACCGCCCCGCTGCCGTCCACCGTCCCACCGCGCCGCGCAACCGCGCGGCGTTTTCACCCGCTGACTCGTCAATCACGCGTCGGCACTCAAGAGAGACCGTCATGAGCCTACTCGACACTATCGGTTCCCTGATTGGGAAGTCCCCTGAAGGCGGTGGCCAGCAACAACTGGTTTCAGCCGCACTCGAATTCGTCAATAACCAGCCGGGCGGCCTGAATGGGCTGATCGAACGTTTCAAGGAAAAAGGTCTCGGCGACGTGGTGTCGTCGTGGGTCAGCAACGGCGAAAACCAGCCGATCGCGCCGGATGCGCTGCACAGCGTGCTCGGCTCCGACACCGTCACGAACCTCGCGGCGAAGGCCGGCGTACAGCCGGATCAGGTCACGGGCCTGCTGTCGCAAATCCTGCCGCACGTGGTCAACGCAGCGACGCCCGAAGGCGAAGTGCCGGCTGAAGGCAAGCTGAACGCGACGACCGTGCTGGGCGCGCTCGGCGGGTTGTCGGCGCTGTTTGGCGGCAAGAACAACGCCTGAATGAGCAGGCGTTGTTCCGCTTTTCGCTGGCATGATCAGCGGGGCGTACGCAACACATTGGCGAAAAAAAAGCGGCAACGAAGAAAACTTCGTTGCCGCTTTTTGACATGCGCGGAGCGGCTCGATCAAACACCGCTCCACGCACGGGCCGCGCTTAATGCACGACGCGTTCGAACACCAGTTTGCCCTCGTCGACTTCGACCGGGATCACATCTTTCGGACCGAACTTGCCGGCCAGAATCAGCTTGGCGACCGGATTCTCGATCTCCTGCTGGATTGCGCGCTTCAATGGCCGCGCGCCGAACAGCGGATCGTAGCCGACCTTGCCGATGTGCTCCAACGCCTCGTCCGACACCAGCAGCTGCATGTCGAGCTTCGCGAGCCGTTCGTGCAGACGCTGCAACTGGATCCGCGCGATCGACTGGATGTTCGAGCGGTCAAGCGCATGGAACACCACGACATCGTCGATCCGGTTCAGGAACTCGGGCCGGAAGTGCAGCTTCACTTCTTCCCAGACCGCGTCCTTGACCGCTTCCTGCGGCTCGCCGACCATCGCCTGGATCACCTGCGAACCAAGGTTCGACGTCATCACGATCACCGTGTTCTTGAAGTCCACGGTACGGCCTTGTCCATCGGTCATGCGGCCGTCGTCGAGCACCTGCAGCAGCACGTTGAACACGTCCGGATGCGCCTTCTCGATTTCGTCGAGCAGGATCACGCTATACGGCTTGCGGCGCACGGCTTCGGTCAGGTAACCGCCCTCTTCATAGCCGACGTATCCCGGCGGCGCACCGATCAGGCGCGCGACGCTGTGCTTCTCCATGAATTCGCTCATGTCGATGCGGATCAGATGATCTTCCGAATCGAACAGGAACGACGCCAGCGCCTTGCACAACTCGGTCTTGCCCACCCCGGTCGGCCCGAGGAACAGGAACGAACCATACGGACGGTTCGGATCCGACAGACCCGCGCGCGAGCGGCGGATTGCATCGGCCACGGCGCTGATCGCCTCGTCTTGACCGACCACGCGGTTGTGCAGTTTTTCTTCGATCTGCAACAGCTTTTCGCGCTCGCCCTGCATCATCCGCGACACCGGAATACCGGTGGAACGCGACACGACTTCCGCGATTTCCTCCGCGCCGACCCGCGTGCGCAACAGACGCGGCCGCTGCGGATTGGTCTGCTCGACAGCCTCGGCCTGGGTCACCGCCTTCAACTGCGCCTCAAGCTCCGGCAACTTGCCGTACTGCAACTCCGCCACCTTTTCGAGCTTGCCCTCACGCTGCAAACGCGTGATTTCCGCGCGTGTTTTCTCGATGTCTTCCTTCAGTTGCGCGCTGCCCTGCACCGCCGCCTTTTCCGCGGTCCAGATTTCTTCGAGGTCCGAATATTCGCGATTCAAACGCTCGATTTCTTCTTCGATCAGTTGCAGACGCTTTTGCGACGCTTCGTCTTTTTCCTTCTTGACGGCTTCGCGCTCGATCTTCAACTGGATCAGACGACGGTCGAGCCGGTCCATCTCTTCAGGCTTCGAGTCGATTTCCATCTTGATCTTCGACGCGGCTTCGTCGATCAGATCGATTGCCTTGTCCGGCAGGAAACGATCGGTGATGTAGCGATGCGACAGTTCCGCCGCCGCGACGATCGCCGGGTCGGTGATGTCCACGCCGTGATGCAGTTCGTACTTTTCCTGCAAGCCGCGCAGGATCGCGATGGTCGCTTCCACTGACGGCTCGTCGACCAGCACCTTCTGGAACCGGCGTTCGAGCGCCGCATCCTTCTCGATGTACTTGCGGTACTCGTCAAGCGTGGTCGCGCCGACGCAATGCAGCTCGCCGCGCGAAAGCGCCGGCTTCAGCATGTTGCCCGCGTCCATCGCGCCTTCGGCCTTGCCTGCACCGACCATCGTATGAATTTCGTCGATGAAGACGATGGTTTGACCTTCGTCCTTGGCGATGTCGCTGAGCACGGCCTTCAGCCGTTCTTCGAACTCGCCGCGATATTTCGCGCCGGCCAGCAGCGCGGCCATGTCGAGCGACAACACGCGCTTGCCCTTCAGCGTTTCCGGCACTTCACCGTTGACGATCCGTTGCGCCAGTCCTTCGACGATCGCGGTCTTACCCACGCCCGGTTCGCCGATCAGGACCGGATTGTTCTTGGTACGGCGTTGCAGGATCTGGATCGAGCGACGGATTTCGTCGTCGCGGCCGATCACCGGGTCGAGCTTGCCGGCCCGCGCGCGCTCGGTCAGGTCGACGGTGTATTTCTTCAGCGCTTCGCGCTGGCTTTCGGCGTCCTGGCTATGCACCTGCGAGCCGCCGCGCACCGCCGCAATCGCGCTTTCGAGCGACTTCCGCGACAAGCCGTGCTGACGCGCGACGCGGCCGGCTTCGCCTTTGTCGTCCGCGACTGCGAGCAGGAACATTTCGCTCGCGATGAACGTGTCGTTGAGCTTTTGCGCTTCCTTGTCTGCCTGGTTCAGCAGGCCGGTCAATTCGCGGCCGATCTGGACATTGCCGTCCGTGCCCTGAACTTGCGGCAGACGCGTCATCGCGTCGTTCAGTGCGGTTTGCAGCGCCTGCACGTGCACGCCGGCACGCGAGAGCAGCGAGCGAGCCGAGCCATCCTGCTGGGCGACCAGCGCCGACAACACGTGAACCGGTTCGATATATTGATTGTCATGGCCGACGGCCAGACTCTGCGCATCCGAGAGCGCTTCCTGGAACTTAGTGGTGAGCTTGTCGATTCTCATCAAGAGACCTCCAATTTTCGATTACCACCAAATTGAGGCGTTTTCTTCAGGTTTCAAGCGCTTTTTTGCGCTCAAAGGCAACTATTTAACATTTGACGCGAAGGAACCACCTGCCCCGGATCAGGGAGCCGGTGCGGGGCTACCCGCGACCGGCGCGAGCGGCACGATGGGGATGACGCTGCTCAAGCCGAGCAGCGCGGCCAGCGGTGCCTGCGGCTGCGCGACCTCGTCGATCGTGTAGCGATCGAGTTCGGCGAGGAACGCATTGCTCGCGGCCTGAAGCGCGCCGCGTAGCCGGCACTGCGACGTGATTACGCAGGAAGAGCGCTGCACCCCCTGCTGATCGGGCAGACACGCGACCACCGCGAAGTCGCTTTCCGTCGCGCGGACGACCTCGCCCACGGTCAGCAGGCGGGTTCGCTCCGCAATACGGAGGCCGCCATTGCGGCCGCGCACCGTCTCGACCCAACCGCGTTCGCCGAGTTGCTGCACGACTTTCATCAGATGATTCTTGGAAATTCCGTACGCATTCGAAATATCCTGAATGGTCGACAATCCTGCACCTCGCACGGCGAGATATAGCAGGACGCGTAGTGAGTAATCCGTATAGTCGGTGAGTCTCATAGGGCAGATATCACGATGCGCGCAGGCCGCGATTCGAAGATAACCGCGTCGATGCAAGGGTTGCCGGGGGCCGCTGCTTCGCCCTAAGATGCAGGCGTTACGCATGTTTGATTTTTCTGCGCTACGTCAGACGGGGTTCTTTCTTGTTCTCTCGTGACTAATGGTAGCGTTTCCCGCATAAACCATTCGTGCGAAAAGCGGGGTAATCGCTGCCCTTCTCATTTCGTTAACGCATGGGTCGACGCCGCATCCGACGACCTCTGGCAATATTTGCCGGAACCTGGCGCGAACCCTTCCAGGTACTCGCGAACCAGCGTTGCGAGCCGCGCCTGCGCCATTGGAAGCCGTTTTTTTCTGGAATTCGCATGAACCCCTCTTTTCCCGCCGCGCCGGTGGTCGAACGCGCCGCCGAGCCGACCGAGGCGAATATTCGCGACCTCGTGTACGGCTTCTACGACCGGGTGCGCGCCGATCCGTTGCTCGGCCCTGTTTTCGACGCCACGCTGGCTGGGCGCTGGGACGATCATCTGCCGAAAATGTGTACGTTCTGGGGCAGCCTCGTGCTTGGGGCAAAGCAGTATCGCGGCAACGTACAGCAGGCGCATCAGCCGATCGAGGGCGTGGAGCCGCAGCATTTCAGCCGCTGGCTGTATCTGTTTCTGGATACGGTCGAGTCGCGCTACCAGCCTGCGGCGGCGGTCAGGTTCATGGAGCCGGCGCTGCGGATCGCGCAGAGCTTGCAGTTGAGCAAGTTCGGTTGGGACTACAAGATTCCGGTGGAGCAGCAGGAATTGCTGGAGCGGATTGCACCACGCCGTCCGCGTGACGATGACGACGCGCATCACACAAAGCGCCCGGCTGGAGAGCCGTTTCCAACGCGGATCGTCGGGCGCGGGCGGGATGACTGAGACGGGTTCGGCCGCGCGCGGGCAGCGTGCGTTTTTTAAGCCACGCGTCGTTGTGATTGGGCAAATGCAGGCGCTGGCTTACGCCGCGCCTTACCGATTTCCCGATTCGACACCCCAGCGCGCCAGCGCAGCATCATCGGTTACACGGGCGTCGACCCAGCGCTCGCCGGCTTCGGTTTTCTCCTTCTTCCAGAACGGCGCCTCGGTTTTCAGATAGTCCATCACAAATTCACACGACGCAAACGCCTCCCCGCGATGCGCGGCCGTCGTCGCCACCAGCACGATCTGGTCGAGCGGATAAAGCTTGCCGACCCGGTGCACGATCAAAACGTCGATGCCCGGCCAACGCTCGCGAGCACTCGTGACGATCGCTTCGAGCGACTTCTCCGTCATACCCGGATAGTGTTCAAGTTCCATCGTCTCGACGGTGCTGCCGTCGTTCAGATCGCGCACGGTGCCGACGAAGCACGCGACCGCTCCGATCTTCGGATTACGCGCGCGCAACGCGGCGACCTCGGCGGTGAGGTCGAAATCTTCCGTCTGGACGCGAACGGGCATGGAGAACTCCTGGGCGATTGGGCGTGGTTTGAGGTTGGATCCGGTCGAAGCAGCGCCGCTCAACCGCCCGTGACGGGGGGAAAGAACGCGACTTCGCAACCTTCGGTCACACGCGTGCCGGGGTCGGTCATTACGTGATTGCAGGCCATGCGCAACGCGCGGCCTTCGGCCAGGGTGTCGGCCCAGACTCCGCCGCGCACGCGCAGCCACGCGCGCACATCGCCGACGGTCGCGATGCCGTCAGGCAGTTCGACCGACTCGTTGGCCAGATCGAGCGCTTCGCGCACGCTTGCAAAATATCGAAGTTGAATCTTCATCGGGACGGCTTTCAGTTCAGCAATTCGGAAAATGGAATGAAGCGCACGGTTTCGCCCGCGCTGATCGCGTGATTCGGTGGATTGTCGATCAGGCCGTCGCCCCAAACCGTCGACGTCAGCACGGCGGAACTCTGATTGGCGAACAGATCGAGCCCACCCTCGGCGTTGATGCGCGCACGCAGGAACTCATTGCGTCGATCGGCTTTTTTCTGGGTGAAGTCGGCGCGCAGCGACAGCGCGCGAGGCGCGACGGCCTCGACGCCTGCGAGGCGCAGCAGGAACGGCCGCACGAACAGCAGGAAGGTCGCGAAACTGGAAACCGGATTGCCCGGCAAGCCGATAAAAAAGGTTTCCGCAGACGCCGGTGCCGCTCCCGACGCGTCATCACGGCGCACCGCACCGAAGGCGAGCGGCTTGCCGGGCTTCATTGCAATCTGCCACATTGCCAGGCGCCCTTCGGCCTCCACCGCCGGTTTCACATGATCTTCCTCGCCGACCGACACGCCGCCACAGGTCAGAATCAGATCGTGCGCCTGAGCGGCTTCGCGCAACGTGGCGCGGGTCGCATCGAGCTTATCGGCGACGATGCCGTAGTCGGTGACTTCGCAGCCGAGCCTGTCGAGCAGCGCGCGCAACGTAAAGCGATTCGAGTTGTAGATTGCGCCGGGCTTCAGCGGCTCGCCGGGCATGGTCAGTTCGTCGCCGGTAAAGAAAACGGCGACCTTGACGCGGCGGCGCACCTCCAGCTGCGCGCAGCCCACTGACGCCGCCAATCCAAGCGCCTGCGGCGTCAGCCGTGTGCCAACAGGCAGAATGACCGAGCCGCTGCGGATATCCGCGCCTTGAGCCGTGATCCATTCCCCGGCTTGCGGGGTATGCAGAATCGTGACTTCATCGCTCGTGGATTCGGCTTGCTCCTGCATCACGATCGCGTCCGCGCCGGGCGGCACCGTCGCGCCGGTGAAGATGCGCGCCGCGCTGCCGGGCGCGAGCGGCGTGGGTGCGTGACCTGCCGGGATGCGCTGCGAGACGGGCAAACGGGTGCTGCCCGGTTGCGTGAGGTCGGCCGTGCGGATCGCATAGCCGTCCATCGCGCTGGTGTTCATCGGCGGGACGTCTAGCGGCGAGATGACATCCGCGGAAAGCACGCGGTTTAGCGCCTGCAACGTGGGAATCGATTCGGTGCCGGCGATCGGGCTGGCGGCGCTGAGCAAGGTCGCCAACGCGTCGGCAGTGGCGAGCATCGGGGCGCGGGGCGTCGGTGTGGACATCGGGGATTTCGAAGCCGCTGGTTAAAAGAACATTGTAGCGGTCGATGCCGTCAGCCTGGGCAGCACGGCGTTATGGAGGAATTTCTGTTCGGGAACGCTTGCCTGGGGAAATGCATGGCAAGCGGTATCTGCCTATTTCATGCTGCAATCAAGGCTGGGCAGGCTGCAAGGCCTGCCCAATCCTGGTCCTACTCGTAGTCCTACTTTTACTCGCCCGCTTATTCGCCTGTATTCGCGACGATAAAGTCCTTCACGCGCTGTGCGTCGGCCGGCAACACTTCAAAGCGCTGCGGCAGCGACTCCAGGCCCGAAAACGCAGCGGGCCGCTCCGGTTCGCGCAACAGCGCCTCGCGGATCGTCTCGCCGAACTTGATCGGCTGTGCAGTCTCCAGCACGATCATCGGAATGCCCGCTTGCAGATGCTCGCGCGCCACCTTCAGACCGTCGGCGGTGTGCGTGTCGATCATCGTGTCGTAACGCTCGAACACATCGCGGATCGTCTCCACGCGCGTGTCGTGGCTGCTGCGACCCGACACGAAACCGAACTCTTTCACGCGGGCAAAATCGCCGCTCGCCGCGAGATCGAAACCGCCCTTTTCCTCGACGTCGCGGAACAGTTGCAACACACGCGCCGGATCGCGATCGAGCAGATCGAACACGAAACGCTCGAAGTTCGACGCCTTCGAAATGTCCATGCTCGGGCTGGTCGTGTGATACGTCTCAGCCGCCTTGCGCACGCGATAAATACCAGTGCGAAAGAACTCGTCGAGCACGTCGTTTTCGTTCGTGGCGACGACCAGCTTCTCGATCGGCAGACCCATCATGCGCGCGATGTGACCCGCGCAGACGTTGCCAAAATTGCCCGACGGCACCGTGAACGACACGCGCTCGTCGTTGCTCTTCGTGGCGGCGAAGTAGCCCTTGAAGTAGTAGACGACCTGCGCGACGACCCGCGCCCAGTTGATCGAGTTGACCGTGCCGATCTTGTACTTCGCCTTGAACGCGTGATCGTTCGACACCGCCTTGACGATGTCCTGCGCGTCGTCGAACACGCCTTCGACCGCGAGGTTGAAGATGTTCGGGTCTTGCAGGCTGTACATCTGCGCGGTCTGGAACGCGCTCATCTTCTTGTGCGGCGACAGCATGAACACGCGGATGCCCTTCTTGCCGCGCATCGCGTACTCGGCGGCGCTGCCGGTGTCGCCCGAGGTTGCGCCGAGAATGTTCAGCGTTTCACCGTGCTTCGCCAGCGCGTATTCGAACAGGTTGCCGATCAACTGCATCGCCATGTCCTTGAACGCGAGCGTCGGACCGTTCGACAGTTCCAGCAGCGACAGCGTCGCGCCGTTCTCGACGCCCAGCGTTTTCAGCGGCGTGATCTGCGCGGCGCTTTCGTCGTCGCGCACGTTGCAGTAGGTCTCGGCCGTGTAGGTCTTGCGCGTGAGTGCGCGCAGGTCGTCGGCGGGGATATCGTCGACGAATTTCGACAGCACTTCGAACGCGAGGTCCGCGTACGGCAACGTGCGCCAGCGCGCGAGTTCGTCCGGCGTGACGCGCGGGTAGACAGCGGGCAGATACAGGCCGCCGTCTTTCGCGAGACCGCCCAGCAGGATGTCCGAGAAGGTGTGATGCTCGCCGGCTCCGGCGCCGCGCGTGGAGAGATAGTTCATAGTTCGGCCTAGTTCAGCGCTTCCATGCGCAGCTTCGTGACTTGCGAGACAACGGTCTTCAGCGCTTCGATCGTCTTGATCGCCGCGTTGACGTGCTTTTCAACCGTTTCGTGCGTAATCAGGATGATGTCGGTTTCGCCCTTGCCGTTCGCGTCGACCTGCTCCGATTCCTTCTGCAACAGCGCGTCGATCGAGATACCGGTGTCGGCGAGAATGCGCGTGATGTCGGCGAGCACGCCGGTCACATCGGCCACCCGTAGACGCAGGTAGTAGCCGCTCGTCACTTCGTCGATCGGCAGGATCGGCGTGTTCGACAGGCTGTCCGGCTGGAACGCCAGATGCGGCACGCGATGCTCCGGGTCAGCCGTATGCAGACGCGTCACATCGACCAGATCGGCGACCACGGCGGAAGCCGTCGGCTCGGCGCCCGCGCCCTTGCCGTAGTACAGCGTGGTGCCCACTGCGTCGCCATGTACGACGACCGCGTTCATCGCGCCTTCCACGTTCGCCAGCAGACGCTTTTCCGGGATCAGCGTCGGATGCACGCGCAACTCGATGCCCTTTTCAGCGCGGCGCGCAATGCCCAGCAGCTTGATGCGGTAGCCGAGTTCTTCCGCGTATTTGATGTCGATTGCGGCGAGCTTGCTGATGCCTTCGACGTACGCCTTGTCGAACTGCACCGGCACGCCGAACGCGATCGCGCTCATGATCGTCGCCTTGTGCGCGGCGTCCACGCCTTCGATATCGAAAGTCGGATCGGCTTCGGCATAGCCCAGTTCCTGCGCGGCCTTCAGCGCGGTCGCGAAGTCTAGCCCACGGTCACGCATTTCCGACAGGATGTAATTCGTCGTGCCGTTGATGATGCCCGCGATGTACTGGATGCGATTGGCCGTCAGCCCTTCGCGCAGCGCCTTGATGATCGGAATGCCGCCAGCCACCGCCGCTTCGAATGACACCATCACGCCATTGGCGCGCGCCGCCTCGAAAATTTCGGTGCCGTGCACTGCGAGCAGCGCCTTGTTGGCCGTCACGACATGCTTGCGATTCTTGATCGCGCGCAGCACGAGGTCGCGAGCGAGGCCCGTGCCGCCGATCATTTCGGCCACGATGTCGATCGACGGATCGTCGACCACCGCGTTGAAGTCATCGGTCAGCGCGACGCTGCCGGCTTCCGTGCCGAGCGCTGCTGTGGCCTTGGCGGGATTGCGCACGGCGATGCGCGCAACCTCGATGCCGCGGCCCGCGCGACGTTTGATTTCTTCCTGATTGCGACGCAGTACCGTGAAGGTGCCGCTGCCTACCGTGCCGAAGCCCAGCAGTCCAACTTTGATCGGTTCCATGCAGCGTGTGTTTTCGAGTAGGTGATTAAAAAGTGCCCCCAACTCTGGCGTTTTGCGCCAGTCCCCCGAGGGGGATGAGAAAACCTGGGCGGCCGCTTCAGGCGGCCCGGCGTTTTCTCACGAGGAAACGGGTATCAGGTGGCGCGCCATGCGCCACATTGTGCGTCAGGCCGTGTGACGCTTGCGGTAACCGTCGAGGAAACGCGCGATCCGGTTGATCGAATCGGCGAGATCGTCGACGTTCGGCAGGAACACGACGCGGAAGTGATCCGGCGTTTTCCAGTTGAAACCGGAGCCTTGCACGAGCAGCACGCGCTCTTCGAGCAGAAGATCGAGGATGAACTGCTGGTCGTCCTTGATCGGATAAATTTTCGGGTCGAGGCGCGGGAACATGTACAGCGCCGCTTCCGGCTTCACGCAGCTCACGCCGGGGATCGCCGTCAGCATGTCATACGCGAGTTCGCGCTGTTTGTACAGGCGGCCGCTCGGCACGATCAGATCGTTGATGCTCTGGTAGCCGCCCAGCGCCGTCTGGATCGCATACTGGCCCGGCACGTTCGGGCACAGGCGCATCGACGCCAGAATGCCGAGGCCTTCGAAATAGTCCTTACCGTTGCGGCGGTTCTCGCCGGTCAGGCCCGAAATGAACATCCAGCCCGCGCGATAGCCGCACGCACGGTAGCTCTTCGACAGGCTGTTGAACGTGACGGTGAGCACGTCGTCGGACAGCGCGGCCATCGCCGTGTGCTTCTTGCCGTCGTAGACGATCTTGTCGTAGACCTCGTCGGCGAAGATCACGAGGCCGTGCTGACGCGCGATTTCGATCAGGCCGAGCAGCAGTTCGTCGGAATACAGCGCGCCGGTCGGGTTGTTCGGGTTGATCACGACGAGCGCGCGCGTATTCGGCGTGATTTTCGCGCGAATGTCGTCCAGATCGGGCATCCAGCGATTCGATTCGTCGCAGATGTAGTGCACCGGCGTGCCGCCCGACAGGCTCACGCCGGCGGTCCACAGCGGGTAATCGGGCGCGGGCAGCAGCACTTCGTCGCCGTCGTTCAGCAGGCCCTGCAGCGCCATCACGATCAGCTCGGACGCGCCGTTGCCGATGTAGATGTCGTCCAGTTCGACGCCGTGCACGCCCTTTTGCTGCGTGTAATGCATGATCGCCTTGCGCGCGGCGAACACACCCTTGGAGTCGGAATAGCCGGACGATCCCGGCAGATTCAGGATCATGTCCTGAATGATTTCGTCGGGCGCATCGAAGCCGAACGGCGCGAGATTGCCGATGTTCAGCTTGATGATGCGGTGGCCTTCTTCTTCGAGCCGTTTCGCATGTTCGAGGACGGGCCCGCGAATGTCATAGCAGACATTCAACAACTTGTTGGATTTGAGAATCGGTTTCACGGCGGGCACTTCATCCTGGTTAATGACTTGATAGCTTGACGGCTTGAGCGAACCGGCCGGCCGGGGTAACGACACTGGACGCCGGGACGGGCAAGTTCGTCGAGTCGTGAATTCGGGCGCGCGGCAGGCCGGCGACGGCCGCCAGACGCGATTGGGACTGCCCTCGGACCGCCGCTTTCGACTTCCCTTTTCGACGCTGTTTCCGGCATTGTCAGGCAGCGGCGGGTTGATTAGCCGCGCTTCAGTTGCCGCGCGAATCGCCGTTTTTCGATCTTCCCGCCGCTTACTGGGCGGCTCGGTGGACCCGCCTGGCGGTCCGTCAGCATCGAAACCTCTCGGCTCGCGATGCGGGCGGATGGCGGCTAACCCGATCCAGCCATCACCCGAGACAAAACCTGGGAGCGAGACCAGAAGACCTTCCGGGATACAAACAAACGGGCAAAACAGCGGACAAAAAACAGACGAAAAGCGGCCGAAAGCGTACAAAACCAGCGCAGGTAGCCGGTGGGCCGCGCCGATGCACCCAGCGCGGCTTGTGGCGGCGATTGGGCGAGGGGCGCCGCAAGGCGGCTAAAAAGTTATAATTTAGCGGATTTTGGCCGACTTCCGCAATGCACCACCCGCAACGGCAAGCCTTTTCGGCCCTTTCGTATTCCTCGCGCGTCGCGCCGCCCTGCTTTCGTTCCATCCGGTCAGGGCCGCCGGCGCGCACGACGTCTCTCGACGACTTCGGAAAATCAATTTGAAATTACATCAGGATTCCAGCGCCGCCCTGAACACCGTCACCGGCTACGGCGCCGACTATGTCGAAATCAATCTGGTGCGCCATTCGGGCAGCATTCTCGTACTGCCGCAGGCACCGGTCGTCCCGTGGCCCGTCGCGTCGTTCGAACAACTGAGCGCCGAGCATTTCGCAATGCTCGTCGATTCCGCGCCGGAAGTGGTCGTGTTCGGCAGCGGCGACAAGCTGCGCTTTCCGCATCCGCGACTCACCGCCGCGCTCACCGCGAAGCGCATCGGCGTCGAAACGATGGATTTCAAGGCCGCCTGCCGCACGTACAACATTCTGATGGCCGAGGGCCGCAAGGTCGCTGCCGCGTTGCTGATCGAAGCATAGTGCGGCGGACGTTGGGGGCGGCCTCGCCATGGTCTTCGGCGGCTAGCAGGCCATTTAGAGCCTGCCGGGTGGATTCGCTGAGCCCCTGATGGCCTTCCCTACGTTGCTGGCCCGGCCCGAAAGCGCGTAGACCGGCAGGACGGAAGTCCGCGCTCCATGCATTGCGTATCGAACGATCAGCCTGCCCGCCGCAGCGATGACCCACACACCCTCGCCGCGACCAGGCCGATAACGTACACTGCGCGCCATCGGTGCGCTGACGATTCATCGGAATCGATCTCACTTCGCGCTGGTCGCCGGGCTTCGGGCGCCTTTGGGTCTGGGCCAGGCGACTGTAGCCGGCGGCCGGCGGTCGATAACTGGCGGCAATCCGAAAAGCATACGGCGAGCAGTACAGTGGCCCTCATGCCCAGACGCCCGCCGAAGGCCGCCTGGCATCGCCGGCTGCCGATTCCAGACAACATCGCTTCGCTGCGTACGCGGCGTCGCCCAACAGGTTGAAATCCATGAACGATACGCCGTCGAGGCTACCGCTCAATCGCACCACGATCCTGCTGCTGGTGCTGGCCCTCGCCGTGATCTGGTTCGTGCCGCTCGGCTGGCGCCACCTTCTGCCGAGTGACGAAGGCCGCTACGCCGAAATGGCGCGCGAGATGTTCGTCACCGGCGACTGGATCACGCCGCGCTACAACGGCTACAAGTATTTCGAAAAACCGCCTCTGCAAACGTGGGCAAACGCGCTGACCTTCGCGTGGTTCGGCATCGGCGAATGGCAGGCGCGGCTTTACACTGCGCTGACCGGCTTTGCCGGCGTGCTGCTGATCGGCTTCACCGGCGCGCGCGTGTTCAACGCGGCGACCGGCGTATTCGCGGCGATCGTGCTGGCCTGTTCGCCGTACTGGAACCTGATGGGCCATTTCAACACGCTCGACATGGGCCTGTCGTTCTGGATGGCGTTGACGCTGTGCTCGCTGATGCTCGCACAGCGCCCCAACCTGTCGACCGGCTGCGTGCGCGGCTGGATGTGGATCTGCTGGGCGTCGATGGCGCTCGCGGTGCTGTCGAAGGGTCTGGTCGGCGTGATCCTGCCGGGCGCGGTGCTGGTGCTGTACACGCTGATCGCGCGTGACTGGGCGCTGTGGAAGCGTCTGCATCTGATCGGCGGCCTGATCGTGTTCTTCGCGATCGTCACGCCGTGGTTCGTGCTGGTGCAGCAACGCAACCCCGAATTCCTGAACTTCTTCTTCATCGTCCAGCAGTTCAAGCGCTATCTGACGCCCGAGCAGAACCGTCCGGGCGCGTTCTATTACTTCGTGCCGGTGCTGCTGGTGGGCTTCCTGCCGTGGCTGTCGATCACGGTGCAGAGCATGCGCCACGCATGGCGCCAGCCGCGTCAGCCGAACGGCTTCGCCCCCGTCACGCTGATGATGACGTGGACCGTCTTCATCTTCCTGTTCTTCAGCGCGTCGCACTCGAAGCTGTTGTCCTACACGCTGCCGATCGCGCCGCCCATCGCGATGCTGATCGGCATGTACCTGCCGCTCGTCACGCGCGACCAGCTGCGCCGTCATCTGGCGGGCTATGCGCTGTTCTTCGTGGTGGCGGCGTTCGCGGCGCTGTTCCTCGGGCGCCTCGGCAGCGGACGCAATCCGGCCGAGCTGTACATCGAATACCGGAGCTGGGTGCTCGCTGCGCTCGGCGTCGCTTTCGTGCTGACGCTGGCCGCGCTGTGGCTGAACCGCAGCAGCAAGGCGGGGATTCTCGGCGCGGTCGCCAGTTTCGGGGCGGCGTGGCTGCTGCTCGGCACGATCGCCGGCACGGGTCACGACGTGTTCGGACGCCAGAGTTCCGGCGCCCTGCTCGCGCCCGCGATCAAGGCCGAACTCGCGAAGCTGCCGCCCGATACGCCGTTCTACTCGGTCGGCGTGCTCGATCACACACTGCCGTTCTACGTCGGCCATACGACGATCATGGTCGAACATGCCGACGAACTGACCTTCGGCGTGACCGTCGAACCGCAGAAGTGGGTGCCGTCGATCGACCAGTGGATCGAGCGCTGGAAGGCCGACCGCTACGCGCTCGCGCTGATCCCGCCGTCGACTTACGACCGTTTCGTCGCGCAAGGTCTGCCGATGCAGGTGATCGCGCGCGATTCGCGTCGCGTGGTGGTGATGAAGCCGGTAGAGCCGCAGCCCGCTGCGTCCGCGCCAGCGCCGGTGGAAAAACCACAACAATGACCCCATCTCAGGATCTGACCGTTCGATGAACCCGATTTCCCTCATTTGCATCCTCGCGGGCGTGACGCTGAACGCCGGCGCGCAGTTGCTGCTGAAAGCCGGCACCAATGCCGTTGGACACTTCGAATTCACCCGTGCGAACATCCTGCCCATCGGCTGGCGGCTTGCGACCCAGGCGCCGGTGATCGGCGGCCTGGCATGCTACGTGATCAGCGTGGTCGTGTGGATCGTCGGACTGTCGCGGGTCGACGTGTCGATCGCGTATCCGATGCTGTCGCTCGGCTACGTCGTCAACGCGTTTGCGGCCTGGTATCTGTTCGGCGAGGTGATGTCGGTGCAGAAGCTGGTCGGGATCGGCATCATCCTGATCGGCGTGGTGGTGCTGGCGCGCAGCTAGGAGCATGGTGGCGGCCAGACGGTTGGTCAGCCCGACCTGCGCGGTTTGAAACGGATGTTCACGCGCGGCCCGAAACCCGCAGCCTGAAACGATTTATTACCGATTATTGTCGAAGCCGGCTAGCCCGGCGCAGTCGGTACAAGATACCGTAAGCAGACCCGCCCCTTTGGCTAAGCGACACTTAAGGTCCGCCACGGTAAGCTTTACGGTTTCGCCTTTTTTGCCGCGGCCTTGGGTTTGCGCGTAGTTTGTGGTTTACTTCGCGCCCTTCGGGTAGCGCCCCTCTCAATCGAGCGAAGCATTCATGAGCCAGTCAACAGTTCCAGTTTTGCCGTTTTTGCCGTTCGTCAAACCCGAGATCGATGAAGAAACGATCCAGGGCGTCGCCGACGTGCTGCGCTCCGGCTGGATCACCACCGGTCCGCAGAACCAGAAGTTCGAAGCGGCGCTGTCCGAGTTCTGCGGCGGACGTCCGGTGCGCACGTTCAATTCCGGCACGGCGACGATGGAAATCGGCCTGCGCATCGCGGGCGTCGGTCCCGGTGACGAAGTCATCACCACCCCGGCCACCTGGGTGTCCACCTGCAACGTAATCCTGCAGGTCGGCGCGACGCCGGTGTTCGTCGACATCGACCCGGTCACCCGCAACATCGACCTGAATCTGCTGGAAAAGGCCATCACGCCGCGCACCAAGGCGCTGCTGCCGGTTTATCTGTCGGGCCTGCCGGTCGATATGGACCGCCTGTACGCGATCGCCCGCGAGCACAAGCTGCGCGTGATCGAAGACGCCGCGCAGGCGTTCGGCTCGACGTGGAACGGCGAGCGCATCGGCAAGCTCGGCGACATCGTGTCGTTCAGCTTCCACGCGAACAAGAATCTGACTTCGATCGAAGGCGGCGCGCTGGTGCTGAACAACGAGGAAGAAGCGTTGCTGGCCCAGAAGTACCGGCTGCAAGGCATTACCCGCACGGGCTTCGACGGCATGGACTGCGACGTGCTCGGCGGCAAATACAATCTGACGGACGTCGCCGCGCGCGTCGGGCTCGGTCAACTGCCGCACATGGCGCGGTTCATCGAGCAGCGCAAGAAGCTGGTGCGCCTCTATTTCGCCGGCCTGGGCAAAGGCCCGGCGGCGGAACTAGGCGTCGGCCTGCCGTTCGCCGACCTCGACAACAGCAACTGGCACATGTTCCAGATCACGCTGCCGCTCGAGAAACTGTCGATCGACCGCGCCGGTTTCATGGGTCAACTGAAAGAGCGCGGCATCGGCTCGGGCGTGCATTACCCGGCGCTGCACCTGTTCACGCTGTACCGCGAGCGTGGTTTCAAGGAAGGCATGTTCCCGCACGCGGAGCGCTTCGGCGAAACCACCGTCACGCTGCCGCTGTTCACGCTGATGAACGAAGGCGACGTGGAGCGGGTCTGCCGCGCGGTCAATGAAATTTGCGAACAATACGGAAAGTAAAGCGGAAATGACTTATTCGGAACATCGCGCCGTCGCACCGGAAGTGTCGATCATCATTCCGGTGTACAACGAGGAAGCCGGGCTGGCCGCGCTGTTCGCGCGCCTTTATCCGGCGCTCGACGCGCTCGGCACCGGTTATGAAGTGATCTTCATCAACGACGGCAGCCGCGACAAATCCGCCGCTCTGCTCGCCGAGCAGTTCCGCGCGCGGCCCGACACGTCTCGCGTGATCCTGCTGAACGGCAACTACGGCCAGCACATGGCGATTCTGGCGGGCTTCGAGCAGTCGCGCGGCGAGATCGTCATCACGCTCGACGCCGACCTGCAGAATCCGCCGGAAGAGATCGGCAAGCTCGTGTCGAAAATGCGCGAAGGCTACGACTACGTGGGCACGATCCGCCTGCAGCGCCAGGACAGCCTGTGGCGCCGCAAGGCCTCGCGCGCGATGAACCGGCTGCGCGAGCGCATCACGCGCATCAAGATGACCGACCAGGGCTGCATGCTGCGCGCGTACAGCCGGCACATCATCGACACGATCAATCGTTGCGGCGAAATCAACACGTTCATTCCGGCGCTCGCGTACACGTTCGCGCAGAATCCGGTCGAGATCGAAGTCGCTCACGAAGAGCGTTTTGCCGGCGAATCGAAGTACTCGCTGTATTCGCTGATCCGGCTGAATTTCGACCTCGTCACCGGTTTTTCGGTGGTGCCGCTGCAATGGCTGTCGTTCATCGGCGTGATCCTGTCGCTCGGGTCCGCCGCACTGTTCGTGCTTCTGCTGATTCGACGCTTCATCATCGGCGCGGAAGTGCAAGGTGTATTCACGCTGTTCGCCGTGATGTTCTTCCTGCTCGGCGTGATCATCTTCGCGCTCGGGCTGCTCGGCGAATATATCGGCCGGATCTATCAGCAGGTGCGCGCGCGTCCGCGTTATCTGGTACAGACCATTCTTGAACAGCGCGACGGCACGACCGTGACCGAAACGCCGCGTCAAGCCGTGGTGCAGGCTGTGCAGGCCGCTCCGCTCGTCGATCAGGGCCCGAATCCATGAAGCCGCGCGCAGTCGTATTCGCTTATCACAACGTCGGCGTGCGCTGCCTGCAGGTGCTGCTCGCGCGCGGCGTCGACGTGGCGCTGGTCGTCACGCATGAAGACAACCCCAGCGAGAACATCTGGTTCGGCAGCGTCGCGTCGGTCGCGGCTGAACACGGTATTCCGGTCGTCACGCCCGCCGATCCGAAGAGCCCGGAATTGCGCGCCGCCATCAGCGCCGCGCGCCCGGACTTCATCTTCTCGTTCTACTACCGCCACATGTTGCCGGTCGACCTGCTGGCTCTCGCTGCACGGGGCGCTTACAACATGCACGGCTCGCTGCTGCCGAAATACCGCGGCCGCGTGCCGACCAACTGGGCAGTGATTTACGGCGAAACCGAAACCGGCGCGACGCTGCACGAAATGGCCGCGAAGCCCGACGCGGGCGCGATCATCGCGCAGACGCCGGTGCCGATTCTGCCCGACGACACCGCCGCGCAAGTGTTCGACAAGGTAACGGTCGCCGCCGAACAGACGCTGTGGCGCGTGCTGCCCGCCTTGCTCGCGGGCGAAGCGCCGCATCTGCCGAACGATCTCACGCACGGCAGCTACTACGGCGGCCGCAAGCCCGAAGACGGCCGGATCGACTGGAGCCAACCCGCGCAGCAGGTGTACAACCTGATCCGCGCGGTCGCTCCACCCTATCCCGGCGCTTTCACCGACATCGGCGATCAGCGATTTATCGTCGCACGTGCACGCCTGGCCGCGCCTGGCGCGCTTCGTTCAGATTTGCCGCCCGGCCTGCACGTAAGCGATAATGCCGTTTTCGCGATTTGCGGCGACGGTCGCACGATTGCCATCCACGAATTGCGGCACCAGCGCGACGGCAGCGAAACTGTCGTCACCCCGGCCGAATTCGCCCAGCTCATTCGAACTCCCCTCCAAAGTCCCCGTTACTCATGAAAAAAGTCCTGATTCTGGGTGTGAACGGCTTCATCGGCCATCACCTGTCCAAACGCATTCTCGAAACGACCGATTGGGAAGTCTTCGGGATGGACATGCAGACTGAACGTCTGGGCGACCTCATCAATCATGAGCGGATGCACTTCTTCGAAGGCGACATCACGATCAATAAGGAGTGGGTCGAATATCACGTCAAGAAGTGCGACGTGATCCTGCCGCTCGTCGCGATCGCGACGCCCGCCACGTACGTCAAGCAGCCGTTGCGCGTGTTCGAACTCGACTTCGAGGCGAACCTGCCGATCGTCCGCTCGGCCGTCAAGTACGGCAAGCACCTCGTGTTTCCGTCGACCTCCGAGGTCTACGGCATGTGCACCGACGAGCAGTTCGATCCGGAAGAATCGCAACTGTCGTACGGCCCGATCAACAAGCCGCGCTGGATCTACGCGTGCTCGAAGCAGTTGATGGACCGCGTGATCTGGGGCTACGGCATGGAAGGCCTGAACTTCACGCTGTTCCGTCCGTTCAACTGGATCGGCCCGGGCCTCGATTCGATCTACACGCCGAAGGAAGGCAGCTCGCGTGTGGTCACGCAGTTCCTCGGCCACATCGTGCGCGGCGAAAACATCAGCCTCGTCGACGGCGGCGCGCAAAAGCGTGCGTTCACGGATATCGACGACGGCATCGGCGCGCTGATGAAGATCATCGAGAACAAGGACGGCGTCGCGACGGGCAAGATCTACAACATCGGCAACCCGACCAACAATTTCTCGGTGCGTGAACTCGCGCACAAGATGCTGACGCTGGCCGCCGAATTCCCCGAATACGCGGACATGGCCAAGCAGGTTCAGCTGGTCGAAACGTCGTCGGGCGCGTACTACGGCTCGGGCTACCAGGACGTGCAGAACCGCGTGCCGAAGATCGACAACACGATGCAGGAACTCGGCTGGGCGCCGAAGTCGACCTTCGACGAAGCGCTGCGCAAGATTTTCGAAGCGTATCGCGGCCATGTCGGCGAAGCGCGCGCGCTCGTCGAACAGCAATAAGGGCTGATCCTTGGCCCGTATCGTCCTGAAGATCGACGTCGACACGCTGCGCGGCACCCGCGAAGGCGTGCCGAATCTCGCGCGCATCTTCGACCGTTTCAAGGCGCGCGCCACTTTCCTCTTCAGCCTTGGGCCCGACCACACCGGTTGGGCGATGCGCCGCGTTTTACGGCCGGGGTTTCTGAAAAAGGTGTCGCGTACTTCGGTGGTCGAACACTACGGCATCAAGCAGTTGATGTACGGCGTGCTGCTGCCGGGGCCGGACATCGGCGCGAAGACATCGGCGGAAATGCGCGCGATTCATGAAGCCGGCTTCGAATGCGGCATTCATACGTGGGATCACGTGTACTGGCAGGACAACGTGCGCTCGAAAGATCGTGCGTGGACGGCTGCGCAAATGCAGAAAAGCCACGACCGTTTCGCCGACATTTTCGGCGGCCCGCCGGTGACGCACGGGGCGGCCGGCTGGCAGATGAACGGCTATGCGTTCGAGCAGATCGACGCGTGGGGCATGCACTATGCGTCCGACGGCCGGGGCCATTCGCCGTATCTTCCGGTTGTAGACGGCAAGACGCTCGCGCATGTGCAAATGCCGACCACGCTGCCCACGCTCGACGAAGTGCTCGGCGTGGACGGTGTCGATCTGCACAACGTCGCCGACTGGATGTTGAAGCGTACCGAGAACAACCCGCACGACCAGGTGTTCACGCTGCACGCGGAACTCGAAGGGCAAAAGCTCGCGCCCATTTTCGAACAGCTGCTTGAAGGCTGGCGCGCGCAAGGTCACACGTTCGCGACCATGGGCGATTACTACGCCACGCTAGACCGCAGCTCGCTGCCATCGTACCCTGTTACGTGGGGCGAAATTCCAGGGCGCTCCGGCGAACTGATTGTCCAGCCCTGACGGGCCAACCCGCCGCACACCCTGACGACCCGGTCTCGCGCGAGAGTATGCCGCGCCAGGCCGACCTCCCCCAAGCCTCGATGCCAGGCCGACGCCACCGCAGCAACACCGGGCGGCGCCGGCCATAACAACCGGAGAACCTCGTGTCCATCGCAGTCGACCAACCCATCCCCGACTTCACCGCCCCCGCTACCGGCGGCGAGATCACGCTGTCCAAACTGCGGGGCAAGAAGGTGGTGCTGTATTTCTACCCGAAGGACAACACGCCGGGCTGCACGACCGAAGGTCTGCAATTCCGCGACCTGTATCCGAAGTTCAAGAAGGCCGGCGCGGAAATTCTCGGCGTGTCGCGCGACAGCCTGCGTTCGCATGACAATTTCAAGGCGAAGCTCGAATTGCCCTTCCCGCTGATTTCCGACCCGGAAGAAAATTTGTGCGCGCTCTTCAGCGTCATCAAAATGAAGAAAATGTATGGCAAAGAAGTACGGGGAATTGAGCGCTCCACGTTCCTCATCGACGCCGAAGGAGTACTGCGCCAGGAGTGGCGTGGCGTAAAAGTACCAGGCCACGTCGACGATATTCTGGAGGCTGTACAAGCGCTTTGAGGCGCGATATATTGGGTTCCAATGAGTGCCTGTCCATCCCAAATTTCCCGCAGCTGCGCCAGACTCGACGGTCGTTTTACCGGTTTTGTTGCTAATGCCGGTACCGTCGGAGTCGTGAGGTGCAACGCGAGCACTGTAGGCGAGCCGCTTGCTCCACACGCTGGGGCGGCGGCTTTTTTAATTGCGCGCCGCCGTTCGTTCACACGGTCGCGTGCTTCCGTTAAGGAGCCGATCGAAGACCAGGCGAACCGGCATCTCTAGACCGAATGCGCGCCTCCGGGCGCAAACTGCGTGCGCATCCACTGGCACCGGCAGAATGCGACAGGCGGCGCACGATATGTGACCCGATAAATTCGAGGGAAACCATGCCTTTGCCTACCCCCCCCAGCAAGCTCGGCAATCTCCTGCCGCCTGACGAATACAAGGCCAAAGCCGCCACCCCGGCGCGCTCCGCCGCGAAGAAACAGGCTGGCGTTGGGGAGTCCACTGAATCGGCCGACTACGGCCGCGCGAACGTCGCCACGCCGATGGCGCACGCCGCCAATGCAGCGACCACGCTGCGCACTGTGCCGGCGTCGTCGGCATCTTCCGCTACGGCCGAATCCGCTGGGCAAACCGCCCCGGCGCGCAGCACCGCGTCCGGCCGCAAATCGAAGCAGACCGCTGCGTTGTTGCAACCGGTTCCGGCTGCACGTCCGCAAGCCGAACCCGCTGCGCCGGTAGCTGAGCCGCAACCGGTCGTCGCCCGCACGCCAAGCGCGAAACAGCCTGCGGCGAGCACGCCCGCGGCTGCCGCGCCGGCTACACGCGGCACCAGCAAGAAACGCGGCGCAGCCACTGAACCGGTCGAAATGCAGAAGCTGTTCGTGCTCGACACGAACGTGCTGATGCACGATCCGAGCTGCCTGTTCCGTTTCGAGGAACACGACGTCTATCTGCCGATGATGACGTTGGAAGAACTCGACAACCACAAGAAAGGCATGTCGGAAGTCGCGCGTAACGCTCGCCAGGTGAGCCGCACGCTCGACGCGCTGGTCGCGAACGCCGGCAACATGTCAGACGGCATTTCGCTGGCGCGTCTGGGCAGCCGCGAGGCGTCCGGGCGTCTGTACTTCCAGACCAAGCTGACCGCAATCGAACCGGTCGAAGGTCTGCCGGAAGGCAAGGCCGACAACCAGATTCTCGGCGTCGTACGCGCATTGCAGCGTGACCGGGCGGACCGCCAGGTCGTGCTGGTGTCGAAAGACATCAACATGCGCATCAAGGCGCATGCGCTCGGCCTGCCCGCCGAAGACTACTTCAATGACCAGGTGCTCGAAGACAGCGATCTGCTGTACTCCGGCATCCGCGCGCTGCCGCAGGACTTCTGGACCAAGCACGCGAAGGGCATGGAGAGCTGGCAGGACACCAAAACCGGCACTACGTATTACCGTGTGACCGGTCCGCTGTGTCCGTCGATGCTGGTCAACGAGTTCGTCTATCTCGAGCCGCAAAACGGCGAGCCGGCATTTCATGCGCTGGTGCGCGAGTTGAACGGCAAGACGGCGTTGTTGCAGACGCTGCGCGACTACGGCCACCACAAGAACAACGTGTGGGGCATCACGGCGCGCAATCGCGAGCAGAACTTCGCGCTGAATCTGCTGATGAACCCGGAGATCGACTTCGTCACGCTGCTGGGTCAGGCAGGTACGGGCAAGACGCTGGTCGCGCTCGCGGCCGGCCTCGCGCAGGTGCTCGACGACAAGCGCTACAACGAGATCATCGTCACGCGGGCCACCGTGCCGGTCGGCGAAGACATCGGCTTCCTGCCGGGTACCGAAGAGGAAAAAATGCAGCCGTGGATGGGTGCATTCGACGACAACCTCGAAGTCCTGCAGAAAACCGACGACGCCGCCGGTGAATGGGGCCGCGCTGCGACTCAGGAGTTGATCCGCTCGCGTCTGAAGGTCAAGAGCATGAACTTCATGCGTGGCCGCACGTTCGTCGACAAATACCTGATCATCGACGAAGCGCAGAACCTGACGCCGAAACAGATGAAAACGCTGGTCACGCGCGCGGGTCCGGGCACGAAGATCATCTGTCTGGGCAATATCGCGCAGATCGATACGCCATACCTGACCGAAGGCAGTTCGGGGCTGACGTATGTGGTCGACCGCTTCAAGGGTTGGGCGCACAGCGGGCACGTGACGCTGGCGCGCGGCGAGCGTTCGCGCCTGGCGGACTACGCATCGGAAATCCTTTAAGTTTCAACTAGTTAGACTTTTACAAAGCCGCGTCTGGAGTTGCTCCAGACGCGGCTTTTTTATCGCCTTCATGGAACTGAAAACGTCATTCGGGCAACACTTAGCGCACAAACTTCAAGTAATTTATCAAGAATTCTTGCCGCACCCGCGTTCTGCGGGCTACCATCCCGAAATCGTCCGTCAGTAAACGAGCGCTTAACGCTCCCCTGTTTTCATGCGCCGACTCGCGTTTTCCCTGCTGACCGTCCTGTTGCTCGCCGCGTGTGCCGGCGCGCCGCAGAAAACGTCGCGCGGGTCCGGCAGTTCCGTGATCGTGGCAAACGGCGCTTATCACGCGCCGCCGCCGGGCTTCCCGAATTTCGTCGATCACAGCATCGGCCGCGAAGAAATCTCGATTCAGGCGATGAGTCTCGTCGGCGTTCCGTACCGTTGGGGCGGCAATACGCCCGACAGCGGCTTCGATTGCAGCGGCCTGGTTCGCTATGTCGTATTGCGCGCGGCGTCGGTGAATCTGCCGCGAACGACCGCCGATATGAGCGGACGCGGTGAATCCATCGAACCCGACCAGGTCGCGCCTGGGGATCTGATTTTCTTCAACACGACCGGGCGCGCGCATTCGCACGTCGGGATTTATGTCGGCAAGCTGCGCTTCGTCAACGCGCCGTCGACCGGTGGCACCGTGCGGCTCGACTACCTGACCAATCCGTACTGGGCCAAGCGTTTCGATGGGATCAGGCGCGTGGCTGGGCCGGCTGCGACGCCAGCGCCGTTTGATACGCCGAGTTATCAGGCCGCCGCGCCGCAGTCGGAGCGTGATGCACAGGTTGCAGGAGCGGGCGCCGCGGCGGGGACGGCAGGTAATGTCGCACCACCGGTGACAAGGGCTGCGGCGCAATCACCGGTTTATGTTGCGGAGCCACAGTCGTCACAGAATCGACAGATCCAACAAGCTCGCGTCACTGAGGCTCATGCGCCTTTAGTTGCGGCTCCCGATCAGACGGCGACTACAGCTCGGGCGGCTCCGGCGGATCAGTTCGAGCCCCCGCCGCCGGGCTTGAGCGCCGCGCAAATGCAGGCGCGCGCCGCAGGTGCGGTATCTCCCGCAACGGCTTCGACAGCTCAAGCTCGCGCGTATGACGCCGCTAACGGCGCTTCTTCTACACAACCAGCGATAACCGCACGTTCCGTCCCACAAGCTTCGGCGGGTCGCGAACCGGACGCAATCGATGCCGCCGCCGATGCCTTTGAACCGCCGCCCCCCGCTTCGGTGGCCGTCCGGCAGGCACAGCAGGCTCAGCAAGTTGAAGAAAACGGCAGTGTGCAGATCATGCGCGCGTCGACGGGCTCACGCAGCATGCCCGCGCCGACACAAACCAACGACGATCCGATTGCGCGCTTTGCCAACGGCAACTTTTGATTTTCCGCTGCGGGTAAAAGCCGGAAAGGTCGAAGGAAACTGAACGTTTTAGCAGTCGAACGTTGCTCTGCGATCACTTCCAGGTCGTGTCGCGCAAAGCGGCCGTAACGCTGCACAGCGTCATCAGAATTTCGCTAACGATAACCGCGTGCTGCCCTCCGCAGACCACGGCAAGCCTTCTGCCTGACACGTAAACGCCCTCAGCCGTGACAAAACATTCGTCATCGGCCCTATTCTCCGGCAGCGCTTCCTGCGCGCGGTTCCAGAACACCGCCTAACCACTCCGCTTCCCGTGCCGCGTCAAAGGTCGCTCATCCCGGCGACGCCGACGATCTGCTATCGTCATCGATATTCTTCCGACAGCGGGTGGTGACAATGGATCTCGGGCTGAAAGACAAGGTGGTACTGATCACCGGTGGCAGCAAAGGAATCGGGCTCGCCTGTGCACGGGCGTTTGCACTCGAAGGCGCGAAAGTCGCGATCGTTTCGCGCGACCCCGCCAATCTCGCGCGCGCTTACGAGCAGCTGAAACAGGAAGGTCTGCATGTGCACCGGACGCGCGCCGATCTGCATGAACCGCACAGCGCCGCCGATATCGTCGAAGAGGTCAGCACCGCCGTCGGTCCGATCGATGTTTTGATCAACAGCGCAGGTGCGGCCCGCCGCTACGATCCGGAAACGCTCGACGCCGACGCATTCCGGGCAACGATGGAAGCGAAATATTTCCCCTACATCTATCCGCAGCAGGAAGTGTTGCGGCGCATGGCTGACCGGGCGAAAGCCGGCAACGGGGCCGCGCCCGGCACGATCGTCAATATCATCGGAATGGGTGGCAAGGTCGCCAGCGACATCCACATCGCCGGGGGCGCCGCCAATGCCGCGCTGATGCTCGCCACCGTTGGCCTCGCCCACTATTACGCGCGCTATGGCATTCGCATCAACGCCATCAATCCCGGCTCGACGTTGACGGAGCGCGTCGAGGAGGCGGTCAAGCTGGAAGCGGCGCAGCAAGGAATCGAGAGCGCGGACGCATTGGCGCGCGGACAGGCGAAAGTGCCGCTCGGACGCTATGCAAAGCCGGAGGAAATCGCTGACGTCGCGCTATTTCTGGCGAGCCGCCGCGCGAGTTATGTGACGGGAGCGATTGTCCCGATGGATGGAGGCAGTGCGCCGTTGATCTAAACGGCGCAATTGCTGGTAGTTATCTGGGGACTGATGTCAGGCGCCATGACGCTATAGGAAGAAAGCCCAAAGTCCTGCGGAAGGCGCCTGCGCGACGACCCGTTGATTTAAGAATCTTCCGCGCGCGGGCTTATTCGAAACTGAAACTGCTACGGCAATAAACCCTTCTGGTCAGCGGCACGTGTATTCAGCGTGAAATTGCCGATTTACCGTGCCGCCCTGTGCCAAAGCACGCGACCGTCGCGCTCACAAAAAGCGATGGCCAAACCACCAGCCCGCCGCCGACAGCACGGCCGACGCAGGAATCGTCAAAATCCACGCCCAGACGATATTGCCGGCCACTCCCCAACGCACCGCACTCAGCTTTTGCGTTGCGCCGACACCGACGATCGCGCCGGTAATCGTGTGCGTGGTGGACACCGGAATGCCGAGCGCCGAAGCGGTGAACAACGTAATCGCCCCGCCCGACTCCGCGCAAAAACCGCCAACCGGTTTCAGCTTGGTAATCTTCTGCCCCATCGTTCGGACGATGCGCCAGCCGCCGAACAAGGTACCCAATCCCATTGACAGATAGCAGCCGCCGATCACCCACAGCGGCGGCGCATCGGCGAACGACGACGCATAGCCGGTCGCGATCAGCAGCATCCAGATAATGCCGATGGTTTTCTGCGCGTCATTACCGCCGTGCCCAAGGCTATACAGCCCCGCCGAAACCAGCTGCAACCGCCGGAACCGCCGGTCGACCTTGCTGGGCGGCGTACGGAAGTAGATCCACGACACCGCGAGCATGAAGAACGAACCGAGCACGAAGCCGAGCAGCGGCGAAATAAAGATGAAGGCGACCGTTTTCAGCAGGCCGTCCATGTTCAGCGAGCCCCAGCCCGACTTGGCGAGCGCCGCGCCGACCAGGCCGCCGATCAGCGCGTGCGACGAGCTGGACGGAATACCGTAGTGCCAGGTGATGATGTTCCAGCCGATCGCGCCGACCAGCGCGCCAAAAATCACGTAATGGTCAACGATGTCAGGGTCGATCGTGCCCTTGCCGACCGTCGCCGCGACCTTCAGGTGAAACACGAAATACGCGATGACGTTGAACGCCGCCGCAAAGGCCACCGCCTGCTGCGGCTTCAGAACGCCCGTGGAAACGACGGTGGCGATGGAGTTCGCCGCGTCGTGAAAGCCGTTCATGAAGTCGAAAATCAGCGCGACGGCGACCAGGCCGGCGACGACCCAGATAGCGAGTTGTATCGATTGCATTATGCGTTTTCCAGCACGATGCCTTCGATGATGTTCGCTACATCCTCACACTTGTCCGTGATCGTTTCGAGCAATTCGTAAATTGCCTTCAGCTTGATCAGGGTCTTGACGTTGTCTTCTTCGCGGAACAGCTTCGACATGGCCGAACGCAGCACGCGGTCGGCTTCTGACTCCAGACGGTCGATTTCCTCGCAGGCCTTCAGGATCTGGCCGGCCTGCTTCATGTCCGACAGCAGGCTCACAGCGAACTGCACGCGCTCGGAGGTCGCCGTGCAAATGTGCGCGAGCTGGCTCGCTTCCGACGTCACGGCCTGCACGTCGTACAGCGAAATGGCGGTGGCGACGTCTTCCATCAGGTCGAGGATGTCGTCCATCGTCGTGATCAGCTTGTGGATTTCATCACGGTCGAGCGGCGTGATGAACGTCTTGTGCAGCAGGTCGATGGTTTCGTGCGTGAGCTTGTCAGCGGCCTTCTCGGCCTTTTGCACGTTTTGCTTGTGGGTTTCCGCGTCTTGCAGATTGTCGATCAGCAGCTCGAGTTCGCGGCTCGCCGAGACGATGCACGTGGCGTGTGCATTGAAAATTTCAAAAAACTTGCCCTCGGTGGGCATGAAACGACCGAACATTGGGATCCCGAAAATTGGTCACATTATGGCTGACATAAAACCGCCACATTGTACCGTTGCGAGATAGATATCGCACTTTCGAAAGCGCCGTTACAACGGCGCCCCAGTTATCGCTTCACTTATCCACTTAGTCGCTGTAGAAATTCTGCGCGCCGGCAAAATTGTCGAACTTCGTGAATTGCCCATGGAACGTGAGCCGAACAGGTCCGATCGGACCATTCCGCTGCTTGCCGATGATGATCTCCGCCGTGCCTTTATCCGGGCTGTCCGGGTTGTAGACTTCGTCACGGTAAATGAACAGGATCACGTCGGCATCCTGCTCGATAGCACCCGATTCACGCAGATCCGACATGATCGGCCGCTTGTTGGGGCGTTGTTCGAGGCCACGGTTAAGCTGCGACAGCGCGATCACCGGCACGTCGAGTTCTTTCGCCAAACTCTTTAGCGAGCGAGAAATTTCGGAAATTTCAGTCGCACGGTTTTCGCCCGATGACGAACCGCTCATCAGCTGCAAATAATCGATGATGATCAGTCCGAGCTTGCCGCACTGGCGCGATAGGCGTCGTGCCCGCGAACGCAGTTCCATCGGGTTCAAACCGCCGGTTTCGTCGATGAAAATCTGCGCCTCGCTCATTTTCTGCACTGCGTGCGTGAGCTTCGGCCAGTCTTCGTCGGTCAGGCGGCCGGTACGCATACGGTGCTGATCGAGTCGGCCAACGGAGCCAAGCATACGCATGGTGAGTTGCGAACCCGGCATTTCCATCGAGAACACGGCCACCGGCAACCCGTACTCGACCGCCACGTATTCGCCGATATTCATCGAAAACGCCGTTTTACCCATCGACGGACGTCCCGCGACGATGATCAATTCGCCGCCGTGCATGCCCGAGGTCATGCGGTCCAGGTCGACAAAACCGGTTGGCGTGCCCGTCACGTCACTCGGATTGGCGGTGTGGTACAGCGTGTCGATCCGCTCGACGACCTGAGTCAGCAATGGCCCGATTTCCAGGAAGCCTTGAGTGCCGCGCGCGCCGTCTTCCGCGATCGAGAACACTTTCGATTCCGCTTCGTCCAGCAACTGCCTGACTTCCTTGCCTTGCGGATTGAACGCGTCAGCCGAAATTTCGTCGGCCACTGAAACCAGACGACGCAGCACCGCGCGATCGCGCACGATTTCCGCATAACGACGAATATTGGCTGCGCTCGGCGTGTTCTGCGCAAGCGCATTCAGATACGCGAGACCGCCGACCTCTTCCGCCTTGCCCGAGGTGCCGAGCGCCTCGTACACGGTAATCACGTCGGCCGGACGCGTGGCCGCGATCAGCTTGCCGATGTGTTCGAAGATGATGCGGTGGTCGTAGCGGTAAAAATCGCTCTGCGACAGGAAGTCGGCGATGCGGTCCCAGGCCGCGTTGTCGAGCAGCAAGCCGCCCAGCACCGATTGCTCGGCCTCGATCGAATGCGGCGGGACTTTCAGCGACTCGAGTTGGGGATCTTTGGACGGTGCGTTCATGGGGAAGAATTATCGGGTAATCGGGCGGCGGCGGCGAGCGCAAAAACTAAAAAAACAGGCATAAAAAAAGCAGGGGCCGGTTACCCGGCCCCTGCCTTTCGCCAGCTAAATCCTGGCAAATACTACGTGATGCTTAGACGTGTTCGCCGATCACAGCCACCGTCACTTCGACGACGACGTCGGTGTGCAGCGACACTTGAACAGCGTGATCGCCGACGATCTTCAGCGGGCCTTCCGGCAGACGCACTTGCGCCTTTTCCACTGCGAAGCCTTGCTTCGTGATCGCTTCAGCGATGTCAGCGTTGGTCACCGAGCCGAACAGACGGCCGTCGACGCCAGCTTTCTGACCGATCTGAACCGTCGAGCCTGCCAGCTTTTCGCCTTGGGCCGTAGCGGCTGCCAGCTTTTCAGCTGCGATCTTTTCGAGTTCTGCACGGCGGACTTCGAATTCAGCCAAAGCGTCCTTCGTTGCACGGCGAGCTTGCTTGTTCGGGATCAGGAAGTTACGTGCGTAACCGTCCTTGACCTTAACGATATCGCCCAGGTTGCCCAGATTGACGACTTTTTCCAGAAGAATGATTTGCATTCAGATGCTCCTTATCGCGTCGTCGGGTTAGGCCTTGTGCTGGTCGGTGTACGGCACCAGCGCGAGGAAACGTGCGCGCTTGATTGCCGTATCCAGCTGGCGTTGATAGTGCGACTTCGTACCCGTGAGACGCGCCGGCGTGATCTTGCCGTTTTCGCCGATGAAGTCCTTCAGCGTTTCGAGGTCCTTGTAGTCGATGTGATCGACGCCAGCGGCCGTGAAACGGCAGAACTTCTTGCGCTTGAAGAGCGGATTTTGTTGCTGACGACGCTTGTCGAATTTCTTACCAGTCGGGCGGGGCATGTTCAGTCCTTTCCAATGTCCTGCAATTCTGTGATGTGAAATACCAGAGTTCGTGCGTTGCGGTGCTTTTTTGCCAGGAAGCCTGTGAAGAGCGTTTCCACGCCCATCGGACAGCTTTCCAGCCTACCGCTCGCCTCGCCTGCCGCTACCGCCTGCATGGTCAGTTCGACTTGCCGGGCAATGCCGGCTTCGACGACTTCCGTGCGGTGGTGCAACGTGCAACCTGCAATCGGAACGCCGGCGGGGGTGTACCGCACCGGTTCGCGTTCGACGACGCTGGCCGTAAGTTGCAACCGGTTCATGTAGCCTTGGGCGAGAACAACGCCTGTTCTGGTAGCTTAAATAGTGTGTCTTAAGCCTGCGCTTCGGACGGTTGCGTAGCAGCCGACTTCTTGGCTTCTTCGCGCTGCACTTCCTTCATCATCGGCGACGGGGCCGTTTCGGCCTTCTTCAGCTTGACGATGAGGTGACGCAGAACAGCGTCGTTGAACTTGAATGCGTGTTCCAGCTCGTCGAGCGTGGTTTGGTCGCATTCGATGTTCATGCAGACGTAGTGAGCCTTGGCGAGTTTCTCGATCATGTAGGCCAGTTGGCGACGGCCCCAGTCTTCGATACGGTGGATCTGGCCACCGTGCGAGGTGATCGTGGACTTGTAACGCTCGATCATTGCGGGCACTTGCTCGCTTTGATCCGGGTGCACGATAAATACGATTTCGTAATGACGCATATTCACTCCTTGTGCTGACTTATGGATAAAAGCCACCCGGGCGTCGGAACCGGTGTGGCAAGTGAGAAGCCAAAGAGTGTAACCCGAATAGGGCCGGGTTGCAAGATATCCCGTCGATTCAACGCGTGAATCGGGAGTGTTTTCAAAGGTTTAGGGACAGGCTGGCCCGATCGCCGCGAGACGTTTTGGGCGCAGACATATCGGAACGGCAAGCTCTGGTCAATTTCCGCGACCACTCCCCGGGGTCGCTCGCGCAGTCTGGGCGTCGCTTTACGGCCGCCGAGGACGCTGTAGAAACATGAATGCTGCCGGCCGCTATTTGCCTGCAGATCATCAAGGCAACGCGGCCTCAGCCCGCTCAGAGCCTTGCCGCATAAGCAAGACTTTGAAGCTAGGAGCCGCCTTCGGTACGCTCGCTGCCGCTTTGCAGACGCGCCTTCAGCGCGGCCTCCAGCCCTGTCAGCGCATCGGGCGCGGCGTCCGAAATCGCCCACCAGGTCATGCCTTCAGCATTCCAGTGGGCGATCGAGTAGCCCTCCCGCCCCACTATCGACGGCGCGGCGCTCCCCACGTTCCGGCCTGCGCCGCCCGATGCCGCCTGCGGAAAGACGTACACGTCGATTACGTGCTTGCCGTACCGGTACACCAGCACCCCCACCCGCTGATGCGCGAGGTAGTCGAGCCGTCCACCCTGCAACGGGAAACCGCTGGCGGCAAGATCCTCGACCGGCGGCGAATAGTCCAGCCGGCCGTTGAACCAGGGCTTGACCGTGTGCCGGTCGGTCGAAATCACGTCGATGTCGCGGCCCGACACCTGCGCCCTCACGTGGCTCTCAACCAGTTCGTCGGCGAATGGGGAAATATCTGCGGAACGGTGCAGGGTCAACGCCACACCCGCCGCCCCAGCGCCCAGCGCGATAACCAGCGCGGCGAGCCACCCCGAAGCAAACAGCCGGTTTGCGCCACCCGTGGCGACCGGCCCGCCAAAGCCGCCTGACTGACCGCGCAAGCCATCGAGTAATCCAGCCAGGAAGGACCGGCGCCGCTGACGCGGGCGCGACTTCGGTGCTGCGTCGCCGGGTGTACCTTGCGCGCCGCCCGGTTGATTGACGCCGCTCCGCCCGTTATTCGTCGCGGATTCTCCGGTTGCATAAGCGTCAGTGTCAGAACGGATATCCGCCGCTGTCGCAGCCAGCCCTTCTTCAATCGCCGGCAAACCGGCGATGATCCGCGCCCTCAGCGACTGCGGCGCGCGATGATAAGGCGTCGTCCGCAGCGCACCACTCAATGTCCGCAAGTTGTCGCTCTCGCGACGGCACGCGTCGCAACTCTCGATATGTTGCTGGATGCGCCGGGCTTCCGGTGCGGGCAACTCATGATCGGCGTTCGCATCGAGGAGCGGCCGGGCTTCTTTACAGTCCATCTGGCGTCTCCTGAGCGGAGCCCGGCGCGCCTGCGCCGGGTGGGTTGAGTGGCCGGCCGTTTGCGGACGCCCGGAGCGGTGTAACTGTTGCCGTGCCAAACTTGCCGGCGGCGGGCGTTTCCGGGGGATGCGCTTCCGGGGGATACCCTTCATTACCATCCGGCGTCGGCCGGTTACCGGCATCTGTACGAGCACTGGCGGACGAATCCGGCGAAGGCGTTGTGTGTTCCGCACGAGCAGCCGAACGCTTCGCCGCCTCCTGCGAGCCGGAACCCTGCTGGCGCCCTGGCTGGGTCGACGTTCCGTCTGCCGGCATCCGCGTGTTGCAGCCCGAAGCCCCCGTGCGCGGAGGCTTCGAGCCCTGTTTCTCCATCAGCACTGCCGCCAGCTTCCGGCGCCCTCGCGCAAGCCTCGACATCACCGTGCCGATCGGCAAATCCGCCACCACGGCGATCTCCCGATACCCCATCTCTTCCAGTTCGCGCAGGATCAGCACCTCCCTGTACTCCACCGGCAACTGCGCGAGCGCTTCGTGTATGAGCTTCGTATCTTCGTCGCGGATCAGCAGCGTCTGAGGATCGTCGCCGCCCGCGCTCCATCCGTCGAACGTCGCATCGTCCATCGTGTCGTCGAATTCGAGCATGTCGTGCGACGGCCCGCGCCGACGCCACTCCGTGTACCAGGTACGACGCACGATCGCCAGCAGCCACGGCCGCGCAGTGTCGCCGCGAAACGTGTCGAAGAAGCGGAAAGCGCGCATGAACGCTTCCTGGACAACGTCGTCGGCATCGTTCGCGTTGCCGCATAACCAGCGCGCGAGGTTGTACGCGGCGTCGAGATGCGGCAGCGCGAGCTGCTGGAAACGGCGGCTCCTCGCTGCTTCGGTATCGCCTCGCTCGCGGGCGTCTGTTTCGGTCTGGACCACCTCGGCCCTCCAGGGCATTGCGGCTATGCGGTGCGGCTCGTCGTGACTGCCTTTCATTGCATAACCGGTCGTCTGCCGAGTTTATTCCCGCTGGCGTGGAGGATTGGCGAAAAAGAGTGGCGGCAGCCGGCCAATTCCCCCCTCCGCCCGTTCCCAACACCGCTCATCAATACCCCGGCCGATTCCAATACCCGTCGCTCGCATACACCTCTTTCAGATAATCGATGAAATACCGCACCCTCGCCGGCACATAGCGCTGCTGCGGATACACGGCGAGGATGTCGTAGTCGGGCAACGCAAATTCGTCGAGCACGGTTTCCAGCTCGCCGCGCGCCAGTTGCTGCTGGATTTCCCACGTGGAACGCCAGCCCAGCCCCAATCCCTCCGATACCCACCGATGCAGCAGCTCGCCGTCGTTGCAATCGAGCGAGCCGCCCACCCGCACGGTCGCCAGCTTGCCATTGCGGCGGAAATACCAGCCACGGTTTTGGCCACCCTGCAGATTGAACGCGAGACAGTTGTGCTGTGGCAGATCTTCGAGCGTTTTCGGCTTGCCGTGCCGACGGAAATAATCGGGCGTGCCGCACACCACGCGCCGGTTGGTCGCCAGTTTCACCGCGACAAAGTTCGGATCGACTGCGCCGCCGATCCTGATCGACAGGTCGTACCCTTCGCGCACCAGGTCGACCACCCGGTCGGTCAGGTTGAACGACAGTTGCAATTCGGGCTTGTCGACGAGGAAAGCGGGGGCGAGCGGCGCAACGTGCTTGCGCCCGAACGCAGCGGGCGCCGACACGATCAGGTGACCGTTCACCGCGCGCCGCCCGGCGCTCAGTTCGTTTTCCGCCTGATCCCAGTCGGTCAGCAAACCCCGACAGCGCTCCAGAAACGCGGCGCCCTCTTCGCTCACCACCAGCCGCCGGGTCGAGCGATACATGAGTTTCACGCCGAGGCGCTTTTCCAGCGCGTCGATGCGCCGGCCGAGAATCACCGGCGACACGCCCTCTTCCAGCGCGGCGGACGCGAGGCTGCCCGCGTCCGCGACGCGTACGAAAGTTTCGATCTGTTTGAAGCGATCCATTGTTGTCTCCTGCGGGCCGCATCACGTCGGCTTAGGGTCGGCTCGGGCCGGGCCGGAAGTCCAGCCTCGCGCCATTCCATACTTTTTGTTTCGAAATAAGCGACCCCAACTGATCTTATCAAACCTTTGGGTCAGCCCTAAAGTGCTCTCAACCCCCTTGATTCGCCCGATTTCAAAGACATTCAGGAGACATTCATGGCCAAGATGAGAGCCGTCGACGCAGCCGTTCTGGTGCTCGAAAAAGAAGGCATCGATACCGCGTTCGGCGTGCCGGGCGCCGCGATCAACCCGTTCTATTCGGCGATGCGCAAGGCCGGCAACATCAGCCATGTGCTGGCGCGTCACGTCGAGGGCGCATCGCACATGGCCGAAGGCTATACGCGGGCGCAGCCGGGCAATATCGGCGTGTGCATCGGCACGTCGGGCCCCGCCGGCACCGACATGATCACCGGTTTGTACTCCGCTCAGGCCGACTCGATTCCTATTCTGGCTATCACAGGACAGGCACCCCGCGCGCGTCTGTACAAGGAAGACTTCCAGGCCGTCGACATCGAATCGATCGCCAAACCCGTCACCAAGTGGGCCGTGACCGTGCGCGAACCGGCGCTGGTGCCGCGCGTGTTCCAGCAGGCTTTTCACCTGATGCGCTCGGGCCGTCCGGGTCCGGTGCTGGTCGACCTGCCGATCGACGTGCAACTCGCCGAGATCGAGTTCGATATCGACACGTACGAACCGCTGCCGGTCTACAAGCCGAAAGCGACCCGCAAGCAGATCGAGGCTGCGCTGAATCTGCTGAACGACGCCGACAGGCCGCTGATCGTGTCGGGCGGCGGCGTGCTGAACGCAGCCGCTGAAGACCTGCTCGTGGAGTTCGCCGAAACCGTCGGCGTGCCGGTCATCCCGACGCTGATGTCGTGGGGCGCGATTCCCGATGACCATCCGCTGATGGCCGGCATGGTCGGCCTGCAAACCTCGCACCGCTACGGCAACGCGACGATGCTCGCATCCGACTTCGTGCTCGGCATCGGCAATCGCTGGGCGAACCGTCACACGGGCAGCGTCGAGGTCTATACGAAGGGCCGCAAGTTCGTTCACGTCGACATCGAACCGACCCAGATCGGCCGCGTGTTCGGTCCCGACCTCGGCATCGTGTCGGACGCGAAGGCGGCGCTCGAACTGTTCGTCGAAGTCGCGAAGGAATGGAAGGCGGCGGGCAAGCTGAAGGACCGCAGCGCCTGGGTCGCCGATTGCCAGCAGCGCAAGCAGACCCTGCAGCGCAAGACGCACTTCGACAACGTGCCGATGAAGCCGCAGCGCGTGTACGAAGAGATGAACCAGGTGTTCGGCCGCGATACCTGCTACGTGAGCACGATCGGTCTGTCGCAGATTGCGGGTGCGCAGTTCCTGCACGTGTACAAGGCGCGCAACTGGATCAACTGCGGTCAGGCCGGCCCGCTCGGCTGGACCATTCCGGCTGCGCTCGGCGTGCGCGCAGCCGACCCGCAACGTCCGATCGTCGCGCTCTCCGGCGACTACGACTTCCAGTTCATGATCGAAGAACTCGCGGCCGGTGCGCAATTCAAGCTGCCGTACGTGCATGTGGTCGTGAACAACTCGTACCTCGGCTTGATCCGTCAGGCACAGCGCGCGTTCGATATGGACTTCTGCGTGCAGCTCGGTTTCGAGAACATCAACGCGCCGGAGATGAACGGTTACGGCGTGGATCACGTGGCCGTCGCTGAAGGTTTGGGATGCAAGGCGATCCGCGTATTCAAGCCCGAGGAGTTGAAGCCCGCTCTGCAAAAAGCGCAGTCGATGCTCGCCGAGTTCAACGTGCCGGTGATCGTCGAAGTGATTCTCGAACGCGTGACGAACATTTCGATGGGCACCGAGATCGACGCGATCAACGAGTTCGAGGAACTGGCCGCGAAGCGTGAAGACGCGCCGACCGCGATCAGCATGCTCGACTGAACTGCATCACTCATGTGAAGGCGACGCGCAACGTAGCGTCTGCAAGCCGCGCGTCGTCTTCACAAAATCATTCCACTGACCGACCAGAGAGACACACGCACCATGCCGAAATTCGCAGCGAATCTCACCATGCTGTTCAACGAAGTCCCTTTTCTCGAGCGCTTTTCAGCTGCAGCGGACGCGGGCTTTCACGCCGTCGAATTCCTGTTTCCGTATCCGTACCAGATCGCGGAACTGAGCGAGCGTCTGCAGCAAAACCGGTTGAAGCTCGTGCTGCACAACCTGCCTGCGGGCAACTGGGAAGCAGGTGAACGCGGCATCGCGTGCCTGCCCGACCGCGTAGGCGAATTCCAGGAAGGTGTGGGCCGTGCGATCGAATATGCACGCGCACTGAAAGTGCCGCAATTGAACTGCCTCGTCGGCATTCCGACAGCGGACGTCGATGCTGACAAGGCACGCTCGACCATCGTCGACAACCTGCGTTTTGCAGCGGGCGAATTGAAAAAGGCCGGCATAAAACTACTGGTCGAACCGTGCAATTCGTACGACATCCCCGGCTTCGCGCTGAACCGTTCGGGCGAAGGTCTCGATGTGATTCGCGCGGTCGGTTCGGACAACCTGTTCCTGCAATACGACATCTATCACATGCAGCGGATGGAGGGCGAACTCGCGGCAACGATCAAAAAGAATCTGCCGCAGATCGCGCACATTCAACTCGCCGACAACCCCGGCCGCAACGAACCGGGCACGGGCGAAATCAACTATCCGTATCTGTTCTCGCTGCTCGACTCGCTCGGTTACGACGGCTATGTCGGTTGCGAATACAAACCGCGTACGACTACGGCCGCAGGCCTCGGCTGGGTCCAGAGCGTCGCAGGACAAACGCGCGGCGCGGCGCACGCGGCGGCCTGAGCGATCCACCCAAACGCATTACGTCCCGAAGTCGATCCGCACGCGGGACGCATCAAACAACACTGGAGATTCAGACACATGGCAAAGATCGGTTTCATCGGCCTCGGCATCATGGGCGCGCATATGGCGCGCAACCTCATCAAGGGCGGTCACTCGCTGTTCGTGAACGGCGCGTACCCGGTACCGGAAGACCTCGCGAAAACCACCAGCGTGGTCGCCAGTTCGACCGCCGTCGCGCAGGCCGCCGATATCGTCATCATCATGGTGCCGGATACGCCTGACGTCGCCAACGTCCTGTTCGCCGACGACGGCGTCGCCGCCGGTCTCACAAAGGGCAAGCTGGTGATCGACATGAGCTCGATCTCCCCGCTCGACACCCAGGCGTTCGCGAAAAAGATCAACGCGCTCGGCGTCGACTATCTCGATGCACCGGTGTCCGGCGGCGAAGTCGGTGCGCGTGAAGCATCGCTGACGATCATGGTCGGCGGTCCGGAAAAAGCCTTCGCGCAGGCGAAGCCGCTGTTCGAGTTGATGGGCAAGAACATCTCGCTGATCGGCGACAACGGCGCGGGTCAAACGTGCAAGGTCGCGAACCAGATCATCGTTGCGCTGAATATTGAAGCCGTGGCAGAAGCGCTGCTGTTCGCTTCGCGCTCCGGCGCCGATCCCGAGCGCGTGCGCAAGGCATTGATGGGCGGCTTCGCGTCGTCGCGGATTCTCGAAGTGCATGGCGAGCGCATGACGAAGCGTACGTTCAATCCGGGCTTCCGTATCGAACTGCATCAGAAGGACCTGAACCTCGCACTCGATGGCGCGCGCAAGCTGGGCATCGCCCTGCCGCATACGGCTAGTGCGCAGCAACTGTTCAGCGTGTGCGCGGCGAATGGCGGCAAGGCATGGGACCACTCGGCGATGGTGCGCGCGCTGGAAATCATGGCGAACCACGAAGTCGCACAAGCACCGGATAGCGAAGCGAAGGCAGCTTAAAAAAAATCGATTGAGAGGGCCGTTGTAGATGCTGCCGCGCGATATTTATGACGCGCATGAAACTCGCGCACCGCGCGCGGCAGCCTCACCGAACGTAGTTGAATGCGAGAAACGCTCGACAGCGCGTGCACTCAGATAAGCAGGCAGCGCGCGGCGAGCCTGTTTCACGAGACATAAAAAATACATCACACAGTCATACAGATTGCGCTGACCGTCAGACGTTATTGAACGTCATCGCAATCGCAGGTGGGGCGTCCGTTCATCGCGTGCAGCTTGCGCGGTGGAACGGGCAAATCGTGCCGCTCTGGGCTGAGAGCGGCAAGTGGGGTCCGCAGCGGCACCCGGCGACGCCGGGGAAGCCTTGGTCGGTCAGACGTCGTCGTCGGGTGTCCGGCTGTCGGATTCATCGTTCTGCTTTATCCGCCAATCTCTCGCAACACGATGCAAGCATGCACGCCGCCGGCGTGCACGCGCGTTTGCATTTGCTTGCAACTCCGCGCCTGGCGGCTCACTTTTTTTGACACATCGTCCCGCGCTTTTCTCCTACACTCGTTGAGTCTGGTTGCCTGCGTTTGCAAGACGTTATTTGCGCCAGGTGTTGCGCTCATGTGCACATCATTCGCGTATTTCCAGCACCTCGCATCGCGCGTACTGCAACGCGTTTTCCACGTCATCCGTTTGCATGGCAATCAGTGCCCCAACCACGTGCGCAATCTGTTTTTGCGCCCCCAATGTCAGGAGTGTGATCGATGGGTATTCTCAGTTTTATCAAGGAAGCCGGCGAAAAACTGTTCAGCGCCGGTTCCGCGCCCGCTCAAGCCGCAGCCGCTCCCACCGCGCCCGACCTTGCCGCGCTCAATAAAACCGCTGGCGACGCCATCGCTACCTATATCCGCAGCCAGGGTCTGGACGCCACCAATCTGCAAGTCGCGTACGACGGCACGAGCCATGCAGTCACAGTATCGGGCGAAGCTGCCGATCAGCCGACCAAAGACAAGATCCTGGTCGCTGCCGGCAACGTGCAGAACGTCGACAAGGTCGACGATCAACTTACCGTCACCACGCCCGCCGCCGCGCCGACGCAGTTTCACACAGTCGTGGCCGGTGACAATCTGTGGAAGATCGCGGAAAAATACTATGGCAGCGGCGCAAAGAACGACGTGATTTTTCAGGCGAATACGCCGATGCTGAAAAGCCCGGACAAGATTTATCCGGGTCAGGTGCTGGTTATTCCGCCGGTGTGAGGTTTGACAGTTTAATGTCTTGCAGCAAGCATTAAAGTGCAGGGAGAAACAACAACGCGGCTTCGGGACTGATCATCCCGAAGCCGCGTTTTTTCATTGAGCGAACTTGTTGAAACGCTAATCGTCAATGCCGATCAATACGTGTCGAATGCCTTCTGCAACGCAACCGGTCCCGTGCCGCCTGCGGCCAGCGCCAGCATCAACAGCACGCGCGCCTTGAACGGATTCAGCGATCCCGCACTGATGAAGCCGAGCGCGTCGTCAGCGGCTGCGCCATTGCGCATCACATGCCCCGAACCCACCCGCGACGCGCGCACTACCGCCACGCCTTGCGACGCGGCATCGGCGAGCGCCTGCTGCATCGATACGTGAATCGAGCCGTTGCCCGTACCCGCGACGACGATACCGCGCACGCCCGCGGCAACCAGTGCATCCACGGCGATGCGCGACACGCCCGCGTAGCTCGCCACGACTTCCACGTGCGGCCAGGTCGTGCCGATCACGAATTCGGTCGCGAGCGTATGCGGCCGAACCACGCTGCGCTGGAATTCGACCCGGCCGTCCTGCACCCAACCGAGTGCACCGATTTCCGGCGACTGGAATGCATCCACCGCATACGTGCTCGTCTTGACCACGTCGCGTGCGCTGTGAATCTTGTTGTTGAACGCAACCAGCACGCCCTGCCCGCGCGAACCCGCGTGCGCCGCCACCGTCACCGCGTTCAGCAGATTCAGCGGACCATCGGCGGACAGCGCCGACGCCGGACGCATTGCCGCCGTCAGCACGACCGGCTTGGCCGATTTGATCGTCAGATGCAGCAGGTAGGCGGTTTCTTCGAGCGTGTCGGTGCCATGCGTGACGACCACGCCATCGATATCGTCAGAAGCCAGCAGTGTGTTGATGCGTTGCGCGAGCGTGGTCCACAGCGGCATCGCCATGTCTTTACTGTCGACGCTGGCAATCTGCTCGGGCGCGATTCGCGCCACCGTGGACAACGCCGGCACCACCGCCAGCAACTGATCGACGCCGACCACACCGGCCTGATAGCCGGACGTGTTGGTGGCGTCCGCGGCCGCCCCGGCAATCGTGCCGCCGGTTGCCAGCACGGCGATGCGCGGCAACGCTGAGGTCGCGCCGTCGCCCGAAGGCGTCGCGGAAGAAGAGGTCAAAGTATTCATGGCGGCGATTGTAAGCGATGCGCCGCCCGCCGCCCCGCGAGAAAAAACGGATGGCCGTTCGATTCGGAGCGGCTCGACATGCGTGCCAGACGTCGAACGCCTGGCACGCGCGCTATCGTGCGTAATCGTGCGTTAAACCGCTTCGCGCAATTGCGCGGCGATCTCCGCCTCTTTCAACTGCGGCGCAAACATCTCGATCAGCCGGTACGCGTACGCGCGCAGGAACGCGCCTTTGCGCAGGCCGATCCGCGTGGTGCTCGCTTCGAACAGATGCTGCGTGTCGAGCGCGACGAGTTCGGTGTCGCGCTTCGGATCGTAGGCCATGGCCGCGACCACACCGATCCCCATGCCGAGTTCGACGTACGTCTTGATCACGTCGGCATCGATCGCGGTCAGCACGACGTCGGGCAACGCGCCCGCTTTGGCGAACGCCTGGTCGATGTGCGAGCGGCCCGTGAAGTCCTGGTCGTACGTGACGATCGGGAATTCGGCGATCTCGTCGAGCGTCAGGTTTTCGCGGCCCACCAGCGGGTGTCCCTTCGGCACGACCACGATGTGATGCCACGAATAGCACGCGAACGTGACGATGTCCGGGAAACGGTCGAGCGCTTCAGTCGAGATGCCGATATCCGCTTCACCGTTGATGATCATCTGCGCGATCTGTTGCGGGCTGCCCTGGCGCAGCGCCAGATGCACCTTCGGGAACACCTCGGTGAACTGGCGGATCACCTTCGGCAGCGCGTAACGCGCCTGCGTGTGGGTGGTCGCCACGACGAGGTGACCGCTATCCTGATCGGCGAACTGACGCGCGACGCGGCGCAGATTTTCCGCGTCGAGCAGCATCCGCTCGATCAGTTGATGCACCGCCTTGCCCGGCTCGGTCAGGCCCGTCAGACGTTTGCCGCGTCGAATGAAAATGTCGACGCCGAGTTCGTCCTCCAGATCCTTGATCTGTTTCGACACGCCCGACTGCGACGTGTACAACACGTTCGCCACTTCGGTCAGATTCATGTTCTGACGCACGGCTTCGCGCACGAAGCGCAATTGCTGGAAATTCATCGTTGTCTCTCCGGTTCAGCCAGAGTTAAGTTATTTGAGTTCTTGGATTCGGCTAAAACGCCAGTTTCTGTTGCATTACCGTCTTTGTGCTTGCGCGATCGTCACGCTCACTGCGCAGGAAAAACGCGCAGCGCACGCGGCACTGCCGTCACGCCGTCGCCAACCGACAGTTGCAGTTCGCGCCACGATTCGCGGTCGAGTTCGGCTTCGAGCAGATTGCCTTCGCGGCCCGCGAGTTCAACCCGCACCGAGCCGCCGAGCGTGACCACGCGCCGCACATCGACGACGATGCCTTCGCGGTGCCCCGCTGCCTGCGGATACAACTGCAGGTCGTGCGGCCGCACATACGCGAATGCCGGGCCGCTGAAGCCGGCCGTGACCGACACCGGCAGCGCCGCGCCGTCGACGACGAAACCGCTTGCATCGACGTTGCCGTGCAGACGGTTCGCCGCGCCGAGAAACTCGTAGACGAACGAGGTTTGCGGATGGTCGTACACGTCCTGCGGACTACCCACCTGCTCCACATGCCCGCGATTCAGCACGACGATACGGTCGGCCACTTCGAGCGCTTCTTCCTGATCGTGCGTGACGAAAATCGTCGAGATATGCAGATCGTCATGCAGACGACGCAGCCAGCTACGCAATTCCTTGCGCACCTTTGCATCGAGCGCGCCGAACGGTTCGTCGAGCAGCAGTACCTTCGGCTCGACCGCCAGCGCGCGCGCCAGCGCAATCCGTTGCCGCTGACCGCCCGACAATTCCGACGGATAGCGCTGTGCCAGCCAGTCGAGTTGCACGAGCTTCAGCAGTTCATGCACCTTCTCTCGAATCACCGCTTCCGACGGACGCTCCTTGCGCGGCTTCACACGCAGTCCGAACGCGACGTTCTCGAACACCGTCATATGACGGAACAGCGCGTAATGCTGGAACACGAAGCCCACTTCACGCTCACGCGCGCCGACCGTCGCGACGTCCTGCCCTTGCAGCACGACCTGGCCGCCGTCCGCGTATTCGAGACCGGCGATCACGCGCAACAACGTGGTCTTGCCACAACCCGACGGCCCGAGCAGCGCAACCAGTTCACCCGGCGGAAAGTCGAGTGAGACATTATCGAGCGCGACGAAATCGCCGAAGCGCTTTTGCAGGTTACGAACGGTGATACCCATTACAGCTCTCCTTGCTTAAGCGGGTGTTGCTGCGGTGCATGCGTGGTGTTGATAGAGGCGGAAGCGCGCGGCGACGTTTGCGCGGCCTGCGCGATCGGACCTGCGTACGCGGGCACGTCGCGCGCGTCCGACAGTTCCGCCGACATATGACGCTCGGCCAGCAGCTTCAGGCCGAGCGTCACGAGTGCGAGCAGAGCCAGCACCGACGCCACGGCGAACGCCGCCGAGAAGTTGTATTCGTTGTAGAGAATTTCGACGTGCAGCGGCATCGTGTCGGTCTGTCCGCGAATGTGGCCGGACACCACCGAGACCGCGCCGAACTCGCCCATTGCGCGCGCGTTACACAGAATCACGCCGTACAGCAGGCCCCATTTGATATTGGGCAGCGTGACGCGGCGGAAAATCTGCCAGCCCGACGCGCCGAGCACATGCGCGGCTTCTTCTTCGTCGTTGCCTTGCGCCTGCATCAGCGGAATCAGTTCGCGTGCGACGAACGGGAACGTGACGAAGATCGTCGCGAGCACGATGCCCGGCACCGCGAAGATGATCTGCACGTTGTGGTCTTCGAGCCACGGGCCGAACCAGCCTTGCGCGCCGAACATCAACACGTAGATCAAGCCCGAGATAACCGGCGACACCGAGAACGGCAGATCGATCAGCGTCGTGAGCAGCGCCTTGCCGCGGAACTCGAACTTGGCGATACACCACGACGCCACCAGACCGAACACGAGGTTCAGCGGCACCGCAATCGCGGCGGTGATCACGGTCAGCTTGATCGCGGACAGCGCGTCCGGATCGGCGAGCGATTCGAAATAGAAGCCGATGCCTTTGCTGAACGCCTGATAGAACACGGAAACCAGCGGCACGACGAGGAACAGCGCGAGGAACAGCAGCGCGATGCCAATCAGAATCCAGCGCACGACAGGACGCTCGGTGACGGGATCGGGCCGGCGCGCGACGTTCAGCGGCGCACGCGGCGCTACGGCGGCTGCGCTTGCGTCATGCGCGCCCTGCGCTTCATTCACGGAACGGCGGCTCATTGCACACCTCCGCCGATTGCCGCGACACTCGGCACGCTCGAACCCGGCGCCGGCCCCGCGCTACCGCGCTTCGTCCGACGCTGCAAAAACCATTGCAACGTGTTGATCAGCAACAGCATCAGGAACGACACCACCAGCATCACCACGGCCAGCGCGGTCGCGCCCGCGTAGTCGTACTGCTCGAGCTTCGTGATGATCAGCAGCGATGTGATTTCCGACTTCATCGGCACATTGCCGGCAATGAAAATTACCGAGCCGTATTCGCCGAGCGCACGCGCGAACGCGAGCGCGAAACCCGTCAACAAAGCCGGGAAAACGGCGGGCAACACCACCCGGCGAAACGTCAGCCAGCGCGTCGCGCCCAGGCACGCGGCGGCCTCTTCCTGTTCGCGCTCGAACTCTTCGAGCACCGGCTGCACCGTACGAACGACGAACGGCAAGCCGATGAAGGTCAGCGCAACCAGCACGCCCGCGGGCGTAAACGCAATCTTGATGCCGAGCGGTTCGAGAAACTGCCCGATCCAGCCGTTGCCCGAATAGACCGCCGCCAGCGAAATACCGGCCACGGAAGTAGGCAGCGCGAACGGCAGATCGACCACGGCATCGACAATGCGCTTGAACGGGAAGGTGTAACGCACCAGCACCCACGCGACCAGAAAGCCGAACACGGCGTTGATCAGCGCGCCGCCGAGCGCGGAAAAAAACGTCAGCCGGTACGACGCGAGCACGCGTGGCGAAGTAACCGCGCGCACGAACTGGCTCCAGTCGAGCGTGGCGGTTTTCAGGAAGGTCGCCGCAAGCGGAATCAGCACCACGAGGCTCAGATAAGCCACCGTGATGCCGAGAGTCAGGCCAAAGCCGGGCAACGCGCTCGGCTTCCGGAAGGTGAACGTCGTCATGCTGGATACTCTTTCAGGTTGATGCTTGTGTTTTCGAACACTGGCTTCGCTCGACGCTTGCGGCCACCGTACGCCGGTTAGCCAAAAGCGCGCCCACTGGGCGCGCTCGGAAGTGGCGCGTTGCCGCGCCGCTTTTTGCCTCTGCCTCGACAGGCATCGGCGGAATTACTGAGGCTGGTAGATCGAATCGAACACGCCGCCATCGGCAAAGTGCGTTTTCTGCGCATTGGTCCAGCCGCCGAACGAATCGTCCACCGTGTACAGCTTCAGCTTCGGAAACTTGGCGGTCAGCTCGGCCGGCACCTTGTTCGAACGAGGACGGTAGAAGTTCTTCGCCGCGATCTCCTGACCTTCCTCGCTATACAGGAAGTTCAGATAAGCCTCGGCGAGCTTGCGCGTGCCGTGCCTGTCGACCACCTTGTCCACCACTGCCACCGGCGGCTCGGCCAGAATACTGACCGACGGCACGACGATTTCAAACTTGTCCGGACCGAATTCCTTCAACGACAGGAACGCTTCGTTTTCCCACGCGATCAGCACGTCGCCGATACCGCGCTGCACGAAGCTGGTGGTCGCGCCACGCGCGCCCGAATCCAGCACGCCGGCATTCTTGTAGAGCTTGCCGACGAATTCCTTCGCCTTCTGGTCGTTGCCGCCCGGCTGATGTTCGGCATACGCCCATGCTGCGAGGTAGTTCCAGCGCGCGCCGCCCGAGGTCTTCGGATTCGGCGTGACGATCGACACACCCGGCTTGATCAGATCGTCCCAGTCCTTGATGTGCTTCGGGTTGCCCTTACGCACCAGGAACACGATGGTCGACGTGTACGGCGACGCGTTGTCCGGCAGGCGCTTCTGCCAGCCCTTGTCGACGATGCCCTTGTTGGCGAGCGCATCGATGTCATAAGCCAGCGCAAGCGTGACGACGTCGGCCTGCAGGCCGTCGAGCACCGAGCGAGCCTGCGCACCCGAGCCGCCGTGCGACTGCTTGAAGGTGATGGTCTCGCCGGTCTTCGCCTTCCATTCCTTGCCGAATGCCTGATTGACGTCCTGATACAGCTCGCGCGTCGGATCGTAGGAAACGTTCAGCAGCGTCGTGTCGGCATGCGCCTGCGTGATTCCGCCGACGACGCTCGCCGCGCCGAACGCAAGCGCCGCGATCAGTTGCTTCGTTTTACCCGCCAGTCCCGTGTTCCGATGGTTCATGCCAACTTTCTCCGCGTGTGGTCCGCTGAAAACAGCGTGTGATGTTGTTTTGCGTCGCGGTCACGTGCACATGAGCGCCAACTCGGAGGCCAGTCTATCGAAGGGCTTTCATCATTAAAAATAATGTTTATTCATTCTTTAATACGTAAAAGTGGTAACGACAGCGGGATAAGGCGTTGCGGCACGAAAACGGGTGTTTCAGCGTCCTATGTCGACGCTGGAGCGGCCCCGTTCGTGACGAACTTAAAGTAAAGCTTGAAATGCGCCGAATACTGTATAAAAATACAGCTACCTGTTCATACATACAGTGGCCATGACAAAACTCACCGCACGACAGCAGCAGGTTTTCGATCTGATCCGCCGGGCGATCGAACGCTCCGGTTTTCCGCCCACCCGCGCGGAAATCGCCGCCGAGCTGGGCTTCAGCTCAGCCAATTCGGCAGAAGAGCATCTGCGCGCGCTTGCTCGCAAGGGCGTGATCGAACTCGCGGCCGGCGCATCGCGCGGCATCCGCCTGTTGCCCGGTCCGGACGACGCACCGCATCAGTTCACCCTGCCGCATCCGAGCATCATGCAGCTGTCGCTGCCGCTCATCGGCCGCGTGGCTGCCGGTAGTCCGATCCTCGCGCAGGAACATATTTCGCAGCATTTCGCATGCGACCCGGCGCTGTTCTCGAGCAAGCCCGACTACCTGCTGAAGGTGCGCGGGCTGTCCATGCGCGACGCAGGCATCTTCGACGGCGACCTGCTTGCGGTGCAAAAGAAGAGCGAGGCCAAAGACGGCCAGATCATCATCGCGCGACTCGGCGACGACGTTACGGTCAAGCGCCTGAAGCGCCGACCGAACGGCCTCGAGCTGATCGCGGAAAACCCCGATTACGAAAACATCTTCGTCGAGACCGGCAGTGCGGAATTCGCGCTGGAAGGAATCGCCGTTGGGTTGATTCGTCCTGGCGAGTTCTAAGCGCCCGCGCTTAGTTCGTGCACGCGTCACCGTTGTTTCGCTTGCGCCGGTTCGCCTAACCAACGCTGCATCATTGCTGCATCGCCTGGAGAGACTCATGGAACGCCTTGCCCGCCTGCTGCCTTTTCGCCAGTTCGGTCGTCTGCGCCATCTGCGCAAGCTTGTGCCTTGCTCAAGTTCGTCATTTGAGGCGCCGGTGGCGAGCACTCCATCGCTGTTCGACTCATCGGAAAGCGCATCCAGCTTGCCCTCGTCGTTGCCGGCTTTTGCTCGCGTGTCGTTGAATTCAAGCCTGAATATGACGGAGCCTGCACGGCGCGCGCCGGTGCGTGTTTATCACGGGCCGTCGCGGCTCATCATGGTCGGCACGGTCGACGCGGTATGCCGGATGATCGATCACTGCATTGCAGAAGAAGCGAATGTTCATGGTGTGGTGTTCGAGGGGTAAGCGGAGCGCGTGCGGGTTTTCCGTGCGAACCGTGAACCAGCCTTGAGTTAGCAAGCGGCTTTGTAAGACGGCTGTCTTACGCAGTTATGCATGTGATTGCGCCACGCGATCACACCGCACATCGCACATAACCAGCCAATTGCTGCATGTGCTTTTCGGGGCTGCCACTCAGATATTTGCATAGAATGGGATTGTTCTTGCGGGGCAGTGGTCCACATTGACATCCAACCTGATCGGAGTTCCATTCGATGACAGTTCCCACACGCATGAAGGGCAGCGAGGGTAGCGCAACCCGCCCGCTGATCATCACGTTGATCGTGATCGTGGTGATCGCCGCGCTGGGATTCGCCTACGCATCACCGTATATCGCGCTGAGAAACCTCAAACGTGCAGCCGATGCGCGTGACGCGCAAACCGTCAATCAATACGTCGATTTTCCCGCTCTACGCGACAGCCTGAAGCAGCAGATAACGGGCATGCTGACACGTCGGCTGGACGCCGATGCCGACAGCAAAATGGCCACCATCGGCGCAATGATCGGCGTCACGTTGATCGGACCGCTGGTGGATTCCTATGCGACACCGGACGGCGTCGCGGCATTGCTGAATGGCATGCCGCCGCGTGGCAATCCGGGCGAGCGGCCACCCGCGCCGCCTGATGCCAGCAATGCACCCGCAGCAGATGCGGCAACCTCCGCTCCGACTGGAGACACAGCCAGCGCTACGCAACCGCCAGCGCGGGAGACTACGGCAGGTTATCGCGGCATCAACGAGTTTGTCGTGACTTACCGACGTGGCGAAGGTGACGCAAATTATTCGGCAATTTTTCAGCGCGAAGGTTTGTTCACCTGGAAGCTCACGGCGATCAATCTGAACGAGTGATCCGCTGGCCTGAAACTCACGCCAGCCTCCGTTTTATTGTCAGGGACGTGCGCGGTTAGCGCATGTCGACGCCATCAACCGCGTCGACATGCTTCAACGTTGCACGGAACATCGCAGCCGCATCAGACGGTTTCGCCTTTTATCAAAGCGAAACCGTCACGCCGCCCCTTTCCCAGACATCAAGCCGCAGCGGCTTGCTGCTGCTCCTGCGCGGACGAGCAGGCCACCAGAATGCTGCACGAAACCCGGTCGAGCAGCGGCGTATTACCTGCGCCCATCCACCATCTGGACAAGCCCGTCCGGCAGCGGTGCCCCACCACCACAAGGTCGACATTCAACTCATTGGCGAGATTCGCGATTTCGTCAATGGGATGGCCGAACGCGAAATGCCCCTGCGCGCTGACGCCGCGCTCCGTGAGCCAGTTCACCCCTTCCTGAAGAATATCGCGAGCGGTCTTTTCGAAACTGCCGCAGGCCACGTCGGTGAGCAGGCCGGCGCTCTGCGCAATGCTCGATCGCATATCCACGACCGACAGCAAATGCGTTTCCGCCTTCAGATCCAACGCCAGATCGGCGCCGCAGCGCAGTGCCTTGCGGCCTTCTCGCGAGCCGTCGTAGCACAACAGGATTTTCTGGTAGCTCGCCATGATTTTCTCCCCTCGCGCGGAACGCACGGTGTGAATGAATCATGGTGCGCCGCAATTCAGGTTGCAAGGGATGGAAAACGCTAACTAGCGGTCAATTCCGCCTAAAGGTCTGCGGGAGGCAGGTTGGCGCACCATCACGGGGATTCGCGGCGCAATTGCGGCACCGCAATCCGCAGTATCAGACCCATTGTCTACGCCGAACTTCCGTCCGCCGATGCCCTAGAATAAGCGGCTTCCCCGGCCATTCGCGTTCTTCCCGGAGCATCGACCGATTTATGTCTGAAGCCGCCATCGAGTTTCACCAGGTCAAGAAAAGCTACGGCGAAAAAACCGTCGTCGACGGTCTGTCGTTCCACGTCAACGCGGGCGAATGTTTCGGCCTGCTCGGCCCCAACGGTGCGGGCAAGACCACCACGTTGCGCATGCTGCTCGGCATCGCGTCACCCGACTCGGGCGCGATCCATCTGTGCGGCGAGCCGATTCCCGGCCGCGCGCGAGTGGCGCGGGCGCGCGTCGGCGTGGTGCCGCAGTTCGACAATCTCGACCCCGATTTCACGGTGCGTGAGAACCTGCTGGTGTTCGGCCGCTACTTCGGCCTGAGCGCCGCGCAATGCCGCGCGGTCGTACCGTCGCTACTCGAATTCGCGCGGCTCGAAAGCAAGGCGGACGCACGCGTGAGTGAACTGTCGGGCGGCATGAAACGGCGGCTTACGCTGGCGCGGGCGCTCGTCAACGATCCCGACGTGTTGATCATGGACGAGCCGACCACCGGTCTCGATCCGCAGGCTCGGCATCTGATCTGGGAACGGCTGCGCTCGTTGCTGGCGCGCGGCAAGACCATTCTGCTCACCACCCACTTCATGGAAGAAGCCGAGCGCCTGTGTCATCGGCTATGCGTGATCGAAGAAGGCCGCAAGATCGCCGAAGGTGCGCCGCGTGAATTGATTGCCAACGAGATCGGCTGTGATGTGATCGAGATTTTCGGTCCCGATCCGCTTGCATTGCGCGACGAACTCGCGCCGCTGGTCGAGCGCACCGAGATCAGCGGAGAAACGCTGTTCTGTTACGTGAACGATGCTCAGCCGGTGCATGCGCGGCTCAAGCAGCGCGCTGACCTACGCTATCTGCATCGGCCAGCCAATCTGGAAGACGTGTTTTTGCGGCTTACGGGGCGCGAAATGCAGGATTGAGATGCACCAATCGCGACTTGGAACCCACATCGGCCGCGATCCGCTAAAGCTATAACGACACAGCACGAGACACCGAGCAATGGACGCACGCATCTACGAACCACCGGGCGATACGCCGTCGAAACAGGAATCCTTCGCGGCCTTCCCTGCCAATGCAGTGAACTGGATCGCGGTATGGCGCCGCAACTATCTTGTGTGGAAAAAGCTCGCGCTTGCGTCGATGTTCGGCAACCTCGCAGACCCGATGATCTATCTGTTCGGCCTCGGTTTCGGGCTTGGCCTGATGGTCGGGCACGTCGACGGCGTGTCGTACATCTCGTTCCTGGCGGCGGGCACGGTGGCGTCGAGCGTGATGATGTCGGCGAGTTTCGAGTCGATGTATTCGGGCTTTTCGCGGATGCACGTGCAGCGCACGTGGGAGGCGATCATGCATACGCCCCTCACGCTCGGCGACATCGTGCTCGGCGAGGTCGTGTGGGCGGGCAGCAAGTCGATGCTGTCCGGCGCGGCGATCATGCTGGTCGCAGGCTCGCTCGGCTACGCGAATTTTCCGTCGATGCTGCTGGCTTTGCCGGTTATCGTGTTGACCGGTCTCGCGTTTGCGTCGGTCGCGATGGTGGTGACGGCACTCGCGCCGTCCTACGACTTCTTTATGTTTTATCAGACGCTGGTATTGACGCCGATGCTGTTGCTTTCCGGCGTGATCTTTCCGTCTTCACAGTTGCCCGCCGCCGCGCAGATCGCGACCAGCGTGTTGCCGCTGGCGCACGCGGTCGATCTGATCCGGCCCGCGATGCTCGGGCGGCCGGTCGACAACGCGGTTTTGCATCTGGCCGTGCTGGCCGCTTATGCTGTCGGCGGGTTCATCGTTTCCGCGATTCTGTTCCGTCGCAGGATGATGAAATAGGCTTGAATCGCCGCGAGCCGCAGGCATCGAAATGCGTCGCCTGCGGCAGGTTCACGATGATCGAACGGGATCAGTCCTCGTCGTCCGTCCACGGAATATCGACGTCGGAAATAAATGCGACCGTCGCGAACGGGCCGCCGTCCTGACGACCGATCTTGCCGTCGGCGCGCTGCCATTCAACCCGGAACACCGTGCCTGGATCGTCGGAAATCAGGCGTACCGTGCGAACCTCGTCCGGATCGGAATCTTCGACAGGACCGTCGAGCGAAATCTGCAATTCTTGCGGCCACAGGCCATCGGCGGGATCGTAAATCTTGTCGCCATCGGGAATCAGCGTGAAGGCTTCCACGCCGATGGTCGCCGACGCATCCACGATCATCTTGCCCAACGCGCGCAGCAGCGCGGTGGCGCGTGCCGAGTTCGCCTGACGGATTGCAAGATCCCCGCGCGTCAGCGCCTGCTCAAGTTTTGGGTTTGTTTTTTGTTGCGCCATTCGATGTCCTGAGTCCTATCGCTCTGTTGTGCACGTCACGCGGCGTAGACTGCGCCGCGCTCCATTTTTCGGGCTGAATCCTACCACTGGTGTGCGTTGCAGCATGGCCAGCCGCTCAGGCCGCCTCGCCAGGCCGACCGTCCACCACAGTGTAGGTCGTGATTCGCGTTCCAGCAGGGACATTTGCGCCGTGCGGAGTGACGGCATCGGCACGAGGGTGTCGTGGCTGATTGCGTGTTGGCGGCGTGCGAGACTGGTGCGCGGCGATACATCGAGCGCGATGGGAGCAGGCTTGCGCCTCTACATTTATTTGATGTTCGGCTGCTGGGCGATCAGCCCGCGCGTGTTGTGCGCGCCGAAAAAAGGTCGAGAACCCGAAGAGAAAGCAAGACTGAAACAGCAACATCGAAAGCAACCCGCCCCGGCACCACGCCGGGGCGGCAATCCAGAACACTAACGCATCAAGGTGCCGGATTCGGCTGCAACTCGTGCAGCTTGTCGATTTCCGCGAGCACGTCCGCCGACAGCTTCACGTCCGCGCTGACAATGTTTTCCTTCAGCTGGTCGAGCGATGTCGCGCCGATCAGATTGCTCGTCACGAACGGACGGCTATTGACGAACGCGAGCGCGAATTGCGCGGGCGACATGCCGTGACGCTTCGCCAGTTCCACGTAACGGGTAGTCGCCTCGATGGCTTGCGGCTTGCTGTAACGGGCAAAGCGCTCGAACAGCGAGATGCGCGCACCGGCCGGCCGCGCGCCGCCTTCGTACTTGCCCGACAGCCAGCCGAACGCCAGCGGCGAATACGCGAGCAAACCGATATTGTCACGATGCGCGTACTCGGACAGACCCACTTCGTACGTGCGGTTCAGCAGGCTATACGGGTTCTGAATGCTGACGATACGCGGCAAGCCCAGCTTTTCGGCTGCGCGCAGAAACTGCGCGACGCCCCACGGCGTTTCGTTCGACACCCCGATGTGACGCACCTTGCCCGCCTTGACGAACTCGGCGAGCACCGACAACGTTTCTTCGATCGGCACCGTATAAGCGTCGTCGACCCACGGATACGACGGACGGCCGAACGTCATCGTGCTGCGATCCGGCCAGTGCAGTTGATACAGATCGACGTAATCCGTTTGCAGACGCTTGAGGCTGTCGTTGAGCGCCTCTTCGAGATTCTTGCGGTCGAACTGGTTGCCTTCGCCGCGAATATGGCGCGGATTGTGCGGCTGACGCGCCGGGCCCGCGATCTTGGTGGCAAGCACGATTTTTTCGCGCGCGCTGCGATGCTGCGCGAGCCACGTGCCGATGTAACGCTCGGTCGAACCCTGCGTCTCGGCGCGCGGGGGCACCGGGTACATTTCTGCGGTATCGATCAGGTTGACACCGTGATCGAGCGCGTAATCGATCTGCGCGTGCGCTTCCTGTTCGCTGTTCTGCTCGCCCCAAGTCATGGTGCCGAGACCGATCAGGCTAACCTGCACATCGGAGTCGCCAAGTCTGCGGTATTCCATCTAATCGTCCTGTTGAATGTGTGAACTGGAAACGCTGAAGTTACCACGCCCGCGCCATGCCTGCAGCGACGCTAGAATGCCGGAACGATGAAGTTCGCTTCGGCTCGCTTTCCATCGGACCACGGTTCAGCCTTGTATCGAAACCTCGCCCGCTATGTCGCGCTCAACTGCTTTGCGTCGCCCTTCTCGCCCTCACCTGCCATGAATCCCGAACATCTCGAACTGCTGGTCACACGCGAAATGCCCTACGGCAAATACAAGGGTCGCGTGATTGCGGACCTGCCCGGCCACTATCTGAACTGGTTCGCGAGCCAGGGCTTTCCGCCCGGCGAAATTGGCCGGCTACTCGCGTTGATGCAGGAGATCGATCACAACGGTTTGAAGCCGCTGCTCGAACCTTTGCGCAAGCGTTGATCTTACTGAAACGCGAATAAAATACCGCAAAATGAAAGCCTGCCGAAGCGCAACGAAGCCACTTGAAAGTTGCAGCGAAGGCCACGTGCAAGCAATGTAGGCTTGTACAAATTCATACAGACTTTTTCTTGCGCGACACGCGTGAGTGGACTTAAATCGGCATAGGCCGTTGCGCAACGAAACACTCACCGCGCAACCGTTCGTCAGTCATCTTGCCGCTGGTCCATGCCCGCTTTTAACCTGCCCGCCCTGCTCGAATTTATCGGTCACGACCTGTCGCCCGTGCGCGCGGTCATCGCGTTTTTCCTGATCGGTTATCTGGTTGTGGGGCTACCCGTGCATTTCCGCCAGGGTGCAGCGTCGCGCGATATCTGGGGCACTGCCGCCGGTGTGACGATGGCCGCGATTTATGCGGCGTTTATCGTCGGCGTGTACCCTGCGTTGCATCATTCGGCTGTGTTGATGCATTGATCGGCGACGTTTCGCGTTATGCCGCTCGCGCGCCCGGAAGTCATTGCAAACGCTCCATCCGCATCAATTGGTCAAGCAACCGGTCCACCGCCTGGTCGACCGACACATGAGCGGTGTCGATCACGACATCCGGCGCGACTGGCACATCGAACACTCCTGAAATACCGGTGAAAAGCGGAATCTCGCCGCGCCTCGCGCGTGCGTAAAGCCCTTTGACATCGCGCGCTTCGCACACTTGCAGAGGCGCATTCACGAACACCTCGACGAAACCGTTACCGACGATTTCACGTGCCGTGCGTCGATGCAGATGCTCCGGCGAAATCACCGCGGCAATCGCAACGAAACCCTGCTGCATGAAAAGCGCCGCGACGTGCGCGACGCGGCGCAGGTTCTCGCTGCGATCTTCGGTGGAAAAACCGAGGTCGGCGTTCAGCCCGCGTCGCAGTACGTCGCCGTCGAGCACGATCGACGCGCATCCCCGTTCCGTGAGACGCCGGTGCAGCGCGTCGGCCAGCGTCGACTTGCCCGCGCCGGACAAGCCCGTCATCCAGATAACAGCACCACGCGGCCCGCTCATGATGTTTGCCCCGCGCTTACGGCCGCCTGCCGATCCGTGACGGCAGAATCCCTTCGGACAATGTCGTCAGCCGACGCCAGCTCCGCACCCAAGCCGTCGAACAGCGGCTCAAGCAACTCGGCCCGCGGCTGCCAGCGCCGCACCGAAGTCTTGTAGATCGGCTGACGCACCTGAGCCGAGCTGGCGGTATTCACCTGCCTGGTTGTCTGATGGAACGCGAGGCAGCGCTCATCCCAGTCGAGTCCGCAATGCGCGAGCATCCGCCGCACATTGCCTTCAAAATCCTCGACCAGATTTTCGTATTTCACTTCGATCATCACGCCCTCGGGCAGCACGCTGTGCCAGTACGACATCAACCTATCATACGCACGATAGTAGCGGCCGAGTTCGCCGAGGTCATAACCGAACGGCACGTCGTGGAAGATCCGCGAAAAAATCGACAGACAGGTTTGCAACGGCGACCTGCTGCTATGGATAAAGCGCGCGTTCGGCAGCGCCAGGTGAATCAGCCCGACGTTGATGAAATTGAACGGATATTTGTCGGTGAAGCGCGTGTAGCGAGGTGTATCGCCGCTGCTTTCGCGTTGCATGTCGGGCAGCGCCCGCTGCATGAGACGCAGATAGTCGCCGCCTAGCGTACGCAATTGCGCGGCGCCGACTCCCTGCATCGACTCGATGCCGATCCTCAACGGATCGTCAACCGGACGACAGATGCTCTTCACCAGCGCCTCGCCGAATTCGGTACGCTCGCCCGCGCCGAACACCTGCGGGTGGCTCGCCAGAATCTGCTCGATCAGCGTCGAACCGGAGCGCGGCATGCCGATGATAAAAACCGGCGCGGCCGACGAATCGCCCAGACCGCGCGCGGCGGCGAGCACGTCCGCGTTCATCATGGCCGGCATATGGGCGAACAGGCCTAGCGAATCCGCTTCGTTATAGCGCACGCCGGCGCGATGCAGTGCGTTGCCTTTCAGTTGATGATCGAACGAATCGTCATTGCGGCCCACGTCCGCGAGCGCCTGGCCATAGGCGAAGTGAGCTTCGGCCTGATCGGCGACGCTCAGCGAGGCGCTATCGGCAATCAGTTGCCGCAGCGACTCGAACACGGGATCGTCGACCGTGAGACGCTTGGTCTGCACGAAATTGCGGTAATACAGCGGCACCCGTGGCGCGCCGGTTATCGCGCGGCGATACGCTTCGTGCGCTTCGTCGAAACGGCCGAGCGCTTGCAGGCAGTTGCCCATGTTGTTGCTCGAACCGTCCGCGCGCGGATTGTGACGCACCGCCTCGCGATATGCGTCGATTGCTTCTTCAAGTCGATGCGTGAGTTCGAGCGCCCAACCGAGCCCGTGATGCAGATCCGCGTTGTCTGGATTGCGCGCGATCGCCTCGCGATACTGGTCGGCCGCTTCGGCATGGCGGCTTAGCGCGGTGAGTGTGGTGGCGAGCCGCTCGTAGTGGACTGCATCGGCGGGATCGAGCGTGCGGGCTGTGTCGAAACAGTGCAGCGCGGCATCGAGTTCATTGCGTGCAACGTGTGCGTCACCTTCGCTGCGCCATTCGGATGCGGTAGCCGGCTGTGGATCTTTCGTCATTGACGGCTGGTGGTTTGCAGGCGTCGCGTGAAGCGGTCCTGAATGTGGCGGGGGCGATCTTTTCGTCCGGCCTCAGCGCGCCTGAATGCACCTGGGTGCAACATAAGGGGCACCGATATTCTTCGCGACGTACAACACGCGTATCGAGCCGGATTCAAAGCCAATTGTCTGACCGGAAGTTAGCAGCGCCGCCCTACAGTTCCTTTTCGAATATTTAACTAACTGTTACAGCAGGCTGATTTGGTAAGAGACCGGAAGACTGGCGCGATGCCTCGCTGTCATGGCGCTCGATTCGCGCGGATGAATCCGCGACGTGGATTGGCGCGTACCAGTAGTAGTGCGCGGACACAAATGCCGCTGAACTCCATCGCAGGCGATTTTTCTGACTCTTACGTGAAGGAGAAAATCGTGAGCAGGCTCATTGCATCAATCGCGTTGTTGACGGCGGCGGCCGTACTCACCGGATGCGCGGTCGCACCAGGTTATGACTATGCGTACGGGCAGCCGTATCCTTATTACCCCGGTTATGGCTACGGCTATCCGTATGGGCCGGTGTATGGCGCGGTGGGTATTTACGGCGGCTGGGGTGGCGGCTGCTGTTACTACCATGGCGGCCATGGTTACTGGCATGGCCGGGGCGGCGGCCACGGTGGATGGCACGGTGGATGGCACGGCGGCGGATACGGAGGATATGGCGGCTCGCACGGCGGCAGTTCGTGGAGCAGCGGTGGCAGTCATGGCGGCGGCCATGGACATTGATTCGTCGGCGGCGAAGAGTGCGCGTGAGGTGCACGAACCTGATTAGCTGACGAATTGCAGGTGCGCATTGAAGCTCATTGAAATCGCACAAAGAACCCGCGCCAAAACAAAAACGGCGTTGTGATTTCTCACAACGCCGTTTGCAAAACTCTTTACTGCTCGAATTCTTTGGGGTGGCTGATGGGGCTCGAACCCACGACAACAGGAATCACAATCCTGGACTCTACCAACTGAGCTACAGCCACCACTGACATCTGCTTAACTTGCTTGCCTCTCGTTGCCAAGAAACTCTGCAAGTCAGTGAAGAAACGAGATTATGCCAACTAGAAATCCGTTTGCCTAGCCCTTTATTCAAAAATTTCGACCGGCTCGCGCAGATGCTGTCTTGCTTCGTCGAAAATGGTCAGATCGCGCGCAGCAAGGCGCTTGCTATCGGACAACACGCGACGCCATCCACGAGCACCCGCTTCCCCGCGATACAAACCCAGCGCGTGACGCGTGATGGCACCAAGATACGTGCCGCGCGCCATTTCTGCCGCGCAATATTCGATCAGCTTCGCTTCGACCTGCTCGCGGGTCAGCGGCGTTTCCGTCGAACCGTAAAAGCGCGCGTCGACGTCGGCCAGCACATAGGGATTGTGATAAGCCTCACGCCCGAGCATCACACCGTCGACATGTTGAAGATGGGTTTCAACTTCATCGAGCGTCTTGATGCCGCCATTGATGATGATCTCCAACTCCGGAAATTCGCGCTTCAACTGATACGCGTATTCGTATTTCAGCGGCGGAATCTCGCGATTCTCCTTCGGGCTCAAACCCTTGAGAATTGCATTGCGCGCGTGGACGATGAACACGTTGCAGCCAGCATCCGCGACCGTGCCGACGAAATCGCGCACGAAGCCGTATTCTTCAACCGCGTCGACGCCGATACGGTGCTTGACGGTGACCGGCACCGAGACAACATCGCGCATCGCCTTGACGCAATCGGCGACGAGCTGCGGCTCGTTCATCAGACACGCGCCGAATGCGCCGCGCTGCACGCGCTCCGACGGACAACCACAGTTGAGATTGATCTCGTCATAGCCCCACTGCTCGCCAAGTTTCGCCGATCGCGCGAGATCGGCCGGTTCGCTGCCGCCGAGTTGCAACGCGACCGGCGCTTCGTCGGGCGTAAACGCGAGATGACGCGGGACGTCGCCATGCAGCAGCGCGCCAGTCGTCACCATTTCCGTGTAAAGCCAGGTATGGCGAGAGATAACGCGATGCAGCGAACGGCAGTGACGATCGGTCCAGTCCATCATGGGCGCAACGGAGACGCGGCGCGGGCTGGGAGTGTGCGATGAAGACATGGAGGGCGGACTGCAAAATTCAAAACACAGATTTTACCGCATTGTGTACAATGCCCGGCTGCTGAAGGTTGGCAGATGTCAGTGGTGGCTGTAGCTCAGTTGGTAGAGTCCAGGATTGTGATTCCTGTTGTCGTGGGTTCGAGCCCCATCAGCCACCCCAAAGAATTCGAGCAGTAAAGAGTTTTGCAAACGGCGTTGTGAGAAATCACAACGCCGTTTTTGTTTTGGCCAAGCGGTTGGAATCATCGCCCGCAGTGGCTCCCAGCAGTCGATTTCGCCACTTCCAGCGCTCCGATACCCTCTCCGGCAGTCAGGTCTTTCCCGTCAAAAACGCTTGGTCTACGGGGTCGGACCACGGCTCAGCCTTGTCGTCTCTACGTCTGACGGATTATTTCAGGATGGAGAACAGTAAATTCGTATTATCGGCACAAAGTTTCGATAGTAGGGGTATACACTGCCTTCCATCGACGTTGCAGACAAAACCTTCCAGGCCCTGCGACGCCTTCCTGACACATGAAGTCGAAACGTTATCGGAGTCTTACCATGAAGACCAAGTTCATCGCCGCCCTGCTGGTTGCTGTTTCCGCCTCGATCGCTGCTCCCGCATTCGCTAGCGGCTACGGCCCGGCACCGTTCTACCGTCCTGCGGTTGGCGCACCGGCTTCGCAACAAGGCCAGAATTCGCAAACCGTTGCTGCTGAACGCGCTAACGCTGAATCGAATGCATACGGCGGCGTGAACAACGTGTCGTCGCAATCGGGTACGCGTGCTCCGGCTTCGGGCCCGCAATCGGTTTTCTTCGGCCACTAAGCACTCGTAGCCGATCCCGCCGCCTGTCAGTTCAGGGCGGTGGATCAACTGGGCGCCGCGCATGCAGTATTGATGCCGGCGCCCAGTTGCGTTTACGCGGCTTCACAACAGCCCGCGTGAGCAGTCTGGTCACTTGCTGCCTCAGCGTTATTCCTCTTTCGGCGGCTCGCAGAAGCGGATCCGGTTGCCGAACGGATCGGTCGTCTCCAGCACCTTGCCCCACGGCAATACGTCGATGCCGGGCTTTCCATATTTGTAGTCTTTCGTATGCAGCTCGTCGTGGAACGCGTCGATGTCCTGCATCGGTACCAAAATCGCCGATCCCGGCGTTGCGTCGCCGTGATGCTCGCTCAGGTGCAGGATCAGATCGGAGCGCCGCACCTGCATGTAGAGCGGGAAATTGTCCTCGAAACGGTGCTCCCATTCGACGGTAAAGCCTAGAAAGTCGACGTAAAACTCCTGCGCTTTGTCTTCGGAAAAAATACGGATGATCGGGATCGCGCGTGCAAGATGCACAAAGGTCTCCAGCCAGTTGGAAATGGGGAAATCAGAAAAAGAATCAGCGTGGAATCGCGGTTACGTCGGCAAGCCCGCGTCGATCAATTCGCGCGCGGCCCGTAGCGCCGCCTCGGCCGCCGTATGCTCGGTGGGCCACAGGCTGTCGATGTGCACCAGCCGCCAGTCGACCACCGGGGCGCCGTCGCGCAGCACCCGAAAATGCGCGTTGACGCCGGTCAGCACCTGTTCGACCGCGACTTCGATGTCGTAGTCCTGATAGCGCTCTTCGTAGTCGCCCATGTCGATACCTTTCGGCTTCATGTTCGCCTCCGTGGTTCCGCCGATCAATCTCGCCGGTCAATCGCAATCGCCGGAAAGATATTGCCGGCCGTTGCAGGTTATCTCGATCTCGCCGCTACCCGCTTCGGCCGCGAGGCCGCTCGCCAGCAACTCCGCTTTCACGGACGGCGCCAGTTCCGGCGCCCGCAGGCCGACGCCAATGTCGTTCAGACGCCGCAAGGCTTCGACCGCTTCGGGACTCAATGACTTCGACATGGCCGTCTCCGTCGGAATGATCAATTTATCCTAGCAAGTTTCGGGGACGGTTGTATATGCGCGTTGCATGCGCGTGCGCACGGGCGCGTCGAGGCACGCGCATTGCGTCGTAGCGAGAGGAAACCTGGCTTGAGGCGACGAATCGCAGATGCGCGATTGCATCGGCGTAAAGTGACACAAGCGCGACACGAGCACGACACGTGCAACGTGCGGCCGCTGCCAGATGTCCATCGGAAAACGCGATCCCGCCATGCTCAATACCCGGCGTGCCGCATCGCGAACGGAGGGCGAAATGAAGCGAAGCAAATGGACCCTGCTGAGCGCAGGCGTCGCGCTAACCTGGATCGGCACCGTCAGTGCGCCGGCGCTTGCACAGACGATCGACGTCGTACGCGCCGCCCAAGCGGCTCAGGTGGATAAAATTCAGGTCGACAAAATCGCCCAGTCCAATCCCCCGCCCGCGCCGCGTGGCACCCAGTCGCCGATGGTCAAACCGCCCGACGCGGCGGCCGGCGTCAATGGCCAGAATGGCGCCGATAGCGCGCCCAGCGCCACCAACCCCGACAACATGCCGATCAAGCGCCCGGACAAGCCGACCAACGACAAGATGAGCCGTCCGCCGCCCGCGAGCGGCGCGAATGCGAAATAACACGGGCTTTACGGCGCGGCGGCCCGACGGGCACCAATGCGCACCGATGCGCCGTCGTCTGCCAGTCAAAGCCGCGCGATCGACACCTCGGTCGACTTCACCAGCGCGACGACTTCCGAACCGACCTTCAGTTCGAGTTCGTCGACCGAGCGCGTAGTGATCACCGACGTGACGATGCCGAACGGCGTTTCCACATCGACCTCGGACACCACCGATCCCCGGATGATTTCCTTGATCTTGCCTTTGAACTGATTACGTACGTTGATAGCGGAAATGCTCATAGCGAGTGGCTCCAGTAAAGCGATTAATGACAGCGAAAGTCAGACGGCCCAGCGGACGTCGGTTGGCTTGATGGAGCGGCCTTCGTCACGCGCGTCGTAGATGCGTTGTGACAACGCATCGTCGTTCGGCGCGGTTTTCAGCACACGTTGCAGCACGTGTTCTTCGAGCGCGGCAAATCCCGCCGACGCCCGTGCGCGCGGACGCGCCAGCGCCACCGGCTGATCGAGCGCGATACGCCCTTCTTCGATCAGAAGAATCCGGTCGCCGAGCGCGACGGCTTCATGCACGTCGTGCGTGACCAGCAAGGCGGTGAACTGGTGAGTACGCCACAGGCGTTCTATCAGCGCGTGCATTTCGATCCGCGTCAACGCGTCGAGCGCGCCGAGCGGCTCGTCGAGCAACAGCAACTGCGGACGATGCACCAGCGCCCGCGCCAGCGCGACCCGTTGACGCTGCCCGCCGGACAACTGCGCAGGCCAGTCGTTCGCGCGTTCGAGCAGGCCGACTTCGGCGAGTACGGCGCGCGCATCTTCGCGCGCACCGCGGCCGAGGCCGAGCATCACGTTCTGCAGCACGCTCTTCCACGGCAGCAGACGCGCGTCCTGAAACATGATGCGGGTGTCGAGCGGACCACCATCGGCGGCGCGCTTTTCGAGTACACCGGACGTGCTCTTTTCAAGCTCCGCCACCAGTCGCAGCAACGTCGATTTGCCGCAACCGCTGCGGCCCACGATCGCCACGAAACTGCCCCGCTCGATCGACAGATCGAAATCCTCCAACACCGAGCGCTCGCCGTAGCGCTTGCCGACTCCGCGCAGTTGGACCGCGTAGTCGGCGGGGCTGCGGGCGTCGTTACGCGCGTCTTCACGGGTCAGTGCACCGGCCGGTTGACTCGCCCCAGCCTGCGGGCGCTCCTCCGTCTGCGAAAGCGTTTGTGCATGCGTCTGATCGGCGTACTTGCGATCGGCCGCCTGAGCCGCTTCATGACCGGCGATGCGGGGCTGCGCCAACTCGGCTTCGAGGTCGCGGCCCGCGATCCCGCCGAACGACGTCGACCATGTTGTCGCGCTCATCATTTCGCTCCTGTTTGATAAGCCGGATGCCAGCGCAGCGACACGCGCTCCAGCCCCTTCGCGAGCACGTCGGCGAGTTTGCCGAGCGCCGCGTACAGCAGAATGCCGACCACCACCACATCGGTTTGCAGGAATTCGCGCGCGTTCATCGTCATGTAGCCGATGCCCGATTGCGCGGAAATAGTCTCGGCGACGATCAGCGTGACCCACATCAGTCCGAACGCGAAACGCACGCCGACCAGAATCGACGGCAACGCGCCGGGCAGAATCACATGCCGGTACAGCGCGAAACCCTTCACGCCGTAACTGCGCGCCATCTCGATCAGGTTGGCGTCGACCGAACGGATTCCGTGAAACGTGTTCACGTAGATCGGGAAAAACACGCCCAGCGCGACGAGCAGCACCTTCGCTTCTTCCTCTATGCCGAACCACAGGATCACGAGGGGAATCATCGCCAGCGCGGGGATGTTGCGGACCATCTGCACGGTCGAGTCGAGCGCGATTTCGATCGGCTTGAACAGGCCCGTCGCGAGTCCGAGCACGAGCCCAATCCCGCCGCCGATCACGAAGCCCGACACCGCGCGCCACGTGCTGACCTTCACGTCCGCCCACATCTCGCCGGACTGGATCAGCGACCATGCGGCCTTCACGACCGCGAGCGGTTCGGGCAGCACGCGGGTGGACAGCACGCCGCTGCGCGCGGCGAATTCCCACGCCAGCAGAATGGCGAGCGGCGCGAGCCACGGCGCCAGATGTGCGCCGAAACGGCGCAGCGCACTGGCGCCCGAAACCCGCTGCGCGGTCACACTCGATGAAGCCATGATTGCGTTCCTCATTGCTTGCCGACAATCAGCGGAGTCCGTTCGGACTCGCGGAGATTTTCAGCGCCATGCGTTCAGCTCGCGCTGACCGCTTCCGGCACATGGTGATTGCCGATGATTTCGCCGAACGGCCCCGACAGCGGTCCGTTCGACACTTTGACCTTGCGGTCGAGCAACGGGAACACGAGTTCGGCGAAGCGATACGACTCTTCGAGATGCGGGTAGCCGGACAGAATGAAGGTATCCACGCCGAGCGCCGCGTATTCGTTCATCCGCTCCACGACCTGCTCGGGGCTGCCGACCAGCGCCGTGCCCGCGCCGCCGCGCACGAGACCCACGCCCGCCCACACGTTCGGATAGACCTCGAGTTCCTCGCGGCTGCCGATCTTGCCGCCGTGCAGCGCGGCCATGCGGCGCTGTCCTTCGGAGTCCATCTTCGAGAACGAGGTTTGCGCCCGCGCGACGGTTTCGTCGGTGAGACGGCTGATCAGCTTGTCGGCCGCAGCCCACGCTTCTTCTTCCGTTTCGCGGACGATCACGTGAAAGCGGATGCCGAACTTGATCTCGCGGCCATGGGCGGCCGCGCGGGCGCGAACGTCGGCGATCTTCGCCGCGACCGCTTCGGGCGGCTCGCCCCACGTCAGATATGTGTCGATATGCTCGCCCGCCAGGTCGTGCGCAGCCGGCGACGACCCGCCGAACCACAGCGGCGGATGCGGATCCTGCACCGGCGGATACAGCACCTTGCCGCCCTTCGACACCAGATGCTTGCCTTCGAAGTCGATCGACTCCTTCTTGTGCGATGCCGTCAGCAGCTTGCGCCAGATGTGCAGGAATTCGTCGGTGATTTCGTAGCGCGTGTCGTGATCGACGAACAGACCGTCGCCTTCCAGTTCGACCGTATCGCCGCCCGTCACCACGTTGATCAGCAGACGTCCGTTCGACAGACGGTCGAAGGTCGACGCCATCCGCGCGGCCAGCCCCGGCGACGACAGACCCGGCCGAACCGCCACCAGGAACTTCAGACGTTTGGTCGCGGCAATCAGACTCGACGCGACCACCCATGCGTCTTCGCACGAACGGCCGGTGGGCAGCAGAACACCGTCGTAGCCGAGCGTGTCGGCGGCGACGGCGATCTGGTTGAAGTAGTCGCTATCGGCTGCGCGTGCGCCGCGGGACGTGCCGAGATAGCGGCTGTCGCCGTGAGTCGGAATGAACCAGAACACATTCATTTGCTGCTCCTGCTGATTCGAAACTGGATTGAATGGAGACGGTGCGCGAAGCGCCTCTCGCACACGCCGGCCGCGCGCATCCAGCCGGCCTGCTTCAAGCCCTGGCCGGGCGATGCTGCGCAAAAAAGGACAAGAATCTGAGCGGTGTGGAACCGGCTTACCGGCGACTGTGCGAGCCGCGGCACTCACGTTCCGTACGCGGGGTACAACGCGTGCGGCCGCTACGGCCAATGAGGCAGGTATGGCGGATGAAGATCGGCATCAGGCAGGACATCACAACGGCTTCCCTCGACCAAACGTGCGCGTCACGCGCTCGACTCAACGAACGACGGCAACAATTGCCGTCTGTATGAAGAAGCAGTCTATGGATCGTGCCGCGGCTTTTGAACGATTTTTTTTAGCTTAGGTTTTCCACTTTCGTGATTAGCCCGACGCTAAAGCATACGGGTGTTGCGCTTTAAGCACGCGGAAAACAAGGGACCCCTATATATAATGGCGCTCGTTTTCCAATAACCCGGTACAGGCCGCGAACCACGCCGCCTGTGCCCTGGCGGTGCAATGCATGCAAAAACTCATTCTGCCTTTTGTTGCCGGTTTTCTGGCTTCGCTGTTCTTCCATGAATCGACGCTGGCGCTGATGCACGCAGCCGGCCTGATCGACCCAACCGGATTTTCCACTGCGCCGTTTTTGCCGCTCGGCTTGCCCGAGTTCATTGCCAACGCTATCTGGAGCGCGTTCTGGGCGGTGCTGATGGCGTGGCTGCTGCGCGTCGCGCCGCATCATCGTGCGCCGTGGGTGCCGGCCTTCGTGTTCGGCGGGATCGTGCTGACGGCGGCGAGCGTGTTCGTGGTCGATCCGTTGCGCGGTATCTGGCCGAGCGGCAATATGCTGCCGCGCCTCGCGGTAGGTTTCGCGGCGAACGCGATGTGGGGCTGGGGCGCGCTGGTGTTCATGCGCGCGTTCATGGCGAGCGAGGACGAGGAATAACGCCGTGCCATGATTCGCCTCAGAACGATGTTGCGGCGGACGGTTCTGCGGCTGACAGATGACAAGGTAAAAGCGGGCGGCAATTCAATTGCCGCCCGCTTTTTTTTAACCCCGCAGATCGCGCAGCGGATGTTCGGCGGCCGGCCACGGGCTTTCGAACATCTTCTCGACATCGGTGGCGCTCACGTCTTCGATGCGCGCGAAACGCCAGCGCGGCGCATTGTCCTTGTCGATGATCCGCGCGCGAATGCCTTCGACCGAATCGCCCGCGAGAAAACTGGAACGCGTCAGATCGAGATCGCCGCGCAGCACCTCGGCCATCGAGCCTTCGGCACGCGTCACCACTTCCAGCGACACCGCCATCGACAGCGGCGAACGTTCGCGCAACACGCCGATGGTCTGCTCGGCCCATCCGGCGGCATCGCCGTCGCGGGCGCGCTCCTTTTCGAGCGACGCAAGAATTCGCGCGACATCCGGCAGCGAGAAATGCCGGTCGATCAACGCACGCGCATTCGCGAGCGGCGAAGTTTCGGGACTCGGCGTTACCTGATACGCGAGCGCCTCGCGCTCGACACAGGCCACCACGTCCGCGCCCCGCTCGAACGGTTCGCTGCGCAAGGTTTCGATTAGCGCAGGCAACGCGTCTTCATCGATATAGACGTCGGCGAGACCGGCGTAGAGCGCATCCGCCGCGCCGATCGTCTCGCCGGTCACCGCCAGATAGCGGCCGATCGCGCCAGGCGTCCGAGCCAGAAACCAGCTCGCGCCGACGTCGGGAAACAGGCCGATACGCGTTTCGGGCATCGCCATTTTCGTCGACTGTGTCACGACGCGCAGGCCGCCGGTTCGATGCGCGCCCTGCGAAATCCCCATGCCGCCGCCCATCACCACGCCGTTCATCAGCGCGATATACGGCTTCGGATACGTGAAGATCGCGTGATTGAGGCGATATTCCTCGGTGAAAAACGTATCGCGCGCGTCATGTTCGCCACGTTGCGCCGACTCGTACAGAAAGCGGATATCGCCGCCTGCGCAGAACGCGCGCGGGTGCTGGCTGCGGATCACGACCGCCTGCACGTCGGGATTCTCGCGCCACTCGTCGAGCGCCGCGTGAATCGCGCGGATCATGCCGGTCGACAGCGCGTTGAGCGCCTTGGGCCTCTCCAGTTCGATGAAACCGATACGGTTGGCTACGTGCGTCACGACTTCGTCGCTGACAGCGGGCGAGGCGGAAATGGACATGGAGAGCTAGGCGCGACGGCGCGAAATAAGGTGGAACTGAACGTTATCACGCGGGGGCGGATTTGCGGTTGGGGCCGGGCGGAGAGGTTATTTCCGCGAGGCTGCGCAATTTTCGAGGGTTTTCTGCTGGCTTTTCTCGCGGTTATCCCGTGACAGGAAGCGCAGGCTGCGGCGTCTTGTGTGCGGCTCCCAACCAGGCGTTCAGTGCCACGTCCACCACCGTCTCGAGCGGCGCGCCCGGAAACACCGGACACGTGAGGTTCAGCGCGACGATCCCGTGCATGGTCGCCCAGAACGCCTCGGCCCACACGGCGGCATCCGTCGATGCCGGCAGCCGCCCGGTCGCTTTGAGTTCTTCGAGCGCGGCGATCATGATGTGAAGCGCTTCAGCGCCGGGGTCATCACTATTTGCGTGCGACGCGTCGGCGGTCTGATCCTGTAAATCACCGTCAGCCGTTTGCGCCGACGGCACGCCTCCCGCTCCGCTCCCGGACACGTCAACCGCCCTCGCCTTCGCCGCGCCACCAAATGCCGCGCCCGTATAGCTCGGATCCTCCATGAAGATCAGCCGGTACGTTTCGGGATGCGCGACTCCGAACGCGACATAAGCCCGCCCGAACGCCTTGAGCCGCTCCGCCGGATCGACGATGGCCGCGAGCGGCTCAAACGTCTTCAGCAATTGTGCAAAGCCCTCTTCGCACAACGCGTGGGCGATCTCGTCGCGGCTCGCGAAATGCAGATACAGCGTGGCGGGCGAATATTCGATGGCGTCGGCAATCTTGCGCATGGACAGCGCGGCAAAGCCCTCGCGCATGACGATGCGCCGCGCGGCGTCGAGGATGCGTTCGCGCAGTGCCTGTTTCTGGCGATTTTTTCTTTCAGCGATTCCCATGGCAGCCATTTTCGATTTGACAAACTGAAAAGTCAAATTAAACTGAACACCGTTTATTGAACGGTGTTCAGTAACTTTTCAATCGACAGTCGAATGCATCTGCGCGCGATACGGCGCCTTCTTGAGGAGTTGTCATGCAAGTCACGGGAAAGATCGGTTTATTCGGCGCAGCGGGCGCGGCGGGACAAAGCATCGCGGCGGCGCTGAGTGCGGCGGGACGCGACTACCGCGTGGTCGGCCGCTCGCGGGAGCCACTCGACTCGGCCTTCGGCCACGACCCGCACGCGGAGATCGTCACGTGGAATCCCGACGACCCCGCTTCGATCCGCGCCGCCGCAGCCGGTTTGCAGACCGTGATCTATCTCGTCGGCGTACCGTACGACCAGTTCGCCAAACATCCGCCGCTAATGGAGAGAACGCTGGCCGGCGTCAAGGCGGCGGGCGTCGAACGCTTCATTCTGATCGGCACCGTGTATCCGTATGGCCGGGCCCGCGCCAATCCGGTGAGCGAGGGGCATCCACGGGAACCGCATACGTTCAAAGGGCAGATGCGGCTCGCGCAGGAGAACCTGGTGCTGGCCGCGCACGGGCAGAACGGGCTGTCGACTCTGGTGTTGCGTCTGCCGGATTTCTACGGCCCAGGTATCGAGCGCAGCCTGCTGAACGGCGTGTTCGACGGCGCCGCGACCGGCAAGCGCGCGCAGGTGCTCGGCCCGGTGGATATGCCGCACGAGTTCATCTATCTGCCGGATATCGGACCGGTGGTCGAAACGCTCACGCGCACGCCCGGGGCTTATGGGCGCTGGTGGCATCTGGCGGGCACGGGCACGATTACGCAGCGCGAAGTCGCGCGGCAGGCGTACGCGCTGGCGGGCCGCGAAACCAGGCTGACGGTCGCGGGCAAGACCATGCTGCGCGTGCTCGGCCTCTTCAATCCGCTCATGCGTGAACTGGTGGAGATGAACTATCTGATGACCGAACCGCTCGTGCTGGACGATTCGGCGTTGACGAGCCTGATCGGCCCGATCGCGAAGACTTCGTACGAGGAGGGAATCCGGCGTTCGTTCGATGCCGCCCGCGCCGCCGCGTCGGCGGGCCACGCGGCGTAGCGGAACGCTTCGTTAAGCTGTGCCGGGACGTGCGATGAACGATCAGGACACATTGGCAGGCCGCCTGTCAGGAATCGTTCGATAACCGCTGCAAACCACCGCCGACGTATGAATTCGCGAGAGTGCGCCGGGCTAATCCGCCACGTTTCCAGGCGGAAAGTGGCCGCTCTTGAGCAGAACCGGAGTGCCGTTGCTGATCTGAAGATGTTCGCGCGCCACCGCCTCGATGCGGGGACGGCCGGCGTCGAAGGCGCGCATCCAGCCTTCGAGGTCTTCGGAATAGGCGCCGAAGTGATCTTCGAGTGCTTCGACCGAGATCGCGCACGGCACCGGTTCGCCGTCCACCAGCGCGGGAAAGACAACGGTCAGATTGGCGCCGCGGTAAGCAGGCGCGTCCGCGGGAAACCGAATTTCCATGGTCGCCTCATCAGAAGGTTCCGGCAGGAGAGCGGCGCCCGCGACAAACCGCCGGCCGCCGCCGACCCCGCTATGGTACTCGCGGCCCCGGACGGCGGTCCAGCCTGCCGACGGGCTTTTGTCAGCGTTTTGAAGAGCACGTTTTTCGACGGAAAGAACCATCTTCACGCGGGAATTCTCGTGGACGTTCCCGCGCACGCGGGCATCGGTTTCCTGAACTGCGCTACCGGATCCTTCGTCGAATACGTCGTGAATTTCGTTTCCAGCACCACCCTGCTCTGAATTGCGTACCGCCATCAAGCGCCTCCCAACAGACGGTCGACATAATCGCGCGCCGCCTGCTCGACGAAAACCAGCGCTTCCTCTTCGCAGCCGAATCGTTGCTCGTCGCCAAGCTCGAGCAACGTCTCCATCCGGTGCGGATCGTCCGGGCCCTGTTCGGCAAGGCTCACCGATCCGACATACGTGCCGGCTTTCGCGCTGTCACCCGCCGCCGGCGTTCCGACCGCCGGCACGAGACGCGCGGCGGCGCTGATGTAATAGCCGCGATAGGGACCACTTACCCGTTCAGCCATATTCGTTCTCCTCGTTGCAATTGATGGACGGATGCCGCGTCGGTCATCGCCCGGCAGTGCGTGCGACTCTCGCCCTACGCTCAGACAACACGGCATCCGCATCCGAACCTGCAAAGCGCACGCCACACCCGCGCGCCTCTTCTCTCAATGAGCCAGTAACGACAAATATCGATAAGTAAGGCGCGCCGACGACCAATAAGTTCGGTGCAACCGGCAAGCGCTGGCCATCGGATCGCACTTGTTGCGCCCGCGCGGGTCGAATGGTCGGCGGCACGATCCGTGCTGAGTGCAACCCGCCTTTTCGAGACTAGCGAGCGCAATATGGGAAAATATTTTCTGCAGAACCGCGAATTGCCCGAGCCCGATGCGGCAAACAAATGGTTTGCGTACGCCGAAAGCCACGGCATCGACATTCCGAAAGCCATCAGCATCTGGGAAGACGCGGCCTCCGAAGACGGCGCTGAAAGCCGCCGGCTGGTCAGCGCAGCGGGCATCACGATCGAAACGCCGTGACTCGGGGCTCACGTCCTGAGCAGAAGCGGCAAGCCCGAATTTCAATCTGAAAGGAACATCACAATGCAATTCATGACGCAACCGCGCCGCACCGGCCTATTCCGTCGTATCCAGCCAGGCGTCGCGCTTGCTCTCGTTCGTCGTGCATCGCTGTCGGCCGCACTGCCCGCCGTCATTCTGATGGGCGCGGGCTTGGCGGGCTGTGCGTCGTCGAACACGACTTCTCTGATCAATCTGCCGAACGGCCAGACCGGTTTCGCGGTGAATTGCAGCGGCGCAGACGCCAATTCCAGCTGGGCGTCCTGTTACGTGCAGGCCGGCAAGGTGTGCGGCGCGACCGGCTACGACATCGTGTCGAAAGACGACGAAAGCGGCGTGACGGGCGGCAGCATCACCAACGTCGTGTCGGCCAACGTCAAAAACCGCTCGATGATCGTGCGTTGCAAATAAGCGCAAGGCGAGCGCAAGCCGTGAGCTTGCGCCTGTTCGAAGGCGTCAATGCGCCTGCATCTTCGAAAAGATGTTCAGCACGGCGACGCCCGCAATGATGAGCCCGAGCCCGATGATCGCGGGCAAGTCCGGCACCTGCCGGTACAGCAGTAACGCGACCAGCGTGATCAGCACGATGCCCGCACCGGACCACACCGCATACACGATGCCGACCGGAATACTTCTGAGCGTCAGCGACAGGCAGTAAAACGCGATGCCGTAGCCGATCACCACGACCGTCGACGGCCACAGCCGCGAAAACCCGTCGGAGGCGCGCATCGCGGATGTCGCGATCACTTCGGCGACGATGGCGATCCCGAGCAATGCATAAGGAGGCACCCGCATCGCGTCAGGCCTTCGCGAGCGCGAGCTTGCTGTAGTCGTGGCCGAGATGCGCGCATAGCGCCTCGACCACCAGTTCGTGATCGGCGCGTTGCGGCAGACCCGACACGGTGATCGAACCGATCACGCCCGCGTTTGCGACCGTCAACGGAAACGCGCCGCCATGCGATGCGTATTCCGTAGCGGCCAGGCCATGCTTGTCGGCGAGCGTGCTGCCAGCTTGCTGCATCTTCAAACCGATCGCGTACGAACTGCGGCGGAAATGCGCAACCGTGTTGCTTTTACGGCGAGCCCAGTCGACGTTGTCGGGCGTCGCGCCGTCGAGCGAACTGAAAAACAGCGGCTGCCCGAAGGTACGCACGTCGATGGCCGCCGCGATGCCGCGCGCCTTGGCGACTTCGTGCAGATAAGCGCCGATTTGCCACGCGCGGTCGGCGTCGAATTGAGGGAACACCAGGGTGCGTTCCTGAGCGGCAATAACCTGCAGATCGTGTGCGATATCCATGGAATTCAGAGCAAGGTAGGAGTTCAGGCGCTCGCCGTCATGCCTGTGAGCATGAATGCCTGCATGCGTGGCGAGCCGCGAAGGGAATCTGGATTCTAGCGCAGCGTATGGCACGGCCCTGTGCGCTCTCGACACGTGCTAATAGGAGCGGCGGCTTCTCCGGAGTCACATCGTGACGCTACGCAATCGCCGCGCGGCAGTCGGCCGGCGAGTCGATTGAAGCCATTTCTTAAATAGCTATTGCGTTGGCATACGCGGTACGCTATACTCTTTTCTTCGACGGACGCGGGGTGGAGCAGTCTGGCAGCTCGTCGGGCTCATAACCCGAAGGTCGTAGGTTCAAATCCTACCCCCGCAACCAAGTAACACTCACTGGTTCGAGACGTCGAAAAAACATTCAAGGCTTGCCAATTCGGCAGGCCTTTTTTGTTTGCGCCGTCGTCAGTCGATGATGGCTAAATGCATTTGCCATGCGCGAGTCAGTTCCGTTCTTCATGCGCCTCTCGCCCCCCTCCTCCGCAATCGCAAAACCACCTCGTTCGCGCGGCCACGCGCATCGTCGGACTCGAGCTTTCGAATCAACTCGCGCGGCCTTTCGCGTCATCCGCATGCACGCAAAATATCCGGACTACGAATAGAAAACCCTTCTATCCAAGCACTTTCGCACCCGCGCACTCCCAATCCGCATGTCCCGCAGGATCTTGCACCCAAGCTCAGAAAAAGCTCAGCCCGGTGATAAACTCCTAACACTCTTTCCAGTCCCCCTCCTATGAAATTCTGTTCTGTCTGCGGTCACGGAGTCAGTCTGAGCATTCCACCGGGCGACAACCGCGAGCGCTTCGTCTGCGGCAGTTGCGGCACCGTGCATTACCAGAATCCGCGCAACGTGGTCGGTACCGTCCCGGTGTGGGACGACAAGGTGCTGCTGTGCCGTCGCGCGATCGAACCGCGCTATGGCTACTGGACGCTCCCCGCAGGCTTCATGGAAATGGGTGAAACGACCGCTGAGGCAGCCTCGCGCGAAACGCTGGAGGAAGCCGGCGCGCGCGTCGAGGTACAGAGCCTGTTTTCGCTGCTGAACGTGCCGCACGTGCATCAGGTGCATCTGTTTTATATGGCGCGACTGCTCGATCTCGACATTGCCGCCGGCGAGGAAAGCCTCGAAGTGAAGCTTTTCGAGGAACACGAAATTCCGTGGGACGAAATCGCGTTCCCAACGGTCGGCCAGACCCTGCGTTTCTTCTTCGCCGACCGCTCCGCCGGCAGCTTCGGCCTGCACACGGGCGACATCTTCCGCTCGCTGCGCGAAGGTTGAGCGGCGCGCATGGTTCCCTGGCTCGGCGCTGACGATCCGTTCCCCCCTGTCGAACGCGCACTTGGCGCGGCCAGCGGCGCACCCGGCCTGCTCGCGGCCAGCGCCGACCTGCTGCCGTCACGCCTGATCGACGCCTACCGGCGCGGCATTTTCCCCTGGTATTCGGACGGCCAACCCGTGTTGTGGTGGAGCCCCGATCCGCGCATGATCCTGCGCCCCGACGACTTCAAACTGTCGCCGTCCCTGCGCAAAACGCTCAAGCGCGTGCTGCGCGACGACGCATGGGAAATCCGCGTCGACCACGACTTTGCCGGCGTGATGCTCGCGTGCGCACAGGCGCCGCGTCGTGGCCAGCGCGGTACGTGGATCACCGCCGACGTGATCGAAGCGTATTCGTCGCTGCATCGGGTGGGCGATGCGCACAGCATCGAGACCTGGTTCGAAGGCAGGCGCGTGGGCGGTTTATATGGGGTGTCGTTCGGCCGGATGTTCTTCGGCGAATCGATGTTCGCGGAGGTCACCGATGCGTCGAAAATGGCGCTGGCCGCGCTTGTCGGACACTTGCGACGTCACAAAATAGAAATGATAGACTGCCAGCAGAACACGTCGCATCTGGCGTCGCTAGGCGGTCGCGAGATAGCGCGCAAGACGTTCGTCGCGCATGTTCGCGCGTCTGTCGGCGCACCGGCCATTCCCTGGCGCTTCGACAAGACCGCGTTGCTCGACGTCGTCACGCGGGCGGCGTAGGAAGAATCAGGCCGAATCCGGATCCGCCGTCTACCGGGCCGCGGGTCACGAGCCGCGAGTTTCAGATCGCAAGGCGCCGGGTTTGCATTACCAGAGACGCTTCGAGAGCTGCCAACGTGACTCATCCTAACGAGCTGCCTCTTTCCCCGCTTTCAGCGCTGCAATTTTATGCAACGGCGCCTTATCCCTGCAGTTATCTGGACGGGCGTATCGCGCGCTCTCAGGTCGCCACACCCAGTCACCTGATCAACTCCGACGTCTATACCGATCTCGTCAAGGCCGGCTTCCGGCGCTCGGGTGTCTTCACGTACCGCCCGTATTGCGACGGCTGTCGCGCGTGCGTGCCGGTGCGCGTGCCGGTCGACCAGTTCGAGCCGAACCGTACACAGCGCCGGGTCTGGAAAAAGCATGGCGAGATGATCGCCACGGTCGCGCCGCTTCATTACGACGAGGAACATTACGCGCTGTATATGCGCTATCAGTCGGCGCGGCACGCGGGGGGCGGCATGGACCGCGACAGCCGCGATCAGTACGAGCAGTTCCTGCTGCAAAGCCGGATCAATTCGCGGCTGGTCGAATTCCGCGAGCCGCTGCCTGACCGGCCGGATGTGCCGGGCATTCTGCGCATGATCAGCATGATCGATATTCTCGGCGACGGCTTGTCGTCGGTGTACACGTTCTTCGAGCCTGGATTGGCCCATACCAGCTTCGGCACTTACAACATCTACTGGCAGATCGAGCAGGCGCGCAGCCTGAAATTGCCGTACGTCTATCTCGGCTACTGGATTCGCGAGAGTCCGAAGATGGCCTATAAGGCGAATTTCCGGCCGCTGGAGGGCTTGATCGACGGCGACTGGCAGGTGCTGGACCCGGCTGGAGTGGAGTTGCCTCCGGTCGATCTGGCGATTCATGGACGGCGGGGGCCGCTTAAGCCTTAGGGGCGGTAGGTTCGGGCAGCGATGGTTTCCGGTCGCTGCCGGTAGAAAGCGTCTTACTCGAGGTTCTAGCTGCCCCTTTTCGTCGCTCCGGACAGCCAGCCCGCCTCCACCGCCCCCGCCAAATCCACCCCTCCGATCCACTCTGTCTCATTACCGCGCCAAAGCCGGTAAAATGGCGGGTTCCCATTTTTCGGCCGCCCGGCTTCGTCCCGTGTTCAGTTCCCTCTACCCGCTCGTACGCGCCCAACTCTTTCGCATGGACGCGGAAGACGCTCATCACCTCACCTTGCGTATGCTCGGCGCCGCCGGCCGTACCGGCCTCGCAGGCGCGTTCGCGCCGCGCGTGCCGGATTCGCCGCGTACCGTGATGGGGCTGACGTTCCGCAATCCGGTCGGGCTCGCCGCGGGCCTCGATAAGGACGGCGCCTGCATCGACGGGCTGGCTGCGCTCGGCTTCGGCTTTATCGAAGTCGGCACCGTTACGCCGCGCGCGCAGCCGGGCAACCCGCGTCCGCGCATGTTCCGTCTGCCGGAGGCGGGCGGCATCATCAACCGGATGGGGTTTAACAACGCGGGCGTCGACCAGTTCGTGAAGAACGTCCAGGCCGCGCGCTATCGCGGCACGCTCGGGCTGAACATCGGCAAGAACGCCGACACGCCGATCGAGCGCGCCGCCGAAGACTATCTGTACTGTCTCGAACGCGTTTACCCGTTCGCGAGCTACGTGACGGTCAACATTTCGTCGCCGAATACGAAGAATCTGCGCCAGTTGCAAGGCGCGGGCGAGCTGGATGCGCTGCTCGCCGCGCTCAAGGACAAGCAGCAGCGCCTCGCCGACATGCACGGCAAGCTGGTGCCGCTCGCGCTGAAAATCGCACCGGATCTCGACGACGAGCAGATCAAGTCGATTGCCGACACGTTGCTGCGTCACAAATTCGAAGGCGTGATCGCCACCAACACCACGCTGTCGCGCACGGCCGTCACCGGGATGCAACACGGCGACGAAGCGGGCGGCCTGTCGGGCAAGCCGGTGTTCGATGCGTCGAACGAGGTGATCCGCAAGCTGCGCGCGGAAGTCGGCGACACGGTGCCGATCATCGGCGTCGGCGGAATCTTTTCGGGCGAAGACGCGCGCGCGAAGCTCGCGGCCGGCGCCGCGCTGGTGCAGCTCTATACTGGGTTTATCTATCGCGGACCGGCGCTGGTCGCCGAATGCGCGCAGGCGCTGCGCTAGGCTGCGGTGCAGCCGCCCAGGTCGGGAGACTTATGCGGCTTGCAAGGAATATAGACATAAACAAACGGTATTTACGTTTCGATAGTCTCGTTTGTTATGCTCTCGTCCGTTAAAACGCCAGACGAACAACAAAGGAACACGATGAAATTTGGCCTGCTGAAAAAGATTCTCGTCGCCGGTCTGATCGGCGCGTCGTTCACCGCCGTCACAGCGCACGCCGACGACCTGCTCGATCAGGTCAAGCAGCGCGGCACGCTGCGTATCGGCCTGGAAGGCACCTTCCCGCCGTTCAACTCGAAAGCGCCGTCCGGCGAACTGGTCGGCTACGACGTCGACATCGCCAAGGCCGTGGCGGCGAAGCTCGGCGTGAAGCCGGAGTTCGTCACGACCGAGTGGAGCGGCATCATCGCCGGTCTGCAGGCGGGCAAGTTCGACGTGATCGTCAACCAGGTCGGCATTACCGACGCGCGCAAGCAGGTGCTCGATTTCTCGCCGGCTTACACGTATTCGGCCGCGCAACTGATCCAGCGCAAGGACGACACGCGCGACTTCAAGACGCTCGACGACCTGAAGGGCAAGAAGCTCGGCGTCGGTCTGGGCACGAACTACATGGATATGGCGAAGTCGGTGCCGGGCATCGATGTGAAGACGTATCCGGGCGCGCCTGAATATCTGCGCGATCTGGCCGCCGGCCGTCTGGATGCGGCGCTCAACGACCGCCTAATGCTCGCGTACCTGCTGAAGAACTCGCAATTGCCGTTGCGCACCGGCTCGAACGTCGGTCCGGGCAATCCGTCGGGCATTCCGTTCAAGAAGGGCAATCCGAAGTTCGCCAAGGCAATCGACGACGCAATGACCCAGCTGGAAACCGATGGTACGTTCGCGAAGATCTCGGACAAGTGGTTCGGTATCGACGTCAGCAAGCCGATCAAGTAAGACTCGTGGGATGAAGCAAGGGGCGGCATCGTCAACGATGCCGCCCTTTGTGCTTTTGCAAGCTTGAATATCAGGTAAGCCCCCACCCCGCCAACCCACGCTTTATCCGCGCCAAAGTTTATGATGTGCGCTTTGCGCGCCAATTCGATCTCCGCTCATGTCCACCACCTCCCTGCTCGTCCAATCGCTCCCTGTGCTCGCGCAGGGCGCTCTCCTGACGGTCAAGTTCGCGGTTCTGTCGATGTTCTTCGGCCTGATCGCCGGCGCCGTGCTCGCGTTGATGGGCGTCAGCCACAGCCGTCCGCTGAACTGGCTTTCGCGTATCTACGTGAGCGTGATGCGCGGCACGCCGCTGCTGGTGCAGATTTTCGTGATTTATTACGGCTTGCCGAGTTTCGGTATTTCGCTCGACCCAACGCCCGCCGGCGTGATCGCGCTGTCGGCGAATGTCGCGGCGTATCTGTCGGAGAGCATGCGCGGCGCGATTCTCGGGATTCACGACGGCCAGTGGCTGGCCGCGTATAGCCTCGGCCTGTCGCGCCGTCAGACGCTGCGCTACGTGATCGCGCCGCAGGCGTTGCGCATTGCAGTGCCGAGTCTGTCGAACAGCCTGATCAGCCTGATCAAGGACACCTCGCTCGTGTCGGTGATTACCGTGACCGAACTGCTGCGCAGCGCGCAGGAAATCATCGCGTCGACGTATCAGCCGCTGCCGCTTTATCTGGCGGCCGCCGCCGTGTACTGGGTGCTGTGCCAGGTGCTGGAATGGGTGCAGCGCTGGTATGAGCGACGGCTTGCTTTGCCGTCGCGGCACTGAGCAGACTCTTCGGCGTACCCACCGTCACTCACCGGCACCGGGCCGCTTCGACCTAGCGGCTCGCCACCTTCGACTGCCCGTCCAGAGACGCACCAAAACGCTCGAAACGCGGCTCGTAGTAGTGATCCGGGTCGAGCGAAAAAGCGACGTGACGCGTGCGTCCCATCAACTCGTTCCGCGGAAAGAAGCCGAAATAGCGCGAATCCGCGCTGTTATCGCGGTTGTCGCCGAGCATCAGATACTCGCCTTGCGGCACCGTGACCGGGCCGAACGAATCGCGCGGACTCGGCGCTACGACCGACAGGCGCACGGTATGCGCAACGTCGCCGAAATGCTCGGTCAGATACTCGCCGGGTGACGCCGCGTCGCCCGGCAGCGGCGTCAGTTTCAGCGGTCGATAATCGGCGCGCAGGCCGTTCACGTACAGCACGTTGTCGCGCATCGCGACAACATCGCCGGGCAGGCCGATCAATCGCTTGACCAGCAACTCGTGCGCGGCCGACGAATCGATCGTGACGATGTCGCCGCGCTGCGGATCGTGTAAATGCGCGATCGTGATATGCGTGAGCGGCACGCGCAAATCGTAGGCCATCTTGTCGACCAGAATCCGGTCGCCTTCGCGAATGGTCGGCAGCATCGAGCCGCTCGGCACGACGTTCCAGTCGGCCACGGCGCTGCGAAACAGCACCATCAGAAAGATAAACGCGACGAGGCTTTTATTCTCGCGCCACAATTTCCCGGCTATGCGCATGGCAAGCGGCTCCCGTTCCAGTGAAAAGTATTCAAAAGCGGCGGGCATGCTGCGCGGTTTTCGCGTTCGCATGCCCACGTAAATCGTATCACCGCGCGTCTAGCTACGGCTCCGGCGCGGGCTCCAGGCGACGCACACAAGCGCACGCAGGCGCGACAACGCAGCGCCGCTCACTCCCCCGCGAACCTGAGTCCGAGCGCCGCACGCGCCGCATCCGCCATCGCGATCATCTGCAACGACTTGCTATGCGGCATGACCGGGCTTTCCACCTCTCCCGCGCGAATCAGCTCGCAGAAGTGCGCCGTTTCGTAGTTGAGGCCGCCGCCTTCGAACGGCTCGTCGAGTTCGACCGTGCGTCCGTCCTTATAACGGATCGTCGCGCGTGACGGATTCCACCACGGCTCGTGAATCGTCACGTGGCCGTCCGTCGCCATTAACAGTGCGTCGCCCTTGCCGTGCAGATCGAGTCCGCAGAAAAGCTGCGCGATGCCCCGCTCATGCTGACTGTTCAAACTCGCGAACGTGTCGACACCGGTCGCGCCGAGCCGTCCGAGCGTCTGCACGTCAAGTGGTGCGCCGAGCCAGTCCACCGCGAGGAACATTTCGTAGACGCCGATATCGAGCAGCGCGCCGCCCGCATGCTCGAACGACAACGAAGGATGATCGTCCGGCACGCCCGGCACCGAACAACCGGCGCGCACGAGTCCGACCTCGCCGATCGGCTGGTCGGTCAGATGCTGGTGCAACTTTCTGTAGAGCGGATAAAACGGCGGCTTCATCGCTTCCATGAAGAGCCGCTGCGATGCGCGCGCAGCGTCGAGCACGCGCTCGAGTTGCGGCTGGTTGATGGTGGCGGGTTTCTCGCACAACACGTGCAAACCGGCCTGCAACGCGGCGATGGCGTACGCGGCGTGACTGTCCTGGACGGTGGCGATATAAAGCGCGTCGATGCCGCTGGCGAGCAGCGCGTCGAAATCGGCGCAGACCTCGCAGGCCTCGCCGCCAAACTCCTCGGCGAACGCTTTGGCCGGTTCCGCGCGACGCGACCACAGCGCGGTGATCCGCGCGTGCGGCACATGAGCGAGGCCTTGTGCAAAGCGCCGGGCAATCCGGCCCGTGCCGACGATCCCCCAGCGGATCACGCGATCCGACGGGTTTTCCTGCGGTGCGATTGTCATCGTGTCTTCGAGTCCATGCAGTTCAGAACAGGCGCTATTGTCGCGCATGCCGCACGCCGCTGCGTGGACATAGGCTCACGCCGTCCTTCCTGCCTGGTCTCGCCAACCGCACACCGTCGCGGTAAAGGCGCCGCTCAACCGTGCGCGGGCGGCTCCGCGGAAAACGTGCCGCCCACCTCTTCCGCCGTGTAGTCGATCATTGCAAGCGACGCGATTTCGGCTTCCTTCGGATCGCGCCGTTCGATCGCTTCGACCACACGCCGATGCGAATTCACCGCGGTTTCCCACATGCCGTCCTTATCGGTGACGATCGGATTGGTGGTCGACAACGCGCCGCGAATGATTGCCGCCATCTGCTTGAAAAACTGATTGCCGCTCGCCACGACGATGCGCGTATGGAACAGCTCATCGGCTTCCTGATAGCCGGCGTCGCCCGGGCGGATCGCGCGGAACGCCTCAAACGCGTCGCGAATCGCCGCGATATCCGCCGCGCTGCCGCGGGCTGCCGCCTGGGCCGACGCGCGCGGTTCGATCAGGATGCGAAACTCGATCACGTCGCGCAGGAACAACGGATCGGGCTTGGCGCGAAAACGCCAGTTCACAACGTCCTCGTCGATCATGCGCCAGTCGCTCATGGGCCGGATGCGCGTGCCGATCTTCGGCCGCACGTCGAGCATGTCGCGCGCGAGCAGCATCGACAGCGCCTCGCGCATGACGGTGCGGCTGACATCGAACTCCTTCGACAACACATCCTGCGGTGGCAGTATGGCGCCGTACTTCTCTTCGACGATCCCGGTGACCAAGCCATCCATCACCTTGCTCACCAACGATCGATCTTTATTTGCCTGTTCCATGACACTCTCCCCGAAGCGGTGTTTCCCCCGCGTAGCCTGTTGATGAAACGGCCCTTGCGTGTCGTTTTCTTATGCGTGATGCGTTCTTCTACGATACGTTGCTAGCTTCAAAACGGATGCGCCAGTGGGAAACGACCTGACAGGGTTATCCCTCTGGAGAATTGTTTCTTCTGTGTAACGCCGCATGTCCTGATGGGCCATAAGCTTGCGTCTCAAGCGTGCCTGCGTTCCAAAATTTGCATTGTGCGAATACGCACGTAGCGACACGAATTGTCTGATCCGTGTCGCTCTCGTCGTGGTGGGCCGGGGAAAAAACGAAGAGGAAGATTCGCGCGAAGTCATCGTGACTCACGATTGTGGAAGCGCCCTCAAGGTTGCCGGACCGAAGTCCATTTCCGTTGAGGGCGCAAGAAACGTTGGGCCTGGGTGGTGTGTCGACTTACAGTGTCGACTTGCAGCGTCAACCCGCGACTTCAGTGTGCCGCGCTGTTGCCCACGTCGCCGCCTGGCTGGTCGCCACGCCCATACTGATCGTCGAAGCGCACGATGTCGTCCTCGCCGAGGTAGGTGCCCGACTGCACCTCGATCAATTCCAGCGGCGTCTTGCCGGGGTTTTCGAGCCGGTGCGTGACGCCGAGCGGAATGAACGCCGATTGATTCTCCGACAGCAGGAACTGCTCTTCACCGCGCGTGACGAGCGCCGTGCCGCGCACGACGATCCAGTGCTCGGCGCGATGATGATGCATCTGCAACGAAAGACGTCCGCCCGGCTTGACGACGATCCGCTTCACCTGGAAGCGCTCTCCGTGTTCGAGCGAATCGTAATAACCCCACGGCCGCGAGACCTTGCGTTGTTCCTGTGCTTCGGCACTGCGCTGCGCCCGCAGACGGCCGACGATCGCCTTGACGTCCTGCACACGGTCCTTGGCAGCGACCAGCACTGCATCGGCGGTCTCGACCACCACCACGCCCTTCACGCCCACACACGCGACCAGCCGTCCCTCCGAATGCGCGAAGCTGCCGGACGATCCGGTGAACACCACGCGGCCTCGCGCGACGTTGCCGTCGGCGTCCTTGGTCGAGGCGTCCCATACGGAGTCCCACGCGCCCACATCCGACCATCCGGCGACGAGCGGTACCGCGACACCGACGAGGCGCGCGTCGGCGCCGATGCGCTCCATCACTGCATAGTCGATCGAATCGGACGGGCACGCGGCGAATGGATCGCGTGCAAGGTGCACTGAACCGTCGCCGTCCACCGTGGCGTGCTCGAACGCTTGCGCACATGTCGCCGCGATTACCGGGCGGCACAACTCGATCGCCGCCAGCCACACGGACGCGCGCACCACGAACATGCCGCTATTCCACCAGTACTCGCCGGACGCGACATAACGCTCGGCAAGTTCCGCATCGGGCTTCTCGACGAACCGTTCGATGGTTCGCGCACCGTGCGCGCCCAGCTCCGTACCCGTGCGGATATAGCCATACCCCGTTGCCGCGCGATGCGGCGGCACGCCGAGCGTGACGATCGCGCCGCGCGCCGCGTGCACCTGCGCCTCGGCGAGCGCCGCACCGAAGGCCGCGTGATCGACGATCAGATGATCCGACGGCAACGCGACGATGAGCGGGTCGTCGCCCTCCGCCGCCGACGCCCGCGCCGCCAGCGCCGCAATCGTCAACGCGGGCGCGGTGTTGCGCGCCGCCGGTTCGAGCACCATCCGCGCGGAACGTCCGCACTTCTCGAGGCAGTCGAGCGTTTGCAGGCGCAGGTCCTCGCAGCACACGATCAGCGGCGTGTTCATCGCGATCGATGCAGGCGCGGCACCAGGCGCCGCCGCACTGTGCGCCGCCACCACGAACGCGGCATCGAGACGACGCAAGGTCGCCTGGAGCAGCGTTTCATCGCCCATCAGATCGATCAGCTGTTTCGGATTGCGTTCACGCGACAGCGGCCACAACCGCGAACTCGCGCCACCGGCGAGAATCGCCGGCTGCACGGATAAACGCGTCGGCGTTTCGTTGATGCCCGCGCCCGAAGCGGGCGGATTGCCTCGTTCCACGATGCGATTCATGAGTGAGTCCCTGTTCAATCTGGTCTGATCTTGTCGTATGGGTGAAGCGAGCGATGCGCGTGCGCCACCCTCCAATCCGCGAAGGTCGGTCAAGGCGGCAAACGGCAAACGATTGGTGAGCGATGGATTGAACCACCTGGCGTCGCTGTCTCCCATCCTGGCGGCGATGTACTCGCCTTTGTGACAGCCGGACGCCACACCGCTTCATCAGCCGGCCTGTGTCAGGTTGTCCGCGCTGTTCTGGCAGCGTCGCTGGACAAACACAATGCAGTAGTGTTGGAGGATTCGTCGTTGCCCGCTACGTGCCGCCGTCCCGATCCTGGTCGATGCCGCGCATGAAAATGGCGCGACGATGTATCGATGATCGGGGCTTGCCGGCTACACAAACGGTTGACGAAATCTGCGAAGCGCCGCATTGGCGGCGTCAGGGAAAAATGGCCCGCAGACGAGGCCGAATCAGCGGGTCGCAATCGAACACGCAACCCGCTTGCCTGGGTGTATCTGGATCAATCCCAGGGAACGTGCAGAACAACTACCACGATGACATGCGCAGCGAATCACGTGATTCTCCGGCCTGGCTGAAAACAATCAGTACCGCCAATCTGTACACACGCTCACAGCAGTTCGAACGTATTCACGAGCGACGCCCCTTCGCGCGCCCGTCGCAACGCGGCAAATCGCGGCTGACTGCTGCGCACCTGACGCGTGAGTCCGATGAACGGCACGCCATGCTCGAGGTACGGCCCTTCCGTCTTACGAAAACCGAATTGCTCGTAGAACGTGCGCAAACCGAGCGGCGCGCTGACACGCGCGGCATGTCCGGGCCAACGCTGAGCGATGGCCTCAAGCACACGTTCGACCAGCAACTCGGCAGTGCCGTCGCCGCGCCGCAGCGGACTCGTCAACACTTTGTCGATGGTGATTTCGGGATCTTCGGCGTCGCCGGGCTGCACACGTGCGTACGCGAGAATCGGCATGGGACGCGCCATGTCCTCAACCGCGAACACGTGCAGCGCGTTTTCATCGCGACCATCCGCGTCTAGGCACACATGCGATTGTTCGACCACGAACACCGCACTGCGCGCCCGCAAAATCAGATACAGCTCGCGCGCCGAAAGCTGATCGAATTCCAGCGTTTTCCAGTTCATCGCATTCCCCAGCGGTCAATTAGTTCAGCACGGCGGACAGACCCACGCCAACCTCGATGGCCTGGCTCAACATGCCGGCCGTTGTGATGGCTACACGGTACGTCCTGTGACGCGCGTATTTCCGTGCGCTTTCGCACTGATGCTGGAGTTTGATAAATCGCGCGTGTGATTTATCGAGGGAAGTTTCATTTCCACGATCGATAACCGCAGCGTGTTTGTTATAAAACGCCGCTATTTGAAGGGCTTTTCGTGATTTATATAAAACGCTTCCGTTGCTCGCGGAGAGAATACGTCGATTCGATGGCTGCCATTATCGGCGAGGGTCCATCTGAAGATTGCGTTGCGGCTTTTGTTCGACGGACGCTCATAGCCGCCAACATTGGCGATAAAACGCTATACATTTTTCGTAGCTGCAAGTGGTGCATTTTGCGAGTGCCAATGTGCAGACTATTCGCTTTGATTGCTCTTATCGTTGGCGTGCGCCAAGTCAAGTTGATCGAACCTCACGAATCACTTCGAAAATGCGGAAGCGGTCGTTTCATTCCCGCTACATTTTGCGTATCGGCATGCGTTCGCAGCGCGCGGTGGGACCTTGAATTGCAGCGAGTTTATTCGTACGTCAAATGGCTCGATGCATGGACACCGAACTACGCGCAACAGGAATAGCGCGTCATCAAAGCTATTCACCAACCCTAAGAACTCAGCCCACTTCATATCCTCTGACATTGCGATTCGATGGCAAACGCGCGACGTCTCAATCTGTGGGTTTTCAGCCGTCTTTTCCCGCATCGAAATCGATGACGACACGCACACCGAGTGAGTTCGAACCTCACGTTTATGACGTGGCTATGTCGAGATCCATCATCGTCGAAACCCTGTTGAATCACGTGCTCACGCGATTACCCCGCCCTGCGACGAGCGTACTTCGCACGACCGGCATCAGGGTGTTCTAGTCCGATACATTTTCTGCGCGGAGCCTTCTTCGGCACACACTCTGAAGCAACACTTCCCGATGGCGAATTTCGACTATGAGCAAGTTACCGATCCGTTCACGCCGGCAACCAGGCGCGTCACGATCTTGCAAGCGCACATGGATGGCGAGCGCGATACCTGCCCACGTCAGGCCCCTTCTGCTGCGTGAGATACGCACCTATCTCCGCGAGACGCGACGTTCACCATGCTGCGCCCGCATATTCGAGTGAGAACCCAGGTCCGCTATGCAACTCTCGATACGTATGGCCGTTTTCGACTACCAGCGGCCTCAACTGATATTTCGGGGTAAGCACGGCTCAACTGTGCCTGCGGGGATTGATCTGATGGCAAACGCCCAACTTCTCACAAACGAATCGTTGCACGCACATCGACTCCAACATTTAAATGCTAATAAAACAGACGCGGTATGACGAATAAACTACCGACCGCCGCTGCCTTATCCGCCACTATTCGGGGCCGCCGTCCGCTTCGACCTACCCGCATAGTCAACGCAGGCCTCAACTCGCATCACAACGGTCAAACTGTCTGGTCTGCAGAATCACTGTTGGATTCGACGCGACGCTTTCCTCTGCAAAAACAGGTTCGGTACGGCATCGCACAGAGGGGGTTGAACACATCTGAATCATTTCCGGCACATCCCGGACATCGCTTGAAAAGGGGCTTTGAAGGCATCATGCAACGCTCCCGCAAGCCCCTGAAGACCCCGTCCAGCAGTGGCAAAGCCAATCCCGTCAAGGACTTGAGCCGGATAAAAATGGCCCGCGAAACGCGGACTGTTCAAACGGTCGTTGTACAGATATGAAACAAAAAGCGTCATTTCGCTTCTCGCGGAGCCCGGCCCTGGTTCGCTGCGCCGCACCAGTGCTCGTTTTCCCTGCCGTTGGCACACTCCTCGCTAATACCCAAGCGCAACGCAGCGTCACCGCAAGCCGGATCCTCAAAACAAGCGGCGGCGCACCAAGGCCAATACGGGGCCGGTCCTGTTCATCATTTAGCTGCTCGCCAGGCAGCGTGCTGTTATCAGCGGATGCAGGCATCGGATCAAAAAATCAGAAAGTCACGCACACCGCGACTTTCACGCGAGGACCGATCATGTTGACACTTCAATCAGATCTGCACGGTAACCATTTGCTCGGCGCTTTGCCGTCTCATGAATGGCAAGCGCTAGCTCCTCATCTCGAACTGGTTCATCTGCGCACCGAGCAATTGCTGTGCGACTCCGGCCAACGAATTCACCACGTCTATTTCCCGACTACCGCCATTATCTCGATGCTGTCGACGATGGAAGACGGCAGCTCGGTGGAAATCGCCGCCGTCGGCCGTGAAGGCATGACGGGCGTACCCGTACTCACCGGCGGCGAAACCATGCCGAACCGCGTTCAGGTGCAATGCGCCGGTTTCGCGTACCGGATGAGCGCACAGGCGCTCAAGCAGCAATTCGGCCGCTCCGACTTCCTGCGCCGCCTGATGCTGCTGTACATGCACGCTCTCCTCACCCAGGTCGCACAAACGGCTGCGTGCAATCGCCACCACGCGCTGAACAAGCAGCTGTGCCGCTGGCTGCTGATCGAAGTGGATCGCGTCGCATCGAACGATCTGACCGTGACCCAGCAACTGATCGCCGACATGCTCGGCGTGCGCCGCGAAGGCATTACCGAAGCCGCCGGCAAGCTGCACGACGAAGGCCTGATTCACCATAGCCGCGGCCATATCAAGGTACTCGACCGCAAGGGCCTCGAAGCGCGCGCATGCGAATGCTATGGCCTCGTCAAGCGCGAATTCGACCGCCTGCTGCCGCGTCTGCGTCAGGCTGAAACCGTCGAATAAGCACAGGTCCGTCCGACTACTGGGTAAAGTCAGCTATGTTCAGGAATACTGCGCGATGCCTCGACGCACTCTTCGTGATTGCGGGAGGCCTGATCGCTCACTGGATGCGTTTTTCGACGCCCATCGCGTTGTCGGATACCGAGCGACTTCTGATTGCGTTTAACTGCGTGCTCGTGTTGCTGCTGTTTCCGGGCTTCGGCGTCTATGACACATGGCGCGGCAAAGCGCTCGCCCCGATGCTGGCGCGCGTCGCCGCTGCATGGATGGTGGTGGTCGCTACCGCGTTGGTGCTGGCGTTCACGCTGCATCGAATGGATGCCGTGTCGCGGCTGTGGTTCGGCTACTCCACGCTGATCTCCGGTGCATTGATCGTCGCCGCGAAGTGCGTCGTCCATGTGGCGCTGCGCAGCGTCCGTCGACGCGGGATGAATTCGCGCACCGTCGCGATTGTTGGCGCGCCGGGATTTTCGCGCACGCTGCTCGCGCATCTCGAACATGCGCCGCAAGCCGGCTTCAAACCGGTGTGCGTGTTCGACACCAGTATCGAAGGCGCAGCCAGTTACGGTCCGCGTCTGAACCGGTTGCCTGTGCTGACCGATCTCGATGCATTCGCGAACAAGATACGCAACGAACGCGTGAACGAAGTGTGGCTCGCGCTGCCACTATCGGAAGAACATACGATTTACCGCTTCACTCGCACCTTCCGGCACGACTTCGTGAATCTGCGCTTTATCCCCGATATTCGCAGCCTCTCGCTGTTCAATCACACGGTGGTCGACGTGGTCGGTTTGCCGACGCTGAACCTCAGCGCGACGCCGTTCTCGCCGCCGCAAATGTGGCCGAAGCTGATGTTCGACCGCCTGTTCGCGGCGTTCGCGCTGCTTGCGCTCGCGCCCGTGTTCATCGTGCTGGCTATCGGTATCAAACTCACGTCGCCGGGACCCGTGTTTTTCCGGCAGACACGCAAAGGCGTGGACGGCCAGCCGTTCGGCATCTACAAATTCCGCTCGATGAGCGTGCATCACGAAGCACACGGCCAGATCACGCAGGCCACGCGCAACGATTCGCGCGTGACGAAACTCGGCGCCTTCATGCGACGCACCAGTCTCGACGAACTGCCGCAGTTTCTGAACGTGCTGCTCGGGCAGATGTCGGTGGTTGGTCCGCGTCCGCATGCAGTCGAACACGACGACCTCTATAAAGACCAGGTGTACGGCTACATGTACCGCTACCGGATCAAGCCAGGCATCACCGGCTGGGCCCAGGTGAACGGCTATCGTGGCGCCACCACCAAGGTCGAAAAAATGGAAGCGCGCGTCAAGTTCGACCTCTTCTACATTCACAACTGGTCGTTCTGGTTCGATATGAAGATTGTGTTCATTACGATCTTCAAAGGGTTTATTGGACGCAACGCGTTCTGACCATGCCGCTACGGGAGCCGGGCGTGAGAGTCTCCGTGATCGTGCCCACGTGGCGGCGCACCGTCGATCTCGCGCAATGTCTCGCAGCGCTCGACGCGCAGCAGCGCCGCGCGGACGAAGTGATCGTGGTCGCGCGCCATGACGATTACGCGACGCTCGACTGGTTGCGCACGCGCGAAGCCAACCGCCCCGATCCGCGCCGTTGCGTCGTGCTCGTACGCCAACCGGGCGTAGTGGCCGCGTACAACCTCGGCATCGAAAGCGCGAGCGGCGACGTGCTCTGCTTTACCGATGACGACACCGCCGCGCATCCGGACTGGATTGCACGAATCGCCCGCGCGTTCGAATGTGTGCCGGAACTGGGCGGTCTCGGCGGCCGCGACGTCGCGCATCGACGCAACGGTAGCGCGCCTGCACAGCCGCCGCAGGTCGGTCTCGTCAACTGGTATGGGCGCGTGACCGGCAATCATCATCCCAGTGACGGCGAAGCCCGCGCGGTTCAAGTGCTCGACGGCGCGAACATGGCGTTCCGGCGCGAAGCGATCGGCGCGCTGCGTTTCGACCGACGCTTGCGCGGCACCGGCGCCGAGGCTCACCGCGAAATGGCCTTCAGTCTCGACGTGCAGCGGCGCGGCTGGACCTTGATCTACGACCCGTCGCTGCTGGTCGACCACTTCGGCACCCGCCCCGGCCGCGACGATTCACACCCCGCTTCGCCATTCGACGACACGGCGTTCTATCACGCGTCGTTCAATCGGCGGCTCATCATGTGCGAATACCTGACGCCTGCGGGACGGCGAGCTTTTGCCGCCTATTGCGCGTTGATCGGCGAACGTGCGGAGCCCGGGTTGCTGCGCGCGTTGCTGCAGGTTTTCGCGCCCGGCGGCGTCGCGCTTGCGCTGCGCAAATGGCATTTGAGTTTGCATGCGATGCGTGCCGCGAAACAGGAAGCAGCGCGCATCGGCACGGCTGGCCGCGTGCGTCGACAATGGCGCGACGCACGCGGCGCGGGTAGCGAACCGTTTCCGTCGAGACGACCATGAGGTCCGCACCGGACATCGACCGCGTTTAGCTTAGGTAACAAGGGCCGCGCCAAGCCAAAGCGCGGCCCTTTTTTATCGCCCCGTCGATCTTTCAACGAATGCAGCGAACGGACAAAAACGCCGACGCCGGCAGCTGAAACACAAGCCGCCGGCGTCGGACGAATAGAACGAGTCGTTGAAATGCGTGAGCCATGACGGTCAGCACAGCGCGAGGCACGCGCGGTACATCTCGCACCTCGCACCGCGCGCTGTCTACAGAAACGCGCTGACGTCGGTATGAAAACGCTGCGCCAGCGCCTTCGCCACCTTCTTGCTGATGGCGCGCCGCCCTGCAAGGATGTCGCTCACCACGGTGGGCGATGCGATACCTATCAGGTCCTTCTGCTTGAGCCCGTGCGTTTCCAGCAGGTGCCGGAGCACTTCGCGCGGCTCCCCCTTTGGAATCGTCACGTGCTGTATTTCCCAACTTTCGACCAGATCCGACACGATCGCGAACAGATCGGCGAGCGGATCCTCTGCGTTGCCTTTCAGATGATCGGACAACGAGTTGGCGACCCGCACCATCTGCTGATAATCCTCTTCTGAACGAATCGGTTTGATCGGCAGCTCGGCTTGCAGCGTGGCCCAGGTTTGAGCGATGTCGGGAAAGTCTCCCGGAAGGCGATCGGCATTCATGAGTTTAAATTCTTCCTCGTCCAAAGGTCGTACTCCGCATGCGTCACCAGGTGACGAACGAATAACGACTGCCTGTTGTAGTAATCGCCGCGACTATCCGGTACCGGTTGCCGCCTACGCCAACACGGTGCAGGCGGTAAGGAATCCACGCAAGCGAACGTCTGCTTCAGGTCGTTATAGCCATACGCGAGGCAAGCCTGCGCCAGTGAATACGACGTCAATGGCGCAATGCACGCACCCGGATGTCTCTTTATGAAGTCCAGCAACGCTTTCTTTGAAATAACCCGCTGCGTATTTGCCCGCGTGTAATCGCGCATCGACAATGCATGACTACCTGAGAGACCAGACAAAGCGGATCGACATCGATAGCCAGCCGGACAGCGAGTCCGGGCGGCTGTTTTACAACCGTGCTTTACAACCCACTACGCAACCCACTGCGGTAAGACAAAACCCGTTTATTCGCGCAAAGCGACGTTCCTGATACGAGGCGGCCGACACCGCGCCAACCCGGCTTGCCGATCCGCTTCAGCGTCCCCAATCGCTTTTCGGCGACGCCTCGCGTGGCCACGCGACGTCCGCAGTCGCCCGATCGCGTTCAGCCGTCTCCACACTGGCAACCTGCTGAGGCCAGCCGGCCGCGGCGATCGTGCGCGTGACTTCCGCCATGAACGCGCGCCGGAACACCGCCGCCGAAAACCGTTCGGCGTTCGCCCGGCAGGCCGCCGGCGTAATGCGCTCGCGCAGCCGTTCGAAGCGCTCGATCGCGCCGAGCATCGACTCGACGGTTTGCCGTGCGAAATAGACGCCAGTCGCAAGCGGCTCGCCAACCGGCACCACCGTTTCGAGCGCCCCGCCCTTGCCGAACGCGATCACCGGCGTACCGCACGCCTGGGCTTCGAGCGGGACGATGCCGAAGTCTTCTTCGGCGGCGAACACGAAGGCCCGCGCGCGCTGCAAATAATCCTTGAGCACCGCAAACGGCTGATAACCGAGCACCGTCACATTCGGACCCGCTCGCGCGCGGAGCGCCGCACTCTGCGGGCCGTCGCCGATCACCACCAGCTTGCGGTGCGGCGTCGCGTTGAATGCATCCACGATCAGATCGATACGCTTGTAAGACACCATCCGCGACGCGGTCAGATAAAAGTCGTCCTTCTGCGCGCGCACTTCGAACCTGTGTAAATCGACGGGCGGCGGAATCACCGCCGCATCGCGCCGGTACGTCTTCATGACGCGACGGGCGATAAAATGCGAATTCGTAATCAGCCGATCGACGCTATTCGCGGATCGCGCATCCCAGCCGCGCATATGGTGCAGCCACGCACGCGCCGCCCACGACTTCGGCCCACGCGTCAGATTCCTTTCACGCAAAGTCTGGTGTTGCAGATCCCACGCACAGCGCAGCGGCGAATGCACGTAACTCACATGAATTTGATTCTGGCCGACCACGACACCCTTCGCGACCGCAGAAGAACTCGTGATAACAAGGTCGTACTCCGACAGATCGAACTGCCTGATCGCGCGCGGCATCAGCGGCAGATACGCGCCGAGGCGAGTTCGTGCAAACGGCAACTGCTGGATAAACGATGTCGTGACCGCCCTGCCGCCGAGCATCGCGCGGTCTTCGAGGAAATCGACGAGACTGAAAAGATCGGCGTCGGGAAAGCACTCGATAATCTGCTCGAGCACTTTCTCTGCTCCTCCTGGCGCCACGAGCCAGTCGTGCACGATCGCCACTTTCATGAACTCTCCCGCCTGTCGAAGAATGCCTTTGGGCCTTGGCATAGCAACGAGTGTATGTGCCGCATTAGTTGCCGTGCGTGCGGGTGCCCACATTCGACAAGCGACAGTGCGCGAATAATCGGCCTTCGTGGGGTTCCTGCGCCAAAGCCTTTCGCTTCATTACGGCGCGTTACAAGATGCGCTGTTTCAGGCACTTTTCTTGTGCTTGAGCGCACTTGAACTCGCGGGTTCGAACGGTCGGGATCGGGCGAGTGATCAAGTCGGGGTTAAAGAATCCGTGCGACGTGGCAAGACGCGTTTGACGGCGCGTTTGACAGCAGGTTTGACGATTGCAGTTGGACGGGAAGCGGCGCGGTAAATCTGACGATTACGGCCCGATTGGACAATGCGCTCGTCACATTGCGTGACGATCGTCTGCGGAAAGACTTTTCACCGCATGAATGTATGCAGCGGATAACACAGTCGACTAATGCGAACCGCGCATCCGCTGCCTGCACGAACCCGCGTGCGCGGGCTCATGCAAAACTTGAAAACGAGCCGCTCAGCCCTTGCTGTACTCGATCGTTTCGACGCCGGTATCCGTGCCGAGCAGGCACAGATTCGCGCCGCGGCCGGCGAACAGCCCGACCGTCACCACGCCCGGCCATGCGTTGACATGCATTTCCAGCGTGCGCGGATCGCTGATACGCAGACCCTTGACGTCGATGATTTCGTTGCCGTTATCGGTAATGAACGGCACGCCTTCCTTCGTCACGCGAACGACCGGTACGCCACCGAGCGCCGTCACGCGACGACCGATTGCGGTACGCGCCATCGGCACCACTTCGATCGGCAACGGGAAGTTGCCTAGCGTGTCGACCAGTTTGCTCGCATCGGCGATGCAGACGAACACGTCCGACACCGACGCGACAATCTTCTCGCGCGTCAGCGCGCCGCCGCCGCCCTTGATCATCGCGCCGCTGTGGTCGATTTCGTCCGCGCCGTCGACGTACACCGGCAGCGAGTCGATTTCGTTCAGATCGAGCACCTTGAAGCCGTGCGATTGCAGGCGCGCGGTGGTGGCGAGCGAGCTCGACACTGCGCCGCGATAGCGCGACTTGTTGGCGGCCAGCGCGTCGATAAAACAGTTCGCGGTGGAGCCGGTGCCGACGCCTACGATCGCGCCTTCGGGCACGTTGGCGTTCACGTAGTCGGCGGCGGCCTGGCCGACCAGTTGCTTGAGTTCGTCTTGAGTCATGGGAAAGGCTTGGCGTGCAGTAAAAACGGCTAGTTTACCGGAGTCGAGCGCGCGTGCCGGTGGATTACTTCTTCACCGAACGCTGACGAACAGCTTCAAACAGGCACACGCCGGACGCCACCGACACGTTCAGGCTCTCGACCGTACCCGCCATCGGAATCTGCATCACCACGTCGCAGGTATCGCGCGTCAGACGGCGCATGCCTTCGCCTTCCGCGCCCATCACCAGCGCCACCGGACCGTCCAGCTCCGTCTCGTACAGGCTCTTGGACGCCTCGCCAGCCGTGCCGACGACCCACACCCCCGCGTCCTTCAACTCGCGCAGCGCGCGCGCCAGATTCGTGACGGTGATGTACGGCACGGTATCCGCCGCGCCGCTCGCGACCTTCGCCGCCGTCGCATTCAGACCCACCGCGCGATCGCGCGGCGCGATCACCGCGTGCGCGCCGGCCGCATCGGCCACGCGCAGGCAGGCGCCGAGATTGTGCGGATCGGTCACGCCGTCGAGCACGAGGATCAGCGGCGAACCGGTGATGCCGTCGAGCAACTCGGCCAGATTCTGCGCGAGCGGCATGTCGCCCGCACGCGCCACCACGCCCTGGTGACGCTCGGTGTGCGAGAGGCCCCACAGACGCGTTTCGTCGGCGGCGATCAGACGCACGCCGGCTTCTTTCGCGGCATGCAGGAATTCGGTCATCCGACGGTCCTTGCGTGTCGCGTCGTAATAAACCTCTTCAACCGTCGATGCATCGTGCCGCATACGTGCGGTCACTGCGTGGAAACCGTATAAAACCTTGAGACGTGACATGACTGAACAACCTTTGATTGAACGCGCTCAACGCGCGCTGCTGTGATGAATACGAGCTTGAGTACGTGAATGGAGTGCTGTGTCTGCAAGCTCACTTGCCTGCGTGCGCCGTGTACCAGACTGCATTGACTGCAATATGCCTGCGATAAAACGCAGACCGCGCGCAACCGGTACGCGTGAACGTACCCGATGCGCGCGGTTCGACCGATGAAGCCGCTTCAGCGCTTCTTGCGTGCCTGCGGTTTCGCTGCCGATTTGGCCACGGCGCCATGCTTCTTCGCCGCACCGCGCGCGACGCGAGCTTCCTTGACCGCGACCGATTGCGCCGGAGCCGCCTTCTTGCGACGCGCGCCCGGTGCAGCCGAACCACCCGCGCCACCCGCGCCACCGTCTACCGGAGGCAACGAGCGCACGCGCGCACTGCCGCCGTCACTCGCGCCCTTGTCGGCCAATGCGCCACGTGCAGCAGGCGGCTTGATCGGCGTATCGCGTACAAGACGGAAGTCGATCTTGCGTGCGTCCAGATCGACGCGGCTCACCTGCACCCGCACCCGATCCGACAGACGATAACGAATGCCCGTACGCTCGCCGCGCAATTCGTTCTTGATCTCGTCGTACTGGAAGTAGTCCGAGCCGAGTTCCGTGACGTGCACGAGGCCTTCGATAAACAGCGAGTCGAGCTGCACGAAAATGCCGAACGACGTGACGCCGCTCACCATGCCGCCGTACTCTTCGCCGAGCTTGTCGCGCATGAAATAGCACTTCAGCCAGGCCTCGACGTCACGCGATGCTTCGTCTGCGCGGCGTTCGTTGGCCGAGCAATGCAAGCCGAGTTCTTCCCAGATCGCGACGTTCTTCGCGCGCTGAAGGCCGCGCTTTTCTTCGTCGGACTGCTGCATCGCGCGGGCACGCGGCGACAGCGCCGTGTTCAGTTCGACGCCTTGCGGCGGCTCGGGCTGATACTTGCGGCCTTGCAGGATCGCGTAGATCGCACGGTGCGTGAGCAGATCGGGATAACGGCGGATCGGGCTCGTGAAGTGCGCGTACGCTTCATACGCGAGACCGAAGTGACCGATGTTGTCCGGGCTGTAAACCGCCTGCTGCATCGAGCGCAGCAGCATGGTTTGCAGCATCTGCGCGTCGGGCCGTTCGCGGATTTGCGCCATCAGCGCGGCGTAGTCGCTGGCGTGCGGCTTGTCGCCGCCTTGCAGCGTCAGCCCCATGCCGCGCAGGAACGTACGCAGATTTTCGAGCTTCTCCGCCGTCGGCCCCGCGTGCACGCGGAACAGGCCAGGATGCTTGTTGCGTTTGAGGAAGTCGGCTGCGCAGACGTTCGCGGCCAGCATGCACTCCTCGATCAGCTTGTGCGCGTCGTTGCGGGTGCGCGGCACGATCTGCTCGATCTTGCCCTGCGCATTGCAGACGATATACGTCTCGGTCGTGTCGAAGTCGATCGCGCCGCGCTTCTGACGCGCTGCGAACAGCGACTTGTACACGCCATACAGATTCTGCAATTGCGGCAGCAATGCGGCGCGACGTGTGGCCTCCGGTCCCTTGGTGTTCTTCAACACCGCGGCGACTTCGGTATAGGTCAGACGCGCGGCCGAATGCATCACGCCGGGATAGAACTGATACGCCTTCACTTCGCCACGCGCGGTGACGATCATGTCGCACACCAGCACACAACGGTCGACGTTCGGGTTCAGCGAGCACAGACCGTTCGACAGCTTCTCCGGCAGCATCGGAATCACGCGGCGCGGGAAATACACCGACGTGCTGCGTTCGATCGCGTCGGCGTCGAGTCCGCTCTTCGGATGCACGTAGTGCGATACGTCGGCAATCGCGACGATCAGGCGGAAGCCTTCGCCGCGACCGACCTGGACCGGCTCGCAATACACTGCATCGTCGAAGTCGCGTGCGTCTTCGCCGTCGATCGTGACAAGCGGCACGTCACGCAGATCGATACGATGACGCGCGTCGACCGGACGCACTTCGTCGGGCAGCTTCGCGGCTTCGTCGAGCGCGGCCTGGCCGAACTCGTGCGGCACGCCGTACTTGCGCACCGCGATTTCGATTTCCATGCCGGGGTCGTCGATATCGCCGAGCACTTCGACCACGCGGCCAAGCGGCTGCGAATGACGACTCGGGAAATCGGTGAGTTCGACCACCACCACCTGGCCGACCTTGGCCTTCTTGGTGTTTTGCGCGATCAGGATGTCGTGGCCGATGCGCTTGTCTTCGGGCGCGACGATCAGCGCGCCGTTCTCGTTGAGCAGGCGGCCGATCACGCGTTTGTTCGCGCGATCCGTGACCTCGACGATATGCCCTTCCGGACGGCCACGCCGGTCATAGCCGACGATGCGCGCGAGCACGCGGTCGTTATGCATGACCTTCTGCATCTCGCCGGTGGGCAGGAACAGATCGTCCTGGCCGTCGTCGCGAATCAGGAAGCCGTAGCCGTCGCGATGACCTTGCACGCGGCCCGCGACAAAGTTCGACGGATGCGTGAGTTGATAGAGATTGCGCTGATCGAGCCGGATCTGGCCGTCGCGCTCCATGGCGCCGAGGCGCTTGAAAAATCCCTCGCGCTCCTGACGCTTGATCGACAAGGCTTCAGCGATGTCGTTCGCGGCAAGCGGCGCTTCACTCGTGCGCAGCACGCCCAGGATTTCTTCGCGGCTTGGGATCGGATAAGGAAATTTGCTCAAGGGCTTGTCGATGATTTTTTCTCGTTGCATGGACGTCGGTCGGCGATGTGGCTCGGCTTGGGAAGCGTTTGCGTTGTGCTTCAGTTGCGCTTGAAATGCACCTGCAAATGCACAGAAAAAAACTGCTCGGGTCCGGCTCGTTCAAGGCTGAGTCGACGCTCGTATGTGCACCGTGCCAACGAACTACTGCGAGGCATTCTAACACCCGTCTTGCGCGCCAAGCGGGCCGTCAATAGTCGCTGCGAGGGGCATTGGGCCTCGTCGGCGGGATGTTCAAGCAAGTTTGGAGAAACGCTTGACAGGTCCGAATCTGTCGCTATAATGGCGGTCTTTGCTGTTCATCACCTGCCCAGGTGGCGAAATTGGTAGACGCACTAGGTTCAGGTCCTAGCGGTGGCAACACTGTGGAGGTTCGAGTCCTCTCTTGGGCACCAGATTCAAAATTAGAGCCGCCTCCGGGCGGCTCTAATTTTTGTGAGAACCTACGTTGTCCGGTTCACGCTTTTAGTGTGATCGGTTGGCGTAGTGAGCAGGACGGTAGTTGAGTAGTGAAGCATCGCTTCGTTGCACAATTCACCGAGCGGTTGATAAAGCGAAGTTTGTCTGAAGTAGGGATTGACAAGCTGAATCAACCCGCTAAAATAGCGGTCTAGCTTGAAGACGTGCCCAGGTGGCGGAATTGGTAGACGCACTAGGTTCAGGTCCTAGCGGTGGCAACACCGTGGAGGTTCGAGTCCTCTCCTGGGCACCACGCCTCTTCAAGCAAAAACGAAACACCCCGTTGAGCCTTCGTGCTTCGCGGGGTTTTTTGTTTCTATCGACAGATTTTGTGCTGGCTCGATTCACTTGCCAGTTAGCAGATTGATATAGCGTCAGCTCCGCTTCCGATTGCGTCGCGCCTTTCGCTCCCGCTCGATATCTTCTCTTGCGACGACATCGCATCAAGCTAAAGCCATCGACATCGAGCCGATTGCAATGTCGCCACCATGTCGCCACCAAGCGCAAGCAAATTTAACGCGCCTTGTCCGCCCCACTCCAGTTGAAACCCAAAGCCGATTGCAGCTTCGGCACCCATTTCACGCAAGCCTGAAACGCGAGCAACGAGCCGCCCACCGCAAACAGCACAGGAATCAGAAAGTCCTGGCCCACGCGCGTAAATTCGAACATGAGCACCACCGCCGTGATCGGCATCTGCATCGATGCGGCGAGAAATGCCGTTGCGCCGATCACCGCGAATCCGCCTGACGACGCACCCGGCCAGACCAGACTCCACGCGCCGCCAAGTACGATCGCGAGCAAAGCGCCGTTTGCGAGACCCGGCGTCAGCAAGCCGCCCTCCGCGCCCGCTCGCAAACTGCTGGCTGTTATCACCACCTTCAGCACCAGCAACATCGCGGCAAGACCGATCGTCAAGCCGCCGTCGAATGCGAGGCCCGCAGGACCTTTGCCATTGCCGAGCAATTGCGGAAAATGCATCGCCAGTACGCCGATGATCGCAAAGTTCAACACCGACAACACGGGCAAGCGCCAGTCCTTCGGTGCGGCAGCGCGCGAACGCTTCGTCAGCTCGGTAAAGCCCCACGCGGCCACGCCGAAAATTGGGCCGCAGACGAGCGACCACACGATCAACGACGCATTCACTGCCAACACCGGCACCAGGTATTGATGCTCGTCGCCGAGTCCGAGTTGCGCGACCAGTGCCGCGATCGCCGAGGTCACGATGGCCGGCATCAACGCACGCACACCGAACGTGCCCAGCAACACTTCGAGCACGAACACCGCGCCGCCGAGCGGCACGTTATAGACCGCAGCGAGACCCGCGCCGGCGCCGCACGCCACCATGATCCGGCTTTGCGCCACCGACAACCCCGCGCGTCTCGACAGCCATCCGGCGAGCGCCGAGCCGATCTCACGCGGCGCAACTTCGCGGCCCAGCGGAGAACCGAGCGCCACGGTGACGATCTGCAGCAGCGCGTGAATCGTCGTGCTCAGCAACGGCATCTGCGGATCGTCGGATTTGACGGCCTGACGAATACTCACGAGCGGTCGTCCGTAGCGATACAGCGCCCACCAGCCGAGGCCCGCGACGAGTCCGCAAATCGTCAGCACGACTACGCGGCGTTCGGGCGACGCACCGCTTACGCCTTGCAGGAAACTCTCAGCGCTGATCAGGTGCGTTGCGCTGTAACCGTAAGCGAAATGCTGGATACCGTGCAGCAGCAACGCGAGCCCCATACCACCGAGACCGGCGCCAATTCCTGTGAGCAGCGTCACCAGCGCGACCACCAGAAACGGGCTGTGCTCGCGGCGGACCGGATACGAAGTGATTGATTTGACTGACATATTGCGTCGACAGAGGCATATAACGAGATAGCGAACATGGTATGTCGCGACGCAGCATGAATCAAATTGATTTTTCAGTTCGACTCATGCAAGTAACGCATATATGCGCCAGATAGCTTTTTACATCCGTAGAAGCTCGCCCGACGCGAGAACTTACCGCCGGCGACACACGCTCAATTTTCCTCGGTGGGCACGCCAACAGTTCACGCGCAGGGCGAACCCACCGCGTTTCAATCACACGCTCGTCGAACCCGCCGACACAAAGAACATCGACACCACACACGCCACGCCGACAAACCACACCAGCGAGCGCAGCGAAGCCAGGTTCATCACGTACAACACGCCATGCAGCACACGCGTGACGACAAACGTGATCGCCAGCACATTGATCCATGTCGGCGAACCGCCCGCCTGCCCTGCTACGACAATCGCCGCCGTGAACATCGCCAGCGCCTCCCATGCGTTCTGATGTGCCGCATGCGCCCGCGCGCGCCATCCGTCGAGACCGGCCAGATAAGCGCGCGGCGTGCGATTGTCGTAACGCTTGCTCACTTTCGCCAGCATGGTCCACGGAAACGGCAAGAGTGCAACGATGAGCAGGCATAGATGCGGAATTGTCATTATTTAGTCTCCCTTGTTGCGCGGCGTATTTGTCGCGAGCCGCTTTTATACCCGTGCGCTTTGGCGCCCGCCAACCTTAATTCGACGAGCGCAGCCTCTATCGCGCAATCCGTCAGGCGAATTAAAAATCAGTAGAAACCGGCCATGGCATCGCGCGAATACGTAATTTGTACATTACAAAAAACAAACATAAATACAGACACGGTTAATACAATAATTACAATTAACCGACATTATCCATGCATTACGGATTCAGCACGAATTTTGCTCCAGGTATAAATACGGATAAACGCCCGTTCAACCATGCAGGCGTTTAACGGTCGGCGTACACTCGCTCGAAGCCAATGCCACAAGGCGTACGGGGCTAAAGAGATGCTCGTGAAAACACACACGGGTGGTTGGGGACTCAGGAGAACAATCAATGAGCTGGACACGGGAACAGAGAAACGTCACGATCGCCGCCTATCTGGGCTGGACCCTCGACGCATTCGATTTCTTTCTGATGGTATTCGTATTGAAAGATATTGCGGCGGAATTCAATACAACAATCCCGTCAGTCGCTTTCGCGATTATGCTGACCTTGATGATGCGTCCGGTCGGCGCACTGATTTTCGGCTGGCTCGCCGACAAATACGGCCGCCGCCCCACGCTGATGGTCAACATTGCGTGCTTTTCGTTACTCGAATTGCTCTCGGGCCTTTCGCCCAATCTGATGACACTGCTGGTGCTGCGCGCGCTGTTCGGCATTGCGATGGGCGGCGAATGGGGCGTGGGCGGCGCATTGACGATGGAAACCGTGCCGCCCAAATCGCGCGGCATCGTGTCGGGACTGCTGCAGGCGGGTTATCCGAGCGGCTATCTGCTGGCGTCGATCGTGTTCGGGGTGTTCTATCAATACATCGGCTGGCGCGGCATGTTCTTTGTCGGCGTGTTGCCTGCCCTGCTCGTGCTGTATGTGCGTGCACACGTACCGGAATCGCCGGCTTTCAGGACACTCGAAAAGAAGCAGCGCCCGGGTTTGATCGTCACGTTGAAACAGAACATCAAGCTGTCGCTGTACGCGATCGTTCTGATGACCGCGTTCAACTTCTTCTCGCACGGCTCGCAGGATCTGTATCCGACTTTCCTGCGCGTTCAGCATCAGTTCGACGCACACACCGTGTCGTGGATCACGATCACGCTGAACGTCGGCGCGATTATCGGCGGATTGTTCTTCGGCTCGCTGTCGGAAAAGATCGGCCGCAAGCGCGCGATCTTCATCGCCGCATTGATCGCATTGCCGGTGCTGCCGCTGTGGGCGTTCTCAACCACGCCGGTGCTGCTCGCCGCCGGCGCGTTCCTGATGCAGATCTCGGTGCAAGGTGCATGGGGCGTTATTCCAGTACACCTGAATGAAATCTCGCCCGATGAAATTCGCGCGACCTTCCCCGGCCTCGTGTATCAACTCGGCAATCTGATTGCATCGGTGAACGGACCGTTGCAGGCAGGTCTGGCCGAACGCATGGGCAACAACTACGCGTTGGTGATGGCGGTCGTGATCGGCATTGTCGCGGTAGTGATTGCCGTGCTGATTCCGTTCAGCCGCGAGCGTCGCGGCATCGACATGACGCAGTCGGCCAAAGAGGTGGCGGCACAGCTTTAAGCGTTCGAACTAAACAGCTATTGCGCTTGCAAGATATCAGGCACAATAGACGCAAAGGCGGCTAGAACCGCTGCGACGCCAAGCACGCATACGCCACGCGTCCACAGTACGAAGCAGGGCCAAACAGGTAGCAAGACAAGCAATACGAGGCCGTTCCGATTTCCATCGGAACGGCCTTTTTTATTTTCCGCGCGAATTGACGCATCGCGCATCACGGAAGACGACCTGCGTCAGGTCTTCTAGAGGAGTTAGTCGACTGCGACCCCTTGATCGTAAGCACGTTCTTTCCTTATCCTGAAAAAAACAACTGTTTCAAATATCAATTTGAATCGCTTGTTTGCGGGCCGGACGCCCGGCAACTGGGAGACGCAACATGGCAGTTCGCACAACAGGCCGGAATGCCGGCGATACAAAATCACGCATCCTCGACGCCGCCGAAACGCTGTTTATCGAATGCGGTTATGAGGCAATGTCGTTGCGCCAGATTACTTCGCGAGCCGAAGTGAATCTGGCGGCGGTCAACTATCACTTCGGCAGCAAGGAATCGCTGATTCATTCGATGCTGTCGCGTCGTCTCGACCAGCTCAACCAGGAACGGCTCAAGCTGCTCGACCGCTTCGATGCAATGCTCGGCGAGCGCCTGACCTGCGAGCACGTGCTCGGCGCGATGTTCATTCCGGCGCTGCGTCTGTCGCGCGATCCGCGGGTCGGAGGGAAAGCGTTTTTGCGGCTGCTGGGGCGCGCTTATACCGATCCGTCGTCGTTCATCCGCGACTTTTTGAATGGACATTACGCGTCGGTGGCCGTGCGCTTTTTCGATGCGTTCCAGCGTGCGTTGCCGCATCTGCCGCGCGAGGAACTGGGCTGGCGTCTGCACTTTGCAATCGGCGCGCTGTCAGGCGTGCTGGCCGGCACCGATACCGACAGCCTGATCTCCGAGTTTTCGCAGGGCAAGTCGATGAACGACCTGCAACTGATCGCGCGTCTGGCGTCGTTGATGGTCGCGGCTCTCAAGGCGCCGTTGCCGGATAGCTCGCAACTCGCGGCGTTCGCGGCGGTGCTGGGCGATGCAGCCGAGGGCGGCAGCGACTTGCCAGACAGGTCGTCGGAAACACAGGAGCGCGGCGAGCCGGTGGAAACGAAGGAATCGGTGGAATCGGCGGCTGATGTTTCGTCCGGCGGCGAGCGTCATGGCGGCAGCATCGAAGCGGCTTCGTATCAGCATGCGTATCACGGTTCGGCCTGACGCCAACGCGGGTTGCTGCGAACACGATACGGACGGCGCCGTGACGGGCCGTCCAGCGTCAAGCTCGAACGCGCTGCGGCTCATTGCAAACCATCGCAGCCGGCAAGCAGTCCAGCGCATAAAACCGCCCTGCTTCACCGGCAGCACACCGAAGCATCGAAGCTGCAACAAGTACCCGCCAATTAAGTGTCGACCACGCAAACATACGCAACCGGACACCATGAAACCCGCAGTCCCGAGCGGCACGTCTAACTTCCGCACCTGAGCGACGCTCCGTTGTCGAACGATCAGCACGACACGGAACGCGTATCAAACCCGCAGCAAGCGCGAATCGGGAGCGACGCAAAAACGACGCAAGCAACGACGCCATACCGATTCGCAAGCGCATGGCGAAGCAGGCAACCACCTCACCCGCCAGCAACAACAGCAGAAGCAGCAAAAAAGAAGAAAGATAATCGACAGAACGCGAGCCGTCCGCGCCCCCGTGGATGCGTCCGCACGCACCATCGAAACAGGAGGAAACGTCATGCCGTGGTTCATCCTAGTGCTCGTCATCGCCGCCTTTGCGCTCGTCTATGTTCAGGCGCGCGCGTCCTGGTGGCTGGCTTTCATGATCGTCTGGGTGGCGGCTGCGAAGCTCAGCGGAGCGGCCGGCCCGGTGCTGACCACCGTGCTCGCGATCGTGTTTGTTCTCCCTGCTCTCGTGCTTGCCTTGAAGCCGTTGCGCCGCACCTGGCTCACGAAACCGGTGCTCGACATCTTCCGCAAGATCCTGCCGGAGATGTCGCCGACCGAACGCGATGCAATCGAAGCCGGCACCGTCTGGTGGGACGCCGAACTGTTCTCCGGACGCCCGCATTGGGACAAGCTGCTCGGCTACGGCCCCGCCACGCTGACCGCTGAAGAGCAGTCCTTTCTCGATGTCGAATGCGAGCGTCTGTGCGATCTCGCGAACGACTGGGAAACCACGATGGTCTGGCAGGACCTGTCGCCGCAAACCTGGCAGTACATCAAGGAAAGCGGTTTTCTCGGCATGATCATTCCGAAGCAGTACGGCGGCAAGCAGTTCTCCGCGTACGCGCATTCGCAGGTCATCATGAAGCTGGCCACGCGGTGCTCGGCGGCGGCCGTGTCGGTGATGGTGCCGAACTCGCTCGGCCCAGCCGAACTGCTGATGCACTACGGCACCGAGGAACAGAAAAACCACTATCTGCCGCGTCTCGCGCGCGGCGATGAAATCCCCTGCTTCGCGTTGACGAGCCCTTACGCGGGATCCGACGCGGCGGCGATTCCCGACGTCGGCATCGTCTGCAAGGGCATGTTTGAAGGCCGCGAGACGCTCGGCTTTCGCGTCACCTGGGACAAACGCTACATCACGCTCGGCCCGATCGCGACCGTGCTCGGCCTCGCGTTTCGCGCGCTCGATCCCGACCGTCTGCTCGGTGGCGGCGACGAACCCGGCATCACCTGCGCGCTGATTCCGACCGACCACCCCGGCGTGAACATCGGCCGCCGTCACTGGCCGCTGAACGCGGTGTTCCAGAACGGCCCGAACTCAGGCAAGGACGTGTTCATTCCGCTCGACTGGGTGATCGGCGGACGCGCGCAGGTCGGCAACGGCTGGCGCATGTTGATGGAATGCCTCGCAGCAGGCCGTGCGATTTCGCTGCCGTCGTCGAATGTGGGCATGGCGAAGATCGCCGTGCGCGGCACCGGCGCGTATGCCGCGGTCCGGCGGCAATTCCGCACCGCCGTCGGCAAGTTCGAGGGCGTGCAGGAAGCGCTCGGCCGGATGGGCGGCAACCTCTATGTGATGGACGCCGCGCGCCGCCTGTCCGCGCATGCGGTGGATCTCGGCGAAAAACCGTCGGTCATTTCGGCGATCGCGAAGTATCACATCACCGAACGCGCCCGCATGGTCATCAACGACGGCATGGATATCGCCGCCGGCAAGGGCATCTGCATGGGGCCGTCGAACTTCCTCGCGCGTGCGTATCAGCAGGTGCCGATCGCAATCACCGTCGAAGGTGCGAACATCCTGACGCGCTGCCTGATCATCTTTGGCCAGGGCGCGATCCGCTGTCATCCGTATGTGCTGAAGGAAATGGCTGCGACGCGCGAGACCGATCACGCGAAGGCACTGCGCGACTTCGACGACGCCTTCTTCGGCCACGTCAGTTTCACGCTTTCGAATGTTGCGCGCAGTTTCGTTTATGGCTTGACGGGCGGCGCTTTCATCACGAAGCCGGGTGCGGCGTATGCGCCGCTGCACGAGTACTATCGCGCGGCAACCCGTATTTCGACCGCATTCGCGTTGCTCGCCGACGTGTCGATGTTCGTGCTCGGCGGCGATCTGAAACGGCGTGAGCGCATCTCGGGTCGTCTGGGCGATGTGTTGTCGCAGTTGTACCTGATCTCGGCCACGCTCAAGCGTTTCGAGGACGAAGGCCGTCAGGAAGAAGATTTGCCGCTGGTGCGCTGGGGCGTCGAAGATTCGCTGTACAAGGCGCAACAGGCGCTCGACGGCGTGCTCGCGAACTATCCGAACCGCTTCGCCGCCGGTCTTGTGCGGGCGCTCGCGTTCCCGTTCGGCCTGCCGCATCGCGAGCCGTCGGACCGTCTCGGCACCGAGATCGCCGAGTTGATGCAAACGCCGGGCGCGGCGCGCAATCGCCTGGTGTCGGACTCGTACGTGCCGCATCCCGATGTCGATGCGCTCGGTTACGGCGAGCTGGTGTTCGAACTGAACCCGCGCTTCACGCAGATCGACCAGAAGCTGCGTGAAGCGGTCAGGCAAGGGCTGCTCTCGCCGATGCCGCAGAGTATGCCGCAACTCGGCGCATGGACCGACTCGGCGCAGAAAAAAGGCCTGATCGACGCGGACGAGCGGCGCGTGCTCGACGACTACGCGCGTTACGGCGCGCAGGTCGTGAAGGTCGACGATTTCCCCGCCGACTTCGACATGCTCGCGAACCTGCAGAAGCGCAAGGAGACGCTCGAAAAGGCGTTGGAACTGGCCGCGTGAATTCACGCTCAGTGACTGCTGAGTACGTGGACATCACACGCAGCGCACACGAAAAAAACCTCCTGAGCGGGCGCGCCGGGGCGCCCAACTCAGTGCACACTGACACACGTCCGAGGTCCGTCGAAGGACTTCCCGAAGAGCGTGACCAGCGGAGCAGCCAACTCTATGAACGACTCGTATCTGAACTTCGTCAACTCGCCGTTCGGAGCGCGCCTCGCGCGCTCGCTCGGTCTGCCGAAGCCCGAGGTGCTGCACCGATATCGCGCGGACCAACCCGAATTCGGCGGTCTGGTCGCCATCGGCGCGGGCCGCGAACCTGGTCTGCTCGACGCATTGGCGAATCTGGTCGCCAGTATCGGCGTGACGAGCGTCGCGCACGGGAGCGCCGGCTTGTGGGTGCCGCTCGCCAATCGGCATGGCCTGATGACCGGGCGTTTCGAACCGGCTGAGGCCGGTTCGTCCGGCAAACTCGCCGCGCTGCTGTTCGATGCGAGCGGGATCGAAGACAGCACCCAACTGGAGCCGCTGCACGCGTTCTTCCACGACACGCTGCGCTCGCTCGGCAAGTGCGGGCGCATCGTCGTGCTCGGGCGACCGCCGGAGAATTGTGCGACGCCGCGCCAGTGGACCGCGCAACGTGCGCTGGAAGGTTTGACGAGATCGCTCGGCAAGGAAGCGCGGCGCGGTATCACGGCGAATCTCGTGTATGTCGGCGAAAGCGCGGAAAGCGGCGTTGAAGCGACGCTGCGATTCTTTTTGTCGCCGCGTTCCGCGTATGTGTCGGGACAGGTCGTGCGGATCGAAGCAGGCGCGGCTCGATTGCCGTCCGGCTTCGACTGGCAGCAACCGCTCGCTGGACGCCGCGCAGTCGTGACCGGCGCGGCGCGCGGCATCGGCGCATCGATTGCGGGTGTGCTGGCGGCCGAAGGCGCGCATGTGATCGGCATCGACATTCCGTCGGCACGCGACACGCTCGACGCGACGATGCGTCAACTGAACGGCACCGCCCTCGCCTTCGATATCGCCGCGCCCGAAGCGCCCGCGCAAATCGCCGCCGCGCTCGACGAACAGGGTGTCGATATCGTCGTACACAACGCGGGCATCACGAAGGACAAAACCCTCGCGAAGATGACCGCAGCGGCCTGGCAAAACGTGATCGACATCAACCTGAGCGCGCAGGAACGGATCGACGACGCACTGCTCGCTGCCGGCATTCTCCGCGACGGTGGACGCATTGTCGGCGTGTCGTCGATCAGCGGGATTGCGGGCAATCTCGGCCAGACCAATTACGCGACGTCGAAAGCCGGCGTGATCGGCCGGGTGCAGAGCATGGCGCCGCATCTACGCGTGCGCGGCATCACGATCAACGCGGTGGCGCCCGGTTTCATCGAAACACAGATGACCGCGAAAATCCCGCTGACCATTCGAGAAGCCGGCCGCCGGATGAATTCGATGAGCCAGGGCGGCCAGCCGGTCGACGTCGCGCAGACCATCGCGTGGCTCGCGCATCCGGGATCGGCGGGCGTGAGCGGCCAGGTCGTGCGCGTGTGCGGACAAAGCCTGATTGGAGCGTAAGCATGGGTGATCCGGGTGATCCGTTCGGCAATCGTCACGCGTCGGGTTTGACGCGACCCGACGCAGTGCGGCCTAAAACCGTCGTCATCGAAACCTTGCCCGCGCCGTCCAGGCTCTATGCGCGCGCGTTGTCGGGCATCGTCAAACGCGGGCGCGAAATCCAGTTGCCTGCGCTGCGTCTGGTGCGCCCGGCGGTCGCCATCGACCCCGGCCCCGCGTGGCGTTACGCGCGCGTTTGCGGGTTTATCCCCGAGCATGGCGTGCCGCTTACTTATCCTCATTTGCTGGCCTTTCCGCTGCATCTGCTGATGCTGACCGACCCGGCGTTTCCGTGGCCCGCGCTTGGGCTCGTGCATCTCGCCAATCATGTGCGGCTGCGCAGACCGCTGTCGTACAAGGACACGCTGCGCGTCGAAGTCGAATTCGGTGCGCTGCTGCGCCACGACAAGGGTCAGGCGTTCGTGCTGCACACGCGCATGTATCGACGCGGCGAGGCCGTGTGGGACGGCGACAGCGTCTATCTGAAGCGCGGTGTGCAGGCGGGCGGCAATACGCTGGGCGGCACTCCGCTGGGCGGCACTCCGCTCGAACCGCTCGAACTCGGGCCGCTGGCGCTGCAACGCATTTCGCGCTGGCAACTCGCGCCGCAATTGGGCCGCGATTACGCGAGTGTGTCGGGCGACTACAACCCGATTCACCTCGCCGCGTTGTCCGCGAAAGCATTCGGCTTTCCGCGCGCGATTGCACACGGCATGTGGACGCTAGCGCGCGCCGCCTCCGCATTGCAACCGCCGAAGCCGCTCGCCGAAGCCACGCTGAGCGCCGAATTCAAATTGCCGATGCTGCTGCCGGGCGAGGCGACGCTGTGGAGCGCGTCGCCTTCGCTGATCGAACGCGATATCGAGGTGCGCGACAAGGCCGGAGAAAAGCCGCATTTACGCGGCCGTTTTCAATGGAGACTGCAATGAAACTTGCGGGCATTTTTATTGCAACGGGCAACCCATTGAAGTCCGTTGGAATGAATGTGGCGCAGCAATCGTTGTTGCCTCATAAACCCACGAGCCGTTTTGAGATCACGCGCACTGTCGTTACTTTTCGCATCATCCCATTCCAATTCCAATAACCGGGGAACGACCCGAAGGAGCCGAGCATGTCCAATCCGCAACCCGCTGTGCGCCGCGTCGCCGTTATCGGGGGCAACCGGATTCCGTTTGCCCGCTCGAATACCGCCTACGCCACCGCGTCGAATCAGGACATGCTGACCTTCACGCTGCAAGGTCTGATCGATCGATACAACCTGCACGGCGAGCGTCTCGGCGAAGTCGCGGCGGGCGCGGTCATCAAACATTCGCGCGACTTCAATCTGACGCGCGAATCGGTGCTCTCCACGACGCTCGCGAAAGAAACGCCCGCGTACGACGTACAGCAGGCCTGCGGCACAGGACTCGAAGCCGCGATTCTGGTCGCCAACAAGATCGCACTGGGACAGATCGAAGCGGGCATTGCGGGCGGCGTCGATACGACGTCCGATGCACCGATCGGCGTCAACGAACGGATGCGCAAGATTCTGCTCGAAGCGAATCGCAGCAAAAGCACGGGGCAGCGCGTCGGCGCGTTGACCAAGCTGCGGCCCGGGATGTTTTTCAAGCCGCTGCTGCCGCGCAATGGTGAGCCGCGTACCGGGCTGTCGATGGGCGAACATTGCGAACTGATGGCCAAGCGCTGGAACATTTCGCGCGAGGCTCAGGACGTGCTCGCGTATGACAGTCATCGCAAGCTCACGGACGCGTATGCGCGCGGCTTCGTCAACGATCTGATGACACCGTATCGCGGCCTCTCGCGCGACAACAATCTGCGCTCGGATCTGACGCTGGAAAAGCTCGCGAATCTGAAGCCGGTATTCGATCGCGACGCCGGTACGCTAACGGCGGGCAACTCGACGCCGCTCACCGACGGCGCATCCGCCGTACTGCTCGCGAGCGAAGCATGGGCCGCACAGCATGGTCTACCGGTGCTGGCTTACCTGAGCTGGTCGGAAACCGCCGCCGTCGATTTCTTCGACAGGAAAGAGGGTCTGCTGATGGCGCCCGCTTATGCCGTGCCACGCATGTTGGCGCGAGCGGGTCTCACGTTGCAGGATTTCGATCTGTACGAAATTCACGAAGCCTTCGCGGCGCAGGTGTTGTGCACGCTCGCCGCGTGGCAGGATGACGAGTATTGCCGCACACAACTCGGCCTGCCCGGCCCGCTCGGCGAGATCGACAGAACGAAGCTGAATGTGAACGGGAGTTCGCTTGCTACCGGCCATCCGTTTGCTGCAACCGGCGGACGCATTGTCGCGGGACTCGCGAAAATGCTCGCGCAACTCGACAAACCGGCGGGCACCGCGCGAGGCCTGATCTCGATCTGCGCGGCAGGCGGCCAGGGCGTGGTCGCGATTCTCGAACGGTGAGCGGCGTGGCTACGTCGGGAGCGCCCCAAATGCGCGCCGACCATCCTGCTTCAGTTGTGCCGCAGTTCCGTTCCACACGCTACCGCCACGCACGCGCTGCATGGCGCCGATGACTGGCCGCGAGACCAGCACGCAAACAGATGAAGTCCTGACTTCAGGAGACGACCGATGACCCAGCCCACCCAAGCCCCGCTCTCACCTGCAGCACCGTCTACGCTCAACCCGGCAGCCGACGTCCAGGCTCCCGCGCAAAAGCCAGCGCGCGCCCCGAACACCGACAGCATCTGGTACGCGTCGTATCCGCATGACGTCCCGCACGATATCGACGTCACGCAATACGAATCGATTCCGCAGTTCTTCGACGAATGCGTCGCGCAGTTTCGCGAACGCGTCGCGTATGTGAGCGTCGGCGCGAATCTGACGTATGGCGAACTCGGGCGCAAGGCGGCGGCGTTCGCGGCGTATCTGCAAAGTATCGGTGTGAAGCCCGGCGAGCGCGTCGCGATCATGCTGCCGAATACGTTTCAATATCCGGTGTCGCTGTTCGGCGTGCTGAAAGCCGGCGCGGTGGTGGTCAACGTGAATCCGCTGTACACGGTGCGCGAACTCGCGCATCAACTGAAAGACAGCGGCGCGCAAACCATCATCGTGTTCGAGAACTTCGCGAAGACCGTCGAAGACGCGCTGCCCGGCACCAAAATCAAAAACGTGATCGTGACGGGTCTCGGCGACCTGCTCGCCGACGGTCTGAACCTGAAGGGACGTCTACTGAATTTCGTGTTGCGTCATGTGAAGAAGATGGTGCCCGCTTACAAGCTGCCGCAAGCGGTGCCGTTGCTTGAAGCGCTTTCCATCGGCTATTCGCGGCCGGTGAGCGCCGTACGCAGTGGTCACGACGACATCGCGTTCCTGCAATACACCGGCGGCACCACCGGCGTCGCGAAAGGCGCGATGCTCACGCACAAGAACATCATCGCCAATTTATTGCAGGCGAAGGCGTGGGCCGAGGGGCAACTGAACGGCGACATCGAAACCGTGCTCACGCCGCTGCCGCTCTATCACATCTATTCGCTGACGGTGAACGCGCTGATCTTCATGGGACTCGGCGGGCGCAACATCCTGATTGCGAATCCGCGCGACGTGAAGCGCGTGATGATGATCATCCGCCACGAAAAATTCACCGGCATGACGGCCGTCAACACGCTCTATAACGCGTTTCTCGACAACGAGGAATTCTGCAAGCGCGACTTCTCGAACCTGAAGCTCGCGATGGCGGGCGGCATGGCGACGCAGAAAGCGGTCGCCGACCGCTTCAAGGCGGTGACGGGCAAGCCGATCATCGAGGGCTACGGGCTCACAGAATGCTCGCCGATCGTCTCGATGAATCCCGTCGACCTCAGCAATATGCGCGACTTCGAAGGCTCGATTGGCTTGCCCGCGCCGTCCACCCATGTGCGTTTCAGAAAAGACGATGGCAGTTGGGCGAACATCGGTGAAGCGGGCGAATTGTGCGTGAAGGGACCGCAGGTGATGAAAGGCTACTGGAATCGGCCGGAAGAAACCGCGAAAGTGATCGGCGACGACGGCTGGCTCGCTACCGGCGATATCGGCGTCATGGATTCGCGAGGCTTTATCCGCCTGATCGACCGGAAGAAGGACATGATTCTCGTATCCGGTTTCAACGTCTATCCGAACGAGGTCGAAGACGTGATCGCCGCGCATCCGGACGTGCGCGAAGTGGCCGCAATCGGCGTGCCCGATGCAGCGCAAGGCGAGCGTGTGAAGGTCTTTATCGTTCGACGCAATGCGTCGCTGACCGCCGAGCAGGTCATCGCCCATTGCCGCAAGAATCTGACTGGCTACAAGGTGCCGAAGCTGGTCGAGTTTCGCGACGAGCTGCCGCAGACCAACGTCGGAAAGATTCTGCGCCGTGCGTTGCGCGACGAGGAACTCGCGAAGCAAAAGTCTGCCTGACAGGCAGGACGCTTTGCGTCGCCCTCGACCTTACGGAGAGATTCATGAAGCACCGCCTGTTTGCACGCTCATGCCGCTGGTTGGCCTTCATGCGCTCGGGCCGTGGCGTGGTATCGGGCGCGTGTGCGATAGATTCGCGTGGTGCGCCGAATATTGCGCGCTGTTTCGCGTCGACTATGGGCGCGCAACAAAATGCGTCGCGTAGCTGCTTCCCGCGCGCGACGCTGATTGCCGCATTGATTGCCGGCGCCGCGGCAATCGCCTCCCCCTCGGCGTTCGCGCAGAACGACGACACCCCGCCTCCGCTCGACACCGCCGTGGCCGTCAAGCCGCCGGCCACGCCGCCTTCGCAGGTCGGCAAGCTCACGCTCGATCAGCAGGTCAAATGGCTGCGCGCCGCGCAACAAAGCGGCGCGATGGAAAAGCTCGGCGACGATCAACTGGTCGCGCTATTCCAGTCGCTCGATCCGCTCGCGTTACCGCGTTATATCAAGGAAGGGCCGAACGGTTACCCGTCGTATGAATTCACGATGTCGCGCTCGGAGCGCATTCACGGGCAATGGCCCGGCACACCCGATCACATGCTGGTGCGCATTGCGCACGACCCCTTGCGCATCTACGCGAACTGGCTGCCTGACGGTGCGCACGCGGGTCAGGAAATCATTTACGACGAGTCCAAACGAAGCGACGAAATGTACGGCCACCTCGGCGGCATCATGAACGTCATGCCGCTATGGACTTCGCTGACCGGCACCCTCGCCCACTCGCAATCGAATCACGAAGTGCGCGATCTCGGCACCGAGTACATTGCGAACCAGTACCTCAGCGAAGGCAAAAAATACGCAGAGGCCGGCTTGCCGCGCTCGACCCAGGTGGAAGTCAAAACCGTCGACGGCGTGCGCGTGGTGGCCTTCACTTTCGAAACGCCGACCGGTCAGCCGCAGTTCTACGCAAAGAAGGAAACGCTGGGGCTCGATCTGCGGCATCCGTACTTTCGCACGGTCGAGTCTTACGACAACGACGGCAAGCTGTTCGAGAAAATCGTGTTCGAAAACATCACGCCGAAAACTTTCGACGATTCGACTTTCGATCCGAAGAACAAGGCTTATAAGTTTTAGGCTTCGTGGCGGTGGAGCGCGCGTGGCGTGAAAGCGAAAGCGGTGTGAACGTGCTCTTCAGCTGAGGGGACGTTCTGCGGGACAAGGTCATCGGCTCGCCATCCCGCACGGGTGACCAGTTCGCGAAGAACGAAGTAGTCGGATGCGCGGATGACACCGATTAGCGAAGACGTCGGCGTCATCCGCGCTGCGAGTGTCGCGTACCAGAGTGCGCCGATATCGTCGCCGGTTTCGAAGACCGGCAATTTCAGATGCGCGGCATAGCTGGCGAACGCCGGGCCGCAGGTCAACGAGCCATCGACGATCGCCAGCGTGTTGCTGTGCGACGCCGCCTCGGCAAGAGAAGGCCACGCGCCGGCCGCAATGGTCGATAGCCATGCGCCGGTCAGCATGAAAGTGCGTCGGTTCATCGAACGATTCCACGTCACGTATAACCCCGCCGGTCGCGCCATGCAGCGGGCCAGATCCCCTGCTTGCCCGGCGCGAGAATACCGTTCGGGTCCAGTGCATCCTTGATCGTTTCGGATAGCCGCAGCAACGCACCATCGTTGAAGCTGTACTGGGCCGCCGCGAAATCCATATACGCGAGATGCGAGCGATATTCGCCATAGCCCGCCGCGCGCGCATCGCTCATCAGCGAGCGCAATAGCGCACCGGCCTGCTCGACCTGGTCCGCGTCGCCGCGATCGAAAATCGCCGCAAAAATGTGATGCAGATGACGCTCGCCGGCCGTAAAGCCGCCGTAGTAATCGAAGCCATATTCGGCGGCTCGTGACTTGACCATCGTGTACTGACGCAACGCGTCGCGGCCAGTCGCCGGACAGAGCGGCGCGAAGTCCACGTGCGCGCCCGCGCCGCCGCGCCAGTCGAGCATGCGGAAGGCGCTCATCGACGGAATGCCGGCGAGGTTGCGGTCGCCGCCGCCGGTGGGCTGCCTGTCATCCGCCGCGCCCGAATAGCGCGCGGCGGACAGCCTCGCGCCGGGCACACGCGCGAACGCGCGCTGCACGATCGCGTAACGCGCGTCGATCAGTTCGGGGGTGCCGTAGAGCGCGAAATGCAGATTCCAGCGGCCTACGTCCAGCTTGTCGAGCATCGCGGCGACCGCGCTTTCGGGCATCGCGCCAGCGCCCTCGTACCACTGCCTGCGCGACGACAACCCTGCCGCCCGGCGCAAGCCGCCTTCGATCACCACATGGTTGCGGATCGTCTCGTCGAGCCGCAACGGCCGCAGGATATCGACGATGGTTTCGAGGTCGGCCTCGTGGCGAAACTGGATTTCGCCGAGCAGATACGCGGGCGGTGCAGGCATCAGCCAGACGCCGAGTTTGGTGACGATGCCGTAGTTCGACTGCATGAACATGGCGTCGAACGACGGGCCGTAGCCAGGCTGAAAAAGCTGCCACGCCGTGCCGGTTTCGATCCCGCCCATGCCTGTGCGCACCACGTCGCCGTTGGCGAGCACCACTTCCATCCCGCATTGCTTCGCCGCGTGATCGCCGTAAGCGGTGTAGCCGAAGCCCCGTTCTAGCGTGTTGCCGACCACGCTGCCCCAGCCGGCCGCGGGCGGATCGACCCATAGCCGATAACCCCTGTCGCGCAGATGCGCGTACAGATCGAAGTAGCTCACGCCGGGTTCGACGAGCGCGTACGCGAGCGTTTCGTTGACCTCGATGATGCGGTTCATCCGCTGCAGGTCGAGCACGACCGATCCGGACAGACGCGGCGCCGCGCCGCCGTACGCGAAATTGCGTCCGGTGGAGACCGTCCAGAGCGGAATGCGATATTGATTGGCGATGCGCAGCACCGCGCGAATCTCATCGACCGATGCGGGCAGCAGCGCGGCGCTGGCGGAAAACGCCGCGCGCTCGCCGGGCGCGAATGGATCGAGATAGCTGGCAAGACCGGCAGCGGATGTGACGACGTGCGCCTCGCCAATGACCTGCCGCCAGCTGGCGAGCGCCTGATCGAACTGGGCAGCGGATAGTGTCGGCGGCAGGAGTGTGGGCAAGGAGGTTTCCTTTGCGGTCGATGGGCGCAAGAGGTGGCGATGGGTTCTGCGGGCAGGCGTCGCTGCGCGCTTGTGCGGCCGCCCTACTGCCAGGCCTCCGGCTTCCCGCCCAACGCGCTGCACACGTCGATGGCCATCGAGCGCAGCTTGCCCTCCGCGATCGCTCCCGATAACGCATAACCCATGCCGTCGCTGATCCAGTAGAAGGTGCGCCGGTTGCCGTCGCGGAACAGACGGAACTCGGTTTCGTCGCGCGCGATGCCGGTCACATACAGCGTCAGACGCGCGCCCTCGTGGTTTTCGTACATGAACTGCGCTGCGGGTCCCGCCTCGCCGGGCAGCAGCCGCCCGCCGACCAGCGAGTAGCCATACTCCTGCAATGACGGCACCGACAGCGGACGGTTTAGCCGCTTGGAGAGCCAGTTGATCAGATGTTCCTCGTCGCTCGCCGCGACTTCCACCGGATGACGCCGCTCCGGCGAGTACACCGCATACGCGATATCCGCGCGCTGCGCAAAGCCGGGAGGCTGGCCACCGAGACCACGCCATGCGCCGCCCGTCAGACGCGGCGCGAGCGGCCCGACGGCGAGTGCGAGTCCCGCGCCCGCCGCCAGCCAGCATGCGGCGACGCCGACGCGTTGCCACCACGGAACCGGCCTGCGAATAACGATGAAAGCGGGTTCGTCCGCGTCGATGCGGGGAGCGGGATTCGCGTTGGCATTGACGTGCCGGGAATCGGCATGTTCTTCGTCCCGGTTGATGCGGTCGCTGCGGTCACGCGCCTCCTCCGGGTCGTCGTCGTTCACGACGCCATAAGCGCGCGCGCCCCGGTCACCGCGCGGCGAAATCCCGCACAAAGCGCGCAGCGCGGCCTTCTGCGCGCGCCACGCCGCCACCTTCGCCGCCGCCTGCGGATGCTGGGCTAGCTTCGCCTCGACCTCGACGCGCTGCGCTTCCGGCAACTCGCCGTCGACGAACGCCGACAGCGCCCGCAGATCGAGCCCCTCGGGCAAGCTGTGATCGTAGTCGTCGTTATTCATCGCGGATTTCTCACTACTTTCAACGGCGGAGGCTTGCGCGCCGTCCCCGGCGTACTGTCCTGAGCCGCGCCCTGCGCCGGCCCTTCTGTCAGCAGCACGCGCATATGCTCACGCGCGCGCGACAGCCGCGACATCACCGTGCCGATCGGCACGCCGAGCGCGCTCGACGCCTCCTGATACGACAGTTCCTCCACGCAAACCAGCAGTAGCACTTCGCGCTGCTCGACCGGCAGGCAATACAGCGCCCGCTGCAGATCGCGCAACACCAGTCCGTCGACTTCGCCCTGCGGCGCTTCAAGGTTGCGCCACGGCGCGCTTTCATCGTCGACGGCAATCTCGCGGCGGCCGCGCAACTGGTCGATGTAAAGATGCCGCAGGATGGTCAGCAGCCACGCCCGCAAATTGCTGTTGGGCCGGAACGCGGACCAGCGCGCAAGCGCACGCTCCGCCGTATCCTGAACCAGATCGTCGGCCCACGCGCGATCGCCCGTCAGTGCGCGCGCATAGCGGCGCAACTGCGGGAGCCACGCAATCACTTCGGCTTCAAAAGTCACCCGCGTAGGGACATTCAGTAGCCGCCAGTGCTGCCGCTTCCACTGGAACTCGACGCACCGCTGTCGGTCGACGTGCAGCCGCTGGTCGCCAGCGAACCGAACGCAAGGGCCAGCAGCACGAAAACTGCGGAAAAGATACGCGAAATCGTCATGATGAGTCTCCTGATGAACAACGTCCCGACGCTGCCTTCGCGTGCCGCGCGGCATTCGGCCGACACCCGGCCACCGGCTGCACGGCCACGCTCGACATGCAGCACCGCCATGCATGACTTAACGCGGGCAGCGCGTGATTTATTCCACCAGGCTTAAACCCTTTCGCCTTCTTTTTCCGCCAGCCTTGCGGCGATGACCTGGGTATGTCGGCAGAACACGCCATTCGTCCGCAGATTCGTAACTCAACGTTACAGCCAATAGTAATCGGATGCTTATGTGTCCCCAAGCCGGTATAGTGGACCCAGTTCGCCCACCGACGCGCTCTGCCCCCACACAGGGTAGAATTGCGGCGAACCACCGTCTTTCTAACTCGAATTGTCCATGGCTTCCGCAGAATCGCATCCGCAAAACGACTTCATGAACGCTGCGCGCAAAGAGCGTAAGCGCGTCGAAATCTACCTCGTCAACGGCATTCGCCTGACCGGGTGTATCGAGTCGTTCGATCAGTACCTGGTGATGCTGCGCACGCCTGTCGGCCTGCAAGGCATCTACAAGCGCGCGATCTCGACGATCCAGCTCGACACCGGCACGCGCCCGGCACCGCGCGCGGGCCGCCCGTCGCACGGCGAGCACAACACGCGCGGGCCGCACGGTTCGCGTGAACCGCGCGAGCATCGTGAACCGCGTGAGCCTCGCGAGTCGTATGGCGCGCCGTCTTCAGACCGCTCGCCGTCCGAGCGCTCGTCTTCCGAGCGCAGCGGTTCGTCGGATGGCCCGGTGGTCGTCACGCGTCGCCGACGCCTGTTCGGCACGGGTGGCGGCGACGGCGGCAACCATGGTGGCGGCAATCACGGTGGCGGCAGCAGCAGCCACGAATAAGCCGCTTCAACAGCGCTCGGTTATGTCCTGCACGTCAGTTACTCCGACACATGGCCGAGCCGCTGCAAAATCCTCTCCAGTCGTTTCATCTGCTGCTTCGTCAGCTCAAATCCGCCTTTGACCGCCAGCACGCGGCGTCGCCAGTACAGGACGTTTAGCATGCGCGGCGCCGGTTGATTTGTCGCCCAACTTCGTCGTCCAATCCATTCGTTCCAGTTTTGTCTAGCCAACGTGTAAAGCGTTCAGGCGCTGGTCGTCCGTAGCTTTTTTCCCAGTGCATGTGATTTGCCGTCCGATGGCGGGCTCATGGCTCGCCGGTATTTTTATGCTTCGCTTGTGAGCGACGTCGGCGGAGACACCGAAAACGAATCGCGGCCCGGCCAGTTCGGCAGATAAGTTTGCATGCGTGCGTGCGAGCCAACACGTTGACCATCTCGCTTTGAAGACAACGCTTACGACGTAGCGTCCTATGCCGTTCAGCCGATGTTCGCCGACGCTGACTATGCGCTATGCTGAATTCGTCGCCCCTCTTCTAACGGAGCACGTCATGACCAGCAAGAAGCACCCAGAACCTAAACCGGCGAGCAGTGCGTCGCCTGCCGAGTCTATGGACAGCCGTCTCGACGAGGCGCTCGAGGAAAGCTTTCCTGCCAGCGATCCCATTGCCGTCGATCCGACTGAACCGCGTAAAACGACTGCAACGGAAGCGTCTTCGGAGGGAAAGAAAAAGCGTTAGGACTTGCGACGCGGTTTGGGTTGCGGGCTGAGTTTCTTGCCGCAGGTTTGCGTGGGGCTGTTTTTGCGCCACCGCCTGTTTGCGTTAGTGCGAGGCTTGCGGTGTGTGGTTTTGCAATGCCCGCGTTAATGCATTTGCGTGCGTAGACAGAAGCATCCGTCAAACGAACGGGGCTGCGCAACAAAGATGAACTTGGGGGGCCACAAGAATCGGTGCCCGGTGCACAAGCTAATCAGCCTCGCAACCGGCACGAAATAAAGCGCATTTCCGGAAGAACGACCGCCACCGCAAAAGAACGGATGACAGCCGGATCATCACGCCAATGAAAACCAGGCGGACTTCGCTATCGCCACCGCGTCGCCCGCCCGTCTCACCAGCTTCAGCCCATCGCACTCAGTGCGGAGGCAGGCCGCTTTCCAGTTCGCGCTGCAACTCGCGAACCTGACGCTGTGCGGCACGCAACTGGTCTTGCGCGACCGTCTTCTGCTGAGCCAATGCCGTAGCTTCGGCACGGCTTTGTTGCTGCTGGCTCGCCACAATGCTCTGCTGCTGACGCGCAATGTCGAGGTCGGCCTGCAGGCGGTTCGCGCGATCTTGCGACAGCGCGATCATGCGCTGCGTGAACGCTTTCTGTGCTTCGAGCTGAGTGCGGCGAATCTCCACATCGGACAGCTGCACGGTCTGGCGCACAAAGTCCTTGTAGATCAGATCGGCACGCGTGGCGTCCTGCGTCTTGATCACGCGCCAGAAGTTTTTCTGCTGGAACAACGCGACGTAAAACGTCATTTCCTTGCCGTAGAACAGCAGGCTCGCTCCGTAGCTGCCGTTATAGGTAGTGCGCAATTCGCTGAGATCCGAGCCGCGGATCATCTGCTGCAATTCCGCGACATTGCCCGCGGCAGACTGCTTGTTTTCGTCGGGCGTAAGCGCCGTGGTGTCAGCCTGTGCGGCTTGCGATGTGGGTGTTGCCGGCAACGCCGTAGTGGTGCCTGGCTGGGAAACAACGCCAGCGCCCGGGCTGTTTTGCAGCGCCTGAGCATTCACGCCTTGCACTGCCCCAAACGAGATGAATGCGGCAAACGCAATCTGTCGTAGTCTCGACTTTCGGTCCATGTAATTCCTGCTCGAACAGTTTTTGTTTTAGTCAAACAGCCCATTATTACTCACTTTCGCGCGTTTCGGGCTCTTCGTCAAAAATTTGGTACTTGCGCATTTTCTCCCACAAAACCTTGCGGCTGATGCCCAGATACAGCGCCGTATCCTGCCGGCGCCAGCCGTTTGCATCGAGCGCGGCAAGCACGCGGTTGCGCTCCGCCATGTCCCATTTACTGCGGTCCACCAGCACCTCGGCGGCGCTTTCCACGGGCACCGGCTGACTGCTGCGCGCCAGCGCCAGCAGGCGTTGCAGACGCGCCGCATCCCACGCGCCGATCTGCCGCACCGTCACGCCGATCCGCTCCGCCAGGTTGCGCAATTCGCGTACGTTACCCGGGAAATAGGTATCCGCGACGGCATCCGCGAGCCAGTACGGCAGGTCGGGCAACGCGGACAGCTTCTCCTGACCGACCACCTGCGCAATGAACGCCTTGAAGATCGCGATCTTGTCGACGGCACCGCGTTCTTCGAGCGACGGAATCTTCAACTCGATCACCGCGAGCCTGTAGTACATATCGGCACGGAAGGTGCCTTCCTTTACCAGTTGCGGCAAATGCTTGTTGGTCGCCGCCACCAGCCGGAAATCGAGCTTGACGGGCGACGCCGAGCCGATCCGCGTAACCGCGCTGTCCTCCAGCACGCGCAGCAGTTTGACCTGCTGATACAGCGGCAGATCGCCGATTTCGTCGAGAAACAGCGTGCCGCCGTCGGCCTGCTCGAAGTAGCCTTTATGCGCGACCACCGCGCCCGTGAACGAGCCCTTCGAGTGACCGAAAAACAGCGATTCGAACAGGCCGTCCGGGATCGCTCCGCAGTTCACCGCGACGAACGGACCCTGCCCGTAGCGGCTGTGTTTTTCGTGCAGCAGTTGCGCAATGCGCTCCTTGCCGACGCCGGTTTCGCCATGCACCAGCACGCTCGTGTCGCAGTCGGCGAAGGTGTCGACTTCGTGCAGCAACGCCTGCATGCATTCCGAATTCGCGATCATCGCGTCGGATTCATGCGTTTTGGCACTGTGCGCCCGCATTTGCAGCACCAGCTTCATCACCATGCCGCGCAATTCCGCGCAGGTGAAATCGAGCGGCAGAATGTGCGAGTACTCGGACGGATACGCCGCCGGATCGTGCTCGCGCGGCGCGGCGCCGACCCACACCACCGGAATGCCGTGCGCCGCCTGCCAGTCGCGCAGGATCAGCGCGCCGCTGTCGATCACCGAGACGCTGATGATCGCGAGCGACGGCCGCAGCGCGGTCCGTTCGGGCGAGATCGCGATATCGTCCGCGCGGATCACTTCGACGTCGAAGCTCGCCATGCAGCGCGCGACCCGGTCGACGATGTCGGCCTTGCCCTCCCAGACGTAGATATCGAGTTCCTCGATTTTGGTGGTGGTTCTCATCTTGGACACGCTATTGGACCAGTTGCGGGACGCCGCACGTCAGCGACATGTTATGGACGGTAGCCGTGCCGATCTGAACGCCGAGCAGCGTCAGCACCGGACCGACCACTGCGTTGAGCAGGCCGAAAATACTTTGGAGCAACGGCGACAGCGTGGTGCTGACAAGCGAAATCACGCCGGAAAGAAGATCGCCCAGAAGATTGCTGCCGAGCACCTGAAGCGTCAGGGCATTCGGATTCGACAGTTGCCCGAGCAGGGTCGAAGTCAACGACGAAAGATCGCTGCCCAGCGCGTTGGAGTTCACGGGCTGGGCCACCACGTTGAAACTGCCCGACGAACCGTTGATCGACACATCGGTCGATCCGGGCGACAGTTGCGCCGGGCCGAGGCCTGCCAGCGAGACGTTCAGCACGTTGGCGCCCAGCAGAGTGACGGACGCCACGTTGACAGGCGGCACGACGCTGCCCGGCGTGCAATTTGTCACACCGCCCAGGCATAGCCCTGCGAGACCGGGCGTCACCTTGAACGTCACCGTCGTGGCCGCCTTGGTGTTTTCGCAATCGACATTGGACAGTTGCGCCGTCCCGGGTGCGACATAGAGCGTCACCATCAGCGGCGTGTTGAGCAACGCGACCGACGCAAGGCCGAGGTTCACGCTCGGCAATGCCGCGAGCGTGAGCGTCACCTTGATCGCCGAGGTGCGCGCGGTAACAGGCGGCGTGAGACCGGCCTCGCCGACCGCCAGCACGGGCGGATTGATCATCTGCATCGACATGCCGGCGACGCCGGTCAGCCCCGCCGCGACGTTGATCACCGGGGCGGTGCCGCTCGAATTGCTCTGCGCGATCTGCGCGGCGGCCAGCACCGTATCGAGCACGTTAATGGTCGCGGTCGCCGCCGAATCCGGATTGGCGAGTCCGAGCGCGAGCAGCCCGGTCGAGGTGCTGCTGTTGTAGCCGAGGTTGATATTCTGGCCGCCGGGCACGGTGACGGCCAGCGTCTGCAGGATGGCCGCGTCGATCGTGTCGCCGCCGCTCTGCAACGCCTTGACCATGGCAACCACCAGCTTCTGATAGCTCACCGAGGTCGCCAGCAAACCTTGCATCGACCCTGCGTTCAGCGCCGTCATCAACCCGGCCAGATTGATATTCGCCGCCGCGAGGCTTTGCGTGTCGCCGACGCTCAATGCCACGTTCGAATGCAGCAAGCCGCCCAGAATCGCGTTCAGCAACACCGATTGCTGCGTGTTGAGGGTCGCGATGCCGGTGCCGAGCGAGAACACGGCGACATTCGACGCAACCGCGACAGACGACGCCGTCACCGTCTGCCCTTTGCCGACGAGGAAGAGATACGGCACGTACTGCGAGACGTTCACACTCACTGCGTTGGCCGGCGTGCCGCTTTTGTTGAAGGCCGTGGCGGCAGCGCCCGGCGTCCAGCGTCCGCAGACCGCCTGAAGCGTTTTCGTCGTGCCGGCGGCAGTAAAGCCGTTGGCCGTCGCGTTCGCCCGCGCGGTGGTCGAGACGGTGGTCGCGCAGCCGTTGGGCGTGCTGACCACCTGCACCGCCGCCAGAGCCGCCAGATCGGCTGTGCGCTGCAACTGCCTGCGCACGAAAAAGACATTCCCGACATCGATCGCAGCGAGCGCCGCCAACGCGACGACCAGAAACATCACCGCGACGATCGCAACCGCGCCATGCTGACGGCGCGCGCCGCCGAAGCGCCGCAAGCGCGGCCTGCGCACGGAGCCAGGCGGATCCGCCGGACGAGCGTGCCCCGAGTGATGCGCCGGGGTCGATGGCTGCGCGTTCATGCTAGTTCAGGCCGCCGGCGCTGGCTCCACCGCCGCTGCCGCCACCGTTGCCGTTACCACCGCCGCCGAGCGCCGAGCCGTATAGATCTGGAATCTTGCCCTTGAACGATTCCATGTAGCGCCGATAGGCCAATCCGGCTTCCGAACCGAGTGTCGGCAGCGCGGGCGCAGCTTGCGCATTGCTTCGCTGCAGATCCAGCCACGCGCGAGCCGAATGCCCCACTTCGCTGGCGCGTGGTGCGGGCGGCTGGTGCTGTGCCGCCATTTGAACCGACGCGGGCGCCGGTGTTTCAGCCGATGCCTGAGCCACCCGTTGAGCATCTCCCTGCCCAGCGTCCGCGGCCGTCTGCGCCACGGCCCAGGCCGGCGCACCGAGCACCCCAGCCGCTGCCATCGCCAGGCACAGCACCGATGCGTTCCAGCCCCGTGTCATTGTTGTCTTTGTCATTTTTTACTCCCTGAATGCCTGATGACTCACCGCGTATTCACTGCCTCACCGCCGCCAGCGCACCGGCTCCCCGTCACTGCGCAAAGCGTTGCAACAGACGCGGCGCCGGCTCGAGCCCCTGCGCGCTCGCCACGGTGCGCGCATCGCCGCCCGCCGCGCCCGCCGGTTGCTGCGTCTGCGCACCTTGTGCCTGCGCGCGGCCTGCTGCCACCACTTTCGCCGCATCGGCGCGAATCGCCGAGCGCACGTCGGGCGGAAGGTTCTGCTGATTCATGATCGCCAGCGCCTGCGCCTGATCGCCGTTGGCCAGCAGATACAGCACCACGTTGCTGATGATCTTCGGGCTCTTCTGATCGAGTTCGGCGGCCTTCATCAGCGGGACGCGCGCGCCGTCGACATCGCCTGCACGCAGTTTTGCGTAGCCGAGATCCGACAGAACGACCGGGTCAGTCGGCGCGAGCTGGGCGGCCTGCTGAAGCTCCTGCGCGGCCAGCGCGAAATCGCCGCCCGCACCGGCGACCAGACCGAGCCCGCGATGTCCGCGTGCGGCCAGCGGCGTCTTCAGAAGCTGCCCGTAGGCCTGCGCTGCCGCATCCGGCTGATCCGTCATACGCAGCGCATCGGCACGCAGCACGATCGTGTCCGGGCTCGCGCCGTATTGCTTTTCGTAGGCGTCGATATGCGCGAGCGACGCGAAGTACAGCCCTTGCGACTGCATCTGGTCGATCAGCCCGAGGTACATGCCGGGGGTGTCCGGCGCGGCGTCCTTAGTGGACTGCTGCGCCATCATCGCGCGCTCCGCCTGCGCGCCGACGCCGTAGCCCGACGCTCCCGTGGACCCGCACGCGCCCAGTAGCGAAAGCGCAGCCAGCGTCACGGCGCAGCAGGCGGCTCGCGTGACGCGCGTAATACGGTCACCAGCAGCACCAGGCGCACCACACGCGTCACGCGCGCTCTGAGTCACGAGGCGGCCGTCGCGCATCCGGTCATCAGTAAATAAGCGGTAAATCATGGTGCCGTCCTCAATGCTTCGACATGCTCAACGAATGCTGGACCGCCATCACGCCCGGCCCCGCGGTCACGATCATCAGCGCGGGCAACAGCGTGACGATCATCACGCCGGTCATCTTCACGGTGAGACGCCCGATGCGTTCACGCAGCATTGCCCGGCGCATTTCGCGCAGACGGTCGCCGAACTGCCTGAGCGGTTCCTGCACCGCGCCGCCGTGCCGGTCCACCTGAACCAGCAGACGCACGACCGCGCGCAAATCTTCGTTGTCGTAGCTCTGCGACAACCGGTTGAACGACTGCTCGCGGGTCCGGCCGGTGGCGAACTGCCGTTGCGCGATTTCGAGTTCGCTCGACAGCACCGGCAACATGCCGCGAAAATCGCTGACCACCACCTGCAACGCCTGATCGAGCGACAAGCCCACGCCCTGCAGCAAACGCAAAAGATCGACCAGCAGCGGCAATTCGTTGACCACGCCATTGCGGCGCCGCCGGGCCCGCCGGGCGAGGACGATCTTCGGCAGCATGAAGCCGGCCATCGCGGCCATCACCACGATTGCGACGTAACCGGAGCCGCCAAAGTGGCCGCTGGCCAGCGTGCCGGCCAGCAACGGCAGCAATAACGCGCCAAGCAGCCGAACGATCAGAAACAGGCCGCGCGTACGGGTGTCCACGAAACCGCACTGTTCGAGCAGGCGGCGCTCTTCTTCCGCCACCACCTGACGCCCGAACGGCGTGTCGAGCCAGCGAACCCCGGTATGCGCGAAACGTTCGAGCAGTCCTTTGAAGCCCTGCGGCTGCACGGTTCGCGCGGCTTTCGGGTTGGCCTGTGCGGCGTCGCCGCTGCGTGCGACCGCTGCGGCCGCTGCGAGCGTGGCGCTTTGTTGCGCCCGTTCGTCGAGCGCGTGCCGCAACGTGCGTTCGCTGCGCCGCACCGCATTCACCCGCGCGAGCACCAGCCCAGCAAGCAGCAGGACGGCGAGCGCGGCCAGAGCGAGCGCGAGGGCGACGAGTTGATGCGCTTGCATGATCAGTCCTTCAGGCTCGATAAACGGTAGAGCAGGTACGCACCCGTTATCTGCAAGCCAAACGCCAGGTAGACGAGTTCCCGGCCGATGGGATCGAACCACATCGACGCGAAATATTTGGGATTGGACAGAATCAGAAATCCGCCGATGCCGACCGGCAGCAACGCCAGCACCCACGACGACAGCCGCGTTTCCGCCGACATCGCGACCAGTTCACGCTCGGCCTGTTCGAGATCGCGCATGAACGACGACATGCGGTCGAGCATCACGTCGGCGCGTCCGCCGTATTTCACCGACAGCCTCAGCACCGCGCCCACCAGTTCGAGTTCGCGCACGCCGTAGATCGTCGCGACCTGGAACAGTGCGCGGTCGATCTCGACGCCGGTGCGCAGCATTCTCGACACGTAGTCCAGACATTCGCGCAGCGGTGCGTCGGTGGCTTGCAGGGCCGCCTGAAACGCGGCGGGCACGCTGTTGCCGAGCGTAATCAGCCGCACGATGCCGTCGAGGAACAACGGCAGTTGCCGCACGATCAACTCACGGCGCTTGTTCACGCGCATCGACAGCAGAAAATAGACAAACGCGCTGCATGTGACCAACGTGACGCAGGCGCCCAGCAGACCGCCCACCAGGCCGGCCCAGCCGCACAGCGCCAGCACGCAGACGACGACGATCGTGATCACGCGTTTCGGCTTCGCGATGCCCGCGCGCGCTATCACGTGATGCAGCATGAAGCTCGCGCGCGCCTGCAGGTAACGCAAGCGTGCGAGCCAGTCCGCGTCGTCGGGCGGCGCTTGCGGCGCGATCAGCCCGGCCGGTGTCTGGCGCGCCTGAGCGCCGCGCGGCGGGGCTGTTGTCCCGGAACTGGCGCCACCCGTCATTCCGCCTGCTGCGACGGCCGGTGCGGCCGACGCCATGCGGCTGTCGATATAACGCTCGACGATGGCCTGGCCTTTGCGTTGCGTGCCGCGCTGCCAAAGCAGCACCGCGCATGCCGCGCACAGCAGCGCGAGCGCCACCAGGACCAGGGCCGCGCTAGACATTGAAGCCTCCGCCGAAACCGCTGCCGCCCGAGCCGCCGAATCCGCCGCCGAAACCACCACCACCGCCGCCGCTGCCGAAGCCCGCATTGCCGAACGCGTTGTTCGGCTCGGCGCCGCCCAGCGCCTGACGGAAGCGCGCCAGTTTCGGCGAATGCGGATGAATGCCGAGCGATACCCAGTTGTCCTGTTCGTCGCCGTCCGCGTTCAGAATCGGCTCATAGCGATACAGCTCCTGACTCGAAATGATGTTGTCCGACAGACCGGTCACTTCGGTGATCGACAGAATCCGGCGGCGGCCGTTGGAGAGCCGGCCAATCTGCACGATGAAATCGACCGCGTTCGCGATCTGCCGGCGCAGGCTCGACTCGGTGCCCTGAAAGCCCGCGAAACCCGCCAGCATTTCGAGCCGGTACAGACATTCGCGCGGCGAACTCGCGTGCACGGTGCCCATCGAGCCGTCGTGGCCGGTGTTCATCGCCTGCAGCATTTCGAGCACTTCACCGCCCCGCACTTCGCCGACGATGATCCGGTCCGGCCGCATCCGCAGCGTGTTGCGCAGCAGGTCGCGAATCGTCACCACACCCGCGCCGTCAAAGCCGCCCGGACGCGTTTCGAGCCGCACCACATGCGGGTGATTCAGCGACAGCTCGGCGGTGTCTTCGATCGTCACCACGCGCTCGCCGTCGGGCACGTGAAACGCGAGCGCATTCAGCAGCGAAGTCTTGCCCGAACTTGTGCCGCCCGACACCAGCACGTTGCAGCGCGCCGCCACCGCCGCCTTCAGCAGCGCGCCGATTTCGGGGCTGTAGGTGCCGTTCGCGAGCAGATCGTCGGGCCGCATCGGATCTTTGCGGAATTTGCGGATCGACACGATCGGGCCGTCGATCGACAGTGGCTCGATCACCACGTTGACCCGGCCGCCGTTCGGCAGCCGCGCGTCGACCATCGGATTCGATTCGTCCAGCCGCCGGCCGATCGGCGCGAGAATCCGCCGTACGATCCGCAGCAGGTGCGCGTTGTCGGCGAAACGCACCTGGATGCGCGTCAGGATGCCGTGGCGCGACACGTACACGTCGTTGTAGCCGTTGATCAGAATGTCTTCGACGGCCGGATCGGCGAGCAGGTCCTCGATCGGGCCGAAGCCCGCCAGTTCCTTCGTGAGCGCCTCGGCAATCAGGCGCACTTCGCTCTCGTTGATCGGAATCCGGCGCAGCCGCACGAAGCTGTCCATCTCCAGATCGACGAACTGGTTGATCGCATTACGCGACCAGCGGCCGAACTCCGAACCGAGTTCCTCGATGCGCGTCAGCAGATGTTCGTGCGCAGCGTTCTTGATGTCCTGGAACTGCTGGCTATGCGCGAACGCAGGCGCGTTGTCGGCAAATTCGATTTCTTTTGCCATCTCTATGACCGCTTTTGAGTAGTGGGAATAAAGCGCTTGAGGCCGCCGAACGCCGACTTGCCGCCACGCGCCTGGGCGCTGTCGCGCTGCGCGCCGCCGAGCCGTTCGATCAGCGGTTCCAGCGCGCGCACATAGGCGTCGCGTGCGGCGACTTCGACCAGCAGGTGTCCCTGATTGACCGCCTGGCCGAGCGCGACGCGCCGCTCCGGCAAGGTGGCGAGCAGCGGAATTTCGAGGCGCTGCGCGATCTGCGCGGCAGCGAGCCCGAGATCGGCGTCGAACTTGTTGACGATCAGCTTTACGTTGGCGGTGTCCACGCCTTCTTCGCGCAACGAATCGAGCACGCTGACCGCCGACACGATCGACGCGACGCCCTGGTCGCACAGCAACCAGGTTTCGTCGGACGCCTGCACCACGTGCGCGATGAACTCGCTGTTCGTGAAGCCGCCGAGGTCGATCACCTGCTGGTCGAAGAACGCGCGCAGACGGTTCAGCAGACCGATCGACGACGAGTACGACACCTCGCGCATGTCGGCGAGATTGGGCGGCAGCGTGGTCAGCGCGAGGCCGCTCGAATGATGCGACAGCGCGGTATGCACGAAGGTCTGATCGAAACGGCGCAGATTGCGCACGGCTTCGACGAAATTGAATTCGCTGCGCGTGTTCAGCAGCAGCGAGCCGTCGGATGCTGGCAGGCCGAGATCGAGCAGCGCCGCCTTGCGCCCTTGCGCGACGTCGCGCCGCTGCAGCATCACGGAGAGGTTAGCGGCCAGCGTGCTGACGCCCATGCCGACGCGCGCGCCGAGCAGCGTCGTGACCTGGCCATGACGGCTCACCGGCTCGACGATGTTCTCCAGCACCTGGCGCGTGATGCGCAGCGCGTCCTCGGCAGGCGCGGACAGATCGATGAAATCGCGTACCCCGGCGCGCAGCGCGGCCAGCGCGCTTTCCGGCTCGGTGAGCGAGCCCAGCGCGACGATCTGCATGCCCGGATTGCCGGCTCGCACCGCGCTGACCGCCGCACTTGCCGCCGCCGCGTGACCGCCGGAAAAGTCGACGAACACCAGCGACGGATTGAGCGTCGCGATGCGCTGCATCAGCATCACCGGATCGAGCGTGGCTGCTTCGACCGCGCCCGCGCTCATCAGCGTATCGGCGAGCCAATGCAGGTGCCCGTCGGCTAGCGACGCGAACACGAAATGGTCGGTGACCGCCCGTTCAGTCAATGAATGCGTTCTCGCGTTCATGTTGGACATCCTTTTGCAGCATGGGCCGTAAGGCCGCCGCGTCGTACTGCCTGCCGGCGCGCGCACGCGGTTCGCGCGCACGCCGGCTCAAGCCTGTATTCATCCGCAGCGCCCGACGGGCGACTATCGGTATCACTTCGAAAAACCCGGTACGGTGTCGCGCGTCGCCGCCACGCCGCCGATCAGCGAACGCCACACCGGCGCGTTGCGCTGCTCCGACTGCTCGCCCGGCGTCGTCGGCAACGTCGCGCCCTTCGCGATCGGCGACACCAGATGCGGCGTCACGATGATCACCAGTTCTTTTTCGTTCTGCGTATAGCTCAACTGCTTGAAGAACGCGCCGATCACCGGCAGATCGCCGAGCATCGGCACCTTCGACACGTTCGACGCTGTCTCGCGGTCGATCAGCCCGCCGATCACGAAGCTCTCGCCATCGCCGAGTTCAACGGTGGTGTCGGCGCGGCGCGTGGTGAACGCGGGCACCGACACGCCGCTGATCGTCACCGCGTTCGTGTAGTCGAGCTGGCTCGCTTCCGGCGCCACCTTCAGCGCAATGCGCTGCGGGCTCAGCACCGTCGGCGTGAGCGTGAGCCCGATGCCGTACGACTTGTATTCGATCGACGTCGAACCGAGCGCCTGCGGCACCGGAATCGGAATCTGCCCGCCCGCGAGGAAGCTCGCGCTCTGCCCGGAAAGCGCAACCAGCGTCGGCTCGGCCAGCACGCGCGCGAGGTTGTTGCTCTCCATCAAACTGAGGTCGGCAAACAGACCCTTGGTCGCGGAACCAAACACGAGGTTGAAGGCCGAGGTCATCGGCGACGCGATCGCCGGCCCCACCGTTGCACTCGAATCCGAGGGGAACGTTTTCTGCGGCACCGTCACGGATGTCGCTCCGTTCGGGCCGATGGAGCCAAATGAAAAGCCGTTGCGCTGACTGAAAAAGTTGAAGCCGATCTGCTTGAGCACCGTGCGGCTGAACTCGACCACCCGCACGTCCACCTGCACCACCGCGCGGCTCGCCACCGTCGAGCTGTCGAACACCGAGCCGTCCTTGCCGACCGCGCCTTCCGCCGCGACCACGGCACGCTGGTGAGCTTCGGTCGTGGTCGACGAACCGGAGACCACCGCCGTCTTGCCGAGCACCTTCACGGCCGACGTATCGGGTCCGAGCAGCGCCGCGGCCGCCGGCGTGACGACGTCGACCGTGTAGTTCAGCGGCGCGTCGCTGTCGCGCGTCCAGACCATCAGGCTGGTGGTGCCCGCGGCCTTGCCGACCAGCAGCAAGCCGCCGCGCTTGTCGCCCTTGATGATCAGTACATCCGCCACCGCCGGATCGCCGATCGCCACCCGCTGCAATGCATGGCCGATCGCCACCTGCTGCTGCGCGCCGACCATCATCTCGATGGTCTGCGCAGGCGTCGCAAGCGCGCTCTGGACCGATCCGGCCGACTGCGCACGCTGCGCCGGGCCCGCTGCGTCAGTCGCAACGGATACGCCCAGCAAAGCCAACCCAAGCCACACCGCCTTTCTGAAACCAAAAATCCGTTCTGTCATGTAGTTATGGAGGCGATTGGCCGCCCGCTCCCTGAGACTGCTTATCGGGCGACCGTTTCGGCGCGCCCACCCCGTATCACTTCGATACCGCCATTTGTACTTGTCGTGTTCGCCGCGACGCGCGTCGTCGGCAAGCGCATCTGCGGCAACGGCGGCAGGCGCGTACCCACTCCGGCACCGGCCCCCGGGCCGGTCGCGCCGGTGCTGCCCGACAGCGAGTCGAGCGCCACGCCGGCTGCGGCGCGCGTCAGGTCCGGCTGCGCGGCGGGCTCGCCTGCGTGGGCGGCTGTCTTCAGCACGCCAGGCAGAACCGGCAGCGCGTTCGGGTCGATGACGTCGGGATCTTTAGGATTACGCAACGCGAAGACGAGACGGCCCGCACTCTCGGCAAGCGTCAGACGGTCCACGTCGGCCACCGGCACCGCGAGCACCGCCGTGCGCACCATGCCGCTCGGATCGCCGCCGGTGTCGCCCGTGGTGGTCGCATTACCGAACGCCAGCACACGCACTTTCGACATCAGCAGACGCGCCTGGGTACGGTCGATTTCACCGCCCATGCCGGTGTTGCCATCGCGTTTGAGCGTGAAAAACACGTCGATGAAATTGCCGGGACGCAAGCGGTTGCTAACGGCATTGCTCTCGTCCACCCGCACGGCGATCGCGCGCTCGCCCGGTTCGATGCGCTCGGCCAGACCCGACGACAGCTGCGACTCCAGCACCGGCGAATCCGCGCCGATCTCGACGCCCGGCACGCGGCCGACGAGTTGCGACGGATCGGTGAATGCGCCGTTCGGGTTGATCGGCAGCGACTGCACGCGCAGCTGATCGGCGGTGATGGCTTTGCCTGGCGGCAAGGTCTTGCTCGCCACCACGACCTGATACGTCGTGGGCGTGGCGGGCGCGACGGCCACGGTCGCCGGGCGCCGCGACAGCGTCCACGCGAACAGCCCGAGGACGAGCGCGACGGCGATCAGCACGCCGGCGAGAATTTTGGTCAGATTCGGCATGACGATGGGCTGCGTCGGTTGATGGCGGCCGTGAGCGCGACGCTGGACACGACAGTGCCCGAGGCCGCGCACGACACGCGTGCGGACACGCGCTCACGGACAGAAAGGCTGGAAGCCGGCGCGTACATCACTGAATGTTCTCCGGGTTGAGTTGGACGGTGGCGTTGCTGATCAACTGGTTCGGCGTGACCAGGTGCAGCCCCGGCAGCGGCGGCACCAGCGGATGGGCGCTGTAGTTGTAGGTCAGCACCACGTTCACGCATTGCATGCCGGTTCCGCAGGCTGCGTAAGTGGACGTGCATTGCATCGCCTTGCCTACCAGTTGCGTGGTCATCAGTTGCGCTGCGGCGCAGGCGGCGGTTGCTCGCGCGGCGAGCGCGCCTGCCATGCTGCTATTGGCCTGCCAGTTCAACGCGGCGCGCGCACCCTCCGACGCTGCGAGCGTCAGGTTCTGCTGCGCCACGAGAATCACGCTGAACGTGACAATGGCGTACAGGATCGCGAAGAACAGCGGGAACACCATCGCAAATTCGATCGCAGTGGCGCCGCGCTGCGTGCGCGTGCGGCGTGACTGCGCGCGCCTGGACGGCTGGCGCGGGCGCCGTGCTGAACCTGCGTGGGCTTCGCGAAGAGTCATCGCGCCACCCCGCCCGTTGCATGCCATACGAGCCACACGAGTGACGCAAGCGTGAGACACGCGGCATAAGGCGTCGAAGCCTTACCGCCCAGTTCGAACGTCGCGCCCGTCAGACGGCCTGCGCTGGCGAATCGCGGGCGGCTTGTGCGTGTCATCCAGTTCGTCGCCACGAGCCACACTGCGTGCGCGCCGGCCGCGAGACTCGCCGCGATCCACAAGCCCGGCAATGCGGACATGCCGCACCATGCACCGAGGACGGCGAAGACTTTCACGTCGGCGGCACCCATCACGCCCAGCGCGAAAAACGGCAACAGCGCAATCAGTCCGACCGACGCACCGATACCGGAATGCAGTAAAGAAATGCCAAAAGGCCCGCATTGAAATAACGCGCAGCCGAATGCCGCCGCTAAACCGGCGCAAACGATTAAATTAGAAATACGCCGGGCGCGGCAATCGCTAATTGCGACAACCGTGGCCCAGGCAATAAATAAAAAAATACCGGCGGAGTTATTCATTTCGCGCTCGACAGGCGAAGCAACGCAATGCGAATTGCCATGCAATTCGCATTAATCAATACAACGATGCGTTAAAACGCCGTAGAAGCAGGCGGTTGCAATGACCGCAACCGCCTCAGCCGTTTCAGCGGACGTTTAACGGTTGCCTTGCGCTATTTAGCCGGCGCGATTAGAGCGGCGATCGCGGTGAACGCGGAGGTGAGATTCCCGCTCAGTGTGGACACCGCTCCGGCGATAGCCAGCGCGACCAGACCCGCGATCAGCCCGTACTCAATGGCCGTCACGCCTTTGTTATCTCTCAGGAAGCGTTGTGTGAACTTTTTCATTTTGACCCTCGGACTTGATTTATTTCGTGTCTTTTGTGCTGCTCTACCCATCGAACCCCTGCTCACGCTACGGCACCCGGTCTCTCATTCCTGGTGCTGCTGATTGCGTTGCGGTAGTCCATCCTGCAGCGTTGCTCAGTAAAACGGATGTTTTGGTTCAGTCTGTTCGATAACGAACCTCCCTGATCAATCCGTGATGCTTTTGGGTTTTATAGCCGAACAATGTTATTTAAGCAATTGTCCTATGCCAGAAACCGCAATCCGTATGCTTTTTGTATCCTTACCCGGGTTAACGGCAATTTCCGGATTTCATTACATAGGAATAACCATTAGTTAGATTCGCTACCCTAAATAACCGTTTGAACAGAACGTTTCAAGCACGCCGACCCTCCCCCGGCATTTGCGTTACGCCGTACACCGTAACGGCGAGCGCGGCTCGTTACGTTACGCGGACCACATAACGCGCCGCCAGAACGCGTTTAAAGAACGGATTTCCGTTTAGCGCCCACTCCATCAAATTCACGCAAAGCCTCGCCGCATCGGGCCGAGCGCTTTATCGCCAGAAAATCCTGCTGATTGGTCTGTCGAAATGGCACGGCTCATGCAGAGATAGGTTCGCAGCGACACCCAATAACACATGCGATCCGAGGGCGACATGAACATTCAAACGACCAGCACCACCGTACGGGCAACCCTGATTGCGGCAAGCATCGCCGCGATGCTTTCTCTCGGCGCCTGCGGCGGCGGCGGAAGTCTCAGCACTGGCACCGGCAGCAGCGGCAGCGGATCCGGCAGCGGCACGCTGTCCACCACGGGCAGCGGCAGCGGTTCGTCGGGTTCGGGCGGTTCCGGCTCCAATCCGAGCACCACGACGACCACCACCACGACCGACACGGGCGGCACCTCGGGTACCGGCACCACCACGACGACGCCGATCGCAAACGCACTCGGCACCACGACTAACGACGCGAGCGGCATCGTCGACGGCCTCGGCAAGACGGTGTCTGGCGTCGGCCAGGTGATCAGCTCGCAGACCCTGCCCGTCGTCAGCACGCAAACCACTCAGGCCACCGGCCAGGTCGTGCAGGATGTGGGCTCGGCAGTGTCGACGCTCGCCACCGGTCTGTCGCAGGGACTCGGACAGCTCGGCACCGGCAACAACGCAGTCGGCACGACGGTGGCAAGCGTCGGCGGTGTGGTCGGCAAGGTCGGCAACGCGGTCACGGATACCGGCGCGCTCGTGACGAGCCTCGGCAGCGGCCCGCTTGCGCCGCTGGCCGCGCTGACCACGCCGCTCGGCGGGGTCGTCGGCACGCTCGGCACAGCGGTCACCAACGGCGGCAGTACGCTCACGACCGCCCTCTCGACGGGTCCGGTCCAGCAGGTCACGCAAACCCTCAGCACCGCGATCACCCCGATTACGTCGATGGTCGCCGCGACCACGCAAACGGTCGGCACCGTGACAGGTCTCGGCGCACCGGTCAACACGCTGCTCTCCACGGTCGGCGGCGGACTCGGCAAAGCCGGCACGCTGCTCGCCTCGACCGGCAACAACCCGGTCACGACCGCGCTCGGCCAGACCGTCACCGCAACCGGCACGACCGTCGCCTCGGTGGGCGGCCTGCTGACCGGCGGCACCAGCACCAACCCGCTGTCCGCGCTGACCACGACGCTGGGCGGCCTGACCGGCGGCCTTAGCGGCATCAGCGGCGCCACCGGAAGCACCGGCAGCGGCCCGTTGGCTCCGGTCACAGGCCTGCTCACCACCGTGACGAGCGGTCTGAGCGGCGCGACCGGCGGCACCAGCAGCAGCCCGTTGGCTCCGGTCACCGGCCTGCTCACCACCGTGACGAGCGGTCTGAGCAGCGCAACCGGCGGCACCAGCAGCCCGCTGGCTCCCGTCACCGGCCTGCTCACTTCCGTGACCGGCGCACTCGGCGGCGTCACCACCACGGCAGCGGCGACGACATCGTCGGCAACCGCCTCCGCCACCACGTCGGGCACCGGCGTCGCACTGTCGGCGACCAGCGGCAAAGGAACCGCGAGCAATCCGCTGTCTCCGGTGACCTCGCTCGTCACTGGCCTGCTCGGTGGACTGACGAAGAAATAAGCGGCCCTGTCGCGACGCTCAGACCTCGCGAACAAGCTGCCGAGACCCGGCTCCGGTACGCGGCCCGCCAGCCGCGCCCGGATCCGCCGGGGCTCCTGCCTGACCTGGGCCGCGCCGCTCAGACATCTGTGGCAACGGCGCACTGAAAACACCCGCACACAACAACTGATAGACACAGAGGAGCACACATGTCCACTCAACGTTTTTTTACTCTCCCTGCGGCATGCGCGACCGTGTCGTCGTTGCGCGCACCGCTGGTCGCCGTGTCCGTGGCGGTCGCCGCCCTGCTCGCGGCGTGTGGCGGCAGCACCGTCAGCGCGCCGCCGACCACGTCAGGCACCGGTAGCGGCAGTGGCAGCGGTTCGACCAGCACCGGCACGACCACCACCACGACCAAGGGCACCACCGGTCTCGCCACCGCCGCCGCGCAAACCACCAGCGATCTCGGCAGCACCATCGCCTCGCAGACCATTCCGGGCCTCAGCCCGCAGGTCACGCAAGGGCTGGGCAATGCGGTGTCGAGCACGAGCGGCACGCTGACTTCCCTCGCCGATGCGGTCAGCAACGGCGTCGGCCAGACCGGCACCACCGCGAACCCGGTCGGCACGACCGTCGCCGGACTCGGCTCGGTGGTCAGCTCGACGAGCGGCGTCGTGCAGGGATTGAGCACCGCCGTCGGCGGGCTCGGCGCCGGCAATCTCGCGCCGCTGTCGCCGGTCACCACGCCGCTGGCCGGCGTACTGTCGACCACCGCCGGCGCACTGAACGCAGGTGGCGCAACGCTCGGCAACGTGCTGGCGTCCGCGCCGGTGCAGCAGGTCACGCAGCCGATCAGCACCGCGATCACGCCGATCGTGCAAACCGCCGGCCTTGTCACGCAGACCGTCGGCACGCAGACCGGCCTCGGCGCTCCGCTCGGCGGCGTGCTCGCGCAGGTTGGCGGCGCGTTGAGTTCGGCGGGATCGAAGGTCGGCTCGACGACTGGCAACCCGCTCGGCACCGATGTCGGCACGCTGGTCAGCTCGCTCGGCAACACGGTGACGAACGCAGGTGGCCTGATCAATCCGAACGGGCCGAACGGCGCGAATCCGATTCCGGGTCTGATCGTGAGCCTGGTCGGCGGCACGACCGCGGTCGTTGCGCCCGGGACGGCCACCAGCGTCAATCCGCTGAGCCCGCTGCAAAGCTCGCTCGCGAGCCTCGGACTCGGCAACAATCCGCTTGGCTCGCTGTCGTCGCTGCTCGGCGGTTCGCCGCTGTCCAGCCTGAGTTCGGCGCTGAGCGGCACGCCGTTGAGTTCGCTGACGTCTGCACTGAACGGCACGCCGCTGAGCTCGCTGACGTCGGTGCTGAGCGTCACGACCGGCGCCACCGGTACATCCAATCCGCTGACGACGCTCACCAGCACCCTCACCGGTCTGACGGGCAGCGCATCGGGTAGCGCCTCGGGCAGCGGCGCCGGACAACTGTTGTCACCGGTGACATCGCTGGTCGCCACGTTGACCGGCACGCTCAGTTCGGCGGCAGGTTCAACAGGTAGCGCGAGCGGTTCCAGCAGCGCGACGAACGGTTTGACGACCCTCCTCGGCAGCCTGGTCCCGGTGAGTCATAAGTAGTTTGCCTAAGTAGTTAGCCTGAGCATCGATCGTAACGATGCGATGCGCATGCCCGTACTGTCCGGCGAGATGTACCGTAGTGAATCTCGCCGGACAGTGCACAAACAGCGCACATGCATCACGCATTTACGATTCGATTCAACACGTATTCCGCTTTTTTCCTCACACGCTCAAGCTGCGCGGAGCGCGTGACGTAATACAGGCAAGCATGGCAGTAAGCATCGAGCCTCACATAAGCGATCGCGACCAGCCCGGCCAGGCGGCGCGCCCGCGACACAAGAACGGCATACGAGGAAAATCCGATGAAACTCGGGTACGGCAGCAAATGGACCCTTTTGCTCGCGGCGCTCGCGGCGAGTACGTTGCAAATGGAAGCACATGCGCAGTCCCGTCCCGGCGGTACGGCAGTCGGCGGTAATCCGCTCGATTCGCTGCCGCAAGTCAAGGCTCCCGATCGCGGTCCAAGCGTGACCGTGCAGGTCGAGCAACAAGCTCCACAACTTCAGGAACTGCTCGCCCGCCATCTGACGCCCACGCGCGTGCAGGTCGAGGGCGTCAAGTCCATTCCGTTCGATGAAGTCGCGCAACGCTTCACCCCGCTTGTCGGCAAGGACATCACGATCGGCGAGCTGATCGAAGTCGCCAACGGCGTCACCAAGCTGTACCAGGAGCGCGGCTATGCGCTCTCGTTCGCGTTCGTTCCGGCGCAATCGTTCGCGGACGGCGTCGTGCGCGTGACGGTAGTCGAAGGCTACGTGTCGGCCGTCAAGGTGACCGGCAGACCAGGCGCGGTCGAAGACAAGATTCGTGCGATCGCCGACCACATCGTCGCCGACCGGCCGTTGCGGCGCGCGACCTTCGAGCGCTACATCAACGTGCTCGGCCTGTTGCCGGGGATCAAGGTCGCCGCCAACGTGGCCCCGCCGCAGAACACCGACGGCGCGACCACGCTCGAACTGAAGGTGGATCGCAAACCGTTCGACTTCAGCGCCGGCGTCAACTTCAACCAGCCGGGCGTGCAGGGTCTGCTGACCGCCACCGAGAACGGGCTGACCGCGCTCGGCGAACAGTTGAGCGTGTCGGCGCTGCTGCCGAAGGGACGCGACAACGTCACCTATCTCGCCGCGCACGCGGCCGTGCCGATCGGCAGCAACGGGCTGATCGGCAAGATCGACGCGACGCACTATCGCGGCAATCCGGTCGACAATCCCGGCCTGCCCGGCTACGTTCAGCGCACGGTGATCAACGACAAGATAGGCGGCTCGCTTGCGTATCCGCTGCTGTTGAGCAACTCACGGAGCGTGATCGGCACGGCCTCGGTTTATGCGTCACACGACGAAGATCGCTACAACAACCAGGTCACCGGCGCGCAACTCGGCTTTCGCTCGCAAGTGCGCGTGATGCAGTTGCAAGCCGACTACACCGCCGTCGATACCGGCCAGGTGAGGCGCGCGAGCATCGCCGTATCGAAGGCATTCGACATTCTCGGCGCGTCGAAATCCGGCGACTCGAACGTGCCCGGCTCGCCTGTGGTCAATCCCGCGTCGATCACGTTCGTGAAGAGCGCCGCCAGTTTCTCGCAGACCAACGAATGGCCGATGAAGATCGGCACCTCCGTTTCACTGACCGGGCAGTACAGCGCCGTATCCCTGCCGACTTCCGAGCAGATCTCGTTCGGCGCGCAACGGTTCGCGCAGGGCTATCAACCGGGCGAGGCATCGGGCGATTCGGGTTGGGGCGCGATTTTCGAAGTCAATCGTCCGTTCACGCCGGGGTTCACGTATCTGCGCACGCTAGTACCCTACGTCTCGTTCGACATGGCTCGCGTTTACCTGCATGCGGGTACGCCGTCGCCGTCGCGGCTCTCGTCGATTGCGTTCGGTTTCCGGATTTCGGATGCGAAGTACTACACGCTGGATCTGTCGGTGGCAAAGGCGCTCGGCGATGCGCCGGTCGAAAGCCCGTCGCGCAGCCCGCGTATCAATGCAACGTTCTCGTACCAACTGAATTGACGACTGCCAAACGTGCCGCGACCTGATTAGAGGGTCCACTATCAAACGTCGCGCGCACTTTCCCGTATTCTGCGCAGACTACGCTCGAGCGACCACGATGGTCAGCGGGTTCCGGCCCGCGTCACGGCTTGCACATCACCAACCGTTGTAGCTGAAGCAGACCTGAGAGGCAGTACCAGGCATCACGGTGACCTGAAACTGAAGCCGCCCGAGATGCCGATAACGCTGCGCGACCACGATCGCGCAGTTCTTCATCAAGGAGGAAGACAACATGCAATTCACTCAACGCGCTCGCACCCTCGCCGTTCGTACCGCCCGACACGCTGCGCTTGCTGGCGTATTGCTCGCCAGCGCCGTCACCGCGATGGCGCAAACCGATACGCCCGCGGGCACGTGGCAAACCATCGACGACAGCACGGGGCAGCCGAAAGCGCTCGTGCAGATCACGCAGGACGGCAGTGGTTCGCTCAACGGCAAGGTTATCAAGGGACTCGGCGCTAACGATCAACCTGATCGCCGCTGTACCGCATGTACCGACGCACGCAAGGATCAGCCGATTCTTGGCATGACCATCATCAACGACATGAAAAAGGATGGCGACGGCTGGGATCACGGGCAGATTCTCGACCCGGAAAACGGCAAGATCTACAAGTGCAAGATGCATCTTGAAGACGGTGGAAACAAGCTGGTGGTGCGCGGGTATATCGGCGTGTCGCTGCTGGGCCGTTCGCAGACTTGGGTGCGTCAGCAGTAATGCGCGGATGATCTGAAGCCGCTGCCGGAATTACCCATCGAAGTACCGGCCAAAGTGGACTGTGGTTCACAGCCCGATGCGGGGAATGCTGGCAGAGCTAACGCCTGACCGTAGACACGGTCAGGATTCACAAAAAATGGCCGACGATCATCATCGTCCGGCCGTTTTTTATTTGATGTGTCCGGATTGTGCGTGTCATGCAGCGTGCTTGAACGGCGACACGTAAGTGAACGGCGACGGCGACGGCGGCAGCGGCCTGGCTTTGGCCGGCGTGTACAACGACGGCGCCACGCTCGCGGTCTTCGCTGTCGAAATACCCTTCTGCTCAGTGCCCGCGTGCGTGCGCATGCGCGCTTCCATCAGATTGCACAGCTCTTCACTTGCGGAACCAGCCAGTTGCTCGGTGACACGTTTGAGCACGCCGGATTCATACCAGGCCTTGAAGCGACGATGACACGTTTGATACGACGGGTACTTGCGCGGCATGGCCGACCAGGTCGCGCCGCTATACATGACCCACAGCACGCCGTTAAGTACCGAACGGGTATTGGCAAGCGGGCGTCCACGCAATTCGGAACGCGGACGCAACTCAGGGAGCAGCGGTACGACCCGTTGCCATTCCTCGTCGTTAATATCGCGATGCAGATTCATGATTGACTCCTTTGTCAGAAACAGGAAGGACAAAAGATATCCAGTCCTCCGCGCACGGAGAATAAGACCAATCTGAATCTTGAAATTAAGGTGTTTGGCGTGGCCGGTTCAGCGCCTGGACGACACCAGGCGCATGGAAAAAGCACCCCCGGCAATGTCACGCAACCCGCGTGTGCGGGTCACGTGATCCCGTATCAGGTCAACGAGGTGTCGACGATCCGGCGCGGCGTGTCGAGATATTCCTTCGATTGCATCTCGACGATGCGCGATACCGTCCGCGTGAATTCGTTAGCCATCGGGCCGTCAACATAGAGTTGCTCGGGCGGCACGGCGGCGGACATCAGCAGCTTGACCTTGTGGTCGTAAAACACGTCGATCAGCCACGTGAAACGGCGCGCTTCCGAGGCCATGCGCGCAGACATCTGCGGCACGCTGGAGAGGACCACTGCGTGAAAGCGGCTCGCCAGTTCCAGATAGTCGTTCTGCGAACGCGGGCCGCCGCACAACGTGGCGAAATCGAACCACACGACGCCATCAGCCTTGCGCAGCGCCTTCAGTTCACGTTTCTCGATATGCAGGATCGGACTCTCGTCGGGAACCGCGGCAAGACGCCCGAAAGCGTCGCGCAGCGCCTTGTCGGCGGCCGCGTTGAGGGGTGAGTGGTACACCTCGACTTGCGCCAGCGTACGCTGCCTGTAGTCGATCCCCGCGTCGACGTTGAGCACGTCGAGCTTCGACTTGATCAGCTCGATGGCCGGCAACATACGGTCGCGATGCAGGCCATCCGGGTACAGCGTGTCCGGATCGTAATTGGACGTCATCACGAACTGCACGCCGTTCTCGAACAGCTTGTCGAGCAGACGGTACAGAATCATCGCGTCGGCAATATCCGACACGTGGAATTCGTCGAAACAGATCAGGCGATATCGCTTCGCAATGCGACGCGCGAGTTCGTCGAGCGGATCGGCCTGGCCTTTCAGGTCTTCCAGTTCGCGATGCACTTCGCGCATGAACTCGTGAAAATGCAGACGCGTCTTGCGATTCAGCGGTGCAAGCATGTAGAAGCTGTCCATCAGGAAGCTCTTGCCGCGCCCTACGCCGCCCCACATGTACACGCCACGCGGCAGGTCCGGGTGAATGAGCAACTTCTTGAACGCGTTCGAACGACGCGACTTGTACTCGGTCCACTCTTCGTAGCACCGCTGCAGACGGTCGACCGCCGCGCGCTGCGCCGGGTCTGACTGATAGCCGCGAGTCTGCAGTTCTTTTTCGTAGTATTCGGTGACGTTCATGGTGTTGCTGCAAAAAGAAAGGCGGGAGGGAGTGAACCCGCCCGCCTTTGTGGTGATGCCAGAGTGCTTTCAGTCAGGCGTGCGCGTGATTACATGTTCAGCGCGCGCTTGTCGACGGCCAGCGCGGCTTCGCGCATGACTTCCGACAGCGACGGGTGCGGATGGCAAATGCGGCCGAGGTCTTCCGACGCCGCCTTGAATTCCATCGCCACCACGGCTTCCGCGATCAGGTCCGATGCGTTGGCCGAGATGATGTGCACGCCGAGCAGTTCGTCGGTCTTCGCGTCGGCGATCATCTTGACGAAACCATCCGCCTTGTTGATGCCCAGCGCGCGGCCGTTTGCCATGAACGGGAACTGACCCGTCTTGATCTCGCGGCCTTCCGCCTTCAGTTGCTGCTCCGTCTTGCCGACCCACGCGATTTCCGGTTCGGTGTAGATCACCCACGGAATGCAGTTGTAGTCGATATGCGGCTTCTGGCCGTCGATCACTTCCGCGACCAGCACGCCTTCGTCTTCTGCCTTGTGCGCGAGCATCGGGCCGCGCACCACGTCGCCGATCGCGTACACGTTCGGCACAGCCGTCGCGCAGTGGTCGTCGACGTCGATGAAGCCGCGTTCGTTCGCCTTCAGGCCGATCGCTTCGAGGCCGAGGTTGTCGGTGTTCGGCACGCGGCCGATCGACACGATCAGGCGGTCCGCGTCGAGCGTCTGCGCGTTGCCGTCCTTGTCCGTGTAGGCGATCGACACGCTGCTGTCGGTCGTCTTGATTTCGCCGACCTTCACGCCGACGTGAATGTCCAGGCCCTGCTTCTTGAACTGCTTGGCCGCTTCTTTCGACAGCGACTGGTCAGCTGCGCCGAGGAATTCCGGCAGCGCTTCGAGCACGGTCACGTCCGCGCCCAGACGACGCCACACCGAGCCGAGTTCCAGACCGATCACGCCAGCGCCGATCACGGCCAGCTTCTTCGGCACGGAGTCGAACGTCAGTGCGCCTTCGTTGTCGGCGACGATCTTGTTGTCGACCGGAATGTTCGGCAGATGACGTGCCTTCGAACCCGTGGCGATGATCACGTTCTTCGCCGTCACGACTTCGGCTTCGCCTTCGCCGCTGACTTCGATCTGCACGCCGGCGTCCGTCTTGCCGGTGAACTTGCCGTGGCCCTTGAGCCACGTGATCTTGTTCTTGCGGAACAGGAATTCGATGCCCTTCGTCATCTTCTCGACGATGCTTTCCTTGCGGGCCAGCATCTTCGCGATATCGACCTTGACGTTTTCCACGGAGATGCCGTGGTCGGCGAGGTGATGCGATGCGTTTTCAAACTCTTCCGACGACGCGAGCAGCGCCTTCGACGGAATGCAACCCACGTTCAGACACGTGCCGCCGAGCTTCAACGCGCCGGCCGGGTTCTTCCACTTTTCGATACATGCGACGGTCTTGCCGAGCTGCGCTGCACGGATGGCGGCGATGTAACCGCCAGGGCCTGCGCCGATCACGACGACGTCAAATTCTTTGGACATGACAATCCTTTTGATGACGGAACGGCGCGCGGCCACAGTTAGTGGCGCGCACCGTTCCTGTACTGCGGAATGCGAAAGACGTACTGCTCAGATGGTGCCGGTTTGTGCAACGACAAGCCGGCACCTGGCTGATGGCAATTACAGATCGAGCAGCAGACGAGCCGGATCTTCCAGCGCGTCCTTCATCGCGACCAGCGACAGAACCGCTTCGCGGCCGTCGATGATGCGGTGGTCGTACGACAGCGCCAGATAGTTCATCGGGCGGATCACGATCTGGCCGTTTTCGACCACAGCGCGTTCCTTCGTGGCGTGCACGCCGAGAATCGCGGATTGCGGCGGGTTGATGATCGGGGTCGACAGCATCGAACCGAACACACCACCGTTCGAGATCGAGAACGTACCGCCGGTCATATCTTCGATCGACAGCTTGCCGTCCTTGGCCTTCTGGCCGAACTCGGCAATCTTCTTCTCGATTTCAGCGAGGCTCAGCTGATCGGCGTTACGCAGGATCGGCACCACCAGACCACGCGGCGAACCGACAGCGATACCGATGTCGAAGTAGCCGTGATAAACGATGTCGTTACCGTCGATCGACGCGTTCACCAGCGGGAACTTCTTCAGCGCGTGAACAGCCGCCTTCACGAAGAACGACATGAAGCCGAGCTTCACGCCATGTTCCTTCTCGAACTTGTCCTTGTACTTGTTGCGCAGGTCCATTACCGGAGCCATGTTCACTTCGTTGAACGTGGTCAGGATGGCGTTGGTTTGCTGCGACTCGAGCAGACGCTCGGCGATACGCGCACGCAGACGCGACATCGGCACGCGTTGTTCCGGGCGGTCCTTCAGCCACTGGTCGGCCGATGCCGGGCCCTTGACTTCCGGCAGCGACGGCTTCGCAGCCTTCGGTGCGGCAGCGGGTGCCGGTGCAGCCTTCGCAGCCGGAGCGGCCTGGCCTGCGTTCAGCACGTCACCCTTGGTGATGCGGCCGTCGCGGCCCGTGCCTGCGACGTCGGCGGACGACAGGCCCGCTTCAGCCATCAGCTTGCCGGCAGCCGGCGAAGCCGCGGTGTTCGCACCCGTTGCGGATGCAGCTTGAGCGGGAGCTGCTGCCGGTGCGGGCGTCGCAACCGGAGCCGGCTTCACTTCAGCTTCGACAGCAGCGGCGCTAGCGGTGCCTTCCGTGTCGATCTTCGCGATGACCTGATCGGCCACGACGATGTCGCCGTCGTTCGCGATCACTTGCACGAGCACGCCGGCGGAGGGTGCCGGCACTTCGAGAACGACCTTGTCGGTCTCGACTTCGATGAGAATTTCGTCGACAGAGATAGCGTCGCCGGGCTTCTTCTTCCACTGCAGCATCGTGGCTTCCGAGACCGACTCGGACAGCTGGGGAACCTTGACTTCAACAATAGCCATTATGAATATCCTGAATACGTATCGGGTGACGGCGCGGTGAACGACGACCGCCTGCGAACCGTCTGCAAACCGTGTATGCCGCGTGTGAGCCTTCGTGGATCACCGTTGCGGCACGGGAAAGCGCTACGCGCCTTCCCGGTTCGCGATTCTTTTATTTAGCGATCGACGCGCTCTTGAGGCGGCCGAAAGCGCCTTCGATCAGCGCCTTCTGCTGCTCGTAGTGCTTCGCGTAGTAGCCGACTGCCGGCGAGGCCGAAGCCGGACGGCCGCTGTATGCCAGCTTCTGTCCTTCCTTCATGCCGTCCTTCAGGTGGTGCTCGATGTAGAACCACGGGCCCTGATTCTGCGGCTCGTCCTGCACCCAGACCACTTCCGTCGCGTTGTCGTACTTCTTGATTTCCGCTTCGAACTGCTTGTGCGCGAACGGATAGAGCTGTTCGATACGGATGATCGCGACGTCGTTCGCCTTGGTTTCGCGGCGATGCGCCACCAGGTCGTAGTACACGCGACCCGAGCAGACCACGAGACGCTTGACCTTCTTCGCGTCGATCGCTTCGTCCACTTCGCCGAGGATCGGCTGGAACGCGCCCTTCGCGAGTTCCGACAGATCCGACACAGCTTCCTTGTGGCGCAGCAGCGACTTCGGCGTAGCGACGATCAGCGGCTTGCGGAACAGGCGGATCATCTGACGGCGCAACAGGTGGAAAATCTGCGCCGGCGTGGTCGGCTGAACGACCTGCATGTTGTGGTCTGCGCACAGTTGCAGGAAACGTTCGATACGTGCCGACGAGTGCTCCGGACCCTGACCTTCGTAACCGTGCGGCAGCAGCATCGTGAGACCCGACACGCGGCCCCACTTCACTTCGCCCGACGAGATGAACTGGTCAATCACGACTTGCGCGCCGTTCACGAAGTCGCCGAACTGCGCTTCCCACGCGACGAACGTGTTCGGTTCAGCGGTCGAGTAACCGTATTCGAAGCCCAGCACTGCCTCTTCCGACAGCACCGAGTCGATCACGTTGAACTTGGCCTGGCCTTCGGAGACGTTCTGCAGCGGCACGTACGTGCCGTCGTTCCAGCGTTCGCGGTTCTGATCGTGCAGCACAGCGTGACGGTGCGTGAACGTGCCACGGCCCGAGTCCTGACCGGTCAGGCGCACTGCGTAGCCCGACGCGACCAGCGACGCGAATGCCAGGTGTTCGCCCATGCCCCAATCGAGCTTGGCTTCGCCACGGCCCATCGCGCGACGGTCGTTCAGAACGCGCTCGACCAGCGGGTGAACCTTGAAGTTTTCCGGCACCGTGGTGATGCGCTCAGCGAGGCGCTTCAGTTCGGCGAGCGGCACGGCCGTGTCGGCTGCGTCGGTCCACTTGCGATTCAGGAACGGAACCCAGTCCACCGCGTACTTGCTCTTGTAGTTCGAGAGCACCGGATCGACCGTGTGATGACCTTCGTCCATCGCCTTGCGGTAGGCCTTGACGAAATCGTCGCCTTCTTCGGCGGTGATGACGCCTTGCTGCACCAGCTTTTCAGCGTACAGCGCGCGCGTGCCCGGGTGCTTCGCGATGGTCTTGTACATCAGCGGCTGCGTGACAGCCGGCGTGTCCTGCTCGTTGTGACCCAGCTTGCGGAAGCAGACGATGTCGACGACGACGTCCTTGTGGAACTGCATCCGGAAGTCGATGGCCATTTGCGTAGCCAGAACGACTGCTTCAGGATCGTCACCATTCACGTGCAGAACCGGCGCTTCGATCATCTTGACGACGTCCGAGCAGTACAACGTGGAGCGCGAGTCGCGCGGGTCCGACGTCGTGAAGCCGATCTGGTTGTTGATGACGATGTGCAGCGTGCCGTGCGTGCCGTAACCGCGCGTTTGCGCGAGGTTCAGCGTTTCCATCACGACGCCCTGGCCTGCGAAAGCCGCGTCGCCGTGGATCTGCACCGGCAGCACTTGCAGGCCGCTGTCGTCGCCGCGACGGTCCATACGGGCCTTCGCCGAACCTTCGACCACCGGGTTGACGATTTCGAGGTGCGACGGGTTGAACGCGAGCGACAGGTGGACCGGGCCGCCGTCGGTTGCGACGTCGGACGAGAAGCCCTTGTGGTACTTCACGTCGCCAGCCGGCAGATCGTCGACGTGCTTGCCTTCGAATTCGGCGAACAGGTCAGCCGGCATCTTGCCGAGCGTATTGACCAGCACGTTCAGACGGCCACGGTGAGCCATCGCGATGACGATTTCCTGGACGCCCTTCGCACCGCCGTGACGAACGACTTCGTCCATCGACGCGATGAAGCTTTCGCCGCCTTCCAGCGAGAAGCGCTTCTGACCGACGTACTTGGTGTGCAGGAAGCGCTCGAGGCCTTCGGCAGCCGTCAGGCGATTCAGGATGTGCTTCTTCTTGTCGTTGCTGAAGTTCGGCGTGGAGCGGATCGACTCCAGACGTTCCTTCCACCAGCGCTTCTGTTCCGGATCGCTGATGTACATGTACTCGGCGCCGATCTGGCCGCAGTACGTGTCACGCAATGCCTTGACGATCTCGCGCAGCGACGCTTTTTCGAATCCGAAATACAGATTCGTTGCGCTGAACTCCTGGTCCATATCGGCTTCGGTGAAGTCGTAGAACGCGGGTTCGAGTTCGGGAATAGCGGGACGTTCGCGGCGCTTCAGAGGATCGAGATTGGCCCATTGCGAGCCGAGGAAGCGATATGCGCCGATGAGGGATTGCACATAGACCTGCTTGCGAGCCGTAGCGAGATCTTCGCCACCAGCTGCCGTGCGCGGGATGAAGGCATTGGCCTTGGCCCGTTGAGCAAACGATTCGACGATCGGGCCGTGGGCCACGTCGTTGGCATTGGTACCGTCCGTTGCCGGAACGTTCTGCAACGCGTCGAAATAGCTGCGCCAGTTCTCGGGCACTGACGCCGGATTATCGAGATACGCTTCGTACATTTCTTCGACGTACGGAGCATTGCCGCCGAACAGATAAGAGTTCGACTGGAATTGCTTCATCATTTTTACGCTCACCTTTCTTCGAGTTTCTCGAGAAATAGCGGGTTACAGAACCTTCCGCGACACGGCCTGACCGTTTAGCGGATTGCGCGAATCAAGTCTTGCTTGGAAGGACCTAAAACTTTGCACCCGGGGAGCATAGCACAGAACGAATACCGCAGATAGCTGGCGAATTGCCGCTGAGGCCTGTCGCAGCGGGATTTCCGGGCTGATTGCGCCGTTCGCAATAGTCTTCTGCGGGAAATGGGGACAAACGGAAGAATGCGCGTACACCGTTGCAAGGAAGCCACAATTGCTCCCGCGCATTTTCCATTCTCCAGAAACGATAAAAGCCGCCCGAAGGTGGCTTTTATCCGTTAAGCGGCGCTCGCTACGAAGCATCGCAAAACTCGTCAGGCAACACGAGGACTACTTAGTCCACCGCGCCCTTACGGCTTGCGCTGCGGCGCTCGTGTTCCTTCAGATAACGCTTGCGCAGGCGGATCGATTGCGGCGTGACTTCAACGAGTTCGTCGTCGTCGATGAATTCGACTGCGTATTCCAGCGACATCTGGATCGGCGGCACGAGGCGAACTGCTTCGTCGGTACCCGACGAACGCACGTTGGTCAGCTGCTTGCCCTTGATCGGGTTCACGACCAGGTCGTTATCACGGCTGTGAATACCGATGATCATGCCCTCGTACAGCGGCTCGCCCGGCGACACGAACATACGGCCGCGATCCTGCAGCTTCCACAGTGCGTACGCGACTGCTGCGCCGTCGTCCTGCGAAATCAGCACGCCGTTACGACGCTCGCCCACCGCGCCTTCCTTGACCGGCTGATACGAGTCGAACGTGTGGCTCATCAAGCCCGTGCCGCGCGTGAGCGTCAGGAATTCCGACTGGAAGCCGATCAGGCCACGTGCCGAAATACGATACTCGAGACGCGTACGGCCACGGCCGTCCGACGCCATGTCGAGCATTTCGCCCTTACGGCGACCCAGCTCTTCCATCACGCCACCCTGGTGGCCGTCTTCCATGTCGACGGTCAGGTTTTCGTACGGCTCGTGCTTCACGCCGTCGATTTCCTGCATCACCACGCGCGGACGCGACACGGCCAGCTCGTAGCCTTCACGACGCATGTTTTCCACGAGAATGGTCAGGTGCAGTTCACCGCGGCCCGCCACTTCGAACGTGGTTTCGTCGCCGGTTTCCTTCACGCGCAACGCAACGTTGTGGTTCAGCTCTTTCATCAGGCGGTCGCGGATCTGACGGCTCGTGACGAACTTGCCTTCGCGGCCAGCCAGCGGCGACGAGTTGACCAGGAAGTTCATGGTCAGCGTCGGCTCGTCGACGGTGATCATCGGCAGCGCTTCCGGCTGTTCCTGTGCGCAGATGGTCACGCCAATGCCGATTTCTTCGATACCGTTGATCAGCACGATGTCGCCCGCTTCAGCGGAGTCGACCTGCACGCGCTCGAGGCCCTTGAACGACAGCACCTGGTTGATCTTGCGGTTCAGGATCGCGCCATCGGGACCGGAACGCACGGCAACCGCCATGCCCGGCTTGATCGTGCCGCGCGTGATGCGGCCCACGCCGATACGACCGACGTACGACGAGTAATCCAGCGACGTGATTTGCAGTTGCAGCGGCGCGCTCGGATCGGCCGGGCGAACCGGAACGTGTTGCAGCACGGCTTCGAACAGCGGGCGCATGTCGCCTTCGCGCACGTCGGGGGTCAGGCCGGCGTAGCCGTTCAGACCCGATGCATAAACGATCGGGAAGTCGAGTTGCTCGTCGGTTGCGCCGAGCTTGTCGAACAGGTCGAACGTCTGGTTGATCACCCAGTCGATACGCGCACCCGGGCGGTCCACCTTATTGATCACGACGATCGGCTTCAGACCGAGCGCCAGCGCCTTCTTGGTCACGAAGCGCGTTTGCGGCATCGGACCTTCGACTGCGTCGACCAGCAGCAGCACCGAGTCGACCATCGACAGCACACGCTCCACTTCACCGCCGAAGTCGGCGTGACCGGGGGTGTCGACGATGTTGATGTGCGTGCCTTCGTACTCGACCGCGCAGTTCTTCGAAAGAATCGTGATGCCACGTTCTTTTTCGATGTCGTTCGAGTCCATCACGCGCTCCGTGACCTGCTGGTTTTCACGGAACGTGGAGGTCTGGCGGAGAAGCTGGTCGACGAGCGTAGTCTTGCCGTGGTCGACGTGGGCAATGATGGCGATGTTGCGTAGGGCGCGGGTCATAGGAAACCTGGAGACAGTTGAGTGCGCCGCTTGCTTATGCCGGTTGCTTACGGTTACTTGCTTGCTTCTAAACAACCACGAAACGACGACAAGCCCAAAGCGCACTTTTGGGAACCCAATATTGTAGCACGGGAGAATGAAGCTTTCTGGTATTCCCTGATAGCCCGGACAACTTCGACGTCGCGACGTGTAGGAACAACGATTACAAGGGTATCGGCTGCGCCCTACAGCAGGCTTCCCGCTCCTGGCCCCCAATTAAAGCGATTGGAAGAAAAAGATCCTTGCCTAAGCTGTAATAACGCTTGCCGCGTCAATCAACCGCTGACTATAATCCTGCCTAGTCAACCATTGCATTCGCACGAGAATCATGACGGAGCCGTCCCCCACCCCCACGCCGGACCTCAGCGAGTATCAGCTAGGTGAAAGCGTCGGCTATCTGCTGTCGCGAGTGAAGTCGACCATGTCGAACCTGGTCACGCAGCGCAGCATGGCCGAGTTGGGCATCACCAGCCAGCAAGGCAGCATCCTGTTCATGGTGGCGAGCGGCAAGTGCCTGCTGGCCGCCGAACTGGCCCGTGAATACGGCATCGACGCCAGCGCCGTCACCCGGCTGGTCGACCGGTTGGAGAAACGCGGCCTGCTGACCCGGGTGCGCAGCAATGAAGACCGGCGGGTCGTCCGCCTCGCGCTGACACCGGAAGGTCACGCTATCGCAGCCAGAATGCCGGGCATCTTCAACGGCGTGCTGGACGATCTGCTGGGCGGCTTCACCCCCGAAGAAGTGGGTTTTCTGAAGAGCATGCTACGTCGCGTGCTCGTCAATTCCGGCGAACAAACGGGACTAACCCGTGATGCAGCAAGCAATTTTGACAGTAAATCGTAAGAAATTGCTTGCAGCGTCCATCATTACATTCCACTCAAAGAGTCGAGCGATGAAATCCCTTTCCCTGTCCGCGCCCGCGCTTTCGAGCCGGGCCGCTGTCGCCGCCGCGGTGACGGCGCTCGCCCTCACGGGGTGCGCGAACTACTTCGGTATGAAAAGCGACAAGCAGATGTCGTCGCCGGCTCAGTATGAGTCCACCCAAAGCCTGCCCGGCCAGGGCGGCCAGTGGCCGTCGCTCGACTGGGCCAACCAGTTCGGCGATCCGCAACTGCCCCAGCTGATTTCGGAAGCGCTCGACGGCAGCCCGTCGATCGCGCAGGCGCAGGCCCGTCTGGCCAAAGCCTCCTCGTATATCGAGACGTCGCGCTCGGCGCTGTTCCCGAAGGTCAACGGCAGCTATTCATGGACCCGCGAACTCTATTCAGCCAATTCGCTCTACCCGCCCCCGTACGGCGGCACCTGGTACAGCGAGAACAACGTGCTGGCCAGCGCGTCGTGGGATCTGGACCTGTGGGGCAAGAACCGTCAGCGTCTGGGCCAGGCCGTGTCGCAGGAAAAGGCGGCTGAAGCGGACATGCAGCAGGCGCGCGTGACGCTCGCGGCATCGGTGGCGAGCGCCTATAACCAGTTGGCGCAGCTTTACGCGTTCCGCGATATCGCCGCGCGCGAAATCGCCAATCGTCAGGATATTGGCCGCATCACCAACGGCCGCGTGGCCGCCGGCCTCGACACCAACGTCGAGCGGCAGACGGCAAGCGGCAATATCGCGACCAGCCAGTCGAATTTGACCGAACTGGACGGCCAGATCACCACCGTGCGCTATCAACTGGGCGCGCTGCTCGGCAAGGGTCCCGACCGTGGCCTGCAAATCGCCAAGCCGACGCTTGGCAACGGCGCTGTCGTGGCGCTGCCCGACAACATTCCGGCCGATCTCGTCGCCCGTCGCGCGGACATCGTGGCCGCACGCTGGCAGGTCGAAGCGGCGATGCACGACGTGAAGGAAGCGAAAGCCGAGTTCTTCCCGGACGTGAACCTCGCCGCCGGTTTCGGTTTCGATGCATTCGGCTGGGGCCGTTTCCTGACCGCATCGAGCCGCCAGATCCAGTTCGGCCCGGCGATCCATCTGCCGATTTTCGACGCCGGCGCCTTGCGCTCGCAGTTGAAGGGCCGCTTTGCCGACTTCGACCTCGACGTGGCGAACTACAACCAGACGCTCATCGGCGCATTGCAGGACGTCGCGACGCAAGTCTCGTCGATCCGTTCGATCGACCAGCAATCGGGCGACGCACAACGCGCGCTCGACGCATCGACGAAGGCCTACCAGCTGGCCGTGATCCGCTACAAGGCCGGTTTGTCGCCGCAGTTGCAGGTGCTGACCGCCGACCAGAACCGCCTCTCCGCCGAACAGACGGTGACGAGCCTGAAGATGAAGCGCCGCGATATGCAGATCGGCCTCATCAAGGCGCTCGGCGGCGGTTTCGACGCGACGCAGACCGGCCTCGTGGTGCCGACCGATGCCCCGGCATCGGCCACCGCCGCGACCGCCGCGACCGCCGCAGCGAACTGAGCGCGCAACGCACCGAACACACGCACGAACATCCGAATAAACGACGACGCTTGAGAGAACCCGGAGCACATCAATGAGCACCCCCCAGCAGCCCGCCGCCCCGCAACAGCCGGCGAACAACGGCAAACGCAAGCGCATGATGACGCTGCTCGTCATCGTGATCCTGATTGCCGCGATCGCGTACGGCCTTTACTACTTCCTCGTCGCACGCTTCACCGAAAGCACCGACGACGCGTACGTGAACGGCAACGTCGTTCAGATCACGCCGCAAGTGACCGGCACCGTGGTCAGCGTGAATGCAGACGACACGCAAACCGTGAAGGCCGGCGACCCGGTCGTCGTGCTCGATCCGGCTGACGCACGCGTCACGCTCGAGCAGACCGAAGCGAATCTGGCGCAGACGGTGCGTCAGGTGCGCGGTATTTTCGTCGACGACAACCAGTACGCCGCGCAAGTCGCACAGCGTCAGGCCGATCTGTCGCGCGCTCAGGACGACCTGAAGCGCCGTCTGACGGTCGCGCAAACCGGCGCGGTGTCGCAGGAAGAAATCTCGCACGCACGCGACGCCGTGAAGAGCGCGCAAGCCTCTGTCGACGCCGCCCAGCAACAACTGGCGTCGAACCGCGCGTTGACCGCGAACACCACGATCGCGAGCCATCCGAACGTGCAGGCCGCCGCCGCGAAGGTCCGCGACGCGTACCTGAACAACGCGCGTAACAACCTGCCGGCGCCGGTCACCGGCTATGTCGCGAAACGCTCGGTGCAGGTCGGCCAGCGCGTGTCGCCGGGCACCCCACTGATGGCGATCGTGCCGCTGAACAGCTTGTGGATCGACGCAAACTTCAAGGAAGTGCAACTGCGTCATATGCGGATCGGCCAGCCGGTTGAAATGACGGCTGACGTGTACGGTTCGTCGGTGGTGTATCACGGCAAGGTGATCGGCTTCTCGGCCGGCACGGGTTCGGCGTTCTCGCTGCTGCCCGCGCAAAACGCGACCGGCAACTGGATCAAGGTGGTGCAGCGCCTGCCGGTGCGTATCTCGCTCGATCCGGCCGATCTCGAGAAGCACCCGCTGCGCATCGGCCTGTCGATGCAGGTCGACGTGAGCATCAAGGACGACAACGGCGGCCACCTCGGCGACGCGCCGAACACGGTCTACCAGACCGACGTGTTCGCGAAGTTCGGCGACGAAGCCGATGCCGAAGTTGCCCGCATCATCGCGGAAAACGCCGGTCCGAATGGCGGCGCGAAGAAGTCGGCGCAAACCGGCGCCGACGCTGCTGTCCCGGCCGCCAAGCCGGCCAAGAGCTGATCCCAGCCGCGTGACGATTCAAACAAGGCTTCTTTAATGGCTCAGGCTCAGGCGCAGCTCCCTCACCCGCCGCTCGAGGGAGCGCAACTGGTAATCGGCACCATCGCGGTGTCGCTTGCCGTTTTTATGAACGTGCTCGACACGTCGATTGCCAACGTGTCGATCCCGTCCATTTCGGGCGATCTCGGCGTCTCGTCCGACCAGGGCACGTGGGTCATTACGTCGTTCGCGGTCGCCAACGCAATCTCGGTGCCGCTAACCGGCTGGCTCACCGACCGTATTGGTCAGGTGCGTCTGTTCATGGCGTCGATCATCCTGTTCGTGATCTCGTCGTGGATGTGCGGCCTCGCGCCCACCCTGCCGTTTTTGCTGGCGTCGCGCGTGCTGCAGGGCGCGGTCGCCGGACCGATGATTCCGCTGTCGCAAACGCTGCTGCTCGCCAGCTACCCACGCGCAAAAGCGCCCATGGCGTTATCGATGTGGGCCATGACCACGCTGATCGCGCCGGTGGCCGGCCCGATTCTCGGCGGCTGGATTTCCGACAACATCTCCTGGCCGTGGATTTTCTACGTCAACATTCCGGTCGGGATCATTGCGGCTCTCGCGACGTGGATGATCTTCCGCAACCGCGATTCGGTGATCCGCAAAGCGCCGATCGACGGCGTCGGACTCGGTCTGCTGATCGTCTGGGTCGGCTCGCTTCAGGTGATGCTCGACAAGGGCAAGGACCTCGACTGGTTTTCGTCGACGACGGTCGTCGTGCTGGCGCTGGTCGCGGTCATTGCGCTCGCGTTCTTTATCGTGTGGGAACTGACGGCGAAGCATCCGGTGGTCGACCTGTCGCTGTTCGCGCGGCGCAACTTCACCGGCGGGACCATCGCGCTATCCATCGGCTACGGGCTCTACTTCGGCAATCTCGTGTTGCTGCCGCTGTGGCTGCAAACCGACATCGGCTACACCGCGACCGAAGCCGGGCTGGTGATGGCGCCGGTCGGTCTGTTCGCGGTGCTGCTGTCGCCGATTACGGGCAAGATTTTGCCGCGCACCGATCCGCGCTATATCGCGACGCTGTCGTTTCTGGTGTTCGCGCTGTGTTTCTGGATGCGCTCGCGTTATACGACCGGTGTGGACACCAACTCGCTGTTGATCCCCACGTTGATTCAGGGCATCGGCATGGCGGGGTTCTTTATCCCGCTGGTGTCGATCACGCTGTCGGGTCTGCCGGGCAACCGGATTCCCGCAGCGTCGGGTCTGTCGAATTTCGTGCGGATCATGTGCGGCGGTATCGGCACGTCGATTTTCCAGACCGCGTGGGATCACCGTACGATCATGCATCACGCGCAACTGGCCGCGCAGGCTAACGTGTACAACCCGGTGTTCGATCAGTCGATCCGGCAAATGGGTGCGGCGGGTTTTAGTCAGTCGCAGGCGTACGGGCTGTTCAACACGATGGCCACGCAGCAAGCCGCACAGTTGGGCGTGAACGATCTGTTCTTCATGTCAGCCGGTATTTTTGTGGCGCTGATTGCGCTGATCTGGATTACCAAACCGGAACGCGCCGGCGGTGATGCGGGTGCGGCGGCTGCAGCGGCGCATTGAGATTCAAAGGCCGCCGTCTTCCTGATCTGACTGCGGTATGAAAAAGGCGGGACTGCTTTCGAGCAGTCCCGCCTTTTTTCGTACTGGCGTAGGTCGCCTGAGTAATCGCTTGCGATAACGCTAGCTAGCCGCCGTCACCACCAGCCGCTCCGGCGCAAGCACGCCCTCGCCTTGCTTCGCAACCCCCAACAAGCGGCCCTGCGCGGCATACACCCTCACGCGCGGTGCGTTCACGGCGTCGGAGGAAATCGTCAACTCCGACAGTTTCAGACGCTGGCCGTGCAGAAACCGCCGCGTTTCATCCTCGTTCAACTCGATACGCGGGAATGTCGACAGCAACGCGTCCACCGGTTGCAGCCACGTGTCGCGCTCGGCTTCTGTCGCGTCCGACAACGCATCGAGCGTCACCGAATTCTCGAGCGTCAGCGCTCCGACTCCGGTACGCCGCAGCGCAACCAGATGCGCGCCGCACCCCAGCGCTTCGCCAATGTCTTCGGCCAGCGTGCGCACGTAGGTGCCCTTGCTGCACGTCACGCGAAATGACACGTCCGGCAACGCACACGCGATCAATTCGAGCTTGAGGATCGTGACCTGACGCCCTTCGCGCTCCACAGTCTGACCGGCACGCGCGTACTCGTACAACGGCTTGCCGTCTCGCTTGAGCGCGGAGTACATCGGCGGAACCTGGGTGATTTCGCCGAGGAATTGCGGAAGCACCGCTTGCACCGCCGCCTCGTCGCACGTGACTTCGCGCGTATCGATCGCTTCGCCTTCGGCGTCGCCGGTGGTCGTACGAATGCCGAGGCGCATGGTGGCCTCGTAGGTCTTGTCGGCTTCGAGCAGGTCTTGCGAAAACTTGGTGGCTTCGCCGAAACACAGCGGCAGCAAACCGGTCGCGAGAGGATCGAGCGTGCCGGTGTGGCCCGCTTTTTTCGCCAGATAGAGACGCTTGGCGCGGATCAGCGCGTCGTTGCTCGACAGGCCGAGCGGCTTGTCGAGCAGCAGCACGCCGTCGAGCGCGCGACGCGGCACGCGGGGGCGTTGAGGTGCGGTCATGTCAAAAAAGCAGAGACTTCGATGGATACGGAAAACAGCACTAAACAGTGGCGCATTGCGTGTTGCGCGTAGAAACCAATACCACTGCCACGTCCGCGATTGCGGCTAACGCCGCGCTCAGTCTTCCTTGGCGCGCGAGGCGTTGGCTTCGTCGATCAGACGCGACATTTCGACGGCACGCTCGATCGTCTTGTCGTAGTGGAAATGCAGCGTCGGAACGGTATGGATGTGCAGGCGTTTGAACAGTTGATTGTGTAGATGACCGGCCGCGTGGACCAACGCTTCGAGAGTCTGTTGCGGGTCGCCCGTCAACGTCGTGAAGAAGACTTTCGCGTGCGCGTAGTCCGGCGTCAGTTCGACGCTCTGAATCGTGACAATGCCGATGCGCGGGTCCTTGACCTCGCGCAGCAGCTCGGACAGATCGCGCTGGATCTGATCGGCAATCTGCACATTGCGATTAGGGGAAGTACGTTTCTTAGGCATGGTGTTATGTGATCCGATCTGACGGATGCAAAAAAGTTGTTCGCGCGACCATGGTTTTCGGCTAACCGGGCGGCCAATAGACAAATGGCCCGGTGGACAAAACCGGCCTGCGCGAAACGGCGGCCCCAAAAACAACGGGCGGAGCGGGCGTTAAAGCCCGCTCCGCCCGTTGAGCCGTGCCGCGTGAATTACAGCGTACGCGCGACTTCGGTGATCTCGAAGACTTCGAACTGATCGCCTTCGACGATATCGTTGAAGTTCTTGATCGACATACCGCACTCGAAGCCCTGGCGGACTTCCTTGACGTCGTCCTTGAAGCGCTTGAGCGAATCGAGCTCGCCCGTGAAGATCACGACGTTGTTGCGCAACACGCGCACCGACGACGAGCGCTTGACGAAACCGTCCGTGACCATACAACCGGCCACTGCACCGATCTTCGGTACCTTGAAGACCTGACGCACTTCGACCGTACCCGTCACGATTTCGCGCTTCTCCGGTGCCAGCATGCCCGACATCGCTGCCTTCACGTCATCTACTGCGTCATAGATGATGTTGTAGTAACGAATATCGACGCCGTTCGACTCCGCCAGCTTGCGAGCTTGGGCATCCGCACGGGTGTTGAAGCCGATGATGACCGCCTTCGATGCCGTTGCCAGGTTGACGTCCGACTCGCTGATACCGCCCACCGCGCCGTGCACGATCTGCACGCGCACTTCATCGGTCGAAAGCTTGAGCAGCGACTGCACCAACGCTTCCTGCGAGCCCTGCACGTCGGCCTTCACGATGAGCGGCATATACGCCACTTCGCCTTCGCCCATCTGTTCCAGCATGTTCTCGAGCTTCGCGGCCTGTTGCTTGGCCAGCTTGACGTCGCGGAACTTGCCTTGACGGAACAGCGCCACTTCACGCGCCTTGCGGTCGTCCGGCATGACGATGACTTCTTCGCCAGCCTGCGGGACTTCCGACAAACCCTGAATTTCGACCGGGATCGACGGACCTGCCGACTTGGTCGGCTTGCCGGTTTCGTCGAGCATGGCTCGCACACGACCGTAAGCGCTACCTGCCAGCACCACGTCGCCGCGGTTCAACGTACCCGACTGGACCAGGATCGTTGCAACCGGACCCTTACCCTTGTCGAGCTTCGCTTCGATAACCAGACCCTTGGCCGGCGCCTCGACCGGTGCCTTCAGTTCCAGCACTTCGGCTTGCAGCAACACGTTTTCGAGCAGATCGTCGATGCCCGCGCCGGTTTTTGCCGACACCGGAACGAACGGCGATTCGCCACCGTATTCTTCCGGCACGACGCCTTCCGCGACGAGTTCCTGCTTCACGCGTTCCAGATTCGCATCCGGCTTGTCGATCTTGTTGATCGCAACGACGAGCGGCACGCCGCCAGCCTTCGCGTGGGCAATCGCTTCCTTCGTCTGCGGCATCACGCCGTCGTCGGCTGCGACCACCAGAATCACGATGTCGGTTGCCTTCGCACCGCGAGCACGCATTGCCGTAAAGGCTTCGTGACCCGGCGTGTCAAGGAACGTAATCACGCCACGCGGCGTTTCGACGTGGTAAGCGCCAATGTGCTGCGTAATGCCGCCTGCTTCACCCGCTGCAACCTTCGCACGGCGGATGTAGTCGAGCAGCGAGGTCTTGCCGTGGTCGACGTGACCCATGACCGTGACGACCGGCGGACGCGGCAGAGCTTCCGCATCCGACACTTCGCCTTCGACCAGCATCGCTTCCGGATCGTCCAGCTTGGCCGCAACCGCGTGGTGGCCCAGTTCTTCGACGATAATCATCGCCGTTTCCTGGTCCAGCATCTGGTTGATCGTGACCATCTGGCCGAGCTTCATCATCGACTTGATGACTTCCGATGCCTTCACCGACATCTTGTGCGCCAGGTCGGCAACCGTAATGGTTTCCGGCACATGCACTTCACGCACGATCGGTTCGGTCGGCGCCTGGAACGTGGTGTTCTGATCCTGATGCTTGCCGCGACCCTTCGGGCCACCGCGCCAGCCGCGATCCACACCGCCGCTCGTGTCGCCACGCGTCTTGATGCCGCGACGCTTCGCTGCGTCGTCCTGCCAGCCGCCCTTGCCGCCGCCAGGCTTCTTCTTGTCGCCAGCGGACGGTGCGGTGGTGGCTGCCGGAGCCGCAGCAGCCGGCTTCTTCGCAGCCGGACGAGCCGCTGCTTCACCCGCCGGACGTGCCGGCTTGTGCAGCGTACCCTTGGCTTCGGCGGCCTTGGCCGGCTCAGCGGGCTTCGGTGCCGGTTCCGGTGCCTTGACCTGTGCCTTGCGCGGCGTATTCATCATTTCGCGGATAGCGCGTGCTTCGGCTTCAGCCGCTGCACGGCGCTTGGCGATCTGTTCCTGCTCGGCACGCGCTTTGTCGGCTGCCTGACGCGCAGCGTCTTCAGCCTTCTTCGCGGCTTCGCGTTGAGCAGCGCGTTCGGCCGCTGCGCGTTCGTCGTCCTGCTCGCTTTCTTTCGCGACTGCCGGCTCCGCAGCCTTGGCTGCCACTGCCGGTTCGACCTTTGCGGCAACAGGTTGCGCAGCTTGCGCAGTCTGCTGCGCCTTCTCGCGAGCTGCCGCCTCGGCCGCAGCCGCCGCGCGCTTCTTCGCCGCGTCTTCTTCCGCACGCTTGCGCTCGGCTTCAGCAGCCAGCTCGCGTGCCTGACGCTCCGCTTCTTCGCGCTCGAGTTGTTCCTGACGCGCCTTCAACTCCTGAGCCTGCTTTTCGAGCAGTTCAGCTTCGTGACGAGCTTCCTCTTCACGACGTTGAAGTTCGAGGTCGTCGACCTCGGCTTCGGCCACATGATTCGATGCATCCCCGCCTTCGGCCGAGGCTTCGTCGCGGCGGACGAAAGTACGCTTCTTACGCACCTCGACCTGAATGGTGCGAGCTTTGCCCGTCGCGTCGGATTGTTTGATCTCCGACGTATGCCGTTTCGTCAGCGTGATCTTGCGCTTGTCCGCATCAGTCGAGCCGTGAGACTTGCGCAAGTGGTCGAGCAGACGCGCCTTGTCCGTTTCGGACAAGCTGTCGTCTTCGCTCGCTTTTGTGACGCCCGCCGCCTGCAGCTGCTCGAGCAGCACGCCTGCAGGCATTTTCAGTTCCGCGGCAAATTGGGCTACGTTGTTACTCGCCATTCATTCCTCTTAATGCAAGGACCGATTCCTTGCGGTTAGCATCGGGTCATGCGGCCTGACGGCCGCGTTCAATTTAGTGCGCCATGGTCATTTCTCACTGGAACCAGTGTTCACGTGCTTTCATGATCAACGCCTTAGCGGCATCCTCTTCCATTCCGGTCATCTCGACCAGTTCATCCACGGCCAGTTCGGCGAGTTCGTCGCGCGTCTGCACCTGATGTTCAGCCAGCTTTGCGAGCAGGTCGGCGTCCATGCCGTCCAGGCTCTTCAGGTCGAGTGCTACATTTTCGACCTTTTCTTCATTCGCGATAGCTTGCGTGAGCAACGCGTCGCGCGAGCGGTTACGCAGTTCGTGAACGGTGTCTTCGTCGAATGCTTCGATTTCGAGCATTTCGTTGAGCGGCACATAAGCGATCTCTTCGAGGCTCGTGAAGCCTTCGTCGATCAGGATGTCGGCAACTTCTTCGTCGACATCGAGACGCGCCATGAACAGGTCACGCAGTACACCGCGTTCCTGATTCTGCTTTTGCGCAGATTCGTCCGGCGTCATGATGTTGATCTGCCAGCCGGTGAGTTCGCTGGCAAGACGCACGTTCTGGCCGCTGCGGCCGATCGCGACCGCCAATTCGTTTTCGTCTACGACGACGTCCATCGAATGCTTTTCTTCATCGACGACGATCGACTGGACGGCTGCCGGCGCGAGCGCGCCGATCACAAACTGTGCGGGATCTTCCGACCATAGCACGATGTCGACGTTTTCGCCACCGAGCTCGTTGCGCACAGCCTGCACGCGCGAGCCGCGAATACCGACGCAGGTGCCGATCGGATCGATACGCTTGTCGTACGCGACCACGCCGATCTTGGCGCGAACGCCCGGATCGCGAGCCGCCGCCTTGATTTCCAGCAGGCCCTGTTCGATTTCTGGCACTTCCATTTCGAACAGCTTCATCAGGAATTCGGGCGCCGTACGCGACAGTTCGATCTGCGGACCGCGAGCGGTGCGATCGACCTTGGCGATATAGGCGCGCACGCGGTCGCCCACGCGCAGATTTTCCTTCGGAATCAGCTGATCGCGGCGCAGAAGCGCTTCGACACGGCCGGTTTCGACGATGAAGTTGCCCTTGTCGAGGCGCTTCACCGAGCCGGTCATGATGTGCTCGCCGCGCTCGAGGAAGTCGTTCAGGATCTGCTCGCGCTCGGCGTCGCGCACCTTCTGCAGGATGACCTGCTTGGCGGCCTGCGCGCCGATACGGCCGAATTCGATCGACGGCACCGGTTCTTCGATGAACTCGTCGAGTTGAATCTCGGGTTGCTGTTCACGTGCTTCGAACAACAGAATTTCCTGATCCGGCTCCTGCAGACCGGCTTCATCCGGCACCACTTTCCAGCGGCGAAACGTTTCGTGCTCGCCGCTTTCACGGTCGATGTGGACGCGGATGTCCGCGTCTTCTTCGAAGAGTTTCTTGGAGGCCGAAGCGAGAGCCGCTTCGAGCGCGGCAAATACCACGTCTTTGTCGACATTCTTCTCGCGTGCCAGCGCATCCACCAGCATCAACACTTCGCGACTCATTGTTTGCGGCTCCTAAAGTCAACTTGCGGAACGAGGCGTGCTTTGTCCATGTCCGCGAGCGTGAAATCGAGCATCGCGGCGCCTTCCTTCCCTTCAAATTCCAGACCGATCGTCTCGCCTTGCGGAGCATGCAGGATGCCCCGGTACGATTTCCGTCCGTCCAATGGCTTTTTCAATGTGATTACCGCTTCGCTGCCTGCGAAGCGTTCGAAATCCGCCAGTTTCTTCAGCGGGCGGTCGAGACCGGGCGACGACACTTCAAGCCGCTCGTAATCGATATTTTCGACCGTCAGAACGTGCTGGAGCTGACGCGTGACTTTCTCGCAGTCTTCGATCGCGATGCCGGCCGGCTGGTCGATATAAATGCACATCATGCCGCGCCCGGTGCGCTCGAGATCGACGAGCTCGTAGCCGAGTCCCACGACCGTGGTTTCAATCAGTTCCGTCAGTTGCACATTGCCCTCTTAGATGTTCGCGCAGCGAGCCTGCCGCTTGTTTTGCAAACAACCAATGCGGGCCGCGCGCCAAGCCGGCGCACGTTCGTGCGTACCCGAGATGCCGAACCACGATTAACTGAGCGGCAAAAAAAAATGGGCTAAACGCCCATCATCTTATTACCGGTGGTCGCACCTGAGCCGCACATGAAAAGCCGCACGCCCAGCGACTTCGCGATTGTAGCCATTTTTCAGGACAAACGCAAACCGCAGAACGCTGCGTGAAGCGCATTTCCGCTTGATTTCATGGGAATCTTTCGACGATACGGCGACACGCAGAGCCTTTTGCAAGGCGGCCCGGACAGTACCGAAGCACTATCGTGCAACCAGGAGCAAATCAGACTTGCCCCTATTTTTGGCCGTGCCACGGTTTTATGCGTTGGATGAAACTATGGCGCTCATCGATTGAATCTGACGGTGGTTCGCGAAAAGCGGTAAAAGCGATTTGCGACCAACCGTCTTACATTGCAGCTTTATTCTCCGATCGCCCGGCTTAGCTGCCGGGCAACCTTCAAACAGAGTCAGATTCGGCAGCGAGGTTTAACGGCCACGAGAGCGGCCGCGCGGCGCGCCGCCGCTACGATTGCCACCAGCCGGGTTGGCATTGCCGCCAGCGCGGTTCGCGTTGCCGCCACGATTGCCTGCCGGACCGCGGCCGCCGCCATTGCCCGGATTCGCGCCGCCCGCAGCGCGCTTGCCGCCGCCACTGCGGTTGCCGTTGCCCGACGGCGCACGATTGCCGTCGACCTCACGGCCACCACGCGGACCCGCTGCGCCACCCATGGAGCCACCGCCAAAACCGCTCGCTCCACGGCCCGTGCCGCGATTGCCATAGCCGCCACCGCTACCGGCGCCGCCACCGAAACTACCGCCCGTACCGCCGCCAAAACCGCCACCCGCCGCACCGCGACGGCCTTGCCCCTGACCACGCGGCTGCTGCTCAAAGCGGCTGTGCGACATCAACACCGGCTCACGGCCGATAAAGCCCATCGACGTCTGCATCGGATCCGGCTGCTTACGCTCGGGCGCCGAGTTGCGGCTGCCACGCTCTTCCGTGGGCGCCTTCAGGCCCACCGACGCCATCAGCGCCCGCACCTGGTTGTCCTCAAGCTCTTCGTAACGACCGCGCTTCAAGCCCTTTGGCAGCGAAATCGCGCCGTGACGCGTGCGGATCAGGCGGCTGACCATCAAGCCGGCAGCTTCGAACATACGACGCACTTCGCGATTGCGCCCTTCGGCCAACGCGACGTGATACCAGTGATTGGTACCCTCGCCGCCGCCGTCGCGGATACGCAGGAAGTTCGCCGGACCGTCTTCCAGTTCGACACCGTGAAGCAGCTTCTGACGCATGCCTTCAGCCAGCTCGCCGACCACGCGCACCGCATATTCACGCTCGACGCTATAACGCGGGTGCATGAAACGGTTCGCCAGATCGCCCGACGTGGTCAGCATCAGCAGACCTTCGGTATTGAAGTCGAGACGGCCGACTGCGAGCCACTTGGCCGTTTTCATCGGCGGCAGCTTGTCGAACACCGATGGACGGCCTTCCGGGTCAGCATGGCTGACGATTTCGCCGGTCGGTTTGTGATACAGCAGCACGCGCGGCGGCTTGTTGGCCAGCTTGCGCTTGACCGGCTTGCCGTTGATGCGAACCTGGTCGGTCGGCATGATGCGCTGACCGATGTGAGCCGGCTCGCCGTTCACCGAAACGCGTCCGGCAACGATCAACTCTTCCATGTCGCGACGCGAGCCCATGCCTGCTTCGGCGAGCACCTTGTGCAGCTTCGGCGCGTCGTCGTCGGCGGCCAGCACGCGCTTCGGCGCGGCGGGCTTGCCACGGCGCAGCATCGGCGCGCGCACGCCGCCGGTGGCGCTGTTATCCGCGTCGAACGCAGGCGACGTGACGTAGGAAAAGAGGTCGTCCTGACCCGCTTCCGCCGGTGCGGGTGCCGCCGACGCTTCGCCGCCACGGCGGTTGTTCTGACGCTGACCACCCTCACGCGGCTGACGCTCGCGCTGGCCTTCACGGGGAGCAGCGCCCTCGCGCTGACCACCCTCGCGCTTCGCGCCGCCCGCATTGCGGCGCGGGCCTTGGCCCTTGGCGCCAGCGTCCTTGCGTGGCATACGTACTTGCGCGACCACTTCGCCGTCCGGCGGCGCTTCGGTGACGACCGGCGCGCCTTGCGCGGGTGCGCCTTCGGCGCCCTTCGTCTTCGCTCCGGCGCGGCGGCGCGCGATCAGGCTGCGCGGTCCGCGACGCAAGCCGCGGCGCGGACGGTCTTCGCCGTCAGCTTCCGTGGACTGCGCCGGGCGCTCGCCCTCGCCGGCCGACGCTTGCGTGGTGCGAGCTTCGTCGGCCCGTGCCGACGGCACGGCGCGCTCGGATTCGGACGAATCGGTGTCGTGGGTATGTGTCAAAACAACCTCAAAATGTCAGGTCGCGCACGCCCGTTGCGGGCGTGGCAAAAAAAGTTCGGTTACGTCAGGCGCTGCGCGACTCGGGTTCGTCGTCGGTCAGAACGCCTGCGTCCTGTGCGGCATCGCGGCGATCTTCAGGATCGCCGTGCGCCGCCGTGGTCGGATTCGGCTCGGCGGCGTGCTCCGTATCGCGGAGTACGCCCGAGTCGTGCGCGGGTATTGCCGGATCGGCCTGGGAGACCGGATCGTGATTCTGTGCGGGCTCGGCGATGCCGGCCTGCGGTTCTGCATGCGCCTTTTCGGCGTGTTCTGGCGTGGCCGGTGAGCCTGCGGCATCAAAATGCGGCGTCGTTGCCGGTGCAGCGGGATCAGTAACGTTATCGATCGACCCAACTGCGACGGTACTACTTACTGCTTCTGGCGCGGTGGCCGCTGCGTCGATATTCGTATCCGCTGCCGTCGTCGTAGCGCTGGCTGCTTCAGCCTTCGCTTCGACTTCGCTCCCGCCTTCCTCGAACGCCGTGGCCGTAGAGTCAAAACTCACGGTTTGCGCCGCCGCTTCAGCCGCCAAGTCGCCGGCGTCGCCTTCCTCACCTGATACGAGAGTCTGCGCAACCTCGGCGTCGGCGAATTCGATCGCATGCTGACCGAGCAGATCCGCATTCAACTGAGCCGACGGATCGGCCAGCGGCGGCAACTCGTCGAGCGCGCGCAGACCGAGGTCGTCGAGAAACTGCCTCGTAGTCGCGTACAGCGCCGGACGGCCCGGCACATCGCGATGACCGATCACTTCGATCCAGTTACGGTCCTCGAGTTGCTTGACGACCTGCGTATTCACTGTGACGCCACGAATTTCTTCGATATCGCCTCGCGTGACCGGCTGTCGGTACGCAATGATCGCGAGCGTTTCGAGCACCGCGCGCGAATATTTCGGCGGCTTTTCAGGATGCAAACGATCCAGATACGAACGCATCGCGGGCTTGCTTTGAAACCGCCAGCCCGACGCCAGCCCGACCAACTCCACACCGCGCCCAGACCAGTCCTGCTTGAGGTCTTCGAGCAAAGTCCGAACGGTGTCTGCCGACACGCCGTCGGCAAAGAGCTTGCGTAACTCGCCGAGCTTTAACGGCTCCTGCGCGCAGATCAAGGCAGTCTCGAGGACGATCTTCGCCTCTTGGGTATTCATGCAGCTAGGTCAGACCCTGTGGTCAAAGAACCGGATCAAACAGACGATGTGGAACTGAAGACGCGCTCGCCCGATTCTGATCGGTCATATTGATGGGAGCACGCACCGGGGGGAGGCGAAACAGACTATCGAGCCAAACCCAGCCGGACGGAGCAGCGATATTCCTGAAAGGAATCGCGTGACTGAGCGCCATATTACGCAAAAACAATCAGTGCGTAAAGACGAAATCCCCGACGCATTTTCTGGCCGGGCGGTGGCCGGCGTGCTTTAGCCGAAAAGCGGGTGTCGCCGGGAGAAACGCCGCTCTTTCCGACCAGACTTTTCAGTCGCTCTTTTCAGCCAGCACGCCAACCGGCTCTCAGCCAGCATTCACTAGACTGTTCCCTATTGCGCCAGAAAGCGCTTCAGACGCTCGACGCCCGCGTCGAGTCGCGCCGTATCGCACGCATAGCACCAGCGCACGAAACCTTCGCCCTGTGGACCAAATGCGCTGCCAGGCGCTATGCCAAGCCCAACTTCGCGCACCATGGCTTTACACAAATCCAGGCTGTGCTCGGCTCCTGGCATCGAGAAAAACAGATACATCGCACCCGGCGGCGCCTTTACGTCAACTCCCGGCAGTTCGGAAAGCGCGCGCACCAGGTGGTCTCGCGAGGTTTTCAGGTCGCGCACCAGTTCCTGCGTATAGCGCTCGCCCTGCTGAACGGCTGCGATCCCCGCCTGCTGCACGAAAGACGGCGCGCACGAAGTGTTGTACTCGACCAGCTTACCCAGGTCGTCCATCAAACCCGCAGGTGCGACTATCCAGCCAAGCCGCCAGCCGGTCATCAGCCACGCCTTCGAAAACGAATTCACGCAGATCACACGCTCGTCGCGCCCGGCCAGATCGAGAAACGACGGTGCTGTGCGGGCCGATGAGCCTTCTGCGCCCGCATCCGCGTCGGCGTAATACAGGCGCTCGTAGACTTCGTCAGCGACGATCCAGATGCCGTGGAGACGGCAATGCGCCAGCACGGTGCGCTGCTCGTCGCGGCTCATCACCCAGCCGGTCGGATTGTTCGGCGAGTTGATCAGCAGCATTCGGGTGTCGGGCGTCAGCGCCGCGAGCAATCGCTCGATGTCGAGCTGCCAGCCATGTTCGCCATAGTTAAGCGCGACCGTTTCGACATGGGCACCAAGAATTTTCGGAATCTCGACCAGATTCGGCCACAACGGGGTGACGGCAACCACACGATCACGTGCACCGACGACCAGTTGCGAAGCAAGCATCAGTGCGTTGACACCAGCGCTGGTCACCGCGATGTGATCCGCCGACGTCGCGCCGTGCAGTCCGGTCACATAACCCGCCAGCGCCGCGCGCAATGGCGCAATGCCCAGGTTATGCGTGTAGAACGTCGCGCCGTCTGCCAGAGCAGCGCTGGCGGCTTCGCGGATGAAGGCCGGCGTGACCCGATCGGACTCGCCGAACCAGAACGGCAGCACGTCGCTGACGCCAAAACCGGCGTTGGCGACTTCGCGGATTTGCGAAGGACGCAGCGCGCGCACGGCGTCGCGCGCATTCGGGATGAAGGGCACAGGCAGGTCCGACACGCTCATCGAGGCTTCCAGACGGGTTAGAGGTAGGGATTGACGCTTAAGGAAGCTGCCAGTTTATCGCGGCGTCTATTTTCGGAGCGGCGAAGTCGCCCATCTCCGGTTCGAATGGAGGTCGCCGTGCAAGTCCAAAGCGTCATCACAAACATGAACAAGATGGCGTAGGCCTTGGTAGCAGCGAGCGGCCGGGCGACAGTCCGTTGTGGCGTGGCGCCTGAACTCAGTCCATGAGACGTAAAGCCACCCCGCCCCAGCTTCCCAACAATTGGGCTTTCTTCATGAGCGACCAAGCCCTGTCCCGCCTAATTCAAATCCTCCGCCCGCGCCGGCAGTTGCCGGATCAACCCCCACACAGCTTCCGCTGCCGGTGAGAGCGACCGGTCCCGCCGCCGCACCAATTCGACCGTGCGCTCCGCTCGCGGCACGAGCGGCCGCGCGACCAGCGCCGCGCCCGCCGGCAAGGGCAACGCCAGCCACGGCAGCACGCTGACGCCGACGCCGGCCTCCACCAGCCCAAAAACGGTCGCGGAATGCCCTAACTCCTGCACCACCGTGGCGCTTACGCCGTGCGCCTGCATCACGGCGTCGATAATCGGCCGGCTACCCGACGCGTAATCGAGCATCACCAACTGCTGGCCTTCCAGATCCGCCCACGCAACCTGCTCCTGTGCTGCCAGCGGGTGATCGTCGCGAAAGACCACGCAGAACGAGTCGGTCATCAGCGACTCGCTGATGAGATCGTCGGCGGAAAAAGGGCCGATGATCACCCCGAAATCGACCTCGCCCGACTTGACCTTGCGCACCACGTCGCTCTGCACGTCGTCGCGCAGTCCCAAGGTGATGTACGGAAACTGTTGCATGCACGACGCCACCACGCGTGGCATCAGCCGGTAAGCCACGGTGGGGCTGGCGGCCACTACCACGCGTCCTCGGCGCTGCTCGCCGATTTCTCGGATTTCGCGCAATGCGTCGTCCAGATCGGTCAACAGCCGCGACACGCTCGACACCAGATTGCCGCCGACATCGGTCAGTTGCACCTCGCGCGTGGTCCGGTCGATCAGCTTGAGACCGATCTCGCTCTCCAGTTCGCGCACGCAGCGACTTACCGCCGATTGCGTCAGACCAATCTCATCTCCCGCCCGGCTAAAACTCTGCAGACGCGCGACCTCAATGAAAACCCTTAGCTGACGCAACGTCACATTCATTTGTCAACCTCATTAATAGCTTTGTTTGATGCGCATTGTAGGGTCAAAAAGCTTACTGGGGGCCATCTTCGTGCTTTCGCTGCAATGCAGCAATAAGGCGCAAGCGCACGCTGGTCGGGCCTGATTGCACAAGATTGGTGATTGTCCCGATTTGCGGGATGGGTTTTTTGGATTCTCATACGCCCCTAGCTAGCGCCCGCGCTGGCCCGCCGCTACGGGGCTTTCAGGGAGTCGGAATCAACTTGGCACACTTCATGCATTTACATGCACACAGGGTCGGCGCCATGACTTCCGATTTTTGAGAGACGTGGCAAGCCCGATCCCCTTGGCACTCGCCTATCGAGTGCATGGAGAGTGCGCGGCGCGGGGCAGCGCACCGGAGTTAGCTTCGCTGAGGTGAAACATGATGCTGTTCGACGATTTGAGAGACAACGAGTGGGCGCTGGTCGAGGCTTTGTTCTGTGCCGAGCCGGCACGGAGTGAACGGCGTGGCCGGCCTCGCGTGGAAGCGCGCGCGGTTGTGAACGCTGTGCTTTGGGTGCTGTCGACGGGCGAAGGCTGGTCCAAACTGCCGGGCCGTTATCCGTCGCCTCCGACTTGCCGCCGTCGATTCGACGAATGGCAAGCCGATGGTACGCTCGCCGAAATAGTTAAGCGACTCGGCACGAGCGGCCGTGAAATTTCGCTGCGCGGCCGGATTGGTGCGACCGCGGCGAAACCGCCGGCACCGCCGAGCCGCGACCGCCTGCGCGGCGCATTCTGGACCAATCCGGAATCGTGGCGCGCGCCGGTCAAGATGGCCTGACACGAATTACTGCCGCCGGTCGCCCAGGGCGACCGGCGTACTTTCGAGTTGCCGTGTTGTTGCGAATCCACCACTCGCCGCAGCCATAGTGGGCACCGCCAACCGGCGCGCCCAACGCAGTCGTCGCTTTCACCTCACCGTCACGTCAGCGCTTTTTTCGCTGCTTCAGGCAACTGAAGCAGCGCGCTGATTGCTGATGAAACATCCATTTACTATTACTTACAGCGTGCTTTCGCTACTCGGCATATGTTTATACGTATGCAAAACAGGCCTTGAGTTGATCGGCTTGACGGGAGCTCAGCATGAAACCAATGTCACTGCTTCTGTGCGGCATTGTGATTTCATCAATGGCCGCACCGACGCTCGCACAGGAGCGTCAACAGGCTTGGAACTGGCGGCCGGATCGCACGGCCAGCCTTGAATCGTGGCAGGAAAGTCAGACGCGTAGCCGCGACTTCACGCCACCGGCACCGCGCGGAGATTTGCGCGGCGATATTGCCAGTAATGTTCGGACGCGTCCGGAAGCCCCGCGGGAAGATTCGACGCGCCGGAGGTGAGGTGTTGGCAGGTGGCTTTGGCAAATTTCAACCGGTAATGATTCGGCAGCCCTATTTCCCCTTTTCTGGGGTCCAAATGGATGCCACAAACTAAACCGCTATTTGAATTCCAGACGCTGCCGCAGCACTTCTATTGCCAGAACGTCGAAAGAAATGCCTCGCCAGGTGATTGGAATAATCAGGGAACCACCCGGCGTGACACCAGTCTCATTAACTGCCATTAGCACAGCGTGGCAGTAGTAATTCCGGTACGCCCGTATCCTCGTGATACGGGCTTTTTTTCTCCCAAACGAAAACAGCCGATGCGTCAGGCATCGGCGTGTGTATCCATTCATTGATCGTCGGAGAAAAGAGTCTTCGCCAGCCGCAAAAGCGGCTGGAAAATCCGCACGAGCCTGCCGAACGGCGCAATAGCGCTTTACGGTCTCGCCTCGAGCACTGCCGCCGCCCGCACCTCGGCCTTTTCCAGAACGTAGTCGTTCATTCGCTGCGCGGTCCAGCTGAGCAAACGTTCATCATGAGCGAGCCGCGCGAACTCGGCTCTGCCCCGATCCGTAAGCACAGCGATGTCTACCGGTGCGTGAAAGCCCGGCGCTGGTGCGACGGTGCGCTGCCGAACGGTATCCATGAGGCCTAATGCGCGAAGATATTGGAAAACGCCCGGCCGTCTGGCCCATGGAACCTGGCGATATTGCGCCCGCCGCAGCGCTTCAAGTACCGCTTCGTTGGAATACGTGGTCATCTCACTTCTTTCTTAAAGTGCAGCTATGACACATCTATGCCCAACACGTCACCGCGCCACCAGTGACGCGCGTAGCACCCGCCTTGGCCGGAAGCTGGCTGCCTATCGAAGCAGCCGAGTTCCACCAGGTGTTGCCTGGTCTCGGTTTCGGAACCCCCGTTTGAACGGCATGTTAGCGTTCTACCTACGTGCCGACGATGCAACCGCTGCGGCGCGATAGCAAGCCCGTAGATTTGTCCCGAAAGACATACGTTACCCCATTTAAATTGATTCTATTCACTTTATTAGCGCTTTTTTTTGCAGCAATCGTGCGATGGAAGCGCGCCCGCCGCCCCCTCATCCTTGTCACTGTCATCCTGTTCTGGCTGCTTGCAGCCGGGTGGCTGGCAGCGCCCTTACTCGATCTGGCGCAGCCGCATCGGGAGAATGTGACGCCGACCACGTTTGCGCCGCGCACGGCAATCATCCTGCTGGGTGGCGGCACGATTTACGACCACAACCACGTGCTCGTACCACCGCACGACGTACTCTCCCGCATTTCGGTGAGCGCGGAGAATTACACCGAATGCAAACGAAACGCGGCCAGTTGCCAGGTGATCGTGAGCGGCGGCAATCCGCAGCGGCACCCCGCCACCGAAGCCGAGACTTATCTTCCTTACCTATTGCGTGAGAAGGTTCCTCGCGCGGACATCGTGCTTGAAGACAGCAGTCTCACGACGTATGAAAACGCGCGCAACGTCTCGGCCATTGTCGGTCAATCACGTTACGACACGGTGATCCTCGTCACCTCCGCGTATCACATGCCACGCGCGTTACTCGACTTTCACCGCTTCGGCATTGCGCCGCAACCGTTGATCTCCAGCGCGCGGCGGGTCCAACTGGGCGTATTGCCGCGCTATGAGAATCTGAAGAGTGCGGAGATCGCGTTGCATGAACTGATTGGAATCGCGCAATTTCACGTCTATCGCGCACTCGGCTGGTTCTGATATTCGAATGACGGGAGGGCCGTTATTTAGCCCTCCGAATTCTGAAGAGAAGTGTATTGCCATGACATACATGTGAATGCGGCGCAAATTGATTAATCAATTTAGCTAATAAGAACGCAGCATTGCGAGATGTAACAGATTGTGATTGCAGTTACAAAAGCATCTGCGGGAGCGGATATTGCTGACTAGAATGCATTGTCTTTCCGACAGGACAGGCAATACTCGGGTCCACAACCACTCTGCGGAGGTAGCGATGAAGAAAGTGTCCCTGGCGATCCTGGTTTCTCTCAGTGCTGTAGCGGGCGCGGCGTATGCGCAGGACAACGGCATCACGATGAGTAACGACCCGGCGAAAGCCGCCGACATCGAACAACGCGCGCAAGATTTGCAAAATCGCCAGCAATCGATGAGTGCAGCGCCGGCCATGTCGGATAAACATCACAAGCCGCATCATCACAAGAAACCCGATGCACAGTAAGCGTGCGGTTGGACGTCCTCTTTAGAGGACAACGATCAGCTTCACTTCGTGGCCTCGTTCCACGAAGGTGAAAAGCCGAAGCCGGCCATGCCGGCTTCGGCTTTTTTGCTGTTTAATGGATCTTCGTCATCGGCCTGGGTAGCCTCGCGAAGCCCGGCGCGCCCGGCTTTCAGTATGCTAAAGTCGCGCACCGACCGGCACCCAGCCGGAATCCCCTAACCCGTACGCACCCTGGTGCGGAGGACAGCATGAGCAACATCCAGCTTGATATCGAATGGACCGAAGCAGCATCCCGCAAAATTGAAAAACTGATGCCGCGCGGCGGTCAGGAAGCGTTTCTCGCGCTGCCCCCCGTCGAATGCCTGCCGATGGAAGGCGACGTGCTGTTTCTTGGCCCTGATGGCAAGCAGCAACCGTTTATCGTCGCGGAACGGCAGTATCACCACGACGGCGATGCGGACTGGACCATCATCCTGATCCTGGACGTGCCGCAAGCGACGCACTAAAACGCGCTCGCCTGGCATCTGCAGAAAAAATGACGGCGAGCGAGCCGCACAGGCTGATTGGCCTGGCGGTTCGCTCGCCGTTGCTGCGTTTACGGGTCTAAGCGGGCCCAAGCGGGCTTTGGCACGCTTCAACGGGTTTAATGGCCCGCGACACCAGCGTGAACTACCCGAGTTACACGATCTTCGAGACGACGCGAACTTCCGAGTGTTCGAGCCAGTCTGCGGCGGCTTTACGATACGCCTCCAGATGCGCTGACTTCGCATGCGCCGCCAGCGCTTCCTGGCTTTCCCAACGCTCGACGAACACAAACCGGCGCGGCTCCTGCAGATCACGGTGCAGATCGTACTGAAGCGCACCCGGCTCCCTGCGCGTCGGCCCGACGATACCTTCGAGCGCCTCACGCACCTGCTCTTCATAGCCTGGTTTTGCCACCGAGATTGCGACCACCGCGATTTCCGACATGCCTGGCTCCTTCGCCTGAAAAATTAAGAAACAGCAGCATACCTGCCGGTCGCCAAGTCTGCTGCCGGGCGCCGCACACCGTCAGAACGCCTCGTGCGGACGGCGCCCGATTCAACTCGAAAAAAACTCGACACATACGAGAAGTGTCTGAGCATGGAGCGAGTCACGTCTGAGCACCGCCGTTGCCTGGAGTTTGGCGGGTAGCCGCGTGCCGCCCTGTTACGCTCATTTCGTACAGGCAAACAATTGCAATCCGCGCTTCGGGGTGGTCCGAAATGAGTGCGCCGGAAAACAGTGCGGCACGCCTTCAAATCCAGTCCGGGCTGCCCTCCGTCATTCTCTGGCATGGCAGATTTCGGGGTCGCGCGTCTGTGATTACCCGCACATTCATGCGAATTGCAAACTGCTAGACTGGTTTTGACTAATCTGCCGGAGTCCAGCATGGCTGGCATCGTTCTCCGCGTTCCCGGGCTTTATCGATTGCGCCCTGCTCTCGCGTGGACCGTGCTTCCATTGCCCGCTGCGCCGGGTTGCGCGAATCGCCGTCCGTCGGTCGCGAAGCTCTCTTGTGTGCTCTCATTTCCGCCCCTATGCCAACCGTCAGCGAATTGACCCTGAGCGGCCTGCTCCCGCATCTGGTACGGGATGAATCCGGCTGGACCGCGACGTGGCGCGCGTTGACGCTGCATAGCGTGTTCCAGCCCGTGATTTCGGTGACGCACCAATGCGTGGTCGGTTATGAAGGCTTGTTGCGCGCCTTCGATCCGGTCGGCTTGCCGGTCTCGCCCGAAGTCCTTTTTTCCGGCACGCGATCGGCTGCGGATGCCCGCGAACTCGACCGCATCGCGCGCTGTCTGCACGTCGCGAATTTCATGGAACAAGGCATTACCACCGGTTGGCTGTTTCTGAACACGCGTCCACAAGTATTCGAAACCGGCTGGCCGCAGCGCGCGTTCATCGACGAGTTGTCCGCGCATTTCGGGTTGCCGCAGGAACGCATCGTGATCGAGGTGCTGGAGCAGCCCGCCGACGATGAATCCGCCGTCGCCAGCATGCTCGCCGCATCGCAGCCGCGCGATTTCCTGATCGCGATCGACGACTTCGGCACAGGCTTTTCGAACTTCGACCGCGTGTGGCGCTTCCGTCCGGACATCGTCAAGCTCGACCGCTCGCTGGTGGCGCGCGCGGGCAAGCGCGAGGGCGACGATTCGATGATCGATCATCTGATCGCGATGCTCCATCAGTCCGGCACGCTGGTGCTGGCCGAAGGCGTCGAGACCGAAGAGGAATTGATGATCCTGATGCAGGCCGACGTCGATTTCGTGCAGGGTTTCTGGCTCGGTCAGCCGAAGGGTTCGATACAGGCGGCGTGCGCCCGCGTGCCGACGCTGGTCGAATCGATCTGGAACAAGTTCGCCGCGTACGAACGCGAGGTCGCGGGTCATCAACGGCTCGGTTTCGAGGGCTTCGCGGAAGCGGTGCTGGCGGCGGCGGACACCTACAAGGTAACCGGCGATCTGCGCCAGGCCGCGCAAAAAGTGTGGCATCTGCGGGAAGCACGCCGGGTCTTCATCACCGACGGTCAAGGCGAGCAAACCCAGCCATCAGTGACGGCCGCTTCGGTGCCACCACCGCCGCTGCGGCTCGCGCCGCTTTACACCGAAACGCGCAGCAACTGGTCGCGGCGTGCGTACTTCAAGCACGCGCTTGCCGCGCCGGGACGGGTCGCGATGATGGGTCCGCATTATTCGCTGGCCGACGGCGAGGACTGCTACACCGCGGCGCTGGCGTTCGAGCGCGATGGGATGCACGTGCTGTGCGTGGACTTCGTGCCGGCTGCGGCAGACTCTGAAACTCGTCCCCGGGGACGAGGGAAGCGGTAGCGGGTTCGCGGGTTCGCGGGTTCGCGGGTTCGCGGGTTCGCGGGTTCGCGGGTTCGCGGGTTCGCGGGTTCGCGGGTTCGCCAGTGTGTGCATTCTCCCGTCAGTCGACCACCCTGCCTCGCCCCGATTTGATCTCACCGTGTTTCGCTTTGCTATCGAGACGCCGCCGGTTCGATGCGCGCGTCGGCCGGGTCGCGACACGCGGCTTGCGCGTCACGCTGACGCTCTCTATCAGTTCATCGAGCCGTGCGAGCGCCGCCGCGCGATTCATCTCCTGAGTGCGATGTTCCTGGGCCTTGATGATCACCACGCCGTCACGCGTGAGCCGATGATCGGACAGCGCAAGCAGACGCATTTTCAGCACGTCCGGCAGCGACGAGGCCTGCACGTCGAAACGCAAATGAATGGCACTCGACACTTTGTTGACGTTCTGACCGCCCGCCCCTTGTGCGCGCACTGCGGTCAGTTCGATTTCGTTGAGCGGGATCGGATAACGGGATGTCATGAGGCTGTTCTGGCTGGGAAACGTAAGTGTAACCGGCGATGCGCGCCAGGCGACGCTCGCGGGCCACGCGTTAAGCGCTTACGATTTTCAAAGTCGAATCGACCGATACTGCCGATGTGAAAAACCATTTGCACCGGCACAATCCGCACGTCGATACTGCGCGATACTGCGTTTTCCCGCTTACTGCATAACGTCATATGAAACTGCGCCCCGGTTTTGTGGTGGAAATGGCCGTCAACTTTCTGCTGCCCTGGCTCGCCTACCGCTTCACGCTGCCGCATCTCGGCGAGACCGGCGCGTTGATCGCGTCGGCCGTGCCGCCGATCGTCTGGAGTCTGATCGAACTGGCGCGCTTTCGCCGGGTCGACGCGCTCAGCGTGATGGTGGTCGCCGGGATCGTGCTCTCGGTCGCCGCCATGGTGATGGGCGGCAGTCCACGTGTGCTGCTGTTGCGCGAGTCGCTGGTGTCCGGCGCGGTCGGCGTGGTGTTTCTGCTTTCGCTGCCGATGCGCCGCCCGCTAATCTTTTATCTCGCGCGCGCCACAGTTGCTCGCGAGATGGAAGGCGGCGCTGCGCATTTCGAGGCGCTGTGGCGCGAACGACCCGCACTCGCTACCGCGATGCGAATGATGACGCTGATATGGGGCGTCGGCTTGACTACCGAGACCGCACTGCGCTCGTGGATGGCGCTGACATGGCCGATCGAGCGGTTTCTGGTGGTCTCGCCGTTTATCGGTTACGGCATTTACGGTGGCCTTGCACTGTGGACGCTTTGGTATCGAAAGGCTTTGAGTAGCCGGGCTGCTGCAAAGGTGCAGTCGGGTGAGGTGGCAGGGTGAGCTTTTGGCAACGGTTGGCAGCGGTTAGCAACGGTTTGACGCTGGCGAGCAGCGCTCGCGCAGCACGTTGGTTCGCGGCGGGCTTTCCCGCTTTTTTTGGCTGGTACCGAGCTCCCATAGCCTGGCGCGTTAGCGTCCGTTGGCGTAACACAGTATGGCCATACGCCCCCGGCATCACGCCAGCACCTCTCACCTCTCACCATTCGTAGCCCGCTTCGCGCCGCCCCACCTCGCTGCGAACGACCCCGCTTGCGTTGCAACCTATCCCCGCTCCACGCCGCTACAGCCCCTCCTGCAAGCCCAGCTTCCGTTTCACCCTAAGTCCCTCGCCGCGAGGCCTCCGCAATTCGCGCAGCCAGCCCGGAGTCGCGCTGCGTCGGCGTGGCAATTGCCTGCGCCAACACCGCGCGCCCACCCACCACTTCCACTCGAACGCGCGCGCGGGTAATCGCCGTGTACACCAGCTCGCGCGACAACACCCGGCTGAAAACAGGCGGCAGCATCAACACCGCGTGCTCGAACTCCGAGCCTTGCGATTTGTGGACCGTCAACGCGAAGGCCGTGTCGTGTGGTGGAAGCGCAGCGGGCGACACCGCTCGCAGGCCGCCGTCGCCGGTGCGGAAATACACCCGCAACGCGCCGCCCGCGCCCGGCAGCGCGATGCCGATGTCGCCGTTGAACAGACCTAACGCATAGTCGTTGCGCGTGACCATGATCGCGCGCCCCGCAAACCATTGCGCGCCCACCGCCAGCGTCACGCCTGCGGCACGCCGCACCTGAGCCGCCATCGCCGCGTTCACCTGATCGACGCCGCGCGGCCCGGAACGCGTCGCGCACAAAATGCGGAACTGGTTCAGCGCATCGAAAAGCGGCAGCGGATCGGGCGAGTCCATGGCCAGCGTCGACGCCAATGCATCGGCGTAAGGGGTGAAGCCTGCGGCTAGCCGGGTGACGGTGCGCTCGGTCAGCGTCGCGTGGGTATCTTCGTGCAGAGCCGCCGCGCAGGTTTCTGCCGGGTCGATGCGCAACACCTCGAGCGCCTCGCTGGCAGAGCCGCTGCGAATGGCAAGCGACAGACGGCCGATCGGCGAATCGAGGCCGAACCGATAGTTCCGCTCGAGCCACACGACACAATCGGCGAGCGGACTCTGCGGGCTCGGAGCCGATATGTCGTCGCGCGATGCGAACGACGCGCCCCCGCTTGCCGCCGATATGTCGTCGCCGAATAGATCGCCGGCGGATGGCGGATCGAATGCATCGCGCGGATCGGTCTGCGCGAACAGGTCGTCGGACGGCGTAGCGAAGCTGTCGTCCGAAAAGGAATCAGACTCCGCCGATGGGAAATAGTCAGCAGGAGGCTCGTCGAAGTCACGCGATACACCCGGCAACGCCTGCGCGAACCGCTTCCGGTCTATCCCCAGTGCTTCGGCGATCCGTTGCACGCCGCCTTGCGTAAAGGCCGGCCGCGCGCTGAGTTCGGCGAACACCGCACCGGCTTCGACGGCGGCGAGCTGATCCTTGTCGCCGAGCATCACGAGACGCGTGTGCGGCGCGATAGCGTCGAGCAGATGCGCGGCCATCGCGACGTCGATCATCGACGCCTCGTCGATCACGACAACGTCGTACGGCAGCGGGTTATCTCGATGATGCCGGAACCGTCCGCCCGGCCCCGAGCCAAGCAGACGATGCAACGTGTACGAAGTCTGAGGCAAACGCACGGCGAGTTCGGGCGGCAGATCGCCGGCACGTGCGAGCAACGCTTCCTGCATGCGCTGGGCGGCTTTGCCTGTCGGCGCAGCGAGTGCGATCCGCAGATCGGCGCGGGTATCGAGCAGACACGCAAGCACGCCGACCACCGTCGTGGTCTTGCCGGTACCGGGCCCGCCGCTGACGATGGTGAGCCGTCCCGATAGCGCCATCACTGCCGCGACGCGCTGCCAGTCGACTTCATCGTCCTTGGGCGGCCCGAAAAACCGCAGTAGACGGCCGGACAAGGATTGGGTGTCGCCCACCATGGCGCCCTCAGCCGTGTCAACAAGGGGCGCCTCAACAGCCTCACCCCGCGCGCCGCCTTCACCCGTATGCGCCACCAGCGAGCGCGCCAGGCGCCGCTCGTAATCGTAATATCGCGCGAGATATAAACGCCCCTGCGCGTCGATCACCAACGGCCGTAAAGCCGCCGCGCCCAGCGTCCCATCGCTGGCCATGCCGCTTGCAAACAAGCCCGCGCGCGCCTCGCCGACCGACGCGTCGAAGCGCCGCGCCAACACGCCAAGCGGCACGCACACGTGACCCTCTGTCGTCGCACGGCTCGCTGCAAAAGCGCCCCGAGCGGCCCACTTCACCGCATCGATCGAGGCGCCCCCGCGACGCGCCAGCGCACCGATACGGCGTGCAAACCCTTCGGCGAGCGCGATGCTGAAATCGGCCGGCGTGGGCAGCGTGATGCCGATGTCGTCGATCTCCGGCGGCATCGAGCCTTTCTGCTCAATCGTGCTCATGCGACACCCCCGATCATGGCCGCATCGAGCAGCGCCACAAGTTCAAAAGCAGGCCGCCGCCGATGCACGCCGGCGGCCTCACCGGCGTCACGCCAATCAGGACGCACACCCCGCACGAACAGGTATAGATAGCCGCCGATGTGCGTGTCGTACGAATAATCGCGCACCCGCGTTTTCAGATACCGATGCAGCGCGACCGTGTAGAGCAGCGCCTGCAGGTGATACGCGTGACTTGCCATCGCCGCTTCGAGCGGCGCGGCGGCGTAGTCGGCAGCGGTATCGCCGAGATGATTCGACTTCCAGTCGACGATCCAGAAGCGGCCATCGTGCTCGACGATCATGTCGATAAACCCTTTGACGAAGCCGCGCAACACGCCCGGCTCCAGTGCGACGTCGGGGTAGCCGTGCTCGATCAGCAACTCGCGTAACGCGGGGAACCCAAGCGACGGCGCCGCGAACAGAAACTCCATTTCGTTCATTCGCCGCCGCGGATCGAGCCTGGCCAGCGTCATGCCGGGCATGAGTTCGGTGCTGACGACATCGGCGAGCAGGTTGTGCATCATCGCGGGCAAACGCGCGCCGAGTTCGGGCGTGGCCGGGGCGGGCCGCTCGCGGAGCGCTCCCTCGATAGCCTTCGGCCACGTGCCCGGATTGTTGAACTGCGCAAGCTCGAACATCCGATGCAAACAGTCGCCCGCCGCCGCGCCGCGCGGAAAGCCGAGAATGTCGTCCTCGGCATAGGACGGCGCTTGCGGAACAGGCACGGGCACGACGGCAATCGAATCGGCGATTTCATCGTGATCGGGCCGCACGTCTTCGGCCGGTGCATGCAACTCTTCAGCCTTGCTGCCAGCCGCGATCAAGCCGCTAAAGCTCGCCATGCGCCACTGGTCGCGCAACATCCGCCGGTTGGCTCGCGCCTGCATGTGCGCGCCGTGGTCCTCGAGGCTCTCCAGCGGCGTCCTGCGAGCAACCGCAGGCAATGCCTGCAACGTCACCGGGCCGCCTGCCAGCGCCTGCCAGCGAGCGGCCAGCGAGGCTTCGTCGGGTGGATCGGTGAGCCAGTCGTCGAAAACATGACCGCTGCCGCCCACCAGCCAGTTCAACACGCTACGGCGCGATTCTTTCGTGGACTTCGACGACAGATACGTTCCTGCCACCAGATAGCAGCGGTAGACGGCACGCGTGAGCGCGACGTACACCAGCCGTGCCCGCTCCGCTGCCTGTTCACGCGATGAGTAACGCGACGCGCGCTCTGCTTCATCGTCGTCGCAACCGTAGTGAAGCACCGCGTCGCCGGACTCGTCGTGATACTCGCGAGCATCGGGCAAGCCGGACGACGGCGGCTCGCGCAACGCGCCGTCGTTCAGAAACGGACAGAACACCAGCGCGTACTCCAGCCCCTTCGATTTGTGAACCGTGACGATCTGCACGAGATTGCGATCCGATTCGAGCCGCAATTGCGCGTCTTCACCGCCGCCCTGGTCGCGTTGCGCGGCGAGCCAGCGCAGGGTCGGCGCGATGCCGGGTTGCGTGGCGGCACGCGCTTGCACGAGTTCGGCCAGATGGTTCACGTTCGTCAGACGGCGCTCGCCGTCCACGCCCGCAACGAGCCGTTGCGCCACCCGCAGTTCGCGCATCAGCGTGCGCCACATCACCGCGAAACCACGCTCGTGCCACAGCGTGCGGTAGCGTGAGAAACGTTCGACCCAGCCCATCGCGTCCGCCGCGTGCGCGGGGTCGTCGACCGATGTTGGCGCGTCGGCGACCTGCTCCAGACGCCATAGCGCGGCGGCGTCGAGACCGAGCCAGTCGGTCGCGAGCGCCGCACGCAGACGACGCAGATCGCCGGGCGTATCGACGGCGGCCAGCACACGCTCAATCTGCTCGGCGTCGAGCGTCGCAAACACCGACGCCTGCGCCAGCTCCACACTGCCGACACCCCACGCGGCCAGCACGCGCTTGATCAGACTGCCCTGCTTATGCGTTTGCACCAGCACGGCGATGTTGCCCGGCGCGAGCGGTTTGTTGCCGATCGTCACCGTGCCTTCGCGGGCACCGCGCAGCAACCGCACGATCTCGGCGGCACACGCTTCGCTCGCTTCGCGCTGGGCTTCGCGTTTGGTCAGCGCGGCGTCGCCTTGCGGCAGGGTCCAGATACGGAAATCGCCGTCGCTTGCATCGGGATCGGCAAACAGCGCCCTGCGCCGCTCGCCTGCGCGCACTGGCTGGTAGTCGAGGCCGTCGAGCACGAATGCTTGCGGATTGGCTTCGAACAACCGGTTGCAGGCTTCGACGATCGGTGCGGTAGAGCGCTGATTGACGGCCAGCGTGTAGCACGCCGAAGCCGCCGCACGCGCAGCCAGATAGGTATGCAAATCAGCCGCGCGAAAGCTGTAGATGGCCTGCTTCGGATCGCCGACCAGGAACAGCGGTCCAGCCGGCGCGAAAATGCGGCTGAAAATGGCGAACTGCAGCGGATCGGTATCCTGAAACTCGTCGATCAGCGCGGCCGGATAACGTGCGCGCAACGCATCGGCGAGCCACGGATGGGCAGCCAACGCGCGATACAGGTTGGACAGCAGATCGTCGAACGAAACGACCCGGCGCGTGCGCTTGCGTGCGACCAGCTCGGCGGGCGCATAGTCGAGCCAGCTTTGCACCAGTTCGAGCCAGCGCGCGCGTTGCGCGACCTCGGCCGACACCACGGCGGCCGCCAGCGCTTCGGCGTGTTCGAAGAACGGATGCTCGGGCGGTTCGAACTTGACCTTGGTCGCCTTCTTCAACGCGGACACCGTCAATTTCAGCGCAGCCTTCGGCGGCGGCGCATGGCAATCGCCCTGCGCGAAATAGTCGGTCCATGCGGCGATGGCCGCGCTCACGTGATCGGGCTTGTGCGTGGTCTTGCTCAAGCGCTCCTGCGCCTGCGCGAGCAGGCCCACAATTGCGTCGCGTTCGGCTTGCCATAGCGCGCATGCGGCGTCGAAACCGGCTTGCGGATCGGCGTCGCTGCCGCTCGCGTCGAGCGTGCCCCAGCGCAATAATGCCAACGGCTTTTTCAGACGCCGCGCGAGTTGCTCGTCGAGTGAAGCAGGACCGGCGCGTTTGGCCACCAGCCACGCGGCGAACGCAGGGTGCGCATAGGCAACCGGTTCGACCTGTTCACGCCAGAAATCGGCGGCCATTTCGAAACGCAATGCGGCGTCGTCGGCTTCCATCTCGAACGCGAACGGCATGGCGGCGGCAAACGGCGCTTCCTGCAACGCGCGCTGACAGAAGGCGTGAATCGTGTGAATCGCGGCCTGGTCGAAAGTACGCAACGCGCGGCGCACCACTTTCAGCGCGTCGTCACGTTCAATGCCGCGCTCCGGCGACAACGTCGTTTCAAAGAGACGCTGAATGAACGGATCACCGCCATCGTCATCCATCTCGATTGCGCGATGCAGTTCCGCGAGGCGTCCGCGAATACGCTCGTGCAACTCGGCAGTCGCCGCTTTCGTGAACGTGACGACGAGGATCTGATCGGCGTTCAGATTTTTTTCGAGCAGCAATCGCACGTACAACGCGCAAATGTTCCAGGTCTTGCCGGTTCCGGCCGACGCTTCGATCTGGTTGACGCCGTCGAGCGAACACGCAAAGACGTCGAGTTCTTCGGCGACCAGCGCGTAATTGTGTGCGGCGCCGCTCATGATGCGCTCCGCAGATGCTGGATCAACGGCTTGAACACGATCGACGCAAGACTGCCGAACGGCTCGTCGAGCGTGAGCGGCGTGCCGCGCAATGCGATGCGCAATGCAGGATCATCCGACTCGCCGCGCACGCGGTCGTTGATCCACACACCTTGCGACGCCGATTCGCTTTCGCTGACCCGCGTCCACGCGCTCTTCGGAAAAAAGCGCAGCGGCAACCTGCGCCCCGCCCTGAACAACGCCGCAAGCGGCGCGAGTTCATCGAGCGGCGCGGCGACTGGCGCGAGTTCGAAACTCTCGCCGCTGCCATGCCACACGGTACGGCGCGGACCATCGGGCCGGGCCGCGCAATAAACCAGATGCGCAAGCCACGCGGACAGATAATCGCGCGCGGTGGGTTTGGCGTAACGGAAAATCACTTGCCCTGTTCCGGTCAGCAGATTCAAGGTGCCATGCAGTTGCAGCGGTGCTTTTGCCGCGTCACGAAGCATGGCGTCGTGCGGACCAAACAGCGCGCCTGCGAGATCCGCACCATCGGGCCAGCGCGGCGCGATATCGAGCACGAACGGCAATCGCTCGACGCCTGACGCCACTTCACGGCGCACGCTCGTTGCCAGCCGGTGCAACGCCCCCAACTCTCTCGCGCGCCAAACGGCACCGGTCGCGCCGCCGGGCAATTCGGGACTCGCCGCGGCAACCCGGCGCACACGATCGAACATGACCTCGTCTTCGGTATCGGCATCGAGCAGCACGGGCAGCAGACGATCCGCCAACGCATCGCGACCGCTGTAATCGAGATCGAACGGCTCCGTGTCGAGCAATTCGCCTTGCGCGTCCGACAACACGATGCCCAGCCGATCCCTCAACAACGCGCGCGCCGGATGACGCCAGAAGCGCACGAATTCGTCGAACGCAACCGGTGAATCGTCTTCAGGGGGCAATGGCTGATCGAAGAATGGTGCGACGTCCGCGTGCTGTGGCGCGGCCAGCAGCGTCGCGAGTTCTGCGCGATCGGCGTTGTAGGTGAACAGCTCGCCTTGCGATGAAAAATAGTCCGACGCAAACGCCTGCAACGGGTGATCGACGATGAACTCGTGCCGCGCCTCGTCGACCTCAGCAGGACTCGCATCTTCGCCCGCCGACACTTGCGCCAGATGATCGAGCAGTTCGTCGACCAGCGCGGCCGGCGGCAACGGCGCGTTGTCGCGAATGCTGCGCCCCGTGTACGCGATGAAAAGCCGTTCGCGCGCGGCCAGCACCAGATCGAGGAACAGATTGCGCTCGTCGTCGCGGCGCTGGCGGTCGCCCGCTTTGCCGAACGCGGCCATCAGGTCGAATTCGTCGGCGCGCGCGAGACTCGGCAGCACGCCGTCGTCCATGCCCAGCAGACAGACGATCCTGAATGGCAAGCCGCGCAAACTGGTCAACGATGAAAAAGTCACGCTGCCCCAGGGCACGCCGCCGCGCGCCGGGTCGTCGAGCGCTTCGGTCAGCGCGCCGCGCACGACTGCAGCCGGCAGCAGCACGTCCTGCGCGCCCGCCTGCATCGCATCGCTCATCTTGCTGATCGCGTCGCGCACGGCGGCAAGCGAATCGGCGAACTCGACGCCGCCGTCGAACGATTGCCCGAGCGTTTCAAGCAGCAGTTGCGACCATGCTGCGGGAGTTCGCTCGACCGCACAATCGGCTGCGAAGCTGTCGATATCGTCGACGAAACGCGACAGGCGGCCGAGCAACTCGGCGTCGGAGCCGTCGGCGCCTTCGACCGGCAGCCACGCGTCGACCGGTTCTCCGCCGTCGGGCATCGCGTAGCCGAGATAGAGACGCGTGAGTGCATCCGCGAAAGTGTGACGGGCAATCGGCACGTGTTCGCCGGTCGGTTCGACGGGCGCGAGACCGCGCCGCGCACCGGCTGCCGCGAGCCATTCCTGCGCGGCTTCGAGCGAACTGGCATCGATGCCGTAGCGCACGGCAATCGCGTCGACACGCAGCCATTCGATCAGATCGGGCGCGCCCACGCTGCGCTCGGGCAGCGCCAGCCAATCCAGCAGCAAACGCGCCACCGGATTCGCCCGCGACGGCGGCAAACCGGTGATCCGATACGGAATGCGGCGCGTGTCGCCAGGCGGCGTAGTGCCGAAAACGGCATCGATCAACGGGCCTGCTGCGGCGAGATCGGACACGGCGACCAGCACGTCCGACGGCTGCAGATCGTCGAATTCGTCGAACCAGCCAAGCAGCCGGTCGTGCAGCACTTCGAGCTGCCGCGACAGGCTGTGACAGACATGAACCTCGATGCCGCGCTCGATCGGCAACTCGTCGGTATCGGTTTCCGCGCGCAGTTCGAGAATGCCGTTCTGCACGGCGGCAAGCCAGCTAGGTTCCGGGTTTTCGGTGAAGTCGCCGGTCTCGCCCGAGGCCGCGCTTTCAGTCAGTTCGTGCAGCATGTGCAACTGCGCCTGCGTCTGACGACCCCACTCGGCTAGCAGCGGATGCCCGACTTCCTGGTAGTCGAGTTGCCCGGCGGCATCGAGCGCCTGCACGCGTCCTTCGCTGACCACGTCGAACCAGAACTCGCGGCACGGGTTCATCACGTAGAGCCGCACGTCGACCCAACGCGATAACGCGCGCAGCAACGCGACGTGCAACGGCGGCATGGTCGGCAGCGCGAATACGCTAACTGCCTCAGGCCACTGTGCGTTGGAAATCGCCTCCAGATCAAGCGTGCCGATTTCCTCCAGGAAGCGATACGCGGGGGGCAAGGCGGCGGCAGGCGTTTGTGCGTCGCCCGCGACTTCGGCGAGGACCGAGCGCCACAGCGCCGCTTGCCAGCGCTCGTCTTCCCGGGCGGCATCGCTCGCGCCGGTGAGACGCGGGCCGGTGTCGTCCAGCGCGCCGCTTGCGAAGATCGAACCGCCCTTCTGCCATTGCTGCAACCACTCCGGCCGGTAAGTCAGATAGTGGTCGAGCACCGTCGCCACACGCCGCGCGAGTTCGTAACGCATCGACGCGTCGGCTGCATCCAGATAGGTTCGCAGACGCGGCGACGCGTTCCACGGCAGCGTTTCGTCCGCGTCGCCCAGCAGGCGGTAGCAGCGCCACACGAGCCGGTCCGGTGCGAACGGCGAGTGCCGCGGCACGTCGATCACCCCGCCGATCTGAGCCCACAGCCATTGCGCGAGATAACCAAAATTGACATTCGCGCAAATGCCCTGGCGCGTGGCGATATCAAGTTCCAGCCGACGACGCACCGCCGCGCTCGGAACGATCACGGGCTGCGCGGCCCAGGGATCGGACGGCGCTTCGCCGAGGTCGTCGAGAAGCGCGCCGACAAGGGTTTCGTAGCGGTTTGAATAGAAGAGCTGGAGCATGGATTCCGGATCAGACGGGCGGTGCTGGAGTAACTTTGGCGCAACGTGCAGACCGCCACAGACATTGAAGCGACAGCATAACAAACGTGCTCCCAGGGCATAACCTGGCCAGATGGACGAGGTCAGATCAGACACAAAATAAGTTAGACTCGACGGCAGTTTGGGTCTGCACTCGCGTCTACCCTTCAGCCGCCTTTTCTCAGTGAATGGAATCCAGGCAGTCGATGCGCTATTCGGTTGAAATAAGAAAATTCCTTTACAGCCAGTACTTTTATGGCGGCCTGCGCATCGCGGTTGGTGTGTCGTTACCGGCGCTCTTGTGCCTGATCGTGTTTCATGACCGCGAACTCGGTTTCACGATCGCCACCGGCGCACTCGGCGCGTGCGTGGTCGACATGCCGGGGCCGCTCAAGTACAAGCACAACGAAATGCTGGCGTGCACCGTGATCGGTTTCCTGTCGGCGCTCGCCACGGGGCTCGCCACCGTCAATCCGGTCGCACTGTGGTGTACGGTTGTGCCGCTCACGTTCGTGCTCTCGCTGATCGTCGTCTACGGCAACCGCTGGCCGCAGATCAGCTTCGCCACGCTGTTCATGATGATCATGACGCTGGAGGAACACTTCACGCCGGTGCAGGCGCTCGTCAACGCATCGTGGATTCTGCTGGGCGGCCTCTGGTACACATACTGGTCGACCTTCGTCAGCCGCTGGATGATGCATCGCATCGAACAGCAGGCGCTCGCCGAGAGCGTATTCGCGTGTGCCGACTACCTGCTCGCGCGCGCTGCGTTCTACGATCTCGACAACGACCTCGACGAGTGCTACCGCAACCTGGTCGACAAGCAGATCGCGGCCGTGGAGCGCCAGGACGCCGCGCGCGACATCGTGTTGCGCAATCTGCCCAAGCTCAAGCGCGGCAAGCTCGAACCGCGCCGTGCGATGCTGTTCAATCTGTTCATCAACACCGTCGATCTGCACGAACTGTTTGTCGGCGCGCACACCGATTACCCGCTGGTGCGCAACACGTTCGGCGGCTCGGATCTGCTGGTGTTCTACCGCGACCTGATTCGCAAGGCCGCTGAAGACCTCGAAGAAATCGGGCTCGCGGTTCTGCAGAATCATGCGCCGCGTAAAAGCGTGAACGTCAAGGCTGAATTGCGCGCGATCGAATTCGAAATCGAACTGATGCGCAAGCAGGACCTGCCCGCGAAAAGCCCCGAGGCTTATGCAGCGGTGTCGTCGAATTTCAGACGCATCTGGAGCGCGACGCGTCTGATCGACAAGATGCGCAAGAGCCTGTCGAGCGACCCGAGCCCGACCGAAACCGAGCTGCGTATCGACAAGGCGCTAAGCCGCTTCGTGTCTAGCAGGCGCGTGCCTTTCGGCCAGATTTTTTCGAATCTCACGATGGCGTCGCCGAGCTTTCGCCATGCGTTGCGGGTGACGATCGCGGTCGCCGTCGGTTTCTGGCTCGGCCGTCTGTTGCCGCTGACGAACGCGTACTGGATCGTGATGACGACCGTCATCATCTTGAAGCCCGGTTATTCGCTGACCAAACAGCGCAACGGGCAGCGGATTGTCGGCACGCTGATCGGCTGCGCGGCGAGTATTGCGCTGATCATCCTCGTGAAGAATCCGCACATCGTGATGGTGGTGATGTTCGCGTCGATGGTGATGAGCTACAGCCTGCTGTTGTTCAACTACGCGGCGAGCGTGGTGTTCACGTCGTCGTATGTGCTGTTGCTGTTCCATCTGCTCGCGCCGGGCAGCATGCGCATCATCGGCGAACGCGCGATCGATACGGTGGTGGGCTGCGCAATCGCGATTGCCGCAAGCCATCTGTTCCCGTATTGGGAGTACCGGCTGATGGGCAAGCTGGTCAACACGATGATCAGCGCGACCCGGCAGTATCTGGAGGCGAGCTGGTGGTGGAGCGGCAAGCCGGCCGCCGCGGTGGTCGCGACCGTGACCGAAGCCGGTGCGCGTGCCCCGGCTGCGGCGATGACCGATCCGGTCGCGGAATTCACAAGGCCGGCGATGGTTAATACCGGTGGGGTTTCAAGCGCGGGGGGTGCAAACATGGTTGCAAACGCAGGTGCGAGCACGAATGCCGACGCTACGTCTACCGCTGTCGCCGATGTCAAGCCGCTGGCCGACCTCAAACCAATCGCAAACGCCGAGTCCAGCGCGGGCACCACCACGGTCAGCAATGTGACTGCGCGACCGGCCGCCGGTGCATCCGCTGCCGCAGCCGCAGCGGCGACGGCGCTCGACCGCGATTACCGCTACCGCCTCGCGCGCAAGAACGTTCACGTGGCGTTCGCCAATCTTGGCCAGGCGTTTCAACGGATGATGCTCGAGCCGAAGTCCGCCCAGCGATTCGTGCCGGAATTGAACGGCCTGCTCGTGCGCAGCCACGTACTCGCATCGCAGATCACGGCGGCTGCGCCGTTGCTGCGCACCTCCGCACAGCAGCAACAGCAGGTTGAAAGCGTCTCTTTGCAGCCACTGCAACGCGCGCTGAGCGCCGTCCGCGACAATCTCACCGAAGCTGAAGCCGGCACCGCAGCGCCCGCCGATCAAGCCGAGCAGATCAAGCTGCTAAGCCGCGAACTCGATGCGATGGTGGTCGAAACGGAAAAGTCGCCGGACTATTCGGCCGATGCCGTGCATGACATGAAATTGCTCGCCCATCAGTGCAAGCAGATGCTGGCTGCGGCGGCGCTGATTCGCAAGGATGCGAGCGTGATCCGCCTGCCGGCGGGGTGAAATGGCGATGGCGAAGAACGCTCGCCACCAGCCAACCCAGTCTTACTGAGCCGCGCCGCTCGCCGGCTTCATCACCGACGCAGCCGCTGCCGCTTCTGACGAAATAGACGGCGCCCCTGCATTCTGGCTGTCGAAGTCGTGCTTTTCCTTGATTGCGTTATAGAGAATCGTCGCAATCACCAGCAATATCGCAACCACGATGAAGATGGCAACGCCAAGGGTTGGGTTCTTCTTGCGCGGCGGTTTATTCATGAGGCGGGCTCGGTTCGCGAAACAGTCGTGGATGGCAGCGGGGAACGCGGCATTCTACGCTGGACAAGCTTGCACACGGCTTGCAATCAGCGCTGCCATCCGCCTCATACAGGCTCATAGAGGTACGCAGCAAACGGCGCACCTGCTGACACGCCCCGCACTTTCACGCCTTCACTAAGTCACCGCCGATGGCCGCACCGGCAACGCCGTCGAATACTTGATCTGTTCCATCGCAAAACTCGAGCTAACGTCATACAGCGGCACGGCGGCAATCAACTGCTTGTACACGCGGTCGTAATCGTCGATGTCGGACACCACGACGCGCAGCAGGTAATCCGTTTCGCCGCTCATCCGGTACACCTCCACCACCTCGGGAATCGCCTGCACCGCCAGCGTAAAAGTCCTGGCCCAGTCCTCGGTATGCTGATTGGTCCGCACCGCGACGAATACCGTCGTTCCCACGCCGAGTTTGCGCGCATCGCAAAGCGCCACTTGCGCGCGAATCACGCCGGCCTCTTTCAGCCGCTGGAGCCGCTTCCAGCAAGGTGTCTGCGACAGATTCACCCGCTGCGCCAATTCGGCGATCGGCATGGTCGCGTCTTCCTGCAACAATTCGAGCAGCTTCCGGTCGATGATATCCATTCCCATCTTCACACCCCTATAGGAAATTATTCTACTTTTGAGATTCCGAGGGGAATTATATGGAAACTCTTTCTCCGGTCAAACGGGTATAAATATCGCTATCCAGAAATAGCCGACAAAGCAGCGACGACGCTGCAAAACAATCATGAGCGAAGACTTCCGCGCCCCCTCTTTCGACCGTCTTCCGGTCTACCGTCCGCAGTCCGGCGCAGCGGGTGAAACGGCGTCGCGCGCTGGCGCAGGCACCCCACAGCGTCCGCCGATCAATCACGACTCGCCGCTGGCCCGCCTGTGCGACGCGCTGGATGCGATGTTCGAAGCCTGCGCGCATTTTCCCGAGCCGTCGGACTCGACCTTCTTCGCGCGCAGCATGCGCATTGCGCTGGCCCAGGCAGCCGCCGATCCGGCGTTGCTCACGCCCCAGCAACGTGAAGGTTCAGTGGAGAACTACCGGCGACACCTGCTCGCCGCCGATCCACACGGGCGCTATGCGATCGCCGCGCTGGTCTGGCAGCCGCAGCAGGCAAGCCCGGTTCACGGACATCACACGTGGTGCGGGTACGCGGTGCTGGACGGCACGCTAAGCGAGACGGTATTCGAATGGAACGGCGCGCAGCATTGCGCCAGCGCGACGCGCACGCAGGCGCGCAAACGCGGAGCGGTGTCGTTCGTGCGTGGCGGCCGGGGTGGTATTCATCAGTTGGGGAATCGCTCTGATACGCCTGCTGTTTCGCTGCATATTTACGGTGTGCCGGGTGCTCAAATCGCGACGCATGTGAACGATGTGGTTCGAGCAGCTAACTCGACGGCGCTTGTCTGAAGCCGGCACAAAGCACACACACGCCGCCCCTCGTACCCGCATTGCATCTCAAGTCTTCCCCGCCGTAGGAATCTGCGGCGGCACCGGGTCGGTCTGCCCGGTCGGCGGTGGCGCGGGCCTCGGCTCATGCGACACGTCGCGCGCCACAGCAAGCGGCACATGCGCCGCATGCGCAGGCCGCGCCGCTGCCCCCACCCCCGCTCCGGCATGCACTTCGCCATGTCCGGCCTCATGCGCGTGCTGCGCCATCAGCCCCGACATATCGTCGTCCTGCAAAGGCTGCCCCTCGCTATCTTTCGACGACGTGTAGACCCGCATCTGCGGCACCGGAATCTCAATCCCCGCTTCGTCCATCTTGCGCTTGAGCCGCAGATTGAACGCGCGCGCCACGCTCCATTGCTGCAGCGGCCGCGTCTTGATCTGCCCTTTCACGACCATCCAGTTCGGATCGAAACGGTCCAGCCCCCACACTTCGATCGGCCCCAGCATCTCGCGCCGGTAACGGAAGTCGGCCATCAAGTCGGCGCCGACTTCACGAATCAGTTGTGTGATCTGATCGACGTCGGTGGAAAACGCCATGCGCACTTCGAACACCGCGTACGCGAAATCGCGCGACAGGTTTTTGACGATCTTGATCTGCGAGAAAGGAATCGCGTGAATCGCGCCCTGGCCGTCGCGCAAACGCACGGTCCTGATCGACAGATGCTCGACCGTGCCCGCGTGTCCGCCGTCCACGTCGATCCAGTCGCCCACCGAAATCGTGTCTTCGATGATGATGAACAAGCCCGTAATCAGGTCGGTCACCAGCGATTGCGCGCCGAAACCGATCGCCAGACCGATCACGCCCGCGCCGGCCAGCAGCGGCGTCACGTTGATGCCGAGATTGGCTGCCGTCACGATGCCGGCAATCGTCATGATCGTCACCAGCAGCACGTTGCGCACGAGCGGCAGCATCGTGCGCGCGCGCATGCTCGGCGCGCGCGCCTTGTTGCGCGGACCGCCGGGATTCAGCGCTTCGGTGATCGCAGTGTCGACCAGAATCCACAGCAGCCACGCGATGAATACCGTCGCGATGATCGCCACCACGGCATGCGCGATGCCGCGCGCGGCGACGTTTTCCTCGACCATCGCCACCAGCGAAACACCCCACAAGCGGGCGGCCAGTTCGAAGAAAAACAGCCAGATGAACAGCGTCAGCAGCGTGCCGGAAAACCGCAGCAGCCGCGTCAGATAAGGCGAACGGCGACGGGCGCGGGCACTGCGCGGACGTGTCATCCGCAGCACGATCGCCGACAGGAAGAACGCCAGCACCAGCAAGGCCGCCGTGACGATCGAAATCTGCAGCACGTTCTCGCTGGAACCCGAGCCGCCCAATGTCGCGACCACCGAGGCCGTCGCCAGCACCAGCACCGGCACGTGCCACAACGCGGCAAGCACGTCGAACGCGTCGGTGGCGGCCTTGTGGTCGTTGCGCTGCTCGTACGGCCGGTTGCGGATCAGATGCGCGACCGGCCGGCGGAACGCGAGCGCGAAGTAGCCGGTCAGCACGGCGGCCGTCATGTTCGCGGCGGTCGAAATCAGTGCGGCGAGATTCGAGCCGAGTTGATGCGCGACGTCGTAATTGACCGCCGCGTCGCCGAGCGCGCCACACACGCCGACCACGAACAGCACGCGCCGCGCATGATCGATCAGGAGGCGCACCGCGACGCGCCGGTGCCCCGAGCCGAACAGCGAAAACATGATCAGACAGATCGCCGAAAACACCGCGCCCGCGACGATCGCGTAGGCGACCACCATGCCGAGCGTGCGGCCGAGCGCATCGGGCATCGCGCGCACGAACAGCAGCGCGGCGACGAACGCAATGATCCACGGACCGACCCGGCGTAGCGCGAAGATCAGCAACTCGCGCGTGGTCGGATTCGGGTTCAGTCCCATGACGATGCCAAAGCGCCGGTAGATCCGGTGTTGCAGATAGATCAGCGCGCCGGCGCATGCGCCCCAGCCGAGCAGCATCCCGAGCATCGACAGCAGAATGCGGCTGAAGCTCTCCTGCCCCTGGCCTGAAACGATCGTGTAAAGCTCGTTGCCGGCCGCGTTGAAGCGGCCGCCCCAATAACGCACCGGCGTGCGGCCCTGATGCACATCGGATTCGAACGACGCAATGCCCGACGCAATCGCGCCGAGCAGGCCGGGACTCGGTTGCGCGGGCGGCGGCGGCGTGACCGTTTTCGAGACGTCGCGCAATTTTTTGAGCTGGGCGACGAGCGCGGTGCGTTGCCGGTCGTTGTCGAGGGTGGAGATCACGCTGTCGAGCGAACGCGCCAGCTCCGCCTGGCTGGCGGGCGACGGCGCCGACGCGGCGTCGGCGGCGGACGCGCCCGAAGCCGCCGATGCCGCTGCGGGCGCCACCGTCGCGCTATTGATGAGGCTCTGCAAAGCCGGGATCACCGGCGTGCTGGTGCCAGCGCCCGCCGTGGCGGCTTGTGCGCCTGCCGGCAACCAGCCCAAACAGAGGATCAGCGCGACGCAGGCTGCGGCGGCCCATGCAGCCGTTCCAGCACCGAGCCTCGCCCAGAACGGCGTGCGCGCACGTTGCCGCGCGCCGGGAGCGCTTCGATCTGAAGAAATATGAAGAACGGCGCGAGTCGCCGGCTGCCCGCCGATGGACGGCGCAGCCTCGGACTCACGCCGCGATGGGCATGACTGCATGGCAATCCGTAGAAAAACGGGAGACGCCAAGTGTAGCCGCAGTTTTACCCGGCGAGACCGTACATGCGTAACCGAATGTTAGGACGCTTGCGCGATCTGCGGGGACGGGAATTCGGCCCGCGTCTCAATACGCCACTGTCGCGATCTGCCGCACGAAACGGCCCTGCTCGAGTTCGTCGACGAACGCGATGGCGTAGTCTTCCGCAGAAATGCTGCTATTGCCTTCAGCGTCGGCGATCAGCGTATTTGCGCCGGTGCGGAACGTTCCGGTGCGCTCGCCCGGTGCGATCAGCGCGGCCGGCGCGAAGAACGTCCAGTCGATATCGGCGACCGTACGGTAGTAGTCCAGCACGACGCGATGCGCGAGCGCAATTGCCTTATACGCGTCGGGGAATCCGTCCGTATCGACCAGTTGCTTGCCCGGCGCAACTTCGAGCGAACCCGCGCCGCCCACCACCACGAGGCGCTTCAGGCCAGCCGCACGCATGCCTTCGACCAACGCTTTCGTCGCGTTCGTCAACGTCGCCAGATTGTCTTGCGGCGGCGCGTAAGCGCTTGCCACCACGTCATGGCCGCGCACTGCCGCGCCGACGCTCGCTGCGTCGAGCAGGTCGGCTTGCGCCGCTGTCAGATTCGCCACACCGGCCGGCACGCGCGACGGATCACGCGCCAGCGCCGTGACCTGATGCCCGCGACGTGCCGCTTCTGCCGCGATTCGCGAACCGACCATACCGGTGGCGCCGAACAAGGCGATCTTCAGTTGTTTGCTCATGTCACTACTCCTGTTCCTGTGATTGATTTATATGTAACTAACTTGATTACATATGTCGTGCAAAAAACGGGGGCGTGGGCCCCCGTCTACGATCGGACGCATGTTTCAGGTGTTATTCCGAACCCTGAACGCACGTCCTTGATGATGCTTTGCTACTCCGCCACTGCTACCTGAATGCCTACGCGCGGCGCTTGCGCTCGCGTTGCTTCTCCGAGCGCACCACGTCCGCCGTGGCGTCGGCGAGCGTACGTGCGCCGAGCGAGGCTTCCATGGCCCGCTGCGCGTCGTCGATGATTCCACGCAGCACGCCCTGAATATTGCGCCCCACCATGCACGCCGGATTCGGCTCCTCACGATGCAGCGCGAACAATTGCGCGTCGTCCACCGCGCGATACACGTCGAGCAGCGTGATCTGCTCAGGCGCCCTGGCGAGCAACGCGCCGCCGCCCGCGCCCAGCTGAGACGTGGTGAGACCCGCCTCAGCCAGCATCGTCAGCAGCCGCCGGATCAGCGCGGGATTCGTATTCACGCTGCCCGCGATCATGTCCGACGAAAGCGGCACGCCCTTCTGCAACGACAGCAGCGCGAGCACGTGAACCGCAAATGCAAACCGGCTACTCGTATTCACAGCGAACCCGCCCGGCGACAATATGTAACCATGGTAATTACATTTAACGGGACTGTCAAACCTGACTTCAAGGCTGCCGTCGAATCGAATGCCGAACCGATCGGTTGATCGTGCAACACCGTGGCCTGCATATCACTTGTCCATCTGCTTTTGCGCGTCGGCGGAATCGGCCGAGCCTGACGACGAAGCCGACGCATTTGCCGACGACGCCGAATTCTGCGCCGACCATTCCTGCAGCTTGCGCCCCGCGGTTTCGAGGCTCTGCCCGGTCAGCGACGCGGCCTTGCCGAGTTGCGCCTGGGTCGCGCTGGCCGCGTTCTGCAGATTGGCCTGTGCGGTCGAAGCGAGTGCGCTGGGGTCGATGTTGATCGACGGCGCCGACGTGGCGGACTGCAGGTTCTGTTCGGCGGTGTTTTTGGTCGTGTCGACCGTCTGGCCGACGTAGCTGGCGGCCTGATCGAGCTTCTGACCCGCGGCCTGCGCGACGTCGTTGAGCTTGCCGGCAACCTGCCCTGCGGTCGCGTCGTTCTTCTGGCACGCGGCCAGTCCGCCGAACACGACTACCACGCACGCGACACGGCGCAGCAAAGATGAATGAATAGATGAAATCATGGTTGGATGTGAACCGCGTGGGCGGCTTCAGCTTGGCGAAAACGCGCTCATGATACGCCGTTGCGGCGGAAGCCCTTGTCAGGAAGTGCGCACGGCACGGTCATATTGCGAACCGAAGGCGCTTGTTAAAGACGGCCCCGGCCCACTTCCGGCGGCCAGTTCAAAGGCACTTTGGCACCCGGAACGAAGGCCTGGAACGATCGCGCAAGTCGTCGCGGTTCTGTCAAACGCGATGGAGTAGACTGCCTGAGCGTCATAAACGTCCATGAACGTGAAGCGACGTTCGCAATGTTCCGTTGATCAACTGGAGGCATACGATGGCGGCAAAGAAGATTCTGTTCCTCACCGGCGACTTCGCCGAGGATTACGAAACGATGGTGCCGTTCCAGGCACTACAGGCAGTCGGCCATATCGTCGACGCCGTCTGTCCGAACAAGCACGCGGGCGACCGCATCAAGACGGCGATCCACGATTTCGAGGGCGACCAGACCTACACCGAGAAGCCGGGCCATCTGTTCACGCTCAACGCTTCGTTCGACGATGCCGATCCGCGCCAGTACGATGCACTCGCGATTGCGGGCGGCCGCGCCCCCGAGTACCTGCGGCTCAATCACAAGGTAATTGAACTCGTGCGGCAGTTCGCCGAAGCGGGCAAACCGATCGCCGCGATCTGCCACGCTGCGCAACTGCTCGCCGCCGCCGACGTGATCCGCGGCAAACGCATTTCGGCTTATCCGGCATGCGCGCCCGAAGTGAAACTGGCGGGTGGCGAATATGCCGACATTCCGGTCGACGCCGCTATTACCGACGGCAATTTTGTGACCGCTCCCGCGTGGCCTGCGCATCCCGAATGGCTGCGTCAATTCCTCGTGCTGCTCGGCACGCGCATTGAACTTTGAGCGTTTTTAAACCGCGCTTGAGCCGGTTCTTAATCTGCTCTGAGTCCATCTGATTTATCGGCGAGCGCCATGCCATTTCGGCATAGGACGCTCGCCCGAATGAAGCAATCACTTCGTAATTGAGACTGGTCCGATTGTTCCTGCAGAAGCTCATTCCTATAGTCGCAAGCTCACTTGGGAGTGTCTTGCGATGGAACTGGTGGACTGGATCGTCATCCTCGCCGTCATGCTGATGGCAATTGCTTTTTTCTGCGCGCGTAAGCCCGTCAACTGGTCGCGCGAGAACCGTACGCGGCGTCTCGCGGGCATGCGTATGCTGGTACAGGCGGCTTGCGCCATGTGGATCGCGCTGCTGATCGTCGCGCGCGCCCTGTTTACGATCAACGGTCTGGCCGGGTTGCGTCCCACGCCGCTTCACGCGCTAACGCTCGTCACGATGCTGATTGCCTGCGCGTGCTACTGGTCGATTCGCGGCAGCAAGCTGCTTAAACCAAGGCAGCTATTTACTACGCATTGAGCGAGGGGCAGATTGGTGATTGGTGTTTTTCGCCTGCGCGGGCAAATCTGCGCTGGGTCTTCCAATACGCTGATCATGGTGTTCCGATTCGCTGCGACGTATCGGCGGAATGCGCGGTCGGATGACCCGTAGTGCGGCTCATGTCCCGATGCTCGGAATTGGCTCGCCAGTCGAATAAATCGGACTTTTCGCGCGTATCGCCCGCGTCGGCTGTTGCGGCCGTCGTAGCCGTTGTAACCGTGAACGGCCCCGCAGCCGGATCGACATTGCGCATGCCGGCTTCGGGCAGCGACAGATAAAAAGTCGTGCCCACGCCCTCTTTCGATTCCGCCCAGACTCGCCCGCCATGCCGTTCGACCACGCGGCGCACCAGCGCAAGCCCAATCCCTTCGCCCGCCGTCGAATTGCCGTGCAGCCTCTGAAACGCGTTGAACAGGCGCGGCAACGCGACTTCCGGGATGCCCTGGCCGTTGTCCCGCACGTAGAAAATCCGTAGCGACTGAACGCCTGGCGGCGCTAGTGTCGTGCCGATTTCGATTCGCCCATCGCGCGCGGGGTCCAGATAATTCACCGCATTGCCCACCAGGTTCGCGAACACCTGTTCAAGCGCGGTGGGATCGCCCCACACGGCCGGCAAGTCGTCGACGCGCACCTGAGCCCGCTTTGCCCGGATCGACCCCTGCATGGCGTCGACCACGCGTTGCACGATATCGTGCACCTCCACCCTTTGCCGCCGGTACTCGACCCGGCCGACCCGCGACAGCCGCAACAACGCGTCGATGATGTGCGACGCCCGCAGCACGGCGGTCTGCAGATAATGCAGCGCTTCGCCGATGTCCTCGTCGATGATCCGCTCGATGCGTTGCCGCGTCGCGGCCGCCAGCGACGACTCGCGAACCGCCGCGCGCAGTTCATCGCACGCGCGGATCAGTTCTTTCGAGAAGCCCTGCAGGTTCACGAGCGGCGCGCGCAGATCGTGCGACACGCTGTAAATGAACATCTCGTTTTCCTGGGTCTGCTGCCGCAAGGTCTCGTTGATCCGCACGAGTTCGCCCGCGCGGCGCGCCAGATCCGCCTGAAAACGCGCCTGGATACGCTCGGCTTCGAGCAGGCGCCGGCTGGTTTCGTGCAAGGTCTGATCGAGGCGCGCGAGCTCGTCGTGGCCGGTCGTGACGGGTGCGAGCGGCTCATTGCCCGCGAGGCGTCCGGCATTGTCGGACAGCAACGCGAGCCGGCCCCGCACGCCGCGTGTGAACAGCCAGATAGCCAGCGCGACGAACAGCAACGAGCCAAGCGCGGCCGCGACGATCAGCGTTTGCTGACGTTCGCGCGCCTCGTCGGCGGCGTTCGACCGCAACGTGTCGAGCCGCCGCTCTTCCGTCTGGAACGCGACCGCCTGCAAACGGAAGCGATCGAGCACGTCGGATTCCGCGAGATCGCGGAAGCGTTCGACCACATCGTGCCGGCGCCCCGAATGCAGCATGTCCTGAATCCGGTCCGACCATTGGCGATACGCCTGCACTTCCTGGCGCATCTGCACTACGCGCTCAACCTGCGCGGGATTGTCGGCAACCAGTTCGGCCAGCTGGTCGATACGGCGATCGACGTCCATCCATAACGCCACGGGCGTCGTAAAGCGCGTGTTTCCAGCGAGAACCGCGCCGCGCAGCGCGACGGATTCACCCATCACAGGATCGAGAATCGCGGCGGTCTGACGCAGCACATCCTCGCTATGGATTGCCCAGCGCTCCGCCAGCGCTGCGTCGGACTGCGCCTTGACCAGTCCGGACAGCAACGCCAGTTCGAAGAACGCCGGAATGGCGATCAGCAGCAGGCCTTTAGTGGTCAGTCTCATGCGATGCGCATAGGGTCGATGATCCGTGGATCAGGCACGGGAACGGCACATTATGTCGGCGTTTCACCGCGAAACAAAGCGGGCTATGTGGCAGCCCGTCCGGGCCAATTACGCCTGGCGAGCGCGACGGCTATTAACGCCGAAACCAAGTTTGAAAACGTCAGGATTTTGAATTAAATGTAATTAAAATCGAATATTTCGCCCTTAACTGGATCATGGAAAATGAGGCGACAAACTAATGCACTATAACTGTGCTTTTTAATGCTTTATTCAGGTGCGTCGATATTCGCGAGATATGTGCATGACTTAAGTCACACGCATAAAGAAGCCCATCCCGGTGCCGTTTTGCACCTCACCGACGCGAGTCGCGCACAAGTTTGGCCCACTTCTTGCATTCATTGCCCGTTTTTTTGGCATAGCGGGACACATCGATGGAAAGCTTTAAAACCGGCACCGATACGCTCTTCCTGCTGCTCGGCGCAGCCATGGTGCTGGCCATGCATGCGGGATTCGCGTTTCTCGAACTCGGCACGGTCCGCAAAAAGAATCAGGTCAACGCGCTCGTCAAGATCCTCGTGGATTTTTCGGTGTCGACCATCGCGTACTTCTTCATCGGCTACACGATCGCGTACGGCGTGCAGTTCTTCGGCAGCGCCGAGTCGCTGGCCGCGCACAACGGCTACGCGCTGGTGCGCTTCTTCTTCCTGCTGACCTTCGCCGCCGCGATTCCGGCGATCGTGTCCGGCGGCATTGCAGAGCGCTCGAAATTCAACCCGCAGTTGTTCGCGACCTTCGTACTGGTCGGTTTCATCTATCCGTTCTTCGAAGGGATCGCGTGGAACGGCCGCTTCGGTGTTCAGGACTGGCTGCATCAGACGTTCGGCGCGCAGTTCCACGACTTCGCCGGTTCGGTGGTGGTCCATGCTTTCGGCGGCTGGGTCGCGCTGCCGGCCGTGCTGCTGCTCGGCGCACGGCACGGGCGTTATCACCGCGATGGCGGCATCGCCGCGCACCCGCCGTCGAATATTCCGTTCCTGGCGCTGGGCGCGTGGGTGCTGACGGTCGGCTGGTTCGGCTTCAACGTGATGAGCGCGCAAACGGTCGACAAGATCAGCGGCCTGGTCGCCGTCAATTCGTTGATGGCGATGGTCGGCGGCACGTTGACGGCCTGGCTTGCGGGCCGCAACGACCCGGGCTTTACCTATAACGGCCCGCTGGCCGGGCTGGTCGCCGTGTGCGCCGGCTCGGACGTGATGCATCCGCTGGGCGCGCTGGTGACGGGCGGCATCGCGGGCGTGCTGTTCGTCTATATGTTCACGTGCGTGCAAAACCGCTGGCGCATCGACGACGTGCTCGGCGTGTGGCCGCTGCATGGGCTGTGCGGCGCGTGGGGCGGGATCGCCGCGGGCATTTTCGGCTCACGCGCGCTCGGCGGGATGGGCGGCGTCGCGTTCGGCTCGCAGGTGATCGGCACGCTCGGCGGGATCGTCGTGGCGACGGTCGGCGGCACGGCGGTGTACGGTGTAATTCGCCTGACGGTCGGTCTGCGGCTCGATCAGGAAGACGAATACAACGGCGCGGATCTGTCGATCCACAAGATTTCGGCGACTTCGGAGTGAGCCGGCACGCGCCGTTTGCGTGAGCGATGGAACCGGCTCGACGCGCGCAATCTCAGGCGCGCATCGAGCCGGCTGGCATTATTAGCACAGCCCTGTTCGACCGTTGCGCGGACGGCTGCGAATACGGTGAAAAACGCGGTTAAGACTGCGATTGAAAAGCGGCCCCAAGACCCGCCGAATAGCTCCCCTGGCTCTGCGCCGACCTGTCCCCCCAAGCTCCGCCGATGTTAGACTCGCGCGCTGGAGATGGCATCTTCCCAAACCGCCCCTGTGGCTGATGATGCCCGCTTCGCCCGGACCTTCGCGAATGCGGCGTCGCGCTGCCCGCCCGGTCCGATACGTCGACACCCGGTTTCGCCAGGCCCTTCTCATGTATTGGTCCTTTCTCGCAGTCGCCATCGGCGGCGCACTCGGCTCGCTGTTTCGCTGGTTTCTCGGTGTCCGCCTGAACGGCGTGTTCAGCGGCTTGCCGCTCGGCACGCTCGCGGCCAACGTCATAGCCGGTTACGTCATCGGCGTAGCAGTGGCGGGCTTCGCGCGCGCGCCGCAAATCTCGCCGGAATGGCGGCTTTTCGTCATTACCGGCCTGATGGGTGGCCTGTCCACCTTCTCGACCTTCTCGGCGGAAGTCGTGCAACGCTTGCAGGACGGCCGACTCGGCTGGGCCGCGGGCGAAGTCGCGATTCACGTCGGCGCATCGCTCGTCATGACGATTCTGGGCATCGCCACGGTGTCCTTGCTGTCGCGCTAAAGCCCCTGCAATCCCAAACTTTCAGAAGCGCCCCTGCCCTCACTCTGGCTCTCGAACACCGGTGAGCGACGGCGCACGCGCTGAAACTCCGGGCGAAAAAAAAGGCGTCACGTTGCCGTGACGCCTTAAAAAGTTCTAGCCATTCCGAGGGCCGTGCTAGAACCTGAGAGACGGTATTCGAAAAGTCATAGCGCAATGCGCCCCTGACAACCGACGGTGACGTGAAATTGTGGAGACAATCGACACAAAGTGAGTCACGGTGAATTCAAACTCTTTAGAAAAACCGAGTTTGAAAGCGTCTTTCGAAATGAGATTCCATTTTTTATGCTTATGCTGACTAAGTCAAGCAAAATCTAAAAAGCGGAATACGGCACGGAAAAATATTCCGATACAATGAATCTTCTGATGAAAAACGGAATCAGCACCCCTGGACCGGGGTGACTGGCGGGCTGCTGACTTTACCTATCAGCAGATTGCAAACGAATAATTTGAAATACAGTTCCAAAAAAATCACATGAACCCACCCGCTCGTCCCTCAGTGCCAGCAGATATGCTCAAGGAAAAAGACGGCTCGGGCGATGAAGTCACCGCCCTCGCGCGAGGCCTCACGGTGCTGCGTTCGATCGCCGCCGCCGACGCCCCGCTCAGCAACCGCGAACTGACCGAACTGACCGGCATCCCCAAACCGACCGTGTCGCGCATCACCGCGACTCTGGTTGGCGCCGGCTTCCTGTTCAGACTGCCTGACAGCGAACGCTTCGTGCTGACGTCGTCGGTGCTGGAATTGAGCAACGGCTTTCTGCGCAACTTCGACATCCGGGCCCGCGCGCGGCCTTTCCTGATCGAACTCGCCGAACGCACGTCGCTGTCTGTCCACCTCGCCGTGCGGGATCGCTTCGACATGGTCGTGATCGACGCAATCCGGCCGCGTTCGGCGGTGCTGGTGTCGCGCCTGGAAATCGGTTCACGGATGAACCTGAGCCGCACGGCGGTGGGTCGCGCCTATCTTGCAGCGCTCGCCAAGCCCGAACGCGACAAATTGCTGATCGGCCTGCAGGCGGCAGAAGGCGATGACTGGGGCCATGTCGGCAGCCGGCTCGAAAGCGCGTTGCGGGAAACCATCGAACAGGGTTTCGCGATCGCCACCGGCGAGTGGTACAACGGCCTGAACGCCATCGCGCAGGGTTTCGTCGGACCGTCCGGCGAGCGCTATGCAGTGAATTGCGGCGGCCCGGCCGACCAGTGTCCGCGTGACTGGCTGATCTCGCGCGCCGCCCCGGCGTTGCTCGAATGCATCAGCAAAATCGTTCTCGAAATTGGCGGCACGCCGGGACGACGGCTCGACAATTGAGCCACGCAAAGGCTTGCCGGTCGGCAGCCCCAACAGTGGTCCTGTCCGTGGCAGTACATCCTGTAACCTTTGTAATCAAAAGAAAAATACACAGGTGGACTGTTACGGACCACGCAACGTAGGATCATGCGTTTCCGTCGCGCGGGGCGCGTGTCTGACGGGTTGCCGCGACCCTGAGTTGCCTCGAATAACCGCAGCAACACTGCCGGCATGGCGGCGAGAACAACGCATTGCGTTAACATCTCCGTCCCGCGCCTCGGGTAGCATCGCGCTGAAAAAGCGTGTGCTGCTTCCGCTGATATCAATAGTTGCCTGTCATGCCACCCGCGTGCCGGTCCGCCGAACTTCTGTTCCGGCTGGGCCGCGCGAGCGGCTCACATCAAAGCCTGCCACCTGACCGAACCGATGGACGAACAACAAAAGCATTCGGAAACTTCACGCCCCGCCGACCCGGCTTCCCAATCGCGCCCGAACGGCGCTCCGGGCGGCAAGCCAGGCGATCCGCGCGGTCCTGTGAAGCGGCACCGCGGCCGCAACGTCGCGTTGATCGTCGCGGCGCTGGTCATCCTCGCGGTCGTGGTGTGGCGCTGGCATCCGTGGGGGGCGGCCGGCGGCGAAGCAACCGGCGCGTCCGACGCACGCGGCGCGAGCGGTGCGCGCACCGGCGGCCGTGGCGGGCGCGGTGGTCCTGGCGGCATGGGCAACATGCCGCAACCGGTTCACGTGGCGACGGCCACGCAAGGTGAAATGCCGGTCGTGCTGACCGCGCTCGGCACGGTCACGCCGCTTGCCACCGTCACCGTGCTGCCGCAGTTGAGCGGCGTATTGCAGGACGTGTATTTCAAGGAAGGCCAGATGGTCAAGAAGGGCGACGTGCTCGCCCAGATCGATCCGCGTCCGTATCAGATCTCGCTCGAAAATGCACAAGGCACACTGGTGCGTGACCAGGCACTGCTGCAAACCGCCCGCCTCGACCTGAAGCGTTATCAGACGCTGCTCGCGCAGGACTCGATCGCAAGCCAGCAGGTCGACACGCAGGCTTCACTCGTGCGCCAGTACGAAGGCACGGTGAAGTCCGATCAGGCGAACATCGACAGCTTCAAGCTCGACCTCGTCTACGCACGCATCACGGCGCCGGTGTCGGGACGCGTCGGTTTGCGTCAGGTCGATCCGGGCAATTACGTGACGTCGAGCCTCTCCACCGGCATCGTCGTGATTACGCAGTTGCAGCCGATCAGCGTGATCTTCACGACTTCCGAAGACAACCTGCAGCAGATCATCCAGCACACGCAGAACGGCGAGCAGTTGTCGGCCACCGCCTACGACCGCGCGAACACCACGCCGCTCGAAGTCGGCTCGCTGAAAACGATGGACAACCAGATCGACACCACCACGGGCACGGTCAAGCTGCGCGCCATCTTCAACAACCCTGACAGCAAGCTGTTCCCGAATCAGTTCGTGAATACGCGTTTGCTGGTCGACACCATCAGGAACGCCGTGATCGTGCCGACCACGGCCGTGCTGAACGGCTCGATGGGCCAGTTCGTGTATGTCGTGAAACCGGACAACACGGTGACCGTGCGTCAGGTGAAGCCCGGTCCGGTGGACGGCGAACGCACCAGCATCCAGTCCGGCCTGCAGGTGGGCGAGCGCGTCGTGATCGACGGTTCGGATCGTCTGCGCGAAGGCGCGAAGATCACGATTCCGGCGGATCGTCCGCGCGGCGCGTCGGGTGCGCATGGCGCGCACGGCGCAAGCGGAGCGAGCGGTGCCTGGGCCGCAGGTGCATCGGGCGCCTCGGGCGCGCACGCACATCGCCATAAACGCGACGCGCAAGCTTCGGAATAAGGCACGGCACCTACCGCATGAATCCATCCCGCGCTTTTATTCTGCGTCCCGTCGGCACCGCGCTGCTAATGGCGGCGATCATGCTGGTCGGCCTCGTCGCGCTGCGCTTCCTGCCGCTGTCAGCGCTGCCCGAGGTCGACTATCCGACGATCCAGGTGCAGACCTTCTATCCGGGCGCGAGTCCGGACGTGATGACGTCGTCGGTCACCGCACCGCTCGAACGGCAGTTCGGGCAGATGCCGTCGCTCAACCAGATGTCGTCGCAAAGCTCGGCCGGCTCGTCGATCATCACGCTGCAATTCAGCCTCGACCTGCCGCTCGATATCGCCGAGCAGGAAGTCCAGGCCGCGATCAACGCAGCCGGCAACCTGCTGCCGTCCGACCTGCCCGCGCCGCCGATCTACGCGAAGGTCAATCCGGCCGACGCGCCGATCCTCACGCTCGCCCTCACGTCGGCCACGCTGCCGATGACCCAGGTGCAGGACATGGCCGACACGCGTCTCGCGCAGAAGATCTCGCAGGTCGCGGGCGTGGGTCTGGTGAGCCTGTCGGGTGGCCAGCGCCCCGCCGTGCGGATTCAGGCGAACCCGCGCGCGCTTGCCGCGTACGGTCTGAATCTGGACGACTTGCGCACCACAATCTCGAACCTGAACGTCAACACGCCGAAGGGTAACTTCGACGGTCCGACGCGCAACTACACGATCAACTCGAACGACCAGCTGACCGACGCCGATCAGTACAAGAGCGCCGTGATCGCGTACAAGAACGGCCGTCCGGTGATGCTGACCGACGTCGCCAATATCGTGCAGGGCGCGGAGAACACCAAGCTCGGCGCGTGGGTCGACAACACGCCCGCCATCATCCTGAACGTGCAGCGCCAGCCGGGCGCGAACGTGATCCAGGTGGTGGACAGCATCAAGGCCCTGCTGCCGCAATTGCAGCAGTCGCTGCCCGCCGCGCTCGACGTGCGCATCGTCACCGACCGCACCACCACGATCCGCGCGTCCGTGCGCGACGTGCAGTTCGAACTGGCGATGTCGGTCGTGCTGGTCGTTCTGGTGATGTACCTGTTCCTCGCCAACGTCTACGCGACCATCATTCCGAGTCTGTCGGTGCCGCTGTCGCTGATCGGCACGCTCGCCGTGATGTACCTGTGCGGCTTCTCGCTCGACAACCTCTCTCTGATGGCGCTGACCATCGCGACCGGCTTCGTGGTCGACGACGCGATCGTGATGATCGAAAACATCGCGCGTTACGTCGAAGAAGGCGAAGATCCGCTCGAAGCCGCACTGAAGGGCTCGAAGCAGATCGGCTTCACGATCATTTCGCTGACCGTCTCGCTGATCGCCGTGCTGATCCCGCTGCTGTTCATGGGCGACGTGGTCGGCCGGCTGTTCCATGAATTCGCGATTACGCTGGCCGTGACCATCGTGATTTCGGCGGTCGTGTCGCTCACGCTCGTGCCGATGATGTGCGCGAAACTGCTGCGCCACACGCCGCCGCACGAGAGCCACCGTTTCGAAGCGAAGGCGCACCGCGCCATCGACTGGGTGATCGCGCGTTACGCGGTCGCGCTCACGTGGGTGCTGAACCGGCAACGCTCCACACTGTTCGTCGGCCTGCTCACGCTGGTGCTGACCGCGCTGCTCTATATCTACATTCCGAAGGGCTTCTTTCCGGTGCAGGACACCGGCGTGATCCAGGCGATCACGCAGGCGCCGCAGTCGGTGTCGTATGCGTCGATGGCCGAGCGGCAGCAGGCGCTCGCCGCGCAGATCCTGAAGAACCCGGACGTGGAAAGCCTGACGTCGTTCATCGGCGTGGACGGCAGCAATATCACGCTGAACAGCGGCCGTATGCTGATCAACCTGAAGCCGCGCGACGACCGCAGCCACACCGCGAGCGAAGTAATCCGGCAACTGCAGCGTGACGTCGCGCATATTCCGGGCGCGTCGCTGTACATGCAGCCGGTGCAGGATCTGACCATCGACTCGACGGTCAGCCCGACGCAGTACCAGTTCATGCTGACCGATCCGAACATCAGCGAATTCACGACATGGGTGCCGAAGCTCATCGAGCGGCTGCAACAGTCGCCCGAACTCGCCGATGTCGCCACCGACCTGCAGGACAACGGCCAGTCGGTGTTCATCGAGATCGACCGGGCAACCGCATCGCGCTTCGGCATTACGCCGGCCACGATCGACAGCGCGCTGTACGACGCGTTCGGCCAGCGCATCATCTCGACCATTTTCACGCAGTCGAACCAGTACCGCGTGATTCTGGAAGCATTACCGGAGATGCAGCATTACACCGAATCGCTGAAGTCGATCTATCTGCCCTCTTCCACCTCCACGACCGGCCAGGTGCCGCTGTCGTCGATCGCGAAGTTCATTGAGAAGCCCGCGCCACTGCTGGTCACGCACCTGAGCCAGTTCCCGGCCACCACCGTGTCGTTCAACCTCGCGCCCGGCTCGTCGCTCGGCGCAGCGGTCAAGGCGATCGGGCAGGCGGAGAAGGACATCGGTTTGCCGGCGTCGTTCCAGACGCGCTATCAGGGCGCGTCGCTGGCGTTCCAGGCGTCGCTGTCGAACGAACTGTTCCTGATTCTGGCGGCTATCGTCACGATGTACATCGTGCTCGGCGTGCTGTACGAAAGCTTCATCCATCCGATCACGATTCTGTCGACACTGCCGTCGGCGGGCGTCGGCGCACTGCTCGCCCTGCTGATTACCGGGCACGATCTCGACATCATCGGCATTATCGGCATCGTGCTGCTGATCGGTATCGTGAAGAAGAACGCGATCATGATGATCGACTTCGCGCTCTATGCCGAGCGCGAGGAAGGCAAGCCGCCGCGCGAAGCAATTTACCAGGCGTGTCTGCTGCGTTTCCGGCCGATTCTGATGACCACGCTCGCCGCGCTGCTCGGCGCATTGCCGCTGATGCTCGGCACCGGCGCGGGGTCGGAGTTGCGCCGTCCGCTCGGTATCGCGATTGCGGGTGGTCTGATCGTCAGCCAGTTGCTGACGCTGTTCACCACGCCGGTGATCTACCTCGCGTTCGACTCGCTCGGCCGTCGTTTGCGTGAGCGCTTCAATCGTGGCGGTCCGTCGCACGGCGGCCCGTCCAATGACGCCACCCCGCCCGCCACCGATGCAGGGAACTGACCGATGAACCTGTCGCGTCCGTTTATTTCCCGCCCGGTCGCCACCACGCTGCTGGCGATCGGCATCGCGCTGGCCGGCGTGTTCGCGTTCACGAAGTTGCCGGTCGCGCCGCTGCCGCAGGTCGACTTCCCGACCATCTCGATTCAGGCCACGTTGCCGGGCGCAAGCCCGGAGACGGTGGCCACGAGTGTCGCGAGCCCGCTCGAACGGCATCTCGGCTCGATTGCCGACGTCACCGAAATGACGTCGCAAAGCTCGGTCGGCTCGACCCGCATCACGATGCAATTCGGCCTGAACCGCGATATCGACGGCGCCGCACGCGACGTGCAGGCCGCGATCAACGCCGCGCGCGCCGATCTGCCAACCAGCCTGCGCAGCAACCCGACCTATCACAAGGTCAATCCGGCCGACGCGCCGATCATGATTCTGGCGCTTACGTCGAAAACGCTGACCGCCGGCCAGTTGTACGACTCGGCGGCCACCGTGCTGCAACAGTCGCTGTCGCAGGTGGACGGTATCGGCGAAGTGGACGTGAGCGGCTCGGCGAACCCGGCCGTGCGCGTCGAACTGGAGCCGAATGCGCTGTCGCACTACGGCATCGGTCTCGAAGACGTGCGCGCGGCGCTGGCCGCGGCGAATGCGAACAGCCCGAAGGGGTCGATCGAATTCGGTGCGAACCGCGTGCAGATCTACACCAACGACCAGGCGAGCAAGGCGTCGCAATACAAGGACCTGGTCATCGCCTATCGCAACGGCGCGGCGGTGAAGCTGTCCGACATGGGCGAAGTGGTCGATTCGGTCGAAGATCTGCGCAACCTGGGCCTCTTCAACGGCAAGCGCTCGGTGCTGGTGATCCTGTACCGCCAGCCGGGCGCGAACATCATCGACACGATCGACCGCGTGAAGGCCATGCTGCCGCAACTGCATGCGTCGCTGCCCGCCGACGTCGATATCGCCCCCACCGCCGACCGCTCCACCACGATCCGCGCATCGCTGCGCGACACCGAGCACACGCTGATCATCGCAGTGGCGCTGGTGGTGATGGTGGTGTTCCTGTTCCTGCGCAACTGGCGCGCCACGCTGATCCCGAGCGTGGCCGTGCCGATCTCGATCATCGGCACGTTCGGCGCGATGTATCTGCTGGGCTTCTCGATCGACAACCTGTCGCTGATGGCGCTGACCATCGCGACCGGCTTCGTGGTCGACGACGCGATCGTGGTGCTGGAGAACATCTCGCGGCACATGGAGAATGGCGTGCCGCGCATGAAGGCCGCGTTCATCGGCGCGCGCGAAGTCGGCTTCACGGTGCTGTCCATCAGCATTTCGCTGGTCGCCGTATTCCTGCCCATTCTGCTGATGGGCGGCATTGTCGGGCGGCTGTTCCGAGAGTTCGCACTGACGCTGTCGCTGGCTATCGCGGTATCGCTGGTCGTCTCGCTCACGCTCACGCCGATGATGTGCTCGCGCCTGTTGCGCGAACATCACGAAAAAAAGGAAGAAGGCCGCTTCGGCCGCTGGCTCGAACGCGGCTTCATGTCGATGCAACGCGGCTACGAGCGCTCGCTCGGCTGGGCGCTGGTGCATCCGAAGCTGATCGTCACGATTCTGCTGCTGACCATTGGCCTGAACGTGTGGCTGTACATCATCATCCCGAAGGGCTTTTTCCCGCAGCAGGACACCGGGCGGCTCGTCGGCGGCATCCAGGCCGACCAGAGCACGTCGTTCCAGGCCATGAAAGGCAAGTTCTCGCAGATGATGGATATCGTCGGCAAGAACCCGGCGGTCGAGAGCGTGGTCGGCTTTACCGGCGGGCGGCAGACCAACTCGGGTTTCATGTTCGTGTCGCTGAAATCGAAATCGGAGCGCACCCTGTCCGCCGATCAGGTGATCCAGCAACTGCGCGCGCCGCTCGGCGACGTGGCCGGTGCGCGCACGTTCCTGCAAGCGGTGCAGGACATTCGCGTCGGCGGACGGCAATCGAACGCGCAATACCAGTTCACGCTGCTCGCCGACTCGACGCCCGATCTCTACCTGTGGGGGCCGAAGCTCACCGAAGCGCTGCAGGCCCGTCCCGAACTCGCGGACGTCAACTCCGACCAGCAGCAAGGCGGCCTCGAAGCGATGGTGACGATCGACCGCGCCACCGCAGCGCGTCTGGGCATCAAGCCCGCGCAGATCGACAACACGCTGTACGACGCCTTCGGCCAGCGTCAGGTGTCTACCATCTACAACCCGCTCAATCAGTATCACGTCGTGATGGAAGTCGCGCCGAGGTACTGGCAAAGCCCGGACATGCTGAACCAGATTTACGTCAGCACGTCGGGCGGCACGGCGAGCGGCGCGCAGACCACCAATGCGCCGGCCGGCACGGTGACCTCCACGGCGACCACTTCGACCACGACCAGCGCGTCGGCGGGCGGCGCAGCAGGCACCACGGCCACGAGCGCGGCCAGCATCGCCGCCGACTCCGCACGCAACCAGGCGATCAACTCGATTGCGGCGAGCGGCAAGTCGAGCGCCTCGTCGGGAGCGGCGGTGTCCACATCGAAGGAAACGATGGTGCCGTTGTCGGCCATCGCGAGCTTCGGGCCGGGCACGACGCCGTTGTCGGTGAATCACCAGAGCCAGTTCGTCGCGTCGACGATCTCGTTCAACCTGCCGCCGGGCGTGTCGTTGTCCACGGCAACGGCCGCGATCTACGACACGATGGCGCAGATCGGCATGCCGGGCACGATTCACGGCAGCTTCCAGGGCACCGCGCAGGCGTTCCAGCAGTCGATGTCCGACCAGCCGATCCTGATCCTCGCCGCGCTCGCCGCCGTGTATATCGTGCTGGGCATGCTGTACGAAAGCTACATCCACCCGCTGACCATTCTGTCCACGTTGCCATCGGCCGGGGTCGGCGCATTGCTCGCGTTGCTGCTGTTCAGAACCGAGTTCAGCATCATCGCGCTGATCGGCGTGATTCTGCTGATCGGTATCGTGAAGAAGAACGCGATCATGATGGTGGACTTCGCGATCGAAGCGTCGCGGCAGGGAATGTCGTCGCGCGATGCGATTTTTCAGGCGTGTCTGCTGCGCTTCCGCCCGATCATGATGACCACCTTCGCGGCTCTGCTCGGCGCGCTGCCGCTCGCGTTCGGACGCGGCGAAGGCGCGGAGCTGCGTGCTCCGCTCGGTATCGCAATCGTGGGTGGTTTGATCGTGAGCCAGATGCTCACGCTTTACACGACGCCGGTCGTGTATCTGTACATGGACCGGATTCGCGTGCGGTGGGAGTCGAGAAAAGCACGCCGATCGGGCATTGCGCCTTCTGCATAACGTGACGTGACGTGACGGGATGCGCCGGGGGTTGTGCGATTCAGTGAGCACAACCCGCGAGCGCGCCTCCGCTTAAAGCTTCTGGTCCATCGCCAGCAGGAAGATGCGCTGCCATTGCCGCGCCTGCCGTTCACTTTGCATCGGCACCAGCCATTCGCCCTGGCGCGAATCCTTGACCTGCACCGCGAGTTTCCATTCGCCGCCCGCGCTTCGGGCCTCGGCGCCACGCAGATCGGCAAAGATATAGGCGCCCTGCTCCGAGCCGAGCCGGATCTCGCACAGGCGCTTGCCCGACGCCAGCCGCACCGCGCCCCAGCTTCCCTTCAGTTCGTGAGTCCAGTCGCCGTCGCGCACGTTCGGCGCGACTTCTTTCCGGCGACGCCACCAGTAGGCCAGCGCCGCAATCACCAATAATGCGACGACGATCGCAACGCCAACCGCGACGGCCAGACCGAAAGACGTCTCAAGGGCATCGAACGCCCGCACTGCGCCATACACCAGCGCGATCAGCGCGAACAAAGCAACAATAATCGGCATCGCAAGCTCACCAGGCAAAAAAACTCAGCCTAGCACGAGCGATGCCTGATCGACTTCCAACTGCCACTCAAACGCGGCGCAAAAAACCATTGCCGGAAATGGCGGCGCACGACGTTGGCGCCACGCTAATCGTGGCAGTCAGGACCGCGCCACAAGCCCATGTCAGCGTAACGGCTCGTCACGACTCGCTACTGCTTGTGCGCCTCGGCCCAGTCCTTCACGGCCTTCAACGTGTTTTCGACGTGCTTCTCCGGCGACAGACTCGTGTATTCATAGATGATCTTGCCGTCCGGCGCGATCACATACGACACGCGATTAGCCATCGAGTTATGCAACGGCATGCCCGCGTCGTACGCGCCGATCACTTTCGAATCGGCATCCGCGGCAACCGGGAATTTGCTGCGGCATTCGCTGACCGAAAACTTCGTCAGCGTGTCGATGTTGTCGTGCGACACACCGATCACCGTCGCGCCATATTTCTTGTATTCGTCGACGGCATCGGCGAATTCATGCGCTTCGATCGTGCAGCCCTTCGTGAAAGCCGCCGGGTAGAAATACACCACCACCGGCCCTTTCTTCAGCTCGTCGGCGAGCGAATACGTGTACGTCTTGCCGCCCAGCGAAGCCTGCGTGGTGAAGGCCGGCGCGGCGTCGCCGGGCTTGAGCGTGGCCGAGGCCGTCAACGAAAACATCGCGAATCCGGCCGACATCACAGCAGCCAAAGCCGCCGATTTGAACTTACGTTTCATCTGTTGCTCCTCTGTACGCGAGTACTCGCGCGTCGTCCCATGAATGGCGGGAGGCGGCGTTCGGCAACACAACCGGCCACCTCTGCACGCTATTGGAACACGGACGAACGCGTCGCGTACAAGCGGCCTGCCAGCAACGCACAACGCAAACGGGGGACGCGATGTTTGCGCCCCCCGTTTGCGTTGTGTCGACTACCGCCTGGCTCGCCGCTTTTCTTTCGACCTGTCAGCGAGACGAAAGCCGGCGGCTATCAGCCATATCACGCCTATCACGCAGCCACCTCGGCGATATGCGCGCCGAACCAGGCCGCCGCCGACAGATTCAGCTCGGACAACACGTCGGGAGTCAGCGCCTCGAAGCCCGCAGGCGCATCGGCGCCGAGTGCGACCGACACAGCATTGCCCTCTTCGGCCGCTTCAGCCAGGCGCAGCAACGCGCCGAGCGGACCATCGCGACGCACGATCGCATCGCGGATCTGCGGCGCGAGGCCAAGCTTGTCGAGCACCTCGCCGGGCGTACTGCCCAGCACCACGTGAACCAGCGAAAAGATCCCGGTCATGAACGCGGCGTCGCCGAAATCGTCGTCGGAAGGGCGCAGCCAGTTCGCGGTCAGTTCCATGAAGCGCGAGCGTGTACCGGCCAGTTGCACCAGCGGATCGGCGCTCCAGGGCAGATCGCCGCTGTCCGCGTAAAGCAGCAGCTGCGCCCAGCGCGCGATCTGCCGCGTGCCGGTGGCGATGATCGCCTCGCGCAGCGACGCGATATTGCGCCCCAGCCCGAACGCGCTCGAATTGACCAGCCGCAGCAGTTGCACGACCACGCTCGGGTTCAGCTTGAGTTCCGCTTCGAGTTCGACGAAGCCGGCGTCGCGTGAAAGCAGCGCCAGCAGGCGCAGCAAACCGGGCCGCGACGAGCGGTTGCGCGGCGCGGCCAGCACCTGCGGCCGCGCGAAAAAGTAACCCTGGAACAGATCGAAGCCGAGATCGCGAGCGAGCGCGAAGTCCTCGCGCGTTTCGACCTTCTCGGCGAGCAGCGTCTTGCCGTGACTGCGCACGATGGACGCCAGCTTCGCCAGTTCGTCACGGCCGACTTGCAGAAAGTCGATCTTGACGATGTCGACGTAAGGCAGCGCGCCGATCAGTTCGTCCGACATTTCGCTGACGTCGTCGAGTGCAATCAGAAACCCTGCGCGACGCAGCTCGCCGAGCCGGCGGGCCAGGTGCGCGTCGAACTTGACGGTCTCCAGCACTTCGAGCACGAAACGATCGGGCGGCATCAGATGGACGATGTCGTTGAACAGCAGCGCCCGGTTCATGTTGACGAAGCCGCGATGATGCCCGAGTACGGACGGCACGCCGATCCCGCCGATCGTGCGCGCGACGACCTGCGCGGTGGCCTGCGCGTCGTCACTGATTTCGGCATAGTTGTGCGCACCGGCTCGAAACAGCAGTTCGTACGCGCTAAGCGCGCCGTCGCGATCGAGAATCGGCTGGCGGCCCAGGTAGACGAACTGCGCGGGGAAGTCCGGTTCGGTGCCTTCAGCAAAAGACTCAAGCACCTCGATGCGCCGGGGTGCGGTCCTGGCAATATGACGTTCGGACATGGATCAGCGGTGCAAGTGTTCGGAAAAGCTACGCAGCAGCGACGTGACAGCCGGCACTGCACAACAGTGTTTGACGTATTAACGGACGTGAAGCGTTGCCACTTTAACCGAATCGATCCACAGACGGTGCGTGGCTGCCAGCCGACTTTCTTACCAGTTGTTTTTTTCAGTTTTTTGCAGTATCCGCTAAAGATTTTTCGGAGCCGGTCGTTATCTCGTTCTGATGGGGCGGTTTGATACCTCTCGCCCGCCCGACCGGCGGAACACGAGCCGCCTGCCTGCACACGAATACAGGTTGCCAGCGACAAACATGGAAGCGAACAGGATCACCGCCCCTCGCCGGGGCCCCGTGCGCACGGTCATGGACCGGCTTCGTGCGTTCGGCCGGCGTGTGGACGATATACCGCAGACGGCCGCAAGCCACGCTGCGCAACTTGAACAGGTGGTCGGCGCCGTCGATCTGCTGGCGCATGTGGACGACGCATTGCGCTTCATTTACGTCTCCGATGCGAGCCTGCGCTTCGTGGGTTACCACCGGGAATATCTCGAAACGATTACGCTGCACGATCTCGTCGCGCCTGCCGACGTAGCGCGCCTCGACGCGCTGCTCACGCTCGCCGCCACATCGGGCAACGTCGAGAAGGCCACGCTCGGGCTGATCAAGTCGCTGACCTACCCGATCACCGTCGAACTGCGCGTGGTGCGCAGCAGCCATAACGGCGTCGAAGGCTACGCGATCGCGGGCTTCGACGTGTCGGCCTGGCGCGCCACCGAAGAACGTCTGACCCAGGCGCTCCATCTGGACCGCCTGACCAACCTCGCCAATCAATCCGCGCTGATTCCCGCGCTGCTCGACGCCCAGCGTCAGGCCGACGCGCACGGCACGCCTGTCGCATTGCTGCTCCTCGACATCGACGACTATCAGCGCGTGAACCGCGCGCTCGGTTACGACGCCGGTGACGAGATGCTGCGCGATACGTCGCGGCGTCTGCTGAACATGACGAGCCCCAGCGAGACCATCGCACGCGTGGCCAGCGACGAGTTCGCGATCCTGGTCAAGCCCGCCGCCAGCCGCACCGACGCGGCGGCCGCTGCCGAAGCGCTCGCGCGCCGCCTGTTGACCGCGATCCAGCAACCGTATGTATTCAAGGGCCAGCAGGTGCATCTGTCGGCGAGTATCGGCATTGCGCTGTATCCCGACGTGCGTCACGCAAACGATACCGCCGCGCACGACACTCACCTGCTGCGCTGGGCCGATCACGCGTTGCTGCAGGCCAAGGCGGCTGGCGGCAACACGCTCGCGTTCTACGTGCCCGACGACAACCCCGCCGATGCAGAACGCTTAAAACTCGAGGCGGACCTCTACGACGGTGTGCGTAACGGCGAGTTCTCGCTACACTTCCAGCCGATCACGAGCAGCCGCACGCATGGCGTGGTCGGCGTCGAGGCGCTGATCCGCTGGTCGCATCCGGTGCACGGGCTCGTACCGCCTTCGATGTTCATTCCGCTTGCAGAGTCGATCGGCCTGATCAACTTCCTGGGCAACTGGGTGTTGAAGGTCGCGTGCATGCAATTGATTCAATGGGATGCAAAAGGTATCGCCCTGCAATACGTAGCCGTGAACGTGTCGCCGCAGCAGTTCCGCGATCCGCGCTTCAAGGATTCGGTGCGCGAGGCGATCGAGCTGACCGGCATCGACCCGCGCCGCCTCGTATTCGAGATCACCGAGAGCCTGCTGATGCACGACCCCGCGCACGCGAAAGGTCTGCTCGAAGAATTGACGGCGATGGGCATACGCTTTGCTGTCGACGACTTCGGCACTGGCTATTCGAGCCTGGCTTATCTGCAGCGCTTTCCGCTTGCGAAGCTGAAGATCGACCGGAGTTTTGTCGAGAATCTGCTAACCTCGCGAAACGATCAGGCAATCGTTAGCGCGGTCGTCGGGCTCGCGCAGACACTCGATCTCGAACTGGTTGCCGAAGGTGTTGAAACAGAAGCACAACGCACGCTTCTCACTGAGATGGGCTGCGATCATATTCAGGGATGGCTCGTCTGCAAGGCATTGCCTTCCGACGAACTCGCGCAGCGTTTCGAAGCTCGCACGCTTCACCTGCATACCGCCTAGCGACGCAGGCAAAGCGCTTTTCGCAGCGGAACAAGCCGGCCTCGTGCCGGTGGCACTCTTTGGAACATGTATGGCTTTGGCGGGACTCACATGGTAAAGGCGGCAGTGCTCGACCGGCTCTGGACGCGAATGAGCGAGCGCGGCGATTTCCCCATGCTGTCGCAGTCGCTGCGCACCACCATGACGGCGATGAACAACGACGACCTCGACTTCACCGGCCTCGTGCAAGTGGTGCTGTCGGACTTCGCGCTCACGCAAAAGGTGCTGCGGCTCGCGAACTCGGCGATGTACATGGCGTTCGGCGGCAACATCACCACCGTGTCGCGCGCGCTGATGGTGCTCGGCATGGACGCGGTCGGCCATCTGGTCGTCGGTCTGAAGATCGTCGATCACTTTCATCACAGCGCACCGCGCCGCATCGACGCGAAACTCGAATTGAACCGTACGCTGCTGTCGGGTTGCGTCGCCCGCAAGCTGACCGAGCGCGGCGATCTGCGCGCCGGTGAAGAGGCCGTGGTCTGCACGTTGATGCGGCAGATCGGCAAGCTGCTGGTGGTGTTCTATCTCGACGCCGAATGGGACCAGATTCGCCGTCACATCGAAGGCGGCGCACTCGAAGCCGACGCGTGCGTGCTGGTGCTCGGCGTGACCTTCGACGAAATCGGCGCGGAAGCCGCGGTACGCTGGCGGCTGCCCGACATGATCCGCTCGGGCATGGGCGAATACGATCCGCAAGACACCGAGCAGCCGCGCCAGGTGCAATGGCTGCGCGCGATCACCAATTACTCGACGGCGGTCGCCAACGTACTCACGCAGCAGAACGTGCCCGAATGGGAACGCGAGCAGCAGATCGCCGCGCTGGCGCAGGAATATAGCGCCGTGTTGAACACCGACCCCGAGGTGCTGCTCGAAATGAGCGTGGCGCTGGCCCGCGAAGAAGGCGGCGACGGGGTGATGGCCGAGATCGTCGAGTTGCGCGCGAATGCGGATGCGATCGCGCGCGAGGCGCTCAGTCCCGAAGCGCGCATTGCGGTGGGGGTCAAGGATCTGCGCGAACTGCCCGACGGCAGTCCGCTCGCACCGGCGCTCGCGATGGCCGCGGAAACCGTGCTGGCCGGGCTCGGCTTTGCGCGCACCGTGGTGTTCGTCAAACATAGCAACGGAACGTTCAAGGCGCGTCTCGGCCTGGGTCCGAAGATCGACGCGGCGCTGCCCAGGCTGACCTTCAACACCGCGTTCGAGCCCGACGTGTTTCATCTCGCGATAGCGAATTCGGTGGGCATCTTCATCGAGAACGCACGCGACCCGAAAATGGTCGCGCGATTACCGGAGTGGTTCCGCCGTTCATTCGACGACGCCCGCGCTTTCGTGCTACTGCCGGTTGTCGATGAAAGCGATCAGACGGTGGCGCTGTTATACGGCGACTGGTCGCACACTCAGGAGCCACGCCGCATCTCTCAGAAAGAAATGAGCGTGCTGAACGAAATGGCCAAGGAGTTAGGACGTTTTTTCGGCTTGGGGCAGATGCGGGAAATGGAGATGATGTGAAGACGTGGCGTGATCGTTGATCACCGCGCTTCACACTCACCGAATTTGCATTTGCCCTAAGCTGAGTTTGATGCTGGTTTGAAGTTGCACCGACGGCCTTCGGCCTGATGCGCTGTTCTGCGAGCCTTGTTTCTCAAGGCTCGCTTTCCAGCCGGACGACGGACGTCTCAGTCCCCTCAATCCTCGATCCTTTCCAACCCTTCCGCACTGCGGTCCGCGACACCGGCCCACGCCCCTGCCGCCAGGCCCATCTGCGCGACCTCTTCCACCGACAACGTTTGCAGGCGCGCGCACACCGCTTCGATCTGATCCCACGCGCCGCGCTCCAGTGCTTCGACCGCGCTCAACAGCAAACCCAGCGTCCCCTCGCGATGCAGAATAGCGGCCTGGATCGGGCGCGACAGCGTCAGCACGTTCAACGTGCTTTCGAGCGAACCGCCGAACACCGCGTCGACGAAGGAGAACACGCCAGTCAGAAACGCCGCGTCCGCTTCGTCTCGACCGGCGTCGGGCATGCGCTCGATCGCCAGTTCCATGAAACGTGCGCGGGTCGCCGCGAGTTGCAGCAGCGGGTCGTCTTCGAGCGCGACCTTGCGGCCGTCCGCGTAGAGCAGCAATTGCGTCCAGCGCGCAATACGGGCAGTGCCGGTCGCATTGATCGCATCGCGCAAGGTGGTCACGCGGTGGCCGAGCGCCAGGCCGCTCGAATTCGCCAGCTTCATCAGATGCATCACCAGCACCGGATTCAGCTTGAGTTCGGCTTCGAGTTGCGCGACGGTCGGGTCGCCGGCCAGCAATTGCAGCAGATTCAGTAACGCGTGACGCGGCGCGCTGACACGGCGCGTCGTCAGGTTCTGCGCGCGCGCGAAGTAGTAGCCCTGGAAGCGGTCGAAGCCGAGTCCGCGCGCCGCTTCGAAAATGTCCTGTGTATCGACACCCGATGCGAGCAGCAGTTTGCCCGCCGACTTCAGCACGCTTGCCAGCTTCGGCAGCAGCGCCGTGGGCGCACGCGCGACATCGATCTTCACGACCTCCGCGTAAGGCAGCAGTTTGGCGAAGGTCTCGTTGGGCTGCGCGACATCGTCGAGCACGAAGCGGTAACGGCGGCCGTGCAGATGCACGATGCGCGCGATCAATTCGTCGTCGACCTGAATGGACGGCGGCAATTCGAACATGAAGCGATCGGCGGGCAATCGCAGAATGGCATCGTCGAACAGCATCTCGCGGCTGACGTCGAAGTACGCCGGATGACCGGTGAGTGCACCGCGCATGTCGCCATGAGTCAGGCCGTGAACGACCGCCCTCGCCACACGTTGTGCCGGGCTGAGCTTCGCGTCGGGCGAGCCTTCCTGTGCTTCTGCCGATGCTTCTGCTTCGGCATCTGCCTCCGGCAATGCCGGTGCCCGCACCTTGATTTCGTAACCGCACAACATGCCGTCCCGATTGAGAATCGGCTGTCGTGCAAAACTGGCAATGAGTTGCGCGTCGTCGGCGGGGCCGGTCTGCGTCACAGTCTCGATTGCGATGGTGGTCATTCCAGTCCCCCGCTTGGGCGCCGCCCTGGCGCGTGCCGCTGTATTTGGTTTTGCTGCACCGTTAGCGTGTTTCTCGCTGTGAGGCCCGTCGCGCCTGCGGTGTAACCCGGCGATTTTATCGCAGCCCATCCTTGGCCGACATGTCCGCGACGCAATATCTCGAAATAATTGCCGCACGGGCTCGCTGAAATCGAGCGGGGAATCGACGATACTCTGATGCAGTGCAAAAGCGTTCCACCCTCGCCTTACCTTGCTTTCCTCGTTTGCCCGTGCAACCACCCAGTTAGCCACCAAGGAAAACCATGGACGTCAAAAGCGTGCTGTCGAATGCCTTCGCGATGCCGATCACCAGTCCGGCATTTCCAATGGGCCCGTATCGCTTCATCAACCGCGAATTTCTGATCATCACCTACCGCACCGACCCGGACAAACTGCGCGCCGTGGTGCCGGAGCCGCTGCAGATCGGCGAGCCGCTGGTGCATTACGAGTTCATCCGCATGCCGGATTCGACCGGTTTCGGCGACTACACGGAAAGCGGCCAGGTGATTCCGGTGTCGTATAACGGAGTAGCGGGCGGCTACACGCTGGCGATGTATCTGGACGATCATCCGCCGATCGCCGGCGGACGCGAGTTGTGGGGTTTTCCGAAGAAGCTCGCGAACCCGGTACTCGCCGTGCATACCGACACGCTGGTCGGCACGCTCGATTACGGCCCGGTGCGCATCGCCACGGGCACGATGGGCTACAAGCATCGTCAACTGGATCTCGCGCAGCAGAAGAAGCGGCTCGAAACGCCGAACTTCCTGCTCAAGGTGATTCCGCATGTGGACGGCACGCCGCGCATCTGCGAACTGGTGCGCTACTACTTGCAGGACATCGATCTGAAAGGCGCATGGACCGGTCCGGCCGCGCTCGAACTCGCGCATCATGCGCTCGCGCCGGTGGCGGAATTGCCGGTGCTGGAAGTGGTCGAGGCGCGGCATCTGATCGCCGATCTGACGCTCGGTCTCGGCGAGGTCGTGTTCGATTACCTCGATCAGCCGGAAGCGAAGAACGCGCGCTGATTCGGGCGAGCGTCGCTCCGGGCGAGGTGTTCATCGAACTCGAACCTGCTTTCACGCTGCACTAAAAACAAACGGCCGCGATCAGCGGCCGTTTGTCCTGAGGCGCAATGCATTGCGCCCGATACGCAACGTCTTAACGCAACACAACCTTCACATCGAAGTACTTCGCGGCGAGGCGATCGATCGTGCCGTCCGCCTTCAGTTCTTTCAGCGCGCCGTTCAGCGCGTCCTTCAGTGCCTTGTCGTTCTTGCGGATACCGTAACCGACGCCCGCGCCGAGCAGCTTCTCGTCGGTGACGGCCGGACCCGCGAACTCGAAGCCCGCGCCCTGCGGCTTCTTCAGAAAGCCCTTCGATGCCGCTTCCGCGTCCTGGAACGATGCATCCAGACGACCCGACGCGAGGTCCGAGTAAATCTGGTCCTGCGTCTGATACGGCACGACGTCGACGCCTGCCGGCGCCCAGCGCGCTTTCGCGTACGTTTCCTGGATCGTGCCCTGCAGCACGCCGACGTGCTTGCCCTTCAACGAGGCCGGCGTCGGCAGCAGACCGCTGCCCTTCTTCGCGATCATCTGATTCGGGATCGTGTAGATCGGATCGGTGAAATCAACCGCCTGGCGACGCTGATCGGTGATCGTCATGTCCGAGTTGATCGCGTTGAACTTGCGTGCTTCGAGCGCCGGAATCAGGCCGTCGAACGAGTTCTCGACCCACACGCACTTCGCTTTCAGCTTCGCGCACACGGCATTGCCGACATCGATGTCGAAACCTTGCAGGTCGCCGGACGGCGACTTCGATTCGAACGGCGCATACGACGCCTCGACGCCGAAGCGCACTTCCTTGATATCCGCGGCCGATGCCGTGCCAGCCGCCACCGTCGCCGTTGCGAACAGCGCGAGCGCAGCCATGTGTCGCCAATTCATCTTCATTACGGGTGTTCCTATACGGTATTGAATAAAACGGAGCCGAATCCGCGCAGGCATGATTGCCGCGCCAAAAATGCGATTCAAACTCATGCGGCCGGTTTGGTGCAGCGCAACAGCCGCGAGGGCGAGATTGTACAGGCTTCGCCGGGCACGCCTGGCGGGCGGCCGGAGCCGCCGTTCCGGCGCGTCACCCGGCCGATGCCTGGCGAAGCTGTAACTTTGTGTCGCGTTGGGACAAGGAGATCGTGCAGGGAACGGCGTAGCGCCCGTTCAGACGAGTTGCGCCAGCGTGTCGTCAGTGGTCTCAATGACCAGCAAACCGGCACGCAGACCCGGCTTGACCGTCGCGTTCGGAAACACGATGCGCTCCTCGGCGTGACGCACGGTGTAGCGATAGTCGCCGTCGCGGGCGAGCAAGGTGTCCTTGGCGAACGGCGTGAAATTGGCGATGTCTTTCGCCAGCAGCAGTTCGAATGCATCGCTCTGCTTGGTGATCTGATCGATGACGGTGAACACACGCGGCAGAGGCGCGTCCGCGTCGCCGCGCGTTCCGGCCAGCAGATGACGCACCGCCTGATCCGCGCCTGCAAAGCGCGTCAGATCGTTCTCGCCAAACGGGCGCACCTTGCCCAATTCGAGCGTGCACGCTTCGGCACCGCAGGCTTCCGCGGTGAAATGCGAATACGTGTTGGCCTTGGTGGTATGCAGCAGCACCGCGCTGATCCGCGCGCTGCCAAGCCACTCGAACATCGCGCGCGACAACGGCCGGCCCGTGTGCGGCAGCAATGCAAATTGTTCGAAAGCGGACGCGCGGATCGCCGTGTGCATATCGATATGCCAGCGCGCGCCGGGTTCGTTCGACGCCGCTGCGAAGAACTCCGTAGCCGCCCGCTCCAGCGCCGCGGCACGCGGTGCCTCATGGCTCTCCGGCACCTGCAGATGACGGCCACTGAACAGGCGGTTCAGATCGTCATCGCGATAACGATGCGCGTTGCGCATCGCGTCCACGTTGCCGAGAATCACCAGCAGTCGGCACGTCAATGTAGCGCGACCCTGCGCAATATCGCGGACCAGAAACGACAGCAGTTCAATCGGCGCGGTTTCATCGCCATGTACGCCTGCCGAGACGAGCACGCTGCGAACACTTTCACGCTGTGATGCTTCAGGCGCGGCGGGTTGCATCAACAGCACGCCGTCGTCCAGCCATGACCAGCGCACTGCGTTATCGGCGCACACGCCCTGCGCTTCATCAGCTGACGGCCGCGTTCCCGCCAGCGTGTAAGCGAGAAAATCGGCGAGCATCGAAACCTGCACCCCGTGCTCAGCGCTGGAAGTCATAGAGCGAGCCCAGTCGGAGAATCTGCGTCAGTTCATCAAGGGCCGTGCGCGACTCCGTCAGCAATTGCGGATCGGTCAGATCGGTCGGCGCGAGGCGATCGCGATAATGCTTTTCGATCCACGTATCGAGGCGGCCGAACAGCGTGTCGTCGATCCATACGCCCGGCGAAACCGCCGCGCGCTCTTCGTCGTCCAGCACCACGCGCAACCGCAGACACGCCGGACCGCCGCCGTTTTTCATGCTTTCGCGCAGATCGAACACCAGCACGTCGTCGATCGGACCTGCTTGCGAACCGAGTTCGTCCAGATACGCGGCAACGCGCGGATTTTCGCGGCACTCCTGCGGCACGACCAGCACCTGCTTGCCGTCCGGACGCGTCAGCAACTGGCTGTTGAACAGATACGAGGTGACCGCATCGGCGACACTGACTTGAGCGTCGGGCACTTCGATCACGTTGAAGCCCGCTTTCAGGCCTTCGAGCTTCGAGCGCAATTCGTCGTACACCGCTTTCTGCTCGACAAACGCGAGTTGATGGCAGAACAGCGTGTTGCGATTGCCGACCGCGATCACGTCGTTGTGAAACACGCCCGCGTCGATCACGTCGGGGTTCTGCTGCGCGTACACGGTGGCCGCTTCCTGCAAGCCATGACGATGCGCGACCGCGCGGCTCGCCTCGAACGTCTGGCGCGCGGGGAAGCGTTTCGGCTCCGGTCCACGACGATATTCGCTGCGTCCGTACACGAAAAATTCGACGCCGCGCGCCGCATAGTCCGCGCAAAAACGCGTGTGATTCGCCGCGCCTTCATCGCCGAGCGCGGGTGTGCCGGGCAGCGCTTCGTGGACGACGAAGCGATCGCTATCGTTAAATATCGCGCTCAACGTGCGGCGCGTGGATTGATGCTCGATCGCGCGATGCAGCTTGCTGCACAGATTCGCTGGCGTGAAATGCACGCGGCCGTCGCTGGTGTCGGCTGACGGGCTCACGGTCGCCGCGTTCGCGGTCCACATCGCTGACGCCGAACTCGCGGCGGCCAGCAACTCGGGCGCGTCCCGCGCCACGCGCGCGATCACGGTCGCGTCGTCGCCGGAAAAACCGAGTTCGCGCAACAGACGCATCGACGGACGCTCCTGCGGCGGCAACACGCCCTGATGAAAGCCGAGGTCGGCCAACTGCTTCATCTTGCGCAGACCCTGCCGCGCCGCCGCCTTCGGATTCGCGACCGACTTCTCGTTGTTCTGCGACGCGACGTTGCCGAACGACAGCCCCGCGTAGTTATGGGTCGGGCCGACCAGGCCGTCGAAATTGGCTTCAGTGGCTTGCATCGTCGATCCTTAGAATTGAAGGCCCGGCGAGACGCTCGCGGGCATTTGCAGTTGCGCGCTTTCGACAGAAGCCATCGGGTATGCGCAGTAGTCGGCGGCGTAATACGCGCTCGGCCGATGGTTGCCCGAACGGCCAGGTCCGCCGAACGGCGCGCCCGACGACGCGCCGTTGGTCGGCCGGTTCCAGTTGACGATGCCCGCGCGGATGATGCGCTGGAAATGCGTCCACAACGCTTCGTCGTCGGCCAGCAGTCCAGCGGAGAGACCGAACTCGGTGTCGTTGGCGCGGTCGATCGCTTCGTCGAAGCTGTCGTAGCGGATGATCTGCGCGAGCGGGCCGAAGTGCTCTTCGTCGGGCAGGTTCTTCACATGGGTCACGTCGAGAATGGCCGGCGTGACGAAGCCGAGCGTCGGATCGCGTTGCTCCATCTTGAGCAGCGCAGTCGCGCCGTCGGCGAGCAGACGTTCCTGTGCGGCGACGAGCCGCGATGCGGCGCGCGCGGACACGACCGCGCCCATGAACGGCTGCGGATCGGCGTTATATTCGCCGACGCTGATACGCGACGTGACTTCCGTCAGGCGCGCGAGGAAGCGCTCGCCGTTCGCATCGTTCGGCACGAAGATGCGGCGCGCGCACGTGCAGCGCTGCCCCGCCGACAGAAACGCCGACTGGATCGTGTGATGCACGGCCGCGTCGATATCCGCGACCGGGCCGATCACGAGCGGATTGTTGCCGCCCATTTCCAGTGCGAGCACGATCTCCGGACGTCCGCCGAATTGTTTGTGCAGCAATGTTCCGGTATCCGAACTACCTGTGAAGAATAGCCCGTCGATCTGCCGGTGATTCGCAAGCGCAATGCCGGTATCCTTCTCGCCTTGCACGAGATTCAGCACGCCCGCAGGCAAGCCCGCATCGCGCCAGATCTGCACAGTCACGGCGGCCACGCCCGGTGCCAGTTCGGACGGCTTGAACACCACCGCATTGCCCGCGATCAGCGCCGGCACGATATGGCCGTTCGGCAAATGGCCAGGAAAGTTATACGGCCCGAACACCGCCACCACGCCATGCGGACGATGCCGCAACACGGCCGTGCCGTCCGCCATCGCCGAGCGCTTTTCACCGGTGCGTTCGTTGTAGGACTGAATCGAAATCTCGACCTTCGCGGCCATCGACGCCGCTTCGGTGCGTGCTTCCCACAGCGGCTTGCCGGTCTCGCGGCCAATCGCTTCGGCGAGCACTTCCTTGCGCTCGGTCACCAGCGCAGCGAAGCGGCGCACTACGCCGCAACGCTCGTCGAGGCTTAACGCCGACCACATCGCGAACGCCCGGCGCGCGCTGCGCACCGCGCGATCGACGTCGTCCGCCGACGCGCTGTTGCCTTCCCAAACCGTCGCGCCCGTACCCGGGTTGCGCGATGCGAATGCGGGTCCTGTGCCGGCGGCCCATCCGCCGTCGATGAAAAGCTCGCTCATGATCATCCTTGTTTGTGTTTCAGCGGCAGCACCCGAACCAGGTCGCCGGTCTTGACGTCGAGCGCGGTGGCTTCGGCGGCGTTCATCTGGAACACGCCGTCGTGCGGCACACCCGCCGCGACGCCCACGCGGAAATCGCCGAGCGACGTATTCGACACCATCGAACGCGGTGCATCCTGCGAAGCGCCTGCGGGTACATCGGCGATTTCGACCGGCACCAGCACGCTTTCACGAACCGTGCGCAAGTCGGCGATATGGCATTCGAGCACCGGACCCGCATCGAAAATATCGACGTGATTCTCGTAGCGCAAACCTTCCGCTTCGAGCATGCGGCGCGCGGGAATCGTGTCGTTATGCGTGAGGCCGACGCACTTCTGCGCCTCTTCCGGCAGCAGTTCGACATACACCGGATAGCGCGGCATCAGCTCGGCAAGAAACGACTTGCGGCCGTGCGAACTCAGATAATCCGCCGCGTTGAAATCGATCTGGTAGAAATGCGAGCCGACCGCGCGCCAGAACGGCGACGTGCCTTCTGCATCGAAATGGCCGCGCAATTCCGCGCACAGCCGCTGCGGAAAGCGCTCGCGAAACTGCGCGAGAAACATGAAGCGCGAACGCGACAGCAAACCGCCGACCCCGCTCGTGCGATATCGCGGGCTCAGAAACAGCGAGCACACTTCGGCGTAACCGGTCAGATCGTGCGAAATGTTCAGCGCGCTCATGCGGGTCCAGATGCCGAGATCCTGGCTTGCATGCACCACCGTGCTCACACGGTAGTTGTAGAACGGCTGTTGCAGACCCACCGCCGTTTCGATGCCGCAAACACCGGCAACGTCGCCGGTCTCCGTGTCTTCCATCACGAAGAAATAGCCTGCTTCATGCGGCTCGGCCTTGTCTTCCATCGTGCGGCGCGCACGTTCCACGCGCGCCGCGAGTGCATCGCGATCCGGCTTGAAGGTAGTGAGGCCTGGGCCGGTTTCCTGCGCGAGCCGCATTAGCGCATCCACATCGCCTCGTTGCACAACGCGAACGACGATCATTGCGCCTCTCCCGAATGTTCTTCCTGATCCTGCCGATGCAACGGCACACAACGCACTGCATCGCCTTCCTGTACACCGAGCGCGGCGCGCGTTTCCGCTGCAAGCGTTGCGTCTTTTCCTGCTGCCAATTCGCCCAGCACGCAACGGAATTCGCCATCGTCACCGTTATGCGCGATCAGATACGTCGATGCATTCATCGCATCCGCTTCTCTCGCCTCATGCACGACGCGCGTTTCGTTACGCGTCACACACGCACTGCGATCCACCTGCGCGGTCAGCACCGGGCCCGCATCGAAAATGTCGATGAAGCGGTCCGTCTCGAAACCCTCTTCCTGGTGAATCTCATACGCGAGCCACGCTTTCGAGTCGGGTTCGCCGAGCACGCGCTGCGCCGCTTCCGGCAGCAACGGCACATACACGGGATAGGTCGGCATCACTTCGGCGATAAACGTGCGGCTACGTCCACCCGACTCGATTTCGATGTCGGCGAAATCGCGGCCGAAGAACTTGCGCCCCACCGCTTCCCAGAATGGCGACACGCCGTTTTCATCGGTGACGCCTAGCAGCAGCGAGAACACCTCGGGTGTGAAGCGCTTGCGATTGGCGGCGATGTACATCATCCGTGCGCGCGACATCAGGTGCGCGGCGGCGTCGCCACGCAGAGACGGGTCGATGTAATAGCCGGCGAGCCGGCTCTTGCCCGTCAATTCATGCGACATGGTCAGCGCGTGAATCTTGCGATTCACGTGCAACTCGCGCGACGCGTGAATCAGCGCGTCGTTGCGGAACGCGTAGAACGGGTCCGAATAACCGGCTGCGGCAACGATGCTCGCCGTGCCCATCAGCTTGCCGCTCGCGCCGTCTTCGAGGACGAACAGATAGAACTCCTCGCCCGGAAAATCGACCTCCGCGCGAAACGAGTCTTCCGACAACGCGATGCGCGCTTCGAGCGCGCGCCGGTCGTGCGGCAAAGAATGCAGCACCGGTTGCGCGGTGCGCGCCATATGTTCGAGCGCGTCGAGATCGGCGAGGCGGCTGGGGCGTACGAAGAGCATCATCGTTCCTGTTGAATGTGACGCATGGTTCGCGGCTTCCGCTCCATGCTGTGAATCAACGCGCCGCCGCTTGCACGTTGGCTTCGACGATTTCGCCGAACGCCTTTGTCAGGCGCTCGAAGCCTTCGTTCATATCGTCGAGCGGCATGATCAGCGACGGCACGAAACGCAGCACGTCCGGCCCCGCCATCAGCATGATCACGCCATGCTGACCCGCAGCCGTGACGAAATCTTTCGCGCGGCCCTTGAACGCATCGGTCAATTCCGCACCGATCAGCAGCCCCTTGCCGCGCACTTCTTTGAACAGACCGAAGCGCTCGTGCAGTTTCGCAAGGTGGCCCTTCAGTGCTTCACCGCGAGCGCGCACGCCTTCGAGCAGCTTCGGGTCGCTGACCAGTTCCACAACCTTCTCGGCGATCGCCGTGCCGAGCGGATTGCCGCCATACGTCGTGCCGTGCACGCCGACCTTGAAATGCGCGGCCAGTTCGTTCGTGGTCAGCATCGCGCCGATCGGGAAGCCGTTGCCGAGTGCTTTCGCCGTGGTCAGGATGTCCGGCGTCACGCCCGTGTCCTCGTACGCGTAGAAGTAGCCGCTGCGGCCCACCCCCGTTTGTACCTCGTCAAAAATCAGCAGTGCGCCGTGCTCGTCGCATGCTTCGCGCAAGGCCTTCAGGAACGCCGGATCGGCGGGAATCACGCCGCCTTCGCCCTGAATCGGCTCGACGATCACCGCACAGGTTTTCGCGCCGATAGCTTGCTTCGCCGCGTCGATATCGTTGTACGGCAGATGTTTGATGCCGGCCGGCACCGGGCCGAAGCCTTCCGAATACTTGGGCTGACCGCCGACGCTCACCGTGAAGAACGTACGCCCGTGGAACGACTGCGTGAACGAGATGATTTCGTCTTTGTCTGCGCCGAAACGGTCGAATGCGACGCGGCGCGCGAGCTTCAGCGCGGCCTCGTTCGCTTCCGCGCCGGAGTTCGCGAAGAACGCGCGGTCGGCAAACGTGAGGTCTTCGAGACGTTTGGCAAGACGCAAAACCGGCTCGTTGGTGTAGCCATTACCGATGTGCCATAGCTTGCCGCCCTGCTCGTGCAGCACCTTCAGCAGTTCAGGGTGCGAGTGGCCGAGCGCGGTGACGGCGATGCCGCCGGCGAAGTCGATATAGTCGCGGCCCTGCGTATCCCAGACGCGCGAACCGAGACCGCGATCCGGTACGAAGGCGGCGGGCGAAAACACCGGCACCATGACTTCGTCGAAGGTCTGGCGTGTCACAGTCAGGTCGTTCATGGCAAATCCTCGTTACAGGTGAGAGGTAATACGAGTAGTGTAGGAAACCGCACGCGATACGTCTTGCGCATACGCGACGCTTTCTATGAGGTTCCACGCGCGTGAACGGCGTGCGGTGCGCGCGCGGCGGTGTGCTACATACAGCGCGTCAATCCACCTGATCCGGCCGCTCGATCAGCGCGCCCGGCCGAGGCTCGCTCGCCACGCTGCCGCTCGCGCCGGTCTGCTTGTCGATCCAGTTACGACGATCCTCTCGCGGTGTGACACCAAAACGTTCGCGATACGCATTCGAAAAATGCGCGGCCGACGAAAAACCGCAAGCAAGACTGATCTGCACGACCGATTTGCTGGTGCGCTGCAATTGCGTGCGTGCCTTCGAAAGCCGCAAGCCCAGGTAGTATTTGGACGGCATCGAGCCGAGATACTGACGGAACAACCGCTCCAGCTGACGACGCGATACGCCGACGAGGCCGGCGATTTCATCGGTGGTGAGCGGGTCTTCGATATTCGCTTCCATCAGCAGCAACGCGTCGTTCAAACGCGGATGCCGCTCGCCCGGCGCGGTCACGAACGGAATGCGCTGACGCTCCTCGCCCGCGCGCAATACGCCGACGCCGAGCGTATCGGCGATACGGTCCGCCAGCTCGGGGCCGTGTTCGCGACCGATCATCGCGAGCATGAAGTCGACGGTGGCCTGACCGCCCGCGCAGGTCGCGCGATCGCGGTCGATTTCGAAAATCTGCTGGGTAACGATGGAGCGCTCGAACTGCTCGGAAAACTGCTGATAGGTTTCCCAGTTGACGCTCACGCGATAACCGGACAACTGCCCCGCCATCGCGAGCCACCACACGCCGTGATGAATGCCGGTGACGAGCGGCGTGCGCTGGCCGACTCGCGACAGACTCGCGAGAAACAGCCGGTAGTCGGCAAATTGCTGAAACCGCTCGCTGACGATGATCAGCCAGTCGCATGAAATCGCGTCGCCGAACGCGGCGTCGGCGGGCCATTGCGCGCCGCCGGAAAGCGGCACCGCGCGACCGTCCCACGAACACACCTGCACGCGATACAGCGCGCGCCCGTCGATTTCATTGGCGAGATTGAGCGCGTCGACAATCGGTCCGACGCCCGACATCGACACGGGCGGCAACGCGACGATAACGACCTGCGTGGTGCGAGCCGGGCTGGACGTGCGAGGAGGCATCGTTAAAGAACAGGCGCGGAGGCGAAGAGCCGCGCGTTACTTCAGGCTGCCGGACAGAAACTGCTTGAGCCGCTCGCTGCGCGGCGACGTCAACACCTCGGCGGGCAGCCCCTCTTCTTCGGTGCGGCCCTGATGCAGGAACATCACATGGTTCGACACGTTGCGCGCAAAACCCATTTCGTGCGTGACGACGATCATCGTGCGGCCTTCTTCGGCGAGCTTCTGCATCACCTTCAGCACTTCGCCGACCAGTTCGGGATCGAGCGCGGAAGTGGGTTCGTCGAACAGCATCACGTCGGGGTTCATTGCCAGCGCGCGCGCAATCGCCACACGTTGCTGCTGACCACCCGACAGATGAGACGGATACTGCTTTTCCAGGCGCGGCGCGAGGCCGACTTTCTCCAGATACTCGCGCGCCCGTTCTTCGGCTTCGCGGCGCGGCACGCCGAGCACATGAATCGGCGCTTCGACGATGTTCTCGATCACGTTCATGTGCGCCCACAAATTGAAGTGCTGGAACACCATCGCGAGCTTCGTGCGGATGCGCTGCAACTGCTTGTGATCGGTGACTTCAAGATTGCCCGCGCGATCGGGCTTCGTCTTCACCGCTTCGCCGTCGACGACGATCTGACCGGCGTTCGGCCGCTCGAGAAAATTGATGCAGCGCAAGAACGTGCTCTTGCCCGACCCGCTCGCGCCGATGATGCTGATCACGTCGCCCTTGTTCGCGTTCAGCGACACGCCCTTGAGCACTTCGTTGTCGCCATAGCGCTTGTGGATGTCCTGCACGGCGAGCTTGCAAGCTTCGGTTTGAGTCGTGTGGAGCAAGATGCTCTCCCTTTGAAAATGCGGATCGATCTGTGACGGCGCGTCTTCAGTTGCGGCGCCGCGATGCGGAGATGCGACGCGTCAGTGCGTGCGCACCGCCAGATAAGCCAGCCAGTGACGCTCTGCGCGGCGGAACAGCGCTACCAGCGCAAACGACACCACCAGGTAAATCAGCGCCGCGAGCCCGAACGCGTTGAACGACTGATACGTGGCGGAATTCGCGTCGCGCGCGACCTTCAGGATGTCGGGCACTGTGGCCGTGAAAGCGACCGTGGTGGCGTGCAGCATCAGGATCACTTCGTTACTGTACAACGGCAATGCCCGCCGCAGCGCGGACGGTATCACAATGCGCCGGTACATCGTGAACCAGCTCATGCCGTACGCGCGAGCCGCTTCCACTTCACCGTGCGACGTCGAGCGGATCGCGCCCGCGAAGATCTCGGTGGTGTACGCGCAGGTGTTCAACGCGAACGCGAGAATCGCGCAGTGAAAACCGCTGCGAAAAAACGCGTCGAGAAGATTGTGCGAGCGCACGACATTCAGGCTGTAGATGCCGGTATAGATCAGCAGCAATTGCACGTAAAGCGGCGTACCGCGAAACACGTACGTGTAGATTCGCACCGGCGTCGAGAGCCAGCGGTTCTTCGACACGCGCGCCACGGCCAGCGGAATCGAGCACACGAAGCCGATGCCGATCGACGCCACCAGCAGCCACAGCGTGACCGCGAGACCCGATACGCGCTGACCGTCCCAGTACAGGAACGCGCGCCAGAATTGATTGAGGATGTCGATCATGGTCTTGTCAAAGCTCCGCGTGCCGGACGCCGATCGAATAGCGCCGGCCCAGCCAGATCAGCACGAGATTCGATACCGAGGTGATCGCCAGGTAGATCAGCGCGGCGACCAGAATGAAGAAGAACATGTTGAAGGTGCTCTTGCCCGCGTCCTGCGCGGCCTTGACGATATCGGCGAGACCGATGATCGAGACCAGCGCCGTCGCCTTGACCAGCACCTGCCAGTTGTTGCCGATGCCCGGCAGCGCGAAGCGCATCATCTGCGGAAACAGGATGCGGGTGAACACGCGCGCGCCACTCATGCCGTACGCGCTGCCCGCTTCCAGTTGGCCGCGCGGCACTGAGAGGAACGCGCCGCGAAAGGTCTCGGTGAAATACGCACCGTAGATGAAGCCGAGCGTCAGCACACCGGCCACGAACGGATCGATGTCGAACTGCGGCAGATTCAGCGCATCGGTCAGATTGTTGACCCCGATCTGGATGCTGTAGAACAGCAGCAGCATCAGCACGAGGTCGGGCACCGAGCGGATCAGCGTCGTATAAGCGGTCGCGATGGCCCGCAACGGACGGTTGAACGACAGCTTCGCGGCCGCGCCCGCGAGTCCGAGCAGGACGGCCGTCGCGAGCGACAGCACGGACAGCTCGATCGTCTGGATCGTGCCGGCCAGCAATACTGGGCCAAAGCCGTATAGGAACACGCTTGTCTCCATCCAGGTTTTTGAGGATGTCACGGATGGCGTCGGCATGGCCCGGCGATGCTGCACGCCTGCCCCGACTCATCCGGCATGGCGCGGAGTCTCGCAAGCGAAAATCAAATGCTCAAATATGGGGCGTGCGGTTTGTTGCGACGCAACATTCGACGCTTGAGCGGCTCTCGCCGCTCGCAGCGCTTGGTTTTACGGGGGATATGTTTTTGTAAGCTGCCTCGCGGGCGGCACGCGCCGCCGCGATTTAGCAAGTTTCGGGTCGCTTTTTCGATAGATCGTTTGGGCGTGAACGAGACCGAACGAAGCTGAAATCCGCGATCCCGCCAGCGTTTAGTCCATTCCCAGGCGCGCGCGGATCGCCGGCAGCATGTATTCGACCGCCGCGCGCCCTTCTTCGATTGCCGGCGCCGCGCGGTGAAAATCGAAAATGCCCATGCCGCCGAGCCGCGGCTGGATCAGGATGTCTGCCGGCTCTCCCGCGAGCCGGCTGCGCGTGATCCGCACCTGCATAATGTCGATGCTTTGCGCGACCGAACTCAGCATCGACGGTACGCGCGCGCTGCGCGGCGGCGCGACCCGCACGTCGTCAGTGACGGGTGTGTCCGCGGGCGCGAGCCAGCGCGGCCACGGCTTGCCGTTGCGGCGTAACGAGACCGGCGGCGGCGCGGCCGGATCGAGCGCAGGTGTTTCAACCACCGCGCCGCCGAAATCGCGGCCGTTCAGAATGTCGTTATTCAGATCGATGGCGATCACGCAATCCGCGCGCATACCGCGTGCAACCGACACCGGCACCGGATTGCTCAGCCCGCCGTCCACCAGCCACACGCCGTTGTGCCACACGGGCGTGAAAATGCCCGGAATCGCAATCGATGCGCGCACCGAGTCGATCGTGCTGCCGTCCTGAAGCCAGATTTCGCGGCCGGTATCGAGTTCGGTGGCGACCGCCGCGAACGGCATCTTCAGTTGCGCGATCGAGCAACCGGCGAATTTCTCCGCGAATAGCTGGATCACCTTGCGTCCGCCGAGCAGGCCGCCCGAGATGCGCAGGTCGAGCAGGCGCACCACCGTCTGCCAGCTAAGACGCGATACCCACTCTTCGAGCCAGTCGAGATCGCCGTTCGCATACACGGCGCCGACCAGCGCGCCGATCGACGTGCCGCACACCACGTCGGGCTTGATGCCCGCGTCGTGCAACGCGCGAATTGCCCCGATGTGTGCCCAGCCGCGCGCGGCGCCCCCTCCCAACACCAGCCCGATACGGCTGTACCGACGTCGACGTATCATTTTTTACCCCGCTTCGTTCACTGCTTCGTTTTTTGACTGACTACCTGCTAGCGTCCGCGAATCACGTCTGAGCGCGATGTCGTATACACCTTCTCGTTACGGTCGAAGTGCACGTTAAAAAAGCCCTCTTCGGTGACGCCGCCTTCGCGCCACTTCCAGCTCCACACCGTCTCCGGCTTGAGCGGATACACCGCCACCTGACCCGGCTTGCCAAGCAGACGCCGCACCTCGTCCTCGGTCATGCCGACGCGGATCTTGCCGAAATTGGCGGCTGTCAGCACCTGGGTGATAGCTTGCAATTTACCGTCACGGTCGATGTCGACCATGTACGTATTCAAACCTTGTGGACCACGCGGATACTCGAAACGTTTCGAGCCGTCGGTGAAAGTGCGCTCGGTTTCCGGCTTGCCCATCTGATCGCGGACCTGCGCTTCGGTGGTCACGCCCGGCGTCATATCCTTGAGCAATAGTGCGTCCGGCTTGACGGCGTTGAAGAATTCCTTGAGTTTTTGCACGGCCTGGTCGCTCTGTTGTTCGTTGCAGCCGGTCAGTGCGATGCACGCGGCCAGCACGGCGGCAGTAAGCAGTTTGAAACCCACAGCGAGTCCCTGTTCGGGCGCGCCCGCCAGGGCACGCGGTTTGGTGTTGTGGCGCGCTTGCCCGGCGCGCGTCGCCGGGTCGTGTCCAAGGATAACCGCGCATCACGAAAACGGCGAGCGAGGCGGGCACAAAGGCAACACCGTGCGCGGCGGCTTACCGGTTGAGAACGCGAAGACGGAAAAAACTACAGGACGTCCCGCAAAAAATGCAGGTTTTGCTGCGGACGAGTGACGAATGATGTGTGCAGAACGCTGCGGCGAACGCGCTTTTTTGGGCGCTTGTGTAGAGCGTTGCGGCGAACGCACTTTTCGAGCGCTGAAAAAAACCGTCGCCACAAGCAAAAAGGCGACGCTGTGCAAAGCGTCGCCGGATCGGTCGATACGGTCAACCGGAAATGAAAGCGGCCTGCAGATTCGGTGAGAGCTTGCGCAAGCCGCCTGGCTCGAAGCAACGGGGACGACACGCAGCGGTCCGGTTCCGGCGAAGCGGTGAGCCACCTTGGCGACTCACCTCGCGCCATCGACGGAATGGCAAACCGCTGCTTGGCTGGCCGTCCTGGTCCCTCGATAAGCCTTCCTGATGGCGATAATCTAAACGGATCGGCGGCTTTAGACGAGAGCGCGTTTACACCGAATCGGCAGATGATTTCCATCAGCGGCCCACGCAAAACGGCGCCTCGCGATAAGCGGATCAGATCACCCGGAAACGATGCGTGCCGTCCCGCTCCAGTTGCGCGACCAGCCCCTGCTCCCACTCCAGATACGCGTTCATCGCGTCGAGCGGGTGATCGGTGCCCTCGTAAGGACGGCGATACCGGTCGATACGCGGCGACGCCATGCGCGTCTCCCCGCTTTCGACCGGCAGACCCGCGTCGATCCACGCCGCAGTACCGCCCGTGAGCACCTGTACGGGGCATCCGGTCAACGCAGCAACTTCCGGCGCGGCAAAGCGCGCGAGCAGACTGCTGCCGCATGTCAGCACATAGCGTTGCGCATCGGGCAACTGGCGCAGCACATCGCCGAGTTGCGAGCGGATTACGAACCACGCGCCGGGAATATGACGCTTCACATAATTCTCGCTCGACGTGAAATCGAGCACCACTGTGCCGCGCGATTGCAGCAACGTGACGAGATCGGCTCCCGTGATTTCGTCGGCGGCGGGTGCGGCGGGCGCAAATCGCGCTGCGGGCGCCGGGCCTTTCTCGGCGAAGTCGGCGGGCATCAGGCCGTCCACGACGTACGCCTCGATGTTCATCTGCGCGAGCCACGACGCTGTCATGTTCGCGCGCACGCCGTCGTTGTCCGCGAGAATCACGCGCGCGCCGCGCACCGGCGCGAACACGTCGGCCTCCTGCACCAGCTGGCCGCCCGGTGCGCTACGAAAGCCGGGCACGTGCCCCGCTTCGTATTCTTCCGGCGACCGCACGTCGAAGCGATACACGGTGCGCACCGCTTCTCCGGCCCAGCGGCGAGCTTCGTCGCGTGACGTGCGGCCTACCCGCGCGCGATCCGCGAGCGCACGCGCGGATTCGGCGGCGGCGAGACGCACGGCGTCGCCAGTGGCCGTCGGGTCGAAGCGGCGTGAACTGCCGTGCGCGAGCGGCTGACCCGACAACGTCCAGCCGATCGTGCCGTTGCGCAGCGCCGCGACCGCATTCGGCACACCCGCATTGATCAGCGACTGCGCGCCGATAATGCTGCGCGTACGCCCCGCGCAATTGACGATGATCCGCGTGGCCGGGTCCGGCGCGAGTTGCCGCGCGCCCAGCAGCAATTCCGCGCCCGCCACGCTGATGCTACCGGGAATATTCATGGTCTGATATTCGTCGAAGCGGCGCGCGTCGAACACGACGACGTTGGCCTCGCTGTCGATCAGATCCTGCACCTGCTGCGCGCTCAACGTCGGCGTATGACGCACCTGCTGCACGAGTTCGCCGAACGCCTTGCCCGGCACGTTGACGTCGCGGAACAGTTCGCCGCCGGCCGTGCGCCAGCCTTGCAGGCCGCCTTCGAGCAACGCGACATCGGTATAGCCCAGTTCGGTCAGGCGTTCGGCGGCGCGTTGCGCGTAATTTTCGCCTGCATCGAACAGAACGATCGGCACCGCGAGACGCGGCAAACGCACGGGTGCGTCCAGTTCGAGCCGCGATAACGGCAGATTCGCGGCAAACAACGGATGACCGCCTGCGTGCGGCTCCTCTTCCCGCACGTCGAGCAGCGCGATTTCCTCGCGCTCCAGCAACGACGCACGTACATCTTCGAATGATCGGTTACGAAACTCTTTAACGAAAGTCATGAGATAGCAGACTCCTTCGAGGTTCTTCCAGACAGTCCATATGCTTTAACGACACGTCATCCGGGCAGCTCTTGAAAAACTCGCGGCCTGTGCCGCGAGAATCGAGCGGACGTGAAACAGCAACCCTGAGTACCCATGCGCACCAGCAAGCACCAATGCTTTAACCGTACACGCGATTGCGGATCTGCGTACGATCGCCAGAAGACGTTTCGCGGTAATTCCCGCAGTCGAGCAGTTGATCGACGCGCGTGAGCGATCCGGCTGGATAAAGGTCGACGTGCAATTTCCGCGCCACGAAAAGCAGTGTCCTTCATACGAAATGGTGGCCAGAAAATGTGGGGGCGCCCACAAACCCCCTTCCGCAAACGTGGACATCCGCGCACCGTCAGCAGAAAAGCGAAACCTTTGCCACAATGCGCCATCGCGTGAAAGCGCCCGAAACAGCAAGTGAACAGACAATGATCCCCTTCTCAGTCCTCGATCTGGCGCCGGTCAACGCGGGCGCGACGCCCACCGACGCATTCAGGAATTCGCTCGACCTCGCGCAGCACGCCGAAAGCTGGAACTACCGCCGCTTCTGGCTCGCCGAACATCACAACATGACAGGTATCGCGAGCGCGGCGACCTCGGTGGTGATCGGTTATGTGGCCGGCGGCACGAAGACCATTCGCGTCGGCTCGGGCGGCGTGATGCTGCCGAACCACGCGCCGCTCGTGATCGCCGAGCAGTTCGGAACGCTCGCGTCGCTCTATCCCGGCCGGATCGACCTCGGCCTCGGCCGCGCGCCGGGCACCGATCAGAGCACCGCGCGCGCGTTGCGGCGCGATCTGCAAAACAGCGCGGAGTCGTTCCCCGACGACGTCGTCGAATTGCAGCGCTATTTCGCCGATCCGGTGCCGGGTCAGCGGATTCGCGCAGTGCCGGGTGCGGGTTTGCAGGTGCCGCTGTGGCTGCTGGGTTCGTCGCTGTTCAGCGCGCAACTCGCGGCGGCGCTCGGTCTGCCGTTCGCGTTCGCATCGCACTTCGCACCCGATTACATGCTGACCGCGTTGCAGGTTTATCGCTCGCAATTCAGGCCGTCCGCGACGCTCGACAAGCCGTATGCGATGGTCGGCGTGAATCTGTTCGCCGCCGATTCCAACGACGAAGCGCAGCATCTGTTCACGTCGCTGCAACAGCAGTTCATCAATTTGCGACGGGGCACGCCGGGGCAATTGCAGCCGCCGGTGGAGCGGCTCGAAGCGTCGGAGATGGAGTTGAATAACGTTGCGCATTCGCTCGCGTGCACCGCGTTGGGAGACCGCGACACGGTGCGCGATGCACTGAAGTCGATCATCGATCAGACCGGCGCGAACGAGTTGATGCTGACCGCGCAGATTTACGATCACAAGGCACGGTTGCGCTCGTTCGAGATTGGGGCGCAGGTGCGGGAAGAGTTGGCTGCCGCGAAGTGATTTGATGTCGTCACGACGATTGGAACTCAAGCCTCGTTGCCGTTCGAATTTCGTTAGGCGAACCGCTTGAGCGATCGTCGCTGGCAGCAACCGTTTAACAGAAAAAGCCGGCGTTTCGCCCCCGTGTCGTGACTTGCCAACTAGGGGCGAACGTTGAGCTTCGACGTTCGCCGTGTCATGACGGGCGCCGCGCGCGCTCCCTCGCGCTCACGAAACCGCTTCAACCTCGACACACTCGCCGCCAACCTTCTCCAGTGCGTTCAGCAGCCCTGCTCGCAACGCGCTCAATGCATGACTCTTTTCGTCGAGTTCCTTGAGCTTTGCCTGCAAACAGGCCACTTTTTGCTCCGCTCCAAAACCCGGACCGTCCCACACATCGATGACGTCGCGAATTTCCGCGAGCGTGAAACCTAGCGCCTTCGCGTGGACGATCAGACGAATCCGTTGCAACGCGAGCGCGGAATAACACTTGTAGGTATTCGATACGTTGGGTTGCGTGGCCTTATCCAGCAGACCCATTCTCTCGTAATAGCGAACCGTATCGCGGGAAACGCCCGCCTGTCTGCATAGCTCGCCAATGCGCATGCTGCCTCCATCCAGAGTTGTGAATCGACATTAGGACTTGACCGTTGCCTACAGTCAACGGTTTACAGTCCTCTCCGTCTTTCACTTCCCCCTGCACGACATGACCACCCCCTTCGATTTTCGCGGCAAGACCGCTCTTGTCACCGGTGCATCGTCCGGTATCGGACGTGCGTTTGCCTTCGCCCTGGCTAAACGGGGAGCCCGACTGCTGCTGGTAGCGCGCTCGCACGACAAGCTGCGCGATCTCGCCGAGGAACTACGGCGCGACTACGCGTGCGACGCGGATTACCTGACTGCCGACTTGAGCACGTCCGAAGCGGTACACGCAATCGCCGCTCACCTGAAGGCAGCGGAAAGAGTCGTCGATGTTCTGGTCAACAATGCGGGCTTTGCGGCGTATGGACGCTTCGAGTCCATTCCGCTGTCGCGTCAGCGCGATGAAGTGCTGGTGAACTGCATGGCCGCGGTCGAACTGGCGCATCTCGTGCTGCCGGGCATGCTGGCGAAATCTGCTGGCGTCGTCATCAACGTGGCGTCGACGGCGGCGTTTCAGCCCGATCCGTACATGGCCGTCTACGGCGCCACGAAGGCGTTTCTTCTGTCATTCTCCGAAGCCGTCTGGGCCGAGAACCGGCATCGGGGAGTTCGGGTGGTCGCCGTGTGTCCGGGCGCGACGCAAACCGGTTTCTTCGACGTCGTCGGCGCGCAGGAAGCCGCCGTCGGCACGCCGATGCCGGTGGCAAGCGTGATCGACGATGCTTTTTTTGCGGTGGACCGCAACAGAAGCCATCGGGTTGTCGGGAAGGCGAACCGGCTGCTTTCCTGTCTGCCGAGACTGTTGAACCGTCAGGGCGCGGCCCGGCTTGTCGAGAGGATGCTCAGGCCGAGGCAAGCGCAGGCGCTGGCGACAGGGCACGCAAACAGCTAGGCGCGGGCTATTCGTATCCGGCGACGTAAAGCAAAAAACATCGGCGCCCGCGCTGTACCGTTAGCGACCGTGCGAGGGCCGCACCACCAGGTTCAGAACATCGGGATTCACCGCCCAAGCACCATCGCACCGCCTCTGGCCGTGACGCGATGGGTCCGTCACCCGCTGTTGGGAGGCCTCGGAGTATCGTAAAGACTCCGAAAGCCTCTCACCCTCTCTTCCTTTCACCGATTCGTCGGCACCGCCGCCAGCCCATCCAGCAGCGCCTTATGAAACGCCTGCGGGTCCTGCATCTGCGGCGCGTGGCCGTCGGCGGCGAATTCGACCAGCGTCGCATGCGGAATCGCTTTCGCCGCCGCTTTGCCCAGCTCCGGGTAATGGCCGATCTTCGCGCGCACCTCGGGCGGTGCGGCATCCTTGCCGATCGCCGTGGTGTCCTTCTGGCCGATCAGCAGCAGTGTCGGCATGCTCAGTTGACCAAGCTCGTAAACAACAGGCTGCGTGTAAATCATGTCGTACAGCAGCGCGGAATTCCACGCGACGATGTCCTTGCCCGGTCCGCGATACATGCCCGCGAGCATCTGCACCCACGGCTCATAGTCGGCGCGCCACTGACCGGCGTAATAAGTTGACTGCTCATAGCGGCGGATGCCGTCGGCGGTCGTCTTCAGTTCGCGCTCGTACCATTGATCGACCGACAACGACGGCACGCCCTTCGCCTTCCAGTCCTCCAGACCGATCGGATTGACCAGCACCAGTTGCTGCGTCTCACGCGGATACATCAGCGCGTAGCGGATCGCCAGCATACCGCCGGTCGAATGGCCGATCATCGTCGCGTCCGTCACGCCGAGCGATTCGAGCAGCGCATGGGTATTGCGTGCCAATTGTTGAAAACTGTACTGGTAGTGCTCGGGCTTGCTCGACTTGCAGAAGCCGATCTGATCCGGCGCGATCACGCGATATCCGGCATCGCTGAGTTTCTGGATCGTTGCGTCCCAGGTCGCCGCGCAGAAGTTCTTGCCGTGCAGCAGCACCGCCGTGCGGCCGTTCGGATGCGCCGGCTTGACGTCCATGTAGGCCATTTGCAGCGCGACGCCTTGCGACGTGAAATCGAAACGCCCGACCGGCGCGGGATAGGTAAAGCCCTGCAATTCCGGGCCATAAGCGGGACCGCTGTTATCCGCGGCAGCGCTCACCGACGCGGCGCTGGCCGCGACCGGACTCGCCTGGCTCAACGCGGCAGCCGCTGCGACGCTTGCCGGCGTGGCGGCCGAAGCAGAAGACACGGCGGGCGCAACCGCGCACACGCAGACACTCAACAGGGCAAGCAGGGCATGACGGCGAAAATTCATCGAGATTTTTTGCAAAAAAGAAACTGCGAAGAACAGGCGGGAAATCGCGTGGACCAGCCAACCGGGCGGCCACGATAGAAGCGCACGATTCTACGACGCACCGCCCGACCGTGCCGCCAATCGCGCAGGCTTAACGCTGCGGCGACCTGCGCGATCGACCTGAACCGCGTCATTCTCGCTGTCAGCCGCGGCCTCTCCGACCTCCCGCCGCCTGTCCGTATCGGCCACAACCGCGCCGTTCCGCTTTGGCACGCATATTGCGACAGCCCACCTTGCCCTCTATGTGTCGTGCCGCACGGATACGCGCGCTGCAACAGCCGATTGTGCGCAGGTGGGGCACCTCGGCGTGCATCCGCGAAATTCAGGCTTTTGGCTGTGGACCATTCGGTGCTAGAACTACCTGACGGGCTCGCGAAGACGAACCGCCTGGAAGAACGAATCAGCATCGCGAATCAGCAGCGAAGAAGCCGGCGATCAACGAGACCAGCAACTGACAACCAGATCATCCGGGGCATACTAATCATGGAGACAGACATGGACACTCCGTCACGGCTGAACGATGTGCAACGCTCAACCCTCGCCATCGTCCTCGCAGGCGGCAGAGGCACACGGCTCGGCCCGCTCACCAACAAGCGCGTGAAGCCCGCGGTACATTTCGGCGGCAAATACCGGATCATCGACTTCGCGTTGTCCAACTGTCTGAACTCCGGCATCCGGCGCATCGCCGTGGTCACGCAGTACAAGGCGCACTCGCTTTTGCGCCATATGCAGCGCGGCTGGAGTTTCCTGCGCGGCGAATTCGGCGAATTCATCGACCTGTGGCCGGCGCAGCAGCGCGTGGAAGGCGCTCACTGGTATCGCGGCACCGCCGACGCGGTGTTCCAGAACCTCGACATCATCCGCTCGATCCGGCCGAAATACGTGGTGGTGCTGGCAGGCGACCACATCTACAAGATGGACTACACGCGGATGATCGCCGACCACGCGGAGAGCGGCGCGGATTGCACGGTGGGATGCATCGAGGTGCCGCGCATGGACGCGGTCGCATTCGGCGTGATGGCGGTGGACGAAAACCGCCGCGTCACCGGTTTCGTCGAAAAGCCCGCCGACCCGCCCGCGATGCCAGGCCGCCCGGACATCGCGCTGGCCAGCATGGGCATCTATGTGTTCAACGCCGACTATCTGTACTCGCTGCTCGAAGAGAACATTTCGTCGATCGATACCGATCACGATTTCGGCAAGGACATCCTGCCGCGCGTCGTCACCCAGGGCACGGCGATCGCGCATCCGTTCAGCATGTCGTGCGTATCGTCGGACCCGAGCGTGGAGCCGTACTGGCGCGATGTCGGCACGATCGACGCTTACTGGGCGGCCAATCTCGACCTCGCGTCGACGATACCCACGCTCGATCTGTACGACCGCAACTGGCCGATCTGGACTTACGTGGAACAGTTGCCGCCCGCCAAGTTCGTCCGCGATATGAAAGGTTTGCAGGGCTCGGGCAACAACCTGATCGTCTGCGGCGGGTGTGTGATCTCGGGGTCGCAGATTTCGCGCTCGGTGTTGTCGTCGAACGTCAAGGTGAGTTCGTTCTGTAATATCAATGAGGCAGTCTTGTTGCCGCAGGTCACGGTCGGCGCGAGTTGCCGGTTGCAGAAGGTGGTGATCGACCGCGGCTGTGCGATACCGGACGGTACGGTGATCGGCGAGGATCCGGTCGCGGACGCCGAGCGGTTTTATCGCACGGACGACGGTGTCGTGCTGGTCACGCCCGAGGCGCTGCGGCCGAAATCGAAGTAAGGTGGCGGGGGTTGGGCGGGCGAGGTGCACTGCCCGCCCGTGCGGGGTGGCGCCGCCTGCCAGCGCGATCCTCACGTGTCCGAACGCATGGTGCTGAGGCTCTGTCACCGCGCTGCTGCATCAGACCGTCGAAATCGACGAACCTTACCGGACCCCTCGCACCTGAACCAGCAACATCGACTAACCCGGAGTGAGACTGGCCTATGACGATTCGCGCCCTGCACGTCGCAAGCGAGCTGTATCCCCTTCTCAAAACGGGCGGTCTCGCCGATGTCGCGGGCGCACTGCCGCCCGCGCTGATCGAGCGCGGCGCCGATGTGCGGGTGCTGCTGCCCGGCTTCCCAGCCGTACTGGCCGGTCTGACCGACCTGCATCCGGTCGCGCAGCTAGGGCGCCGCTTCGACACACCGGGGGTCACGCTCGAGCGCGGCACGCTGGGGGCGAACGGGCTGATCGTCTACGTGATCCGCGCCGAGTCGCTGTATAACCGGCCGGGCAATCCGTATCTGAACAACGAACACGTGCCCTATGGCGACAACGCCCAGCGTTTTGCACTGCTCGGCTGGGTCGCCGCACAACTTGCGCAGCAACTGGACCCGGCGTGGTCCGCGCAGATCGTCCACGCGCACGACTGGCACGCAGGGCTCGCGCCCGCCTATCTGAAAGCGGCCGAGCGCCAGCACGGCCGGCCGGTCGCGCGCAGTGTCTTCACCGTGCACAACCTCGCCTATCAGGGCGTGTTTCCCGCGCACCAGTTCGGCCAACTCGCGCTGCCGGACGACTTCTTCAACATCGCCGGCGTCGAGTTCTACGGACAACTGTCGTTTCTCAAAGCTGGCCTTTTCTATAGCGACCGCATCACGACCGTCAGCCCGACCTACGCGCGCGAAATCCAGACGCTCTCGCAGGGCGGCGGGCTCGACGGACTGCTGCGGCATCGTTCGCACGATCTGAGCGGGATCCTGAACGGTGTCGACTATGCCGTCTGGAATCCCTCCACCGACGCGCTGCTCGACACTCACTACAGCGCCACCCGTCTCGCCGGCAAAGCGGCCTGCAAGGAAGCGTTGCAAAAGCGCTTCGGCCTCGCGCAGAAAAGCGACGCGCTGCTGTTCGGCGTGGTGAGCCGTCTGACCGAACAGAAAGGCCTCGATCTGCTGCTTGGGGGCGTGCCCGAAATCGTCAAACGCGGCGGTCAACTGGTGGTGTTCGGCACCGGCGATCCAGCGCTCGAGAACGGTTTGAAACGCGTCGCGCAGTCGCATCCCGAGTCGGTGGCGGTCGAACTCGGTTTCGATGAAACGCTCGCGCATACGATCGTCGCGGGCAGCGACGTGATCGCCGTGCCGTCGCGTTTCGAGCCATGCGGGCTCACGCAGTTGTACGCGCTCGCTTATGGATCGCTGCCGCTGGTGCATTGCGTTGGCGGTCTCGCTGACACCGTGGTGGACGCGTCGCTAGAAAATCTCGCCGACGATCTCGCCACCGGCTTCGTCTTCGAACGATTCGAGCCGCACGGACTCGCCGCCGCGATCCGCCGGGCCTTCGCGCTCTACGACCGGCGCACCGAGTGGAAAGCGACTCAACGGCGCGCGATGCAGCAGGATTTCGGCTGGGGCGCGTCGGCGGAGCGTTATCTTGCGTTGTATCGCGAGCTGACGTAGGCGCGCGTGGCGGTGGTTTGAGCCGCCTGTCCGACGGCATTTCAAGCCGCATGTATACGGCTCACGCATGGATCAGACACGGTTCAAATACCGCTCTCATGCGGCTGTCCCTCGCGTCGGATACCTCCGCCGTTTGCCGCCCGGCAGCTTCAGCAGGCCGCCCGCCCCCCCTTCCGTATGATGGTTCGACGCAACAACACAGGGGACGGATCGACTCGCGCGCGCGAAACTCCTGTATTGTTTCCTGACGATGCAGCGTGTAGACGTTTCCTGCACCATCATCTGAAGCAGCTCTGCCGTTTGGGGCGGCCGGTCGTTCCCGGCTCGTCGACTCGGCGCACCCTACCGTTCTCTCTATTCGCGCATCCCCGTTTGCGCGAGCGACACCATGACAAAAAGCGTTCTGAGCATCCAGTCTCACGTTGTCTTCGGACACGCCGGCAATAGCGCGGCCGTGTTTCCCATGCGCCGGCTCGGCGTCAACGTCTGGCCGCTCAACACCGTGCAGTTTTCGAATCACACGCAATACGGCCATTGGACCGGCAGCGCAATCGACTCGTCGCAGATGGAGGAACTGGTCGAGGGCATCGGCGCGATCGGCATGTTGCCGCGCTGCGACGCGGTGCTGTCCGGCTATCTGGGCACGCCCGAGCAGGCGCAGTCGGTAGTGGAGATCGTCAAGGCGGTGAAGGCGGCCAATCCGCGCGCGTGGTATTTCTGCGATCCGGTGATGGGCGCGGCCAGCGGCTGCAAGGTCGAACCCGGCATTCAGGAATTTCTGGTCCGCACGATGCCCGAAGTCGCCGACGCGATGGCGCCGAACCATACCGAATTGCAACGCCTCGTGGGCCGCGAGATCGAGACGCTGGAAGAAGCGGTGACCGCCTGCCGCGAAGTGATCGCACGAGGGCCAAAGCTCGTGCTGGTCAAGCATCTGCTGGATCGCAACAGTCCCGCCGACCGGTTCAACATGCTGGTCGTCACCGAGCGCGAAGCGTGGATGGCGCAGCGTCCGCTTTATCCGTTCGCGCGGCAGCCGGTCGGTGTCGGCGATCTGACCAGTGCGGTGTTTGTCGCGCGCACGCTGCTCGGCGATTCGATTCGCGCGGCGTTCGAGCATACGGTGGCGGCGGTGAATGCCGTGGTCAAGACAACCTGGCAGGCCGGACGGTACGAACTCGAACTGGTGGCCGCGCAGAGCGAGATCGCGCAGCCGCACGAGTGGTTCGATGCGTGGGTTGCGGAGACGGCCTAGCCTTGCGGGTGACCGATGGTCGGCGGCAGTCGTTAAAGATCAGTCGCGCTTCGGCCACCCGGCGTCGCGGGCTGCGACTTTCGCAGTGCTCGCTGCCGCAGCCGCCGCGCGTTCCGCGCGCAACGCCACGACTTTGCGAGTCGCCTCAATGGCATTTTGCGGGTAGTCCACGTCGCTGAACTGGTAGCCGACGCTTTGATAGTCGGCCAGCTCGGCGAGCACCTGCGCCCGCGTCAATCCTGCCGCCTGAGCCTGGGTTACGCCCAACCCCGCGCCGAGCGCCACTAATCCTGCCACGCTGACGCACAACCGCACCCAAACTGCCTTCATTTCAATTCTCCTGTTGACTCGACCCGAACGGTCAACAGAAGTCTAACGAGCGATGCGGCGCGGAAAATCCCCCCGGCGAGGAAGGCACTGTTACCTGGTGGGCGGGCAATCCGCGAGCATCGCGCTGGTCCGGCCGGGGCCGCCGCAAACCGCCGCTGTCAGCCGGGCATCCTATAATGCGTGCCGCGTGCCACGTGGATCAGGCGCCTGCCTCTCCACATCGCATTTTTTCAGGCATCAGGCATTTACGCAGAATTCAGCAGACGAGGCATCGATGGACGGTTATATCCGCAGTGAGCGGGAAGAGTTTTTTGAGCAGTTGTGCATGAGCGTCGACGCCGACGAAGCGCACGAACAGGAAGCGATCGAATATTTCGAGAACCAGTTCGATCAGGCCGATTTCGACCCGGCGCAATGGCTCGACATCGCGCTGTATTACTCGCCGGCGGTGGCGCGCGGCATCGTCGACATGGTGACGGCTGACGACAAGGCGCGCAGCAATATCGCCGAAGTGATCGCCGACAACCTCGACATCTCGTACGGCGAGGACGAGTGCCAGCAGTTCGCGGAGACCATCGAATTCGCGCTGAACAACAACGTGCCGGTCGATCTCGACTTGGTGCTCGACGGCTGCCAGCGCGCAATCGACGACCTCGACACATGGGCCGACGACGAAACCAAAGCGCCGCTGCTGCGTCTGCGGGAAGAGTTGTTGCGCCAGCAAGGCGAGCATTGAGCAGCAATGGCCGGCGCTTCGGGGCTGGCCGATAGAAGCAGTAGTTTCTTTTTGAGGCGCACTTGCGCGGGTTGTTAGTCGCGGGTGCGTTGAAGGCGGAGTTAGGCCTGAGACCGGCATAGCTCCGGCGATCCCCAGAAGCATTGCCGCCGTTGTCGCCCCGCGCCATCGACGGCGGCGTAACGTCATTTATCCCGCCCGCGGTCCGCAGGCCACCGCAGGTTGCCCACGCGCGCCAGCCCGGCAACGGCCGCAACGCCCCGCCTTCGCCTTCGCCTTCGCCTTCGCCTTCGCCTTCGCCTTCGCCTTCGCCTTCGCCTTCGCCTTCGCCTTCGCTCTTAAGCATATGCCGCAATCCGCACTCTCCACGCGGCGCTCGCTGCCTGCCCGCCCACGCGCCGCGCGGGCTATGCCGAAATGCTCATTCAAAACGCCTCGAACTGCCAAGACGACCGCAAATTGGCTTTCTATATTCGCGCCAGATTGACCCGCGCATGAATGCCCGCCGACGCCACTCAATCACCCGGCCCGAGCGCGCGTATTCCAGCATTGTTAATCGCGACCGGTCATCCGTAGTCTGCCGATGTGCGTGACGGCCCGCCAACCGCGTGCCGATTCGCGCTTCGACCCGGCGTTACCGCCTTGCCGCTTTCACACCCTGAAACTGTCGATGGAAGGAGAGACCATGAGTCTTCGCAACACGCTCAAACCACTTGCCCTGTTCGTTGGCGCCCTCTTCGCCGTTGCGCCGCTGGCCAGTTTCGCCGACGACCTGCCCGTGAAGATCGGTTTCGCCGCGCCGCTGACAGGCGCGAACGCCGGCTACGGCAAAGATCTGGAAAACGGCGTGCGCCTCGCAATCGAAGAAGCCAACGCGCAGAAGATCAAGATCGGCGACAAGGTCGCGGTGTTCGAAATCGTCTCCCAGGACGATCAGGCCGACCCGCGCGTCGGCGTGCAGGCTGCGCAGAAGCTGGTCGATTCGGGCGTGGCCGTGGTGGTCGGCCACTTCAATTCGGGCACGACGATTCCCGCGTCGCAAGTGTACGAACAGTCCGGCATTCCGGTGATCGACCCGGCCGCGACCAATCCGATCATTACCGGACGCGGCTTCGCTAACACCTTCATGGTGATTTCCACGGATGCGCAGAACGCGGGCAACGCGGGCGCTTATGCGGTGGACGTCACCAAGGCCAAGCGCATCGCGATCATCGACGACCGGACCGCGTTCGGCCAGGGCGAAGCCGACGAGTTCGAGAAAGCGGTGAAAGCGCACGGCGGCACCATCGTCGCGCACGAATACACCGACAACCACGCGGTCGATTTCAGCACGCAAATCACCAAGATCAAGGGCGCCAATGCGGACCTGGTGTTCTTCGGCGGACTGGACAATCAGGCTGCGGGCTTCGCACGACGGATGAAGCAGCTCGGACTCAATGCGCAACTGGTCGGCGGCGGCGGCGTGATGGACCCGGACTTCATCAAGCTCGCGGGCGACGCGGCAGAAGGCGCGATGGCCTGGGAATATGGCCGCCCGCTCGCGCAACTGCCCGGCGGCAAGGATTTTTCGTCGAAGTTCAAGAAGCGTTTCGGCGTGGATATCCTGTCGTACGCGCCGTTCGGTTATGACGGCGCGTGGGTCGCGATCAAGGCGATGGAGCAGGCCAAATCGAGTTCGCCGGCGGTGTACCGGCCGGTGTTGAAATCGATCGATTACGACGGCGTGACCGGCAAGATTTCGTTCGACAACACCGGCGCGCTGAAGAGCGGCGCATCGACGCTGTATCAGGTGAAGAACGGTGCGTGGGTGCCGATCGTGACGAAGAGCGGGACCTGAGCGAAGGTTTAGATTGCGGTTGATGGAGGCTCTGGTTGCGGCGGGTGTGCGTGACCAGAGTCTTTTTAAGGCCGCTCTATTTCGATGTCGAATCAACCGCCTTCACCACCACCTCCCCATCCAGATCCCGCTCGATCCGCACAAGGTCGTCCTTCATCCCCGCGAACTCATCGGGCGAGCACATCTGATGGCCGAACGTCGCGTTCAGATGCCGGTCGACCTGCAACATCCGCGTCGCGGGATCGAACACATAGCGCGACGAGAACGTCAGAAAGCGGTCCTGCACCGTCGTATCCGACGGCAAATCCGTCACGCGGACAAAGCGCGGCAGCGTCATTTCCAGCGTCTCGTCGAACTCTCCGCCGATGCAGGCCCACGGCTGCGTTCGCGCAGGCTCCGCCAGCCAGCCCTGCACCTGCGACGCCATCCCGCCAGAGAAACTCGTCAACGCGGGCACCGCCGTCGTGCCGTCCTGCCACACGAAATGCGCGACGCTTCCCTGCATCGACGTCGCGAACGGACCGCTCGTTGCGCTTACGTCGTCCGTGCGCAATTGCGCGGTGCCGTGCAAACCCGTCTGCAATAGACGGTTCGCCGCAATCTGCTGGACTCGCTGATGCGTCGAACGTCGAAACGTATTGCGCTCAATTTCGGCGGTAAAACCCGCATCTTCCACGCGATACGCGTAACCCGCCGTGCCGCTTTCATCGACGTCGATCTGCACGCGCGCACTGCGTTCGCGAGATTGCGTGGCGGGCGTACGAGACAGCACACCGTCGTCCACCAGCAGCACCGGACGGTCCATCACCGCCACCGGCAAATAACCGAACGCGGTTCCGCCCGCGGTCGTATCGGCGAATAACGAAAGCTCTGGAATCCATACGATTGCGTGATTGATCGCGCTCGCCCCATAACCCGGCACGTCGGGCAGGCTGTAGTACGGGCCGAGGTTGAGCAGCACCGCCTCGCTGCGGATGCCGGCCGCCGCGAGCAACGCGCCGTACAGCGCGACGTGGTCCTTACAATCGCCATAACGGTTGCGCAGGATATCGGCCGCCCGGTGCGGAATCGCCGCCGTCTCGCCGAGAAACAGCGCGACGTAGCGGATATTCAGACGCATCCAGTCGTACAGCAATCTCGCCTTCTCTCGCGGATCGGCGGCATTCGCTGTCAGCGTCTGTGCAAGCTGGACAATCGCGGGATCGGTCTTGGTCGGATCGATAGCGGGCTCGCGATACCGCGCGGCGAAACTCGCAAAGTCCGGCACCGTCGACACCATCAGCCGGTCGCCCCAGTTCGCGTAGCCGACCGCGCCCGCTTCGAGCGGCGCGTAGGGGCCGTGGCGGTAGTCGAACTCGTAACGGGTACGTCCATTGGATGTGACCGGGGGCACCGCGACATAGCCACGCGCGTCGGCATAGAGCGGGACATCGGCGGGCAGATCGAAGATCAGGCGTTGCAACTCAACCGGGTCGCGTGTCGGCTCGACGAGGTACGCAAACGTGCCCGCCTGCAACGGCTTGCTGCGTGTCTTGCGAAACGCGAGATGCACACGCGAGCCCGGCTCCACACCCGGGAAAATCACTGTGCGCAGCACGCCGTCTTCAAAACTCGGCGCACCGGCCGAACGCGGCTCCTGCACGTCGCGAATCGCCTCGGGCCCGACCGGATGCGCGACGCCGTTCGGGTCGATCGTTTCCGCGCGCAGCAGTTGCACCTGCTCGATGTCCTTGTTGAACCACACATAGCGCTGCGCGATATCGTCGATGCCGCTCGCGGTGTTGGCGCGCAGAATGGTGTCGTCATGCTCCTCGATCGAGCCGTCTTTCTGGATCGTGAAGAGGTGGACGTCGCGCTCCATCGTGGAGGGCGCGAGGTCGTCGGAAGAAGTTGCTGCTGCGGTGTTGTCGGCGGCGAATGCGGCGGGCGGCGCCGACAGCGCGGCGAGCGCCCAGGCGGCGGTCACCACTCCGATGAACCTGCCACGCCGCGTCATAAACCGCGCGCGCTGCGCCGCGCGCTCGAGGCGCGCCGGTTCGCGGCGAATCCCGCGCCGAGCGCGTGATTCAAATTCCCTACGCCGTTGCAACCGCAATCGAACCCGATATCAACGCTCTTCGTCATCAGATACGTCACCCGCCACGCTCATCGGCTTCGCCAAGCTGCGCGAGCAGCGACTGCAGACTCTCCACATGCCGCAGCAACAAATGACGATGCTTTTCGATCTGTTCCAGACGTCCCGCGAGATCAGCCTGCAGCAGATCGTCCAGCTCGGCGGACGCGATCACTTCCTCGACCTTCGAGCGCATCGTCGCGAAATCGACCGGCGCGTGACTCAGATGCCGCTCGAAACGCCGCACGTCCTGAATCGCCAGATCGCGAACTTTGCGCAAATACGCCTGACGTCGATGCGTTTCCGCATCGAGCGCTTCTTCTTCGACCCGTTTGGCAGGCCCTGGCTGACCGAAAATCGGCTCGGGCGGCCGCAACACCGTCTTCTTTCGCACCGGATGCGCGGTGCCGCGAAAACGCGCGAGCGGCTGCTCGTTGTCGATCGCTTCGCGCGCGTTGGCAGGGATGTCCTGCCCGGTATGCGGCGCGTTCATCCAGCCGTTCGGCAAGCCCGTGACCGCTTCGATCCCGCGCACGAACTCCTCGCTGAATTCGCGCTGGCCGGCCAGCATCAACTTGAGGTAGCTCGCGGAGAAAGTCATCATGCGCGCGAGACGCGTCGCGGCGCCGACCTCGCGGGTCAGCAGCACCAGGTTTGCCCGCCATACCGGGAGCAGCAATTCGTCGGAATCTTCCATCGCTGGGTCTTCCATCTTTTGCCCGATGTCATGACGATACGCTCGATAAACCTCATCATGCGCGTCATCGATTTGAAAGGTTAAACGCATCGCCGCACGTCGCGCAATCCCGGCTTACACGCGTTTTCAGGCGTACATGTCGATGCAATCGACGCCTGCCCGCGCGGTCCGGGTTGTCGGAATTACACGATACTGCGCGCCATTAGGCCGTTTCGACGTGGCGGAGCGCTCACTCTGTTGCATTGACACAAGTATTCGCGCCACGTTCCTACGCGCGACGCGCTCGATGTGGCATGCTTTCGGACCGATCCGGCACGAGACGTGCTGGATTGGAAGCTCCACAACATCGACTTAAGGGTTTTGTAATGAAGAAATTTGCTCTCGCCATTGCCGCAGCCATCGTCACCCTGAGCGCGGTCGCTCCCGCACAAGCCGACGAACACCACCACCACCCGGTTTGCCACAAGGTGAAGGTCCACGGTCACTGGGAAAAGCGCTGCCACTAATGGTGATGCGGTGTCCTTCCGGGCGCTCCGCACATCGCAAAGCCCCGCCAATTAGCGGGGCTTTTTTTATGGCGAAAAGCGTTGACCCGGCGCGGGCAAATATCTTCGACGCTCTATACGTTCCACGCGAAAACGGTCGCATGCAATGCCGGACACATGCTGTTACACCTTTGCGGTGCTAGCCGACGCGAAAACGGCGTCACGCAATTTGTGAATTGCGTGACGCCGTTCTGCTTAAGAGAAAAATGAATCGGACCACGTATTCGCCGATTCAATGGATCAAGCCGCGTTGATGCGCTCCATCGCGGCCGTCACCAATGCCTGCAATACAGGCTCGACTTTCGCCGCGAGTTTTTCGTCATACGCATAAGGCATCTGCTCTTCCATATACGTGATCTGCGACAACTCGAGTTGCACGGCATGTACGCCCTGCGCCGGTTGCCCGTATTGCCGCGTGATGTAGCCGCCCTTGAAGCGTCCATTCGCGACTGCCGTATAGCCGCCGTCGCGCCCGACGATCGCAGCCAGTTCTTCGCCGAGACCCGCCACCGCACTCGCGCCATTCGACGTGCCGAAGTTGAAATCCGGCAGACGTCCTTCGAAAAAGCGCGGCACGTGCGAGCGGATCGAGTGCGCTTCCCACAGCAGCACCTTGCCGTGCTTCGCCTTCAACGCGGCAAGCTCGCCCTGCAAAGCATGGTGATACGGCGTCCAGTAAGCATCGCGACGGCGCGCAACCTCGGCTTCGTCAGGGAGATGTCCGTCGAGATACAGCGCTTCCTTGTCGAAGGTATCGACGGGCAACAGACCCGTGGTGTCCTGGCCCGGATACAGATTCGCGCCGTCGGGCGGACGGTTCAGATCGATCACATAGCGTGCGTAAGTCGGCGCGAGAATCGATGCGCCCAGCCGCTTCGCGAACCCATAGAGACGGTCGAGATGCCAGTCGCAATCGTCAGTGCGATGAGCGACGGGCGTCATTGTGGCCGCGATATCGGCGGGGATTTGTGTGCCCAGGTGCGGGATCGAAATCAGCAAAGGCAGGCTTCCCTGATGCAGCGAGAAAACCGGCGGAGTAGTCGAAGCAGTCATGTCAGCCCGGAATCGGTTGGATCGAAGGATCTATTCAACAAGTCTTGCGCGCTTCATTTTGCGCCGTCTTTATCGGCCGCGTCAGTCGAGCAGTTCTGCGAGCGCGATGCGATAGCGTGCGTAAGCGCCCTCTTCGTCGCGATGCCTGCGATTGTCGACGACCTTGTCGCCGCCCGCATACACATCGCGAATCGGCGTCTCGCCATGCTCGCAGAATACGACGCCCGACAGCCACGCATCGCTCGAATGCTCGGCAATGCTCGAATGATTCGCGTCGAGTACGAGCCAGTCGGCGCGGCTTCCTGCCTGCAACGCGCCGACCGCGCGACCCGTTGCGTGCGCGCCGCCATCGAGCGCGGCGTCGAACAGACGGTCCGCTACATGCGTGGCCTGCGCCGATGCAAGCACGTTGCGCTGCCTCCGCGTCAAACGCTGACCGTATTCGAGCAGACGCAACTCCGCGCGCCAATCGACGCCGATGTGACTATCCGAGCCGACACCGATTCTCCCTTGCGCGTCGAGATATTCCTGCGCCGGAAAAATGCCGTCGCCGAGATTCGCCTCGGTGGTCAGGCACAAACCCGCGACCGCGCCGCTCTTCGCGAGCGCCTGCATTTCGTGCGGGTCGACATGCGTCGCGTGCACAAGGCACCAGCGGCTGTCCACGTCGAAACGATCCAGCAGCCATTGCACCGGACGCGCGCCTTCGGTTTCAATACACGCTTCGACTTCGGCGGTCTGCTCGGCAATGTGGATATGCACGGGCGCCTTCGCGTCGATGCCGCCGAGCAGCACACGCAACGAATCCGCCGACACCGCGCGCAACGAATGTGGCGCCACGCCATAACGCAGTGACGCGTTTTCAGGCCGTGCCGTACGCAACGTGCCGAGCAGATCGAGCAGACCCTCAGGCGTATTGATGAAGCGCGCCTGATCGTCACGCGGCGCGCGCGAACCGAAGCCGCTGTATTGATACAGCACCGGCAGCATCGTCATGCCTATACCGCTCGCAGACGCTGCATCCACGACACGTTGTGCGAGTTCCGCGTGATTCGCGTACCGGCTGCCACCGGGCGTGTGATGCACGTAGTGGAATTCGCACACGGACGTATAGCCCGCTTTCAGCATTTCGATGTAAAGCCATTGCGCGATGCTCGCCAGCCCTTCCGGTGTGATGCGCGCGGCGAAGCGGTACATCAGGTCGCGCCAGCTCCAGAAGTTGTCGGTGGCGTTGGCGCGATATTCGGTGAGGCCGGCCATCGCGCGCTGGAACGCATGCGAATGAAGATTCGGCATCCCTGGCAATATCGGACCCGCTGCTTTGGCAACGCCAGCAGGCGCTTCTTTTACATCCGGCGTGACGCCCGTTAAAGTGCCAGCCGCGTCCCATTCCAGCAATACATTGCGACGCCAGCCGTCGGGCAGGTAGGCGTGCGCGGCGAACAGCGATTGTTTTATTTGTGTCATCTCTCAGGTCCTGCTCAACACGGTCTCGCCCGCGCGCACGACGCGCGCGCACAACGGACGGCCGATCCAGTAAGCCAGCTCGGCGAGCGAATCGACCGACCATACCGCGAAGTCGGCCGCGCGCCCCACTTCCAACGCGCCGTGCGTGTCCGCTTTACCCAGCGCGCGTGCCGCGTGCGTGGTCACGCCTTGCAGCACTTCGGGCACGGTCATGCGGAACAACGTGGTCGCCATGTTCATCATCAGCAGCAGCGACGTCGCGGGCGATGTGCCCGGATTGCTGTCCGTCGAAATTGCAATCGGCACCTCGTAACGCCGCAGCAATTCCAGCGGCGGCAACTGCGTCTCGCGGATGAAGTAATACGCGCCCGGCAACAATACGGCGACCGTACCCGCTTCTTTCATCGCGGCGACGCCCGCTTCGTCGAGAAATTCGAGGTGATCGGCGGACAGCGCGCGATGACGCGCGGCCAACGCCGTACCGCCGCCGTTCGACAACTGCTCGGCGTGCATCTTCACGGGCAGCCTGTAGCGTTCGGCGGCGTTGAACACGCGCTCGCTTTGCTCCAGCGAAAAACCGATGCGTTCGCAAAACACATCGACGGCATCGACCAGGCCTTCGTCGGCGAGCGCGGGCAGCATCGTGTTGCAGACTTCGTCGATATACGCGTCGGCACGACCGGCAAATTCGGGCGGCAATGCGTGCGCGCCGAGGAAAGTCGTATAGACCGTCACCGGATAACGCTCGCCCAACTGCCGCGCGACGCGCAGCATCTTGCGCTCGCTCGCGAGATCGAGGCCGTAGCCGGATTTGATTTCGATGGCGGTCACGCCTTCGGCAAGCAACGGTTCGAGCCGCGCGGCCGATTGACGGAACAACGACGCTTCGTCGGCGGCACGCGTGGCGCGCACCGTCGATACGATTCCTCCGCCCTGTCGCGCGATTTCTTCATAGCTGACGCCCGCAAGGCGCTGCGCGAATTCGTCCGCGCGCTGCCCGCCATACACCAGATGCGTATGGCAATCGACGAGGCCAGGCGTCACCCACGCGCCGTGCAGATCTTCGCGCGGCCACGCGGCGTATTGGGCGGGCAAGTCGGACGCTGCGCCGAGCCATGCGATACGGCCGTCTTCGACTGCGATCGCGGCATCGGCGAGCGTGTGGTGAGGGTCGCCCTGCGGGCAAAGTTTCAGGTGATGCCAGACGGTTTGCTTCATCGCGTGCCTGTTGCTCGTTGCAGCTGGTTGCGTGTCTGTTGTTTGTGGCTTCGCATGCGCGCTTTGTGTTCGCCTTCGTGCTCGTGTTCATGCTCTTGGCAACAGTCGGCGCGCGTGCGGATCGTGGTCATCGTTGCGTGTAGCGGAGCGTGATCGCGAGCACAGCGCCGGTGCCTTTGCGTGCGCAGGAAAGTGAGTCGGGTGCGTCGATGCGCAACGTGTCGCCCGTTTCAAGCGTTTGCGGTTGCGCATCACCGGCGGCAATCGTGACTTCGCCACTCGCGCAATACAGCAGCACGACATCGGCTGAAAACGTGCGCGCCGAATCACCGCGCCACACGTCGAGTTCGCCCTGCGCCACGTCGCGCCGCACCATCAGGTTGAAGTCGCGCGTTGCACCGTCGACCAGTCTCGCGTCGATATGCACCTCGCCGTCGAACCTCGCGATATCGAGCGGCTCAACCAGCGCATACGACTTCAACACCTGCGCGCCAACCGTTTCGTCGAGCACCATCCCCGAACCCGCCAGCAACACCAGCGTCCGGTCGACACCCTCGAAACGCGAGAACGGCCCGGCCTGCGCGACGTCCGCGATACTCACGCGCCACACGAACGCATCCATGCCGGCCTGTTCGGGAAACGCCGCCACTTCGCGCGTCACGCCGCCGCCGTTCTTCCACGGCACCGCCACGAGGCCGGCGCCGCGAATCAGCGTGACAGTTGCCATGCTGCCGACCATCGTCACGATCAGCGGCCCAGCATCGGCAGATTCAGGCCTGCCTCACGCGCGGTTTCCTGCGCGAGTTCATAGCCTGCATCCGCGTGACGCATCACGCCGGTGGCCGGGTCGTTGAACAGCACGCGGCCGAGGCGTTCCTTCGCGGCATCGGTGCCGTCGGCGACGATCACGACGCCCGAGTGCTGGCTGAAGCCCATGCCGACTCCGCCGCCATGATGCAGCGACACCCACGACGCGCCGCCTGCGGTGTTCAGCAGTGCGTTGAGCAACGGCCAGTCGCTGACTGCGTCCGAGCCGTCCTTCATCGATTCGGTTTCGCGATTCGGGCTCGCCACCGACCCCGTGTCCAGATGATCGCGGCCGATCACGATCGGCGCTTTCAGTTCGCCGTTCTTCACCATCTCGTTGAACGCCTGGCCCAGACGATAGCGATCCTTCACGCCGACCCAGCAGATCCGCGCGGGCAGACCCTGGAACGCGATGCGTTCGCGCGCCATGTCGAGCCAGTTGTGCAGATGCGGATCGTCGGGAATCAGTTCCTTGACCTTTGCATCGGTCTTGTAGATGTCTTCGGGATCGCCGGACAGCGCGACCCAGCGGAACGGCCCCTTGCCTTCGCAGAACAGCGGGCGGATATACGCGGGCACGAAGCCCGGGAAATCGAATGCGTTTTCCACGCCCATTTCGAGCGCCATCTGACGGATGTTGTTGCCGTAGTCGAGAGTGGCCGCGCCGCGCTCCTGCAACGTCAACATCGCCTGCACCTGTTTCGCCATCGACTGCTTGGCCGGTTTGACGATGCTGTCCGGCGCGGTCTTCATACGTTCGCGCCAGTCTTCCACCGTCCAGCCTTGCGGCAGATAACCGTGAATCGGATCGTGCGCGCTGGTCTGATCGGTCACGCAATCCGGCGTGATGCCGCGCGTCACGCACTCGGCGAACACGTCGGCGGCATTGCCGAGCAAACCGATCGACACCGGCTTGCCCGCCTGCTTCGCTTCTTCCAGCATCGCGAGCGCTTCGTCGAGCGTCTTCGCTTTCTTGTCGACGTAACGCGTTTTCAGACGGAAGTCGATGCGCGTCTCGTCGCATTCGACGGCGATCATCGAGAAGCCCGCCATCGTCGCCGCGAGCGGCTGCGCGCCGCCCATGCCGCCGAGACCGCCGGTCAGAATCCAGCGGTCCTTCGGGTCGCCGTTGAAATGCTGGTTCGCGACCGAGAAGAACGTCTCGTACGTGCCCTGCACGATCCCCTGGCTGCCGATGTAGATCCAGCTACCCGCCGTCATCTGGCCGTACATCATCAGGCCCTTGCGGTCGAGTTCGTGGAAATGCTCCCACGTCGCCCAATGCGGCACCAGGTTCGAGTTCGCCAGCAGCACGCGCGGCGCGTCGGCATGCGTGCGGAACACGCCCACCGGCTTGCCCGATTGAATCAGCAGCGTTTCGTCTTCGTTCAGGTCCTTCAGCGACTTGAGAATCTGATCGAAGCAATCCCAGTTACGCGCAGCACGGCCAATCCCGCCGTACACGACCAGCGCATGCGGATGCTCGGCCACTTCCGGGTCCAGATTGTTCTGGATCATCCGGTACGCGGCTTCCGCGATCCAGGTCTTGCAGGTCTTCTCCGCGCCGCGCGGTGCGCGGATCGTGCGGGTCGGGTCGAGTCGCGGATCGATGTGTTTCGGATTGTTCATGATGGCCCTCGGAATGCTTGAAGATGTTCGAAAGAGGTTCGACGAAGTTTCGGTAAAAGCGGCGAAATCAGAAATGACCGGTGAAGCGATAACGGCTGCCTGGGTGCCATAGATTCGCAATCGACGCCACCTGGCTTTGCGACCATGTACGCCGATGCAGCACGAGGCAAGGTTCGAGTTCGTCCATGGTCAGCAGCTCGCGCGTATCGGCGTCCGCTGCCAGTGCCTCGATCCGGTACTCGACCCGCTGCAACGGCGCCACGCGCACGAGGTACTGGTTCGGCGTGGTGTTCGTGAAGTCCTGCAGCGCGTAGTCGGGCGCGACCGCCGGATTGACCCAGCGTTCTTCGAGTTGCACGGGCTCGTCGTTTTCGACATGCAGCACGCGCGAATGAAACACCGGACTGCCCGCGTTCACCTGCATTTCTTCGGCGAGCGCTTCGTCGGCGATACTCGCACCGATGTGCAGCACCTTCGCCTGATGACGATGACCACGCGCGACGATTTCATCGGAGATACTGCGGATCGCCACCAGCGTCGACTCGTACTTGGGACGGGCCACGAAAGTGCCCGAACCCTGCACACGCGTCAGCACCTGCTCCGAGGTCAGCTCGCGCAACGCGCGGTTGACCGTCATGCGCGCGACGTTGAACTCGCGCGCCAGCTCGTTTTCGGAAGGCACCTGGTCGCCTTCAGCCCATTCGCCCGCATGAATGCGCGCGAGGATGAAGTCCTTGATGCCCTGATAAGCCGGTGCGTTCATTGGCGTGATCCGCTTGCCGTGAGGCTCACTGTTCCGACGCGAACGCGAACGGGCTCAGCTTCGCGATCGTGCCGTTCTGCACGAGACGCGTGACGGCTTCGATGTCCGGTGCGAAGTAGTGATCGAGTTCGTAATGGGCGACGTCTTTACGCACGACATCCATCACTTTTTGCAGGCTCGGGCTGGTCTTGTGCGGTGCGCGCAGATCGACGCCTTGTGCAGCGGCGAGCAGTTCGATGGACAGAATGTTGGCGACGTTTTCAGCGATGTCGCCGAGCTTGCGCGCGGCGAACGTGGCCATCGACACATGGTCTTCCTGGTTCGCCGACGTCGGCAATGAATCGACCGATGCCGGATGCGCGAGCGTCTTGTTTTCCGATGCGAGCGCGGCGGCCGTCACGTGGGCAATCATGAAGCCGGAGTTCACGCCGCCATCGCGGACGAGGAACGGCGGCAGGCCCGACAGCGTCGCGTCGATCAGCAACGCGATGCGGCGCTCGGCCAGCGCGCCGATTTCAGCGACGGCGAGAGCCAGATTGTCCGCTGCGAACGCGACCGGTTCAGCGTGGAAGTTGCCGCCCGACAGTACTTCACCGGTGTCCGGGAAAATCAGCGGATTGTCGGAGACGGCGTTGGCTTCGAGCAGCAGCACGTTGGCTGCATGACGCATCTGGTCCAGACAGGCGCCCATCACCTGCGGCTGGCAGCGCAGGCTGTACGGGTCCTGCACCTTGTCGCAATCGGCGTGCGACACGTTGATGTTCGAGCCATCCAGCAATGTGCGATACGCCGCTGCCGCGTCGATCTGACCTTGATGGCCGCGCAATTCGTGAATGCGCGCGTCGAACGGCTTGACCGAGCCCATCGCCGCGTCCACGCACAACGCGCCCGACACCAGCGCGGTGCGGTACAGGTCTTCGATGGCGAACATGTTGTACAGCGCGAGTGCGGTGGAGGCTTGCGTGCCGTTCAGCAGCGCGAGACCTTCCTTGGCCTGCAGCGTGAGCGGCTTGAGGCCGACGAGCGCGAGACCTTCGGTGGCCGGCATGCGCTCGCCCTTCGCGAACACTTCGCCGACGCCGAGCAGCGTGGCCGACATATGCGCGAGCGGCGCGAGGTCACCCGATGCGCCGACCGAACCCTTGACCGGAATCACCGGCAGCACGTCGGCGTTGAACAGCGTGATCAGCGCTTCCATGACTTCGCGGCGGATGCCCGAGTGCCCGCGGCCCAGGCTCGACAACTTCAGCGCGATCAGCAGACGCACGACCGGAGGCGACATCGGCTGACCCACGCCGACCGCATGCGACAGCACCAGATTGCGTTGCAGCAGTTCGAGCTGGTCGTGCGGAATATGCGTGCTGGCGAGCCGGCCGAAGCCGGTGTTGATGCCGTAGGCCGGTTCGCCCTTCGCGGCGATATCGGCGACGGCTTTCGCGCACGCGTCGATCGCGGCGTGGCTGGCGGGGTCGAGTTGCAGCGAAACCTGTTCGCGCGCGATCTGGCGCAGTTGCGGAAGAGTCAGAAAACCGGGCTTCAGAATCATGATGTTTGTCCTGTCTATACAAGTTCAGAGAAGTCTAGCGGGACGTTCTTGTATATACAACTTGTTTTTAAATCCCGGATGGTAGGGATTTTCCATTAGAAGGTTGGCTGACAAGGCTTACGGAGTTTGCTTGTGCGGGCTTCTGGCCGACGTGCGCGTCATGTGGCTGAAGCGGCGTTAGCACCCAACTTGTATATACACGCGCCAATTTCATCAGGCCACGCGGAAGAAAAACATTCCGCGCCCACTGAACCTGACACATAGCCATAGTTATAGGAGACGCCCGCGCTCCCCACCGGAACGATGCCCGCTCATAACAAGGACGACGCAAAAAAGCCCGCGTGCTGGCGGTTAGTTCGCGCAGCAGCAGCGGGTCTGGTTGAAGCAACGATGCTGGAAAAGAAAGGCTTGTGGCCAAAGCCGCAGCTAAAACTAGAGCTTCACGCGAGCAGCAATGAAATCCAGAAAGCTCTGCACGCGCCCCGACAGCGACGCGCTCTGGTAATACACCGCGCTCACCGGCTGCCGCTCGTCGACCAGCACGTTGCCGAGAATCGGCACGAGGCGTCCGTCGCGCACGTCGGCGGCGGTCATGAAGTCGGCCAGACACGCGACGCCCCAGCCCGACAGCACCAGTTGGCGCAGCGTTTCGCCGCTCGACGCGGTAATCGCGGGCTCGATCTTCAGCGAGCCGGAAGTGTCCGCGCGCCCTTCCCGCAGCGGCCAGCGATTCAAATGCTCCGGCGCCGTAAAACCGATCAGCCGATGCGCGCGCAACGCATCCACGGATTTCGGCTCGCCGTATTCGGCCAGATACGCCGGACTCGCGAGCACTCTGAGTTTGCTGCTGCCCAACGCGCGCGCGTGCAGCGTCGAATCCTGCAGCGCGCCAATCCGGATCGCGATATCCACCTTCTGTTCGAGCAGATCGACGATGCGCTCGTTGCTGGTCAACTCCAGCCTGATTTCCGGATACAGCGCCGAAAACGCCTTCATATGCGGCGCCACGCAATGCAGCATGAACGGCGACGCGGCATCCACGCGCAGGCGCCCCGATGGCCGCGCGCGACCGCGGGTGACGGATTCCTCGGCCTCCTCCATCGCATCGAGAATCGCCCGCGCGCGTTGCAGGAACGCCTCGCCCTCGTCGGTCAGATGAAGACGGCGCGTCGTGCGGCGCACTAGCGCGGTGTCGAGCTTCTTTTCGAGGCGCGTGAGCGCGCGACTCACGCCGGACACGGTCTGCCCCAGCTTTTCTGCTGCCGCCGTGATCGAGCCGCTGTCGATCACGGTGACGAACACCAGCAGTTCATCGGTGGAAGTTTTCATTGTTGATTTCAAATCAAGATTGATTTGAGACTAACACGCTTTTTGCGAGAATCAGTCCGGCGGATACTGCTTGCCTGTCACCTGGCTTTTTCGTCTTTCCACTCAAGGAGAACGTCTTGAAGATTTTCATCACGGGCGCAAGCGGTTTTATCGGCGGCTCGATTGCTGCGCATCTGGTGCGCGCCGGCCATCAAGTACGCGGTCTGATCCGCAATGCCGACCACACGGCCGAACTGAAACGGCTCGGCATCGAACCGGTCATCGGCACGCTCGACGACCGCGACCTGCTGATCGCCGAAGCGCAAGCCGCCGACGCGGTCATCAACGCGGCGAGCAGCGATCACGAAGGTGCGGTCAAGGCACTGATCGACGGGCTCGCCGGTTCGGGCAAACCGTTCCTGCATACCAGCGGCTCGAGCATCGTCGGCGATGCGTCGGGCGGCGAAGCGGGCGAGGCGCGCATCTATCACGAAGACGCGCTGCCCACGCCGACGCCGGACAAAGTCGCGCGCGTCGCAATCGACCTGCTGGTTCTCAACGCCGCGCAAATGAACATCCGCTCGGCGGTGCTGTGCAATACGCTGATCTACGGTCACGGCGCCGTGGCGGGCAGCGCGAGCGTGCAGTTGCCGCGTCTCGTGCGTCAGGCGCAAAAGAGCGGCGTGGTGCGTCACGTGGGCAGCGGCGGCAACATCTGGTCGAACGTGTTTATCGACGACGTCGCCGAGCTGTATCGCCTCGCGTTGGAGAAAACCCCTGCGGGCACGTTCTATTTCGTCGAAAGCGGCGAAGCGTCGTTCCGCGAGATGAGCGCCGCGATTGCCCGCAAGATGAAACTCGGCGAGTCGCAAGACTGGCCGCTCGCCGACGCGCAAAAAGAATGGGGCTACGAAATGGCCTCGTACGGCCTCGGTTCGAATAGCCGCGTGCGTGGCGAGCGCGCGCGCAAACTGCTCGGCTGGAAGCCGGCGCGCACGTCGGTGATCGAGTGGATCGAACGCGATATGTGACGCGCTATGTGACGCGTGCGAGCGCTGTAAGCCGTGTAAGCGCAGCCGTTGCAAATTCGTAAGCTGTTCTCGATAAAATCCCGCTCACCTTCCGTGCGTCCCGACTGTCCGGGTCGCACACGAGTACGGATTTTGATCGATGACTTTCGCGCTGAATTTCGACTGGCTGACCAACCTGCTGGCGATTCTTTTTGTCGTAGCGTGCCTTTACGATGCACGCTACGACGAATACGGCGTGTTGACGCTGACCGCTGCGGCGATGGGCCTCGCCGTGATGGCAATGCAGTTTTTCCTCAAACCCGCGTTCGATATGGCGCTCTGAATACAGCGCGCCAACGTCACCCCGGCATACGCGGTTCAGTCACTCACGCTCACGAACCGGTTCCGCATCCCGCGCAACCACCGTTCTTTTCAGCCGCTTTCTTCTCTTCTCCATATCTATCGTGATGCCTGACCCAGTCGGTCAGCCCGCGCTCTTCATTGCGTCCTTTCGGCGTGATATCCAGATGCGCGTACGTGTTCAGAAAACGTTCGTCGCCGCGCCCGAAGCATGAATACGTGTGAAACACGTCGCCATTGCGGTCCTTGTAGAACACGCTGTGGCCGTGTTGCTCGTCGATGCCGACATCCTGCTCCTTGAAGTTGTAGAACGCCTTCTTGCTGGCCAGCTGCTCCGGCGTGAACGACACGTGATAGTCGAAATTGAAATCGCTTCCCTCCGACGACACCCACGGGAAAGTCCATTCCATCCGCTTTTTAAAGGCCTCGATCTTCGCGAGCGGCGCATGCGACACCGTCACATAGGTCACATCGTGATGCTCCAGATGAGGCAACGCGCCGGCCATATGATCCGACACGAACGAGCAGCCGACGCAGCCCTCCTCCCAATCCTTGCCCAGCATGAAGTGATAGACGATCAACTGGCTGCGTCCGTCGAACAGGTCGGCAAGCGTTTTGCGGCCTTGCGGCGTGTCGAACGTATAGGTCTTGTCGACCTTCACCCACGGTAATTCGCGGCGTTTGCGGGCAATTTCATCGCCTGCGCGCATGTGCGCTTTTTCTTCGACGAGAAGCGCCCGGCTCGCGTCCAGCCATTCCTGTTTCGTGCCAATGCGGTGTTGCGGTTCCATCTGCGTCTCCTTCTCTGCGTCATGCAGATTCAATCAGGCACACTCAAAAGAACTCATTGCGTTCGTTGGATTTGCCACGCGCTCACAGCACGTAGCGCTCCAGCGAATCGATACCGTCGGTCCAGCCATGACGATGATCGTCGCGTTGCGCATCGTCGGCGAAACGTTCGTGCGTGAGCGTGAGCCATGTCGCGCCGCCCTCTGGCTCCAGCAGGATCGTGACCTGCGATTCGTGTTCGGCGCCGCCGCGCGGGGTCCACGTGAAAACCAGCTTGTGCTCGGGCACGACTTCCAGATAGGTGCCACGCACCTCAACCTCGCCGCCGTCCTGCTTGCGAAACACAATCGTGTAGTGTCCGCCGACCCGTACGTCGAATTCCGCGCGAATTACGTCGGAGCCGCCCGGATGCATCCACGTCATGAATTGCGCCGGTTCCGTCCACGCGCGGAAGATCCTGGCGGGCGTGGCGTCGAGACGCCGCCGGAGGCTGAGGCTGGGCTGGACGGCGTGGGCGGGCTGGGCGGATCGGGTGGACATGAGGCGGGCTCCTCTTCGACGAAAGCGGCAAGACGGTCGAGCGATTCGGACCAGAAGCGCTGATAGCGGTTGAGCCATTCCATCGCTTCTTCCATGGGTCCGGCGGCTAACCGGCACGCCACCGTGCGGCCGGTTTTGTTGCGCGTGATCAGCCCCGCGTCGGACAGCACGTCGAGGTGCTTCATCACCGCGGGCAAGGACATCGCGAACGGTGCGGCGAGTTCGCTGATCGACAGATCGTGCTCCGACAGACGCGCGAGCAACGCACGCCGCGTCGGGTCCGACAGCGCGGCGAAAGTGCGATCGAGTAACGCATCATTAAACTTAACCATGAGGTTAAGTATAGAAACGAAGCTCGGGAAGTCAAGTACAGGTACGCGTTTTCTATCAACACACGAAAAGCGCGCGGCAGTGATACGGCAGAAAAAAGCGCGGTGCGCCGCAGAAAAATTCTGCGATGCACCGCGTCAAGGTGGGAGACCAACGACTACTTACTCTCGCGAAATCCGCTGAAGTCTTGTGGCGCTTCGTAACGTCGCACGGAAGGAAAAGACCGGCGGAAAATCAGATCGCCCATCCGCCGAGATAGAAGCCGACCAGCACGACCGCGATCGCCACCGTCCCCACGTTCAGCTTGCGATATTCGCCGCTCACCACGCGGCCGATCACCAGTGTCGCGAAGCCGAGCATGATGCCGGTCACGATGTTCGCGGTCAGCACGATAAACACGGCGCACATGAGGCCCGACATCGAATCGACCATGTCGTCCATATGCAGCTTGCTGACGTTCGACAGCATCAGCAGGCCGACGTACATCAGCGCCGGTGCGGTCGCGTACGAAGGCACGAGGCTCGCGAGCGGCGAGAAGAACATCACGACGAGAAACAGCAGACCGACCACGGCCGCCGTCATCCCCGTTTTCGCGCCCGCTGCCACGCCGACCGTCGACTCGATATAAGCCGCCGCCGGTGCGCCGCCAAGCAGGCCAGAGAAAATCGAGCTGAGCGAGTCGGCGGTCAGTGCGCGGCCGCCGTTGATGATGCGGCCGTTTTCATCCAGTTGCCCCGCTTGTCCCGCGACCGCGCGAATCGTGCCGGTCGCGTCGAACACGGCCGTCATCACGAGGGCCAGCACGCTCGGCAGGACCGCCATCGACAGCGCGCCCTTGATGTCCATCGCACCGATCAGCGACGCGTGTCCCGGCGCGCTCAGCGACGGCACCGCGAACACGCCGTGGAACGTCACGGCCGGATCGATCGCGAGCGCAATCGCCGAAATCGCCACGATCACGATCAGGATCGAACCCGGCACGCGACGCCGCACCAGCCCGAAAATCGCCGCGAGACCCGCCACCGACATCAGCGCGGGCAACGCGGTGATGTGTCCGAGCGACACCGGCAAACCCGCGCCCGGATTCTTCACGACGAGACCGACGTCGTTCGCGGCGATCAGCAGCAGGAACAGGCCGATGCCGATGCCGGTGCCGTGCGCGATACCGGTCGGCAGATTGCGCAGAATCCACGAGCGCACGCCGGTCACCGAAATCGCGGTGAACACGACGCCCATCAGGAACACCGCGCCGAGCGCCACATTCGGAGCCAGCCCTTTGCCCAGCACGAGGCCGAACGCGGTGAACGCCGTCAGCGAAATCGCGCAGCCGATCGCGATCGGCAGACGCGCCCACACGCCCATCAGCAGCGAGCCGAACGCGGTGGTCAGACACACGGCGACGAATACCGCGCTGGTGTCGAAGCCCGCCTTGCCGAACATGGCGGGTACGACGAATACGGAATAGACCATCGCGAGGAAGGTCGTGATGCCCGCGACGATCTCCTGGCGTTGCGTGCTGCCGCGCGCGGTGATGTCGAAATAGCGGTCGAGAAAGCCCTTTCCGTCGAATGATTCGGTTGCGACGTCGGAAATCGGTTGGGCGTGGGGTTCCATCATGATGAGTGCCTCCTTTATCAGCATGCTGAAACGGCCGTCGAACTGGCCGTCATCAGGTTCGTCTCGTTGCTTTGGTTTAATGGTGACTTCGTCCTTTTTTGCTGTCTCGAAATGTAGGGCAACACAAATATGTGTCCAATCGCATGAATGGCATGCCGGACATGTCGCGATGCTTATATGGCTTGAGGGACGGCAAAGCGCGCCGTCGTGGCGCGTGTTTACACCTACAGTCCGCGAGCACGTGATGAAAGGGAGATGACGGCTTTCGCGACAGATTTCGCGGCAGATTTCGCGATATCGGGTCCCGGAGCCAGACACTCCCTACCGCCGCACACAGTCTGCGGAGCATTGCCCGAAACCGGTCATGGCATAGTCCAACGCCTCGCGCGTCAGCCGCGCGGCGCGGCACGAAGCCTGCTAGGAACCCAGCGCCGGATCGTCGGCAAAACGGGGCCTGGCCGACGTCGCGGGTTACACTCTGGCCCGTACCTGTCCTAATAGCGGCGGCCTTTCGCGCCTGTCCGCCCCGGCCCTTGGAGTTTTTCTTGATGACTGGCGGTTTTTCGCGTCCTGCCTGGCGTTTGCCGATTTTTGCTGTCTTCGCGCTGCTGATGCTGTCCGCGCTGTCCGGTTGCGGGAGCCTCCTATGGGGCAACCAGCAGGCGCCGATCGTCGACGCCACGGTGATGCCCGTCGAGCCCGCCAGCGCCCCGGTGGCGGCGTCCGCGCCCGAGCCGGTCGAAACCGAGGCGAACGAGCCCGAACAGCCGAAAAAACCGAGAAAACCGGTCGTCAAGCCGCACAAGGTCGAGCCGCCACCGCCGGTCGCCGCGCCCGCGCCGCCGCCTCCCCCGCCGCCGCCGCTGATCGTGTTGCGCACGATCGAGCGCAACGAAGCGCGCGCGCTGCTCGATAGCGAAGTGCAGAAACCCGACGGCAAGGTCGTCGGACGCGCGGTCGATCTGATCGCCGACGCGCTCGGCAAACCGCGCGAGATGGTCGTCAATCTGCAAGGTTTTCTCGGTGTCGGCGACCGCAAGGTGAATTTCCCGTGGAGCGCGTTCCGCTTCACGCCCGCCGCGAAAACTGCGCCGATCACGCTGAACGCGACCGCCGTCCCCGCGACGGCGGCCAAGCCCGCGCCGGTGCAGTTGCCGCTGATCGACGCCACCGTCGAACGCTCGAACGGCGCGAAAGTGGGCCGCGTGATCGACGTGCTGGTCGACGCCAACGCACAGCCGCAGGCGGTCGTGCTCGATGTCAACGGAATGGTCAGCACCGAGCGGCGCACGATTGCCGCGAACTGGTCGGCGCTGCACTTCGTCACGAAAGACAAGGAACTGCATCCGCAAATCGATTTGAGCGACGCGCAGATCAACGCCACCCCGCCGTATGCGAGCGATAAACCGATCCGCGCGGTGTCGCCCGCGCCGCCGCCCGCTCCGGCATCGGCCGCGGCGGCGCCTGCGGCGGCAACCTCTGCTGTGGCGTCTAACGCACGGGCGGCCCGATGATCGGCCGCACTCAGGTCACGACGCGCAGTCTGCGGGCGCTCGACTGGCTGAATTTTTTCGTCGCGAATGTGCAGACCGGCTTCGGGCCGTTCATCGCGTCGTACCTCGCATCGCACAAGTGGACCCAGGGCGAGATCGGCATGGCGCTGTCGGTCGGCACGATCAGCGCGATGGTGAGCCAGGTGCCTGGCGGCGCCGCCGTCGACGCATTGCGCAACAAGAAAGGCGCGGCCGCCTGGGCGATCGTCGCGATCATCCTGAGCGCGGTGCTGCTGGCCACCAGTCCGACCGTGTTGCCGGTGATCGCCGCCGAGGTGTTCCACGGCTTCGCCAGTTGCATGCTGACACCGGCGCTCGCCGCGATCTCGTTCGCGCTGGTGGGGCGCGCGAATCTCGGCGACCGGCTCGGGCGTAACGCGCGCTGGGCGTCGATCGGCAGCGCGGTCGCGGCCGGGCTGATGGGCGTGTTCGGCGAATACTATTCGCCGCGCGCGGTGTTCTGGCTGACAGCCGGGCTCGCAGTGCCCGCGCTGATCGCGCTGACGATGATCCAGCGCACCGATACCGTCGAGCTGCCGAAAGCCGCGCCGACACCGCAGCAGATCGAGCGCCGCGAAAGCCTGCGCGCGTTGCTGCGCGACAGGCGGATGCTGCTGTTCGCGGCGTGCATCGTGTTGTTCCATCTGTCGAATGCGGCGATGTTGAACCTGGCGGCGGGCGAAGTGACCGCGGGCATGGGCGACAACGTTCAATTGGTGATCGCGGCGTGCATCATCGTGCCGCAGGCGATCGTGGCGATGATGTCGCCGTGGGTCGGACGCTCCGCCGAGCGCTGGGGACGCAGGCCGATCCTGCTGCTCGGCTTCTCCGCGCTGCCGATTCGCGCGTTGCTGTTCGCCGGTATCAGCAGCCCGTATCTGCTCGTGCCGGTGCAGATGCTGGACGGTCTGAGCGCGGCGGTGTTCGGCGTGATGCTGCCGCTGATCGCCGCCGACGTCGCCGGTGACAAGGGACGCTACAACCTGTGTATCGGCCTCTTCGGTCTCGCGGCGGGAATCGGCGCGACGCTGAGCACGACAGCGGCGGGCTTCGTCGCCGATCATTTCGGCAACGCGGTCAGCTTCTTCGGCCTCGCGGCGGCGGGCGCGCTGGCCGTGCTGCTGGTGTGGGCGGCGATGCCCGAGACGCGCGACGCGTCGGCAGCGGGAGACGATGCGCCGGTCGGCAATGGAGAGAAGACGGCGGCGAGGTGACACGGCTGCCGCGCCGCTATCAAGCTGGCTAGGCAAAAAGAGGTGCGAAGCAATTCGCACCTCTTTTTTTTCGACCCGGCCGACTGGCTCAAGCAAGCGATCAATCGAGCGCCCTGCCCGCCGTTTCCCGCATGAACGGCAACGGCAGCAACGACACCAGCCCGCAACCGATCAGATACCAGGCCGGCGCCAGATTGTTGCCGGTCAGCTGGATCAGCCAGGTCGCGAAAAACTGCGCGAATCCGCCGAAAATCGATACGCCGAGGCAGTACACAATCGACATCCCGGTCGCGCGAATCGCACGCGGAAACAGTTCCGGCAGCATCACGATATTCGGCACGGCGGTGAACGCGACCAGCACTGCGAGCCCCGCGACGACCGACAGCAACACCGGCACCGTGGGCACCGCGTTGATCATCATGAACGCGGGATACACGGCGACGATCAGCAGCACGCGCGAGACCCACAGCACACGTTTACGTCCGACGCGATCGGACAACGCGCCCGCGAACGGCGAGCAGATCACGGTCACGACCGCGGCGGTCCACGCAGCCCATAGCGCGGACGACATCGGCAGATGCAGGATGCGGATCGCGTACGTGGACAGATAGAACAGCACGATATAGTTCGCCGCCGTTCCGCCGATGGTGGTCAGCACGCCCATCGTTATTACGCGCGAATGGTCGCGGAATAGCTTGCGGACGGGCTGTGAGGCGGGCTGTGAAGCGGGCATTTCAACCGCCTGCTGCGTGCTTGCCGCGCTGTCTTCGACACCCGGCAGCGTCTCATCCAGATGACGCCGGATATAAATCCCGATCGGCCCCATCGCCATGCCGATCACGAACGGCACGCGCCAGCCCCAGCTTTCCAGCGCGGCGCTCGACAGCGTCGCCGCCAGCGCGACTCCGAGCAGCGATCCGCAGACCGTGTTCAAGCCTTGGCTCACGAACTGCCAGCTTCCATAGAAGCCACGGGTTTTGTCGCTGCCGTATTCCATCAGCAGCGACGTGGATGCACCGATCTCGCCGCCTAGCGCAAAGCCTTGGACAAGCCGCGCGAGAATCACCAGCAACGGCGCGGCCACGCCGATGGCCGCATAAGTCGGCGCGAACGCGATGATCGCGGAGCCGAGCGTCATCAGCCATAGCGTCAGGCTCATGGCGGCCTTGCGGCCCGCGCGATCGGCATAGCCGCCGAGCACCACACCGCCCACCGGACGCATGATGAAACCCACGCCGAAGGTGCCGACCGCAAGCATCAGTTGCGCAAGCTGGCCCTCGACGGGGAAATACAGCTTGCCGATGATCGTCGCGAAGAAACTGTAGATCGTGAAATCGAAGAATTCGAGGCCGTTGCCGAGCGTGATCGCGGCAATCGCCTTGGCGTGGCTCGTGCGTTTGACGGGCTGCACAGCGGGTTGTACTGCGGCTTGACCAGCGCTTGCTTGCGGTGACGCGGAATAGTCCATCGGTGTCTCCTCCATGATGTGCTGCCAGCGCGGACCGGTGCGGTCCGCCGCCGTCCCACACAAGCTCGCGTCAGACCAGAAACGTCTGCGCGAGCTTCACCCAGTACGCCGCGCCGGTGGCGAGGCAATCGTCGTTGAAGTCGTAGCCGGGGTTGTGGACCATGCAGCCGCCCTCGCCGTCGCCATTGCCGATGATCAGATAGCTGCCCGGACACTGTTCCAGCAGGAACGCGAAATCCTCGCTGCCGGTGAGCGGCTGCATGTCGGCGATCAGGCCGTCTTCGCCGAGCCAGTCGAGCGCGACCTGTTTCGCCAGCCCGGTCATGTCCGCATCGTTGACGAGCACCGGATAGCGCCGCTGATAATCCACCGTGGCGCGTCCGCCGAACACGGCCGCCTGTCCGCAAACCACCGCCGTAATACGCTCCTGCAGATAGTCGCGGACCTCGGGTTTCAGCGCGCGCACCGACAGACGCATCTCGGCGGTTTCGGGAATCACGTTCGGCGCTTCGCCCGCGTGAATCGCGCCGACGGTGATGATCGCCATGTCGAGCGGCGCGACGTTGCGCGACACGATGGACTGCAACGCGAGCACGATCTGCGCGCAGATCACGACCGGATCGACCGCCTTCTGCGGCACCGCGCCATGACCGCCTCGCCCGGTCACGGTGATGATCACCGTATCCGACGACGCCATGAACGAGCCCGGCAGAAAGCCGAATTTGCCGGTAGGAAAGCCCGGCATGTTGTGCATCGCGAAGACCGCATCGCACGGGAATTTTTCGAACAGGCCGTCTTCGAGCATTTTTCGCGCGCCGGCCTGACCTTCTTCGGCAGGTTGAAAAATCACGTTCAACGTGCCGTCGAAGTCCTTTTCCTGCGCGAGATGTTTGGCGGCGGCCAGCAGCATCGCCGTATGGCCGTCGTGGCCGCACGCGTGCATCTTGCCCGGCACCGTGCTCGCGTACGGGAGGCCGGTGGTTTCGTGAATCGGCAGCGCGTCCATGTCGGCGCGAATGCCGAGCTTGCGGGTGCCGTTACCCACTTTCAACTGACCGACCACGCCCGTCTGACCGAGCCCGCGATGCACCGTATAGCCCCACGCCTGCAAGCGCTCGGCGACCAGATCGCCGGTCGCGAATTCCTCGTAAGCCAGCTCGGGCTTTGCGTGGATGCGATGGCGCAGCGCGATCATTTCTTCTTCGAGTTCGGCGATGCCCGCCGGGATAGCCATGGTGTTCACGAGTCGTCTCCGTCGATAAAAATCGTGAACCCAGCATAGCCGCGCCGATTTTCCGGCGGCAGACGTAGAATCGTTACACCGGCAACTTCCAGTTGCCACCCTTCTATAGCGTTATGCCGATGAAACTCCATCAACTCAGTACGTTGGCGGCGATTGCCGACACTGGAAGTATCCGGGCCGCGTCGCGCTCGCTGGGCATTTCGCCGGCTGCCGTGACCAAGGCGATGCGCGAACTGGAAGCCGATCTGCACGCGCCGCTGCTGGTGCGCAGCGCGAGCGGGGTGGCCTTCACCGAGTTCGGCCGCGCGCTGGTCGTGCATGCGCGCGTGGTGCTCGGTCAGTTGCAGCGCGCCGAGGCGGAGATCGAAGCGTTGCGCGGCGCGGCGGCGGGCAAGCTGTCGATCGGTGTCACGCCGTGGGTCGCGCTGACGTTCTTGCCGGCCGCCGTGCAGCGTTTCCGGCAACGGATGCCCGAAGTCCAGCTGGAGTTTTTCGAAGGCCTGCTGGCGGTCGTGCAACCGCGACTGCGCGACGGCAGTCTCGATTTTTCGATTGGCCGGCCGCCGCCCGCATCACCGCAATCGGAGTTTCACAACGTGCCGCTGTTTTCGACGCATTCGGCGGTGGTCGCGCGGCGCGATCATCCGAAAGCGGGTTGCCGCACGCTGCTCGAACTGGAAGACGCGGAGTGGGTGTTGAACTGGGACCCGGCGAGCCGCGAGTCGATCTCGGACAACCTGTTCCGCAAGCGCGGCATGCGCGTGCCGCACACCATTCATCTCGCGCATTCGCTGGCGATCGTATTGGGGCTGCTCGCGCACACGGACATGCTCAGCATTTTTCCGTGGCCGCTCGTCGAGGTGACGCTGGCCAGAGAAAATCTGTGGGCGCTGCCATTGCGCGAAACGGTGGATGAAACCATCGTCAGCATCACGTCGCGCCGGGGTGCGCCGACCAGTCCGGCGGCAGCATGCTTTCTCGAGTGTCTGCGCGAGGTGATCGATGAAGGCGCGCGCTCGCAGGACCCCGAGCAGCGGCGCCTGTTTCACTCGATAGAGTTGCTGCTGTAGTGGCGTCGATGCGGGTCCTCAGTCGAGATACTCCGCCGCGCGCTTGCGCAGCACCGCGCTGAAATCGTCGAGCCAGCCGATCGACAGACGCCAGCTCTGCCAGTACAGATCGACGTCGATATGCTTGCCGGGCGCCATCTCTACCAGCTCGCCGTTCGCCAGATGCGCGGCGATCATCCGCTCGGGGCACATGCCCCAGCCGAGCCCCGTCACGCAAGCGCGCAGAAAACCGGCGACGTGCGGAATCCAGTGCAAAGGCGGATCGATTTCCGCGCGCGTCACGCGCCGGATGAAGCGCTTCTGCAACTGATCCTTCGGGTTGAAATCGACGCACGGCGTGCGCTTCAAACTTTCGCGGGTGACGCCGTCGGCGAAATGACGGGCGAAGAATGCAGGCGAGCAAACCGCCATATAGCGCATGCGGCCGAGCCGCGTGGACCGGCAGCCCTGCACCGGCTCGGCCTGCGTGGTGACCGCGCCCTGCACGCTGCCGTCGCGGATTCGTTGCGCGGTGTGATCCTGATCGTCGACGACCAGATCGAGCAGCATCTCCCGTTCGACGCAGAACGGCGCGACCGCATCGATAAACCAGGTGCCAACGCTGTCGTCGTTCACCGCGACACGCAGCGCCGGCCACGGTTCGACCAGCGTGCCGGGCAGCGCCGGCAGACGGCCGCTCAATTCGGCTTCCAGCAACAGCACGCGCTCGGTATGGCGGCACAGCAACGCACCGGAGGTCGTCGCGACACACGGCTGGCCGCGCTTCACCAGCACGCTGCCGACGCGCTCCTCCAGCAGTTTGACCCGCTGCGATACCGCCGACGGCGTGACATTCAGCACGCTCGCCGCGCGGTCGAACGAACCGTGACGGACCACGGCGGCCAGCGCATCGAGCAGCGCATAGTCGAGCATTAGTGTTCCTTAATCTGCATTAACTAAATTAGCTTCTCTTACGGCAAGCGAAACCGCAGACTAGCGCCATTGGTACTCCCCGTCTACTGGATCGACTATGAACTGGCTGTCTTTTTCCCACGGAGCCGCGCTGTGCGCATCGCTGATCGTGACCATCGGCGCGCAGAACGCTTTCATCCTCCGTCAGGGCATCATGCGCTCGCATGTCGGCAAGATCGTGCTGCTGTGCGCGCTGTCGGACTTCATCCTGATCGGCGCGGGCGTCGGCGGCGCGTCGGTGCTCGTCGAGCGCTACCCGGCGTTCGTTCACGCGATGCTGTACGTCGGGCTCGCGTACCTCGCGTGGTTCGGCATCAACGCGCTGCGTCGCGCGGTGCGGCCGGGGCATGCCGTGCTGGATGCAGGCGTGAATAGCGCGAACGATGAAACCGGTGCGAGTGGCGCGACCACCGCGCCAGCCCAACGCGCACTGCCGATCATCCTGATGACGCTCGCGTTCACGTGGCTCAATCCGCACGTTTATCTCGACACATTCCTGCTAATCGGCACGGCGGGCGCGCGCGAGCCGGAGGGCGCGAGAGTTGCGTTTGCGCTCGGCGCGATGGCGGTTAGCGGCGTCTGGTTCGTGGGCCTCGGATACGGTGCGCGCGCGTTGGCTCCGCTGTTCAAGCGTGCGACGGCGTGGCGAGTGCTCGATGGTGCCATCGGCAGCATGGTGTTGCTGCTCGCGGTGACGCAGCTGCGGTGAACCGGTTGAAGCAACGCGGACCGACCCGCGCCGCGTTGCAAAAAGAACACAGTTTTCTTCGCAAAATCATGAACTTGAGAAGCACTCGCGATCCGCTTCGGGCGCCCACCAAATAGCTTTCGCCTAACCCGCTCAAGGCTTCATTCTCACGGCCGGCAAAGGCGAAACCCACGCTGGCGGCCGCTCCAGCCCCTTCCCTCCCGCTGGCAACTTCGCGGCGCCGCGCCCCGAACGACCTGCTATCCCGTCTCCATTCCGTTCCTCGAAAGCGACTTCACCACCCTGAAGCATTTCTTTTGGGAGAAATATTCCTCGTCATGCCCCGATTTAACGCCAATTAATCAGGTTGTTCAGCGCCTGAAATCCTGCTATCGCGGTGAAACTGTCAACTATGTTCAGCCATCGTTAAATCGCGCCATTTGAGGTATTTCAATTGATACCGCGTCGATATAATCGCCGCCAGTTATGCACGTTGCCTGCTCCTTCGCCTGTGGTGCCATAATCCGCGCCGCGCTAAAGCAGGGCCGGCGGCAATCTCATAACAGAGAACTTCCGGCAGCGCGATTCCAGCACCGGCTTGCAGCGCCAAACGATTGCTGAAAGCGAATCGAAACATTAACGGGGGCCGACAAGTGAAGTATTTTTTAGAAATCGCTATTATTGAGCGAAATCTTCCTCTTGCTTACACGGCTCAGGAGATTAAGGCCGGTTAGAATCCGGGCCGATTAGCTGGCGACGGGGCCGGCAACGAGGACCATCCCAGATAATCGGGATTCAAATAAAAACACCCAGCCGCCAGGAGTGATTTTCATCACGCCCGACCGGTCGAGTCTGCATACCGCGTTGTTTTTGTGGGGTGGCCAGCCCTGGTGCGTGCAGCGTGGGAAAGTCGAAATAAAGACGATAACAATGCCTGTACGAATCATGTCGGTGTTCGGCACGAGGCCGGAAGCCATCAAGATGGCGCCGCTCGTCAAACAGCTGGAAGCGGACCGGGAAGTTGAATCAATCGTTTGCGTGACCGCCCAGCACGGCTCGATGCTCACGCAAGTGCTGGAATTCTTTGGCATCACGCCGCACTACGATCTCGCGCTGATGACGGCGAACCAGACCCTCAACGGCCTGGCGTCACGTCTGTTTGCGTCGCTCGACGATGTGCTCGAACGCGCCCAGCCGGACCGCGTGCTCGTGCACGGCGACACCACCACGGCCAGCATGGCCGCGCTCGCCGCGTTCCACCGCCGGATTCCCGTCGGTCACATCGAGGCGGGTCTGCGCACCGGCAATCTGCAACAGCCGTGGCCTGAAGAAATGAACCGCCGCGTCGTCGACGTGATGAGCGACCTGATGTTCGCGCCGACCGCCGGTTCGAAGGCCAATCTCGCGCGCGAATCGCTGGCCGGGCGCGTGATCGTCACCGGCAACACCGTGATCGACGCGCTGCATGAAACCACTACCCGCCTCGACGCCGATCCGGCGTTGCGCGCGTCGCTCGAAGCGCGCATGAGTTTCGTCGACGGCAAGCGGCCGCTGCTGCTCGTGACGGGCCATCGCCGCGAAAGCTTCGGCCCCGGCTTCGAGAACATCTGCGCCGCGCTGGCCGAACTGGCGCACAGCGAAGACCTGCAGATCGTCTATCCGGTGCATCTGAATCCGAACGTGCGCGGCCCCGTGCAGGCGACGCTCGGCAACGTGCGCAACGTGCATCTGATCGAGCCGCTCGACTACGTGGGCTTCGTCTGGCTGATGCAGCGCGCGTCGATCATCCTCACCGACTCCGGCGGCGTGCAGGAAGAAGCCCCCGCGCTCGGCAAGCCCGTGCTGGTGATGCGTGACGTGACCGAGCGGCCCGAAGCCGTGGCGGCCGGCACGGTACGGCTGGTCGGCACGGCGCGCGAGTCGATCGTGAACGAAGTGCGGGCGCTGCTGCACGATCCGCAGGCTTACGGCGAATTCGCACGGCGCGTCAACCCGTACGGCGATGGACGTGCATCGGCGCGCATCGTCGCCAGTCTCACGGGTCGTCCGTTCGACGAGTTCGCCGGTGAGCACGCAGACCGGAGCGGCGATACGCGAACCGGCGTTGCCTTGCCCGACTCGATCGAGGCCGCCCAGGTCACCTGAGTCCGCCCTCGCCCGACCGAATCCGCCCGACTCGACCCAAGCCCGCCTGACTCCTACGTCCGGCCAATCCGAGCTTTTACGACATTCCCAGAGCCTGTTCATGCCGCTGCCCCGACGTATTTTTGCTTCCCTAGTCTTTGCCGGTGCCGGCATCGCCCTGCCTGCGATCAGCCACGCGAGCGCGGCTGCCGACAGCCTGCGCCAGCTCACGGCCAACACCGGGGTGACGCGCAACGTCACGCTGTCCGACCTGGGCATCAGCGATGCCGTGGTGCTGACGGGCGGCGCGACCCAGGACTTCTATCTGCCGGTGCCGAGAAACCTGACGCTCGCCAACGCATCGATCGCGTTCGACAGTCACTACCTCAAAGGACAAACCGGCACGGCGTCGGCAGTGCTCGCGGTGGACGGCCAACCGGTCGTATCGCAGGCGCTCGCCGACGGCGACGGCCTGATCCAGCGCTCGCTCGCGGTGACCCCGCGCGTCCACAGCAGCGGCTTCGTGCGCCTCGGCGTCAGCCTGCTGTCGAACACCGGCATCCGTCATTGCGAAACCCCGGATTCCGCCGCGAACTCGCTCGTGATCTCGCCGCAGACGCGCCTTACCTACCGCGTCGAAACCAGCGCCGTCACGAGCCTCGACGACGCCTGGAGCACGCTGCCGGGCGAACCCGTGCTGCTCGTCTCCAGTTCGCACCTCGACTCCGCCGCCTTCGACAGCGCGTGGCGTCTCGGCGTGGCGCTCGAACGCGGCGGCAAGCGCGTCTCCGTGCACGCGCTGCCGGCGGTCGGCCAGAACGTCGACACGCGCAGTCTGAACGTGCCCGATGCGCTCGCCAGCCTGCCCGCCTTCGCCGCGCTACGCGACAACTCGGCGGCTCACAAGCTCGCAAGCGATGCCGAACTCGGCGCGCTGATCGTGCTCGGCGCGCCGGGCGTGAGCGGCGACGTGGTCGTCGCCGACGCGGCGCTGCGCACGCGGCTCGCTGCTGCGTTCGACGCGCTGAATGCGCAACTCGCCAGCGACCCGGACGCGCAAGCCGCGCTGAAAGCCTGGCGCGCGAGCCACGCAACGCTGGCGGACACCGACTCCCGCGCGCAGCAGATCCGCCTGGCCACGCTCGGCGAACATACGGTCGTAGCCGTTTCGCCCGACGCGGGCGCCCAGGCCGCCGGTCTGTTCGACGACACGCTGCGCCGCGCGCTGACGACCGACAGCGTCGTCTCGCCGATCGCCCAGCCCGACCAGCGCGCCAACGGCAAATTCATGCGTCTGTCGAATCTCGGCGGCTCGGCGCAAGCGTTCGACGTGCTCGCGCGCGGCGACTGGACCGTGAGCTTCCCGCTCGCCGCCGTCTCGTCCGATTCGCGCATGCCGTCCGAAATTACGCTGTATGTGGCGGCGGCGCCGGGACCTTCGTCGTCGCGTCCGGTGGCGACCATCTACTGGAACGGCATCCTGCTCGCCGCCAAACAGCTTCGCGCCGACGGCCAGCCCGAACAGCTGCACGCGCGCGTGCCGGGCTACGTGCTCGGCGTGAACAACAATCTGCGTCTGTCGGTGCAGCGTCAGCCGTATTCCGCCGACTGTAACGAGACGCCGCAGGCGTACCCGGTCAATGTGCTGCCCGCATCGAGCTTCATCACTTCGGGCGACGCCGATCCTGACGGCACCTTCATCGGCCTGCTGCCGCTGATGGCGGGTCATCCGCAACTGATCGTGCCGCAGCGTTATCTGGCCGACGCGCCGGATCATCTCGCGAGCGTGATCGCCATGGCGCTCGCCAGCGGGCTTTCGCCGACGCAGACGGAACTGACCGTCGCCAACGGCAACGACGCCGTCAAGCCGGCCAAGCCGTTCCTTGCGATGGAAGTCAACGTGGACGGAGCGAATCCGTCCGCCCGCGTGACCGATGGCCAGCGTCTGCAGATTCGCGGCAAGACCGTCGACTGGCTCGACGCGACCGGCCTCAAACATCTGTCGACCGTTGAAGTCGTGCGTGCCCAGGGTGAAGACGGCCTGCTGTGGTACGCGATCGGCGCGGACCGGCCGGGCATCGGCGGGACGCAGGCCGTGCAGCCGTTCGTGCTGAACCGCGGCAATCTCGCGATCATCGGCGACAACGGCCCGCTCGCGTGGATCGACAGCGGCAACCCCGACGCGAGCATGCCGCCGGGCGCGGGCGAAACGCCGTTCTACGAATGGCGCCGTTACGTGTCGTGGGGCGTGCCGGCGATCGCGATCACGCTGTTCGTGTTCCTGACGCTGCTGGTCGTCGCAAGACGCACCCGCCGCAAGAAAGAAGACAAGTAACGTCGAGCCACCGCGCGCCATGATCTCCTCGCTCTACTGGCCTTATCTCGCCGCAGACTACTACTACGCTCTCCAGCTGGTGAGCGTGGTGGTGGGCGTCATCATTCTGCTGTCGAGCATCGATGACCTGTTCATCGACGGCTGGTACTGGATCCGGCAGCTGTACCGCTCGCTGACTGTCTGGCAACGTCACACGCCGTTGCAGGCGGCGCAGTTGCGCGCCGTGCCGGAACAGCCGATCGCGATCATGGTGCCCGCGTGGCTCGAGTACGACGTGATCGCGCCGATGCTCGAAAGCATGGTCGGCACGCTCGAATACAAGAACTACATGATCTTCGTCGGCACCTATCGCAACGACGACAAGACCCGCAACGAAGTCGAGCGCATGCGCCGCCGCTACCGCCAACTGGTGCGCGTGGAAGTGCCGCACGACGGCCCGACCTGCAAGGCCGACTGTCTGAACTGGATCGTCCAGGCGATCTTCCAGCAGAACGAACGGCAGGCCGAACCGTTTGCGGGCGTGACGCTGCACGACAGCGAAGACGTGCTTCACCCGCTCGAACTCAAGTACTACAACTATCTGCTGCCGCGGATGGATTTCATCCAGTTGCCGGTCACGTCGCTGGAGCGCGAGTGGTACGAACTCGTCGCGGGCACCTACATGGACGAATTCGCGGAGTGGCACACGAAGGATCTCGTGGTGCGCGAGAGTCTGTCGAAGATGGTGCCTTCGGCGGGCGTCGGCACCTGCTTCTCGCGGCGCGCGCTCGAAGTGCTTGCCGCAGAAACGGACAACCAGCCGTTCAACACCGACACGCTGACCGAAGACTACGACATCGGCGCGCGCCTCTCACGCAGCGGCATGCGGCAGATTTTCGGCAAGTTCCGGGTGGAATACGTGACACGGCGCACGTCGCTGTTCGGCCTCGGCCGCGAAAAAATCTCGACGATCTCGATGCCGCTCGGGATTCGCGAATACTTCCCCAACACGTTTCGCACCGCGTACCGGCAGAAGGCGCGCTGGACTCTCGGCATCGGTCTGCAAGGCTGGGCGCAGGTGGGCTGGAAAGGATCGCTGGCAGTGAAGTACCTGCTGTTTCGCGATCGCAAGGGGCTCGCCACGTCGTTCGTCGCGATCCTCGCGTATCTGCTGCTGCTCAACTTCATCGGCTTCTGGATCGCCGCGCGGCTGGGCTGGTGGACGGTCTACTATCCGTCGCTGTTCTCGCCCAACGGCTGGCTCGCGACGCTGATGAGCCTGAACTCGTTCGCGCTCGCGCTGCGCGTGTCGCAACGCAGCTACTTCGTGTACCGCATGTATGGCTGGGAGCATGCGCTGCTGGCCGTGCCGCGCATGGTGATCGGCAACTTCATCAACGCGATGGCGGCGGCGCGCGCGTGGCGTCTGTTCATCGGACACCTGATTACCGGCAAGCGGCTCGCGTGGGACAAGACGATGCACGATTTCCCATCCGCCGATCAGCTTACGCAGCAGCGCCAGCGACTCGGTGAATTGCTGCTCTCGTGGCAGGCCATCGACGAAACCAAGCTCGCGTACGCGCTCGACGTCCAGCGGCGGGAAGGCCGGCCGCTCGGACAGATTCTCGTCGAACGCGGCTGGCTCGACGAAGCCACGCTGCACGAAGCCATCACTTTCCAGCAGGATGCGTTCAGCACTCCGCCATCGCCCGAGGCCGCCCAGGCGGATGCCGCAGCATGAAGTCATTTCCGTCTTATCGTCGGCGAGCCGCCGGTCCGGCTGCGCGCCGTGTGAAGCGTATTGCGCAGGCCGTCTGTTGGGCTGCGCTTGCGGCTGGCTGGACCGCGTGTGCGGATGCGGCAGAACCTGTGCTGGCGGGTGCGACTGTTGGGACTGGTGGGGCTACTGGAGCCTCTACGGCTGCTGGGACTGCTGTGATTGCTGGAACTGCTGGGGCCGCTACAGCTGCAGGAACGGCTGGAATTGCTACGGCTTCTGAGACAGTCGCAATCGCTGGAACCGTTAGAACGGCCGGAACCGCTACGGCTTCTGAACCAGCTGCAACTGCTGCAACCGTTGGAACCGCCAGAACCTCAACGACTGCTGAAACAACTGCAACCGCTGGAACCGCCGCGACTGCCGCAACCGCAGGAACCGCTACAGTTGCTGGCTCCGCCACAACCACGCACGCGGCAACTCAAGCGCCGAAAGTGGCCGCGAAAGAAGCGCCGCTGACCGGCGACGCGTGGAAGTTCGGCGACGCTGCGTTCAAAGCCTATAACCGCAAGGACTACGCCGCCGCCGATTCGCTGGCGGCCCACGCGCTCGCGCTGCGTCCCGACGTCACGCGGCTGTGGCTGCTGCGCGTCTACGCGCTGCAGAACCAGAACCGCCCCGCCGACGCGCTGAATGTCGCGCAGACCGCGCTCGCGCACTGCCACCGCGACCCGGCGCTCACCGCCGCCCGCGATACGCTGCGCGCGACGCTCGCGGGCGGCCATGGCGCAGGTTCGGGTGCCGTCACGCCGACCACGCAAACGCCCGCATGGAAATTCGGCGACGCCGCGTACAAGGACTATGCGGCGGGCCACTACGCCGAGGCGACCGATCACGCGCGCGCTTCGTTGCGCCTGCAACCCGACAACCCGGGGCTGCGAGGTCTGCTCGTCTACTCGCTCGAACGTCAGCAACGGATCGACGAGGCCGCGCGCGAAGCCGACGCGGCACTGCGCCTGTCGCCCAACGACGAAGCGCTGCAAGCGTTGCGCGACCGGATGCATCGGCTGCTCGCGCCGACGCCCGCCAAAGCGGCCTGGGACGCTTATCGTTCGGGCGACTACGCGCAGACCGCCGTGCTCGCGCGCGAAGCGATCCGCCAGGCGCCGGACGTGCAGAGTTATCGCTATCTGCTGACGGGCGCGCTTCTGAGCGAAGGCGAGTACACCCAAGCCGACGCCGCCGCCAGCGACGCCCTCGCTCAGGACGGCGACGATGCGCTGTCGCTCGCGATGCGCGGCTTCGCGCGTGCGCAACTCGGCCAAACCGATGCGGCGCGCGCGGATCTGAACAAGGCGCTCAAGCAGGACTGGCTGTCCGATCAGCAGATGGCGACGGTCAAACGCATCGCCGCCGATACGCTGCGTGTGAATGCGGGTGCGGGTGCCGCCACGGGCACGGGCACAACCACCGCTGCCATAACCCCGGGCACCACAACGGCCGCCACGGCAACAACCGCCCCCACGACCGCAGCGCCCCTGAGCACAACCACATCCACAACCCTCGCCGCCCGCTCCCCCGCGCAATCCGCGCCCGTGGTCTTCTGCACCTCCGACCCGCAGGATGTGCTGTGCAACCTGCTGCCGGCCGGATCGAGCCTCGCTGGCGCCGGCCCCGGCTACGACGCCGCCACGCGCGCCTACGCGGCTTTCGCACATCGCGATTTCAACGCGGCCGTGAGCGCGGCGAACGAAGCCGTGCAGGCCGCCCCGGACAATCTCGCCTACCGTCTTCTGCTCGTGAACGCGCTCGAACGCGCGGGCAAGCGCAAGCAGGCACGCGCGGCCTTCAAACCGGTCACCCGACTCAAGGACGTGCCGCCGGACGAATCGCTCGACGTCGCCTACACGGCCCAGCGGCTCGGCTACAACCGCCAGGCGCGCAACGCGTTTGCGAGCGCCGTCGATGCCGCCGACGCCGGCCAGATCGAACTCGCGCCGCAGTCGCGCCAGAACGTGCGCCAGGCCGTCTCCGACCTCGACCGCACGTGGGGCTTCACCGGCGCGTTCGGTTACGGCACGGTCGGCGTGATGAACTCGCAGTTCGCGCCGTCGCTGAGCGCGCGGCGTACGCTGCAGTCGTCGCAGGAGTTGTACTGGCGGCCGCCGGTGATCGGCAACGTCAACGGCAGCGTGTTCGAGGTCTACGCGCGGATGAACCAGGCGCTCTACGACGGCACCGGCGGCGCCACCGGCCTGCCGACCAATCAGGCCGTGTTCGGCGCGCGCTGGAAGCCGTTCTCGCAGCAGAATTTCGTGTTCGCCGTGGAGCGTTTCGTGCCGATCGGCAGCGACAGCCGTACCGACTGGCTGCTGCGCGGCGCGTGGTCCGAAGGCGAAGGCGGCAGTTTGCGGGTCGATCGCTCGAACTGGCAGTACTGGCAGGTCTATGCCGAAGGCGACTACTTCATCGACCATCCGCAGACGCTCGGCACGTTCGAAGCGCGCTACGGACGCGCGTTCGCCACCGCGCACAACCTCGTGACGATGCCGTACCTCGCGCTGAACGCGGCTTACGACAGCCTGCTTGATCGCCACGCGACCGCGGGCATCGGGCCGGGCGTCGCGATGCGTCTGTGGTTCCGCGAGGACGCTCATCACGCGCCACGCTCGTTCGTCGAACTGAACGTCCAGTACCGCGTGCGCGTGGCCGGCGACGATCGCTCGGACGGCGTGTTCGCCGGTCTTTATTTTTCGTATTGAGGATTGAGCCCATCATGCTTTTCCGCTCGTTGCTTTGCGCCCGGTCTCGCGGCTTGTCCGATGCCACGTTTGTTGCGCGATTCTGCGCAACGTTTTGCGTCACGTTTCCCGCTTCGTTGCGCGCGTCGTTCCGGGCCGCCTTGCCCGCTCCCTTCCGCGCCCCCGCACACGCTGCGCTCGCCGTCGCGCTGCTCGGCGGCGTCCACGGCGCAGCCTACGCCGCAGCCGCCGACGACATGGCGCAGCTCTACGCGCTGCCGCCCGACGGCTCGGTCTATGTGCGCGTGGTCAATCCATCGGCGGTGGCGGTCAAGGTGCAACTCGGCGCGGGCGCGAAACCCGAAACGATCGGCGCGGCCGGCCGCATCGGCACCGACTATCGCGCGATGCCGGGTGGCACGTTGACGCTCGCGATCGACGGCAAGCCCGCCACCGTCGCAGGCACGCTGCCGCACGGCGGCTTCGTCACGCTGATCGCCGGCAAGGCGGGCGCGAACGTACAGGTCGTCGTCGACGAAAGCCCCGCTGCGGACGGCATGAAGGCCGAACTCTCCGCGTACAATCTCGTGCCCTCGTGCGCCGCCGCGATTCGCGTCGCCGGTGGCCCGACCGTGTTCGGCAGCCTCGCTTCCGGCACGCGCGCAGCGCGAGCGATCAATCCGGTCTCGGCCTCGCTCGACGGCGCGTGCGGCGCGCACGTGTCCGCAGCGCAGGCGCTGCCCGCGCTGAAGGCCGGCGACCGCTACAGCGTGTTCCTCGTCGGCACGGCGGAGCAGCCCACGCTGGTCGGCATGCTCAACCGCACCGAACCGTGGCACGCGCGCTGACCTGCCGCTTCAGGCGACGCCGAATCGATGCCGAACTAATGCCGACGTGACGCTCAAGTGAACCATCGTCTCGCTGGATAGCTGGACCGCCGGATCGCCGCCCTTTCACCCGCTCCATCGCCCTAATCGCTCCATGAAACTCAAGCATCTTCTCGCCGGACTGCTGATCACCGGCACCTGCCTCGCCGCGACGGCCGCGCAAGCGCAAGCCGTGCTGATCGGCAAGGACGACTGGCTTTTCTATGCGCAGGACAACGTGAACGACGCGGGCAAGGCCGGCATCGACAACTCCGTGCGGTTGATGAGCGCCGCGAAAGACGCGTTGCAGGCGCGCGGCATCGGCCTCGTGGTGCTGGTCGCGCCGCTCAAGGCGCGTTTCTACGAAGACAAGCTGCCGGCCGGCACGGCCATTTCGGCCGCCGCCCGCGACCGTTACGCGAACATCGTCGCGAGCCTGCACAGCGCCGGTATCCAGACCGTCGACCTGATGCCGGTGCTGAAGAGCGTCGAGCACGACGACCAGACCGCGTTCTTCCAGAAAGACTCGCACTGGACCGCGTGGAGCGCCGAAGCCGCCGCCGCCGCGACCGCCGACGTGATCCGTCAGAACTGGAAACTCGGCGGCGATGCCGGCACCGGCACGCCGCTCGGCAACTGGATCAAGGAACGCCGTTTCGCCGATTTCGCGGAACTGATGACCGCCCAGCAGCGCAAGGAAATCGGCCAGGAAATCTACGTCGTACGCGCGAGCAAACCGGAATCCGGCGACCTGCTCGACAGCGCCGCCGCGCCCGTGCACGTGGTCGGCAACAGCTTCGTGCAGCCTTATCTGGGCTATCCCGAAGCGCTGTCGCATGCGCTCGACCGGCGCGTCGGCCTGACCTGGAAATACGGCAACTTCGGTCCGTGGGCCGTGTTCCTGCAATACCTCGAATCGCCCGCGTTCCAGCAGGCGCGTCCGCAAGTCGTGGTGTGGCAGCTCAATGAAGTGCAGATGATGTACGGCCCGAACACGAGCGGCCAGTGGGACGCCGCCTCGCTGATGACGGAAGCCGACTGGCGCAGCCGCGTGCAGGCCGCGATCGCGAAGTAAGTGCCATGAACTCGCCTCGTTCCACGATTCCCGCGACGCCAGACCGGACTACGTCGGCTCCGTCAGATGGAGAAGCCAACGCGCCGCGCGGCTCGCATCGCATGACTGCGCTGTGCTTCGGCCTGCTGATGGCGGGCGGGCTGCTGTTCGGCATCCAGCAGACGACGCACGCCGGTCTCGGCTCGCTCGCGCCGTCGCAATGGCTCGGGGGCGCGGCTGGAACGCAGCTCAACAACGCCTTGCGCGTGCCGTTCCACGACACGCTCGAAACCGCCGACGCCGCGTGGCGCTATCGCGTGTTCGGCCAGCTCGGCGCGCAGGTTCGCCAGGGCTGTCCGGGCTGGCTGTTCTATACCGACGGCCTGCGTGCGCCGGTGGCCGATCCCGACGCGGTGGTCGCCGCGCGCATCGCACTGATGCGCCGCCTCGTCGCGCAGTTGCGCGAACAGCACGTCGCCGTGCTCGCCGTCACGGTGCCCGACAAATCGCGCCGCGAAAGCGATGCGCTGTGCGGCCTCACGCGCCCCGCCAGCACCATCGCGCAATTGCCCCGCTGGCAACGCGCGCTCGACGAAGCGGGCGTGGCGCGCGTCGATCTGTCGAGCGTGCTCGACAGTGTGCCCAAGCCGTTCTACCGGACCGACGTGCACCTGAACCAGCGCGGCGCGGCCGCCGCCGCGCAGGCCGTCGCCACGGCGGCACTGCCGCTGGCCGGCGGTCGCGGGACGCTGCAATACGACATCACGCGCGCCGCCGTCGCCACACCCCGCGTGGGCGACCTGCTGACGCTCGCGGGTCTCGCGAACGCACCGCAAGGCTGGCGTCCCGCGCCGGATAGCTACCGGCCCGAAACCTTCACGCAGCCGTCGGCGGGCGGCCTGCTCGACACCGGTCCGGCCGTCACGGTGATGCTCGCGGGCAGTTCGAATTCGCGCCGCAGTAACTTCGCCGAGCAGCTCGGCCAGTCGCTCGGCGCGCCGGTATGGAACGTGAGCCGCGACGGCGGCAAGTTCGCCGACGCGCTGATGCAGTCGATGGAAGACCGCGCGCACTGGCCGTCCACGCTCAAGCTCGTGATCTGGGAGATGTCGGAGATGTCGCTCGTGCAGCCGCTCAACGCGCTGGAAAAAGCGGCCTTGCGCGACGGCGTGCATGGGGACCTCTAATGGCGGACCCGACGATGTGCCAACGCGGAATACTTCGATGCCCGAACTAACCTGGCTGCCCCGCACTCCCGACTGGACGCAGCGCCTCGACGCGCTGCCGCGCGAGCACGCGCCGGACTGGTCCGCGCTCGTGCAACTTGCCGGCGATAACCTCGATTTTCTGCAGACGGGCAAGCTCGACAAGCGGCTCGTCAAGGCATTCGGCGCCACACCGCCCGACGCGCTGGCGACACCGCCGCTGCGGCTCGCGGTGCTCGGTTCGTCGACGGTCGATCAGTTGCTGCCCGGACTGCGCGTCGGTGCGCTGCGTCACCGGATGTGGACGCAGCTTTACGTGCCCGCCTACGGCCAGGCGATGCGCGAATCGCTCGATCCGGCCTCGGGCCTGTACGCGTTTGCGCCAAACGTCGTGCTGTTCGCGTTCGACGCGCCCTACCTGATCGGCGACGACACAGCCGGACTGAGCGCGGCGCAAGCCGACGCGCGCGTCGAACGCATCGTCGGTGACTTGCGGGCGCTGTGGCTGCGCGTGCGCGAGCGCACCGATGCGCAGTTGATCCAGCAAACGCTGATGCCCACGCTGCTGCCGCTGATGGGCGACAACGAAGCGCGCCTGCCCGGTGCGCCGCTGAACCTGCTGCGTCGTGTGAATGCGGCGCTGCGCGAAGCCGCGCACGAAGCAGGCGTCGATCTGCTCGCACTCGACGACGCCTGCGCGCGCGACGGTCTCGCCGCGTGGCACGACGCGCGTCTGTGGCTGCGCGCGAAGCAGGACGTGTCGCCCGCCGCCGCGCCGATGTACGGCGAGCGCGTCGCCCGCCTCGTCGCCGCACGGCGCGGCGCGAGCGCGAAGTGCCTCGTGCTCGATCTGGACAACACGTTGTGGGGTGGCGTGATCGGCGACGACGGTCTCGCGGGTATCGTGCTCGGCCAGGGCAGCGCGGAAGGCGAAGCGTATGCGGCATTTCAGCGTTACGCGCGCGATCTCACGCGGCGCGGCATCATCCTCGCGGTGTGCTCGAAGAACGACGAAGCGAATGCGTTGCTGCCGTTCGACCAGCATCCCGAGATGGTGCTCAAGCGTGCCGACATCGCGTGTTTCGTCGCCAACTGGCAGGACAAGGCGAGCAATCTTCGGACCATCGCGCAACGTCTGAACATCGGCCTCGACGCGCTCGTTTTCGCCGACGACAACCCGTTCGAGCGCAACCTCGTGCGCGAACATCTGCCGATGGTGCGCGTGCCGGAAATGCCGGAAGACCCTGCGTTTTACGCGGTCACGCTCGCGCAGTCGGGCTGGTTCGAAAGCGTCGCGCTGACCGGCGAGGACCGCGAGCGCGCGGCCCAATACCAGGCCAACCAGCAGCGCGAAGCGCAACGTGAAACCGAACGCGAAAGCGGTGGCGATCTCGCGTCGTATCTCGCGGGACTCGGCATGGTGCTCGAATGGAATACGTTCAATTCGACCGACCTGCCGCGCATCGTGCAACTGATCGGCAAGACCAACCAGTTCAATCTCACCACGCGCCGCCACGGCGAAGCCGAAGTGCAGGCGATGATGCGCGACCCGCGCGCCGTCACGCTGCATTTCCGCCTGAAGGACCGTTTCGGCGACAACGGCATCATCGCGATCGTCGCCGCGCTGCCCGATACGGGTGGGGACGCGAACGAAGGCGACTGGCGTATCGACACGTGGCTGATGAGCTGCCGCGTGCTCGGCCGCGAAGTCGAACGCGCGACGCTCGGCGTGCTCGCTGATGCCGCACGGCAAGCGGGCGCGCGTCGATTGATCGGCGAATACTTGCCCACGCCGAAAAACGGCATGGTTCAGGATCACTATTCCGGCCTCGGCTTCGCGCCGCTGGCCAGCTCGCCGGACGCCACCCACTGGGTGCTCGATCTGGCCGGCTTCACTCCTTCTCACGTACCCATGCAAATCCGGAGCATGCAATGACCGACGCAGACATTCTCGACGCCCTGACCGATATTTTCCGCGACGTCTTCGACGACGACAGCGTCACGATCACCCCCGCTTCGACGGCGGCCGAATACGACGCTTGGGACTCGCTGTCCAACGTGAACATCATGGTCGCCTCGGAAATGCGCTTCGGCGTGCGCTTCAAGGCGTCGGAAGTCGAAGGCCTGCACAACGTCGGCGAACTGATCGCGCTGATCCAGCGCCAGCTCGCGGCGAAGCGCTGAGCGAGCGCAGCGCGGCGCGTCATCGACGCCGCGCCCGCTCCTCGACGCATATAGACACGCACATTCACGCACGTTCACGTCAGGCCACATCGCACCGCCATGCTGTTCAATTCGCTACCTTTCCTGCTGCTGTTCCTGCCCATCTCTCTGGGCGGCTACTACCTCGCGGGCGCGCTGCGCCCGGTGGCGGCAGCGGCATGGCTGTGCGTCGTCTCGCTGGTGTTCTATAGCTGGTGGAACCCGGTGTTCGTCACGTTGCTGCTCGGCTCGATTGCGTTCAACTACGCATTGAGCCGCGCGATTCTCGCGACCGAAGAGCGCCCGCGCGCGCAGGCGTGGCTGCTGGCCGGCGGCATCGGCGCGAATCTGGCGCTGCTGTTCTACTACAAGTATCTCGCGACGCTGCTCGGCTTTCTCGCCGCGCACGGCGTCGTCGAGCACGGCATGAAGGACACCATCCTGCCGCTCGGCATTTCGTTCTTTACGTTCACGCAGTTGGGCTTCCTGCTCGATTGCCGCGCGGGTGTCGTGCGCGAGCGCGGCTTCGTGAGCTATGTGCTGTTCGTGACGTTCTTCCCGCACCTGATCGCAGGGCCGATCCTGCATCACAAGGAAATGATGCCGCAGTTCGCCGATCGTGCGAGCTACCGTTTCAAGGCGGAAAACCTGTCGGTGGGCGCGTTGATTTTCATCATCGGGCTCGCCAAGAAAGTGCTGCTCGCCGACGCCATCGCGCCGTGGGCCGAAGCGGGTTTCGACCATCCCGCCGAGCTTCAGTTGCTCGCTTCGTGGGGCACGGCGCTCGCGTACGCGCTGCAACTCTACTTCGACTTTTCGGGTTACTCCGACATGGCGATGGGCCTCGCGAAGATGTTCGGCATCCGCTTCCCGCTGAACTTCAATTCGCCGTACAAGTCCACCGGCATCATCGAGTTCTGGACGCGCTTTCACATGACGCTCACGCGCTATCTGACCGCGTATCTGTACAACCCGGTGGCGATGGCGATTGCGCGTTCGCGCGCGCGCCGCGGACTGCCGGTCGGCCGCAAGGCGACGGCCACCGCACGCGGCTTCGGCAGCATGATCCTGTTTCCGACGATGTTCACGATGGGACTCGCCGGTGTCTGGCACGGCGCGGGGCTGCAGTTTCTGATCTTCGGTCTGCTGCACGGCGCGTATCTGAGCGTCAATCACGCATGGCGCCAGTTCGGTCCGAAGCGCGCTGCGCCCAGCCGCCTCGCGCGCGCGGGTTACGTGTTGCTGACCTTTCTCTGCGTGGTGTTCGCGCTGCTGTTTTTCCGCGCGCACAGCACGGCGGATGCACTGCGCGTCAGCGCCGGCATGCTCGGTCTGCACGGACTCGAACCGCTTGCGACGATCGCGTTTCCGCTGCATGCGCCCGGTCATTCGGGCGTGGCGTGGAGTGCCGGCGACTTCATGCGGCTCGTGTTCGAGCGCTGGGGCGAAGGCTTGCTGCTGATCGTGCTGCTCGCGCTCGTGTGGTGTGCGCCGAACTCGAACCAGATCGCGAACGTCTATTCACCCGCACTCGAAGGACCGGCAAGCGGTGCGCCGGGCTGGCTGCAATGGCGTCCGACGCTTGTCTGGACCAGCGTGTGCGTGCTCCTGTTCGGCTACGCGATGCTCAACCTGCAACACACCGCGCGCTTCCTTTACTTCCAGTTCTGACGCTCACTGCGCCCTACTCATGCTGACCGAATTCGATTGCACGTTCCATCACATCGGCATTGCGTGCCGTGACCTCGACGCCGAGCAGGCCGGCTGGACCGCGCTGGGCTACACGCAGGAAGGGCCGGAGTTCGAAGACCCGGTTCAGCGGGTGCGCGGCCGCTTTCTCACGGGCGCCGGACCGCGCCTCGAACTGCTTGCGCCGACGGCAGAGAACTCGCCGGTGGAAGGCGTGATCAAGCGGCGCACCAAGCTCTATCACCAGGCGTTCGTGACGCCCGCGTTCGACCGCGCGCTCGAAGCCATCGAGGCGCTGGGCGCGCGACGCACAGCCGAACCCGCTCCTGCGGTCGCGTTCGGCGGCAAGCGTATCGTGTTCGTGCTGCTGTTCAACGGCAACATCATCGAGCTGATCGAAGCTGCCTGAGCTTTCACGCCGCGCTCAACCGAGCGCGCGGCGCCACGCATCGAGCAGCGCCTCTGCGCCCGGCTTGTCGCCGATCACCCACGGATCGACCGCGAACGCGACGATGTCTGTCGCGCCGTAGTTGCGCGCGAGGTTCCATTGCGCCTTCACTCTTGCATAGCTCGCCGAGCGCGCCGCGAAGTCGTCGCTCCCCGGTTGCGCGGGCGGCAGATTCTCGAACAGTTCCACGATCAGATCGAACGGCACCGCGCGCGACACGAACAGGTCGTGCAGCGGCTGCAAGGGCTCGTAGGCGGCCATGCCCTGCGCGCCCGCTCCGTCCTGGATCATCGGATACACCTGTGTCCGGTCGAGCAGCACGCTCCATAGCCCTTCGAGCGTGGCGTCGGTTTTCAGGCGGCTGTGGAAGGTCGATACGCGCGGCGCGTGGCCGCTCGTGGCGTCCGCGACATCCGCCAGCGTGTTGAGCCAGCGCACCAACCGGTCGACGCGCGCGGGATCGGACCAACTGTATTGCTCGATTTCATACGGCAGATACCAGCCCTGGAACGCGCGATGACGCGGCCACGGCGCCTCGCGCATCCACGCCGTGGTGCGCGTGGCGGTGCTCGCCAGATAGCTGTCGAGCACGCCGGTGTCCGCGCCGCCGATGACCTTCCACCACCGGTCGTCGTACGGCAAACCGAGGTGCACCGTCATGCCGAGTTGCGCGCAATCGTCGAGCAGGCCTTGCAGCAGCGCATCCGGTGCGGTCCACGCGGGTCCGTCTTCGCCATCGATTCCAACCCATTGCACGAACACCGTCTTGCAGCCGAGCGAACGCGTGGTGGCGAGGCGTCGTTGCCATTGCTCGCGGGTCCAGTCGAGATGATCGCGCCATAGCTGGATAAACGTGCCGCCCGTCGTAACGGTAGATTCGCACGCGACCAACGGCAGGCAGGCGGCCAGCGCTGCGGCCTGCAGGAACCGGCGACGCGAAAACGTGAGACGCGGGAAAAAAGTCGGCATGAACGAGGTCGGAATGATCGAGCAAGGAGTCCTGCCGTGACGCATCACGATGGACGAACGCGGGCGGCGCTCATTGTAGTGCGGGACGGCATATCGTTGTTTGCCGGCGTTCCTGTTGGGAAAGCTCACCAGGGTCTGCGTGTTGTTCATGTTGCATGTCGGCCCGGTTCGTCTTGTACAGACGTTTTGATAAAAACCTTGAGTATCAATCGATGTTGCAGATGTGAAACGACCGTCCAGAGCGCGACGCGTCTGCATTTCAGTACTCACCGCCCCTCACGACGTTCCGTGACCATGGCCATTCGCCAATGTCAGACGTGCCCACATTGCCAGCCAGAGCCGACCGGTCACGCGTCTGTGACATCGCACGGCATTTGAGGCATGCTGCCGCCTTCATCGAAGCGAACCCGATCATGACCGATCCCACCCACTCCTCTCCACCCGGCACACCCGCAAAAAAACGCAGCGGGCCGCTGCGCGCGCTGTTCGCCTTGCGGCACTCGTGCGATGGCGTCGTCACAACCCTGCGCGAGGAAAGCGCCTTCCGTCAGGAGGTCGCGCTCGCGGTCATCCTGCTGCCCACCGCGCTGCTGATGCCGGTCGGCGCAATCGAGCGCGTGCTGCTGATCGTGTCGGTATTGCTGGTGCTAATGGTCGAACTGCTCAATTCGAGCATCGAAGCCGCGATCGACAGGATTTCGCTGGAGCGGCACGAATTGTCGAAACGCGCGAAGGATTGCGGCAGCGCCGCGGTCACGATGGCGCTGCTGATTTGCGCGGTGACGTGGGGCGTTTTCTGCGGGCCGATCGTTTATCGCTGGCTACGTGCGGCGGTTTCTTTTTGAGTCGTTGGCTCGCGTTGCAGCGCATCACGTCGCTGGCGGCGTTGAGTTTCTAGCGGGAACTGCCATGTGCGCTTGCGCTGGCTTCGTGCGGGCCTGAGTGCATGGGCAGCACATGCCCGCGCCCGTTCATCGTTCCGATTCGAGCGCAGCAACCGCCTCCGCCAGATCGGCGATCTGCGAATCAGCGAAAACGCGAATGCCGTGCTGTTGCAGCAACGTCGCGGTGACCCCCGCCGCTGCATGACGCGTGCCGCTGAAGCCGCCATCGTAGATAAAAGTGCTGCCGCATGACGGGCTGCCGTCGGCCAGCAATGCGAAGCGGCAACCCTCCGCTTGTGCGCGTTCGAGCGCATGCCGTGCGCCTGCGATGAAAAGTGCCGTGACGTCAGCGCCGGTATTGTCGTCGATCGACGCCTGATGATCCAGCACATCCGTGCCCGAGCGACGCAACTGGATTTCGGCGGGCGGACGCGGCGTGGGGAAACCCGCCGCCACTTCCGGGCACACGATCACCAGACGGCCCTCGTCGCGCCAACTTGCAAGCCATGCGTTGCGTGCGGATTTAGCGGTGCCGTTGTAGCGCACGGGATGACCGGCGAGACAGGCGCTGACCAGTATCTTCAACATGGGGAGAGAAAAAACCCTGACGGGCGATCGGCTATGGACAGGCGATTGTAGCGGGCACCTGTAATAAGCCCATCCGGGCCGACATGCGTCGACCACCCTCAGCCACCGCCGTGTCGATAAAACAGACCACCCTCTTCACCCGCGCCACCGGTTGGGCACACCTATTGCTCTATTCCGCTCGCCGGCAAATAACCCGTCAAGGCGCGTAGCGCCCGCAACGAGTCGCCGCTTTTAACTCATCAACTCAATCAGCCATTACCGGTGGAGGCCCCATGCTTCGATACGCTGCAATTTTCTTCGTGATCGCCATCATCGCCGCTTTGTTCGGCTTTGGCGGCATCGCCGCGGGCGCGACGGAAATCGCGAAAGTGCTGTTCTTCATCTTCGTGGTGATCTTCCTCGTCACCCTGCTGATGGGCGTGATGCGACGCTGACCGCACATGAGTGCGATGACGCGTTTTTAAATGTTTTCGTAGTAGGTCCCGGTGCAAAAAACAGCATGCTGTTGCAATACTTGCCGCGCGGTATTGCAATAGTTGCCGCCCAGGCGGCCTTGCACCGGGACCCGTTTCAGGCAATGTTTTCCGCTTCATAAAGACGCCGCCCCGCAGCGTCTTTCGCGCCGAGAATCGGCTCGAATCCGATCGGCCATTCAATGCCGATGTCGGGATCACTCCACAAGATGCAGCGCTCGAGTTCGGGAAACCAGTACTCGGTGGTCTTCCACAAACATTCCGCTACGTCCGATAAAACGACGAATCCCTGTGCGAAACCTGGGGGCACCCAGATCTGCCGCTGATTCGTTTCGCTCAGGTACGTACCCGTCCATTTGCCGAAGTTCGGTGAATTGACGCGTACGTCTACTGCAACGTCGAATACTTCTCCTCTGACGACCCGCACGAGTCGCCCTTGTGGACGTTGCACCTGATAGTGCAGACCGCGCAGTACGCCGCGCACCGCGCGCAGGTGACGGTCCTGTACAAAATTGAAATCTTGCGAGACGTCGTCTGTAAATTCGTCCGCGCTGAAGCTCTCAAAGCAGAAACCGAATTCGTCGCAGAACACGTCGGGCTCGATGAGTTTCACCTCCGGCAATGCCGTCGCAATTACCTTGTTGCCCATTGCTGCTGTGCTCGTAAGAAACTCGCGCGACAAAGACCCGGCCGCCTGCGCGACCGCGTCCAACGGTCATCAGGCGCACGTCGGCACGAGCGCCTTCCCCAATGCTACACCTCACTGGTCGCCCGGCTACGTGCGCGATATTCGGTGGGAGACAGCGCCATGCGTTTGCGGAAAATTTTCGCCAGACGATCACCGTTACCCGTGCCGCTGCGGCGCGCAATCTTGTCGACCGGCAGTTCGGTTTCAGTCAGAAAATTGCAGGCAATGCGCAAGCGCACCTGCAACAGATAGTCCGACGGCGTGACGTGCATTTCATGCTTGAAGCGGCGCAGGAAATTGCGCTCGCTCATGGCCGCCACCTGCGCCGCGTCGGCCACCGACACCGGACGATCGCAATTCGCCTCCATCCAGCGCGCAGCCGCGCGGATTTTTTCAGCCACGCTGAGCGTCCCGCCCTCGGCGGGCAACGGAACCCACGTCGCGGCCATGCCCGGCATCACGCGATCGGCGACACTGCGCGCGAGTTCAGCGCCAAGATCGCGTTTGATGAACATCAACGCGGCGCGCGCACAGTCGTGGCGATCGTTGGCGGCGCTCAGCGCGGCCTGGCTCGCCACGTTGCCGAGATAGCGGTTCATCTGCAAACCGTCGTGGTCGGTCGGACCGGCAGCTTCGAGTACGACGCGGCCCTCGCCTATCGTTTCGATTGCGCGCGTGCGCGATTGCACCGAACGCAGCCAGCCGAGCAGGCGTTCGTCGCGCGCGGCCGCATGCGCACCGTAGCCGCCCGCGATAAACAGCACGTCGAAGCCGGCGCCGAAGCGTGTGTCGATGCGGTCGGTCCAGATTCGCGCCGACGACGAACTGGCGACGCTACCGCCGTCCATCGACAGAAATTGCACTTCATAGGGCGGCTCTTCGCCAGAGCGCGAGTCGGAGAGTTCGTTGGCGGTCTGGAACATTTCGACCACCGTGCCTGGCCCGAGCAGCCAGAAACCATCAAATAGCAATACGCCGATTCGCCGCGCTGCAGTACGCACGTTCAGAGTCGGCGTGTGTAGCCATGTAATTCTCGCTGTATCAAGGTGCATTTGCGGCATGATCTTTCCCCAAACGGTCATACGTTGTGGACCCCGATGCCCCGTCGGCTCGCGTAAGCGAACGAATGAATTTATTACGGCAGAATTTGCTGGCCACGCCGTTTAACGGATTATGCGTGATGTTAGCGGAATGGCTCGCTATAGTAAATTTGAAAAACAAATCTCAATCACGAAATCGAATGTATGAGGAAATCCATTATTGACTGTTTGATATGACACCCGCACGTTGCGGCGCGGCGTGATTGCGACGATCAAGCCACAGTTGCCGCCGGTTCAGCGCTAACCCGCATGGAATCTGGCTTTCAAGCCTTTATCCGGCTAATTTACGCAACCGGCGAATCGCCTTTCTGAGCGCCTGCGCTGTCCTTGTCATTGAAGCCGAAAGTGTTTCAAACCTGAACGTCAATACTCCCGGATAATGACCGTCTATTCGGATTTATATTCGCAAATTGGGAATTTATCGACTAATGCATTGGGCCTATTCGCATAATGCGTGAAGCAAACCCAATTAATGAATTTGCGACAGATTCCCGGGCCACCCGAAAACGTTTCGATAATGAAACATCCCCATTTATATCGTCTGACTTTAAAACCGGCTTTTCGTAAGTCGAGTTGAAACATCTGACAATATAAAAGCAGTGCAGCAATTGTCCTTCAGCGGTTCCTTAAATAAAGTTTCATCCTGGGATTGCGCTGTTTCAGGATTGGCACATCTGGCGCGCGCCATACTTTGCGTACCGTGATCGTCGCAAGGAGTGAAAGATGTCGCGCCCCATGAGCATCGAGAAAGTCAACGAGTATGGACAGAACGCCGTTCGCATCGATATTGAAGGCAGCGCGGTGCTGCTCGACGTCGCCGATCTGGACGCACTGATCGAACACCTCGGCGCGCTACGCGCGACGATGCGCCCCGAGCTGCCGATGGCGCCCGTGCGTACCCATCAATATGTGATCGAAGTCGACCCGTGCTGGCACGCCGAAAAGCATCCGCTGCACGACGGCGCTGTGCTGTTCCTGCGCCACTCCGGTCTCGGCTGGGCCGGCTTCGCTTTACCAACCGAGAGTCTCGCCAAACTGCACCATGCGCTGACGCAGCAACTGGAGTCGTCGCTCGAAGTGCATGGCATGCTCAACTGAAAGCCTCGTTGAAAGCCCGCTGACAAGAAGCGTGTTGCAACGTCTTCCGCACCGCTTCGTTCCGCTTGTTCCGCTTGTTCCGCTTGTTCCGTTTCCCGCAGCACAGCGTTTCAGATTCCACGCGCAACGCGCGTTGCAATCCGCCTATACTTCATTTGCCGCATAGCTGCGGCAACTTTCATCAAGACTTTCTCAAGCGCGGCTCTGTCCGCGCTCTTTTTTTGCCCATCGTTTAGCCATCCCGATGATCTCAACGACCGGCACGTTGCCAGCGTGCGCGTGCAGTTCATGAACATTGCACAAAATTAAAAAAGACTTAATCCACGTAGCTGCGTGGATTTATCTTCGATCGCGGATGATGCATCCATCGCCCTTCTCTACTGTTCCAACATGAACCAGCTACAAGCGATGCGTGTCTTCACACGAGTAGTCGACCTCGCCAGCTTCAATCTTGCAGCGAGGCAGTTAGGTATGTCCGCGGCTGCAGTCACGCGCAGCGTCGGCACGCTGGAAGCGCATCTGAACATGCGCCTGTTGAATCGCACCACACGCAGTCTTTCGTTGACAGACGTAGGCCGCGAATATCTGAACGGCTGTCGCGCGATCATCGAAAAGCTCGACGAAATGGAGTCGAACCTGCTGGAGACCACGCGCGATCCGCAAGGCACGCTGCGCATCGCCACGCCGATGACATTCGCGACGTCCGGCCTCGGCGCACTGCTCGCGTCGTATCGCGCGTTGCATCCCCGGGTGGATTTCGACGTGACGACATTCGACACGCACATCGATCTCGTGGAAGGCGGTTTCGACGTGTGCTTTTCCGATGACCGCCGTCTCGCGAATTCGTCGCTCGTCAGCCGCACGCTCACCAGCGTCGACGAAATCACGGTAGCGTCCCCCGCTTATCTCGCACGCCACGGCGCACCGCGCGACCCGGCCGCGTTGAACCGGCATGGCCTGCTGACCGTATCCGACGGCACGTCGCGCGCGTGGGAATTCGCAGATTCAGACGGCGTCTATCGCGTGAATACCGGTAGCGCGCTCACCGCGACCAGCAGCGCGATGGTGCGGGTCGCTGCGCTCAACCATATGGGCATCGCGTTGCTGCCGAAGCCGATCATCGCCGACGATCTCGCGCGCGGCGCACTCGTGCCTGTGCTCGAACAGTTCGAGATCAACGGCGGCCCGCGCCAGATTTCGATTCTGTATTCCGGCCGCAACTATCTGTCGATGCGCGTGCGCGCGTTTATCGACTTCGCTGTCAGCCAGTATCGCGCGCCTGACCGCCCCGTTACGCTGCGCGCGGTCGCCTGACGCGGACCCGCGCATCATGCCCAAGATATTGACGATCGAAGATGACGAGCTGATCGCGCGCGACATCGTGCGCACGCTCAGCGCGAGCGGTTTCTCCGTCGATGTGGCGCGTACCGGCCGTGAAGGGATGGCTAAAGCAATGGCGGGCGACTACGACGTCGTCACGCTGGACCGCATGCTGCCCGACCTCGACGGACTCACCATTGTTGCGACCATGCGCGGCGTCGGCGTGGAAACGCCGGTGCTGGTGATGAGCGCGATGTCCGATGTCGACCAGCGCATTCAGGGACTGCGTGCCGGTGGGGACGACTACTTGACGAAGCCGTTCTCCTCCGAAGAAATGTTCGCCCGCGTCGAAGTGCTATTGCGGCGCCGTCCGCGTCACGCTAAAGCCGAAACGACGTTGCGCAACGGCGCGCTCGAACTCGACCTCGTGCGGCGTAAAGTCACACACCGGCAGCGCGAACTCGATCTTCAACCCACTGAATTTCGCGTACTCGAATTCATGATGCGGCACACCGGCCAGGTGCTCACCCGCACGATGATTTTCGAAGCCGTGTGGGGTTGCCGCTTCGATCCCGGCACGAACCTGATCGACGTACATGTAGGCCGTTTGCGCAAGAAAGTCGAGATGCCCGGCGAGCGTCCGCTGATTCGCACGATTCGCGGCTCCGGCTATCTGTTCGGCTAACGGCACACCACACGCTCCTATCCGACACGCGAGCTATAGCGCTGGACACAGCGCTATAGCCGCTGCATCTCGCGTACGCAGCCGACAGTTCAATGCAATCGCGCGACGCATTGCGAGTTCCTAAAACTTGTTTCATTTGTTTTGTCCGCACCTGTTAGGACCCGCTCCCCAGAATGCCGTTACCGGGCCGCGCCAATGCGCGTTAGCCCCAATTGCCACACGCCCGCGCAGATTCAATCGCGCCTCTGAACGGAGCAGCCTTCGATGTTAAAAATAGTCCGGTTAGCTTTGACCCGGCCCTACACGTTCATCGTGCTTGCAATGCTGATCCTGCTGATCGGCCCGCTTGCCGCGTTGCGCACGCCAACGGATATCTTTCCCGACATTCGCATTCCCGTGATCAGCGTGGTGTGGAATTACGCGGGTCTGCAACCGGACGATATGTCCGGGCGCATCGTCACTTACTATGAACGCACGCTCGGCACGACCGTGAACGACGTCGCGCATATCGAGTCGCAATCGTTTCGCGGCTACGGCATCGTCAAGATCTTCTTTCAGCCGACCGTCGACATTCGCACCGCTACCGCACAGGTCACCTCTGTTTCGCAGACCGTGCTGAAGCAGATGCCGCCCGGCACGACGCCGCCGCAGATCCTGAACTACAACGCGTCGACGGTGCCGGTGCTGCAACTCGCCCTCACCAGCAACACGCTCGACGAACAGAAGCTCGCCGACTACGCGGCCAACTTCATCCGTCCGCAATTGCTTAGCGTGCCCGGCGTCGCCATTCCGACACCGTATGGCGGCAAGACGCGCGAAGTGCAGATCGATCTCGACCCACAGGCATTGCAGGCGAAAAAGCTCTCGGCGAACGATGTCGCCACCGCGCTCGCGCAGCAGAACCAGATCATTCCAGCGGGTACGGAGAAGATCGGCCGCTTCGAATACAACATCAAGCTGAACAACAGTCCGCTCGCACTCGATGAACTGAATGCGCTGCCGATCAAAACAGTGGACGGCGCGACCATCTATATCCGCGATGTCGCGCATGTGCGCGACGGCTATCCGCCACAAGGCAACGTGGTTCGCGTGGACGGTCATCGTGCGGTGCTGATGAGCATTCTGAAGAACGGCTCGGCGTCGACGCTCGACATCATCTCGGGCGTGAAAGCGCAATTGCCGCGTATCGAAGCGACGCTGCCACCCGGACTCAAACTGGTCACGATGGGCGACCAGTCGACCTTCGTGAAAGGCGCCGTCAGCGGCGTGGCGCGCGAGGGCATTATCGCGGCCGCCCTCACCTCGCTGATGATTCTGCTGTTCCTCGGAAGCTGGCGCTCCACGCTGATCATCGCCGCGTCGATTCCGCTCGCCGTGCTCGCCGCGATTGCCGGACTCGCGGCGATGGGCGAAACGCTCAACGTGATGACGCTCGGCGGCCTCGCGCTCGCGGTGGGGATTCTGGTGGACGACGCCACCGTCACGATCGAGAACATCAACTGGCATCTCGAACAGGGCAAGGACGTCAGGAGCGCGATTCTGGAAGGCGCCGCGCAGATCGTCGGGCCCGCGTTCGTGTCGCTGCTGTGCATCTGTATCGTGTTCGTACCGATGCTGCTGCTCGACGGCATCGCGCGCTTCCTGTTCGTGCCGATGGCCGAAGCGGTGATCTTCGCGATGATCGCATCGTTCATTCTGTCGCGTACTTTTGTGCCGATGATGGCGCAATACCTGCTGCGTCCGCATGCATCGGGCGGTCACGCATCCGGCGAACTGGCTGCAGTGATGGACCCGCACGGCGGCCATTCGCATGCTGCTCCGTCGCGCAATCCGCTGGTCCGCTTTCAGCGCGCATTCGAGCGTCGTTTCGAACGCGTGCGCGCCGTCTACCGGATCGTGCTCGGCCTCGCGCTGACGCATCGCAAGCGTTTCGTCGCGGGCTTCCTCATCGTTGTCGCTGCTTCGTTCCTGCTCGCGCCGTGGCTCGGCCGCAACTTCTTCCCGGATATCGATTCCGGCGAAATCGCGATTCATGTTCGTGCGCCGATCGGCACGCGGGTCGAAGACACCGCCGACCAGTTCGACCGGATCGAAAACGCGGTGCGCCGCGCGATTCCGCCGGACGAGTTGCGCAGCATCGTCGACAACATCGGCTTGCCGAATAGCGGTATCAACCTGACGTATAACAACAGCGGCACGATCGGACCGCAGGACGGCGATATCCTGATCTCGCTGAACGAAGATCATCAGCCGACCGCGGGATTCGTGCGCAAGCTGCGTGAGAGCCTGCCGCGTCAGTTTCCGGGCACGACGTTCGCGTTCCTGCCCGCCGATATCGTCAGCCAGATTCTGAACTTCGGCGCGCCTGCGCCAATCGATTTGCAGGTGGCAGGGCCGAACCAGGCGGCGAATCATCGGTACGCGAATGAACTGCTGCGCCGCATGCGGATGATCCCCGGTATTGCCGACACGCGCATGCAGCAGGCGGCGACATACCCGCAATTCACGGTGTCGGTGGACCGCTCGCGCGCCGATCAACTCGGCATCACCGAACAGGACGTGACCAACTCGGTGGTGGCGAGCCTGTCCGGCACGAGCCAGGTGTCGCCCACTTACTGGCTCAATCCGAAGAACGGCGTGTCGTATCCGATCGTCGCGCAAACGCCGCAATACCGGATGACGTCGCTATCGAATCTGAGCAATCTGCCCGTGACCGGCAAGAACGGGCAGGCGCAAATTCTCGGCGGCATTGCAACGATCAAACGCGGCGTGGGCAATGCAGTGGTCTCGCACTACAACATCGAACCGCTCTACGACGTGTTCGCGACGACTCAGGGCCAGGACCTCGGCGCGGTGTCCGCAAAAATCCAGAGCATCGTGCACGACACTGCAAAAGACCTGCCGAAGGGATCGATCGTGACACTACGCGGCCAGGTGCAGACGATGAACAGTGCGTTCCTCGGTCTCTCGCTGGGACTGGTCGGCGCGATTCTGCTGATCTTCCTGCTGATCGTCGTGAACTTCCATTCGTGGAGCGACGCGTTCGTGATCGTCACCGCGTTGCCTGCGGCGCTGGCGGGCATCGTGTGGATGCTGTTCACCACGCACACGCCGCTATCGGTGCCCGCGTTGACCGGCGCGATTCTTTGCATGGGCGTAGCGACCGCGAACAGCATTCTCGTGGTGAGCTTCGCACGCGAACGACTCGCCGTGACGGGCAACGCGCTGGTCGCTGCCATGGAAGCGGGTTTCACACGCTTTCGCCCGGTGTTGATGACCGCGCTCGCGATGATCATCGGCATGGCGCCGATGGCGCTCGGTCTCGGCGACGGCGGCGAGCAGAACGCGCCGCTCGGACGTGCGGTGATCGGCGGCCTGATTTGCGCGACCTTCGCGACGCTGCTGTTCGTGCCGGTCGTGTTCAGCATCGTGCACCGCCGCGACGCAGCGGACCATCCGCCATCACGCGACGGCGCGCACGACGCGCACGCCCCTTCTGACGAACCTTCATCATCCGAACCCGGAGTCCAACATGTCCACTGAGATCGAGATCAATTCGCCGAAGCGGCTGCGTCATCTGAAGCTCATCGGCCTGATTGCGCTGCTGGCGGCAGCGGGTATCGTGGCAAGCGGCATTGCCAGCCGCGTGCACGCGAAGCAGGAATTGACCACCTGGTCCGCGCAACAGGCCATTCCGACCGTGGTCGCCTATACGCCGAAGCACGACCTCGACGCGCAGTCGCTGGTGCTGCCGGGTCATCTGTCCGCGTTCGTCAATGCGCCGATCTATGCACGCGTGTCGGGATATCTGCATGCTTGGTACGCGGATATCGGCGCGCATGTCAAAGCCGGGCAGTTGCTCGGCGTGATCGATACGCCCGATCTCGACCAGCAATTGCAACAGGCTCGTGCCGATTTGCAGAATGCGCAGGCGAATGAAAAACTCGCGGCGTCCACCGCGCAACGCTGGACCAAAATGTTGCAGCAGGATTCGGTCTCGCAACAGGACGCCGACGAAAAGACCAGCGATCTGGTCGCGAAGCAGGCGACCGTCGACGCAGCCGAAGCGAACGTGCGGCGCCTTGAAGCGCTCGAATCGTTCAAGCGTATTACCGCGCCATTCGATGGCGTCGTCACGGCCCGCACCACGGATATCGGCGCGCTGATCAACGCAGGCGGCGGTAACGGGCCAGAGTTGTTCTCGGTGTCGGACGCGCATCAGTTGCGCGTGTACGTCAGCGTGCCGCAGGACGAAGCGGCCGCAATCCAGCCCGGCATGAACGCGACCCTCACCGTGCCCGAGCGGCCCGGCATGAAGTTCAACGCCAAACTCGTCGATACGGACGATGCGATCACGCCGTCTTCCGGCACCTTGCTGGTTCAACTCGCCGTCGACAATCACGACGGCCTGCTGATTCCGGGCGAATACACCGAGGTGCATTTCGCGTTGCCGACCAACTCGCATTCGTTGTCGATTCCCGCGAGTTCGCTGATTTTCCGGCAAGACGGTTTGCAGGTCGCGGTGGTCGGCAACGACAATCGCGCGGTGCTCAAGCCGGTATCGATCGCGACGGATCTCGGCACACATGTCGAGATCGCATCGGGCCTGAACGCAACGGATCGCGTGATCGACAATCCGCCCGACTCGCTTTCTTCCGGCGACGAAGTCCGCCTGCAAGGCAATGCAACCAGCACCGCCGGAACATCGAACACTTCGTTAGCGGGACGCCGCCCTGCGGAGAGCGCTCATGGCTAAACGCAACGCGCGCAAAACGCGCAACGTGCGCCGCTTAGGTATCGCATTAGCGGTCGCTGCGTTAATGAGTGGCTGCTCGTTTGCGCCGACCTATCACGTACCGCCTACAAGTATTCCCACCACGTTCAAGGAAGGCGGAGCGTGGCAACTCGCGCGCCCCGCCGACCGCGTGCCACGCGACGCATGGTGGACCGTCTATCGCGACCCCGTGCTGGATCGTCTCGAAGTGCAGGTGGCGGTGGCGAACCCCGACGTAGCCGCTGCTATCGCGCGTCATGACGAAGCGACGAGCTATCTGTCGCAGGCCCGCTCGGGGTTGTTCCCGACCATCGGCGCGGATGCATCGGTGATTCGTCAGCGGCAATCGGATAACCGGCCGTTGCGCGGCACCGATCAGCCTTCCGTGTACGGCGCGAATACCGTCGATGTCGGCATCAGCTACGACCTCGACCTGTGGGGCAAGGTCCGCAACGAAGTGTCCGCAGGCCGTGCGGCGATGCAGGCGAGCGACGCCGATCTCGAATCCGTGCGCTTGAGCCTGCAAGCGAATCTCGCGGACGCGTACTTCAATCTGCGCGGACTCGATGCACAACAGCAACTGCTCTACGATACGATCGACACCTACCAGCGCGCGCTCAAACTCACGTTGAGCCGTCACGCGGGCGGCATTGCGTCGGACCTCGACGTGTCGCGCGCGCAGACGCAGCTCGACACCGCGCGCGCCTCCGCCGACGATATCGCCGCACGTCGCGCGCTCTACGAGCACGCGATCGCGAGTCTCACCGGCACGCCCGCGTCGAATTTCTCGGTGGACGCAGTCACCAGCGAAGCCTATCTGCCGTCGCTGCCTACCGGCGTGCCCGCTGCGTTGCTGCAACGACGCCCCGATATTGCCGCGGCCGAGCGGCGGGTTGCCCAGGCGAATGCGCAGATCGGCGTCGCTAAAGCGGCATTTTTCCCGAACATCTCGCTCGGCCTCGACGGCGGTTATCAAAGCACGACACTGTCGCCGTGGCTGATGGCGCCTAACGAAATGTGGTCGGTCGGCCCCAGTCTCGTGATGACGCTGTTCGACGGCGGCCGGCGTGCCGCAATCACGCAGCAGGCGCGCGCGAAACTCGCGGAGAACGGCGCAAAGTACAAGGCCGCCGTACTGCTCGCCTTCCAGCAGGTCGAGGACAACCTCGCGCAACTGCACCATCTCGGCGACGAAGCTCAGCGGCAGAATGAAGCGCTCGTTGCCGCGCAACGCACGCTGACGCTGTCAATGTCGCGTTACCGCGACGGCGTGGTCAGCTATCTCGACGTGGTCACGGCGCAAACCACCGAACTCGACACGCAGATTGCCGCGTTAAACCTCAATACGAGGCGTCTGCTGGCTTCGGTGGGGTTGATTGAGGCACTGGGTGGTGGCTGGTCTGCGGACGGCTCCAAAGCCGCGCCTGATGTTCAGGCGGCACAGGCACAGGTTGTACGGCCGCAGAGCCTTGCGAACGCGGGTTGATCGCCACGGCGCTTTTGCGACGTAGTCGCCCGCCGATATTCGAAAGTCAGACATAAAAAAAGTCGCCGGGGTATCCCCGGCGACTTTTTTTTGGGCGCGTGTTCCAGCGCCCTTCCGCATACAGATAAATCAGAAGCGGTGCCGCATGCCCAGCGCCACCACCGCCTGACGATTGTTCGACGAAGCCGCCAGCGAATAGATCGACGCGTTACCCAACACCGAGACGCCGTCCGCGCCCGACACATGCTGATACACGCCTTCCAGATACACATCGGTACGGCGCGACAACGCATAGTCCGCCTGCAGCATGAACTGATTCCACTTCGGCGCAACGCTCTTGCCGTCGTCGCTGAAATGGCCATCGGTGAACGTGTACGAACCACCCAGCGACAACGCTGGCGTCAACGCATAACGTGCATTGAGTTCGTAGTTGTTGAAGGTCAGCAGATCGCCATTGAGTGTCGAATACGAACCGCCCTGCGTGATCTGGCTCGGGTCGTTGAGAATCGTACGCGTGAAGACGAGGCCCACCGTCGCCTTGCCGAACGTATAACGCCCTGCCGCGCCGAGAATGCGCTGGCGTGCGCCGGTGAAGGTGGCATCGCCATCGCTGCTACTCACGGCACCGCTCGTGTTGGTCGGCGTGTTGACCCCGCCCGGCTGATTGATCTGCAGGTACGCGACCGCCAGGTTGAACGGACCGCCGGCCCATTGCGCGCCGAGGCTATACGCGTTGTTGTTGCTGAAGCCGCCCGCTGCATTGCTGAACGCATACGCGGCGCCGACCGTGAGACCGTCGTAGGTCGCGCTGCGGAATTTCAGCGAATTGTTCATCCGCAGATCGTTGTTCAGATTGTCGTTATCGAACGGATGATCCGCGATGTTGCCGCCGAAACCCGAGCCGGTTGCCGACAGCGGCGCGACGAAATCGACGAGGAAATCATACTGGCGACCCATCGTCACCGTGCCCCATTGCTTGCTGGCGAGGCCGACCCACGCCTGACGGCCGAACAGATCGCCGCCATTGGAGATCTTGCCGTTGTCGATATTGAAGCCGTTCTCCAGATCGAACACCGCGCTCAGACCGCCGCCCAGATCTTCGTTACCGCGCAGCCCCCAGCGGTTGGTGCTCAGATTGCCGCTTTCCATCATCCAGTTGCTCTTGCCCGCACCCGAGGCCGTCTTCTGATTGCTGACGTAGTCGAGACCGGTATCGAGCGTGCCGTAGAGCGTCACGCTGCTTTGTGCATGCGCCGTCGCAGCGACAGTGCCAGCCAACGCGACGAGTGTGGTTGCCAATGCTTTTTTCATGTTTGATTCCGGGTAAAAGAAGGCGCCGATCCGCGCATCCACGGACCGATCCCGCAAACCGTGCGGGTAGCCGCAATTTAGATAGACGCGATGACACACCCGTGATCAAAACCACCCGTTTCATGAAACGTTTTTTATGTTGATGACATGGTCTTGCGAAGTGCCCTGCTTACCGGTTCTTCGACGCTGTAACAGATAAATTTCTTTTCATGCACACACGGCGAATCCGCTAAAGCGGTTTGACTATCCTTCTCATCAACCGATCCACGAATGCCATTCTTCGCTTCGCGCCTCGGCCTCCAGCCAATCCAATTTGTGAGGAATCCGTATATGAAATCCTTGACCCTTGCCATCGCTTTTATCGGCGTTACTGCAACTGCTTCCGCATTTGCCCAGTCGACCACGGCACCCGCCACGCAGCAGAATGCAGCACCGTCGATGCAGGTTGCCGCGAATACGACGCCTTCGGTCGGCGCCGCCGGAACGTGGGTGGCTCCATACGGTCAACCGGTTGTTGAAAAGACGCGCGCCCAGGTTTATCGGGAACTGGTGCATGCGGAGAAGGACGGTCAGCTTGCCTATCTGAATTCGACTGTCTACGCGCACTAACGTGTTTGGGCGCCCGCCCGCTATTTTTTCACCACGATATCAATGACTTTCCGCACCGCGATCAAACGATCTGCCCGTTTCGCCGTTGTCGCTGTCGCAGCCGGATTCCTGTTATCCGGCTGTGCGACAACACCTTCCAGCACCGCCGCCAACAGTTGCGTCGGCCCGGTGAGTTTCTGCAACACCTACTTTGGCTCGTAATAGAAAAGAGCGCGTTACCCATCGGGCAACGCGCTCTTTTAGTTGGTACGAAAGCGTTAGAACGAGTGGCGAATACCCACCCGCCCAACCACCTGCTCACCCGTGGTCGACGGATCGAAACCCGCAATCTGCGCGACCGCACCACCGCTGGCCCGTTGCAATGCCGCTAGCGCATAGACGGCGGTCCGCTTGGACAACTCGTACTCCGCGCTCAGATTGAGCTGCTGATACTTCGGCTCCTGATTTGTCGCGTGGTTACGGCCATCGGTGTAGGTATAGCCCGCTGCCAGGTTCAACTGGCTGGTTGCCTGGAATGTACCGGCTATTTCGTAGTTCTGGAACTTGACGTCCTGACCGTCATCGCCCTGCTGGAAGTTCACGTTGGTGAAATTGCCCATCACCTTGAACTTGCCGATCGAATACGACGCCCCCGCCGCGAAGATGCCCTGACTTCGCGCATTGGCGAGATAGTCGCCATATACCGCATTAGTAAAGCCCGTGCCGTTCTGATAACTCTGGATCGATTCCTCAGGATCGTTGACGCGCAAATAGCCCGCACCCATCGAGAATGGACCATTGGTGTACGACGCCGCCGCGCTATAAGCCGAGTTATTCGAGAATTGCCCAGCCTGTCCGCCGAATGAATAGAGCGCCTCGCCTGTAAAGCCGCCAATCGTCGGACTCGTGTACTTCACCGCATTGCTGATCGCAAAGCCGTTGTCGAGGTTATCCATGTCATTCGGATGCGAGAAGTACCAGCCGCCGTAGCTGTCGTTCAGCGAGAACGGCTCGATCAGATCGACAAGAGGGTCCCATTGCCGCCCGAGCGTCAGCGTACCGGCCGTCTGACTGGCCAACCCCACATACGCGTTACGCGAGAATGCGAGACCGCTGCCGAGGCTGCCAGTGGTCGAATTGAAGCCGCTTTCGAGATCGAATATCGCCGACAGACCACCGCCCAGATCTTCCTTGCCCCTCACGCCCCAGCGGCTCCCTGCGCTCACTCCGCTCGCCATTTGATAAAGATGGCCGCCGTCCACGTTATTGGCGAAATCGATCCCCGTATCGAGAAGCCCGTACAGCGTGACGCTGCTTTGCGCGTGCGCCGTGCCTGCAACGCCGACACACAGCAGTGCCCCGACCATGTGCGTCCATTTCATCTTCCGATTCATGCAATACCTTTCGTTTATTAAGGATGGCTGACAACAGTAGGGTCGTTTTCATTTCATTGAATGTGACCACGCGACGAATATATCGAGGTCAGAAAGCACTGCATCTGCAAGACTGAGTTTCAATCGACGCGTTGCATTTTCATGAATCGATCATTGACCCAACCCGCATGAGCACCTTTGCATCATGCAAACGAAGATTGAAAGGAACGGACGAATTCACTCCACTCGCGACGCGGAACGGTTGCAAGTGGAGCAAATAAGGAAAGGTGGATTGGGTACTGCGAGAGCGAAGCTAGAATTCAGGAATCGATCGACACCTGGTAGCCAAACCGGCTTACCGTTTCGATCCTGACCTGAGGCACTTCATCGGTCAGCTTTCTTCTTAACCGTGACACCACCAGATTGACGCTGGATGGATCGACATCTTCCTTTTCCGGCCACGCATAGCGAATCAGTTGATCTCGTGCGACTGGCGCGTTCACCTGCCGAAATAAGCATTCGAGCAAAAGAAATTCACGCCGCGTCACCGCAAGCCGGTGCATACCAAAAACGAGTTCCCGGGTGGCCGCGTCGAGAGAGGGACTGCCAAATGCGGCGGGAATCGACGCAGGAACCGAACTCGCCGCGACCGCGCGAGCGCCGCTGGTCCGCCTCAAAGCCTGCAGACGTTCATGCATTTCAATAAACGAATAAGGCTGACCGAAGCAGGCATCCGCGCCGGCCCGCAAAACACGGGTGCGATCCTGGGCGGTGGCGGTGCCGAGCACCGCAATGATCGATGCACCATTACCCGCCGACGAAAACTCGCCGAGAAACGTCAGCAACGATGGATAAAGGCCAATGTCGAGAACCATCAGCACGATTGCATCGAAGGCCTCCTGCGTGGCGAGAAAAACGCCGTCACGCAGATCGTCGGCCCGTTGCAAACTATGTGCGCTCTCCTGAAGCGCCTTGAAAAGCCAGGCGGCCTCCGGGTGAGAAGGACCTACGAATAAAACGCGCATTCAGCATCTGCCAATGACAGGGAAAAATAAGCAAAGGGTCACGCAAGCGTCCTCGACCAGCATTCGATGGAAATTCTCGCGCCCGGTTGCGCATTGCCGATCTTCATCGTGAAATCGTGTACTCGCATCACTGCAGAAACAATACTGAGGCCCAGTCCCGAGCCGGCCAGATGTCGGGTCGTTTCGCCGCGATAAAAGCGTTGCAATACCGCATCACGTTCGTCGGCGGCAATGCCCGGACCATTGTCGACAATATCCACTTGCGGACCTGCCGGCGTTTGACGCAATTCCATGCGTACGACTCCACCTTCAGGCGTGAACTTGATCGCGTTGTCCACGAGATTACTCAGTGCTTCGAATAGCAATGCACGGTCACCATGAATTGCATCCACCGCCTGAGTGTGCACCGAAAGCTGGATAGAACGGCTCTCCGCGAGCGGTTCGTAAAGCTCGCCCACCTCCTGAACCAGCGTTTGCAATTGCATTTCGCTGAAGCCGCCGCGTCGTTGCAAAGTGCCAATTTCGGAAATGCGCAGCATCGCGCGAAAGCGGTCGAGCAGTGCGTCGGTTTCGGTGCGTGCGCGGTCCACCAGCCCGGCTAACTCGGCGTCGTCATGCGACTCGGTGCGCTCCGCCGCCTGCGCGAGCAACGTGCGAACATGGGCCAACGGCGTGCGCAAATCGTGCGCGATGCCGTCGCATGCGCCCTTTACTTCGTTCATCAGACGTTCGACTTCGGCCAGCATATGGTTCACCAGATGCGCGAGCATATCCACTTCGTCGCGCCCGCCAATCGGCAGGCGCTGCGCGAGATCGCCCTGCGCAATACGCTGCGTGACATGCCGGATCGCCTTCAGCCGACGCATCTGACGCACGCTCAGCGCAAGGCCGCCCGCCGCGCCCGCCAGCAGGCACAGAATGCCGCCGCCCACCAGCGCCTTGATGATGGTCGCGCGAATCCGCAGCACGTGCGTGAGGTCGCGCGCGATCACGAGGGTCGAGCCGTCCTTGCGCTGCTCGGCCATTGCGCGCACGCGTGGCGGCGCTTCGTCGTGCCTCATCGACATCGTGAGATCGAGCGTCTTGCCCGTACGATTGGTCGGCAATTGCGGCGGATAGGCGAGCACGTCGCCTGCGAGCAAACGGCCGTCAGGTCCGAACAAACCGTAGTAATTCGAGTGCATCCGCTCGTGTTCGATGCGGCGGTGAATTGCATCGGCGAGGTCGGCGTCGGGCAGCGAATCGAAGTAGATCAGTTGCCAGTCCATCACCACATCGAATTCGCGTTCCATGTCGCCGGTCACGGCCCAGCCGATCACGCCCAGCAGCACCATCACGGAAAGCGAAAAAATGACCGCGTAAATGGCGAGCAGCCGGAACGTGGTCGAATGCCAGCGCTGCCCGAGCGCGGATTGAGCGGGCAAAGTTGTGTCCATCAGAATATCGCTCATGCGAGGATATAGCCCGAACCCCGTACGGTCTGGATCATCGGCGTCACACCGGCAGGGTCGATCTTTTTGCGCAACCGGCCCATATGCACGTCGATCAGATTGGTGCCCGGATCGAAGTGATAACCCCATACCGCTTCGAACAGCATGGTGCGAGTAATGGTTTGCCCAGCATGACGCATCATGAATTCGAGCACGCGGTACTCGGTGGGCAGCAGCACGATCTCTTCGCCGTCACGCTGAACCTTGCGCGAAATCAGATCGAGTTCGAGAGGCCCGACCCGCAAATGGGTTTCGAGCTGCGCAGCCGGCGTCTGGCTGCGGCGCAGCAGAACTTCGAGCCGTGCGGTCATTTCTTCGGGGTCGAACGGCTTGGTCAGATAATCGTCGCCGCCTGCTCGCAGACCGCGTACGCGTTCGTCGACATCGCCTAGCGCGCTGAGCATCAACACAGGCGTTTGAATGCCGATGCTGCGCATGGTGGTTAGAATCGTGAGGCCGTCGACGCCGGGCAGCATACGGTCGAGCGTAATGACGTCGTAGTCTTCGCTGATTGCGCGAGCCATGCCGTCGCGGCCGTTCGCCACCCAATCCACGGTGAAGCCGCGGCTTTTCAGTTCACCGACAATTTCATTCGCGGTAATTTCATCATCTTCGATCGTCAATACTCGCGACATGATCATTGCATGCGCCGCGGCCCGCTCTACCGATGCAAGCGACGGACGCGACCGGTTATCAGTAGAAGGACATGATGCCATATTCGGCTAGCGCGTTCAGTGCACGGACGTGCGTTTCGGCGGACGCCGACGCTTTGCCACAGTGCCGGAATGCAGGCTACGCCGGGCCTCGTAGCGGATGAACGTCCGTTTCATGAAGAATAATTTAAGTTCGCAAAACGGCCGCGGAAAGTCAGCAGAAAGGCCCTCGACATGAGTCCGCGCAACGATAAAACAAATTTCATTCTGCCGACGCCGGTTCGGTAGACCACCTCCACTAGCCTTCCGTTCAGCCCGCCGTTTTATTCGCGGTCCGATTCGAACCTTCTCGTGGATGGAAAAAAATGAAGCTCGCAACGAAAACCTTGCTCACTACTCTTCTTCTGATTGGCAGCGCTTCCGCGATGGCCGCGCCCGGTCTCACGCAACAACAATGCAACGATTACCCGTTCAAACAGATGAAAGGCGAAGTGACGCACAAGCAGTTGATGCGCGAACTCGGTGAACTCGAATCGGTTGGCTATCAGCCCAGCAATGGCGATGACGCCGATTATCCGAACGATCTGGAAAAGGCTGAGCAGAAATTGCAGGTCGAATATCGTGCGGACTGTTTGCCCGCGCAAGCGCACGTGTCGGCCAGCGCCGCGCCGACCTCAGGCGGCGCCGCACCGGTTCCCGCCGCCACTCAGCCGGCCGGTTGAACTTCGTGCTGACGGTCGGCGCGCAGTCGGTGCGCCGACGCTGCGAACAGCGTGATGCCTGCGTGCCCGATTGCACACAACCGCGAGAAAACGCGTTACGTCAGTGATGATTTGTCGAGCGAACCGGATTGGGTTTCACTGTGACGCGTATGCCGTTGCGCACGCTTGCGGCGCAATTCCGCCAGCCGTCGCCTGCCGTGCGTCAACGAGGCGACCGCGTAAAACGCAGCCGGCGCAAACACCAGTCCGAACAACGTTGCCGCGAGCACCCCGCCGACCACGCCTGTACCAATCGAACGACGGCTTTCCGCGCCCGCGCCGCTGGATACCACCAGCGGCACAACGCCGAGCAGAAAAGCGGCGGATGTCATCACGATCGGCCGGAAACGCGCCCCCGCTGCTTCAGTGACAGCGCGCGATAAAGGCATGCCGCGCCGATAGAGATCGCGCGCGAATTGGACGATCAGAATCGCGTTCTTTGCCGCGAGACCGATCACGGTAATCATGCCGACCTTGAAGTACACGTCGTTCGGCATGCCTCGCAACAACATCGCCACGACCGCGCCGATCACGCCGAGCGGCACGACCGTCAAGACCGCAAACGGGATCGTCCAGCTCTCGTATAGCGCAGCCAGCGCCATGAATACAGCGAGCAGCGACAGGCCGATCAACAGCGGCGTAAGCTGTGCAGCAGCAGTTTCCTCGCGCGCGGCATCCACCCAGTCGTAACTCACGCCGACCGGCAACGAAGCGGCGAGCCGCTCCATCTCCGCCATCGCCGCGCCGGAACTGTGGCCGGGCGCAGCGCGTCCGCTCACGTCGAGTGACGGATAGCCGTTGTAGCGCGTCAGCATGACCGGACCGATCGACCAATGGCTTGCTGCAATCGCCGATAACGGCACCATGCCGCCGCTCGCGTTGGGCACGGCGAGCGCCAGCAGGTCGTTTTCCGTCATACGTGTGTCGGCATCGGCTGCGATCATCACGCGGCGCATGCGGCCACCAGTCGGAAAATCGTCGATATAAGTCGAGCCGAACGTGCTGCCCAATATTTCTGCAATACGGTCGAACGGTACGCCGAATGCGTACGCTTTGGCTCGGTCTATCGAGAGTTCGACGCGCGGCGCGTCCGGCAGATCTTCGGAATGCACCGAGGTCAATACCGGACTCGCCTTCGCTTGCGCAAACAGTTGTTCACGCGCGGCCTTCAGCGCAGCGAGTCCGACACCGCCGCGATCTTCGAGACGAAACACGAAGCCATCCGAATGCCCGATACCGGGCACTGATGGCGGCAATTGCGCCTCGACGTCGCCGTCCAGAATTTTGCTGAAGCTGTCGTTGAGACGGTCGCGCAAAGTGAGCGCGTCGGTATCGCGCTGGCTCCAGTCTTTCAGTTCGACAAAGCCCATCGCGACGTTCTGACCGCTGCCGGCAAAACTCCACCCGATCACACTCGTGACGTTCGCGATGGCGGGCTCGTCATGCAGGATCTTTTCCATCCGCTGCACCACCGCCAACGTGCGCGCCTGCGTCGCGCCAGCGGGCAATTGCACCATCACCTGCAACTGGCCTTCGTCCTCGCTCGGTAGAAAGCCGCCGGGCATGCGCCAGTAGAGCAGCCCGCATACGACGACCAGCACCGCATAGACGGCGAACATAGGGCCGATGCGACGCAGCGTGCGCGCAGTCAGTTCGCGATAGCCGCGTGCGGTGCGGTCGAAGCCCGACGTAAAACGGCTTGCGGCGCGCGCGGCGAAACCGGGCAACCCGCGACGCGCATCGCGCTGACCGACCGGGCGCGTGTGCGGCCTGAGCAAATTCGCGCACAACGCGGGCGTCAACGACAAAGCCAGAAACGACGACACCAGCATCGACGCGATCATCGACACCGCGAACTGGCGATAAATTCCGCCGACTCCGCCGGGGAAGAATGCCATCGGCACGAACACGGCCGTCAGCACAGCCGTCACACCGACAATCGCACCGCCGATCTGCGACATCGCCTTGCGCGTCGCTTCGCGCGGTGGCAGGCCCTCTTCTTCCATGACACGATGCACGCTTTCCACGACCACGATCGCGTCGTCGACGAGAATGCCGATTGCCAGCACGAGTCCGAACATCGTGAATACATTGATCGACAGATCGCATATGTACATCGCTAGAAACGCGCCCATCAGCGTGACGGGAATCACGACAGTCGGCACCAGCGTATAGCGTAAATCGCGCAGGAACAGCCACATCACGAAGAACACCAGTACGACTGCCTCGGCAAGCGTGACGAGTACTTCGCGACTGGCAATCTGCACGAAATGCGCATTGTCGAAAGGAATTTCGACTGCGACGCCGGACGGCAATCCTTTAGACAATTCCGCGAGCCTCGCACGAATTGCATTGGAAGTTTCGAGCGCATTGCCGCGCGGCCCCAGTTGAATACCGACCGTCGCCGCCGCTTTGCCGTTCAGGCGCGACCAGTACGAGTAATTGTCCCGCCCCAGTTCGACTCGCGCGACATCGCGCAGACGCACGGCCGAGCCATCCGGCAACGCCTTCAATACGATCTGTCCGAATTCGTCCGGCGAGACCAGTTGCCCTTTCACGCTCACCGACGCGGTGATCTGCTGCCCTGGCACGAACGGCGCATCGCCCAACGTACCCGCCGTGACCGCTGCATTTTGCGCAGCAATCGCAGCGTTGACATCGGCTGCGCCCAGTCCGTATTCGCGCAGCTTCATCGGATCGAGCCAGATACGCAGCGCTTCGTCCGCGTCCCACAGTTCCGCCGCGCCCACGCCGGGCGCGCGCTTCAATTCGCGCAGCACGTAGCGACTCAGATAGTCGCTCAATTGCACCGAGTCACGCGTACCGTCGGTCGATGTCAGCGCGACCAGCATCAGGAACGTGTTGGCCGCCTTGAACACGCTGATGCCCTGCTGTACGACCTGCTGCGGCAAACGCGGCTCAACCTGCTTGAGCCGGTTCTGAATGTCGACCAGAGCGAGATCGGGATTGGTGCCGGGCGCGAACGTCGCATCGATTTCCAGATCGCCGAGGTTGTCGCTGGTGGTTTCGTAATAGAGCATATTGTCGGCGCCATCGAGACTTTCCTCGATGATGCTGCCGACATTCGCATCCACCACTTCTGTCGATGCACCCGGATAGGTGGCGGTTATGACGACGCGCGGTGGCGCGAGCCGTGGATACTGCGCGACCGGCAATTGCGGGATCGCGAGCGCGCCCGCCACGACAATAGCGAGCGCGACGATCCACGCGAAAACCGGACGATCGATGAAAAATATAGGCACGCGAGAGCCCTGTTCAGATTGTCTCGAAGCGAGGCGCATCGACAATGCGCGCCATATGTATGACGTCGGCCAGGACGCCGTCGCGCATTGCATAAGCACGCGAGCGCCCTTCTTCGACGAACCCACCGCTGAGATATAGCGCGATTGCCGGCACATTATCGGCAAACACGGTCAGTTCAACCCGGCGCAACCCCAGCGCGTTGTCGGCGTAATCGGCTAGCGCCTGCAGCAGCGCCGAGCCGACACCGCGGCCGTGATACGCATCGTGCACCGCCAGACCGAGACTCGCACAATGTGAACGGCTGGGGCGATTCATTTCAAGGCTGGCATTGCCCACTATCGTGTCGTCGAGCCATGCGCACACGATCACACTGCCCTCGCGCCTGCTCTCACTCCATGCCCGCATCTGTTCAATTCTGCGGTAGCCGGATGACAGTGTGCCGCGCCGCACGGCGGGCAGATTCATGATTTCGGCGAGCGCTTCCATATCGGCCGGTTCGCATCGCTTCACCGTTACGCGATTCCTGAGTGACGCGTCGCTCTGCAACGTTGTTTCGTTCATGGTCTAGTTCGCGGCGAGGTTGGAACCGGAGACTGGCGGCATCAATGGTGCGGGTTCGCGCAAACGAGCCATCAAATAGCAGTCTATCAACACGCCGCGACGCAAGACAGCACCGCGTTGACGCGCTTCGATCACGAAACCGAACTTGCGATACAACGCGAGCGCCGCATGGTTGTCGGCGAATACGGTCAACTCGATGCGACGCAGGCCGAGCCAATTATCGGCGAGATCGAGTAATTCGCTCATCAACACGTTGCCGATGCCGCGCCGCTGCCACGCGTCGTGAACACCAATCGCGAGCGATCCGGCATGCGCACGCCGACCTTTGAATGGCGTCAATTCCGCTTCACCGACAAACGTATCGCCTACCATCGCCGCAATAGCTATTTCACGCGGATCGAGCTTTTCGATGTACTCCCGCGTAACCGTCACCGACTCGAATGGCACATGCGGATTGCCATGAACGACCGCGGGCAACTGCAGCATCGCGTGGAATTGCTCGGCGTCGGCAACACGCAATGCACGCAACGTCATGCCCTCGGGCAATCTCCCAGATTCTACTTTTTCTTCTAGATTTTTTTGACCCATAGGCTCATAACGTCAGTTCAAATGATCTCACCAGAATGCCGGGTAGTTGCATGCCGCCCGTGGCACGCTCGCCCCAGGTCGAATCGCTCAATTGCAGTTCGGCTTCCGCACCGAGTTGTTCGAGTTCGCCGCCTAGCAGGCGGTACAGGCTATCGTCGAAACGCATGGCTTCGAGCGGCGCAACGATCTCACCGTCTTCCACCCAGAAGGTCGCAAAGCGCGTCATACCGGTGAGCCGGCAATTCATCCGGTCCGAAAAATTCACATACCAGAGATTGCCGATGTAAAGACCTGTACCCAGTTTTGCGAGTACATCTTCTTCGCGCAGATCACCCGCTTCCATTGAAAGCGCGACGGGCGATTCGTTCGGCAATGCGCCATTCGGTGTCAACCCATACTCGCGTGCGCTCCGGGCGTTAGTCAGTCGCTCGACACTCCGGCCCGCTTCGATCAGCGCAACGCTGTCGCGCAAATAGCCGTCGTCGTTGAAACCCGGTGTAATGCCGAGCGTCAGATCTTCGCTGATCGTCACACGCGGATCGAGCGTCACTTCACCGGTATGCAGCTTGTACAACTCACTACGCGAACTCGCCTGAGCCCGTGCGGAAAACCCGGCCCACGAAGCAACGCCCAACAGTTCGGCAAGCGCGGCAGGCGCAATCCACGAACGATAACGCCCCGGCGACAATGCACGCGGCGCTCGCGCGAGCACCGTGAGTCGAGTCGCGGCCTGCTCGACTTTATTGGCGAATACAGCGTCACTCCAGTCGTCGCCAGCGTAAGTCGTCTTGATCGCGCGGCCGCTCGGGTCATAGAGCGACCAGCTGAAATTGAAGTTGTCCACCTCATACCAGCCCCGACTACCGCTCGTGGACGCGAAGCCGCGCACAATCGTGCCGCCGGCGTAGAAGCCGACGAAATCGAGCCCCTTTGCACACTCCGCCACCACGCGGGACAGATTACCGGGATCGGGTAGCTTGCCGGAACGCTGCGTGACGCGTGACCATTTCGTCGTGTCGAACAGCAGATGCGGATCGTCGGCGGCATCGCGCAGACCTTCGCGCAAGGCGGCGAGCGCCGAGCTGACGTCGTCGAGATCCTGTTGCAGATCGCCGCAAACCGTCAGCGTCGAATACGCCTGACGTGCTCCGTCGATCAGACGCAGCGTCAGCTTGCCTTGCGACACGCTGCCGGTCTGCCTCACCTTGCCCGCGTTGAAGCGGATAAAGTCGGACTGCTCACCCGCAAATGAGCTGAGTGTGGTCTCGCCGCTCTGTTGCAAACGCTCGATGGCATCGGCCAATGAATTGAAATAGCTTTGCCAGTCCACTGACGCCGCCGCGCGTGAAGAAATCAACTGGCTCATCACGCGCCTCCAAATACGTCGATATTGCTGAACACGCATGCGGGCGACGCATGTCCCACACGAATAATCTGCGCAGGTTCGCCCTTGCCGCACATCGACGTGCCATACACTTCGCGAGTGGATGCATTGCCCACCGCACTTAAACTGCGCCAGAAATTCGCGGATATGCCGCGATAATTCGGCTGCTTTACAACCTGAGTGAGTTTGCCGTTTTCAATCAGCTGACCGAATTCGCAGCCGAACTGGAATTTATTCCGGTGATCGTCAATCGACCACGACGTATTCGTGCGCATTAGAATGCCATGTTCGATATTGCCGATCATCTGCTCCAGCGAACTCTCGCCAGGTTCGATATTCAGATTCGCCATTCTGTCAATTGGCGGCCGGTTCCAGTTCGATGCGCGCGAGTTGGCAACGCCTGACATTCCCGCGCGCTGCTGTGACAGTGCGCCGCCTAACGGACGTTCGAGTATGCCGTCACGAATCAGATATTCTTTGCGCGCTTCCGTGCCGTCGTCGTCGAATGCATAAGCAGCCGCTTCTTCTCGCAGATCGGGATCGAACGTGACGTTCAGCAATTCCGAGCCGTAGCGATACGAACCGAACATCTCCTGCTTGACGAAACTCCAGCCCGCAAAATTGCGTTCGTCACCGAGAATCCGGTCAAGCTCCAGCGGATGACCAATCGATTCGTGAATCTGCAACATCATCTGATCGGGCATGAGCAGCAAATCACGCTTACCCGACGGGCAATTCGGCGCAGCCAGCAATTGCAGTGCTTCATTAGCGACGCGCACGCCTGATCCTTCGAAACCGAAACGCGCCAGCACTTCCATTCCGCCTTGTCCCAGCGTGCCGTAATTGCCGCCCAGCGTGCGTGTCTGCGTATCGCCATTCGCATGGGCCGCTACACTCAATTGCGGCATCACGAACTGGAATTGCTGATCAATTCGAACACCTTCGCTGGTGATATAAAACTGATCGGCATGCGTAATCTGCACCGCCGCAACGCGCTCGACAATGCGCGTATCGAGATTCGCGCGGGCGCATTCCGTGCCCAGAATGTCGAGCCATTCTGCCCGGCCCGGCAACGGCTTCTGCACATTCGGCGATATATAGGCACCGCTCGCAGCAGGCCGCACAACCTCGCGATGATCGATCAACGAAAGCGACGCGCTTGCTTCAGCGCGTGCAGTAGCGATATCGAGCGCCGCCTGCAAACCCGCTGCCGACAGATTCGCGGTAGCCGCATAACCCGCGCCTGCGCCGACCCACGCGATCAACATCGCGCCGCGATCGCGCACGGTGCGCAGCGGCTGCGCGATATCGTTGCGGATTTCGTGATCGTCGACCCGTTCGTCGACAATGCGCAGCGACCAGAACGCCGCGTCACTTTTTAGCGCACGGGCGGCTTGCGCCCAACGTTCGTCAATCATTGGCATTTTCCGTTGAGATCATGCTGACGGCCTGCTCGGGCACGGCAAGCGACGAGGCCAGCAACGACCGTGTATAAGGATGCGATGGCGCATGCAATACGTCGAGCGTGTCACCGGCTTCGACGATACGCCCCGATTTCATCACGATCACGCGATGCGCCATGGCCCGCATCACCGCCAGATCGTGCGTAATGAACAGATAGCTTAGAGCGTATTTCTTTTGCAGATTGGTGAGCAAACTCAACACCTGCTTCTGGATCGATACGTCGAGTGCGCTGGTCGGTTCATCGAGTACCAGCAATTCCGGCTGCACCGCCAGGGCGCGCGCAATCGCAATGCGTTGCCGCTGACCACCGGAGAACTCCTGGGGATAGCGCAGCATCGAATCGGCGGGCATGCCGACTTCTTCGAGCAAACTGCCCACACGCGCGCGACGCGCTTTGACGTCGATTTCCGGGCGATGCATGACGAGACCCTCGCCAATAATCTGCTCGACGGTCATGCGCGGCGATAGTGAGCCGAACGGGTCCTGAAACACGACTTGCATGCGTGAATACAACGCGCGACGCGACTTCGCGGTTTTCAGCGTCGAAAGCGGCATGCCGTCGATATGAATATAGCCCGCAGCCGGTTGCTGAAGACCGAGCACCGCAGCCGCGAGCGTCGATTTTCCCGACCCCGATTCGCCGACGATGCCGAGCGTTTCCCCGCGCCGCACGCTCAGATCGATGTCATGAACTGCACGGAAAGTGGAACTGCCGAACATCGAACGCCAGCCTTTCGCCGACGTGCGGTAATCGACGGCCAGCCCTTGCACTTCGAGCAGACGACGTGCTTTCGAGTCGACCGGTTCGATCGCCCGTTGCGGCTCGCTGTCCAGCAGACGCTGCGTGTACGGATGCTGCGGATTTGCAAATAGTGCTTCCGTGGTGTTGGTTTCCACGAGAACGCCCTTCTCCATCACTGCGACACGTTGTGCAAAACGCTTCACCAGATTCAGATCGTGCGTGATGAGCAGCACCGCCATGCCGCGCTCCGCTGCTTCCTGCTCCTGCAACGAAATCAGCAGATCGACAATCTGCTGACGCACGGTGACGTCGAGCGCGGTGGTGGGCTCGTCGGCGAGCAATAGACGCGGACGGCATGCAAGTGCCATTGCGATCATTGCGCGCTGTCGTTGCCCACCGGACAACTGGTGTGGAAAGCTGTCGATTCTGCGCTCGGGTTCGGGAATGCCGGTACGGCGCAGCAACTCGATGCCGCGCTGGCGCGCTGCGTTGGGACGCAAACCCTCATGCAGCCGTAGACTTTCCGCAATCTGCTTGCCGATCGTGAAGAGCGGATTGAGCGCGGTCATCGGTTCCTGAAACACCATTGCCACGTCGGCACCACGCAGGCCGCGCATCTGTTGCTCGGTTTTCTGCAACAGGTCCTCGCCGTCGAGCAACATCCGGCCACTCAATTCCGCATGTTCTACGAGGCGCAGAATGGATAACGCCGTCACGCTCTTACCGGAACCCGATTCTCCGACCAGCGCCACGCGCTCGCCGCGTGCAATTGAAAGGCTCAATTCATGCACTGCCACCTTCCCACCGAAACGCACGGAAAAGCGGTCGATTTCGAGCAACGGTCTGTTCTCGTGCATCTGCGTTGCTGTCATCGCGGACCTCCACCGAAGGCCGAACCGCGCGAACGCGTGTCGAGTGCATTACGCAGCGCGTCGCCCATAAAGGTCAATAGCAACAACGTGATGACCAGTGCAGCAAATGCCGACATCGAAATCCACCATGCGTCGAGATTGTTTTTGCCTTCCTGTAGCAACTCGCCGAGGCTCGGTGTCGGCGGCGGCACGCCAAGTCCGAGAAAGTCGAGACTCGTCAGCGACAGAATGGCCGCGCTCATTCGAAACGGCAGGAATGTAATCACGGGCGTAAGACTGTTCGGCAATACATGGCGCAACATGATCTGCCAGTTGCTCAGACCCATCGTGCGCGCCGCTCTCACGTAGTCGAGCGAGCGGTTACGCAGGAACTCGGCGCGCACATAGTCGGACAGCACGAGCCAGCCGAACATCGACAGCAAAATGAAGAGCAGCCACAGCGTGGGTTCGAAAATCGACGCGAAAATAATCAGCAGGTAGAGGTCCGGCATCGAACTCCATATTTCGATCAGCCGCTGACCGACAAGATCGGTTCTGCCGCCATAAAAGCCCTGAATAGCCCCCGTCAATACGCCGATCAATACGCCCGATACCGTGAGCGCAAGCGCCATCAGTACCGACAGTCTGAAGCCATAAAGAAGTCTAGCCAGCACATCGCGTCCGAATTGATCCGTGCCGAGCCAATTCGTCGTGGTCGGTGGAGCGGGATAAGGATGTGCGGCGAAGTAGTCGATCGTGTCGTAATGAAAATGATTCGGCGGATAGACCGCGAAGTTGCCCTTGGATTCGAGGCGCGAGCGGATATACGGGTCGAGATAATTCGCGCGCGCAGGAAAGTCTCCGCCGAATAGCGTCTCCGGGTAATCCTTCACGATCGGGAAATAATAGTGCCCGTCGTAACGGACTATCAGCGGACGATCGTTCGACAGCACCTCGCCGAGCAGGCTGATGGCGAACAGCGACACGAAGATCACCAGACTCCAGTAGCCAAGGCGCTGTTGTTTAAAGCGAAGCCACGTACGCCGCCACGGTGACGGCGACGCCGCGTGCGCCGCGCCGGACGAATCAGCGGTCCAGGCGGTTGAATTGGATGCGGGGGTCGACGAGGACATAGCAGACGTCAGCAATGAGTTTGGTTACGAGGGCGATCAGCGTGAACAGAAACAGCGAGCCGAGCACAACGGGATAATCACGGCGAATCACCGAGTCGTACGAAAGCTGGCCCATGCCGTCGAGGGAGAACAGTGTTTCGATCAGCAGATTGCCGTTCAGAAACGCGCCGACGAAGGCCGCGGGCAAACCGGTCAGCAATGGAATCGCCGCATTGCGCAATACGTGCTTCCACAACACGTCACGCTCCGGCGAACCTTTCGCGCGCGCTGTCAATACATACTGCCGGCCGATTTCTTCGAGAAAAGTATTCTTGGTGAGGATCGTGACGATCGCGAAGTTGCCCACCACCGAAGCAGTCACCGGCAAGACGATATGCCACAGATAGTCGAGTAGCTTCCCGAAAGTACTGAGGTCGCTGAAGTTATCCGACGTGAGACCGCGCATGGGAAACACCTGCCAGAAGGTGCCGCCGCCGAACAGCATCAGCAACAAAACGCCGAGTACGAAGCCTGGAATCGCATAACCCGCGAGTACCAGAACACTGGTGAGCGTATCGAAACGTGAGCCATTGCGTACCGCTTTAGCAATACCTAAAGGCACCGACACCAGATAGGTCAGCAATACCGTCCACAGTCCCAACGTGATCGACACCGGCAGCTTCGAGCGAATCACCGCCCATACGCTGTCATGCTGGTAGTACGACTGGCCGAGATCGAATGTCGCGTAACGCCGGAGCATCAGAAAATAGCGTTCTAGCGGCGGTTTATCGAAGCCGAACTGTTTCTTGATCTGTTCGAGTTGTTGCGGATCGACACCCTGGCTGCCGTGATAGCCACCACCGCCCGCCCCTGCCTCTCCACCACGGCCAGTGCCGTGGCGGAGTTGCGTCATTACCTGTTCGACCGGCCCACCCGGCACGAACTGCGTAACGACAAAGGTGAGCGTCACCACGCCGAGCAGTGTCGGCACCATCAGGAGCAATCGTCTGAGAATGTAGGCGAGCATGCAGTGCCTCAGTGGGCCGTAGTCGTGGAAGAAGATGCGGTTTGCGCGGGCGGCTGCTTCGCGTACCAGTAGTCGATTACCCAGTCTTCGTATTGATACGAGGTCGGCACAATGGCCGGATAACCAAGCCTCGTCTTATAGCCGATTCGCGCGTCCGGTCCGTAATAATGCGGCACGAGGTAATACGAGTTGATCATCACGCGATCCAGTGCGCGGGTCGCGGCCTCCAGATCGTCGAGATTGTCGGCGGCAAGCGCGGAATGAATCAGTGAATCCACCGCCTTTGAACGAATGCCCGGATAGTTCTCCGAGCCTATCTGCGATGCGGCAGCACTCCCGAAACGGCGCGTCAGTTCCGCTCCCGGAATCGTAACCGGCGGATAAATATAGGTCGTCATGTCGTAGTCGAAGTTATCGAGCCGCTTCTGATAGAGCGCACTGTCGAGTTCACGCATATGTGCCTGAATGCCGAGCGTGCCGAGTGCCTGCATGTACGGCAGAATCAGACGATCCATGCCGGGCTGGTCATCTATCACCTCGATTGTCATTGGCGTGCCATTAGCGTCGCGCAATGCGCCATCGCGATAACGCCAACCCGCTTGCGCCAGCAAATCACGCGCTTCACGCAGATTGCCGCGCAATGAATCGGGAGCGATGGTAGTCGGCTGCTTTAGCATCGGACCGAATGCCTCTGGCGGAATACTGCCGCGCAACGGTTCGAGCAGCGCGAGTTCTTTCTGGCCCGGCATGCCGGTTGCCGCGAACGGGCTCGCGTCGAAATAGCTTTCCTCGCGCCGGTATTGACCGTAGAACATCATGCGGTTCATCCAGTCGTAGTCGAAGGCGAGACTCAGCGCGTGGCGCACGCGCACGTCCTGGAACATCGGTTTGCGTAAATTCATCAGGAAGCCCTGCATCTGCGCGGGACCATCTGCGAATTCACCTTTCTTCAGTATTCCATTGTCGAAGTTCTTGCCGACATATTTGCGCGCCCATTGCGTCGCGCTGTATTCAACATCGATGTCATCGTTGCCGGCCTTGAACGCTTCGAGTTTCGTGTACTGATCACGATACAGCTTGAACGTAATGTGTTCGAAGCGGAACATTCCTCGTCGCGACGGCAGATTCGCTGCCCAGTAAGCTGGGTTACGGCGATAAGAAATCTGCTTATCGTTTTTCCGAGCTTCTATCAGATAGGCCCCGCTGCCAATGGGAGGCACCGTCGCCATCTGGTCAAAAGGCAAACGCCGGCCATCGGCCTGCATGCCCCACTTCAGAGAGAGGATTGGCAGATCTCCCGCAATTAGCGGAGCGTCACGTTCCGCACGCCTGAAATCAAAACGTACCGTGCTCTTATCAATCACGGTCGCGCTTTTAACCACCGCGAACTGCGCGTTGAAAAGCGGTGATGCCTGCGGACTCGTCAGCGTGTCGAAAGAGTACTTTACGTCGGCGGCGGTAATCGGGTCGCCATTCGAGAAGCGGGCAGCCGGATTGATGTGGAACGTCGCCGAACTCAGATCGGGGGCGACATCGACATTGTCCGCAATCAACGGATATTCGGACGCCAGTTCGTCCCAGCTACGCTGCATCAACGTGTCGAACATCAGGTTCAGAATGTCAGGCGCGGGCGCACCACGCACCAGAAACGGATTCAGCGAATCGTAAGTCTGGAACTCGTTATAGTTTTGAAACGTAAGCGTACCGTCAGCGGGCGCATCGGGATTCGCGTAATCGAAATGGGTGAAATCCGCTGGGTATTTCGGCTGGTCGTACTGCGAGATCGACGGCTTCGCCAATGCGTCGACAGAGCCAACCGCCGCCAATGCGCCGAGCAGCGCGGCCAGCGTCAGCGCAGTACTTCTCTCAAGAACCGCTGGTTGGCGGAGAATATTTTGCATCGCGCGCAACGGTCGTAACTTCAAAAGTCTTTTCATGTCTCAGCGCGGGACTCACGGGGGCTTTTCGCCACCACGCTCCGTCGGATAGTTGGTCTGGTTAGCGCAACGATGCGCGTAGACATCGCCACCGTTACGTCTGTGCGGCGCGGCTCGTCGGGTTCTGACATTTCACGCACACGGGTACTCACACTATGCATCGCCAAAAAGTACACCGCTCCGGCGGCGCATTACGCGCGCCGGAGCGGTCGGCCTATCTTGCGATCGTACGATCGACAAGCAATCTATCCGCGCATCAGAACTTATACGTCGCGCCGACCTGGGCGAAGCGGCCGAAATACGTGTACAGCGACGTATCGTAGCCAGTCTGATCGAGCGTACCGTTAGCGAAGATCGGATCGTACGGCGGCGCGCGATTGAAGATGTTGTCGATGCCGCCGAAGATCGTCCAGTTCTTGAAGCCCGTGTACGTCATCATCAGGTTGAACTGGCTATACGAGCCGATTCTGGACGGTGCCGGTGCTGCCGCCAGATTCTGCGCGTACGGACCAGTGAACTGCCACGTCAAAGCCGCGTCGAACTTGTGATACGTCCAGTCCAGCGTGGTGTTGCCCTTCCAGCGCGGGAAGCTGCCGCCGAACGGTTGCGTGAGCGTGTAGTTGTTACCCGCGCCGTTGATCGGACTTTCACCCACGAGACCAAGCTTGAAACTGTTCACGTAGGCCCAATCAGCCGTCAACGTAAAGACACCAACCTTGGTCGGCAACGCCTGACGCAACGTGCCTTCGAAACCGTTCGTGTCGAGATAGCCGAGGTTCTGATACGGGATGACCTTGTATAGCAGATTGCCGTTTGCATCGGTAACAACCTGCGACGGCTCGCCTTGGCCGATAACGTTATCGACGCGAATCTTGTACCACTCGAAGCCGACATCGGTGGTGCGGGTCGGCGACATCTGGAAGCCGATGTTGAGGTTGCGTGTGCGCTCAGCCGCGAGATTCGGATTGCCCTCTGTAATCGACGTGTAGTTCTGCCCCGTGTTCGGATCGACCTGAATGCCGAGCGTTTGCGACTTGCTGTCTTCAACGAACGTCGGCGCACGGAAGCCGCGGTTATACGAGGTATAGAACGTCAGTGCCTTGACCGGTTGATAGCGCAGCGCGAAACGCGGCGAGAAGGCGCCACCGACATCGCTGTAGTGGTCGTAACGGCCCGACTGGCTAAACGTCAGGTTCTGGATGATAGGAATGTCGATCTGGTAATACACGGCCGCGACGTTGCGCTGGCCGTCGACCACCTGCAGGTCCGGGCTGATCACGAGACCCTGCTCGTAGGCAGCGCCGGGCTCCACGTTCACGCTCTGGTGGGTGAATTGCGCGCCGAAACCGAGGCCCACGTCGCCTGCCGGCAGATGAAACAGGTTCGGCGTCGACAACGTTGCATCGACCGTATCGAGCTTCGAGATGCCGAGGTTGTCCGCATTCATGTACAACCCGTTGAGCCCGTTAGGCGTCGCGGCCGGGTTGGCGAAATTGAAGGTCCCGTTCTGGTAGATATTTGTCAGCGCGGCAACGTTCAACTGATTGTTGTACTCGTTGGCAACCGTGCTTTGCGAGTGGCTGATCGAAGTGGCCCAATCCCAGTCACCGTGCGGCAAGCTAAACGACCCCTTCAGGCCGGTAGACGCACGCCAGTAAGTGGAATCCGTCTGCTCCGAAACCGTATTCGGGAACGCGTACGTGAGCGGCGTCGCAACACCGAACGGGTTGTACGGATTGCTCGCGGGCACCGTGAAATTGAACGGCGTGAGCAGCTTCGTTTGCGGGTTCCACACGAGCGCGGGGTTCTGCGGATTGCCGATGACGTTGTTCCACAACCCGTCGCTCGTGGTCGTCGAATTGCTGCTGACAAGGAAGTCACCGAACGCCGTCGTCGTATCGTTGATCTTGAAGTCTGCGTGAATCTTCGCGTTCAGACGCTCGGTCATCGGCGCGATGGACATGCCTTCTGCAGTGTTGAGACCGCAGACTGTGCCGGCCGATCCCGCCGTCAGCGAATTAGTCGCTGCAGGGCGTACCGAGCTGCCAAATGGGCAGCCGCCCAATGCCTGCGCGCTACCGTCCGGCATATTCCAGTACGAAGGCGCGAGTAGTGAAAGACCGCCGGGCTGATTAGTGAAGTCCTGATCGCGCGTCGTGTCGCGGTCGGCGAGTGTAATGCCGTTTGCCTTGTAGAAGCTTGCTGCGGCAGTGACGTTGAAGCGGTCGGAGTTTAGATCGCCGAAGCCGCCCAGCACGCCGAATTTGGTCGTACCCTGTCCGCCGCCGCCGTTGATCGCGCTGCCATAGCTGCCATCGAGTTGCAGACCCTGAAAGTCGTGCTTCGTAATGATATTCACGACACCAGCAATAGCATCGGAACCGTATTGCGACACCGCCCCCGTCTTCACGATTTCAATGCGATCAATGGAATTCAGCGGCAGCGTGTTCAGGTCGAAGAATGAATCGACGCTGTTGGAGAAGAACGCGAACGGAGCAACGCGTTGACCATCGACGAGAACCAGTGTGTACTTTTCGCTGAGGCCGCGCAACGCAATACCGGCTGCGCCCGCCGCAAAGTTACCCGCCTGCCCTTCGCTCCAGCTATTGGCCGAGTTGGCTGAAGTCGTACGCAGAAAGTCGGCAACGGTCGTTGCGCCGCTATTCTGAATGTCCTTCTGCGTCACCGTCTGAACCTGATTGAAGCCGACCTTGTCCGAGCTGCGGATCAGCGAACCGGTCACTTCAAACTTCTTCAGTTGCTGAACGTTGCCCTTGCCCGTCGTCGTCGCGCCGCTGTCCGCAGACGATGTCGCAGCCGCACCCGATGCAGGAACCGCCGCCGCAGCCGCAGCCGGCGTGCTTTCCGCCGTCGTTGAAGCCGTCGCCGTTCCGGTTGCGGCCGGCTGGCTTTGTGCAAATGCCGGAACGGCAATTGCAGCCGACAACGCCAGTTCAGCCCAAATTATTCTTTTGATGGCCAACGCCAATGCCCGTTGTTTCATTTTTCCCCTTCTCGCTCGTCAGTAAGGCCACAGCTATATGTGATGAGAGATCTTGTGGACCTCTCCACTCGATATACGGCGATCTTGCGCCGCGTTCCGTTTAAAGCCGCTCCGTCCATCAAGACGGAGTTCTTCAAATCATTCAAACTCGGACTACTAATTTCTTACAAACGAAATGCGCAGCGCTTTCTCTTTTCTTATCTTCTTGTTTCAATCGGCATCACGTATGCGTCGTACGCAATACCGGTTTTTCAAACTCGATTTACCCTTAAGGCATACTTATGAATGTGGATCGACTACCTTTGCGAGAAGGAACGAAACCAGTAATACGACACTAGAACAATCGTGGAGTACCTACCCACACAAGCACTGCTTCTTCGCCGGCAGTATTGGACCAGGCGTGCGGCACGGTGGACTCGTAATGCGCGGTGTCACCTGCCTGCAATACGAACGTCGTACCTTCCAGGGTGAGCGATATCTGGCCGCTCATCACATACAGAAACTCTTCACCCGCATGCGTCGTGACTTCCGACGGGTTCTGCCCCACCGGCATCCTGACGAGAATCACTTCCAGCTTGCTGCCTACCGACAGATTCGTGAGCCGCCCAAATCGATTAGCGGTTCCGTCGAATCCGAAGTACTTCAACTCACTCGCCCTGCGCACCGATTTGTCTTCGGTCGGTGTGTCGACGAAGTACTGCACCGTAACGCCTAAAGCGCGAGCAATACCAACCAGTGAGGTAATTGAAGGTGTTGCGTGCCCCCGTTCAACCTGCGACAGAAAGGGTTTGGAAATCCCCGCAGTCGTTGCCACTTCATCCAGCGTTCGCTTGAGCCGTTGGCGAAGCGCGCGAATCTTGCTTCCTATAGCGACTGCAATGTGTGCCTTGTTATCGAGTGGCAAAACCATAGCAAGACAGAATCCTGTAGTCAAAAATAGTTTGATAAAAGCTAATTATGTTTAGTCGAATACCAACATCCTCCCTGAGACACCACCGTTAAGGCAGTGACCAATCGTCATGAATAACGTGATGAATGTGATTCTGAAAAAACGACAAGCGCCGACTCTCAGGGTAAAGACGCGTTTGCAATCGAATTGCAATAGCGAGTACAACCGCGTTAAACACGCGCTTTACCAGGAGAGAGGAAAGAGCCTGACTATGAATGTTCTTATTTCGATGCCACCAGTACCCATAAACGAGCGAGATCGGCCGAACCGTCAGTGCCTTTAACCGCACGAAACGCCTGGACGGCCCGCGCCTTCTCACCAGCGAGGTAATAGGCTTCGCCGAGATGCAGTTGCGCCTGGTCCGGGTGATCGAGACCGCCCTTTGCAATTGCTGCCTCCATTCCCGCGAGACCCTGCTTTGCCTGTCCCGCGAAAACTTCGTTGAAAGCGACATCAACTGGCGCGACCGGGTTCGCCGGATCGGCGGGTGCCTGTGCGCGTTTTGCTGCCAACGCCTGCAGGCGCTTTTCACGCTCGGCCTGCGGATCGTGTCCGAGTGCACCTGACGTAAAGCCCTGGTCAATCACCTGTTTGCCTTCAGCCGTGATGCCCGCGACGATAGCGAGTTGCGTCATCTCCATGTAGTCGTCGGCGGAAGTCAGCGAACCGGTGGCGCGACGCAGACGATACGTGTCGATATCGAGTGTCGATGCATAGCCCGGCTTGTTGCGGATGGCCGAGAACAGATCGTCCCAATAAGATTGCTTCGGGTGATACGCGACCAGCTTTTCGAGTGTGCTGCGATACGTCGCGTCGTCCTTCACGCGCTGTGCGCAAGTGCCGAGCAATTGCAGTTGCGATTCGTCAGGCACATGACCGGCGTGAACCTGTGCATCGACGGTGGGTTTGAGCAGGCTCACCACACTCGCGCAATCGTTCGACAAGTAGTAAGACTGAACCAGCAACGTGTGCATATCAGGATCGTTGCCACCCGCCTTCAGATAACGCTGCGCTGTTTTAGCGGCTTGCGCGTAGTTCTTCTGCTGGAAATAGATGCCCGCGAGTGCCGCCTCAGTGCGCTGTTCGTCCGCGCCCGCGAGATGTCCCGAACTCAATAATGTTTCGTATGCCTGAGCAGCGACCGCGGAGTCACCGGCAGCCGCCGCAGCCGCACCACGCATCTCCTCGATCACGGTGCTCTCGTACGGCGTCTTGCCCGGCACGGCCGCAGCCTGATCGATCTTCGTCAACGCGCCCTTGTAGTTGTGCGCGCGGTACAGGTTCTGTGCATCGTTCAGCGGTTTCGCCACGTCCGGGCGCAGCGTGTCTGCCGCATGCGACAGCGACGGCAGCATGGCGAGTGCGGAAAGACTGCCCATAGCGGCCGCCATGACGGCGCGACGGAATCGTCGATGGATCGTTTGCATTGCCCTTTCCTATTGCATGTACTGCTCGTTGCCGATCAGCCCGATTTTCGTCGCGCCGATTCGTTGCGCGGATGCCATGACCGCAGCGACGTCCTTGTATGGCGCCAGCTTGTTCGGCCGCAAATGAATCTCGGCTTGCACGGGTTCCGCCGCGACTTGCGCAAGCCTGGATTCGAGCGCCGCGCGATCCGGCACAGGCTGTCCGTTCCACGTCGTCGTGCCATCGAAATCGATATCGATCTGCACCACTTCCGGCTGCGTGATCGGCGGCGGCGGATTACCCACCGGCAAGTTCATCTTGATCGCGTGCGTCTGGATCGGAATCGTGATGATCAGCATGATCAGCAACACCAGCATCACGTCGATCAACGGCGTGGTGTTGATATCGACCATTACGTCCGGCTCGGAACCACCGCCCGACGATACGTTCATTCCCATGATCGCCTCCTGTCGACCGGACCTCGCGGTTCAACGCGCGAGTCCGGTCCCGTGCAAAGTTAGCCGCCGCGTGCGGGCGGCTCGGTGATAAACGAAACCTTCGCGATACCGGCGCGTTCGCACGCGGTAATGACCCGGCCGATAAATTCATAGCGCGTGCTCTGATCGCCGCGCACGTGGACTTCCGGTTGCGGCGTCATGACCGACACGCTTTTCAGGCGTGTCAGTAGCGTCGGCGCGTCGACCTGTTTCTCGTCCCAGAAGAAGTCGCCGTCGCGATTGACCGCAATGACGATGCTTTTCGGCGTGGTCTGCAACGGCTGGATCGTCTCCTTCGGCAACTGCACCGGGACCGTGTGCGTGACCACCGGAATCGTGATCAGAAAGATGATCAGCAGAACCAGCATCACATCGACGAGCGGCGTGGTGTTGATACTGGAGATGACCTCGTCGTTATCGTCCTGCCCAACGCTCATAGCCATGACGGACTCCGCTTATTGAACCAGCGACGCTTCGCGAGTCGCGGCACGTTTGGAGCGGCGGCTGCCGGCCAGCAGAACCGTATGCAGTTGTGCGCCGAACGCACGCACACGCTCCATCACCGACTTGTTGCGACGAACCAGGAAGTTGTAGCCGAGCACGGCGGGCACAGCCACCGCGAGGCCGATTGCCGTCATGATCAGCGCTTCGCCGACCGGACCCGCGACCTTGTCGATCGATGCCTGGCCTGCAATACCGATTGCCGTCAGCGCGTGATAAATACCCCACACCGTGCCGAACAGGCCGACAAACGGCGCAGTCGAACCGACCGTACCAAGAAAAGCCAGGCCGTCTTGAAGACGATTGGATACGTTGGTGATTGCGCGCTCGACCGATGTATCGATCCAGGTATTACGGTCCACTGCTTCGAGCAACGCTTCGTCGTGATGCTCGCCTGCCTCGATAGCCGTCTCGGCGATGAAGCGGAACGGCGATGCTTCGTCGAGCAGCTTCGCGCCCTCGACCAGCGACGGCGCGCTCCACAACTGTTCATCAGCACTCTTCGCACGACGATTGGCGCGGAATTGCTCGAGGAACTTGGTGATCATGATGTACCAGCTACCCATCGACATGATCACCAGCAGGATCAGAACGAAGCGCGCCACGAAGTCGCCGTTCTTCCAGAGTGCGCCGAGACCGTACGGGTTACTGACGGTTTCGGACGTGGCCGGCATCGGCGGCGGCACGGCTTCGTCGGCGGCGGAGCCCGCTGTTTGCGGCGCGGCCGTAGCCGGTGCGGCAGCCGACGCGGTCGCGTCGCTAGCCTGTGCATGCGCCGTTTGCGGCGCGACAAAGTCCACCGTGGTGACGGCGATCAACATGCTTGCCGCCAGTGCGGCGAGAGTACGCTTCTTCATGCCTGCTCCATGTTCATTAGTACAACGTCAAAACCCAGACTGATAAATCGCTACCGGAACCGGACAGCCGGTGAATTCAGTTCAAATTGAACGAGAACGGAACTTGCACACGGACAGCCTGGCCTTGGGAAACGCACGAGAACTGCTTGACTGCGTTGAAGGCAGCGCGATCCAGTGACGAATCGTCTGCGGACTTCGCAACCCGCTCATTCGTAATATGGCCCTGCGGATCGACAACGAACTCGATCACGACGTCGCCCGTCACATTGTTTTCCTGCGCCTCTTTCGGGTAGCGGATCGACGAACGGATCTGATCCGAATTCGGGCACACGACGCCGACTTCCGTGCTGACCGGTTTGGTCGGTGCGGGCGGGGCCGGCGGTGCGGGCGGCGCCACAGCAGGCGCAGAGACGACCGGCGCAGCCTGATGTGCGATGGTCGGTTGCGGCGGTGCCTGCACCGGCACCTCGGGCGGCGGCACGAACGGCGGCGGTGGTGGCGCGAATTTCGGCGGCGGCAATTGCACTGTCGGCAACGGCGGCGGAGGCGGCGGCTTTACCGGCTCGATGATTTTCGTTTCGATCGGATGCTGGATCACCTGCACGACTTTGGTGGCGAGGCCATTGATAAGTGCGTAGATCAGCACGACGTGCAGCAGCAAAACAATGGCGATACCGCCGAAGCGGCGAACCGGGTTTTGCTGCTTGCGCCCGAACTCGCGCGGGCGTCCCGGCCTTTCCATCCCGCCTGATGCTGCCGGAAATTGCCCTTCAACTTTCGTACCCACCTTGACTCCTCCGGCGTGAATCGTTCATTTCTGAAACTGGAATACGCATACCTACGGCGAACAACGTCCACTTCATCCGATTCGCTCGGACTAACTATTTGATTCGGAATCCAAATTGACGAACCCCTTCCCAACCAGAATCGGATGATCGTGGCTGAAGTAAGGGCGAGCGTCGGCAACGCGTCACGCGCGGCGAATGATCGAACCAGGTAGACGTACGGATAGGCGTACTAATGGATCAATGTCGACTCGTTCATTTCCGCTTTGCATGACCGCTAAAGACAACGTAAGGGACTCGAGCCGAAGTCGATGGAACTTTTGGCGTGAACGTCACATGCGCGTCATGGGAGGCAACAATAGCAGGACAAAAAATAAACGGTCAAACTTTTTTTGATGACAGAATACTAAGTTTAGATGAATAACTCTAATTGGCGCCGAAGTCGTATCGCTTTAAAAGAAAAAGCGAATATCGGGCAGAGAATAACTCGCATCTTGCCACTCACCTGGACAGACGTCAGCACACTCTTGCGCTGTTGTGACGTGCTCCGAAGCGGCAGATCGAATTGAGTCACCGAAACCTGAACGCCTTACCTGGCGGGCTTTTCGCAGCGCATTCAATGCACCTCTATTGCTCGCGACGAGCACGCTTGCAGAGTGCGATGAGAGCAGGAAAGGAACAGGTTTTGGGCGTCGGGAGGATAGCAGAAGAAAAATAGCGCTTATAAATTATTTAGCGTATTTACGACAGTTTTAATACTCGCTTTAATTATCCATTCTGCGTAATTACAAATTAATTCCAATAAATTACATATAGCCAACGAATACGGAGATGTATTGGGCGAGTAAGGCCCTGGGCGTCTTCTGTGTTGTTATGCCACCCGGGTATTTAGCAAGACGGTGACACTGCGACTACATGCGCAGCCGCTGGGCTTAACCGGAGCGACGCACTCAAGGCGCGCCGCTCCGCCCTGCTTCAACCGTTCGTGCCTTCGCCCGCGACTCGTGCCGTGCTGTTCTGCGCGCGTGCGAGTACCGGACGCAATGCGGCACCGGTATGACTAGCCGCAACCCGCGCCAATCCTTCAGGATCCGTCGCGGCGACGATCGTCCCGCCGCCTACGCCGCCTTCGGGACCGAGGTCGATAACCCAGTCGGCTTCGGCAATCACATCGAGATCGTGCTCGATCACGACGACACTATGGCCGCCATCTGCAAGACGATGCAGCACGCGGATCAGCTTCGCCACGTCGGCCATGTGCAAGCCGACCGTCGGCTCATCCAGCACATACAGCGTATGCGGCGGCTTCTGACCGCGCCGCGTGATGTCGTCGCGCACCTTGCTCAATTCGGTGACGAGCTTGATGCGCTGCGCCTCTCCGCCCGATAACGTAGGCGACGGCTGGCCGAGCGTCAGATAGCCGAGCCCGACGTCTTTCATCAACTGCAACGGGTGGCCGATGTTCGTAATCGACGAGAAGAACTCGACCGCCTCGTCGATCTCCATCGTCAACACGTCGCCGATATTCTTGCCGCGCCACGTGACTGCCAGCGTCTCCGGATTGAAGCGCTGCCCGTGGCAAACATCGCACGGCACCTTCACGTCGGGCAGGAAGCTCATGCCGATAGTGCGTACGCCTTGCCCTTCACAAGCCGGGCAACGCCCGTCGCCGGTATTGAACGAGAAACGCGACGCCGTGTAGCCACGCGCACGCGCCTCGAGCGTGCCCGCGAACAGCTTGCGAATGGCATCCCACACGCCGATGTAAGTGGCCGGACATGAACGCGGCGTTTTGCCGATCGGCGTTTGATCGACTTCAAGCACGCGGTCGATGCTTTCCCACCCGGTGATCGAATCGCACCCTTGCCAAGCATGCGTGACGTTCAGCGGCGCACGCGGCGCGGATCGCGCGAGCACGCTGGAACGCCGGTTGGCAGCGGGCTTTTCCTCAGCCGCCGCACGCGCACGCCGAGTGGCCGGCGACGACAATACCGAGCGCCCGACCGCATCCAGCAGATTGGTCATCAACACATCGCGCGCGAGCGTCGACTTGCCTGAACCGCTGACGCCTGTCACCGCGACAAGCCGCGACAAAGGAATGCCGACCGTGACATTGCGCAGGTTATGCAGCTTTCCGCCATGCACGGTCAGCCAGTTTTCCGGCACCGCGGCCGAGCGTTTACCGGCCGCGACCACTTCACGACGCGGCTGCAACGGGTGCACGATAGGATTGGCGAGGAACTGTCCGGTCAGCGAATCCGGCTGTGCGGACAGTTCCGCCACACTGCCCTGCGCGACCAGCGTACCGCCGCGCTTGCCCGCGCCCGGACCGATATCGATGATGTGATCAGCACGTCGAATCGTGTCTTCGTCGTGCTCGACCACCACCAGCGTATTGCCCTTTTCGCCCAGCTTGCGCAACGCGTTCAGGAGAATCTGGTTGTCGCGCGGATGCAAACCGATAGTCGGTTCGTCGAGCACGTAGCACACACCTTGCAGATTGCTGCCGAGTTGCGCGGCGAGCCGGATACGTTGCGCCTCGCCACCCGACAAACTGGGCGCCGCGCGATCGAGGCTCAGATAACCGAGCCCAACTTCTTCCAGAAATTGCAGGCGGCTGCCGATTTCGCTGATCACGTCACGCGCGATTTCCGCGTCGCGACCGGTCATTTCCAACGTGTCGATCCACGCGCGCGTGTCGGACACGGTCCATTGCGCGACATCGGTAATCGATTGTGTATTGAACGTGACGGCGCGCGCTGTCAGATTCAGACGCGTGCCCGAGCAATCCGGACACGGTTCGTCGGCAAGACCTTCGGGCTCCTGCTCTTCCGATGGCAAGCTCTGCTCGCGGCCCCGATTGTCTTCGACGATGATCGTGTCGTCATACGCCGCGCGTTGCTCCCGCGTGAGCGACAGCCCCGTACCGACACAGGTCGTACACCAGCCGTGCTTGCTGTTGTACGAGAACATGCGCGGATCGAGTTCGGGGTAGCTCGTGCCACACATTGGGCACGCGCGCTTGGTGGACAGCACCTTCACCGTGCCGAGCTTCGCCGTGGCGCGACCTCCGCTAATGGCGTCGTGCAGACCGTCGAGCGGCGCAAGCAGATGCATCACACCCTTGCCGATTTCGAGGGTCTGGTCGAGCGCCTCACGCAATTCGGCTTCGTGATCCGCCGACACGACCAGGTCCACCACCGGCAATTCGATCGTGTGCTCACGGAAGCGGTCGAGCTTCGGCCACGGGTCCACCGGCACAAACTCGCCGTCCACCCGCAGATGCGTATTGCCGCGCGCCTTCGCCCACTTCGCGAGGTCCGTATAAACGCCCTTGCGATTGACGACCAGCGGTGCGAGGAAACCGACATGCTGGCCTTTGTGATCGCGCAGCAATTGCGCCGCGATCGACTCGACACTTTGCGATGTCACCGGCGTGCCGTCGTGAATGCAATGCTGCAAACCGAGCTTCACATACAGCAGACGCAGAAAGTGCCAGACCTCCGACGTGGTCGCGACCGTACTCTTGCGGCCACCGCGCGAGAGACGCTGTTCAATGGCGACGGTCGGCGGAATGCCGTACACGGCGTCGACCTCCGGACGCCCGGCCGGTTGCACGATGGAGCGCGCGTACGCGTTCAACGACTCGAGGTAACGGCGCTGCCCTTCGTGGAACAGAATGTCGAAGGCAAGCGTGGATTTGCCCGACCCCGACACGCCGGTAATCACGTTGAATTTGCCATGCGGAATATCCACGTCCAGCGCTTTCAGGTTGTGCTCGCGCGCGTTGACGATGCGCACCACGTCTTCGCCCTCGATTGCTCGTCGGGCACGCGCAGCGCTCAGCGCCTTCTGCAACGGAATGCCTTGCGACACCGGTTCAGCCGCCGCGCCCATCGCGCGGTCGTATTGCAACAACGCTTCGCCGGTATGCGATTCGGCACACTGTTTGACGTCTTCCGGCGTGCCCGCGCACAGCACGCGGCCACCGCCGTCGCCACCTTCTGGACCGAGATCGATCAGCCAGTCGGCCGCGCGAATCACGTCGAGATTGTGTTCGATCACGATCAGCGAATGACCGCTCGCCAGCAGTTTGCCGAACGCCTGCATCAGCTTGGCGATGTCGTCGAAATGCAGGCCGGTGGTGGGTTCGTCGAACATGAACAGGCGTTTTGGCACCGCCTGTTTCGCGCTTCTAGCGGTGCGCGCCTGCGCCGATTCCGCGAGGAAGCCCGCGAGTTTGAGCCGCTGCGCTTCGCCGCCCGACAGCGTGGGCACCGGCTGACCGAGTTTCACGTATTCGAGACCCACGTCGACGATAGGCTGCAACACGCGCAATACTTCGGCATCCTTTTCGAAGTACGCAGTGGCCTCGCTGACGGTCAATTCGAGCACGTCGGCAATACTGAGCGCGCGAGCCGGCTGACCGCGCTCGATCTTCACTTCGAGCAGTTCTGCACGATAACGGCGCCCGTCGCAATCAGGACAACGCAGATACACGTCGCTCAGGAACTGCATTTCGATATGCTCGAAACCCGAGCCGCCGCAGGTCGGGCAACGGCCGTCGCCCGAGTTGAAGCTGAACATGCCGGGGCCGTAGCCGCGTTGCTGCGCGAGCGGCGCCTTGGCGAACAGCTTGCGAATTTCGTCGAATGCGCCGACGTAGCTGGCCGGATTCGAACGTGCCGTTTTGCCGATCGGCGACTGATCAACGAACACGACGTCGGTCACCTGATCCGCACCGGTCAGGCTTCTGAATGCGCCGGGTGATTCGGTGGCCAGACCGAAATGACGGGCCATGGCCGGATAAAGCACGTCCTGCAGCAATGTGGACTTGCCGGAGCCCGACACACCCGTCACGCAGACCAGCCGCTCCAACGGAATCTCGACGGTGACGTCGCGCAAGTTGTGTTCGGTTGCACCTTCAAGCACGATACGCGGCGTTTTCGCATCGACCGGACGTGGCGACCAGTGCGCGGCGTCGGCCACATGCCGGCGGCCACCCAGATATTCGCCGGTGAGCGTGCCCGACGAACGGATCGCGTCAGGCGCGCCGTCGTAAATGATCGAACCGCCCCGCTCGCCCGGGCCCGGACCCATATCGATCAGGCGATCCGCCGCGAGCATGACCGACGGATCATGTTCAACCACCACCAGCGTATTACCCGCGTCACGCAGGCGATGCATTGCCTCGACGATCCGGTTCAGATCGCGCGGATGCAGCCCGATGCTCGGCTCGTCGAGCACGAACAGCGTTTTGGTCAACGACGTGCCGAGCGCCGTGGTCAGGTTGATCCGCTGCACCTCGCCGCCCGACAACGTGCGGCTTTGCCGGTCGAGCGTCAGATAACCGAGGCCCACGTCGCACAAATACTTGAGACGGGTACGCACTTCGGCGAGCAGCAGCTTCAATGCGTCGTCCAGCAACGCGGACGGCAAACTGATTTCGTCGAAGAAGCGCCGAATGCGCTCGATCGGCATCAGCATCAGATCGTGCACGGTCAGACCCGGCAACGCTTCGAGTTGCGCGCGTGTCCAGTCGACACCGCGCGGCATGAAGCGGCGCTCCGCGGCCAGCACGTCGTCCGCATTCGCTTTGGTGCCGAGACGCCACAACAGCGATTCCGTTTTCAGACGCGCGCCGCCGCAGGTTTCGCACGGCGTATAGCTACGGTATTTCGACAGCAGCACGCGGATATGCATCTTGTACGCTTTCGATTCGAGATATTCGAAGAAGCGTTTGACGCCGTACCAATGGGTTTGCCACTTGCCGTTCCAGTCCGGCGAACCGTTGATGACCCAGTCGCGCTCGGCATCGGTCAGCTCGCCCCAAGGCGTGCCGCGCGGAATGTCGGCTTTCGCCGCGTAGCGCATCAGGTCGTCCTGGCATTCTTTCCACGCGGGCGTTTGCATCGGCTTGATCGCGCCGTCGCGCAGCGTCTTGCGCGCGTCGGGAATCACGAGGCCGAGATCGACGCCGATCACGCGTCCAAAGCCTCTGCACACTTCACACGCGCCGTAAGCCGAGTTGAACGAGAACAGCGCCGGTTGCGGGTCGGCATAACGCAGATCGCTGTCCGGGTTGTGCAAGCCCGTGGAGAACCGCCAGATTGGCGGCTCGGCGCTCTGGCCCTCCGCCGCTTCAGACGACGCGGGCAGCACGTAAATATTGACGCGCCCGCCACCGCGCTTCAGCGACGCCTCGATCGCCTCGACCACCCGCTGCTTGTCCACCGAACGCAAACGGAAACGGTCGGCCACCACGTCGAGCACCTTGCGCTTACCGGTAGGCGAATCGACTTCGCGCTGCGCCTGCACACGCGTGTAGCCGCTCGCGGACAGCCATTGCTCCACTTCCTGTTCCGACGCGGATTCGGGCAACTCGACGGGAAACGTGACCACCAGCCGGGGTTCGTCCTGCTCGGTACGAGCGAGCAGATCGGCGTAGATCGTTTCCGGCGTGTCGTGGCGCACCTGCTGTGCGGTATTGCGGTCGAACAATTCGGCTGCGCGCGCATACAGCAGCTTCAGGTGATCGTTCAACTCCGTCATCGTGCCGACGGTGGAACGCGAACTGCGCACCGGATTGGTCTGGTCGATCGCGATGGCAGGCGGCACACCGTCCACCCGGTCGACCTGCGGCCGGTCCATGCGGTCGAGGAACTGACGCGCGTAGGCGCTGAAGGTTTCGACATAGCGCCGCTGGCCTTCCGCGTAAAGCGTGTCGAACACGAGGCTCGATTTACCGGACCCGGACGGCCCGGTAACGACCGTCATTTCGCCGGTTCGTACGTCGAGATCGATGTTCTTGAGATTGTGCTGGCGCGCGCCGCGGATCTTGATAGTGCCGTTAGATGACAATTTTTCCGACCGTCTGAATGAATGTCTGAATGGGCGGGCCCGAGTGGGCCACATGTCACGGACGCCTCGCGACCGCGCAAGTTCGGTGCAGCCGGGGTGGCAGCGCAGACGCGCCGAAGCCCGGCTTGCAACGGAATACTATACTGTATATCTATACAGTTTTCCATGACCCTGCCGGGAGGGTGCCCCGAAGTGTAGCGGGCGTGAATGACGGCAAAAGCGGGAGACACTGGATGGTGGCAGCAAGGGTTGTGCCGATTCGGAAGGCGGTTGAAGCCAGGCGCAAAGGGCCCGGCAGAGAAAAATAACGAAGAGCGATCAGGCCATCGGTGTGAAGAAGCCAGCGGCCGCCGCTTAGCCGTAAGCGCTCTCCGCACCAACCGGACTTTGCGCCGATGCGGTTTCGTCAGCACCCGCGCCCGCCCCGGCGCCATCCCGCACGCCGCGCTGACCCAGCGCATGCGCCACGCAAGCCCGAGCCAGCACCTCGGTCGGATCGACCAGCCGCACCACCCGTCCACCCGGACACGCCAGCACCGCGTCGCGCAACAGCAGCGGCAACTCGGTGCATGCCAGTACGATCACCTGCACGCCTTGGGCAACGAGATCGTCGACTGCGGCGGCGACATCGTCGGCGCACTCGCCCGACGTGTAACCCGCCTTGGCGCCGCGAGGACCATACACCGCGTTCGTCAGCCGCGCCTGCGCCGACGCGGCGGGCGCAATCTGCACGAAGCCGCGCGTCTGCAGCGACCGCTCATACACGCCGCTTGCGAGCGTGCCCGAGGTCGCCAGCACGCCCACTTCGCGCAGCGTCGGAAAACTCTCGCGCAGATAATCGACGGTACAGGTCAGCATATTGATGATCGGCACCCTCAACGACGGCTGAATCTGCTCGACGAACGCATGCGCGGTATTGCACGGAATCGCGATCAGATTCGCGCCGCCCTCTTCGAGCGTTTTGCATGCGGCATACAGCGCGAGCGTCGGGTCGTCGCCGTGGCCGAGCAGCGCGTCGGTTCGATCCGGAATCTGCGGATTCTGCTCGACCATCACCTTGAGATGGTCCTGGTCGCGCGATGCCGGCGTGTTGCGCACCAGCTTCGCCATGAAATCGACCGTTGCCGCAGGCCCGACGCCGCCGACCACGCCGAGCTTGAAGCGCGTGTCCGGCTGCGAATATTGATCGGACGCGACATAGCGCGCATAGACCTGGTTGGCGTCGACGAACGGCACCTCGAGCGCACCGAGCGCACGTTTGACGAGGCCGATTTCCGCGAGTCCCGGCACGATCAGTTCGGCGCCCTGGGCAACCAGGTCCGCGCAAGCTGCGCGCAGCAATTCGACCGGCCGGCCGAACAGACGGCCGTTCCGGATGCCCTCGTCGCCATACACGGCGCCCGACACGCAGTCGATCCCGGTCTCGCTACGCGGATGCAGCACGTCGAATCGACCTGCGTCGAAGTAACGCTCGAAAAGGCCGTTTTCGCGGATCGTCGCGGACGTGAGCACACCGATCCGGCGCACCGAAGGGAAGGCGCGCCGCACATGCGCATTCAGCGCCGTCATGATGTTCGCGACCGGCACGCCGACGTTGGCCGACAACTCGTCGATAAAGGTATGGCAGAGAAAACACGGCAGCACGATCGCGTCGACGCCGCGTTTTTCGAGCGTGCGTATCGCATCGAACACATGAATCCTGAACTGCGCATTCGCGGCGTCCGGCGCATCCGGTGAAACGGAGCCTTGCCAGGATCGCTGTTCGAGAACGAGGTCGAAAGGACGGCCCGCGCCGGGCCGGTTCGACGCCACGCTCATCCGGCTCAGCACGTCGGCGCTGGCGAATTGCGCCGCGCCCGTCACCACTCCTAGCGAACGAAAGCGATTCATGATGACTTCCCCTGTCATTGAGTCTGCTCGCCTTGATGGTAGGCGGCTTTTGAGCGCTTGAGGATGACATTATGTCGGGCGCGTATGACGTGGGGTTAACCACGAACGCGTCCTTTCCAGGCGTTTCGCGGGGTCAATCGAACTCGATATTGCAATGGCAGCCGCAGCGGTTCAGGGAAAACCGTCAGGCGACTTCGACGACGCCTCGCGCCGCGCCCCGCTTGCGGCGCTCCAGCGTGCCGATGCACACCAGCGAGATGGCCGCGAGGCAACTGTAAAACACGGCGAGCGGCCACCATGCGCCCGGATAACGATGCGCGAGGACGGTCCCGATCAGCGGCGTCAAACCACCGGCCAATGCCGCGCAGACCTGATAGGACAGCGAGATCGCCGAATAGCGGACGCGCACCGGAAACGCCGTCGACATGAACCCCGCCATCACCGCATACGAACTCGACATGCACATCACCGCGAGCGCGACGCCGATCACGATCGCCACCGGCCGGCCGGTCGACACGAGCGCGAACATCGGATACGGCGACAGCATCGCCAGCGCCGCCGCGCCCTTCAGGAAACGCCCCGTGCCGATGCGTTGCGCGAACCATCCCGAGCCGAGCTGCGTGAATAGCTGGATAAACGCGACCACGAACAGACAGTCGAGAATCAGCGAGCGGTCGAGTCCGAGCGTCTGCGTCGTGTAATTCAGCATGAACGTGTTGACGAACCACGCACCGGCCACGCCGATCACGTTTGCGCCGAGGCACAGCAGCAGCGTGCGCCACGAATCGCGCACGACCTCGGCAACCGGCAACGCGGCGACTCTCCGTTGCGCTTTCAGCGCATTGAACTCCGGCGATTCGCCGACGCCTGCGCGAATCAGCAGACCGACCACCAGCAGCACCGCGCTCGCAAGAAACGGCAGGCGCCATCCCCAGCTGAAAAACGCATCTTTATCCATCGACGCCACCGCGCGGAACGCCAGCAGCGACAGGATCAACCCGGCCGGGCTGCCCAACTGCGCGAACGACGCGAAAAACGTGCGCTTGCCCTTCGGCGCATGTTCGCTCGCCATCAGCACCGCGCCGCCCCACTCGCCGCCGATCGCCACGCCCTGCGCGACCCGCAGCAGCACCAGCAGAACCGGCGCCCACATGCCCGCGCTCGCGTAGGTCGGCAGGAAGCCGATGCCGACCGTGCCGACGCCCATGATCGCGAGCGTCGCCACCAGCGCCTTCTTCCGGCCGATGCGGTCGCCCAGATGGCCGAACACCAGTCCGCCAAAAGGCCGCGCGAAGAAGCCGACCGCGAAGGTCCCAAACGACGCGAGCGTCGCGAAAAACGGATCGCTGCCGGGAAAAAACAGCTTGCCGAAAATCAGCGCGGATGCCGTGGCGTAGATGTAAAAGTCGTACCACTCGATCGTGGTGCCGACAAAAGCGGCCGCTGCCGCGCGCGTGGGTTGCCGGGTGGCGGCGTGGTCGTCGGATGCGCGATTCATGTGTCTGTCTCCAAGGTCATTCTTCTGGGAGGCGCGGCTATCTGTGTGCCGTCGCCGGGAAACCGCTGGTGGGTCAGGCTTTGGCTACCTCGGCCTGGTGCGCCTTTGCTTCGGATGCCTCACGTCCGTCGGCCTTCAGCACGCCCGCGTCGAACAGGCGCTGCTGGGTGGCCGCGTCGATCCCCAACGCGTCGAGCACGTCGCGCGTATCGGCGCCGAGCGACGGTGGCGCGCTGCGATAAGTGGCGGGCGTGCGCGACAACTTGATCGGCGAGGCGGTGCCGCGATACTCGCCCATCTCGACCACCATCTGCCGATGCAGCGTATGCGGATGGCGCGCGACGACATCGACCGTTTGCACCGGGCCGCACGGCACACCCGCGTTGATCAGCGCCTGCGCGAGCGGTTCGCAGTCGTGCGCGGCGAGCAGGTTTTCGAGCGCCGCTTTCAATGGCTCGCGATGCGCGCAGCGGCTGCGGTTGTCACCGTAACGCGGATCGCCGGCGAGTTCGGGCGCGCCAAGATGCGCACACAGCCGCGCGAATTGCCGGTCGTTGCCGACGGCGAGAAAGATCGGCGCGGTCGCGGTGCGATAGCTGTCATACGGCGTGATGTTCGGGTGCGCGTTGCCGCTGCGCTGCGGCGTGCGTCCCGATCCAAAATAGTTCGGCAGATGCGGATGCAGCAGCGACACGCCGCAGTCGTACAACGCGATATCGATCGACTGGCCGTGCCCGCTTTTCGCGCGCTCGGCGAGCGCGAGCAGAATGCCCGCGAGCGCGTTCAGGCCAGTCACCATATCGACCACCGGCAAGCCGACCCGCGTGGCGGGTCCGTCGCGCTCGCCGTTCACGCTCATCAGGCCGGTCATCGCCTGAATCGCGGCGTCGTAGCCGGGTAAGCCGCCGAGCGGGCCGTCGGGGCCGAAGCCCGACACCGCGCAATGAATCAGCTTCGGAAAGCGCACACGCAGATCGCGCTCGTAGTCCATGCCCCAGCGCGCGAGCGTGCCGGGTTTGAAGTTTTCGACCAGCACGTCGGCGTCGTCGAGAAGCTGCCACAGAATCGCGCGGCCTTCTTCACGCGACAGATCGACCGCGATGCCCTGCTTGTTGCGGTTCACGCCCGCGAAATACCACGCGGTGTCGCCATAGAACGGCGGCCCCCAGCCGCGTGTTTCGTCGCCGTCCGGCGGTTCCAGTTTGATGACCTGCGCGCCGTGATCGGCGAGCGCCTGCGTGCAGTACGGGCCGCCGAGCACGCGGCTCAGATCGACGACCTTGATGCCTTGCAGCGCGCCTTGAGTTTGATGCGTCGCGGCGGTCATTGCGCGGCTCCTGCGGGCAGCAGTTGGATCGCCTGACCGAGCGTGATCGCGCGGCCATCGACGAGCGCGTCGATCACGTCGACATCGTCCGTTGCGCTGTACGGATCGAGCGGATCGGACGGCAGCAACTTGTGCCGCACCACCAGATGCGCGAGCGCCAGACGCCGGTAATCCGGCGCAAGTTGCACGCCTTCGCACGCCATCAGCACCGCCGTACTCGCGTGATACAACGCCGAGCCCGCCTGCCGGACGCACTCGTCGCGACCGGAATCGGCCACGCTCGCGAGTGCATCGCAAGCCCGCGTCAAGGTCAAGCGCAGCAACGCGAGACTCTGGGCCGGCAAACCGGCCGCGCCGAGCAAATCGTTCAGGTAGTCGCGCAATGGTTCGAGCGCGCCGTCGCGTTTCGCCGCGCGCGCGATATCGAGCGCGACGATGTTGCTGGTGCCTTCCCAGATCGAGCCGAGATGCGCGTCGCGCACGAGCCGCGCGTCGCTCCATTCCTCGATATAGCCGGTGCCGCCGCGCACTTCCATTGCATCGCCGGTCACGCGGCGCGCGTCGCGGCACGCGCGGAATTTGATCAGTGGCGTGAGAATGCGCACGCATTTCGCCGCCTGACGGTCGCCCGCATCGGCGAGCGGCAGCAACTGCGCGATGCGGATGAACATCGAGCGCGCCTGTTCGGCGGGCAGCATCATCTTCAGCAGTTGCCGCTGCATCAGCGGCATGTCGATCAGTTTGCGGCCGAATGCTTCGCGGTTTCGCGCGATATGCAGCGCTTCCGTCACCGCACGCCGCATCAACCCGGCAGCACGCACGCCGTTCGAGAGCCGCGACATGTTGATCATGTCGGCCATCTGATGAAAACCGCGCCCCACTTCGCCGATCAGATACGCGACCGCGCCTTCGAGCACGATCTCGCCGCTCGCCATCGAGCGGCTGCCGAGCTTGTCCTTCAGACGCACGATCCGGTAGCTGTTGCGCGAGCCGTCGGGCAAGGTTTTCGGCAGCAGGAACAGGCCGAGCCCGTTGATGCCGGGCGGTGCATCGTCGGGGCGCGCGAGCACCATCGCGAGGTCGGCGTCGGCGTTCGAGCAGAACCATTTGTCGCCGGACAGACGCCATTCCGGCTCGCCGTTCGCGTCGGTTCCGCGCGTTGCCCGCGTGGCGATACGCGCGACATCGGAGCCCGCCGCCTGCTCGGTCATGAACATCGCGCCCTGAAACAGCGTGTCGAAATCGCGCGATGCGAGCATCGGCAGAAAACGCGCGACCAGTTCGGGCGCGCCGAATTTGCGCAGCGTGCGAGTCAGCGAATCGGTCATGCTGACGGGGCAGCACAAGCCGAATTCCGCCTGCACGAACAGGAACGTCAACGCGTATTTCACGAGCGGCGGCGGCGCTGTTCTGCCTGACTGGGTGTCGTGGCTCATCGCCGCGAGCCCCAACTCCGCGTAGGCGACGCGTTCCAGCGCGACGTAATCGGGATGCTTGTCGATGCTTTGCAGTGCCTCGCCGCGACGCGTGCGGTGGTGCAATTGCGGCGGGTTTTTGTCGGCGGAAAGCGCCCAGAGGTCGAGTTCGTCCGATGCGCGCTGACCGAGCGAAACGAACTGGCTTTCGAGTTCCCGATACAACGCGTCGCCGAGATGCAGTTTCAGCAGCCGCGCGAAATCGGGATCGCTGGTGAAGAAGTTGATGCCCCGGCTATCGGGGATATTGGACGAGCCGTTTTCCGGCCGCGCGACGATGCCGCTGATATCGCTGATGTTGGTCATGCCTGTCTCCTGGCCCATGTGTCATGGATGCATCATGGATGCGTTGTGGAGCCAGCATAGAAGCGGCGTCGATAATCGTCTAATACAACTTATATCCGGTACGATAGACAACGCTTATCGATAAGAAACCGGAGACCTCCATGGACCTCAAGCAACTTCGCTATTTCGTGGCGGTCGCCGAAGAGCTTCATTTCGGCCGCGCGGCCAAACGGCTGTTCATTTCGCAGCCCGCGCTCAGTTTCGACATCCGCAAGTTCGAGGAGCAACTCGGCGTGCAACTGCTGGCGCGCACCAACAAATCGGTCGCGCTCACCAATGCCGGGCAGGTGCTGCTGGGCGAAGCGCGCCGCCTGTTATTGCAGGCGAGCGAGGCCGAGCGCATCACGGTTCGCTCCGCGCATGGGCTCGCAGGACGGCTGCGAATCGGCTTCGTCAACTCGATGCTGTATCGCGGAATGCCGCAGGCGGTGAGCCGATTCGAGGCCGATTATCCGGGCGTCGAAATCGTCTTGAAGGAGATGAACACCAGCGAGCAGGTCCACGCCATCCAGCGGATGCAGATCGACATGGGCTGCGCGCATTGGGGCAATTTTCCGTCGGACGTGATTTCGTCGCCGGTATTTTCGGAGCCGTTTCTGTGCTGCCTGCCCGCGACCCATCCGCTCGCGCGCAAACGCAAAGTCGATCTGCGCGCGCTCGCGCAGGAGCCGTTCATTCTATTTCCGCGTACCGTGTCGCCGCATTATCACGACCTGATCATCGCGCAATGCGTCGGGGCCGGTTTCAGTCCGCTGATTCGCCATGAGGCGCGCTTGTGGCAAACCGTCGTGACGATGGTCGGTTTCGGCATGGGCGTGGCGCTGGTGCCGTACACGTTGCAGCAGGTGCAGGACCCGCGTGTGTGCTTTTTGCCGCTGCGCGGCGAGACGTTGCTGTCGCAGGTTTTGCTACTGCGACGAAACGCGGACACCGAGCCGGTCGCGGACCGCTTCGTCGACTATCTCCGCGAAGCGGGCGCGGCGCCGGAGAAAACGCGTCAGGCTTCGGCGTCGCGGCGGCCGTCGTAGGCGGTCAGAAGTTTGTGGGCGATCATGTCCACGGCCGGTTTGACGAGACCGTTCTTGTCGGTCCAGACCTTCGGCGTAATGGTCCCGCTCAGCGCGACGCTGTCGGCGTCGGACAACGCGAGTAGCGCGGTCTGCACGTCGTCGTCGAAAGCGATCACGTTGACGAAAATCGTATCGCCGTCGTTGGTGGTCGCCCGCACTTTGCAGGTCACGAAACGCCTGCCGTTCTGCCCGGTGCGAATCTGCGCCTCGCCGTATAACCGCCCGCCCACCAGTCCATCGATCATTGCCCTGCTCCTGTCACTGTTACCGTTACTGTGCAGAAAGCGGAATTGCCCGGCACGGTGCGTATGATCCCATGAGACGCCATGCCCGCAGCAGAAAAGACGCTTTCTGACGCGGGAAAATGGCCCACCTCTACCCGCCCATCGTTATATCGACGCCGCGCACGAGACGCTTCGCCAATCGCGGCTGCCGCAACTGTTCAAGCCACCATTGCAATGCGCGCCCTTCGTGATCGCCGCGCCATGCGACATACAACACGTTCGGCTCGCGCGGATCGGCGGTCGTCTTCTCGATCAGTTCGCCGCTCTTCAATAACGACGCCACCCGTTGACGCGGCACCCACCCTACGCCCAGGCCATCGCGCTGCGCGAGAATCTTGGCACGCATGCTCGGCACGGCCAGCGATGACTGCCCGCCGATCACTCCATACGCTCGCCCGGCAGTCGCGCGCGACGAATCCGCCACGACCACCGCGCGATGCGCGAGTATCTGCTCGCGGCCCAGCGGCCCCTCGACCGACGCAAGCGGATGGCGCGGCGAGACCGCGAAAACCCACTCCATCACGCCGAGTTCGAACCAGCGCAAACCGGGAATCGCCGGCGGCTCGTTGGTCGCGCCGACGATCAGATCCGCGCGGCCGTCGCGCAGCGCCTCCCACGTGCCGCCCAGCACTTCGTGCGTAAAACGCAGCTTGACGCCGGAGTCGAGCGCATCGAACGCGCGCACCACCGGCATCAGCAATTCGAATTCGAGGATCTCGTCCGTCACCACCCACAGCCGATCCTCCCAGCCGCTCGCGATCTGCCGCACACGCTGCGTCATGCGCGACATGTCGAGCAGCAGACGCGCGGCTTCATCGGCGAGAAGCTGGCCGGCGGGCGTCAGTTGCAGGCGATAGCGACGCCGGTCGAATAGCAACGCGTCGAAGCGCGTTTCGAGTTGGCGCGCGGCATGCGAAATCGTGGACGGCGCTTTGCCAAGCCGCGCCGCCGCGCGCGACAGACTGCCGGTTTCGCGGATCGCGTCGAGCAAAGCCAGTTCGTCTTCCGACAACATGTTCGATTCCTTCGAACGGTTTCAGGATGCTGCGATGTTACCAGGAAGGCGGTGACGCGCAGCGTGCTTCTACCACCTCGCTGTTCCAGAAGCGTGCTTACGACAGGCGCTGCGCCTTCTCCGCCGCCTCGAATATGTCGCGCAGCCATTGCGCGAACACCCGTACGCGCGACGACAACTGGCGATTCTGCGGATACAACACCGAGACCGGCATCGGCGGCGGCGGGAAATCCGCGAGGATGATCCTGAGGCGTCCGGCGGCGAGGTCGCCCGCCACGCGGTACTGCGGCACCTGCACGATGCCGAGTCCTGCGAGCGCCGACCCGGCATACAGGTCGGCGCCCGTCACCGATACCGCCGAAGGCAGCACCATCGCGATATCGCGGCCATCGACGCTGAATTCGAGCGGCACCGGCTTGCCCGTCGCACTCGACACGTAATTCACCGCCCGATGCGTGGACAGTTCCGACGGATCGGCAGGCTCGCCATATTCAGCGAGATACGCCGGGCTCGCGACGGTGACCTGACGCAATTCGGCGACGCGCCGCCCGACCATCGACGAATCCTGCAGATTGCCCGCCCGCAACACACAGTCGATACCTTCGCGCACCAGATCGACCAGCCGGTCGTCTTCGGCAATCGTCAGTTCGATGTCGGGAAACCGCGCGAGAAACGCCGGCAACGCGGGCACGACGAAGTAACGCGCAAGCGTGCCTTGCAGATTCACCCGCAGCAGCCCCTTCGGCGCGAGGTTCGAAAACGAACCTTCGGCCTCTTCCATGTCGGCGATCAGCCGGACGCAACGGCGGTAATACGCGTCGCCATCGGGCGTGAGCCGCACCGTGCGCGTGGTGCGCTCCAGCAGCCGCGCGCCGAGCCGCTGCTCCATGCGCTTCATCAGATTGGTGACGGTCGCGCGGGGAATCTGCAGATCGTCCGACGCGCGCGTGAAGCTCTGCCGCTCGGCAATCCGCACGAAAACCCGCATTTCCTCGAAACGATCCATGGTCGACGCCCGCTCGCGGTCCAGCCATCTTTGGCTGCATAACCGCTTATTGTTAAAGCAAATGGAATGATGATGGTCAGTCTAACCTGATTATCTTCGTCGCAAAAGCGGTCATGATTCGTCTCACTTGCTCAACGAACCATTGATCGAAGGAAACGAATCATGAACACGACTCACAACGCTCGCGTTGCTATCGTCACCGGCGCATCGCGGGGCATCGGCGCGGCGATCGCGCAGCGGCTCGCGAAAGACGGTCTGGCGGTCGTCGTGAACTACGCGTCCAGCTCGAAGGAAGCGGACGCGCTCGTCACCGAACTGACGGCGGCAAGCGGTAAGGCGATTGCGGTCAAGGCGGATGTATCGAAGGTGGACGACGTGCGGCGCCTGTTCGAGATCACCGAGCAGCAACTCGGCAAGGTGGATGTGCTGATCAACAACGCGGGTGTGCTCAAGACCGTGCCGCTCGCCGATACCAGCGACGCGCTATACGACCAGACCTTCGACATCAACGTGCGCGGCACCTTCAACACGTTGCGTGAAGCCGCTACGCGGATGAACGACGGTGGACGCATCGTCAATTTTTCGAGCACGGTGCTGGCGCTGAACATGCCGGGCTATGCGATCTATACGGCGACCAAGGCGGCCGTCGAATCGTTCACGCACATTTTTGCAAAGGAATTGCGCGGCCGGAACATCACAGTGAACGCGGTCGCGCCGGGTCCGATCGCGACGGCATTGTTCCTCGAAGGCAAGACCGATGAGCAGATCGAGACGTTCTCGAAAATGCCGCCGCTGCAACGTTTGGGTCAGCCGGACGATATCGCCGCCGTGGTGTCGTTTCTGGCGGGGGTCGATTCGGGCTGGGTGAATGGGCAGGTGCTGCGGGCCAATGGCGGATTGGCTTGATGGACCGCGACGCGCTCGTCGCGAAGTTTTGCGCCCGGTCGCGGGCGATTCGGGCTGCCGCCGCCTGGCTAGCGATGACCGCGGCGCGCCCGGCCATCGCGCCAGCCGGGCTGCCCGACCCGGCAGCCCGGCGCTTTCGTGCAGCACGCGCCGCACGAAAGCGCGGTTAAACCGCCTTCGGATTGCGCTCCGCAAAACCTTCCTGATGCCAGTACGGGTAAGCCGGTCGCACCGCGCTCGCCGCATCCAGCTTCGCGACCTGCTCCGGCGTCAGATTCCAGCCGACCGCGCCGAGGTTCTGCCGCAGTTGTTCCTCATTGCGCGCGCCGATCAGCACCGTCGATACCGTCGGCCGCTGCAGCAGCCAGTTCAACGCGATTTGCGGGACCGTCTTGCCGGTTTCCGCCGCGATTTCGTCGATCGCATCGAGTACGCGGAACAGATATTCGTCGGGCACCGGCGGCCCCATGTCGGCGGTTTTATGCAGACGGCTCGAATCCGGCAGCGGCTGGCCGCGCTTGATCTTGCCCGTCAGACGCCCCCAGCCGAGCGGACTCCACACCACTGCGCCCACCCCCTGATCGACGCCGAGCGGCATCAGTTCCCACTCGTAATCGCGGCCGACCAGCGAGTAGTAGGTCTGATTCGCGACGTAGCGCGGATAGCCATAACGGTCCGCGACATCCTGCGATTTCATCAGATGCCAGCCCGAGAAATTCGACACGCCCGTGTAGCGGATCTTGCCCGCGCGCACGAGATCGTCGAGCGTCGACATGACTTCGGCGATCGGCGTTTTCGCGTCGAAGCCGTGCAACTGGAACAGGTCGATGTAATCGGTTTGCAGCCGCTTGAGCGCGGCGTCGACCGCCTGGGTCAGATGGAAACGCGACGAGCCGACGCTGTTCGGACCATCGTCGAAACGGAAGGTGGCCTTGGTGGAAATGATCGCCTTGTCGCGCTTGCCCTTCAGCGCTTCGCCCAGCACCGACTCGGACGCGCCGCCCGAATAAATGTCCGCGCTATCGAACATCGTGACGCCCGAGTCGAAGCAGATGTCGATCAGACGACGCGCTTCGGCAACATCGGTCGCGCCCCACGCCTCGAAAAATTCGCCCTTACCGCCAAACGTGCCCGTCCCGAAACTCAGTACCGGCACCTTGAAACCGGATGCACCCAGATGTCTGTATTCCATTGATGATTCTCCGTGGCATAGCCGTCGATAAAACGGACGTTCAGTCTACGCGCGTCTGCGTAAATGCGTCGGCAGGCGCGCAGGTTGACGCCACCTTGTCAGACGGTCATGCGCTTAACGCGGCGAGCGCAGTGCGGGCGTGCTGCAGCACGCTGTCCCAATCGCCGAGTGCGGGCTGACGGAGCAACCGCGCGGACGGATACCAGGGCGTGTCGCTGCGTTCGAGCATCCAGCGCCAGCAGGTGTCGAAGCGGTTCAGGATCCAGACCGGCCTGTCGAGCGCGCCCGCCAGATGCGCGGTGGACGTATCGACGGAAATGACCAGATCGAGGTTGCCGACCAGCGCGGCGGTATCGGCGAAATCGTCGAGGTGCTGCGTGTAGTCTTCGACGCGATCGCGCCGTTCGCTCGCCAGCAATTGCTGTTGCGCCGCCGTGCCTTTTTGCAGGCTGAAAAAGCGCACATCCGGCAGGTCGAGGATGGGAGCCAACTGGTCGAATGCGATCGAGCGGCGTGCATCGTTCTTGCGCAATTCCGCGACATGCGGCCGGTTTCCGCCCGCCCACACGAGGCCGACTTTCAGACGGTTATCGGCGGGCATGTGAATCCGGTCATGCCACTGGCGCGCGGAATCCGCGTCGGCGAATAGATAAGGCGTCGCCGATGGAATGCTGTGTTCGTCGGTCCTGAATGCCAGCGGCAAGCTCAGCAAAGGACAGTGGCAATCGAACGGCGGCAGCGGCTGCCCCGCTTCGACCAACTGATCGACGCCGTCGAGCGTGCGCATCAGGCGCATCAATTCGTGCGGCACTTCGAGCACGACCTTCGCGCCGAGCTTCGACACCATCGCGGCATAACGGCAAAACTGCAACGTGTCGCCGAGCCCCTGTTCGGCATGCAGCAGAATCGTCTTGCCGTCGAGCGGAAAATCGCCGAGCCACAACGGCTGCGCAAACTGGCGCGCGCCCGCCTTGATCCGGTTGCGCTGCCAGCGCCATTCGTATTTGCGCCAGCCGGTGTCGAAGCGTCCCATCTGCAGCAGACACAGTGACTCGTTCCAATGCGTTTCCGCCGCGTCGGGATTTACGGCGAGCGCGCGTTCGTAACTCGACAGCGCTTCGCCATGCTGGTTGAGATCGATCTGCGTGAGACCGAGATTGTTCCAGGCGTCCGCGAATGTTGGCGACAGTTCGAGCGCGCGCCGGTAGCTGCGCTCCGCGTCCTGCGGCTGGTTCAGGTCGCTCAGCGCATTGCCGCGATTGCTCCATGCATCGGGATAGCCCGGCTGCAAGGCAAGCGCGTGATCGCAACTGGCGAGTGCATCGGCGGGACGGCCCAGATCGCGCAGCACGCACGCGCGATTGTTCCAGGCGGGCGCGAATTCCGGCGACAGCGCAATGCAGCGATCGAAACTGCCAAGTGCGTCGAGCGGCTTGTTCAGACCCGCTTGCGCATTGCCGCGATTGTTCAGCGCATCGGGAAATTTAGGTTGCAACGCCAGCGCGCGATCGGCGCTCACGAGACCTTCGTTGAAACGCTGCAATGCGTTAAGCGCGTAGGCGAGGTTCGAGTGAATCGCGGGCTGTTTCGGGTTGACGGCCAGCGCCTTCTTCAGCAGATCGATCCCGTCCTGCAGACGGCCGCTTTGCAGCATCAGCGCACCAAGCAGTTGGAGCGCATCGAAATGACGGGGCTTGAGTTCGAGAATCTCGCGATAGAGTTCTTCGGCTTCGACATGTGCGCCGCTCTGTTGAAGCGCGACGGCTTGCCGGAGCATGTAGTCCAACTGTTGCGGCAGATTGGCAGGCTTGCTCATAGGGTGAGCTTGGAGTGAGTGCGATGAAAAACGTCAGGTTTGCTTCGGGCGCTCAGCGCTGGCGATTCGCGCATGTCGCGTATCTGAAACGCAGGCTCGAAAGAAGAAGCCGATTATCGCCGAAAAGCCCGCACTTGACCTGCCGCGAGAGCAGTGAGGAACCGCGAGAAGCCGCGCGTCACGCCACAACGTGACGCGCGTGAAAAGTATGAAGCGCAAACGTTAAAACGTGAAGCGCCCTGCTTTACTGCGCCGTCGTGGACAGATGCTTGCGCTTGGCCAGATCCTGCGCCATCGCGTAGTGCTGCTGGATCGTCGGCAGCGCCTTCTGCGCGGCGGCCTTCAACTGGTCGTCGCGACCCGACGCAATTTCAGCCTGGAATGCCGACAGCGTCTTCTGCTCGCCCGCCAGCGCGACCTGTTCGATATACGTCTTGTCGAAATCGGCGCCACGCAGATTGTTGATGCTTGCGAGCACGGCTGCGTCGGGATCGTTCTTCGGCACGTCGACGCCGCGCGGGCTTGCGGCGCGCAACGCGTCGGAGATTTTCGCGTTGTCGGTCGACACGCGTTCGGCGAACGCCTTCACGTCACGGTCGGTGGAACGCGAGGTGGCGATACGCGCGGCATCGCGCTGCGTCGCGACGCCCTGCGTGCCGTCGGCGATGAACGCCTGGTCGGCGGCATGCAGACGGCCCGCGTCGGCGGCGGCCGGCGCACCGGTTTGAGCGCTGGCCGCCGTGGCGACAACCAGAAGACAGGCGCTGGTGAAAGTGGCGAGAGGCAGGCGGATCATATGTTCTCCTTGAGGTGGAAGCGAAACGACAGTGATACGTGTGCGCCTTGAACCCGCTCTGCGCATCATGCTTGCAGAAAGCTTTCGGCTCATGAATGACGCCACGCTTTGATCGCCGTCGATTCTAGGAGGCGCTTCCCGGTGCAGGTGAAACGCTGCTGTCGCTTCTGTAACCTTAGGTAACCTTCATATCAATACCCGCGAAGACGTGCCGTCCAGTCGATCGAATCCGCACGAAAATCGCTGAATTTTTCGGCAGCGCCGCCGATAACCGAGAGGTAAGCCTCGCGCCAGGGCTGAACGCAACGCATCCATGGCGCGCAATAAGCAGAGCGCAATACCCCAGGCCATCGCAGGCAGGCCATCAAGCAAAGCAATCGTGAATCGTGGAGAGAGTCGATGTCGGAAGAAAATCGTGCGAACGAACGCAGCAACCTGACCAGTTCGAATAAATTCGAGCTGTTGCTGTATCGGCTCGGCTCCGTGCCCGGCAGCGACGCGCACGAGCTGTACGGCATCAACGTTTTCAAGGTGCGTGAAATCTCGACGATGCCGGCCGTCACGCCGATCGCCGGATCGTCGCCGTTCGTGATGGGCGCGGTCGATATTCGCGGGCAGATCATCCCCGTGATCGACTTGCCGCGCCTGATGGGCTGCGAGCCGACGCGCGGGTTGAACATCCTGCTGGTCACCGAATTCGCGCGCTCGACCCAGGCGTTCGCGGTCGAGGAAGTGGACGACATCGTGCGGCTGGAGTGGAATCAGGTGCTGTCGGCCGAGGGCGCGGCGGGCGGCAATCTCGTCACCAGCATTGCGCGGATCGACGGCAACACGGGCGACTCGCGGCTCGCCCAGGTGATCGACGTCGAGCAGGTGTTGCGCGATGTGTTTCCGTCGCAGCATCCGAGCGTGGACCCGACCTCGGTCGGCGAGGCGCTGGGAATTCGCCGGGGCGCCAAGATTCTCGCCGCCGACGATTCCGGCTTCGCGCGCAAGCTGATCGAGCAGGCGTTGAGCGCGATCGGCGCGGATTACGTGATGACCAAGACCGGCGAAGAAGCGTGGAATACGCTGCAGCAGGTCGCCCGCGAAGCACAGTCGAACGGCACACGCGCGAAAGACACGATTGCGCTGGTGCTGACCGATCTCGAGATGCCCGAAATGGACGGCTTCATGCTGACGCGTCAGATCAAGGCAGATGAACGCACACGCGATATTCCGGTGATCATCCATTCGTCGCTGACGGGCGCGGCGAACGAGGCGCATGTGAAGAATGCGGGCGCGAACGGGTATGTGGCGAAGTTCGCCGCCGCCGAACTGGCCGATGCGATCCGCCATGCGCTGGGGGCTGCGCCATCGGCAGTTGCTGCGTAGCAGGCGGGAGTGGCGTTAGAGCGTGTTGCAGATGCAGCGATTGCCTACGGACAATCGCTGCGAAAGCCATATCACGACGCGATTATTGCGCCCGCTCGAGTTCGACCGAAAACGCCAGCCGGCCCGTTTCGACGCCCATCGTATTGAGCCGCTTCGGCGCGCGAAAAGCGTCGAGTTTCGCGCGTTGTTCCGCTGTTCCGATGTCGAGCAGCGCAAGCAGTTCGGCGGCTACCGCGTACAGCATGCTCACGTTGCCGTCTTCGACTTTTACCGCGATACCCAGCGCGCCGTCCGATCCCAACGCAGCGGTTTGCGGCGACGCCCGCACGCCAATCGCGTAACTGCCGTCCGCGCCAACCTTGCCGACCAGCGCGCCGTCGAATGCCTGCATCAACTCGGTACAGAAGCGACCCTCGCCGCCTACCAGTTCCGGATACGCCGTCATCGCGCGATAGATCCGTGCGAGCGCCTGCGTGCGGGACGTGGCCGGTGAACCACCGGCCGCCACCTCGTCCTGCGACGCCGCCAGCTTCGCAAACAGGCGCGCAAGCCGGTCCAGCGGAAACGCCGGTGTCGGCAGATTGCAACCATCGATTGCCCATTGAACCGCGTCGTCCGGCAGATCGCACACGTCGGCGACCGTGTGCTTCACGCGGACCTGCAACGGATGCTCAGGTCGCTCATAACCGCCGATCGCCGTGCCGATGGAACGCGCTCCGGCAAGCATGCCGGCGTGCTTGCCGGAGCAGTTGCTGCACACCGCTCCCGGCTTGAAGTCGCGCTTGAGCCAGTCGATATACACCGCATCGGACAACGGCGGATGGCCGCCGCAACGCAAATCGGCTTCGCTCGCCTGCGCCTTGGCAAGCATGCTGCGCGTCCGGTCGATATGACGCGGCTCGCTGCTATGCGACGCGCACATCAACGCGAGATCGGCCTCGTCGAAACCGAAGCGTTCGAGCGCGCCGGTTTCCAGCACCGCGAGCGCCTGGGCGGGCTTCGCGGCGGAGCGGGCCAACGTCATCCGCGACGGGTCGCCGAATGAATACAGCAGACGCCCCTTCGCATCGACGACCGCGACATGCGCGAGATGCGAGTTTTCAATCGATTCGCCGCGATAGACAGTCGCCGCAACCGGGCCGGTTTCGCGCAGGGTCATGCTGGTTCTCCTCGTGCTCGTTTTGACGTGCGTTGCATTCAGTCATGGATCGCTCTGGCGATTCCACGTTCGTTTCGTCAATCGAAAATCGAAAATCGAAATCGGATCGCCCGATGCGCGTTTATTCCGCATTGTCGGCGACGTCAATGTGCTCGACCAGATAATCGATCAACGCCCTCACCTTTGGCGGCAAAAAACGGTTCGGCGGATAAAGCAGCCAGACGGACCCGACATACGCGCGCGCATCGAGCCGCCAGTCCGGCAGCACCTGCACCAGTTCGCCGCTCTGCAACGCGGCTTCGGCGGCGAACTCCGGCACGTTTGCAATACCGAAATCCTGCAGCGCGGCTTCGAGCCTCGCCCCGGCGTGATTGGCGATATAGCGCCCCTTCACATCGACGCTGTGCGTTTCCGTGCCGCGACGAAAGCGCCAACGGTTGTCGTCGGCAGTTTCGCCGAGATAGATGCATGCGTGTGTCAGCAGATCGCGTGGATGCGCGGGCGTGCCGCGCTCGAGCAGATAAGCGGGCGACGCCACCAGCAGCCAGCGCACCGCGCCCAACCGGCGCCCAGCCAAGCCTTGCGGCGGATGCTCGGTCAGACGGATCACCAGATCGACGTCATCGGCCAGCGGGTCGACGTCGTGATCGGTGAAAAGCAGTTGCAGATCGACCTCTTCATAAGCGCGCAAAAAGCCCGCAATCAGCGGATGAATCACCGCCCTCGCGAATTGCGTCGGCGCACTGAGGCTCACCTTGCCTTGCGCGCGGCCCGACAGTTGTCCGGCGGCATCGACGGCAGCCGACGCCGCGCCGACCATGTCGCGACAGAATCGCACCACCTGTGCGCCGGATTCCGTCACGCGCACGGTGCGGGTGGATCGTTCGAGAAGACGCGTAGCGAGCGCGTCTTCGAGCCGCTTGATCTGACGGCTGACCGTGGACGGCGTGCTGCCCAACTGACGCGCCGCCACCGAAAAATTGCCCGCCTCGACAACGCGCGCAAACACCGCCATATCGGGCAGCAAGTCGAAAAGCTCGGCAGGGGTCATCGTGGCAGCCTTGAGAACGCGCGAATGATTAATGCATTTGCGACATAAACGCTGTGCGCAACGACCCGATTATCATCTCCCCTGCATCATTCGACAATACGTGCTTTATTGCACGAGGTTCGTCATGCCGAAACAGGAGCGCCTGCTTTTTCTCTCCGATCTGATGCTGCTCGCGGTTGCCGTCGTGTGGGGCACGAGTTATGGCGTCGTCAAAAGCGCGTTGGTGTTTTATCCGGTGCTGGGACTGCTGGCACTGCGCTTCGGCATCACCTTCGCCATCCTGTCGCCCGCGCTGCGCCACCTGCGCGCCGCCGACGCCCGCACACTGCGCGGCGTGCTGATTGCCGGCGTTCTGCTGCTCGGCATCTTTCTGTGCGAAACCTTCGGCATTCTGCTGACGCGCGCCGCCAACGCCGCGTTTCTGATCAGCCTGTGCGTGGTGCTGACGCCGCTGGTCGAATGGCAAATGCTCAAGCGCCGGCCCAGCCGGGTCGAGTGGGCGGCGGTCGCGGTGTCGTTGCTCGGCGCATGGCTGCTGGCCGGCGACGGTTCACTGAGCCTGAATCCCGGCGACGCGCTGATCCTGCTCGCCGCGTTGCTGCGCGCGTTGACCGTCTGCGTGACCAAACGCGTGATGCGCGATTCGGCGTTGCCGCCTTTGACGGTGACTGCGGTGCAAGCGGGTGTTGTCGCATCGGGAAGCCTGGCGGCCGCGTGCGTGTTCGCGCCGCACCAGCTGCGGGCGCTGCCGACATTGGCGGGACACGCGTCGTTCTGGGGCTATATCGCGTATCTGGTGCTGGCTTGCACGCTGTTCGCGTTTTTCGCGCAGAACTTCGCGATCAAACGCAGCAGTCCGACACGCGTGTCGCTATTGATGGGCAGCGAACCGGCGTTTGGCGCGCTGTTCGCCTGCATCTGGCTGGGGGAAAGGATTTCGGTGAGCGCATGGCTCGGCGGTGCGCTGATTGTCGCCGCGTCGATTATGGCGACGGTGCGCTGGAGCGCGTGGCGCGTGAGCGCCGCGCAGGCGTGAACGACGCCTGCGCGATTTTTTATGCTAACGTGGATCGCGTCGTTGATCGCTTCATTGCTTGCGCTATCGAAGCCATCAACGTGACGCGACCGTGCCCCGCTCGCTCACGACTTCGCCTCGCTGCAATACATAGGTCACACGCTCGCCCTGACCGGTCAGCACGCCGATGTCCTTGAGCGGATCACCGTCCACCACCAGCACGTCGGCAATCGCGCCCGCCTCGATCACACCGAGCTTACCCTTCAGATTGACGATATCCGCGGCAATCGTGGTGGCCGAACGCAGCGCTTCCAGATTGCCGAGGACATCAGCGCGAATACGCAGTTCGTCGCTCTGGAACGTGTGCATTTCTCCGAGCAGGTCGGAACCGAAACCCATCGGCACCCCCGCGTTCGCGTAGATTTCCAGCGAATCGCGGCCGGCCTGCCGCACCGTTTCGATCTTCGCGATCGAGTCGGCGGGCAGCCCGTAATCAGCACCATGTTTAGCGAGTGCGTCGTACGTGACCAGCGTCGGCACGACGAATGCACCGTGCTCATGCATCAGTTTCGCGGCTTCCGCATCGACCAGATTGCCGTGTTCGATGGTGCGCACGCCACAGCGGATCGCGCGAGAAATCGCGCGTCCCGTGTACGCATGCGCCATCACGTACGTATTGGCCGCTTCGGCTTCGGCGACGATCGCGCGAATTTCGTCCTCGGAATACTGCGTGTTGCTGATCGGATCGGTGGGCGACGCCACGCCGCCCGACGCCATGATCTTGATTTGCGTCGCGCCCTTCTGGATTTCTTCGCGCACGGCGAGACGCACCGCATCCACGCCGTCGACCACACGTGCAATCGCGCCCGCGCGGAACGCGCACGAACACGGTTCGAGCACATCGCCGCGCGGCCGGAAATCGCCGTGACCACCGGTTTGCGACAGCGCCTTGCCCGACGGGAAAATTCGCGGGCCGGGAATCAGGCCGCTTTCGAGTGCCTGCGTCAAACCCCAATCCGCGCCGCCCGCGTCGCGCACGCTGGTGAAACCGCGGCCAACCATTGCCTTGAGAATCGGCAACGCGCGAATCGCGGTCAGAATATTCGGCTGCGCCGCATTCACACCGAGGTTCGCGCGCGAAGCCAGCACATGGACGTGACAGTCGATCAGACCCGGCATCACCGTCTTGCCGCGCGCGTCGATCACGCGTGCGTTCGGCAGATCGACGGGACGGTCGGTGACTTCGACGATATGACCGTTTTCTATCACAACATGATGATGTTCCAGCAAGATACCCCGGGCCAGATCGAGTACGTTGCCGCCGCTGATTACCGTAATGCTCATTGAAATCTTCCTGACTGGATGAAGGAATCCGTCCGGCGCGGATCAGCCGGACGCGCCTGTTCAAGCTGTGCGCCGACGCGGATCGCGCACGAAGAAGGTGCCGCACAGGCTGATGCCTGCTGCGATCATCACGTAGATCGCGGGCGCCATGTTGCTGCCCGTCGACGCGATCAGCCACGTGATGAAGAACGGTGCAAAGCCGCCGAAAATCGTCACCGCGAAGTTGTACGCAACGGAGAGACCCGTCGACAGAACTTTGGTCGGGAACAGTTCGGAGAACGCCGCGAGAATCGGACCGGTGTAGGCCGCGATCAACAGGCCGAACACGCCCTGAAACACGATCAGCGAAGCGAGGCCCGGTGCGCTGTTGATGTACGCGAACATCGGCCATGCGAGCACCAGGATCAGTGCAGCCGCGCCCGACAGAAAAGGCCGGCGACCGAAGCGATCCGCGAGTTTGCCGACTACCGGCGAGAAGCACATGATCATCGAGCCGCCGAACATGCCCGCGAGAAAGCCGGTCGATTGCGGCAGATGCAACGTACGCACCGAATACGTCGGCATATAAAACAGCAGCACGTAGGTGCAAACGGTCCACAGAATGACCATCGAGAAACTGGCGAAGGTTTCGCGCGGATAGCTGCGGAATACGTCTGCGAGCGGCGAATCGTTCTTTGCTTCTTCAGCAACTGCGGCGAAGGCCGGTGTTTCGTCCATGCGGCTGCGAATGAAATAGCCAACCGGCCCGATCAGAATGCCGATCAGGAACGGCATTCTCCAGCCCCACGAGTGCAGCGAATCAGCACTCAGATTCGCCGTCACGAAGGTGCCGACCGCTGCGCCAAGCAACACCGCGAAGCCGATGCTCGATTGAATCCAGCTCGAATAGAACGCGCGTTTGTCTGCGGGTGCGTATTCGGTGAGGAAGGCTGTCGCGCTGCCCATTTCGCCGCCGGCGGAAAAGCCCTGCAGCAAACGTGCGACCACGATCAGCACCGGTGCCCACAGGCCAATCTGGTCGTAGGTCGGCGCGAGACCGATCAGCGCAGTGCCGCCTGCCATCAGAAGAATCGTGAGCGAGAGCGCCGCCTTTCTGCCGACTTTATCGGCATAGACACCCAGCACCATGCCGCCCACCGGCCGCATGAAGAAGCCCACGCCGAACGTGGCCACCGCCAGCAGCAGCGAGGTCAGTTCATTGCCGGTCGGGAAGAACAGCTTCGCAATGATGACCGCGAAGAAGCTGTACACCGTGAAATCGAACCACTCGAGCCCGTTGCCGAGTACGGTGGCGATAATGGCGCGGCGGCGCTGCCGCGCGAGCGTGTCCACGGAGAGCGGGACGGCGGATGAAAGCGTTCCTTGCATGGTCTCTTTCCTCATCTGGCTGCCTGTCGGGCAATTATGTCGGCAACGCGCCACGCCTTCGAATGGCGCTTTCGCATGCATGACACCGATCGTAGAGAGAGCTGATTTGTTTTCGAAACGAAAGATTCGCATGCTTGCATGCGTTTAGCGCATGCGAACTTTTCGCTTGGGCCTTATGTCTGGCTTTCGGGTCTAACCTCGCTTCAGCCAGCCGGTTTGCCCATCTGCTCGTCGGCCTGCTCGAACAGCCAGCGTGTGAACAGGCGCGCAGCCTGATTCTGCGAGCGGTCGTTCGGCGACACCACGTAATAACCGCCGCCGTGACTCGCCGACGCTTGCGTTGCACGCACCAGCAGCCCTTCGTTCAGGCATGCGTCGATCATATGCCGCCAGCCGAGCACGACGCCCTGCCCCAGAATCGCCATCTGCACGAGTTGCGGATAATGATTGACGACGACCGCTTGCGGCGATGCCGGCATCTGCACATCGTTCAGACGAAACCATTCGGACCACGACATCCATTGCCGCTGGCCGTCTTCCTGCATCAGTAGCGTTTCGCTCGCGAGGTCGGCGGGTTCGAGTACCCGGCCGGCGAGATATCCCGGCGAACATACCGGATACACCTCTTCGTCGAAAATACGGCGCGCGGTGAAATGCGGCTCGGCGCGTTGACGGCTGTAATACAGCCCCACGTCGAATTCAGCGGGCGATAACGAAGCGAGTCCGTCTCGCACGATCATTCTGATCTTGACGGTCGGATGCGCGGCGCGAAACGCGCCGAGTCGCGGCGTCAGCCACAACACCGCGACGCCCGATGAGCAGGCGATGGTGAGTTCGAGATCGCCGTAACGTTTCATCACGTCGAGCGTGGCTTCGGAACACGTGGCGAGCAACCACTGCACGTGTTTCGCGTAGCCTTCGCCCGCGATCGTCAAGCGCAATGCGCGATGCTCGCGCACGAACAGCGAGCGGCCGAGGAAGTCTTCGAGTTGCGCAATCTGCCGGCTCACGGCGCTTTGCGTCAGATGCAATTCAGCGGCGGCTTTGGTGAAACTCGCATGCCGCACGGCCGATTCGAACGCGACCAGACATTGCAGCGGAGGTAGAGGGGCAATGCGCATGATGATGTTTTATCGAGTGACGATCACATCATCATAGCGGGTGCGAAGCGGCGCAGAGCGCTGGCCGCTTCGCGTTAACCCCTTCTGGCAAGGGGTTTTCTTCGATCATCGATAGAAACGCAGCTAGTGGCAGCTGCGCTTGATCAATTGCTCGGCGCCAGTTCTTCTTCTTTTTCCAGCGAACGCGTGAGACGAAGTTCCGGAAATAGCTTCATCCACAGCAACGCGACGGTGATCGTCGCGATGCCGCCGACCAGCACCGCAGGGCGCGCGCCCCACCACCCTGCCGTCACCCCCGATTCGAATTCGCCCAATTGATTCGAGGTTCCGATAAACAGCGAATTGACCGCGCTGACTCGTCCGAGCATCTCGTCCGGCGTGCGCAACTGCACGAGCGACAGACGCACCACCACGCTGATGGTGTCGGACGCGCCCAGCACGATCAACGCAAGCAGCGACACGAAAAACTGATTCGACAGACCGAACACCAGCGTAGCCAGGCCGAACGCAATCACGCCGCCGAACATCGCCGCGCCGGGCCGGTTGCGCAACGGAAAATGCGCGAGCCAGATGGTGCCCGCGAGCGCGCCAATGGCGGTGCCCGAACGCAACAGACCAAGGCCGAGCGGGCCGGCGTGCAGGACATCGCGCGCGAAAATCGGCAACAACGCAGTCGCGCCGCCGAACAGCACGGCGAACAGATCGAGCGACAACGCGCCGAGAATCACCGGTTCCTTGCGGATAAACGCGATGCCCGAGAACACCGATTCCAGCGTGACGGGTGCGCGAACCGCAGGTTTCGTCTGCAGCGGAATGCTCCATACCGCTGCCGCAGCGGCAGCGAACGACAGCGTGCAGGCGAGATAGACCGCGCCCGGACCGATGCCGTACAGCAAGCCACCCAACGCGGGCCCCGCGATCTGCGCGGTCTGATTCGCTGAGGTCGCCCATGCGGTTGCCTTCGGCAGTTGTCCGCGAGGCACGACGGCGGGCAGCAGCGAGGCCACCGCAGGCGATTCAAATGCGCGCGCTGCGCCGACGCATGCGGCCAGCACATAGATCATCGGCGCGCTGATCCAGCCGCCGAAAGTGCCGACGGCGAATAACAACGCAGCGACGCTTTCGAGGCCCTGACAGATGGCCGCGATGCGTCGGCGGTCGAAGGTATCGGCGACGTGGCCGACGACGAGCGTCAGCGCGAACATCGGCAGAAACTGCGCGAGGCCGACGAGGCCGAGTGCGAACGCGCTATGCGTGAGCGCGTAGATGTGCCAGCCCATCGCGACGGCCAGCATCTGGAACGACAGTGACGAGAAGATGCGCGTGCACCAGAATCGCTGGAACGCAGGGTGTTTTGGCAAACTGAAAGATTCGGAGCCGCTTGGGTCGGTAGACATGAGTGTGGGTTCGTTACAGGGCTGGCCTGATGGCGCAAGTGGTCTCGATTGCCGTCAGGTGGTCACAGGTAGTCGCTTTTGCATGCAGCCGGAACGCGCGGTGATGTTATGCCACCGGTTCGGCCGACGCGCTTCGCGCGGCATGGATGGGCCGCACGCTTCTTTTGCTGGGTCGGGAAAGAGCGACAATTGTACGCAAATGATTCGAAGTGGATCGCTTCACCGGTTGGTCACGCGAAGCTGGGGGTTGAGCCCGGGACGTAGCTCGAGGCTGCAAGTCTCTAATACACCGTTAGCGGGCCACGGTATCCCGCTAACGCCACGGAAATCAGCGCCGACGAAATCGCCGGCAGCACCAGGTCCAGAACCTTGTAGGCATCCCACTGCCATGGGAACCAGCCGATCGCCCAGGTATAAGCGTGGGCTTCGAACTCTTGCGCTTTCTCTGGCGGCAAGGTTTCGAGTTCCGCCTCGAGCTTCTTGCGCGACCAGTACCAGACGATGACAGCGAGCGCGCCGAGCCGAAAATTGAACAGCAGCCCGAGCGGCGCCTGAATCAGCAGCCCTTCGAGGCAATGGGACAGCGATAACCGCCAACGCGCTGCGGCGAACCATGCAAGCAAAGTATTCATCAACGGCCTTCTGGATCTGTTAGTGGGCTCCGGAGCGTCGTTTATGATTTTGCCTTGTTGGGGGGCGTCGTGGCAGGTGTGGCTGGGGATTGGATTTGCGTTTGTGTCGGGACGTCTTTTTCTGCTGGATCAGAAGCCTGGCACCTGGGATGATTCACGCACGAAGTGCGTCATTGGCGCGTGTGATTGGGCGTGATCGTGCTGGCGGATTGGGCACGAGGGGGGAATTTTTGTGACTTGTGATGCGCTTGGTCGAGGACGAAGCTGAACGAGCGTTTCACATACCGCATATTCAGCGCCACCGAGCCGCAGCCGAGCATTCGCAAACCAATACTAAAGTGGGCGAATGGCATACCAGACCAAGGCCGGCACTTCACGCGCAATCGAATAGACATCACGCGCCTCCCAGAACGCCGGGTACGCACCACTGACTTGACGCACGCCAAAGCGCTTGAGCGCGAACATCGCCCTCGGAAGATGAAAATACTGCGTCACTACCAATGCACTCGACAGGCCGCGATCCCTCATGAAGGCACTGGCGTTACGTGCAGTTGACCAGGTATCGTAACCCGAACGATCGAGCACGATGCTGCCGGATGGAACACCACGAAACACAAGATAGGTTCGCATTGCGAGCGCTTCGTCTGTACCGGAGGCATCGACACCGCCGCTAACAAAAATGAGTTTGCATTGCCGTTGTTCATAGCACTGATAGGCTTTATCCAGCCTTGCCGCCAACCTGGGCGACGGACTACCGTCGACATGTACCGTATTTCCCAGCACAACGGCAACATCCGCTGGACAGGGCCGGGAAAACAGACCAACTGAAGCCAGTACGCCACCCGAAAGTAGCCACAAGCAAGCAATTATCTTTAAAAAGCGCAAATGAAAATCCTCGTTGGCATCTGTTCCGTTATTGTTCTCGCGTGGCTGTTTGTGACTACCAAGGTAGCACATGCTCCAGTCGTCCAGCCGTGTACGCAAGAGTGGTTTTCATACCTCGACAGCCACTACTTCGACATCTCAGATGCCGAAGGGCACGGACCCGACCTGGGCAACAGTGAGTGGTGCAACGCATTTGAGGAAAAGGCCCGGCTGCCGGAGACCAATCGCCTTTCAAAACCGCAACGCTGCCGATTGGTTCAGAACCAACTTGAACGCCATACTTACATCATCAATGAGCAGCTTGGCTGGACAATCTCACTTTGAGGGTGCCGCAAGCCCAAATTTCGCGCGCATTTCTTCAACCACTTGCATGCCGTACTTATCTGGACAGGCCCGCCCTTCGTTCCTTGGCGCCAGAAGCTGATATTCGCGATGCCCACCTAACGCCGTGATGTTGAAGAACTCCTTCAATGTTGCTATCAACGCCGACAGGGCGCTCACACTGGTCAAGGCGCTCAAGGAACAGAAGCAGCATGAAACCCTTGTCTTTCCGCCGCCACGCGAAAAGGTACTCAGCGACATGACGCTTACCGCACTGCTACGCCGGGTCAAGGCAAAGAGCGATACGCCGGGACGCGTGGCGACGGCGCATGGCTTCCGTTCCAGCTTCCGCGATTGGGCCAGTGGACAAGGTTATGCGCGTGATCTTGCCGAGCGGGCGCTCGCTCATACAATCGCGAACAAGGTCGATGCGGCGTATCACCGGACTGATTTGTTGGAACAGCGGCGACCGCTGACGGAGGCGTGGGCAAAGCATGTTTGCAGTGTGACGGACTAACTGTTAGTCGGTCGCGGCCGCGAACCCGCACGGTGAAGGGGCGCGCCACCGTATCGCAACAGGCGTTACTTCAAATAGCTTCCAGATTGCGGCATGGCGTAAAGAACCATATAAAACAACACGACAAAAATGCTCCCAACGCTAAAAACTAACGTCCATTTTTGGGTTGACCAGTGCCTATACGCCACAGCGTTGATGCCCGCAAAAACAAACGCCGGCCAAAACAACGTACCGAAAAGGACGAACAACGTGAGAGTCCGCGGACTGCAATGCTCCATGTCAGAGCAGCCGGACATTGGCGCAACTTCACGTTGCCAATTTACATGGCTGAACACATAGAGCAGGAGCCACGTCAGCAGAAGCCCCCACACGAACCCCAGCGCCGCGACGGATAACCGCCTCACCGCACTTCCCAAAATAGTATCTGCCTGGATTTTCCGAGGTTCGAATAAATGTTATCGCTCCGGCCTCTCAGCCATGACAAAGGATTGGGAATGCTGGGCACTCCGACACGAAATCGTAGAAACGATTCCGCCGAAGGTGTAAGAGTATCTCTGTCCCACAGATCAATATGACCGCCGCTTAAGTCCGCTCCCGAATCGCCATCCTGTCGCCAATAACCATAGAAGAACACGATTCCTGTGCGCCCCTTTATCTTGCTCGGCCAATCCGGTCCAGTAATGTTCTCAGCCGTTGAAACGCCTGCGAATGGCCTTTGCTGAAGCCATTCGGCCAGCTCATAGGCGCGAGTAGCTGTAGCTTTTCCGTCCAGAATAAGCCGCCCCAAAGTCGGCTTTCCCGGCATCGGTTTTACAATCTTCTGCGAAAATGATTTCATCTCGCTGCCGACACGATGGAACGTTACGCTCATGCGGATCGCACACTGGTTGCCATAGTTGCCGCTCGGATCGTCGTAGGGATCACCTGACGGGTAGTTGTCCCACAGATCCTGAAAGGTCAGGGCTTTTAATTGTACTTCCTTGATTGAGTTCAGCGTCGTGTTGGTTCGGACCACAGTTTTCTTGTTTGGCATGTCTCAGATTCTATTCTGTCTTACCAGGGCCTCGTCGCCCCAATGCACTGTGTAGCTGTCGCTTGAGTCGGTGTACATGCGTGGTAGGTGGCAACTAGCGTCAATACTTCCCGCGTGAGTCCGTCCATCTGCTGTTTCGATGACATACGGATAACCTTCGAACGCGCCCTGTCCTACTGCCCGTACCTGTTCGTCATATGCACCTACGACGACAGACGCGACACCGCCGCCAGCCTTGCTGGAGACCACCGTGCCCATTGATTCGGCCATATCATCGCACCATGATTCGCCTGCCAGTTTCGCGACAATACGAGGCGGCGACGCGCAGTTGCACAGGACGATATCGCCATCAGCGGCGGTTTCGCTCATAACTTGATCACGGCGTGGGTCTCCCGATTTTGCAATCGAGCCGACACTCCTGCACGCCTCGCAATACGCCTCGCCGCCGATTAGCGCGACCGGGTGGCCGGCATCGCCCCATGTGCAGACATGCCTCCGCTTTCCATCGTCAAACATGGTAGAAGTGAGGGCGATAACAAAGCCGCCTGTTGTCGTCGGATCACCGTGTCGAACCATAGCTCGATTCATAGACGTTCCCCGTCAGCAAGCAGATCCGGACGAAAACGACACATAGGCGGGGCCAAACAGACCGGGCACAGGTTTATCGCTGCGAACCGTGATACCGCAGCCATCCTGCAATGTTTCCGTGATTGTGTCGCCGTTGCTCAGGCGGGAACCGACAAGGGCATACGGCTTGCCATCCCATGAAGCAGCAAAGCCCGCACCGTCGATGATCGTGGCCTCACTGCCGTCGTCATAAGTGACTGTATCGCCGACACTCGCCAGCGCCATCCCTTGATACTCCGCCTTGGTCGTTACCCGGCTGACTCGCCCGCCGCGCTCAGTACGCAAATCCTGGATAAACGAAAAGGTAGGAGGTTTTATTGCTTTGCTTTTCCGGCATGTTTAAGTCTCCTATATGAACGACCGCCGTATCTGATACGAACGCGTCTCGCAAGAGTAACCGCCGTGCTCTAGATGTTTTGTCAACATTCGTCAAAAGTTAACTCGTACCAATGAGTCGCGCTATTGGTCTGTTTATGTCTCAAACAAAAAACCGACCCTTGCGAGGTCGGTTTTCATGCCGGTCTTTCCCGGCTGTCAAATAGTGAGGCGGTGCGCCGTGTTAGGTATACGTCGCCTTTTTTAGACGGGCGATTTAGCCAGCACGGTTACTCATGCGCCACTGTCTGCGTTAGTGTTGCGCGTATGTCCGCAAGTGCATCCTCGAACAGACCAAAAATAGAAACTTGCGCGCTGGTTAAAAGATCGGAGAACTGTTCCGCGACTTCTTCCTGACTCAGCAATCCCGCCAGCGCTTGCAATTGATCGACACGGATAACCGCAGTATCGAGCGCACACGCGACGTCGAGTGCTTCGGCATCGTCGGGGCGCGTCGCGTTATGCGGGCTTGCGACGTTCATCGCTTTTTCCCCGCGCAGCATGCTTGCGGCTTGTATCGATCTGCTGCTGAACCCATGCCACGACTTCGGCTTCGGCTTCGGCTTCGGCTTCGGCTTCGGCTTCGGCTTCGATCGAGCGTACAGCGGCACTATCATTAGCGACGGGCTTCGGGAATTCGCCGCGTGCGATGCGCTCGTACAGCGCGCTACGTTGAAGCCCCGTAATCTGCGACACGCGATAGCGAGGAATCGTGATGGGAATAGTTTGATCGGCCATGACTCACCATCGATGCGAAAGTGCGCGCCGGAATGACGCGACATGGCGGTATTAGATTGGCGCAATCGGGCCGTGAATAGCTGGGTGGGTTCAGAAAACCCACCCCTGCCAAAGCCCAAAGGGGCGGGTAGGTTACTGGCCGGGGGTCTTCGGCGCGCCGCCTGCCGGTTGCCAGTTCGCAACCTTCGCAACTTCCTCGATGCCCGTCTCGTTCGGGTTGCCATCGTCGTTGGTCAGGCCGAACTCTGCCGCATGCTCACGGAGCCACTTCCTGATTGCGTCCTTGACACTCTTGCCCCTGCCCTGCGTGACAGCCAGCCACGCATTGACAGCAGCGGCGAGCCTCGGCGCGTAGCGTGGGTGTTTGGAGTTGAGATAGTCCGGCGCATCCGTTGCATCGGGAAAGAAAAACCCGTCTTTATACCTCGCGATGCGAGCCACTCGCGAATGTCGTCAACGTCCACGGTGGTCAACTTCCAGTCAGGTGCAACACGATAGATAATCGACCGTCGCACCTTGACGACATGAGGTTCGGCAATGTCCCAAGCCTGCGCGGCGCCATCGTCTCTTACCGTGACTTTCTGCGCATACGCTTCACCCTCGCCCGGGTCCTCGTCCCACCCCCGTTCCCATGCTGAGCGGCGTATCGTTGCCTTCAGCGTTCGGGCATTAACTGCATTGACCAGCGCTGCAAATGCAGTGTGAATCCATGTGATCCCGTTACTGTCGGTCATTCCGGTTTGCTGGTTCTTGAACTAGTCGCCGCTTTCATCAACCGAGTTTGGGTCGAAGCCTGCGACTAGTGCCGCCTGCTCAACGGTCAGCGGATCAACCAGACTCCACAACGGATTGATGTTTGTACGAATATGGGCTGTTTCACGTTGCCCCCAAACGCTCGCTGTGGTCTTAACGATGCGACCGCAGCAGAAACTGCGCGCCCCAGACAAGCCGGATTCTAGCGGAGTGTGGCGAACGTGCGACGGGTCGCGACGGACAAGAGAACTCGCCAGGCCAGCCATGAAATCTTGCCTGATGATGGGCTAATTGATGGGCCGACAAAAACAAAAGCCCCGTAAGTCGTTGAACTTACAGGGCTTTAGTGTTCGATTCTGGCGGAGAGACGGTCCGCTTATCTAGCGCCTCAAATCCTTACTGGGCGGCATTTCTACCTTATTTATATCCCATCGGCCCACAACTAGGCCCACAATTTAGGCAAGTAATTCTAATCCCTGATATAGCAGATTTCGGCTACATGTTTAGCTGCCCCTGACAAGAAAATCTTGCTTGCGATTTGAGGGCATCAAAACAGGGACAGAAGCACGATTATGATATCAACTGAAAACTAGCGCGTTCGGATAAAGGAGTTTTGATGCCTTACAGCAAAGAGGCCGCTGAGAAGCAAACCGAAGAATATGTGAATGCGAGTTCAGGCCTTCGCGATTTAATGATGGACTGCCTTCGCCAACTCGAACACACCGGCTCCCCTGCCTCGAAAGAACACCTTCGCCACGGCGCAGCGCGGCGGCTTGGCGTGATGCACCGAGCAATGAGGAACGTATTCACGCTATTCCCCCTGACTTCCGAGCGCCCCCTGCCGATGGAAACAGTGCACGACGTGCAAATCAACCTGCATGCCTTCGTGATGAATCTCTACGGCGTGTTCGAAAACTTCGCGTGGGCGTTTGTGCATCGACACGACCTGATAGCCGCAATCGGTGGCCAACGAATGGACGTGAGTATGTTCAAGCGGGCCACACAGAATCGCTTGCCTCTACCGGTAACTGAATACCTGACATCTGAAAAACTGGTTCAGTGGCACGGCGAGTATCTGAAAAACTATCGCGACGCCTTGGCCCATCGAATTCCGCTGTATATCCCTCCGATGCTGTTGAAGGCAGATGAGGCTGAACGCTACAGCGCCCTTGAAGCGGAAAAACGAGAAAAAATCCTAGGCAAGATGGACTGGAACCGCATCGACGCCATATCGGAGGAACAAGATGCGCTAGGCACACCCTGCTTCAGCTTTATCCATTCCCTAGAAGACGGCACGCGAGACCTTCTAATTCACCCGCAGCTTATCTGCGACAGCTTAACTGTCATCGAGTTCGGACGCCTTTTCTTCTTTTCATGGCACGAACATCGATGACCACCGCCAATCGTGCCCCCTCCACGGCTGAGAGTGCCCATGTCGCAACCCCGAATCGGTTCCGGTCACGGCCCGTATGTACTAACAAAGGTGCTGTACAGGCGATAAATATCGGTCGCGATTGCGCGACCAGTACTGTTTCGAATGCGTGACATCGTATGCGTTACCGCGTCGGTGAACACTTGCCCATCAGGCGACAGTTCGGGGCCGTAACGCGTTAGACGGTGCATGATGCTTTGCCAGCTGTCACGCAGTTCGGGCGGCAATTCCTCAGTGGTCAATTGTTTCAATACCCAATGCACGCCCCGTAACCGGTCCCGGACGTCGCCTTCCCACGTCGCCAAACGGTAAAGCGCGCCCGTGAACTTTTCGCGTACCCGTGCATAACGTCGCATCATTCCCCCTAGCCACCGCATTTCGCTTTAACCAATGTTGCGCGCCCACCATACCCAAGGGCGCGTCTGCCAATAGCCATCGCTCGCATACTTCTGAAGGTCCGCTATCAGCTTCGTACCTCGCAAATGTGCGGTTTCGAGCAAGGTCAAGGAATGCTCAAACCCATTTAACATACCCTCGCGCGGCATGTCTTCGTAGTGAATTGATATGCTCCGAAACATCGACCGAAAGGCACGAATTTGTTCGTATACGAAAGCTACTTCATGCGCGAGCGTGGGGCCGAGCAAACCGAGCTTCGATACACTTGCATCGAATACGGGGCTGTTCGGTGGATTGAATTCATACAATGTGATTTGTCCACCCTCAGTCCGAAGCGTAGCTGCCATATCGCCAAACATGCGTTGCAGCATTGGGATTGCTGTCGCGTGTGACGCGAGTTCACCAGCTAGCGCACCGGCCAGCGCCTGACCGTCGCGGAAGCGCTTGAAGTCCTCGCCCAGAAAGTTGTTCAGATAGCCACCTGCCAACACGCCAACGAACGCGATTAATGCGGAATTCGTGTCGCTCATAGTCGCCCCTGTATGGAATTGTGTCGCGGGATTGTAGCGGGAAGGGTCAGCGGCCCGAGCGCGCGACCTGAAGCGTGGTCGAGGTCGGGCCGTGCGGCGTCGTCGACGGCAAGGTTCCGTTGCATACCAAGAGACGCGAGGACCTTACGGAGTCGTCCAGCGCGCCAGCAGGACGACCAGTACTTATCGGAATGGATAACTGAGGATGAATTTGGCAACCAAACCGGCGGCCTTGGTTCTGCACGTTCGTTTGACGGAATCTCGACCGCTACGATTGTCCGTCCTCTTCGTCCGTGTCTATGGTTAACGCCACGCCGGTCATCACTATATGATAAACATTAAAAATGAAAGACTTTAATAGCATTAACAAGTAAAACAGCCAACTGGTAAATAATATAAAAATTGAGGCAACCCCCAACTTTTTAATCATTATCGCAGTAGAAATATTTATCGGTACGGCATGCAATATCAACGACGCAGGCCCTTGCGGCGAGAAAAATACACGAAGAGCCACACAACATATGGTAAATGCGAGATAGTGAATAAATACAAGAAGGAATATCGAGAGGTTATATTTAAGATAACTTACTCCTAACCCCTCCTTTTCCACCTTGGCCATCATGTAGAAAACTTCCGGCCTAGTTGTCACAAAAATTGTGAATCCTGCAACGAGAAATCCAAGAATGCTTGCGGTAAACGCTATGGCGTCACTGGAAATTTGGCGAAGCAAGGTCAACACCGGAGCTTGATTTTCACCAGCAGCCAAGCAGTAAGCACAACAAATAAAAAAAACTACAAGCGTAACCCCGACATTCAATCCGTTCGCCGGGGTTAAGCGGGCGATTCTATAGACGTCGAGTAGCGAGCGCTCCTTGAGTAAATCCTCAGGCGTGAACTCAAACTCAGGTTTAGACATTTCTTGCCTTAGCAATTCGCCTTATGATTTCGTTCGTTTTCGCCAGATTTGCATCTGGGGCGAGTTCTATATTGCTATTTTCAATCTCTTTGTTCAAGACATTATTTAACTGCATTGCAGCAGCATCAACATCGGAGGAAACGTTATCTATTGCCACACGAAGCTTAAATTCTTCGTTGTTGCCTACCAATCGGTTTCCCGACACATCCTTACCGCTTAGTTTTACCTCAACATTGCCATCGCGCGCCACAGCGTGCAATTGAGCTACCGCCTCATTTTTGTTTAATCCCTGTTTGTCGCCAGCAGAATGGGTAATTTGCGAATTTTTTGCACCAAGTTGGCCGCCAGTTTTTCGCATAGCCCTCAATAGATTTGAGTTATCAATTTCGCTGTTTGTTTGCAAAACTCTAAGAGAAATTGAAGATAATTGTTTATATCTACGAACGAATTCATAAAGACTGAGGGCACTTGGAATAGATACAACCTCAAGCGACGGGAACGGGTATTCGTCCCACAACATCTTCTTCGTTACTTTCTGAACATCTTCTCGTCCGCGCGCTAAGATTTCCTCGCGTTCAGTCTGGAGACGCAGGAATTCTTCGTCAATGAATTTATTTTGACGCTGTCTGATATAGCTGTACGCGGTGCTCCGGAAGCTTGATAACGATGGACCGTGCGCAGTTTCCGGATAATAAATGAGTTTATGAGAGTTAAGAAGGAGCACAAAAATTGCAGACGGAGATGATTCCAGCTTTCCGGAAGTCTTAACCAAGCCCTTTCCCGGCGTGAATATTTGCTCCCGCCTTAAAGTCGTGTCTTTAATGAATCGACCAGCAATCGCCAGTACCGGGGCGGAGGCTTTCCCGAGGTTTAGGAGCGTAGGTTGATAGAAAAAATATTCGGTGTCTTTGAAGGAGCGAGGCTTGAGCGATTCAGAATCCAAAAATGCTGGCAAGATAATTTGCTCCGCAACATCTAAAAGATTCTTATCTTCACCGAACTTGCAAATGAAGTTGGCGAAACTGACTTGCTTACTTGCCATAACACATCCCCGGATTTATAAGTTTGTACGCTCTATTGATGCTCGCAAAGATTCCTCTCATCACGTCCAGCAAGCGAGCAATAGTCTAATAGGTCCTGTCTTGCAAGTGTTGACACTTTTTCACATCCTGTGATGCCATTCGCATAAAGGAAGCCGCTATATAGAAAAAAGAGCAAAGCCGCGTCTCGCCCGCAATCCTGAAGCTTCACCACGCGCAAACAGCCCCGCCCGACAACCGCGCGAAGCTCGCGAGATTCTGCAAGCATGCATTCAACGTATGCTTCGGCGGGCGTCGGCAATCACGACATCGACGTTCGCCGGAATCGCAACTAGCGACAGTTCAAGCCACTCCCATTTCGTGAAGCGCACGCCGCCGCCCATGCGTCGTGACATAGCGTCTTCAGTGGTCCCGGCTGTTCGATTTGGGCGATTTCCACCTTGAACGCAATACCGGTCTTTGTCACCGCGCCCAGCACGACCGAACCAATGCTTTTTATGTGGTAGTGCGCGACCAGCAATGGCAGCGGCATCGAAAACGTTGCACCGAGTGGGTCGACAATGTCGGCGTACCAGTCAGGCGTTGGCTTAGTGGCGATGCCCGAAATTCGGCGTAAGTCTTCCTGTGTGCTTTTAGTCAGCAGCAACCGTCGATGCACGCACAATGCCCGTCGTGCGCGCCCGGTTCATGTCTTCGTTCATGGTCCTTCCTCCTTCTATGTTCAAGTTGTCGCCGTGTCGAAGCGACGACGCCTGTCAAAGCCCAGCAAACGGTAACAGCGAAGCATGTCGCGCGTCGCGCCCATGTGTGCGTGCACGGCGTCGGACACGCGCGGGCGTCCATAACGGCTTCGAGTCGTGATGCCTTCTATCTTCATGCGCCGCGCCGCATCTGCGGCTCGCGCGCTAGCGTCCACGAATTGCGCAAGCAACGTCGCCGTCATCGGGTCGAGCGGTTGCGACAGTTCGCCAGCGATACGCCGGAATTCGCGCCGTAATCCCGACGCGAGCCATGCTGGTGGGCGGCAATTCGTGCGGGCTTCGGTCATGGTTCGAGTCCGGCTAACGCTGTGGTCAGGTGGCTGTCAGCGCGGAAGCGAGCGGCCTTAACAGCACCTGATTTTTTGCCGAAAAGTCGAGATTTCTCTTTTCAAAACTGGGCGCGCGGTGTCCGGCGAAACCCGAAAAACTTTTTTCATGCCCCCCCGGCCTTCCCCGTCGCGCGCCGCGTCCCACAGCGCGGCGTCACTTCACGCACGCCCAATCGTTCGCGCCAGCGGCGCGCGCAATCAGCGTTTGTCGCTTGCCAGCGTCAAGCAATGCAACATCGACTTCCTGACCGTGCTGACGTGCGGCGGTCAGCAATCGCATCAGCGCGTCGGCGTGGCGCGGGCCGAACACAAGCGCGGCGTTCTCACGGCTTCGCAACAGCATCGTCAACAGGTCGCGGTCGATGCGAACAGGAACAAGCGTAGTCATGGCTTCCCCTTCAATGCAGCGTCAGCGGCGCACGAACGCCGAGCATGGGGCGGCGAATAGACGGGATGCTTGTCGCGTACATATGCCCTGAACTCAGTTCCGAGAAAACAATGACGCAACCTGGTTCATCGGAATGCTCGTAGAGGTACATTTCGCTAATACACGAACCCGGATTGCGCACAAGAGTTCGGGCAATGCTCCCGGCAAGGGCAACAATGCCCGCCTGAAGTTCATCGAACACGCGAACCTGTTCGTCCGATTCGGGCACGACGCGATAGCCATGCAACCGTAGGAGACTGGCAATCCGGTTCGCAGTCGAAAACCATACGGGGTTATCCCGCATCGGCGTCGGGAAACCAGTGACGACGTTGGCATTCATGGCGTGCCCCTCAGTTCGCGGTGGTCTTCTTCGTCGCGGGCGCGGCGAAGCCAGAAACCCAACGAACCGCCGAAGGGTCAAGCACCTTCCAATTCAGATATTCGACCGCGCGAATGCCCTGCAAATTGTTTTGCCACAACGAAACCAGCTTCGTTTCGCCGCTTCCGTCATCGATTTCGACAAGCGCCTGTTTCGCCACGTCAAGCCCAACGCCAAGGTCGAGCATTGCGACGCGCGAGCTATCGACAAGGCCGACCACGCCAGCGGGCACGGTTTCCGATGTCGCGGCGGCAATGCCAGCGAGAAAACCGCCTTGCGCGCCGAGCGTATCGGACACGCCGCCAAGGGCGAGCATCGCCGCCGTCGCCGGTTCCATGACGAAGCACGAACGGGACAGGTCGCCGCCGAAGCCGTCGAGCAGCGCGCCAAGGTCGCCTTCCGCGTCGCCGGTCGAAGGGGTCGGGTCGATGCCGTAAAACACGCCGGGCGGCTTCACGTCTTCAATGCCAGGGTCCGCTGAAGCGAACGTTGCACTTGCCTTGTCGGCACAGGCGTTCGCAAGGTCGCGATTGAAAATCGCGTCGGCGGCTTCGCCGGTCGCGTGCATCATTTCGTCACTGACCGGCAGCAGTACGGCGAGCTTCAACGGTCCCATGCGCTCAAGTGCAAAGCCCGCTTCACCGACCGGAATGACCTGGGCTTCGCCGACCCATGCTGCCGCCGCACCGACCGTTTGCGAAAGCGTCGCGGTGTTCGGCAGCACGCGATGAAAACCCGTCGCGGCGGCAATCGCACCGATGATTGAGCGCTTCGAAACCAGCCCGATAAAATCAGCACCGAGTCCCGCCAGCGACAGCCCTTGCGGGTTGTTGATAACGGTCGTGTCCGCGATAGCGCGGGCGATGAATTCGGCGGGTTCACTGTGCGGCCCGTGCCGTGCGGCGAGATAGACGCGAGCGCTAGAAAGGTCGCCTTTCGAGACTGCCAACGCTCGCGCGACCTGAACGAAACCAAAGCGGGTTGCCATGCTGTTTCCCTTTGAGGGCGCACCCGGCGGGGTTGCAGGGCTTAGGGCAAAGATTCGGCTTCGATGCCGTCGAGCGCCAACGCGTTTTGCGCGTTTTGCGCGAAACGCGTCAAATTTCGTCCGGGTCGCGAGCGAGATAAGCGGCGATGTCACGCAAGCGATACATGCGGCGCACGCCGAAAAGGCTGTACTTCACGCACGGCTTGCCCGCGTTGGCCTGCATCCGAAGTGCTGACGGTCCGGCATAGCGCAACAGTACCGCTGCCGTCGACTCGGACACTTCGCCGCCATTGGTCGGCAGGACACGCCGACCGTTGCGTTCGCACCAATCACGAAGCGTCACTTCGGTCGCGTCAATGCGGGCTTCGAGGTCGTCAAGGTCGGTCATGTGGGCCGTCCGTCAGGTCTTCTGTGTTGCCGTCGCCTTCGTGCCGCGCGTGATGGCGGCGGTGCGCTGCGCGCGCCTGATGGCATCGGCGGCGACGGTTGCGGCGTCGGCATGGGTGCCCGCCGCATCGGTCGTCAACGCAGCGGGCCGGTCAAAAAAAGCCTTGTCGCCTTTACGTTCGGCTTCGCGTGCGTCCGGCACTCGCGCGGCTACTTCGTCGCACAGGTACTTCGTCAGACCGGTCCATGTCGGATGCTCGAAACGTTGTCTCGCCCGTGTTACCGCGTGTTCGAATTCGTCATCGGTCACGCCGATTCGGGCAAGGTACGGTAGACGCTGCGCGATAACGCCCCGGTCATACGACGCCCCCGGCAAGCCAGCGGGGTTCTGTCCGACCAGTCGGCAGGCAAATGCAACGCACCTTGCATCGGCCCTGTCCGCGTCGCTGAGTAGCTTCGCAATCTTCGCCATTTCGCGCGGCCAATCCGATTCGCGCGGATTTGATGTTTCTGACGGCATCGGTTCACCAGTGCCGCACGCGCTCGCCGCGCTGGCGTCACGTTCGGACTGTGCCGAACATGACCGCAAAGTTTCGCGCGGCAATGTGTGATGACAGGGTTCGGTCGCGGCGCGTTGCAAAACGCGACGTTGCTGCGCGTCGCCATCGACTCCGTTTGTAATCACGTCGTGCGCACCCCCATTACTTGTTTTGTTTGGGGTTGTCTGTTTGGTTTTGTTTACCCCATATATAGAGGGGGTTGTAATCAGTGTGTTTGCATCCGTTGCGAAGTCGTCATTACCTCCATCGGTAATCAGTGTGTTTGCGTCGTGATTAGCTGGTTTAATTGGTGTGTTTGCATCGTGATTAATGCGACGACGGCGCGACTTTTTGTCTGCATCGCGGGCGAGCGCGATGGTGCGGGCATTGGTTGCCCATTCGGGCACGAAATCGTAGACGGCGATGCGCCCGGTTCTGCCGATGCGCTCGCCGGTATCGCGCAACGGTCCTTCGGCGCGCAGTTCACGAATGAATCGCGCGGCCACGTCTTCGGCAATATGCGCCCACTTCGCCAGGGCGGCGGGCGTCATTTTTGGAAGCCGGTTATCGGCACCCGCTTTCCACGCGAGTTCCACGACGCACCTCCACTTCTCCGCACTCAGCGGCGGCGCAAGCGGGTCGTCATCGCACCGCAATGCCCACTTTAACGAAGGAAAGCTCATAACACCCCCTTACTCTTCAACTTCGGCGGCACGCTCGCGGACAACGCGCGGGCGCGCGTCCGCCTTGCGCTGCACATAGGCGGCGATTTCATGTTCAAGCCATAGGGGCACGCTGCCGACATAGAGAGGCGCGGGAAAGTCGGGGTCACTCCTCTCCAAGTCGTAAGTCTTCTGACGGGAGCTATTAAGCGCCACGCCAACATTCTCACGGTTCAGCAGACGGGGAAGTGTCGGCGGTTGCAAAGGGGCGACCGTCTTGCGCGGGCGACCACGTTTCTTCGCTACGCTAACGGATTCGTTCGTATTTGATGTGCTCATTTTGCGCCTCGCTGACAGTGTTGACAGTGAGGCACATTTCACGACGCAACGCGCAACCAATCAACGCAAAGCCCGGCTATCGGGTCCAAAGCCGGGCTATCGGGTCTTCAGGCAGTTTCGAATTCGGCAAGCCATCGGTCGATGGTTGACCACGCGACGCCCGTCGCTTCGAAGATGTCATTCTTCAGTTGCGCGCGGGCGGCCTTCGATAGTGGACGTGAACCGGGCATCGCGTCATAGAGTTTGCGAGCGGCCGCTTTTTCGTCTTTCTTGTGTGCGCCGCTCGCGCGTTCGCGTTGCGCGTTACTTGTGGCGAGCGAGCCAAGCGCACTCGCAACGTGCCCCGCGCTCGCTTGCGTCAGCCATGCCGGGAGGTTCGTAATGGCCTTTTCCAGCATGACTCGGCCTTCGGGGTAGTGCTTCACGCTCGCCTTTGTCAGCAACGTTTCAAGCGCTTCGCGCACGTCCTCCACGAACACAAGACGGGCAAGCCCTATCGCCTCCGGGTCGGAAAAAACAATGTCCTGTTCTTCCTGACTGGCTTTGCGTATCAGGTCGGCGGTCGTGTCGATTTTAAGCGCGTCAAGGGCCGACTTTCCGCGATTCGTCTTCATGCCGCCACCTTCCGGCGAAGCTTGGCGACCTTCGGCGGCGTCGCACAATAGTCGCCCCACGTCTGCATTTGCTTCACGCGCTTCGCGAACATGTCGCCCCGCTGGTAGGCGCGTTCGGTCGCGTCTCCCTGAACGTGCGCCAGCGCAACTTCAGCGGCAACAGGGTCAGCACTTATTGGGTCGATGTCCGTGCTTTCGCTAACCCAATCTCGGAAGCTAGAGCGGAAGCCGTGAACGGTCAGCCCGACATGCCCCATTCGTTCCAGCAAGGTCAGCATCGCCATATTTGAAAGCGGCTTGCACTTCGCCGTCGCGAACACATAGCGTTCGTCAACGCCGCGCTGCCCCTTCAGCACGGTGAGCGCCTGGCGGGAAAGCGGCACGCGATGTTCCTTACGTGCCTTCATCTTCGCGGCGGGAATCGTCCATACCGCTGCGTCAAGGTCGATTTCAGACCATTCAGCTTCGATGATGTTATTTGTGCGCGCGCAGGTGTAAATCGTAAATTCGAGCGCCCTTGCAGACTGCGCGACCCGCGTATGCAGTTCGGCAACGAATGCGCCCATTTCCGCCCACGGCCACGCCTCATGATGCTTCACTACATCAGGATTCTTCGCCTTCATCTTTTTGTGCGAAGTCAGCGCGAATTCAAGATTGCCCTTCCATGTGCCGGGGTTTGGGCCTTCGCGCAGACGGCTTGCAATCGCGTAGCCCATGACAAGCGCAACGCGCTGTTGCAAGCGGCGCGCGGTTTCGAGCTTGGTTGTCCAGACTGGTTGCAAGACCGACAGCACATGTTGCGAGTCGATGGATTCAATTGGAAGGTCACCAAGCTTCGGGAACGCGTAGGTCGCCAGCGTGTTCGTCCATTGCTGCGCGTGTTTGTCGTTCGACCATTCCGGCGACTTCATACGGATAAAGGCTTCGGCAACCGTGCGGAATGTGTGTTTTCTGCCGCCCATCGCCGCTTCGGCCACTTCCTGCGCGCGGCGACTATCCAGCGGGTCAATGCCCTGCGAGCGTTGGCGAGTCAGTTCCAGCGCCTTAGCTCGCGCTTCTTCCAGATTGACGACCGGATACCCGCCAAGACCAAGTGAGCGGTCAGCGCCAAACGCGTCGCGGTAACGATAGAGCCAGGCGCGCGCCTCGCGCCCGCGTACTTGAAGATATAGATTGCCGCCGTCCGCGTGCCGTCCGGGCTTCGCGTGCGCACACTTGTATTCCGTCAGCTTCCCCATTTCCGCACCCCACAGAACGGGCTATGGGACGGCCCACAACGGCCACCAATTCAGCCCACAATCTGCATTGTACGCCTTCGGATTCGGTCGGACTCGGCTGACAGCTTTAATGCGCTAAAAGCCTTGTGAAATAAGGCTTTGCGGGGGATGAGCCTTGATGCTCAAAAGGGGGTTTGGCGGAGAGACGGGGATTCGAACCCCGGATAGGTTATTAACCTATACACGCTTTCCAGGCGTGCGACTTAAACCGCTCATCCATCTCTCCGGCGGGGAGCCGAATTATAGCAAACTTCGCGCCTTATGCCACACCCCTGTGCAAACCCGTTCAAGGATGCCGGATATAGTCGACCAGCGCGATCGTATAAGCATCCGGTTTCCGGTCGATCAGGCTCACCCCGATCGCCACCAGAAACCCCGCCGGCACGCCGAATACGCCGGAACTGATCGGCTCTATGCCGAACCATCGTCCGCCGGCGAAACCCGTCAGCTGCGTGAAGAACGGGTATGTCGACACGATGTAATAGATGCACACCACCAGCCCCGCCACCATGCCGGCGACCGCCCCAAGCCGCGTCGTGCGCTTCCAGAACACGCCGAGCACCAGCACCGGAAACAGACTCGACGCCGCCAGCGAAAACGCCGCCCCCACCAGAAACAGAATGTTCCCCGTATTCAACGACGCCACATACGACGCGAACAATGCGACCCCCAGCAGCAGAATCTTCGAGATCGTCACGCGCCGCTGACTCGACGCGCCCGGATCGACCATGTGGTAATACACGTCGTGCGATAAAGCATTGGCGATGGTGAGCAGTAAGCCATCGGCCGTGGAAAGCGCTGCGGCCAGCGCGCCCGCCGCGATCAAGCCCGACATCACATACGGCAGCCCCGCGATTTCTGGCGCGGCGAGCACGACCATATCGGGCTGCATCTGAATCTCGCTCCAGCGCACAATGCCGTCGCCGTTGATATCCGCGAGGCTGATCAGGCTCGGCTCGACCTTGCGCCATTGCGTGAGCCACTGCGGCAGATCCGAAAAATGATGGCCGACCAGACTCGTCAGAATTTCATACTTGATCAGCACCGCGAGCACGGGCACGGTCAGATAAAACAGCGCGACGAAAAACAGCGTCCAGCCGACCGAGCGTCGCGCGGAGGCCACCGACGTCGTCGTGTTATAGCGCGTCAGGATGTGCGGCAAGCTCGCCGTCCCCAGCGACAGACACAGCAGCAGCGACAGAAAATTGCGCTCATGGGTGCGCCGGTCTTCGTCGCCGGTAGCGGGAAACGGTTCGTGCATCGGCACCGGCGCGGCCGCGCGCATCAGCATTTCATCGCGGCGTTGCGTCCACACGATCTGCGCGGCGGCGGCATCGCGTGGAAACTGTTCGAGCGCCCTCTCACGTTCCTTGATGTCGCGCAACGGACCGTTATGGCGGCGTAAATCGGCCACCTCCCGCGTGAGACGCTGCTTTTCGTCGACGAATGATTGCGGCAACGTGTCGAGCCGCATCTGCATCAGCGTCGCGCGGCGTCGGTAATCGTCGCGCACGGTCTGTTCGAGCGGCGCGTCGCGCACCTGTTTCTCGAGGCCTTCGATGCGCTCCATCAAACGGCCGTAGCTGAATTGCGGCACCCAGCCGAGGCCGTCCTTATGCGCAATCATCGATACAGGTATCAGGATCGCGGCGATCAGGATGATGTACTGCGCAACCTGGGTCCATGTCACCGCACGCATGCCGCCGAGAAACGAGCACACCAGAATGCCCGCAAGTCCGCAGAAAATGCCGACCGCGAAATCCACGCCGATAAAGCGCGTGGCGATCAGGCCGACGCCCTGAATCTGCGCGACCAGATAAACGAACGAGCAAAGAATCGCGGCGAGCGCCGCGAGTCCGCGTACCGCGTTGCTCGAAAAGCGCGTGCCGAGGAAATCGGGAATCGTGTAGCGCGCGAGCTTGCGCACGTACGGCGCGAGCAAAAACGCGACGAGGCAATAGCCGCCGGTCCAGCCCATCAGATACGCGAGACCGTCGTATCCGGTGGCATAGATCGAGCCGGCGAGACCGATGAACGACGCCGCCGATAACCAGTCGGCGGCCGTCGCCATGCCGTTGAACGCGGACGGCACGCGCCGCCCCGCGACGTAGTATTCGACCAGATCGGAGGTCCGCGACAGCACGCCGATCACCGCATACACGGCGATCGGCACGAACAGGAACACGTAGCCGATCCACACGCCCGGACCCGTGGTGCGCTCGATGCGCCACATCACGTAGATGAAAAGCAGGAAGCCGAGCGTATAAAGCGCGTAGGAACGGATGAGTCGATGCGTCAGTTTCATCGAGTGGCTCAGCGTCCGCGATCGGGTTCGTTCAACGGCAGGCTCGCGTTGGCTTGCCTGCGTTCGTTGATATCGGCATCGAATGCACGTTGCAGACGACGGTCGGCGAACTGCATCAGCACGATATACACGACGATCAACGCCAGGTAGATAAGGATCGCGCCCTGCGCACCAAAGTAGAACGGCAACCTGAAGCCGCCGATCCGCAACTGCGACAACGCGGGCGCCATCAACGGCAATACGAACGAGACGACGAAGCCGAGCGCCATCAGCGTCGTGATCAGCACGAGATTGAAACGCCAGTAGGTTCGATGCGCGCGCGCCATCGCCGCCGAGACCGGAGGCGGTTCGGGCGCGGGGTTCAGCGTGGCGTGAGAGGAGTGCTGCGGCGCGGTCATGCGCCTATGTATCAAAAAGCCACTGCGCAGGCAATCGGGATTGACCGCGCGGTGGCTTTGGGAGGCTGACTCAACGATCCGCTTGAGGCGGGATCATGATGGTGCGACGAACGCGAGTCGAACCCCTACGGTCGTCAAGACCGGTCAGGTCGCAAACGTGTGACTCGACACGCTTCGACCTGGTACCCGACAAAACCAACCGTCACAACGACTCGCCGAGCTGATCGAGAATTGCCGGATTCTCCAGCGTGGACACGTCCTGCGTGATCGCCTCGCCCTTCGCCAGCGAGCGCAACAGGCGACGCATGATCTTGCCCGAGCGCGTCTTCGGCAGATTCTCGCCGAAGCGGATGTCCTTCGGTTTCGCAATCGGCCCGATCTCCTTGCCGACCCAGTTGCGCAGTTCGTTGGCGAGCTTCACCGCTTCTTCGCCTTCCGGACGCGCGCGCTTCAGCACGACGAACGCGCAGACCGCTTCGCCCGTGGTTGCGTCGGGACGGCCCACGACCGCTGCCTCGGCGACGAGCGGATTCGACACCAGCGCCGATTCGATCTCCATCGTGCCGAGCCGGTGACCCGACACGTTCAGCACGTCGTCGATCCGGCCCATGATCGTGAAGTAGCCGGTTTCCTTGTCCCGCACCGCGCCGTCGCCGGCGAGATACAGCGTGCCGCCGAGTTCTTCGGGGAAGTAGCTCTTCTTGTAGCGGTCGGGGTCGCCCCACACGTTACGCAGCATCGACGGCCACGGACGTTTCACGACCAGAATGCCGCCCTGCCCGTTCGGCACGTCCTGCCCGGTTTCGTCGACAACCGCAGCCATGATGCCCGGCAGCGGCAGCGTGCACGAACCCGGCACGAGCGGCGTCGCGCCTGGCAGCGGCGTGATCATGTGACCGCCGGTTTCGGTTTGCCACCACGTATCGACGATCGGGCAGCGGCCGCCGCCCACGTTCTCGTGATACCAGACCCACGCCTCCGGATTGATCGGCTCGCCGACCGTGCCGATGATGCGCAGCGTCGACAGGTCGTAGCTCTTCGGATGCACTTTCGGATCGGCGTCGGCGGACTTGATCAGCGAGCGGATTGCCGTGGGCGCCGTGTAGAACAGCGAGACCTTGTGCTTCGCGATCATGTCCCAGAAGCGCCCCGCGTTCGGGTAGGTCGGCACGCCTTCGAACACGACCTGGGTGCCGCCGAGTGCCAGCGGACCATATGTGATGTAGCTATGCCCGGTGATCCAGCCGATGTCGGCGGTACACCAGAATACGTCGGTGGGCTTCCAGTCGAAGGTCCACTTCAGCGTTTGCGCGGCCCACAACAGATAGCCGCCGGTGCTGTGCTGCACGCCCTTCGGCTTGCCGGTCGAACCCGACGTGTAGAGAATAAACAGCGGATGTTCCGCGCCGACCCACTCTGGCGCGCACTGATCGGATTCGGCTTCGGCAAGCTCATGCATCCACAAATCGCGGCCTTCGTTCCACGCGACCTTGCCGCCGGTGCGTTGATAAACGATCACGCTCGTGACCGCTTCGCAGCCGCCCATCGCGAGGGCTTCGTCGGCGATGTTTTTCAGCGGCAGCGCTTTGCCGCCGCGCATCTGTTCGTCCGATGTGACGAGTGCGACCGCGCCCACGTCGACCAGCCGTTCGTTGAGCGACTTCGACGAGAAGCCGCCGAACACGACCGAATGCGTCGCGCCGATGCGCGCGCAAGCCTGCATCGCGACGATGCCTTCGATCGACATCGGCATATAGATCACTACGCGGTCGCCCTTCTTCACGCCGCGCTTTTTCAACGCGTTCGCGAAACGCGACACGCGTTGCAGCAGATCCTGATAGGTGACGTTGGTGACGGTGCCGTCGTCGGCTTCGAAGACGATCGCGACACGCTCGCCGTTGCCCGCTTCGACGTGACGATCGATGCTGTTATACGACGCGTTCAGCTGACCGTCTTCGAACCACGTGTAGAAAGGCGCTTTCGATTCGTCGAGCACCTTGGTGAAGGGCTGTTTCCAGCTCAGCGTTTCGCGGGCGAGGCGCCCCCAGAAACCTTCGTAATCGCGCTCCGCTTCGGCGGCGAGCGCCCGGTATGCGTCCATGCCGGAGATCGCCGCGCCGGCCGCTGCTTCAGCGGAGGGCGGGAAAACACGGCGTTCCTGAAGAACCGATTCAATCGCAGACATCGACAACCCCTTGGTGAAGATGAAACGTCAATCTGTGCCGACGCGCGACTCGCGCGTCATGTGTTGCTACGTTTTTCGAGCCGCTGCCGGGATTCGACAGGCGGCGCGCTGTCTTCCATTTTCGCGCTCCGGGCGTGATCGCTGGCCGCTGATCGCCGCGTCGCCGTTCGTCTGCACGATATGCTCATGCGGCATCGCAACAAGAGTCCATGCGTGCCGCACTTTCTCGCGCGTGTTCAAACATAAGCGTTGCAACTTACCGTCCACTTACGCGAGCGGCATTGGCTCGCCAGCGAAAACCCTTAGAGCGTGATGTGCAGGTCATGCTCTGCAAGCCGACGCAATCGATGCATCGCGCGCATGCTACGCGTCGGCGCACATTCATGCATTCGAGCCGACACATTCATCGATAGAAGCAGCCTACGACGGACACACGGCAAGCATCCCGCATGCCGCCACGCCAGGTGACAGTCGGCGCGTTTCTTTACGCTGCCTCACACGGCCTCTTACAATGCTAACTGAACTAGCCGTCTGGATTCCAGCTTGAATCGCTACTCCCTGCTTCTCATTACCTCGATGCTGCTGGTCGGCAGCAATGTCGGCATCGGCAAATCGATCGTCGAATTCGTCCCCGTCCCGCTGTTCGCGCTATTGCGTTTTGTGATCGCGATGGCGGTTTTGTGGCCACTGCTGCGCGTCGCCAAACTGCGCCGCGTCAAACGCGACGAGTGGATCAATCTGTTCCTGCAGGCGCTGTTCGGCACCTTCGGGTTTACGCTGCTGATGCTCAATGGCGTACAGCGCACCAGCGCGGTCGCGGCCGGGGTCATCACCAGCACGATCCCCGCGGTCGTTGCGCTGCTGTCGTGGCTGATCCTCAAGGAGCGTCCGAACGGACGCGCACTCGCGTCGATCGTGCTGGCGATCGTCGGCGTCGTGGTGATCAATCTCGTGCATGTGCAGGAGAGCGCGGGCGGCGAGACATCGCTCGCGGGCAATCTGATGGTGCTCGGCGCGGTGTGCTGCGAATCGCTTTACATCATCCTGTCGCGCCGTCTCACGCAAACCCTCGAGCCGATCGACATCTGCGCGTACACGCATCTGTTCGGCCTGCTGCTGATGCTGCCGTTCGGCGCGGGCGCGCTGACGCACTTCGACTATCGCGCGGTGCCGGTCAGCGTGTGGACGCTGGTGCTGTGGTACGGGCTGTCGGCCAGCATCTTCTCGTTCTGGCTGTGGATGAAGGGCATCCGGCACGTGCCGGGCAGTCTCGCGGGCGTGTTCAGCGCGGTGCTGCCGGTGGCCGCGGCGATCTACGGCATCGCGTTTCTCGGCGAACGGCCGACGCTAGCGCATGGTTTCGCGCTTGCCTGCGTGATCGTGGGGATCGGGCTCGCCAGTCTGAAGCCGAAGCGGGTGCCGCCGGTCGCATCCTGACCGACGGGCCGCTGAGGCCCAGCTGCGCGTTTCGCCCGCAACGCGCGGCGCGGCGTGTGATCATCGGCGGCGGTTCCCGTCGACACATCGCGACACCCCTCCCGCCATCTGTCAAGCACCGATCCGCCACGCCGCCCGCCGCGCCGCAGCAAACCAGGCCGACGCTGTACAATAGCGCGCCTGACGCGAGCTTTTCCGGCCTCTCCCGGCCATGCACCGCGTCGTCGGCGCCCGGTTTTGCGTGTCCGGTTTCTGTGCTGCGCCTGGTCAACGGCCCGCACCTCGAGTCCGCGCGTTTCGCCCCCGTTCCGTCACCTGCGTTTCATCTGACACTTGCCTATGTCCGCTTCGCGACCCGACCCGACCCGTCAGCGCCGCCCGATGCGCCCGCTGCCCGCCATCATTTTCATGAGCCGCTGGCTGCAGGTGCCGCTCTATCTCGGCCTGATCGTCGCGCAGGCGGTCTACGTCGTGCTGTTCATCAAGGAGGTCTGGCATCTGGTCACGGCCTCGATGACGCTCGACGAAACCAACATCATGCTGGTCGTGCTCGGCCTGATCGACGTGGTCATGATCTCGAACCTGTTGATCATGGTGATCATCGGCGGGTATGAAACGTTCGTGTCGCGCCTCGGGGTAGAAGGTCATCCGGACGAACCGGAGTGGCTCGACCACGTCAACGCGGGCGTGCTCAAAGTCAAACTGTCGATGGCGCTGATCAGTATCTCGTCGATCCATCTGCTGAAGACCTTCATCAGCCCCGACCAGAATTCGACGCATACCATCATGTGGCAGGTGATCATCCACGTGGCGTTCCTCGTGTCGGCACTCGTGATGGCGCTGGTCGACCGCCTCACCACGCATACGCATCCGAAGCATTTCGAAGAGCCCGCGGTGCTGCACGCCGTCGGTTCGGTTAAAGGTTCGACTCCACTGAAAGCGCACGACTGACACGCACTCGACTGCGTGTCAGAAACAAAAGTTTCCGTCCCTAAGGCGCGCAACCGGCCGCATTGCACTGCGATCGGAACAGAAGCGCCGCTGTCCCCACTGAGCCTAGCTATGACCGTCATCAAACAGGAAGATCTGATTCAGAGCATTGCTGATTCGCTTCAGTACATCAGCTATTACCACCCGCTCGATTACATCCAGGCACTCGGCCGCGCGTACGAACTCGAACAGAGCCCGGCCGCGAAGGACGCCATCGCCCAGATTCTCACCAACAGCCGCATGTGCGCCGAAGGCAAGCGCCCGATCTGCCAGGACACCGGCATCGTCACGGTGTTCGTGAAGGTCGGCATGGACGTGCGTTGGGACGGTGCGACGATGGGCGTCACCGACATGATCAACGAAGGCGTGCGCCGCGGTTACCTGAACCCGGACAACGTGCTGCGCGCGTCGATCGTGAGCCCGCCCGAAGGCGCGCGCAAGAACACGAAGGACAACACGCCGGCCGTGATCCACTACGAGATCGTGCCGGGTAACACCGTCGACGTGCAGGTTGCGGCGAAGGGCGGCGGCTCGGAAAACAAGTCGAAGTTCGCGATGCTGAATCCGTCGGATTCGATCGTCGACTGGATTCTGAAGACCGTGCCGACCATGGGCGCCGGCTGGTGCCCGCCGGGCATGCTCGGCATCGGCATCGGCGGCACTGCCGAGAAAGCGATGGTGATGGCCAAGGAATCGCTGATGGACCCGATCGACATTCAGGACGTGATCGCTCGCGGCCCGAAGGACTGGATCGAAGAACTGCGCGTCGAACTGCACGAGAAGGTCAATGCGCTCGGTATTGGCGCACAGGGTCTCGGTGGTCTCGCCACCGTGCTCGACGTGAAGATCATGGCCGCGCCGACGCACGCCGCGTCCAAGCCGATCGCGATCATCCCGAACTGCGCGGCCACACGTCATGCGCACTTCACGCTGGACGGCTCGGGCGTCGCGAAACTCGAAGCACCGTCGCTCGACGCATGGCCGAAAGTGCAGTGGGAACCGGACACCGAAAAGAGCCAGCGCGTCGATCTGAACACGCTGACGCCGGAACAGGTTGCTTCGTGGACGCCGGGTCAAACGCTGCTGCTGTCGGGCAAAATGTTGACGGGCCGCGACGCCGCGCACAAGCGTATCGCCGACATGCTCGCCAAGGGCGAAAAGCTGCCGGTCGACTTCACGAACCGCGTGATTTACTACGTCGGCCCGGTCGACCCGGTTCGTGACGAAGCGGTTGGCCCTGCAGGCCCGACCACCGCCACGCGCATGGACAAGTTCACCGAGACCATGCTGTCGCAAACCGGTCTCATCTCGATGATCGGTAAAGCGGAACGCGGCCCGGTTGCCATTGAAGCCATCAAGAAACACAAGGCGGCTTATCTGATGGCAGTGGGCGGCGCGGCGTATCTCGTATCGAAGGCGATTCGCAGCGCCAAGGTCCTCGCATTCGAAGACCTCGGCATGGAAGCCATTTACGAGTTCGACGTCCAGGATATGCCGGTAACAGTTGCCGTCGATTCGACCGGCACTTCGGTGCATCAAACCGGCCCGAAAGAATGGCAGGCAAAAATTGGAAAGATTCCAGTCGCGACAGTCTGATTGTAATTCGACCGATAATCAGATGAACTGAAAAACAGAAACCGGGGCCACGCGCCCCGGTTTTTTTATGGTGAAATGAGAACAATACGCATCACGCAAAAAACCTTGAAAATCAAGCGTGAAACTGCATTTTTGCCTTGGCTTTTTGGCCTTCGGCGTTTATTGTTCTGGGAAATTGAAACCGCTATATAAACCCTCCACAGGACACATCATGCAAGGCGATAAAAAGGTCATCGAATATCTCAACTCGCAGTTGAAAAACGAACTGACCGCCATTAACCAGTACTTCCTGCATGCGCGCATGTATCGTCACTGGGGTCTGGAAAAACTGGGCAAGCATGAATACGACGAATCGATCGGCGAAATGAAACATGCCGACTGGCTTATCGAACGTATTTTCATGCTCGATGGTCTGCCTAATCTGCAAGACCTGCATAAGCTGCTGATCGGCGAAGAAACCAAAGAGATTCTGGAATGCGACCTGAAGCTCGAACAGATTTCGCAAAGCACGTGTAAAGAAGCCATCGTGTATTGCGAATCGGTTCGCGATTTCATCTCGCGCGAAATCTTCGTCAAGATTCTCGACGACACCGAAGAGCATATCGACTGGCTGGAAACGCAAATCGACCTGATCGACAAGATCGGCATTCAGAACTACCAGCAAAGCGCGATGGGTTCGGTCGAATCCTGATCGACCCGGCGCTGAAGCACATCGCGCCGCTTATGAGTCGAGTCGTGGGCCAGTTCATTGCTCGACTCATGAGAACCGCTCAAATGCCATGGCATCCGCCATGGCATTTTTTTCGCGTGCGCCATGACGCGCGAGGTGCGGGCGATATACTTGCGCATCCCGCTTACCCCAATTTCCTTCGACCGCGCGTGATACGCGCCCTCGCCGCCTATGCCTGAACAATCGCCGTCTCCTGCTGTCAGGACGCTCACGCCGGATGCCGCTTCGCGCGCGCCGGTCGGCATTTTCGATTCGGGTCTGGGCGGTTTGTCGGTATTGCGAGCGGTCCGCGCGCAATTGCCCGACGAAGCGCTGCTGTACGTAGCCGACTCGCTCTACGCTCCGTACGGCGAACGCGACGACGACTTCATCACCGACCGCACGCTCGCGATCGGCGAATGGCTGGTCAAGCAAGGAGCGAAGGCGCTAGTGGTGGCCTGTAACACGGCGACCGCCCAGTCGATCGCCGAAGTTCGCGAAAAGCTGACCATTCCGTTGGTGGGCGTCGAACCCGGCATCAAACCTGCCGCGCTGCAATCGAAAAGCCGCGTTGCTGGCGTGCTGGCCACCCAGGTGACATTACGCAGCGCCCGTTTCCAGGGGCTGCTCGAACGTTACGCCGCCGATTGCCGCTTCCTATGCCAACCCGGCCACGGGCTTGTCCAGGCGGTGGAGCGCTGCGATATCGGCTCGGCGGAATTGCGCGCGCTGCTGCGCAGCTACCTTCAGCCGATGCTCGACGCGGGCGCCGACACGCTCGTGCTCGGCTGCACGCACTATCCGTTTCTCGATGCGGCGATCCGCGAAATCGTGGGCGACAGGCTCACACTGATCGACACCAGCGTGGCGATTGCCCGCCAACTGGAACGTGTGCTCGATCAACATGGCCTGCGCGCCGCGCCGGAAAACGCGGCTCCTGTTCTGCCCCGTTTTTATTCGACTGGCGACGGCAGTCATCAACAGCAACTGGCCGCCACTCTTCTCAATATAGAGACAGATGTCGAGACGGTGCTGATCCCGTCGCGCCGTACGTCGGCGCCGGATTCCCAAGCCGCATAAACAGCGCTGTATCTATCGTCAGAACACCTTCTCGACGCGTTTTTGCGTGTTTTCTAAGCGCCTGTTCATAGGCGCGCATCCCCCGCCAGAAGCCGCTGTGTAGACGAAACCCTTCTAAGAGTCTGGTTTTGTTACAAAAAATCATGCACGACGCTTGCCAAACGGCTCCAACAGAATGATAATAATTCGCATTAACGTTAGCTATGACGCCCTGCCATGATTGTCTGTGTCTGCAAATCTGTTTCTGACCGAACGATCCGCTCGTCGATCGCGGACGGCATCGATTCGTTCGACGAGCTTCAGTTCGAATTGGGTGTCGCTTCCTGCTGTGGCAAGTGCGCGGAATCTGTGCGCGACGTGATGATGCAAAGTGGCGTGTGCGCAAGCCGCTGCGGCGTGGAGTATCATCAGACGAATGCCGTACCGCTGACGTTTTACGAACGCAAGGCCGCCTGAAACACTACTTCGGCGCGGTGTGAACCGCGCCCTGAAGTGCCGGTCGCTTCCTTGAAGTCCCGCTTCGTTCGCTGTTACGTTTTATCCCACTGCCGTCAGCAAGCCAGTACCCGTACCAGCCAGCTACCCCGCTCACCCGTTAAAAGGAGTTTGAGATGGAATTGCTGATTGGTTTCGTGACTACTTTGTTCATTTCGCTGCTGATCTTCCGAACATGACGATGTCTCGTTGGACGCGCTGCTTCGACAGCGCACTGCCCCACTGAAATGCAGGCCTCGCATACCGCTTCCGCCGGCGCTCCGCCGGCTTCGTCCGTCCGAACGAATTATCGCGCGCTGACCGCGACCGCCATTGTGGTGGGCGTTCACGTCGCGTTGCTCGCCGTGATCCTGACCTTGCGCAATGAGCCGGTGCAGGTCGCGCTCGAATCGCACGTGATGACCGCGCAATTGCTTCCGCCCGCGCCTGTCGCTGCGCCCGTCGCGATGCAATCGATCGCGCCGCCGCCGCCCAAGCCGACGCCGCCGGTTCATACGAAGCCGAAGGTTCAGCCGAAGCCGACTCCGACACCCAAACCGACGCCCACGCCATTGCACGAGGCTGCCGCGCCGTCGCCCACGCCCGTTGCTGCGCCAGACCCGACGCCGCCCGCGCCCGCCGCTCCGGCCACGCCGCCTGCTGCGGCCGCGCCGGCCATCGGTCGTCAGACGATGGAAATCAGCGCGCCGAAAAACGTGTCGCACCTGGAATGCAATATCGGCAAACCGGATTACCCCGCGCTCTCGAGGCGTCGCGGTGAAACCGGCACTGCCTATGTGAGATTCGTGGTCGGCCTGACCGGCAAACTCGAAGACATCGAGCTCAAAAAGAGCAGCGGCTTCAGCCGTCTCGATGACGCAGCGCTCGCCGCCGTGCGTTCAAGCGCCTGCAAACCCTATCTTGAAAACGGCCAGCCGATTCGGGCCGCGTACAACCAGCCTTTCGCCTTCAGTCTCGACGATTGAAACCGAACTGAAGCAGATTTTAAAAATAAGGAATTGCAATGCAAAACTACGGACTGGCGCACGTGTGGGCGCAAGGGGATTTCGTGACGCGCGGTATCGCGCTCGCCCTGTTGATCATGTCGGTGATGTCGTGGAGCGTCATCGTCATTAAAGCGTGGAACGTGATGCGCCTGAAGCGTCTCACGAAGAATGCCGAACAGGCGTTCTGGCATTCGGACGATCTCGCCGACGGCATCAAGAAGCTCGGCGCCGGTTCGTCGACGCCGCACGACAACCCGTTCCTCGCGCTCGCCTTGTCGGGCCAGGAAGCGGCCGATCACCATCACCAGACGCAGCCGCATCTGCATGACCGCATGGACGTGTCGGACTGGGTCACGCGCTGCCTGAAAGACACGATGGATGAAAGCGTGTCGCGCATGCAGAGCGGCCTCGCGATTCTCGCGTCGATCGGCAGCACGGCGCCGTTCGTCGGTCTGTTCGGTACGGTGTGGGGTATTTATCACGCGCTGCTGGCTATCGGCGCAAGCGGCCAGTCGTCGATCGACCAGGTCGCAGGCCCGGTCGGCGAAGCGCTGATCATGACGGCGTTCGGTCTGTTCGTCGCCATTCCGGCCGTGCTCGGTTACAACGCACTGACGCGTGCCAACAAGGCTGTCGTCGCCAAGCTGAGCCGCTTCGCACACGGTCTGCATGCATTCTTCGTGACCGGCGCACGCCTGTCGTCGTCCAAACGCGGTACCGGCGCGGCCGCCTCAGACGGCCTGCGTCTCGCGACCCGCGCCAACTAATCGACGAGGCTTTTTCCGATGGCAATGAGCCCCTTCGCCGGCGACGATGACGACGGCCTGATGAACGAAATCAACATGACGCCGCTCGTCGACGTCATGCTGGTTCTCCTGATTGTTTTCATGGTGACGATTCCGGTGATCCGTCACGCGGTCAAGATCGATCTGCCGCATGCAAGCAGTCAGAAGGAAGATACGAAGCCCGCGCAGGTCACGATCGCGATCGACGCGGACGGCAACGTCATGTGGGACGATCAGAAGGTCGACGACGCGACGCTGAACGCAAAGATTGCAGCGGCCGCGCAAGCGGAGCCGCAACCGGAATTGCATCTCGACGCAGATCGCAAGGTCCCGTACGAGAAAGTGGCGCAGGTGATGTCGGCGGCCCAAGCTGGCGGTCTCACCAAGATCGGCTTCGTCACGCAGCCTGCCAAAAAATAAGAAAAGCCCTTGTTTCAAGGGCTAAAAGTAAAAGGCCTTCATCGTCAGATGAAGGCCTTTTTTTGTGCGCACTCGGCGCCTTCGGGCGGCGGGATCATTTGCCCTCGGTCGAAGTATGAGGGCTACTAGAATCATCGCATGCGACGGCCGTGATCGACACGGACAGCGCGGTCAGCCCTATCAGGCCGACTATCATAGCGGCCATGAGTTTTCGCATAAGAGACTCCTTAGCGAAGGGATTTCAATATAGGCCCGTGAACGCGCGCATTCAAGAAAACGGTCATTGAAAGTACTCATGACAGGCCGCGCTTAAATGCTAAAAACGATGCTGCGATGCGTAACAGCGGCTAGATCGCCGTCGCCATCGACGCTTGTGCGGCGGCTTTGGCTTCGCGCACCGGGCACTCGTCCATGATGTGTTTTCCATCGTCGGGATCGAGCATTTCGACCAGATAGTCGACGAACGCGCGCACCGCCGGCACCATCCCCTGCCGCGACACGAATACCGCGTACAACTGCGGCGTCGGAAAAGTCCATCCCGGCATCACCGGCGACAACTGCCCCGCGCGCAATGCGGAGCCATACATCATCTCCGGCAAGGCCGCGATACCGACGCCCGACAGCACGGCTTCACGGATCGTCATCAGATCGGCAGTCACGAGACGCGGATCGTGTTCGTGCGCGTGACGTGTGCCGTCGGGCGAAATCAGGTTGTACACGTGGCGTCCGTCGCCGGTCGGCACATCCAGCGTTTCGAAGCGGTTCAGATCGGCGGGCAGCAACGGCGGTGCATTCTGCTGCAGCAGGCTCGGCGCACCGACCAGCATCTGCTGCGTGCGCCACAGCGGCCGCACGACGATGTTCGCGTTTTCAGGCGGATCGGAACGCACGCGCAGCGCGACGTCGATCGAATCCTCGAACAGATCGACCACGCGATTCGTCACCCGCATCACCACTTTCACTTCGGGATAGCGGTGCATGAATTCGGGCAGGATCGTCGACAGAATGGTTTGCGAGATCGTGACGGGCACGCTCACGCGCACGGTGCCGCGCGGCGACGAACGCAGTTGCTGCACCACGTTGACCGCCGCCTGCGCCTCGCTCAGCATCGCCTGACAGTGCTGATAAAACAGCTGGCCGGCCTCGGTCAGCGCCAGCTTGCGCGTGGAACGCTGCAGCAAGCGCACGCCCAACGATGCTTCCAGCTCCGTCAGACGGCGCGATAGCCGCGACTTCGAGATGCCCAGTACGCGTTCTGCGGCCGAAAACCCGCCATGCTCGACGACCTGCGAGAAGTACATCAGGTCATTCAGGTTGTGTGAATCGATCTTCATCTCATCGTTCCAGTAATAGAACAATCCATTGCGTGACGGCGGCTGGCACCTCGAAAAACGGTCCCTATAATAGCTCCATGTTTCAAAAATAACGCTATTCCCCATTTTTCAAGGTGACTTTAATGAGCTCGGCACGCACGATCGAACGCACGTTTCCCGCCGTCCGCACGACCGAAGGCGGCGGCTTTATCGTCCACCGCCCGTTTCCGACCCGCTTGCTGATGGATTTCGATCCGTTCCTGCTGCTCGACGAAATGGGTCCGATCGACTACGCGCCAGGCGAAGCCAAGGGCGCGCCCGATCATCCGCATCGCGGTTTCGAAACCGTGACATATGTGCTCGAAGGCCAGTTCGGCCACAAGGACTCGGCGGGCCATTCCGGCACTCTGCATGCGGGCGACGTGCAGTGGATGACCGCCGGCGCGGGCGTCGTGCATAGCGAAATGCCCGACCCGTCGTTCGTGCGCACCGGCGGCCGCGTGCACGGTCTGCAACTGTGGGTGAATCTGCCGCGTCGCGACAAGATGATCGCGCCGCGTTATCAGGAAATGCCGTCGTCGAGCATTCCGGTCGCGACTTCCACGGATGGCAAGGTGCGCGTCAAGGTGATCGCCGGCGAGGCGCTCGGCGTGAAGGCCGCGATCGAAACACGCACGCCGATCCTGTATCAGCATTTCTCGCTGCAACCCGGAGCAACGATCACGCAGCCGGTGCCCGCTGACTATCGCGTGTTCGCTTATGGGCTGTCGGGCAAGGGCTTTTATGGCGAAAGCGAAGCGCGGCAGGAAATCGACGCACAGAAGATGGTGGTGTTCCACAACGATGGCGACTCCGTCACGCTGACGGCGGGCGCAGAGCCGCTCGAGGTGCTGCTGCTCGGCGGCGTGCCGCTGAAAGAACCTGTCGTGCGGTACGGCCCGTTCGTGATGAACACCGAAGACGAAATCCGCCAGGCGGTGATCGATTACCAGGCCGGACGCATGGGCGAGATTACGCATTGAGCGTTCGCGCAATTCGAGCGGCGGTGGCGAGAGGTGGCAACAAGGCACGTGAGGTTGCTGTAGGCGTGCATCACTGCCGCTGCTGCTTCGCCGCCCGCTGAGGGTTCCCGGCTTGCCCGGTCGATGCCAGCGGCCAGTGCGCAGTGATCACGCAAGGCCGTAAAACGCACGCTACGCCCTTCCGCGCCGAACCGCGACGCGCTCCATCACGCGGATGACCCCAGGCCGCTATCCCCGGTAATTTCGTTCACAATAGCGGCTCAGGCCGCGCGCCGCGCCGTTTCATTGCAATGAACCTGGGCGCGCGGCGACTTTCCGTCCTGTTCAGGAGCGCGCATGGCAGAGTCCACCGTCACCGCCCACATCGGTTCGACGAATTTCCAGGTCTTATTTGACGACGGCAAGCACACGTGGCTTGCCGACGAACCCGAGTCGCTCGGCGGCGGCGATCGCGGCCCGACCCCCGTCACGCTGTTGCTGTCGAGCCTCGGCGCGTGCACGTCGATCACACTGAAGATGTACGCCCAGCGCAAGCAATGGCCGCTCGCCGACGTTCGCGTGACGCTGTCGATCGAAACCGGCGCCGAAGGCTCGACCATCGACCGCAGGATCGTGCTCGAAGGCGATCTGTCGGACGAGCAGCGGGAACGGCTCTTGCAAATTGCCAATGCATGCCCAGTTCACAAGATCCTCACGCATTCCATCACGATCCGTTCGGGCCTCGCCGTCGCCTGACGCGCGGCGATTTGAAGAAGCGGCCACGAGTGAGCGGGCCGCACGTATCGCAACGCTTTCATAGGAAGCTGTCGTCTTGAATTTCGAACACCTTATCCAGATCAACGATCCGTTGAATCCCTTTGTCGACTCGATGACCCGCGACCAGTTGTGGGAGGGTCTCGTGCTGCGCGCCGAGCAACCCCAGCTGTTCGTGCTCGGGCTCGATAGCTGCACGATCGTTTCGCGCGAAGGCAATGTGCTCGAGCGCGAACTGCATTACGGCAAAGCCACCGTACGCGACCGCGTCACGCTGGAAGACGGCCGCAGCGTGCGCTACGACATCCTGCCGACTGCCGACCATGTGGGCGGCTCGCTGACCATGACCATCGAGCAGCCGGACGAGTTGCAACTGTTCCTGCGCTTCGAATACGCGACCACCCTGCCTGTCTCGACCGATCAGGACGCCGTACAGACGCAGGAAATCGTGAAGTCGGCGTATCGGGAGAACGATATCGATACCGTGCGGCTGATCCGTCAATACGTGCAGACGAAGCAGGAGCCGGGCTCGCTGCATTAAAAGCCGTCAATCGCCGCTGTATGTGAACATCGCGCGGGCGCCCTGCCCGCGCCGCCGCGTGCGGGTCCGCTGAACTGCATATCCGCCGATGACGAGGCCCTTTGACACGACCGGCCTCGCTCAGCCCCTCCTCGAATTCATCTAACTATCGAAACTCAAAACCGATCAATTTCTCTTTCTTGTAAATGGGAATAGTTATCATTTAGAATTAATCCATCGAATCGACGAACACCTAAAACGAATGACCGATCTCAACCGAACCTCTACCCTCAGCCTGCGCCGTCCGGCAGCCGCGCTGACCAGCCGTCCGAAAGCTTCGACGGCGAGCACCTCCGCGGCGAAGCCTGCAGCGGACCGTGCGAGCGGTTCGGCGGAGACCTCGGAGCGGTCGGTGCGCAGCGACGCACTGCTGCAAGGCCACAGCCACATCAGCATCTTGCATAACGGCGAAACCTACCAGCTGCGTGCTACGCGCTTAGGCAAGCTGATCCTGACGAAGTAACGAATTGCAGTCAGTACCGGGTATTGTGGGGACCACCTCCCAGAGAGGTGTTAGGCAGTAGCCAGCCACGACGGCTTGCACGTGAGAACTAGACCCCTTCGTGCAGACACCAAGCCAGCCGTCGCAGCAAGCCAGGCCGCTTTTTTCGGTCCTCACCGACGCGATTGCACGACATGCCGTGCAATGCTCAATGCAGAAAACGAAAAGCCGTGGGATGAAATCATCTCCACGGCTTTTTTTATGCGGCGCGCCAGTTCATGCAAGGCTTAAAGGCTTACTTCCCCGACCAGCCCCAGAACATCAACCACCACGCGCTATCGACCACCGCCAACGCTGCGAGGAACCACACCATCGCGAGACCGCGTTGAACGAATCGTTCGCTGTAGCGACGTGTGACCAGCCACGCGAGCCACGCACTCCACAGGTTCGCAATCGCGAGAATTGCAATGCGCATGTCCGACGCCCACCACAGCGATACATGCTCGGCGCGCAGCAACGACAACGTCGTCGCCGACAAGCCGAGAAACACGCCAGTACCGGCAATCGGAATCAACGCCTGCGTCAGATGATGCAGACGCACGGCGTTAAAGCGACCGAGCATGCGCGTCGCGCCCATCAGCAGCACCAGCAGCGTCGTGCCGTACACCAGCGCGGTCGCGAGGATGTAGCCGATCACCATCGAGCCGTCGAGCCACGAAAACACGTCGTTCTGTTCGGGGTAATGCGTGAACAGGAACCACGGCGCGTTGGTATCGAGTGGCCACAGGATGTTGTGATCGACCAGCCAGTTGGCGAAGAACATCTTCAGGTCGACGAACCAGCGCGAAGCGGTCCAGTGGAACGCGCCGATCGCGATGCCGAGCAGGCCGTACAGAATCAGCGCGGTGTCCCACGGATTCGCCTGCTTGTCGCCGAGTTGCACCACTTCCGACGACGGCTTGCGCCACGTCAGCGCCACTGCGTCGCGGTGACCGCTGCAACGGCCGCACATATGGCAGTCCGACGCGCCCTTCATATTGCGCAACGGCACCAGCGGCGCGCAGTTGATCGGGATCACGCGATGCCCATGCTCACCGTTCTTGTACGAGCGGCGCCAAGCGTCTTCATCGACCTTGTAGTGGAACGGCGCGAGCCGCGCCAGAAGCGAAAAAACCCCGTTGACGGGGCAGAGATATTTGCACCAGACGCGTTTCTCTCGCCCGTACAGCAAACCGATGATGATCGCCGCGAAGGTCGATCCGCCCAGCACCAACAACACCGCTTTCGGATACTGGTAGACGCTCACCATCTGACCGTAGATCGTCGTGATACCGAACGCGACGAACGGCCAGCCGCCCCAGCGCATCCAGCGCGGAATCGCCCAGCCGCGGCCGAATTTGCTGGCGAACTCGGCGAGCGCACCCTCTGGACACAGCACGCCGCACCACACTCGACCGAGCATCACCATCGACAGCAGCACGAACGGCCACCAGATGCCCCAGAACACGAACTGCGCGGCGAGCGTCAGGTTGTTCCAGAGATGCGCGGTATCGGCCGGCAGCGGCATCACCGCCGGGACGATGATCAGGAACGCGTACACCGCCACCACGACCCATTGAATGCCGCGGATCACGGCGCCGTGACGCTGCATCCACTGCCCTGCCGCCGCGAGGCGGCCCGGACGGGTCATCACTGTGCTCATGCTGCGCGCCCTGCCGCCTGCTGCGCCGGCTTGCTGTTCTTACGGTTGGCACGGCGCACCAGCAGATAGACGACCGCCCAGTAGACCGCGTAAGCAATCAGGTTCATCAGCGCGGGATGCGCGCGATAACCTGTCAGCGTGGAAACCAGCGAGCCGAAGGTGCTGGAGTCGTCGAGCAGCGCCGACGAATTCCATACCTGGTCGATGATGGTCGGCAGGATTTCCTTGTCGATCAGCTTGTCGACGCCGGTCTGGAACAGGCCCGCGCCGAGGAACAGCAGCATGAATTCGGTGACGCGGAAAAACAGGCGCCACGAGAAAATCTTGCCGCCCAGTTGCAGCACGTAGAAGGTCAGGAACGCGAGGCCCAGGCCGAGCACGACGGCGAGCATCTGGCTGCCGTCCACGTGACCCGACTGGCCGAAACCGAGGCCGTACAGGAAGATCACCGTTTCGCTGCCCTCGCGCGCGATCGCCAGAGCGACCAGCAACGCGACGCCCCACCAGTTCGAATCGCGCTTGCTCTTTTGCAGCGACTGTTCCATGTCGCGCTTGAGGGTGCGGCCATGCTGCTTCATCCACAGCACCATCTGCACGATCAGTACGCAAGCGACCAGCACCATCGCGGTCTGGAAATAATCCTGCGCGTCGCCGGACAGCACTTCCGTGAAGCCGACCAGCGCAGCGCCCAGCGCCACGGCCGCGATCAGCCCGGCCGCGACACCGCCCCACAGGTACGGCAAACCGCGGCGCGCATCGTCGTCGCCATTTTTCAACCACGCATACAGGATGCCGACGACCAGCAACGCCTCGACACTTTCCCGCCACACGACGAACAGAATCTGACCCATTCCAAGCTCTCCCTTCGATCCTTCTACTGCCTGTGCGAACGCGCCGCCACTCCCGGGCCGGCGCTCGCATTCAGGCCATTACTTCGCGACGATCACGCCCTGCGCCTGCTGGTGAAAATCGTCGAAAAACTTGTATTCGCCCGGCTCCAGAGGAGCAATCACGACGAACGAATCCGCGCCCGGCGCCAACACCTTTTCTTTACGCAACTGGACGCTTTCGAATTCGGCCGCGCCCTTGCCGGTGTTGCGCACTTCGATCTTGATCCGCTGCCCCGCCGGCACTTCGATGCGGGCCGGGTTCAGTTTGCCGTCGTTCATTTCCAGCTTGAAGGTCGGCAGGTCCGCTGCGTGAGCTGCGCCCGCCAGCAAAGCCGTGGCGGCAAACATCGCGATCTTTCGGTTGATTCTCATTAGCCCTTCCGGAAAACGCGGCGCGACGAAGATGACCACCCGCGCGCCGCCTGCTGCATTGACTCAATCACTTATTTGCCGACGCCTCGCAGTGAACTCACGCGGCGAAGCACGGCAATGCGACGATCAGTACCCGCCCTTCTTGCCGATGCCGGCGAAGGTGAAATCGTATTCGAGCGTGATCGGCTTGAACCACGGACCCACGCCGGTTTCCTTGTCGACGTGACGGCCGAAAGCCATGTGGCCCATCTGCATCGGCGGTTCGACGATCATCTTCAGGTGATACTTGCCCGGGCCTTCCAGCTTGACGTTGTCGCCGTAGTGCGGGCCGTCGTTGGCGACCATCGGCATCAGGTCGCCCTTCTGCACGTTCTTCGAGCCAACCTTGTTCAGTTCGTAATGCACTTGCAGATACGGCATCCAGTCGCCTTCGGCGAAACCGGTCGGGTTGTTCTTGACCGCGTGAATATCGGTTTCGAGGTGAACGTCCGAATCCGATGCCTTGCGCATCATGCCTTCCGGCTCCATCGTGATCGGCTGCAGATAGACCACGCCGATTTCCATGCCGCCGTGAATCTGCTGCTTGGCGATCGGGTATTCCGCCGCCGAAGCCGACAAGGTCGCCACTGCGGCGACCGCAGCGGCGCTACCACGCACAAATGAAGAAATTCGCATTGAAACTCCTTGTTTTTTTATCAGACTGGATCAAACCCATTGGAACAGTTGGTGCGCATGCCTGTGCGCAGGGTCCCACCGTCCTTAATCGGGCGATCGACCGTCCGCAAACCGCATACATGAAACGTTAATGCGAACCATTCTCAATATTGGCGGAGTTTATCACCGATCCTTGGGGAGAACAAATTGCGAAACTCGCAAAGCCTTGTCGCAAAAGGGTCTTAAGGTTGTTTTAAGGAAGCGCGTGTGGAACGGCTTGCTGGTGCCGGCCGATGCGGCCACGCTGGGTACCAGCTGGAATTGACAAGGGCGCGGCAGATCGCCACGCCCTTGGGAGAAGGAAATATCAGATGGTGTGTCAGACGCCGGAAACGTGATCGCCGACATTCGCGCCAAACACGCGCTGGCGCAGCAACGCCAACTGGTCGCGAGTCTGGGCTGCTTTTTCGAATTCCAGATTCTTGGCGTGCTCCATCATCTGCTTTTCGAGGCGCTTCAGTTCCTTCGCGAGTTGCTTCTCGGACATGTCCTCGAATTTCGCGCGGGTCTGCTGCTCCTTGAGTTCGGCACGCGCGTCGTCGACGTTGTACACACCGTCGATAATGTCGCGAATCCGCTTGACCACCCCACGCGGCGTAATGCCGTTCGCAACATTGAACGCGATCTGTTTGGTGCGCCGCCGCTCGGTTTCGTCGATGGCCCGGCGCATCGAATCCGTGATCTTGTCGCCGTACAGAATCGCCTTGCCGTTCACGTTGCGCGCCGCCCGGCCGATGGTCTGGATCAGCGAGCGCTCGGCGCGCAGGAAGCCTTCCTTGTCCGCGTCGAGAATCGCGACCAGTGACACTTCCGGAATATCCAGCCCTTCACGCAGCAGGTTGATCCCGACCAGCACGTCGAACGTGCCCAGCCGCAGATCGCGGATGATCTCGACCCGCTCCACCGTGTCGATGTCACTATGCAGATAGCGCACCTTCACGCCGTGGTCGGCGAGAAATTCGGTTAGCTGCTCGGCCATGCGCTTGGTCAGCACGGTGACCAGCACGCGGTCGCCGACCTTGACGCGCTCGTTGATCTCGCCGAGCACGTCGTCGACCTGACTGCGCGCGGGGCGCACCTCGATTTCCGGGTCGACGAGACCGGTTGGCCGCACCAGCTGTTCGGCCACCTGCCCGGCGGTTTTCTTTTCGTAATCGGCGGGCGTGGCGGAGACGAACACGATCTGGCGCATCTTCCGCTCAAACTCGTTGAACTTCAGCGGCCGGTTGTCGAGCGCGGACGGCAGGCGGAAGCCGTAGTCGACAAGGTTCTCTTTACGCGCGCGGTCGCCGTTGTACATGCCGTTCAACTGGCCGATCAGCACGTGCGATTCATCGAGCATCATGATCGCGTCCGACGGCAGGTAGTCGACCAGCGTCGGCGGCGGCTCGCCCGGAGCCGCGCCAGAAAAGTGCCGCGAATAGTTTTCGATGCCCTTGCAGAAGCCCAACTCCTGAAGCATTTCCAGATCGAAGCGCGTGCGCTGTTCGAGCCGCTGCGCTTCGACAAGTTTTCCGTCGCTATAAAAGAATTCGAGCCGCTCGCGCAGTTCGTTCTTGATCGTTTCGACCGCGCGCACCACGGTGTCGCGCGGCGTCACATAGTGCGACGACGGATAGACCGTGAAACGCGGAATCTTCTGCCGCACGCGGCCCGTAAGCGGATCGAACAGTTGCAGCGTCTCGACTTCGTCGTCGAACAACTCGACGCGCACCGCCATTTCGGCATGCTCGGCCGGAAAAATGTCGATCGTGTCGCCGCGCACGCGGAACGAGCCGCGCTGGAAGTCGGCTTCGTTGCGGTTGTATTGCATCGCGATCAGCCGCGCGATGATGTCGCGCTGGCCGAGCTTGTCGCCGGTGCGCAGCGTCAGAATCATCTGATGGTATTCGGACGGGTTGCCGATACCGTAAATCGCCGACACGGTCGCGACGATCACCACGTCGCGCCGCTCCATCAGGCTCTTGGTGGCCGACAGCCGCATCTGCTCGATATGCTCGTTGATCGACGAGTCCTTTTCGATGAACAGGTCGCGCTGCGGGACATATGCTTCCGGCTGGTAGTAGTCGTAGTACGACACGAAGTACTCGACCGCGTTGCGCGGAAAGAACTCGCGGAACTCCGAATAAAGCTGCGCGGCGAGCGTCTTGTTCGGCGCGAACACGATAGCCGGACGGCCGAGACGCGCGATCGTGTTGGCCATCGTGAAGGTCTTGCCCGAGCCGGTTACGCCGAGCAGCGTCTGGAACGCGAGACCGTCCTCGACGCCTTCGACGAGCGTGGCGATTGCCGTGGGCTGGTCGCCGGCGGGCGGGTACGGCTGGTACAACTGGAACGGCGAGCCTTCGAACGTCGCGAATTTGGATTCGTCGAGCGTGTCTTCGGCTTCAGTCAGATGTTGTTCGGACATGGGGACGGCGCGGGCCTTGGGCAAAGAATCATTCTAACGGGTTGCGGGAAACGCGGATTGGGCCAGAATTTGCAGCTTTCCTGACCTTTGCGCGGGGTGACTGCCGGCCGGCGCAAACCACACGCTCTGGCCCTTTGCATGAACAGTCCGTTTCTTTTGCTCACGGGTTCGCGGCGCTTGCATTCTGAACGTTATTTGCATGGCGGAACGCACGCGACGGCCTTCGCCGGGCATTTTCCACGCCGATCCGCTCAAGCCACATGACGCCAGAGTGCCTGTTTTTCAAGCAAATAATTCCCTTCTGCGAACCGAGTCGTCCGAAAAATGCGCGCGGATTCGTTACAATGCGAAGTTGCGCTCGCTCGCCGCCGTCCGTCACCTGACCTGCGTTTTGCGTCATACCCGTCAGGCTGGGCCGCTCGCGCTCGATGCCGCCTTCTTTGCCCTCTTCCCACTACTGCTGCCACCCATCATGTCTCTGTTCTCCGCCGTCGAACTTGCTCCCCGCGACCCGATTCTGGGCCTGAACGAAGCCTTCAACGCCGATGCACGTCCCACCAAGGTCAACTTGGGCGTTGGCGTGTACTTCAACGAAGAAGGCAAGATTCCGCTGCTGCGCGCTGTCCGCGATGCTGAAAAGGCTCGCGTCGAAGCTGCGCTGCCGCGCGGTTACCTGCCGATCGAAGGCATCGCCGCTTACGATGCAGCCGTGCAAACGCTGCTGCTCGGCAACGACTCGCCGCTGCTCGCAGCAGGCCGCGTCGTGACGGCACAGGCTCTGGGCGGCACGGGCGCGCTGAAGATCGGCGCAGACTTCCTGAAGCGTCTGAACCCGAATGGCAAGGTCGCAATCAGCGACCCGAGCTGGGAAAACCACCGCGCGCTGTTCGAAAGTGCAGGTTTCGAAGTCGTGTCGTACCCGTACTACGACGCGAAGACGCATGGCGTGAACTTCGAAGGCATGCTGGCCGCGCTGAACGGCTACGCGGCGGGCACGGTTGTCGTGCTGCACGCCTGCTGCCATAACCCGACTGGCGTCGACCTCTCCGTCGACCAATGGAAGCAGATCGTCGAAGTCGTGAAGGCGCGCAATCTGGTGCCGTTCCTCGACATCGCGTATCAGGGTTTCGGCGACAACATCGAATCGGACGCTGCAGCAGTTCGCCTGTTCGCTGCATCGGAACTGAACGTGTTCGTGTCGTCGTCGTTCTCGAAGTCGTTCTCGCTGTACGGCGAACGGATCGGCGCGCTGTCGATCATCACTGCGAGCAAGGAAGAATCGGCCCGCGTGCTGTCGCAACTGAAGCGCGTGATCCGCACGAACTACTCGAACCCGCCGACGCATGGCGGCTCGGTGGTCGCAGCGGTGCTGGCTTCGCCGGAACTGCGCGCGACGTGGGAAGCGGAACTGGGCGAAATGCGCGATCGTATCCGCGCAATGCGTAACGGCTTGGTCGAGCGCCTGAAGGCAAGCGGCGTGGATCGCGACTTCAGCTTCGTGAATGCACAACGCGGTATGTTCTCGTACTCGGGTCTGACGGCTCCGCAAGTGGATCGTCTGCGTGAAGAGTTCGGCATTTACGCGGTGGGCACGGGCCGTATCTGCGTGGCTGCGCTGAACACGCGCAACCTCGACGTGGTGGCTAACGCGATTGCCCACGTGCTGAAGTAATTGTTTGTTTGAGCGAGAGCGGGAGGTAGTTGCCTGCTCTGCTGAAAATGCCTGTAGAAACGGCGCCCTGTCTGACGAAAGGGCGCCGTTTTTCGTTAACTAAACTTCGCGGACGATTTTAGTTAGCCCGACTTCAACGCGAATCGCGATGAATGTCGTGCGTGACAAAACCTGCGTCGTTATCGGGCATGTCGAGCCAGTCAGGATGCGCAAGCGAGTGGCGAATATCCTCCAGCCCGCTTTGCCAATGTTCGCGCATGGTCGACAAGCCGAACTGGAAGTCCTTGTAGTGCCCCTCGTACTCCTTGTGCCGGTAGATGAGGTGAATCACGTTGTAGCGCTTCGAGCACGCGAGGTCTTCGGCCAGCTTGCACCAAGGATCTTCACGCCCTTCGGCGGGCACCCGCTCCAGCACCTCGCGCAGCACGTGCCTGAAACGTTGCGACCGCTGCAGCATATCGGTCACGAGGCGTGTACGGCTCGAATACTGGATGTCCTTCATGCGCCCCTGGACGTCGGTGATGTTGTCCGGCACCGGTCCGATCGCGCTCCACAAATCGACCTGAAATGCGAGCGTGTCGCGACGCGGCGTGGATTGAATCACCTCGTAGAGCGGCGTATTCGACATCAAACCGCCGTCCCAGTAATACTGGCCGTCGATCTCAACCGCCGCGAAGCCCGGCGGCAACGCGCCCGACGCCATGAAATGCTCGGGCCTCAGCGTCGTGTGCGTGTTGTCGAAGTACGCAAAGTTGCCCGTGCCGCAATTGACCGCGCCCACCGACACGCGCATTTCCTTCGAGTTGATCCGGTCGAAATCGCACAACGCTTCGAGCGTGGCCTTCAGCGGCGTGGTGTCGTAATAACTGGCCATTTGCGGCGGCCCGGACACCGTGGGCAACGGCGGCGGGAAGCGCGGCACGAAAAAGCCCTTCTGCCCTTCGATGATCGCGCCCATTGCCTGGGTTGCCGTGAACGCTTTGCGCACGGCTTCGCTGGAGTTGAACAGCGCATGCTCGATGAAAGCCGGCAACGGCGGCCCGAACGCGGGCTGGCAGATCGTCTCCCAGAATTGCAGCAGCCGCTCGACGCGCTTTTCCGGTGGATTACCGGCAATGATCGCCGTATTCAATGCGCCGATCGAAATGCCCGCCAGCCAGTTCGGCTCGATGCCGGCCTCGTAAAGGCCCTGAAAGACGCCAGCCTGATAGGCGCCCAATGCGCCACCGCCTTGCAGCATCAGCGCGACGGTTTCGTAGTTGGGCAAATGAAGGTGCCGCCCCGGGCGTGAGGCGGTGGCCGGTCCTGCGCCCTCGCCCTCCCCGTCGCCGGGCGCGCCCACGCGCGCCCGCTTGAGATTGCGTTGCGCCATGGGTGCCCCCTTATTGCATGTACCAGCCGTGGCTCACAATAAAGGACTGGCCGGTCAGCGCCGCCGTCGGGAAGGTGGACAGGAACAGCACCGTCTGCGCGACGTCTTCCACCGTGGTGAAAATGCCGTCGACCGTGCCGCCCAGCATCACGCGCTTGATCACGTCTTCTTCGCTGATGCCGAGTTCTTTAGCCTGCTCGGGGATCTGCTTGTCGACGAGCGGCGTGCGCACGAAACCCGGACACACCACATGCGAGCGCACGTTGTGCTTCGCGCCTTCTTTCGCCAGCACGCGCGACAGGCCGAGCAACGCGTGTTTCGCCGTCACGTACGCGGACTTCAGCGGCGACGCTTCATGCGAATGGACCGAACCCATGTAGATCACGATGCCGCCGCGATCGTCCTTGTACATATGCTTGAGCGCGGCTTTCGTGGTCAGGAACGCGCCGTCCACGTGAATGGCCTGCATTTTCTTCCAGTCGGAAAACGAATAGTTTTCGATCGGATTGACGATCTGGATGCCGGCGTTGGAAATGAGAATGTCGACCGAGCCGAGTTCGGCCACGACTTTGTCGATGCCCTGATTGACGGCATCTTCGTTCGTCACGTCCATGGCCACACCGATTGCCTTACCGCCGCCTTTCGTGATTTCCTCGGCAACAGCGTTCGCGCCGTCCTGGTTCAGGTCGGCGATGGCGACCGCTGCGCCGGCTGCGGAAAGAGTCAGCGCGATCTGCTTGCCGATGCCGCTTGCCGCGCCGGTGACCACGGCGACCTTGCCATTCAGATTCGTGTTCGTAGACGACATTCAGAACCTCCATGCAGTTGATAAGCAATGAGACCACGGAACCGCAAGCGGCGTGAAGTCAGCCAGACGGCATAGGCCATCCGCCGAATGCTGCATTGCGGCCAAGGCTGCTATTGTGCATGAACCCTGTGAACTCCAGAGGTAAAACGCACATCGCGCGATATCTCATTAAACTGGACGTTTTCGGTGAAATTCCGGTGACATCAACAACAAGGAGGCATGCATGAATTATCGACGTCTGGGCCGCTCCGGCCTGCAAGTCAGCGAACTGTCCATCGGCTCGTGGGTCACCTACGGCAGCCAGGTGGACACTCACGCGGCGCGTGAATCGCTCGCCGCCGCGCGCGACGCCGGCGTCAATTTCTTCGACAACGCCGAGGCCTACGCAGGCGGCAAATCCGAAGAAATCATGGGTCAGGCTCTGAAGGAACTGGCGTGGCCGCGCGTGAGCTATGTGGTGTCGACGAAATTCTTCTGGGGTCTCAATGAAGCGCCGAACCAGTACCACACGCTGAACCGCAAATACCTGCTGAACGCAATCGACGCTTCGCTCAAACGGCTGCAACTCGATTACGTCGACCTGGCGTTCTGCCATCGTCCCGATCCGAATACGCCGATCGAAGAAACGGTCTGGGCGATGAGCGACATGATCACGCGCGGCAAGGCGCTGTACTGGGGCACCTCCGAATGGAGCGCCGACGAGATCCGCGCCGCGTATGAGATCGCCGAGCGGCATCATCTGCACAAGCCGGTGATGGAACAGCCGCAATACAACCTGTTCAATCGCAAGCGCGTCGAGGAAGAGTACAAACGGCTTTATGAGGACCTCGGCCTCGGGCTGACCACGTGGAGTCCGCTGGCGTCCGGCCTGCTCACCGGCAAATATCGCAACGGCGTGCCCGCTGACAGCCGCGCGCAGTTGCAGGGCTACGACTGGCTGCGCAACATGGTCACTGATGCGGGCAGGAACAACACGGTCGGCAGGCTCGGCGAAGTGGCGGACGAATTGGGCTGCACGATCGGCCAACTGGCAATCGGCTGGATCCTGAAGAACCCGAACGTCAGCACGGTGATTACCGGCGCGTCGCGAGTCGAACAGATCGGCGAGAACATGAAGTCGATCGAGGTCGCGCAACGCATTACGCCGGAGATCAAGAAGCGGATCGAAGACATCATCGGCGACGCGTACGACTGATCCATACGACTGACCGGATTTGCGTCGGAGCGCGTAGCATGGTTCGACGCGGCAACGCCGTGGAGTGACGCGAAACGGAGGTGGCGGCCCGCAAGGCGCACCTTCCGGCGGAACTTCCCGCAAAGCGCAACGCGGCGTCGCGTACAATACGCGACCGCGCTGCGCATCGGCGATGTTTGTCCGTCGCGCGGCCGTCCTGCACCGCACCGCCGCATCCGTCCGGACCGGCATGCTCTCTTTCAGCGTCTCCTCATCATGCTCAGCTACCGCCACGCCTTTCATGCAGGCAATCACGCCGACGTTCTGAAACACGCCGTCGTGTTGCAGCTCTTGCGCTACCTCGGCCAGAAGGACAAAGCCTACTGGTATATCGACACGCATGCGGGCGCCGGCGTTTATTCGCTGAGGGAAGGCTTCGCGATCAAGACCGGCGAGTTCCAGACCGGCATTGCCAAACTGTGGGAACGCAACGATCTGCCGCCGATCTTCGCCGATTACATCGAAGAAGTCAGCGCGTTGAATCCCGACGGCCAGTTGCGCTTTTACCCGGGCTCGCCGTACATCGCGTGGCGGCAACTGCGCGAACAGGACCGCATGCGTCTGTTCGAGCTGCACACCACCGAAATCGACGTATTGCGCCACAATTTCCGCGACGCGGGCCGTCGCGCCATGCTGTTCGCGGGCGACGGCTTCGACGGCATTATCAAGTTGCTGCCGCCGGCGCCGCGCCGCGCGCTGGTGCTGCTCGATCCGTCCTATGAAGACAAGCGCGATTACATGCGCACGTTTCGCTGTGTCGAAGAAAGTCTGAAGCGCTTTCCGACCGGCACTTATGCAGTCTGGTATCCGCAGGTGCGACGCCCGGAATCGCAACGTTTTCCTGAGCAGTTGAAGAAACTGCAGGCGCGTAACTGGCTGCACGTGAGCCTGACCGTGAGCAACCCGCCGGCAGACGGCTTCGGGCTGTTCGGCAGCGGCATGTTCATTCTGAACCCGCCTTATACGCTCGCCAAAGAGCTGAAGGAACAAATGCCCTGGCTCGTAAAAGCGCTCGGCGAAGACAAGGCTGCGGAATTCAAGGTCGAATATCGCGGCGATTGAGGTTCAGTCGTAAGTTGAAGGATGCGGCTTCGAACGCCCGGCCGCCGTCGCGCAGACGGCGCGCTGGAGCATACGCCGCCATCCTCTACTTGAATTGCGCCGCGGCCTTCTGGGCAAAGTCGTTCGTATAAGTCGCGTTCAGATCGATTTTCTTCGGATCGAGCGTGCTATCAAACGACGACAGCGCCCGCAATGAAGTCGCCGGGCCGTCCGCCGGCATCAAGCCATCCGGCGAATAGGCGTCACGTACATTGTGAAAAGCCTCGACATAAAGCGCCGAGTCGTTGAGCAGATAAGCCGGCGGCACCATCTTCAGCAGATCGGCGTCGCTTGCGGTCTGCAGCCAGCGGTTGGCGTGCACGATCGCGTTGGCTAACGCCTGCGTCGTCTTCGGATTCTTCTGAATGAACTGTTCCGACGCGTAGAGCGTCGCCGCGGGCATTGTCCCGCCGAATACCTCCTGCGTTCCCTTCACGGTTCGCGTATCGATCAGCACCCTGATTGCGCCACTGCGCGTGAGTTTGGTCATCATCGGATCGACGTTGGAAAGCGCGTCGATCCGCCCGCCGCTGACCGCCGCCAGCACCGTGGCGCCGCTGCCCACGCCGATCGCCGAAATTTCGTTGCGCTGCACGCCGGCTTTGCGCAAAGCCACGGTGAGAACGAGATCCGTCGACGAACCCGGCGCGCTCACGCCCACTTTCGCGCCCTTGAAGTCCGCCAGCGTCTTGAGTTGATCGGCCTTCGATTTCAGCACCGCGACCACGATCTGCGGTGCGCGGCCCATCAGCACGAATGCGCGGTAATGCTGTCCTTTTTCCTGCATGAACAAGGTGTGCTCGAACGCGCCGGCGCCTACGTCCGCGCTGCCGCCCACCACCGCCTCCAGCGCCTTTGATCCCCCCGCGAAATCTTCGAGCGTGACGTCGAGGCCCTCCTCCTTGAAGTAGCCCAACTGCTGCGCAGCCAGCACCGGCAAATAGTAAAGACCCGGCAAGCCGCCCACGGCCAACGTTATCGCCGGCGTTTCCGGTACGTCCTTGGCGCGCGTGGCACCGGGTAGCGCGATGGCGACAAGTGCGAGCAGCGTCACGCAGGCGCGGGTAGCACGCCGCATCCCGAAAAGGGGCATCTGATATCTCCTTGTTCCTTTTTATTCGATGCGGCGGCACTGCACGATCGTCGTGGCGCGGAATGGCCATCGACAAGCCGCGCCACGATTGTCGTCGGACGGTTTCGGCCGGGCCATTCGCCCAAACCCCAATGGCGTATGTCGAGCCACTTCACGCGTAATCACGCGGGCGCGCAGCAACCGGGCGCCCGCCGTGTCATCGATGTTTTTAATAAAAGGAACGGGGGAAAAATCGGCGGAGAGAATACTCGCCGCAGACTGTTACTGCGTGCGAGGTAGCGGACGCGGCTGGGGCCGTGGCGTCGAGCCGCCGCCAACCGGCACCTGGATATACGGCGCGACAACTACCGGTGTCGACGACTCAGGGGGCGCCAGTTCGGCGGGTGCAGCGATGGGCTGCGCGCCGACAATCGGCTGCCGCGAGAGCGGCCCGGTTTGCAGCATCGTGCCGCCCTGACCGTCGTAAATTCCGCCCTGCGAATCGAGGATGACCGGCGCGCGCGTGCTATCCGACGCAGCGTACGCAGTGGACGCGACCAGAACCGTCGCCAGCGAAGCAGCGGAGGCCACGGCCAGAAAGGATTTAAGCGGACGGACAGGAGGCATAGGCGGATCGGTTTGGTTTGAAAATGCCGAATCGCGCGGACAACGGCGCGGCGAACATTTACCTTACCTCGACGTGAGCCAGGAGGCTAGTCGATATTCGCCACAACTAGCCGTCGGACGCCCAATTCAGTTTCCGAGGTCCAGATGTGACAAAGCCCCGCATTTGACGGGGCTTGACGCTTTTACTGCAGTGGCCGCGCAACATGCGCCGCCGGGTCAAACGTGATGCGGGCGAAACTTACAGCGAGTAGCCGTTGGTTTCCAGCGAGCGGATACGTTGTTCGAGCTGGACGATGTCCGACGACGAGGCCAGGTAGGCTTCACGGCGGTTACGCTCTGCAGTTTCAAACCAGGTGCTCAGCTTTTCAAGAATGTACGCAAACATGATGTTCTCCAAGGATCAGATTGAATCCCCGGTGAAGTTGGACATCAGGGATTTCCCGTAAAAGGGTTAACCCGGATTATAGCGTGATGGTGCAACCTTGCTAGTGAAATGCCCGCATGACGTGCATTCCGTTTTGGAATGGTGCACGCGTGTGGTGCGTGTAAGTTGTTGATTTAGCGCGATTCAGAATGCATTTTCAACGAAAATTGGTACTTCCCCAAATTTTTAAGCACAATATTGGTGCAAACAAGGGAGGGTTGCGACAAATAACATCCAAGGGTTGCACCTGCGTCCTTGTCAGCTACCAACGTTATCGATCATCGCACCCTGATTTCTCCAAATTGGTATCTGAATCCGCATCGGCAAGACGTTCGATAATCGGGCAGTCTGGGCGGTCATCCCCGTGACAATGGTTTGCCAGATGGGCCAGCGTGTCGCGCATGTCCGTCAATTCGGCGATACGACGATCCAGTTCTGCCACATGTTCCAGCGCGATTCCCTTGACTTCGGCACTTGCGCGCGACCGGTCGTGCCACAGCGCCAGAAGACGTCGAATATCTTCGACCAGGAAACCCAGCCGACGGGCCTGCCGGATAAACCGCAGCGAATGCACCTCTTGGGGCCCGTATACGCGATAGCCCGCGCTCGTCCTCGCCTTTGCCGCCAGCAAACCCACGCTTTCGTAATAGCGGATCATCTTCGCCGTGACACCCGACATGCGCGCCGCTTCACCGATATTCATGACTTTTCCTCAGAGTATGAATCGATCGTACACCTTCCCATGATGGGAAGGTCACGTACTCAAATACGGTTCGGCAGGCATAATTCAACTATCGCCATCTTGATTTCTCCCGAGACCAATCCAATGACCATCGAATTCCAGGTAGAAGGCATGAGCTGCCAGCATTGCGTCGCAGCCGTCACGAACGCCATTCGCGAACACGACGACACCGCCCAGGTTCAGGTGGATCTCGCGTCGGGGCGCGTGGTGGTCGATTCCACACAATCGGTCGACGCGCTGAAAGCCGCGATCGACGAAGCCGGCTACACCGTCAAGGCCGTTGCGACCGGAGTCGCAGGCGACGCCGCCCATTAAGCGAAACTAAACGAAACAAGGCGAGCCCCAGATCATGTTCACGGTTGCCGTTATTGGCGCATCGGGCTTGCTCGGTCGCGCACTCGTCGACGAACTCGCACAGCAATCCGGCTGGCAAGTCGTTGCCACGGCGTTCAGCCGGCCAGGTCCGAATACGGTTGCGCTGGATATTCGCGACGCGCAGGCGGTCGAGCGGTTTGTCGAAACCGAAGCGCCTGACGCGCTGGTGATCGCTGCGGCAGAGCGTCGTCCGGACGTGTGCGAGCATGATCCGGCGCTTGCTCGCGCATTGAATGTCGACGCGGTGCGGACCCTCGCCGCAGCGGCCAACCGGCGCGGCGCGTGGACACTCTCCATTTCCACCGACTACGTGTTCGACGGCACCCACCCGCCCTACCAGCATGATTCCACGCCCGCGCCGCTCAACGCTTACGGACACAGCAAGCTCGAAGGCGAACGTGCGCTAATCGAGACAACCAGCCTCGGCTGTGTGCTGCGGTTGCCGCTGCTATACGGACCTGTCGTCAGTTGGGCGGAATCGGCTGTTACCAGTCTCGTGCCGGCGATTGCCGCCTCGGCTTCCACGAACGGCGCTAACGACACCAGCGGCAAGCCCGCCGTGATGGACGCATGGGCGATCCGCTATCCCACCTTCACGCCCGACGTCGCCTTTGTGATCCGGCAAATGCTTGAACGGCATTCGCGCGGCGAAACGATCCGCGGCATGGTCCAATGGTCGGGCGACGAACCGATGACCAAGTACGAAATCGCCATACGTCTTGCCGACGCGTTGCAACTCGATGCGCGCCTGACGCCACAACGCACGCCGACCGATACGACGCCCCGCCCGCACAACTGCCATCTCGCTTCGAGCCAGCTCGAGGCACTCGGGATCGGCCGCCGCACACCATTCGATACGGCGATCCGGCAGGTATTGGCTGCGCATCCATGGCGAGGCGAAACGCCGTCGACCTGAGGCCGGCGAACCGGCATCAATGAAAATCGCGGCTCGTGGTCGCCAGTTCGCCGAGCCAGTCGCTGAGGTCTTCGAGACGATGGGCGACAAGGTGAACCACCTCGCCCTGGTGTTTCTGCTTTTTCTTCCGGCTGCCGTTGTCTTCCTTATCGGCATTGCCGCCACCGGTGAGCACGCCGTCGTCTCGTTGCAAAACGCCGTAAACCGCCAGCAACGATGCGCCCAACAGCGCCTTGCGCTGCTTTTCCACTAGCGACGGCCAGACGATCACATTGACCGAACCGGTTTCGTCTTCGAGCGATACGAACACGGTGCCGTTCGCCGTGCCCGGCCGCTGCCGCACGGTGACGATGCCGCACGCGCGCACCAGCGTGCCGTGCCGGCTCGCAGCAAGCTGGGCCGCCGTACGAAAGCGCTGTTGCGCAAGACGCGCCCGCAACAGTGCTAGCGGATGACGATTGAGAGTGAGCCCGATGCTCGCGTAGTCGTCGACGATCTCGCGGCCTTCGGCCGCCTGCGGCAACGCCAGCGGCGCTTCGGCGATCGGCGCGTCACGCAGCAGCTTCGGCACGATATGTTGCGCAGTCACCGCCCACCAGGCTTCCCGTCGATGCCCGGCAATACTGACCAGCGCATTCGCCGCGGCAAGCGCTTCGAGATCGCGTCGCGCCAGAGACGCACGACGCGCCAGATCGTCGACATTGGAAAACGGCGCGTCTTTGCGGGCCGCCATGATGCGCTCGGCAGCGTCTTGCGCGAGCCCCTTGATCAGTTGCAAACCGAGGCGCACAGCGGGACCGCGCAAACCATACGTGTTTGACGGCCGATACACACGTGCGGCAAGTCGCTTTGCCGCCCACCGGATCGTCCGGCTCACCGACAATCGTCGCAAAGAAAGATCGCGCAATTGCTGCGCCGACAGCACCGCCTGCTGACGACGCAACAAGGTTTGCGCTGCTGAAATCCGCTGCCCCTCAGATTCGCGCTGTTCGAAACACGACTCCCAATCGCTTTGCGTCACATCGGGCGGCAATACCTTGACGCCGTGACGCTTCGCATCCTGAACCAGTTGCGACGGCGAATAGAACCCCAACGGCTGACTGTTCAGCAACCCCGCGAGAAAAGCGGCCGGCTCATAGCGCTTCAACCATGCGCTGAGATAAACCAGCAACGCGAAGCTCGCCGCATGACTTTCAGGAAACCCATACTCGCCGAAGCCCTCGATCTGATTGCAGATACGCTCGATAAACTCCTGCTCGTAACCGCGCGCGAGCATGCGGTCGCTCAAATCCTTCTGATATTTCGCGAGGTTGCCACTGCGCCGCCACGCGGCCATGGCACGTCGCAACTGATCGGCCTGTTCACCGGTATATTTCGCCGCGACCATCGCCAGATGCATGACCTGCTCCTGGAAAATCGGCACACCAAGAGTACGTTCGAGCACGGGCCGCAATTCGTCTTTCGCGTAGTCGACCGGCTCAAGACCCTGCTTGCGACGCAAATAGGGATGCACCATGCCGCCCTGAATCGGCCCCGGCCGCACGATCGCCACCTCGATCACCAGGTCGTAATACTCCTTCGGTTTCAGACGCGGCAGCATGCTTTGCTGTGCGCGCGATTCGATCTGGAACACGCCGATCGTGTCGGCATGGCCGCACATCTCGTAGACGCCACGATCCTCGCGCGGAATGTCCTGCATCCTGAACGCCGGAAAGCCGCGTCTTAATGCGACAAATTCCAGCCCGCGCCGGATCGCCGACAACATGCCGAGAGCGAGCACGTCGACTTTCAGCAGCTTGAGTGCGTCGATATCGTCCTTATCCCACTCGATCACGCTGCGGTCTTTCATCGTCGCGTTCTCGATCGGCACAAGCCGCGACAGCTTGTCTTTCGCGATCACAAAACCGCCGACGTGTTGCGACAGATGACGCGGAAAAGTGCGCAACTCGTTCGTGAGACGAATCAGATACTGCGTGATGTGGGAGTTGGCGTCGAAGCCCGCTTCGGTCAGATATTTGGCGACCGCGTCCGGCCCGTCCCACCACTGCTGCGACTTGCTGATCCGCTCGATCAGCGACGCCTCCAGACCCAGCGCCTTGCCGACGTCTTTCAACGCACTGCGCGTGTGATATGTAATCAGCGATGCCGTCAACGCCGCCCGATGGCGACCGTACTTCGTATAAATATATTGGATGACCTCTTCGCGACGCTGATGCTCGAAGTCGACGTCGATATCGGGCGGCTCATTGCGCGCGCGCGAGATAAATCGCTCGATCAGCATGTTCATACTGATCGGATCGATTTCCGTGACGTGCAGGCAATAACAGACAATCGAATTCGCCGCCGACCCTCGCCCCTGGCACAGAATGTTTCTGGAGCGAGCGAAACTCACGATATCGTGCACCGTCAGAAAATACTTTTCGTATTTCAGATCGGCGATCAGGCTCAACTCCTTTTCGATCTGGCCGATTCGTTTCAGGTCCATGCCTTGCGGCCAACGTTCCATGGCACCGGCCATGACCAGCTTGCGCAAATAACTCGACGGCGACTCGCTGGCAGGCACCAGTTCTTCGGGATACTCATACGCAAGTTCCGTAAGCGAGAAGCGGCACAGCGCGGCGACGCGCAACGTTTCTTCGAGCGTGTCCCGTGGATACAGCTTGCCGAGCCGGACCCGAGTGCGCATGTGCCGCTCCGCGTTCGGTTCGAGTGCATGGCCGCATTCAGACAGCGGCGTGACGCGGCCGATGGCGGTCATCGTGTCCTGTAAGGGCTTGCGCGATCGCGTGTGCATGAGCACGCCACCCGCGGCGACCAGGGGCAATCCGCTCGCTTGCGAAATCATCCGCAACGCGTCGATCTGAAGATCGTCGCTGCCGGTTTGCCATAGTTCAAGCGCGATCCACGCACGCCCTGCCGCGAACGATGCGAGCCAGTGCGCGCAATACAACGTATGCGAGAGCGTTGCCGTACGCTGCGGCACGAGGAGCAACACGCAATCGGGCAACGTTTTCAGATGCGCCAGATGTGGGAGTGCATCGGTGAAGTCCGATGGGCCGAGACGATAGCTGCCCTTCTCCGCGCGCGATCGCGCCAGCGTAATTAGCTCGGAGAGGTTGCCATATCCATTGCGGTTGATGGCTAACGCGACCAGCGTGCAGAACGGTTCGCCGTTTTCATCGGTCAGGTTGAGCTCGCTGCCGATGATGAGGTGGGGGATGGGCTTTTGCGGTTCGGGTTGGGGTTCGGCTTGTGCCTCTGAGGTTTCTGGTTGCGCTTCAGGAGTTCTTGCTTCGTTTCTTGCCGGAGGTTTTCGCGTCTCTTCGTGCGGAACTGCTGCTTCTTTTACGTCTTCAGCGGAGATTGGTGCTTCTGTACTTTCTGTGGCTTCGGCTGCCTTCTCCTTCTCACGCTCTTTCCGTTGACGCTCCCGCTCCTCGCCTATTTCTTTCAGCCTCACATGAGCCCGCACGACACCCGCCAACGAGCATTCGTCAGTGATCGCGAGCGCGCTGTAGCCGCGCGACATGGCCTGCTCAACCAACTCATGCGGATGCGACGCGCCGCGCAGGAATGTGAAATTAGTCAGGCAATGCAGCTCGGCATACGGCGGCAAGTGCGCCGTGGACGACTGTCGAGCAAGCTGCGATGACTGGAAAATTTTCATCACACTCAACCGAACAGGCCTTGCAAATACCATTCGCCCTTCTCGGTACGCTCCCGATACACCCAGAACATGTGGCCGCGATCGTCGGCGGCAACGTAATAATCCCGCTCGACAATATCGCCGTCCCACCACCCCGCTTCAATCCGCTCGGTACGGGTCAGCATTTTCAACGGACGACGATAGACCGGGCGCTGGTCGCGCATCATGAGGCGCAATGGTTTGTCGAGCATCCAGAGTGGGCGCGGCTGGCTGGGTAGAGGGGTGTCGGGCAATGCCAGACTGTGTTGAGGGTTGGCTGGGTGAGGGAGTATGGGGGCTTGGTTGGTCGCGTTGGTCGCGTTGGTTGCGTTGGTTGCGTTGGTTGCGTTGGTTGCGTTGGTTGCGTTGGTTGCGTTGGTTGCGTTGGTTGCGTTGAGCTCAACAATGTTCTCAGCCATAGTGCCCGAATCTACCGCGGCTGCTCTCGCCATCACCTCGCCCTTCGTACGCGCGCCTTCTTCGGCATTCTTCAACTCGTCGATCAGCCAGGTCTTATCTTCCCGAACCTTCGTCCGCCCCTTCGCCGACGAACGCCTCTTGCGCGAAAACGCCTTCGCCTGATAAGCCTCGACGCTCATTGCCCGTTCAGGGCGATGATCGTCCTGCACCGACATCTGCAACACATTTTCAGGCCCCAATCGCGCGCTCAATCGTTCGAGCAGGCGCGCAATCGAATCGCCGTCCGATTCGGGCATCGGAAACAACGTATCGGATTTCCCTGCATATTCGACAATTTGATCTGCAACCAGCTTCAACTCGATGACCGGCGCAGCCAGAACCGTTTGATTCAACTTTTCCCGCAATAGCCAGATCAGATGATCCGCGTCACGCGACGGGATCGCCCACGCGACGTTCAGACTGGATGTCTTCGGAGCATGACGTGATGCCAATTCATGCTCCATCAGCAAGGTATAACCACTGAGTGCCGCATGATGCGCACTCAGCCAGCCGGCCAGTTGCACGATCAGCCGACGCGCGGCGAACAGCAACGCGTCCGCGTTATCGACACGCGACGGCAATTCTAGTTGCGCATGAAACGATGCCGGCGCACGAAACGCTTCGCGCGGATCGGCACGAGTGCCGTACGCCTGTGCCAGCAGGTCCAGGATGCCGCTACCAAAACGCCGCACGACACCCGTCCTTGGCAATCGACGCAAATCGGCGAGCGTAATGCAGCCGACATGCGCGAATGCATCACGATGTGCCTGCGCTACCGGCAATAACGAAACCGATAACCCATCGAGAGCACGCTCGAGAGAACTCTCCTTGATCACATGCCAGCGATGTCGCTGCCGGCCAACGCGCGCCTGCGCCAATAACCACGCGCCCCAGGCAGTTGGTGCACAGGAGATGCGCGCCGTATAGCCGAACTCCGCCACTGTCGCAGACACTCGCAACAACAGCATGCGCAAGCCGCCAAACAATCTCAAACCGGAACCGACTTCCAGCAACAAGGTGTGAGCCTCGGCGAGCGACACTTTCGGCGTGTATGTCAACAGCGCGAGCGCGATCGCCTCGAATGCCTGAGTCTCACGGCCTATGTCGGCGGCTAGCAACTTCAATCCTGGTGCAAGCGCCAACGCTGAGGAACGCGAATGACCGGCCTGCACTCCTGCACACAATGCGTCGAAATCCGGCAGCAGAATGTGTGCGTGATCAGCCAGCGCATAACAATTCCCCGCGGCGGCGTCCTGGACATCCTGAGCTTTGCTTGCCTCGTCGCACAACTCATACCGCTTCGGCTTCGCGAGCGAACCATCCGGACGCGGAACGAGAGGCTTCACTGCTTCGAGCGACAAGAGTGGCAATGTGATTGCGATCCACAACATGTTTGACCTCGGAGTCCTGGCGGCTGCCGGCTCCGTTTTCCGGTAGCAAAACGCCTTGTAACGGCAAAACGAGACGCAGAGGTGCAGCGAGAGCGGGACCACGACGCTTGAAGATATCGATCGACAAAGCGATCTCCTGCAACCATTGGCGACGATTGATCGTCTGCGCATTAGCGGGCAAAAGTGGCTCGCAAATTATTCGCAAAGGCGCGGGTGAAGATTGCGTGGCGACCTCGGCAGGCCTGATCAAGAAGGCCAGCGCTGTCGATTCCTGAGCGGCCACTTGCAGACGCCGGACCTTGTCGGCGCGCACATTCGGCAGCCATACCAGAACCGCGCCGATGCCCTCCTGCTTCAATGCCTGAGTGGCGGCCCACAAAGCCTGATCCTCACCTGAGCGCACCCATAAGACCCGCTCGACATCGACACCCCAGGCTCTCAAAGCCGCAGCACATGGCTTATAGGGAGGTGCGACGAGCATGACATGCCGCCCGGCCTGCTTTGTCAGATGGCAAAGCGCATGAGCCAGCAGTCGCACCTCCCCCACCCCACAATGTTCGATCAATAACTCGGTCAGACTGCCAGCCGACCAGCCTTGCCCCGGCAACAGTTGATCTAACGCCGTATAGCCGCTAGAAATTACGCGAGACTCTGCCTCGGCAATCTCATTGCCCTGCCACACCTGACGCCGCAATTGCGACGACAGCGTAGCCGTCACAAGCTGAATCGCTGCCGCCATAGACACGCTCGTAGAAAGGGAATGCTCACCCTGCTCAAAAATCGAGCAAGATTGGGAGATGAGTTGGTACTGTATATTTATACAGTACTTTGCGGGAAATGTTAAGGACGAGTGGCGCAGCGAAGTGTCGCGATTCTTATTTTAATTTTGTCAGACAGTTTGATTTACGCGGCACTCCGAACCATACAGTAGTGAGTTAAATTTCCGCTTTGTGCGCACCTTCGTGAGCGCCCGATCATCTCGTCGTGAGCTGCGTTAAAGGTCTCGGAGCATCGTGTCCCTTTTAAATAGGGAACAGATGAACACTATCGAAGAAGAAGTGATGCTTGGCCGACGTCGGCATCCGCACGATAGCGCGGAATTCAAAAGCCTTGGTAGTGGCCGACCGCAGAAGACCGGTTGTATCGCTTGCCGCCATCGCGTTGAATCACAAGCTAAACGCGAGGCTGTCAGGACGCTGGGTGAGGAAGAACAAAGGTAGACGGCCAGTGCGGGCACGGGCACTTAAGTAACGTTGCGATGATTACGGCAGGTGGAAGACGTCGTTCCGGCAGAGCATCACTGAAATGGGATGTGCATCACATGCGAGACCGAAATTCTTTGATCTGCATGCAAATTACATGCATGCCTGGTTGCAGGGCTGGCTCTCCCGCCCTTCTCTTCCTTTCGCTGTGCTTTACGACATCGAGCACGAAGCGTGCGGTCCCCATGACCGGCAAAAAAACAGTGTGCGAGAGGCCTTACGAATGGATGGTTACGCAGCGCAAGCTAGTTGCTTTCGGAAAAGGTTCATCGAATGCGAAAGCGCTGAATTACAGCCTTAAGCATCGGGAAGCGCTAACGCGCTATTTAGCGCTGGCTCGGGATGCCGTGCATATCATGGTCGCTACCACCCGTGCTCCTCTGCCGTGGCAGGGTTCCCCTGCAGGGTGCCGGACCTGTATCATTCGATGCCCCCAGCCTGCTGAATCGGTGCTGGTAAACGCAGAAACCCCACCTTTGCGGGGTGGGGTTTCTGATGCTGCTGGGGAGCCTGACGATTACCTACTTTCACACGGGCAATCCGCACTATCATCGGCGTGGAGTCGTTTCACGGTC